>NZ_CAXUPL020000001.1:0-2221136 GCF_964252855.1 Phenylobacterium sp. LjRoot225 | reverse complement strand
GCTGGGATCTCTTCGGCCGACCTCGGCGAGCTGAGCTCGACGCAGATCACCTCGCTGAGCGCGACGCAGATCGGCGCCGTGAGCACGGTCGCCCTGGCCTCTCTCAGCTCGGAGGCGATCAGTGCGCTCACCACCACCCAGCTCAAGGGCGTGACGACGGCCCAGCTCGCCAGCCTGAGCACGGAAGTGGCAGCTGCGCTGACCGCGACCCAGATCGCCAGCCTGAACACCTCTCAGATCCGCGGCCTGGGCACGGCGAACTTCTCGGCGCTGAACAGCACCCAGATGGCCGCGCTCACGACGACGCAACTCGGCGGCATCTCGACCACTCAGCTGACCGCCCTGACCGCCACTGACATGGGCGAGATCTCTGCGACCATGCTGGGCGCCCTGAGCAGCACCCAGATCGGCGCCCTGACGTCGACGAACTTCGCGGGGCTGACGGCCGATCAGATCGACGGGCTGCAGACCACCCAGCTGAAGGGCCTGACCACCGGCCAGCTCGGCGCGGTCGACATCACCTTGTTCCGCGAGCTGAGCACGAGCCAGGTGCAAGCCCTGACTGCGACGCAGATCGGGAAGCTGGCGAGCAGCGTCATCGGCGACCTCACGACCACAGACGTGGGAATGTTGACGGCGACCCAGATCGGCGGCCTGACCTCGTCCCAGATCGACGCGCTGACCACGACCAACATCACTGCGATGACCACGACTCAGCTCGACGGGTTCACCACCACTCAGGTCCAGACGATGATGGACGCGGACCAGGTGGAAGCCTACGTCCTGGCGCACTAGTCCGATGGACGCCGGCCGCTCCCGCGGCCGGCGTCACCCCTGCGGCGTGATGGCCCTGAGACCGAAGATCCAGTGCAGCTTGGTGGTCCCGGCCTGAATCGCATGCGATGATTTCTCGAACCGAATCATTGCTTAGGCTCGTCGCAGGACGGGCGGGCGCAGGATGGCCGAGAGCTCATGCCGGACACCGTCTTCCTTGACGCACTCCAGAAGATCACTGCGGGTCCGTTCCTGCTTCGAGACCTGATCGAGGCGGCGAACGCGCTCAACGCGTCTGGGCAGTCGCAGCTGTCGCGTCAGCTCTACAAGGTCTGGATCCGGATCAATTCCACCGATCCGCACCTGTACATCGCCGAGTTCAACTGCGCGGTGCTGGACAGCGATGCCGGCGACGTCGCCAGCGCGGCTGAGCTGCTGAAGGCCTCGATCGGCCGGAAGCCGGACTTCCTGCAGGCCTATATCAATCTCGGCGGCGTGCTCGAGCGGGCCGGGGCGCCGGTCAAGGGCATCGAGACCTGGAAGGCGATGCTGGCCCGCGTCGAGCCGGTCACAAGCACGGCCCTAGAGATGAAGCTCACCGCGCTCAAGCAAATGGGGCGGGTCTTCTCGGACCACCACCAGCCCCCTCTCGCCGAGTCCGCCCTGCAGGAGGCGCTCGAGCTGGTTCCGGCCCAGCGGGACGTCATCGAGCAGTACGTCGCCCTGCGCATGGGGCAATGCGAGTGGCCGGTGATGGCGACCACGGAACGGGTCGACCGCAAGACCCTGATGATGGGGATCAGCCCGCTCTCGGCGACGGCTTATGCGGACGATCCGATCCTGCACCTGGGCACCGCGGTGCGGTTCGTCGAGCAGGCGGTTCCGGATGTGCTGGTCAATCCCTACGACCGTCGGAATGCCGAGATCGACCTGACCGACCGGCGGCTGCGGGTAGGCTATGTCTCGTCAGACCTGCGCGACCACGCCATCGGCTATCTGATGGCCGAGCTGTTCGAGCTGCACGACCGCAGCCAGGTCGAGGTCTTCGCCTACTACTGCGGCAAGAAGGACGAGGGCGCGCTGAACGCCCGCATCAAGGCCGCCGTCGAGCATTGGATCGACATCCGCGACATGAGCGACGACGCCGCGGCCGAGCGGATCGGCGCCGACGGCATCGATATCCTGGTCGACGTCAACGGCCATACGCGTGACGGCCGCAGCAACCTGTTCGCGCGCCGGCCCGCGCCGATCCTGGTGAACTGGCTGGGCTATCCGGGCACCATCGGCACGCCCTACCACCACTACGTCATCGCCGACGAGTGGATCATCCCGCCGGGCAGCGAGCACTACTACACGGAGAAGGTGCTCCGGCTGCCCTGCTACCAGCCGAACGACCGCAAGCGGGGCGTGGCGCCGAACCGGCCGAGCCGGAGCGAGTTCGGCCTGCCGGACGACGCCTTCGTCTTCTGCAGCTTCAACGGCGTCCAGAAGCTGACCCGCTTCACCTACGACCGCTGGCTGGAGATCCTGCGCGCGACGCCGAACAGCGTGCTTTGGCTGCTGGATCCGGGCGCGGAGACGGTTCAGCGCCTGGGCGACTACGCCGAGCAGCGGGGGATCGATCGTGCGCGGCTGATCATCGCGCCGAAGCTGGCCAATCCGTTCCACCTGGCCCGCTATCCGCTGGCCGACCTGTTCCTCGACAGCTTCCCGTACGGCGCCCACACCACCGCCTCGGACGCACTGTGGATGGGCGTGCCGCTGCTCACCATCTCGGGCCGCAGCTTCGCCTCGCGGGTCTGCGGCAGCCTGGTGCGCGCCGCCGGCCTGCCGGAACTGGTGTGCGACAATCCGCAGGCCTTCGTGCAACGGGCGATCGAGCTGGCCGGAGAGCCGGCGACGGTGGCGGCGCTCAAGGCGAAGCTGGAGCTGAACCGCGCGACCTGCGACCTGTTCAACATGGACAAGCTCGTCCGCAGCCTCGAGGGACTCTACGCCGGCATGTGCGCCGACTATCTGCAGGGCGAACTGCCGATCCCGGACCTCGCTAATCTCGACGTCTATCTCAAGGCCGCGATCGAGTTCGACCACGACAGCCAGGAGATGCTCGGCGCCGCCCCGGACTTCGACGAGGTCTATCGCGCGAAGCTCGCGGTCCGGAACCTGGCGCGGCCGCTGCGCCCCGACCACCGGCTCTGGCGGCCGGCGGAAGCCGCGGGCGAGGCCGAACTCGTGGAGGTGGAGCCGCGGGCTCGCCAGCGTCGAGCCGGCGGCCGCTGAGCCGCGCCGAGATGAAACGCATCCTCGTCACCGGCGGCGCCGGCTTCATCGGCTCGCACCTTTGCGAACGTCTCCTCGACCAGGGCCATGAAGTGCTCTGCGTCGACAACTTCTACACGGGCGCCCGGCGCAACGTGGCCCACCTGCTCGACAATTCGAACTTCGAGCTGATGCGGCACGACGTGACCTTCCCGCTCTTCGTGGAGATCGACGAGATCTACAACCTGGCCTGCCCGGCCTCGCCGATCCACTATCAGTACGATCCCGTCCAGACGACCAAGACCTCGGTGCACGGGGCGATCAACATGCTGGGCCTGGCCAAGCGCCGGCGCGCCAAGATCTTCCAGGCCTCGACCAGCGAGGTCTACGGCGACCCCACCGTTCATCCGCAGCCGGAAGAATACTGGGGCAACGTCAATCCGATCGGCTTTCGCTCCTGCTACGACGAGGGCAAGCGCTGCGCCGAGACCCTGTTCTTCGACTACCACCGGCAGAACAGGCTGCGGATCAAGGTCGCGCGGATCTTCAACACCTATGGCCCGCGGATGCATCCGAACGACGGCCGGGTGGTCTCCAACTTCATCGTCCAGGCGCTGAAGGGCGAGCCGATCACCCTCTACGGGGAGGGGCTGCAGACCCGCTCCTTCTGCTACGTCGACGACCTGGTGGAAGGCTTCCTGCGCCTGATGGACACCGGCGACGAGGTCACCGGACCGATCAACCTCGGCAATCCCGGGGAGTTCACCATCCGCGCTCTGGCCGAGAAGGTGGTCGAGATGACGGGCGCGGCCTCGCTGATCGAATTCCGCCCTCTGCCGCAGGACGATCCGCAGCAGCGCCAGCCGAACATCGACAAGGCCAGGGCGATCCTCAATTGGGAGCCGACGGTTCATCTCGAGGAAGGGCTGCGCCGCACCATCGCCTATTTCGATAAACTGCTGAGCAGCGGCGCGGCCTAGAAGAACGCGGGTTCGTCAAAAACTTGCCCGGCGCCACTTTGAGGCGCAACATCCCCAAAATAACAACCATGGGGAGATGATTCGTGCGTACGATCCTGATCCTGGCCGCCGTCTCGTCCTGTCTCGGACTCGCGGCCTGCCAGCAGTCCCAGAGCCAAGCGACCGAGACGGCGCCGGCCCCCAAGTCGCTGTCGCGTCCGGCCCAGCTCTACGCCGGCCAGGCGGTGATCCTCTCGGTGGACGCGGCGAGCGTCGCCCCCGGCGAGGCCGACGGCGGCCTGACCCTCAAGGCCAGCGGCAAGACCGAGACCGCGGGCTACTACGAGCTGGCCTTCCTGCCACGGATCAACGCCGCGCCGCCGCCGGACGGCGTCTATGACGTGGACGTGATCGGCTATCAGCCGCAAGGCCCCGCCGCCCAGGTCGTGACGCCGGTGGAGGTGTCGGGACAGTGGACCAACTATCCCAAGGCCCGGCTGAAGGGCGTGCGCTTCAACACCAAGACCAACGCCGTGGTGGCCATGCTGCCGACGGGGTGATGGCGGCGCTTCCCTTCATCGGGGAGCCGCGAGCCTCAGTGCGCCAGAGGCCTCGCCCGGCCACTGGCGGCGAGCGGTCGTGAACCGTCGCCGCGCGCCGAGACGGCGGCGCCGTCGCCTGACGGCTCCAGCGCGGCGGCCATGGCGTCGTCCACGGTCTCCAGCCAGACGAACGCCAGCTTCTGCCGGGTCTCCTCGGGGATGTCCTCGAAGTCCCGACGGTTGCGGGCCGGCAGCAGGACGCGGGTCAGGCCGGCGGCCTCGGCGGCCAGCACCTTCTCCTTGATCCCGCCGACCGGCAGCACCAGGCCGCGCAGGCTGATCTCGCCGGTCATGGCGGTGTCGCTGCGCACGTTGCGGTCGGTGAGCAGTGAGGAGAGGGCGGTGAACATCGCCACGCCGGCCGAAGGGCCGTCCTTGGGCGTCGCCCCGGCCGGGACGTGGACGTGGATGTCCTGCTTCTCGAAGACCTCGGGCGCGATTCCGAGAGCCGCGGCGCGGCTTTTCACCAGGCTCATGGCGGCCTGGGCGCTCTCGCGCATGACATCGCCCAGCTGGCCGGTCAGGATCAGCTGGCCGCGGCCGGGAATTCGCGTCGCCTCGATGAACAGGATGTCGCCGCCGACCGGGGTCCAGGCGAGGCCGGTGGCGACGCCGGGCACGCTCGTGCGCATGCCGACCTCGTTCTCGAAGCGCGCCGGACCGAGGATCTGGCCGACCTCGTCCGGGCCGATGCGGATCGGGCCGGATTCGCCGCTGGCGACGCGCACCGCGGCGTTGCGCAGCAGCCGGCCGAGCTCGCGCTCCAGCCATCGCACCCCAGCCTCGCGGGTGTAGTCGCCGATCACCTGGGCGATCGCCGCATCGTCCACCACGACCTGTTCGGGCGGCAGGCCGTTGGCCTCCAGCTGCCGCTGCAGCAGGTAGCGTTTGGCGATCTCCAGCTTCTCGCGCGCCGTGTAGCCGGCGAGCTGGATGATCTCCATCCGATCGCGCAGCGGGCCGGGAACGCCCTCCAGCATGTTGGCGGTGGCGATGAAGACCACGCGGCTGAGGTCGTAGGGCACGGCGAGGTAGTTGTCGCGGAAGGTCCCGTTCTGCTCCGGATCGAGCACCTCCAGCATGGCGGAGGCGGGATCGCCGTGGGCGCCTGCGCCCATCTTGTCGATCTCGTCCAGCATCATCACGCAGTCGCGCGAGCCGGCCTTGCGGATCGCCTGGATGATGTCGCCAGGCAGGGCGCCGACATAGGTGCGGCGATGGCCGCGGATCTCGGCCTCGTCATGCACGCCGCCCAGGCTGACGCGGACGAACTTGCGCTGCATGGCGCGGGCGATCGACTGGCCCAACGAGGTCTTGCCGACGCCGGGGGGGCCTACGAAGCACAGGATCGGCGCCTTGCCGCCCGGCGCAAGCTTGCGCACCGCCAGGTATTCGACGATCCGCTGCTTGATCTTCTCCAGGCCGTAGTGGTCGGCGTCGAGGATGCGCCGCGCCTCGATGATGTCGAGCGGGGCGGGGTCCGGCAGCTTCCACGGCAGCTCGGCCAGCCACTCCAGATAGGTGCGGATCATGCCGTACTCAGCGCTGGCGTCCGGCGTTCGCTCCAGTCGGCGGAGCTCCTTGAGCGCCTGGGTCTGCACCTCTTCCGGCATCCCGGCGTCGGCGATCGCCTTCCTCAAATCATCGAGATCGGCGTCGGGCTCATCCTCGCCCAGCTCGCGCTGGATCGCGGCCATCTGTTCGCGCAGCACCGCCTGGCGCTGGCGCTCGTCGAAGGTCGCGCGGGTCTGCTGGTTGATCTCCTGGCTGAGCTTCAGCACTTCGATCCTGTGGGCCAGGAGGCGCGAGACCTTGTCCAGCCGCTCGACGAGATCGAGCGTTTCGAGGATGTCCTGTTTTTCTTCGGGCTTGAGGTCCATGTGGGCCGCGGCGAGATCGGCGAGGGCGCCCGGCGCGGTCACCGCCTCGACGGCCTCGCGCAGGGGCGCCGGGGCGGCTGGCAGAAGCTGCAGGGCTTCCAGCGCGCGCTGCTTCAGGCCGACGAAATGGGCCTCGATCTCAGCGCCTTCGGCGAGCGGCTCGGGCAGGTGCAGGCCGCGCGCCGCCAGAAACGGCCAGCCCTCGAGGAATTCCGTGATGTGGAAGCGCTGCACGCCCTGGCAGATCACATGATGCCCGCCGTCGGGGGTGGTGATGTAGCGCAAGAGGTTCGCGACCGTCCCCATGCCGTGCATCTCGGCGGGCGCGGGATGTTCCGCCGCCAGATCCTCCTGCAAGACGATGGCGAACTGGCGCTGCGCGCGGACCGCTTGCTGCGCCGCAGCGATCGCCTCGGGGCTGCTGAGCGCGACGGGCAGGACGATCTCCGGGAAGAGCACCGTGTCGCGCACTGGGACGATGATCACGGCGTCGGCTGGAAGCGGCGGAAAGGCGGCCGCATCCGTGACGCTTTGGCTTTCCGACATGGGTCTCAGCCTCCGGTCAGCGAAGCTTGCGCAGGCTGACCTGCAGGCAGCCATTGGTGACGATGCGGCGCACGCTGTCGTAGCGTCCGGCGGGCAGGGGGATCCGCCGTTCGAAACAGCCCTGCGGCAGCTCCAGCCGGTGAATGACCGCGGTTTGCAGCTGCGGCGGGAGCACGCGTCGTCCGGAGAGGACCAGAACGCCGCCCTCGATCACGGTCTCCACCGCGTCGGAATCCACGCCAGGGAGGGCGGCGAAGATCAGGACCTCGCGATCGGTCTCCAGAACGTCCACCGGCGGTTCCCAGCAGGCCGCGCCGGGGCGGCGACCTCCGGGATTGAAGAACTCGTGTTGGAGGCGTTCGGCCTGTGACAGCATCTGCAAGGCCTCGGCCCACATCCAGGCCGCCGGATCCTCTCGGCGCATTGATATGCCTCCTCGCCTGTCGTTCCTAACGAGCGGGACGCCTGCCCGGGTTCCCGCGAGCGCAGGCAAAGATTAGCACACGGCTGCGCCGCACGCCTTGACAGGGCGCGCGCGGCGGCCGGAATTCGGTCGCCGCCGGACTCAGTCCGCCTACGGAGCATGTGTCACGCGACTGTCATGCGGCCTCGGCATAAGCCAGGTCGAACCTTGGAAGGTGACCCTATGACGACGAAGCTCGGCGTCTCAACGACGCTCGCCCTGGCCGCCAGCGCCCTGCTGCTGTTCGGCTGCGGCAAGTCCTCGCAACAGTCGCAAGGCCAGCCCCCCTCGGCCGGCGGCGGCGCCGTGATCGCCGGCGCCGGAGCGACATTCCCCGCGCCGCTCTACGCCCGCTGGGCGGAGACCTATAAGGCCGACAGCGGTCTCACGCTGAACTACCAGCCGATCGGCTCTGGTGGCGGCATCAAGCAGATCCAGGCGAACACCGTCGACTTCGGCGCCTCAGACAAGCCGCTGAAGCCGGAGGACCTGGACAAGGCGGGCCTCTACCAGTTCCCGACCGTGGTCGGCGGCGTGGTGCCCGTGGTCAACCTGCCGGGCGTGCAGCCGGGCCAGGTCAAGCTGACCGGCGCGCTGCTGGGCGACATCTACCTGGGGACCGTGAAGAACTGGAACGATCCGAAGATCGTCCAGGCCAACGCCGGGGTGAAGCTGCCCAACCTGCCGATCACCGTGGTCCATCGCTCTGACGGCTCGGGCACCAGCTTCCTCTACACCACCTATCTCACCGCCAAGAGCCCGGCCTGGGCCGAGAAGGTCGGGGCGAGCGACGCGGTGGAATGGCCGACCGGCATCGGCGGCAAGGGCAACGACGGCGTGGCCGCCTTCGTCAAGCAGACGCCGGGCGCGATCGGCTATGTCGAATACGCCTTCGCCACCCAGAACAAGATGTCCTTCACCTCCCTGCAGAACAAGGACGGGGCCTTCGTCTCGCCGACCGCCGCGGCCTTCGCCGCCTCGGCCGGCGGCGCCGACTGGGCGAACGCGCCCGGCAACTATCTGGTGCTGATCGACCAGCCCGGCGCGGCCGCCTGGCCGATCACCGGGGCGACCTTCATCCTGGTGCACAAGCAGCAGGCCGACGCCGCCAAGGCCAAGGCCGTGCTGGCCTTCTTCGACTGGGCCTACAAGAGCGGCGACGCCGCCGCCAGCCAGCTCGACTACGTCCCGCTGCCCGCCGCGGTGAAGGACCAGGTCCGCAAGCAGTGGGCCGACATCAAGACCGCCGACGGCAAGGCCGTCTATCCGTAAGGCCCCCCTACGATTGTCATCCCGGTTTTTCGCACAGCGAAAAGACCGGGACCAGTGAACACGGCGGTGCAGGGCAGGACGCGGCCGCGCCCCGCGAACTCTCGCTCTTCGGTGTGCATGGGTCCCGGATATCCGCTGCGCGGATTCCGGGATGACACGCGTGGATGAGCAAGCGCCCCAAGAAAGGCGACGTCCCGACGACAAACCGCCGGGACGCCGCCCGCCGGCTAGTTCATGTAGCGGCCGCCGTTGACGCTCAGCGTGTGGCCGGTCACGTAGCCGGCTTCCTCGGAGGCGAAATAGGCGACGGCTCCGGCGATGTCGGACGGCTTGCCCGGACGCTTCATCGGCATGGTGGCGGCGTAGGCGTCGACGTCGACCGGCGAGGCCCGCAGCATCGGCGTGTCGATGAAGCCCGGCGGCACGTTGTTCACGGTGATGCCCTTGTCGGCGTACTCGACGGCAAGCGCCTTGGTCAGCCCGATCAACCCGCTCTTGGACGAGACGTAGTGCGCCATCATCGGGGCGCCGGTCTCGGTCGAGGAGGAGGAGATGTTGATGATGCGGCCCCAGCCGGCGGCCAGCATGTCCGGGATGATGGCCTGGATGCAGAGGAAGGGGCCGGTCAGGTTGACGCGCAGCACCTTCTCGAAGTGCTCCTGGGTGATGGTCTGGAAGGCGTCGAAGCCGGTCATGCCGGCGTTGTTCACCAGGATGCTGATCGGGCCGAGTTCGGCGTGGGTGCGCGCGACCGCGGCGGCGATCGGCTCTTTCGCGGCGGCGTCGCCCGCACAGACGATGGCCTTGCCGCCGGCGGCCCGGATCAGCTCGGCGGTCTCTTCCGCCCCGGCGGCGTTGAGGTCCCACACCGAGATCGCCGCGCCGTCGGCGGCGAGCCGAATGGCGATCCCGCGGCCGATCCCGCTGGCGGCTCCGGTCACCACCGCCACCTTGCCGTTCAAAGACATAGAATTCTCCACAATGGGGCCGGCCCAGGGTTGAGGCGGCCGGGGTCTGCAAGATCGTGCCCGGCGTGCGCCTACATCGGCGCAGTGTCGATCGTCGGGCGGATGAGGATTTCCGAGATGTTGGCGCGCGGCGGCAGGCTGGTGACGAAGACGATGGCGGAGGCGACGTCCTCGGCCTTCATCGCGCCTTCCTTGCCGACATGCTGGCGCATCGCTTCCTTCAGCTTCGGATTGGTCATGCCTTCGGCCACCTCGGTGGTCGTCGCGCCCGGCTCGACGATGCAGACGCGGATGCCGTAGCCGCCGACCTCCTGGCGCATCCCCTCGGTCAGGGCGGTCAGGCCGAACTTGCTGGTGGAATAGGGGCCGAAGACGCCGGCGGCTCTGCGGCCCGCCGTCGAGGAGATGTTGACGATGTCGCCGCCGCCTTGCGCCCTCATCGGCCCAATGGCCGCCTTACAAGTGTAGAGCGTGGCCATCAGGTTGATGTCGATGACGCGGCGCCATTCGGCGGTGTCGGCGTTTTCGACGCCGCCGGCCTGGATGACGCCGGCCGAGTTAACCAGGATGTCGAGCTTGCCCAGCCGGGCCACCGTCTCCTCCACCACGCGGGTGGCGACGGCCTCGTCAGAGACGTCGCCGGGCAGGGCGATGGCCTTGCCGCCGGCGGCCTCGATGCGGCGCACCAGATCCTCCAGGCGTTCGGCGCGGCGCGCCGAGACGGCGACCACGGCGCCGGCCTCGGCCAGCGCTGCCGCAGCAGCCTCGCCGATGCCCGATGAGGCCCCGGTGACCAGCGCCACGCGTCCGGCGAGTGCTCCTGCCATGTCGATCTCCCTCTATCGCCCAGTCCGGCGGACTGGGCGTCCGCTCGGGCGGCGGCCATGCTCAACGAATGGCGCCTGTTGGGTTTCATTGTGGCGCCGGCGCAGCCCTCCGCGCCCGCGAAGGTTCCCATGCCCGCCGTGCTGGTTTCATAGGCGTTTCCTCGCCTGAAGGTCACAGTGCAACTCCATGCATATGCAACAGACCTGTTCATTTTTGGCGCGGGAAAGCCATCTGCGATACCGGCGGCTCCTCGGCAGCAGCCGAACCAACCCATGGCAGGATGAGACACGAATCTGTGGGTCGGGCCGCCGCTCATGGGAAAGGGATCGCGCTATTGCATGGTACAGGGCGGCTTGAGGAGTTGCAGGCATGAGCGACGAGACCCTGGAGGCGGGCCTGCGCGGGGCCCGGACGACGGCGGCGATCCGCCGGGCGATCCAGGAAAGCCCGGACAGCATCCGCACGCTGGCCGAACGCTACGGGGTCAATCCGAAGACGATCGCCAAGTGGCGCAGCCGCGCCTCCGTCGAGGATCGCAAGACCGGCCCGCAGAACCCGAAATCAACCGTGCTGACGCTGGAGCAGGAGGCGATCATCGTCGCCTTCCGGCGCTACAGCTTCCTGCCGCTGGACGATTGCTTCTATGCGCTGGGCAGTTTCATTCCGCAGCTGACCCGGTCGTCGCTGCACCGCTGCCTGCGCCGGCACGGCGTCTCGCGGCTGCAGGGCGGCGAGGGCGCGCCGAGCGAGGCGGGCTGTTTCGACCTCCACCTGCTGACGCCGGAGCGCGAGGGCGGCTTCAACCTCTTTCTGGCCGTCGACCGCGCCAGCAAGTTCGCCTTCGGCGATCTGCACGCCCAGCCCACGCCGGCCGCCGCTGCGGAGACCCTGCGCGCCCTGGTGGCGGCGGCGCCGAACCGGGTTCACGCCGTCGTCGTCGAAGCCGAGACGCCGTTCGCCCAAGGTCAGGAATTTGGCGAAGCCTGCGCCGCGGCGGGCGTCGAGCTGCGGACCGCCGAGGCGCGCTGGACGCCCGTCCAGATCGAGCTGATGACCCGCACCATGCAGGCGGCGGCGCGGCGGCGCGCCGCCGGCGACCGCGATGCGCACCTGCGCCAGCTCGCCCAGGTCATGCAGGCCTATAACGGTCGATGCCGGTTGAAGACCCTGGGCGGCTTGACCCCCTCGGCCCACCTGGCCCGAATGTCGATGGAAGCCGACCCGCTGGCCTGCGCCGCCGCCACGCCTCGGAACCCGCCGGCGGCGAGGGCGCGGGGCGCTGCGGTCCGCCGCGGCCGCGATCCGGCGAACACTCGTGAGGTCATTCTGCGGGCCGCGCGCAGCTGCCTGGCCAAGGACGGGCCGGAGGGGCTGAGCCTGTCCGAGGTCGCCCGGGTGGCCGGGGTCAGCCGGGGCGCCGCCTACCAGCATTTCGAGACCCGCGAGAAACTGGTCACGGCCACCGCCGAATGGGTCTCCGACAAGCTGTTCCGGGCGGTGTTCGGCGACTCGGCGCGCGAGCGCTCGCTCGATCAGGTCGACATCGCCGGGATCACCGACCGCCTCGCCAACTACGCCATGGACAATCCCGAGCTCTGCCGCGCCTGGCTGCTGCAGGTCCTGTCCTCGCCCGATCCCGCCGCCGACAGCTTCTGGCGCGAATACGCCGGCTCCCAGGCGCGGTTCGCCCGAACCGAGCTGTCGCAGGCGGACCTCGACGCCGAGGTGCAGTCGGTGATCATGCTGGCGGGAGCCTTCCTCTGGCCGGTCTGGGCGCGGTCCCAGTCCACCGCCCCAGAGGACCTGCGCCGCTTCGCCCGCCGCTTCTCCCAGGAGTGCCTGCGGATCTCGATGTACGGCAAGCTCAAGAGCGAGCGCTATCCGGAGATCGCCGCGCGCCTGAAACGGGAGGCGGCCAATTCCGCCTAGGTGGGCGCCCGTCCCTCGGCCTTCCGCTCGCTGTAGCGGTCGACGAGGTATTCGGCGCGGTCCCGGGTCAGGAGGGTGAATTTCACCAGCTCCTCCATCACATCCACGACCCGGTCGTAATAGGCCGACGGCTTCATCCGGCCCTCGTCGTCAAATTCCTGGAAGGCCTTGGCCACCGACGACTGATTGGGGATGGTGATCATCCGCATCCAGCGCCCGAGCAGGCGCAGGGTGTTGACCGCGTTGAACGACTGCGAGCCCCCGCTCACCTGCATGACGGCCAGCGTTCGGCCCTGCGTCGGCCGCACGCTGCCGACCTCCAGCGGGATCCAGTCGATCTGCGCCTTCATGATCCCGGAGATGGCGCCGTGCCGCTCGGGGCTGCACCAGACCTGCCCCTCCGACCAGAGGGACAGGGCGCGCAGTTCCTGCACCTTCGGGTGGTCGGGCGAGACCGCGTCCGGCAGCGGCAGCTCCCGCGGGTCGAAGATCCGGGTTTCGGCCCCGAGCCGCTCAAGGATGCGGGCCGCCTCCTCGACGAGAAGCCGGCTGTAGGAGCGTTCGCGCAGCGACCCGTAGAGCAGCAGGATGCGAGGCGGATGGGTCGAGACTGCGGGGGCGTTCAGCTTCTCCGGCGTCGGCCTGTCGAGGAACTGCGGCTGCAGCGCGGGGAGCTCGGTCATGAACGGCCTCGGAGGGGGAAGGTGGCGAATACGACTTCAAACTGTCTCATAATTCTGGTATTGTCGAAATATGGAAATGAAGTCCGCCGTCTCGAGCCTCGCGGCGCTGGCCCATGAGGGGCGGCTCTCCGCCTTTCGCCTGCTCGTGCAGGCCGGCGCCGACGGCCTGGCGGCCGGCGAGATCGCCCGTCGGCTCGAGGTGCTGCCGAACACGCTTTCCGCCAGCCTGACCATCCTCAGCCATGCAGGACTGGTCGCCTCGCGCCGTGACGGCCGGTCGATCGTCTACACCGCCAACTATGACGGCATGCGCCAGCTGCTCGCCTTCCTGATGGAGGACTGCTGCGGCGGCGCGCCTGAAATCTGCGCTCCGCTGGTCGCCATCGTCAGCCAAGGCTGCGAGGCCGAGGGGCGCTGCGCGTGAGGGAGGAAAGCCACATGACCAACGCGACCGCCGACAAGGTCTACAACGTCCTGTTCCTGTGCACGGGCAACTCGTGCCGCTCGATCATGGCCGAGGCCATCATGAACCGCATCGGCCGGGGACGGTTCAAGGCCTACTCGGCCGGCTCGATGCCGACGGGCACGGTCAACCCGCACGCCCTCGATCTCCTCCAGAGCCTGCATCATGACACGAGCGGCATGAGGTCGAAGTCGTGGGAGGAGTTCACCCGCGACCAGAACCCGGACGCTCCGGAGCTCGATTTCGTGTTCACGGTCTGTGACAACGCCGCGGGCGAAGTCTGCCCGATCTGGCCAGGCCAGCCGATGACGGCCCACTGGGGAATGCCGGATCCTGCGCTGGCGCACGGCTCCCAGGCCGAGATCGCGATCGCCTTCGCCGACACCTATCGCATGCTCAACAATCGGATTTCCCTGTTCATGAACCTGCCGATGGCGTCGCTCGATCGGCTTGCGCTGCAGAAGCGGCTCGAGGACATCGGCAAGCCGCAGGACGCGCCGGCGCCGACCGCGGAATGAACAGTTCCGTCGAGACGTCGTCGCGGACGCCCCGCCCGCTGGACGCCAGCCTGGAGCCGCCGCTCGAGGCGTTCGGGCCGCAGCAGCGCCTGGCGGCCGAAGCGCTCGGGACGACGCTGCTGCTCGCCGTCGTCGTGGGCTCCGGCATCATGGGCGAGCGTCTGGCGGCCGGGAACGACGCGGTCGCCCTGCTGGGCAACACCTTGGCGACCGGCGCGGCCCTGGTGGTTCTGATCACCGTTTTCGGGCCGATCTCCGGCGCGCACTTCAATCCCGTGGTGACGGCGATGTTCGCCGCCAGGCGCGAGCTGAGCTGGCGCCTCGCCTTCGGGTACATGGCGGTCCAGGCGGTGGCGGCGATCGCCGGGGTCTGGGCGGCCCACCTGATGTTCGCCGAACCGGTCTTGCAGGTCTCCACGAAGGCGCGCGACGGCCTTCCGCAGGGCTTCGCCGAAGCGGTGGCGACCTTCGGATTGGTCGCGACCATTCTCGGCTCGCTGCGTTTCAAGCCGGACGCGACGCCGACGCTCGTGGGCCTCTACATCACCGCGGCCTACTGGTTCACGGCCTCGACCTCGTTCGCGAACCCCGCCGTGACGATCGCGCGAAGCCTCACAAACACCTTCGCCGGCATCTCCCCGGCCTCCGCGCCGCTGTTCATCGCCGGCCAGGTGGTCGGCGCGGTCGTGGCGGTGACCACCTTCAACTGGCTTCTGGGCCGGAGATCCACGACATGACCGGCTTCCCGATCACCATCTTCCACAATCCGGCCTGCGGCACGTCCCGCAACACCGTGGCCATGGTCGAGGCCGCCGGCTACCAGCCCGAGATTGTCGAGTATCTGCAGGCCGGCTGGACCAAGCCCCAGCTGCAGGCGCTGCTGGCCGCCATGGGCGCCAGGCCGCGGGACATCCTGCGCGACAAGGGAACGCCAGCCGCCGAGCTGGGCCTGCTGGACCCGAAGGTCAGCGACGAGGCGATCCTGGACGCCATGGTCGAGCACCCGATCCTGGTGAACCGGCCGATCGTCGTCACCCCCAAGGGCGTCAAGCTCAGCCGGCCCTCCGAGGTCGTCCTCGATCTGCTGGATCGCAAGCCGGCGAGCTTCACCAAGGAGGACGGCGAGATCGTGCGGCGGTAGCGGCTTGGTCCCGGATGCGGGCCGGGCTTTACAAGACAATCGGCGAACGTGATGAGGTGCGCCCGCCCTTTCGACCGCAGCTCAAGGCCCGCGCGAGATGATGGTCTACGACGAACCGGTCCGCCTGGACTTCGTGCGCGGCGACGCGAGCGGCCTCGACATTCCGGCGCATGACGCGGCGCTGCGCGCCGCCGGCGAGACCTTCCTCACCGACGCCTTCCGGGCGTTCGGTTCGCTTTCCGCGGACAATCGGGTTGTCCGGATCACCGGTTGCGAGTCCTTCCCCGGCGGCAACTCGGGCCACAAGCTGTTCCTGTCGGTCGAATATGAGCGCCCGGAACCGGGCCTGCACAGCGACCTCTTCGTGAAGTTCTCCCGCGACTTCGCCGACGCGTTTCGTGACCGTCGCCGGTACGAACTGGAGGCCGAGGTTCGCCTGGCCGCCCTGTCGCGCCACCCCGGCTTCCCGATCGAGGTTCCAGCCGCCTACTTCGCGGACTTTCATCGCGACTCCGGCACCGGCCTGCTCATCACCCAGAGGGTGGCCTTCGGTCGCGACGGCATCGAGCCGCTCCGCCCGAAATGCATGGACCATGAGCTCGCCGAGCCGCTCGCCTACTACCGGGCGACCGTGACGGCGCTGGCGCGCCTGGCCGCCGCGCACCAGTCGGGGCGGCTGTCGCCGCAGGTCGAGACGCTCTTCCCCTTCGACGCGGACGCGGCGGCGGCCGAAAATCCAATTCCTTGGACCGAGGCGCAGCTGCGCGAGCGCGTGGCGGCCTACGCCGCCTTCGCCGAACGATGTCCCCAGCTGCTGCCGGCCAGGATCGCCACGCCGCAGTTCATCGCCCAGCTGGAAGCCGAGGCGGTCCGCCTGCTGCGTCACCAGGCGACCATCCGGCGCTTCCTGCACGCGGACCGCGACTTCATCGCGCTCTGCCACTGGAACACCAATATCGACAATGCCTGGTTCTGGCGCCTGCCGTCGGGCGGTCTCCAGTGCGGGCTGCTGGACTGGGGAATGGTCCGCCAGATGAACGTGGCCTGCGCCCTGTGGGGCGGCCTGTGCGGGGCGGGCCCGGATATCGTCGACGGTCGTCTCGAGGAGCTGCTGCCGCTCTTCGCCGCCACCCTGCACGAGCAGGGCGGTCCGCGGCTCGAGGCGGCGGAGCTCAGGCTCCACCTCGACCTGTCGGTGGCGATGCTTGGGCTCTCCATGATGATGGACGTCCCGGCCCTGGTGCTCTCGCGCCTGCCCGAGGCGGCCGACGCCGAGGGCCCGCTCGACCCCGTCCTCTTCAAGGACGAAGTCGCCCGCGGCTTCCTGCACGTCTTCACCGCCTTCCTGAGCCTCTGGCAGGCCCACGGCTTCGGGGCGAGCCTCGACGCGGTGCTGCGGCGGTCGCCTGCGGCTTAGGGCGGTGCGCTGTCCGGCGGCGGGCCTTCGCCAAATTGCCGAAGGGCGCGCTCCACCAGCATGACCGCTTCGGGATAGCCGTCCGAAACCCCCAGCGCGGTGTCGGTGACCAGGGCGCGCGCAAAGGCGGTGGTGATCGCCACGATGGCGGCGGCGGGATAGGCCTGCTGGTCCACGCCACGCCCCTCAAGCAGTCGCGACACCGCCTCGATCTGCAGGGCGCGGAAATGTCGGGCGGAGCGGATGATCTCGGCGCGGATGGTTTCGCGGTGGCTGGCGATCGCCTGCAGCTCGGACGAGATCACCGCCCCCGCTGGATCGCTGTGCAGCTCCCAAAGCGCCCTCAGCGGCTGAGGCGACGCCATGGCCTGCTCGAAGCGCGCCAGGCGATGGGTCGTGATCCTCTGAACGACCGCCAGGATCAGGTCGTCCATCGTCTGGAAGTAGTAGTAGATCAGCTGGGTCTTCAGCCCGGCCTTGGCGGCGACCTGCCGGGCGGTGAACGCCGAGTAGCCTTCCTCCCGGAGAAGCTGTTCCGCCGCCTCCACGAACAGCCCGCGGTTCTTCGCGCCGTCGACCCCCATCCTGCGAGGCGCTGCCATTCCTGGATCCATCCCCCTGCGAAGACCTCGGCGGTACTACAACAGTCGCCGCCGAGCCACTACGCCCGGCCCACCATAGGGCGTCGGACGGCGATGATGCGCTGTCGACGGTCGATTGACCCCTGCAAGCCGCGAATGCTAATGAAGCGTTCAGCAAAGCTTTTTTGAAGCCGCTCGCGCCGCCCCAGGCGAGGACGCCGGCAGGGAGATCGGCAGATGACGTTCGCCACCAGGGCGCTTACGCCGCGCATCGGAACCGAGATCATCGCCAGCAAGGAGACCTTGCTGGCGGGCGGCCATTCGCAGGAGATCCGCGATCTGCTCGAACAGCGCGGCGTGCTGCTGTTCCACAAGCTCGGCATGACCGACGAAGAGCAGGTCGAATTCGCCAAGACCCTGGGCCAGGTGATCCCGCAGGGCGAGAAGGGCATCTACAAGATCACCCTCGACACCCGGCTCAACGACACGGCGCACTATCTGAAGGGCACGCCCTACTGGCACATCGACGGCGTCCAGGATGACGTCCCAACGCGCGCGTCGCTGCTGACCGCCCGCGTGCTGTCGAAGGTGGGCGGCCAGACCGAATTCGCCAACACCTACGCCGCCTACGACGACCTGCCCGAGGACGAGAAGCGCGCCTATGAAAAGCTGCGCGTGGTCCACACCCAGAAGATGATCCAGAGCAAGGTCAATCTCCATCCCAGCAAGGAAGAGCTGGAAGCCTGGGATCGAACCTTCGCGCCGAAGACGCATCCCCTGGTCTGGACCCACCAGTCCGGCCGCAAGTCTCTTGTCGTCGGCATCCACGCCGCCTCGGTCGAGGGCATGGACGAAGCCGAGGGCCGCATCCTGATCGACCGGCTGCAAGCCTGGTCGACCCAGCCGCAGTTCGTCTACCGGCACGAATGGACCGTGGGCGACATGATCATCTGGGACAACACCGGCGTCATGCACCGGGTCGAACCCTATCCAGCCGACAGCGGCCGTCTCCTGAGCCGCACCACCCTGGTCGGCGAAGAGGCGCTGGCCTGAGGCTAGGCGTCAGACCAGGACGCTGCGCATCACGAAGCGGACGAGGTCGGGTTGGCCGCGGGCGCCGGTCTTCGAATAGATCTTCTTCGAATAGTTGCGCGCTGTTTCGAGCGTCAGGCCGAACTCCGCCGCGGCTTCGGCGATGGTCATGCCGCGGCTGAGCGCCAGCGCCAGCCGCGCCTCGCTGGGCGTCAGGGCAAAGAGCTTGGCGAGCTGGTCGCAGCGATGCGCCGAAGGCGCGTTGTCGCCGTGGACATAGGCGATCACCGCCGGGTTGGGGCCCGCTGAGATCGGCTGACCGTGGGTCGGGGCAAGCAGCATGTCGAACCACGGATCCTGGTTCAGGGTGATCGCCCGAGCCCGGCTTTTCGGGTTCGCCGCCAGTTCGCGGATCGCCATCACGATCTCGCGCTCCAGCTTCGCCGGGCGTGCGGCCAGGCGGCCGTCGGCGTTTCGCCGCAGGATCGAGGACTTCGCCAGGATGTCGGTCCCCAGGGCGTTTGACTCCAGGACCCGCCCTGTCGCGTCCAGGGTGAACCAGCCGAAGTGCAGCCGGCGGATGGCCTCCGCCGCCACCGAGGCGTTGAATCGTTCGTGCTCCAGGGCTGCGAAGTTGCGCAGCGCGCCGCGCAGGGCCGGCGCGATGGCGCTCAGGAGGTCGTCCTCGGCGGCGCCGAAGTCCGTTTCGCGCCGGGCGATCGTCAGCCAGGCGTTCACCCCGCTCGCCTCCTGCACCCGCATCATCCGCATGGCCGCCATGCCGCTCGGCACGACGACATCTCGATAGAAGTCGACATGGGCCGGATCGTCGAACCGAAGCAGTTCCGCAAGCGCGTAGGGGCGACCCTCCGCCAGCTGGTGATAGGGCAGGGGGTCCGTCTGGTAGAGGTCCTCGTGGTAGAGCCGCTCCACCAGCGGGGGCGACGGGGCGCCCGCGAACAGGTGGACCACGGCGTTGAGCGGACGGCCGGGCGGGCGAAAGATCAGGCTGGCGTAGTCCGCAGCGGTCTTACGGCGAAGGCCGTCGAGGAAGCTGGCCCAGAGCGGGGCCTCGAACGCTCCCTCGAGGATGGCGGTCAGGAGATCGGTCTCCAGATGAGCGTCAGGCATGGCGGCTCTCCAACCTCTTACGTCAATCCCCCCGTCATCTGCGATCGCACCTCCCAAATGGGAGGTTTCCTCCGCCGTGTCGTATGACAATCGTGGGTCACTGGCTAGCCGCGCAAGACGGAGAGCCAGGAGGAAACCGCATGACCTTTCAGCCCGCCGCCTTCCTGCGCTCGACACTTCCGCTCGGCCTCTCCGACCTCGAGACCCTGGACAGCGGCCGCTACCATTCGATCTGGGTGCCCGACCACATGGTGAGCTTCTGGCCGGATTCGATCTGGACGCCGGAGTTCACCGACCTCGCCATCTCCTCGCCGTCGCCGCACCGCCACCTCGACGGCCTGGCGGTCGCCGCCGCCGCGGCGGTGCTGACCAAGAACGTGCCGATCGCCACCTGCGTGGTCGACACGGTCCGCCGACACCCCTCTCTGCTGGCCCAGACGGCGCTGACCATCGACCACCTGTCCAAGGGCCGGTTCATCCTCGGCCTGGGCAGCGGCGAGACGGAGAACACGGTCCCCTATGGCTTCGACTTCTCCAAGCCGGTGGGGCGCTTCGAGGAGTCGCTGAAGGTCATCCGGCTGCTCTGGGAGAGCGACGGGCCGGTCGATTTCGAAGGCCAGTTCTACCACCTGCACCATGCCCGCCTGGACACCGAGCCCTACGAGGGCAGGTTCCCCAAGATCTGGATCGGCGCCAATGGCCCGCGGATGCTCGGCATCGCCGGCCGCTACGCCGACGGCTGGTGGCCGGCCGGCGCCTGGACCCCCGAGGAGTACGCGGACAAGCTCAAGGTGATCCGCCAGTCCGCCGAACAGGCCGGGCGCGACCCGATGGCCATCACGCCGGCCAACGTCAACTTCTGCCTGATCGGCGACGATGCCGAGCTGGCGGAAATCCTCCAGGCGCCGCTGGTGAAGGCGCTGGTCATGCAGATGCCGGCCGAGGTCCTGCGCCAGCGCGGCTTCGAGCATCCGCTCGGCGAGACCTGGCGCGGCATGCAGGACATCGACCCGGCCCTGTTCCCGCGGGAGCGGATCCTCGACATGCTGGACAAGGTCCAGTCGGAGGCGATCCTCTCGGTCGTCGAGCACGGTTCGCCCCAGCAGATCGCCCGCAAGTACAAGGCCTACGCCGACGCCGGCATGCGGGTGGCCAAGCTGCTCGACTACAGCGGCATGGCCGGCCTGAAGTTCGCCGCCACCTCCGCGGCCAAGGTGCGGCAGGCCGAGGACGAGCTGATGCGCCTGACGGGAGACGCAGCGTGAACGCGGTCGTCGAGATGAACACGCCCCCGCTGGATGCGGCCGCCATCCTGGCAGAGGCCAGGGCCCGCACGGGCCTGAACGACTTCGGCGACGACAGTCTGCCGGAGCGGTTCCGCCTGGCGGTGGAGTCGATCAAACAGGCCGGCATGGACGCGGCGGGCGAACGCGCCGCCGTCGAAAACTGCCTGTGGCTGCTGACGTCGCGGCTGGAGTTCTTCGAGGACCGGAAGCGCTACCCGATCGGCGAGGAGCAGATCACCGCCCCGGTGTTCGCCACCGGCGAGCCGCGCTGCGGCACGACCCTGCTGCACGCCCTGTTGTCGGTCGATCCGAACGGGCGGTCGCTGCGGTTCTGGGAGGTGATGTATCCCTCGCCGCCCCCGGGGCTGACGGGCGAGGATGATCCGCGGCGGGCGCGCGCCGACGAAGACTGGCGCGAGATCAACACCAAGCTCGCCTTCTGGCTGAGGAGCCATCCCTACAACGACATGCTGGGCGAGGGCCTGCCGGAGGACGAGCGCACCTGGGCCTTCGATTTCCGGGTGATGACGCCGACCGCCTGGTGGCGCGTGCCGATGGGCATGAAGGTCGCCGGCCTGCCGACCGACGCCTGGGCCCAGTACCGGCTGCACAAGATGATGCTGCAGCAGCTCCAGTACGCCCGGCCGAAGAAGTACTGGGTGCTGAAGGGCTTCCACAACGCCCGGCTAGACGCCTTCTTCGAGACCTATCCGGACGCGCGGATGATCTGGACCCACCGCGACCCGGTGCAGGTGATCGCCTCGCGCATCGCCATGGTCGCCGAGCTGATGGAAGGCCTGAGCGGCCACGTGGATTGGCCGGCGGTCGCCAAGCAGCAGCTGGCGATGGCGCGGGCGAGCTTCGAGGCGACGATGACCCACCCGCTGGTCAACGACCCGCGCATCCACCACGTCCGCTATCAGGACTTCGTCCGCGATCCCGTCTGCGTCATCCGCGGCTTCTACGAGACCTACGGCATGGCCTTCGGCGCGGACACCGAGGCGGCGATGCGCGACTATCTGGCGAACAACAAGGGCGATCGGTACGGAAAGTTCGTCTACTCGACGGACATGATCGGCGAGGACATCGAGGCTTTGAACGCTGAGTTCGCCCCCTATCGCGAGCGCTTCGGCATCGACATCGAGCACCGCAAGCCGGCCTAGGCCGCGCCAGGAACACCGACATGCACGAGCGGATCTCCGTCGGCGCCATCTGTTTTCCCGGCGAGCGCGCGCGCGATGTGGCGGCCCACCTGCGGGCGCTCTCGCCGCACCGGACGAGCGTGGTGAGCCCCATGCTGTTCGCCGAGGGCCTCCCCGCCGTCCACGATTTCGTGGCGGGCGGCCCCTGGACGCTTGAATACCTGATGCACCCCTTCCTGGCGCCGCGACAGCTGCCGGAGACGGAGGCCTGGGGCGAGGCGCGGGCTCAGCTCGACCAGGTGATCGCCGCGACCGAGGCCCTGGGCGGCCGCTCGATCTACATGCTGACCGGCGGCCGCGGAGGCCTCACCTGGGAGCAGGCGGCCGAGGCCTTCTGCGAGGCGATCGCCCCTTGCGTCGCCCGCGCCCGGGACGCCGGCGTGGCGCTGATGATCGAGCCCGCCTCCACGGTCTTCGTCGACATCCACATCGCCCATTCGCTGCGCGACGCGGTGCAGCTGGCGGAAATGGCTGGAATCGGCGTCTGCCTCGACGTCTTCACCTGCTGGACCGAGGCTGGACTGAAGCAGAGCATCGAGCGCGCCATGCCGCGCTGCCACCTGATCCAGGTCAGCGACTACGTGCTGGGCGACCGCGCCTCGCCCTGCCGCGCCGTGCCGGGCGACGGGGCCATCCCCCTGGCGCGCATTCTCGGCTGGGCGCTGGACGCCGGCTATGCGGGCGCTTTCGACCTGGAGCTTCTGGGGCCTAGGATCGACGCTGAGGGGCGGGTGGCGGCGTGTCGCCGGGCGGCGGCGTGGATCGGGGACTTCCTGGAGGGGCGGGGTGTTTGAGACCTGCATATGCGCCGAACGCCCCCTCAGTCGGCTGCGCCGACAGCTCCCCCGCTACGCGGTGGAGCATCTACGGCCCAGATCCTCCACCGCGCAGCGGGGGAGGTGGCTCGCGAAGCGAGACGGAGGGGGCGTTCGGCGGTGAGGATTGGAGAACTCTGATGGCGTTCCGCGACAGCCCCGACGACCAGGCCCTCAGCGAGGCCTGGAACGCCTTCTGCGAGCGATTGAAGGCGGCCGGCCAGCAGGTCTTCAAGGACTACAACCCGCCGAACGCGGTGCAGCGGGCGGACGCCTTCCGGTTCATGACGCAGAACCTCGGCCAGGCTTTCGACCTGGCGCTGGAGACCCGCAACACCCGCTATCCGGAGCTGCACACCTTCTGCAATCCGCACCGCAAGCTGGGCGGGGACTGCGCGGACTTCGTCTACCAGCAGGCCTGGATCGACGGGCAGTCGGTCTACAAGATCACCGGCAACCGCGGAACCTGCCGGTTCCTGAACATCACCGTCCAGGGCCCGCGGCCAGACAAGCAGCCGGGCACGGAGTTCCGCAGCCTGCACGAGCCTTTCGGCGACATCCCCGAGGCCAACCTGTTCGGCCAGCAGCTGCAGACCGCCTGGGACGGGAGCTTCGAGCTCTACATCGGCGGGCCCGAGCGTGGCCCCAACTGGCTGCCGACCACGCCCGGCTCGCGCAAGCTCTTCCTGCGCCAGGGGTTCGACCGCTGGGAGGAGCGGCCGGCGACCCTGCGCATCGAGCGGATCGGCATGAGCGAGCCCCGGCCCATGCCGACGCCCGGAGAGATGGTCGAGGCGATGGACTGGGCGGGCCGCTTCGTCGAGGCGGTGATGACCGACTGGCCGGACCACCCCTTCATGATCGGCGCGGTGAACCCCAAGACGCCGAACGTCTTCCCGGGCGCGCTCGGCGATCCGGGCGACAAGAAACGCGGGCGCGCGGCGGCCAACATGTACTGGGAGATTGCGCCCGACGAGGCCCTGGTCGTCGAGTTCGACAGCCACGACGGCTTCTGGATGCTGTCGAACATGGGGGTGTTCTTCAACAGCATGGACTATCTCTACCGGCCGGTGAGCTATACGCCCAGCCGCACCAAGGTCGACGCCGACGGCGTGATCCGCCTCGTCCTCAGCCACGACGATCCCGGCTACCACAACTGGCTGGACACCCAGGGCTTCGTGCGCGGCAACCTGACCTACCGCAACCTGCAGAGCGAGAACTCGGCGGACTTCCGCACCCGGCTCGTCAAGCGCGACGCCCTGGCCGAGGCCCTGCCGGCGGACAGCGCCAGGGTCACGCCCGAGGAACGCGCCCGCCTGCTGCACGCCCGTTTCGACGGCATCCGGCGGCGCTACAAGCTCTGATCCAAGGTCGGGCGCCGCGGCGCTCGACGATCGGTCGGTGAAGGTCGCCGGGGAGAGCCCGGCGTTCGAAGTTGCGTGTCTTCGCGGCGCCGCGCTCCAGTGCGAGCCGCAGGCGTTCACTCCCTCCTCGCGGCGGCCCTGTGCGGCCCCTCCAGTCGTCGCCTCGACGCTCGCGACCTGTTCGCGCGGCCGCTCCCTCCCCGTTCGCCCAAGCCGGCCTTTCGATCGCGTGCCCAGTCCGCTGCGTCAGTCAAATTAGTAAGACAGGTTTGGCGGGCGATCTCAGCCACTCGAAAATCTCCGGAATCTTTTGTGGCTCACAAATGACTGTGTCCTTTCGTTTTTTTAGACTCCGTAGTAGGGCTCGCTCAACACCGCTATCGTCCCAGAAGGGCGAAGATGTCAGGCAACAAGGGGGGATTGATGACAAGAGGTATGTCGCTCGTACTCGCGAGCGTGAGCGTCGCGGCGATTTCGACCGCGGCCATGGCCCAGCCGGCGGCCAGCTCTTCCGACGACGCCATGCTGAGCGAGATCGTCGTCACCGCACGGCGCAAGGCCGAGAGCCTGCAGACGGTGCCGCAGACGGTGAACGCCGTGACCGGCAACACGCTTCAGAAGCTGAACATCCAGAAGTTCGAAGACGTCCAGGCGATCGTGCCGGGCCTGAACCTGTCGTCCGGCAACACCGGCTACACCACGGCGGCTACCATCCGCGGCGCCTCGTTCCAGGTCGAATCCGGGGCAGCGCCGACCGTCGCCTTCTACCTCAACGAAGCCACTATTGGGTCGAGCTTCCTGTTCCAGTCGATGTTCGACGTCGGCCAGATCGAAGTGTTGCGCGGACCGCAGGGCACGCTGCGCGGCGCCTCGTCGCCCTCTGGCGCGATCACCGTCACGACGGCCCGGCCGAACCTCAGCGACGTCGGCGGCGTGGGTAACCTGGCGCTCAGCGACCAGGGCGGACGCAACCTTAACGGGGCGCTGAATCTGCCGATCATCAAGGAGGTCCTGGCCTTCCGGGTCGCCGGGATCATCGACGACAACCATTATGATCAGGTCCGCAGCATCAACAACGGCCTCAAGCCGTCGTCGAAGTCCTGGGGCGTGCGTCCGAGCCTGCGGTTCGAGCCGAACGACAACCTCGCCGTCAACCTGATGTACCAGCACTACAACCGTGATCTGATCGCCTTCGATCCCGTCGAATCGCTGTCGCTCGTCAATCCCGCCGCGCCGGTCGTCGGGCCGGTCATCCACGCCGGGGACCGGCTGGGCATCACCGACGGCGCGCGGACCAATCGCCAGAAGCAGGACATCGTCACCGGCAACGTCGACTATCGGTTCGCCGGCCAGAAGCTGAGCTACGTGGGCTCCTGGAGCAAACAGGACATCGTCGCCTTCTCGCCCAGCGACGCGGGGAACGCCTTCAAGGGCCGGGAATACGGTCAGACCCTGCATTCGCGGGCGAAGCAGACGACCAACGAAATCCGCCTGGCTTCGGACGAGCGGCTGTTCGGCCAGTTCGACTACACGGTCGGCGCCTATCTGAGCGACTTCAACCCGCCCAGCGACCTGGTCAGCCAGAGCGCCATCACCATCGGCAACAACCTGGTGTCGATCGTCAACACGCCGATCCAGCGGCGCGGCAAGTCCAAGGAACGGTCGGTCTTTGGCAATGCGACCTGGCATCTTGGCGACGCCACCGAACTGTCCGGCGGACTGCGGCACATCTGGTACCAGGACAGCGGATCCCTGGTCGTCAATGGCGCCGCCTTGCTCAATACGCACAGCAAGGACGAGGCGACGGTCTACAATGTCTCGCTGTCGCATAAATTCAGCCAGGACGTCCTGGTTTATGCGAACACCGGCAGCGCCTTCCGTCCGGGGCCGTTCTTCGTGGGCGTGTTCCGTCCGCTGACGCCGAGGCTGCAGAAGTACACGGACCTCGAGAACGAGAAGTCGAAGTCCTATGAGCTGGGCTTCAAATCGACGATGCTCGACAAACGGCTCCTGTTCAACGCCGCGGTCTACCACCAGGATTTCAAGAACTTCATCTATCGCGGCCCGGCGATCTGGTACGTCGACCTCAACGCGACCGGCGCGCGGCCGAACACCTTCAACTTCGGCTCGAGCGTCGACGCGAAGATCGACGGCGTTGACGTCGATGCGGCTTTCCAGGTGGCCCAGGGGTTCAACATCACCGCGGCGTTCAGCTACGCCAAGAGCAAGATGAAGAACCAGCTGATCCCCTGTACGGACCTCAACAGGGACGGCGTTCCGGACTCCAATGCGGTCACCCCGACGCTGGCGCAGCTGCAGGCGTCCAGCGGCGGCGAAGCCGTCGCCGAATGTCGGGTGAAGGATGCGATCTCGCAGACGCCGAAGTGGAGCCTGGTGCTGCAGTCGGAATACGCGAGGCCGCTCAACGACAGCATCGACGGCTATGTGCGCGGCCTGCTCTCCTATTATCCGAAGAACAAGCAGGATCCCTACAACCCCTACGACAACGTCAGCGACTACGGCCTGCTGAACGCCTACGCCGGCGTTCGCAGCAAGGACGGCGGCTGGGATGTGTCGCTCTACGCCAAGAACCTCACCAACACGCGAGAGGTCCTGAGCCGAAGCAACGGCGTCCTGACCACCGGGGTGCAGCAGCTGCAGCCGCCGACCTTCCGCACGGCGGTCGGCGGGACGATCTCCAGCTCCTACCTCGGCCCGATCCGGCTGACGCCGGTGCGCGAGGTGGGCGTGAACCTGCGCTACGCCTTCGGCTCGCGCTAGGCGACAGACTCCCTACTTGGCCGGACGGCGTGGGAGGTCGTCCGGCGCCTTTTCGCATGACCTGCCGCCATCTTGTTGCGAGGAGCGCGGCATGCGACCTAGCTTGAGAGCGGTCGCTGATCGTCGCCATGTCGGGATTGCCTGTGAAGCCAGCCATCGCCAGCGACTCCAGGGCGCTGCTGTCCGCAGCCCAGGGCGAGGAGCCCGGCGAACGCCTGGCCGACCGGGTCTACGGCCAGCTGCTCGCCTTCATCCTCGAACAGAACCTGGATCAGGGCGACCGCCTGCCGTCGGAGCACGAGCTCAGCAGGCTGACTGCGGTCTCGCGGCCGATCGTTCGAGAGGCGCTCACCCGGCTGCAGGGCGATGGCCTGATCGAGTCGCGGCGCGGCGCCGGGTCCTTCGTGCGCCAGCGGCCAGCGGAGCGCATGATCCAGCACCTGCTGCCGGCGCAGGTGCGGGCCAGGCTGGACACCTTCGAGATTCGCATCGCCGTAGAGCCGGTCGCCGCCCGGCTGGCGGCGCTGCATCGCACGGAAAGCGAGCTGCTGGCGATCAAGGCCGCGACGGCGGACCTGGTGGCCGCGCTCGCCGCGGGCGAGCCGGCCGGCGATCATGACCTTCACTTCCACCGGGCGATCGCCGAGGCGTCGCACAACCCGATGTTCCGCCTGACGCTCGACGCCCTCGACGCCCGTGTCGAAGGCCTGATCGTCCCCAGCCTCGCGCTGGCGGCCGACGGCGCGAAGGAGCGCGCCAAGCGCGTCGAGCTGGAGCATGTGGTCGTCGCCGAAGCGATCGAGCGCGGCGAGCCCGAGGTCGCCGAGGCCGCCATGCGTCTGCACCTGCTCCGCGCCCGCAGCCGCGCCATCGCGATGCGCTGGTGAGCGGCCCCCTGCCGGCCCCGAGCCCCCTCATCCGACCCGCTTGGCGGGCCACCTTCTCCTACATCGGGAGAAGGGCACCCGCGGCCTCAGCCCAGCTTGGAGATGACCTCGGCGCTGAACCTCTCGGCCCGATCGATCCATTCGGCCCGCGTGCTGACATGGAAGTTGGTCGCCGCCGTGCTCACGCCCAGCTCCGCATAGCCGCTGAGCTTGTCGATCAGGTACTGCGGGCTGGTGTCCTCGCCGGTCTGGTTGATGCTGGCGAGCACGATCTCCGGCGGCGTCTCGCGACCGATCTTTTCGCAATGGGCGCGCATGTAGTCGATGCCAGTCGCCAGATCCATTTCGTCGGTCATGGCGGTGGTGCGGCTGGTCGAGGAGATGGCGGCGGGCGTGAAGAAGGGGTTCCAGCCGTCGGCGAGCTCGACGGCCCGGCGGATCGCGCGCTTGGAGTTGCCGCCGATGTAGATCGGCGGGTGCGGCTTTTGCAGCGGCAGCGGCACGATGCGGTTGCCGAGCGCCTCGTAGCCGCTGCCCTTGAAGGTGAATTCCTCGTTGGTCCAGGCCGCCTTCATCGCGAGAATGTACTCGTCCATGATGTCGTTGCGGCTGTCGAAGTCGGCGCCGAGCGCCTTGTACTCGCCCTTCAGATAGCCCGCCCCGACGCTGAGCGTGACCCGGCCGCCGGAGAAGACGTCGAGGCTCGCGATCGAACGCGCGGTGATGAAGGGGTTGCGGTAGGGCAGGACCAGGATGCCGGTCTGCAGCCGCACCCGCTTGGTGTGGGCCGCGATCAGCGACAGCATGACGAAGGGGTCCTGGGCGTGGTGGCCGCCCGCCTCCAGCCAACGGCCGGTGGGGCAGGGGTGGTCGGTCACCAGGGCGGCGTTGAAGCCGGTGCGATCGAGGACCGCGCTGACCTCGGCGACCGCTTCCGGCCGGACAAACTCCTCAGGCGCGTCCGTCCGGTCGAACGGCATGGTGACGTTGATCTTCACAGGCGCTTCCTCGTTTTTCTCTGCGATAATTCTGTCGTTCAGGCCGGATCTGCGGCGACTTCGCTCAGAACCCACTTGCCGGTGCTGCTTCGCACCCAGCCGCCGGACGCCCAGGTCCCACCGTCCACCGGCAGGATGACGCCGGTCACATAACTCGCCATCGGCGAGCACAGATAGAGGGCGGCGTCGCCGCACTCGCTCTCCAGGCCGCCCCGGCCGAGCGGAATGCGCCGGGCCATGGTTTCCTGCTGCCGCGGCGTGAACGGGATCCAGGTCGCCGGATCGACCGGGCCCCTGTGATTGCCCCGCAGGCCGGGCGTCGGGGTGAAGTCCGGGGCGATGGCGTTGACCCGGACACCGTGGTCGGAAAGCTCGATCGCCATCGTGCGGGTGAAGTTGTTCATGCCGGCCTTGCAGGCGGAATAGACCGCCGCATAGGGCGCGGCGCGCGAGGCCTCGATGCTGGTGACGTTGAGGATGGCGCCGCCGCGGCCGCCCTTGATCATGATCGGAACCGCCGCCGAGGTGGCCGCGAACATGCTGATCAGGTTGAGGTCGACATGCTTGCGCCAGGACCGTTCGGACTGTTCGAGGAACGGCCGCATGGTCACGCCGCCGGCGTTGTTCACCAGGATGTCGAGCCGACCGAATTCCTCGACCGCGCGCGTCACCAGGGTCTCGACCTGGGCGGTGTCCATGACGTCGGTGGGCAGGCCGATCGCCCGGCGGCCGAGTTCGCGCACGCGCTCGGCGGTCTCCTCGCAGCGCTCGGGGACGATGTCGCCGATGACCACGTCGGCGCCGGCTCCGGCGAAGGCCAGCGCGATGGCCCGGCCGATGCCGCCGCCGCCGCCCGTCACCACGGCGACCTGGTTTTCCAGGAGCTTATCGCTGGGAACCATGTTCTCACACCTCGCGCATTGGGCCGCCCTTGCACGAGCGGTCTGGCGCGGACCTCCCCTTGGATCCTCGCGGGCCGAACTATGTGGGCCGGTCTGAAGGCGGTCAACGCTGGCAGGCCCCTGAGATCGCCGCGGCGATATATTGATCAGGTGTTCAAGTCTTTGCGGCCTCGGCGAGGTCCTCCGGCTCGTCGACATCCAGCCCGAGGGTCTCCGAGCGGATCACCTCGAGCGCCAGGCCAAGGCGCGCGGCCTCGGCGCTGTGCCGCGCGAAGCTGTCCGTCCCGTACTGGAAGTGGAAGTCCTGGGCCGCCGGAAGGGGCAGGGACAGGGCGTTGGTGCCGGTTCCCCTCCGGTCCGGGGCGACGCCCAGACGTCCGGGCGCCAGGCGGGCGAGCGCCTCGACGTCCGCCACGCTGACGCGCGGCAGGTCGCCGGCCAGGATCACCAGCCGGTCCACGCCCGCGGCCGCGGCGGCCGGCAGGGCGGAGGCCAGCGCTGCGTTGAGGCCGCCGCCGGGGTCCGCCAGCCGCCGCATCGCGCCGGCGAGGCCATGGCTGGAGGGGCCGAGCAGCACCACCTCGTCCACGTCGGGCGCGGCGGCGGCGGTCTCGACCACATGGCGAAGCATGCGCGCCACGAGCTCCCGCCGCGCGGCCTCGCTGAGCACGGGGCTCAGCCGCGTCTTGCAGGCCTCGGGCGCCTTCACGGGCGTCAGGACCCAGCGGCTCATGGCGGCGACGCGGTCATCGGTGGGGATGTCTCTTCCTTGCTCAACACCCTTCTCCCCTTGTGGGAGAAGGTGGCCCGCGAAGCGGGTCGGATGAGGGGTCTCTCAGAACTCTCGGGTGGCGGCGAAGCTTTCGAGGCGGAGATCATCTTCGACCCCTCCTCCGTCGGGCTTGCGCCCGACACCTTCTCCCACAAGGGGAGAAGGGCCTGCGCCTTACGAAATCGGCGGCGCCGTCGTCAGGCCGGTGAAGCGGACGCCGGCGCCGTCGGCCTTATAGGTCTTGTTGAAGAAGATCAGGATCGACGTCAGGGCTTCGGCCGCGGCGGAGTTGGCGAGCGAGCCGGCGGCCAGCCCGCGCAGGCCCATGCTCGCCACCAGCGAGACCACCTCGGTCCGCGCCTCGACGTCGTCGCTGAACACCAGCACGTCGCAGTCGACGCCATGGCCTTCGGCGAGCTTGTGCGCGGCGACGTTGTGGAAGGCCGAGACCAGCCGCACGTCCGGCCCAAGGTGCTCACGCGCCTCCAGCGCCGCACAGCCGGCGGCGGGCAACTGCACCCGCATTACCTTCGGTGGGACCAGCGGGACAGTGGTGTCGATGACGATAGCCTGGCCGACGGCGTCCTTGATGTCGCGCAGGGTGCCGGCCTGGGCGGCGTAGGGCACGGTGACGATAACGAAGTCGGCGCCGGCCGCGACCTCGGCGTTCACGCCGTGGCCGACCTGGCCGCCCAGCTCGGCGGCGTGTTGGGCCGCGGACTCGGCCTTGCGCGAGCCGATCGAGACCTGATGGCCGGCCTTCACCAACGACCTGGCGATCGCCGAGCCCAGATCCCCGGTGCCGCCGACCACAGCTATCTTCGCCATTCCCTGTTTCCCTCAGTCTTGTTCGTTGGTGCGATGTCTCCCGCCATACCCTGGATCGGCGGGGAGGCAAGGTTGCATTCGCGCGACGCATCGGTCATGCCTGGACGCAACTCGCCGTGCGATAGGCCGGCCACGCGAAACCCCGGACGTTGAAGCTGGCCGAAAGGGCCGTCCGCTCCACGTCGCAGCTCCCCCCGGGTCTGAGACCATAATGGACGACGTGAACGCCAAGGAGACGGCGCGCCGCAGCGCCCGGCCTCTGAGCGTCCTGCCGCTGGAAGGCCTGCCGATGTTCGGCCCGGGCTTCAGCGTGGCCGGCGAGGTGGCCGCCGCCGCCGCCCGCCAGGGGACCCCGATCGCCGCGGGGGACGTGGTGGTGCTGGCCCAGAAGATCGTCTCCAAGGCCGAGGGGCGGATCGTTCGGCTGCACGACGTCGAAGCCGGCGAGGCGGCGCAGACCCTCGCGGCCCAGACCGGCCGTCCCGCGCCGCTGATGCAGCTCTTGTGCGACGAGAGCGAAGCGCTGGTCCGCACGACGCCGATGGTGGTGATCACCCGGCATCGCACCGGCCACGTCGCCGCCAACGCCGGCATCGACGCCTCCAATGTCGAGGGCGGGGACGAGGACACGGTGCTGCTCTGGCCGGTCGATCCCGACGCCAGCGCCCGGGCGATCCGCGCCGAGCTGAAAGCCCAGACCGGCGTCGCGCCGGCGGTGGTGATCGCCGACAGCCTGGGCCGCGCCTGGCGGATGGGCACGATCGGCACGGCGATCGGCGTCAGCGGCCTGACCGTCATCGACGACCGGCGCGGCGAGACCGACCTCTTCGGCCGTACGCTGCAGGCGACCCTGGTGGCGGTGGCCGACAGCCTGGCGGCGGCGGCGGTGCTGGTGATGGGCGAGGGGGCCGAAGGCGTGCCCGCCGCCATCGTCCGCGGCGCGGACCGCTTCGTCAGCGATGCGGACGGCCCCGGCGCGGTCGCGGGTCTGCGTCCGCTGAAGGAGGACCTGTTCCAATGAGCGGGCGCCATGTTCTCGCCCTGTGCGGCGGCGTCGGCGGCGCCAAGCTGGCGGCCGGGCTGGCCGCCGTGCTGCCGGCCGAGCGGCTGACCATCGTCGTCAACACCGGCGACGACTTCGAGCATGTCGGGCTGGCGATCTCGCCGGACATCGACACCGTGGTCTACACCCTGTCCGGCCTCTCCGACACGGTGCGCGGCTGGGGCGTCGCGGACGAGAGCTGGCAGGCCATGGCCCAGCTGGGCCGGCTGGGCGAGCCGCAATGGTTCCAGCTCGGCGACCGCGACCTCGCCATGCACATCGCCCGCACGCACCGCCTGCGCGAGGGCGAAACCCTGTCGCAGGTAACGGCGAGCCTCGCCGCCAGCCTCGGGATCGCGGCGGCGATCATTCCGATGACCGACGATCCGGTGCGCACCAAGGTCGAGACCGACGACGGCGTGCTGGACTTCCAGCGCTATTTCGTCGCCGAACAATGCCGCCCGGTGGCCCGCGCGATCGGCTTCGCCGGCGCGCTCGAGGCCCAGCCGTCGCCGGGCTTCGCCGCCGCCCTGGCGCGGGAAGACCTGGGCGCGGTGATCATCTGCCCCTCGAACCCCTACCTCAGCATCGATCCCCTGCTGTCGCTGCCTGGCGTGCGCCAGCGGCTGGCCAGCCTGGCCGCGCCACGGGTGGCGGTCTCGCCGATCGTCGCGGGCCAGGCGATCAAGGGGCCGACAGCCAAGCTGATGACCGAGCTGGGCGCGAGCGTCGACGTGGTCGGGGTCGCCCGGCACTATCACGGCCTCATCGACCAGCTGATGATCGACGAGGCGGACCGCGCCGAGGCGCCCGCCATCGAGGCGCTTGGCCTCGCGGCGGTCGTTGCGCCTACCATCATGAGGTCGCATGCCGATCGCGTGGCTTTGGCGGAGGCGACGCTCGCCGCGGCGGGCGTCTGATCGAAGTGCGGCCGCACAGAGCTGAAAACAGCCGGTCGGCCGCGGAATTGAGGACAGGGTGGGAGCCGTAGGAATGAGCATGGACGAACAGCTGAAGCGCCGCCTCCTGGGCGCCCCGACCGAGAGCCTGCTGGCGGAGGCGCGCGCGCGCCGCGACGCCCGCGGTCCGGCGCGCACCACCTATTCGCGCAAAGTCTTCATCCCGCTGACGCAGCTCTGCGCCGACGTCTGCCACTACTGCACCTTCGCCAAGGCGCCGCGGGAACTGGCCCAGCCCTACCTCTCGCCCGACCAGGTGCTGGAGATCGCCCGGCAGGGCAAGGCCATGGGCTGCAAGGAGGCGCTGTTCACCCTCGGCGACGCGCCCGAGCGCCGCTACCCGGCGGCCCGTGAGGCGCTGGCGGCGCTCGGCTTTACGCGCACCGTCGACTATCTGGAGCACGTCGCCCGCCTGGTGCTGACCGAGACGGGACTCTTGCCGCACATCAACGCCGGCATCCTGACGCTGGAGGACCACCAGCGCCTGCGTGCGGTCTCGGCCTCCACCGGCCTGATGCTGGAGAGCAGTTCCGAACGGCTGTGCGAACGCGGCGGCCCGCATTTCGGCTCGCCGGACAAGCTGCCGGCGGTGCGGATCGCCTCGCTGGACGCGGCCGGCGAGGCCCGCGTCGCCACCACCAGCGGCATCCTGATCGGCATCGGCGAGACCGAAGACGAGCGGATCGACTCTCTCTTCGCCCTGCGCGACGTCCACCGCCGCCACGGCCACCTGCAGGAAGTCATCGTTCAGAACTTCCGGGCCAAGGGCGACACCAAGATGGCGCTGGCCGTCGAGCCCACCGACGAGGACCTTTACCGCGCCATAGCCTGGGCGCGGATCATCCTCGACGACGAGGTCTCGGTTCAGGCCCCGCCGAACCTCAACGACGACCGGCTGGAAGCCCTGCTGGACGCTGGCATCGACGACTGGGGCGGGATCTCGCCGGTCACCATAGACCATGTGAATCCGGAGGCGCCCTGGCCGCAGATCGAAGAGCTGGCCGAGGTCTGCGCCCGCGCCGGCCGGCCGCTGGTCGAGCGGCTGACCGTCTATCCGCGCTTCGTCCACGCCCGCGCCGCATGGCTCGACGCCAAGCTGCGCGCGCCCGTGCTGAAGCTCAGCGACACCGAAGGCCTGGCCCGCGACCATGACTGGTGTCCGGGCTCCGCCGCCCATCCGCCGGGCTCGGTGAGGTCGCCGCTGGGCGCGCCGGCGATCGGCCCGGGCGGCTCGCTGGACAGGCTGCTGGACCGCGCCGCCTCCGGCGTCGAGCTGGCGGAGACCGAGATCACCGCCCTGTTCGCCGCCCGTGGGGCGCATGCGGAGGCGGTGGTGCGCGCAGCCGATGCGCTGCGGGCCGAGGTGCGCGGCGACATGGTCACCTACGCCGTCAACCGCAACATCAACTACACCAACATCTGCACCTACAGCTGCAGCTTCTGCGCCTTCTCCAAGACCTCGACCAAGGCCGGAACCCGCGACAAGCCCTATGTCCTCTCTGACGAGGAGGTGGCCGAACGCGCCGTCGAGGCTGTGGCGAACGGGGCGACCGAGGTCTGCCTGCAGGGCGGCATCCACCCGAGCTACACCGGCGACACCTATCTCGGCATCCTGAAGGCGGTGAAGCGGGCGGTCCCCGACCTGCACGTCCACGCCTTCTCGCCGCTGGAGGTCAGCTCCGGCGCCGAGACGCTTGGAATGAGCGTGCGCGACTACCTTTCGATGCTTAAGGACGCCGGCCTGGGTTCGCTGCCCGGCACGGCGGCGGAGATCCTCGACGACGAGGTCCGCGCAGAGATCTGTCCCGACAAGGTCAATACCCAGGAGTGGCTGGACGTGGTGCGCGACGCCCACGAGGTCGGCCTGCCGACCACCGCCACCATCATGTTCGGCCACCTCGACCGGCCGGAGCACTGGGCGCGCCATCTCCTCGCCATCCGGCGTCTGCAATTGCAGACCGGCGGCTTCACCGAGTTCGTGCCCCTGCCCTTCGTGCACATGCAGTCGCCGGTCTACCTGCGCGGCAAGGCGCGGCGGGGCCCGACCTGGCGGGAGTCGGTGCTGATGCACGCAGTCAGCCGGATCGTGCTGCACGGGGCGATCGGCTCGATCCAGTGCTCCTGGGTGAAGCTGGGCGTCGAAGGCGCGGCGGCCTGCCTCAACGCCGGCTGCAACGACCTGGGCGGGGTGCTGATGAACGAGAGCATCAGCCGCGCCGCCGGCGCCGAGCACGGCCAGGAGGTCAGCGTCGTCGAGCTGCGCGCCGCGGCGGAATCCGCCGGCCGCACGCTGCGCCAGCGCACCACCCTCTACAAACTGATCGAGCCGACCACGCCGGCGTGCGAGTTGGCTTAGGGACTGTCCCCGACGCCGCAACGCCCCCTCCGGCCCTTCGGGCCACCTCCCCCGCTGCGCGGTGGAGGATCTGGGCCGTAGATGCTCCACCGCTTGCGGGGGAGCTGTCGCGAAGCGACTGAGGGGGCGTTCGGCGCCGAAGGTGGCGGCCTCCTCCTGACCTAGTGCGACGCGCTGAGGTCGACCGGGCCCTTGGGACGCGGGGCGAGCCAGACCAGGGCGGCGGCCAGGATGAAGACTCCGGCGCTGGCCATGAAGATGTTGTTGGCCGCCAGGGTGAGCGCCTCGGTCTGCACCAGCCGTTCGAGCGAGGCGCGCGCCTGATCCAACGACATCCCCGCGTCGACGGCCCGCGCCATCGTGGCCTCCGGTTGGTTGAGGACTCCGACCAGCTCGGCGCGCGCCGCCGTGCCGCCCTGTTCCCAGGCGGTGGTGGCCACCGAGGTGCCGATGGCGCCGGCGAGCGTGCGGGTGAAATTCTGCAGCCCGGCCGCGGACGCGGTCTCCTCTGGCCGGACGGCGCCGAGCGCCAGGGCGGTCGTGCCGATGAAGAAGAAGGGCATGGCGACGCCCTGGAGCAGCTGCGGCAGCGAGACGTTGAAGAAGTCCATCCCGGACATCCAGCCGGTTCGCATGAGGGACATGGCCGCCAGCCAGACGACGCCGAACGCGACCAGCGCGCGCACGTCGAAGCGGTTCACCATGCCTGCGACGAGCGGCGACAACGGCACGGCGAGAACGCCCATGAAGGCCGTGGCGTATCCGGCCCAGGTGGCGGTGTAGCCGAGGTTGGTCTGTAGAAGCAGCGGAACCAGGACCAGGGCGGCGAAGAAGGGGGCGATGCTGAGGCTCTGCACGGCGACGCCGATGGTGAAGCCGCGATGCCGCAGCACGCGCAGATCGACGATCGGGTGCTTCTCCGTCATCTCCCAGAGCACGAAGGCGACGAAGCCGACCGCTGCGACGACCGCCAGCTGCACGATCAGCGGGCTGGCGAACCAGTCCTCCTCGCGTCCCTTGTCGAGCATGATCTGCAGGGCCGCCACCCAGACCACCAGCAGGCCGAGGCCCACGAAGTCGATCGGCGCCTTGGCGATCCGGGTCTCGTGGCCGCGGATCACCCGCCACGACACCGCCACGCAGAAGGCGACGACCGGCAGGTTGATCAGGAAGATCCACGGCCAGCTCCAGTTGTCGGAAATCACGCCGCCGAGGATGGGGCCGGCGATCGGGGCGACGACCGTGGTCATGCTCCACAGGCCGAGCGCGGCCGCCGCCTTGTTCTTGGGAAAGACGCGCAGCATCAGCGTCTGCGACATCGGCATGATCGGCCCGCCGCACAGTCCCTGCAGCACGCGGAACAGCAGCAGCGAGCCCAGGTTGGGGGCGAGGCCGCAGAGCAGGGAAAAGAAGCCGAAGCCGATCAGGCCGACCATCAACACCCGCACCGCGCCGAACCGGGAGGCGAGCCAGCCGGTCAGGGGGACGCTGATCGCCTCGGCCACCGCATAGGAGGTGAGCACCCAGGTGCCCTGGCTCGGCGCCGCGCCGAGACTGCCCGAGATGTGCGGGACCGAGACGTTGGCGATGGTGATATCGAGCACCACCACGAAGTTGGCGAGAGCCAGGGCGATGCCCGCCAGCGCGAGCTTGGCGCCCGAGAGCGGCGGCGGGTCGTCGTAGGGCGCGGCAGCGGACAAGGCGGGATCCTCCTACCGCTCGGTCGTGTCGACGACGGCGTCCATCGAAAGCCCGATCCGCAGGGGATGCTCGGCCAGCTCGCGCGGGTCGAGCGTCACCCGCACCGGCAGCCGCTGGACGACCTTGATCCAGTTGCCGGTGGCGTTCTGCGCCGGGATCACGGCGAAGGCCGACCCGGTGCCGCCGGAGAAGCCCGCGACGCGGCCGTGGTATTTCACCTTGTCGCCATAGAGGTCTGCGACCAGCTCGACCGGCTGGCCGGGACGGACGCGGGCCAGCTGAACCTCCTTGAAGTTCGCCTCCACATAGACCTGGGAAATCGGCACGATCGTCATCAGCTGGGCGCCCGGGGCGACCCGCTGGCCGACCTGCACCTGGCGGCGCGAGACCACCCCGTCGAAGGGGGCGCGGATGACGGTGCGCGCCAGGTCCAGCTGCGCCCGGTCGAGCTGGGCGCGAGCGGCCAGGATCTCGGGATTGGTGTCGAGCGTCGTACCCTTGACCAGGGCGTCGTTGGCGGCGAACTGCCCCTCGGCCGAGGCGCGTGTCGAGGTCGACGCCGTGAGGTCGGCCTCGGCGGCCGCGAGCCCGGCCTGGGCGGCGGCGAAGGCGTTGCGGGCGCTCGTCAATTCCTCGCCGGAGACCGCGCCGCCGTCCCTCAGCGCCTCGCGCCGCTGCAGGTCGATGCGCGCCTTCTCGAGCTCCGAGCGCGCCGTGGCGATCCGCGCTCGAGACCCGGCGATCTCGGCGCCGCGGGTGGTGACCTGGGAGGAGAGCGACTGGCCAGTGGCCATGGTCTGCTGGACCCGCCGGCTGGCGCGCGCGAGTTCGGCCTCCGCCTGCCGGACCGCGATGCGCGCGTCCGCCGGGTCGACCACCACCAGGACATCGCCCTTTCGCACCGACTGGGTGTCGACGACCCGGACCTCGGCCACGGAGCCCGCAATGAGCGGGGTGACCTGGGCCACGTCGGCGTTCACATAGGCGTTGTCGGTCGAGACATGCGACCCGCCCGTCGCGAAGGCGTAGGCGCCGTAGCCGAGCGCGATCACCGCGAGCGACGCGCCGAAGATCGTGAAGACCCGCTTGCGGTTGAGCGGGGGGCGGGCGGCTTCGGCAGCGGGGGGCGCCAGGGGCTTGCTCCCGGCGAGATCAAGAACGGCGTCGTTCATCGGCAAGGCTCCTCGTCGTCGGTCGGGGTCAGGCGGCGAAGCCGCCGCCAAGGGCGCGGATCAGCTGGACGTCCAGCGTGAAGGCGCGCGTCTCGAGCTCGGCGAGCGAGCGCTGATTGGCGAGCAGGGCGTCCTCGGCGGACAGCACGGTGAGGAAGGTCGAGAGCCCGCCCTCATAGCGTTGCCGCGAGATCCGGTAGGCGTCCTCGGAGGCGGCGACGGCCGCGCGGGTCTCGCCCAGTTGCAGGTCCAGCGCCCGGCGGCTGGTCGCGGCGTCCGCGACGTCGCGCAGGGCGCGGGTGAGCGTCGCGTCATAGAGCGCGACGGCCTCGTCGTAATCGCCGCGCGCCTGCCGGTACTCGCCCCTCAGGCGGCCGCCCTGGAAGATCGGCAGGCTGATCGCCGGGCCGACGCTGCCGATCGTCGATCCCGTCTCGAACAGCTGGCCGAGGCCGAGCGACTGGTAGCCGATGAAGGCCGTCAGATTGATGTTGGGATAGAAGTTGGCGCGGGCGACGCCGATGCGGGCGGCCGCCGCCTCGGCGCGGATCCGGGCCGTGACGATGTCCGCGCGGCGGCCGACTAGGTTCAGCGCCAGATTGGCGGGCAGGCCGCCGGCGCGCGCCGGCGTCTTCGCCGGTCGGGCGATGGCCAGCCCGCGGTCGGGACCGGCGCCCAGCAGGGCGGCGATGCGGTTGCGGGTCAGGCCGATGGCCTCGTCGCTGGCCGCCAGGGAAGCCCGCGCCGTACGCACCGTGGCCTCGGCCTGGCGCTGTTCGGCCAGGGTGTCGACGCCGTTGGCGACACGACGCGCGACGAGTTCGGCGGTGTCCGTTCGCACGCGAAGGGCGGTCTCCGCCACGTCGCGCTCGATCACCTGGCGGGCGAAGTCCGCGTAGGCCTCGGCCACCGCGCCTGCGACGGTCAGACGGGCCGCCCGCGCCTCGATCCGCGCGGCCTCGCGATCGGAGGTCGCCGCGCGCAGGGCGGCGCGGTTGCGGCCGAAAAAGTCGAGCTCATACGAGAGGTCGAGACTGGCGCGGCCGGTGTCGTTCCAACCCTTGGGGACGAAGGCCGGCGGGATTCCGTTGTTGTAGCTCTGCCGAGCCTGAGCGGCCTCGGCCCTGGCCGAAACCGACGGCAGCAGAGCCGCGCCGGCGGCCTGGGCCAGGCCCTCGGCGCGCCGCAGCCGCGCGTCGGCCGCGGCGAGATCGGGGGAGCCGGCGACGGCCTCGTCGATCAACGCCGTGAGCTGAGCGTCGCCGAAGCCGACCCACCAGCGGTCCGCGGGCCAGGCGGCCACTGGGCCGATGAAGCTCTGTGATGTGGCGAAGCTTTCGACCGCCGCCGGCGCAGGCTTGGGACCCAGGTCGGGCGTGCTGGCGCAGGCCGAAAGAAGGCTGCCGCTCGCCAGGAGGAGGAGGGCGAGCGGCAGCAGCGTCCGGTCCGCTTGTCCTGCTCGGACGGGGGAGAGTCCGGCAGGCGAGGCGAGGTCAAGCGGGCGCGGGCACGTCGAATTCGGCATCGGGTTTCGGGCGCCAGCAGCGCCGTCTCCATTCTTTAATGACCGTACAGTTCGGTCACTAATGCCAAATGCCCGCTTGCCAATCCGCGGTCAAGCGCTAACTGTACGGAATGGTCACTAAAGCGCGTCTCGGCCGCTCCGCGCCGGAGCTGCGACGGGATCACATCCTCAGCGTCGCCCGCGACGTCTTCATGGAAGACGGCTTCGCCGGCGCCTCCATGTCGACGATCGCCGCCCGCCTCGGCGGCTCCAAGGCGACCCTCTACAAATACTTTCCGTCCAAGGAGCAGCTGTTCGAAGAGATGATGGCCGAGACCTGCCGCGAGGTGCTCGCCTCGCTCGCCGACGCGGAGCTGCCGGACGACGACGTTCGTGGGCTGTTGCGCGGCTATGGTTTGGGCTTTCTGCGCGCCCTCTACAGGCCCATCCCGCTCAGCCTCGCCCGGCTGGTGCACGCCGAGGGCGAGCGCTTTCCCGAAGTGGCGCGGATCTTCTTCGCGAAAGGCCCGGACGTCGGCCATCGGCAGCTGGCCGATCGTCTCACCGGGATGGCGGAGCGCGGCGTGATCCGCTGCGCCCAGCCGCTGCTGACGACCGAGCAGTTCCTGGGCATGTTGCGCGGCGATCTGCACATGCGCGTGGTCTGCGGCATCGCGCCCATTCCGTCGGACGCGGTGATCGAGGCCCACGTCGACAATGCCGTGGCGCTGATCGCGCCGGGGCTCGAGGCGAAAGGCTGAGGCGCATGGTTCCGGCGAGCGCCGGCGACCCCGGTGGGGCGGCTCCCCGCGGGGGAGCGCAGGGAGCCGCAGGCCGTAGAGAGAGGAGGGGAGAACTCTCTCGGCAGGTGCGCGCGGAGCAGGCTGGGAGGCTGGAAACGCCCCGTGCGCAGAGGGACATTCGCCGTCTCGCCAGGCGCTCGTAAGGCGTGCTTGGCTCTGCCTTGTATCGAAGCGGCGACCATTTGCGGGCGCGGAGCCCGTGGGTTTCGGACAGCTCACTTCCTTGTGACCGCGGCGACGCTTCCGATCCGCTGTCCGTTTGATTCGCGAGAGCCCTGGAGGGACCGTTCGGGCCCGTCTAGCCGGGCGAGCGGCGGAGGCGACGGTGGCCGATATCGTAGGAACTGGCGCGCGGGACACGCTCAGCGGCACGACGGTCGCCGATGTTCTCTCCGGAGGCGACGGCAGCGATCGCATCTTCGCCGGGGCGGGCGACGACCTGCTCCTGGGCCATGGCCCGGCGGACCTGCAGGCGGGTTCGGAGCGGATCGACGCGGTGCTGGTGGCCCAGGGCCTGTCGAACTCCCTCTTCGCAGCCTCCCCTCCCGGCGACCCCGACCGCTTGTTCATCGTCGAGCAGCATACCGGGCGGATCCGAATCCTGGACCTCAACACCGGCCAGTTGAACGGCGACTCCTTCCTGGATCTTCCCGACGCCAGCCTGGCGCAAGGCGGCGAACAGGGCCTGCTGGGGCTGGCGTTCCATCCGAACTATGCCGAAAACGGCCTGTTCTACGTGAACCTGACCAACGCGGCGGGCGACACCGAGGTGCGCGAGTACCGGCGGACGGACGGCGATCACGCCGATGCGGCGTCCGGCCGGCTGATCCTCGGCTATGACCAGCCGTTTGCGAACCACAACGGCGGTTGGCTGGGCTTCGGTCCGGACGGCATGCTCTACATCTCGAGCGGCGACGGCGGCTCGGCGGGCGACCCGCAAAACAACGCCCAGAACCTCGACAGCCTGCTGGGCAAGATCCTGCGGATCGATGTGAACGGCGACGCCTTCCCTGCCGACGCCAGCCGCAACTACGCCATTCCCGGCGGCAACCCGTTCGCCGGCGCAGCTGCGGGCGCCGACGAGGTCTGGGCATACGGGCTGCGCAACCCCTGGCGGGCCAGCTTCGACACCGCCACCGGCGACCTGTGGATCGGCGACGTCGGCGAGCGCGCGCGAGAGGAAGTCGACGTGATCCCGGCCGGGCAGTCCGGCCTGAACTTCGGCTGGCGTTTCAAGGAAGGCTTTCAGCCCTTCAGCGGAACAGCGCCGGCCGGCCTCACGGATCCGATCCTGGATTACGACCGTACGACGCCGCTCTACAGCGGCCAGGCGGTGACCGGCGGCTATGTCTATCACGGGCCAGGCGGCATGGACGGCCTCTATCTGTTCGCCGACGTCTACACCGCGAACTTCTGGTCGGTGCGGCGGGTGGACGGCCAAGCCCAGGATTTCCAGAACCGCAACGATCAGCTCGCCCTCTCCGCCGGGGACTTCGACCAGCTGGTCTCCTTCGCCGTGGACGGCCGCGGCCGGCTCTACGCGATCGAGCTTGACGGCGAAGTCCATCGACTGACGCCTGGCGCCTCCGCGGGCGACGGGGCGGACTTCCTGCGCGGCGAGGAGGGAAACGACCAGCTGTGGGGCGGTCTCGGGCCCGACGACCTGCAGGGCAATACGGGCGAAGACACGGCCAGCGGCGGGCTAGGCGGCGACTGGGTGGTCGGCGGCCAGGGCAATGACCAACTGTTTGGCAACGCCGGCGACGACATCGTGCTGGGCAACCTGGGCCAGGACACCTGCGCAGGCGGCGCGGGCCGCGACACCGTCCGTGGCGGCCAAGGCAATGACGTGGTGCGCGGCGGCCTGGGCGACGACTTCGTCTCGGGCGATCGCGGCGACGACACCGTGACCGGCGGTGCAGGGGCCGACGTCTTCAACAGCTTCGCCCAAGCGGGGCTGGACCGGATCGAGGACTTCAACCGCGCGGAAGGCGACCAACTGCAGCTGGAAGACGGCGCCGCCTACACCCTGGCACAAGAGGGCCTCGACGCCGTGGTGACGCTGAACGGCTCGGCGCGCGTGGTCCTCGTGGGCGTCCAGGCGGCGAGCCTCGCCGGAGACTGGATCCTGGTGGGCTAGTTTTCGCCGCCGGACCCGTCAGAGGGCTCGCTCTGGCGGGCCGCCGACCGCGGCGATTGGTGGACGGGGCAGGGATCGAACCTACGGCTTCCGTGATTGGACCACGGCACTCTACATCTGAGTTACCCGTCCGTCGTCTTGCAGGGTGACGCGCCTTGACGCCCTCGCCGCGCCAAATGGTTGTCGCGCGCACCGATTGTGACGCCTCGACGAACCACCCTCTAGGTCAGGATGAAGTCCGCTGAGTGAAGCTGGTTCAAGCCGACGTTCCGCACGAGGACGCCGTTGTCGGCGTCGAAGCTGATCAGCACGCCATCGGGAGTGCTCTGGAAGTGCGTGGCGAGAGCCTGGAAGTCGCTGAAGCCGAAGCCGTCGAGCTGGATGAGATCCTTCCCCGGCTGAAAATCCATGATCTGGTCATCGCCGTTCTGCGGTGCGAAAACGTAGCGGTCGGCGCCTGTTGTCGCGTGAGGCCCCACCACGGCGGCGTCGCCCCACATCTGGTCATTCGCACGCTGTCCGCTGATCAGCACATCGTCGCCGCCTCGCGCGCGACCGGCCAGTGTTTGGCCGTCGCCGTACATGAACGCCACGGCGAAGGAGGGCGTCGACGACGGGGCCGTGAGGGTGTCGTCGCCGCCTTGAGCCCGGTCCGTCAGGGTCTCTGCGTCCCCGTAGATGGCCGCCCCGAAGCCGTTGACGCTGAGCAGGTCATCGCCGCCTCGGGCGCTGCCGCTCATCGTCGCGGCGTCACCGAAGGAGCGACCCGCGAAATCGCCGCTGAAATTGGTGATCGTGTCATCGCCGCCGTGGCCTTGGTCGGTGATCAGGTAGGCGTCGCCATAGCCAAATCCGGACGCCAGGACTTGGTCGTCGCCGCCCCACCCCCGTCCGGAGATGGTCCTGGCGTCGCCGATGGCGGTGGCCGGTCCAGGCGCGCTCGCCGACACCACATCGTCGCCCCCGCGCGCGCAATCCGTAATGGTGAAGGCGTCGCCCACAGCTTCTGCGAAGAGGGCGGTGGCGGTCACCGTGTCGTTCCCGCCTGTCGCCTGTCGCAACAGCGAATCGGCGTCGCCGACGGCGACGACACTGAGAATGTCGCCGCTGCCTGTGACGGTGAGGACGTCGGCATCGCCGCGGGTGCGGCCGGAAAGATTTCCGCTCGTATTGCCGTAAGTAATCGCAGAAAATTGATCGATGTACACAGTAACTGGCATCGTATTTCCCCTTCTGGTTGAGTTTTGCGCTCACCAGGAGGGTCCGGCGACCCCTCATCTGGGGTAGCCGCGTAGAAAACTTTGCCGTCGCGGCGGCGAACGTCTGGCGCGGGTCGCCGACCGGCCCTTCATCCCTGCCGGGAGGCGGGCACTGGGGAACGTCAGGCCGCCGCGACCTCGCTCAGAAGCTGAAGTGGCCGGCGATCTTGGCGTCGAAGACGGTCAGGCCGTCGCGCCTCTCGGCGCCGCCCTCGAAGGAGAAGGCGGTCGGTCCGCTCTCGCTTTTCAGGGCGAACCGCGCGACCAGCCCCTGGTCGCCGTAGTCCACCGGCCCGACGGTGAAGGTCTCGCCCGAGCTGAAGGCCGCGGTGGTCGAGCCGCCGCTGCGGCTGAGCACGTTGCGATATCCAATCAGCAGCTCAGGACTCCAGAACGAGGCGTCGTCGCCGATGATGGCGCCGAGGGTGATCCCGGCGAAGCTGGTCAGCTCGGAGGTGTCTCGGGACTCCACCTTGAGATCCAGCGCGTCGCTGCCGCCCTCCTGGTAGCCGCCCTCACGCAGCTTCAGATAGTCGAGCCCGACCTGCGGACGCAGGTAGAGATTGCGCCAGCTTCCCTCATAGGCGACCCGCATCCGCGAGGTGACGCCCCAGCCGGACCAGTGGCCGCTGGCGGTCTCGGAGAACAGGGTCTGGTCGTCGCTGATGAGGTCGACGGCGCGCCGGCTGGTGGCGTTCAGATAGTCCAGGCCCAGCCGGGCGTTGGCGGAAAACCGCCCGTAGGAGGCGCGCCAGTAGCCGCCGGCGTCCACCAGATTGGTGCTGACCTGGGTCGAGGCCGAGGTCTCGTGCGGGCGCATCTGCGTCGACAGGACCCCGAGCGACACGCCGAACACCCCGGCCCGGGTCGCCGGGAGCTCGTAGCCGCCGACCAGGCCGACTCCCCAGCTGCGGTAGCCGAGCATGTCGCCCTTGTCGTCGGCCAGGGCGGCGTAGTTGACCTCCTGCAGCCAGCCGCCGCCGTCCCCGCCGCCCTGCCGTTCGTCGAGCGGCCGGCCAAAGGATTCGACCCCGGCCGAGACCATCCGGAACACCCCGCCGGAGTGCTCCGGCAGGAGCTGGTTGTAGACCGAGATGAAGCTGGCGCGGTCGGTCTGGGCGAGCACCGCGGCGCTCAGGCCGGCGTTGGCGCTGGCCGCGGCGATCACCGGCTCGTAGCCGCCGGAGAGGGCGGCCGGCAGGGCGAGCTCGCTGGCCGTCTTGCGCGCCAGGTCGAGGGAGACCGTGCCCGCCGCGGCGTCGGTCGAGATGCTGGCCGAGTAGATGTAGGGCGAGCTGCCGAGCAGGCTGCCGTCGACGCCGGAGGCGGTCAGCTGGTCGGCGCGGATCAGGGTGTAGGAGGCGGCGCCCGTGGCGAAGGAGGCCAGCCGGACGTCGATCTTGGCCCCGCTGGCGATGGTCGCCGCGCCGGCGACGTCGAACTGGGTCGCCGACCCCGACGCCGGATCGGCGGTGAAGACGACGGACGAGCCCGCGCCGAGGTTCAGGCTGGTCAGGTTGACGAAGCTGGTGCTGGTGATGGTCAGCGAGCCGTCGTCCACCGACAGCGCCAGGGTCCCGCCGTCGGCGGTCAGCCCGCCCGCGACCGTCGCGCCGCCGGCGATCGTCAGGGTGTTGGCCCCGGCGCCGAAGGCGAGGTCGCCGGTGAGCGAGCCCGCCTCCATGTCGACGCTGTCGTTTCCCGAGCCCATCAGCACCGAGCCGTTGATGGTCGCCGCCGTGGTCGCGCCGCTCGGCAGGTAGTTCAGCAGCGAGAAGCCGGTGGTGTTGGCCGAGACGTCGATGGCGACGGTCGAGCCGGTCGGCGTAGTGGTCGATCCGCTCGCCGCAGCGGTCTGCGCGTTGATCGTCCCGATGTTCTCCAGGCGGACGAGCGTCCCGGACTTGTCGACGATGGCCGCCGCATCGCCGGTGGAGCCCACCACCACGGCGTTGATCGTCGCGGCGTTCTGGATCACCGGCAGCGAGGCGCCGGCTTCGATGACGATCGCTTGCGCCGACTGGGCGCCTTCGCCGGTCATCGCCGCGCTGATCACGCCGGTGTTGTAGAGCGACGCCACGTTCGCCCCGGAATAGAGGTGCAGGGTGGAGGCGTCGCCGCCGTAGGCGACGGCCGACAACGTGCCGCTGACGTGGACGCCATGGCTGATCGTCACGGCGCCGCCGCCGTCGACCCCGATCTGCAGGCCGGCGGCGGAGATCCCGTCGCGCAGACCCTGACCCGAGACCGTCCCGCCGATGACGACGCCGTAGGCGCTGTCGCCCGTGCCGACGTCGCCCAGGGAGATGTCGCGCCCGACCGCGCCCAGCTGGATGGCCGACGCGCTTCCGTAAGAGATCACTGAGCCGGTGGTCTCGCTGGCGTCGGCGATCCCGTCGCCGTTGACGTCGGTGACCGTGGACGAAAGGGTGCTCGGCGGGGCGGAGATCAGCAGGCCGCCGCCGAGGCTGCCAGCCACGCTGATCGCCGGCCCGCCCTGGGCGATGTCGCTGGCGTTCTGGTCGGCCAGGACGCTCGCCGTCGTCGACCGGCTTGCCGTGTGGTAGCCGGTCGAGGTCACCGTGCTCTCGACGATCAGGCCGCCGCCGACGTCGCCGCCGATGGCCACGGCCTGGGCGCCTTCGCCGGAAGCCGACACCGAACTGGCGAGGGTCACCGCGCCGCCCACCGCGCCCGTCGTGTGGATCCCGTAGCTGCGTGAGCCCGCCACGGCGATGGCCCCGGAACTGGTGATTGAGCCGCTGAGGGCCGATTCCAGCGAAATGCCCGCCGAATCCTCGCCCTGCACCGAGATGGTTCCGGTGTTGATGATGTCGCCGGTGAGGGTCCCGGCGCCGGTGACGCGGACGCCGTAACGGTTCGAGCCGGTGGCGAAGGGGCCGGTCACCACGCCGGTCGAGGTGGTGGTCGTCGTGGTCGCGCTCTCGCTGATGCTGATCGCGCCGCTGTTGGTGATCGTGCCGGTGTGGCCGGCCTGGGCCAGGACGCCGGTGACGTCGCTGACGTCCTTGAGCTGGATCGTCCCGCTGTTGGTGACGGAGTTGTCGCTGTCGAGGGTGATCGCCGCGCCGGAGGTGACGCTGAGCGTGCCCGTCTGCACGATGTCGTCGGCCGAGCCGGACGCCGCGGTCGAGGTCGCCACCGCCGTCGAGCCGCCCGAGACCGTGGTCGCCGCCCAGGCCGGGCCGGTCGAGACCAGCGCCGCCAGGGTCGCCGCCGAGGCGCTCAGGGCGAGGGCCGATTTGCGGCGCAGTCGGGCGTCGCGACCCGTCGTCGTGGCGCGGGCGCCGGCAAGAACAGACATTGCAATCCCCAGGACAAGCTCAGCTGGTCCGGTGCGACTCCAATGTGGTTCGGCAAGGGCCGCTTCCTATCGGCAAGGTATCGAACCTTGCGCCTTTGTATCGAGGGCCTGGGGGCGGCGGCAAACCTTCGTCTGCTCCTGACGCCGGAAGTGCGCCCGAGCTCCGTTCAACGAAGCGTCGCCGCCACATTCGTCAGGCCCGAAGGTCGTCGGGCCCAGAAATCATCAGGCAAGGAACAGGCCGTGATTCCGATGCAAAGCTTCCTGCCCGCCCGCCAGATCCTGGTCGTCGACGACGACGCGGGCCTGCGCGAACAGATCGCCGGCTACCTGCGGGAGCATGGCTATGTGCTGCACCTCGCCGGCGACGCCCGGGCCATGGAGGCGGTCCTCGCCGCGAGGTCGATCGACCTGATCATTCTCGACCTGATGCTGCCCGGCGAGGACGGCCTGTCGATCTGTCGCCGCGTCGCCGGCGCCGGCGGACCGGCGATCGTCATGATGAGCGCCATGGGCGACGAAGTGGATCGCGTGCTGGGCCTGGAGCTCGGCGCCGACGACTATCTGTCCAAGCCCTGCAGTCCGCGCGAGCTGTTGGCCCGGGTGCGCGCGGTGATCCGGCGGCTGGACGAGGCGCGCAGCGGCGCGCCGGGGCGGGCCAAGGTCTATGAGTTCCTCGGCTTCATGGTGGACGCCCACCGCCGCCATGTCCGCACGCCGAGCGGCACGACCGTCCTGCTGACCGCAGGCGAATTCGCCCTGCTTCAGGCCTTTCTCGACAACCCCCAGCGGATCCTCTCCCGCGACCAGCTGCTCGAACACGCGCACGGCGGCGAGCCCGATCCCGCCGGCCGCGCCGTCGATGTCCAGATCAGCCGGCTCCGGCGCAAGCTGCACGCCGAGGCCGACGGCGAAATCATCCGCACCATGCGCGGCGCCGGCTACATGCTCGACGCCAAGGTGAGCCGCGCCTGACGGCGGCCCGAATTGGGCAAGTATTTGTAAAGCAATTCCTTACGGATCGGGCGGACCATAACCCGAGAAACGGGCATCGATTCGGGGAAACAACCGTGGCGGAAGCCGAGACCGACCCGCGGCCGGAAAGGATACTGGAGCTCTCCGAGCGGCTCAGCAAAGTGGCGGGGCTGCGCATTGGCGAGATCTCCACCGTCAACCGCATGGCCAAGATGCTGTCGGTCAACGCCCTGATCGTCGCGGCGCGAGCTGGCGAAGCCGGCAAGCCGTTCGCGGTCGTCGCCGAGGAATTCAAGAAGATCTCAAACGAGATCGACGTCATCGCCGCCTCGATGGAAAGCGAGGTCGCCGCGGACCTGGCCGAGCTGACGGCGGTCGGCGGGGGGATACTGGAGCATCTGCGCGGCCAGCGTTTCGTCGACCTGGCGCTCAACGCCATCGAGATCGTCGACCGCAACCTCTACGAACGGACCTGCGACGTGCGGTGGTGGGCCACCGACGCGGCTGTCGTCGAATGCCTGCAGAGTCCGTCGCCCGAGAAGGCCAAGCACGCCAGCAAACGCCTCGGAATCATCCTGGACGCCTACACGGTCTATCTCGACCTGTGGATCTGCGACGCCGCCGGCAAGGTGGTGGCGACCGGGCGTCCGACCCGCTACCCGAAGACCGCCCAGCTGTCCGCAGCCCAGGCCCCGTGGTTCCTGCAGGCGATGCGCACGGCCTCCGGCGCGGACTTCGCCGCCTGCGACATCCAGCAGGAGCCGGCGCTGAACGATGCGCCGGTGGCGACCTATGCGACCGCGATCCGCACCGGCGGCGACGCCGACGGCAAGGTCATCGGCGTCCTGGGCATCCACTTCGACTGGCGGCCGCAGGCCCAGGCGGTGGTCGACGGCGTGCGGCTGAGCGACAGCGAGAAAGCGCGGTCGCGCGTCCTGATCCTCGACCAGGCGCATCGGGTGCTGGCCGCCTCGGACGGACGCGGGGTGCTGACGGAGACCGTCCGCCTGGATGTCTCGGCCGGCCCGATGGGCTGCTACACCGACAAGGGCCAGACGATCGGCTACGCCCTGACGCCGGGCTACGAAACCTACGCCGGCATGGGCTGGTACGGCTGCGTGCAGCAGCTGGCCGAGCCCGCCGTCGGCGCGGAGCCGGAAGCGGTCCCGGTGGTTGTCTCGCGAACCGACCGCGCCGCCTAGACCTGCGAGCGTCCCGCGCGTTCAGGCGGGTTCGAGGATCTCGGCCTCGACGCTTGCGGCAGGCTGAGTCGGGAGCCATGTCGGGATCGCGTCGTTCGGCTGAGCCCAGGCGTCGGCGAAGGCCGGCTCCGCGTGCCGCGGCGCGGCGGGAGCGGCCTGCGGCGCAAAGTCCGGCAGGCTCTTCATGACGGCGTCGAGCCGGCTCTCCCAAAGGTTCAGCAGCAGATATCGCGACGCATAGAGCTTGCGCTTCTTGGCCGGGATCTCGGCGGAGGCGCGACGCCGGGCGGCGACCGGAAGCTCGAAAAAGGCCGTCGAGATCTGAAAGCCGCCCCGTTCCAGCCAGGCGTCGTTGTAGCGGAGGCGAGGCGCCTCGGCGGAGACGGGCGAATTGCGCCGCGCATAATCGCTCGTGAGCGAGTGGCGCTCGTCGCTGACAGCCTTGATCAGCGCGACGCCGAGCTGGCGGCACAGGGCGCAGAAGAGCTCGAAGAGGAGATCCCGCGGCCGCAGGCCGTAGGCCGCCTTGGTGATCTCCCGATAGTGCTCGAGGGCCGCGGGGCTGTGCAGGCCTTGCAGCCCGCCGACATAGCCGACCAGACCTTCGTCTTCGCCGACGAGGCTGAAGGACAGCGAGAACAGGCGTTGGCTTCCGTCGAAGAGGCTGAGCGTGAGCGGTCCTTCGCGCAGCATCCATCCGACCTGGTGCAGCACGAGACGGCAGGAGGGGCCGAGCTCCTCGAGCCGCATCAACTCGACCTCGGTCTCCACCGCCTGCGAAAGCATCGCAGGCAGCTGGTCCACGCGCCGACAGTGCTCGACGAGGGTGCTGATCCGCTGGGGAACGGTCCAGTCGGCGCAGACGAACGGGGTGACGGCCATGCCCCACAGCTCGGGGCGGGCGCGCAGCTGGCGGCCCAGCGTGCTGTCCCGCGGGGCGAGGAAGAACGGAAGGAAGTCGGGCGCGTGCGCAGCGACACCGGCCAGGCTGAGCGCCTTCTTCTGAAGGGCTCGGAAGATCTTCGTCGTCGAGGTTCGCATGGGAGGTCCGGGAAGCCTTGCGTTGATCCAGTTGCGCGTCCGAATTGAACCAATCCGGGGCCGACAACCTCGAGTGTCGCAAGGCCTGTACCAATGCGCCGGATTTGGAGGCGGCAAGGTCGTTCCAACGCCGAACCACAGCGATGAGATGTCTCTGATTTTACCGGAAAAAGAGGCGTCTTGGGCCGTCTTTGCGGCCTGGCGCGTAGATCCGTAGAACCACCTCGTTGAACGATTGTGGCACGCACCAAATGCGGACATCAGCGAAGTCCGCGCCGGGGCTGGCCCGCTTTTCCGCGCGGGCCGGCTGGGGCGCCGGCCATCCCGCCATCGACCCGCTGGCGATCCCCCCAGCTACTCGGCCCGAGCTCGCCGAGCGGACCCGCTGCGCGTCGGGCCGGTCCGTGGCGTAAGATTTCAATGCTCGCTTCGACGAATCCAGCTGGATATCTGGGGAGCTAGGCAGTTGTTGAAACGCTATATTTGACCGATTTGCGTAGAACGGCAGAGGTTGAAATCGAACTTAAATAATAAATAATCCCAATCGTCAACTTATAGGTGTATACTATTCGATATTGAGTGGATGCAAAGGCGGTCATTGGCGGAAATTACCGTCGATAATAAGTATTCAAGGCCCTGCGTCACAATGTCCGCTCAAAAGGTAATTCGATGAAAATCGCGCTTCTTCTTGCGACCACCGTCCTTGGCGTGGCGGCCGCCCAGGCCGCCTCGGCGGCGACTGCGACATCCAACATGAGCGCCAGCGCCAGCGTGTCCAGCGTCTGCACCATGGATTCCACTCCGCTGGCGTTCGGCGAAGTCGCGCTCACCGGGGCCACGCCCGGGACGGCCACTATCAACGTGACCTGCACCGGCGGCGGCGGCTACACCGTCGGCCTGGGCAACGGCCTGCACAATGTGGCGGCCCAGCGCAATCTGGTGAGCGGGTCCAATATCCTGGCCTATGACCTCTTCAAGGAGGTCGGTCGCACCACGCGCTGGGGCGATGCTGGCGCGGGCCTGGTTTCCGGCACCGGAACGGCGGTGCAGCAGACCTTGACGGTGTACGGAGAGGTCACCACCGGCCAGACCCTCGTTTCCGGCAATGGGACCCCCTACACCGACACGGTTCTGGTCACGCTCACCTACTGAGGCCGTCGGCGCCGAAGGAGACGCGTGATGCGACCTATGCCTGTCCTGGCGGCGCTGCTGTCCGTGGGGCGCCTGCTCTCCGGAACGGCCCAGGCGGCCGTTCTGGAGATCTCGCCCGTCACCATCAGCCTCGCTGACGGCCCAAGCGCAGCGACAATGGAGATCAGGAACCGCGGCGACACGCCCGCCGCGGTTCAGGTCCGCGCCTATGCCTGGGCGCAGGCCGGGGACGAGGACGTCCTGACGCCCACCCGCGACCTCATCCTGTCGCCGCCGGTTTTCACAATTCCTGCGGGCGCGTCTCAGACCTTGAGACTGTTGTCGCGCGGCGGGACCTCGACCGCGAACGAGCGCAGCTACCGGCTGCTGGTCGATGAGGTCCCGACCGCAAGCCCACGTGATCAGCAGATCGTCATCGCGATGCGCGCCTCGCTGCCGGTCATTGTCGCGGCGGCGGCGCCGACCCCCAACGGGCTCCAATGGCGGGTCGATCGCGCGCCCGGCGGGGAAATCGTACTGTCGGCGACCAATGCCGGACGGGGCTACGACGCCGTGCAGGCGATCGTGGTGACTCTGGCCGACGGCAGTCGCCGGTCCGCGGTGGCTCGCGGCACGAATCCGTACGTCCTGGCCGGCGCCGAGCGCCATTGGGTCGTCGATGGCGGCCGTGCGCCGGCGGGCGCGCTGCGCCTCAACGTCACCACCCGCAATGGCAAGAGCGAGCAAACGCTTGCGCTGGCGCCTTGAGCCGAAGGTCGGCCTGGGCGCCGTCGCCCTGCTCGCAGCCCTGCTGGCGGCAGACGCGGCGTTGGGCGCCGAGCGCACCCTGGTCCTGGAGGTGGTGATGAATGGTCGCGCGACGGGCCGGGTCGGCGAGTTCATCGACCGCGATGGCGCGCTCTACGCCAGACCCTCGGAATTGCGTGAGCTTGGCTTCGTTGTCCCGCGGGGCGTCCCGGCGGACAGCGCGCCGATCCCGCTCACCTCGCTTCCCAATGTCCGCGCAAAGGTGAATGAGGCGCAGCAGACGCTGGTGGTGGTGGCCGGCGACTCCGCCCTGCAGCCCGCCGAGCTTCGCGGCCGAACGCCGCCGCCTCTGGCGCCGCTGTCGCGCCCTGACTACGGCGCGGTGCTCAACTACGACGTCGTCGGAACGTTCAGCTGGGCGCGGGCCACTGGCGGCGCCCTGCTCGACGGGCGCGCCTTCAGCCCGTACGGACTGTTTCAGAGCACGGGTTTCGTCAACGTCGCACCGAACGCTGGCGAGAAGCACGTCGTGCGCCTCGAGACCACCTACACGAACACCCAATCTGACAAGCTGCGCCGGTGGCGAGTCGGCGACGTCGTGTCGGGAGCCCTGCCGTGGACGCGGGCCGTGCGGCTCGGCGGCGCCCAGGTGGCCAGCGACTTCGGCCTGCGCCCCGACCTGATCACCTATCCCCTGCCGCAGATCAGCTCTACTGCCGCGGTGCCCTCAACCGTCAACGTCTTGGTGAACGGGGTTCGCCAGCTTAGCGAGTCTGTGCAGGCCGGTCCCTTCAACGTGCGGACGCTCCCCGTGGTGACGGGCGCAGGCGAGGTGGCGGTCACGGTCGTGGACGTGCTCGGCCGGGAAACCCTCATCAGCCTACCCTTCTACGCCAGCACCGCGCTTCTGGCCCGAGGGCTGGGCAGCTATTCCGTCGAATCCGGCGGCGTGCGGCGAAATTTCGGCCAGGCCGGTGATCGGTATTCGGGATGGGCCGCGAACGGATCGGCCCGCTACGGCCTGACCGAATGGCTGACGCTGGAAGGCCATGGCGAGGCCACGGGCGAATTGGCGCTGCTCGGCGGGGGCGTCACCTCGCTGATCGGAACGCTCGGCGTGGTCAACGTGGCGACGGCAGGCAGTGTCGGCGGAAAACCCGGCTCCGCAAGGCCGGGCGGCGCCATGGGGTGGGCGAGCGTGCAACGGGTTTCGCGACGCGCCAGCTTCGGCGTCAGCGGCGGGTTTTCCACCTCAGGTTACCAGGACATCGCTGCTGAGAACGGGTCTCCGACGGCGAAATCGACGCTGGACGCGAACCTTGGCTATCGGCTCGGAGGGTGGGGAAATATCGGCGTCGCCTACAGCCGCCGAACCTCGCGAATCCAGCCGGCGAGGTCTGGGCAGGGGCGACTCGACGAAGGCGTGGTCGCCCATCAACGGGTCGAGATCATTACGGCGAGCTACAGCGCAAGTGTCGGTCAAGCTTCCCTCTACGCCACCGGCTTCAAGGATCTTCGCGATACGCGGGCCTTCGGCGTGGGCATCGGCGTCAGCTTCCCGTTCGGCGGCTCGACCTACGGGTCGGTCGAGGCTTCGCAGGAGGGCGGGCGTTCCAGATTATCGGCGAACGTCGCCAGGTCCGCCCAGAGATCGGGTGACTACGGTTACCGGCTGCAGGCCTCGGAAGGCGCCGCCGCTCGACTGTTGGCGGAAGGGGAGTTGCTTCGCGGCTGGGGTCGCCTGTCGGCCGGCCTTGACCGGTCCGCCGGACAGGTCGCCGGTCGCGCCGGCGTCAGGGGCGCGCTTGTCCTGGCCGGCGGCCGCGTGTTCGCCAGCGATCAGATTTTCGACAGCTTCGCCGTGGTCAGCACCGGCGACATCGCGGGCGTACCTGTGCTGTACGCGAACCGGCCTGTGGGCAGGACCGATGCGCACGGGAAGCTCCTGGTTCCTTCGCTGCTCTCCTACCAGAACAATCGGCTCGCGGTCGACGTCACCCGACTGCCTCCAGACATTGAGGTCGGACGAACCTTCGTGCTGGTGCGTCCTGCCGACCGATCCGGCGTGATGGTCGATTTTCACGTACGAAAGGTGGCCGCGGCCCTGCTGACGCTGCAGGACCGCGCGGGTCATCCGTTGCCCCTAGGCTCGGTCGCCAGGGTAGATGGCGCGGAACCCGAACCGGTGGGCTATGACGGCGCGGCCTATGTGACCGGCCTGCAGCCGAAAAACCGCATGAAGGTGGTTTTGCCGGACGGAGCGACCTGTGGCGTGGTCTTCGACTACAAGCCGGTGAAGGGGGATATTCCGCTCATCGGCCCGCTGGTGTGCCAGTGACGCTTCAGCGCCGGTCAATGCGTGTTCGACTTGCCTGGCTGACGGTTCTGGGGCTGTCGACGGCGCTGGCCGCTGCGCCGGGCCCGGCCGAGGCCAGTGCAGTTTGCACCCTCTCCGCCACGCCGCTCATGTTCGGCCAATACGGGCCCTACGAGGATGCGCCGACGGACTCCACCGCGACGATCACCGTGACCTGCACCAGTTCCAACGGGGTTCCTGTCGTAATCAACGGATCGATCAGCTTGACCGGGCCAGGCGCCCCCTCCGACCGCGAACTCACCGATGGGCCAAACGGTCTACTCTATCAGCTGTTTCTGGATCCTTCGAGAACGACCCTTTGGGGGGACGGCGGCAGCGGCGGCGCCAAATCCATCGCCGGGACCGCCAGCCTCGCCGGCTCCTTCCAGGAAACGGTCACCGTCTACGGGCGCATCCTGGCGCGGCAGTCCGGAGCCATGGTGGGCGCCTACACCGCTCAGATCGGGGTCGTCCTGGACTACTGAGTCAGAAGCCGCTCCAAGAACGCCGGTTACTCCGTGCAGGCGGGTTCGCGCGCCGCCGCCTGGGCCATCAGCTTGAGGGCGGCGTCGGCCTCGGCCTCGCGCAGGCTGGCGAAGCCGATCCTCAGGCCCCGCACGGCGTCGTCGCTGGCGGCGAAGGAGCGTGAATCGGCCATGCGCAGGCCAAGGCCCGGCGCGCGCGCCTCGATCCGGTCGAGGTCGGCCGTGTCGCGGAAGCGCAGCCAGAAGGCGAGGCCGCCGTCCGGCATGCGCATGTCGATCATCGCGCCCAGATGCCGCTGCAGCGCCTCGGCGAAGGCCAGCCGGCGTCGGCCATAGATCTGGGCGACTTTGCGCGCGTGGCGGCGCAGCTCGCCGCTGTCGAGCAGCTCGGCGGCCGCCTCCTCGGTGATGGTGTTGCCCATGCCGTCGGTCACCGAGACGTTGTGGGCCACGGCGTCGATGAAGCGGGCGGGGGCTGCGATATAGCCGATGCGCAGGGCCGGCAGCAGCAGCTTCGACAGAGAGCCCACATAGATCACCCGCTCCGGCGCGTAGCTGGCCATCGGCAGCAGCGGCTGGGACTCGAAGTGGAACTCGTGGTCGTAGTCGTCCTCGATCACCGCGAAGTCGAACTGCCGGGCGAGCAGCAGCAGGCGCAGCCGCCGGTCGGGCCGCAGCGACACCGTGGTGGGGAACTGGTGGTGCGGCGTCAGGAAGATGGCGCGCACGCGGTGGGCGCGGCACTGGCGCTCGACATCCTCCACGTCGATCCCCTGGTCGCCGGTCCGGACCGAGACCACCCGGGCTCCGCAGGCCTGGAAGGCCGCTGCCGCGGGCTCGTAGGTGAGGCTCTCGACGAGCACGGCGTCGCCGGGCGAGAGCAGGGTGCGCGCGGCCAGAAAGATGGCGTTCTGGCTGCCGCGGGTGACGCAGATGTTTTCCGTCCCGACGCTCAGGCCCCGCTCGGCGGCGAGCATGGCGGCGAGGCTGCGGCGCAGGCCGGGCGCGCCGCGCGGGTCGCCATAGAGCAGGCGGTTGCCCCGCGAGGCCTGCTGCACCGCCGTGCGATAGGCCCGCGCCAGTATGTCCTCCGGAAACAGCCGGCCGTCGGGGGAGCCTTCGTCCAGGCGGATGCGTGCGTCCGAGGGCAGGGCGAGCGGCCGTTCCGGCGGGGCGTGGAAGCGGTAGGCCGGCGCCTTGTCGGTCATCGGCGTCGGCGCGGCCGGCCTGCCGCGGGCGGCCGGCAGCTGGTCCGAGACCATGGTGCCGCGCGTGCTGCCGGAGGTCAGCCAGCCCTGGGCGATCAGGTCCTCGTAGGCCAGAACGACCGTCTTGCGGTTGACGCCCAGGAGGTTGGCCAGGTCGCGGCTGCTCGGCAGGTAGGCGCCCGAGACCAGCCGTCCGCGCTCGATCTCATGGATCAGGGCGTGGGCGATCTGCAGATAGACCGGAGTGGCGCGGGCGGGATCGATCATTCCGCCGAGAGACAGCTTCCACGGTCGCGGCATTGGTCCCGTTCCTGGGCTTTCAAGGTCTAGGTTGGCCGGGCCAAGGTAGCGGGCCGCGCCACGGCCGCAATGGCCGGCGCCTTGGCCCCATGGGTTTGTCGGTATTGGCGCTTGTCGCTCGCAGGCGGCGGACCGATCCTGCCGGGAGAAAGCAGATGGATGGCCGCGGTGCTGCGTGAAGATCGAGGACCGCCGGTGGCGTCGAGGACCAGCCGGTGAGCGCGTCGGCGCCCGGGTCGCCCTTCGAGACCTACCTCCCCGAGGACGTCGCCCAACTGATCGCGGAATTTCCGCTGGCCTGGGTGTGCCCGCGCGCCAGCGGGGCCGAGCCGCCGGCCCTGCTGCCGTTGCTGGCCGACGTCGATACGGCGGGCCAGGTCACGGCCCTGGTCGGACACATGTCCCGGCGCAATCCGCTGATGGCCGCGCTGCAGGCGTCGCCGGAGGCCGTGATCCTGTTCACCGGGCCGCAGGCCTATGTCTCCCCGGCCCGGGTCTCGGAGGCCAACTGGGCGCCGACCTGGAACTACGCCCAGGTGCGCATCGAGGCGCGCCTCCGCTTCGAGCCGGAGGTCAGCGGCGCCTTGGGCCGGCTGGTCGCGGCCATGGAGACCGCGGAGCCGACGGGCTGGACCTCCGAGCGGCTGGGCGCCCGCTACGCCCCGATGGAGGCGGCGATCATCGGCTTCCGCGCCGAGGCGCTGGCGGTGCACGCCCGCTTCAAACTGGGACAGGACGAGCGCGTCGCAGCCCTGCGCGAGATCCTCGAGCGCCACCCGGATCCCGCCCTGGTGCGCTGGATGCGTCGGATGAACGCCGCGCGCCTAAGCGCCTGAAGTTCGCGCGTTGCCCAGCCGCCCCGCGGGGGCGGCGATGCGCTCTCAGTCCTGGCAGGCCTCGATCATGTCGTTGGCATGGTCGGTGGGCTCCGGGTCCAGGCGGCCGGGAAGGGGCTGTTCGGCCAGGACGGTGATCACGTCGACCCCCCGCGTCAGGGTCTGGTGGACCGGACAGCGGTTGGCGATCTCCAGGATCCGGAGCCGCTGGTCCGGCGTGAGATCGCCGTCCAGCACGATTTCGCGCGCCAGACGATCTTTCGCCTCCAGTCCGTCCCGGCGGTGCAGCACGCGGACCGTCACTGCGTCGAGGGGCCACTGTTTCCGCGTCGCATAGAGCCTGACCGTCATCGCCGTGCAGGCGCCGAGCGCCGAGGCGATCAGGTCATAGGGGGTGGGGCCGGAGCCCAGGCCGCCGACCGCAGCCGGTTCGTCGGCGAGGAAGGTCACGCCGCCGGCGCGGACCTCCACCTGGAACTTGCCCCCGCCGGTCTCCCGGACTTCGACGCCTTCGGCGACTCTCTCATCCTGACTCGACATTCGCGGCTCCGTTCAGTCGTCGACCCTGGTGTCGGGGCGGTCGTCGCCGGAGTCGATTTCGGCGTGCCAGCGGCCGGAGGCGTCCTCGTAGACGATGTCGGCGGTCTCGCCCGGCTGGCGCTGCTCGGCTGCGGCGCGGACGGCCGCGCGGTGCGCCGCCTCATGCGTCGGGAAGGTCTCCGAGAAGGAGCCGTCGACCTTGTAGGCCCAACCGCCGTCATGCTCGACGACCTGATAGACGACTTCCGTCATGCGCGGGTTCCCTGAATTCAACCGCTGGCGGAGCGCTGCAGCGGCATGGGCGACGACGATCCCCAGCTCGAGGATGGCCTCGTCTGCATAGCACCATCCGCAAGGTCGTGGGACGACTCCGCTGCCTGGGAGCTGCTAAGCGTCTCAGATCGGCAGGGCGGCGCCGGCCTTGATCTCCTCCAGGACGGCGTAGGTGCGGGTCTCGCGCACGCCCGGCATCTGCACCAGCACCTCGCCCAGGAAGGCGCGATAGGCCTCCATGTCGCGGACGCGGGCCTTGATCAGATAGTCGAAGCCGCCGGCCACCATGTAGCACTCGAGCACGTCGGGCGCGCGCCGGGCGGCGGCGGCGAAGGCGTCGAACACGTCGGCGGTGGTGCGGTCGAGGACGACCTCCACGAAGATCAGCAGAGAGCGGCCGATCTTCGCCGGATCGACGAGGGCGGCGAAGCCTGTGATGTAGCCCTGCTCGCGCAGCCGCCGGACCCGCTCCGAACAGGCCGAGGGCGAGAGGTTGCAGCGCTGGGCCAGCTCCTGGTTGCTGATGCGGCCGTCGGCCTGCAGGACGCGGAGCAATCGGCGGTCGGTGGCGTCCAGTCGAAGTTCGTCCGGCATAGGCGTGATTCACCCAGATATTGTGCGGCATTTGGATCATATATCCGCAGCCTATCCGGAGAAAGGTGAGGTATCCCGTAGATGCGCCGGTCAGTCGGCGTCGGGGTCGCCGCCATGTCGCTGGATCATCTGGACGCGCTGAAATTCACCGACGAGCGGGCCGCGCTGGCCCAGCTTCTCGCCGCCGAGCCCCTGTCGCCGGACGCCCGCGAGGCGGTGCGCGCCGATGCGCTGGCCCTGGTCGGCGCGGCCCGGCGCGGCGACCGCCGCCAAGGCCTGGTCGAGGATTTCCTGCAGGAATTCAGCCTTTCGACGCCCGAGGGCCTGGCGCTGATGTGCCTGGCCGAGGCCCTGCTGCGCACGCCGGACGAGGCGACCCGCGACCGGCTGATCGCCGAGAAGATCGCCTCGGCGGACTGGGCGAGCCACGTCGGCCGCTCGGGCTCGGTGCTGGTCAACGCCTCGACCTGGAGCCTGATGCTCACCGGCCGGCTGATCGATCCGGACGAACAGGCCGAGAAAGACCTGCCGGGCTTCCTGCGCCGGCTCGCGGGCCGGCTGGGCGAGCCGGTCATCCGCCACGCGGTGGGGGTGGCCGTGCGCATCATGGGCGAGCAGTTCGTGCTGGGCGCGACGGTCGAGAAGGCGCTGAGGCGGGCGGCGGCCGAGGGCTTCGTCTGCTCATTCGACATGCTGGGGGAGGGCGCTCGCACCGAAGCCGACGCCGAGCGCTACGAGGCGGCCTACGCCGTGGCGATCGCCAAGGTGGCGCTGGCGGATCCGGGCCGCGGGCCGGAGGCCGGCCACGGCGTCTCGGTCAAGCTCTCGGCGCTGTCGCCGCGCTACGAGGCGCGCGAGGCCGAGCGGGTCTGGGCCGAACTCTATCCCCGCGTCCTGCGGCTGGCCGTCCAGGCCGCCAGGGCCGACATCAACCTGACGCTGGACGCCGAGGAGGCGGACCGGCTGGTGATCTCTCTGGAACTGCTCGACCGGCTGGCCGGCGAGGCCGAACTCGGCGACTGGCGTGGCCTCGGCCTGGCGGTGCAGGCCTATCAGAAGCGAGCTCCGGAGGTGATCAACGCCGTGGCCGGGATCGCCCGGCGCCGCGGCCGGCGGCTGATGGTGCGGCTGGTCAAGGGCGCCTATTGGGACAGCGAGATCAAGCGCGCCCAGGTGGCCGGACTGCCCGGCTATCCGGTCTGGACCACCAAGGCCGCGACCGATCTCTGCTACCTGGTCTGCGCGCGGGCGCTGATCGCGGCGGCGCCGGATCTCTACGCCCAGTTCGCAACCCACAACGCCCACACCCTGGCGGCTGTCCGGCAGATGGCGCAGGCCGCCGGGCTGAAGGTCGAGCACCAGCGGCTGCACGGCATGGGCGAGGCGCTCTACGCCGCCGCCCGCGAGCGCTACGGCGCGTTTCCCTTGCGGGTCTACGCGCCGGTCGGCAGCCACGAGGACCTGCTGCCCTATTTGGTCCGGCGGCTGCTGGAGAACGGCGCCAACACCTCCTTCGTCCACGCCCTGCTGGACGAGAAGACTCCGGTGGAGAAGGTGGTCTCCGACCCGGTCGAGGCGGTGCGGGCGTCCGGCGGCGGGCCGCACCCGCGCATCCCCTTGCCGCGCGACCTCTACGGCGCGGCGCGGCGCAACAGCGAGGGGCTCGACCTCTCGATCGCCGAAACCCGCGCCCGGCTGGCGGCGGCGGTCGCCGCCCTGGACGGCGACGACCTGAGCGCCGGGCCGATCGTCGGCGGCCGCGAGACCGCCGGCCGCGCCGGCCAGCCGCGCTGCGCGCCCGCCGATCTCGGACGGGTCCTGGGCGAGGCGGGCGACGCGAGCCTGGACGACGTGAACGCCGCCTACGCCGCCGCCCAGGCCGCCCAGCCCCACTGGGACGCGCTCGGCGGAGACGGCCGGGCGCCGGTGCTGCGCGCCATGGCCGATGCGCTGGAGGCGAACCGCGACCGGCTGATCGCCCTTTGCGCCCGCGAGGCCGGCAAGACCCTGGCCGATGGGATCGCCGAGGTGCGCGAGGCCGCCGACTTCTGCCGCTACTACGCCAGCCTCGCCGAACGCCAGTTCGCCTGGCCCGAGACGATGAAGGGGCCGGTGGGTGAGACCAACCGGCTGTCGCTGCACGGCCGCGGCGTCTTCGCCTGCATCAGCCCGTGGAACTTCCCGCTGGCCATCTTCACCGGCCAGATCGCCGCCGCGCTGGCCGCCGGCAACGCGGTCCTGGTCAAGCCCGCCGAACAGACCCCTTTCATCGCCGCGGCGGCCGTGCGGCTGTTCCACGCCGCGGGGCTGGATCCGGACCTGCTGCACCTGCTGCCCGGCGAGGGGGCAAGCGTCGGCCAGGCGCTGGTGACTCATCCGGCCTGCTCCGGGGTGGCCTTCACCGGCGGCACCGAGACGGCCTGGGCGATCAACCGGGCGCTGGCGGCGCGCAACGGCCCGATCATCCCCTTCATCGCCGAGACCGGCGGGCTCAACGCCATGTTCGTCGACACCACGGCGCTCCGCGAGCAGGTGATCGACGACGTCATGACCTCGGCGATCGGCTCCGCCGGCCAGCGCTGCTCGGCGCTGCGGCTGCTGTTCGTCCCCGACGAGACCGCGGACCTCTTGATGGAAGGGCTGGTCGGGGCGATGCGCACCCTGGTCGTCGGCGATCCGGCGGATCCCGCGACCGATGTGGGTCCGGTGATCGACGAGGAGGCGCGCGCCGCACTGGAGGCGCATAGGGAGCGGCTCGGGCGCGAGGCCTGGGTGCTGGCCGAGCTCGAGGCTCCGCCGGGCGGGCATTTCTTCGGGCCGGTGATCGCGGAGATTTCCGACGCAAGCTTCCTGCAGAAGGAGGTGTTCGGGCCGATCCTGCACGTGGTGCGCTACGATCCGCAGAACCTGGACGCCGCCGCCGGGGCGTTGAAGGCGGCGGGCTATGGGCTGACGCTGGGCATCCATAGCCGCATCGAGGCCTTCGCCGAACGGGTGCGCCGCGCGGTCCCGGCCGGCAATGTCTACGTCAACCGTTCGATGACCGGCGCCGTCGTCGGCGTGCAGCCGTTCGGCGGGGAGGGGCTCTCCGGCACCGGCCCCAAGGCCGGCGGCCCGCACGCGCTCCTCCGGTACGCCGTGGAGCGGGCGGTCAGCGTCAACACCGCCGCCCAGGGCGGCGACCCGGCCCTGCTCAATCTCGGAAGCTGAGCCGGGCGGGACCGCGGCGCGACCTATTCGGCCGGCTTGTCCTTGACCGGGGTGCTCATCACGAACGGCAGGTCGGGCGAGGTGATGGTGGACTGGCGTCCGTTCTCGTGGATGACGGTCACGCGGCCGAGGGCCGGATTGACCACCACCGCCTTCAGGCCGTCGATCCATTTGTGAAGGGCCGCACGCGCGGTCTCCAGGGCCGCGCCGCCGAGGGTCGCCTCTGCGGAGGCCTCGACCTCTTCGGCCAGCTCCAGAACGCGCTCGGCGGTCGCCTTGGTGATGTCGTCTTTGCTCACAGCTGCTCCTGGATGCTCTGCTCGAAACTCGACCGAACCCATACGCTTTGCAAGGCGTCGGCGCAGCCGCCTTGCGGCGGCGGCGGAGACCCGTGCCGGAAATGCGCCACTGGGCGAAGGAGATCCCGCGCCGGGCGCCGCAAATCGGGTGAGACAGCTCCAAGCGGCGCTGTGCGAGGATAGGGGCGCCACGGATGAGACCCGTGTCCCCGCGTGCGCGTTCCTGCGGAAACTTCGGAGTAACGAGGGTGGCGAGGGCGTGACCAGGCTGATAATTCATCGGGCGCGTGAATGTGCAACCTGCAGAGCACAGGGGCCCAGGGATTTGGGCGTCGAGCGCTGGGCTGCGCTGAATACCTGACGCGTGGGCTTGATCCTGAGCACGGTATAGCTACGTGGCATCAGTCTACGGAGTGAGCATGACTCGACCCAGCAGAATGATCGAACGCCGGTTCGCGGCCTGGCGACATGTCGGCCTTGGCCTGGCGGGCGCGCTGATCGCGACTGCGGCGGCCGCACAGCCGGCGGCGGAGCCGGCGATTGCGCCGTCGGCGGCCGCAAACACGCTGACCGCCGCCAATACGCCGATCGCCTATGACCCGTGGCAGCCGGTCAACCGCGGCCTGTTCGCCGTCGGCATGGGCCTCGACCGCGTCCTGATCGGCCCGATCGCCCACGGCTACATGTACGTGACGCCGAAGGTCGTGCGCAAACGGGTCAGCTCGGTGGTCTTCAACCTCGGCGAACCCTCCACGGCGCTGGAGGACCTCCTGCAGGGACATGCCGGGCGCGCGGGCCGCACGGGGGTGCGCTTCGTCGTCAACAGCACGGTCGGCCTGCTTGGCATGTTCGACGTGGCCAGCGGCTGGGGGCTGCGCGGCCACGAGTCGGACTTCGGCCAGACCCTCGGCCGCTACGGCGCCCAGACCGGTCCCTACGTCTATCTGCCGGTGATGGGACCGTTGAACCTGCGCGACGGCGTGGGCCGGGTGGTCGATGTCGTCACCGATCCCATCGGCTTCGTCACCGGTCCGATCACCTCCACCTCGGGCGCGATCCGCACCGGCGTCACCGCCCTCGACCTGCGCGCCTCGGGCGACGCGGCGTACAGGGCGCTGGAGGACGCCACCGATCCCTATGTGACCACCCGCTCGGCCTACAGCCAGTATCGCGCGGCGGTCATCGACCGGGCGACGGGCGAAACGGCGACGCTGCCCGACTTCGACCCAACCCCAACCCCGTCTGAATGATCCGTACTTCGAAGACCTGGAATTGATGATGCCTCAACTGAAGCGGCGCACGCTGTGCGCCACCGTTTTCGCCGCCGCCGCGCTCAGCGTCATCGGCGGAGCCGCCCAAGGCGCACCCGGCGTCCGCGATCCGGGCGCAGAACAGTTCGTGCAGATCGGCGCCCAGCGGGTGATCACCGTCCTCGCCGACAACCGCATGAGCGAGTCCCAGAAGGCGGCCGTCTTCCACCGGGCGATCGACGACCTGGCCGACGTGCCGAGGATCACCAACTTCGTCCTCGGCAAATACGCCCGCACGATCACGCCGGCCCAGCGCGCCCAGTTCGCGCCGACCTTCCGCACCTATGCGGAAAGCGTCTACCGGAACCGGATCAGCGACTACCATGGCGAGACCCTGCGGGTGACCGGCTCGACCGTCCGCAAGCCCGGGGACGTGATCGTCGCCACCCAGGTGACCGGCGGCCAGCTGTCCCAGCCGGTGGTGATTTCCTGGCGGGTGCTGGGCGCCGGCGGCGCCTGGAAGGTCGTCGACGTGCAGTTCAAGGGCGTCTGGCTGGCGATCACCCAGCAGCAGGATTTCGTCTCCACCATCGACAACGCCCACGGCGACATCGACGTGCTGATCGCCCAGCTGCGGCGCGACGCGCAGCAGCCGGCGCCGCGCTGAGCCGGCTCGGACGAACGGAGGCGGTCGGAAATGCGCGAACAATGGGCTGAAACCTTGGTGGGCCTGGTGGTGGTCGCCCTGGCCGCCGTCTTCCTGGTCTATTCGCTGACGGTCGGCGGCGTGGATCGAAAGGCGGGGCAATACGAGGTCACCGCCAAGTTCGGCGAAGTGGGCGCGCTGACGCCTGGCGCGGTGGTCAGCGTCGCTGGCGTGAAGATCGGCACGGTCTCGACGATCACCCTGGATCCCAAAACATATCTGGCGGTGACGAAGCTGAGCCTCGACGAGGACGTCAAGCTGCCTTCGGACTCCACCGCCAAGGTGACCAGCGACAGCCTGCTCGGCGGGGCGCACATCGTGATCGCGCCCGGCGGGGCGATGGACGACCTCAAGCCGGGCGGCGAGATCGAGAACACCCAAGGGTCCGTCGACCTCTTCGGCCTGATCGGCCAGGTCATCCGGCCGCAGCCGTCGGTTGAAGGAAATGCGGCGGCGCCAGCCCCTGCCGCGACGACCCCGTCCTCCGGCGTCGGGGCCGCCGCCGGCGATCCCGCGGCGCTGCCGGATTTTTGAGATGACGGCTCCGACCTTGGCGTCGCCGCCCGCCGGGTTCGCCCCCGTGCGCCTGCTCGGCCGCTCGGTTCTGGCGGGGCTGCGGAAGGTGGGCTCGGTGGCGGCCTTCGCTGGCCGTGGCGTCATCGCCGTGGTGAGCCCGCCCTGGTTCCCGGGCCGGCTGCTGCGGCAGCTCGCGGCGATCGGCTACTTTTCCCTGCCGGTCGTGGGGCTGACCGCGGTCTTCACCGGGGCGGCGCTGGCGCTCAACATCTACACCGGAGGAGGGCGGTTCAACGCCGAGCAGGTGATGCCGCAGATCGTCGCTCTGGGCATCACCCGGGAGCTGGGTCCCGTGCTGGCGGCTCTGATGCTGGCGGGGCGGGTGTCGGCGGCCATCGCGGCGGAACTCGGCGCCATGCGGGCGACCGAGCAGATCGACGCCATGCAGACCCTGTCGACCGATCCGTTCCGCTACCTGGTGGCGCCGCGCCTGCTGGCCGGCGTGCTGGTCCTGCCCCTGCTGACCGCGGTCGCCGATCTACTCGGCGTGGCGGGCGGCTGGCTGGTCGCCACCCGGGTGCTGGACTTCAATCCGACCGTCTATATCCGCAATACGATGGACTTCCTGCAGGTCGGCGACGTCGGCACGGGCCTCATCAAGGCCGCCGTGTTCGGCTTCCTCGTCACCCTGATGGGCTGCTATCACGGCTACAACGCCAAGGGCGGCGCGCGCGGCGTGGGCCGCGCCACCACCCACGCCGTGGTCTCCGCCTCGGTCCTGGTGTTCGCCGCGGACTATCTGCTCACCTCGCTGTTCGCCCACACATGAGCGCACCCCCGATCAGCGCGCCCGCAACCGGCGCTCCCCCAATCGGCGCGCCGGCGAAACTCGCCTGGAAGGGCGTGGTCAAACGCTTCGGCGCGACGTCGGTCCTGGACGGCCTGGACCTCAGCGTCGAGACGGGGCGCTCATTGGTGATCATCGGCGGGTCGGGTCAGGGCAAGTCGGTCACGCTCAAGATCGCGCTCGGCCTGATGCATCCCGACGCCGGCCAGATCGCCCTCGACGGGCAGGATGTGAGCGGCCTCAGGGCCTCGGCGCGGCGCAAGCTGTTCTCGCGGTTCGGCGTCCTGTTCCAGGGCGCGGCCCTGTTCGACAGCGTCACGGTCTGGGAGAACGTCGCCTTCCGCCTGATCAACGCCGACGGCGTCGGCCGCAAGGCCGCGAAGGCCCGCGCGATCGACGCCCTGGAGCGCGTCCGCCTGGATGCGAAGGTCGCGGACCTTTTTCCGGGCGAGCTCTCCGGCGGCATGCAGAAGCGGGTCGGCCTGGCGCGCGCCATCGTGGCGACGCCGGAGATCCTGTTCTTCGACGAGCCGACCACGGGCCTGGACCCGATCACGGCCGCCGCCATCAACGACCTGATCATCGAACAGGTCCGGCGCCTGGGCTGCACGGCGGTCTCCATCACCCACGACCTGGCCTCGGCGCGGACCATCGGCGACGAGATCGCCCTGCTGCACGAGGGCAAGATCGTCTGGAGCGGCTCGCCGGCGGATCTCGACGCCACCACCGATCCGCGGGTGCGTCAGTTCGTCGACGGCCGGCCGGAAGGTCCGCTGACGGCGAACCTGTGACGCGGGCGGCGCTCATCCGGCGCGGCCTTGGGCTGGCGGCCCTGTTCGTCGCCCTGTCGGGCCAGGCGCAGGCGCAGGCCTTCGTGAATCCTCTGTGCCGGAGCTACGTGTCTCCGGCGGACCTGCGCTTCGACACCGCCGAACACGCGCGGTGGTACAAGCGGTTCTGGACCGGCGAGTGCGACCACCTGCTGGCCTGCCTCCCTGGCAAGCCGAACTGGAACGATATCGCCGCCCAGCTTGTCGCCCACGGCGGCGCCGTCGAGCGGCTGGCGCTGCAGCCGAAGGTCTGCACCCTGGGCCAGAGGATCGGCCTGGAGTGGTCTCGCGAGCACAAAGTACGGCGCGTTTCGACCGCGGACCTGCATCGCTACTACGACATGCTGCGGCGCGACGGCGACCCGTTGCACGGCGTCGAGGCGGTGGCCCGGGCGGTCGACGGGGACCTCAGGCGCCCGCCGCCGCGGTGACGTCCGCCGCGCTCATCTGACGGCGTGCGGACGCGCGGCGCCGCGCCAGCCATAGGCCGCCACGACGGCGAAGCAGGCGGCGGGCAGCAGGAAGGCGGCGGGCGTGCCGTAGGCCTCGGCGATCCGGCCCATCGGATAGGGCAAGAGAACCCCGCCGCCGATCGCCATGACCATGAGCGAGGCGCCGCGCTTGGTGGCGGCGCCGAGGTCGGCGACGCCCAGGGTGAAGATGGTCGCGAACATGGTCGACATGAAGAAGAAGACGGCGATCAGCGCCACCGCTGAGACCTTGGCGATTCCGGCGGCGACCACTAGGCAGAGCGCCAGGTTGATCAGGCCATAGGCCGTCAGCACGGCACGGGGGCGAACCCGCAGCAGCAGGGCGGTGGTGGCGAAGCGGCCGACCAGATAGGCGGCGGCGGCGATCGATAGCAGGAAGGCGCCGTCGCGCGAGGTCAGGCCAGGCCAGGTCTCGGTGACGAGGTTGATGAAGAAGGCGCCGATGCCGACCTGGGCGCCGATGTAGAGCGCCTGGGTGATCACTCCGAAGACGAAGTGCGGTTGCGCCAGCGTCGTCGGCCCGGCCGCTGCGCCCGCGGGGGCGGCGTGCAGGAGCTCGACGCCATGGTCGGCGCCCAGCTCCGGAAGGCGCGCGCGCGCCACGATGGCGGCGAAGACCAGCACGGCGATGGCGATGGCCAGATAGGTGGCCTGCACCGCCTGCTGCGCGCCGTCCGCCGCGCCCTCCCGGAAGAACAACGCGCCCCCGATCACCGGGCCGAAGAAGACCCCCAGCGCATTGAAGGACTGGGCGAGATTGAGCCTGCGCGAGGCGTGCTCCGGCGGACCCAGCACGTTGACATAGGTGTCGGCGGCGGTCTCCAGGAAGCAGAGCCCCGAGGCCATGACGAACATCGAGCCCACGAAGAAGGGAAAGCTCGCCGCCTGGGCCGAGGGGATGAACAGCAGGGCGCCTGCAGCCGTCACCACCAGGCCGAAGACGATGCCGAACTTGTAGCCGCGCGCCTGCAGCAGCATGCCGGCGGGCAGGCTCATGAGCAGATAGGCGCCGAAATAGGCTATCTGCAGCCAGGTCGACTGCGCCTTGCCGACGTTCAGCGTCTCCTGGAAGTGCTTATTGAGGACGTCGAGCAGACCATAGGCCAGGCCCCAGACCACGAAACAGGCCACCGCGAAGGCCAGCGGACCGCGTAGGCTGCGCAGGTCCGGCGGGCTCAGGCCGGGGGGCGCGGCGTCGATTTCGATGGCCATTGTGGGCTTCCTCCAGATGGCCGCGGATCAGCCGATTGTCGTTCTTCGATGGGGTGGGCCCGGCGCGATCTCGAGTCGCGCCGGGCCCCGCCGCCCGCCGACCGGGATTACGGGTGGATCGGCGGGCGGCTGTTGCGGATCAGACGATGCCGGCGCCCAGGCCGACGGGTCGGCGCTGCTGCGCCTTACGTTCGCGCCATCCGGCGTCTCGATAGGCGGCGAGCACGTCGATCGCTCCGCCGGCCTCGACCCGGGCCATGGCCAGGATCGGAGCGACGTCGACGTTGTAGGCGCGGCGCAGGGCCTGAAACGCCATCATCGTGTCGTTGGCCTCCTGGGCGGCGTGCAGGGCGTCGCGGTCGACCAGCACGGCCTTGGCGTAGGCGCCGACGATCGCCTCGGCAGAGGACAGCATGCTCTCGATCGGGTCGGTGACGTTGTGCGACTGGTCGATCATGTAGGCCGGGTCGAAGCCGTCGCGCGGGTTGAGCTCGGCTTCCACCAGCTCGTTGAACACCAGGTAGAGCTGGTGCGGATTGATCGAGCCGCTATCGAGGTCGTCGTCGCCGTACTTGCTGTCGTTGAAGTGGAAGCCGCCGAGCTTTCCGAAGCGGTGCAGCCGGGCGACGATCTGCTCGATGTTGACGTTCGGCGCATGGTGGCCGAGGTCGACCAGGCATTTGGCCTTGGGACCCAGCGTCTGGGCGGCGAGGATCGACGAGCCCCAGTCGGAGATCACCGTCGAGTAGAAGGCGGGCTCGAACATCTTGTGCTCGAGCAGCATTCGCCAGCCGTCGGGCAGGGCGGCGTAGACCTGGGCGGCGGCCTCCAGGTAGCGGTCGAGCGAGCGGGCGAAATCCTGCTGGCCGGGGAAGTTGCTCCCGTCGCCGACCCAGACGGTGAGGTCGCGGGCGCCGAGCTTCCGGCCGATCTCGATGCACTCGATGTTGTGCGCCACCGCCTGCTGGCGGGTCGCCTCGACGGTCGAGGAGAGCGAGCCGGTGGCGTAGGTCTGGGCCTGGCCCGGCTGGTCCTGGAAGGTGTTGGAGTTCACCGCGTCGAAGCCCAGGCCCAGACTCTCGGCCTCCTCGCGCAAAGCCTTGTAGTCGCTGACCTTGTCCCACGGGAAATGCGGCGAGACCCGCGGCGTCGCGCGGCTCAGCTGGTTGATGACCGCGCAGTCCTCGAGCTTCTCGTGGATGGTGGTCGGCTCGCCGGGGATCGGGAACTTGGCGAAGCGGGTGCCGCCCCGCCCGGCGCCCCAGCTGGGCACGGCCACGGTGAAGCCGGCGACCTTGGCCTTGACGGCGTCGATGTCGAGGCCGCGGCGCGCCAGCTGGCGGCCGAGGCTGGCGTAGTCGTCCTGCAGCGCGGCCATGCGCTCGGCGTTGTGCGCGTCGATCTGGTCGGTCGAGAGCGGTAGCGAGGTGGCCATGTCGTTCCTCCAGCGGCTCTGCGGCCGCTTGTGCGTGGTCTAGCGGGTAAAGGCCTGGGCGTTGCCGGCGTCGACGTTGAGCATGTTGCCGGTCGACTTGGCCGAGGCCTCCGAGGCGAAGAAGAAGACTGCCTCGGCGACGTCCTCGGGCAGCACGTCGCGCTTCAGCATCGAGCGCTTGCGGTAGTGCTCTTCAAGCTCGGCGCCAGGGTCGACGCCATGGGCGCCGGCGCGCTCCTTGCGCCAGTCGCCGTCCCAGATGCGCGAGCCGCGGATCACCGCGTCCGGATTGACGCTGTTCACCCGGATGCCCATCGGCGCGCACTCCAGCGCCAGGCAGCGGGCCAGGTGCAGGGCCGCCGCCTTGGCCGAGGCATAGGCCGCGGCGCCGGTCGCGGCGGCCAGGCCGTTCTTCGAGCCGATGAAGACGATCGAGCCGTTCTTCTGCGGCTTCATCAGCTTGATCGCCTCGCGCGAGGTCAGGAAGTAGCCGAGCGCCAGGACGTCATAGTTCTTCGTCCAGAGGGCGACCGTGGTCTCCTCGATCGGGGCCGAGGAGGCGATGCCGGCGTTGGCGACAAAGACGTCGAGGCCGCCGAACTCGCGGGCGCAGGCGGCGAAGGCGGCGATCACCTGGGCCTCGTCGGTGACGTCGCAGACCGCCGAGCGGACCAGGTCCTTGCCGTACTGCTTCTGGAAGCCGGCCTTGACCTCTTCCAGCACGCCGGCGTCGCGGTCGACCAGCATGACGCAAGCGCCGTCCGCCATCAGTCGAGCCGCGGTCGCCGCGCCGATGCCGCCGGCGCCGCCGGTGACCAGGGCCACCTTGCCGACCATCGGCTTGGGCCTGGGCATGCGCTGCAGCTTGGCCTCTTCCAGCGCCCAGTACTCGATGTCGAAGGCTTCCTGTTCGGGCAGGCCGACGTAGCCGCCGATGGCCTCGGCCCCGCGCATCACATTGATGGCGTTGCCGTAGAACTCGCCGGCCAGCCGCGCCGTGGTCTTGTCGGCCGCGAAGGTGATCCGGCCGACCCCGGGGACCAGCACCACGACTGGATTGGGGTCGCGCATCGCCGGATCGCGCGGGCCAGCGCAGCGGCTGTAGTAGCCGGCGTAGCCGTCACGGTAGTCGGCCAGGGCCTGGGCCAGATAGGCCTCGTCGTCCAGCTTCGCCGGGTCGAGCGTCAGCGGGGCGATTTTGGTGCGCAGGAAGTGGTCGGGGCAGGAGGTGCCGATGGCGGCCAACCGCAGGAAGTCTTTCGAGCCCACGAACTCCAGCGCCTCGGCGTCGTCGGAAAAGTGGCCGACCTTGCCGCGCGCGCCGGTCATCAGGCCGCGCAGGCGGGGCATCAGGCTTGCGGCGACCGCCGCGCGCTCGTCGGCCGGCAGCGGGGCGACCCGCGGGCCGCCGAAGGCCGGCTTGCCCGCCAGCCTGCCGTTCAGGTAGCGCGCCGCGTCGGCGATCAGGGCGATGGTGTTCTCGTAAGCCGCCTTGGCGTCCTCTCCCCAGCAGATGATCCCGTGGCCGGCGAGCATGACCCCGCGCAGGCCGGGGGTCTTCGCCACATAGTCGCGGATCTGCACGCCGAGCTCGAAGCCCGGACGCTTCCACGGCAGCCAGCCGATCTGCCCGCCCCAGATCTCCCGGGTCGCCGTTTCGCCACCGGCCGAGGCGGCGAGCGCAATGATGGCGTCGGGGTGCACATGATCGACATGAGCGAACGGCAGCAGCCCGTGCAGCGGGGTGTCGATCGAGGCCGCGCGCGGGTTCAGGTTGAAGGTGCAGTGCGGCAGGTAGCCGACCATCTCGTCTTCATGTTCGACGCCGCGGTAGAGGGCCTCGGTCGCACGGAACTTGTCGAGGTAGAGGGTCGCGAAGCCGTCCAGCTTCATCGAACCGATGTCGCCGCCGGAGCCCTTCACCCACAGCACCTTCACCGTTTCGCCGGTCAGCGGATCGCGCGCATCGAGCTTGGCCGAGGTGTTGCCGCCGCCGAAGTTGGTGACCGTCAGGTCCGAGCCCAGCAGGTTCGAGCGATAGAGCAGCAGGTCCTCGGGCGACTTGGCCGCGGCGTCCGTGTCCGACCAACGGCTGGTGGGAACCGCAAACAGCAGGGCGCTGGCCGTCGCCGTGGGGGACACGTCGTTCATTCGCCTTCTCTCCCGAGATGAGGTGAGCAACCCTATCCTCGGGGCTGGCGTCAATCAATCATCTTCGATAATAAATGATCAAATGAAGTCGAGCCGAGACGATCTGATTGTGGTGCTGGACGTCGGCAAGACGCTGGCGAAGCTGAGCCTGTGGACCCCCGCCGGCGAGCTGGTCGCGCGCGACGCCCGCGCCAACCAGAGGGTCGACGCCGGAGCCTATGTCGCCCTCGACGCGGCCGGGATCGAGGACTGGATCGCGGCAACCCTGAGCGACTTCGCCGGCAGGGGCCGGGTGGGCGCCATCGTGCCGGTCGGCCATGGCGCGGCGGCGGCCATCGTGCGTGACGGCGCGCTGGCGGTCCCGCCGCTCGACTACGAGGAGCCGATCCCGCCAGCCGACCGCGAAGCCTATGACGTCGGGCGCGACCCCTTCGCCCAGACGGGCTCGCCGGCCCTGCCCGACGGGCTCAATCTCGGGGCCCAGCTGGACTATCTGGAGCGGCTTCATCCGGGCCTGCTCGAGGGCGCGCAGATCCTGCCATGGCCGCAGTACTGGGCCTGGCGGCTGTCCGGCGTCGCTGCCAGCGAGGTGACCAGCCTGGGCTGTCACAGTGACCTTTGGCGGCCCAGCGCCGGCGCGCCGTCGGACCTGGCGCGCCGGCGCGGCTGGGCGGAGCGGCTGGCGCCGCTGGCCGCAGCCGGCGACGTGCTGGGCATGATCACCGAGGATTGGGCGCGCCGCACCGGATTGCCGGCGGACGTGAAGATCTACTGCGGCCTCCACGACTCCAACGCCGCCCTGCTGGCGGCCCGCGGCTTTCCGGAGATCGCGGGGAATGAGGCCACAGTGCTGTCCACCGGCACCTGGTTCGTGGCCATGCGCACACCGGCCGACGACAGCCTCGTCGAGATCGCCGACCTGCCGGAGGCGCGCGACTGCCTGGTCAATATCGACGCCTACGGCCGGCTGATCCCCAGCGCCCGCTTCATGGGCGGCCGCGAGATCGAGGTGCTGACCGGCGTCGATGCGCGCCGCATCGACATCAAGCCCGACCAGCCCGCCCTGGTGCAGGCCGTGGCCGAGGTGGCGGCGGGCGGCGTGTGCGTCCTGCCGACCTTCGCGCCCGGCGTCGGCCCCTTCCCAGGCCAGCGCGGCCACTGGATCGGCACGCCGACGGATCAGGCCGCGCGACGCGCTGCGGTCTCGCTATATGCTGCCCTGATGGCGGACGTTTCCCTCGACCTGATCGGCGCCCGATCGCGCATTCTCGTCGAGGGGCGATTCGCCGAGGCCGAGGTCTTCGTGCGCGGCCTGGCGAGCCTGAGGCCCAACGATCGGATCTACGTGTCGAACGCCCACACAGATGTCTCCTACGGCGCCCTGCGCCTGCTGAATCCCCACCTGCAGCCGACCAGCGAACTTGTGCGGGTGAAGCCGCTGGAGGTTCCGCTCACGGCCTACCGGGACGCCTGGCGCCGCGACGTCGAGCGAGCGGAGCCGTCGGCATGAAGGCGGCCTCGGCGCTCGACTACCGAGAGCTGGCGCGCCGGCGCCTGCCGCGCTTCCTGTTCGACTACATCGACGGCGGCTCCTATGCGGAGGTCACGCTGCGGCGGAACGTCGAGGATCTGGAGCGGATCGCGCTTCGTCAGCGGGTGTTGAGGGACGTGGCCTCGCTCGACCTCTCGACGGAGATCTTCGGCCAGAAGCTGGCCATGCCGGTGGCGCTTGGGCCGGTCGGTCTCTCGGGCATGTACGCACGACGCGGCGAGGTGATGGCCGCCCGGGCGGCGGAGGCTGCAGGCGTGCCCTTCTGCCTCTCCACCGTCGCGGTCTGCCCGCTGGAGGAGGTGGCCAAGGCGGTCGAGCGCCCCTTCTGGTTTCAGCTCTATATGATCCGCGACCGGGTGTTCATGCGTGACCTGCTGGCCAAGGCGCGGGAGCTCGGCTGCTCGACCCTGGTGTTCACCGTCGACATGCCCGTCGCCGGCTCGCGTTACCGGGATTTGCGCTCGGGCCTGAGCGGCGCGGACAATGTCGCCGGGTCGCTCGACCGCTTTTGGCAGGCGGCGCAGCGGCCAGGCTGGGCCTGGGATGTCGGGCTGCATGGCAGGCCGCATACGCTCGGCAACGTCGCCCCGGTGCTGTCCGGAAAATCCGGCATCGGCGATTTCTTCGCCTGGCTGGGCGCCAATTTCGATCCGGGGATCGCCTGGAAAGATCTCGATTTCATTCGCAGCGAATGGACCGGCCCGCTGGTCATCAAGGGCGTGCTCGACGTCGAGGATGCGCGCGAGGCGGTGAAGCTGGGCGCCGACGGCCTGGTGGTCTCCAACCACGGCGGCCGCCAGCTGGACGGCGTGCTCTCGACCGCCGAAGCCCTGCCGCCGATTGCGGACGCCGTCGGCGACGACCTCACCGTCCTGGTTGACGGCGGCGTGCGCTCCGGCCTGGACGTCGTGCGGATGCTGGCCCTGGGCGCCAAGGGGGTGTTGCTCGGTCGGGCCTGGGCCTATGCCCTGGCGGGGGGCGGCCAGGCCGGGGTGACGCACATGCTGCAGCTTATCGAGGCGGAGATGCGGGTCGCCATGGCCCTGACCGGCGTCACCAGCGTAGCGGGGATCGATCGCCAGGCGCTGGCGGGGCGCCCGTAGCCGGCGTCCACCTCGGCTTTGCCGGTGAGCGTTTCTGGTTGTATGTCGTCACGGCCGCGTGAAATCTGACGGCAGGTGCGGCTGGGGAGCTTCCGTTTCATGCATGCGAACGAACGCGAGCGGCTCATCGTCGAGATGATGCAGGGCCGTGGCTTCGTCTCGTTTCAGGAGCTGGATTCCCGTCTCGACGCCTCGCCGGCCACCATCCGCCGCGACCTCGAGCGCATGGCCCAGCGGGGCCAGCTCAAGCGGGTGCGCGGCGGGGCGCGGCTGGTCGCCCGCGACGAGGCGCCCGCAGGCGGCCAGGGCCATCTGAGCGGGGTCCCCTTCCACGAGAACATCGGCCGCCATCCGCTGGAGAAGTCGGCGATCGGCAAGGCCGCGGCCGCGCTGTGCCGTCCGGGCGAGGCGGTGATGATCGACGGCGGCTCGACCACCCTGCAGATGTGCCCGCACCTGGCGGGGCTCAATCTTCAGGTGCTGACCAATTCGCTGCACATCGTCAGCGCCCTCCTGCCGCAGCCTGGGACCCGGATCCTGGTGCCGGCCGGGACGGTGTTCCGCGAGCAGAACATCATTCTCTCCGCCGCCGGCGACGACAGCATGCCGCGGTTTCATGCGCCGCGGCTGTTCATGGGCGCCGCGGCGATCGGGCCGCAGGGGGTGATGCAGGCCGACGTGGTGCTGGTCGCCGCCGAGCGGCGCCTGATCGAGCGCGCCGACGAAATCATCATCCTGGTCGACAGCTCGAAGTTCAGCGGGCCCTCGGGCCACATGGTCTGCGACCTGGCCGAGATCGACACCGTGGTCACCGACCCGGGGGTCTCGCAAGCCGATCGCAAGATGCTCCGCGACCGGGGCGTCAATCTCGTCATCGCCGCGTAGCGGCGCCGACGGGGCAAGGATCCGCCGGAGTCCAAAAAAATGCGCCGGACGACGCGTGTCGTCCGGCGCCAGGAGGAAGGTTCGCGGGCTGCAGGCCTAGCGCGACCCGAAGGCGTAGCGGACGTTGACGCCGAACTCGCGCACCGGGGTGAGCCGGACGTCGCCCAGATAGGAGCTGGCCGAGTTGCCGCTGACCACGGAGGTGAAGGTCGGGGGCTGCAGCGCCTGGAACTGAGTGGTGACGACGCCATTGGCGCGGTTCAGCGTCTTCTGCGTCTTGGTGATGTTCTTGGCGTACAGCGACACGTCCCAGGCGCCGTCCTTGCTGCGAACGCCGCCGTAGAGGTTAAGCAGGCCGTAGTCGGTGACATTGTCGTAGGTGTTGTACGGGTCCTGCCTGTTCTTCGGATAGTAGGAGAGCAGGCCGCGCACATAGCCGTCGACGCTGTCCGAGATCGGCTTGGCGTACTCCGACTGCAGCACGAGGCTCCATTTCGGCGTGAACGAGATTGGGTCGCTGACCTGACACTGCGCGAGGGCTTCGCCTCCGGTCGAGGCCTGCAGCTGCGCCAGCGTCGGCGTACCGGCGTTGATGTCCGGGACGCCGTCCCGGTTGAGGTCGTTGCAGGCGACGAACTGGTTCTTGATCTTGCTCTTGGCGTAGCTGAACGCCGCGGTGATGTTGAACCCCTGGGCCACCTGGAAGGCCGCGTCGATGTCGACGCCGTCGATCTTCGCATCGACGCTGGAGCCGAAGTTCGCCGTGTTCACCCGCGGGCCGAGCTGGTTCAGGTCGATATAGGCGACCGAAGGCCCACGATAGATGAAGTTCTTGAAGTCCTGGTGGTAGGCCGCGACGTTCAGCAGGACCCGCTTGTCGAGGAAGGTCGATTTGAAGCCGAGCTCGTAGGACTTGGATTTTTCGTTCTCGAGCTCGGTGTATTTGGTGATCAGCGGCGTTGGCGGACGGAAGATGCCAATGATCGAGGGGCCCGGACGGAAGGCGCTGCCGGTGTTCGCATAGACCAGGAAGTCCTGGCTGAATTTGTGCGACAGCGAGACGTTGTAGATCGTCGCCTCGTCCTTGCTGTGCAGGTTGGACAAGGTGGCGCCGTTGACCTTCAGCAGGCCGCTGTCGTCGTACCAGATATGCCGCAGGCCGCCGGACAGTTCGGTCGCCTCGCCGATGTGCCAGGTGGCGTTGCCGAAGATCGAGCGTTCCCTGGCCTTGCTGCGCCGCTGGATCGGCGTGTCCACGACGGACACCAGCCGGCCGAAGAGGGTGATCGCGCTCTGGTTGGTCAGGTCGCTCGGCGGGTTGAAGTGGCTGAGGTAGGCGCCGACCGTATAGTCGAACTGGCCGAACAGCCGGTCTTCCGAGGCCAGGCGGATTTCGTTGGTCGCCTGCTTCGCGCGGGAATGCAGGGTCTGGCCGTATTCCCGGTCCGGGAAGGCGTTGGCGGTGTCGCCCGGTGTGAAGGCCAAGATGTCCTGTTTGCTCCAGGAGCCCACATAGCTCAGCTTCTGCCCGGCGAACCGATAGTCGACGTTGCCGGTGACGATGTCCTGCTTGGTGTGGTTGCTCAGCGGCTCGTCGGTCAGGCCGAGGCGGTCCTGGGCGTGGATGATCGGGTTCACGACCGGGGCTGAGGGATCGTTGAGCGACAGCGACTCGACCGGATTGAACGACGTCAGCTTCCGGTCGAAGTGCTGGTACATGAGGTTGACCGCGAGGTTGTCGTTCGGCTCGAACCGCACGCTCGGCCGCACGCCCCAGGACTGCTGCGAGGGGTGCAGCGGGTTGTTGAGGCTGCGGACCTGGTCGTACCTGTTGTCGTCGATGATCCCGGCGAGGCGGAAGGCGAGAACCTCCTTGATGACGGGCAGGTTGACCGCGCCGTTGAGGTTCCGCCCGTGCTGGTCGTTGACGCTCAAATTGCCGACGCCGCCGAAGTCGCTCAGATTCGGACGCTGCGTGGTGACGGTGATCGCGCCCGACGGCGAGGAGACGCCGCGCAGCGTGCCCTGCGGGCCGCGCAGCACTTCGATCTGGCCGACGTCGAACATCGACTGGAACAGGTAGCTCGACTGGATGGTGGCTTCGTTCAGGTAGAAGGCGACGGTCGGCGGGGCGCCTGACTCGACCTGGAACGAAGCGCCCCGGACGGTCGCGGCCGTGGTGTAGCCGGTGTTGCCGGAGGACAGGTTCAGGCCTGGCACGATCGCCTGGACATCTTCGAAGCGTTGGATGTTGAGCTTGGTGAGCGTCCCGCCGGTCACCGCGTTAACGGTCTGCGGAACCGCCTGCAGGCTCTCGGCCTTGCGCCGCGCGGTGACGACCACTTCGCTGAGCATCGTGTCGTCGGACGAGGTGGCGGCGGGCTGCGCCATCGCCGCTGATGCGATTGCGAACACGCTCGCGCTGGCGAGCGTGGCGGAAATAAGCGCTTTCATTGATCCCTCCCGATCCTTCTTTATTACTCTGAGTAATTCGATCGGGGTGGCGGTTTGTCAACGAAATAATACCCTATCGTATGTTTATCGGCGGCCGCGCGGCTCGGGGGCGGCGCCCTCAGGATTGATCCCGGTGCGGCGAAGCTTCTACGGTCGCCCTGCGTCGCGGATGTCCGTCTTCGCGTCCGCCAACCGTTGTCTTCAGGCCATGCCCGCGAAACGTGAAACCAGCGATCCGGTCCAGCCGCGCCGGCCCCGAGGACGGCCCAGGGCGGACGATCTGGCGGCGCTGGAGGCGCGGCTTCTGCTGGTCGCTCGCCAGCTCTTCTTCCGGCACGGATACGGCGCCACCACCATGTCCGCCGTCGCCCGCGCGGCGCGCGCGTCCAAGACCACGCTCTACGCGCGCTTTCCGTCCAAGGCGGCGCTCTTCCGAGCCATCGTCGCGGACCAGATCCGGAGCTGGGACACGGGCCTCCATCACACGCCGATGCCCGACTACGACACCCTGGGCGAGACGCTGCTGTTCTATGGTGACATCGTGCTGCGCGCCGGAATGACCGCCGACTTCCTGCAGCTCAATCGGCTCCTCTACAGCGAATCCGGACGCTTCCCGGAACTGGCCGAGATCGCCGACGCGCGCCTGCGGATGGGCATCGACTACATCGCCGATCATATCCGCCGTTTCGCCGAGCCCGAGGGCGCGCCGTGCCGTGATCCTCAGGCTGCCGCCGAGTTCTTCCTGATGACGCTGAACGGCTGGTGCATCGCGGTCATCGTCGGCGACCGCAAGGTTTCGCCGGCTGCGCGCAGGGCTTGGCTGCAGAACATGGTGCGGATCTTCATCGCCAGCCGATCGAGCTGGTAGCGCGCCCGAACCTACCTTCGTCGCCGACGGCAGAAACAGTACGAATGGGTACTATTCATTCGAAGGTGGACGCGGTAGTACGGATTCTGAAATGGCGGCGCCCAGGCGGCCTGCGCGCCGCGTTCTGGAATTCAAGCTGTCCGCAATCCGAGGTGAGCCATGGACGCCCCGACCTATCCGCCCGCGGCGGCTTATGAGCCGCCAGCCGCCGCGCCCTATGAGCTCACGGTGGCGACGGCGTCGCTCGCCGAGTTAATGAGCGCGCCTGCGGCCTGGGCGATCGTCCTCAAGCACGCGCCGATGTACAAGATGGTCGTCAGCGCGCCGCACACCAAGCCGTACCTGACCAACTTCACCGTCGACAGTTTCGTCACCTACGGGGTGATCAATCAGAAGACGATCGACGCCATCGACGCGGACCTGCGCCAGCTGCCGCGCAGCCAATGGCCGGCCCTATGAGCTCGATCTCCGACATCCGGCCGGACCGTCGCCAGATGCTTCTGACCACCGCCGGCGCCGCGGTTCTTTTCGCCTCGCCGCTCGCGGCCCCGGCGGCGAAGGCCGGGCCCGCCCTGGCGCTCGGGCGCGGCCAGGGCTTCGACCTCGGCTGGAAATTCCGTCGCGGAGAGGGGGAGGGCCTGGAGGCTCCGGGCCTCGACGACAGCGGCTGGCGCGCGGTGGACCTGCCGCACGACTGGAGCCTCGACGATCTGCCGCCCGAAGCCGGCCAGACGCGCATCGGGCCGTTCGACAAGGCTGCGGTCGGCGGCAGGGACACCGGCTTCGCCGTCGGGGGCGACGGCTGGTACCGCAAGCGCTTCCGTCTGGCGGCGCCCGCCGGCGGTCGCGTCGAGGTGCTGTTCGAAGGCGTCTACATGGCCAGCGACGTCTGGCTTAACGGTCATCACCTGGGCGCCCACCCCAACGGCTACACCCCCTTCGCCTACGACCTGACGCCCTACCTCTCGGCCGACGGCGACAACCTCATCGCCGTGCGGGTGCAGAACCGCGGGCAGAACAGCCGCTGGTATTCGGGCTCGGGCATCTATCGCCATGTCTGGCTCGACGTGCACGCCGAGCCGGCGCGGATCGCCCGCTGGGGCGTCGGCGTGGCGACGCGCCGGATCACGGACGCGGGCGCGGCCATCGAGGTCGACACCCGCCTGGAAGATGTCGGGCCGGGCCTGACGCTCGTCTCGCGCGTCAAGGACGAGACCGGGCGCACGGTCTGGCAGGCCGAGGCGCCGGCGCAAGGCGAGGTTCGCCAGGCGACGACCCTCGCCGCGCCGCGGCTCTGGTCGCCGGAAACGCCCAGCCTCTACACGCTGGAGACCGAGCTTCGGCGCGACGCCACGGTGATCGACCGCAACGCGACCCCCTTTGGCGTGCGCGTCGTCACCTTCGACACGACCCGGGGCATGACGCTCAACGACAAGCCGATCAAGCTGCGGGGCGGCTGCATCCACCACGACAACGGCCTGCTGGGCGCGGCGGCCTTCGATGCGGCGGAGGTGCGCAAGGTCGAGCTGCTGAAGGCCCGCGGCTTCAACGCCCTGCGCCCGTCGCACAATCCCTATTCGCCGGCCTTCCTGCGGGCCTGCGACCGGCTGGGGATGATGGTCATCGGCGAAGCCTTCGACGCCTGGCGGGCGCCGAAGCTGCCGCAGGACTACTCCGTTCATTTCGAGGATCACTGGCGCAGCGACCTGGCGGCCATGGTGCTCAGCGCCCGCAACCATCCCAGCGTCATCATGTGGAGCATCGGCAACGAGATCCCGGCGCGAAATCTCCCGACCGGGGTCGAGGCCCAGTGGCTGCTGGCCAACGAGGTCCACCGGCTCGACCCGACGCGGCCGGTGACGGCGGCGATCAACGACTTCCCGGGGCGACTGGTGACGGCGTCCGACAAGACCGCGCGTCCGGGCCGGGCCGGCGTTCCCGACGAGGCCAGCGCTGTCTTCCTCGACGTGGCCGGCTACAACTACAAGCTCCGCAAATACGAGGCCGACCACCAGCGCTTCCCCGACCGGATCATCTACGGCTCGGAGAGCTTCCCGAAGGACGTCTTCGCCATCTGGGAGCTGACGGACCGCTCGCCCTGGCTGCTGGGCGACTTCGTCTGGACGGCGATGGACTATCTGGGCGAGGCGGGCATCGGCGGCGTCAGCTATGGCGCGGGCGGCATGGGCGCGCTCGGCGCCTGGCCGTGGGTGGTCAGCGACTGCGGCGACATCGACCTGATCGGCGCCCAGAAGGCGGCCTCCCTGGCGCGCGACGTGGCCTGGGGGCTGAGTCCGCTGGAGATCGGCGTCCAGAAGCCGCCGCCGCAGGGCAAGAAGGAGATCGTCCGCCCGTGGGGCTGGTCGGACGAGCGGCGGAGCTGGACCTGGCCGGGCTCCGAAGGCCGGCCGCTCGCCGTGCGGGTCTATACGGTCGGCGACCGCGTCGAGCTGCGGCTGAACGGTAAGACGATCGAGAGCAGGCCGGTCACCGCGGCGGATCTCAAACAGGTCGAGTTCAAGGTCCCCTATGCGCCCGGGACGCTCGAAGTTGTCGCCTTCCTGGGCGGGGCGGAGATCGCCCGCCGCAAGCTGTCGACCGTCGGCGCGCCGGCCGCGGTGCGCCTGACGCCGGAGCGCAAGACCGGCGGCGCGGGTCGCGGCGACGTCGCCTACGTCGGGATCGAGGTCGTCGACGCCCAGGGCCGGGTCACGCCCGACCTGATGAAGCCGCTGCAGCTTTCGATCTCCGGCCCGGCCGAGCTGGCCGGCTTCGGCAGCGCCAATCCCTTGGCCGTCGGCAGCTTCCGGTCGACGTCCGCCCAGACCTGGGACGGGCGGGCGCAGGCCATCCTGCGCGGCCAGGGCCGGGCAGGGCGCGTTCGGATCGAGGCCCGCGGCGAGGGGCTGAAGGCCGGGGTCGCCACCCTGCGCCTGGCCTGACGCAGACTGCGATTTCGAGGAATGACGAAACGAACATGCGCCGCCTGAAACGAGCCCTGGCGTCGGCCTGATGGCCGGGACCTGCCTGTCGCTGTCGCCATTGACGCCCGCTGCGGAGGTGGCGCGGGAACAGGTCCGGGCAGCGCCGCCCAGCGACGCGGCGGTGCGCGCCCGCGCCAAGGCGGGCGCCATCCTCGACGTCGGGGTCGGGGGCGACTCCAGAGCCGGCCTCGCCGCCAGCTTCAAGGTCAAGGCCGCGTGAGTTCGAAGCCAACCTCAGTTCAACCCAAGGAGATCTCGTCCATGCGTTTTGTCACTCTGGCGTCCGCCCTGGCGCTCGCGATGGCCTCGACCGCCGCCTTCGCCCAGTCCGCCCCCGCCGCGAGCGCGCCCGCCGCAGCGTCCGCGGGCGAACACTACAGCGTCGCCAATACGACGATCGGGACCCTGCTGGAGGACCCCGCCGCCAAGGCCGTCCTGGTCAAGCGCCTGCCCGAGATCACCAAGAGCGACCAGATCGACATGGCGCGCGACATGACGCTCAAGGACATTCAGCAGTATGCGCCCGACATGGTGACGGACAAGGCGCTGGCCGACGTCGACGCCGACCTCGCGACGCTCACGCCGAAGAAATAGCCGGCCGGGACTGGCCCCCGATCCTCGGTCGGGGGCGGCCCACTTCGGTTGGACGGCAGGAATGCAGCCGGATCTGTCACGGCTGCGGTTCAAGGACGGAAGCATGCGAGACGCCAAGGCCTCGCAGCCAGACTCCGCCGGGTCCGGCGTCCGCCTCGACCTGCACCTGCCGCGGGAGCTCTACGACGACCGACAGCCGGCGCCGTGGGCGCGCTCGTCGCGGGCTGCACCGCCCTGGCCGGGCTGGCCGACCGCCCGGCGGCGCCTGCGGATAGATCCGCGGCCTAAACCGCTGAGGAAAGCTCAAGCAGGCAATTGACGGCGCGCGTAACTGCCCCATACTGATCGAAAATGATCAAAAGTGACGGATGGCTCGAGGGCCTGGGGAGGAAACGAGATGCAGGGGCGTAAGATGAAGGTCCTCGCCGCCGCGCTGCTGGCGAGCACGGCTTTGGCTGGCGCCGCCCGTTCCCAGGGCGCGCCCGCCGAGGCCTCGCTGCAGGCCGGCTTCCAGAACCCGCCGAACAGCGCGCGGCCGCGCGTCTGGTGGCACTGGATGAACGGCAACATCACCCAGGACGGCATCCGCAAGGACATCGAGTGGATGTCCCGCGTCGGCATCGGCGGTTTGCAGAACTTCGACGCCGAGCTGATGACGCCGAAGGTCGTCGAGACCCGGCTGGCCTATATGACGCCTGCGTGGAAGGAGGCCTTCCGCTACGCAGCGGAGCTGGCCGACCAGCACGGCCTCGAGCTCGCCATCGCCTCGTCCCCCGGCTGGAGCGAGACCGGCGGCCCCTGGGTCGCGCCCAAGGACGCGATGAAGAAGCTGGTGTGGAGCGAAACCGTCGTCGACGGCGGGCGTCGTTTCGTCGGCGTCCTCGCCCCCCTCCCGCAGGTGACGGGGCCCTTCCAGGACATGCCCCGGCTGGCCGGCATAGACGCCATGTTGGGCGGGAAAGCCGCGCCGTCGCCGACCTTCCATGGCGACGCCTCGGTCCTGGCCTACCGTCTGCCGGCCGCCCGCGCGCTTCCCACGCCCAAGTTCAGCGCCGGCGCGGGCGAGGCGCTCGACGCCAAGCTGCTCGGCGACGGGGACGTCAAGACCGTGGTGCAGGTCGCGCGCCAGTCCGCGGACCAGCCCACCGTGATCGTCCTCGACTATGCTGCGCTGCAGACGGTGCGTTCGGCCGACGTCTACATCCCCTCGGCGCAGACGCTCTTCGGCGAACCGGCCCTGGAGGCGACCCTCGAGGCGCAGGACGGCGCGGGCTGGCGCAAGGTCGCCGAGGTTCCCTTGAGCAATGTGCCCACCACGGTGAGCTTCGCGCCGGCGACGGCGGCCAGGTTCCGGCTGGTGATGAAGCCGCCGGCCGGCCCGACGCTCATGTCCTCATTCATGAACGCCGCACCAGGCGTCGCCATGGCGCTGCCCATGCCGCCGGCGCCCAAGACCGTACGCGTGGCCGACCTGCGCCTGAGCGGCGAGGCGCGGGTGAACGCCTTCGAGATGAAGGCCGGGTTCGCGGTGGCGCCGGACTACTACGCCCTCGACGGCGATGCAGGACCCGAGATCGCAGGCGTCGCCCCGACCTCGATCGTCGATCTCACCGGCAAGATCGGGCCGGACGGCAAGCTCGATTGGACGCCGCCGCCGGGTCGCTGGAAGGTGCTTCGCTTCGGCTATTCCCTGGTGGGCACGACGAACCATCCGGCGACGGCCGAAGCCACCGGCCTGGAGGTCGACAAGTACGACGGCGAGGCGGTGCGCCGGTACATGGAGACCTATATCGCCAGCTATGCGGCCACGACCGGGCCCGAGCTGATCGGCCAGCGCGGCCTGCGCGCCATCCTGACCGACAGCACCGAGGTCGGCCCGTCCAACTGGACGCCGGACATGGTCGCCCAGTTCCAGCGGCTGCGCGGCTACGATCCGCGGCCGTGGATGCCGGCCCTGGCCGGCGTCGTGGTGGGCTCGCGCAAGGACAGCGACGCCTTCCTCTACGACTTCCGTCGGACCCTGGCCGACCTGCACGCCAGCCAGCACTACGGCACGGTGGCCGATGTGGCCCACAAGCATGGGCTGAAGGTCTACGGCGAGGCGCTGGAGGCCCATCGCCCCGTGCTCGGCGACGACATGGCGATGCGCAGCCATACCGACGTGCCGATGGCGGCGATGTGGACCTACAACCCGGACCAGGGTCCCAAGCCGACCTATCTGGCGGACCTGAAGGGCGCGGCCTCGGTCGCCCACATCTATGGCCAGAACCTGGTGGCGGCGGAATCGCTGACCTCGGCGATGTCGCCCTGGGCCTTTGTGCCCTCGGACCTGAAGCCCTTCATCGACCTGGAGTTCGCCAGCGGCGTGAACCGGCCGGTGATCCACACCTCGGTGCACCAACCGCTGGACGACAAGGTTCCCGGCCTGTCGCTGTTCATCTTCGGCCAGTACTTCAATCGCCACGAGTCCTGGGCGGAGCTGGCCAGGCCCTGGGTCGATTACATGGCCCGCAGCAGCTACCTGCTGCAGCAGGGCCGTAACGTCGCCGACGTCGGCTATTTCTACGGCGAGGAGGCGCCGCTCACGAGCCTCTATGGGGACAAGCCGGTCGCCGACGCCCCGGTGCGCTACGCCTATGACTTCGTTGGCGCCGACGCGCTGATGAACCACCTCAAGCCGGACGGCGGCGAGCTGGTCGCGACCGGCGGCGCGCGCTACCGCGTGCTCTATCTGGGCGGATCGAGCCGACGCATGACGCTGGCGACCCTGCGGCGCCTGGCGGAGCTGGCGGACGCCGGCGTCACCATCGTCGGACCTGCGCCGGAGGGCTCGCCGAGCCTGAAGGACAATCCCGCCGAATATCAGGCCCTGGTCCGCAGGCTCTGGAGCGGGGCGCCCGTCACCCAGGTCGGCAAGGGCCGGGTCTTCGCCAGCCAGGACGTCGAGGCGGCGCTGGGCGCAGCCGGCGCGACACCGGACTTCCGGGTCAGCGGCGCGGCGGACGCCGACGTGCCCTTCGTGCACCGCCGGCTGGCCGACGGCGACCTCTACTTCGTCAACAACCGCAAGGCTCGGGCGGAGACGCTTGAAGCCCGCTTCCGGGTGAGCGGCAAGGCGCCGGAGATCTGGCGCGCCGACACCGGCAAGGCGGAGCCCGTGTCCTACCGCATCGAGGGGGCCGAGACGGTCGTGCCGCTCGACATGCTGCCGCAGGACGCCTTCTTCGTCGTCTTCCGCACGCCCGCGACGGCGCAATCCGTCAGCGTTCCCGCGCGGACCTGGACCTCGGTCGGCAAGGTCGACGGCCCCTGGACGGTCGCCTTCCAGCCGGGCCGCGCCGCGCCGGCGTCCGCCAGGTTCGACAGGCTGCAGTCGCTGACCGAGAGCGCCGACCCGGGGATCAAATACTTCTCCGGCGTCGCCGCCTATCGCCAGACCTTCATTGCGCCGCGCGGCCTCAGGCCGGGTGCGCCGGTCATGCTCGACCTTGGCCAGGTGGCCGACATCGCCCAGGTGTTGGTCAACGGCAAGGAGGTCGGCTACGCCTGGAAGGCGCCCTATCGGGTGGAGGTCACCTCGGCGATCCGTCCGGGCAAGAACACGCTCGAGGTTCGCGTCGCAGATCGCTGGGTCAACCGCCTGATCGGCGACGCCCAGCCCGGCGCGAAGCCGATCACCTACACCACCATGAAGGCCTACAAGCCCGACGCGCAGCTGCGGCCCTCAGGCCTGCTCGGCCCCGTCACCCTGCTGGCGCAATAGGAAACGCGGACTGCTGGCCGCTAGATCGACCGGAGCGGTTGCTGCAGCAGGTCGAGGGCGGTGCGGTTGAACGCCTCCGAGCGCTCGTACATCGCCCAATGTCCGGCGCCGGAGATGACCCGGAACGCGAGCTCGCGCCGAACGCTGCGAAGAGCGGCTTCCTGGACCGGCGGGTTCGGGTGCGGGCGGTCGAATTCGCCCCAGATGGCGTCCACCTGCGCACCCACGCGCGGCAGGACGTCCAGCAGCCTGTCGGGCAGGACGAGCGGCGTCGGCCTCAGGCGTCCGCGCGCGCTGTTCACCTCCTGCAGGTGCAGGGCCAGCTCGTCCACGGAGGCGGGATCGTGCAGCATGATGGCCAGCAGGTTGCCGCGGTGCGCCGCCCGCCGCGCCTCGCCCGTCAGGCCGCGCACGCGATGGGACTCGACGACTCCCATCGGCGTCGCCAGGCCGCCCGTCCCGACCAGGATCACGCGCCGCACGAGCTGCGGATGCAGGGCCGCGAGATGGGCGGCGACCACGCCGCCGAGGGAGAAGCCCAGGATGTCGAGGGGCGGTCCCGGCGCCAGCTGGCGCAGTCCCGCCGCCAGGGCCTCGGAGATGTCGGCGTGGTCCGGGCGCTGGGGCAGGGCGGATTCGCCGTAGCCCGGAAGGTCCGGCGCCCAGACGGTGTAGCGCGCCGCCAGGGCGTCAATGTTGCGGATCCAGTGGGACCAGGCGCCATGGGCGCCGTGGGTGAGCAGGAGCGGCGGGCCCTCGCCCCAGGTGCGCCAGGCCATCACGCCCTTACCGCAGGGCGTCTCGTAGCGCCGGGCGCGGCGTTCGAAGTCGGCGACGACGGCCCCGGGGTCGCCAACGGCCGGAACGGCGCTCGCGCGAGTGTCCATGACGCGTCCTCGACCTGCGCCCGTGAGCCGGGCTCTCAGCTCTCTCAAGACAACGACAGCGCGCCGTCCGCAAGCCGGTGACGCAAACGGGGTTTGACAGCCCATCTTATCCGGCTCACCATCGATATTACATCAACGGTTTCTATATTGCAAAAAAAACTAGGGCGAGGCCGTTTCATCTTTCGGCGCGGAGCCCGCGGCCGAGAGGGGCCGAACCCATCGCGGGAGGAAGATCATGTCCCTGTCCATCGATCTCGAAGGTCGCGTCATCCTTGTGTGCGGCGCCGCGTCAGGCGGCATCGGCGGGGCGACCGTGCGCCAGGCCGCCGCGGCTGGAGCGACCGTCTTCGCCGTCGACAACAACCAGGCCTTCATCGACGAGACGATCGCGGAGGTCGAACGGGCGGGCGGACGCTGCCAGGGGATCGTCGTCGACCTGATGGATCCGGCGCAGACCGATTCGCTGATCGAGACGGTGGTCGCCCGCCTGGGTCGGCTGGACGGCGTGGTCAATGTCGCCGGCGGGACCACGGCGGAGGAATGGAAGCCGCTGGAGCAGACCTCCACGGAGATGTTCCGCAACACCCTCAACTTGAACCTGGAATACGTCTTCCGCATCTGCCGCGACGCCGCCGCCTCGATGATCAAGCGGGACGCGCCGGGCTCGCTGGTCAATGTGGGCTCGGTCAGCGCGCTGACGTCCGCGCCGTTCCACGGACCCTATGGCGCCGCCAAGTCCGGCATCACCGCGCTCACCCGCACCATGGCCTTCGAGTGGGGCCGCTACGGCATCCGCGCCAACACGGTGCAGCCCGGCGCGGTGATGTCGCAGCGGGTGCTGTCGCGCGCCAACACGGTGGCGGCGGGCGGGCGGGCCGGGGGTTCGTCCGACATCGTCGTCACCACCATCGACGAGCTCGCCAACGCCATCGTCTTCCTGCTGAGCGACCTGGCCTCAGGGATCTCGGGACAGACCATTTCGGTGGACTCCGCGCTGAGCACCAAGTTCTGCGGCGGCGCCCGCCCGTTCGAAATCAACAAGCGCAACCCGCAGGTCTGAGAGCCGCCGGTCGCCGCCGATCAGGAGCGAAATCATGGAACTGGGCCTGTTGTACGAGATCGAGGCGCCACAGCCCTGGGCGGGCGACCATCCCTGGGGGCAGCGGACCGCGGAGCGCACCGCCTACCGCGAGAGCCTCGAGCAGATCGTGCTCGCCGACAAGAAGGGCTTCGACACCGTCTGGTGCGTGGAGCACCACTTCCGCGAGGGCCGCTCGCACATGCCCTGCAACGAGGTGGTGCTGGGGGCGCTGTCGCAGATCACCAAGGACATCAAGCTGGGCTTCGGCGTCGCCCTGATGCCGCACGAATTCGGCCATCCGGCGCGCGTGGCCGAGAAGGTCGCCACCGTCGACCTCTTGTCGGGCGGACGCGTGCAGTGGGGCATGGGCCGCTCCACGCCGATGGAGCAGATCGCCTTCGGCGTCGACCGGACGCGCAGCAAGGAGAAGATGTGCGCCGCGGCGCGCTCCGTCGTCGGCATGTGGGAGCAGGAATACTACGAGGAGCACTCGGAGTTCCTCGACTTCCCCAAGCGGATGGTGACGCCCAAGCCCTACCAGTATCCGCACCCGCCGGCCTGGATGGCGGCCTCGTCGGAGGACACGGCGCGCATGGCCGGCGAGAACGGCCTGGGTTTGCTCTGCTTCAGCATCCTGCAGCCGCTCAGCAAGCTCCAGCCGCTGGTCGAGGTCTACCGCCAGGCCCAGGCGCGGGCGACGCCGCTGACCAGCGTGCAGACCAACAAGGTCGGCATCTATACCCTGGTCCACTGCGCGGAGTCGCGCTCCAAGTTCGAGCAGAACCGCCTCTGGGAGTCGATGTGGTGGTGGTACGCGACCGTGGCCCAGTTCAGCATCAAGTGGGAGCTCTCCCACCTCAGCGAGGAAGATCAGAAGCGCGCCTTCCCGCTGCTCGACAAGCAGGCGCGCGGCGACTTCGACATCACTCATTTCGACGAGCAGGACATGGTCATCGTCGGCACGCCGGACGAATGCCTGGCGAAGTTCCTCAAGTACGAGGAGGCCGGCGTCGACCAGGTGCTCTGCTACACCAAGTTCGGCTACCTGCCGCACGAGGCGGTCCTGAAGTCGATCGAACTGCTCGGCGACTACGTGATCCCGGAGCTGAAGCGGTGCGGCGCGCGGCGGATGGCCGAGAGCCTAGGCGCGACGGTCCGGCTGCGCGCGGCGGGCGAATGACGGGGTCAACCCGACGAAGGAGGCGTGATCGATGAGCGTGACAGTCATGCGCGACGCGGACAGCGACTGGCGGGAGGTCTCCGGCGACTGGCCCGGCAAGGCCAAGGCCGGCGAGCCCCGGGTCCTCTACAAGATGCTGCTGCCGATGGCGCCGGGGCGGCCCAACGTGCAGCGCAGCCGCTACGAGCCGCACCACTTCGAGCCGCCGCACAGCCATCCGGAAGACGAGGTGATCTATCTGCTGGCCGGCGGCCTGACCTTCGGCAGCGAGGCCCTGGGCGTCGGCGATGCGATCTTCGTTCCAAAGGACACCCGCTACAGCCTGCGGGCGGGCGACGCCGGCGCGGAGTTCGTGCGGGTGGGGATGGGGACGCCCGCGGAGCCGTCCTAGCCCTGACTGCGATCCTCGCGCATGATCTGCACGCAGGTGCGCACCAGCCGATCCGCGTAGGTGTAGATCATCGCCCCGGTGACCTTCTCGGAAAAACCGCCGAAACAGAGGCTGAAGGCGGCCGCTCCGGCCTGGTCGAAGATCGGGGCGGCGATCAGCTGCAGGTCGTAGAGGGCGTCGGGCAGGACGGCGTTCGAGTGCAGCATGCGCCGGTCGAGCGAGCCGATCAGGCCGATCATCTTGTCCTTGTAGTCGGTCGCCTGGCGGCCGGAGGACATCTCCGCCATCAGGGCGGCGAGCTGGTCGTTCTCCGGCAACTGTAGGGTGACCTGATAGCCGCGCTTGCGGATCAGGGCGAGCGCGTCGCGCCACTCGTGGATCAGGGCGGCGTCCTTCGGGTCGGCGCATTTCGCCAGCCAGGCCTCGATGGCGGCCGGCGAGGCCCAGGCGACGAAGGCGGCGCCGATGGGCGGGACGAGCGGCATGCGTTCGCCGACCCGCAGGCCCGCGTCGCGGCCAGCGGCGTCCGTCACGGACACCACGCCAAGGATCTCGTCCTCGATTGCGGCGCTGAGCAGCACCGGGATGCCGAATTCCCGATACAGCTCCTCGGCGGCGTCGCGGGCGCGCGCGACCAGGGGCTGGCTCTTGAGCGCGGCCTGGCCGGCGGCGATCAGGGTGGGGCCCAGGGTATAGGTTTTCTGCTTCGCTGAACGGCAGAGGTAGCCGCGATCGGTCAGGGCGCTCAGAACCGCGTGACAGGAGGCGACGTTGATCTTGGCGGCGCGGGCGATCTCGGACAGCGTGAAGTCGCGGCCCGGAAACGACGCCAGGAAGTCGATCACATCCAGGCTTCTCGAGGCCGACAGGGCGGGTCTTGGCACGCATCCTCCAGGTAGGCGGCGTTTGACAGCCGAAGCCCCAACGCACATTATCGGCATTACATAAGTATTTTCGACATTGCAATATATGGCGCGCGACGGCGCGTCCGAGCCGCCGAGCAAGAGGTGAAGTCCGGCCATGAAGGAAGGACGTTCCAAGACCACTGAGCGCCGATCGCTGCGGCTTCTGGAAGCGCGCGCAGGGCGATCCGCGCCGCTCGAGGTGGTGGAGCGCCGCAAGGCCATGCTGGGGGCAGTCGACGGCGGCGTCTGGCGCACGGAGCGGGCCCCGATCGTCGAGACCCTGGGCGGGGTGCGTGTGCTGCGCTTTCAGCCGCCGGCGGCGCGGCGTGGCGTGGTGCTGCACCTGCACGGCGGCGGGTTCCGGCTGGGCTGCCCGGAGATGATCGGGCCGTTCTCCGCGGCGCTCGCCGAGCGATGCGGCGTCGAGGTCGTGCTTCCGGCCTACAGGCTGGCGCCCGAACATCCGTTTCCCGCCGGGCTGGTCGACGCCCGGGCGGTGCTCGCCGCGCTCCGGCGCGAGGGCGCCGGGCCCATCGTCATTTCCGGGGACTCGGCCGGCGGCGGCCTCGCCGCGGGACTGACCGCGCTGAGCCTGGACGAGGGGCATGGGCCGTCAGGTCTCGTGCTTCTGTCGCCCTGGCTGGATCTCACCTGCGAGAGCGCCTGCTACCAGGCGAACGCCGACACCGACCCGCTCTTCTCGCTCGGGGCGGCGCAGCTGGCGGCCGAACTCTACCTGCAGGGCCTATCGCCGCGCGATCCGCTGGTCTCGCCGCGCTTCGCCGACGTCGCCGGCTTCCCGCCGACCTTCGTCAGCGTGGGATCCGGGGAGGTGCTTGCGGACGACGGCCGCGGCTTCCACCAGGCCCTGCGCGCCGCCGGGGTGGAGGCGTCCCTGCTCGCCGTCGACGGCATGGACCATGTGGCGGTCACGCGCGGCCTGACGCTGCCGGGCTCTGCGGAGACGTTCGAAGCCCTGGCCGGCTTCATCGACCGGTTCACGCGTTAAGACCGCATCATCGCGCGGTCGGCGCGATCGCCAGGCTCGCGCCGCGAGAGTCCGATCAGCGGTTGATCAGCTGCTGCATCTGCGCCGGGTAGCGGTCCCCTTGCACGGTCACCTCGGAGAGGGCGCATTCGATCTCGCGCAGGTCGTCGGGCGTCAGCTCGACGGCGGCGGCGGCGATGTTCTCTTCCAGGCGATGCAGCTTGGTGGTGCCGGGGATCGGGACGATCCACGGCTTCTGGGCCAGCAGCCAGGCGATGGCGATCTGGGCCGGCGTGGCCTTCTTCTGCGCCGCGATCTCGCCGAGCCGATCGATCAGCGCGTGGTTGGCCTTGCGGGCTTCGGCCGAGAAGCGGGGCACGACGTTGCGGAAGTCGCCGCTGTCGAAGGTGGTCGTCTCGCTGATCGCGCCGGTGAGGAAGCCCTTGCCGAGCGGGCTGAAGGGGACGAAGCCGATCCCCAGCTCCTCGAGCGTCGGCAGGATCTCCGTCTCGGGCTCGCGCCACCACAGGGAGTATTCGCTCTGCAGGGCCGAGACCGGCTGCACCGCGTGGGCGCGGCGGAGGGTCTGGGCGCCGGCTTCGGACAGGCCGAAATGCTTCACCTTGCCTTCGCGGATCAGCTCGCCGACGACGCCGGCGACCTCCTCGATCGGCACGTCGGGATCGACGCGGTGCTGGTAGAAGAGGTCGATGACGTCGGTGTCGAGGCGCTTGAGCGCGGCCTCGGCGACCTCTCGGATGTGCGCCGGGCGGCTGTCCAGGCCGACCTGCGGGCTGGCGGACTTGAAGCCGAACTTGGTGGCGATCACCACGTCCTGCCGGAAGGGCGCCAGGGCTTCGCCGACGACCTCCTCGTTGGTGAACGGACCGTAGGCCTCTGCGGTGTCGAAGAAGGTGACCCCGCGCTCGACGGCGGCTCGGATCAGCTTGATGGCGTCCTGCCGGTCCGTGGCCGGGCCCAGGCCGAAGCTCAGCCCCATGCAGCCGAGACCGATCGCCGAGACTTCGAGGCCGCTCGTTCCGAGTTTGCGCTTTTGCATTGTCTCTTCTCCAGTGCGCGGCCGACGCGGGGCCAACCCACGAGCGGCCGTCGGTGTTCGAGAACCGATATTTAGACCGGGCGCCGCTCAGCGATTAGACGAGGAAATGTGCATGAGCCTATGACCTCGGCATATCAATTGCTGTGGGTGCGGGCGGCCGGTCAGGTCATCTGCGGCAGTCGGTCGAGCAGCTTGTCGAGGGTGACCGGATAGTCGCGTACGCGCACGCCGGTGGCGTTGTAGATCGCGTTGGCGACCGCCGCGGCGACCCCGCAGATGCCGAGCTCGCCCACGCCCTTGGCCTTCATCGGTGAGATGGCCGGGTCGGTCTCGTCCAGGAAGATCACCTCCTGGTGCGGGATGTCGGCGTGGACCGGCACCTCGTAGCTGGCGAGGTCATGGTTGGCGAAGAAGCCGACGCGCGTGTCGACGGCGAGCTCCTCCATCAGGGCTGCGCCGACGCCCATGGTCATCGCGCCGATCACCTGGCTGCGCGCCGACTTGGGATTGAGGATGCGACCGGCGGAGCAGACAGCCAGCATGCGGCGCACCCGGACCTCGCCGGTCGCCGCATCGACGGCCACCTCGACGAAATGGCCGGCGAAGGTGGCCTGGCGGTATTTCTTCTGCAGGTCGCCGAACTCGATCGTGTCCTCGGCGACCACGCCGTCCGGCCCCGCGGCCTCGGCGAGGGTCACGCTGTGGTTGCCGGAGCGAACCTGCCCGTCGGCGAACACCGCCCCGGCGGGATCAAAGCCCAGCTTCTGGGCCAGCGCCTCGCGCAGCTTGACGCAGGCGGCGTAGACCCCCGCGGTCGAGCTGGTCGCGCCCCACTGGCCGCCGGAGCCGGCGGACACCGGAAACGTCGAATCGCCCAGGCGCACGACCACCTTGTGCAGCGGCAGGCCCATCATCTCGGCCGCGGTCTGGGCGATGATGGTGTAGGTTCCGGTGCCGATGTCGGTCATGTCGGTCTCGACCGTGACGACGCCCTTGGCGTCCAGCCGGACCCGCGCGGCGGACTTCATGACCGGCGCGCCGCGGTAGGCGGCGGCCATGCCCTGGCCGATCAGCCAGCCGCCCTCGCGGGTCATGGCCGGCTTGGGATTGCGATGGCGCCATCCGAACCGATCCGCGCCCATGCGAAGACATTCGATGAGCTGACGTTGGGAGTAGGGCCGCTCGGGACGTTCCGGATCGACCTGGCTGTCATTGCGGATCCGGAACTCGACGGGATCGAGGCCGAGCTTTTCGGCCATCTCGTCCATGGCGATCTCCAGCGCCATCAAGCCGGTGGCTTCGCCCGGCGCACGCATGGCGTTGCCCTCGGGCAGATCAAGCGTCGCCAGCCGCGTGGCCGTCATCCGATGGGCGCCGGCGTAGAGGGCGCGCGTCTGGTCGACCGCCCCGTCGGCCTTGCCGCCGGCCAAGTCCCCGGACCAGCTCTCGTGGGCGATGGCGGTGATCTTGCCGTCCTTCGTCGCGCCGATGCGGATCCGCTGGATGGTCGCTGGCCGGTGGGTGGTGTTGTTGATCATCAGAGGCCGCTGCAGCGCCACCTTCACCGGTCGCCTGGCCGCGCGGGCGCCGAGCGCCGCCAGCAGGGCGTCGGCCCGCAGGAACAGCTTGCCGCCGAAGCCTCCGCCAATGAAGGGCGAGCTCAGCCGGACCTTCTCCTTCGGAATGCCCAGCGTCTTGGCCATGTCGCCCCGGCACCAGTCGATCATCTGGTTCGAGGTCCAGAGCGTCAGCTCATCCCCGTTCCAGGCGGCGATGGTGGCGTGCGGCTCCATCATCGCGTGCGATTGGTCGGGGGTGGTGTAGGTCGCGTCGAACTGCACCGGGGCTGCGGCGAAGGCGCCGGCGAAATCGCCGACCGCGGTGTCAGGCGCGCCGCCGGTGATCCTGGCCGGCTTGACCGCCGTGTCCTTGCTGGCGGCCAGGTCGTAGGCGCCCTCGGCCTTCACATAGCTGACGCGGATCAGCTGGGCGCCGGCCCGGGCCTGTTCGAAGGTCTCGGCGACGACCAGGGCGACCGCCTGATGGTAGTGCTGGATCTCCGGGCCGCCGAGCAGCCTGGCGGTGTTCAAGGAGCCCTTGGTGAGCGGGCCGGCGTTCTCGGCGGTGACGACGGCGATCACGCCGGGCGCGGCCTTGGCGCGGCTGACGTCCATGGCGGCGATCCGCCCCTTGGCGATGGCCGAGCCCAGCACATAGCCATAGGCCTGGTTGCGGACGACATCGTGCCGCTCATAGGCGTAGGCGGCCGTGCCGGCGGTCTTCATGGGGCCGTCGATCCGGTCGGTGGGTTTGCCGACGACCTTCAGCTGGTCGATGGGGTTGGCGCCCGCGGGGGTGTCGAACTTCATCGGTTCAGGTCCTCGCTTGCGCCAGCACCGCGCCGAGCGTGCGCTCGGCCAGGGTCAGCTTGAAGGCGTTTTCCGGCGTCGGCCTGGCGCCGGCCAGCAACTGGGCGGTGACGGCCTTGGCGCCGTTGGGCATCTGGGTCTCAGCGGCTTCGATGCGCCACGGCCTGTGGGCGACTCCGCCCAGCGCCACGCGCCCGGTCCCGTCGGGCTGGACGACCGCTGCGACCGAGACGAGAGCGAAGGCGTAGGACGCCCGGTCGCGCACCTTGTGATAGATGTGCACGCCGCCGATCGGCCTGGGCAGGGTGACCGCGGTGATCAGCTCGCCCGGCGTCAGCGTCGTCTCCAGATGCGGCGTCTGGCCGGGCAGCCGGTGGAAATCGGCGATCGGAATTCGCCGCGAGCGGCCATCCGGCTGGACGGTCTCGACCGTGGCGTCGAGCGCCCGCATCGCCACGGCCATGTCGCTCGGATGGGTGGCGATGCAGGCGTCGCTGGAGCCGATGACCGCCAGTTGGCGACTGAACCCGCCGATCGCGCTGCAGCCGCTGCCCGGCTGGCGTTTGTTGCAGGGCTGGTTGGTGTCGTAGAAATAGGGACAGCGCGTGCGCTGCAGCAGGTTGCCCGCCGTGGTCGCCTTGTTGCGCAACTGGCCCGAGGCGCCGGCGAGCAGGGCCCGCGACAGCAGCCCATAGTCGCGCCGGACGCGCGGATCGGCGGCGAGGTCGGTGTTGCGGACCAGGGCTCCGATCCGCAGCCCGCCCTCCGGCGTCGCCTCGATCTTGTCGAAGCCCAGCCCGTTGACGTCGATGAGATGGGGCGGCGTCTCGATCTCCAGCTTCATCAGGTCGAGCAGGTTGGTGCCACCGGCGATGAACCTGGCGCCGGGGGTCTTCGCGGCGGCCGTCGCGGCCCAGGCCGGCGAGGTCGCGCGTTCGTAGGTGAAGGCCCTCATGCCGCGCTCCCGGCGACTTCGGTGATCGCCTCGATGATGTTGGAGTAGGCACCGCAACGGCAGATGTTGCCGCTCATCCGCTCGCGCAGTTCCATCTCGGTCAGTTGCGCCGGCGCCGTCAGGTCGCCGGTCACATGGCTGGGGACGCCGGCCTTGATCTCGTCGAGAACCGCCACGGCCGAGCAGATCTGCCCGGGCGTGCAGTAGCCGCACTGGTAGCCGTCATGCTTCACGAAGGCGGCCTGCATCGGGTGCAGGGCCTCAGGCTTGCCCAGTCCCTCGATGGTCGTGACGCTGTCGCCCTCGTGCATCACCGCCAGCGTCAGGCAGGAATTGATCCGCCGGCCGTCCGCGATCACCGTGCAGGCGCCGCACTGGCCATGGTCGCAGCCCTTCTTGACGCCGGTCAGGCGCAGGTGTTCGCGCAGGGCGTCGAGCAGGGTGGTCCGCGTATCCAGCTCGAGTTTCCGAGCTTCGCCGTTCACCTTGAACGAGACCTTGGCCATCACGGGCGCACCTGGCGGCTGGGCGGTCGCGACGACAGGCGCAGCGGTCGCCGCCGCTCCGGCGGCGCCGGCGAGCAGCACGCCGCGCCGGGACATCTCCGGCCCCGCGAAGTCTTGCATGTGCGGTTCAATTTCGCTGTCGAAGCGATCCATCGGAGCATCCATTCTCGGGATGATCGGTCGCAAGCCCGAACCCGCAGCTTGGCGGGGCGCGCGCCGGAACGACCGTCACCGGCGAGCATAACGCTCAACCGCGCATATGGATTAGGGGCTCAACCCTGCGTAAGCCTATATCGCAGATTCATGAATGCGCCGGCCTACGCGCGCCGCGACACTGCGGATTCGCGGGCTGCGGCCTCGGAGCTTGATGCATGCGGCGCGAAGAGCTGGGTGATCTGATGGCCTTCCTCGCGGTCGCCGAGGAACGCAGCTTCACGCGCGCCGCCGCCAAGCTCGGAACCTCCCAATCCGCCCTGAGCCACACCGTTCGCCGCCTGGAGACGCGGCTGGGGGTGCGGCTGTTGACGCGCACGACCCGCAACGTCGCGCCGACCGACGCCGGCGAGCGGCTGATCGCCACGCTCCGCCCGGCCTTCGACGGGATCGACAGCGAGCTGGCCGCGCTGAGCGCGTTTCGGGACAAGCCCGCCGGGACGATCCGCATCACCACGAGCGGCCACGCGGCCGAGACCATCCTTTGGCCCGTGCTGGCCCGTCTGCTGCCCGACTATCCCGACGTCAAGGTCGAGCTCTCGATCGACTCCAGCCTGACCGACATCGTGTCGGAACGCTTCGATGCGGGCGTGCGCCTCGGCGAACAGGTGGCGAAGGACATGGTCGCGGTGCGCATCGGGCCGGAACTGCGCATGGCCGTGGTCGGCGCGCCATCCTATTTCGCCAACCGCCCGCCGCCGCGGACGCCGCACGACCTGACCGATCACGCCTGCATCAACCTGCGCTTTCGGACCCTGGGGGGCCTCTACGCCTGGGAGTTCGAGAAGGACGGGCGCGAGCTCAACGTCCGGGTCGACGGGCAGCTGGCGTTCAACGACGTGGCGATGATCCTCAACGCGGCGGTCGCAGGCTTCGGCCTGGCCTGTCTGCTGGAGGATGCGGTCGCCGATCATCTCGCGGCCGGTCGGCTGGTGCGCGTTCTCGAGGACTGGTGTCCGCCGTTTGCGGGCTACCACCTCTACTATCCAAGCCGCCGCCAGGCGGCGCCGGCCTTCACCCTGCTGGTCGACGCCCTGCGCTATCGCGGCTGACGGGCCCTGCAACCAAGCGCTTGCTAACAGACGTCGCGGGGTGCTTGATGCCGCTGCCGGGATGGTTTCGACGCAGCATCTGCTGTGATCGGGACGCCGACGCGGTGTTGCGAACAGGGGGAAGCGGCGTGCTGCAGGCGGGATATATCGACGGCGTCTTCGTGACTGGATCCGGGGAGATCCTGGCGGTCGAGGACCCCTCCGACGGGCGCGAGATCGCGCGCCTTGCGGGACTGTCCGCTCCGCAGGTCGAGGACGCCATCCGGGCGGCGCGACTGGCTTTCGATCGCGGCGTCTGGAGCGAGCTTGCGGTCGCCGAGCGCGCCGCGGCGCTTAGGCGCTTCGTCGCGGCTCTGGCGCAGCGCGAGGCGAAGCTCGCCGAGGTGACCGTCGCGGAGACGGGCTGTCCGCCGCATTCCGGGACCATGCGCGTGCAGGTGAAGGCGCCTCTGCGGATGGCGCTGGAGTGCATCGACTTCTTCGCCGCCCTGCCGGAGATCGAGGAAAATCCCCTGCCGCTGGCCGAGCGCGCGACGCCGACCGGCATGATGCTGCAGAGCCTGCGTCGCTACACCCCGATCGGGGTGGTGGCGGCCATCGCCGCCTACAACTTCCCCTTCTACACCGCGATCTGGAAGGTCATCCCGGCGCTGATGGCGGGGAACACGGTGGTTGTTCGCCCGAACCCGCTCACGCCGCTGTCGGCGATGATCCTCGGCGAGGCGGCCGAGGAGGCGAAGCTTCCGCCCGGCGTGCTGAACGTGGTGCTCGAAGCCGGCCACGACGGCGCCCGTCTGCTGACGACCCATCCGGCGGTCGACATGGTGGCCTTCACCGGATCCACCGCCGTCGGCGCCCAGGTCGCCATCCAGGCCGCGCCGACGTTCAAGCGGGTCCAGCTCGAGCTGGGCGGCAAGTCGGCCCAGATCTTCCTCCCGGACGCGGTCAATCGGTTTGCCGCCCAGGCGGTCGTCGTCTGCACCGCCCACGCCGGCCAGGGCTGCGCGCTGGGCACGCGGCTGTTCGTGCCCGAGGCGCAGAAGGCCGAGCTGGTCGAACAGGCCGCCGCCGCCTTCCGCCGCCTCAAGGTCGGTCCCGCCCTTGATCCCGAGACACAGGTGGGCCCGGTCATCAGCGCCGCCCAGGTGGCGCGTTGCGAGCACTTCGTGAAACTCGCCGTCGAGAACGGCGGGCGTGTCGCGGCCGGCGGCGCGCGCCCGTCGCACCTCGATCGCGGCCACTATTTCGAACCGACCCTGCTCGACCTGCCCGACAATTCGAACCCCGCCGCCCAGGAGGAGATCTTCGGCCCGGTGGTCTCGGTGATCGGCTATCGCGACCTCGACCACGCGGTCGAGATGGCCAACGATTCCAAGTACGGCCTGTCGGGCTACGTCCATGGCGAGGACGCGGCGACGGCGCTGAAGGTCGGCGCGCGGGTGCGCAGCGGCTCGGTGCACGTCAACGCCGCGGTGATGAGCACCTACGCCTCGTTCGGCGGCCAGCGGGCGAGCGGCTACGGACGGGAACGCGGCGTTGAAGGTATGCGCCTCTACCAGCAGCTCAGCTGCCTTACCCTGGGCGGCTGACCCCGCCGACGCGCCAGCCTCAGGCGGGCCGATTGAAATTGCGGCGCGCGGCGCTTCATTCCGCGGCTGGCGGCCGAGGCCATTGAATTTGGCCGAGCCCCTGACGCAGATCTCCGTCTCAGAGTGAGCGGTGCGATTCTGTGCGGTGGCGAGGCGTTCCATGAAGTGCGTTTGGGCTTTGGTGGCGCTGGTCGCCGTGGCGACGGAAAGCTTTGCGGGCGAGCCGCCGCCGCGCCCGAGGGCGGAAGCCCAGGCGCTCGAACTTGCCCAGAAGGCGATCTCGCTGCGCTCCGTCCGTGGACCGGGCAATCAGACGCCGCAGGTCGCCGAACTCTTCAAGGCCGCGCTCGTCCAGGGCGGGTTCGCCCCCCAGGACGTCAGCATCACGCCCGTCGACGACACGGCCTACCTCATCGGACGCTGGCGGGGGCGCGATCCGAAGCTCAAGCCGCTGGTCATCTCCGGCCATATGGACGTGGTCGAGGCAAACCCCGCCGACTGGAAGCGCGACCCGTTCACCCCGGTGATCGAGGACGGCTATCTGTTCGGCCGCGGGGCGACCGACATGAAGCTCGACGGGGCGATCGCCATCGCCTCCCTGATCGAACTCAAGCGCCAAGGCTATGTCCCGCGGCGCGACATCGTCATCGAGTTCTCGGGCGACGAGGAAACGACGATGAAGACGAGCGCGATCATCGCCGAGAAGCTCGCCGACGCCGACCTCGTGCTCAACATCGACGGCGGCGGCGGGGTGCTGGACGACAAGACCGGGGCGCCGCTCTACTTCACCTGGCAGGGCGCGGAGAAGAGCTACGCCGACTTCAAGCTCACCGTCACCAATCCGGGCGGACACTCCAGCCAGCCGCGTCCCGACAACGCCATCGACCAGCTGAGCGCGGCCCTGCTGCGCATTCACGCCTATCAGTTCAAGCCCGAGCTCAACCCGATCTCGCGAGCCTATTTCCAGGAGGCCGCGAAATACGAGTCGCCGGAAATCGGGGCCGCCATGCGCGCCTTCGCCGCCGACCCTGCGGACAAGCGCGCCATCGCCACCCTGAGCGGCGAGCCGGCCTTCGTCGGAAAGATCGGCACCACCTGCGTGGTCACCCTGATCAAGGGCGGCCATGCGGAGAACGCCCTGCCGCAGCGCGCGGAGGCGAACATCAACTGCCGGATCTTCCCGGGTCATCCGCGCGCCGAGATCATGGCCGAGCTGCAGCGGGCCGCAGCCGATCCCGCAGTGAGCATCACCGACGTGACCGAGGGCTCGGTCGCGACCGACGCCTCGCCGATGCGGCCGGATTTCATCGCCGCGGTGAAGAAGGCCCTGGGCACCGTCTATCCCGGCGTGCCCGTGTTCCCGAGCATCGCCTCGGGCGCCAGCGACAGCATGTGGTCCCGCGCCAGGGGGGTGGCCAGCTATGGCGCGGGCCCGATCTTCATCAAGCCGTCGGATGACTTCAGCCATGGGCTGAACGAGCGCACGCCGGTGGCCAACATCCGTCCCGCGATCGACTACTATCTGTCCCTCGTCACCGACCTGTCGAAGTAAGGGCCGACCATGTCAGAAGAGTCTCCTGCGCCGGGCCCGGACCGTCAGCCCGCGATCCGGGTGACGGCCATGCCGGCCGACGCCAATCCGAGCGGAGACATCTTCGGCGGCTGGCTGATGGCGCAGATGGACCTTGCGGCGGGGCTGGTCGCCATGCGGGTCGCCCGGGGACGAACCGTCACCGTGGCGGCCGACGCCATGACCTTTCTGTCGCCGGTCTCCGTGGGCGACGAGGTCTCGGTCTACGCCGACGTGGTCAGCCGCGGCCGGACCTCCCTGCGGATCGCCGTCGAGGCCTGGCGGCGGGAACGCCACGCGGAGGTCCGGCGCAAGGTCACCGAGGCGGTCTTCACCTTCGTCGCGATCGATAAGGACCGGCGGCCGACGCCCCTTCCGCCGGTGGACTAGAGGCGGCTACCAGCCGGGCCGGCCGGCCAGGAACACCTTCACCATCCTGCGGGTCCAGGCCTTGATTTCGGCCGCGGTGGCGACGTGGCCCTTCAGCATCACGTCGCCGTAGAAGCCCCGCAGCAGGGTCGTGAACATCTCGGCGGCGGCTTCGGGGTCGCGGCAGGTGATGCCTTCCTTGGCCGCGTAGTCCTGTATGAAGTCGGTGACCTGCTGCACGCCGGCGCGCGAGCGCGCCCAGGCGGCTTCGCCGAGCTCCGGAAACCGCCCGGCCTCGCTGTAGATCAGCCGGTTCAGTTGCACGATCTCGACGGACAGGCTGTCCTGCAGCGCGCGCTCCGCAAAGCCGCGCAGCATGGCTTCGAGGGTCTTGGGCCTGGGCCCCAGGTGACGGCCGCCGTCGCCGGTCTGCTGGATCTGCTGGTCGATGATCGCCCGGAAGAGATCCGCCTTCGACGGAAACCGGGCCCAGAGCGTTCCCTTCGAAATCCGCGCTGCCTTCGCCACCTCGTTCATCGAGGTCGCGCCATAGCCGTTGACGACGAACTTCTGACGCGCCACGCGGATCAGGCGGTCCTCGAGCTCCGCAAGGTCTTCAGCCTTGGGGCGGCCGCGCGCGCGCCGCGGCTCGATCTCGATGGCGGCTCTGGTGTTCTCCGGCATGACCTTCGCAAGCCTAATGGCGTCGCCCTGAGGCGTGCGAACGCCGACGCGGATGCGCCGCCCGCTCGCCCCGAGCTGCCTGCCTTTTAGCGCGTGGGCGGTTCGATTCCCACCAGAGCGCTCGCCCTGCAGATTCCGCCGCAGGGTCTCGGCGACCCTTGACAAGGCCCAGGCGACGAGGGCGTGATCGAACCGAACCAAATGGTACGATTTGGAGCCGGCCGCTTGAACGCCGGGCGCGCCATCGGAGGGAGAGAATGTCGTTCGAAGCGATCAAGCTGAAAGACTGCATTGGCTCGGAAATCCGCTCCGACGTTCCGTCGCTTTTGACGCCCGAGATCGCCGCCGAGGTGCGTCGCCTGCTGGTCAAGCGCGGCGTGCTGGTCTTCAAGACGCTCAACCTCAGCGACGACCAGCAGGTCACCCTGGCGGGAATGCTGGGTTCGCTCCGCGAAGAAGGGGAGAAGGGCATCTTCAAGGTGACCCTCGACCGGAAGCTCAATTCGCGCGCGGACTACCTGAAGGGCTCGTTCCTCTGGCACATCGACGGCACGCATGACGACACGCCGGTCTTCGCCTCGCTGCTCAGCGGCCGTACGCTCTCCACGATCGGCGGCCAGACCGAGTTCGCCAGCACCTACGCCGCCTATGACGCCTTGCCGCAGGAAACCAAGGATCGCATCGACGGGCTCAAGGTGGTTCACAGCTTTGCGGTCTCCATGCGCCGGGCGGGAGTCGAGCCGACAGAAGCGGATCTCGCCCATTGGCGCAGCATTCCGGACAAGACCCACAACCTCGTCTGGACCCACAGGTCGGGCCGGAAGTCCTTGGTGATCGGCTGTCATGCCTCGCACGTCGTCGGCATGGACCGTGCGGAGGGCGAGGCGTTTTTGCGGGAACTGCTGGATTGGGCGACCCAGCCGAGGTTCATGTACCGGCACGAATGGTCGCCGGGCGACATGCTGATCTGGGACAATACCGGCGTGATGCACCGGGCAGAGCCCTATCCGCTCGACAGCGGACGGGTCATGCACCGCACCACCCTGCTGGGCGAGGAAGCCTTCGCCTGACGGCGCGAGCCGGGGCGCCAACTATCACGGAGAGGTCTTCGATTCATGGCTGAGAGAACAGCTCTCGTGACCGGCGCAGCCGCCGGCATCGGCGCGGCCTGTGCGAAACGCCTGGCGCGGGACGGCGTCGCGATCGGCGTCCTCGACCTCGATGCGCAGCGGTGTGCGGGCACGGTCGAGGAGATCGCAGCCGCAGGCGGCAAGGCTGTCGCGCTCGGCGCCGACATCTCGGACCGCGCCCAGGTCGTGGCGGCGGTCGCCAGGCTGCGCGAGGCGTTCGGGCCGATCAGCATCCTCGTCAACAACGCCGCGATCACCGGCTATGGGCCCTTCCTCGAGTTGACCGACGAGCAGTGGGAGCGGGTGCTGAAGGTCAATCTCACCGGGACCTTCATCGTCACCCAGGTCGTGCTCCCGGACATGATCGCGGCCGGATGGGGCCGGCTGATCAACATCTCCTCGTCCGGAGCCCAGTCGGGCGCAAAGCACATGGCGCCCTATATCTCGTCCAAGGGCGGGTTGATTTCGCTGACCCGCGCGCTTGCCGTGGAATTCGGTCCGAGCGGCGTCACCGCTAACGTCGTCCCGCCGCGCTTCATCACCGGCACCATCATGTCGGAGCAGTCTTTCGCCGGTCAGAAGCAGCCGCGGGGACGCGAAGCGGAGGTCGAGGCCGGCCCGATCCAGCGCGAAGGCCGCCCGGAGGATGTCGCCGGCGCCGTGGCCTGGCTGGCGTCGGAGGAGGCCGGCTACGTCACCGGCCAGGTCATCGGCGTCAACGGCGGCCGCTATATCTGACGGGAGACCGGCCAGAAGACCGACCCGATAAACAGGAGGAAGCCCATGAGCGAACAGAACAAGCAGACCGTCGTCAGCTTCATCGAAGCCTTCAGCCGGGGCGATGTCGAGGCGGCGAAGGCCTGTCTGGCGCCGGACGCGCTGACGATCGCCAAGGGCTTCGGCAAGCTCTCCGGCCCGCGTCCGTATGAGCTCATCGTCGCCACGACCGGCGCATTCAAGGAGCTGATCCCCACCGGACTGCGGCCCAGCTTCAAGAGCGTGACGGCCGAGGGCGACCGTGTGGTGGTCGAATTCGAGGGCGACGCCACGCTGGTGAACGGCGAGCGCTACTGCAACCAGTATTGCATGGTGTTCACGCTCGAGGACGGCAGGATCAAGCTGGTCCACGAGTACTATTGCACCATCCTCGCCGACGAGAAGATCGGGCCCCTCCTGGCTGGGGTCGAGGCGCAACGGGCCGCAATCGCGCCCCCAAATCCATGAGCCTGCTGGACGATCTCCAAAGCGGGAAGCTGGGCCTTACGCCGGCATAAGGGAGAGGAGAAGCGTCATGACGGAGCCGTTCGCGGCCTATTGGATCCTGCTCGTGGGCGCGCTCATGCCCTATGTGCTGGTCTTCATCGCCAAGGCGAACCGCGACTACGACAACGCCGATCCGCGCAATCCCGCGGCGCTGACCACGCCTTTTCGGCGGAGCGCCTACGGGGCGCACCTCAACAGCCTGGAGGCGTTTCCGCTGTTCGCCGCGGCGGTGCTGCTGGCGGGACTGCGGCGTGCGCCGGCCGAGGCCGTAGACCTGGCCGCCTGGCTCTGGCTCGCGTTCCGGCTGGCCTATGCGGCCTGCTACCTGACGGGGCGGCCGAGCCTGCGCAGCCTGAGCTGGTTGGGCGCGACCGCCTGCAGCCTGGCCATTCTGGTGATGGCGCTCACCCACGGGGCGGGCGCCCCATCGTGAAGCCCTTCGCGCTTGACCTGCGGCCGCCCCGGGGCTGAACCTGATGGTTCGGGGCGAGCATTGAGCAAGGCGAGATCTGCGATGAGCGACCTGCGACCCCCGCGTACGCGCGACGAGATGGACTTCACGATCTCCGGCGAGAGCCATGTGCGCGCCTATCGCGCGACCAACGGCGAGCAGGGCTATATCTGGAACAACGCCCCGATCCTGCTGCTCACCACCAAGGGACGTGAATCCGGCGAGCCGCGGACCACCCCGCTGATCTTCGTGCGCGACGGCGAGAATTACGTGATCATCGCCTCGCTTGGGGGCGCCCCCAAGCACCCCGCCTGGTACCTCAACCTGCAGGCCGAGCCGCGGGTGCAGCTGCAAGTCAAGGCGGAGGTCTTCGACGCGATCGCGCGGACGGCTCCGTCGCCGGAGCGCGAGCGGCTCTGGGCCAAGGCGGTTGAGGTCTGGCCGCAGTACGAGGACTATCAGGCGATGACGGAGCGCCAGATCCCCGTCGTGGTGCTCGAGCGGGCGGCCGGCTGATCGGGCGCGCCCGTCAGCCCTTGCGGGCCATCTCGAAGCTTCGCGTCAGATGGTCCATGTAGCCGGTGACGCTGGGGAATATCCACAGCCTGTCGGTGTCGCGGATGGCGTCGATGTTGTCGGCCACATCGTCGATGGACCAGGCGGGGCGATAGACGCCCTCGGTTTCGGCGACGAAGGCCCTGGCGACGCGCCCGGCCATGGAGACGAACAGCTCTCCGGTGACCGAACAGGATTCGTGGGCGAGCCAGCCCACCACTGGAGAGACCAGCTCCGGACCCATGGGCGGATACTGAGTAGTGTCCAGACCCTCGGCCATGCGCGTCACGGCGCCGGGCAGGATGATGTTGGACTTCACGCCCTTCGGGCCGCCCTCGATGGCGATGACATTGTTCAGGCCGATGGTCCCGGCCTTGGACACGCCGTAGTTCACCACATTGTTGGTGCCGTAGAGGCCGCCGATCGAGGAGGTCAGTATGATCCGGCCGTAGCCGGCCTCGCACATGATCGGGAAGGCCGGCCGCACGACGTGGAAGGCCCCCATCAGGTGGACGTCGACGACGGCTTCGAAGTCTTCCTGGGTGATGGTGTCCAGCGACGCGTAGCGGACGTTGCCGGCGTTGTGGATCAGGATGTCGATCCGGCCCCAGGCAGCGAGCGCCGCCTGGATGATCGCTTGGCCGCCTTCGGGCGTCGCGACGGTGTCGGTGTTGGCGATGGCCTCGCCGCCCGCCGCGCGGATCTCCTGGGCCACCTCTTCGGCAGGGCCGGCGTCGACGCCGTCGCCGTGCATGCTGCCGCCGAGATCGTTGACGACGACCTTGGCGCCTTTCGAGCCCAGCAGCAGGGCGTATTCGCGCCCCAGGCCCCGTCCGGCGCCGGTGATCACCGCCACGCGGCCGTCGAATCTGCGTTCCGTCACAGGGCGTTCCTCGTCATGTCTCTTAGGGGGCGCGTCGCCGGCTAGACCGGAGTCCAGATCGGCGCGCCGCGCTCGGCGCGCAGCGACGGGATCGTCCGGCCGTCGACGTCGGTGACGCCATAGTCCTGCGCCAGCTCGGCGTTGATGAAGGTTCCGCCCGACCGCGTCATGACGTCAGGATCGCCGGCGAGGGCGGCGATGACCCGCCCGGGGAACTCCACCGAGCTGCCGACCGCGCTGTTGAGCTGCGAGGCCATGCCGGGGACGGTCTTCAGGTTCTCCTGCGCGCGCTCGGTGTAGGTGAACCCCTGCCAGAGCGACAGCGAGGCGACATTGTGGGGCTTCAGCTCGATGGCCATGTCGCGGGCCATCCGGTCGGTGGCGGCCTTACAGGTCCCGAAGATCACGTCGTAGGTGTAGGTCACCCCGACATAGCCGGAGAGGGCGACGATCAGGCCCGACTTTTGTGGAACCATGATGTGGGCTGCATTCCACGCGGCGGTGAAGTTGGAGCGCAGGCCGACGTCGATCATCTCCCAGTTGGCGACCGGCTTCTCCCAGAAGGGGACGCGGTCGGTCATCGAGGCCGGGATGGCGATGGCGTTGTTGACCAGCAGGTCGAGCCGGCCCTGCTCGCGTTTCACCTGGTCGAACAGGGCGGCGACCTGGTCGTCGTCGGCGTGGTCGACCTGGACGGCGATCCCCTTGCCGCCGCGGCGATCGACCTCGGCGGCGGTCTCGCCGACCGTGCCGGGGAGGGGATAGCTGCCGGGCGTGACCGTCCGGCCGGTGACGTAGACGGTCGCGCCTTGGTCGGCGAGCGCCAGGGCGATGCCTCGGCCGATCCCGCGGCTGGCGCCGGTGACGACGGCGACCTTGCCTGTCAGCGAACCCATGGGCTCTGCACCTGCCTCTAGGATTTCAGCGGGTTGCTCGGCTCGCGCCGATTGACCAGCGGACGCTGGTAGGACGGATCGGCCTTGCTGCGCGTCGGCGCGCCGTTGCCGAAGATGTCGGGCACGTCCGCGAAGGGGATCGGCATCGTCGGGACCATGCCCGACCATTCGATCGCATTGGTGCGCAGCGCGATCTTCCAGACCCCGTCGCGCCTTTCCAGCCGATCGAGGTAGCGGCCGCCGGCGATCCAGTTGCTGTCGTCGCGATTGCGCCCGACGAACAGGTAGTAGGTCTCGGTATGCGCCGTGTCGCCCTGGATGTCGTAGGTGACGTTCAGCAGGTTGTGGTGCGTGGCGACCTGACCTTGCTCGTGCATGGCCGAGGCCCAGTCGTAGCAATCCGCCGCGCTGCCCACGAAGGGGCCCGCGGCCATGGTCGCGTCCTCATGGAAGGCCGACAGGAAGATCTCCCGGTCGAAACGGTCCATGCCGCGGCTGAAGCGGTTCAGGCAGTCGAGGATGTCCTGGCGGTCGAGCAGTTCATCGAGCCGGGCCTGGCGATCAGCGGCCATGGCCGGCTTCCGCGATCGGCCGCCAGATCGGCGCGCCGCGCTCGGCGCGCAGCGAGGGGATGACCTTGCCGTCGATGTCGACGATCCCGTAGTCGGCCGCCACCTCGGCGGTGATGAAGGTGCCGCCCGACCGCTTCATCAGCTCCGGATCGGCCGCCAGCGCCGCGATCACCCGGCCGGGGAATTCCGTGGAGCAGCCGACCAGGGGATTGGTGACGGTCAGCTTCTTCATCTCGGGGTTCCGCTCGATGTTGCGATGCGCCCGTTCGGTGAAGGTGAGGCCCTGCCAGAGCGAGATCGAGGCGATGTTGTGCGGCTGGAGCTCGATGGCCATGTCGCGGGCCATGCGGTCGACCGCCGACTTGCAGGTGCCGAAGATCACCCCGTAGGTGTAGGTCACCCCGACGTAGCCGGAGATGTCGACGATCAGCCCCGACTTTTGGGGCACCATGATGTGGGCTGCATGCCAGGCCGCGACGAAGTTCGAGCGCACGCCGACGTCGACCATCTCCCAGTTGGAGAGCGGCTTTTCCCAGAACGGCTTGGGCTCGGTCAGGTCCTCGGGCAGGGCGAAGGCGTTGTTGACCAGGATGTCGAGCCGGCCCTGCTCACGCTGGACCTGCTCGAACAGCGCCGCCACCTGCTCGTCGTTGGCGTGGTCGACCTGGACGGCGACCCCCTTGCCGCCGGCCCGGGTCACTTCTTCGGCCGTCTCTCCGACGGTGCCCGGAAGCGGGTAGGAGCCGGGCGTCACCGTGCGCCCGGTGACGTAGACCGTGGCGCCTTCTTTGCCGAGCGCGATGGCGATGCCCTTGCCGATGCCGCGGCTGGCGCCGGTGACGACGGCGACCTTTCCTTCAAGCGAACCCGCCATGACTCAGACCAACTCCGCCTTGTTGGAGGTTCGCGTTTCGCTGAGCGTGAGACCCTCCAGATCACCCTTCGCCCGCCAGTCGGTGAGCATCTTCATGAAGCCGTTCCAGCCCGGCAGGTAGCCGCGGAACAGGGCCCACTTCGGCTTCGCCTCGCCGTCGTTGTTGAAGTAGCCGGGCGTGCATTCCCCGAGGAATTGCGCGGTGTCGAACTCGTTCTCGCGCATGTGGGCGACATAGGCGTCCATGGCGGCCTGGGTCGGCTCCACCGCGACGGCGCCGCGCTTCAGGGTCTCGTTGATGATGTAGGCGATGTGCTCGCACTGCCGGCCGAACTGCTCGGTGGTCGTCGAGTTGGCCCCGCCCTGGACGTAGCCGGTGTAGAACTGGTTCGGGAAGCCGTGGGTGCTCACCCCGTGGAAGGTCAGCGGGCCGTTGCGCCAGTGGTCGTAGATCGACTGGCCGTCGCGGCCCTCGATCACCGGAATGCCCCAGCGGCGCTCGAGGTCGCTGGTCACTTCGAAGCCGCTGGCGAAGATCATGCAGTCGACTTCGTATTCGACGCCGTCGGCGATGAAGCCCTTCTCCGTCATGGCCTCGACGCCCTGGGTCGCCGAGACGTCGACCAGCTTGACGTTGGGACGGTTGAACGAGGGGTAGTAGTCGTTGTTCGACAGCGGCCGTTTGCACATGAAGCGGAACCACGGCTTCATCGCCTCGGCGGTGGCCTTGTCCTTGACGGTGGCGTCGACGCGACGACGCATCCGCTCCATCACCTGGTAGTCGACCATCTCGCGGCGGGCGACGAACTCCTCAGGCGTGAGCTGCGGCCAGCCTTCGGCCTCCAGTTCGGCGGCGAGGTTGCGGCTGATCTCCGTCCAGATGTCGCAGACCAGGTCGGGATCGCCGGGGTGGAAGGCCTCCTGGGCGCCGCGATGGAAGTTGGCCATCCGCTCGGCCTGCCAGCCGGGCTTGAGCGACTTGGCCCATTCCGGATCGGTCGGCGGGTTGGAGCGCTCGTCGATGTTCGAGGGCGTGCGCTGCAGGACGTAGAGCTGCTTGGCGTACTTGGCGAGGTAGGGCACCGCCTGGACCGAGGTCGCCCCCGTGCCGACGATGGCCACCGTCTTGTCGGCCAGCTTCGTCAGTTCCGGATTGCGCCAGTCGCCGCCGGTGTACTCATGGTCCCAGCGGGCGGTGTGGAACATCTCGCCCTTGAAGGTGTGGATGCCCGGGATGCCCGGCAGCTTGGGCATGTTCATCACCCCGCCGGCCATGATCACGAACCGCGCGCGCAGCTCGTCGCCGCGGTTGGTGGTGACCCGCCAGCGCTGGATGTCGGCGTCCCAGCGCAGGCCGGTGACCAGGGTGTGGAACAGTGCGCCGCGGTAGAGGTCGAACTTGTTGGCGATGATCTTGAAGTAGTCATAGATCTCGTAGCCGTCGGAGAACTTCTTCGACGGCAGGAAGCCGGTCTCTTCCAGCAGCGGCAGATAGCAGTAGGCGTCGTTGTCGCACTGCAGCCCGGGATAGCGGTTCCAGTACCAGACGCCGCCGAAGTCGCCGGCGTGGTCGATGTTGCGGAAGTCGGTGATCCCCAACTTCGTCAGGTGGTAGCCGGCCAGAACGCCGGTCCAGCCGCCGCCGAGGATGGCGACCTCGAGATCCTCCACGATCGGATCGCGCTGCGTCACCGGCGTATAGGGGTCGTGCTCGTAGTCGGCGGCGAGATCGTGCGTCAGGTGTTCGTACTGGTTCTGACCCTTGGTGGTCAGACGCTTGTCGCGCTCCTGGAGGTATTTGGCCCGCAGGGCCGGGATGTCGATCTCTTCCCGCGGCGGGGTGTCAGTGGGCTCGCACTTCATATCCGCTCCAACAAATCAGCCCGGCGCCGTCCTCGGCGCGACCGGGCGAAGGTCGTCAATATTAGTCCTGTCAGGGGGTTGGGAATATGTCAGCGCCGCGCCGGGGCCGACAGACCTTATTCCCCGGCAGGCCGCTTCCCGAAAAAGGTCTCGCTGTAATCGCCCACCGCCCGGCCGGGGAAGTGCGGCGCGCTGAACGGCAGGCCCATGACGCCTTGCGACCAGTCGATCGACAGGCCGAAGTCCTGATACCAGTCGTAGAGCATGGTGCGTTGGGCGATGCGCCATTCGCCGCCGCGCTTCTCGATCCGGTCGAGGTAGCGGCCGCCGATGACGGTATCCCGTTCCTCTTCGCCCATGTTGATCCGATGGTACGAGGTGACGTGGGTCTCGACGAGGGCCGTCTCGCCCAAGAGCTCGATCAGGCTCTGCCCCAGGACATGCTGCGTCACCGGGATGGCCGGCGAACCCGGCACGACCCAGGCGAGATAGTCGTCGAACGAGCCGGCGAACACGCCGTAGTCGGTCGTCGAGTCCGCCCAGTAGGAGGCGGTGATCATCTCGGCGTCGCGGCGGTCCTCGCCCCGGGCGAGCCTAACAATGCAGTCGCGGACCTTCTCGCGCTCGAGCAAGGCCTTCAACTCCTCCATGGTGGGGTCCATTTCCGCCCTCTTTCCCGCTTTTTTGCCTGATCCGGCGATTTTTCGAGGCGCGCCTGGAGGCGAGCTCGCCCGCCGGCGCCTCTGGTAAGCAGCTTGATCAGTTCGGGCGAAGATTAAGCGTCGGGTCAAGGGAGCCGCTTGACCGTTTCAGACAAAAACGCTTCCTCAGCCGTCACGCGCGGGCCGAGATCGCCTGGGAGGACCAAGGGAGGCCGGCATGTCGGTGGAGCAGGACGCCAACGGCGCAGAAGTCTTCGACGTCGTGCACGCCAGGCTTCTGCGGTTCTTCCCCGACCTGGTCCAGGAGCTCGGCGGCGACCCGACGGCCCTGATGCGGCAGGCGGGAATCGACGTGACGAGCCCGCCGGAAAGCCCATCGGCCGCCACCTATCGGCAAGCGATCCAGCTCCTCGAACTCGCGGCGACGCAGCTGCATTGCCCGGACTTCGGAATGCGGCTGGCGACGCTTCAGAGCGGTCGCATGTTCGGTCCCCTGGGCCTGGTCATGAAAAATTCGAAGACCTTCGGCGACGCCCTCGACTACGTCGGCAAACACACCCATGCCCACAGCCTGGCGGCGCGGATCTGGCTGAAGCGCATTCCGGGCGAGAAGGCCGCCTTCGCCGGTCACGACATCCTGCTCGACCGCTCGCCGAACAAGAGCCAGGCGATGGAACAGCTGCTGCTGGTGGGACACCTCGCGGCGATGGAGATCACCGGCGGCCAGGCGCGCGTGCGCAAAGTCTATTTTCGCCACCAGCCGGTGTCGCCGCTGAAGACCTACCGTCGCTATTTCGGCTGCGAAGTCTGCTTCGACCAGAAGGAGGACGGGGTGATCTTCTCCGAGCGCGACCTGGCCTCGCCGGTCGTCGACCCGGATTCCCGGATCTATGAGCTGGCGACATCGTTCATCGACGCGGAATTCACCCGAGACCGGCCGCCGCTTCGCGCGCTGACGCGCGGCGTGATCATGCAGTTTCTCGGGACCGAGGACTGCAGCAACGAGCGGGTCGCCGCCGAGCTCAACCTGCACGCACGGACGATGCACCGGCGGCTCACGTCGGAGGGAACCTCCTTCCGGCAGATCAAGGACGAGGTCCGTCGCGACCTCATGCTCTACTACATCCAGCATACCGACCTGGAGTTCGCGCACATCTCCGAGCGGCTGGGATTTGCCGAGCAGTCGGTGATGACGCGGACCTGCAACCGATGGTTCGCCGCCTCTCCGACACAGCTCAGATCGCGACGCCATCGTCTTTCGCAGGCTAGCTGACCGCTGTATTTTGTCCAAATTCGTCAAGTCGAACGGACGTCCCGCCGCACACAAGTTCGCCCAAGGGCGTGAAACGCGCGGCGACCGACCTCGGGCCGACCTTTCGCGAAGGCTCCAGTCACTCGTCCGCGCCCGGCATGCCGACAGAACAATTGGGAGAGACCAATGGCGGATTCCGGCGCGGCGGTTCAGCTCGACCTTGGCGACATCGGCGGCGGGCAGCTCTGGGAGCCCTCGCAGCGGTCAATGACGTTGAGCTCCCGTACCAGGCCAGTGGCCTGCCGAAAGGATTGGGGCGCCCGTCAATGAGCGATCATGTGTTCGTCCAGGATAAGTCGGTCTCGATCGTTCGCGGCCCGCCGCTGTCCGAGGAGCCGGGGCTGGGCGAACTGACCCTGGCCGGCTTCATCCGGCAGGTGACCGAGCGCTTCCCCGCGCGCGAAGCCCTGGCGCAACCGCGTCTCGATGGCGGAATGGAGCGCTGGTCCTATCGCGACCTTTGGGACCATTCGGTCGAGGTGGCGCGGTCGCTGATCGCCTGCGACCTCGGCAAGGGCGAGCGGGTCGGCGTCCTGATGACCAATCGGGCGGAGTTCCTGTCGGCGGTCTTCGGGATTGCGCTGGCGGGCGGCGTCGCTGCGCCGCTCAGCACCTTCTCCACGCCGCATGAGCTGGAATACCTGGTCGCCAGTTCCGCCTGTTCGGTGCTGCTGCTCGAGCGGCGCGTGCTGGCCAAGGATTTCGCCCAGATCCTCTGCGATCTCGATCAGGCGATCGCCGAGGCCGCGCCGGGCCAACTCGTGTCGCTCAAGTTCCCGTTCCTGCGGCGTCTGGCCATGGTCGGGGGCGAGGGGGCCCAGGGCGCGATCGAAACCTGGGAGAGCTTCCTGGCGCACGGCGCCGGAGCCTCCGTGGCCCAGGTCGAAGCGCGCGCGGCCACCGTCGCGCCGGCCGATCCGGGCGTGCTGTTCTTCTCTTCGGGATCGACCAGCAAGCCCAAGGGGATCTTGAGCGCCCACCGCGGGGTCTCGATCCAGCTGTGGCGCATGAACTGGGCGCAAGGGCTGGGCGAGAACGTCCGCTACTGGACGGCGAACGGCTTCTTCTGGTCCGGCAACTTCGCCATGGTGATCGGCGCGACGCTGGCGGCCGGCGGGACGCTGGTGCTCCAGCCGACCTTCCAGCCGGCGGAGGCGCTGGATCTGATGGCCGCCGAGAAGGTCGACTTCCTGTTCGCCTGGCCGCACCAGTGGGCCCAGCTTGTCGCCGCGCCCAACTGGGAGACGGTCGATCTCTCGTCGCTCAAATACATCGACGCCGACTCGCCCATCGCCAAGCACCCGACCGTGAAGACGAGCTGGATCCTGCCGCGCCACGCCTACGGCAACACCGAGACCTTCACCCTCAGCACCGCCTATCCGGCGAACACGCCGCGGGAGGTTGCGGGCGAAAGCCACGGGCCGCCGCTGCCCGGCAACACGCTGAAGATCGTCGATCCCCTGACGGGGGCGGTGACGCCGCTCGGCGAGCGAGGCGAGATCGCCATCAAGGGGCCGACCCTGATGCTCGGCTACCTCGGCGTCCCCCTCGACGAGACCCTCGACGACGAAGGCTATTTCCGGACCGGCGACGGCGGGTACGTGGACGAAGCCGGGCGGCTCTTCTGGGAGGGGCGTCTCAATGACATCATCAAGACCGGCGGGGCCAATGTCTCCCCGGTCGAGATCGACAGCATCATCCAGGACTGCCCTGGCGTGAAGGTCTCCCAGACGGTCGGCGTGCCGCACGATACCCTGGGCGAGCTGGTTGTCACCTGCATCGTCCCCCACGCAGGCGCGAACCTGGACGAAGAGACCGTCCGCAACTTCGCGAAGCAAAAGCTGGCGAGCTACAAGACGCCGCGCCGCGTCCTGTTCTTCGCCGAAGGCGACCTGCAGCTGACCGGAAGCGCCAAGGTGAAGACGGCCGACCTGCGCAGCCTCGCCGCCCGGACGCTGGCGGCGGAAACGGCCGCCTGACCGACGGCGCCGCGTGACGAGCCCTCGATCCGGGGCCCTGGCGCTGGCTGCTCAACGAAGCGGGCGTGACCCCGCGATAACGAACGGGAGGAAATGATCATGGCGAAAACGGCGTTGGTGACGGGCGCGGCGGCAGGCATCGGCCGGGCCTGCGCCCGGCGGCTGGCGAGCGAGGGGACCGCCGTCGGCGTGCTCGACATCGACCTCGAGGGCTGCCAGCGGGTGGTGGGCGAGATCGAGGCGGCGGGCGGCAAGGCGATCGCCCTGCAGGCGAGCATCGCCGACCGCAGCCAGGTGACGGCGGCGGTGGCCAGGCTGCGCGAGGCCTTCGGCCCGGTCACCATCGTGGTGAACAACGCCGGCGTCACCGACACCACCCCGTTCAAGGAGATCACCGACGCCCAGTGGGACCGGATCCTGGAGATCAACCTCAAGGGGACCTTCATCGTCACCCAGGTCGTCCTGCCGGACATGGAGGCGGCCAAGTGGGGCCGCATCATCAACATCTCCTCGTCGAGCGCCCAGACGGGCGCCATCGGCATGGCGCCCTATTCGGCCTCGAAGGGCGGAATGGTTTCGCTGACCCGCACCCTGGCCCAGGAGCTTGGCCCGCTGGGCGTGACGGTCAACAACATCCCGCCGGGCACGGTGATGAACACGCTGATGTCTGAGGCCAATCGGGGGAAGTTCCCGATGTCGATGGAAGCTCTGATCCAGAGCATCCCGGTGCGTCATACCGGCGAACCCGAGGACATCGCCAACGCCTGCGCCTGGCTGGCCTCCGAAGCCAGCAGCTACGTCACCGGCCAGACCATCGGGGTCAACGGCGGACGGGTGGTCTCCTGAGGACGCCGCCGCCCTGACCCGGAGCGGTCAGGATCCCAGGGTGCGTACGATCTCCGCCACCAGAGGCTTCAGGTGGAAGTTGCTGAGCGGCTGGATCGCGGTCTGGCCGCCGGCCAGGCCGACGGCGTCGGCGGTCAAGGGGCCGACCGCCGCGATCTTGGTCTTCTCGAAGGCTCGCGCGAGCTCCGCGGTCAGGCCCAGTCGTTGCGCCACCTCGGTCAGACGACGCACCTGGGGGCTGGATGTGAAGGCGATCAGATCGACGCGGCCGGCCGACATCTCCCCAATCACCAGCGCGACCCGCTCGTCGGCCTCGTCGGAGACGTACTGGTAGGGCAGGACGGGATCGAAGACGGCGCCTGCCGCTTCGAGCGCGGTGCGCAGCGCGGCCTCGTCGGCGTCCGGGTAGAGCTGCACGCCGATGCGCGTCCCCTCGAGCGCCAGGGTGGGCAGCAGCGCCAGCACGCCTGCGGTCGTGGGCTGTTCGGCGACCAGGTCGACGCCGAGCCCGAGCTTTCGCAGGGCGGCGATCGGTTTGGGGCCTCTGGCGATCTTGCGCGCCTTGCCCAGGGCGTCGAACACGGCGGACTGCAGGCCGAGCCGTTCGGCGGCGGCCCAGATGCGGGTCACGCCTTCGCCGGTGTAGAAGATGATGCTGTCGTATTGACCCTGGCTCAGCCGGCCGATCCAGCCGTCCAGCTCCGTCGTCTCCTCGATGTCCCGCACGAGGATCAGCGGGCAGCGCACCACCCGCGCGCCGAGCTTCTCCAGCATCGAGGTGAAGAGATCCAGCTCGCGGCTCTCCGGAACGACGATGCGGGCGTCTCGCAGGGGTGACTGGCTCACGCTTCTTTCCATGGGTTCAGGGTGGCTGAGCCGGACGCTTACGTCCACGACGGTCTGCGAGTTCCGCGCCGTCAGGGCTGTGGTGCGCGGAAGCTGGACCTGCCTAGATGACCGCCGTCGCCGCCCGGATCGTTAGCGCCAGCAGCACCAGCGAGGCGACCATGAAGACCCCGAAACGCACCAGGATCACATTGACCAGCGCCTGCACCAGGCTGTGGACGATCCGCAGCGCCACATAGGCCCAGGCGAGCCCGGCGTTCAGCCCGTCGCCGGCGCCCGCGAACGCCAGGACGAGCGCGACGGCGTAGAACAGCGTCGGCTGCTCCATCAGGTGGTTGTAGTTGTCGGCCTTCCACCGCACCTGCGGCGGGAGCACCGCGTGAGGTCGGCGGCGGTCATCTCCGGCTTCATCGGCGCTCCGGCCGCCTGGATCGCCGGGATGCGGGTGGCGTAGAGCCAGGCCCACATGACGAACGACCACAGGACGAGCGCCACGATGGGCTGCAGAATGGGGCTGGGCATGGCGGGCTCCCGACTCGGTAGGTAGAGCAGAGATACGCCAGCTGCGGCCGCCGTGCTTGCACGCGAAGCCGCCGCGTCGCTCTGACGAGCGCATCGGCTTCGTCGAAAAGATGACTGTAATGAAGACGATCTGCCGTGGATCGCCGTCGCGGGCGCGAACGGCGCCTGCGAAATAGGCGCCGAGCCGCGAACGCCGCGTGGCTTCCGTGACGACCCGCTCCGGCTCGCCTACGATCCCGGACCCACTTGGTTTCGGGATAATAAGCTGCTGGACCTTTTGAATTCCGTTCCCGTCGAAAAGCCGTTGCTCAATCCCATGAAGGCGTGGGGCTTCACGACGGCGGGCCTTCCGGAGGAGGATTGCGAGCCTGCGTGGCGGGAGGTGATGAACCGCCTGAATCTGCCGCTGGCGCGTCTCGACCACCCCGAGCCCTTCCAGGGCGACGTCTCCTGCCTGCGCTCGCCGCTGGGCATGGACTTCGCCGTCATGTCTGCGAGCCCGCAGGAGATCTCGGGACGCAATCCGAACCAGCCCGCGGCGGTCTGGCTGGTGGTTCTGATCGAGGGATCCGCCACCTTCTGGGACGGCCACCTCACGACCACCACCCTGGACACCGGCGACATCATCTACGGACCCACCGGGATCGACGCCGCCCTGACGCTGGAGACGCCGTTCCGCCTGCTGTTCGTCAGCGCGCCGCGCGTGGCGCTCGACCATCGGCTGCTCGCGCCCCAGTCCCTGAGCGTCGGCCGTTTCGGCGGCGACCGCGGGCTGGGACATGTCTTCTCCGGCCTGCTGCGGGCGACCGCCGAGGCGCTGCCCCAGCTCACCAGCGAGCAGCTGCGGCCGATGGAGCTGGCCATCACCGAATTCCTGGTGGCCAACCTGGCGGCCGAGGAGTCCCCCGCGGCGCTCGGCGGGGCGGAGGCGGCGCGGGCCGCCCACCTGCACCGGGTCTGCCAGACCATCGAGACCCTGCTGCCGGAGCCCGACCTGACGCTCGAACAGGTCGCCGCAGCGGACGGGATCTCGCCGCGATCGCTGCAGAAGCTCCTGGCCTCCGCCGACCAGAACTTCACCACCTATCTGCGGCACCGCCGGCTCGAGCGCTGCCGGCTCGACCTCTCCAGCCCGATCTGCGCCAGCCTCTCGATCTCAGAGATCTGCTTCCGCTGGGGATTCAACGGCTCGGCCCACTTCAGCCGCGCCTTCAAGGAACGCTATGGCGTGACGCCGCGGGAATATCGGCGCGCCAGCCTCGGCGAGGCGGCGGCGGCCGAGCCGCATGAGGGGTGAGGAGTCTTCTGCCGAGGAGGTAATCGCCCCCACGACTGTCATCCCGGTTTCGCGCAGCGAAACCGGGATGACAGTCGTGGGTTGAGAGACGATTTGGCCGCTTCGCCAGGATTTTGGGCAAGACTGTTCAATCGACGCGCAGGCCGCTCCTGGATCGCGCAAGTCTTAAGGCGCGTGCATGCAAGACGCTCTCCAAGCGAAGCGTAGCCTCATCCAGCTAGATGGGGCGCCCTGACCCATCTCAGCCAGCAAGGACCAGAATGGCGACCCCCAACACCCTGATCTTCGTCGACCTCGCCTCCGACGACCCGGCCGCGGCCGGCCGCTTCTACAGCGAAGTCTTCGGTTGGCAGGACGACGCGCGCCCGCTGGGCCTCTTCCACCGCATGGTTCCGGGCGGGAGCTTCCGCAATCCCGACGGTAGCGACAGCCAGATCGGCAACCTCCACCTCGGCATCTTCAAGGCCGAGAACGCCCGGCCCCACCCGGATCCGGCGGGCGTCGCGCCGCGCACCCTCGCGGCCGACGGCCGCAAGGCGCGGATCTGGATCGAGGTGGGGGAGGGCCAGTCGCCCGAGCAGATCATCGGCCGGGCGCTCGAGCGCGGCGCCGTCGAGCTCTGGCGAAATCACTACTGGAAGGAATTCAACGGCTTCAACCACGCCATCCGGGACCCGTGGGGCAATGAGATCATCCTCTGGGTGAAGGGCGGGCCCGACCCTCGGATCCCCGACAACTACACCCGCGAGTAGGAGCTCACCGTGCCCGGCTTCGTCTCCCCCCGTTGGCTGACCTTTTCGGCCCTGAGCCTGCTGTTCTTCGTGGTCACTGCCGGGGCCTTCTCCTCGCTGGGCGTGGTGCTTCCCGCCATGGTCAGCGAGATGCACTGGACCTGGACCGAGGCCGGCGTCGGCTACACCGTGCTGGGGGTGGCCTGCGGGCTCGCCAGCTTCATGCCGGCGGTGCTGATCCGGCTGGCCGGCGTGCGGGGGACGATGTTCGTCGGCACGGTGGCGCTGGTCACCGGCTTCGGCGCCATGGCGGTCACCCACTCCGTCGCCATGTATCTGGCCGCGACCGTGCTGATCGGGATGGCGTTCGCGCTCGTTAGCACCGTCCCCGGCACCCATGTCCTGACCGACCTGTTCGAGAAGCGCGCCTTCGTGATCGGCGCCTATTTCACCATCGGCTCACTGGGCGGGGTCGCCGGCCCGATGATCTATGTGGCGGTGCATGCGCTGAGCCATGGCTGGCGCCTCTATTGGGTGACCTTCGTGGCCCTGGCCGCGATCGCCGGCGTGGCGGCGATCCTGACCACGCCCGGGCGGCGCGACGAGAGCCGCCACAAGACCGAGGTCCCGGAGCATCCGGGTCCCGCCGAGGTGATCGAGGGATTAAAGGACTGGACCGTGCGCCGCGCGCTGAGGACCTGGCAGTTCTACGTCATCGTCGGCGGCTACACGACCTATCTGCTGGTCAACACGACGGCGCATGGGTTCGGCGTCCAGCACCTCACCGAGCGCGGCGTCAGTCCCCAGGCGGCGGCCGCCATGCTCAGCCTCGAGGCCCTGGTCGGCTCCGTCATCGCGGTCTTCGGCGGGATGCTGGGCGAGAAGCTCTCGCCGAAGGTGCTGATGATCGTCTCGCTCGCCGCCCTGACGCTGGGCATGGCGGGCCTGGCGGAGGCGCGCGGCTGGGGCCTGATGAGCGTCTTCGTGGTCGGCGTCGGGCTGGGCTTCGGCCTCTGCTTCGTCGCCTCGACCATGCTGCTGTTCAACTATTTCGGCCGCGGGCCGAACCTCGAGCTCTTCTCGATCATGTGCATGATCAGCACCGTGGCCGCAGCCGGTCCGGCGTTCGGCGGCTGGGCTCGCGACACCCTGGGCAGCTTCTCGCAGATGTTCCTGCTGTGCGCCGGCGTCACCGGCCTGTTGCTCTTCGCCACCCTCTTCCTCAGCCCGCCGCTGCGCCGCCCGGCCGCGGCCGCCGAGTTCCTCGGGGAACCCGCCGAATGAGCGAGCCTACGCTTCGCGCCGACCTGATGATCTCCGGCGCGACCCTGATCACCATGGACGCGACGCGCCAGGTGATCGAGGACGGCGCCCTGGCGATCGCCGGCGACCGCATCATCGCGGTCGGCAAGCGCGAGGCCCTGGCGCGCACGGTGCAGGCCCAGACCGTGTTCGACGGCCGTCGCTTCGTGATCACCCCGGGCTTCGTCGACGCCCATATCCACATTACCGGCGACCCGCTCACGCGCGGGTTCGCGCGCGGCGCGCCCGACGAGAGCTGGTCGGACAAGCTGATGCGCTGGGTGATCCCGATCTTCCGCGCCCAGACGGCCGAGGACGAACGGCTCGCCGCGCAATGCGCGGCCCTGGCCATGATCCGCTACGGAACGACCACCTTCGTGGAGGCCGGCACGGTCCTGCAGCTCGACGCGGTGATGCAAGGGCTCTCTGAAACGGGTATCCGCGGCCGCGTCGGAGAGTGGGTGGAGGGCCGCGCCTACGATCCGGGCGCGGACCAGGCGAAGGCCTCCGCCGCGGCGATTCGCATCCTCGAGTCGGAAGTCGAGCGCTACCCCGACGCCGGCGGCGAGGCGCGGCTGGCGGCGTGGCCGCTGCTGGTCGGACATTCGACCAATTCCGACGAGGTCTGGCGGGCGGCGAAGGTGCTGGCCGACGATCGTGGCCTGCGGGTCTCGGCGCACATGAGCCCGCGGTCGGGCGACCCCGACTGGTTCCTGGCCCGCTACAATCGCCGGCCGCTGGAGCACCTGGCGGACATCGGCGTGCTGGGCGAGAGCGTCATGCTCACCCACCTGGCCGACATCGACGCGAGCGAGCTCGACCTCCTGGTGCAATCCGGGGCGGGCGCGATCCACTGTCCGCACGCGGCGCTGCAAGGCGGCTTCGGCCTCGCCCACATCGGCCTCTTCCCGGAAATGCTCGATCGCGGCGTGGACGTGATGCTGGGCACTGACGGCATGGCCGCCGACATCCTGGCCTCGGGCCGGTTGATGGCGAGCCTGTTCCGCGACGCGCGGCGAGACCAGGACCTCTTCCCGGCGACCGCGGTGCTGGAGATGGCGACCGTCATGCCGGCCCGCGCCATGGGGATGTCCCACCTGATCGGTTCGTTGGAGGCGGGCAAGAAGGCCGACTTCGTGCTGCACGACACCGACCTGCCGGAGTGGGGGTCGGTCTTCGACGTGGTGGGGCAGCTCGCGTTCAGCGCGCCGTCGGGCGGCGTGCACAGCGTCTGGATCGACGGCGTGCGCGTGCTGGAGGACGGCCGGGCCACTCTCATCGACGAGGAGAAGGTGCGGGCCGACGCGCGCCAGGCTGGCCGCGATCTCATCGCCCGCACAGGACTTCCGAACCGGACACCATGGCCGATCCGCTAGCCTCCCTCGCCGAGACCGTCCCCAGCCCGTCCGAGTGGCGTCTCGCCATGGGCGGATTTGCGTCCGGCGTGACGATCGTCACCAGCTGGCGCGAGGGAGGCCCGGTGGGCGCCACGGTCAGCGCCTTTTCCTCGGTGTCGCTGAGTCCGCCCTTGCTGCTGATCTGCCTGGGCCTCAAGAACCCGCTTTGCGCGCCCATCGCGGCCAGCAAGGTGTTCGGCGTGAACATCCTGGGCGACGACGGCCAGGAGCTCGCCAAACGCTTCGCCTTTGCGCCTGAGGCGGAGCGGTTCGAAGGCCTGCCGTTCCGCAGGACCGGTCGCGGCGCGCCCCAGCTCGACCAGGCGTCGGTGTTCATCGACTGCGTGCTGCATGAGAGCATCATCGCCGGCGACCACCTGGTGGTGGTGGGCCGAGGCGTGCGCACCGAGCACCCTTCGCCGAGGCCGCCGCTGGTCCATCACCGGGGAGCGTTCGCGAACCTCGCCCCGAAGGCATGACGCGGAAAGATCTCATGCGCCTACGAGCAAGCCAGGCGCGCCGCGCCGGTATAAGCCTTTAAGATGAAGGTGTTGACCGAGGCGTCGAGCATGGCCAGCCAGAACAATCACACGACGGGTCCGAAGCGTACGACCTGGACGCACATCGCCTTGGCGGTGAAGGACATCGACGCCAGCATCGCCTGGTACAAGAGCTTCACCCACCTGCGCCTGCTGGCGCGCGGCGAGGACCTCGACGGCAAGAACGCCTGGCTGGGCGACCCCGCCCAGGCCGAGGCGCCCTTCATCCTCGTGCTTGGCCAGTTCTTCGAGGGCCACGACCCGTTCGCGCCCGCCGCCCACCTGCCGATGGGCCCGTTCGCCCACATCGGCATCGAGGCGGCGAGCCAGGCCGCGGTCGACGAGATCGCCGCGCGGGCCAGGGCGGAAGCCTGCCTCGCCTTTGGTCCCGTCCAGATGCCCAAGCAGATCGGCTATGTCTGCTTCATCAAGGATCCCGACGGGAACACCATCGAGTACTCCTACGACCAGGGCGTCTACGAGAAGGCCCGCGAAGTCTGGGGCCGGAAATCCGCCCTGGTCTGACAGCCCATTCCGCCGCCAGGCGGACGCGGATGAAGAAGGTTGAACGTCGGAAGCGCGAGCGGATTTCGCCGTCTCGACGAGATCGCTTCTAGCAATAATACGTAAAATTAGGTTACGTGAAGTAGTGGATCGCTGGATCTTCTGCGCATGAGCTCGCGTTGTGGTATTTTGTGCTGTAATTCATATGTGAAATATTATTTCATATTCAGCCTTTATTTTAGACGGTGATATAGTGTTACTGATCAAATAGGACGCACAATCGAAAAAATCGTCGATCAAGCATTGTTGTGTGGGGTGATCAGAGGTCGTTGCAGTCAACTTTCAGAACAGGATCATCATTCCTGAATTGAGAGGGGGCCATGTTAAGTCGACCACAGCGCAAGAAGCGCGACCTCATGCTTACCACCTGTCTGTTTGCTATCGCAGCGTGTATGGCGTCCGCCGCCTCGGCTGAAGCCCTGGAGGCGGCGACGGAGGCCGCGCCCGCCAACGTGACGCTGGACACCGTCATCGTCACGGCTGAGCGTCGCGGCGTCGACGTCCAGCGCACCGCGGCCGCGATCACCGCTGTTCAGGCCAAGAGCCTGGACGAAGGCTTCATCACCCACATCACAGGGTTGAACTCCCAGGTGCCCAGCCTGCAGGCCACCAAGACCGCAGGCTTCGAGAACCTGGTGACGATCCGCGGGGTCGGTTCGGGAACGCCGGAGAACGGCCTGACCACCTCGCCCGGCGTGTCGCAGTTCATCGACGGCGTCTACATCGCCAACACCATCGCGCTCGACCAGACGCTGTTCGACATCGACCGGATCGAGGTGTTGCGCGGGCCGCAGGGCGCGCTCTACGGGCAAAGCTCGATCGGCGGGGCGATCAACATGGTCACCAAACAGCCGCAGCTGAACCGGTTCGACGGCTATGCCGACGTGAGCGTCGGGACCTATGAGCTCTTCCGCGAACGGGCGGCGGTGAACATCCCGGTGAACGACAGCGTGGCCATCCGGGCCTCGGTCCAGAAGTTCGACCGCGAAGGCTTCACCAAGAACGTCGCGCTGGCGCCGCTGACGCTCGACGACGCGCACGATGCGAGCGGCAAGGTGGCGGTCCTCTGGAAGCCCAGGGACAACTTCTCCGCCACCCTCACGGCCCAGCTCTACAAATCCAACCAGCACGGCGACGCGCAGAAGAATATCAACGACCCGCTGCCCGACCCGCGCGAGGTCTTCCAGGACTATCCGAGCCACTTCAGCCTCGAGAGCCAGCTCTACCACCTGAACCTGCAGTGGGACGGGCCGGCCTTCTCGCTCCGCTCGGTCAGCGCCTATCAGGGGCTGGACCACGTGCAGCAGATGAGCTCGTCACGCAGCGCGTTTTCGCTGATCGGGGCCTACGACAACATCGCGGCGTGGAACACCCACGTGCACAACTACACCCAGGAGTTCGACATCCTCTCGCCGGAGGGATCGACCTTCGAGTGGATCGTCGGCGCCTTCGCCCTCTACCAGGGCAGCAAGCAGTATGTGGTGGAGTTCGGCGGCAATACGCAGCCTACGGCGGAAGACCTGACAATTCCGCCCGACGTCAGCACGAATCCGCCCTCCAACCTGAACTACGGCAATATCTCGCACGTGCTCAGGCGGTCCTTTTCGGCCTTCGCCCAGGGTACCTATCACGTGAGCGACAAGCTGCGGGTGACGGGCGGCGTCCGGCTGAACCACGACTATTTCAAGAACAACAGCTACAATTTCTCGGCCTTCGGTACGAGCACCGTGGTCAACCGCAGCAAGGGCACGACGCCGACCGGGCGGATCGAGGCGAACTACGACGTCACGCCCGACAACATGGTCTACGCCAGCTATGCGCGCGGCTATAAGCCGGGCGGCGTCAACGGCAACTCCGGCCAGGCGGTGATCCTGCCGACCTTCAAGTCGGAAAAGAACGACGCCTTCGAGATCGGCTCGAAGAACTACTTCTTCGACCGCTCGCTGCGCTTGAACGTCGCGGCCTTCTACTACAACCAGAAGAACTTCCAGTACATCCAGACGGACCCGGTGCCCTTCGCCGCGGGCATCTCCAACATCCCGAAGATCCGCGACTACGGCGTCGAGTTCGAGGCCCAGTACGTCGGCCTCGACAACCATCTGCGGAGCGGCGCGACCCTCTCGCTGGTCAAGGGCGAGATCGTCGGCTCCTACAAGACCATCGACTCCACCGTGGCCAACGCCATCATCAACGATCCGTCGTTCTCCAGCCCCTGCGCGTTCGGCGGCGCCTTCTACAATCCGGCCTGCTGGGACGCGGTGATCGCGGCGGCCCGGGACATCAAGGGCAAGACCCCGCCCGCCATGCCCAAGGTCTCGGGCACGGCCTACGTCTCCTATCGGTGGGATCTGCCCCGCGGGTCGATCACCAGCAAGGTCCAGTACACCTATCGCGGATCGATGTGGGCGCGGGTCTTCAACCAGCCTGCGCTGGACCGGGTGAAGTCCTACAGCACGACCGATCTCTACTTCGAGTACGCGCCCAACGACGCCAAGTACCGGGTCTCGCTCACGGCGACCAACCTGTTCGACAAGGCGGGCGTCAATTCGCGCTACACCGACCCGTACGGCACCGGCCAGACGAGCCAGCAGTTCATCCCTCCGCGCCAGGTGATCGGGACGATCACCTACACCTTCTAGTCCCAGTCGCCCTTGGCCGCAGACGCCGGGCGCGCCAGCCCTTCTTCCCACGTCGGAAGAAGGGCCGGCGAAACTCTCCGTGCGTCCTGGGGCAAGATCAGATCTGACGCGCCGCCTACCGTTGCATCGGTCGCCTACGCGTCCTCTTCAGCAAGGTTGTTCCAGATGTCCTCCGTCCTGACGGACGCTTTTTTTCGGAGTCTCGAGACCTCGACCTTGAGCCTCGACAGGGCGCAGACGCTGCCGCCCGCCTGCTACGTCGCCGCCGACTTCTACGAATTCGAGAAGGAGGCCCTGTTCAACCATGAGTGGCTCTGCGTCGGCCGCGAGGACTGGGTCAAGGAGCCCGGCGACTACTTCACCAGCCAGATCATCGGCGAGCCCATCGTCGTCGCGCGCGCCCGCGACGGGGTCGTGCGGGCCATGTCGTCGGTCTGCCAGCACCGCGGGATGCTGGTGGCCGAAGGCAAGGGGAAGGCGCGCGGCTTCCTCTGCCCCTACCATCACTGGGTCTATGGCCTGGACGGCCGGCTGGTGAACGCCCCGGCCATGGAGCGCACCTGCGACTTCGACAGGAAGCAGGTGCGTCTGCCCGAGTTCAAGGTGGAGATCTGGCTGGGCTTCATCTTCATCAACTTCGACCTCGAGGCCCCGCCGCTGGCGCCGCGCCTCGGCAAGGTGACCGCGGCGCTCGCTGGCTACGACCTCGAGCGCGCCGAGCCCGCGGGCGTCAACACCGGCCAGTTCGCCTGGAACTGGAAGGTGATGTTCGAGAACAATAACGACGGCTATCACGCCTCGAAGCTGCACCAGGGCCCGCTGCACGACTTCGTGCCGAGCGAACTGGCGGTCTTCCCGCCGTCAGAACCCGACGACGCCGGCTTCCTGCGCTTCAACGGGACCCTGCATCCCGACGCGAGCTTCAACCCCACTCAGCGCGCGGTGCTGCCGGTGTTTCCCAAGCTCAGCGAGGCCGAGCGCGGGCAGATGACCTTCGCCAATGTGCCGCCGACCCTGTCGCTGGTGCTCACCTGCGACCTCGTCATCTTCTTGATCCTGCGGGCGACGGGGCCGGAGACGATGGAGCAGGACACCGGCGTGCTGGTGGCGCCGGGCGCCGCCCAGGTCCCCGGCTTCGCCGAGCGCCTGGAGATGATCATGACCAGCGCGGGCAAGATCATCGCCCAGGACATGCATGTGGACGCCCTGGTCCAGGTGGGCCTGCGCTCCCGCTTCGCGCCCCGCGGCCGCTACTCCTGGCAGGAGGGCGCGCAGGGACAGTTCAACCACTGGCTCGTGCCGCGCTACCGCGCCGCGCGGGACCGGCTGCAGGCGAGCGCTGCGGCTGCGCAGCCAAGCGGAGAGAGCAAGTCATGACCGCCGACGCCCGCATGCCCGTGGTCTTCTTCGGCCACGGAAGTCCGATGGTCGCGATCCTGGCCAACGACACCAGCCGCTCCTGGTACGAGGTCGCCCGGTCCTTGCCGCGGCCGAAGGCGATCCTCAGCATCTCGGCCCATTGGGAGACCCGGGGGACGGCGGTGACCGCGATGGCGCGGCCCCAGACCATCCACGACTTCGGCGCCTCCTTTCCGAAGGCGCTGTTCGACAAGCAGTATCCGGCGCCCGGCGATCCGGCCCTGGCGAAGCGCGTGGTCGAGCTCCTCGCCCCGACCACGCGGGTGGCGCTGGACGACGGTCAGTGGGGCCTCGACCACGGGACCTGGTCGGTGCTCGTCCACGCCTATCCAGAGGCCGACGTGCCCGTCGTCCAGCTCAGCCTCGACGTCCGCCTGACGCCGCAGCAGCGGTTCGAGATCGGCCGCGGGCTCATCCCGCTGCGGGACGAAGGCGTGCTGATCCTCGGCACCGGCAATGTCGTGCACAACCTGCCGGCGATGAACTGGGGCGACGCGGCCTGTCCGCCCTACGACTGGGCGGCGCGGTTCAACGACGAGATGCGCCGGGCGATCGTCGACGCCGAGCCGGAGCGGGCGATCGACTTCGTTCGGATGGGCCAGGACGCGGCGCTCGCGGCGCCGTCGCCGGAACACTTCTGGCCGCTGCTCTACGTCCTGGGGGCGCGCGGGCCGAACGACCAGGCGCGGCTGTTCAACGACCGTATCGAACACGGGTCCTTGGGCATGACCAGCTTCGTCTTCGAGGCGGGCTGAATCCGTCGGTCGACCCGTTGCGGATACTGATCGCCGAGCAGCATATGAATGCGGGCCGATGAACGAGCGGGGCGTCGACATGACCGTGCATACTTGGTGGCTGTTTTTCGGGGCGGTGTTCCTGCTGTCCGGCACGCCGGGGCCGAACATGCTGCATGTCATGACCCGCAGCGTGAGCTTCGGCTTCCGGCGCAGCGTCTTGGCGATGGCCGGGTGCCTCACGGCCGTCGTCGCCGTTCTCGCCGCCTCGGCGGCCGGTCTTACGGCCCTGCTCGTGGCGTCGCCGACGATCTTCGGCCTGCTCCGCTATGCCGGGGTCGCATATCTGATCTATTTGGGCGTGAAGGCTTGGCGCGCCGACGATGCGCCCATTGACGTTGGAAAGGACACGCTGACGCCGACGTTGTCGGGATGGCGGATGTTTCGCGGCGGATTTGTCATCGGCGTCAGCAATCCGAAGCTGCTCCTTTTCGCCGCGGCGTTCCTGCCCCAGTTCGTGAACAGCGCCCAGCCTAAGGTCCCGCAGTTCATGATCCTCGTCCTGACGTTCGCCGTCATCGAGATGTTCTGGTACGTCGTCTATGGCGCAGGTGGCCAACAACTGGCCCGTTATCTGACGAGGCCGGCGCTGAAGCGAGCCTTCAACCGCATCACCGGCGGCATCTTCATCGGCTTCGGTTGCGCCTTGCTGCGGGTGCGCCCGAGCTAGAGCACGTGGTCGCGTTCAGTCCGCAAACCCCGTCGACAGGCTGAGGGCCGCCCAGCGGCCGAACTCCTCCTGGAAGGCGGCCATCGCCTGGGTGGCGTAGTGGACGGCGTCGGCGCCGAGCAGCAGTTGGACCGGCGCGTCCGCCGCGCCGGCGATGCGCAGGATGGCGGCGGCGACCTTGGCCGGATCGCCGCCCTCCTGTCCGGAGTGGCCGCCCAGCACCCGTTCGGCGTTGTGCGCGGTGGCGTCGTAGTCGGCGATCTTGCGCTCTGTCACCCGCATGGAGCGGCCGGCGTAGTCGGTGCGCATGCCGCCGGGCTCGACGTTGGTGACCTTGATCCCGAAGATCTCCACCTCCTGGGCCAGCGTGCGGCCGATCCCTTCGAGCGCGTGCTTGCTGCCGCAGTAGATCCCGGTGCCGGCCCAGGCGGCCAGGCCGCTCACCGAGGTGACGTTGATGATGTGTCCCGCACGCCGTTCGCGCATGTGCGGCAGCGCCGCCTGGATCGCCGCCACCGGCCCGAAGACATTCACCGCGAACTGTTCGCGCACCTCGGCGAGGGAGGCTTCCTCCACCGCGCCCACCAGGCCGTAGCCGGCGTTGTTGACCAGCACGTCGAGCCCGTCGAGGGCGGCGATCGCGCCACGGACCGCCGTGCGGACCTGGCCCTCGTCGGCCATGTCGGCCAGGAAGCCGTAGGCGCGCCCCGGCGCCAGCGCCTCGAATTGGGCGAGCGCCGCCTCTGTGCGCACCGTGCCGGCGACGCGGTCGCCGCGTTCCAGCGCCGCCAGCGCCAGCGCCCGGCCGAGCCCGCTGTTGGCGCCTGTGATCAACCAGTTCATCAGCGCCTCAGAACGGCTTGTCGCCGCGCACCCACAGGCGGTGCATCTCGCGGATGTATTTGGTGTCGTCGAACAGAGTGCCGGTGTGCAGAGTGCAGCGGTTGTCCCACATCAAGACGTCGCCGACCCGCCACTTGTGCCGATAGACGAACCTGTCCTGGGTCGCGTACTCGACCAGTTCATCGATCAACTCCAGCCCCTCGGGATTGGGCATTCCGACCACCTCCATCACCGTTCCGGTCGAGGGCCACAGCGCCTTGCGGCCGTCCGCGGGATGGGTGCGCACCAGCGGATGGAAGACGTCAGGATTCTGCGCCTTCAGCTCCTCGCTCAGCTCGCGCGCGCCGTATTGGCGGGTCGCCATGAAGTGCTGGTAGGAGTGGTGCAGCACCTTGCCGTCCAGCTCGGCCTGCCGCTCGGGCGGCAGGGAAGCCCAGGCCGCCACGCAGTCGGCGAGCAGGGTGTCCGCGCCCTCGGCCGGCACTTCCACGGCGTAGAGCATGGTCGACATGACCGGCTCGGGTTTGTAGCTGTAGTCCGTATGCCAGCCGACCCCGTCGTTGTGGGAGCCGATCGGCTTGCCGTCGACGATGCGGTTGGACAGCCGGAACACCTTGGGGAAGCCGGGCACCGTATATTCCAGCAAGGTGTGGTCTTCCGGCTCGCCGAACTGGGCGACGAAGTCGGTGAGCTCGCCCGGCGTCAGCGTCTGATCGCGCAGGACGATCGCGCCATGCCTGTGGAAGGTGCGCACCACGCCCTGCAAGGTGTCGATGTCGGCGGTCCGGATATCGACGTCCAGGATCTCCGCTCCGAAGCCCGGCTTCAAAGGCCGTGTGCGAATGTCGGCCAAGGTGCTCACGTCAGAACCCCGTTAGGTGCAGATTTCGATGCAAACTTACGAACCGATTTTCCGGCTCGTCTTGCACCCATACGCCTCATTGCTTGCGCGAACGAAAAATCGCCTGCGCGCCGATCGGCCAGCCTTGGTCAAAAACCACGCGGCTTCGCCGAACAGCCGCGCCGGGGCGGGCGGGCTGAAGACCCGGGATCGGCGCGGGTCCTAGCGTCCGAGCCGGATTTGACCTTTTGGGGGAATTTCGCGCCGATGCCCTTCTTCTGCGACGACGGTGAGACCCGTCCCGACACCAAGCCCGGAGCCCTGCATCAGCTCAAGGCGACGCCCAGCACCGTGCACTGGGGCTATTTCGACGCCGCGCTCGCGCCCGTGCTGAAGGTGAAGAGCGGCGACCTGATCCAGGCCGAGGCGATCACCCACCACGCCGGCGACGCGCCGGAGCTGATGATGGACGAGGCCGTCCACGCCATCTTCCGCGAGATCCCGGAAAGCGACCGCAACCCCGGGGTCCACATCATGACCGGGCCGATCTACGTCGAGGACGCCAGGCCCGGCGACATGCTGGAGGTGCGCTATCTGCGCATGACGCCGCGCTGCAACTACGGCTCCAACCTCGCCGCCAACTGGGGCTATCTCTACAAGGAGTTCGACGAGAAGGAGCGCGTCACCATCTACGCGCTCGACCCCAACGCCCAGCAGGCCGAGGCGCTCTACGCCTACGACTTCCCCGGCAAATATCTCACGCCCGGCACGATCACCCACTGCCCGACCTGCGACCGTCAGCCGGCGCTGCAGGGCGTGCGGGTGCCGGCGCGTCCGCACCTCGGCACGGCGGGCGTTGCGATGGATGTGGCGGGCCGGGTCAGCACCATCCCGCCAGGCGCGCACGGCGGCAACATCGACAACTGGCGGATCGGGGCAGGGGCGGTGATGTACTATCCCGTCCAGGTGGAGGGCGGCCTCTTCTCGATCGGCGATCCGCACGTCAGCCAGGGCGACGGCGAGCTCTCCGGGACGGCGATCGAGGCCTCGCTCGACGTGCTCTTCCAGATCGTCCTGCGCCGCGACTTCCACTTCCCGTCGCCGCTGCTGGAGACGCCGAACTACTGGATCGTCCACGGCTTCGACGAGGACCTGAACGTGGCCACCCGCAACGCCTCGCTGGACATGCTGGGCCTGCTGCATGGCGAGATGGGCCTGTCCCGCAACGACGCCTATTCGCTGATGAGCGTCGCCGCCGACTTCGCCATCACCCAGGTCGTCGACGGCCGCCAGGGCGCGCATGTCCGCATTCCCCGTTCGGTCTTCCCTCGCAAGACAGCGGGCGGTTGAATAGGGCCGAATGACGCCAGCTGAGATCGTCGTCGTCGGAAGCTACAATCGCGACTTGGTGCTGTCGGTCGCCCGGCTGCCGGCGCCGGGGGAGACCTGCCTCGCGCTCGGACGGACGGAGGCGCACGGCGGCAAGGGCTCGAACCAGGCCGTGCAGGCGGCCCGCTGCGGCGCCAGCGTCGCCATGCTGGCCGCGGTCGGCGCCGACGCCGCTGGCGAGGCGGCGCTGGCCATGTGGCGTGACGCGGGGATCGAGGCCGGCCATGTGGCGCGCCTTCCGGGCGCGGCCACCGGAACGGCGGTGATCCTGGTCGATGCGGCGGGCGAGAACAGCATCGTCGTCGACCCCGGCGCCAACGCAGACCTCAGGCCCGCCCACGTCGAGGCCGCGGCCGGGCTCGTCCGCGCAGCCCGGCTGGTGCTGGCCCAGCTCGAAACCCCGGTCGCGGCCACCCGCCGGGCCTTCGAGATCGCCCGCGCCGCCGGGGTGACGACCGCGCTCAACGCGGCGCCGGCGCCGGAGGCGCTGGACCCACAGCTGCTGGCGCTTACCGACATCCTGTTCGTCAACCGGGTCGAGGCGCGCGCCCTGGCCGACGACGACCGCCCGGAGCGGGTGGCCGCAGCCCTCCTGCCCAAGGTCCGCCGCGCGGTGGTGCTGACCCTCGGGGCCGAAGGCGCTGTGCTGCTGCGGCCAGGCGAGCCGCCGCTGGCCCGGCCGGCGCGCCCGGCCGCCGTGGTCGACACCACCGGCGCCGGCGACGCCTTCATCGGCGCCTTCGGCGCAAGGCTCGCCGCGAGCGGGGACTACGGCTCGGCGCTGGACTGGGGCCTCGCAGCCGGCGCGCTCGCCTGCACGGCGCTCGGCGCGACGTCCAGCTTCCACGACGCCGAGGCGATTGCGCGGCAGGTCTAAAGCGGCTTGGAGATGGTCAGCAGGGCGTAGGCGCCGCCGCGTTTGCGGCGGCGATGCTCGGCGCCGAGCGGCGTCCGGTTGCTGTCGGGACTGGCGAAGCGCCGCTCCCGGTCGAAGACGACGTCGGTCAGCGCATAGCCTTCGAGCTTCACCTTGAAGCCGCTTTGCAAGGTCTTCTCGACATAGGCCTCCCAGACCGGATGGTTGGTGTCCACCAGGGTCTCGCCCGGGAAGTAGAGGTATTCCGACGCCCTGGAGGTGTAGTCGACGCCCCAGGCGGCGCGCCATCGCGCCAGATCCTGGCGAAAGCCGACCGTGACGCTGACCGGAATGGTCCCGTTGATCCGGCGGCGGCGGCCGTCGATCGGATCGCGCAGCCGGGTCTGGTCGAGCTCGCCTTCCACCCGCAGCTGGCCGCCCGGAACCAGCGGCTCCAGCGGCTGGGTGACCTTCACCGAACCGCCCCAGGCCGTCGCATGGGCGACGTTGCCCAGCGCCGAGCCGCCGTCGGCGAGCAGGATGTATTCGAGCACGTCCTCGCGCCAGGCGTGGAAGACCTCGACCGTCAGCGCGCCGCCCCGGCCGTAGCGCCGGTCGTAGTTGAGGCTGAGACGGGTGGCGGCATCCGGGCGCAGGTTCGGATTGCCGCCGAGCGGGCGGTCGTCGCTGGCCACCACCGAGGCTGCGAAGTCGGCGAAGTCCAGCTGACCCACGCTGCGCGCGACGGCCAGACGCCACTGGGTCCGCGCGTCGGCCTTCCAGAGCAGGGCGGCCGACGGCTTGAGGTCGACCAGGTTGCGGCGGCTCTGCGCATCGCCGCTGACGGCGATCCGCGACCATTCGCCGGCGAGCCCGGTCTCCAGCGAAAGGCGGGAGGTCAGCTGGGTCTTGAGGTTGACGAAGGCCTCGCCGCGCAGCTCCGTGACCCTTACATTGGCGGCGGGCAGGGTGATCGGCGTGACGACGCCGTCCTCCAGGACGGCGGCCCTCAGCCGGCTGTCCAGACGGTTATGGGCCAGCTCGATCCCGACTTCCGGAAGGAACCGGTGTTCGCCGATCCGCGACAGCGTCACCCGTCCGATCTGCTCGGCCGAACGCTGGCGCAGCACGAAGGTCTCGGCGCTGACGCCGCCGGCGGCGTCGCGGCCTTCCTGCTCCTGATCCTGGTCCGCCCGGCCCCAGATCGCCAGACCCACCAGCTTGGCCTGCCAGTCCCGGGCCAGCGCGCGCGTCCAGTCGCCGCCGACCTCGGTGTTGGCGATGCGGTCGAACACCACGAGGTCCTCCGTGCTGGAGGGCGCCCCGGCGCCGGCCGGCGCGAAGACCACCTGGTCCTGGCGCTCCCGGACATCCTTCTGTTCGTGCCGGCCGTTCAGGGCGAGGAGGCCGCCGCCGAATGGGCCGGAGAGGGCGCCGGTCAGCACGCCCTCGATGTAGCGCTCCTCGACGTCTTCTTCCCGGACCTCGGTCGGCGCTCCGGCCGCGTCGACGATGCGGTAGCGGCCGTGGAACGGATGGTATTCCAGCTCGAACCGCCCCGTCGCCGAAGCCTGCCAAGCGCCCACCGCCCGCGTGTAGCTGGCCTCCGCATTTGGAAAGACGCGCCCCTGCGGCCCGTACTCGATGGTCAGGGCCGCCGAGCCGGCGCCGGCGGCTTCAGGCCGGCGGACTACATTGGCCACCAGGCTCTGGCCCGGGACCTGGCCCGACATCCCGCTGCGGATGATCTCGATCTTCTCCACGTGCGAGGCGGGGATACGGCGCAGGGCGTCCTCGAGCCCGTCGGACTTGGTGGAGGGCCGCTGGCCGTTGACCAGCACATTGCCGGCGCCGCCGGCGAACCCCCGGACGCTTTCGCCGACGTCCAGGACGAAGCCCGGGGTGCGCGCCAGCATGTCGACCGCGGTCTGCGGCGCGAAGCGGGCATAGAAGCTGCTCGGATAGGTCAGGGCGGTCTCCGGCGAGGCGGAGGCGGCGATCAGCGGCGCTGGGCGCAGGTCGGCGGTTTCGGCGCGGACCTCTTCGCCGGCCATAGCGGCGAGGAGGGCGAGCGGCGGGCCGAAACGCCGGACTTTTGTCCCGGCCTCGGAGGGTGAACAGGCGTCAGGGGCGGTCGTCTGTTCGGGCATCGGCTCTCGGAATGGTTATCAGGCTAAACAAGCGGTTTTCGGAGATGCGGTAGCGGCCGGGGACGACAGCGCCCGCCGGCCAGCTGGGACTGAGGGCGCGCAGCAGCCGCAGCTGGGCGCAGCCGTCCGCGAGGCAGGTGAGCTCCGCGTCCTCATGGAAGAACTGGGCGCCGGTCAGCGGATTCAGCGCCTTGAACAGGCTCTCCTTCAGGGAGAAGGCGGCGGTCGCCACCAGCGTCGGCTCGCGGTCGGCGAGCCGGCGCCGTTCGTCGGCGGTCAGGATCAGGTCTTCCAGCTCGCGCGCCCGGGCCGGCGAGAACACCTCCTCGACGTCGACGCCCAGGCCGCTGTAGCGCGCCGCCAAGGCGGCCACCGCCACGGCGCGGCCCGCGCCGTGCGAGATCGATCCGCACAGGCCCGCCGGCCAGACCGGCCGGCCGTCGGTCTCCATGCCCGGGACGGCGGCGACGCCGGTGAGGCGAACCAGGGTCTGGCGGGCGCAGAGCCGGCCGGCGGCGTAGTCGGTTCGCCGCTTCGCCGCAGCCCCGGCCACCCGTTCCGGCAGCGCCTCGCCAAGCGCTGCGAGCATCTCCGACAAGGGTTGGCGCCGGACGTCCATGACCGCCACGGCGAGGCCGGGCGCGCACTCCCATGGCCAGCGGGGCTCCAGCAGGCAGGGCGGTTCAGGCGCCAAGGGTCGCGCCGCCGTCGATCACCAGGTCGTGCAGGGTGATGTGGCTGGCCCGGTCCGACGCCAGGAACAGGACCGCGTCGGCCACCTCGGCGGGCGTGGCGATCTTGCCCAGCGGAACGCCCAGCTTGAACTGCTCCGGAGAGCCCGCGACGGCCCGGGCGGCGCTGTCGGCGTCCGGCCACATGCCGCTCAGCATCGGGGTGTCCGTCGATCCGGGCGAGACCAGGTTGCAGCGCACGCCATAGGGGGCGAGCTCCAGTCCGGCGCAGCGGACGAGGCTGGCGAGGGCGGCCTTCGAGGCGCAGTAGGCGGTCATGCCGACCCGCGGCACATGGCCGGCGTTCGAGGCGATCGCCACCACCGCGCCGGCCCGGCGGGCGCGGAACGACGGGGTCAGGTTGCGCAGCAGGCTGAAGGCGCCGCCGGCGTTGACGTCCAGGCAGTCGCGCCAGTCCGCCTCGGTCAGGGTCTCCAGCGGTCCGATCCGCAGAACCCCGGCGGCGAGGATCACGACGTCGGGCGGGCTGTCGGCCAGCAGGGCTCGGCAGAGGCCGTCGACTTCGTCCGGGCGAGCGATGTCGAGCGCTTCGCAGGGGAAGGGAAAGGCTCCGCCGTCGAAGGTTCGATCCAGGCCAACCACCCGGGCGCCTTCCGCGACGAAGCGGCTGGCGATCTCACGGCCGATGCCGCGTCCGGCGCCGGTGACCCAGACGCGCTTTCCGATGAACTCAGCGACCATCGGGTCAGGCGAGCGCCGCGGCGGGCGCCAGCCGCGCCTGGATCAGCGCCCACCAGGCGTCGAGGGTCGGGCGGCGCGCAAGATCCTCGAAGCTGATGTCGACGCCCTGCCGTTTCCAGTCGGCGACCAGCTCCATCAAGCGGATGGAATCGAGGCCGAAGTCGACCAGGTTGTCGTCGCCGGCGATCTCCTCCTCCGCGTCCTCGACCAGCAGGCGAAGCGTCGCCGCCAGCGCCTCGCGGGTCCGCGGCGGGCCGACGATGTCCTGGACGCTGACCACCCGGCCGCAGCGACCGGCGACATAGGTCAGCGCCATCAGGTGCTCCTGGCGCGAGAAGTCGCCCAGGGCGTCGGCCACCATGAACGGCTGGATGTCGCGCATGAAGGCGTCGAGCGCCGTGGTCAGGCAGCCGATGTGGGCATAGACCCCGCAGATCACCAGCTGGTCGCGGCCCCAGGCCTGCATCTTCTCCTGCAGCGGCGAACGCTGGAAGGCGCTGTAGCGCCACTTCACCAGCACGGTGTCCTCGTCGCTGGGCTCCAGCTGGGGCGTGATCCCGGCCAGCGCCGGGTCGGCCGCGGTGAGGCCGGGCCCCCACATGTCGTTCAGCAGAGCGCGGTCCAGCGGGCTCTGTTCGGTCGGCTGGGCGGTGTAGACGACCGGCACGCCGAGCGCGGTGCAATAGGCGCGCAGCCGCCGGATGTTCTCGATCAGCTCCGCGGCCAGCGGGCTGTCCTCGCCGTAGAAGGCCATGAAGTAGCGCTGCATGTCGTGGATCAGCAGCACGGCGCGGCGCGGGTCGAAGGCCCACGAAGTCTTGCCGGCGGGGATCTCGTCGGCGGCGGGCAGGGGATAGGCGGCGATCCTGGGGATGCTCATCGCGGGGCTCTCACTCGGCGTCTAGCGGTTCGGGCTGAGGGGGCGGATGCGGGCGCGCAGCGCCGTCTTGTCGACCTTGCCCACGGGAGTGAGCGGCAGGCGCTCGAGGGTCTCGAACCGGTCCGGCAGCTTGTAGTCGGCGAGGCCCAGGCCGCGCAGGTGGCGGCGCAGGGCGACCGGTCCGGCGGCGTGCCGGGCGTCGGGGCCGCGCGGCACGATGAAGGCGCAGCTCTTCTCGCCCAGCAGGGGATCGGGCATGGCCACCAGGGCCGCCTCGCCGACGGCCTCGTGACGCATCAGCAGCCGCTCGATCTCCTCGGCGGCGATCTTTTCGCCGCCGCGGTTGATCTGGTCCTTGGCCCGGCCGACCACCTGCAGATAGCCGTCCGGCCGCTGGCGCACGAGGTCGCCCGACCGGTAGAAGCCCTCGGCGTCGAAGGCCCGCGCATTGTGCTCGGGGCTGCGGTAGTAGCCGCGGAAGGTGTAGGGCCCGCGGGTGGTCAGCATCCCGACCTCGCCGACCGGGACCGGCAGGCCGCTGTCGTCGACGACGCGAATTTCGTCGTCGGGGCTGATGGGCCGGCCCTGGGTGGTGAAGACGCGCTCGTCGTCGTCGTCCAGGCGGGTGTAGTTCACCAGGCCCTCGGCCATGCCGAGCACCTGCTGCAGCCGGCAGCCCAGCTCGGCTGGAATACGCCGCGCCAGCTCTTCCGGCAGCATGGCGCCGCCGACCTGGACCAAGTCCAGCGTGCGCAAGGCCTCGCGCCGTCCTGCCGCCGCCTTGACCCAGAGCCGCGCCGCCGCCGGCACTAGGCCGGCCATCGTCAGGCCGTGGCGCGCGATCAGGTCGAAGCAGCGTTCCGGCTCCGGATCGGGCGCCAGGGCGACTAGACCGCCGGCATGGAAGACGCCCAGGGCGCCCGGGGAGCTCAGCGGAAAATTATGCGCGGCCGGCAGCGCACAGAGATAGCGGGTCGCCGGGGTCAGGCCGCAGATCTCGGCGCTCGCCCGGACGCTGTAGTCGTAGTCGTCGTGGGTGCGCGGGATCAGCTTGGGCGAGCCGGTGCTGCCGCCCGACAGTTGAAAGAAGGCGACCTCATGGGAGGCGGTGGGCGCGCCGCCGTCCGCCTCCGCCCCGACGACGGGGCGGGTCAGCAGGGCGCCGAGGTCCTCGACCTCCAGGCCGCGTTCCGCCGCGCCTAGCAGCAGAACGGTCTGCAGCCCCGGAGAGACCCCGCGCAGCTCGGCGATGAAGGCCCGGTCCGCGAACAGCGGGTGGTCCGCCGAGGCGATCAGCAGCCGGGGCTGGATGGCGCGGGCGTAATGGCCGAGCTCGTAGCGCTGGTGGCTGTAAAGAGCGTTGAGCGGGACGACGCCGATCTTCAGCAGGGCGAAGAAGACGATGTAGAATTCCGCGACGTTGGGCAGCTGCACCAGGGCGGTGTCATGGGCTCCGAGGCCTCGCTGGCGCAGCGCCGCGGCCAGCCAGTCCGACATCAGGTCCAGTTCGGCGTAGCTGAAGCGCCGCTCGCCGCACAGCAGGGCGATCGCGTTGGGACGATCCTTCGCCGCCTTGCGGAGGATCTCGTTCAGCGGCCGGCCGATCCAGTAGCCCTTGTCGCGGTAGCGACGGGCGAGATCTTCCGGCCAGGGGGTGAAGGCGATGCTCACGACGCGGCCGCCTCCAGGCCGAAGACGCGCAGCATGGTGGCTAGCTTGTCGCCGGTCTCCTTCCATTCCGCGGACGGAGAGGAGTCCGCGACCACGCCGGCGCCGGCGAACAGGCGCAGCTCGTCGCCGCGTACGACGCCGCAACGGATGGTCACCGCCCACTCGCCGTCGCCTTCGGCGTCGCACCAGCCGACCAGGCCGGCGAACAGGTCGCGGTCGAACGGCTCCAGGCTGGCGATCAGGGCGCGCGCGGCCTCGGTCGGGTGGCCGCAGACCGCCGGCGTCGGGTGCAGCCGGCAGGCGACCTGCAGCACCGACACGGCCGGATCCGCCAGCTCGCCCTGGATCGGCGTCGACAGGTGCCACATGGAGGCGGTGGTCATCAGGCGGGGCGTCTCGGGAACGTCGAGCCGGTCGCACAACGGGCTGAGCGCCTCGCGCACGGCCTCGACCACATAGGCGTGTTCGCGCAGGTCCTTGCCCGAGGCCTGCAACGCCAGGCCGATGGCCTCGTCCTGCTGCGGATCGGCGACGCGGCGGGCCGATCCGGCCAGCGGGTTGGACTGGACGCGCCGGCCCTCCTTCCTCACCAGCAGCTCCGGGCTCGCCCCCACCAGCACGCCGCCGTCCGCCATCGGCACGCGGAAGTGGAAGCCCGACGGGTTCTGCTGGACCAGGCGGTGCAGCACCCAGTCGGCCTCGATCTCGCGGTCGAGCTTGAGATCGCAGACGCGGGCCAGAACGGCCTTGTCCAGCACGCCGTTGCGGATCGCCGCCACGGCGTTGGTCACCGCAGCCTCGTAGCCGGCGCGGTCGGGGGTATGGCGCGCGCGATCGAGCGGCGCATAGGCGGGCGGCTCGCCGGGCGCCTGGGCGACCGGCACGGCGTCACGCTCGAACATCTCGTGGCACTGCGGAATGTAGAGACAGGTCGGCCGGGTCTGATCGAAGGGGATCGCGCCGATCATGATCGGCTTGCGCACGCCTGCGCGGCGCGCCCGCTGGAAGCTGTCCGCCACGGCCTGGCGGAACAGGCTGTCGGGGTGGCCGGCGCCCGCGGCGGGGACCGTGATCCGCGCGAAGACGCCAGAGGCCCGCAGGTTGCGGTGGCGCGACATGAACAGGAAGTCGGAATGCAGCGGCGACACCCAGCCGGCGACGTTCTCGAACAGCGGATCAGCAGTCATCAGGCTTCCTCGCTCACTAGTTGATAGTGATTCTTATTAGCAAAAACACGTTCTAATGGTTGTCCCTCAAAGGCAAGTGAAACCTTTTTGCGAGGGGGCGTATTGGCGTCTGGCCCGTCTGGGTTGTGGCGTGGCGGCGGCTCCGGCGGCCGAGCCCTATTCCGCCGCCGGCTCCGCCAGGGCGTCCTCAAGCGGCGCCTTGGTCGCTGGGCGATCGCCGTGCAGCTGGCGCAGATTGCCGAAGCTTGCGGCCATCCCCAGGCCGAGCGCCAGGGCGCCGGCGCCAAACCAGAAGACGCCGAGGACTGGCGGCAGCAGGCGGGCCAGGCCGCCCATGGCGAGGGCGCCGCCGGAGTCGCCGATCACGTCCTGTCCGCTCCACAGGCCGCTGACCCGGCCGAGCAGGTGGTCCGGCGTGTGGGTCTGAACCAGGGTGAACTGCAACAGCGACGCGATCGAGCCGAGGTAGCCGAACACCACCAAGGCGGCGAGGGCCGGCGCCAGGGCGCCTGCCCAACCGAGGCCCGCGATCAGCGCCGCGCAGCTGCAGACGCAGCCGATCAACAGGGCGCCGGGCCGGGCGAAACCGCCGACCCATCCGCTGGTGAAGGCGCCGACCATCGCTCCGAGCGGGACGGCGGAATACATCAGGCCGATGCCGACGGGGCCGGCCTGGAAGGCTTCGGCGAGCGAGGGGAAGACCACGCGGATGGCGCTGAACGTCGCCTGCAGGGTGCCCACCGCGACCACCGCGCCGACGATCCGGTTCTGCAGCAGGAAGGCGAAGCCGCCGGCCAGGGCCTGCAGCGGCCTGTCGCCGCTGGGCTCGCCGGGCCGCAGGGTCGGCAGGCGGACCAGTGGGATCAGGGTGCCCAGGGTGCCGATCCCGGCGACCAGATAGTTCCAGCTGACGCCCGCCGAGGCGATGATCAGGCCCCCGACCATCGGCGCGAGCACCGCGCCGAAACGCACGGTGAGCATCGAGAGCCCTCCGGCCGCGGCCAGGTTCTCGCGTCCCACCAGGCCCGGGATGGCGGCCATCAGGGCGGTCATGCCGATCGCCCCGAAGAAGCCGTCCCACAGGGAGACGAGATAGAGGGCCGTCACCGAGGGGGCGGCCAGGAAGCCGTTCAACGCCAGCGCCAGGAAGCCCAGGCCGCAAAGCCCGCGGGCCATCAGGATCAGCCGGCGACGGTCGTAGCGGTCGGCGGCCACTCCGCCGACCATCAGGCCGACGAACATGCCGAAGCCGTCCAGCGCGACCGCCACGCTGACCTGCAGCGCCGATCCGGTCAGCTGATGGATCTGCACCGGCGCGGCGACGGCGAGAATGCCCAGCGAGAAGACCGACATCATCCGGGCCACGAAGACGGCGCGGAAATGCGGGTTTCGCTTCAGCAGGCCGAAGTCGACGAGGAAGGGGGACGCCATGAAGCCTACTTAATGCAAATAAGAGTCATTTGCATTTAACTGGGGCTGGAGAAGTGCGCCACCCCAAATTGTCGAGCTCGAAGGCCTTCCCTCGTCGCGCGAGCGGCGAGGGAAGGCGGATCATTGCAGCGAGGGCAGATCCGCAAGTCGGCCGGCGAGGATCGGCCCGACGGTCTCGAGGGTCTCGGGCGCCAGGATGTCTTCGTGGGCGCAGTCCACGGCATGAACCTGCAGCCCGCCGATGCGGCCGGCCCAGGATCCCCGCACGTCCCAGTCGCCGGGCAGGGTGCGGGCGGCGACGAACAGCACCGCCTCGCCCCGGTAGGCCGGGGTCCGCCCGCTCGCGAGCAGCTTCACCGCGTCGGCGTAGTTGGCGACGATGTCGGCGAACATCGCCGCCTTCTCCGCTTCGAGGGCCTCGTCGGTCGCCTCGTCGGCGGCGGCGAGGAACTGCTCGCGCTCGCGGTCGGCCTCAGCCTGGGCTTCGGTCTCCGTGGCGCCGCTCCAGTCCTGGCCCTCGGGCGGATAGGTGTCGAAGAGGCCGAGGAAGGCGACCGCTTCGCCCTGCGCCTCGAGCCGCGCCGCCACCCCGTGCGCCAGCGAGCCGCCCAGGGAATAGCCGAGCAGATGGTAGGGGCCCTGGGGCTGGATTTCGCGGATCGTGCCGAGGTGGCGCTCGCAGGCCTCGTCCAGGCTGGAGGCCGCGGCGATCACGCCGCCCGACCGCGGCGACTGCAGGCCGATGAGCGGCAGATGCGTCGGCAGGTGCCGGGCGAGCGCGCTGTACTGCCAGGCGAAGCCCGAGGCCGGATGGAAGCAGAAGAGCGGGTTCCCGCGTCCGCCGCGCAGGTGCAGCACTTCTCCGCGGCCGGAGTCGCCCGTGGCCTCGCCCGATAGCAGCGCCGCGAGCTTCGCGACGCTGGGCGAGGCCATGACCTGGCCCACCGAGACGGGCTGGTCGAAGGTCCGGCGCAGCTCGGCGGCCAGCCGCATGGCGAGCAGCGAGTGGCCGCCCAGCGCGAAGAAGTCGTCCTCGGCCTGGACCGAAGGGCGGTCGAGCAGGCGGGCGAAAACGCCGGCGATGCGGCTCTCCAGACCGGGCCGCGGCGGCCGGCCGAGGCCGCCGCCATCCACGGGCGCCGGGAGCGCCTTGCGGTCGAGCTTGCCGTTCAGGCTGAGCGGGAAGGCCGCCATCACCACGATGGCCGCGGGAACCATGTGGGCGGGCAAGGCTCGGGCCAGCGCGGCGCGCAGGCCCTCGACGTCGATCCCGCCGTCCGCGACGGTCACATAGCCGACCAGCTGGCGCGCATCCTCGCCGGCCGCGCCGCCGGCGCCGAGGATGCAGGGATTGACCACCGCCCCGGTGACGCCCGGCTGGGTCGCGAGCGCAGCCTCCACCTCGCCGAGCTCGATCCTCTGGCCGCGGATCTTCAGCTGGTCGTCGCAGCGGCCGAGGTAGTCGACCTCGCCGTCGGGTCGCCAGCAGGCGATGTCGCCCGTGCGGTACATGCGTTCGCCCTCCGCGAAGGGGTCGGCGACGAAGCGGGTGGCCGTCAGCCCGGCGCGGTCGAGGTAGTAGTCGGCGAGTTGCACGCCGCTCAGATAGAGCTCGCCCGGAACGCCGACCGGCGCCGGCCGCAGCATCGGATCGAGGATCCGCAGCCGGGTGTTCCAGACCGGCCGGCCGATCGGCACGCCTGCGCCGGAGGTCGCCTCGGCGGCCGGCCTGTAGGTGACGTCCACCGCCGCCTCCGTCGGGCCGTAGAGGTTGTGCAGGTCCGCACCCACAAGCCGTCCGCATCGCTCGGCGAGCGTCCGCGGCAGGGCTTCGCCGCTGCAGAAGATCCGCTTCAGGCTCGCGGTCATCGGGACGCGGCCTTCGGGGTCGTCCTCGATCCAGCTGAGGAAGGCGGCGAGCATCGAGGGGACGAAGTGGAGCGTGCTCACCTGGTCGCGGGCGACGAGCTGTAGCAGGGCGTCGGGATCGCGGTGGGCGTCCGGCGGGGCCATGACCAGGCTCGCGCCTTCCAGCAGCGGCCAGAAGAACTCCCAGACCGAGACGTCGAAGCTGCAGGGCGTCTTCTGGAGGACGGGCTCGCCGGGCGATAGGCGATATTCGTGCTGCATCCAGGCCAGACGGTTGACGATGGCGCGATGGGAGACCAGCACGCCCTTCGGCCGGCCGGTCGAGCCGGAGGTGTAGATCAGATAGGCGGGACGCTCCGGCGTCAGCCCGTCGCCAGCGGGAGTGGGGGCGGGGGCGTGGCCGAACTGCGGCTCGGGCGCCAGGGCGTCGAACAGCATCAGCTCGCCGAGGCCCGCGAAGCGTTCGGCCAGGGCCGTTTCGGTGACGATCAGCCGGGGCCGGGCGTCCTCGAGCATCATCGCCAACCGTTCGTCCGGATAGCCGGCGTCCAGCGGCAGATAGGCTGCGCCGGCCTCGATGACGGCGTGGATGGCCACCGTCAGCCGGACCGACCGCGGCAGGGCGACGGCGACGATGTCCCCGACGCCGACGCCGGCCTGCCGCATCTGCGCGGCCAGGTGCGCGGTCTGGGCGCGAAGCTGCGCGTAGGTCAGCCGGTGGTCGGCGTCGACCAGGGCCAGGGCGTCGGGGATGAGCTGCGCCCGGCGGGCCAGGAGCTGACGCAAGGTGGCGTCCGGCGCGGCATGGTCGGTGGCGTTCGCCGCCGCCATCAAGGCCCGTTCCTCCGGGAGGCGCGGATCGAACTCCGCCCAGGGCCGGTCGGCGGCGGCGAGGTGCTCCAAGAGGGCGGCGATGCGCCCGATCAGCTGTTCAGGCGCCGCCAGCACGTCGCGGTATTCCAGCAGCAGCCGCAGACGCTCGCCCGGCAGGACCATCAGGGTGAGCGGATAGTGGGTGTAGCCCCGGTTGGAGACGCCCGTCAGGCGCAGGCCGGCGTGGTCGCGCGCGGCGAGCGCATGGTCGTCGGGGTAGTTCTCGCTGACCAGCAGGGTGTCGAACAGCTGGCCGCCGCCGGCCAGCCGCTGGATCTCCGCCAGGCTCAGGCCGTCGTGCTCCATCAACTCGCCCTGGCGCGCCTGGAGATCGGCGAGCTGGTCGAGCAGCGGCCGGCGCGGGTCGAGCCGAACCCGCACGGGGACGGTGTTGCTGAACAGGCCGATGTGTTCGTCGACGCCTTCGATCGGGCTGAAGCGGCCGGACACCGGCGTGCCGAACAGCACGTCGTCGCGACCGGTGAGGATCGACAGCAGCGCGCCCCACATCCCCTGCATCAGGGTGTTGAGCGTCAGGCCCTTGTCGCGGCAGCGCGCGCGCAGCCTCGTCTCCAGCTCGGCCGGGACCACGAACTCGATCTCCCGCACGCCGGGCCCGGCGGCGGCGTCGCCGAACGCCAGGGTCGGGCGGGCGCCGTCCAGGGCCTCGGTCCAGGCGGCGCGGGCGGGCGCCGGATCGCGGGCGGCCAGCGCCTGCACCACCTCGGCGTAGGCGACGCGCGGCGACGCCAGGCGCTGACCGTCGTCGGCGTAGGCCTGCAGCAGGTCGCGCAGCAGGATCGGCGTCGACCAGCCGTCGACCACCAGGTGGTGGGCGTTGAGCAGCAGGCTGAACTGGGTGTCGGCGCGGCGGACGAGCACCGCCCGGACCAGCAGGCCGCCCTTGCCGATGAAATCCCGCGCCAGCTCGACGGCGGTGATCCGGCGCATCATCGGGTCGGTCTCGCCAGCGGGAAGGCCGCGCAGGTCGTAGAGGTCCAGCGGCCAGCTTCCGGGATCCAGCGCCAGGACCTGGCGCGCGCCGGCCCTCAGGTCGGTCTCGAAGCGAGCGGCCAGCTGGGGGTGACGGCGCAGGACGGCGTCCAGCGACCGTTGCAGCCGCTCGATATCGATGGCGCCCTCGAGGTCGAGGCGGGTCATCGAGGTGTAGGCGCTGGCGGCCTCGCCCAGTTGGGCGTGGAACAGCAGGCCCTCCTGCAGCGGCAACAGCGGGAGGACCGCGGCCAGCGGCCCATGCGTCTCGCGCAGGGCGTCGAGCTCGCCCTGGCTGAGGCCCGGCGCCTCGGCGGGCGTGAGGGTGTCGGCGGCGGTCAGCGGCGCGGTGCGGGCGAGCTCGGACAGCGCGCGGACATTGGCCGCGACGGCGTCGTGCAGCGCGCGGATCGTCGGCGCGTCGAGCAGGCCGGCCGCCCAGGTCCAGTTCAGCGCCAGGCGCGGCGCTTCGCCGGCTTCCTCGACGAAGGCGTTCAGCTCCAGGGGGTGCGCCATGGCCGCCGCGGGATCGAGGTCGACGGCGAAGGCGTCGGCGAAATGGCCGCCCACCGGTTGCGGCGCCCAGCAGCCGGCCTTGGCGGCGAACCGTCCGAGGTAGTTGAACAGCAGGTCCGGCCGGCGGGCGGCTTCGAGCGCCGCCAGGGCAGGCCCGGTCTGCGGATCGAGATAGCGCAGCACGCCGTAGCCGACGCCGAGGTCGGGCGCCTGGCGAAGGGCCTGCTTCACCGCCCGGAGCGCTCCGGTCATCTTGCGCGCCGCGCCGAGGTCGACGGCCAGCGGATATTCGGCGGTCAGCCAGCCGACGGTGCGGGACGGGTCGACGCGCTCGTCCAGCATCTCCCGGCCGTGCGATTCCAGGGTCAGGGCCAGGGTCTCGCCGCCGAAGCGCTGGGTCAGCGCCAGGGCGACGGCGGTCAGGATCACCTCATCCACCTTGGCGCGGCAGGCGGTGGGAAGCTCCAGCAGGACGGCCTGGGTCAGGTCCGCGTCCAGCAAGGTGCGCAGGCGCTCCGCCGCGCCCTCGGTGTGGTGTCGGGGATCGAGCTCGCGTCCGGCCAGCAGGCCTGCCGGCGCCGACAGCATCCGCCGCCAGAGCGCCGCCTCCTCGCGTCGCGCCGGAACCTGGGCGGCGAGCATTCGCGCCCAGTCCTGGATGGACGCCTCTTCACCTTGCAGCGGCGGGGCTGCGCCCGCCATGGCGGCGGCGCAGGCGGTCTCCAGCTCCGGCAGCAGGATGCGCCAGGACATGCCGTCGACGACCAGGTGGTGGGCGACCAGCATCAGCCAGCCGTCGCCCGAGGGCGCGGCCCAGTGCGCCGCTTGCAGCATCACCCCGTCGGCGGGCGCCAGGCGCGCCGCGGCCGCCTCGAAGGCGGCGTCGAAGATGGGGACGAGCGCCGACGACGGGGTCGCGTCGGCGAGGCGCTTGCTCCACAGCAGGGCGCCGGCGTCGAACTCCGCCTCCATCGGCGGGATGGTCAGCCCCTCGCCGACCGCCCGGGCCCGGAGCGCCGGATGGGCGCGGCACAGGGCGGCGAGCGCCGCCTCGATCGCGTCCCGGCGCAGGTCGGCGGGCACGCGCAGTAGGACGCCCTGGGCGAAGCGCGTCGTCAGGCCGTGGCGCTCGGCGAACCAGCGGACGAGGGGCAGGGCGCCGACCTCGCCCTCGACGACGGCGGCGGGCGGACCGGCTTCCTTCAGCGGCGTCAGCGCCGCGGCCATGCGGTCGGCGCGCCGCAGCGTGAAGACGTCGCGCGGACGCAGCAGATAGCCGGCCCGGCGCAGCGCGGTCCCGAGCGCCATGGCGCTGATGCTGTCGCCGCCCAGGGCGAAGAAGTCGTCGTCGCCGCGCACGGGAGCCGCGCCGATCACCGCGGCCATGCTCTCGCAGACCAGGCGTTCAGCCTCGCTGGCGTAGGCGATCGCGCCGGACGTCTCGTCCCGGCGGCCGGGCCGGGGCAGGGCGCGCCGGTCGATCTTGCCGTTCACCGTCAGCGGCCAGGCGTCGAGCCGGATCAGGCTGGACGGCGTCATATAGTCGGGCAGCCGCTCAGCGAGCTCTCCCAGCCATTCGGCTTCGTCGCCCTGGCCGGTGCAGTAGGCGATCAACCGATGGCTGGCGCCCGCCGGCTCCGCCACGACCAGGGCCGCGGTCACGCCGGGCAGGGCGCAGAGCGCGTGCTCGATCTCGCCTGGCTCGACGCGGAAGCCGCGCACCTTCACCTGATGGTCGCTGCGGCCGACGTATTCCACCAGGCCGTCGCCGCGCCAGCGGGCGAGGTCGCCGGTGCGGTACATCCGATCGCCGTCGCCGGACGGATCGGCGACGAAGCGCGAGGCCGTCAGGCCGGGGCGGTTCAGGTAACCCTCCGCCAGGCCGGGACCGGACAGATAGAGCTCGCCCTGCACGCCGGTCGGAACCGGCTGCAGCCGCGCGTCAAGGATGTGGATGCGGCTGTTGGCGACCGGCCGGCCGATGACCGGGGTCTCGGCGTCGAGGATGCCCGCGCCGAGGGCGTCGACGCTGTATTCGGTCGGGCCGTAGAAGTTGTGGAAGCGGACGTCACTGTGCCGCGAAAGTTCGCGCCACAGGGCCGCCGGCGCCGCCTCGCCGCCGATCTGGATCATCGCCGGGCGGTGGCCGCCCGTCTGCCCGGGCTCGAGCAGGCCGCAGTTCAGCATCTGCTGCAGCATGGAGGGCGACAGGTCGAGGGTGTCGATCCTCCGCTCACGGACGAACTCGGTCAGGGCCTGGGCGTCGCGCCGCTGCTCCTCGTCACAGAGGTGCATCTCGTGGCCGAGCAGCAGCCAGATGACCTGCTCCCAGGAGGAGTCGAAGGCCAGCGACATGGCGTGGCCGGCGCGCACCGGCCGGTCGCCGACCTTGCGCATCACCTCGCCGAACAGGCTCGCCTCGTGCGACAGCAGCAGGTTGAGAAGCCCCGCATGCGGCGTCGTCACCCCCTTCGGCGTCCCCGTCGAGCCGGAGGTGTAGATGATGTAGGCGGGGTCCTCCGGGCGAAGCGGCCGGCGGCGGTCGGCGTCGCAGACCGGGGCCGCGGATTGCGCGGCCAGCAGGGCCGCGAAAGACGGGTCGTCGACGTCGATCACCGGCGCGCCCGCGCCGATCTCGTCGCCCGCAGCGCCGCCGGTCAGCAGCAGGGCCGGCCTGGCGTCGGCGCACATCAGCGCCAGCCGCTCCGTCGGATAGTCCGGATCGAGCGGCATCCAGGCCGCGCCGGCGGTGATCACCCCCAGCAGGGCGACGACCGCCTGGGCCCGGCGCGGCAGGGCCGTGGCGACGATGTCGCCAGGACCTACGCCCTTGGCGATCAGCAGCCGCGCGAGGCGGGCGACGTCGCCGGCCAGGGTGGCGAAGTCCAGCGAGCGTTCGCAGTCGAAGAGCGCCGCCTGCCCGGCGCGCCGCCGGGCGTGGTGGTCGAACACGTCGAGCACCGTCCGGACGCCTGTCGGGCGCGTCACCGACGGGCCGCGGGACCAGGCCTCGATCCGCCGGGCCTCTTCCGGCTCCAGCAGCGCAATCGAGCCGATCGGCGCCTCGGGCGCCTCGATCAGCCGCCGCATCAGGGCCTCCAGCCGTCGGCCGTGGAGCTCCAACTCCTCAGCGCCGTAGCGGGCGGGATTGGCGGCGAGCTCGACGACGAGGGCCTCGCCGTCCCGCCACAGGCCGAACTCCAGGTCGTCGACCGGGCCGGCCGCGAGGACGTGGACGGCGGACGTCGCGCCGGGCAGGGCGAGGTCCTGGTCGAAGATCTTGAGGTTGATCGTCGGGCCGTAGAGGCCGCGCCCGGAGCCGACCAGGCCGAGGTCGCGCTGGATCTGCTCGGCGTCGTAGCGCTGGCGACCGCGCACCCGCTTCAGCTCGGCGGCCAGCCGCTGGCCGATCTCGGCGAAGCAGAGCCGCGGCTCCACCGCGACCCGCACCGGCAGGACAATGACGACGGCGCCGACCGCGTCGATCGCCGCCGACCCCAGCCGGCGCATGTAGGGCAGGCCGACGGCGACCGGGGTCGCGCCGGTCATCAGGTGCAGGTAGGCGAAGACGCCGGCCATCGCCATTTCCGGCGCGCCCAGCCGCCGCTCGCGGCCCAGCGCCGCCAGCCGGGCCGCCGCCTCGGGCTCGATGCGGAAGGTCCGGCGCAGCACATTGGCGTTGGCGATCGGGACGGTCGCGCCGCCGTCGGCCGCCAGGCTGATGAGGGGCGCGTCCTCGCCCGCGTAGGCGCGCCAGAAGGCGCCGTCCTCGGCCCAGGCGTCCGAGGCGGTGTAGGCTTGGTATTCCTCAACCACGTCGGCGAAGTGGCGCCACGGCGGGGGCGAGAGCGGCCGCGCCTCGACCAGGGCGCCGTAGATGGCGGTGATCCGGCGGGTGAGGGCGGCCAGGCTGTAGCCGTCGACGCAGGCGTGATGATAGCGCTGGAGCCAGAACCAGCGGTCCGGCGCCACCTGCAGCAGGGCGTGCCGGTAGAGCGGCGCGGCCTCGTCCAGCAGCGGGGCTGCGGCCAGGTCGGCGGCCATCCAGGCGTGCGCGGCGGCGATCGGGTCGGGCTCGGCCGTCAGGTCCAGCAGATCGGGCGCTGCGACATCCTCGGGGCTTCGCCGCAGGGGCCAGGATTGGATCGGCCCGTCGTCGCCCTGGCTGAAGCGGGCGTGGACCGTGTCCGCTTCGGCGAGCGCCGTGCGGATCGCCCGGCCGAGCGACGTCACGTCGAGCTGGCCGCGAACGTCGGCGTACTGGGCGACGACGAAGGCCCTCTCGTCCGGCGCGATCTGATCCGCCAGCCAGATGCCCGGCTGGGCGGCGACCAGCGGCAGGGTCGTCGCCCCCTCCGGATCCGCGGCCGGATGGGGGACGGCGTGGCTTTGCAGCGACATGATCTCGGTCCTCGAAGGCGGCTCAAACGGTGGAGGCGGGCGCGGCGGGCGGACGCGGGCGGAGCGAGGCGGCCCAGCTGGACTCCACGAACTCCAGACAGGCGACGCGGCTGTCGGGGCCGGCGACCGTCCGCCAGCCGCGGGGGACCTGGGCGAACTCGGGCCAGAGGCTGTGCTCGCCACGGGCGTTCAGCAGGACGAGGAAGCGCCCGGTTTCGTCGTCGAAGGGATTGGTTCGGTCGGTGCTCATGACGGCGTCTCCTGTGTGGGGGCTAAGAGGCAGCGCAGGCCGTCGACGAGCCCGCCGCGCCAGCACAGGCTGTCGTGGCCGCCCTCGAACCGGCGATGGGTGACGTGATGGCCGGCCTGATCGAGGGCGGCCCGCATGGTCTCGTTGACGTCGAGCATCGCGCCCTCGCGGCTGCCCACCTCCATGAAGACGCGCAAGGCGCCGGCCGGCAGGCCGCCGGCCTCGACCTGGCGGGCCAACCAGCCGCGGGCGCCGGGACGCCTGGCCTGGGCGCCCCCGGCGGAGCCGTCGACCCAGGCGGTCTGCGGCCACCAGAAGGAGCCGGACTGGCTGAGGACGCGGCCGAAGCGCGAGGGCCAGTGCAGGCCGGCGTAGAGGGCCGAAAGGCCGCCATAGCTCTGTCCGGCGACCACGGTGCGCTCCGGCTCCCGAGCGAGGGGGGCGAACTGCGACGCCAGCGGCAGGAGTTCGTCCTGCACGGCCCGCCAGAAGGCCGGGTTGCACGGCAGGTCCTGCTCGCGGTGCGCGCCGTCGATGGAATCCACGAAGAGGTAGACGGCGGGCGGCAACCGCCCGGCTCGCGTCTCGGCGTCCAGCACCCCGGGCAGCGGCATCCGCTCGATCCAGTTGCGGCCGTCGAGCAGGATCGCCAGGGGATAGCCGCCCGCGGGGGCTCGGCCCGGTTCGTCGGTCAGGTGCAGCCAGACGGTGCGGCCCTTGCCCTGAATTGCGCTGCGCCACTCGAAGGTCGCGCCGCGCGCCGGATCGGACGGCGGCGGCTGTCCGGCGTCCACCGCGGCCCACATCGACTGATCGGGCGCCTGCGGAAGATGAAGCCCTGAGGCCTGGCCGTCCCAGCCGGAGGGGTGGGGCCGGACCGGATTGAGCGGGTCCGGACGGGCGAGGGCGGAGATGGACCGCCACCAGTCTCGCTGCTGGTCCCACCGGGCGGCGGCCTCGGACATCGGCGCCGGCGGGCGGTGCTGGGGCCCCGTGGGGATGAAGGCGTAGCTGCCGCGCCAGGCCGGCGGCAACGACGCCTGCCAGAACCAGACGTCCGAGCCGGGGATCTGCTCCAGTCCCTCCGGCGCAAAGCTGTGGTGGTCGGTCACCGAATTGACGTCGATGTAGACCCGGTCGCGCTGGTCGTCCCGCCACAGGAAGGTGACGCACACCCGGTCGGCCGTGATCGGCTCGACGATCGGCGCGCCGCGATCGGCGATCCGCGACCACCAGCCGGCCTCACCGAGGTCCGGCGCGCGCAGCAGCGCCGCAGCCTCGCTGGCCGCAGGGTGGATTCGCCTCAAGGTGGTGTCGAGATCCGCGTCTTCAGGGCGAGAAGTCTCATAACTCACGGTATTTGCGATCTTTTTCACGAACCAAGGCCAAGCTGGTTGCATATAGGAATGAGAATCATTATCAACTCCAGCGCCGCCCGTCACGGGTGGATCAAAAAAAGAGGGGTCGGGTTTGATGAAGCGGGCTGGAAAGTTCGGGGTTGGATCGCGGTCGATCCTGGTCGCAAGCACGGCCGCAGCCGCCGTGTGCGCGGCGTGGACGCCGGCGGCGCGGGCGGCGGACGCCGAAGCCTTCCAGGTCGGCGAAGTCGTGGTGACGGGGGAAAAGATCGACCGCTCGCTGAAGGAGACCACCACGGCGGTGACCGTGCTGCGTCACGTCGATCCGAATGAGTTCCGTTCGCCCTACGACCTGGCGAGCCGCGTACCGAACATGCTGGGCACGGCGGCGGATCTGCCGAGCATCCGTGGCGTGACCGGCTCCGGGCCCGGCGGCGGCATCTTCACCCTGATGTCAGGCGCGCGCCCGCGGGTCGCCACCCTCATCGACGGCCTGCCGGAGACCTTCGGCGGTCAGCGCTATGCCGACGTCGGTCTGTGGGACGTCGACCAGGTGGAGGTCCTGCGCGGGCCGCAGTCGACGACCCAGGGCCGCAACAGCCTGGGCGGCGCCATCGTCGTCACCACCAAGGACCCGACGTTCAAATGGGAAGGGGCGGCGCGCGCCGGCTACGAGACCGAGGGCGGCAAGAGCTATCTGGCCGGCGTCGTCTCCGGCCCGATCGTCGCCGACGAGCTCGCCGTCCGCCTGGCTGCCGACGGAACCCGGGGCGAAAGCTACATCCACTACACGGGCGACGGCTGGCCGTTCGATCCCTCGAAGATCGAGCAGAGCAATGTGCGCGGCAAGCTGCTGTGGACGCCGAAGGCCCTGCCGGGCTTCAGCGCCCTGGTCACCGCCACCCAGCATTGGCAGGAGGGCGAATACCTCTATCTCGCCACCGGTCCGAACTTCTTCGACTACAAGTTCGACAACGTCGACATGAACACGCGCTACAGCGACTCGCGCGCCGGCAATGTCAGCGTGAAGCTCGAATACCAGCTGTCGGAGGCGGCGACCGCCCACCTGCTCTATGGCCACGGCTGGTACAAGGCGAGGTTCCAGCAGGCCAACTCCACGGGCGGCGGCCTTGGCAATCTGTCGCTGGACGAAGACAACGACACCGTCGAGGCGCGCCTCACCTACGCCCCGGCCGATCGCCGGCTCAGCGGCGTGCTCGGGCTCTACTACTACGACCGCCACCAGGACCTGGTCTCGGACATGGGGGTGAACGGCCCCGACTCGGTGAAGACCTACGCCGCCTACGCCGACGGCTGGTTCGAACTGACGGACCGGCTCAGCCTGCTGTTCGGCGGCCGGGTCGAGCAGGAGAAGCAGACGCGCGACGTCGCCCTGTCGTGGGGCGCGGTGACGACCGACCGCAAGGAAAGCCTCTTCCTGCCCAAGGTCGGCCTGCAGTACGTCGCCACGCCCAGCACCAATGTCGGCTTCGTGGTCCGCAAGGGCTACAGCCCCGGCGGCGGGGCCATCGATTGGGATAACGGGACCTACTACCAGTACGACAAGGAGGAGGTGGTCTCCTACGAGCTCAGCACCCGCACTGAGCTGGCCGATCGGCGGGTGACCCTGAGCACCAACCTCTTCTACAACGACTACGACAACTACCAGGGGCTGCTGAACTTCACCTTCACCAACATCCCGAAGGCGCGAAGCTACGGTCTCGAGGTGGAGGCCACTATCCGGCCGCGCGAGGGCCTGGACGTCTTCGGCGGGCTAGGGCTGCTCGACACCAAGATCACCGAGGCGCCCGCCTCCTTCCCGACGGCGGACGGCGCGCGCTTGAACAATGCGCCCAAGGTCACCGTCTCGCTCGGCTTCGAGCAGACGTTCGCGTCAGGCTTCTTCCTCGGCGCCAGCGCCAACCATGTCAGCCGCTATTCCTCTCAGGTCGAGAGCGGCGTGGCGATCGACGGCGGTGACTTCACGGTGGTCAACGCCCACCTCGGCTACCAGACCGAACACTGGGCGATCCGCGGCTACGTCAAGAATTTGGGCGACGCCGACATCCTCTACTCCGGCCGCACCAACTGGGCGGGCGCCCAGGCCCAGGTCGGCCAGCCGAGGGCGTTCGGGGTCGTGCTCGACGCAAACTTCTAAGCCGAGCTGGGGCCGCGCATGATCATCCTCCAGACCCTGCTCGCGGTGCTGCTCGCAACGGCGGCGAGCGTCATGCTCTATCTGGCGGCCCCGAACCAGAGGCTGCTGGCGAGACGGCCCGCCGCCCCGACCCTTGTGCGGGGCGGCGGCGTCTCGCTGGTCGCGGCGCTGGCGCTGCTGCTGCGGGTCGCGGGGCCCGCCGTCGCGGTCTTCGCGCTCATGACCCTGACGATGACGGTCCTGCAGGCGCTGCCCTTCCTCGCTGTGCTCCGGCGCCGGAGCGATCGCCCATGACCGCCCACAAGCTCACCAGCCGGGACTGGTTCGGCAAGACCTGCGCCGGCGTGGTCCTCGGCTTCACCCTGGCGCTCGCGGTGAGCGGCCTCTTCGCCTGGTTCGGGCCTGGCGGCGCGGGGACGGACGGGGGCGCCGACAAGGCGCAGTTCAACATGTGGCTGATCTCGCCGCTCTGGGTGGGCGTGCTCAGCTTCGTCTTCCTGTTCCGCAATCCACGGCGGGCCTGGCTGTGGCTCGCCCTCGCCAATCTCCTGGCGTTCGGCCTGCTGTACGGCGGCCGGGCCCTGCTGTCCTGACCCGAGGTCCCATGCGCACCGACGTCGTCAAGACCTACCTCGACATCCACACCTGGGTCGGCATCTTCAGCGGCCTGGCGCTGTTCATCGCCTTCTACGCCGGCGCGGTCACCATGTTCGAAAGCCCGCTGCAGCGCTGGGCGCAACCGCCCTCGACGTTGCCGGCGCCGGTCGCGCTGGACGAGGCTCCGCGGCTGGCCGCCGCCGTGATCGCCCGGCATCCCGAGGCCGGGAAGGACTATGCGATCCACGTCGCCACCGGCCCGGATACGCCGGCGCGCATGAGCTGGACGGTTCATGCGCCGGGCGCCGAGCGGGAGGAGGGGGTGGACTACGCCGCGGCCCTGACGCCGTCCGGCGAGCTGGTGGTGGCCCAGGCGACGGCCACGCCGGTCGCAGAGTTCGTCGACGTGCTGCACCGGCAGGTCGGCCTGCCGTTCGACCACGAGGTGGCGATGCCGATCATGGGCGTGGTCGCCCTGCTCTATGGCGTCGCCCTGGTCTCGGGCGTGATCATCCTGCTGCCCAGCCTGGTGAAGGACCTGTTCCTCTTGAGGTTCGGCAAGAACTTCAAGCGCATGTGGCTCGACGTGCACAATGCGCTGGGGATCCTCAGCCTGCCGTTCCATATCATCATGGCGCTGTCGGCGGTGGTCTTCGCCTTTCACGATCAGTTCTACGACACCCAGAACCTGGTCCTCTACGACCGCAAGATCGAGCAGATCTGGAAGCGGGGCGAGCCGCCGACGCCTGCGCCGGCGCCGGGCGCGGCGATCCTGCCGCCGGCCGAGCTCATGAAGCGGGTCCAGGCCGAGGCGCCCAGCTTCCGCATCCAGACGATCGGCTACCGCACCAACGCCGAGGGCGTGACGGTCGCTCGGGTCGAGGGCTTCGATCCGCATTTCATCATGCGCGGCTCGACGTTTGGCTACGCCGTCGTCGATCCCTATTCGGGCGCGATGCTGGAGACCGCCTACATGCCGGGACTGGCCTCCGGCTGGAACGCGGTGGTCACCAGCTTCTTCGCCCTGCACTTCGGCAGTTTCGGCGGCGACGCCGTCCGCTGGGGCTATTTCGCGCTCGGACTGGCCGGGGCCTTCCTCTTCTATTCCGGCAACCTGTTGTGGATCGAGGCGCGGCGAAAGCGGATGAACCGCAAGGCCGGCGAGGTTCCGCAAAGCCGTTCGACACGTGTCCTGGGCGCGCTCACGACCGGGATCAGCCTCGGGTCCATCGCCGGGATCTCGCTGACGATCGCCGCGGCGAAGTGGCTGCCGGGCCGCGTCGCGGATCTTCAAGCCGCTCACAGCCTGATCTACTACGCGGCCTTCCTGGCGGCCGTCGGCTGGGCCTTCTGGCGCGGCGCGGCGCGGTCGGGACCGGAGCTGCTGTTCGCCTGTGCGGCGGCGACCGCGCTCATCCCCCTGTCCAGCCTGCTGGGCGTGGCGGGCCTCACCTGGAACCATGGGGGCGCTGCGCGTCTCGTCGATGTCGTCGCCCTGGTGGGAGTTCCGGCCTTCATCGCCATGGCGCGTCTGTCGCGCCGCCGCGGGCTGGAAGGTCCGCGAGACAGCGTCTGGTCGACCAAGGCGATGACCGCCGCGCCGGTCCGCGTCGGCGCCGACGCGTGAGGCGGTCAGTCTCGACGATCCCGGAGCTCAGGGCATGCTCGCCCCGCCGTTCGGGCGCAACACCTGGCCGGTGACGAACCGGCCGGCGTCCGAGGCGAGATAGAGCATGGCCAACGCGACGTCGCGGGGCACGCCGGTAAGCCCCAGCGGCGAGGCCTGGGCGCGGTCCCGCAAGCCGCGCTCGCGCAGCTCCGGGTCGATCTCGCCGTCCGAATCCCGGAAGCGGGTGTTGGCCATCGGGGTGTCGATCCATCCCGGCGCCACGGCGTTCACGCGGACGCCGAACGACCCGAACTCCTTCGCGCAGGTCCGCGTCAGCGTGTTCACCGCGGCCTTGGTCATGGCGTAGACCGAGAGCCCGGCGCCGGCCGAATCCGCGCCGGTGGACGAGACGTTGATGATCGAGCCCGCGCCTTGCGCCTGCATGGCGCGCGCCGCGGCGGCGCAACCCCAGTAGGTCCCCTTCAGATTGACGTTGGTCAGCCTGTCGAGCTCCGGCTCGGCGGTTTCCAGAACGGCGCCGTAGGTCACGGCCCCGGCGGAATTGACCCAGACGTCGAGACGTCCCATCGCCCGCACCGCCGCCTCGGCGAGCGCGTCCACCTCGGCCCGCTGCGTCACGTCCGTCCGTCGCGCGCTCGCCTCGCCGCCGACCGCTTGCACGGCGGCGACGCTTTCGGCGAGCCCGGCTTCATTGACGTCGCCCAGCACGACGCGGGCGCCGGCCAGGGCGAAGACGCGCGCCGCCTCGCGGCCGATGCCCGATGCGGCGCCCGTCACGACCGCCACCCGGCCGTCGAGACGAAAGGCTTGGTTCAGCTCGTCCTGCATCTTGTCACCTGCCCGTTTCGGTTTCTTGTGCGCGGCCTTGGCGCCGCGTTGGCGAGCCCCGGCTTCGTCGGGAAACGGCGCCTAGCCCGGGCCCAAAACCTATCGGCCGCCCGGCGCAGCGACAACCAAAATTCGGTATTCAGAACTTTAGTTCTCAATTTCCTCGGGAAGGCGAGGCGGCCCGCTCGAACTTCGGGTCACGCCGTCCTGTCGTCGCCGAGGCGCTCGCAGCCTATCGCGTGCCGTACATGCGGTCGCCCGCATCGCCGAGGCCCGGGAGGATGTAGCCGTGGTCGTTCAGCCGCTCGTCGACGGCGGCGACCCAGACCGGCACGTCGGGGTGATGGCTCTGGAAGCTGGACAGTCCCTCGGGGCTGGCGAGCAGGCAGGCGATGCGGATCTGCAGCGCGCCGGCCTCCTTCAGCCGGTCGGCCGCCGCGATCGCGGTGTTGCCGGTGGCCAGCATGGGGTCGATGATCACCACCAACCGCTCGGCGATGTCCCCCGGGGCCTTGAAGTAGTATTCGACGCAGGCGAGCGTGGCGGGATCGCGGTAGAGGCCGACGTGGGCCACCCGCGCGGCCGGAACCAGCTCCAGCATCCCTTCCAGCATCCCCATGCCGGAGCGCAGGACCGGCGCGAACACCAGCTTCTTGCCGGCGAGCGTCGGCGCCTGGATCGTGGCGAGCGGCGTCTCGATCTCGACGTCTTCCAGCGGCAGGTCGCGCGTGACCTCGTAGCAGATAAGGCTGCCGATCTCCTTCAGGAGCTGGCGGAAGCTCTTGGTCGAGGTGTCCTTCTTCCGCATCAAGGTCAGCTTGTGCTGCACCAGCGGATGGTCGATGACCGTGACGCCCTGCATAGAGTCCCCCTTCAGAAGACGGTTCCGTCGCTGATCACGGCGATGGGCGGGCCGCCGTCCGGGCGGCGCTCGCGGGCGATCTTGCGCCCCGCCGCCCAGGTGCCGCCCTCCAGCACGCAGGCCAACGGGAAGTCGGCGGCGGTGACGCCGAGCCGTTCGCGCACCCTGGGGGCCAGCCGATCGAGCAGCGCCACCGTCATCGCGCGCCAGCCCACGACGAGGGGGCTGTCCACGGCGTGGGACCGGCCGGCGTCGGCCGGATCGACCAGGGTCAGCACGCCTGCGTCGACGAAGAGGCCGCCGTTGCGGTACTCGGCCAATCCCGTCAGCCCGTCGATATCGACCACCTCGACGCCCGCGCTCTGCAGCGGTTCGATCAGGGAGTAGGCGAGCCATTGCGAGAGCTTGTGCAGCGGCACGAGGCCGTCCGTGGCGTCCGCCCGCCGAAGCGCTGGGTGCCGCCAGCAGTCGCCGAGTGCGACGCCCTCGAGCTGGAGACGTCCGGACCAGATCGGCCCCAGCCGCTGGAGCAGGACCTCGAGGATGGTCGCGGCCGGAAGCCGTCCCGCTTCGGCCCGCGCCGCCATCTCGTCGAACAGCACGCCCGGCCGACCCACTGCCGCACCCAGCCTTCGCAGCAGGGCGACGCGGCCCTCCAGCCCCACCAGCGGATTGTCGGGATTGACCTGGAAGGCCTGCGCCAGCCGCGCCGCATCCAGCCGGGCGAGCCCGCCGGCTTGTAGCGGCTGGCGCGGATCGGCCGAGAGCACGCCGGCCTCGAAGAGACGCAGCGAGGCCACGGCCAGCCCCTCGGAACGGCTGAGCTCGATGCCGGTCTCCGCATCGCGATAGCGCCAGGCCGCACCGGCGCCGGCGTCGAGCAGGACCGAGACGATGGCGAGATCGAACTCGGCCCGCGCCTTCTGGGCCGGGTCGGCCCAGGGCGTGCGGTCCGCCCGCTCCGACCAGAGATCGCGCCCGGCGGCCGTGAAATGGCGCCAGCGCGCATGGAACGGCACCTTCAGGTCCGGATAGTTGGCGCGGACGACCTCGGCGGTGAGGTCCGCGGCAGGATCGAGCCTGGCAAGATCCACCCGCCATTCGGCGAGCCCTCCGGCGAGGGCGATGTCCAGGAGTTCGTGGGCGCGCTCGCGGACGGCGGCGGCGCTCAGCAGGGAAAGGGCGGCGACGCTCACGCGGGCGATCAGAACTCCTTCAGGTCGCGCCCGACGACACGCGCCAGGTCCGCCTCAGTAGGGGCGGGCTCTGGCGTGAAGTAGCCGGCGGCCTTCTTCGCCTCGATCTCGACGGAGGCGTCCAGCGGGACGAGCCCCGGCGGGATTGGCACGCGCTCGCCGATCTCCACCCCGCTCGCGACCAGGGCCTCGTACTTCATGTTGGACATGGAGACGAAGCGGTCGATGCGCCGGATCCCCAGCCAGTGGATGACGTCGGGCATCAGCTGCTGGAAGCGCGCGTCCTGAACGCCGGCGACGCACTCGGTCCGCTCGAAATAGGTGGCGGCCTGATCGCCGCCCACTTGGCGCTTGCGGGCGTTGTAGACCAGGAACTTGGTGACCTCGCCGAGCGCCCGGCCTTCCTTGCGATTGTAGACGATGAGGCCTGCGCCCCCGGCCTGGGCCTGACGCACACACTCCTCGATCCCGTGGGTCAGGTAGGGGCGGCAGGTGCAGATGTCCGAGCCGAACACATCGGAGCCGTTGCACTCGTCGTGCACCCGGCAGGTGAGCGGGAAGCTGACGTCGCCGAGCTTCGCCGCGTCGCCGAAGATGTAGAGGGTGATGCCGCCGATGGGCGGCAGGAAGACGGAGATGTCCGGCCGCGTCACCAGCTCCGGATACATCCCCCCGGTCTGTTCGAAGAGGGTGCGGCGAAGCTGCTGCTCCTTGACGCCAAACCTGGCCGCCACGCCGGGCAGATGCCAGACCGGGTCGATGGCCGCCTTGGTGACGGCCACGTCGCCGCCCTGCTGCACGACCGCGCCGTCGATCTTCAGGCGGCCCTCGGCGATGGCCTGGCTAAGCTCGGGAAGATTCAGCCGCGCCTTGGTGATCGCGATGGTCGGGCGGATATCCACGCCCTCGGCGATCTCGCGGGCGAAGTCTGCGGCGATCCGATGTCCCCAGGGGTCGAGGGCGACGATCTTGCCGGGCTCGGACCATTGCGGATGCGGGCCGATCGGCACCACCGGATAGGTGTCGGCGAGCTCGGGCCGAACGATCGGGTCGAGAGCGCCCGCCGAAATGGCGAGGGCGCGATAGATGGAATAGGAGCCCCCATGCGCGCCGATCGCGTTGCGATCGGCGCCGGCGTTCGGCGTCGCCACAACCGGCCCGCGCTCATGCGCGGTCGGCGCGTCCCAGTGGATTGGAAACCTGGCCTGCGTCGCACCGCGCGGGTGCGAGGTCAGTCGAATATGCGTCGTCCTATTGGCGGACATGCCGCGGATAACCTCCGCACTGAAAAAAAGCCCTTCGCCTCGCGGGCTCAGGGCCTTTGAGCGACGAGTTTGCGTCCCCCATCCTGCCTTAGCAAGGGTTACGACCTTCCTGCGTCCGCCGCGTCAGCCGCTGACCCCTGCACCGGCGCAATCGGTCGAAATCTTGGCAGTCGGGCCCCCTCGAAGGTGGGCGGCCCTGGAGAGCCTCCGCCGGCTAGGAGCCGAGGATGGCTTTCGTCTCGAGGTATTCCTCCAGGCCGTGCCGTTCCGGAACCTCCGCCTGATCCTGCAGGCAGATGACATAGGTCGCCCGCTTGTCCGCGAGATGGTCGTAGCGCCAGTCGGTCTCGTTCAGCGCCTCGAGCGTCGGCCATTTGTCGAAGCCGAGCTTGGCCATGAAGGCGGCGGAATAGTCTTCGGGCATGTCGTTGCAGAACATGTCCTGCAGGCGGCCGCCCGAGAGGGTGTCGTCCGTTGCGGCGACCGCCCGCCTCTTGGTGATCATGCCGCGGATGCTCTCGCCCGGCGGCGGCGCGATGCAGGATATATAGACGTAGCGCCGGATCAGGTCCGGCCGCATCTCGGCGACCAGCGGCAGGATGGTGCCGGCGTTGGAATGTCCGACGAGCACCATGTCTTTCAGACCTGAATCGGCGAGGTCCGCGACAAAGGCCTCAGCGACCGCGCGCACCGTCAGCTGCGACGTGTCCTGATCGCGTTTGCGCCCGCAGCCCGGCAGGTCGAACGCCACGGCGCGCGCCGCGTCGCCGGCCTGTTGCTCGAGCGCCGCTATCGTTTCGGCCCAAACCTATCCGGCTTGGCCGCCGCCATGCAGGAAGGCGTAGTTGATCGCGTCGGTCATCCAGCGTCACCTTTCCCAATCAGGTTGAGAGGCGTCGATTGCGTAGCAAGCGCTTGTTCTTTAGCCTTCTTGGCGACGCGTCAATCGTCGGCTGCAATCTCTCGCCGCAGACGGCCAGGCTCGGGAGCAGGGAACCTCATGTTTGAAGCCGCAGCGGCAGGAATGCCGCCTCCGTCGCGCGACCTGAGCTGCAAGGCCGCCATCGTCGGCCTGGGGGAGACCGACTACCATCGCGACTACCAGGCGGCGCGGACCAGGGCGCCGGGGTACGAGCTTCCCACGCCGGAGAGCCTGGCCTCGAGCGCCTTCGAACGCGCCCTGGCCGATTCCGGGCTTCGTCGCGAAGACATCGACGGCCTCTCGGTCTCGTTCATCTACGGGGGGCCCAGCGGGGACGAGATGGCCCAGCTTCTGGGCGTGCGGCCGCGCCACGTCATCGAGGGCGGCGGCATCATGGCGGGACCCCTGCCGATCGCCTGCGCCGCCATCGCCGCCGGCAAGTGCGACACCGTGGCCATGATCTACGCCGCAGCCTCGCGGGCGATCGGCCGGCAATACGGCGGCCGCACCTATGACGGCGACGCCGCGCCCTCGTCCTACTACTACTATCACCCTTGGGGCTGGAGCTCGCAGGCCGCCCACTGGGCGTTCGTCTGGAGTCATTACCAGGCGACCTACGGCGCGAGCGAGGCGGACCTGGGCGCCGTGGCGGTGCAGCTGCGCAAGCACGCCCAGGCCAATCCCAACGCGGTCATGCAGGCGCCGCTGTCGATCCAGAGCTATCTCGACTCCCGCTACATCGTGCGGCCGCTGCACCTGTTCGACCTCTGCCTGGTCAACGACGGCGCGGTCTGCCTGATCGTCCGCCGCGCCGACATGGCGCGCAACCTGCCGCACGCGCCGGTGCTGGTGGCCGGCTGGGGCGAGGCGATCGCCAAGGGCGACAAGCTGCACAACCTGGTGCGCGAGCGGCTGCGGCCGCAGTTGCAGGAGGCTGGCGACCAGGCCTTCCGCATGGCGGGCTTGACGGCGTCCGACGTCCAGCACTTCGAAGGCTATGACGCCTCCACCATCCACCTGATCAGCCAGCTCGAAGGCCACGGCTTCGTCGAGCCGGGCGCCGGGCTGGAGTTCTGCAAGAGCGGCGGGATGGCGGTGGACGGCGCCCTGCCGGTCAACACTGGAGGCGGCATGCTCTCGGCGTCCTACATGCACGGCTGGAACCACGTCGCCGAGATCACCCGGCAATTGCGCCACGAGGCGGGGCCGCAGCAGGTCAAGGACGTCGAGGTCTCGATGTTCTCGCTGGCCCAGACGGACCGCTCCCATCCGATCGTCTTCGTTCGGGGAGGCTGAGAGCATGGCGCAAAGACGACCCGACCGGACGCGCGGACCCGAGCACGACGCCTTCTGGGCCTGGTGCGAGACGGGGGAGCTGCGCCTGCAAGGCTGTGCAGCCTGTCGCAGGATCGCTTGGCCGCCCGTCCAGGCCTGCGAGTCCTGCGGCGGCGGCGAATTCACCTGGGAGCGGATGTCCGGCCGCGGCAAGGTCGTGAGCTGGTGCACCTTCGAGCGCGACTACTACAACGGCGCGCTGCCGATCCCCTGGGACACCATCCTCGTGGAGCTGGAGGAAGGCCCGCTGTTCGTCAGCAACCCCAGCGGCTTCAGCTGGAAAGACATCGCGCCGAACATGCCGGTGAAGCTGGCCTTCCTCGACTGCGAGGACCAGGCCGGCCGCTTCAGCCTGCCGGTGTTCCAACAGGCCTAGATCAGGCGTTCAGCCCGCCGTTGACGCTGATGATCTGGCCGGTGATCTTGCTGGCGTCGGGCCCGCAGAGAAACAGCGCCAGGGGCGCGATATCCTTCGGCGTGGGCAGGCCGAGGCCGGCCCGCTGTGACGCTGTCTCGCCGCGTCCGCTGGCGGCGTGCCGCTCGAAGACCGGCGTGTCGGCGACGTAGCTCGGCGATATGCAGTGCACGCGCACGCCGTCCCGGGCCGCCTCCATCGCCAGGTTCCGCACGAAGGCCATGATGCCCCCGAAGACGCCGGCCAGGATCGATTGGCGCGGGGCCGCGAAACGGCCGGCGTCCGAGGCGAAGGCGACGATGGCGCCGCCCTGCTTGGCGAGGTGGGGCAGGGCCGCGGCGCAGAGCTGTTCGAAGACGCCCAGCACGTACTGGGCCATCAGCCCGAAATTCTGCGGGTCGGTCTTGCTGAAGACGCCGGTGGTGCCCGGCGCACCGGTGATGGCGCAGTGCACGACGGCGTCGAGCCGGCCCGCCGCGCCGGTGACCTTCTGCACCACGGACTCGATCACGCCCGCCACGCGGAAGTCGCCGGGCGCGGCGATCAGCTTCGCCTCTGGCGCCAGCGCTTGCAGCCGCTGGATCGCATTGGCCACGGTCTCGGGCCGGGAGCCGTGCACCGCCACGACGGCGCCGCCGGCGGCCGCCTGGCTGGCGATCTCGAAGCCGATGCCTCCGGTCGCGCCGGTGACCAGGATCACCGCGCCAGGCGTCAGATAGGGCATGAGACTGTCTCCATGCAGGCGCTATCGCGCAGCGGTTTCCGTTCGCCCCAGCGCGATGGCGCCGCTCGCCGCCAGCTCCGCGACATGGGAATCCTCATAGCCGAGAAGCGCTTGCAGCACCTGTTTCGTGTGCTGGCCGAGAAGCGGCGGGACCTCATATCGCACGGGTGTTTCGCTGAACTGGAAGGGTTGGGCGATCACCGGGGCGACGCCCGCCGTCGGGTGCGGAAGGCCGAAGACCAGGCCGCGTTCGCTCGCCTCTGGCGAGAGGAGGGCTTCGCCGGGCGTGCGAACCGCGCCGCAGGGAATGCCGGCCCGCTTGCAGCGCTCGGACCAGACCGCGCTCGGCTGGGTCCGGAAGATGGCTCCGATGTCCGCGAGGAAGGCCGCTTCGTTGCGCATCCGCTCGGCGAGGGTCGCGTATTGGGGATCGTCGAGCCACTCCGGCCGCTCCAGGACGTGCGCGCACAGGGCGCGGAACATCTTGTCCTTGCCGCAGCTGATGGTGATCTCGCCGTCGGCCGTGTCGAACTGGCCGCGAGGGCCGGCGGACTGGCGCTCATACAAGGCCGTCTCGCGGCCCGAGGTGAGAAACTCGCAGCCGACGTACGAGAGATTGGCCAGGGTGCTGTCGAACATGGCGATGTCGACATGCTGGCCCTTCCCATCGCGCGTCCGGGCCTGCAGGGCCGCCAGTATGCCGATGGTCGCGTTCAGCGCGGTGCTGATGTCCGTGTAGGGGATGCCGCCCAGCACGGCCGGCTGTCCGGCGTAGGCGTTGAGGGCGAGGGCGCCCGCCTCGGCGCTCAGGGGTGAATCGTAGCCCGCGGCGTCGGCGTTGCGGCCGGTCCGCCCATAGCCCGAGACCGAGCAGTATATTAGCTTCGGAAACCGTTCGCGCAGGCTGGCGTAGTCGAGCTGGAAGCGGCGCATCACCGCGCCTGTGAAGTTTTCCACCAGCACATCCGCCGTGGCGATGAGGTCCGGGACAATCTCCCGTCCCGCCTCGCTCTTCAGGTCGATGGCGACGCTCTGCTTGCTGCGGTTCAGCGACAGGAAGAAGGCCGTCTCGCCGCCGAGCTCGGCGCTGGGGCGAATCGCGCGGGTGTCATCTCCGCCCAGCGGATTCTCGATCTTGATCACCTCGGCTCCGAGGTCGCCCAGGATCTGGGTCGCGAACGGGCCCGCCAGAACCCGCGTGAAGTCTATGAGCCGCACCCCTGTGAGCGGGCCAGGTCCGGACGGCTGTTCAAGCCGCATCGGCAGAGTGGGTGCGGATGGGGTCACAGGCTGCTCCTCCGGTCAGTAGGTCACCAAGCGCTTGCTAAGGCAATGAGGCGGCTGTGGAGGGCCCGGGCGCCAGTGGCCCGGAGCTTGGGCGGGCTTGGTCATGGCGGTCGATCCGACAGCAGCAAGGCTTGCGCTCATCCGCACAAGCAAAGTAACTGACGTCTACGGCAATTATGGAACAGCACATTCCACAAAGTAAACCCAGTTCGTCGCCGCCGACGGACGCGCGCGTCCGCCGGAACAGGGCGGCGCTGCGCCATTCCATGCTGGAGCTTCTGCAAGCCAGGCCTCTGGAACAGATCACGATCGGCGACATCGTCGCGGCCGCGGGCATCGGCTACACGACCTTTTTCCGGCATTACCCTAGCAAGGACGCCCTGCTGGAGGATCTGGCGGCGGAAGAGATTGGCTGCCTGTTCGATCTCACACTGCCGCTCTTCGATCCGGCGGACTCGCTGGAGGCTTGTCTGGCCGTCTGCACCTATCTCGACCAGCGCCGTCCGCTGTGGCGGGCCCTGCTCACGGGCGGGGCGGCGGGGACCGTGCGCGAGGAATTCCTGCGCCGGGCCCGCGAGGCCGCCGTCGGCCGACCGCAAGGGGGGCGGCTCCCGGTGGATCTGGCGCTCGTGCTCGCCGTCACCATCACCATCCAGGTCCTCGACTGGTGGCTTCGCCAGGCCGAGCCGTGGCCCGCCGCAAGGGTCGCCGAGATCATCAGCCGGTTTAACCGCGAGCTGGAGTCGTCCGACGGCCTGGCGGGCGCGGACCCGACCGAGGCCGGTCCGTAGCGCCCGCCGGCCGGCTCACGACGAGGCGGCGCGGACCGATTGGACTTCCGTTATGGAATACATTATTCCATAAATCGCCGCGCGCGATGAGGAACGCCATGACCGATGTGCTGATCGCCGACGATCCGCTCTACGAGGAGCTCTACGACATCCGCCGTGAAGCGGCGGAAATGGGCAATCTGGTCGAGGAGGACATGAACCCGGCCATGGGCGCGCTGCGCGATCGCGGGGCGGTGCAAAAGGGCTTCCTGCGCGACCTTCTGGGCCTGGAGCGTTACCAACGGCACGCCGCGGCCCAGGGCGGAGAGGGCTACACCTGCCTGAGCTTTGAGCTCTGCGACGCCGCCTTCCGCGACTACGACCGGTTCTCGTCGAAGGTCTACGCCCGACAGGCCGACGAGGGCGGCCTCGGCGTCCTGGAGATGGACGAGCCGGCTCACCGCGCCTACCGCGCGACGATCCAGCCGATGTTCCTGAAGCCGAAGACGCTGACCTGGTGGCGGGAACGCTGGATCAACGACGTCGTCGGCGCGCTGATCGAGAAGCTGAAGGCGCACGATCGCGCAGACCTGAACTTCCAGCTCTGCGCCCGAGTCCCGGTCCACACCATCACCCGCGCGATCGGCATGGACGGCGACGACTCCCTGGTGTTCCGCAACGCCCTGCTGAAAAGCGGCGCCCCGCGAATTCCGGCGGCGGAACGGCGGGCGGCCGGCGAGTCCGTCGAGCGCATGCTGCTCGAGCTGATCGCCCAGCGCAGAGCCGAGCCGGCGGACGATGTGGTCAGCGGGCTGGTCCAGGCGGAGCTGGAGCTTCCGGACGGCGCCAGGCGGCCCCTGACCGACAGGGAGGTCATGGTCAACGCGCGGGTCCTGATGCTGGCCGGCGGCGGCACGACCTGGCGGCAGCTCGGCATCACGCTGTGGGCGCTGCTCAGCCGCCGCGACCAGCTCGAGGCGATGAAGGCCGACCGCAGCCTGGTGGACCGGGCGATCGAGGAGTCCCTGCGCTGGAACCCGACCGACCCGGTGTTCAGCCGTTTCGTCGCCGAAGACGCTGAGCTGGGCGGCGTCTTCATGCCGAAAGGCTCGGTGCTGGAGATCTGCCTGGGCGCGGCGAACCGCGATCCGGCCCGGTGGGACCATCCCGACGACTACGACCTGCACCGCACGCCGAAGGGGCACATCGGCTTCGGGATCGGCGCCCACCAGTGCCTGGGCATGAATGTGGCCCGCAGCGAGATGCACGTGGCCCTCAATGCGCTGGCGGACGCCTTCCCGAACCTGCGTCTCGATCCCGATGCGCCGGCGCCCTACCTGACCGGCGGCCTGGAGCAGCGGGGCGTTTCCGCGATACCGGTTCTCCTGACGTGACGACGGACCCATCCGGAGGTGACAAAGAGATGAGCGATCCGAGACCCCCGTCGGCCTTCCCGCCGATCGACGTCAGCCTTCGCGGCGAAGACCATGTCCGCCTCTACCGGGAAACCCAAGGCGAGCAGGGCTATATCTGGAACGGCGCGCCGATCCTGCTGCTGACCACCCGGGGCCGCAAATCGGGCGAGGCCCGGACGATCCCGATCATCTACACGCCCCACGGCGCCGGCCATGTGATCATCGCCTCGAAGGGCGGTTCGCCGACCCATCCGCTCTGGTACATGAACGTGCTGGAGGATCCGCACGTCCAGGTGCAGGTGAAGGCGGACGTCTTCGACGCCGTCGCCCGCACCGCAGAGCCGCCTGAGCGCGAGCGGATCTGGGCCGAGGCGGTCAAGACCTGGCCGAGATATGACGAGTATCAGTCCCGCACCTCACGCCAGATCCCGGTCGTCGTGCTCGATCGCGCTTAAAGCTCGTCCCGGACCGCGGCGTCAGTTCGGCAGGAGGGGGCCGATCGGCGGTCGGGTCGCCGCCTCAATGACCCGTTCCGCACATTCGGCCGGCTGGCTGAGGAAGGGCGAGTGCGAGCTGTCCATCCACAGGGGCTCCACCCCGAACCTGGTGATCGACCGCGCCACCTTGGCCTCGCCGCCGCCGGCGCGGTCCTGCCGGCAAAGAATGAGGCTGCGCGGCGGCTGGGCCTGCCAGAAGCGCGGGACAGAGATGGGCTCCAGCATGGGCCCGAGCGGCTGCGGGGTGAGCTTGCTGCAGGCCCACTGGGCCAACTCCGGCGCACAATCGTGGAAGAAGAAATTGATCGCCGCCTCGTCGGAGACGAATCTCATCGCTCGCCTGTCCTCGGTCGGCGCCACCATGGAGGCGTGTGTCGAAATATCGCCGGCGCCCGCGGAGGTCATCGGCAGGCCTTCGAGCGGCAGACCCGCGGCGAGGTAGACGATGTGCCGGACCCGATCGATCGCCGCATCGGCGGCCACGGTGGCGATGAAGCCTCCCATCGAGTGCGGGACGAGAACGTCGCCGGGCTCGATGAGCTCGACCACCGCGTCGCGATAGCCGGCGAGGCTGGCCTCTTCGTGGGCGCGGGTCCCGTGGCCGGGAAGCTCGACCGCTACGGCTTGATGGCCGCGCGCCTCCAGCTCCGGGATCAGCCGTTCCCAGCACCATGCGCCGTGAAAGCCGCCGTTGATCAAGACGAAGCGCATCCCCGTTTCCCCTCCAGCTTGTCTGTCGCTTCGGTTGGCCCGAACGGAGCCGCGCCTTGCAGCCTGGTCAAACTATGGAATATGTTATTCCATAACCCATGTCTATTTCGCCAGTTCGGCGCACTGAAGCTGCAAGGGCGCGCCCTGAATTCCGCCGGCGGGCGGCTGGGCTTCCGGCGGGTTCGGTCCCGGCCGAACGCCTTAGCCGCGCTCGCCGATCAGGTCGGCGAGCCACTCCTGGAAGGTCGGCCACAGCGGCGGCCGGCTCACCGGGATCGGTGTGGGAACGACGCGCGGCACGACCACCGGCGGGCGGTGGGCGATCGGCGTCACCGGCTTGAGCCGCGGGGCGACGCGCTCGACGCGGCACCACACCTTCTGCTGCTGGGACGGGAACGCCCGGTAGTCACTGCCCCCCCGCGTCCAGGTGTGGTTGTCAGTCGCGCCGCTCGTGTAGACGTCGAAAGTCCCGACGTCGCGGCAGCGCGCGGTGTCGACGAACTGGCTGGAGCCGGAGTGGGCCGGGCTCGCCGCGGCCAGGGCGGCGATGAGGATGGCGGCGGCGCGTCCCAGGCCGAGCCATCGCTGCTTGTCTGGATGAAAGCTGACCGTCTTGGCCAGGCCCCCGGTCGCTTCAGCCTTGCAAATGGGTTGCTGTCGAGCCATGCCCCAGATCCCCCGGCGCCTGCGATTGGCAGGGTCCATGGGCGGAACTGGTAGCGGCCTCGCATCCCGGCCAACTGCTCGAAAGACATGTCATCCGCGGAGTCGCGCTGGGTCATCTGGTCGCAGATGGGGCCAAGCTGGAGGTTCAAGGCTTAAGCCCATCACGGCGTGAACCGGGGACCCAGGAACACGTTTCGAGACGGACCAAGGCAAGGGAGAAGGACGATGGCCGGCAAGATGACGAACTGCCTGTGGTTCGACCATGGCGAGGCGCGCAAGGCGGCGGAATTCTATGCGAGCGTCTTCCCTGACAGCCATGTCGGCGCGGCGATGGCGGCGCCCAGCGACTTCCCCGGCGGCGCAGAAGGGCTGGAGCTGACGGTGGAGTTCACCGTGCTCGGCACGCCTTTCATGGGGCTCAACGGCGGTCCAGAATTCAAGCCGAACGAGTCCGTTTCGTTCGTGGTCGAGACGCAGGACCAAGCCGAGACCGACCGGTACTGGGACGCCATTGTCGGCAACGGCGGCGCGGAGAGCGCGTGCGGCTGGTGCAAGGACCGCTGGGGCTATTCATGGCAGATCACACCCCGTCAGCTGACGGAGGGGGTCACCGATCCGGACAAGGCGGTCGCCAAGCGGGTGTTCGAGGCGATGATGACGATGGGGAAGATCGACGTGGCGAAGATCGAGGCCGCGCGGCGGGGCGAGGGCTGATCGAGCATCCACAGAGCGGCGGGCGGCTTCACTTCGGGGTGGAAGGCGGACGTTGACAGGAACGGCTCACGGCTCAACCTCAACCTGGGCCGCAAGCGGCGGCCGTTCCCTTGAGGCTCGGATGAGCGGAGAACACGAAGACGCTCGACCCGAATGGAACGAGGACAAAGCTGCGGACATGATAGATCGCGTCGTTCTAATCGGATTGACGCGTCTGTCGCCGGATGGCTCCGAGCAGGAACAGATGTTTGGAACTGTAAGCTCTGCAGATCGAACACAGGGCTTCTGCGTCGAGCTCTCGGGCTCGCGTTCTGGTGAGAGGTATTGGCTGCCGCCTGACTTGCGCGCCTTTTGCGAGGCGCCGCCTGGAGAATACCGGCTCCGCAGCACTGGCGAGATCGTTGTCGACCCGGATTACACCTGTACCTGGACGATTGAGCCACCAAGCCAGTGATGTCCGGGTTGGGTCCCCTAGCCGAACTTCCGAACTCTGCTTGTCGGGGGTGGGCGACGGCCTGGCGTTCACTCGCCCGCGCCATGTGGACGCGCCTCTCGACGAAATCTGCTGCATTTGATGGCTCGGAAGCCAAGTCGTAACGGCTGGCCAGCGCCAGAAGCATCTCAAACCCCGCCCTCCGAACTCCCGATATTCGGCTCACTCTGGCGGCGCCCGACGCACCAAGTGAATTGACGCATAGGCTCATCGAATTGCAGCTTGGCGTCTGGGGCGACGACGGTCGGTCTCACCTCGATAGAGCGCGCTCGGTCGGTTATCCCGGCGCGGAAAAAAACGACAGGGAGAGGAAGACTATGAGCGCAGAGGCGAAATCAGTGCGGCTGCCCAGTCCGGACCGCGTCTACCGGGTCGCCCAATGGGCGACCGGGCGGATCGGGGTGATGAGCCTGCGCGAGTTGATCCGCAGCCCGCAGTTCGACCTAGTCGGAGTCTACGTCCATTCCGAGGCCAAGGACGGCAAGGACGCCGGCGAATTGTGCGGCCTGCCCCCTGTCGGCGTAAAGGCTACGCGGGACATCGAGCAGATCATCGCCCAGAAGCCCGACTGCGTGGTGGCCGTCCAGGACGGGTGCAATCTCGACGACGTCTGCCGCTTCCTCGAGGCCGGGATCAACGTCGCGACATCGCGAGTGGACTTCCTTGAACCCGAGCGCATGGACCCGGAGGTCCGTCGCCGCACTGAAGAGGCCTGCCGCAAGGGTCGATCCTCGATCCACGCCACCGGCTCCAGCCCAGGCTTCAGCTCGGAGGCGCTCCCCTTGGTCGCGGTCTCGATGTCGCGCCGCATGGCGTGCATGACGATCGACGAGTTCGCCGATATTCCGCTGAGCTGCCCCGACGTCCAAGTGGTCGAGGGCATGGGCTTCGGACGGGCGGCGGACGGGGCCTTCGACCCGGACCTCCTGCACCATCACGCCCATGGCTTCGAGCAGTCGGTGAACGTCGTCGCCAAAGCCCTTGGGATCACGCTCGACGGCATCGAAGTGTTCGGCGAGATGGCCGGCGCAAACGAGCGCTTCCTGCTGCCCGGCGGCACGCCGATCGAAAAGGGCGCGTTGGCGGCGCAGCGCGTCACGATCGCCGGGATGCGCGACGGCCGGCCGATCATCCGCTTCCGGGTCAACTGGTACTGCACGACAGACATCGACCGGGACTGGGCACTGCGTGAGAACGGTTGGCGTCTGGTCGTGGAGGGCGACACGCCGATCGAGATCAACGTCACCTTCCCGATGCCAGTGTCCGATCCACAGTTCTCTCCGGCGATGGCGGGCATCACCGCCTATAGCGTGGTCAACACGGTGCCCTTCATCGTCGAAGCTGATCCAGGCGTCCGCACAACAGCGGAGCTGCCGGCCATCATCCCCCGGATGATCTGAGGGGGCCATTGAGTCCACCGGGCGCCGGCCTCAGGCGGCGAGCAGCTCGTCGAGCTTGCGGATGTCGGTGACGGGGGAGGCGACGCCGCCGTCGAGCCGCATGACCTTGTTGCAGTAGAGCCGCAGCAGGTCACGGTCGTGGGAGGCGAGCACCAGGATGCCGGCCCGTTCCACCAGCTTCAGCAGGCGCTTGTGGGCGAGCTGCTGGAACTCGGCGTCGCCGACGGCGATCCACTCGTCCATCAAGAGCACGTCGGCCTCGACGGCGGTGGCCGCGGCGAAGGCCAGCCGGGCCTTCATGCCGGCCGAATAGGTCTTCACCGGCATGGCCAGGAAGGCGCCCAGGCCGGTGAAGTCGGCGATCTCCTCCAGCCGCGCCTCGATCTCGCGCGAGGTGAGGCCGGCGATGCGGCCGCGCAGGCGGATGTTGTCGAACCCGGTGGCCGAGGGGTCGACGCCGAGCGAGAGGTCGAGCAGGGCGGCGATGCGGCCCTGCACCTCGACCTGGCCCTTGTCGGGTTCATAGGCGCCGGACAGCGCCCGCAGCAGGGTGGTCTTGCCTGAGCCGTTGTGGCCGACCAGGCCCAGCCGGTCGCCGGCCTTCAGCTCGAGGTTCACCCTCGTCAGGGCGGTGACGTCGGTGACGCCGGCGTGGGAGCCCAGCCGGCCGCCGACGGTCACCGCCGCCAGCCGCTTCTTCAGCGACTTGGCGTCGACCCCGTAGACCGGGAAGCGCAGGGTCAGGTCGCGGCAGGAGATGGAGACCGGCGGCGCCTTGCCGGGGCCCGGCGTCCAGGCCTTCAGCGGCGCGGTCTTCAGGGCGGGCTTCATAGGAAGTGGACGATCCGGCGGCGGGTGACGGCGAACAGGCTGAACGTCAGGCCCCAGCCGACCAGGGCCATGACCGCCAGGAAGGAATAGGTGTGCGGCGCGATCGGGACGCCCAGCAGCGGCGCGCGGACGGCTTCGAGCATGTGGTAGAAGGGATTGAAGGCGAGCACCGCATGCTTGGCGCCCGCCAGCCGCTCCGCCGGCCAGAACACCGGCGTCACGAACATCGCGAACTGCATGACCGAGACCACCAGCTGGGGAATGTCGCGAAAGCGCGCCGAAGCGATGGCGATCAGCATGCTGATCCAGGCGGCGTTGGCGACCAGGAAGACCAGGCCGATGGCGGCGCCGGGCAGGTTGGTGTGGCGCCAGTAGCCGTAGAAGACCAGCACCGCGACCACGATCACCAGGTGGTGGGCGAGGTTGATCAGGTTCCTGAGCACCGTGCGCCAGACGAAGGTGAACATCGGCAGATTGGTCTGCGACAGCATGCTGGAGGCGGAGACGAAGGTGTCGCAGCCCTCGGTGATGATGCTGCTGATCGTGCCGAAGAAGACGATGCCCAGGGCCACCAGCGGCAGGAACTCGCCGAGCGTGACGCCGAACAGCTGGGCGTAGACCACGCCGATGCCCAGCACCATCAGCCCCATGGACAGGGTGATCCAGAACGGTCCGAGGATCGAGCCGCGGTAGCGCGACACCACGTCGTGCGAGGCCAGCGACCAGGCCAGACCCAGCCGGCGGGCGGAGTTCCTGAGGTCCTGAAACGCCATGTTGAACTCGAACAGCGCGCCGCGCCGCCCGGTCCGCAACATGTGAGTCGCCGTGTCCATCTGCTCTCCGAAGCGGCCGCTGGTAACAGCTGCCCTATGTCCGTGCAAGGACGCCCCGGTCCGCCGCAAGCGGCAGGCTGCTTGAAGGCGCGGCTGTCCGCCTCGGGTGTCGCGGTCGAAAACCGCCTATGCTAGAGGGGCGCCGCAAGACCTTTGCGAACCTATCTCGGTGACGACGGCGTCTCATTTGGCAAGTGCATCTCCAGGGCTTCACGCGATCGCCGCCCCGTCAGCGTCACCGGACCGGCGCTTCCATCGACACGCGATCAGCCAATGGCGCGCTCGAGAGACGGCGAGCGCACGCCGCCGCGTCCGGAGCTGATATGGCGAAACACCCGGCGGAGACCGTCTCGCGGATGCTGGCCGCCTTGCGCGCCTTGATTTTGAAGATTCGCGTCTGGTTCCGCACTCTGGGCCCGTCGCGGATCATCGGCAGGTCGCGACTGTTCGACGCCGACTGGTATCGCGCCGCCAATCAGATGGCTCCGACGCAGGACGCGCTGCGCCATTACCTGGCGGGGCCGCGGGATCGCCGCCCGAGCCCGTGGTTCGACGCCTCCTGGTACCTGCAGACCTATCCCGACGTCGCGTGCAACGAGATCCATCCGCTGGTGCACTACATCAGCTTTGGCTGGCGGGAGGGACGCAATCCCAATCCGTCGTTCGCTACGAGCTGGTATCTGCAACGGCGTCCCGAAGCGGCGGCGGGGCCCACGCCGCTGGACCAGTATCTCGCCTCCGGCGTCGCCCAGTTCGACGACCCCAACCCTGACTTTGACGCGGCCTGGTATGCGGCCAATTTCATGCAGGGCGACGACCGCGGACTCGACCCGCTCGGACATTTTCTGCTGATCGGGCAGCAGGCCGGCGCGCCGACCCAGCCCGCCTGGCGAGACAGCCTTGGCGCGCCGGTCGAGCTCGCGCGGCTGGAGACCTTCAAATCTCTCGGCCCGGCAGACCGCCGGATCGTCGTGCTGCTTACCGCGCAGGCTGTTCAGGGGCGTCTCGCCGACTGGGTCCGTCCCTTCGTCGAGGCCCTGAACCAGGCCGGCGCCCAGGTGGTCCTGCTGGTGGAGACGGACACCGTCTTCACGCCGGAGCCGGATCTCGTCGCGGGGCTGGCGGGGGGATATGTGCGTGAGGCGCGGGGGTATCACTATTCCGCATGGGCGCACCTGCTGCGAGCTGAGCCGCTGCTGTTCTCGGGCAGTGCGCTCCTGCTGTGGGACGAGGCCCTCGCCGCGCGGGTCGAGGTCGCCGCGCTGAGCGGGTTTCTGCGGCGCGTGGAGACCAGCGGCGCCGACGTCCTGAGCCCGGAGGACCTCGGTGGCGTTCCAGGGCGCCTCGACGGGCGCCTGCTGGCGCTCAAGGCGCGGGTCCTGGCGTCGGCCGCCCTGCATCGCTTCCTGGGCGCGTGGACCTGCCAGGAGGCCGGCGAGGCCGCCATCCGCACCGATTTCGAAACCCGGATGGCGCTCATGTTCCGATCGGCGGGCCTGCGCCTGGAGGGGTTGAGCGAGGATTCGACGCCGGAGGCGCTGAGCTTGCTTGGCGGCCCGTCGAGGGCGGACGACGTCGGCGCGACGCCGTGTGGTCTGGCGGCGCGGTCATCGGCGACTTCGGCAGGTCTGCTTCCCGTCCATTCGATCGGCGCGCCGCAGCGGCCATGGAAGGTCGCCTTCATCGGTCCGTGGAACTTCGCCACCGGCCTGTCCCAGGCCAGTCGGGGATATATCTCGGCCCTGTGGCGGACGGACGCCCGGCTCAATCTGCTGCCGGTCGAGACCGCCTTCCATGTGCATACGCGCGTGACGCCGACGCTTTCCGTGCGTGACTTCGAGGGCGCGCCGGACGCGGTGATCGTTCATCTCAACCCCGACGCCTGGGGCGCGCTCACGCCGCTGCAGCGAAACGTCATCGACCAGGCCCGCGTGCGCATCGGCCTGTGGGTGTGGGAGATGGGGCATGTGCCGTCCGCCTGGCGGCCGGAATTTGATGCGGTCGACGAAATCTGGACGCCGAGCCGTTACTGCGCGGAGGTCTTCGCCGCGCAGACGGACCGTCCGGTGTCCGTCATCCCGCACGTCGTTCCGGCGCCGCCGCCTGCCGAGCGGGCGGGTCGCAGCGGCGTGCTGCACGATCTCGACTTGCCGGCTGACGCCCGGATCATCCTCTACGTCTTCGATGGCGCCAGCTATATCGAGCGGAAGAATCCGCAGGCGCTCGTGCGGGCGTTCGCCGCCACGGATCTGGCGGCGCGAGGATGGCGTCTGGTGCTGAAGACCAAGAATCTGATGGATCAACCCAAGGCCGGGGCCGCTCTCGCCCAGCTGGTGGCCCAGACCCCCGGCGTGTCGATGGTCGAGAAACAGCTCAGCCAGGATGCGTTGGCCGCGCTTTTCGAGGCGGCGGACATCTTCGCCTCTCCCCATCGGTCGGAAGGATTCGGCCTGACCGTCGCCGAGGCGATGGCGCGCGGGAAAAGCGTCGTCGCCTCCGACTACGGCGGCGTTCGCGACTTCCTCGACTCCGACTGCGGCTTTCCGGTCCCGGTTCGCACGGTGCAGCTCGGCGAAGAGCTGGGCGCCTATCCCAAGGGCGGATTTTGGGGCGAGGTCGATGAGGCGGCGTTCGCCGCGGCGCTCAGCGACTGCGCGCGGCGTCTCGAGGCCGGCGACAACCAGCTGGGGGAGCGCGCCCGTTCACGGATCGGGGACCTGCTCTCTGCGCAAGCGGTCGCCGGCGCCATGACGAGCGCTCTGGAGGCGGCGCTGTCCCGGCGCGCCTCGCGCGTGGCCGCCCAATGAACACGCGCTTCTCGCCCACAGCGCCGCGGAGCCTCGGCCCTCCGCCGCCGATCCCCTTTAGCCAGGCCAGGTGGTCCGGGCGGTTGAGACCGGGTCTGCTGGCGCCCGCCGCCGCCGCGGGGGCGGAGACCGACCTGCTCAGCCTCGTGCCGGACGATCGCGATCACTGGCTGGTCCTGGCCCAGGCGGACGCGCTCATGCCGCACCGGTTCCACAGCTTCGTCGAGGCCCAGATCCCGAGCCGGCTCGACGTCGACATCTTCTACGGCGATGACGTGGCGCTCGGCGAGGTCTCGCTGGATCGGCGCGTGCGCCTGAAGCCGGCCTTCGACATCACCCAGCTGGTCAGCCACGACTACATCGGGGCGCCGCTGATCGTCCGCGGATCGGCGTTCCACCGGCTGGGCGGCCTGCGCCCGCAAATGGGCGAGGCGGCGCTCTATGACCTGCTGCTCCGGGCGCAGGCGCTCGGCCTGGGCGTCGAGCGCATCCCCCACGTACTGCTGGCCTGGCCGGGCGCGCGGCCGGAGATCTCCATCGCCGACCGCCGCCGCGCTGTGCAGTCCTGGCTCGCCGGCCGGCCCCTGGAGATCGCGCCGGGACGCACCGCCGACAGCCTGAGCGTTCGCCGACGGTTTGACGCCTACCCGGCGGTGAGCCTGATCGTGCCCACCCGGCAGTCCGGGCCCGAGGGCGGAAAGCCCTTCGTCGTCGAACTGCTCGACAGCCTGGCCTTGACGGACTGGCCGATGGAGAAGCTGACGGTCCTCATCGGCGACGACAGCGCCGACGCCGAGGTTCTGACGCCGTCCCGCTGGCCGTTCGCCGTGACCCGCATTCCCACGCCGAGGCTGGCCGGAGAGCCCTTCAACTACGCGGCCAAGATGAACCGGCTTTGGCGCCTGGCGCAGACCGAACACATGGTCCTGATGAACGACGATGTGACCATCTGCTCGCCCGACTGGCTGAAGGCGCTGATGACCTTCGCCATGGATCGCGATGTCGGCGGGGTCGGCGCGCGGCTGCTGTTTCCAGACGGGCGCCTGCAGCATGCCGGCGTGGCCGGCGGCCTGTTTGATGTGGCGGCCCATCCCTGGTTCGGGGCGCCGGGGGCGGAAGCGGGATACCAGGACTGGACCCTCGTGCAGCGCGAATGGTCGATGGTCACGGGCGCCGTCTTCGCGACGCGGCGCGCGGTCATGGAGGAGGTGAACGGCTTCGATGAGCGCTTCACCCTGGAGTTCAACGACCTCGACCTGTGTCTGCGCCTTCGGCTGATGGCCTATCGCATCGTCTACACACCGTTCGCGGAGCTGACGCATCGCGAGAAGGCGTCGCGCGGTGAAACCCTGCCGGCGGGCGCGGACGTCGCCTTGTTCTGCAATCGCTGGCGCGAACTGCTGGACGGCGATCCGGCATATCATCCGGCCCTGGCCCGTGACCGGATGGCGCCGTCGCCCTGCGAGGGCAGCGACACGCTGTAGAGACGTTCGGCGCTTCGAGGCCCAACCTCCCTACGGCGCGAGATCCAGTCGTACGGAGTGCAGTCCGACGCCCAACAGGCGACTGTCCGTGGAGTTTCCCAGGGCCCTCGGCGCGAGAGGGTGGTCGACCTTCAGAACGACGTGCAGCAGCGGTCCGGGCGTCAGCTCGCGCGGGACGCTGACGCTGTGCTCGGCGGGCTCTGCGGTCAGGGCCCAGCGCCCGAGCGTGCGCCCGCCCGCGATCACCGACACCGTCTGGCCTTCGGCGGGAAAGGCCTGGGCAAGGACCGTCAGCCTAAGGTCGCGTTCCGGCCGCTCCGCCAGCCGGACGATCAGCTCCGGGGCGGCGCCGTCCGACCAGACGCCCCAGCCTTCCGGCCGGCTCCAGTCGCGGCCCAGCATGCATTGGAACTTGCGCGGCTGGGCGATGGAGATCGTCGTGCCGATCGGGAAGGGCTGAGGCGTCGGCGCAGGACGCAGGAGGAAAGGATAATGGGCGTCGGCCGGCGGGATCACCATGACCTTGTTCACCAGCTTGAGGCGGGCTCCGTCCGGGCCGGCCGGAATGCACCTGCCGGTCAGCACATAGAGATGCCGCGGATCGAGCTCGCCCCGCAGGAACCGGCTGCGCGCGGCGGTCTCGAACGCCTTCTGTTCGGGATTCACCCGGGCGGTGTACATCACGTTGATCGGCCGCTTCAGCGATGTGGCGCGCCAGGCGATTTCGTAAAATAGCGTCTGGTCGGCGTGCGGGTCGGGAGGCTGGAACTCCACGACGTCGGCGCTGGCGATCAGCTGCTCCCACTTGTGGCTTGTCGTGCGCTGCCAGGGCTGAGGCGCGGCCGCCGCAGCTGTCAGCGTCCGCATGGCGACCGCGAATCCGGTCAGGTCGAAAGCCTGCAGGACCAGGGCCGCAAGGCCTATGCCGAGGGGCAGGGCCTTGGGCAGGGCGAAGACCAGCTCCAGCGCGATCAGCATGAGGACGTAGGCGCACGGCCAGAACAGCCGGCCGGAGGCGCGGAAGGTGCTGGTCAGATGGAAGGGGATCCAGTCGTAGGACAGGTCCGCCACCACACGCCCGTGAAACTGGATCTGGTCGGAGAGAGCCAGCGCCAGAAGCACGAACAGCGCCGGCGCGAGCCAGGCGGCCCAGCTCATCCGCCGCAGCCGCTCGCGGGCCGCCGGCGACGCCAGGGCCCCGAGCGCAGCGGCGACCACCAGCAGGAGCAATCCGGCGCCGAGGTACTGGAACCCCTCGAAGATCTGTCCGTCGCCTTGCGGCGCCACGGGCAGGAAGCGCGAGAACCCTAGCCTGCCAGGGTTGAACAGGGCGTCCAGCGGCATCGAGAAGAAGCCGAAGCCGTCGGCGTCGCCCTGGTAGCCCCCCAGGCCGGCCGTCGCCCAGATCGCCGCGACCGGCGCGACCGCGACCGCCGCCGACCGGACCGCCAGCACGCCGAGCCCGGCGAGGGCGCGGCGGCGCAACAGGGAGTAGGCGCGCCGCAGCAGGTCAGAGCCCCAGATGCCCGCATTCATCAGCAGCAGGTAGGGGTGGACCAGCGCCGAAATCACCAGGATCGCGCCGTACCAGAGGTCGCGGCGGCCTACGCGCTCGACGTTGAGGAAGACGTGCAGCGACAGCAGGATCGTCCAGTGAGCGCATAGGTTCGCGTGGCCCATGCGGTTGAACAGCGTCGGCATGAGCGTGAGCAGGGTGGCTCCGAGCAGGCGAAGCCATCTGTCCTTCGTCGCGTGCTGTAGCAGGAGGTAGCCGACGGCGAACTGCAGGAGGATGCAGCTGAGGAGCCACGCGCCGGTGAACTGGAAGGGCGTCGGCAGCACGGCCGAGAACGGTTTGAGCAGCAGGGACAGCAAGGGGTTCGAGTCGGTGAAGGTCACCGCCACCCCCGAAGGCCAACTCAGCAGTTTTGTGGCGGCCAGCGGCCAGCGCCAGTCGTCATGGCGAAGTGCGTTCCAGCCGATCACGTGGGCGCCCCAGTCGCCATCCAGCAACCAGACGGCATTTGTCGGGATCAGGATCTGCCAGTGGAAAAAGCACAGGAAGATCCCCAGCGGGATCGTCACCGCCGCCACGTAGAATAGAAGGTCGCCGGATTTACGCCCCAGTCCGTTCATAGGGTCCAATCGCCAGAGGTTGCGCCGTCGTAAAGCTCTAATGTGGTCCGCCGCCCCGACTGGACCTGCGAGACGTCCTCCAAGCTCACCGTGTTGTGCCGCGGCGGCGGGGCTCGGCTTGAGGTGGGGCGCGGCGCGCCATAGTTGAGTTCGGTGATATTTGCTCGTGAATTTTGCAACGCCCGGCGGCCGCGCTGTCGCTCTGATGCTCGCCGTGCCGGTCCTGGCCCTGGGCCTGTGGACGTCATGGCATTTCACCTTCGGCGTCTGGCGGGCTGACGCCGACGTCTTCGTCACGGTCCAGCTTTGGAAGGGCGTCCGCGAGTTCGGCCTCGGCTTCGTGCGCACCTGGTCCTACACCCAGGACAACTGGCTCTTTTCGCTAATTCCCCTGTCGTCCCTGCTGTTCGAAGCCTTCGGCGCCGATCTGAGGACGGCCGTGCTGATCGGCTGGCTGATCTTCGTGGCCTCCGTGGCGATGACCGCTTGGCTCGCGTGGCGGCTGGCGGGCGTTCGCGCCGGCCTGGTGATCGCCTGCATCTTGATGTTCGCCAGCCTGCCGGCCCTCGGTCAGGCCGGATACTTCGCCTATCCCATCAGTCACAACCTCTCGATGGCGTGGGGTCTGCTGACGCTGATCCTGGCGCTGCGCGCGCTCGAGCGCAGCGCCATCGCTCCGGCCCTGGCCGCCGCCGTCGCGGTCTTTATCAACGTCGTCTCTGATCCCTGGGCCGCGGTCGCCGTGGCCGGGCCGTTGATCATCGCCAGCGGCGTGATCGCCTGGCGAAACTGGAACAGCCCCGTCGGCCGCACGGCCTTTGTCCTCGCGGCGGCCTCGGCCGTGGCGCTGCTGCTGGTCCAGACCCGACTGTTCGGCCTGCTCTCCTTCCTGCCGAAGAGCCACTTTGCGTTCGCCGACCTCGCCACCATGCGGCTGAACATCGGCTGGGCGCAGCGCTCGCTCGGGACTGTTTTCAACATCATTCCCGGCGCGAACCTCGCCACCACGCCGCCGCGCCTGTTCGGCGCGACAATGGCGCTCCTGCTCTTCGGCTGGGCCATGGCGGCGACGACGTTCGGCCTGGCGCGCGCCTCCGTGGGCCGCCAGCTGGTCGGGGCGGTCGCCGTGCTCTCCATCGCGGGCATGACCGCGCTCTTTGTGCTCAGCCGCTTTCCGCCGACCCTCGCCGTCGGTCGCTTCTTCCCGAACCTCTACTTTCTGGGCTCCCTGCTGGTGGTTCTGCTTGCGGCCGAGCACTGGCGGCGTTGGCCGGTCCTGCTGAAGGCGGGTCTCGTCGCCTACGCCGTCCTGTTCGCCGTCTCAGGCATCGTCAGCGCGCCGGGCCTCTTGAACGGCAAGCGCAAGCCCGCCGGGTACGAGCACGCCCTCGACCTCGCGGCGGTTCTCAGTTCGCGAGGGCTTGCCCTGGGCTACGGCCCGTTCTGGGGGACCAACAGCCTGTTGATGGACACTCTGACGGAAGGACGGGTGACGATCCGTCCGGTCAGCTTCATGTCGGGACGTATCGACCGTCGCCCCATCCAAACCTCCAGCCTGTGGTTCACGCCGGCTGCTGAGCCGAAGGGCGATCCGCGTCGCTTCCTGGTGATCCTGAACGACGGCGAGGAATGCCCCGTCGTCGAGACCTGCGTTCAAATGGCGCTCCGCCAGTTCGGCCCGCCGTCCGAGCGCTTCCCCTACGGCGAGGGCGTCATCCTGGTCTGGCCCCGGCCGATCGCGCCGCAAATCGGCAAATAGTCAAAGGGCGCGCGAGAGCGTCGGCCGCGACGCTTCCGCGACCTTCTGCGCCAATGTCTTGGGGCGAAATTGAGACTACAGATTATCCACCTGGGGTAGCGATCTTCGCCGCCGCCCTCGCATTCCGTGCGAAGGAAGCATGTCCAGACGCGATGGTCTCATTGCCGACGTGACCCTATCCTCATCCGGCGGGACCGAGGCCGGTGGAGCCGCGCGCTTGAACACGGACTGGTTGAGACCGTCGCCGTCGAGCCGGCCCTCGCCCTCACCCGTGTCCGTCCTGGTGGCCGACGACGATCCGATCGTGCGCGAGCTGATCGCCGCCCAGATCGAAGCCCTGGGATATGAGGTGCGAACGGCTGAGGACGGCCGGGCGGCGGCGGCGGCGGCTGAGTTGAATTGGCCAGACGTGCTCGTGACGGACTGGTCCATGCCCGGCATGGACGGGATCGAGCTGATCCGTCACCTCCGCGCCCGCAGCGCGCCTGGGCGCTACCTGCACGTGATCCTCATGACGACCAGTTCGGCGGCGGAAGCCATTGGCGCGGGGCTCGAAGCTGGGGCTGACGACTATGTTCCCAAGCCCCTCGATATGATGCGGCTGCGGCTCGGGCTCGCCTCTGCGGGGCGGCTGGTGCACTTGCAACGCCAACTGCAGCGGAAAAACCAGCGGCTCGGGCGGGCGCACAGCCGGCTCCGCGACGCCTTCCGCATGACCCGGCGCGACCTCCAGGCGGCCGCCGCGTCGCAAAGACGCCTGCTGCCAAACCCTCGGCACGAGGGACCGATCCGCTTCGATTGGCTGTTCCTGCCATCGAACGTGATCGGCGGGGATCTGTTCGACGTCGCCCCGCGGCCGGGCGGCGGCGCCTTCGCCTTCCACATCGACGTCGCGGGCCACGGCGTGCCGGCGGCTCTGCGCTCGACCTTTCTGCACGACCGCCTGTTGCGAGGGGCCGGTTCGGGCGACCTCCGCTCGACCGCCAAGGAGATCTCCGACGCCCTCCTGGAGGATGCGGCGGACGACAGCTACTGCACAGCCGCCCTGGCGCTCTTCGATCCGGAAGGCGCGCTGGCCCTGCTGCTGGCAGGCCACCCGGCGCCACGCCTCCTGCGGCGAAACGGCGGGATCACTGCGCTGGAGGAGGGTGGGTTCCCGCTCGGACTCATCGACGCGCCGGTCCCGGAGCCGATGACTCTCGCCTTCGAGTCCGGCGATCGCCTCTTCCTCTATTCCGACGGCCTCGTCGACTGCGGGAGCGAACCCCTTGGCGAGGAAGGGCTCGACGCTCTGATCGAAGAGACTGCGGGGCTGGAGCTTTCGGTTGTGATTTCGCGTTTCCAATCCGCTATGGTTGAGCGCAAGGGCGCGGCCTTCTCCGATGACGTTTCGCTGTTGGTGATCGAGAACTCCAGATGAAAGCTCCAGTTTTGGCCGCCGAACGGCATGACGAGGTCGCCGTTCTTTCGGTGCTTGCGTCTCGCCTCGACGCCGCCGCGGCGCCGCGCTTCCGCACCGAGGCGACGGAGGCGACGGGGAACGCCAGCCGGGTCGTGCTGGACCTCGCCCTGGTGGAGTTTGTCGACAGCACCGGGCTTGGCGCTCTGATCGGCCTGATGAAGAGCGTGGCCCCGACCGGCGTGTTCGTGCTGGCGGGCGCCGGGCGTCAGGTCATGAAGCTGCTGAGCGCGACCAAGCTGGATCGTGTGTTCAACATCGAACCCGATCTCAGCCAGGCGCTGAGCAGGGCCAGGCGCTAGAACCACTTGCGCCGCCATTTCGCCATCCGCTCCGACGTCACGGCGGTGACCGAGCTGGCGGCGAAATTGCGCGCAGCCTGCGCCGATTTCGGTCTGGATGAAGTTGCGGCGGGCGATCTGGAGCTGGCGGTCGTTGAAGCGGCCACCAACGTCATCGTCCACGGCTATGGCGGCGCTGACGACGGAATCCTCAAGGTCGGCGTGCGCCGGGACGACGGCGAGGTGCATGTCGAGCTCACCGACGCGGGCGCGCCCATCCCGCCCGGCGCGCTCGAAAACGCCGAGCTCCCCGACTTCGACGACGATGTCTCGGCCATTCCGACCTCGGGTCGAGGCCTCGCCTTGATCAAGGCCAGCGTCGACGCGTGGCGCTATCTGCCGTCGGCGGGACGCAACCGGCTGATCCTCATCAAGCGGGGTTGATCGACGCCGCGCCGACATGCGTGGTCGCCGGGCGCCCGCAGGCCTTCGGATCGAGACGCTCCAGCCCCATGGCGATCGCCGCCGCGACGATGAGGCCGAGGATGAGCATGATGTGGCTGCGGGCCTTGCTGAAGCCGCCGGTGTTGGTCTCGTAGTGGTCGTCGCTCATCGCGCTTCCTCGAGCTTGGCTGGGGTGCGAACAGGTTCGTCTTCGGCCGGGGGTTTCCAGAAGGCGGCGCTCACCATCACGCTCATGATCAGGCAGTTGTAGAGGGCCCAGATCGCGTTCGCGAGCAGGCCGCCCAAGGTGAAGCCTTGGTGGCCGAGCGCCAGGCGAACGGCGCAGACGGCAATCGCGACGAAGCTCGCGACCATCACCGCCGTCTGCGGCCAGACCAGCGCCAGATGGTTGCCTTCCTGCCGGTCCTTGGGCGTCACCGGGAACTTGATGGTCTGCTTGCTCAGCACGGCCCAGAGCGCGCGCAGGGAGATGGGAAAGGAGGCGAGATAGGAGGTCTTTCCCTTGTATCCCGCGACCCCCCAGGTGCCGAACATGAACGCCAGCTCGTTGGTGATCAGGAACGGAAGAAGATGAATGAAGAAGTCGCCGGTGTAGGCCGCGACCGGCGCGATCCCGAAGCAGAGGTAGACGATCGGCGCGGCGAGAAAGGCGAGGTTCCAGACGGCGCCCAGGTAGCCCCAGAAGGTCGCGCCGTACATCACCCGCTGCCAGAAGGTGAGGCCGGGCCCGAACATGACGTCAGAGTGGAAGAGGATGTCGAGGCTTCCCCCGGCATATTTGAACCTCTGGATGGTCCAGCTGAGCAGATCCTGCGGCGACAGCATCTTCGACTCCACCTGCGGATGGAGCAGCGACTTCCAGCCGCGCTCGCGATCCTGGTGCAGGACGAGCGAGGTGTAGATGTCCTCGGAGACGTGAAACTTGTAGGGCGTCAGCTCGGTCGCGACGGCGGCGTCGATCCCGAGATAATCGCTCAGCTCGGGGGCGAGCCGGGCCTCGCCGGTCAGGCGCCGCGTGACCTTGTTCGCCCGATCCGTCTCGCGATGAACGGCGGCCGCGTAGGCGCGCACCGCTGCGTACATCACCGCTTCACGACGATGGATCGAGGCGGCGCCGCAGCAGAAGACGGCGTTCGCCCAGTTCCGCCGCCGCATGATTACGTCGTAGAACATCTTGGGATCATTGGCGAAAGGATCCTCGCCGACCCGGATCTCGCCGACGAGCCGCTCGATCAGTCCGCCTGAAATCCGCCCGATAGCCCCGGCCTTGCGCCCCCAGTGGTCACGCAGCCTCACGCCCTCCGGAATGTCGTAGAACCATTGCGGCGTCTGGACGAAGGCGACCTGGGGGTCCCGGAAGTAACCCAAGGTATGCTCGACGAAGCCGGGGAACAGGCGGGTGTCGGCGTCGCAGATGACGATGAAGTCGCCGCTGGTCAGCTCCATGGCGTTGCGCAGGTTGCCGGCCTTGTAGCCAAGGTTGTTGGTGCGGGTGATGTAGCCGACCCCCTCCTCATCGCAGACCTTGCGCATGGTCTGCCGGCGCCCGTCGTCCAGGACATGGACCTGCAGATCGATGGGGTGGGGATAGCGCAGCCGCTTGGCGTCGCGGATGCTGAGGCGGACCAGCTCCTCGTCCTCGTTGTAGGTGGCGATGAAGACGTCCACCGAGATCGGCCGGTCCGCCGGCGCCTCCGGGTCGCAATTCTGGATTGTGATCGGCGGTGAACCCGCGCAAGGTTCCCCGCTCTTCCAAAGGTTGGCCGTAAAAAGAAACAACCCGAAGTAGGCCAGCGTCTCGCACGCGGCCATCGGAATCGAGAACCAGGGAGCGTCCAGATTGAGGGAATGCGTCCAGCGCCAGGCGATATACCAGCCGCCGAACGTCAGGTTGGCCGCAGCCAAGAACTGCCAGAGGGCCTCTCGCGCAGCCGAGTTCGGTAGGGGCGCCGGCGGTCGCCGATGCTCGAACTTTTCGAAATAGAAGCGGCCCAACCCAAACCCCCCAGGCGAGCGATCCGATGACCTTTGCGCCCCCACCGCCCCGACGCCTTGCGCCAGGCCTCGCCGCGATCGCGATTTCGACGCTGGGGTCACCCACGTTAGCTCAGGACACGGAAAACGCGACTATATTGCAAGTCGCACACGCGTCGGTTGGTTCCGTGCCGGCTCCGCCATCGTCGGATAGCCCGGCGCTGCAGGTGGAGCCTGAACCGGGCGAGCACTTCTATGTCACCCCGGGATTCCGCATACCCTTTCGGCGCGGCGGGGCCGGGGCGGTCGCCGAGGGCGATCGGAGCGGATCGAGCCCAGCCGGCTTCATCGATTTCCGCTTCTCGCCAAAGGAGAACTGGTTCGCCAACGTCACCCTCAACGCCTACCCGGATGGGCGCAAGCGGTGGGAGCCGGACTTCACCTACAGCTTCGGCTACGACGACTGGCGGCCAAATACGTTCAGCCTGGTCTACGCCAACTACACCAACAGTCGCTTCGACCCGCAGCCAGGCGAGAAGGTCACCCGGGTCGAATACGGCACCATCTCGGCCAGCTACAAGTTTCGCCTGCCCGACTCCCTGCGTTTGCCGACCGCCGACGTCGGCGACGAGGGGCGTATCAACTGTCGCGTCGGGTACCACTTCACGCCGCGCTATGAGCTGGAGACCGGCCCCGACCGTTGGGGGCGCCATACTTCCAGCATCGGCTGCCGAACACCGATCTGGCGCCGCCTGTTCGCGGACGTGACCTCCTACCAGAAACTGGGCGGCCGTCGGCGGCCCTGGGACCCGGATTTCACCTACAGCTTCGGCTGGTTCGACTGGCGTCCGAACCGGATCTCGGTCGAGTACAGCAACTATTCCGGCAACCGCTATCCAGGACGAAACCATGCTCCGGACACCGGCCGCCTTAAGGATGGGTCAGTTGTTGTGAGCTACAAGCTTGCATTCTGACGCGCGAAACCGGCGGTGACAGTCGATGGCGCATCGAGCGTGTGGTGGGTCAAATTAACAGGCGCTCTTTCCTCGCCGTCTCGGCGGCGGCGCTGACGCTGCCGGATCACGCAAGCTCCACCGAGCTTCCGGCGCTGGGTCCGCTCGCCCGCGCTGCAGGCCTGGAATTCGGCTCCGCCGTTGGCCCTTGGCTCTGGCGCGAGGCGGACTTCCGCGCCGCCGTCCTGCGGGACTGCACGGCGATCGTCCCGGAATACGAATGGAAGTGGGACTACCTGACGCGCGCCGGCCGCAGGACCGACCTTGAACCCATTCGCCGCTATCTCGCCTTCGCCGAGAAGAACGGCCTCGCCCTGCGCGGCCATACCCTCGTCTGGCACGGCGCCATGCCGCATTGGTATCCGGCCGCTGCGGACCGGCAGGAAGCTCTGACGTTGATGACCGGCCACGTCACCGACCTGGTCGGAAGCGCCCGCGGCCGGGTCCGCCGCTGGGACGTGGTCAACGAGGCGATCGAGCCGGCGGACGGCGAGCCGGACGGGCTGCGCCGCACTCCGCTGCTGGCCCAGATCGGACGGGACTATATCGAGATCGCCTTCCGCGCCGCGGCCGCGGCCGATCCCACGGCGCGGCTCGTCTACAACGACTACGGACTCGGCGCATCCTGGGGCGCGGCGCGTCGCGACGCCGTCCTGCGGCTGGTCGAGCATCTCGTCGAGCGTGGGGCGCCGATCCATGGCGTGGGCGTGCAGTCGCACCTCGCCGCCGGCGACGGCTACGACGGCGACGGGCTCGCCGTCTTTGCGGCGCGGCTCCGGGAGATGGGGCTGGAGATCCTGGTCAGCGAGCTCGACGTCTCCGACACGGCCCGGCGCGGCGCGCCAGACCGCGAGGTTGCGGCCATCTACGCCCACTATCTTGCCACGGTGGTCGAGATTCCGAACCTGACGGCGATCCACACTTGGGGCCTCAGCGATCGTCACAGCTGGATCAGGGCCAAAGCGGGGGCTGAGAACGAGCGGCCACTGCCGTATGACCGCGCGATGCGGCCGAAACCCGCTTGGGAGGCGATCGCCGGCGCGCTCAGGCGGCGTGCGGCCGAGCACGGTCGCCTGACCTCGTGATCGCCGTCGCGACCGAGGCGCGCGGCGGCTGGAAGCGGATTCTACGCCGCTCGGTGGGCGCCGACGTCCTTCGGTCCCCGGCCGGCGGTGTGCAAGGAAACCGCCGCGATCAGGTCGGCCGGCATCAGCGGCTTCGGCAGGTCGCCGGTGAAGCCCGCCTGCAATCGCGCCGCGGCGCTTGAGGCGTCGATCCCGGCCGAGAAGGCGAGGATCGGGACATTGGCGTTGGGACCGCCGCCCTCCCGGATTGCACGCATGGCGCCAAGGCCGTCGAGCTCGGGCATGCGCAGGTCCATCAGGATGAGGTCGAAGCGCGTATGGCTCGCGGCGGCCACGGCGTCGAGGCCGTTGGTGACCTCCCTGACCTCCCCGACGACCGGGTCGAGCACCGCTCGGACCAGCTCGCGATTCATCGCATGGTCGTCGGCTACAAGGACCCGCGCCTCAGACCGGACCATCGGAATGACCGGCCTGTCTTCGACGTTCGACGCGACGGACGGCGACGCCGGGATCTCAAAGAAGAAGCGCGCCCCCTTTCCGAGCTCGCTTTCCACCCCGATGCGCCCGCCCATGGCTTCCACGAGCCCCATGCAGATCGCCAGACCCAGGCCGGTGCCCCCATGGCGGCGTGTGTCGCTGCTGCCGACCTGGGAGAAGCGCTGGAAGAGCAGGGTTTGCTGGTCTGGCGAAATGCCGGGGCCCTGGTCCTTCACCGAGACGGTAAGCCGCTGGTCGGCGGCCCGCCAGGCGGCGGCGAGGACGATCTCGCCGTCGTCGCTGAATTTCACCGCATTGCCGACCAGGTTCAGCAGCAGCTGCCGCAGACGGTTCGGGTCCAGCGACAGGCTCGGCGGCAGGTCGGAGGTCGTGAACCGCAGCGCTACACCCTTGGCGGCCGAGGCCTCGGAAAACAGCTCCAGGGTCTCGCGGCAGACCTCGGCGGCGTCGGAGGGTTCGGGGCGGATCTCAAGTTGGCCGGATTCCAGCTTCGAGAAGTCGAGGATGTCGTTGACCGTCGCCAGCAGGGCCGCGCCCGCATTGGACGCCTTGCGGATATAGGTCCGGCTCGCCTCGGTGAGGTCTGGCTGGTCCATGGCCAGTCGCGTGAAGCCCAGCACGCTGGTGAGCGGCGTGCGCAGTTCATGGCTCATGTTGGCCAGGAATTCGCCCTTTACCGCAGCGGCGGCCTCGGCCTCTTGGCGGGCGACGCGCAACTCCGTCTCCAGTGTCTTGCGAAGGGTGTCGTCGCGGGACACGTCCACGAAACCGAGGGCGCGGCCGTCGTCCCCGCGAACCAGGGTCGGGTTGCCTTCGATACAGATCCACCGCCCGTCCTTGTGACGGATCCGGTATTCGACCGGCTTGCCGTCGGCCTGGTCGCCCTTAATCATCCGTGCGTATCGCGCGAAATATGGACCAGCGTCGTCGGGGTGGAGGAGATCGGCGATGTTGCGGCCAACCAGCTCCGGGGCCGCGTAACCCGTAACCCGCTCAACGGCGGGCGACAGATAGAGCATGGTCCCTTCAAGGTCGGATCGCGAGATGATGTCGGTCGCGGTGTCGGCGAGCAGGCGATAGCTGGCTTCGTTCTCCGCCAGCGCGATCCCGGCGGCCATGAGCCGCCGCTGGCTGTCGCGCAGGGCGCGATAGGCCTCGTCGCGCTGAATCTGGGCCTGATAGGCCATCGAGTGGTAGCGGATGCGGGCGACCAGCTCGATGGGGTCGGGCAGCTTGACCAGATAGTCGTTGGCGCCCAGCTTGAACGCCTCGCTCTTCACCAGGGGCTCCTCGCGGCTCGACAGCACCACGATGGGGGCGCCGGCGGTCGCAGGATCGGCGCGATACTGGCGCACGAGATCCAAGCCGCTGACATTGGGCATGATCAGGTCCTGCAGAATGACGGTCGGCCGGAAGTCCCGGGCGACGGCCAGCGCCTGCCGCGGATCGGCGCAGTAGTGGAACTCGGCGTCCGCCTCGTGCAGCAGGACGCGGCGGACGGCCTCGCCGACCATGGGCTGATCGTCGACCAGCAGCACCCGGATGGTGGAGGCGGTCGCAACGGCCAGATGATCGGCCATCGAATTGGCGGTCGTCACGGTTCGTCTCCTGTCGCCATCATGGGAAAGGCCCTGGCCAGCCTCGCGGCGATGCGGTCGAGCGGCAGTATGTCCACCGCCGCGTGCGCGGCCGCTGCGGCCTTGGGCATGCCGTAGACCGCGCTCGTCGCTTGGTCCTGGGCGATCGTATGAAGGCCCTTGAGCCGCAGGGCCTTCAGACCCAGCGCGCCGTCGGCGCCCATGCCGGTGAGCAGAACGCCCACGGCCTTGCCTGACCATCGCTGGCAGACGCTTTCAAAGAAGACGTCGATCGAGGGGCAAAAGGCGAGGGTGCGGGGCTCGGCGGCATAGGCCAGCCGGCCGTCCGCCCGCATGGTCAAATGCCCGCCGTGGCCGGCCACCAGGACGGCGCCGACTTCGGGCCGCTCGCCCTCCTGCGCCAGGCGCACGGGCAGGTTGGATTGCTCGCCAAGCCAGGTCGCAAGACCGTCGACGAATCGCTCGTCGACGTGCTGGACGATGACAATCGCGGCCGGAAACTTGGCCGGCAGTCCCTTCAGCAGCACCGCCAGGGCCGCAGGTCCGCCCGCCGAAGCCCCGATCACCACCAGCGGCGGCCGCTCGGCCGCGCCAGGCGCCTTTTGGGCGACACCGATCCTCATGCCGCAGCCTCGCCGATCAGGTCGACGACCGCATGCAGCAGGGCGTCGTTTTGGAAGCTGCCCTTGGTCAGGTAGTAGTCCGCGCCCGCTTCCAGGCCGCGGCGGCGGTCCTCCTCGCGATCCTTGTAGGACAGGATGACGACCGGCAGGGACCTGAGCGCGGGATCGCCGCGCATCAGCCGGACCAGCTCCACGCCGTCCATGCGGGGCATGTCGACGTCGGTGACGACCAGGTCGAAACCGCCGCCCCGCACGGTGGCCCAGGCGTCCATCCCATCCACGGCGACCTCGATCTCGTAGCCGTGATGGTCCAGCAGCTTGCGCTGCAGTTCGCGCACGACGAGGGAATCGTCCGCCACCAGGATGCGTTTTCGGAGGGTCTGGCCGGCGACGTCCGCCTCGCCGCGCACCTTGTTCAACCGGTCCGAGGCCGCCAGCTTCTCCATCGAGCGGACCATGTCCTGGACGTCGACAATCAGGACGGGATCGCCGTCAGGTGTCAGGGCCGCGGCGCTGATGTCGCGGATCTTGCCGAGTCGGGGGTCGAGCGGCTGGACGACCAGCTCGCGGCCGCCGAGGAAATTGTCGACCACCAGCCCGTAAAGGTCGTGCTGGTCGCCGAGCACGATGACCGAGAACTCATCGCCCGTCGGTTGGCCGGCGAGACCCAAAACCTGATGGGCGCTGACCAACCCGACCTGGCGTCCGTCGAAATCGAAGTGCTGACGGCCCTCCAGTATCTTGATCTCCGCACGCCGCGCCGTCACCGCGCGGACCACGTGGGCCAGCGGGAAGGCGTAGGGTTCGCCGCCGATGTCCGCCAGCAGGGCGCGCACCACCGAGAGGGTCAGAGGCAGCTGCAGATGAAAGCGGGTTCCGGCCCCTGGCGTGGTCGAGACGCGGATCGTGCCGCGGACCTGTTTCAACATGTCCTGGACAGCGTCGAGGCCGACGCCGCGCCCGGAGATTTCCGTCACCGCCTGCTTGAGGGTGAAGCCGGGCAGGAACAGGAACTCCAGGAGCTCGGGTTCGCTCAGCTTCGCGGCCGTCTCGACGCCGGCCAGACCGCGGCTCACCACCGTCTCGCGCAGGCGGTCCAGGTCCACCCCGCGCCCGTCATCCGAGACCACGATCTGCAGCGCGCCGGCGCTGTGGTGGGCCTCCAGGCGCACGACGCCCTCGGCGGGCTTGCCCGCCGCCAACCGCTCGGCAGGCGTCTCCAGGCCGTGGTCGACGGCGTTGCGAAGCAGGTGGACGAGCGGCGCCTCCAGCCGTTCCAGGATGTCTCGGTCGATCCTGGTGGTCGAGCCGTCGAGCTCCAGCCTTGCCTGCTTGCCCAGGGACCGCGCCAGGTCGCGCACCATCCGCGGCAGGCCGAGGAGCCCATCTCCGAGCGGCTGCATGCGGCAGGCGAGGGCGTGGTCGTATAGCCTGTGAGCGACGCCGGTGGCCTGCCGGTCGGAGGCTTCCAGCTCCGCCAGGCGTTCGGCCAGGAAGCTCTCGCATTCCCGGATGCGGTCGCGAGCCTCTGTCACGGCGCCTTGGATGCGGGCGTCCAGGGACTGCGGCGGCAGCGCTTCCGCCAGGCTTTCGATGGCGCGGCCGGCGTCGCGCTGCAGGCGCTTCAGACGCAGCATCGACTGGCCGAAGGGATGCAGGCGCCGCGACCCCACCAGACTCTCGCCGGCCAGGCCGACCAGGCGATTGAGGTTGTCCACCGTGACCCGCAGCGCGCGATCCGGGCCGTCCTTTTCGATCGCACCTTCCCTTTCAATCGGGTTGAGGTCGCGCGGCCTGGGGCTCGGGGACGGCGCCCAAGCATCGTCGGATGGCTTTCCCGGCGGCGGGCGCGGCGCCTCCAGGACGTGGGCCAGTTCGGCCACGAAACCGGCGACAGACTGGCCGCGACGTTCGCCCAACGGATCGGCGGAGAGATTGGGCGACGCGGCGATGCTCAGCATCAGGTCGACGCCGCGCAGCAGCAGGTCGATCGAATCCTGGTCGAGCGCGATCCGCGCCTCCTGGGCGCCGACGAAGATGTCCTCCATGGCATGGGCCAGGCTCACGGCGGCGTCGATGTCGACGATCCTGGCGGCCCCCTTTAGCGAGTGCGCGGCGCGCATGCAGGCCTCGAGGTGGTCGGCGGATGTCGGATCGCGCTCCAGTGCGAGCAGGCCGTCCGTGAGGACCTGGGTCTGGCTCTCGGCTTCCACGCGGAACAGGTCGTGCATCGAGCACTGGCTGAGGTCTGCGCCGATCATGTCACGCCTCGATTCAAGGCTTCGAGAACCCGGCGACTGTCCAGGCAGCCGACAACCCGATCGGACCAGGCGAAGACGCCCGTGGTGTAGCTCGCTGCGGCCTTGGCGACGGTCGCTGGAACGGCCCGCAGGTCGGCGGGGTCATAGCTGTGGATGCTCTGGACCTCGTCCACCGGAAAAGCCAGCCGGCCTGCGGCATGGCGCAGGATGATCAGCCGGCGGCAGGCCAGGCGATCCTCCGCCGGGCCGGATGCGGCGGCCTCCTCGAGGCCCATGATCTTGGCCAGCGACAGGCAGATCAGGAGCTCGCCGCGAATGTTGACCAGGCCGAGGACCCCGCCGCCCCGCCGGTGCGGCAGGGTATGGATGGCGCGTTGATCCGCGACTTCGTCGAAGGCCAGGGTCGACAGAGCGAACCATTCCGGCCCGATGCGGAAGACGATCGCCGACCTTGTCTCGCTCTTGCCGACCGCGTCGGCCTGCTCGAAATGGCGGGTGCGGTCCGTCAGGTAGCCGGGCGGCGGGTCCCGGTTCAGAAGGTCGGCCGCGGCCGCCGAATAGACCGGGCAGTTACGGCAATGGGCGTGCTGGGTGAGTTCGGGACAGGAGGAGTCCCCATGCACGCCGATCCGGTTCCAGCAGTCGTCGATCTGCGGACCCATGCTACAGCGCCTCCTTCCGCTTGAGGCGCAGAGCGCGAGCGCCGACCAGCTTGGCGCCGGCCAGATCGCCCTGGCGTTGCAGCAGGAGGGCGAGGTGGTCCAGGGTCTCGCCGTCGGCCGGATCGAGGTAGAGCGCTTTGCGGTAGCAGTCGGCGGCCCCGGTCAGTTCACCGGAGGCGTCACGCAGGACGCCGAGCAGACGCCAGGCCTCGGCTGAGGGCGCTTCGCCCCGCAGGTGTTCCTCGCAGGCCTTGGCGGCGTCGATCAGGCGGCCCTGGTCGGCGAGACGGCGGATGTCGGCGATGGCCGGCCGCGTCGCCGACGCCGCGGTTGACGCCGGACGGGGCTGCGCGGGACGGGGCGGCGCGCCGGCGAACGGCCCCCGCCGCGACGAGGCTAGCGCGGGCGCGCTGACCGCGCGCGGCGCTGCGGGGCGCGGTGCGGAGCCTTTGAGAGCCGGGGCGGCGGGAACAGCCTTCCTGAAGGCGAAGGCTAGCGGTATCCGCGCCGAGACGAATGCGGCGCCGAGCAGCAGGTTCGCCTCGCCCGGCCCCACGAACAGCACGCCTTCCGGCGTCACGAGGCGCCGCAGGATTTCAATCGCACGCCGCTGGGTGTCGGCGTCGAAATAGATCAGCAGATTGCGGCAAAAGACGACGTCATAGCCTTCCGCGGCCCCGACGCCGTCGTCCGTCAGAAGATTGGCCTGCTTGAATCGAACCGAGGCGCGCGCGGCGTCTCCGATCCGGAAGCCGCCCGGCGCCGGCGCGAAGTGGCGGTCGCGGAAGCCGAGATCGGCGCCGCGGAAGGAGTTCTTGCCATAGACGCCCTCCCGCGCCTGCCCCAGGGCCTGGCCGCTGATGTCCAGGGCGTCGATGACGAACCGCTCCACCGGCAACCCCGCGTCAATCAGGGCCATGGCCATCGAGTAAGGTTCTTCGCCGGTCGAGCACGGCGCGCTCAGGAGCCGCATGGGGGGCTTGGCCGGATTGGCGATCCAGTCCTTGGCGGCCAGGGCGGCGACGGTGACGAAAGCCTCGCGGTCGCGGAAAAACCAGGTCTCGGGGACGACGACGGTCTCCACCAGCGCCTGCAGTTCCAAGGGCGAGACGCGCAACTGCTCAAGATAGGCGGCCGGCTGAACCAGTTGGCGCGCCGACATCCGGGTCTGGACCGCGCGCGCCACGGCAGGCGCGCCGATGGAGGCGACGTCGAGCCCCATGCTGCGGTTCAGGATCTGCTCGATGGACTTGAGGGGCATGGCCTCAGGCCAACAGCAGTTGCGACGGATCACGGTGGCGGGGCAGCAGGTGATCGAGCTCGATCCGCTGGATCGCGCCGCGCGGCCCGAGGGCGATGGGACCCAGATAGTTTGCGCTCTGATCCGCCCGGTTGTTCGCGATGAAGTCGTCGGGCTCGATCCGTTGAATCTCGGTGGCGTTCTCAGCGATCAAGCCGACCAGCTCGTCGGACTGTGCGCATCGCGCCAGGATGATCCGCGTGCTAAGCCGCCGTTGGGAGGCCCTGCCCAGGGTCATGGCCGCCAAGTCGAGGACGGGCACGATCTGGCCGCGATAGTTGATCGCGCCGGCGTCTCGCGCCGACGCGGACGCGGTCCGCAGGGCGTCCACCAGCGGCAGGATCTCGATGATCCGCGCCGCCTCCAAGGCATAGGCCTCGCCATCCAGGCGGAAGATCAGGTGCAGCATGGTCAGGCCGCCTCGAGCTTGAACTTCGCAACGCTGCTGCGCAGTCCGCTGGATACCGTGTTGAGGTCGTCGATCGCCGAGCTCGACTGCTGGAGCGATTCCACCGTCTGCTGGGCGGCTTCCGTCAACTGCAGCAGGGCCTGGCTGATCTGCTCGGCGCCGGTGGCCTGGGCCTGCATACCGTCGTTGACCGTCTCGAACTCCGGCGCCAGCGCCTGGACCTGCTGGATGATCTGCGACAGCTGAGCGCCGACCTGCTCGACGTTCTGCATGCCGTGGCGGACCTCCTCGGAGAACTTGTCCATGCCCATCACCCCGGCCGAGATTGCGGTCTGGATCTCCTTGACCATTTGCTCGATGTCGTAGGTCGCCACCGCCGTCTGGTCCGCCAGCCGGCGGATCTCGGTCGCCACGACTGCGAAGCCGCGGCCGTATTCGCCGGCCTTCTCCGCCTCGATGGCGGCGTTCAGCGAGAGCAGGTTGGTCTGGTCGGCGACCTTGGTGATGGTGGTCACCACCTGGTTGATGTTGCTGGCCCGGTCGTTCAGGACCGCCAGCTTGGCGCTGATGGATGCGGCCGCCTCGGTGACCTGGTGCATGGTCTCCTCCATCTTGACCAGGCCGCTCTGGCCGGCGCCGGCCAGGCTCGCGGTCTGTTCGGCGACGGTGGAGACCTCGCCCATGGTCCTGACCAGTTCGCGCGAGGTGGCCGAGATTTCCTTGGAGGTGGCGCCGATCTGGATCGTGGTCGCGGCGATCTCGCTGGCCGTGGCCTGTTGCTGCTTCGAGGTGGCGGCGATCTCGGTCAGCGAGGTGTTCACCTGTATCCCGGAGGCCTGCACCTGTCCGACCAGGCCGGTCACCTCGTCGACCATCCGGTTGAAGCCCTCGGCCAGCTGGCCGAACTCGTCGCGCCGCTCGACCGCCATGCGCTGGCTGAAATCGCCCTGGCGCAGGAGGTCCATCACCCCGAGCAGGCGCTGCAGCGGCCCATTGATCGCCCGTTGCAGGAAGTAGGCGCAGGCGAAGGCGGCGACCAGCGCCGCGCCGAAGACCAGCACCACGTTCCGCTGCGTCGCTGCGACCTCGGCCACGACCTCGCCGACCTTCGCCTTGGCGTGCTCGTTGTTCCAATCGGCCACCACGCGGACGGCGTCCCTGGCCTTGAGATAGGTCTCATCCCGCTCTGCTGGGCTCGCATCTTGGGGAACCGACAGATGGGCCGCGATCGCTGTCTTCGCCGCCTCCAGGTTGCGACGATCCGCATCGGTGAAGACCGTCGCCTGGTAGGCCCCCAACAGGCGCTGGAGATCCGCCGTGCTCGCGGCCAGGCGCGCACCGTCTTCGTTGCGCAGCCGCGACCGCTCCGCGTGGGTGTAGTTGTCCGCCAACGCGCCCTTGAGCTCGCCGCTGACCTGGAGGCCCGCGATGGAGTCGGAGAGCAGAGCCGCGGCGTGCCGCTCGATCTGCTCCAGGCGAACATAGGTCAGCGCGCCCATTACGGCGACGAGCCCGATGATCAGGCCGAAACTCCCAAGGATGCGGTGGCGGATGGTCAGGTTCTTCACGGGCCAGCTTCCCAATTGGCGGGGAGCCCGGGCGAGATCGCCGAGGCGCCTCGGCGTCCTTGCGTGGAAGGCCGCCAAGTCTCCGCACAAGTTGCCAAGATAAGGGTAATTTCGCCTCGCCGTAAGCGGGTGTGTCAGCGAGCCGCAACTCCCGGTTTCGGTCGGTGGTGTCGCCGGCGCAGTCAAACCTCTTTGAGCAGCGTGCACGTCGGTGCGATTGACAGACTTCCTCCATCGGCACGCAATGGCGCGACCGGAACAGGAAGCATCGGAGCGCGGCATGTCAGACGTTCTTGCCCCCGCTGAGCCGCGGCGGGCGACCCCAACCCCCTTAGGGAACCTGCAAAAATTCTTGCCGCTTCCGGTGATGCCGCATCATGCGCAATGGTTCGAGGCCGGCCCGGTGACCTTCGGCGTCGAGGCGCGTGTGCTGGACAATAAGCAAGGCGAGGTCGGCGAAAAGAGCGCCAGCATTCATATCTTCAATGCGGATCGTTCCGAGGAATATGTCCGCTTCGACTGTTTCCAGCGCTTTCCGCACTATCACTACATCCTGAACGCCGAGCAGCATAACATCGCCTGGGGCTACGATACCGAGGCGAACGGTCCGATGCTTCCCTGGGCGCTGAGCACGATCCGCAACCGCCTGCCGATCCTTCTGCGCCGGGCCGGCGCCGTCGAACTCGCCGAGCGGCTGGAGCGGGAGGGGTTCGACACCTCTGTCGTCGACAGGATCGAACGGGCGATCGCCGATTGGGAGCCCGCCCTTCCGGGCCCCGAAATGCTGCAGGAAACCCTCGACTGGTACGCGCGCTGGAAGAGGATCCATCCACAGTTCAACACCGAGACCTAGGCGGCGGCTGTCCGTCGCTGAACCGCAAGGCGCTTTATCGGTTTCCGAGGGAGCAGCACTCGCTGCGGGCCGCGATCCTGCCGCCCGATGGGAGCGCCGCTGCACCTGGAGCAGCGCCATGGGCGTCAAATCTCCCCACGAACTTATCATGTCGAGCCGGGTGACCGGCACGCCGGTGCTGAACCGCGAGGGCGAGCGCATTGGCCATGTGGAGGACCTTTCCATTCACAAGGTCTCCGGCCACGTGATCTACGCGATCCTGTCCTTCGGCGGCTTCCTGGGCATCGGGGAGCGGTTCCACCCGCTGCCCTGGTCGGTGCTCGACTACGACCCCGACCGCAACGGCTTCGTCGTCTCCCTGGAGAAGAAGATCCTCGAGGATGCGCCTTCCCTGACCCGGGAGGAACTGGAGGCGCTCGGGGCGGGCGACACCTGGCGCACGCGCCTGTTCGACTACTACGGGCGTTACGGCGCCGTACCCTACATCTGAGCGGCGAGGCGAAGATCAGCTCAGCAGGAGCCCAACCTAGATGGCCGTTGCAGGGGCGAGCAGCGCCGCCAGCGCGGCGGCGGCCGCGACGATGGCGGCGGCGCGACGACTGTCTCGTCGGCTCAGCACCTTGCGAGCCTTCTCGTGCGCCGCGTTACGGCGCTCCGACGAGAGCGGAAACAGGCGATCACTCGCCTTGGCCACGTCATGTCGGGAGACGTTTAGATCTCCCCGAGGGGTCGGAACCTGGAACATCGGCATTCCTCGGCCTGGACACGGTCGACTCGCCGCAATGGGTGGCCGGGACGCGCTAGCGGGAGCGTGCGCGTGCTCGGGCTCTGAGCGCGAGGCCGATGACGACCCCGGCAGCCGCGGCCAATCCGGTCACGGCCAGGGGACGACGCCGAGCCTGTGTCGAGACGAAGCTTTGCGCGCGCTCTACCTGCGCCCGGCCGGTGCTCGCGGCTATCGCCGTGCGGTCGCGGAGCGTCCGGGTCGCGTCTATCCGAGCCACCTCAGCCCGATCTTTCAACCGCCTGAGGCGCTGCGCCCAGATCGACCCTTTCGGGGCGGCGGCGCCGTCATACATCTCCTGTGGAAGGCGCGCGTCTTCGTGCATGAACCACCTCTTGCCTGCGAGAGATGGAAAACGGACCAAGGTCGGCTGTCGTTCCCCCGCCGATGGGAAACGCCCCCCGCGCCGCGTCGCGCGGAGGGCGTCCCTTGAGGCGGCGGTGCGCCGCCGCTGGCGCGCGGGGCGATGTGGGGGCTCGTTGCCAGCGCGCCACCTGTTTGATGGACCTGTTGCGGCGGTCTGACTCTGGCGAATGATCATAAGGCCACGCTTTCGGACAGTCGCGTTCGCGCTCACCGCGCGCTTTCGAGATCCGGAGACGGGACGCAGTGCTGTCTGTAGAAGGCAGGCATCTTTGACGCGCCACGGGAGTCGCAATGTCGCTTTCAATGTACCAAGCCTCGGCGCCGGTCTTCACCCAAGCCCTGAAGGGGCTTCTCACAGGACTGGATAAGGCGGCCGACTACGTCGAGCAGCGGAAGATAGATCCCGCTGCGCTGCTCCAGGCTCGGCTGTACCCGGACATGTTTCCCTTCCAGCGCCAGGTGCAGATTGCGACTGACTTCGCGAGGGGCGGGACGGCTCGCCTCGCCGGGATCGAGCCGCCGCCCTATGAGGATGTGGAGACGTCCTTCGCGGAGCTCCGGGCTCGCGTCGAGGCCACGTCGGCCTTCCTTGCGACCTTCGAGCCGTCACAGATCGACGGCTCAGAGGACAGGGACATCACGCTCACGCGCCGGGGCGAGACCAGCGTTGTGAAGGGTCAGCCCTACCTGCTGCTGCAGGTGATGCCGAACTTCTATTTCCATGTGACGACCGCCTACGCGATCCTGCGCCACAACGGAGTAGAGCTCGGCAAGCGGGATTTCCTCGGCGTGTCTTAGAGCGTGACAGCTGACGCTCAGGCCCGCTGCAGCCTGAGCGTCTCCGCGCCGTCGCCCGGTCCGGTGTCCCGGGCGTCGCATTTGATCAGCAGGGTGGCGTCGCGATCGAGGAAATGCTCCTCGTCCTCGTAGAAGACCTTGCTGATGACAGGATCCGCCAGCAGCCGGATGATCTCGTCGTAGGCCGCCTCGTCGGGCATGACCCACTCGGTGACGCAGTCGTAGTCCCAGGGCTTCGGCCCGAAGCCATGGCCGCCGTCCTCCCCGGTGACGCCCCCGCCCCAGGTCTCGACCTTGTAGTTGCGCTTGTACTCGAGCAGCCTGTGCCCGAAATACTTCTGTCCGAGGACGGAGTGGCTCGTCTCGTAATGGTCTTGGAACTGCTCGAACGTGATCCCGGCCTTGCGCTTCAGAAACCAGAGCACCTTGTACATGCGATCCTCCCCATCTTGCCCCGGAAGGCGTCGGCAAATTTTGTGCGGCGCAGCGGCCGGGCAGGGGGCGTCGCCCGCGCGCGCCCGCAGAAATTAGAAGCGGGTCCGATGGATATGACAATACGCTTGGCGTGGCCTGGGCGAGCCGGGCGTTACAAGGGAGGTCGGCGCCATGGAGGTCCTCGTTATCGGCGCGGGGTTCGGCGCCCATGTCATGGCGCCCGCCTATGCCCGGGTCGGGATGAGCCCCAGGGTCGTCTCGCCACGTGACGGCGAGGCCTTGAGCCAGGCCCTGGCCGGGAGGCTCGACCTGGTCTCGGTCCACTCCCCGCCGTTCCTGCACCACGAGCACGTCATGATGGCGCTGGACCGGGGCTGCGCGGTGCTCTGCGACAAGCCGTTTGGCCGCAACGCCGAGGAGGCGCGGCGGATGCGCGACCGCGCGCATGACCTCGGCCTGCTGCATTTCGTCAATTTCGAGCTCCGCTGGAAGCGCACTCATCTCAGGCTCAGGCAGCTGCTGGACGAGGGCGCCATCGGCGCGCTGCAGCACGTGAGCTGGACCATGTTCGGCGACGGCCTGCGCGGCCAGAAGTACGGCTGGCTGTTCGACGCCGATCGCGCCGGGGGTTGGATCGGGGCGTACGGCGCCCATGCCATCGACACCCTGAGATGGCTGACAGGACGCGAGATCGTCCAGTGTGGCGGCGTCGCCAGAACTGAGATCCCCTCGCGGCTGGACCAGGACGGCGTCGCGCACCCCGCCACGGCGGAAGACGCCTTTTCCGCCTGGTTCGTGATGGATGACGGCTGCACCTTCAATTTCGACACGGCCTACGCCGCCGCGGTGACGATGCCGGAACGCCTGGTCCTGCTGGGCGCCGAAGGCGCGATCGAGGTGGTCGACGATCAGGTCCTGACGCTGCGGCGGCCTGGCGGGGCGGCGGAGACCTTCGATCTCGGGGCGCCGGCCGGGAACGCCTACGCTCAGACCATCGATCCCTGGCTGGCGTCGGTGCGCGACGCGCTTCGCGACGGCCGGCAGATCGTCCCCAGCTTCGACGACGGCGTGGCCACGACCGAGGTCCTGGACCAGCTGCGCGCGGCGGTCTGGATCGCGCGGCGAAGCTAGGTCTGACCCTGCCCATCGCCCTTCCAAAGTCCGAGGCGGAACATCAACGACTAGCCGCCGGCGAGCGTCTGCAGTTCGCTCAGCAACTGTTCGAGACCGCTGATCAGCATCTGGCACCGGTTATGAGCCTCGGGGTTCATCTCGAGGAGGTAGCCCGAAATGCCGAAGACGCTGAGCTTGAGCAGTTCGGTGTAGATCCGGACCTCCTCCTCTCCGTCCCCGTGGTGCGGATGTACGAGCCGGTCGACAGCCATCCTGACTAGCACGCGCCGATTATGGTCCTCGATTGTGCCCATCTGTCTCCACTCTCTCGGCCCCAGCCCTGCCAGGCTAGCGGTGGTCAGCTCGCTGTCACGGCTCCGCTTGCCTGACCCCAGCGCAAAAGTGAGCCCTTCTGAAGGCGTTCGTTGGCGATGCTCCATCTGAACCGTAGTGGCAACCTGCCGCGGCTCTTGGACAGCACGCCGCAGGGTTGCGCCTTATTACTTGAAGTAGAAGAGGGGGGTGCAAAGCCCTGAAGCCGGAACCGGAACGGAACCATGCAGACGCTCGCAGTGATTGAACAAGCACGTCCCGCCCCGCGGTCGGCAAATCCGATCGGGCTCACCCTGGCGGATCTCAACCATGCACGGCCCTCGGAACTGCTCGCCTTCCTGAAGCGCGAAGTCGCCGACCTGACCGCCTATTGCGCCACCCTGAAGGGCGCGCTCTCCGCGGCGGGCATGACGTCCACCCCAGCGCGCCATCCCCTGCTGGCGAAGTTGAAGCCGCAGGAGGCCGCGCTCGTCGGCATCCTCTTCTCGGCCTATCCGAAGGTCCTGCATCGCTACGACATCCTGGAGGCGCTGCCCGGGCGCGATCAGGTCGAGGAGCGCGTCGCCAGCCTCGTCGGCTGCAAGGTGGCTCACGTTCGCAAAGCGCTCGGCCACGACGTGATCGAGAACGTCCGCGGCGAAGGCTACCGGCTGGGCGCAGCCTTCCATCGCGAACTCGCCGCGACGGAGCGAGCCGCCGCCTGACATCCGATCTCCGGGGCGAGCGATTGTGGTGCGCCTCGGCGGCATCTCATGACACCGTCAGGCGTCTCCCGACCAGCGTTCGGACCCGACGGATGAAAAGGCTGATCGACGGTTTCGCCTTGTGGGCGTTTCGAGCGCTCGCCAACGCCATGTTGCTCGCCGGCATGGCCGTGTTCGTGGCCGGTTTCGCTGCTCACGGACTTTCGACTGGCTGGCCGGCGATCGCCAATTTTCTCGCCATGCTGTTTCAGGTCGGCGGCGTCTTCATTGTCGCCGGAGCCTTGGCGATCTACCTCACAGCCTCACGTCGCACCCTGCTGCCGAACGAGGGCGGCCAGCCGCGCCCCGGCGGAACGGAGCCCGGTGGCTGGATCTTCGGACTGGCCGCAGCCCTTGCGGCGCTCCCGTTCTGGCTGCTTCTCGCCCTTCGCCCATTCCTCGCCGAGTGGGCCCGACTGATCGACCTCATGGAACGGTCGGGGATCTGGGAAGGCACCAACGCCAATGGTTCGGGCCTGATCCTGGTTCCCATCGCCGCTGCGCTGACGCCGCCGTTTTTCGAGCTGGCGGCCATGGCCCTGTTCGTTGCGGCCTCATCGCTCTTGCTCGCCCTGCTCGTCACCCGCAGCCGCCGCTTCCCCCGCCTATATCTGGTGAGCGCCATCCTGCTGTCGGCCCTGGTGTTCGCGAGCATGCGCGGCGCGGCGGAGGCGACGTCGATGGCGGCGGCTCTGCGTCCCCTGTTCGACGGAGCGACCGAAGTCGCGATGTTGAGCGATGGTCTCGACCGCTATGTCGCATTCGTGAACGCGCCAATCCCGATCCTGCTCGGAGCCTTGGGCGGCTATCTGGTCTGGACGCCTGCGATGGTCCTGTCAGCGCGGGTGCGGACGACGTTCGCCCCGGTCGTGCAGGCGCCGGACATCGTGTCGATCACCCACCATCCGCGTCATGACGGCTGACGCCCGTGTCCGAGCCGAGCGAACTCGCGATCGTCGCCATCGCCTCCAACACCTGCGTCCAGGTTTCGGCTGAAAAGCGACCGGGGAAAATCACGAACCCCTGCGGCTGCCACAGCACCTTCAGCCACTCCCCCTCGACGCTGAGCTCCAGGTTGCGGTCGTCGAGCCATGATCGCGCCTGTCCCGCCGCGCCTTGCCAGGTTTGGGCGAGGAAGGCCGCGGCGCCGAGGCCGCCCTGCGCGGACGTCCGCACAGCCAAGACGAGGTAGCCCGGTGAGTAGCGGCTGCGTTTGAGCTGCAGCCGGACCGCAACCTCGCGGCCGCGAAACAGCCCGCTGGCGTAGGAGCGGCCCGAAAGAAGGCTGAATGGCCCGCGCCGGACGCGCGCCTCCGAAAGCAGATGGGCGAATTCGCCCAGGAATCGCTCCCCTGGCGCGATGAGCATCCAGAGCGCGATGCCGACGGCGACGAGCAAGACCGGTGTGATGGCGGCGCTCCCCAGGCCAGACGAAAGGGCCGACCCCATCCTGCCATGGACGGGCTGTTGCGGTCGTCTTCCGACGGCGACAATCGTCTTCGCCTAGCGGTTGGGATCAATCGCCGCCACGCCGTCCGCCCTGACGGACCAGACCGCTGTCGAGGCGGCGGCGACTCGCAGCCAACGCCCCTGAGGATCCTGGCGCAGAACCTCTACGGCGTGACCTCTCGTTTCCTCGATGGTGGCGACTTCAAGGGCTGTAGCCAGGGCCTGCGTCGGGTCGCCAAAAGCCCCGATCTCTCGGCTGGCGCCACGAATGGTCCACCGCTGAGCCCTGGGCACGATGAAGAAGCGATACTGCGACACGTCAGCAGAACGCCCAGCCCGCCCGACGGTTTCGCTGTTCCGAAGGCGCGGACCTGAGAAAACGCGCCAGCGCATGGACACCGGCCGCGGTCGTTCTGCGAGTGCTTCAATAGGATGGCGGTATCGAGATCCGCCTATGGGTGATGCATGCGATAGTCGGAGAAATTAAGCATACAACGTCAGTCGTCATTCAGGTTGACGTGGGAAGTGTGGCTATGAGTTTCTTTTGGCCCACTCGCAGAGCGTCGGCGGCGACCTTCCGGGTTCGCCTCGGGCGGCTGCTTCATTGGCTGTTTTTGATCCTTGGCGGCGTTAATCTGTGCATCGCCGCCGGCGCCGCGCTGTCTGGCGCCGTAAGAGACTGGAGACTTTTGGCCATCTGGCCGGTGAGCTTCGCCCTTTTCGCCGTCGCTGGACGCGGTCTCCGCTACCTGCTGGCGGACGAGTAGTCCGCCGCCTAGCGCTTGCGGAACCGTTTGGCTTCCGCCTCCAGCTTGGAGACCCAGGCCTCCGGCTCGTTGCTCTCGGCCAGGAAGGGCAGCGTCCCGGCCACGCCGCGCACGGCCAACCACAGCGGCCCGCAAAAATGGCCCAGCACGCGCAGCGGCCGCCGCTTGTCGTCGGTGACGTCCCAGCCCTCGCCCTCGAACGCGGCGACCTGCACGGCCGGTGATTTCAGCTCAATGTCGTCCCAGCCCTGGGGCCGCGCCACCGCCTCGGCCTCGTCCGCCGTCAACCCAAACAGGGCGGTTGCGCACGCATCGATCTCCGGAAACTCGGCCCGGGCCTCCGGCTCCGCGAAGTCGCGCTTCAGGATCGCCCGGTACTCCAGATCGTTCACGCCAGGCAGGTCAATCAGGCGCCGCAGCGCGTCAGGCTTGCTCGTCATGCGCCCGGCCTACCGCGTATCGCCCACCCTGGCGAGGATTGTGGGCGCGGTCGTCCGCCGCCCACGCCACCGACGCGTTCTGGAAGGGTGCGACGGTCAGCGGGAGAACTAGGAAGTTGGAGCTCTCGATCCTAGAATTTGGCTGAGCCCCACACGCCGACCGCGGCGCGGCTCAAGATGGCGCGCACCTCAAACCAGGCTTCCCAATGCCCCCCTTCCAGATTGACCTCGAAAAGGTGCGCGAGTTCTCCAGCGCGGAGAGCTTCTACACTTGGCTTGGCGCGAACTGTGGGCGAGAGAGCGAGGTCTGGATCAAAATCCACAAGGTTGGTTCTGGGCTGAAGTCTATTACGCCGGCACAGGCTGTCGACGTCGTGTTGTGCTGGGGCTGGATCGACGGAGTGCGCAAGGGTTTCGACGAGAAGAGTTTCCTGCAGCGCTACACCCCGCGGGGCAAGAAGAGCATCTGGAGTCAGATCAACGTCGACAACGTCGCCCGGCTGATCGCCGAGGGGCGGATGACCGCACAGGGGCTGAAGGAGGTGGAAGCGGCCAAGGCTGATGGCCGATGGAACCGCGCCTACCAGAGCGCCAAGGAGATGAAGATCCCGGACGATCTTCAGGCGGCCATCGACGCCAGCGCCAAGGCCCGCGCGATGTTGGCGACGCTAAACGCCCAGAACCGCTATGCGCTCGCCTTCCGAACCCACAACATGAAGACTGAAGCCGGCCGGAAGAAAAAGATCGCGACTTTTGTCGCCATGCTCGAACGCGGCGAAACAATCTACCCGCAGAGCAATGCGTAGCCCGCCGGCCGGCGACGTACGCTCACGCGAGCGCGAAATGTCGGCGTCGGGACCATGTGCGTTCGGCCTAACCCATTCACGCAACGGTGTTTTCTTCGGGTGGAACGGCCTGTTTCGCTCGCTCTTGAATCCTTTGCCGGGGCCGTCCCAGAGCCCCCCTAGCCCGATCCTCATGGCGGCCAATGACCCCCCTCCAGAGGATCACGGGGCGGTCCCGACACATCGCCAGCAGGCCGTCACCGATCTCGAGCATCGCCCGCGCCGCGGCTGCCCGACCTATGGCGTGACCTTCGGCGTCCGCTCAAACAGCGAGGCGAGGGTTTTCTCCAGCACCTGAGGTTCGTAGGGCTTAGCCAGCGCCGGCAGGTGCGAGTAGGACTCGGCGATGCCGCCGATCCCGTAGCCGGTCGCAAACATGAAGGGGATGCCCTTGGCCGCCAGCGCGTCGGCCACGGGATAGACCTTCTCGCCGCCCAGGTTGACGTCGAGGATGGCGCCGTCGAGCGCCAGGGCCGGATCGGCGAGGAGGGCCAGGCCCGTCGAAACCGATCCGGCGACGTTCACCACCACGCAGCCGAGGTCCGACAGCATGTCCTCGACCATCATGGCCACCAGGGTCTCGTCTTCGACGACGAGCAACCGCGCTCCTGTGAGGGTTTCGATCATGGGATCAGGCCGCCATCTGGATCTTTCGGGAGAGGGGCAGCCGCATGCAGCAGCGCAGGCCTTGCGGCGCGAAGATCAGTTCGACCTGTCCGTCGAATTCCCGAGCGAGCCCCTTTTCCACCAACCGTGATCCGAAGCCGCGACGCGTGGGCGGCGACACTTCCGGGCCGCCTGATTCCGTCCAATCGATCTCTACGGCCGCCGGATCATGGAGGGAGTCCGCGCTCCACCTGACCTCCACCCGACCCGCCGAGACCGACAACGATCCGTACTTGGCGGCGTTGGTCGCCAGTTCGTGGAAGGCCATCGTCAGACTCACCGCGGCATTGGGCCCCAACTGCACGCGAGGCCCGGAAAGATGGATGCGCTCCGCCTGTCCCTCGGGGGCGTGGGGCGCCAGCGTCCGTACGATGACCTCCTTCAGGTCAGCGCCCTCCCAGGCGACCTCGGTCAACAGATCGTGCGCCCGCGCGAGCGCCGCGATGCGCGAGAGGAAGGCGCGTTCGAACGTGACGGCGTCGGTGTCCCGGGCGGACTGCAGGGCGATCGACTGTACGGTCGCCAGAGTATTCTTCACCCGGTGGTTCAACTCGTCGAGCAGCAGGCGTTGGTGCTCGTCCGCCTTCTTGCGGGCCGTGATGTCCAGCGACACGCCGGTCATCCGGATGGGCTGTCCATCGTCGTCATAGGCGGCTCGGCCGCGCATCAGGACCCACCGGGTCTCGCCGTCCGGCGTGATCGTCCGATATTCGCTCTCGAGGTCCGTGCGCTTGGCGATTGCAACGTCCATAGCCCGCTTCTGGCGCGCCCGATCCTCCGGGTGCACCCTTGCGACGAGGCTGGCGTAGCGGTCGAAGGCGTCGTGAGCGCCAAGTCCGAAGTTCTCCCGGAAGAGCTCGGACGCCATCATCCGGCCCGACGCGAGGTCGAGCGCCCAGTTGCCGAGCCGGCCGGCGCGCAACGCCAGTTCCAGCTGCTGTTCGGATTGGCGCAGCGCCGTGCGCCCGCGTTCGGTGGCGATGGCGAGCTGGGCTTCGGCCTCGGCCTTCTGGCTGAGCCGCAGCGCCTCCTCGGCCTTCGCCCGCTCCATCATCTCGACCCGGAGCTTGCGATGGGCTTCGGCGAGCGAGGCGTTGGAGACGCCGAAGACCGCGATGACCAGCGACGCCATGAGGATCAGCACGCCCACGGCCGCGTAGCGCGCCGCGCGACGCGGCAAGGGCTCGACAATCGTCCGCAGATAGACGGATCCGAGCCGGCTGCTTCCCTGGAGGACCGGCGCCGTCACCGTCAGGCTCGATCCGTCGAAGACCGGCGGCCTTACGGTGTTGACGACGGGCGGGCGGGCGCGCGCAGCGGCCGACCCGGCGACGAGCAGATCGCGTGTGTCATAGACGCCGACCACCTCCACATCTCGGTTGGCGCGCAGGGCGTTGACGTATTCCGCGGCTGTTGCCGGGTCGTCGAACGCCAGAGCGCCGGAGACGCTGCCCGCCAGGATCTCCGCCTGGACGGTGGCCTCGCGCAGCTTTTGGCCCCTGACCTGGGATTCGTTGGCCACCGCCATGGCCACGCCGGCCAGCAGCAGGGCCACGGCGACGCCGACCGCAAAGCGCGGCGTCAGTCGCATGGGTGCGCGGAGCTTCGGCCAGGCGGGCATCACGAACTCCCGGAGTCCGGCCTCACGGAGGTCGCAAGGCTCAGGAGCTTGGAACTGATCGTCAGCCGATTCGCCGCGGCGGCCCCGGTATCGATGTCGAAGCGCACACGGCTTCCCTTGAGAACGAACTGGATGACGGCGCCGGCCGCACCGCCATCCGCGACGGTCAGGGTCGGGGCGCCGCGCACCGCGCGCAGCGCGTCAGGCGGGCTCTGGTTGCGAGAAGCGCCGACATAGAGGATGTGGCAGCCGCTGTTCCCATCCACGTGGTCCAGGCGCCGGACCACCATTGGATGGCCGAAGATCGATTGGCCGCTCACCGCCTGGTCCAGGTTCGCGCCGAAAGGGTCCCGACCGAGGACGCACACCGCGAACGGACTCGAGGGCGAGGGAAAGGCCGAAGGCGGCCAGGCGACAAAGGGCGCAAACTTCTGGAGGTAGGCCGCCTTCACGGCGTATTCGATCGACCTGTCCTGGGCCTGGGCGACGCTTTCGAGGCCTAGCGTCGCCAGGATCGCGGCCAGGCCGGCCACGCCGCTCGTGCAACGCCGGGCGAGGTTCAACTCCCGAACCTCCAGGTGACGTCGACGACGACGCTGCGCGCAGTTTCGACGCCGCTGGCGCCCTGTTGCACCCTCGATCTGATCTCGCCGAACTCGGGATGGTGGTCATGTAGGAGGTTGAAGCCGGTGATTGACAGCTCCAGCGAGTCCGTAAGGGCCCAGCCCACACGTCCGTTTAGCTCTGTATAGGCGGGCGAAGCAGGGGCAGGGAGAGAACCCACCCTTCGCAGCTGCAGGTCCAGGGATCCGCCCTTTGGCAGGGCCATGCTCGAGCGGATCGAGGCCTGATACTTTGGGTCGTTTCCGGCGGTCTGAAGTCCGCCCACGCCACTGCTGTCGGGCTTGAAGCGCAGGTCCTTGCGCATCCAGTTGGCGCCGGCCGACAACCGCCACCAGTCGCGGACCTGATAGGCCCCCCAGGCCTCGATCCCATAGGTCTCGCCTTCCATCCCGTTGCCGATCAGGACCGGCCGGCCGCGGCCGCCCGGCCTCTCGAAGGTCCGAAGCTTGTCATAGACGTTGTAAAAGGCTGAGACGGACAAGGAACTGCGCGCGGTGGGCTGGCCGCGATAGCCCAACTCGTAGGCGACCAGCTCCTCCGGTTGAAAGCTTTCCGGCAGGATGTCCTGCGGTCCCCGCTGGTAGAAGTCGCGATCGAACCGCGTCGGCGCGCGCACCGCGCGTGAGACCGCCGCCCAGAAGAGCGTGGTCTCGCTGGCCTTCCAGGAGAGCCGCGCGCTCGGCAGCGGTTCCAGACCGCTGTAGGGTTCGTGTTCCAGCTTCAGCCCGACCGTGAGCTTGAGCGCCGGCGACAGCGCGATGGTGTCCTGGGCGAACAGGTTGGCGAAGTCGAGGCTGCGGCTTTCCGGACTGAAGAACTGGATGACCCCAGGCTGCGAGATGTTGTCCGGGACGATCGGGAAGCGATCCTCGGTGCGGCGATAGCCCCCGCCCCAGACGATGTCGTGCGCGGCGCCCAAGCTGAAGCTGTGCTGAACCTCCAGATCATAGGTGTGCAGGAAGTCTCCGTAGACCCCCGGCTTCCGGCGTTCGAAATAGTCGTAGTAGGCCTGCACCTGCAGGCTCGCTCCCTGGTCCAGCTGGCGGGTCCAGCGGGCGGTCAGGTTGTGGCCGGTGACGACTTGGGTGTTGCCCCGGACCTGTTGCTGGGAGCCGTCGTAGACATCGCCCTGGAGGGTGAGGAGGTCGCGGCCGGGGGCCCAGTCGATGCGAAAACCCGCCTGGCTCTGGCGCCATCCGTCGCGGGCGTTGAGGCCCGAGGCAGTGACGTTGTGATCGTGGTCGGCGGTCTGCGCGTAGAGCCTGTAGGTCAGCGCCTCGCCCAGGGTTGCGCCGTACTGCAGGCTGGCGCGCCGCTCGCGGCGGCCGCCGCTCACGTTCAGCACGCCGCCCTGGGTGTCCTTCGAGTTGCGGGTGATGATGTTGATCACGCCGTTGACGGCATTGGCGCCCCACAGCGTCGCGCCCGGACCGCTGATCACCTCGATCCGTTCGATGGTCTCCGACGGCACATCGTGCATGTCCCAGAACACGCCGGAAAGGAACGGCGTGTAGATGCTGCGCCCGTCGATCAGCACTAGCAGCTTGCCGGCCGCCGTTCCGTTGAAGCCGCGCGCCGTGATGGCGAAGCTGGCGGCGGTGACCTGGGCGACCTGGAGATTGGGCGCCAGGCGCAGCATGTCCGGCAACCGCTTGGCGCCAGAGCGGATGATGTCGTCGTGGGTGATCACGAAGATGGCCGCGGCGGCCTCGCTGAGCGGCTGGTCCGCCTTCGACACGGACGAGACGTCGATGTTGGCGAGCTCGTCGATGGAGAGGCTGCTGAAGTCGGTCGCGGCCGCGGCTGAAGCCAGGTCCGAAGCGCGCGCGGGGAGGCCGCCGGACAGAGCCACGACAACCCCTGCCGCCAGCCATGCGCCCGACTCGGCGCGCCGGGATCCGCCGAGTCCCCGCCGTGGCCTCCCCATGGCTCCCTCCCTCCCAGATCCCCTCCAATCGAGGGGACCTCGATCACCGCTCAACTTAAGTTGGCCGTTCTCGCGTCAAGGTAGTGCTCTTCCCGCGGGATGGATAGCGGAACCTCGTTCGACGGAAGAGCGGCCGGACACTAATGAGGAGGCCCTCTCGGTCATCGGCCTGCTTGAGCGTCGATCCTCAAAGGCCGAAGGGATAGGTTTCTTCCGCGCCCTTGTGCAGCCGGGTCGGCAGGGGGGTCACCGCGCTCGTCTTGTCGAACCAGACGTAGGCGTCGAACTGCTGCGGCAGGATGCAGGCGGAATAGTGGCTCCAGCGCTCGGCCTCCGGCCGGTAGATCACCCCGATGAAACGCTCCAGCCGGGGCTCGATCAGCCGGTCGCGCAGCGGTTGGTGCACGCCTTCGCGCAGGTCGAGCAGGAAGCGGTCGATCCCGCTGTCGTGCGCCAGGCGCTCGTAGCTGTCGGGTCGCGAGGGATTGACCAGCTTGATCTCTATGGGGGCGTCCCAGTCACTGGCGCAGGCCACCGTGCCGGTGTCGGTGCCGAAGCCGATCAGGGCGGCGTCCCGGCCGAACCGCTCGCGGCAGAGCTGGCCGATGTTCAGTTCGTCGCGCACCGCGCCCATCTCGGTCTTGGAGGCGTCGCCGATATGGGAGTTGTGCGCCCAGACCACGGCCTTGGCCGGCGGCCGCTTGGCGTCGAGCAGGGCGCAGAGCGTCTCGAACATGTGCGTGTCGCGCTGGTTCCAGCTCTCGGGCGCGCGGTAGTACATGGCCCGGTAGTAGGCCTCGGCGTTCTTCACCAGCCGCGCATTGGCCGCGCCGTCGAGGAAGCTCTCAGGGTCCTGAGCCACGTATTCAAGTTGCTTCTCGAGCATGTCGCTGAGCGTCTTGACGACGGCCTCCTCGCAGCCGCCGTAGCCCCGGGTGAGCGCCATCCGGCCATAGGCCTGCGGATCCTTCGCCCAGGGCATGAGGCAGGCGTAGCGTTGCCGCGCCACCTCCGCGGCGTCGGGATCCACGCGGTCGAGGTAGTCCAGCACGGCGCGGATCGAGGCCGAAAGGTTGTAGAGGTCGAGGCCGTAGAAGCCGGCCCGATCCTCGGCGGGCCGCTGCAGGTTCCAGCCGCGCAGCCACTCGATAAAGGCCTCCACTTCGGTGTTGCGCCACATCCAGGTCGGGAACCGGCGGAAGGGCGGCTCGGCGTGGGCCGGGGCGGGGCGATGGCGCACATAGCGGTCGAGGCTCGCCGCGTCGGGCCAGTCGGCCTCGACGGCGACAATGGTGAAGCCGTGCTGCTCGATCAGCCGTCGGGTGATGGCGGCGCGGGCGCGATAGAACTCGCTGGTCCCGTGGCTGGCCTCGCCCAGCAGGACCACGCGGGCGTCGGCGAAACGGTCGAAAAGTACGCCGAAGGCGGGATCGTCCAGGGCGGGCAGCGGCTCGGCGGCGGCGCGGATGAGGCCGGCTATGGATGGCGCAGGGGCAGGTTCGAAGCTTCGCGGCTCCGTCGGTCTGCGGGCGCGGGCGTCATCGGTCCAGCCGTGCTCGCCGATCAGCGGCACGAACATCACCCCGCCGAGGTCCTCCTCCTTGAAACGGGTCGCATCGACGCGCGTGACCTTGACCAGCTGCTGCTCGCGCTGGCTCTCGCCCACGGGCATGACCAGCCGCCCGCCGATGGTGAGCTGGTCCTTCAAGATCTGCGGGATGGCGGGCCCGCCGGCGGCGACCAGGATGGCGTCGAACGGCGCGGCCTCGGGCCACCCCTTGGTGCCGTCGCCGGTGCGGACTTCGACGTTGTCGTAGCCAAGCCGCTCCAACCGTTCGGCCGCCAGGCGGGCGAGCAGCTCGTGCCGCTCGACGCCGTAGACCCGCTCGGCGATCCGGCTCATCACCGCGGCCGCATAGCCGGAGCCGGCCCCGATCTCGAGGACCTGGTCGCCCGGCCGCACGTGGGCCGCCTCGATCATCAGGCCGACGATGTAGGGCTGGGAAATCGTCTGGCCGGCTTCGATCGGCAGCGCCGTGTCCAGGTAGGCGAACTCCTGCAGCCCCTCAGGAACGAACGCTTCGCGCGGCACCTCGCGCATGGCCTCGAGCACGTGGCCGTCACGCACGCCGCGGCGCGCCAGCTGCCGGTCGACCATCTGTGTGCGTTCGTGCGCCAGATCCATGGCGCGCCTCCGGGTAGGCACGTATTAACACCCAACGACGAGACTGCGGGGGTGTTCCGAAACCGCGTCCGCCTTTACTTCGGTGCGTCGCGGAGCGGCGATTTCCCGCTCCTGGGAGACGGTCGAGTTCCGCCGCCAAGCGCGGAAATGATCGATCCCGCTTCGAGCGGAAACGGAAAGACGATCGTATTCGTGCGGTCATTGGCGATGACCGACAGTGCGCTGAGATAGCGCAACTGCATCGCCTCCGGCTGCTGGCTCAGGATCACCGCAGCCTCGTGCAGCTTCTGCGCAGCCTGTTCCTCGCCCTCGGCGCTGATCACCTTGGCGCGCCGCTCGCGCTCGGCCTCGGCTTGGCGGGCGATGACGCGGATCATGCTCTCGTCGATGTCCACATGCTTGATCTCGACATTGGCGACCTTGATGCCCCAGGAGTCGGTCTGGGCGTCGAGGATCTCCTGGATGTCGTTGTTGAGCTTGTCGCGCTCGGCCAGCATCTCGTCGAGATCGTGCTTGCCGAGCACTGAGCGCAGGGTGGTCTGCGCCAGCTGGCTGGTGGCCTGCAGGTAATTTTCGACCTGGATCGTCGCCCTTTCAGGATCGACGACGCGGAAGTAGAGCACCGCGTTGACCTTCACCGAGACGTTGTCGCGCGAGATGACGTCCTGACTCGGCACGTCCAGCACCAGGGTGCGCAGGTCGACCCGCACCATCTGCTGGACGAAAGGCACCAGCAGGATCAGTCCTGGCCCCTTGACCCCCGTGAAGCGGCCGAGGGTGAAGACCACGGCGCGTTCATACTCGCGGAGGATCTTGATCGCCGCTGCAAGCACGAAGAACAGAAGGGCGATGATGGGGAGGTAGATGACGAGGCCGGACAGCATGGAGGACTCCTCAGTCTAAGGGCGATCGACGCTGTTCTCCGGCGCCACGGTCAGGGTGAGATTTTCGATCGCCACGACCCGGACCCGGTCGCCGGTCCGGAGCGGCGCATCTGAGACGGCGCGCCATCGCTCGCTATGGGCGAACACGTAGCCCACTCCGTCGCTCCAGGTCTGAACGACGCCGGGGCAGCCGATCATCTCTTCCCGGCCGCTCACCACGCGCCGTCGCCGGGCGGTGAGCGCCAGCCTCACGACGACCAGCGAAAAGGCGAGGCTGACCACGGCGAGGCCGGCGACCAGGGGAAGCGATACGGAGACGCCCGGCGCCTCGCTGTCGATCAGGATCATCCCACCCAACAGGAAGGCGGCCGCGCCGCCGATGCCCAGGATTCCGAAGGAGGGCGCAAGCGCCTCGGCCACCATCAGGCCCATACCGACCAGGATGAGGGCCAGGCCGGCATAGTTCACCGGCAGCACGGCCAGTCCGTAAAGCGCCACGAGCAGGCTGATCACGCCGATCACGCCGGGAAAGAGCGCGCCCGGGTTCATGAACTCGAAGAGCAGGCCGTAAACCCCGATCATCATCAGGACGAGGGCGAGGTTGGGGTTGGCGATGGCGGCCAGCAGCTGGTGACGCCAATCCGGCCTGACCTGTTCGATGACGAGACCGCGCGTGCGCAGGACAAGCCGGGCGTCGCCGACCGTCACGGCCCGCCCGTCGGCCTGGGCCAGCACGTCGGCCACGTCCCGCGCGATGAAGTCGATGACGCCGGCCGCCAGCGCGTCGCTGGCGTCCACGCTGGCGGCCTCGCGCACCGCCCGCTCGCCCCAATCGGCGTTGCGGCCGCGCAGGTGGGCCAGGGCCCGGATATAGGCGACGGCGTCATTGATCGCCTTGGCGTCGGTCTGGCTTGCGGCCGCTGGAGCGCGCGCCTGATCGTCCTTTGCGGGTCGCCGGCCTTCGTCGGCGCCGGGGGCCGGCTTGCGGTCCTGCCCCTCAGGCTCGTTCCCTGGGAGTATCCCCGGCAGGCCGATCTGGATCGGGGTCGCCGCCCCGAGATTGGTGCCCGGCGCCATCGCCGCGATGTGGCTGGCGTAGAGGATGTAGGTCCCCGCGCTCGCCGCGCGCGCGCCGCCGGGCGCGACATAGACAGCGACGGGCACGGGCGAGGCGATAAGTTGGCGGATCATCTCGCGCATGGAGGCGTCGAGCCCGCCGGGGGTGTCCAACTGCAAGACGACGATCGCCGCCCCGCGGGTCCGGGCGCCTGCCAAGCCGCGTTTGAAATAGTCGGCGCTGGCCGGGCCGATGGCGCCGTCGATCGTCAAAACCACGGCCACGCGGCCGCCCTGCGGCGCGGCAGGCGCCGTAGCCGAGGCGAAGCCCAGCGCAAGCAGCAGAAGAAGAAACACTCTCCGCAGACTGCGGCGGGCCCCTCGAAGAGAGATTATCTCGCTCGAGGTCATGTCGAAGCCTGACACCCTCGATGCAGCGCCACAACATCATTTCCCTAGGCTCCGCCGTTGTGTGCGACGGTTTACCTGAAGCCGAACGGGCCCTAGCCGTGCGTCTCAGGGCTTGCCTGGCAGCAGCGAAAAACTGGCGGCGCGGCGAGCGAGCCTCGGCGCGGCGGCGGCGCTGATCCACGCCGCGCATCGCCACACCACGACCCCTCCGACCACGGCCAGGACGATTTGCACGAGGGGGAGGGGCGGGCCCGTCAGCCGCCCGGCGACTTTGAAAAAGATAAACTGCGTCAGGTAGATATAGAGGGAGGCGCCTGAAAGCTGCATGACGACCGGAGCGATGAACCTCGGCAGGCTTATCCGCTTGCAATAGAGCAGCGCGGCTCCGTAGACGATCGCGGCGAGGCCGCCCGGAAGACCGAAAACGACGGCGCTCATCGCGGCGAAGAGCGCCGTCGTGCCGAGCATCATCAACTTGCCACGAGCGCAAAGGCCGCCAGCCAGCAGGGCTCCCAGGACGAAGGTCGCCAGATTGCTGCTGGCGGCGTAGCGAAGGACCGACACCTCCGGCAGGCCCTCGCGGAGCACGGCGGGGTCGAGCCCGACGGGGACGGCGAACCGCGTCGCACATCCGATCCAGAAAAGTCCCCACAGGAAATGGCGCTTCTCGAGCGTCACGCCGAAGACCCGCTTCGCCACCTCATACGCGAGGTAGACAAAAAGAAGGATCTTCACGAACGCGTGGACGTACCACAAATACTCCTGAACACCGTCCCCCTGGAGCGCCCGGATCCAGGGCGATCCATAATCTATATAGTCGTTCACAAACAATATTGAGAATATCGACGCCGGCCTGTTCCTGAAAACTTGCCCCATGAATAATATGGCGGCGACGATCGCGGTGGGCAGCGCGACGTTCAAGACCGATTTCAAGACCGGCTTTCCGGTGCGATGCTTGAACATCTGTTCCAGCTTCAGTCCGGAGAAGATGTAGCCCGAGGCGAGAAACAGGCCCGTGGTCGCGCCCGTCTGCGCCAGGGCGGGCGCCACGTGGCTCGCGACCGCCAGCACGATCGCGACGGCGCGCACCAGCATTGAGGTTTCGACGGCGCGCCAGGTCGGATCGGCCTGCGTTTTCTGACCCGCAAGGTCGGCGATGCTTATCTCAGGCCAGTTCGCCGGCGCCTGGCCGAGCAGGTCCTCGAGCACGAGGTAGGCCTCGACGTGAGACAGGCTGTCTCCGCCGAGGTCGATGAAGCTGTCCTGCGGGCTGATGTCGCGCCGGCCGAGCACGGCCGCCCAGGACGTCATCAGGGCGGCTTCGACCTCTGACGCATGGGCCGGAGCGGCGATCTCGGCGGAGGTGACGTCGGGGCTCGCAACGGCGCCCTTGAGCGCCGCCCGATCAATCTTCCCGTTCGGCAGCAGGGGGATCGCGTCCAGCCATTGGATCTCGTGGGGCCGCATGGGGTGCGGCAGGCGTTCTGCAAGGAAGGCCGCCAGATCGCCGCGCGCGGGACCTGGCCTGGCATGAACAAACGCGATGATGCGAAGCTCCGCGCCCTCGCCGACCGACAGGGCCACGCCGCTTTCCACGCACGGGTGGGCCAGCAGGGCGCCGGTCACTTCGGACAGGTCGACGCGATGGCCGCGGACCTTCACCTGGTCGTCCTTGCGGCCAAGCATCAGGATCGCGCCGTCGGCAAGGCGGCGGCCTTGATCTCCGGTGTAGTAGATGTGCGAACGGCCCTCGTCGTCGACGCCGCGATCGTTGGGAGCGACCACCTCTCCCGCCCGTACATAGCCCAGGCTCAGATGCGCCGAGCGGACGGCGATCTCGCCGCTATCGCCGTCTCGCAGCAACCCTCGCGCCGCATCGACCAGGAGCAGTTCGAAACCCTCGGCGCCACGCCCCACCGGGACGGTCGGCCAGGGCCCAGCGCCCTCGTATTCGAAGAAGGCGGCGGCCTGCGGGGTCTCTGTCGATCCGTAGAAGTTCACATGCCGAGCCTCGGGGGCGAGGGCGGCCACCGCCTCGACATGGGCGGGAAGCAGGCTGTCGCCGCCCCAGAACAGTCGCCTGAGGCGCGGCAGCGCAGACGTTCTGCTCCGTCCGGCGGCGAGGACTTGGCCCATTTGCGGCGTCAGGTGGGTGACAGTGGCGCCGACCTCGTCGAACCAGGGCGCGAGCGCGGCCGGGTCGGTGAGCGTGTGCTGCTGCGGGATGGCCAGGCTCGCCCCGATCGAAAGCGGCGTGAAGACGTCGCGCAGCAAGGGATCGTGCGAGAGCCCCGAGAGCATGGTGAACCGATCCGACGGGGTCAGGTCGAAGGTTCGTGCGTGCCAGTCCACGAAGTGGGTGAGCGGCCCATGGCTGCACGCGACGCATTTCGGCTCACCCGTGCTTCCGGACGTGAACAGGAAGTAGGCCGGCCGATCGCGGATGTCGTGACTGAGCGCTGGAAGTTCGGCGTCAGGCCCCGCCTCCGGGGCGTCGGCGCTGAAGAGCGGAACGCCGCGCGCGGCCGCCAGCCTGGTCGCGATCGGCTCGAGGTGCGGGGCGCCTGAGACGATGGCGTGCGGGCGGCAGATCTCAAGCAGGGCCGCCAGCCGCGCCTCGGGATAGGCGGAATCGAGCACGATGAAGGCGCCGCCCAGTCGGCTCACCGCCAGCATCGACCAGACGACCTCAGGGCGCCGCTCGGCCAGCACCGCGATGCGTGCGCCCGGACCATAGCCGGCGCGGCCAAGCACCAGCGCCAGCCCCCGGGAGCGTCGTTCCAGCGCGCCGTAGCCCGTCCACTCGCCGTCAAACAGCAGGGCGGGGCGGTCCGGAGCCGTGGAGACCTGCTGCAGAAACCGGTCGCAAAGATGAAGGCGACCGCGCCGCGGATCGCCATCGCGGCGCTCCCGCACCAGGCTATCGGGTCTCTCTACTGACACCGCCCGATGCCGACAGACCGCTTGCGCGACTCTAAGGCCATGGCGCCTTCCCCACTCGCTCACGCTTTCGGCGAGCTAACCACGCTGAGCCATATGACCGGCGTCTCATTTGACGCTGTGAGGGCGTGACGCCGGCCGTGGAGGCGCCTCAGGGCTTCCGACCGAAGGGCTGATTTTTAATCGTCAACCGATCTGATCGCTACTGGCGGGTCGGGTCGTCGGCTGGGTTGACATAGGTCATCCCGAACGGGCCTTCGGCTGAGACCTGCACCACGGCGCCTTCGGTGGAGAAGGCGAAGTGGTTCATCTTGGCGCCCGCCACCGCAAAGCCCCCTGCGGCCAGCTTGGCGGCCTTGGCCGGATCGAGTTTGTCGCCCATCCCAAGCGACAGATCTCCGGAGATGACGGTCACATATTCATCTGTCGGATGGTGATGGGCCGGGACCTTGTATCCAGCCGGCACCTTGAGCCGAACCACAAACACCCCTGCTTTATGAGGATCACCCGACAGCACCGCCATCTGGGCGCCCGCAGGGAACACGGCGGGAGCTGGGCCCCACTTCAGATCTGCTGAGTTGACCTGGGCCGCGACGGGCGACGACAGGCAAAGCAAGCCACTCATGAGAACAGCGGTCCTTAGCATGACGTTTCTCCATGTGGACGCCGAGCCCATTTCGGCCTTGGGGGACGGGGTTTCCGGATAACCAGGGATCAGCGATGGCGTTCCGCGCCGAGGCATTTGTTATGTGCGCGTCGGGCTCGGGCTTCGGGCGGTCATCGCGTCGCTTCGGAAGGGACGGGCCGAGCGGCGCGACGAAGCGCCCTATCGTTGTCGGAGTGAGGGAGTCGTATTTTTTCAACAGAGCATCAGCCGTGACCCATTTGACACAGCGTAAAGTTGTTCGGTGGGTCGCCTTGGACCATTCCACGCGAGGCACGTTCCGTTGTCTCACCATCGTGGCCGGACATGGGAGCCTGAGTTGCGTAGCAAGCCGAAATTTATCAGCTTCACTGAAGAGACAGACCTGATCGCGTCGCTGTTGGCCCGAGCCGACAGGCGCGCTGATCGCAGGACGGTCGCGCCTTCAAGCGCCCCCGTCAAACCGAGGCCGACGACCTCCACAGCCGCCCGGCACTGAACGCCGCATGCGGTCGCGAGACCGCAGCTCTGGTCTGAGTAGGCGAGTGGGCGCGACCCTCGGTTGGGGCCGACTCGAGACCGTCAGTGGGACCTCATGCCAAGGGGCTCCCCGACAAGCGCCGCCTGGAGCTCAGTGGCCAGCGCGTCTATTCGGTAGGGCTTCACAAGAAGTCGAATACCCTTCGCCGCAGCGGCCGTAGCGGTCGCGCTATAGCCCGTGGTCAGGACGATCGGCAGGCCAGGTCGGCGGATTGCAATCTCGTCCGCCAGGTCCAGACCGTTCATTTCGCCCGGCATCACCATGTCCGAAAAGACGAGGTCGAAGCTGCTCTCCCGGCGGAGGATCTCGAGCGCGCTGGCGGCGTCTGATGCACGCGTCGCCCCATAGCCGAGCTCCTCCAGCATCTCGCCCACCAACTGGGCGACGTTGTCGTCGTCCTCGACCAGGAGCACACGGCGACGTCGCGCGCCCCGTTGATCGACCACGGCGTGCACGGGGACGTCAGCAGGCGCCGTCTTCAATGAGCGGGGAATGCGAATGCAGACCGTCGAGCCCTTGCCGAGCTCGCTTTGAAACTCGACCTCGCCGCCTGACGAGCGCGCAAATCCATAGACCTGGCTGAGACCCAATCCGGTTCCTTGGCCCACGCCCTTCGTTGTGAAGAAGGGCTCAAACACCCGCTCGACAAGGTCTGGGGCGACCCCGACGCCTGTATCGATGATGCAGATGCAGACCACGTCGGCCGCCGCCCGGCTCGCTTCAGCGGGGATGTTGACGGCCTTGATGGTGATGGCGCCGCCCGAGGGCATCGCATCGCGTGCATTGATGGCCGTATTGAGGATCGCCAGCTCAAGCGCCGACGGGTCGACTTCGACGGGCCAGAGGTCGGGCGCAGGCTGGATATCGACCGTGACGTCCTCTCGGAGCGACCGGTCCAGCAGGTCGCGCATACCCGTTAGGCGCGTGTGCAGATTGATCACTTCCGGGCGAACCGGCGCCCGGCGGGCGAACGCGAGGAGCTGTTGGGTAAGGCTTGCGCCCCGGTCGATGGCCTGGCGGATGCCCTGCTTCAGGCGATCACGGCGAACCGGGTCGGAGGTGCGGTCCATGAGATCGAGGCCGCTGGAGGCCACCATGAGCAGGTTGTTGAAGTCGTGGGCGACGCCGCCGGTCAGCTGGCCCATGGCCTCCATCTTCTGAGACTGGCGAAGGGCGTCTTCGACCTTCTGACGCTCCTTGATCTCTCGCTGCAGCTTGCCGTGCGCTTCCCTCAGCCGTGCGTGGGAGGCGCCGAGCACGGCCACGAGGAGCGAGGCCATGACAATGACGGCGGCGATGCCCACATAGCGGATCGCGCGCCTGGCCCATGTCTCGGTCGAGAGGCGCAGAAAAACCGAGCCCAGCCGGGTGGTCCCCTGGGTGACCGGCGCCGTGACGCTCAGGCGCTGCTGGTCGAACACCGGCGACCGCACTCCGCCGAGGGACGGGAGCGGCGGTCCGGCGCGTTGGAAGCCCGCAGCGAGCTGGCCGCTTCCGTCGTACGCGCCGGCGGCCTCCACGGCCGGATTGGCGCGAAGCGCATTGACGTACTCCTGCGTGGCGGTCCGATCTTCGAACGCAAGGGCCCCGGCGACGCTGGCGGCGAGGATGTCGGCCTGGACCTGCGCCTGTCGCGCGCCTTCCGCCCGACCGGCGCGCGCGTTGTAGATCCCCAGCGCGAGGCTGAGGATGAGCAGCGCCGCAGCGACCCCGATGGCGACTGTCGGGCTCAGGGTGATCTTGCGGCTGATGCGGTCGAGGAGCGCCGCCATGGTCATCCGCCGGCCGTTCGCACAGGCACCGCCAGGCCAAGGAGCTTGGAGCTGATGGTCAGGCCGCTGGTCTGCGCCGATCCCGAATTCACCCCGAAACGGACGCGACCCTGGCGTAGTACGAAATGCACGATTCCGCCGCCTGTGCCGACGCCCTCGTCGGTGACGGTGAGCACCGGGGCGCCGCGCACGATCCGCAGGATGTCCGACGGCTTCTGGTCAGGAGACCTGCCTACGTAGAGCACATGGCAGGGCGGCTCCGCCGATACGGTGCGCAGGCGGCGCACGGCGATGGGATGGCCATCGATGGTCTGACTACGGACTGCGTCGTCCAAAGCAGGTCCGAACGGATCCTGCCCTACGACACAGATGTTGAAGGGGGCCGTCGCCGAGGCGAAGACCCGCGGCGGCCACTCCACGAATGGGCCGAACTTGAAGAGGAAGTTGGCTTTGACGGCGTATTCCAGCGAGGCGTCCTGCGCCCGGCTGGTGCGCGATGAACTCGTCCAGATCGCCAGCGCGAGCATGGCGCACGTCGCAGCGCCCCGGCCCCTCGCTTTCCAGGGCCCGATCCCGCCGACGGCTTTGCCGTGTCTCAGAAGCGCCATTGGACGTCAACGAAGACGCTTCGCGGGATCTGGGCGCCGTCTTCGTACTCTGTGTGCTTGGCGTGCAGGAGGTTGCGGCCCGAGAGAGCCAGCTGGACTTGATCGGTGACGTTCCAGGCCAGGCGTCCGTTCAGCTCGACGTAGCTGGGGATCCGGGGCTCGGGCAGGGCGCTGACATAGCGCAACGCCGCATCCAGGGTCACGCGGTCGCCCAGGTCCAGGGCGGACTTGAGCGACGCCTGGTATTTCGGATCGTTGGCGACCTGGCTCAGGCCCACAAGACCGCTGGCCCCCGGCTGGAACTTGAACTTCTGGTCGAGGTAATTGAACCCGGCCGAGAGCCGCCACCAGGGAGCGACCTGATAATCGCCCCAAGCCTCGACCCCGTAGGCGTGTCCCTTAAGGAGATTTCCCCAGCGCAGCGGCAGGAACACGACGGGCGTGAGCTCGATGCTCCGAAGGTCGTCGTAGGTGTTGTAATAGCTGTTGATCACCAGCGACGCCTTCGGCGTCGGCTTGATCTTGGCGCCCAGCTCGTAGGCGGTGAGCGTCTCGCTCCGGAAGTTTGAATCGCCGACCAGGAAGGGCCCGCCGAACGCTATTTCGACGACATCGCGGTCAAACGGCGTCGGCGATCGGATGGCGCGAGACACCGCGCCCCAAAGGGTCAACCTCTCGCCGGGGGTCCAGGCCAGCCGGGCGGTCGGCAGCAGCTGCGGCTTGATATAGGGGTCGTCCTCGACCTTCAGCCCAAGCACCAAGGTGGTTCGCGGACCCAGCGTGACGCTGTCCTGGACGAAGGCGTTGAACAGCTTCAGGTCGCGGCCGGGCGGCGAAAACAGCAGCGTGGCGCTTCCATCGATACGATAGCGGCTGAGCCGGTAGCCGCCGCCGGCCACGATCTGCTGCCGCTCGCCCAGCGAGAAGCTGTGCTGCACGTCGACGTCGTAGGTGTCGACGCGGAAGCCGGATCCGGAGGCCTCGTCACCGCGTTCCGCGTGGTCGTAATATCCCTGCAGTTGAAACGCTGAGCCATCTTCCCAAGCCCGGCTCCAGCGACCCAGGAGATTGCCGCCGTTGATATCCTGCGCCGGAAGGCCCGCCTGGGCTTCGAAGCCCTTATATCCGTCGCCTTGAAGGGTGATGGTGTCCGCCCGCGTGGGGGTCCAATCCAGGCGAAACCCGGCCTGCGGCTTGGACCAATGGTCATGCGCCCGAGCGCCCGCTGCGGTGTAGGTGTCGTCTTCAGCAACGGTCTTTGCATACAGACGATAGGTCAGCGCCTCGGAAATCCTGCCCCCGAACCGTAGGCTGGCGCTGCGCTGCTGATCGCCGACCGAGGCGGTGACCACGCCGCCCTGGGTGTCGGCCGAGTCGCGCGTGGTGATATTGATCACGCCATTGACGGCGTTGGCGCCCCAAAGTGCCGCCCCAGGTCCGCTGACGACCTCGATACGCTCGATGTCCTGGGCAAGGACGTCCTGCATGTCCCAGTACACGCCCGAAAAGAGCGGTGAGTAGACGGTGCGACCGTCGATCAGCACGAGCAGCTTGTTGGAGAAATTCTGAGCGGCCTGGCTGCCGTTGAGGCCGCGAGAGGTGATGACGTATCGGCTGGCGCTGGTCTGATAGACTTGAAGGTTCGGAGCGAGACGCAGGATCTCCGGGACGGTCACAGCGCCGGATCTCAGGATCTGGTCGCGCGTGATCACATAGATCGCGGACGCCGCTTGGCCGAGGGGTTCGGATCTCTTCGAGACCGAGGTGACCTGGATGCCGGCCAGTTGTTCGATCGACATCTTGGAAAGGCTGGCCGATGCAGCCCCTTGCGCCGGGCAAGAGGTCGCCGTGACAAGGGCGCTCACGCACGCTAGGCACGCGATCACCGGCAAGGATGCGCCGCTGGACTTCAAGATCAATCCCCCCGCGAGGTTACGGGTCTCCGCCCGTCATGTCGTCAGATTAGTTGACAATATGCTGCGGGCCGGCAGCGGCTCGACAGCTGCTGGTCGTACCGGCTCCGACCGGATTCAGGTCGCTTTGGTCGAGTTCTTGGTCTCTCGCCTTGCACCGGCTGACGGCGCGGATCCGGCGGCGGGAGGGGCTCGTTCGAATTTCGTTCGGCATCCCGCGACTCCTGCGACGATTGCATAGTGCTCGGACACAACTGTTCGGAGCAAGTGCTCAAAAAAGCTGCTTGTATGGGTCCGAAGCCGCGCAATCCCCTGGGGCTTGCCGGGATCAGGCGATCGCGGCGAACCGCTCCACCAATGGGGTCGTGCAGGGCGCCGCCGCCGGCGACTTCCTGCTTCAGCCGCCTTCGATGACGCGCATTGCTCCGCAGGCTATTCGACGGTGTCGCTCACGTTGATCCCTGAGGTGTCAGCGGAAGGGCGCGCGCCGTAAGCCGTCTGCGCCTCAGCGCCCAGCGCTACGGGGACGGACACCGCCATTGCGGCGCGCGGCTGGGCGACAGGCGTTGGCGCGCCGCGCGCAGTTTGGCCGCGCGCCGCATTGACGATGCACTGCCCGGTGTCGGCCATGGCGTGTTCGCCGGCGCAGAACACGTCCTCGTATTGAGGGCCCGCGACGGCGAGGCATTGGTGCAGGTTCAGCTTGGCCATTTTCAGGCACCCGCGAGCGCCAAGATCGGTCAACAGCGGCCCCAGAGCGTCGGCGCCTTGCTCGCCCGCCTGACCCAGCATCGCCGCCGCGGCGAGCGCCAGGCCGCGAACGATCGCCGGCGCGGGGGCGGGCTGCGGCGCCACGCCGGAGGCGCTGCGATAGGCCACCACCTTCGCCAACAAACGCTGCGTCTCCGCATCCGTCAGCGTCCCCGGCGCTTGCGAGCGCGCCTTCACCCGCGACAGGCGCGCGGCAGGCTCATCCACCGGCTGCTGAGACCAGGGCTGGCGCTGGATGGTGTAGGCCGCCTGCTTCACCGCATGACCACGTTCGAGGAGGTCGGAGCCCATATCGTCCAGGGCGGCGGAAGCCAGGCCCGCCGCCTGCCAGGCTCCGGGCGCCTCGAGAATCTGTTCCGGCGCGCTTTTCAAACGCTCGACAAAGGCGGCGCTCGCGGAAGGGTCCTTCGCCAGGCTCGACAGGCCCCTTGCGAACGTCGGCTCTTGCAGCGCCACCATCGCGGCGTACGCCACGGCGCCTTCCTCCAACTGCCGGGGCTCGTAGCTGGCGCTCGCCATCACCGCAGCAGACACCCTCGCGGCGTCATCGAAATCCGGGCTGATGGCGGTGGTGTTTCGGACGTAGCGCTCGAAGGAGCCTGCCGCCTGCACCAGGCGACGCGCGATCGTCACCGATGGTCCCTGCTCGATCGAGGTCTCCTCGATGGCGCGGGGCGTAGGATGAGAATCAACCGCTACGGCTGGGGCCGAAGCAAATGCAACCGATCCGGTAAGTCCAGCGAGAACAAATGTTAATAACCGTTGGAGACGAGCCATCTTAACCTCGAACTCGCAACTGCGAGATCAATTCCGTGCAAGAACCAGAACCAGTGAGACAAGAAAAACACGGTCTCTGATATTTTAACAGACCCCCTTGTCGTGGTGTCTAAGTTGTGAATGGAGGTATTCGTCGGGCGAGCCCAGCTGTCAGGCCGGGCCGGGCTGCTCACCGCCCAGCGGCTCGTGGACGGGATGATCCAGGAAGGGCGCAGCGCGAAAAAGGTCGCGTGCATCCGGCAGTCGGTGCTGCGTCGGCCGGAGCGCCAAGCGATCTCCGACCGACATCTTGATCGCGCGAGCGCGGCTAGAGCTCTGCGGGCGTTGTCGCGGCGAGTGCACGTAGCCGAGCGACAGCCAAGGACGCCAACCAGCCGCCGGCCAGCAGGCCGATGATGATCCACCCGAGCAGGTTGAAATGCTCGCCGATGCGGTCTGCGACCGACCAGCCGCTCCCGTGCAGATGCAGGCGTTCCGAGATCAGTCCGGCGGTCTGCACCGCGCCGATCAGCAGGGCGACGCCCGAAGAGACCAGGGTGATGACAAGGTTGTAGGCGAGCTTGCGCTGCGGTTCGACGAACGCCCACTGGTAGGCGCCGACCATCAGAACGCCATCGGTCGCGTCGACCAGGGACATGCCCGCGGCGAAGAGCACCGGGAAGACCAGCGCCACGGCCAGGGGCGCGCCGGCGGCGGCCTGGCTGGCGGCCAGCCCCATGACGCTCACCTCGGTCGCCGTCTCGAAGCCCAGGCCGAAGAGCAGGCCCAGGGGGGCCATCTGCCAGCTCGAGGTGATCATGGCGAACATCGGCCGCAGGAGCCGGCCGAGGAATCCGGACGTCATCGCGACCGGAGCGGCGTCGGCGTCCAGCGCTCCGGACTTCAGGCGCCGCCAGCTCCGCAGGAGCCCCCGCAGGATGCAGAGGTTGGTGATGGCGATGGCGAACAGGAAACTGGCGGAAATCACCGTGGAGACGGTCCCCATGACGGTCTTCAGCCCTTCGATATGGGCGAGCGCGCCGGCCGTGAGCGCCACCAGCACCGAGGCGACGAAGACCACGCTCGAATGGCCGAGCGCGAAGAACAGGCCGACGGTGACCGGCCGGCGTCCGTCCTGCATCAGCTTGCGCGTGACGTTGTCGATGGCGGCGATGTGGTCGGCGTCGACCGCGTGCCGCAGGCCGAAGCCATAGGCCAGCACCGCAGTCCCGAGCAGCAGCGGCTGGTCGTGCAACAGCATGAGGGCGGCGGCCCAGGCCGCCAGGTTCGCCGCGATCAGGCCGGCGTAGAGCACGAGGATCTTGCGCCGGAGCTCTCCCGGGCGAGGGGTGGATTCAGCCATGGGAGACCTCCGGGGCGCCGCCTTCCGCGGCGATGGCGTGGAAGAAGGCGCCGGTGACCCGGCCGCGCTGGCCGCCGGCGGACCCCAGATCGCGGCCCTGGGCGTCGCTCAGCCGGACCAGGGCCGTGTCGCGGCCCGGATCAATCAGGCTGGCGTAGTGGAACTCGTGCCCGCGGAGGACCTCGCCGGCTGCGCCGATCGGGGCCGGCGCCAGCAGCTGGGCGCGGCGGTAGCCGAGGTTCATCTTGCGCCGCGCGAACGAGGTCGAGTGGCTGAGCAGACCGGCCATCTCGTGGCGCGCGCCGGCGGCGTCTTCCAGGCCCTCGCCCAGCGCCATGTAGCCGCCGCACTCGCCGTGCACCGGGCGGGTGTCGGCGAACCGCGCCAGGCCGGCCTTGAACCGTGTGGCTGCCGCCAGCGCCCCGGCATGCAGCTCGGGATAGCCCCCCGGCACCCAGCAGACGTCGCAGGCCTCCGGCGGCGGCTCGTCGGCCAGCGGCGAGAAGGTGTGGATCTCGGCGCCGGCGCGCCGCCAGCCCTGAAGGTGGTGCGGATAGATGAAGCTGAAGGCGGCGTCGCGGGCCAGCGCGATGCGTTGGCCGGGCGGCGGGAGCGGAGGCTCGGACGCGGGCGCCGTGGCGAGCGCAGGCGCGGTGGCGAGACGCGCGATCCCGTCGAGGTCCAGATGCGCCTCGGCGAGGTCGGCGAGGCGTTCCAGGTGTTCGCGCAGGGCAGGATGCTCGTCCGCCTGGACGAGACCCAGGTGCCGCTCCGGAACGGCGTAGCGCTCGTCGCGCGGGACCGCCCCCAGCACCGGCAGGCCGATCGCCTCCATCGCCTGGACGATCCCGGACCGGTGCCGTTCGCTGGCGAGGCGGTTGAGCACCACCCCGGCGATCTCTACGCCCGGGGCGTGGCCGACGAAGCCGCGCGCCACCGCCGCGGCGGTCTGCGACTGGCCGGAGATGTCGAGCACCAGCAGGACCGGCAGGCCGAGCGAGGCGGCGAGGTCTGCGCCGGCGCCCGAGCGCCCGGGCTCCACCGCCACCCCGTCGAACAGGCCCATGGCCGATTCCACGATCAGCAGCTCGCTGTCCGCCGTGGCTTCCGCCGCCAGGGCGCCGAGCTGGGCCGGGCTCATCGCCCAGCTGTCCAGGTTCAGGCTGGGCGCGCCGGTGGCTGCGGCGTGGAAGGCCGGATCGATGTAGTCGGGGCCGGACTTCGCCGCCCGGATCGCCACGCCGCGGCGGCGGAAGGCCGCCAGCATGGCCAGGGTGAGGGTGGTCTTCCCCGATCCGGACCGGGGCGCGCCGATGATCAGGCCGCGAGCGGTCATGGCTTTGCCCCCTGACAGGGACCGGCCCCGGCGATATAGGCCGTCGGATGGCGAATGACGGGCCGCTGCGCAGAGGCTGGACGACCGGCGCGTGCGCGACCGCGGCGGCCAAGGCCGCCTATGCCGCGCTCCTGACGGGCGACTTCCCAGATCCGGTGGAGATCACCCTGCCCGGCGGCCATCGCGTCGGCTTCACGCTCGCCGAAACGGCGCGCGGCGACGGCGCCGCCAGCGCAGGCGTGGTCAAGGACGCCGGGGATGATCCCGACGTCACCCACGGCGCCCTGGTGCGCGCGACGGTCAGTCTGGGTGCGCCGGGCAGTGGCGTCAGCTTCCGCGCCGGCCCGGGCGTCGGCGTGGTGACCCGGCCTGGGCTGCCGCTGCCGCCGGGGGAGCCGGCGATCAATCCCATGCCCCGGCAGATGATCGCCCAGGCTATCAGCGAGGTCGCGGCGGCAGCCGGCGCGCTCGGCGACGTGGTGGTCGAGGTCTCCATCCCCGGCGGCGAGGTGATCGCCGAACGGACGCTGAACGGTCGGCTGGGCATTGTCGGCGGCCTGTCGATCCTGGGCACGACCGGCGTCGTGGTGCCCTATTCCTGCTCCGCCTGGATCTATGGCATCCGCAACGGGATCGATGTGGCGCGGGCGGCGGGTCTCACCCATGTCGCGGGCGCCACCGGGCGCACCTCCGAAGCCGCCGTCCAGGCGCTCTACAACCTGCCGGAGATCGCCCTGATCGACATGGGCGACTTCGTCGGCGGCATGCTCAAACACCTGCGCGACCATCCCATCGCGCGGGTCAGCATCGCCGGCGGCGTGGCCAAGATCACCAAGCTGGCCCAGGGCCGCCTCGATCTGCATTCCAAGCGCGGCTCGGCCGACCTTGCGGCCCTGGCCAGCGTCGCGGCCGCGGCCGGCGCGCCAGCCGCGCTGACCGAGCGCTTCGGCGGCGCGAACACCGTCGCCGAATGTTTCGACCTCGCCCGCGAGCAGGGCTTCGCCCTGGGCGAGGTGGTCGCCGGACAAGCCCGCACGGTGGCGGCGGAGGTCCTGCGCGGCGCGGACGTCGACCTCGAGGTGCTGATCTTCGACCGCCATGGCGCCCTGGTGGCGCGCAGCGCTCACGCCTGAGCCTCCGAGCGGAACCGGCGGTCGTAGCCCTTCTGGTAGAGGGCGCTTTCACGGAAGTCGGTCGCGCCCAGGGCCGGGCCCACCAGGATCAGCGCCGTGCGCTCCACCGGCTCGGCGGCCAGGGCGGCGACGAGGCCCCCCAGCGGGGCGCGGATCACTCGCTCGTCCGGCCAGCTGGCGCGGACCACCACGGCGGCGGGGCAATCCGCGCCATAGAAGGGCAAGAGTCGTTCGGCCACCTCGGCCAGGGCGTGGATCGCCAGGTGGATGGCGAGCGTCGCGCCGGTCGCGCCGAAGGCCTCCAGGGTCTCGCTGGCCGGCATCTTCGAGGCTCGGCCGGAAAACCGCGTCAGCACTACGCTCTGGGCGACCTCCGGGACCGTCAGCTCGCGGCCGAGCGCGGCGGCGGCGGCGGCGAAGGCCGGGACGCCGGGGGTGAGTGTGTAGGGAATGCCCAGCCGCTCCAGCCGGCGGATCTGCTCGGCGACCGCGCTCCAGATCGACAGGTCGCCGGAATGCAGCCTCGCGACGTCCTGGCCGGCGGCGTGGGCCTGGGCGTACTCGGCCTCGATCTCGTCCAGCGTCAGCGGCGCGGTGTCGACCAGCCGCGCGTCCGGCCCGCAATGGGCGAGCAGCTCCGGCGGCACGATCGAGCCGGCGTAGAGGCAGACCGGGCAGCGCGCCAGCAGGTCGCGGCCGCGCAGGGTGATGAGGTCGGCGGCCCCTGGGCCGGCGCCGATGAAATGCACAGTCATGAGGGCTCTCCTTGAGACAGGGCGCAGGTGGCGTGGGCGGAGGCGATGCGGGGCAAGAGCAGCCGCGCGCGGGGGCCGGCGGCGGCCAGGGCGGCGGCCTCGGCGACCGAGCCTACGTCGGCGGCTGTCCGCGAGGCCGCGGACTCGGTGAGGACGCAGCTGTCCGCGGCCGCAAGTTGGGCGCGTTCGACGGCGAGGATGGGCAGGGCGAGGATGTCGGCCGCGGCCTTGAGGCTGGCGGCGTCGGCCTTCCACGCCGCCGTCGCGAGCGCTCTCGCATCGAGGCCTGCAGTCGTTTGGGCGCGGCGGACCAGATCCGCCAGCTCCTCGGCGCTGCATTGCGAGCTGAAGCCTACGCCGGCGACGATCATGGCTTCACCGCCGTCCATTGGGTGACGGTCCGCGCCGGCCGGAAGCCCTCCATGCCGCCGATCGGCTCCAGCCGCTCGACCGACAGCCGGGTCATTCCACCGCCGAGCCGGGCGCGAGCCTGCAGCAGGGCCGCCTCGGTCTCGACGGTGACAGCGTTGGCCACCAGTCGGCCGCCCGAGCGGAGCGCCGTCCAGGCCGCCTCGATCACCGCCGGGTCGCTGGCGCCGCCGCCGAGGAAGACGGCGTCCGGCGTCGGCAGGCCGGTCAGGCCTTCGGGCGCCGCGTCGGGGACGATGCGCAGGGCCGAGACTCCGAACTGGCAGGCGTTGCGCGCCGCCCGCGCCGCCCGATCCGCCTTCGGCTCCAGCATGATGGCCCGGTTGTCCGGATGGCGCAGCATCCACTCGATGGCGATCGAGCCGGAGCCGCCGCCGACGTCCCACAACAGCTCCCCGGCGCAGGGCGCCATCGCCGACAGGGTCACGGCGCGGATCTCGCGCTTGGTGATCAGGCCGTCATGCTCGAAGGCCTCGTCCGGCAGGCCGCAGGCCAGCGGAATGATGCGGGCGCCGGGCCCGGCCGCAACCTCGACGGCGACCAGGTTGAGCGGCTGGATGTCGGCCAGGTCGAACGCCGCCGCCGTCGTCGCGCGCCGCCGTTCGTGCGGTCCGCCGAGCGCTTCGAGCACATGCAGCCGCGAGGGCCCAAAGCCGCGCTCGGCGAGATAGGCGGCGAGCGCCGCGGGCGTGGACTCGTCGGCGCTCAGGACCATCAGGCGGCGGCCGGGCTGCAGCAGCGGCGCGAGCGGTTCCAGCGGCCGGCCGCACAGCGAAACCTGCGAGCTCTCCTGCGCCGACCAGCCCAAACGCGCGCAAGCGAGCGCGAAGGCCGAGGGCGCGGGCAGGCAGAGCCGCTCCGTCTCGGCGACATGGCGGGCGAGCAGGGCGCCGACGCCGAAGCAGAACGGATCGCCGGACGCGAGCACAACGGTCGGTTGGCCGCGCTGGCCAAGGATCTGCGGGACGGCGTCGCTGAGCGGGCTCGGCCAGGCGAGGGTCTCGCCGCGGATCAGCGGGGCCGCCAGGGCGAGGTGGCGTTCGCCGCCGACCACCAGTTCGGCCCCGCGGACCAGGGCGCGCGCGGCCTCGCCCAGGCCCTCGACACCGTCTTCCCCGATCCCCACTATGGCGAGCCAAGGCGCGTTCGCCGCCGATCCCGTCATCCGAGACCTCCCGCCCGCCCATGGCTCCGCTGCGCGTCCTGATCCTCGGCGGTTCGGCCGAAGCCTCGGCCCTGGCGCGGTTGCTGGCGGACGACGACCGATTCGCGCCGGTGCTGTCGCTGGCCGGGCGCACCAAGGCGCCGGTCCTGCCGCCCATCCCGCATCGCATCGGCGGTTTCGGCGGGGTGGAAAGTCTGGCCCGATGGCTGGGGGACCCCGGCGCCGACCTCTTGGTCTGCGCCACCCATCCGTTCGCCGCCCAGATGCGCCGCAACGCCGTCGAAGCGGCGCGGCGCACCGGAACCCCGATGCTGATCGTCGAGCGCCCGGCCTGGTCGCCGGTCGAGGGCGACAGCTGGACCGGCGTCGCGGACATGGCGCAGGCCGCGCAGGCGCTCGGCCAGGCGCCGCGCCGGGTGCTGCTCACCGTCGGGCGGAAGGACCTGGCGCCCTTCGTCGAGGCGCCGCAGCACGACTACCTGATCCGCAGCATCGACGCCCCGCCGGCCGAGGGCCTGCCGCCGCGCGCCCAGGTGATCACCGCCCGCCCGCCGTTCGGCGAGGCCTGCGAACGGCGCCTGCTCGAGGCGCGCCGGATCGAGGTCGTGGTGACCAAGAACTCCGGCGGCGGCGACACCGCCGCCAAGCTCGCCGCCGCCCGCGCGCTCAGCCTGCCGGTGATCCTGGTCGAGCGGCCGCTCGCCCCAGATCTCAGCGGACTGGACGTCCAGCATGCCGTCGATGGGCCAGAAGCCCTGGCCTGGCTGGAGGCGCGTCACGAGGCGGCCTCCAGGCTTCTACGGGTGTAGAGCCAGCTGCGGCCGTCCGGCCGCTCGATCCGCCGGGTCTGGGCCGAGCCGACCAGCACCAGGGTGCTCATGTCGGCGTCTTCCGGCCGAGCGTTCGCCAGATCCGTCGTCAGGATCCGCTCGTCGGCCCGGCTCACGGCGCGCGCGAAGGCGATCGGCGTCTGCGGCGGCAGGATCTCGCGCAGCCGTTCGAAGGCGGCGCCCAGCTGCCAGGGACGGGCCTTGGAGATCGGGTTGTAGAGGGCGACGACGAAGCCGGCCCGCGCTGCCGCCGTCAGCCGGTCGAGCACGACGTCCCAGGGCTTCAGATTGTCCGACAGCGAGAGGGCGCAGAAGTCGTGGCCCAGGGGCGCGCCGAGTCTGGCGGCGGCGGCGAACATGGCCGAGACGCCGGGGATCACCTCGACCTCGATCTCCCGCCAGACCGGATCGCCCGCCTCGATCGCCTCGAAGACCGCGCTGGCCATGGCGAAGACGCCGGGATCGCCGGACGAGACCACCGCCGCGATGCGGCCCGCGGCGGCGATCTCCAGGGCGTGGCGGGCGCGGGTCAGCTCCTCGCGGTTGTCGGTCAGGTGGCGGGTCAGTCCGGAGCGCTCGGGAACGCGAGCGACATAGGGCCCGTAGCCCAGGACGTCGGTCGCCTGGGCGAGGGCTTCGGCGGCGCGCGGCGTCAGCAGCGAGGCGTCGCCTGGGCCGAGGCCGACGATGAACAGCCGGCCGCTCATCGCGCCCTCTGCCGGCCGGGGACCAAAACGAGCGAGAAGTAGGGGGCGGGCCCCTCCGTTAGCTCCGCGAGCGGGGTGATCCGCTCGTCGCCCATGGTGCCGCGCTCGACGAAGACGGCGCGGGTCAGAAGGTCGGCGGCCTCCAGGGCGCGACGGATCTTCGGCAGGTTGCGCCCGACCTTCATGATCACGGCGGCGTCGGCGCCGCGCAGCCTCGCGGTGAGCGTCTCCTCGTCGAGCGTGCCGGGCAGGACGCAGAAGACATCGTCGCCATGGCAGATCGGCAGTCGGGCCTGGGCCCAGCAGCCGCTCATGCCGGTGACGCCGGGCACCACCTCGTTGGGATAGTCCCGCGCCAACCGGTCGAACAGGTACATGGACGAGCCGTAGAAGAAGGGATCGCCCTCGCTCAGCAGCGCCACCTCGCAGCCGCGGTCGAGCCGCTGGGCCAGGAGGTCGGCGCAGCGCTCGTAGAACTCGCCCATCTCGGCGAGGTAGCGCGGGTCGCCCAGGTCCACCTCCGTGGTGAACGGATATTCCAGCCGTAGCTGTTCGGCGGCCGGGTTCAGGGCGCCTTCGACGATGCGCCGCGCATGGCCCGGCCGGCCCGCCTTGGCGAAGAAGGCCACCACGTCGGCGGCGCCCAGGATGCGGGCGGCCTTCAGGGTCATCAGCTCCGGGTCGCCGGGGCCGACTCCCACCACTCGCAGGGCGCCGCGTAAAGGTCCGGTCATGTTCATTCGACGTCGCTCGCCAGCGCATTGACGGCCGCCGCGGTCATGGCGCTGCCCCCCTTGCGGCCCTTGATGATCGCCCAGGGGACGGGCGACAGCTCCGTCAGCGCCGCCTTGGACTCCGCCGCCCCGACAAAGCCCACCGGCATGCCGATGATCGCCGCCGGCCGTGGCGCGCCCGCCGCCAGCATCTCCAGCAGGTGGAAGAGGGCGGTGGGCGCATTGCCGATCGCCACCACGGCGCCTTCGAGCCGGGGGCGCCAGAGCTCCAGGGCTGCTGCGGATCGTGTCGTGCCGAGCCTCGCCGCAAGGTCCGGGGTCCGCGGATCGCGCAGGTTGCAGACCACGGGATTGGCCGCCGGCAGCCGGGCGCGGGTCACGCCGTGGGCTACCATCTCGGCGTCGCAGAGGATCGGCGCGCCGCGGCGCAGGGCCCTGTGGGCGGCCTCGGCGAAGTCCGGCGAAAAGGCCAGGTCGGCCGCCGCCTCGACCAGGCCGCAGGCATGGATGACGCGCACGGCGACGCGCTCCTCCAGCGGGCTGAAGCGGGCGAGGTCGGCCTCGGCGCGGATGGTGGCGAAGGACTGGCGATAGATCGCCGCCCCGTCGCGAACGTAGTCGAGGGTCTGGCTCATGGGATCTCGTTGAGGAGGCGGGCCGCCTCGGACAGGGTGAGGCCGCGCCGCTCCGGCAGGGCGCCGGCGCGGCCGTCGCGCACCAGGTCGTAGCCGTCGGCCGTGGCGACCAGGGTGAAGGCGGTGGGCGCGGGATGGGCGCAGCCCTTGGCGCAGCCGGCGAGGTGGACGCGGCCGGGCAGGCGCTGGGCGGCGAGGACGGCCGCGTCGATCCGCGTCGCGGCGTGCGCGCTCGCACAGCCCGGAGCGCCGGTGCAGGCGATCACCGAGAGGCGCGGATCCTGCGGGTCCACGAGGAAGCCGGCGGCGCGGGCGAGGGCTTCCAGGCTGGCCGGATCCGACACGCCAGCCAGGACCAGGGCGCGCCACGGGCTGGTCCGCAGTTCGCCATCAGCGAAGCGCTCCGCAAAGTCGGCGGCCAGGTCGAGATCGTCCGCCGTGAAAGCGCCGAAGGGCAGGCCGAGGGCGAAGACGTTGCCAATTTCGCCGGCGGCGAGGAACGCCCCCTCCGTCTCGCCTTCGGCGATCCACCTCCCCCGCGTTGCGGTGGAGGATCTGGGCCGAAGATGCTCCACCGCAACGCGGGGGAGGTGTCGCGAAGCGACTGAGGGGGCGTTCGGCGCCTCGGCGACGTCGACGCCAGTCAAGATCGCTTCGGGGCCGCAACGCCCAACGAGATCCGCCATCCGGCGGGGCGGTTCGGCCTGCTCGGCCGCGAGCGCCAGGAACCGGTGGGTGATGATCCGGATGGCGGCGAACGGCTCCGCCGTCAGACCGCTCGCCTCGCAGCCTGCAAGCCGGATGCGCCAACCCTGCGGATCAGGTTCGACGCCGATGTCGCCGCCCGGCGCCTCGACCGTGAAGCCGAACTTCGACGGCAAGGCGGCCAACGCGGGGTCGTCGGCGATCCAGGCCTCCAGCTCGGTCGCCAGGGCGACGCCCGCCGCCGACGCCAGCGGCGAGACGACGAGGTTGCGGCGCCGCTCGACCGCAGGATCGGCGCTCGCCAGGCCGGCGGCGAGGACCGCTTGCTGGAACGGCGGCAGCGACGCCTCCGACAGTCCGCGCACCTGTAGGGCCGCGCGATTGGTGAGCTCCAGCTGACCGTTTCCGAACCGTTGGGCGGCGACGGCGAGCGCTCGCGCGGCCTCGGCGCTCAGCCGGCCGAGCGGCGGCTTCACCCGCGCCAGCAGGCCGTCGCCCGAGGCCATCGGCTCGAACAGCGAGGGGCACCATCCGCGCACGCGACCGGTCATGGCGCTGCGTCCAGGATCGCGCCGACGCTGTTGCGGCGCGGCCGCCAGAGGTCGCGGGCGAGCGCCAGGCGGAACCGCTCGGCCATGGCGGCGCGGGCCTCGGGGTTGGCTGTCCGCAGGAAGGCGTCGACCTCGGGGTCGGCGAGGGTGGCCTCGAAGGCCAGTTCGAACTGGGCGTCGAGGCGGTTGGGCAGGGCGGCGGCGAAGCCGAACAGGCCCTCGACGCCCTTGGCGATCTCGGCGGCCCCGCGATAGCCGTGCCGCATCATGCCGTGGATCCAGGCCGGGTTGGCGAGGCGGCCGCGCACCACGCGGGCGATTTCCTCCCTGACGGTCCGCACCTTCGGCGCGTCGGGGCGGGAGGTGTCTGCGTGATAGAGGGCCGGCCGGGCGCCCAGGCTGTCGGCGGCGGCGGCGAACCCGCCTTCGTGGGCGGCGAAGTCGTCGCCGTCGAGCAGGTCGATCTCGGCGTGGTCCTGGGTGTGGACGAAGGCCTCGGCGCCGGCCACACGCGCGGCGAAGCCGGTCGCATCGGCCTCGCCCCCCAGGCCCTGGCCGTAGGCATGGCCCGAGGCGGAGAGATAGGCGGCGGCCAGCTCGGCCCTGTCGGCGACCCCGCTGGCCTGCAGCAGGCCGCCGACGCCGGCGCCATAGCCGCCCGGCGCCGCGCCATAGATGCGGGTTGTCGCGGACCGCAGCTCAGGTCCCGATAATCCCTGGGCCTGGGCGGCGAGGCTGTTCCACTCCGCCGGCTCGTCGCGCGCGGCGATCGCCTGCACGGCGGCGTCGAACAGCAGAATCTGCGCCTCGAAGGCGTCGCGGAACAGACCGGAGACCCGCACGGTCACGTCCACCCGCGGCCGGTCGAGGACGGCCAAGGGGAGGATCTCCACCCCGCTGACCCGGGCGGACTCGTGATCCCAGACCGGCTTGGCGCCCATCAGGATGAAGGCCAGCGCCAGGTCCTCGCCGCCGGTCCGCATGGTGGCGCTGCCCCAGAGGTCGAGCACCAGGCTGCGCGGCCAGTCGCCGTGGTCCTGGAGGTGACGACGCAGCAGCTCTTCGGCCGCCTTCTCGGCCAGGACCATGGCCGAGCGGGTCGGGACGGCGCGGGGATCGACGGCGTAGAGGTTGCGTCCGGTCGGCAGCACGTCGGCGCGGCCGCGGGTGGGTGCGCCGGCCGGCCCGGGCTGTACGAAGCGGCCGTCCAGCGCGGCGAGCAGGGCGTCGCGCTCGGCCGCGGCGCAGGCGTCGAGCTTGCGCGCCAGCTCGGCCTCGGCGGTTGCGGGCGTCGAGCGCTGCAGGGCCTTGAGCAGGGCGTCGCGGCGCTCCGGCGCGGGCGCCAGACCGAAGACGTGCAGGCCGTCGCGGATCTGCAGGTCCTTGACATCGCACAGATAGGCGTCGAGGCGGGCCAGCGCCTCCTCCTCGGAAACCCGCGGATCGGCCCCGCTCTCGGTCAGCAGACCGCACGCCTCGGCGCGCTCGAGGATCTCCCGGCGCAGCAGGACGCCGCGGCGCCGGTCGAGGCCGTCGGCGGCGGCGTATTCGTCGACCAGCCGTTCGAGCTCGAAGGCCGCCCCGTGCGCGCCGGCGGACTTCAACGCCGGCGTCAGGTGGCCGATCAGCACGGCGCCCAGCCGGCGCTTGGCCGGCGCCGCCTCGCCGGGGTTGTTGACGATGAAGGGGTAGATGACCGGCGTCCCGCCGATCAGGGCGGCGGGGAAGTCGTCGGCGGCGATCGCCGCGGCCTTGCCCGGCAGCCATTCCAGGGACCCGTGAGCGCCGAGGTGGACGATGGCCTGGACGCCGGCTTCGCGCCGGAGCCAGAGGTAGAAGGCGAGATAGGCATGGCGCGGCGGCAGGTCGGCGTCGTGGTAGGCGGTCTTGTGCTCGCTCGCCCCCGCGCGGTTCGGCTGCACGGCGACCAGCAGCTTGCCGCGCCGCTGGACGGGCAGGGCGAAGGCGCCGTCGACCACGGCCGGATCGGCGTCCGGCTCGCCCCAGGCGTCGCGCACCTGGGTCTGCAGGGCCGGCGGCAGCTCGGCGAACAGCTCGGCGTAGCGATCGAGCGTCAGGAGCGGCGCGGCGCGGCGCTCGCGCAGGGCGCGGCTCGCATCCTCGCCCTCGTCCTCGGCTGTGGCGCCGCAATCGTAGCCGGCCTCGCGCAGCAGGGCCTCGATCGCCTCCAGGCTGGCGAAGGTGTCGAGCCCGACCGCATGGCCGACCTGGCCGACGGCGCCAGGATAGTCGGAGAGGATGATGGCTGCCCGCCGTTCCGACGGCGGGGTCGCCGCAAGTCTCGCCCAGCCCGCCGCGCGGTCGGCTGCGAGCGCTGTCTGGGCCGGGTCGGGACGGTGCGCCTTGCCGACGAACTCCAGCTCCGGCGCGGCTTCGCACACGGCCTTGAAGGAGATGGCGGTGGTGGCGAGCCGACCGTCGAGCTCCGGCAGCACCACCTGCATGGCGAGGTCGGCGGGGCCGAGGCCGCGGGTCGAGGCGGCCCAGTCCGCCTGGGCGGCGCCCGACAGGATCAGCTGCAGCACCGGCGCGTCCGCGGCGTCGAGCGGCGAGCCCCGCCCGTCGTCGGTGCGGGCCGAGAAGCCGGTGGCGTTCAGCACCACGGCCGGGCGCCAGCGCGCCAGGGCCTCGGCGACGAAGGCCGCCGGCCCGGGCGCTTTCAGGCTGGTGACGTAGAGCGCCCGCACGCCCAGCCCGCGCTCGGCCAGAGCCTGGGCCAGGGCGTCGATCGGGGCGGTGTCGCCGGACATCAGGTGCGAGCGATAGAAGACGATCACCGCCAGGGGAGAGGGCTCGGACGCTGCGCCCGCCAGCAGATGTTCGCCGCAGTCGGGGAGGCGTTCGGGACGGGCGGCGGGCGGCTCGGCGAGACCGGCCGCCGAGGCGAGCAGATGCAGGGCTGCGGCGGCGTTCTGCGGCCCGCCCTCGCGCAGGTAGAGGTCGAGGGTCTCGAGCCAGGCGGCCGGCAGGGTCGAGAGCGCCGTCAACCGTTCGTCGGGCCGGGCGTCGCCGGGCAGCAGGGCCAGCGGGACGCCGTTCGCCCGGCAGACCGCCGCCAGCTCCTCGCAGCCGTAGCGCCAATAGTCGAGTCCGCCGATCAGCCGCACCGCCACGGCCTTGGCCTGGGCGACCACCTGTTCGACATAGAGGTCGACCGACATCGGATGGCGCAGGCGAGCGAGGTTCGCCAGCCGCAGGCTCGGCCGCTCAGGTCCCAGCCGAGCCCAGGCCGCCGCCAGCGCCGTCAGGTCCGCGTCGGAGAAGGAGAGCACGACCAGCTCAGCCGGGCTCTGCCCGAGATCCTCGGCGATCTCGGTCTCGTCGAGCGAGCGCGTCTCCCGGACCAGCAGGTGCATCGGCTTAGGCGAGGATCCCAGCCGTGATGGCGGCGCGGTCGAGCCCGGTCTGGCCGATCACCACCAGGTGTCCGGCGCGCGCCTCGTCAGCCGTCCACGACCGGTCGAACTGCTGGCGAAAACGCGCGCCGACACCCTGCAGCGCCAGGCGCATCGGCTTGCCGGACACGGCGAGGAAGCCCTTCACCCGCAGGATGTCATGCGCCTCGACCACGGACTTCAGCCGGGCGGCGAAGGCGTCCGGATCGGCGATCTCCGGGATGCTGACCAGGAAGCTCTCGAAGTCGTCGTGTTCGTGATCGTCGGCGCCGTCGTGGTGCGAGGGCCGCGCGTCCAGGTCGTTCTCCGCCGCGGCGTGCAGGCCCAGCAGGGCGGCGAGGTCGGCCCGGCCGTCGCGGGCCGGGGTCACCTTCACCGCGCGGGGCAGATGCGCCGTAATCTGGCGGGTGACTTCGGCGATCTCCGCGGCGTCCAGCAGGTCGGTCTTGTTGAGGATGACCAGGTCGGCCGCCGACAGCTGGTCTTCGTAGACCTCGGCCAGGGGGTTGTCGTGGTCGAGGCTGGGGTCCAGCGCCTGCTGGGCGGCGACCGCCGCGGGGTCGTCGGCGAAGCGGCCCGCGGCCACCGCCGGGCCGTCGATCACCGCGATCACCCCGTCGACGGTCAGGCGCGAGCGCACCGACGGCCAGCCGAAGGCCTTCAAGAGCGGTTTGGGCAGGGCCAGGCCCGAGGTCTCGATCAGGATGTGCTCCGGCGGCTGGGGCCTGGCCAGCAGCGCCTCGATCGTCGGCACGAAGTCGTCGGCCACGGTGCAGCAGAGGCAGCCGTTCGACAACTCGACGATGTCGACCTCGGCGCAGCCCGGGATCCCGCAGGATTTCAGGGTTTCGCCGTCCACGCCCTGTTCGCCGAACTCGTTGACGATGACCGCGAGCCGGCGGCCCGCGGCCTGCTCCAGCAGGTTGCGCACCAGGGTGGTCTTCCCGGCGCCCAGGAAGCCCGTGATGATGGTGACGGGCGTCTTGCCCGTCGAAAGCGGTGCGGTCACAGGAGATCTCCGGCGGCTGGGACAAGCGAGGGCATCCGCCCGAGCACGGCGTCGTGCAGCGAGGCGGGCCGCTTCGAGGGCAGGACGAGGCCGGTCTTCGAAGCGCGATAGGTCGTGGCGTAGGTGAGGAAATCCGCCGCCTTGGCGGGGTTCAGCCGGCCGAGCAGATAGCTCCACTTGCCGGCCATGGAGATGGCGGCGGCGCAGCCGCGCTCGCAGGAGGCCAGGCAGTTGACCTCGCGGATCTCCAGCCAGTCGGCGTCGCCGTCGGCGCGCGCGTCGTCGAGCGCGCGGCGAAACCGCTGGCCGGGGCGCTCGGCGTCGTCCTCGCAAGCCTCATCGGCCTTGCAGGTCACGCAGACATGAACGCAGACCTCTGCGGTCGTCCCGGCCATCGACGGTCCTCCATCCTGCGTCCGAGGACGCGAGCGTGGGACGCCGACTGCCCTTTGGGACCGGCCCGAGGGGAGGTGCTCATCGCACCGCTCGCGACCGAGGCGCCCCGCCCGGTTTCGCAGTCATGTTTCGATGGCAGGTCTCCTGGCTCACGGATCGAACGCTGCTCGTCGGCCTTCCCAGGCGCGATCCCCGTGAGGCGCGATCCCAGTGGCGATTAGACGAGCGGCTTTCCGCTTACAGTTGCGGGGGCAGCTGCCGATTTGGGGCGGGCCCCGCACGACATTCCCTTTTCACCATCCTTGCGGACGGACCATCGCGAGCGAGCTAAGCAAGGAGCCGCGGACTGTCAATGCGCCGTAACCGGGCGGCGACGGCGGGAGACGCTCTCGACCTTGTGTTCCGCCGACGCCTTGCGGGTTGCGTGCCGCGCCTAGCCGCTGCAGCTTGTCGTCACCTCATCGCTCCGGCAGCGGCTGGACCGCGACCTTAGCCACGCCCTCATCCTTGAAGCCGAGATGCTCGGCGGCTTTCGGCGAGACGTCGAGGATGCGGTTCTTGGCGTAGGGCCCGCGATCATTGACCTCGACCGTCACGGACTGGCCGCTCTCAGCGTTGGTGACCTTGGCGGTCGCCCCAAGCGGGAGCGAACGACTGGCGGCCGTGAGGGCGTTGGGATCATGCGGCTCACCGCTGGCGGTGGTTTTGCCGGCCAGTTCCGGCGCGTAGTAGGATGCGACGCCGGTCTGGACCGGCGCGGGCGGCGCGGCCGCGACATTGGGACGATCCGCTTCGCGATCGCACGCGCTCAGCGCCACGAGGAAAAAGGCCAGCGCGGCAGCGCGGCTGCGGACGAACTCGACTGAGTAACGCCGTTTTTCCACCGCTGGCAAACGCCGGAGCCCCGCAACCGATCCGCCCGCCGCGAGCCAGCTGGAAGGTGCTCTCAGCCAGATCCAGCCCGATCGTTGTAACCTCGCCCACGGACGCCTCCTTCGTAGTGGTGCTTCAACACCTCCACTTTGGCACGTCGATGTCGTCGGGGGGCGTCCACCCCGCCGGTTTGAACCTGGCGCTCAGGGCCTTAGCCAATGAAAGGCGCGGGCGATGAGGGCCCGGCCATCATGTTCGACGGGCGCGCCGTGGGCCATCAGGACCTTCTCGAATGGCCAGGCGAGGATCCGGCGGATGGCGGCGCGCGCCGCCCGGCGGTCGATGAAGGCGACGCGGAACTTCCGGGGCGCCGAGGGCTCGTTTGCGACCATGAGGTCCAACCGCGCCACCAGCGCCCGCCATCCGGTGAACCAGCCGGGCCGAAAGTGCTGGATCAGGTCGGTGAAGATGACCGTGCGGCTGCGTCGGTGGAAGAAGACCACTTCGGTGGTGATCCTGTTGCCCTGCACAAGCACCTGGTCGATGTCCTGCGCCCATTCGGGCGGCGGCTCGTCACCCAGATCCGCGTCGAATATGAGGTCAGGCCGGCGCGGGCGCAGGCCCGGGGCGGCGTAGAGCCGGGCCTCTGGAAAGGCTTGGCGCCATGCGTCCAGGAACAGGTGGTGCAGCGAATTGGGGGCCACCAGATGGCGCACCTCGCCCAGCGCCGCCACCTCGGCGCCGAGCCCTTCTGTGTAGAAGACGGGGGACCAGACGAAGAGCTCTGCGTCCTTCAGGCGGATGACGAACCATCCGCGTGGGATACCGGAAGCCGGCTACCGCGGTTTCGGTCCCATCGGCGATCCAGATGTCGTCGCCAAAGAGCTGCAGGGCCGGCGCGCTCAAAGCTGGTCCTCGTGGAGGGCGCACCCCAGTACTACATGGCCACGTCTGGATCGCGCGCTATCCGTGTCTGCGCGGCGGAGCGTCCGGTCGGCCGGGATGGCTGCCTGCAAAGCAGACCAAGGCTCGACACTGCCTCTCAAGGGTGTGACGAAGCAGGCCGGGCTGGCGGGCGGCCAGGGGGCCGGGGAGCGAGCATGCCATTCGCAAGGAGACTCGGCGGCGTGCCCATCTGGTCCTTGGCGCTGCCCATACTTGGGTGGCTGCTCCTCCTCACCACGCGGCCGGACGCGGCTTTTGGGGCCGGAGCCTTCATCTTGTTCGCCGCCTTGATCGGCGCCGTCTTCGCAGCCGTTCACCACGCGGAGGTCATCGCCCACCGGGTCGGCGAGCCGTTCGGCACCTTGGTGCTCGCCGCAGCGGTGACCGTGATCGAGTCGGCGCTGATCATCTCCATCATGCTCTCGGACGGCGGCGGCAGCCCCACCCTGGCGCGCGACACCCTGTTCGCAACCGTCATGATCGTGCTGAACGGCATCGTCGGTCTGTGCGTCATTCTCGGCGGCGTCAGGCACGGCTCGCAAGGTTTCCAAGCGCCTGGAGCCGCCGCCTTCCTGACTGTGCTGGCCACCTCAGCCACGCTGACGTTGATCCTGCCCGTCTTCACCACCTCGCTCGCCGGCCCGGTGTTCAGGGCCGACCAATTGATCTTCGTGTCGGCGGCGTCCCTGGTGCTCTACGGCGTGTTCCTATTCGTGCAGACGGTTCGGCACCGCGACTACTTCCTCCCGGAAAACACGCCAGAAAACGAGGACGTCCACGCCGAACGGCCTAGCAACCGGTTGACTGGGGTCTCGGCCGTCCTGCTGCTCGTCGCCCTCGGCGCCGTCGTTCTGCTCGCGAAGACGCTGTCCTACCCCATCGAGTCCGCCGTGCGCAGCCTTGGCGTGGGCCAGCCGGCCGCCCTCGTCGGCGCTGTCGTCGCCTCCCTGGTGCTGCTGCCCGAAGGCGCCGCCGCCATCGCCGCGGCCCGGCGCGATCGCCTGCAGACCAGCTTGAATCTCGCGCTCGGGTCGGGGCTCGCATCCATTTCGTTGACCATTCCGGCCGTGGCTGCGGTGGCCGTCTGGCTGGGCGAGCCGCTCATCTTGGGCCTTGGGGCCAAGGAAACCGTGATGCTCGCCCTGACCTTCGTCGTGTCCGCCCTGACGCTCGGCGGCGGTCGGACGACCGTGCTTCACGGCGCGGTGCACCTCGTCATCTTCGCTGTATTCGCCTACTTGCTCATCGTGCCCTGACAACTCGGCGCGCGAGCTCAAGCCTGGCCCTTGAGAGGTGGGACGTTTCCGCTCCCGGCGCAGGGCCGCCGTCAGCCCTCCGCCGCCGGGCTGAGCGAGATATCGACCATGATCTCGGCCGAGATTTCCTCCAGCGCCGCCTGCACCCCCTCCGCCTGGAGGGTGGGCGGCAGCCGCAGACGCGCGTCCATGTGGAATAGCGGGGCGCCGGAGTGGGGCTCGACGCTGATGTGCGTGTCGAAGGCCTCGATATTTGCGTCGAGGCCGCTCAAGATCGCCGTCACCTGGTGGACGATCCCTGGCCGGTCCTGGCCAACCAGGCTGAAGTGAACCACATCGCCCGCAGCTCCGGGTCCCTCGACCGCGGGGGCGATCCGCACCTCGAGGCCCTGGGCGTCGACCTCGCTTACGGCCGAGCGCAAGTTGTCAACGCTGTCGGTCTCAAGCTCGACCAGCACCGATCCGACGTAAAGGCCGCCGAGCCGACTGAGATGGCTCTCGAGCCAGTTGCCGCCGGCCGAGAGGACCGCGCCCGCGAGCGCCTGGGTGAGGCCAGGCCGGTCGCTGCCGATGACGCTCAAGATCAACGTGGCCATAGGCGACTCTCAAAAGGGGCGATGGCGGGAGCCGGGCGCTTCGGTCGGCCGCCGCTCCGTGTGGGGGAAGGCAGGTGATCGCCCCGCCCGAAATGACTGAGTGAACGAGCCACGCGCGCCAGCCACAGTCAATCCACGTCTGCACGAGCTGGCGAGCCGCTCTCCTGCGGCGCGGAGGTCGGGTTTCCGGGGAGGGGCCAAGGTCGGCCTGTGGCGCCAGGCCGACCTTACGTCGCTGTCGCCTCGATCCCCGAAAGCCGACGTTCCGAACGTCAGGCGAGGCGGTTCGCGAGGAAGTCGGCGCCCAGCTGGAGGCCCATTTCGTCAACGCTGTGCCCAAGGTTCGGCGAGACGTGCGCCGCTACCTCGAAGCCCAGAGCCTCGAGCCGGGTCTTCGCCTGATGCATGGCCGTGACGGGCAGGACCTCGTCGGCGTCGCCGTGCACGAGCAGGACCGGCGGCTTCGTCGCCGCCTCTAGGGCCAGGGCATCGGCATCGGCGAGCATCCCTGAATAGCCGACGATCCCGGCGATGGGCTCTGCCCGACGCGGCCCGACGTGCAGCGCCATCATGGTCCCCTGACTGAAGCCGACCAGCGCGAGCCTGTCCTCGGCCAGACCATGCGCGGCGAGATGGCTGTCGATGTAGGTGTTTAAGTCAGGCGCCGCGACGCGCACCCCGGCCGCTCGCGCCTCCGGAGAAAGGCTGGTCAGTGGCCACCACTGCCGGCCGCCCGGCGCGCCGGGGCAGGCCTGCGGCGCGTTAGGCGCCAGAAAGAGCGTGTCGGGGAGCGCCGCGCGCCAATAGGGAACCAGTCCGATCAGGTCGGCGCCGTTGGAGCCGTAGCCATGGAGCAGGATCACCAGTGACTGCGGCGCAGCGCCGGTGGCTGGGGCCGAGGTCGGACCGTCGAGAAGGGTGGGGCCGGTCATGTAGCTGTCTCCTGCTGAGCGGGTCGGCCGGCGCCGCCACGCTGATGTCGTTGTCGCCGACCCGAACGCGCGCGCTCATCGCTTCGCTACGACCGGGCCGATGCTGCTCATCACAGACGTGAAATTCGGGTGCGGTCGACCCTACGGCCCTTCACCTAAGCCGCCGACCGCGCCATGCCTGCGAACGGCGATTGATCGCTCGAGGGCCGCCCTCCAACGGCGCTCGGTAAACACAACCAGCGGAGGGATGGGGATGAGCCTGTCGGCAGCATCGGCCCGCGCAGAGTGGGTTAAGTATTGGCATCTCCCGCCAATCGCCGCGCTCGGCTATTCGACCAGTTCGCTGCACGTCTACGGGATCGGTCCTTTCCTGGAGCCGCTTCATCAGGAGTTCGGCTGGACGCGCGTGCAGACCATGAGCGGAGCCGCCATTGTGAGCGTCGGGGTGGCGCTGGCGAGCGTGCCCATGGGCGTTCTGATCGATCGACTGGGGCCGCGTCGCATCGGCCTGATCGGCGTGCTGCTGATCGGGGCGGCCGTCGCCCTGCTTGGCTCCGCGACGGGCACGATGGCCAATTGGTTGATGCTGTGGGCGATCGTCGCATTGAGCGCCGTTTCGGTGCAGGCGCCCGTCTGGACGAGCGCCGTGGCGAGTCGGTTCGATGCCGCTCGCGGCCTCGCGCTGGCCATCACCCTCAGCGGCGCCTCAATGGCGGCATTCGTCCTACCGCTGCTGTCGACCTGGCTGGTCGGGACCTTTGGCTGGCGGCGAGCTTTCATCGGGCTTGGGGGGATCTGGGCGCTCGCGCTGCTCCCACCCATCTTTTTGTTCTTCCGTGGCGCGCAGGACGGCGGGCGCGCAGCGCGCCTTCGGTTGCAAGTCGCCACGGACATGCTGCCAGGACTCACCTTCCGGGAGGCTCTGCGCAAGCCGGCCCTTTACAAGCTGATGTTCGCGAGCGGGCTCTTCATCTTCTCTGTCTTTGGCGCCGTCGTCCACTTCATGCCGATCCTGACCGGCAGCGGCGCTGGGCCCATGAGAGCCGCCGCCGCCGCCTCCCTCATCGGCGTCTTCTCGCTTGTCGGAAGGCTCTGCACAGGCGCGATCCTGGACCGTGTTCCAGGTCATATCGTAGGTGCAGCGTCCTTTCTGATTCCAATCCCGGGGTTCGCGGTGCTGCTGGCCGACGGAGGTGGCGGAGCCGGTTATTTCGCTGCTGCTGCGGTGTTCGGATTGGCGCTCGGGTCCGAGGTTGACGTCATAACCTATTTGGCGACACGACAGTTCGGATTGAGGAACTTCGGCGCAATCCAGGGCGCGCTGCTCTGCGTGATTGCGCTGGGCGCCGCCTTGGGACCGCTCGCGGCAGGAGCGGCTTTCGATCAGCTCGGCAGCTACGCGATCTTTCTAGGGTCTGCGATCGTCCTTTTGTTGATTAGCGCGCTCGTAATGAGCTCGGTGAGTGGCGGGGCCAAGCGGGTTGAGCTGCGTGCGCCCGCCGAGGCAAGCGCATCCTGATGGTGCGGCGCGACTCTGTTGCCCGTATTCGCCCGCTGCCCGCTAGTTCTCTCATCCATCGCCTTTGGGAGTTGGGTCGAAGTCGGTCGTTCAAGCCCCTTCGGGAATGTCGTGTTTCTGGAAGGGTGCGAAGGTTTGCTTTGGCGTTTTCAGGCCGCCGGGGAATCCAACGCGCCTGGGACAATCCGGCTCGCATCCGCGTGCAGCAGCGCGACGTCCCAAGCCGCCCAGCCCGCTGGAGTGGATTTGCCGAAATCATTCTGAACACATTGATGGTGATCCTGATGATCGTCGCGCCGCCCACCTTCATGTTCGGCCTGGCCATTCGCGAGCAAAGGCTTTCTTCGTAGCGCCATCGTTCATCCGCGGATCATCCGCGTTGGCTTAAGGCTGGGCTCCACGTGATGCGGAAGGTGGAGCCGTGACCGAAGACCACTGCCATCGCCGCGCCGAACAACTGATCGGCGCAATGGTCAGAACCCACGACGTTGCAGATCGACGGCGGCTGCTTGATGCGGCTATGCGTTGGCGGAACTGCGCGATGCTCGCCCACGACCGGGAACTGGAATCCGATGAGCCCGCACTCCCAGCAACCTGAGCACGGCGTTGATAGGGCTGCTGGCGCCAGCTAAGTGCGACGAGTTCGAGGCCCAGGTTGACGCTTGAGAAGCTGGCCTTGGTCTCCCGGGAGACACTCTATCAGGCCGCCGACCTTTTCGAGGATCGAGCCGTCGAGCTTCGCACGGCCGATGGCGTCGGCGCGTCGGCGGCGGCATAGGATGAGTAGACCCAGGCTCCGGGTTTGGCGCGTGCGGAAGACCACAGCCGCGCCCTGCACCTCGGCGCTCCTGGGGGTGACGAACCGCATCGTCAAGGCGCCCTTGGCGCCGCCGCCTTCCAGCACGAGGCCGACAGAGGGGGGGCGGGGGCGACCGGACATCAGGCGAACAGGTTCCGAATGCCGGACTTCGCGCGCGAGGCTGCCACTTCCACCCCCGCGGTCTAGAGAGCAGTCGCATGTCAGCTCTAGGAGCGTTGGAGCGCCGACCTCCGCGTACGTCTTCTAGTCTGGGACGATGTCTTCGGTCTTCTAGGGCCGCAAGGCTCTCTAGTTCCGGCGGCCTTGCCGATCGAATGCAGAATATTGGATGGGGCGCTGCAAACCAGTGCTCGATTCCGATCGATCTGTTGCGAAAGTCGCAACGGCTGTGGGCGGAACGTCGTTCACTGCGGCCGCCGATCGACCACCTCGGCCACGAACAGGTCGTGTTTGTCAGGTGGCCGTCAGCACCCCGACCCTCCGCTACAGCTAGAAATCCGGGGTTCCTCCCAGCAAACCCACGAGCCCCGCCGTGAAAGCGCCTCTCCCTGCAAGACGCTGGCTCACCGCCGGCGCCCTGGCCGCCGTCGGATTGGGCGGCCTGGTCGGCGTCGTCCTCGCCGCCCAGGCCAAACCTGGCGGGCCGTCGGAACCGCCGCCGGTTCCAGTGCAGGTCGTCCGCGCGCAGACCCAGGACGTGCCTCACGTCTTCGAAGCCGTCGGCACGGTCGAGTCGCTGCAAAGCGTCGTGGTGCGCACCCAGGTCGACGGCATCCTGACGCAAGTCGCGTTCCGCGAGGGCGACATGGTCCGCGCGCGCCAGCTGCTGGCCACCATCGACGACCGCGCCCTGCGCGCCGCGCTGGAGGCCGCCGAGGCGCAGCTGGCGCGGGACGAGGCGCAGCTGCGCCTCGCCGAGCTCAACCTAGGGCGCTACCGCACCCTGCTCGACCGCAACGCCATCGCCCGGCAATCGGTCGACCAGCAGTCGGCCGAAGTCGACCAGGTTCGGGCCACCGTTCGGCTCGACCGGGCGAACCTGGAGGCGGCCAGGGTCAACCTCTCGTACACCCGGATCCTCTCTCCCGTGACCGGCCGGGCAGGCATCCGGCGGGTCGATCCAGGAAACTTGGTCCGCACGGCCGACGCAGACGGCCTGGTCTCGATCACCCAGGTGAACCCGATCTCCGTCATCTTCTCCGCGCCCCAGCAGGTGCTGGGCGCGATCCGCGAGACCGCGGGGCATCACCAGGGCGGCTTCGTCGAGGTGGTGGACCGCGAAGCCGGCGTGGTGCTCCGCCATGGGCGCATCACCGCGTTCGACAACGGCATCGACGCCGCCAACGGCACGTCGCGGGTGCGGGCGCAGTTCTTGAACGCCGACGAGCGGCTGATCCCCGGCGCCTTCGTGGCCGTGCGCGTGCGCACCGGGCAGTCCAACGGGGCCACCACGGTGCCAGCGGCCGCCGTGCGGCCGGGGCTGGAGGGGCAGTATGTCTATGTCGTGCGCGAGGGCGCCGCCCAGCGGTCCACGGTCGAGGTCGCCTACGCGGACGACCGGATCGCGGCCATCAGCAAGGGAGTCGCGCCCGGCGACCTGGTGGTGACCGACGGCTATTCGCGCCTGAAGCCGGGCGCGAAGGTGACGACCCGCCCGGCGCCGGCGACGAGCCAGGCAGCCAGTGCGGCCGCCGGCATGGGAGGCTAGCCGGTGCTCCAGGATACCACACCCCCCGCCGAAACCGCGCGGCCGGGCCTGTCGGCCTGGTTCATCGCTCGGCCGGTGGCCACGGCCCTGCTGTCCGCAGCCGTGGTGCTGCTGGGCGCGCTCGCCTTTCCGAACCTGCCGATCGCGCCCCTCCCGGAGGCGGAGTTCCCCACCATCCAGGTGAGCGCCGACCTGCCGGGCGCGAGCCCCGAAACCATGGCCTCGGCCGTGGCCACGCCCCTGGAGACGGCCTTCACCGGCATTCCCGGGGTCACCGAGATGACCTCGTCCAATGGCCTGGGAGTCACCTCGATCACGCTGCAGTTCGACCTGTCGCGCGACATCGACGCGGCCGCGCAGGAGGTGCAGGCGGCAATCAACAGCGTGTCGGGCCGCCTGCCGAGCGACCTGCCGAACTTGCCCACCTGGCGCAAGATCAACCCGAGCGACGCCCCGGTGTACGTCCTGCGCGTCGCCTCCGAATCCATGCCGCTGACGGAGCTGAGCGACATCGTCGAGCTGCGGCTGGCGCGGCAGCTGAGCCAGATCGACGGCGTCGCCCAGGCGTTCATCGTCGGCCAGCAGAAGCCGACCATCCGGATCCAGGCCCAGCCCGACCGACTGGCGGCCTATGGCCTGACCATGTCCGACATCCGCCAGGCGGTCCAAAGGGCGAGCGTCAACCAGGCCAAGGGCGCCGTGATCGGTCGCCAGACGGTCACGACCTTCGAAGCCAACGACCAGCTTTTCCTGCCCCGCGGCTACGAGGACATCGTGGTGAGCTACCGGGATGGCGCGCCCGTCCGCGTCGCCGACGTCGCCAGGGTGAGCATCGGACCGGAGAACGCCTACAACGCCGCCTTCCCGAACGGGAAGCCGGGAATCGGCCTGCTGGTGTTCCGCCAGCCGGGCGCGAACATCGTCAGGATCGCCGACGCCGTCACCGACGCCCTGCCGGGGCTCCGCGCCCAGATTCCGGCCGACGTCGAAGTGGAGGTGCTCAACGACCGCACCCGCACCATCCGCGCCTCGCTGCACGAGGTGGAGATCACGCTCCTCGTCACCCTGGGCCTGGTGGTGGCGGTGATGGGGCTGTTCCTGCGGCGGCTGTCGGCGACCCTGATCGTGGGGGCCGTGCTCGTCGTCTCGGTGGTGGCCACGTTCGGGGCGATGTACGTCCTGGGCTACAGCCTGAACAACCTCACCCTCGTGGCCCTGATCATCGCCGTGGGTTTCATCGTCGACGACGCCATCGTCGTGGTCGAGAACATCCACCGGTACATGGAGCAGGGCGAAGAACCGCTGGCGGCGGCGCTGAAGGGCTCGCGCGAGATCGGCTTCACCGTGGTGTCGATCACCCTGTCGCTGATCGCCGCCTTCACCCCATTGCTTTTCATGGGCGGCGTGGTCGGGCGGCTGTTCCGGGAGTTCTCCCTCACCATCACGGTGTCGCTGCTGATCTCCGTGGTTGCCGCGCTCGCGCTCGCGCCGATGCTGTGCGCCCGCTTCATGAAGGGCCGCCCGCACTCCGACGCGCCGAGTCGGGCGACCTTCGGCGACCGGCTGCGCGACCGCTACGCCGCGGCGTTGGGCTGGACACTGGCGCGCCCGCGCCTGACCCTGGCCAGCTTCGGCCTGACCCTGGCCGCGGCCGTGGCGGCCTATGTGTTCATCCCCAAGGGCTTCTTCCCCCTGCAGGACACCGCCTTCGTCATCGGCCAGACCCAGGCGGCCGAAGATATCTCGTTCGAGGCGATGCGCGCCAAGCATATGGCGCTGGCCGCCATCGTGGCGAAGGACCCTGCCGTCCAGGGCTTCAACATGGCGGTCGGCCCCACCGGCGGCAGCCAGTCGCTGGCGAACGGCCGGTTCTGGATCGTGCTCAAGGACCGCACCGACCGGGACGTCTCGGCCGAGGGCTTCGTCGCCCGGCTGCGTCCGCAGCTCGCCCAGGTTCCGGGCGTCACCCTGTCGCTGCGCGCGGCGCAGGACATCAACATCGGCGTCGGCGGCGGGGCGGCCCAGTACAACTACGTCCTGCGCTCCAGCGACAGCGACGAGCTGGCGCTCTGGTCGGACCGGCTGACTCAGCGGATGGCGCAGGCGCCGCAGTTCCGGGACGTCCGCAACGACCAGCAGCTGGGCGCGCGCATGCAGGCGGTCACCATCGACCGCGACGCCGCCGCCCGTTACGGCCTGACGGTCGAGCAGATCGACCAGGCGCTCTACGACAGCTTCGGCCAGCGCCAGATCAGCGAGTTCCAGACCCAGCTCAACCAGTACCGCGTGGTGCTGGAGGCGGATCCGGCCACCCACGCCTCCGTGCGGACCCTCGACTACACCTACCTCCGCTCGGCCATGACGGGATCGATGGTGCCCCTGTCGGCCGTGGCGCGGCTCGAGCCCCAGCGTGCAGGTCCCCTGTCGATCACGCGCAACGCCTTGTCCCCTGCGGTGAACATCTCCTTCAACCTGCCGTCCGGCGTCGCTCTCGGCGATGCGCTGGCGGCGATCGAGGCGATCAAGGGCGAGATCGTCATGCCGGCCACCGTGACCGGCGTCTCCCAGGGCGCGGCCCAGGCGTTCGAGGAGTCGCTCGCCTCCCAGCCGCTCCTGATCCTGGCCGCAGTGGTGGCGGTCTACATCATCCTGGGGGTGCTCTACGAAAGCTTCAGCACGCCACTGACCATCCTCTCGACCCTGCCGTCGGCGGGCCTGGGGGCGGTCGTGATGCTCTGGCTCTGGCGGCTGGACTTCTCGATCATGGCCATGATCGGGGTCATCCTGCTCATCGGCATCGTCAAGAAGAACGGCATCCTGATGGTGGACTTCGCCCTCGACGCCCAGCGCATGCGCGGGCTCTCGGCGCAGGACGCCATGTACGAGGCCGCGGTGGCCCGCTTCCGCCCGATCATCATGACCACCATCGCCGCGCTGCTCGCCGCTGTCCCCCTGATCCTCGCCTTCGGGACGGGATCCGAGCTGCGCCAGCCGCTGGGCGTCGCGGTCGTAGGCGGCCTGCTGGTCAGCCAGGTGCTGACGCTCTTCACCACGCCGACGATCTATGTGGCGCTGGACCGCGTGTTCCACGGCCAGGCGCTCCGGCCGTCGCGCCTCCAACGTGTGATCGGGAGGGTCGCGTGACGTCCAGGCCTGCCGCAAGCCTTGCCGCCCTGGCGCTGGCCGGCTGCGTCCACACCCCGTCCGCGCCGCCTGCCATGGTGGCTGAACAGACCGCGTGGGCCGCGGACCTTCCCGCATCCGAGGCGCCGGTGACCAGGGACTGGTGGACGAGCTTCCACGATCCGGCGCTAAGCCGCCTGATGGCGGAAACCGAGGCCCGCAACCTCGATCTCAAGCTCGCCGCCGAGCGGGTGATCGAGGCGCACGCGCTGCGCCGCGCCGCGGCCGCGCGGCTATGGCCGGAGGGCACGGCCTCGGCGTCTCAGTCGGATGGGCGGCGCGAGCCCTCGTCGGCGGTCGTCGGACTGGGGCTGGCCTGGGAGCCCGACCTCAGCGGCCGGCTCAGCGCGGCGCGGCGAGCGGCGGACGCGGGCCTTCGCGCCAGCCGTTATGACGCTGAGGCCGTGCGCCAGTTGCTGTTGGCCGAGGTCGCCGCGGCCTATGTCGAATATAGGCTCCAGTCGGCGCTGGCGGATCTGGCCGTCCGCAGGGCCGAGGCCCAGGCGGCGATCCAGGACATCACCCAGGCGCGGTTCGAGGTCGGGGCGGGCAGCGCCCTTGATGTCGAACGCGGCGCGACCGTGCTGTCGCAGACCCGCTCCGAAGTCGCCGTCGCGCGGCAAGCCGCAGAGGCGGCGCGGTTCCGTCTGGGCTACCTGCTCGCCGCGACGCCGCAAGAGCTGGCCCTCTGGCTAGGGAAGACTGGGCGCGTCCCCTCGGCCGAGCCCTTGCAGGCGCTGATGACGCCGGTGCAGGTCCTCGCCGGGCGGCCGGACGTGCGCGCCGCGGCGGATCGCTACGCCGAGGCCGCCGGATCCCGCGACGCCGTGGCGGCGCTGCGGTTTCCCACCCTCACCCTTTCCGGACTTCTCGGCCTGGAAGGTGCGGGCCTTAGCCGCGCGCTGGATGGCGGAACGGGGATCAGCACGGGCCTCGGGAGCCTCGTCGCGCCGGTCGTCGACTTCGGCGCGCGCCGCGCCGAGATCCTGGCCGCCAATTCGCGCCTCCGTCAGGCGGGCCTCGCCTACCAGCAAGCGGCGCTCCTGGCGATGCAGGAGGTGCAGACCGGCGCGGCCGTGTATGTCCAGGCCCAGGCGCGCACTCGCGAGCTCGACCGGGCGGTCGCCGGCGCCCGTCGGGCGGCCGACCTCGCGCGGCTGCAATATCAGGAAGGCGCGCTCTCACAGCTTGATGTGCTGGACGCTGAACGAACGGTCTTCTCCGCCGAGCAGGCGCTCGCCCGCTCGGGCGCGGAGGTTTCGGTCCGGCTCATCGAGCTTTATCGTGCGATGGGCGTCGCGCCGACGGCGCCCAGGCTGGAGCGTGAGCTCGCGGCCCTGCCGCCCGTGACGGAGAGGCCATGAGGATCCTGATTGTCGAGGACGAGCCCAAGACGGTCGCCTATTTGCGCAAGGGGTTGACCGAGCAGGGCTATGTGGTCGACTTCGCGCACGACGGCGAGAGTGGGCTGCATATGGCCCAGACCGCCGACTACGACGCCCTGGTGCTCGACGTCATGCTGCCCCGGCTGGATGGCGTGGGCGTGCTGCAGCGGCTGCGTGAGCGGAGCGACACGCCGGTCATCATGCTGACGGCGCGCGATAGCGTGGACGATCGTCTGCGCGGCCTGGGCGCCGGGGCCGACGACTACCTGGTCAAGCCCTTCTCGTTTCTCGAGCTTCTCGCCCGCCTGCAGGCGATCACCCGGCGGGGCCGCAACGAGGCGGTGCGCCTCACGGTGGGCGACCTCCACCTTGACCTCCTGGCCCGGCGCGCCACGCGTGCGGGCAAGCGCCTGAACCTAACCGCCAAGGAGTTCGCGCTGCTCTCCGTTCTGGCGCGGCGCCAGTCGCAGATTATCTCCAAGACGGTGATCGCCGAGCTTGTCTGGGACATCAATTTCGACACCGATACCAACGTCGTCGAGGTGGCGATCAAGCGACTGCGGTCGAAGTTGGACGGGCCGAACCAGACCAAGCTGCTGCATACCGTGCGCGGCATGGGATACGTGCTGGAGCATCGGGACGAGGAGCCGGCCTGATGCTCTCTTCCATCGCCGGGCGCCTGACTCTGATGTTCGCCGTCACGACTGGCGTCGTCTCGGCGGCGGCCGGGCTCGCCCTCTTCCTGTTCCAGACTTTCGAACTGCGCCGCCACCAGGCGTCCGAGCTGAACGCTCGCTTCGAGATCGTCCAGTCGATGGTGCGCTACAACGGCTCGCCCGAGAAGTGGCGGGGTCTAAAGGACAAGCTCGCCTCCTTCTCGCCCCCGAACGGCCGGCTGTTCTACCGGGTCGAGGGCCCGGACCCGCGGTTCACGTTTGGTGGGTCCTTGCCGTCCAACGCCCGGACCAGGGCCGAGCCCGACGGCTTCGGCCGGGCGAGCTTCGGCGGCCGGACGTTCATGACGTTGACCAGAGAGATCCCGGCCTTCGGCGCCCGCCCTACGGTGAGGCTCATGATCGGCGCGGACACCGCGCCGGTGAACCACACGAGCCTGATTCTCGGCGCCGCCGTGCTGATCCTTTCGGTTCTGACGGTGGCGGTCGTCAGTCTCCTGGGGCTCTGGATCGTGCGTCGCGGTCTGGCGCCCTTACAACGTCTCTCGCAGCATGCCGGGACTCTCAATCCTGACGATCCGACGTTGCGGCTCCCGGACGACGCTCTGCCAGGCGAGCTGGGCGGGCTGGTCACCGCGTTTAACGGGGCGTTGGACCGCCTGCAGCAGGCCTATGCCCGCCTTTCGTCCTTCAACGCGGATGTGGCCCACGAGCTGAGGACGCCTCTAAGCAACCTGATCGGTCAGACCCAGGTCGCCCTCTCCCGTGCCCGACGGACGGACGAGCTGGAAGAGGTCCTACAGTCGAATTTGGAGGAGCTCGAACGGCTGCGCTCGATCATCAACGTCATGCTGTTCCTGGCGCGCGCCGACCAGGGCGCCGTGGCCGCAAACCTGGTCCCGATGTCCCTCGCCGGCCTCACTCGCAAGAGCGCGGAGTTTCTCGACGTCCTGTTTGATGAGGCCGGAGTGGCGCTCGTCGTGGAGGGAGAGGTGCTTGTGGAAGTCGAACCATCGCTGTTCGGCCGTGCGATCACCAATCTGCTCGACAATGCCATCCGTCACGGGACTCGTCCGGGCCGCGTGACCGTGCAGATCCAGGACCACGGACCCGAGATCCACGTCGCGGTGCGCAATAGGGGAGCCCCCATTCCCGAGGATCACCTTCGGCGTCTCTTCGACCGCTTCTACCGCCCTGATCCGGCTCGGGAAAACAGCGGCGATAGCCACGGTCTGGGACTGGCGGTCGTGAAAGCTGTCGCGCTGATGCACGGCGGTCGGGTGTTCGCCTACTGCGCGGACGGCGAGGTCGTCATCGGCTTTGCCCTCCGCCGGCGGGATGCACGGCCACTGCTGCGCGAAGAGATCCATCCGAGAGCCGCCGCGGAGTAGGCGGGCCGAAGCGCATTCCAGCGCTCCTTGAAGCTGGGGGCCCGCCCCATTTTCGGAACGTCCTGATTTTGCGCCGATGCCAACGCCCGTTCCTGGCGCATGGCGGTCGGGCACGCTGACCACGGAAGCAGCGGAAATAGAACCCTCGACCATCACCGAACCGCATCAGGTCGCGACCGATTACGCTCCAATCCACGCGTGTCATTGTCTCCGCTGTGTCAGGCCGCCTGCACCAGGCCTTGGGAACGTGCCCCTTCGGCTAAGGCTCTGCTCGTGAGCGTCCGCTTGTCGGAGGTGTCCCAAGCGGAGAAGGGGCTACGGCCCCGGCGCCCTCTTGAGGGTCTTCAGCGCCCATTCCGTGAAGGCGCGGACTTCGGCGTGCCCCTCGGTGATCCCGACGCGCTCTTCGTTGGCGAGCAGTCTTCCGATCGCGACCAGGATCGTCGTCAGTGCGACCGGGGGGAGAACCGCGGGATCGACAGAGAGCTCGCCAATGGCCTCCGCCAGGCGCTGGGTCTGCACCAGCCTGGCCCCGCTCGTGAAACCCGCCAGCTTGTCGCGAATGGCTTTGCGGTGATTGGACAGGGCGAGGAACTCGACCCCGAGCGCGGTCTGGCTCCAGCCTGACTGGAAGACCCAGAAAGCCTCGAGCGGATCGGTGGATGAGAGCACCGTTTCAAGCTGCTCGACCTGACTCTCGGTCATGCGCCGGTGAAGGGCGATGAATAGGTCGTCCGTCGTCGGATAGTAATAATGCACGGTGGCGGCGTTCAGGCCGAGCTCCTGCGCCACGCGCCGTGAGCTCACGGCGGCGTAGCCCTCCTCGACCATTAGCTTCTCGGTCGCATCGAGGATCAGCTTCCGCGTGGTCTCGGGATCCCTGCGGATTCGCTTCCGGCCCTCCACTGACTTCGATCCTTCCTGCCGCCCAGCCACCCGACACGCTGCGTGCCGCACTCCATCATTGACGGCAAGCGCGCTAACTACTAAACACATGCTTAGTAGCAGTGCCAGTCAGCGAGGCTCCCCGGTGACGCTCCAGATTGACCCCATCAAGCCGACGCTCGGCGCGATCGTGCACGTGCGTGCCGAGGACGCGGTCAAGGGCGACGCGCCGGGACAGCTCCTCGACGCACTGAACCGCTACAATGTGCTGGTCTTCCCGCAGGTCGACATGAGCGATGAGGTCTTTCTCCAGCTCACGGCAGCGATGGGTGAGAAGCACGAGAACAAGGTCACCGACGACGGCTCGGAGGCCAGCGGCAAAGGCATCTTCAGGATCGCCCTGGACAAGGACGACAAGACCCAGCGCGAGTTCATCCTCGGCAATGACTTCTGGCACATGGACGGGATGTCCTACGCCACGCCGGTGAAGGCGACCCTGCTCAAATGCCAGCAGGCGCCGAGCGACGGCGGCGACACCGGTTTCGCCAGCTTGCACGCGGCTTGGGATGCGCTGCCGGAGGCCAGGAGGCAGCAGCTGAAGCCACTGCGCGTCGGGCATTGCCTCTCCGCCGCGTTGCGGAAGCTGTATGACGCTCCCACGCAGGACGACTTCGATCGCTGGGATGCGATCTTCCCGCGCCTCGAGCATCCGCTCGTGTGGACGCAGAACAACGGCAGATCGTCGCTGCTGATCGGGTCGACGGCCAGTGACGTCGTCGGCCTCAGCGATGATGAGAGCCGCGCGCTGCTCGACGAGCTGCTGTCCTGGTGCACGCAGGACCAGTTCTGCTACCGCCACAAGTGGACGGACGGCGACCTGGTGATCTTCAACAACCCGGGCCTGCTCCACCGGTCATATCCCTATTCAGATGCGGCCGGCCGCGTGATGCACCGCACCACGCTGAAGGGCATCGAGGCCATCGGCCAAGGCGCTCCGCACGGCGCCTTGGGCGCCGCTGCATAGATGCTGGCGAGCCGTACCTACCGGAGGGAACACATGGTTGTGGAACGTGCTGAGGTGTTCATCCGCGAAGGCCTGATGGACGAGTTCCTGGATGTCTTGACGTCCAAGGCCATCCCGCTGACGCGCGAATTCACGGGCCTGCTCTCGTTCAAAGCGCTCCGAGGCGTCGAAGACCTCAACTCTGTGATGTTCCTCGCGGAATGGGAGTCCGTCGAGGCTCACCTCGCCTCGCGGCCGGAGCCTGCGCACGAGCAGTTCCGCCAGCTCGTGCGGCCCTACACCAGCGGCGCCAAGCCGACCGTGCATTTCGACCCCGTCTGAAAGCGAGGCGACGAATGAAGATCACCCGGCTCGATGCGCCGCGCTGCGTCGGTGGCGAGAACCCGATGTGGGATCCGGCCAGGCAGGTGCTCCACTACATCGACAACACCGGAAGGAAGGTCCACACCTTCGACCCGGCGAGCGGCGTTTCCCGCACGCTGGAAATGCCCGCGGTGATCACGACGCTTGTGCTCAGGGAGCGAGGCGGCGCGGTCGTGACGCTGCGCAGCGGGATCCACTTCCTCGACCTCGACACCGGCGCGCTCGAGCTTGTGCACCCGCTCTCGGATCCGCCGCCGCACGTGTTCAACGACGGCAAGGTCGACGGCCGCGGCCGGTTCGTGATCGGCGCCAGCACCGCCAATTTCGCCAATCCCGGCCCGGAGGGGGGTCTTTTCCGGCTCGATCCGGACCTGCGGCTGACGCAGCTGGATTCCGGCATCCACTTCTCCAACAGCCCCTGCTGGTCGCCGGATTGGGCGACGTTCTACTTCTCGGACAGCTGGATCAGCACGACCTACGCCTACGACTACGACCTCGAGACGGGAGCGGTGAGCCGCCGCCGTCCATTCGTGAACACCAGCGACCTGGGCGGCTTGCCGGACGGCGCTACGGTGGACGCGGACGGGCTCTACTGGGTCGCGCTCTTCCGCGCCGGCAAGATCGCCGCCTATCGGGCGGACGGACGCCTGGAGCGGGTGATCGAGATGCCGGTGAAGCACGTCTCGAGCGTCGCGTTCGGCGGTCCGAAGCTGGACCAGCTTTACGTCACGACGATCGCTCACGACGTGGCCGGCGAAGCCCAGGGCGCTCATTCGAGCGGGGTGGATGATCAGGCGGGCAGCTTGTTCGTCATCGAGGACATCGGCGTGCGCGGCCGACAGGAGCCCAGCTTTGCGGGCTGACCGCCGCCTCGAGCGGACGGACACGGAGAACTCGAAATGAGCACGGAAGATCGCCTGGCGGCGCTCGAGGCCAGGATGCAGGAGGTGGTGGACCGACAGGCCATCTTCGACTGCATCAAGCGCAATTCCCGTGGAAACGACCGCTTCGACATCGACCTGGTGGCGAGCAGCTACCATGACGACGCGGTGCACGAACTTGGGGAGAAGCAGATCTCGGGCCGCGAATACGGCGAGCACGCCAACCGCTCGCACGGCGCCCTGTTCGACGCCAACCTTCACAACGTGACCATGCACATGTGCGAGATCGACGGCGACGTCGCCCATGCCGAGAGCTACAGCCTGGGCGTCTTCCTGGACAAGGGCGGGGAGACCGGACGCATGCTGGCTGGCCGCTACATCGACCGGCTGGAGAAGCGCAAGGGCGAATGGCGGATCGTGCTGCGCCGCGCAACCGTCGAAGTCGCGATCGAAGGAAAGGCGACGCTGCCTACCGGCAAGACCTTGCCTGGCTCGCGTTACCTGCGCGGCTCCCGCGACCGTGACGATCCGTCCTACGCCCGCCCGCTCACCACAGACAGCGGCTCGCGCTGGTAAGCGGCGGCTTGCACGGTTCGGCTCGAACATAGGAAGACCTGAGATGACGCATTCTGGCAGAGTCGCCATCGTGACCGGCGCGGCCCGCGGTCTTGGCCGGGCGATCGCCCAGCGCCTGGCCCGCGACGGGGCGGCGGTCTCCGCCTGGGACCTCAATGAGGAGGGCGTCCGCGAGACGGCCCGCCTGATCACCGCGGCAGGCGGTCAGGCGATCGCGCTGACCTGCAATTCGGCGAAGGCTGATGAGATCGCGCGCGGAATCGCCGAGACGCATACGAAGCTCGGCAGCGTAGGCATCCTGGTCAACAACGCGGCGCTCTCGCCGTTCATGAAGTTCCAGGACATCACCGAGCAGGTCCTGGATGATCTTTTTGCGGTCAACTTCAAAGGCCCGTTCCTGTGCTGCCAGGCGGTGCTCCCCGACATGCTGGAGGCCGGCTGGGGGCGGATCGTCAACATCTCGTCCTCGTCCGCCCAGACCGGCTCGGCGCGGCAGACCCACTATGCGGCGACCAAGGCGGCGGTGATCGGCTTCACCAAGTCGCTGGCCATGGAACTCGCCGAGACCGGGATCACGGTCAACAACGTGCCGCCGGGCTTCGTAAACACCGAGGGCCTGCAGGAATCCCCTGTCGACGTGGAAGGGTTCGCCCCGCGGACACCCATGAAGCGAGCCGGCCGCCCCGAGAACATCGCCGCCGCCGTGGCGTTCCTGGCGTCTGACGACGCTGACTACATCACCGGGCACACCCTCAGCGTAAACGGTGGGCGCTACCTGAACTGACCCAGCGCGAGGGCGGCCAGTTCGAGCACCAGACGACCATCGAAGGCGAAAATCCATTCGCCTCAACGCAGAGGACCAAGCCATGTCGATCAAAGCGCCGGTCGCTATCGTCACGGGCGCGAGCCGCGGAGCTGGCCGTGGCATCGCTATCGCCCTCGGCAGCCACGGCTGCACCGTCTACGTCACGGCCCGTTCGGAGAAGGCCGGCGACCACCCTTTGCCCGGCACCATCTACGAGACCGCCCAGGCGGTGACCGCTGCGGGCGGCGAGGGGATCGCGGTGCGCTGCGATGCGGGCGACGACGCCCAGGTGCTGGACCTGATCGAGCGCGTCGAGCGCGAGCAGGGCGGGATCGACATCCTGGTGAACAACGCGGCGGCCATCTACGACGAGCTGAACGCGCCGGGAAACTTCTGGGAGAAGCCGCTCAAGCTGGTCGACCTGATGGATGTCGGGCTTCGCAGCGGCTACGTGGCGACCTGGCGCGCCGCGCCGAAGATGGTCGAGCACCGGCGCGGCCTGGTGGTTTTCACCTCGGCCTCGGGCGCCGTCCACTACGTGTTCGGCCCCGCCTATGGCGCGCACAAGGCTGGCATGGACAAGTTCGCCGCCGACATGGCTGTGGACTTAAAAGACTTCGGCGTCGCCGCGATTTCGATCTGGATGGGCGCCCTGCTCACCGATCGGCTGAAGGCCATCATCGAGGCTGAGCCCGACAAGTACGCCTATCTCCAAGACCAGATCGAGACGCCGGAGTTTACTGGCCACGTAATCTGGGCGCTCTACAATGACCCCAAGCTGATGGAGCGCTCAGGTCAGACTCTGATCGGCGCAGAACTCGCGCGCGAGTACGGGATCACGGACGAAGGCGGCCGCCAGCCGCCCTCGTACCGCGAGACCCACAAGGTCGCGCCGCACACACAGTATCCGAACATCATTCGCTGATCCGCGGCGCAGGGACGAGGACATCGTCGATCTATCGCTCGGAGCGGCGGCCGCCCACAGGCCTCGGCCGGCAGGGGCGCGAGCCTTTGCGGCTGACCCGGGATTGGCGCCTCGCGTGCGCGGATCCGGGCCGCGCTATCGTCGTCGGTCTGCGTCCTTGGTTATGCTCAGCTTGACTAGCAGCTTTTTGTTCAAGCGCCAGCGGGACTGGGCGCGGCCACCTGCGGCGGCGCGTCAGCCCACTTCGGATACGGCCCCAGCCGGAAGATCAGCAGCCCGCACAGCAGTGCCCCGGGGATGCCGATGAGCAGCAACGGACCGTAGCTTCCGAAGTGGTCGTAAACGGCGCCGGCTGCGATCGGCCCCAGGCCGCCTCCCACGGCGATGAGGCTCGCCATCACCCCGAAGATCTTGCCGAAGTTGCGCAGCCCGCCGTAGCGTCCGGTCAGGTAGGCGGTGATCTGCAGCTTGGTGCCGGACCCGTAGCCAATGATGATCATGGCGATCACGATCGTCAGCGGCGAGCGCAACGGCTCGAGCAGCAGGGCGAAGGCGATCGCCGTCGATCCCAGGGTGATCGCACCCACTGTGCCGCCATCGGCGCGATCGCTGGCCCAGCCGGTGACCAGCTTGCCGACGATGCCGGCGATTCCGCCCAGACTTGCGAGCAAGGCCGCATGGGAACGGGACACTCCTGCCTCAGTCAGGATCGGCACCTGGTGGATGAGGACGCCCACGGACAGGAACATGAAGAGCAGGGTAGAGACGCCCAGGCGGATGAGCGGGAGGTTGCGGAAAGCCTCGCCGAAGCCCAGTCCAGCGCTGGCTGCGGATGACCCGGCGCCCCGCGAGGCGCTGCGCCCCTTCCTCAGTCGATCACCAGGCTCGAACATGAAGAGGACGATCAGGAGCAGCACCGGCCCGCCCCAGGCAAGCGCAATCCAGACATAGGCTTGCCGCCAGCCGAAGGCGTCGATCAGCCGTTCCGCCAGCACCGGGGCGATCGTCTGAGTCAGCGCCGATCCACACAGGACAATGCCGAGCGCCAGGCCACGACCGGATGTGAAGAGGTTGGAGGTGGCCGCCGTCCAGACGGTGGCTTTGATCAGCAGCGAGGCCAGGCCGTAGAAGGTCCAGAGCAGCAGCCACTGAGTGGTGTTTCCGTTCGCCAGCGCGAAGGAGGCGACCGCCGCGATGGCGAGCGCCATCCCGGGGATGGCGAGCCTGCGCGAGCCCCAGCGGTCGATCAACGCCCCAATGAACGGCGACATCGGGATCGTCATGAGCGAGGTCACGAGCAGGCCGGCCGAGATTTGCGCCCGGCCCCAGCCGAACTCCTTCGCCAGCGGCTCCATAAAGAGCCCGGTCGTGTAGCTGCCGACCGAGTAGAAGGAAAACCCGGCCATGGCCGCCAGGACCGCGGGCCAGTGCGCCCGCCATTCCGCTGCGGCTGAGCCGGATCGCGCCGTTTTGTCCACCTGTCCTGGTCTCCCTAACGCTTCGTCGTCTCTTGCTGGCTCGAAGGTCCTCGTGGACCGCGCGGGTGGTGGCGATCACCTCGTGACGGGCGGCCGCGGGCTCTGAGCCGGCGGGTCGCGTGTGCTCACCTGCACGCCGGATTGCCAGCTTCGGCCGCCGACAGGAAAGTTATCGTGGCCGGAGGCAGCGTCCCGGCGCGGATGCGGATTGGACCAGATTCATCTGCAGTTCCCGCGCTGACATGGGCTCAAGGCGCCCGAAACATCGAAAGTCCTCAGGCCCATCGAGGCGACTGCGCCGCGCAGGCCCTCCACGGCGCGCGTCGCATCACCCGCCGCTTCGCTGAGCAGCCGCACCTTGTCGGCGAGCGCACCTGCGTTCGCGAAGCCTCGCAGGCTCGGCTGACGCGACAGCACTTCCAGGCCGAAGCTTCGGCCGCTGCTCGCCTGCAACAGCTCGAGCAGGGACGCACGATCGAGACCAAGGCCCTCGCCAGCCGTCAAAGCCTGGTGGGCCAGAGCCAGGTTCGCCGCTAGCAGGGAGTTGTTGACCAGCTTCGCCGTCTGGGCGGCCCCGTGATCGCCCAGGTGGAAGATGCGGTTGCTGAATGTCTGGAGCACCGGGCGCGCGCGCTCGAGAAGCTCAGGATCGCCAGCCGTCATGACCGTGAGGGTTCCGGCCTGCGCGGCCGGCGCGCCGCCGCTTACCGGAGCTTCAAGCACCGACACACCGTATCGCCGCGCCTGGAGAGCGACGGCCTTGCAGGTCTGCGGCAAGGTCGTGGAATGGATGACGATACGCCCGCCCGGCCGCATCGCCGGGATGAGCTGATCGCAGACCTCCAAGACCGCGGCGTCGTCGATGACGCAGAGCCCGATGTGCTCGGCGCCGGCCGCGAGGTCAGCGAGGCTGTCGACGATCCGCGCAGAGGTCTGCCTGAACGGCGCGAGCGTCTGCGGCCGCCGCGCCCAAAGCAGGACCGGCAGGCCCGCATCGATCATGCGCCGGGCGATCGGCGCCCCCTGGCTGCCCAGGCCGATGAAGCCGCAGACAGGGTTGGGGGTCATCCTCGCCCCCGTCACGATGGCGTCGAGGTCCCGGCCAGAGCGCGCTCGAGGAAGTCTGCGGCCGCATCGCGAAGCGCGACGAACGCCGCCGCCTCCGTCCCCAGCACCTCGCCGAGCAGCCGCACATCCTTCTTCAGCAGGGCCGCGCCGTGGGCGAAGCTGCTGGGCTCGGGCATGCGGGCGCGAACCTCAAGGCCGAAGCTCCGTGCGCTGCTCGCCAGGAGGAGCTCGACCAGCGCCGGCTTGGTGATTCCAAGTTCCGCGCCGACCGCCAGCGCCATGTCGGCCAGTCCGATGTTCGCGGCCAGCAGGGTGTTGTTGATGAGCTTCGCGTGCTGGCCCGCCCCCACGTCGCCGAGGCGGACGATAAGCCGACCGAAGGTCTCGAAAACCGGCCGCGCTGCGGCAATGACATCCGGGTCCCCCCCCAACATTAGGGTCAGGGCTCCCGCCTTCGCCGCCGGCGAGCCGCCGCTGACCGGGGCGTCGATAACCCAGACACCCCGTTCTCCGGCCAGCTTCTCAATGGCGCGGCAAGTGTCGGGGTGAACGGTGGAGTGGATGGCGATCCGGCTGCCGGGGCGCATTGCGGGAACCAGCTGCTCGCAGACCTGCCGCACGTCGTCGTCGTTGACCACGCAGAGTCCGACGTGCTCCGCCTGCGCACCCAGCTCTGCGATCGTTGCAGCGAAACGGGCGGACGTGTCCCGGTATGGATCCAGGCTCTCCGGCCGGCGCGCCCACAGCACCGTCGCAAAGCCGCCCTCGATCATCCGGCGCGCGATCGGCCCACCTTGGTCGCCGAGGCCGATGAAGCCGCAGGTGATGCTCACGTCAGGTTCTCCGTCTTTCCCGCACCCATCACAGCGACTTCACCGTCCGCCCGCCGTCGACCACCAGGATGTCGCCGGTGTGGAAGCGCGAGGCGTCGGAGGCCAGGTAGGCCGCCGGCCCTGCGATATCGGCGCCCTGCCGGGCGCAGCCCCTCAGGAAGCCGAGGCCGATGCCGCTGTTGGCGCCGGCGGCGAGAACCACGCGGCCGGTCAGGTCGAAGAGATTGCGCGCCATCTTCACGCCTCCACGCCGGAGGCGACCGGGTGCGCCCGCAGGTAATCGGAAAAGTAGGGCTCGAGGTCCTTCTTCGAGAGGCCCCACTCGGCCAGGGAATAGGTGTGCTTGCCGCGCTTGTTCTGCGGATTGTCCTGCAGCCAGGCCCGCATCCCGGCTTCACCAGCGTCGGTCCATTCGTCGCCGAGCCAGCGATAGATTTTCTTCAGTTGCGCCAGCGGGTCGGCGACGAGATCGTCGTAGTAGCAGTGAAAGATGTCGTCCGGTCGTTCGCGGCTGACTTCGAGCGGACGCGCGGCGTGCAGCGCGAGCTGCAGCGGAAAGCGCTGGCGCATGTAGTCGCGCCCCTCGTCCATCTCGAACATCGGGCGTGAACCGCCGCGCATGCCGAACGAAGATCCGACGGCGGCGTACGGATCACGGTGGGTCCAGATCACCTTCGCGTCCGGGAAGCTCTTGAACAGCTGGCGGATGAAGAGGGAGTCCGACGGCATCTTCAGCACCCAGCGACCGGGGTTGCTGCTCTGCAGGATCTGTAGCACCCGCTTACGGTGCTCGAAGGCGCTCTCCATGTCCGTGAAGAGGATCCAGTCGTGGTAGGTCGGGACTGTCGTCGTGACCGCCAGCATCAGCGACCGGAAGTCCTGGGCCACCAGGTGGACGCATTCCGTGGGCCCGTCGCCCGGCTCGAAGTGGGCGGCGGCGACCTTCGGCGCCATCTTCAGCATGGTCTCGTCTTTGGCGATCTCGGCGAGGCAACGCGGATCGGTCTTCAGCGCGCCAGGCGCCGCAGGCGGCGCTGCATTGTATGCCTCCCAGCGGAGCATCGAGCGGTTCGCCGGATCGGCGTCGAGCATGTAGCTGAGCATGGTGGTGCCGGTTCTCGGCAGCCCGAGGATAAAGACCGGCCGCTTGATCGGCGCCTCAACGACCGCGGGGGTCTTGCGGATGTAGTCATCGACCTGCATTCGCGCCGCCAGCGTCTCGACGTAGCGGTTCTTGACGATCGCCCAGCCGCGCTCCGTGAGCCTGCCCTCGCGTTCGTGGTCTCGCAGCAGGATCTCCAGGCCTTCCTTCCAGGTGTCGGTGTCAGGATCGGGCGTACGGGCCTTTTCGCGCGCAGCGTTCACGATGTCTTCGAAGGTCAGAGTCATCCGGCGTTCCGCAAAAACGGGCCAAGTCGAAGCGTCCAGTCGCGCTTGAGCTGACCGGTCGGGCTTTGGGCGAGGCCCCTGTTGTGTTGCGGCGAGCTTCGGCCTTGGCGCTTGATGATCAAAGCCGGCTGTTTGTGGCTGCGCGGCCAGATTGTCGTCGGCCAGCCAGAAGGCCGTCGCGAGCGGCCCAAACCTCGAGGCGGCGATTGCGCGACCGCGGCGCGGCGTCGGATCAATCGGGATCGGTTCAAGGAAGCCTTAGATGACTGACCAAGAGCGCCGCTCGGACGATCGGCTCAAAGTCGCAGAGCTCGTGAAGTCCGGTGAAGGCCAAGCCGCGGCGATTGAACGCGCGCCTGGGATCTGGGAGTCGCGCGGTGTCGGTAACAGCTATCTCGTCACCACGCCGCAGGGCGATGTGCTCGTGAACGCTGGGACCTTGGCCGACGCGCGCCGCGGACGCGAGCTGTTCGCTCAGGTCTCAAGCCACCCGGTCCGCTACATCGTGCTGACCCAGAGTCACGCCAATCAATACGGCGGCCTGGAGGTCTACAAGACGTCCGAAAATACCGTGATCGCCCACCGGACCTACGCCGAGGACCGGGCCAACGCCGAGGCTCTGTCAGCGCATTACCGGCGCGGCTCGCGTCGCATATTCGGGACGATCACAGGCAGCACAGAGGCGATGATCCCCACGAGAGAGGTCCCGCCAGACCTGCTGATCGACGACCAAGGCCACGCCTTCGATCTCGGCGGCCGCCGATTTGAGATCATCTGGACACCCGGCGGCGAAACGCGCTCGGCGGTGATCGTATGGCTTCCGCAAGAGAAGATCGCCATCGTCGGCAACCTGTTCGGGCCTCTGTTCGGCAACCACCCGAACCTGAATACGCTCCGCGGGGACAAGCCGCGTTCGGCTTTGCAGTTCATCAACTCGGTAATGACCCTGCGTGCGCTTGGGCCGGAGCTGGTTCTCACTGGCCACGAGGCGATCAGCGGGGTCGATAACATCCGTCGCGAGATCAGTCGCATCATCGACTCCGTTCAATGGGTGCATGACCGCACCGTCGAGGGGATGAACGCGGGCGTCGACCTGCGCACCCTCATGCGTGAGATCCAGACGCCTCTCGAACTCACGCTCACCGAGGAGTACGGCAAGGTCGCTTGGAACGTGCGCGCTATCTGGCACGAGTACACCGGCTGGTTCGATCCGGCCCGGGGCACGACCGAGCTCTATGGGGTTCCGCCGTCAAGCGTCGCGCCCGCTATCGCGGAACTCGCCGGCGGCGCCGACCGGCTGGTCGAGCGGGCGCGAATCTTCGTGGCGGAGGAAAAACCCCTCGAGGCGCTGCACATGCTGGACGTGGCTCTCGCAGCCGAGCCCGGCTCCGCGCTCGGCCGCCTGGTGAAGCGCGAGGCGCTGGAGCTGCTGCTCAGACAGACCGGCGGCAAGAACCTTTGGGAGCGGATGTCGATCGCCGCCGAGCTCCGTGAGCTTGACGCCCCGGCGACTTAGAGCGGACGCACTCTGGGCTCGATGGCGCGAAGCAGGCGGTTGCGGAACGCGCGCGGCGTGAAGCCGGTCGCTCGCCGGAACGTGTAGGTGAAGGTGGATTGAGATGAGAATCCCAGGCCTGTGGAGATTGACTTGATGCTCTCGTCGGTGGCGAGACGCCGCTTGGCCGTTTCGATGCGATTCTGCGCCATGTAGTCGCCGATCGAGCACCCGCGGGTGGTTCGAAACCCGCGGGTAAGCTGCCGGACCGAGAGATCGCAGAGGCTCGCCAGCTCGACCAGCGTAGGCGGTTCGCCGGCCTGCGCGAGCCGCTTGTCTATTACCTTTAGTCGCCAGGCGGCGAGTCCGCCGTTCTCGGTCGGCTCGCCAACGCCCGTAAGGTAGCGGGCGATTTCGACAGAGAGCTGCACCACGAGCGCTTCACATAGCTCAAGTGCGGCCAAGCGGGATTCTCGGACTTCCTCGGCAAGCCTGAGCATCAAGCCCCGAATTTCTGAGCTGGAGATGTCGAGCAAGGTTTCGAGGCGCCGATCCGTCCACTCGAAGTCGGGGGGAAGCCACCGATGAACGTCCCGCGCCTGCAAGGCGCAGATCAGCGAGAGATGCCGTCCGCCCTCGTGTTTCAGTTCCAGCTGAAATCCCGGGGGAAGTGCGATGATCGAGCCCATGCCGACATAGCGATGCGGCCCCCACCGATCGACGTAGCGTGCGCGTGCGTCCGGGCGCCGTGGGGTCATGCACAGATCGATCCAGAATATGTCCTCGCGAAAGAACATGTGTTCATCCGGACCATTGTGGTTGAGGCGCATCAGCAGAATGTGTGCCGACGGAAGTCGAAGTTCCGCCGCCTTCGACAGCTTGGCCGTTCGGCCGGCCTTGTTCCGTTCGGCTCCAGTCATCGCGGTCATCGCGCGATATTACACGCAGGTCTTGTGCGCTGCAGGACATCTTGTTTCTGCGGTTCGAGATGAGGTGGTCTTTCAGCCTCATGAGGAGTCGATCCTGAACACGGGCCGCGGCGGCGCGCGCCGCGGGGCGCGCCGCCGCGCTCGAAGACCTCGACGAGGACCATGCGTCCGCCGCAGCTGGGGCAGGCGATCGGCGGCTTTGCGGCCGCCTCCGGCTCGGCGCTGGCGTCGGCCGCGGATGGCGGCGGCGCCTGGAGCAGGGCGCGGGCCTTGGCCAGGTTGGCGGCGCGGGCGGGGTTGGCGAACAGGCCGTAGTGGCGGATGCGGTGGAATCCGCTGGGCAGGACGTGGATCAGGAAGCGGCGGATGAACTCGTCAGGCAATCTCCCGACCCATGGGCAAGGAACTTTATGCCAAATGGGCGTGACAGCGAGGCTGCGCCCGGCGGCGCGCTCCCACTGGTGAGCCTGGACCTAGTCAGGACATCCAATCGCGATTGCGGCTCGTATGACCGATCCCGGGATTGAGACGGTTGCCTGGGTCGAGCCGCCGATAGTGGCCGGCGAGTTCGGGCTTGGCGCAGTAAAGATGGCCGACGTTGTGCTCGGCAGGAAACTCCCCGCCGCGCTGTTCGATCAACGCAAGGATCTCGTGCTCAAGGGCCATGGCCGAGACGCCTTTGCGCACGACGTAGTCCTGATGGAATACGTGGCAGAAGAAGTGGCCGTAGTAGAGCTTGGCGACCAGCCGGTCGGAGATGGTGGCGGGCAGGCGCTCGAACCAGTCGCGGTCGTCGCGACGAAGGGCGATGTCGACGGCGGCGATGTCCTCAACGTCGCATCGGTGGATCGCACGGTAGCGCACGGCGGCGCCAGCCACGGCGAAGCGGTGCTGGAACGCCCGCTCGGCCTCCTCGGGGGAGCACTCGAAGACCTCCCCCTGTGGGCTGGGGAACATCTCGCCAAGGAGGGTCCGAACAAATGGCGCCGCGGCCTCGGGGATCTTCAGAATCAGATGGTGCTCGAAGCGGTCGCGGTATTGCCGAATGCGCCGCGGCAGGTGGTCCGGAAAGAGACGCGAGGCGGCCTGAAGCAGGTGATCGGAGAGATCTGCGGGCAGGATCAAGGCGCGCTTCGCCAGCCGATCCACCCAAGCCTTGAGTTGAAAGAGTCTCGGTAGCCGCTGCACGCCGAGCCAGCGGATCGCGAGCACGGTGTCCTTGCCGTAGCGAGCGGCGATGTCGAAAGCCTCGCGATGAATGTACTCCGCCGAGATCGGCAGAAACGGGCACTCCGCCAACATTCGGCGGCGAATGGCGGTCAGGTCCCCCGACGCGTTCGAGCCGATGTAGAAGGTCGTTGGGCGTTCGGCTTTCGCGAAGCTGTCCACGCGCACTGCGAAGACCATGACCTTGCCGGCGCTTCCCGAGGCCTCGTACAACCGCCGGCGATCGGCGTTGAAGCGCGCGGGGGTCTGCGCATCAATGTCGCGCACGATACCCTCGTAGTCTTTGGCGGAGGCGGCGCGGCCCTCGTCGACGAGATCGAGGTCGCCGAACGCCCCGGCGTCCAGCGCAGCCAGTATCCGCTCGGGATCGTCGCCCAGCCGCAGGCCGAGGTGGTTGCGCAGCACGACCTCGCCTGACGCCTCGACCTGCGCATAGAGAGCGTACTCCGTGTAAGCAGGCCCACGGGCGACGAGGGTCCCGCCCGAGTTGTTGCAGATCCCGCCGACGACCGACGCGCCGAGACAGGACGAGCCGATCACCGAATGCGGCTCGCGCCGGAGCGGTGAAAGGACACGTTCGAGCTCATGGAGCGTCGCGCCCGACAGGCAGACGACTTCCCGGCCGCCGGACAGCGGAAAGACGCCCTTGATCCGCAGGGTGTTGATGATGACAACTGGCCGATCGTAATCGCCGCACGGCGTCGAGCCGCCCGTCAGGCCGGTGTTGGCCGCCTGAGCGATCACGATGTGGTCGGCGGCGACGCAGGCCTGAAACACTCGCCACTGCTCGATCAGCGATCCCGGGCGCACGACGGCGGCGACCGGCCCGCCGCCAGTGCGATAGCCGGTGGCATAGGCTGACACTGTGGCGGGACCGGTCAGAACGTGGCGGCGCCCGACGATCGTGCGCAGTGTCGCAACCAGGGCGCCGCTGTCGGCGGGACCGAAGCGCCGCGTCGTGAACGGGACCTCGCGCACGCCGATTTCAGTACGGCCGGGCCGCGGCGGCCGGGAACAGCCGCCCGCCGACGCCCGCGCTGGCGCCGGTGACGAAGCAGGTTTTTCCCTTCAGCCGAGGGCCGCTCATCTCAGCGGCCTTCGTTCCAGCCGATGACCTTGTGCCGCTGACGGCCGAGCTTCTCGATGCCGAGTTCGACCACGTCGCCTTCGTTCAGCCAGACCTGCGGGGTCATGCCCATACCGACGCCCGGCGGGGTGCCCGTAGTGATGATGTCGCCGGGCAGCAGCACCATGAATTCGCTGAGGTAGGAGACGATGGTCGCACAGTCGAAGATCATCGTCTTCGTATTGCCGGTCTGCATGCGCTGGCCGTTCACGTCGAGCCACATGTCGAGGTTCTGGACGTCGGCGATCTCGTCCTTGGTCACCAGCCACGGTCCGACCGGTCCAAAGGTCTCGCAGCCCTTGCCGCGGTCCCAGGTCGGGCCGCGCTCCATCTGGAACTGCCGCTCGGAGAGGTCGTCGACCACGCAGAACCCGGCGACATAGTCCATCGCCTGGTCATTAGCGACGTAGGACGCGCGGGCGCCGATCACCATCCCGAGCTCGACCTCCCAGTCCATCTTCGTCGACAGGCGCGGCTTGCGCACGTCGTCGTCCGGACCCTGGATGCAGGAGACGGCCTTGGTGAAGATGATCGGCTCGCTGGGCGCCGCCTGGCCGGTCTCCGCCGCGTGATCGGCGAAGTTCAGGCCAATGGCGATGAACTGGCGGGCGCCGGCGACCGGAGGGCCGTAGCGCACCGGCTCGGTGACCAGCGGCAGCGTTTGCGGATCAATCGCCGCCAGCCCGGCGAGGCCGGCGGCGGAAAGGACATCTCCCGAAATGTCCGCGACCTGGCCACTGAGGTCGCGGACCGAGCCGGCCGCGTCGATCAGACCGGGCTTCTCCTGGCCGGGCGGGCCGAAGCGGACCAATTTCATTGGAAACTCCTTTGGATTGGGCTGAGCGGCGACGAGCGTCGCTGAACGCGTGAACGACTGTCAGAGCGTCTGCTCCTGGGCAGGCGCGACCGGCTCGCCGACGACATCTTTCGCATCGGCCGTGCTCCTCCGCGCCGCCCCGACATGCGGAATGGTTCAGTGGAAGTCAATTGTACTCAGACAACAGATGAGGTGTGTCGAACGGGCCTCAGACGGCTTCCAGCAGCTCGGCTTGCCGGGGGATCGGCGAACGATCCGGGCGTAATCCGGCTGGAATTGCCGGCGCTCGCCGTCGATTGCATTCCGCGGCCCGCCATTCTAGTCAGACTAGATTGCGGCTGCGGACGGCCGCGCCTCAAGGTGGGGAGAAGCCCATGTTCCCTGGACGGTTTAGCGGGCGTTGTGCGGTGATCACGGGCGGCGCCTCGGGCGCGGGCAGGGCCGTGGCCAGGCGGCTCGCCAACGAAGGTGCGCGCGTCGCACTTTGGGACCTCAATCCGCAAGCCCTCCTCGAGGCTGCAGGCGAGATCAGCGCCGCGCACACCAGCGCGGTCGACGTTTCGGACCCGGCCGCGGTCGCAGCGGCGGCGGAGGACACGCAGAGGGCGCTTGGAAGCGTCGACCTGTTGCTGTGCTCGGCGGGAATCACCGGCCCCACGGCGCCAGTGGTGGACTTTCCGCTCGAGGGCTGGCGGCGCGTCATCGAGGTGAACCTGAACGGCGTCTTCTATGCCTGTCGTGCTCTCGCCCCCTACATGATCGCCAACGGTTACGGCCGGATCGTCAACCTGGCGTCGATCGCCGCGAAGGATCCGAACCCAAACGCTTCGGCCTATGGAGCGGCGAAAGCCGGGGTCGTGGGGTTCACCAAGGGGTTTGCAAAAGAACTCGCCCAGACCGGCGTGCTCGTAAACGCGGTCACCCCGGCGGTCTTTGTCACCCCGCTGCTCGAGCAGATGCCCGAAAGCCAGATTGAGATGATGAAGTCCAAGATTCCGATGGGCCGCTTCGGGGAGCTGGACGAGGTCGTGTCGATGATCTGCTGGCTGCTGAGCGACGAGTGCAGCTTCTCGACGGGTGCAACGTTCGACATTTCCGGAGGACGCGCTACGTACTGACTGCTTTTTGCAGGAATTCCGTGGGGACCGAATCGAGTGGCCAGAGCAGCTCGAGCCCGTTTGGCGATAGCGACGGGCCGCGCCCCAGAGCCCGAGGGGGCGTCGTCGCCCGGGGTGATGATCCACAATCGGATCGCGCGCGACCTCGCGATCGACATCATCTCGGGCCGCCACCCGTCCGGCGCGGCTTTGCCGAACGAGGTGGAAGCCAGCGCTGAACTCGGCATCTCCCGCACGGCGTACCGCGAATCCATTCGCATCCTCGCAGCGAAGGGCCTTGTCGCCAGCCGGCCCAAATCCGGGACGACCGTGTCCCCGCACAGCGAATGGAACATCCTCGATCCGGATGTCCTCGGCTGGACTTTCGAGGCCGGGCCGACGGAGGATTTCGTCCTCTCCCTTTTTGAGCTGCGTCGCATTGTCGAGCCGGCCGCCTCGGCTCTCGCAGCCGAGCGGCGGACCTCCGAACAACTCGCGCAGCTCGGCCACGCGATCCAGGAAATCAAACAGTTCGGCTTCGAACGGCGCGAAGGTCAGCTCGCGGATCGACGGTTCCACGCCCTCCTGCTCGCCGCGACCGGCAATCCAGCCGTGATCGCCCTTACCCGGACGATCTCCACCGCAGTTGAGGCCTCGACTCTCTTCAAGCAGCGCAAGCGTCGTCTTTCACGCGACGCCACGCCGGAACACCAGGCGCTGTTCGCCGCCATTGCGGATCGCGATGCCGAACGCGCTCGCGCCGCCTGCCTCGAACTGATCGACCTGGCGATGGAGGACCTGCGTCGCGGTATGGCCGACTAACCCGTGCGGTTCAGCCGCAGGCCGTCGGGCCGCGACACGAACTGTAACGGATCGCAGTTTTTGTCCGCGAAGATCCAGAGATGATTGCCAAACGTGCGACCAAGAGCGGAACAGCGCCCAGGCTTACGAAGGCGGCGGAGCTTCGGCTTTCGTCCGCCCACCTTTTGCTGATGCGCCTCAATCACGAGCGCCCGAACACACATAGGTTCTTCCGCGACAATATCTTCTGGGTTGACCTGTGCATCACGCCCCGGTCCGCGCGAGCTCGGTACATCGACCGCTGGGCGCCACACCGCTACTCCCCGCTCGGATCGGTCGTCGTCCTTCCGCCCGGCTTTCAGCTGGAACTTAAACATGAGGGGCGCCGGCATCTGTCGCTCATCTGCACTCTCCATGCGGAGGACGTGAACCGCTGGCTCCCTGCCGATTTCGAATGGTCCGACAACCGGCTAGAAGCGCTGCTCGACATCTCAAGCCCCGAGATCCGCAGCTTGTTGATCCGGCTATCGGAAGAAGTTCGAGAGAGCCGTCTCGCAAAACGAGAGGTCTGCGAGGCTCTCGTCGAACTGCTGTCCGTCGAGATCGCCCGCTACCTAATGTCGGTCGGCGAGTCGACCAAGGTGTGCGGCTTGGCCGCGTGGCGGCTCAAGGTTATCGACAAGCGTCTCATGCAAGGCGGAGAAATCCCTACACTTGTTGAGCTAGCGAGTCTTTGCGACCTGTCGGTTCGGCAACTTACCCGCGCGTTCCGTGCGACCCGCGGGTGCTCGATCCGGGAGTATGTCTCCCAGAGCCGGATCGAGGCAGCAAAACGGCGCCTCGCTACGGACGAGAGTATAAAATCGATCTCGACGAGCCTCGGCTTCGCCTCTCAGTCCACCTTTACCTATGTTTTCCGCCGAGCCACCGGGGTGACGCCACGGGAGTTCCGACAGCGCTTACTGCGCGCGCTGGAGCCGAGGGTAGGCGCTTGAGGTGAGTGACGAACCCGCATCTCTTAGCCCGATTAAAGCCGAGTAGCTGGTGATCGGCGCGTTGCCCCGCGCCGACCCGAAGCCGCGGCCCGCTTCGGCCGATCACGCGCGGACGCACAGCCCCACGATATCAGCTTCGCCTTTTCCAGGTGGGCTCCCGCCGCGGAACATACTCCCGCATCACCTACTTTTCTTTAGACGTTGCGACATCTCCGCAGCGCCACCGCCGACACGACGCGAAAAACGCGGCCGCTTTGAATGCGCAACGGCCTTCCCGAGATAAAATGGCCCAGATCGCACACAATGCCGACTTCCATGCGTCGTCTCTAGCGGGGAGATATACTCGGACAATTTGGGGTCAAGTCTCGGCGGGGCGGCTTGAACGGCCGCACCCGCACGCCGGCTGGAACAGCCTATTTCAACAGCCTCACGACGCCCGCCGGGCGCGCGAGGAAACAACCGGCGATGTTAGCGCAACCAACAATGGCGCGGCATCGCAACGAGAAACTTTGGGGGAGGTAACCAATTATGCTGCTGCGCCATCGCACGTCGCTGATGTTTCCATTTGTTCGTTCGCTACGTCTGGCAATGTGCGCCAGCGTCGCCACCATCGCCTTGGCTCCGGTCTACGCGGTCGCCCAGGAAGCTGCGCAGACAGCCAAGGTCGATAAGCAAGCCGCTGGCGGTGTCGCCAACGCCTCGGAAGAGTCGTCGGTCATGAGCGAGATCGTCGTTACGGGTACGCTCCTGCGCGGCGCGCCGCCGGTCGGCTCGAATCTGATCAGCGTCGGCCAGGAAAAGATCACCTCGACCGGCGCCACCACCGCGAACGAGCTGTTGGCGAGCGTCCCGCAGGTCAGCAATCTGTTCAACAACGTGGCGACCGCGCGGCTTGGCGTCGCCGCCAACCAGATCCAGGTGGCCCGGCCGAACCTGCGCAATCTCGCGGGCGAGACCAGCTCGTCTGCTTCAACCCTCGTTCTGTTCGACGGCCACCGCATCGCACCTGTTGGGGTGACGCAGAACGCCATCGATCCTGACATCCTTCCGCCGATCGCGATCGAGCGGGTGGAAGTGGTCACGGATGGCGGATCGGCCACTTACGGGTCCGACGCCGTCGGCGGGGTCATCAACTTCATCACTCGCAAGCGCTTCGATGGACTCAAGACCCAGGCCCATTACGGCTTCGCCGACAACTACAAGCAGTATGACGCCGGTGTCATGGCGGGCAAGGATTGGGGTTCGGGCTCGATCTTCGCCGCCTATAACTACCAGCACAACAGCGCCTTGTTTGGCCGCGATCGCGACTTCATCAGGGACGTAGATTGGCTCTCGCCCAACCTCACGCCGCGCGGTCGCGTGTGTCTTCCCGCCAACGTCCAGATTACCGGCACCCCCAACGTCTTTGCGCTGCCCGGCTTGACGTCGACGACACCGAACGCCTGCGATTATGGCAACGGCAGCGTCGTTCCCAGCAGCACCCGACACGGCGCCCTCGTCGGATTGCACCAGGAGCTTACGGACTGGCTGACAGCCGACTTCAGGGTTTTCTACGGTCAGCGCAAGGCGACGTCTTTCGGCGACTGGACCAGCAGTGCGACTGTGACCAGTTCCCAGTTTTACTATACCCCGGTTCCGGGGCAGAGCCCGACTGCAAGAGAGACCGTGTTCTTCAACTTGAGTCCGCTATTGGGCAGAAGCAGCCTGCGTTCGGGATCGGAAATCAAAGAATGGGGCGCCAACAGCGAGTTTGACGCCAAGCTAAACGACAACTGGCGCCTGCGAACCCTCTTCAACTTCAGCGAGAGTGAAAGCAATTACCACTTTGCTTCAATCAACAATACGCTGCTGAACCAATTCGCAACCGGTACGACGGCGGCGACTTCGATCAATTTCTACAACCCGGGGGCGGGAGCGAACGACCTCGCCAACATCCAGCGATTGATCAACTCTGAACAAGCCGCACAGGGCAAGGAAAGCTTGACGAACATCCGTCCGATCCTTGACGGCACGCTGTGGTCCTGGGCCGGCGGCGACATCAAGCTGGCCGTCGGCTATGAGTACATGCACGACAGCTTCCGGCAGGCGGTCGTCCTTGCGGACCAACCGGTCGGTACTCTCGCAACCACGCCCTTTGTCCCATACAGCCGCAACATCCATTCCGCGTTCGGTGAGTTGAACGTGCCCATTGTCGGCGAAGGCAATCGGATGCCTTTCATCTACTCGCTGACGCTGGCCGGATCGGTGCGCTACGACCATTTTAGCGATTTTGGTGGGACGACGAATCCGAAGGTCGGCGTCAACTTCAAACCTGTTTCGTGGCTCGGATTCCGAGGCAACTACAGCACCTCGTTCAACGCTCCCTCGCCGGTCGATCAGCTCGGCAGCCTTAAGAATTCCTTCTTTGGCGGCGGCTTTGTTCCGTTCAATGCATTCGTCAAGCCCGGCGATGTCCCCAGGGTCTCAGGGTTGCTCGCCATTCAAGGGTCGACCCCCAATCTGAGGCCGCAAACGGCCAAGACCTGGTCGGTGGGCTTCGACATCGACCCGCCGGTTGTCGAAGGGCTGCACGCCAGCGCGAACTACTACAACGTCAAATTCAAGAACATCATCGGACAGCCTACGCCGAACGCGGGGATTTTCGCGAACTTCCCGAACAACGTGGTGTCTAACGTCAACGGCGTGACGTTGACCCAGCTGCAGAATTTCGTGAATGGCTCAGGCGTCCCGAATGCGGCCGCCGTTCTGGCCCGTACGACGCCGCTGTGCAATCAGGCGACGGGGATCTGCCCGATCTACGAGCTGATCGACTTCCGCTCGGGCAACTATGGCACTCTAGATATCGAAGGCCTTGATTTCACCGTCAACTACCGCAAAGCGACGGACTTCGGTGGGATCGACGCCAGCGTGTCCGGGAACTACACCCTCGACCGCACAAGCCAGACGGGCGCCGGCGCGCCGGTCATTGACGAGCTCCACCCGCAGTTCCGGAGACTTCCCGGCGGTACGATTATCTCGACCAATGGGGCCAGCCGTCTGCAGCTGTCGGCGACGGTCGGAGCAGATGTCGGTAACTTCCGTGCCCAAGTGACACTCAACCACAGCAGCGGTTATGGGGTGACCCGCTGCGACACGACGACGACGACGACGCTGGTCTGCAATCCTTCAGCGACCGGCGCCCCGACTGCGACCGGCCTTCCGCAAGACCGGGTTCACGCCTTCAACACGGTCAACCTGTTCTTCAAGTACGACGTTCCGGACGGCAGCATGTTGCCCAAGGACCTCAAGTTGACGCTCAACATCAACAATCTCTTCGACACCGATCCGCCCGTCTTCAAGTCGATTGGCTCAAGCACTCCAGGTTACGCCAACGGCTTCACCCTTGGGCGCCTGGTGCAGTTCGGCGTGCACAAGGACTTCTAGGTTCCTGCGGGCGCATGACCTCCCTTTGCGCCCGCCGACTGGGCGCCTCCGCTCGCCGGAGGCGCCTGTTTTTTCCTGAGCGGACCGGACGCAGCGAGCAAGCTGTGTGGCTCGGACGCTCCAGGCGCGGTGGTGAATGCGGGAGCCCACCTTAGAGAGAGCGGAGTTGCAGGTGCTGCAGAGCGTTGCTTCCGGACGGGCTGAGCCCCGTTCGACGTCAGGTTGGTTTGGCGCGACCCGGCGTCGTTGCGTCACGGCGCTCGCCGTCGTCCTGGCGATCTGCGGAACGGGCGCGCCGGTCCAGGCCGCCGAGCCGACGCCGGCGCTCTACAGTCCCGACGGGGATCCCTTGTTCGCCCAGCCCTATATCGACGTCGACGAATGGCGGGATGCGCCGGTCAGGCATCGCTATGTGCATGGCGGGTTCAAGGGGACGGAGACCCGGTTCTCCTTCTACCTGCCGCCGAAGGCGCACTACCGGGGGCGCTTCTTCCAGTACATCACGCCGGTCCCAATTTCCGAGAACACGAGCCAGTCCAACCCGACGGGGGAGGACAACAAGATCGGCTTCGCGATCGACAGCGGCGCCTATTTCGTCGAGACCAACACCGGCGGTGTCTTCGACCTGGGGAAGATGGCGACGCTGAAGGTCGACCCGACCATCAGCGGCTATCGGGCCAACGCCGCCGCGGCCGCCTACTCGCGCGTGGTAGCGCAGCAGATGTACGGCGGGAAGCGGCCGTACGGCTACGCCTTCGGCGGCTCGGGCGGGGCGTTCCGAACGATCGGCCTGATGGAGAACACCCGCGGGGTGTGGGACGGGGCGGTCCCCTATGTCGTCGGCTCGACCCAGGCGATCCCGAATATGTTCACCGCGCGGATCCGGGCGATGCGGATCGTCGGCTCCAAGCTCAACAACGTGGTCGACGCCGCCAGCCCAGGCGGCGGCGGCGACATCTACGCGGGCCTGAGCCCGCTGCAGGTGGACGCGCTGCGCGAGGTGACCCGGCTCGGGTTCCCGCCGCAGTCCTGGTACATGTGGCGCACCATGGGCATTCACGGCCTGGCCGCCCTGTACCCCGGCATCGCCGCCGCCGACCCCACCTACTTCACCGATTTCTGGACCAAGCCCGGCTACCTCGGCCACGACCATCCCGAGCAGTTCGCCGACGCCCGGCTGCAGTTTGCGAGCAAGGTCGCCCAGCCGATCACCGCTGCCGACGCCGCCCGCGCCCGGATCAACATCGACGCCTCGAGCGAGCACCAGCAGGGCGGGGTGGACACCGCTTTCAAGGTCCCAGCAGGCGCGGCGGGCGAGCGGATCGCCGCCTTCCGGTTGGCGGCCCCTCCGCCGACGGTCACCTTCATCGGCGGCGATCTCGTGGTGCTGAGCGGCGCCGCCAAGGGCAAGCGCCTGCCGCTCGCGCGGATCGTCGGCGACGTCGTCGTGCTCGGCACCGCCGACCCCGACGTCGCCCGGCAGATTGCACCCGGCGACGAGATACAGGTCGACAACTCGAACTTCCTCGCCCTGGAGACCTACCATCGACACCAGACGCCGCCGCTCAGCGAGGGCTTCTACGTCTGGGACCAATTCCGCAATGCGGACGGTTCGCCGAAGTATCCGCAGCGGCCAAAGCTGCTCGGGCCGATGTTCATCCCCACGGTCGGCCGCAAGGAGACCGGCGAGATCCAAGGCAAGATAATCATCCTGGAGTCGCTGTGGGACCGCGAGGCGATGCCTTGGCAAGCCGACTGGTACCGCACCCGGGTGCGCCAGCATTTCGGCGATCGGACCGACCAGATGGTCCGCGTCTGGTTCACCAACCACGCAGTGCATGGCGATTTCAATCCGAAGGGCATGGGCGAGGACCCGACGCGTGTCGTCAGCTATGTGCCGGTGCTGCACCAGGCGCTGCGCGATCTTGCCGCCTGGGTGGAGAAGGGCACGCCTCCGCCGGCGTCCACCAGCTACAAGGTCGTCGACGGCCAGGTGATCGTCGCGCCGACGGCGGCACAGCGTCGGGGCGTCCAGCCGGTGGTCGTGCTGAAGGTCGATGGGGCCGAGCGCGCCGAGATCTCCGTCGGCCAGCCCGTGACCCTGCGCGGCAGGATCGAGACGCCGCCCGGCGCCGGCTCGATCGTCGCCGCCGACTGGGACTGCGACGGGAAGGGGACCTTCTCCCAGCACTCAGCGACGGCCGCGGGCGCGGGGATCGCCAGCGTGACCACCACCTGCCGCTTCAGCAGACCTGGAACCTACTTCCCGGCGCTTCGGGCCGTGTCTCAGAGGAATGGCGATCGTCAGACCCCGTATGCACGGATCCAGAATCTCGGCCGCGTCCGGGTCGTGGTCAGGTAGCCGCGAGGTGACGGATCAACGGACGACGATCTCGCGGCGGGCCCTGCTCGCATCGAGCGTGCTCGCCGCGGCGGCGCCCGCGGTCGCCGCCGCGCCTCCGCCGTACAAGGACCGGCGCGCGCCGATCCAGGTCCGCGTGAACGATCTCCTGGCGCGCATGACGCTGGAGGAGAAGGCCGCCCAGCTTCGTTGCATGTGGGAGACCAAGGTCGAGCTCCTCGACGCTCAGCGCCGGTTCTCGGCTGAGCGGGCCGCGACGTCGATCGGCCAGGGCATCGGCCAGCTGGCCCGGCCCGGCGACATCCGCGGCTATCCCGAATGGGAGGTCACCCCGTACCGGAGCATCGAGGACACCGTCGCGCTGGTGAACGCCATCCAGCGGTTCCTGGTGGAGAAGACCCGGCTGGGGATTCCGGCCCTGTTCCATGACGAGCTGGCGCACGGGCTGCTGGCTGGCGACACCACCATCTTCCCGATCCCGCCGGGCTTGGCGAGCAGTTGGGATCCCGATCTCGTCGAGCAGGTCTTCACCGTGGCCGCGCGGCAGGCCAGGCTGCGCGGCGCGACGATCGCGCTCGCCCCGGTGATCGACCTCGCGCGGGATCCCCGCTACGGCCGGGTCGAAGAGTTCTTTGGCGAGGATCCCTACCTGGTGGGGCAGATGGGCGTGGCGGCGGTCCGCGGGCTGCAGGGCCGGCGCCGTCCGCTCGGAGGCGATCGGGTGTTCGCCACCCTCAAGCATTTCGTCCACGGCGCGCCCCAGGGCGGCCTCAACATCGCGCCGGCGGACGTCGGCGAGCGCACCCTGCGCGAAGCCTACCTCGCCCCCTTCGCGGAGATCATCAAGGCGGCGGATCCGGCGATCATCATGCCCTCCTACAACGAGGTGCAGGGCGTCCCCTCGCACGAGAACCGCGAGCTCCTGCAGACCACCGGCCGCCAGCAGCTCGGGTTCCGTGGGGTCTACATGAGCGACTACGGCGGCGTCGGCAATCTGATGGACCAGCATCGCGTCGCCGCCACCAAGGACGAGGCCGCGGTACTGGCCATGCGGGCCGGTGTGGCCGCCGACCTGCCGGAAGGCGCGGCCTATGCGCGCCTGCCCGATCTCGTCCGCTCCGGCCGGGTCCCGGTCGCCCAGGTGGATGCAGCGGTGGCCCAGATCCTCGCGCTGAAGTTCGAGGCCGGCCTCTTCGAGAACCCCTATGTCGATGCGCGCCGCGCGCGCGCCGGCGCGAACACGCCAGCCGACGTCCGCCTCGCGCGGAAGGCCGCCGAGAAGGCCTTGATCCTGTTGAAGAACGACGGCGTCCTGCCGCTCGAGCCCAAGGCCGGACTGAAGCTGGCGGTCATCGGTCCGAACGCCGTCGAGCCGCTGTTCGGCGGCTATTCGGGCGACGCGCCCCGGGCCGTCGGGATCCTCGAGGGCGTGCGGCGAGGGGCTCCGGCCGGCGTTGCGATCGAGCACGCGGAGGGCGTCTGGATCACGCCGCCCGATAGACAGGGCAGACACCTCAGCTATTCGCCGATCGCGCAGCCGCCCGAGGCGGACAACCGCGCCCGCATCGCCGAAGCTGTCGCCGTGGCCAACCGCTCGGACGTGGTGCTCCTCGTGTTAGGCGACGTGCCGGCGCTCACCCGCGAGGCGGTCGATCAGGCGCTGCCAGGCGACCGCAGCACCCTCCGGCTTTGGGGCGACCAGGACCAGCTGGTCGAGGCGATCGTGGCGACGGGCAAGCCGATCGTCGCCCTGCTGTTGAACGGCCGGCCGCTGGCCGTTACGCGGCTGGCGGCGACGGCGAACGCGCTGCTGGAGGGCTGGTACCTCGGACAGGAGGGCGGAAACGCTTTCGCCGACATCCTGTTCGGAAGGGCAAACCCCGGCGGCAAGCTTCCCGTTAGCTTTCCCCGCAGTGTCGGCGAGCTGCCCGTCCACTACGATCGCCATCCGACCGCAGACCAGAACCAATACCTCGAGGGCAAGCGAGAGCCGCTGTTCCCGTTCGGCTTCGGCCTCAGCTACACGACTTTCGAGATCTCTGCGCCTCGCCTCATCAAGCCGCAGATCGTCCCCGGCGAGACGGCGGTCGTAGAAGTGGATGTGACGAACACAGGCGATCGCACGGGCGACGAGGTCGTCCAGATCTACATCCGCGACGACTACAGCTCAGTCCCTCGGCCGATGCTTGAGCTTAGAGCCTTCAAGAGGGTCACGCTGCTCCCGGGAGAGACGCGCACCCTGCGCTTCGAGCTTGGGCCCGACGCCCTTGCGTTCTGGACCATCGACATGGCGTGGCGCGTGGAACCGGGCGACTTCACCATCTCGGCGGGGGCGAGTTCGGCCGCCCTGAAGTCAGCCCGGCTGACGGTCACGTGAACCGATGCACCGCCGCTCAGCCTGAAATTCCATGGAAGCCACGGAAAGCCATGCCGCAAACCATGATCGTCGGCCGCAGGGCCTTGCTGGCCGGCGTCTGTTTCGCGCTGTTTGCCGGCGCGCCCTTGGTGGCTGCTCCTGCCAAGCCCCTAGCCGCAACGATGAACGACGCCGCTGTCACCGCGCGCGCGAGCAGTCTTGTTGCTCAGATGACCGCTGAGGAGAAGGCGGCTCAGCTCACGCAGTACTTCTACATGCAGCCTGCGCCGCCGGTGAATAAGGCGTCGCTCCAGGCGCTGGAGACGACCGGCCTCGGCTCGCTCCTGTTCGTCACCGATCCGGTCGAGATCAATCGGCTGCAGCGCATAGCCGTCGAGAGATCGCGACTGAAGATTCCGGTGCTGTTCGGCTTCGATGTCATTCATGGCTTTCGGACCATCTTCCCCGTGCCGATCGGCATGGCCGCCTCCTGGGATCCGCAAATCGTGGAGCAGGCGCAGGCTGTGGCGGCGGCCGAGGCGAGGGCGGTCGGGGTGCACTGGGCGTTTGCGCCCAACCTCGACATTGCGCGCGACCCACGCTGGGGCCGCATCGTCGAAGGGGCCGGTGAAGATCCCTACCTCGGCTCGGTCATGGCCGCGTCCCAGGTCCGCGGCTTTCAGGGGCCCTACTTGGGAGCTCCCGGCCGGATCATCGCCGGGCCCAAGCATTTCGCGGGCTATGGCGCCTCGCTCGGTGGACGTGACTACGCCGAGGTGAACCTCTCGGAAAGCGAGCTCTGGAACGTCTATCTGCCGCCGTTCAAGGCCGCAGTGGACGCGGGCGCTGGCAACATCATGGCCGCCTACATGGCCGTAAACGGCGTGCCAGCCGCGGCCAACACTGAGCTGCTGACGAAGATCCTGCGCAAGGACTTGGGCTTCAAAGGGTTCGTCGTGAGCGACTCGGGCTCCGTCGTGAAGCTCCAGACGCAGGGGCTCGCCACCAGCCCCGAGGACGCCGCTTCGCGCGCCGTCAAGGCGGGGCTGGACCTGGAGATGACGCCGCCCTTGGGCGTGCCGGCCATGAACAGCCTCCCTGCGGCGCTCAAGGCTGGCCGGATTCCCGAAGCGACAGTCGACGAGGCGGTTCGCCGCGTGCTCCAGGCCAAGATCCGCATGGGGCTTTTCGAGCAGCCGTATGTGGATCCGGTCAAGGCGGAGGCTGTGCTGAACGATCCATCGCACCGGCGGCTCGCCCGCGTCGCTGCCGAACGCTCGGCTGTGCTGCTGCGAAACGAGGGCGGGCTCCTGCCGCTCGATCGCAAGAAGATCAAGTCAATCGCCCTCATCGGTCCGATGGCGGACTCCGAGATCGACACGCTCGGCCCCTGGGTGTTCGACCAGAACAAGCCGTCGGCGGTCACCTTGCTGGCCGCGCTGAAGGCGAAGTTCGGTTCTTCCGTCCGCATCGACTACTCTGAAGGCGTGCGGCTGCCGGAGCCGCTCAACCCCCCGCCTGGCCCGAGCAAGCCGAAACGTTCCGCAGCGCCACTGGACGAGGCGGGGGAGATCAGGCGGGCCGCCGAGCTTGCGCGCAACGCCGACGTCGCAGTCGTGGTGATCGGCGAAGCCTGGAACATGATCAGCGAGGGCGGCTCGCGCTCCAGCTTCGAGCTTCCCGGCGCCCAACAGGCGTTACTGGATGCGGTCACTGCGGGCGGGAAGCCAGTCGTGGTGGTGCTGATGAGCGCCCGCCCGCTCGACCTCAAGGAAACAAGGGCAGGGGCGATTCTCGATGTCTGGTATCCGGGATCGGAGGGCGGCGCTGCGGTGGCGAACCTGCTGTTCGGCGAGGCCACGCCAGGCGGCAAGCTGCCGTTCACCTGGATCCGCAGCGCGGCGCAGGCGCCGAACTACTACGCGCAGCTGATTTCCAACCATCCCGAGCGGGCTGAGAAGGGTTACTGGAACGAGCCCACGTCGCCGACTTACCCGTTTGGTTACGGGCTTAGCTACACGACGTTCGAATACAGCAACCTTAAGATCGAAAAGCCTGCTTTCCGCCGCGGTGAGCCGGTGGGCGTGAGCGTCGACTTACGCAATACCGGCGACCGCGCCGGAGACGAGGTGGCGCAGCTGTACATTCATCAACGGTCGGGAACCGCATCCCGTCCGGCGCGCGCGCTGAAGGGCTTTCAGCGCGTCGCCCTTCGGCCTGGCGAGACGCGCAAGATCCGCTTCACGCTCAAGCCCGACGACCTCCGCTACTGGAGCTCGGAGACCAAGGGCTGGGTCCAGGATGAAGCCGTCTTCGATGTCTGGGCCGGGGGGGACTCGCGCGCCCAGCTCGCCACGACGTTCGCCGTAACGGCGCAGTAGCCTCGACGCTGAAGCGCCATTGGAGAGATTATGCTTACGCGACGCGCACTTGCAGCTTCGGTCGGCGCGAGCGTCGGCGCCTGCGCTACGCTCAGCCCGAGCGCCTCTGCAGCCGCGGCCAAGCCGCGCGACTTGAGCTTCCCGGCGGGTTTTCGCTGGGGGTGCGCCACCGCCGCCTATCAGATCGAGGGTGCGGCACGTACGCTAGCGCCCCGTGATCTTGCGAGCCTGGGCGCCCCACCCGGGTTTGCGGCTCGGAGCGACGGAGTGGGGGGAATGACATGAAGCGCGGTGTTGATCGCCGGACTTTCACCGGCGGCGCAGCGATCATCCTCGGCGCATTGCAGGCCGGACGCGCTGACGCGGCGCTCGTGACGACCCAGGTGTCAGATCTGCAGGTCGAAAACCTCCCGCGGCCGATCGGCCTTGAAGCTCTGCGCCCGAGGCTCTCGTGGCGGCTCCGTTCTGAGCAGCAGAACGTGCGGCAGAGCGCCTACCGGATTCTGGTGGGACCCGACGCCGAGTCTCTGAGGAGCGGGCGCAATCTCCTGTGGGACAGCGGCCGTGTCGCCTCCGCGGCGTGTTTCGGTATCGCCTATGGCGGCGCAGACCTGCGCTCGAGGCAGGGGTGCTGGTGGACTGTCCAGGTGTGGGACGACCACGGTCGCCAACTTGAGCGCCCGGACCCAGGCTATTGGGAGATGGGCCTCCTGCAGCCCCAGGACTGGACCGGCGGCTGGCTGGCAGCCGAGCGGCGCTACGATGCGGACAACCGCGCGGCCAATCCAGCCTGGATCTGGGACGCCGCCCCGCTCACCGCTGAGCCGAGACGCTTCGGCCGGAAGTTCACGCTCAGCAGGCCGGCGACTGAGGCCCGTGTCATCGTCGCCGTACGCGACGAACTCGACAGCGTCGAGGTCGACGGACGTGCGGTCAATCTACCGCCAGTATCCAAGCTGCGCTGGGGGCGTTACCCCGCCGTCGACCTGGATCTTGGCTCGCTTGCGGCGGGTGACCACGAGCTCGTCTTGCAGGCGCACTCGGTCTTGGAGAAGACACCCGACAAAGCGCCCGCGGCAGGCGCCGTCGCCGCCCTGCTGATCATACGAACGGATGACGGAGCCGAGCTGCGCATTCCAACCGACACCCGTTGGCGTAGCGCTGGAGCCTCAGGAGTCGATCGGCCAGCGGTCCTGGCGAGCACCCTTCGCGCGGACTTCCCATGGCCGGCCACACCGGCGGTCTTCATGCGCCGCGAATTCACCGCCGCCCGGCCGGTGCGTCGCGCACGTCTCTACGTCACGGCGCTGGGCGCCTACGAAGCCTTCCTGAACGGCCAGCGGATCGGCGATGCTCACCTCGCGCCGGAGACTGAAGACTTCCGCAAGCGCGTGCTCTACCGCGTATACGACGTCACGGAGCACGTGCGCCCCGGCGCGAACGCCCTGGGCGCTCTGGTGGGGGATGGCTGGTACGCAAGCGCCATCGCACCGGTGGGTCGCTACGCCTTTGGGCCGGCGCCGCGCCGCATTCTGGCGCAACTCGAACTTCAGTATGCCGACGGCGGCCAGGACGTGGTGGCGACCGGCCCTGGGTGGCGGACCGCCCCCTCGCCGATCCTCCGGTCGGAAATCTACAACGGCGAGTTCTACGACGCCCGGCGTGAGCTCGGCGACTGGTCCTCTCCAGGTTTCGATGATCGCGCCTGGACGGAGGCCGCCGCGGCGGAGCGGCCAGAGGCCGTGCTCACAGCGCACGTCGCACCGCCCATCCGGGTTACCGAGACGCTTAAGCCCGTTCGCATCACAAAGCCGCGTGGAGACGTCTTCGTCGTCGACTTCGGGCAGAACTTCGCGGGCGTGTGTCGTCTCAAAGTGAAAGGCGCGGCAGGGTCCCGCGTCGAATTGCGGTTCGCGGAGATCCTCGCGCCAGACGGGCTCGTGAATCAAACCAACCTCCGCGGTGCGGCGGCGACGGACACCTACGTCCTCAGGGGCGATGCTGCAGGCGAAAGCTATCAGCCGCATCTCACCTATCATGGCTTCCGCTACGTCGAAGTGCGCGGCTACCCCGGCGAACTGAAGGCGGACGCCATCACTGGGCTAGTCATGCATTCGGACCTTCCGGTGACCGGACGGCTCCGCCTGGGTCATCCGCTGGTCCAGCAGCTCTGGCGCAACACGGTCTGGAGCCAACGTTCGAACTTTTTCGCCGTGCCGACCGACTGTCCACAGCGGGATGAACGGCTGGGCTGGATGGGTGACGCCAACGTGTTCTGGGACGCCGCGGCGTTCAACATGGACGTCTACGCCTTCACGCAACGGTTCTGCAGAGACATCCGCGACGCTCAGCAGCCGAACGGGGCCTTCCCTGACTTCGCGCCGGCCGCTGCGCAGCTGACGAGCGAACCTGCGCCGGGCTGGGCCGACGCTGGAGTCGTGCTCCCTTGGACGGCCTGGTGGCGCTCGGGGAACCCCTCGATCATCGATGAGAACTGGTCAGCGATCGAACGATACCTCGGATTTATCGAGACGAAGAACCCCGATCACCTCTGGCGGAAGGCGCGGGGGTCCGACTATGGCGACTGGCTAGCGCTCGACGCGAAAGAACCTGGCGATCCCACGACGCCGAAGGACCTGGTCGCGACGGCGTGCTGGGCTCGATCGATCGAGCTCGCGGCCCAGATGGCCGAAGTGACAGCGCGGCCGATCCAGGCCGACCGCTTGCGGACGCTCCACGCCAAGATCGTCGACGCGTTCCGTGTCGCCTACGTCCAGCCTGGCGGGGGCGTCGGAAACGGCAGCCAGACCGGCTACATCCTGGCGCTACGCCACAACCTGCTGCCGGATGAGCTGCGCGCGCCCGCTTTCCAGCGCCTCACGGCCGACATTGAGCGCCGTGGTCGGCTGCTTTCCACAGGCTTCCTTGGCACGCCCAACAGCCTCGACGTGCTCGCTGACGGCGGTCGCGCCGACCTCGTCTACGACCTGCTGCTTCGAACCGAATATCCGTCCTGGGGCTACATGGTTCGCAAGGGCGCCACGACCATTTGGGAGCGCTGGAACGGGGACACTGGCGACGTGGCCATGAACTCCTTCAATCACTATGCGCTCGGCGCCGTGAGCGGGTTCCTTTTCCGCCGACTGGCCGGGATCGAAGCGATAGAGCCTGGCTTCAAATCATTCCGTGTCCGCCCTGTTCTCGACCGACGCCTGACCAGCGGCGGAGCCGACTATCTCTCCGCCGTCGGACAGATCTCGACCAGTTGGATCCTGCGGCCCACCGGCGGGCTGGACATGGACGTGCTTGTGCCGCCGAACGCCTCCGCGGAGGTGCACCTGCCGCTGGCCCAAGGCGTTCGATATACGGAAGGGGGGCGCCCCATTGAGGGACGCTCCGACATGATGGTCCGACGGACGGCTGACGCGTACGTCGTGCGAACTGGCGCGGGCCGACGCCGCTTCGTCGCCATGCATAGGCTTAACTAGCGAGCCGCTCGATCATTCATCACCACATGGACGGCGTTTGGCTCGCTAGCGAAGCTGTCGATGCGCACGGCGTTGCGAGCGCCAATGCCTCAGTGACCGGCGAGAAGACAATAATCGTACTCAATTGAGGGGGGCAGTTTCAGTGCACCAATCACTTTCTGTGTCCGGCCGAGCTAGGCTGCGCACATCCCGGGCGCTGCGCGTGCGCAGTTCGTTCCTCGGCCTTAGCTGCCTGGCAACGATCTCCGCCTTTGCAAGTGTCGGCGGTTTCAGCACGCCCGTGACGGCGAAACCGGCTCCGGCGGCGGCGATGGACGAGGCGAGTCTCCCGCCATCTCTCCGGCCGGACACCTATCGGCTGTGGCCGGGGCGAGCTCCTGGGGCGACGAGTGATTCCGTTGCTGAAACGCCACTGATAACGGTCTATCGACCGCAGACCGGCCGCGCCAACGGCAGCGCCGTGATCGTAGCCCCGGGCGGCGGCTACATCGTAAGCGCTGTTCTGACCCCACCTTCCGCTGACGCTGCGGGCCGGTGAAGGTGACGATCCCCTTGGGCGGATCGTTTCATGTCTGGATTTGACCCTACGCTTGACCCTAAGCCGGTGCAGGTACGCCGGCTGGAGGTGCTGACGGGCGTGGGCGGCCGGCGGCGCTGGTCGCCGGACGACAAGGCGCGGATCGTCGAGGAGAGCCTGGCGCCGGGTGCGACGGTGTCGGAGGTGGCGCGTCGCCATGACATCCGCCCGCAGCAACTCTTCGGATGGCGTCGCGGGATGCGGATCCCTGAGCCTGAGCCCCCGATGAGCTTTGTGCCGGCGCTGGTCGAGGCTCCTCAGAAGTCGGAGCGCACGCGTCCGAAACCGGTGCGCGCCGGACGCGGTGACATCGAGTTGGAGATCGACGGTGTGGTGGTCCGCGTCTGTCGCGGCGCGGAGGCCAAGACCGTGGCGGCGGTGATCAAGGCGGTAAGCGGCGCGCCGAGACCACGGTGATCGTCGGTCTGCCCGATCGGACGTAGGGTATGGGGGGCGGAGGCCTCCATGCATCCAGAGCCAGCGATAGACTCCGATCGGATCGACGACGCCGTGCTGGCGCTGCTTTTCTTGGGGCTGTGCGAGCGAGATCGGTTTACGGGCGCGGCGCGCGCCTGGAAGACGTTTGATTGGGGCGCGATGGACCGGCTCTATGAGAAGGGGCTCATTGATAGCCCGCGGGGCAAGGCCAAGTCGGTGTGGTTCACGGACGAGGGCCTCAAGCGGGCCGAGGCGCTGTTCTACAAGCTCTTCGCGAGAGCCGAGGCGCCGGCGTCCGAGGCGTAGGCCCACGGCAGCAGCTCGTCGAGACGGCTCTGCAGATGGCCGTTGATCAGCTTGGTGATGACGTCTTCGAGATAGGCCTGAGGCTCGACGCTGATGAGCTTGCAGGTGGCGATCAGCGACGCCAGCACCGCCCAGTGTTCAGCTCCGCCTTCGCTGCCCGCGAAGAGGCTATTTTTCCGCGTCAGAGCCAGCGGTCGGATCGCGCGTTCGACGGTGTTGGTGTCCAGCTCGATGCGGCCGTCGTCGACGAAGCGGGTCAGCCCGTCCCAGTGGGTCAGGACGTAGCGGATGGCCTTGGCGAGATCGCCCTTCTGGCTGATCAGTTCGAGGCGAGCGCTCAGCCAGGTCTTCAGGTCGGCCAGGATCGGCGCGCTCTTCTCCTGACGCACGGCGCGGCGTTCTTCCGCCGATCGGCCGCGGATCTCGGCCTCGACGGCGTAGAGCTGTTGGATGCGGGCGATGGTCTCGGCGGCGATGGGCGTCTTCGCCGGGCTCTTCTCATCGAGCAGCTTGTGGAAGTAGCGGCGGGTGTGGACCCAGCAGAAGGCGAGCTCGACAGCTCCCTGCTTGGCCAGGGCCTTGTAGGCGCTGTAGCCGTCGGTCTGCAGGACGCCGCGGTAGCCAGCCAGATGTTTCGCCGGCGACGAGGTCGCCCGGTCACCGGCGTAGACGAAGGCCACGCCCGGCGGCGCGGGCCCACCCCACGGGCGGTCGTCGCGAGCGTAGGCCCACAGCTGTCCGAGTTTGGTTCGGCCACGCCCAGGGTCCAGCACCGGCGCTCGGGTCTCGTCGGCGAAGAGCTTTCCCGAGCTCTTCAGCTTTTCCAGCATCCGTGCGTGCAACGGCTTCAGCAGCTCGGCGGCGGTCCCGGTCCAGTGCGCCAGGGTCGAGCGGTCGAGCACGACGCCGCGGCGGGCGTACATCTGCGCCTGACGATACAGCGGGGTGTGGTCGGCGTACTTGGCGACGACGACGTGGGCGATAGTGGCTTCCGTCGGCAGCCCGCCCTCGATCAGACGCGTCGGCGCGGGGGCCTGCACCACCACTTCCTCGCAGCTCCGGCAGCCGTACTTGGGCCGGCGGATCACCAGGGCCCGGAAGGTCGCCGGGATCACGTCCAGCCGCTCAGCCACGTCCTCGCCGATCCGGTGCAGGGCGCCGGCGCAGCACGGACAGGTCTTGTCCTCGATGTCGATCAGTTGTTCGACGCGCGGCAGGTGAGCCGGCAGGGATCCGCGGTTGGCCCGCCGCTTGGCGGCGCTCGCCGCCTTCTCGGCCGGTGACGACAGACGCAGCTCAGCGCCGGCCAGCTCCTGCTCGAGCTCCTCCAGCGCCAGCGCGAGCTGATCGGGATCAAGCTTCTCCGAGCGAGCCCCGAAGGTGGTGCGCTGGAGGTCCCGGATGATCCGGCTCAGTCGCGCGATCAGGTCGTGGTCGGCGGCGCGGGCGTCCTCATGGGCGGCGATCTTGCGGTCACGCTCCGCGAGCTCGGCGGCGTGGCGCGCGCGCTCCGCCTGGAGCAGTTCCCAGAGGGCCTCAGCGTCCATGTCGCGCGGCGTTTCCACGAGGCCAAGCAGACCATATTCCGAGGCCGTTGAGGCGCCCCCACGTGCGCCCTGAGTCATCTCGCCGCAGTGATCAGGACACCTCCTGCGGCGCCCGTGTCCGCCGCGGCGCCATCACCCGCGTCCACTCCATTCCGGCAACGAGGGCGGACAGCTGCACCGCGCTCAGCCGCATGACGCCGTCGGTGATCTGCGGCCACCGGAAGCCGCCTTGTTCCAGGCGTTTGGCGTAGAGCACCAGGCCGGATCCGTCCCAGTAGAGCAGCTTGATCCGATCGGCCCGTTTCGCTCGGAAGACGTAGATCACGCCCGAGTACGGATCGGCCTTCAGATCCTCCTTCACGGCCCGCGCCAAGCCATCCATGCCGCGCCGGAAGTCCACCGGTCTGGTCGCCACCAGCACCTTCACGCCCGCTGGCGGCCCCGATCCCGGGATCACTGGCCGGCCTTCAGCGCCTGGATCACTGCCGCGATCGTCTTGGCCTCCGCTCCGCGGTCGATCCGCACCACCACGCCGTCGATCTCAATTTCGATGCCGCCGCCCGCCCGCGGTTTGCGGCGCTTCTTCGGGGTGGGCGCCGCCGGCGCTTCCGGCTCGACCACCACGGACACGAACGCCGGCGCCGGCGCCGGCTGGCCGGCCTTGCGCGCTTCGCGCAGCCAGCCGAACACCTGCTGGGGCCGCAGATCGTGGCGGCGCGCGACCTCCGACACCGTCGCGCCGGGCGCCAGCGCCTCCAACATGATCTCGGCCTTCGCGTCGACCGACCACTTCCGCCGCCCGCCGATGCCTGTGATCACCTCCAGCCGTCGGACCACGGTCGGCTTGGGTTCGTGCGTAAGGTCGTGCGTAGGGTCAAAACTAGACATGCGGATCTCGTCCCCGAGCGAGATCGCCATTGTCATTGCTTCGATTCAGGCCTGGAAGGTGCCCTCGGAGCGCCGCTTACGGAGGACGTGACCGACCTCTACATCAACGGGCCGGGCGTCTTTTGGGTGGAGAGTCTGGGAGGGGGCATCGAGCGGCACGAGATGGCCGCCCTCACCGGCGAAATGCTTGCAAGGCTGGCCCGACAGATCGCCGCCTTCTCGAGCCAGGGCATCAGCCGCGAGCATCCGATTTTGTCGGCTACGCTGCCAAACGGCGCACGGGTCCAGATCGTCGCGCCGCCGGCGACGCGCGGGGAGCTCGCGATCGCCATCCGCAAGCACGCCTCCGCAGGCCTTACTCTCAAGGATCTCGTCGATCGCGGATCCTTCGCCGCGGTGAACGCGCCCGCCGAAACGCCGCCCCCAGCCCACCGGTCTGTCGCCGGCGATTCCGGCGGCCATGCCGCGTCGCTCGCGGCCGCAGTCCACCAGCGCAAGAACATTCTGATCTCCGGCGGCACGTCCACGGGTAAGACGACCTTGCTCAACGCGCTGATGAAGGAGATCCCAGCCGAAGAACGGCTAATCCTAATCGAGGACGCGCCGGAGCTCGAACTCACTCATGAGAATGCCGTCGGGCTGCTCGCGGCGCGCAGTTCCCTTCGGGAGGCGGCGGTCACGACCGACGATCTGCTCAACGCAGCACTCCGCATGAGGCCCGATCGCATCATCCTCGGGGAAATACGCGGCGGGGAAGCCTTCACCTTCCTGCGGGCCATCAACACCGGCCACCCCGGCTCGCTCACCACGATCCATGCGGACTCCCCCGAACGCGCCGTCGAGCAACTCGCCCTTCTGGTCCTGCAGTCGGGCGCGCGGCTGAGCTGGGAGGACGTGGTCCGTTACGTTCGTTCGACAGTTGACCTTTACGTCCAGGTGACCCGCTTCGCCGGCAAGAGGCGCATCTCGGTACTCGCCCCCAAACTACTTCCTGACGCGCGATGTCCGCGTGTCAGCGAACCTTGAAGGCCGATCCGCTGTTCGGCAGCGGCAAATGTGGAGCGGAAGACCACGATGGCAGAGCTGGACCCACCTGATCCAAGCGCCAGCGTGGTGATTTGCACTTGGAGACGATCGCGGCAGTGGGGAACTCCTCCTATCGTTGGCTCCGCCCCGTGGTCGGCGGCTATCGCGAAAGGGGGAGAGCCGCCCATCAGCGAGATTGGCTCGCGGTGATTGATATGCGACCATTTCTAGTAACCTCGATACACGCGCGATGCGACACGTAAGAGACACTGATGAGTTGTTGGGGGCAGAGCCAAGTACTGGCGGAACCGCTGCTCCGGACCATGTTCGAGAGCAGCCCCGAGGGCGTGCTGGTTCTGGAGATCGATGGAACAGTGCGGTTTGCCAACTCGAGCGCGGCGGCAATGCTGGGCGCCCGCGAACCGGGCGCTCTCGTTGGCGCGCCATGGCGCTCGCTATGGCCCGAGCTAAGCCGCCCCGCGGTCGAGGCCCATGTCGAGGCTGCGGCGCATGGTGAGGCCCGCCACTTCGCCGCCTCGCCGGCGGCCGGCGCCCGCCCAAAGCTGGAGGCAATCATCTCGCCAATGTGCAATGAGGCCGGCCAGTCTGTAGCCCTGTTCGTCAGCTTGAGGGACGTCAGCGACATCGAGGCGGCGCGCCTGGCCGCGGAGGCGCGCGAGCGCGTAGCGAGCGAGGAGGCTTCGGCGTTGCGCGCGCTGGCGGCGTTGGTCTCGCTCAGCAGTTGGGAGACGGATTTTCGCCGCGACACCGTGCGGATATCGAACGCCAAGGGCCTACAGGAACTCTCCATAGAGCAAGCCGTGGGCGCATACGATCCTGAGACGGCGGCGCGGTTCCGCGCGATTACGGACCGCGTGCGCGTTTGCGGCGAGCCGTACAAAGGCGAGGCGCCATACGCGCGTCTTGATGGCGCGAGAGGCTGGTTGCGGGAATTCGTCCAGCCGATTTTAGAGGACGGTGTGTGCGTCGGTATTCGCGGGGCCGCGATGGACATCTCCGAGGAGGTCTCCGCCCGCGAGGCCATCCAACGGGCCGAGAGGCGGCTAGCCGTCGCCGCCGAGCTCGCGGGGATGGAGGTCTATGAGCTCGATTACGAGACGCAGACGCTGATTAAGGGGGGCTCCGCGGCGTCCATCCTCGGCGGTCCGCTGCGTCCGGAGACCTTCTCGTCACCGCCTATCGGCCAGGTGGCTCCGCAGGATCGCGCGCGGGTGCAGAAGGAATGGGCCTCGTCCCAGGAAGCCGGCTCGCCCTTCCGTTCCGAATTCCGCATGCATCGCAACGACGGCCAGGAGATTTGGGTCTATTGCGTCGCCGAGATGGTGACCCAGGGAGGGCAGCCCAAACGGCTACTCGCCGCCATCATGGACATAACTGAGCGCAAGCGCAGCGAGCTGACGCTCCGCGACACCATGAGGCGGATGGCGGAGCACGAAGCTCATCAGAAGCTGCTGCTCGACGAGCTCAACCATCGTGTGAAGAACACATTGGCCGCCGTCCAGTCGATGGCCAGGCAGACACTCGCCGGCGTGTGCTTTGACGAGCCGCGCGATCTCTTTCTTGAGCGGCTGCTGGCGCTCTCGGCGACCCACGACCTGCTCGTGCGGCACGCCTGGGAGAGCGCCTCGTTCCATGAAGTCGCCGATGCAGTGCTCAAACCCTATGGGCGTCCCTACTCTTACGAAGGCTCGGACCTCCAACTCGACCCCAACCACGCCGTAAGTCTCGGGATGGCGCTGCACGAGCTGGCCACCAATGCCCATAAGCACGGCGCCTGGCGCGAGGCCGGCAGGGTGAAGCTCACAACAGAGGTTGGCGAGGGCCACGTACGCATCGTGTGGTCCGAAAGCGGCGGTCCCCCGGTGCTGTCCCCGACGCGGCGCGGCTTCGGCTCGCGTCTGCTGCAGCGAGGCGTAGCGGGCGAGCTTGGGGCCAAGGTGGCCTTGGACTTCGCCGCTGACGGCCTCGTCTGCACAATTCAAGCGCCCCTCAGCGCGCGGTTGCGGGTTGCCTAGCGGCGCGCGCGGGGGGGCAGGCTTTGCGGTCAAGGGCCGTCCAGTCGAGGGCCGCGTCGAGCAGCGCAAGATGCTGGGGGGCGGCGTAAACTTCCGGCCGGTGGCCGATGGCGGAATAGAAGGCGCGGCCTTTGCCTATGCAATTGGTCCAAGCGATCGGGTGGTCGCCCATCCGCAGATCCTGGCCCATGCCCTCGGGCTTGTAGCTGGACTCGTCCAGCCGCAGGATCACGTGCGCGCCGGCCGCTCGCGGATTGGTGCGGAACGAATACCACTCATCGTTCATCACCCAATCCGACGGGAGCTTGGCGGCGATCGGATGGCTGCGGTCCTCCACCACCACCCGGGCGTCCTGGAACTGCGGGCCCATGGGATGTCCCTTGAACCGGGCGCCGATCAGCGTGTCGGCGTACCAATCCCAGAAGTACACCGGGTCACCGGCCGAACCGTGCACGGCGAGGAAGCCGCCGCCGTTCTCGATGTAGCTCTTCAGGGCTTTCCGCTGCGCCAGGGTCAGGACGTCGCCGCTGACGTTGTTCCAGATCACCGCGTCGAACTGGCGGAGCGTCTCCGGCCGGATGGCGCCACCTTTGTCGGTGGAGACGATGGTCCACCCTTTCTGCTCGGCGAGCTTCTCGAACGCCGCGCGGGCGGCGTTCACCGAGGGGCCGTCGCGGAAACCGTTGATCTTGTCGAACAGCAACACGGCGGGCATGCCCTTCGGGACCGAGAAGCTCACCGGATCGTCGTCATAGCGGGCGCAGCGCGCGGCCCGGTCGGCATCGGTGATGGGAATCGCCCGTAGCTCGGCGTCGATCGCCGGCAGCGCCTCCAGCTTCAGGCCGGTCAAGCCGCTGGCCCCCTTGAGCGTCAGGATGGCCGCGAACGTCGGCGGCTCGGTTCCAGCGAAGCCGGGCGGCAGCTTGTCGAGACGTCCCGGCGCGGCTTTCGCCAGCACCGCCTTGGCCGACGGGCTGAGCAGCAGGTCGACCAGTGGGGACTCAATGGAGAATGGCGCATCCCGAAGGGGGCAGTCGCTCACCGTCCGCGCCGCCGCCGGCCCGGCCACCACGGCCATCGCCGCCGCCGCAATTGCAATTGATCTCATTGGATTTCCGCTTGGATTAGGGGGAGTTGGTATCCAGACGCGTCCGATCGTGGATCCACGCCATGACGACGGCGATCACGCCGTCGCTGAAGGTCGCCGCGCGCTCGGCGTCAAACGTTTGCAATGAGGCCTGGGTGCGCAGCCAGCCGCCGATCGCGTGCAGGAAGAGGTTGGCGACGAAATCCCAGTCGACGTCCTGGTGCGCGGGCGAGGCGGCTGCGGCCATGTTGTCCGCCAGCAGTCGCAGGTATCCTACCGCCCCGTCCTCGTTCCACAGCCGGGGGAGCTCGGGGAAGGTCGCGGCGTTGGTCTCCACGAGTTGGAGGAGCCGCTGGTACTCCGGGTTCTGCGTCGTGCGGACCAGGGTTCGCGCATGGTGCCGCAGGCGGCCTTCCAGGTCGTTCGGGATGAGATGGTCGAAGGCCGCAGCCTGTTCTCCCAGGCGCTCACGCTGGCCCTGCAGGACCGACAGGAACAGGGCCTCCTTGTTCGGATAGCGCGCGTAGAGCGTGCCCTTCGAGACCTGTGCGGCGGCGGCGATGGCGTCCATGCTGGCGGCCTCGAAGCCGGCCGCCAGGAACACCTCCAGCGCGGCCGAACGGATGACCTGCTCGATGGCGGCGGCGCGCTCAGCGGTGGGCCGGCCGCGCGGACCCGGCTTCGCGCTGGCCGAAGCCGACGTTGCAACGCCTGCGCGGCCCCTGGTTCTGGCCATCGCCTGTCCTTGCTCAGATCTTGCCCGCGCGCAGGAACTCCGCGGCGTGGTGAGCCGCCCGCGCACTGAGCGCCATATAGGTCAACGAGGGATTCTGGCACCCGCTCGAAGCCATCGCCGAGCCGTCGGTGATAAACAGGTTTTCGACGTCGTGGGCCTGATTGTACCGGTTGAGCACCGACTTCGTCGGGTCCTTGCCCATGCAGGCCGTGCCCATCTCATGGATCCCCAGGCCAGGCGTTCCCGGGGTCGTCATAGTGTTGACGACCTCCCCGCCTGCGGCCTGGACCATGGCCTTTCCATCTTCGATGATCTGGACGGCCATCTTCTTCTCATTTTCGCCGATCGCGCATTCGATGTGAACGATCGGAACGCCCCACTTGTCGGTGCGGGTGGGATGCAGCGTGACGCGGTTCTCAGGGTTGGGCAGCATCTCGCCGAAGCCCGAGAAGTAGGCGAACCACGGGCCGAGTTTCCGCGTGCGGGCCTTTAACTCGGCGCCGACGCCCGGCTTGCCGAGCGCGGCGTTGCGCCAACCCATTCGCGACACTGACCCCTGGAAGCCGTAGCCGCGCAGGAAGTCCGCCGGTTCGCTGACGTTGCGATACCGGGGGATGTAGAGGCCAGTCGGCCGGCGGCCGTTGTAGTAGGTGTTCGGGCCGTTGGGCATCGTGCCCATCACGCTCAGGGCGTAGAGATGATCCATCAGGTTGCGCCCGACCATGCCCGAGGAGTTGGCGATCCCGTTCGGCTGGGCCTCCGATCTAGAGTTCAGCAGTATCTGCGCGGTGCCGATCGCCGAGGCGCAACCGAAGATGACCTTGCCCTCGTAGGTGCGGCCTTCCTTGGTGTTGGCGTCGATGACCCGGACGCCCGTCGCCTTCTTCGTCTTGGGATCGTAGATGATGCTGTGCACGATCGCGTCGGTGACGATCGTCAGGTTGCCGGTCCGCTCGGCGGCCGGCAGCGACGAGCTGAGGCTTGAGTGGTAGGCCCCGTAGGTGCAGCCGCGTTCGCAGAGCGAGCGGTTCTGGCAGCTTGAACGGCCAAGCTCCTCATGGTGCGGCTGGGCCTTGGAGAGGTTCGCCACCCGACCCGGGATCACGCGGCGTCCGGGAAAAGCCTTTTCGACGGCCTGTTTGAACTGCGCCTCGGCGTCGTTCATTGCGAACGGCGGCAGGAACTCGCCATCGGGGAGCTGCGGCAGCCCTTCTTTCGAGCCGGCGACGCCGATGAAACGCTCGACGTGATCATACCAGGGCGCGATGTCCGCATAGCGGATCGGCCAGTCGGAGCCGTGGCCGTCCTTGGCGTTGGCCTCGAAGTCCATCTCACTCAGGCGGTAGGACTGGCGGCCCCACATGATCGACCGGCCGCCGAGGTGGTAACCGCGGATCCAGGAGAAGGGCTTGTCCGCCGGAAAGCTGTAGGGGTGTTCGCTGTCCTTGACCCAGTACTGCTGCGTGGCCTCGGTGAACGCGTAGCACTTGCCCTGGATGGGGTAGTCGCGCGCCAGCTCCTCCTCGGGGACCAAGTTGGCGTTCGGCAGGTCCCACGGCTGCATCCAGTCCGTGTAGGAGGCGCCGTGCTCCAGCTTGCGTCCGCGCTCGAGCACGAGCGTCTTCAAGCCCCGCTCGCACAGTTCCTTGGCGGCGATGCCGCCGCTCATTCCAGAGCCGATAACGATCGCGTCGAACATGCTCAGGCGCCCTTAAAGAAATCCGGCGCCGCCAGAGGCGCGCGTTTCGGGAGTGACAGGAAGCGAGGGGCGCCATTCGCCGGGGGCGTGCTCGTAGACGAGCTCCTGGGTCAGGGCCGGCTCGGAGAAGTAGTAGAGGACGACGATCAGCTCTTTCAGCTTGGCGTAGCCGGGGCTCGCCACGGCGGGCCCAGCCATGAAACTCCGGCTCGCCGTCGACTCCTGCTTGAGCTTCCCGGTTTTGGGATCGCCGACCGACGGCGCCTCGGCCAGAGGGTTCTGGCCAAGGTCCTGGCGGGTCGGCTGCAGCGCCGCGGCGTCATGCGCCGAGAGGAACTCGTGACGCTCGTCGGGCGTCAGCGCGGCGAACGCCTTCCCGCGGCTCTGCCGAGCGCCGGTGTCGATGGCGTCCAGCGCGGCGATGATTTCGGCGCGGCGCGCGGGGGCCGCCCAGTTGCGCAGCAGGGCGTCGAACTGCGCCGGAACGCCGACGTCGACCGCACCGGCGGTATCGGTCTTGGGAACGATCGTGTCGGCGACCGCCGTCAGCAGGGCGTAGCGGGTCGGATTGAGCAGACGCTCACCCGCCTCGGGGGCTGCGGCCAGGGCTTCGGCGCCGGGTACGACCGCGGCGCCGGCGAGCAACAGAATCCTCTGCAACAACGCTCGCCGGTCCAGGCTCAGCACACCACTCACGGGCATCTCCTCTCCTCGCGTCCTCTGGGCCCACGGCCGCGACGGGACGCGTGCGGATAAAGGCACTAAGTCGTTCGATTAGACTTGTCGAGAGCCGGGCGGGCTGTTTATTCATAAAACAAATCATACCGGCGCAGGCGGGGCCTGTTCAGCCTCAGGGGGAAAACCGGCCGATGCCGCAGGAATTCAACCGCCGTTCACTGTTGGCCGCGATGGTCGCAGGAGGAGCCTTCGCCGTAGTGCAGACGCCGAGCGCCGCCGCCGAGCACAAGCCCTTCTTCGAACGCATCGGCCTTCCGGTCGGCTTGCAGATCTACACGCTCGGCGAGGAAGCCGCGCGCGACCTTGGCGCGACCTTCGCCAAGTGCGCCGCGATCGGCTATCGCGACATCGAGCTCCCGAGCCTCTACGGTCGCACGCCCGCGGCGGTCCGCCAGGCGGCCGATCAAGCGGGACTGATGATCAGCAGCCTGCACCTGGGCGTCAGCACACGGGGACCGGCGTCCGGCCTGTCGTTGACCAGCGCGCCGTCCGAGATCGCCGACAGCCTCGGCGTGCTCGGCGCCAAACGGGCGGTCCTGCCCATCATGCTGTTCCCGGAGAACATGAGACCGCAGCCCGGCGAGAGCGTCCAGGCCGCCATCGGCCGGGCCGTGGGCGCGGCGGGCGAGGACCTCTGGAAGCGCACCGCGGCGCTGTTGAATGAACGAGGGGCGGCGCTCAAGCCGCTGGGCGTCCAGCTCGGCTATCACAACCACAACGTCGAGTTCGCGCCGGTCGGCAAGACCAATGGCTGGGAAATCCTCGCCAAGGAAACCGACCCCGCCGTCGTCAGCTTCGAGATCGATGTGGGCTGGGTCGCGACGGCGGGTCTCGATCCGGCAGCCTTCCTCAAGCGGCACAGCGGCCGCGTCACACAGCTCCACGTCAAGGACGTCGCCGCGGGGAACAGCGTGAACTACGCCTTGTCCATGAAGCCGGCGGAGGTTGGAGCCGGCAAACTGGACTGGGCGCGCATCCTGCCCGCCGCCTATGACGCGGGCGTCCGCCATTTCTACGTCGAGCAGGAGCCGCCCTTCGCCATCCCGCGCATGGAGGCGGTCGCGCGCTCCTACGCCTATCTCAGCAAGCTTAAGGCCTGACCCGGATCAGGCCTGGTCCCAGCACTCGCGGATCAGGCCGAAACCCTCGGAGTAGACCTCCTCGGGATTGGCGAAGAAGTCGCGCCACACCCGGGTGGCCGCGGCCAGTTCCGGCACCCCGCGGCCGAACGCCTCGATCGTCAGCCAGCCGTCGTAACCCAGCCCCTTCAGCGCGGCGATTGTCTCGCGGATCTTCGCGTGCCCGCGCCCCGGCGTGCCCCGGTCGTTCTCGGAAATGTGGACGTGGGTCAGCGCGCCGGACGCGTGCAGGGCGCGGAGCGCCGCCACCGGATCCCGCTCTTCAATGTTGGCGTGGAAGGTGTCGTAGAGGATGCCGAAACCGGGCTGAGCCACGCGCGCGGCGTAGGCGATCGCCTGCTCGCAGGTGTTCAGCAGATGGGCCTCGAAGCGGTTCAGCGGCTCCAGCGCGCCGGTTAGCCCCGCCTGGAGGGCGAGCGGCGCGACCTTCCGATGCACCTCGGAACAATGCTCCAGTTCGCGTTCGCTCGGCTTTTCGCCGGTGAATACACCGAGGGGCTGGAACCACGGCCCGGCCAGCACCGTGCCGCCCAGGGCGGCGGAGCAGTCGATCACGCGTCGCAGATGGTCGACCGCAGCTTGCCGATGCGCGGCGTCGGACGAGATCGGGCTGTGCGCCTCATCCGGGATGATGGCGACGATCGTGCGCTCCAGGCCGATGTCGTCCAGGACGGCGCTCAGCCAGCGATAGTGCGCCTCGTCCGAGACGTCGAAAACCGGGACCTCGACGCCGTCGTAACCGGCCGCCTTCAGCGCGCTCAGGACGGGCACGTGCTCCTGCGCGACATGACCGGTCCACAGGAGCATGTTGATGCCGATCTTCATGGGTCAGCGCTTTCCTTTGCGTTCGGCGAGCCAGACCGCGCCGAAGATGAAGAACAGGACGGCCGGGACCAGGGCGATGACCTGGAACGACTGCTTGGCGGCGTAGGCGAGCACCTGCTGCAGTTCCGGCCCCGCCCGCAGCGCGGAGTATGCGGCTTCGCCGCCGGCCTTCTCGAGCTTCGCCGCGTCATAGATCTTGCCGATCTGCGGCAGCACGAAATAGATCGCCATCGCCCCGGCGAAGCCGACGATCCCGATGCTCCAGGGCCCGCCGCGTGGATAGCGGCGCGCGACGGCGGCCAGCATAGTCGGCCACATGAAGCAGACGCCGAACGCCCAGAGCGTCGCCGCCGCGATCGCCGCGAGCGGCGAGGCGGCGAAGCTCAACAGATAGAGCCCGATCCCCGCCGGGACGGTGCAAAGGCAGAGCAGCCCCATGTCGGAGAAGCGGTGCTCCAGCGCGCCGGCGAAGTGGCGCATGATGAACATGATCGCCGAGACGTAGATCAGCACGACGATGCCGGGCATGCCGACGGTCTGTGTCAGCGCCACGTCCACCCAGGATCCGGGCGCAAGCTCGGCCGAGGCGGTGAGGAACATGATCGCCGGGAAGATCCAGAAGCTCGGCCGCTTGAACGGCTCGGCCAGCATCTCCGTGAACGAGACGCCCAGAGTGGTGCTTTCGGTCTTGGGAAACCGCTGGCTCAGCGCCCAGAGCCCGAACAGCGCGCCAGGGATCGGGATCAGCGCGACCACCGCCTGCCATCCGAGATGGAGCTGCTGGAGGAACAGCAAGCTGGCAAGACCGCCGAGCACAATGCCGGCCGGCCACCAGGCGTGAAGGATGTTCAGCTCCTTGGTCTTCTCGTTGGGGTACAGGGCGGCGGTGACCGGATTGATGGAGGCCTCGGTCGCCCCCCAGCCGAAGCCGGAGATGACCATGCCGATGGTCAGCATGCCGTAGACGGCGTCGATGCCGCCCATATGCGGCGACAGCAGGATCAGAGCCGGGCCGACGATGTAGCAGGCCGAGGCGAAGAGGATGACGCGCTTGGCGCCGAACACGTCGAGCAGCGGCGAGATGACCAGCAGGCTGAGCGCGAAGCCCAGGAACGAATTGCCCAGCGCTACGGCGATCATCTCGCCCGAATGCTGCGGGACCGCCGGATCGAGCAAGGCCGCCTTGATCGCGCCCGAGGCGCCGGTCCGGATCGAGAAGGACAGCGCGGCGGTGAACAGCGCCAGCACGCAGATCCAGAAGATCGCTTTGCGATTATAGCTTTTGGTTTCCATGTCCCCCCCTGACGGCTTGGCGCCGCTCAGGCTTTGTTCAGGCCCAGCACGTCGTCGATCAGCCCCTTGTCGGCGCCCGCCCCGGCGAAGTCGTCGAAGGCGCGTTCGGCCCGGCGGATCATGTGGCGGGCGATGAAGGGCGCGCCTTCCGCGGCGCCCTGCTCGGGATGCTTCAGGCAGCATTCCCACTCGAGCACGGCCCAGCCGTCGTAGCCGTACTGGGTCAGCTTGGAGAAGATCGCGCCGAAATCGATCTGGCCGTCGCCCAGCGAGCGGAAGCGGCCCGGCCGATCGACCCAGCCGGCGTAGGAACCGTAGACTCCGGCCCGGCCGTTCGGGCGGAACTCGGCGTCCTTGACGTGAAAGGCCTTGATGCGCTCGTTGTAGATGTCGATGAAGGCCAGATAGTCGAGCTGCTGCAGCACGAAGTGCGATGGGTCGTAGAGAATGTTGGCCCGCGGGTGGCCGCCCACCTCCTCGAGAAAGCGTTCGAACGTCACCCCGTCGTGCAGGTCCTCGCCCGGGTGTAGCTCGTAACAGGCGTTGACGCCGTTCTCCTCGAACACGTCCAGGATCGGCCGCCACCGGCGGCCCAGCTCGGCGAAGCCCTCCTCGACCAGCCCTGCTGGACGCTGCGGCCAGGGGTAGACCATGTGCCACATGAGCGCGCCGGAGAAGGTCGCGTGACTGGTCACGCCGAAGCGCCGGCTGGCCCGCGCGGCGAGCTTCAGCTGCTCGACGGCCCATTGCTGGCGGGCCGGAGGATCGCCGTGCAACGCCGGCGGCGCGAAGCCGTCGAACAGCCGGTCATAGGCCGGGTGCGAGGCGACGAGCTGACCCTGCAGGTGGGTTGAAAGCTCGGTGACCTCGACGCCGTTGGCGGCGCAGACGCCCTTGATCTCGTCGACGTAGTCCTGGCTCTCCGCCGCCCTGGCGAGGTCGATCAGCCGGGGGTCCCACGTCGGAATCTGCACCCCCTTGTAGCCGTGCCCGGCCGCCCACCTGGTGATCGCGTCCAGCGAGTTGAACGGCGCCTCGTCGCCGGCGAACTGTGCGAGGAAGATGGCGGGACCCTTCATCTGAGTGCGTTCCTCAAGGCGTTGGCGTCGGAGCGATGACGGAAAGATCGACCCAGGCCGCGCCCTGGCGGCTGGAGTCGAGGCAGGCGCGGATGAACTTCATGCCCGACAGGGCGTCGTCCATCGTCGCAAAGCCGGGCTCGTCGCCTGCGGCGGCGACGCCGCGGATCGTCCGGCCGAACGCGGCGTAGATGTTGGCGAAGGCTTCGAGATAGCCCTCCGGATGGCCGCCGGGCGTGCGCTGGATGGCGAGGATGTCGCCCGCGAGGTAGGCGCGGTTCGCGCCGGCGCCCCACACCTCGGTCGGCCGGTCCCGCCGCGCCACCGTCAGGGTGTTCGGCTCTTCCTGGCGCCAGTGCAGGCCGGCCTCGTCGCAATAGACCGAGATGGCGAGGTCGTTGGCGTCGCCGACGCAGACCTGGCTGGCCGTCAGGGTCCCGCGTCCGCCGCCCACCAGACGGAACAGCGCCGCGCCGTCGTCGTCGATGCTGCGGCCGGGCAGCGCGGTCAGCTCCGCGCAGATCGAGGCGATGCGCTGGCCGGTGATGAACTCGACGAGGTTCGCCGCGTGGGTGCCAATGTCGCCGAAGGCGCCGGCGTCGCCGGAACGCGCCGGATCGACGCGCCACTCGGCCTGCTTGTTGCCGGCGACGTCAGAGGCGCGCGACAGCCAGTCCTGGGTGTACTTGACCATCACCCGGCGGACCGCCCCGAACTCGCCGCCCGCGACCATGCGGCGCGCCTGCTTGACCAGCGGATAGCCGGTGTAGGTGTGGGTGACGGCGATCCGCCGGCCGGTGCGCGCGGCGGCCTCGGCGATCGGCTGGGCGTTCTGCAGCGAGTCCGCCAGCGGTTTGTCGAGGATCACGTCGAAGCCAGCTTCCATCGCGGCGATGGCAGGCGCGGCGTGCGCGTGATTGGGCGTGACGATCGACACCGCCTCGATCCGCTCGTCCCGCGGCAGCGCCTGTTCGCGCTCGATCAGCTCCTGCCAGGAGCCATAGGTGCGGTCGGCCGCCAGGCCGAGCTCCGCGCCCGACGCCTTCGCCTTCTCCGGTGTCGAGGACAGGGCGCCGGCGATGAGGCGCCAGTTTCCGGCGATCGCCGCCGCCGTGCGGTGGACGCCGCCGATGAAGGCGCCCTGGCCGCCGCCGATCATTGCATAACGAATGGGTTCCATGCCCACGCCCTTCAAGATTGCGACACGATCCGCCGCCCGCCCGGGCGGCGGATCAGTGGAGCGTGCCGAGATAGTCGATGACGGCAGCGCGCTGCGCCGAGTCCGGAAGCGAGACGACCATCCGCGTCCCGGGGACCATCCGAGACGGACCGGTGAGGAACTGGTCTAGGCTCGCCTTGCTCCAGGTCAGGCCGGACGCCTGCAGGGCCGGCGTGTACTGGAAGGCGCCGCTCCCGGCCTTCCGGCCGACCACGCCGGCCAGGTTGGGGCCGAGCGTGGAGGGTCGGCTCGGGTCGACCGCGTGGCAGGACTGGCAACGCTGACGGAACACCGTCGCACCCTCGGCTGGTGAAGCCGCGGCTTGCGCCCCACCCAGGGTCACGCCGTTGAACGCCACGCCGACGGCGACGGCCACGAGCCAGTCAAGCTTCACCCTGCGATCTCCATGCTGACGTCCCCTCAGGCTCACTTCAGATGAGCTCGTAATCGCACGATATTGTCTGTTTAAATGCAGCGCCACATGATTTTCCCCTCGGATCTTCAGAGGCTCGTGCGGAGCTCCGCGCCTAGGCCCGTGGCCGCCCGGCCAGCGGGCCCATCGGCCAAGCTGACGAGTTCGCTGCCGTGGCGGTGTTCCTCTGCTCGCCGGCCGCCAGCATCGTCACCGCGGTCGACTGGCTGGTCGACGCACGGCCGACAGCATCCCGGCGGAAGTCACCGCGGTGACCGGCATCACCGACGAGACGGTCGCCGCACGACCGTCGACGCGGCCGAGGTGAGTGCGTTCGCGGCGCCTTCGCGAGCTCGCGCCGTTGTCGAACCTCGCGCGATGCCCGGTTCAGCGCGCGTGCAGGCCTGGATTATGCGACTCCAGCCGCAGGCGCAGGGCGTTCTGGAAGAAGGCGACATTGGTGAATTGGCCGACCAGCACCGGCAGCTCGAACAACTGCTGCTCGTCCAGGCGTTGCGCCAGCACCGCCCAGGTCGCGTCGGAGATCATCGCGTCGTCGCACAGCTCTTCGGCGGCGCGGAGCAGAGCGGCTTCATGCTCGTCCCAGCCCCGCGCGGCGGAGCCTGCGATCACCCGCTCGACCTCTTCGCTGGTGACGCCCGCTGCATGCGCCAGCTTGACGTGCTCACCCCACTCGTAAGGGGCCTGCCACAGCCAGGCGACGCGTAGCACCACGAGTTCGCGGTCGCGGGGCGATAGGCGGCCGCGGCCGAGGAGCTGGATCGAGAGGCCGGCGATCGCCTGGTAGAGGTCGGGATGCTTGAGTAGGGTGAAAACCAGCTCGGGGATGTCTGCGACCGAGAGGTTCTCAGAGCTGCGCGAAGCGGCCTTGCGCAAGCTCGCGGTGTTCTCCATCGCCAGCTCGAACGCCTCGTCCGGGTTCAGCGGCGCAATCCGGGGCGGCGCGCCGAGGACCTGAGCCTCGCGGGCCAGCACGTCCACGCGCGCTTCCGGCGCGCTTTTCTGTTGAGCGGTGGTCATTCCGATGCCTCGACATTGGGCCCGCGAGATCCAGCTGACCGGTGCGGACGCGTCCTTCTCTCGCGTTGCGGGGCTGCTGATCCGCCGTCGCTCCGCCGTTGTTTGTCATCGTGTTAGCATCCGGCGGCCCTGTCAATCGACGACCGCCAGGCAGGCCCTCGCGTGGCACGGCGAGGCCAGACCTTCGTCAGGCAAATTTGCGCTGCGGTTCGCCGGCGCCTATCACAGCCCGTGGTCGCTTTCGCCTTGATGCGGCCGGGAGAGGGGCGGTCCTTGAACTCGACGCGGCGTTTCGGCCCAGAAAACTCGGCGACGCGCACCTTGCTCCTCGACGCCACGGCGCAGCTCATGCTGGACGAGGGCTATGCAGCCGTCAGCACCCGTCGCGTGGCCAAGACCGTCGGCCTGACTCCGGCGCTGGTTCACTACTACTTCAAGACGACGGATGACCTGCTGGTCGCGCTTTACCGACGCACGACGGAGCAGAACCTCGAACGGCTGAAAGCGGCCTTGAACTCGCCGGCGCCCCTCACCGCGCTTTGGGAATTGAGCGCAGACGCTGTGCGCACCTCACTGACGATCGAGTTCATGGCGCTCGCCAACCATCGCAAGGCGATCAAGGTGGAGATCGCCCGCTACGCCGAGTTCGCCCGCGGGATGCAGGCGCAGACCGTCGCCCAAGTGCTGGGGGACGACATGCTTGCGAGGGACTTCCCGCCGGTCGGGGTGACCGTGTTGATCGCTGCGGTGGCCCGTTCGCTGGTCATGGAGGAGAACGTCGGCATCTACGGCGGTCACGCCGAAGCGCGCGTGATCGTCGAGCTGTTGCTGCGTCGCGCCCAGCCTGATCACGCCCCGAAACTTCCTCCGGCCCCCCCCAGTTAGATCTGCCACCCGCGTTGACCGCGGTGCGCGGCAAGGGCGCCAGGCCGTGGCGATCGGATTGAGGCGGGAGTGTTGACCCTCACGTGTTCTAAGCGCTAATCACCTGTTCAGCAGCGGCGATGGAGAGAGATGGACGATGTCGGCCACGGTTCAGACCAAGCTTGTTCGCACCGATCTGACCCCGAAGATCGGCAGCGAATTGAAGGCCGACGTCGATGCGCTGGTGAACGGCGAATTCTCCGCGGAGATCCGCGCCCTGCTGGAAGAGCGCGGCGTCGTCGTCTTCCGTGAGCTCAACCTGACGGACGAGCAGCAGATCGCCTTCACCAAGACGCTCGGCCCGATCGTCGAGTCCGATGTGTTCAAAATCAGCATGGACCCGAAGGTGAACCCGGTCGCGGAGTACACCAAAGGGGCCTTCTACTGGCACATCGACGGCACGATGTCGGACGTGCCGATCTTCGCCTCGATCATGAGCGGGCGAAGTCTCGCGCCGGTCGGTGGCCAGACCGAGTTTTCCAACACCTACGCTGCCTGGGCCGACCTTCCGGAAGCGGAGAAGGGGACGCTCGAGACGCTCAAGGCTGTGCACATGTTCGAGGTCTCCCAGCGCTATGTGAATCCGGAGCCGTCGTACCAGACCTTGCAGGCCTGGCAGACCTTCCAGCCGAACACCTTGCCGCTGGTCTGGACGCATCGGTCCGGGCGCAAGTCGCTGGTGCTGGGCTCCACCGCCAGCCACGTCGAAGGGATGGATCTGCGCGAGGGCTGGGCCCTGCTGACCCGGTTGCGCGACTACGCAACCCAGCCGCAGTTCGTCTATCGCCACGAATGGACCGTCGGCGACATGGTGATCTGGGACAACACCGGCACCATGCACCGCGCCATGCCGTACGCGCTGGACAGCGGCCGGCTCATGCACCGCACGACCATCCAGGGCGACGAGCCCTTCGCCTGAGCGCGCGCGCCCGTTCAACCAACATCTGCCAGCCTGCCACGAGCGAAGCGGGCGGCGCACCTAGGGAGATCCTTATGGACGCCAATACGCGCATCGAGCAGTTGGAGCGGAAGCTTCAGTACCTGATGGATCGGACCGAGATCCTGGACTGCATCGCCCGCCACGCGCGCGGCTGCGACCGCCACGACTCCGACCTGCTGGCCAGCGCCTACCATGCCGACGGTGTCGACGAGCACGGCTGGGCGATCAACTCCGGGCCGAAGTATCCGGAGTGGGCCAACGCCCAGCACAGCGCCGGCTCGCAGCAGAACATGCATAACATCACGACGCACGCCTGCGAGATCGACGGCGACGTCGCGCATGCGGAGAGCTACGCGGTGGGCCTGTTCCTCAATCCCGACGGCCAGACTGCGCGGCTGATCGCCGGCCGCTACGCAGACCGGCTCGAGCGGCGCGACGGCGAGTGGAGGATTGCGCTCCGGCGCACGACCGTCGACGTCTTGATGACCGGCGAGGCGACGATCCTGTCGACGCAGCTCTTTAAGGATCTAGGCTACGTAAAGGGCATGCGCGACAAGCGCGACGTCGCCTATCAGCGGCCGCTGACCCTGGACGAAACGCCCGCCGACCGCTGGTAATCTGCAAGGAGGCGCCGCCCTTTGTGGCGGCGCCGCCCGTTCATCGAATGATCGCCGGGTATTGAACGCGAGGCTCGACGCCGTGGGTGTCCCGGTAGGAGGACGGCTGGCGGCCGCCCTCATCCTGGATGCCGTATTTGACGGCCATCTCAGCGCCGATGACGGTCTGCCCGCTCAGCTCCATCAGCTGGGGATCGTTGTAGAGCGCCCAGATCACGTGGCCGGTGAATTCCGGCGTCTCGGCCATGTTTTCCAGGTAGGCGTACTTCGCCGGATCTGAAGCGATGACCATCCGCAGGCGGTCGGTCCACAGCGTCCCCATCCAGATGGAGAGCGCCGCCACCCCCGCCTCCTTGAAGTCCACGGCCATGTCGGCGGCGAACTTGTCCATCCCGGCCTTGTGCGCGCCATAGGCCGGGCCGAAGACATAGTGCACGGCGCCCGAAGCCGAGGTGAAGGCCACCAGCGCCTTGTCGCGGCCGATCATCAGCGGGGCGGCGTAGTAGCTGGCGACGTAGCTGGAACGCAGACCGACATCGAGCATGTCGACGATGCCCAAAGGCTTCTCCCAGAAGTTGCCCGGCGCGGTCAGCTGGTCGTGCAGGGCGCAGGCGTTGTTGACCAGGATGTCGACCCGGCCCTGATCGCGCTCGACCTGGTCGAACAGCGTCTTCACCTGGGCGTCGTCGGCATGGTCGACGCGCACCGCGATGCCGACCCCGCCGGCCTTGGTCACCGCCTCGGCGGTCTCGTAGATCGTCCCGGGCAGGGCCGCGTCGCCCGCCTTCTCGGAGCGGCCGGTGACGTAGACGGTGCAGCCATGGGCGCCGAGCGCGATGGCGATGCCGCGGCCCGCCCCGCGGCTGGCTCCGGTGACGACGGCGACGGGACGTTTGTCGGACATGTTGCCTCTGGCTCGTTGAGGGTGACGGGCTTGCCGCGTCTTGAGGGCGGACGTTCGCTTGTCATGCTGTTAGCATGCCCTCTCGGCGAGCTCCAGACGGACGTCGTCGCGACGCGTCGGCGAATGCAGCTTGACCGGGCGACCGGCGGCTTGACCTGGCGTGGCGGACCCGCACTTGTGGCAACGATGACGAATGCAGAGACGACGACTGTCCGGCGGATGGGCCCAAGTGGGTCAGCGACCTGGCACCTGATGCTGGACGGCGCCGAAGCGATCCTGCGTGAAGACGGCTATGCGGAACTGACTTCGCGGCGGATCGCCGAGCGGGTCGGGATCAAACAGCAGCTCGTCTACTATTACTTCAAGACCATGGACGACCTCATGGTCGAGGCGTTCCGGCGACTGTCCAAACGCGAGCTCGAGCGCTTCGAACAGGCGTTGCGTGCGGAGCGGCCGTTGCACGAGATCTGGGGCATCTCGATCAACACCAATGACGCGCGCCTGATCTCCGAATTCATGGCCCTGGCGAACCGCAGTGAAGGCGTGCGCGCCGAGGTCATCGCCTTCATCGAACAGTCTCGTCGGCTGCAGGTCGAGGCGCTCACCCAGGCGATCGTGCGCAAGGGGACCAAGGCGGGCAAGGCGCTGGCGGCTTTGCCTCCTGTGGCGGCTACATTCCTGGCCACCAGCGTCGGTCTGGCGTTGACGCGTGAGGCCGCGCTCGGCGTGTCCATGGGGCATGCCGAGATCGAAGCGGTCATCGAGCAAATCATCTCTACTCTGGAACCCTGATCCGGCCGCAGCCGCCGGCCTCATCCCTGTCTTACCCACTTCCATCCTGGCGGCGCCCGCGGCGTTGACCTCCCGCGGCTCGGTTGCTAACAAAGTGATCAGCATCGCGGACGCAGAGCCGAAGGGTGTTGGGAGGACGAGATGGTCGCAAGCGGCAGGGTCGCGCTGGTCACCGGCGGCGGTTCGGGCATGGGCGAAGCCACCAGCCATCGACTGGCGCGCGAAGGCATGGCGGTGGGGGTGCTCGACATCGACAGCGCCGCAGCGGAGCGGGTCGCCGCGGCCATTCGTGAGAGCGGCGGCAGGGCCATCGCGGTGACGGCGGATATCTCCGTCCGCCGGGAGGTCAAGGCGGCGATCGACGCGGTGCGCGACGCTTTTGGACCTATCGCCATCCTCATCAACAATGCGGCGATCGAGAGCTTCACCGCCATCGAGGAGATCGACGAGGACAGTTGGGATCGGCTGATGAGCGTCAACCTCAAGGGCGCTTACATCGTCATCCAGACGGTTCTGGCGGACATGACGGCGGCCGGCTGGGGCCGGATCGTCAACGTCTCAGCGATCGGCGCGCAGTCTGGCGCCACGCATATGGCGCACTACACCGCCGCGAAGGGCGGGTTGATCGCCATGACCAAGTCCCTGGCGATCGAACTCGGCGCGCGCGGGATCACCGTGAATTCGGTCTCCCCGGGCTTCATCCTGACGCCGATGAGCCAGCGCGCGATCGACGCCAACCTCTTCCCCGTGCCGGCCGAGCAGATCTACGGCGCCTACCCGATCCCGCGCCTGGGCAGGCCCGAGGAGATCGCCGCCGCCTGCGCCTACCTCGTCTCCGATGACGCCGGCTACGTGACCGGCCAGGTGCTCGCGGTGAACGGCGGCGCCTACGTCTGACCCGCCGGCTACCGCCCACAGTCAGGGAGGAAGCGACCATGAAGTTCGGAATCATTGTCTCGCAGAAGATGGTGGATCGGTCCGCCTCCGAACCGTTCGGAAAGCTCTACGACTACGTCTGCGAGATGGAGGACCTCGGCTATGATCTGGCGTGGCTGGGCCATCATCGGTTCTCTCCGACGACGGCCTTCGGCGGCGGCGCGGCGGGCGAGCCGTCCGCGCCGCTGATCGTGCTCTCCGCCCTGCTGGCGCGGACGCGGCGGATGGAGATGTGCACGAACATCTTCCTGCTGCCGGCTTATCACCCGCTGGAGGTCGCCGAGGAGATCAACACTCTGAGCGAGCTCTCGGGGAACCGGTTCATCCTCGGCTCCGGCCTCGGCTACAAGCCAGACGAGTTCGAGACCGTCGGCTGGGGGTTCAAGACCCGGGCGAAGCGGTTCGAGGAGTGCTTGGAGGTCGTGCGGCTGGCGCAGACCGGCGAGCCGTTCTCCTACAGCGGCCAGCACTTCCAGATCTCCGACTGCACGGTCGTCCCGCCGCCGCTGGCGGGTCGGCCGACGCCGCTGTGGATCGGCGCCGTCAGCGAGCCGGCCATGTTGCGCGCGGGGCGGATGGGCGACGGCTGGCTCGTCAGCTTCGCCGAGCACCTCGTCGAACTGCAGGAGAAGGTCGCCCGCTACAAGACGATCGCGCAGGCGAACGGGCGCGGTTCGACCATCTGCCTGATGCGCGACCTGCACATCGCGTCGACACGAGGCGGCCTTGATCCGGACTGGCTGGCGAACGTGGTGAAGGTCTGGCGCAGCTATGCCGACCTGGGCTCCGAACCCGATCGCGACCACCTCTCCAGAGAGGTGATGTTCGGCGGCAAGGCGGTCACCCTCGAAGAGTTCACGCCCAACCGGGCTATCGTCGGCGACCCCGCCGACTGTATCCGCGAGCTTGCGCGGATCCGGGAGCTGATCGACCCGGAGTACCTCCTGCTGACCCCGACCGGCGTCTCGGACCTGGAGCGACACAAGGAGGAGCTGCGCCTGTTCGCCAGGGAGGTGATGCCGCTGTTCCGCACCCGGGAAGGGGCTGGCGCTTGACTCTTTCCACCGTCGCTAACAACGTGACAAACACAACGAGCGTCGCCCGAGCCGGAGGCGGCGCAAGGGAGGACGGTCATGTCGGAAGCGACCCTCGCGGGCTTCGAGCCTGTCGCGCGTGGCCTCTACCTCGAAGGTCTCGCCGTCGACCATGAGCGGGGCGTGGTCTGGTACAGCGACGTCATCGCCGGCGGCGTCCATGGCCTGTGGCCCGACGGCCGTACTCATCTTCTCAATCCTGGCCGGATGTGGACCGGCGGCGTCCTGCTGAACGCCGACGGCGCCGTCCTCTCATCCGGAGCCGGCGGGATTATGTGGAACCACCCGGAGACCGGAAAGTCCGGCTGGCTGATCCACGAGATCGACGGCCAGGTCATCAACGGGATCAACGAGATGGTCCCGGACGGGGCCGGCGGCATCCTCTTCGGGACCAACGACATCGAGATGGTCGAGCGCGGCCAGGCGACCCGCCCGACGTCCATCTATCGGCTGACGGCCGACCGGACGGTGATCAAGCTCGCCGATGGGATCAACTTCAGCAACGGCCTGATGCTGAGCGCTGACCGGAAACAGTTCTATTGCAACGACACCTTCGTCTGCACCTACGCCTTCGACGTCGGGCCTGATTTCGCGCTGACCAACAAGCGCGTCCTGGTCGCCAAGGAGGACGCCGACGGGATGGCGCTCGATGCGGAGGGAAACGTCTGGATCACCGGCTTCCGCTCCAGCGGGATTACCCGCGTGCGGCCAGACGGCTCGGCGATCGCGGACTATCCCACGCCCGGCGGCGCCATCACCCAGGTCCGCTTCGGCGGCGCCGATCGTCGCGACGTTTACATCAACACCGTGCCGGCGGACGCCGGCGACACCCTCAAGGACGGCGGCGCGCCGACCGAGCCGCGTTCGGTGCTGTACCGCGGCCGCTCCGACGTCCCGGGCCTACTGATCCCGCCGGCCCGGTTCGAGCTTGGCTGACCGCTCGAGCCTGAGAGAATTCTCAAGGAGATTAATGATGAGCACTTCCCGCAGGCTTGAAGGCAAGGTCGCGATCGTCACCGGCGCGGGACAGGGGATTGGCGCGGCGATCGCCCAGGCCTATGCCCGCGAGGGCGCCAGGGTGATCATCACGGGCCGCACCCAGAGCAAGCTGGACGAGGTCGCGAGCAAGATCACCGCCGACGGCGGCGCGGTCCGCGCGCTCAACGCGCTCGCCGGAAACCAGGCCGACGCCGAACGCACCGTCGGCGACGCGATCTCGGCCTGGGGCCGGGTCGACGTACTGGTGAACAACGCCCACACCTTCACCGACTACCTGCCGCTGGAAGATCCGAAGATGGCGGAGAACGTCCGCATCGACCTGGAGTCCGCCTTCATCGGCTCGCTGCAACTGATGCAGCTCTGCTTCCCGCATATGCGCGAGCAGGGCGGCGGCTCGATCATCAACATGGGGTCGAGCTACGGCATCCGCTGCGAGCCCGGCTTCCTGGCCTACGCCGCCAGTAAGGAGGCGATCCGCACCCTGACCAAGACCGGGGCGAAGGAGTGGGGCAAGTACAAGATCCGGGTGAACACCATCCTGCCCTCGGCCATGTCGCCCAAGGCGCTGTGGTACCTGGAAGAGAGCAAGTCCTACGACATGGAGCTCTCGAAGGTCGCGCTCGGCTACTTCGGCACGCCGGACGACATCGGCCCCAGCGCAGTCTTCCTGGCGAGCGACGAGTCCGCCTACGTCACCGGCCAGACGCTCGGCGTCGACGGCGGCGCGACCATGCTGTGAACGGCAGAGTAGGGGAGGCGCCGCCGGCCGGCGCGTCTCCCTTATTCAGCCAAAAGTGGATGCTCGCTCGCGCAGGGCGAGTGAGTGGGCCCAAGCGGCCGCGTCACTTCCTACGCCAGAGTTCTGAACTCAGGCCGGTGTGAACTCGATGTGCAAGTCCGAGAGGCTGCGGAAGGTGTAGGTCGGCTCGTATCGGTGGCGCCGCGCGCCCGGCGGGCCGTGGTGGGCTTCGGAGAGGCAGATGTCGGTCAGCCGCGCGAGCAGGCGCTCGATGGCGACCTTCGACTCCAGCCGCGCGAGCGGCGCGCCCAGGCAGAAATGAGATCCGCGGCTGAACGCCATGTGGTCGCGGACATTCTCCCGGTCGATGTCAAATCTGTCGGGCCGTTCGAAGTGGCGCGGGTCATTGTTGCCGCCGGTCAGGCAGACCGTGACGATGGTCCCGGCGGGCGCCGCGACGCCGCCGACTTCGGTGTCGACCATCGCCAGGCGGTAGGTCACCTTGACCGGGCCGTCATAGCGCAGCGTCTCCTCCAGGAAGTCCGGGATGCGCTCGGGTTCGGCGCGCAGGCGGGCCTGCAGCGCGGGATCGTCGCCGAGCACGCGGATGGCGTGGGCGACCAGCCGCGACGTGGTGTCCTGGCCAGCGCCGAACAGGAAGCGAGTGAGCTCCGACAGGGCGTCGAGATCCGGCGCCGAGCCGTCCTTGAAGCGCGACTGGACCAGCTCCGACATCAGGTCGCTCCCCGGGTTCGCCTGCCGCTCGCGCAGGTAGCCGTCGAAGCGTTCCTTGAGGAAGATCAGCGGATCGGGGCCGACCTTGTGGACCGCGTCGCCATCGACCTGGCTGGGCGGCGCGCCGAGCAGCGTCACGAGTTCGGCGCGATCGCCCTCCGGAATGCCCATCAGGTCTGAGATCGCATAGGTCGCCACCGCGTGGGCATAGTCGCCGGCCGCCTCGCAGCGACCCTCAGCGATAAAGCCGTCGATCACCCGGTCCGCCAGGCCCCGGAGGTAGGCCTCGTTCGCCAGCAGCCGCTTGTAGGTGAGCAGGGCGCCGAGCAGGGCGCGGCGCTCGGCGTGCTTGCGGCCGTCGAGGGTCGCCAGGTGACGCGACCACGGGAGTTCGTCGCGGTGCGCCTCCAGCTGGTCGCGGATGTCGTGGCCCGCCGGCGTGAAGGGCAGGGGCGGAATCGGGCCGACGACTGCGACGGCCGATGAGAAGACCGTGTCCGGCCGGCTCAGCACATCCATGGCTTCGTCGAAACCGGTCACCATCAGCGTGCCGTGATGCGGCTCGCGGTGCACTGGCCCCTTGCCCCGGACAAGGTCGAAATAGCTGCGCGGGTCGGCGATGACCGTCGGGTCGCTGAAGAAGTCCGGTTCGACGTCCGCCATAGATCTTTCCTCCGGCGGCGCTGCCGCGTGCTGGGTCAACCTAGTCGCGGCCTTGGCGTTTGTCACCTTGTTAGCGCCGCGCGAGCGGGCGATAGTGGCCGGGCCGCAGCGGCGGCTCGCCCGAGGCCGCGGCCCGCGTGAAGACGGAAAATCAGGGGAAGAACCATGGCCATCGCTGACGTCTCGACCAGGTCGGTCGCCGAACTCGTCTCCCTCGCAGGCCGTGCGGCTGTCGTCACCGGCGCGGCGCAGGGGCTGGGACGGGCGATGGCGCGCAGGCTCGCCGAGGCCGGGGCGTCGGTCCTGATCGGCGATCTCAACGGCGACCTCGCACGTGACGCCGCGGCCGAGCTGAGCGAGGACCTCGGCCGCAAGGTTGTCTCCACCGCCATGGACGTGTCCGACTCGCGCTCGGTCGCGGCTGCGGCGGAGATCGCGACCCGGCAGTTCGGCGGGCTCGACATCTGGGTCAACAACGCCGGCGTCTATCCCAACATCCCGCTGCTGGAGATGACCGAGCAGGTCTGGGACCGGGTGATGGATGTGAACCTGAAGGGCGTCTTCCTCGGCGCCCAGGAGGCCGCCCGGCGGATGATCGCCGGCGGCCGCAGCGGGGTGATCATCAATGTGGTCTCCACAGCCGGGTTCCGGGGCGTGGCGCCCGGAGTGTCGGCCTATGTCGCGTCCAAGCATGGGGTGCGCGGCGCGACCCGGCAGATGGCGCTCGAGCTCGCCCCTCACGGCATTCGCGTGCTCGGCGTCGCCCCGACCTTCTGCGAGACCGAGGGCAACATGGCGGCGCTCGCGGCGCTGGCCGAGCGGGACGTCGGCGTCGAGATCCCGGCGACGCTGACCAGCCTGCTGGGGCGGGTGGGCGTGCCCGACGACATCGCCCGCGTGGTGCTGTTCTGCGCCTCCGACATGTCGGTCTTCATGACCGGCAGCACCCTATTGGCGGACGCGGGCGAGACGATCTGATACCTCGGTTCTCAAACTGCTTGTCACCTTGTTAGCGCGTGTGCAAGGTGCGCTCACAGCTCGCGCAAAGACGGGCTCGGGCAGGCGACCACAGGGAGCGAAACATGGCCACCGCCGCGACCTCGACCTCTTTGAAGGCGTGTCCCGACGCGGACGGGCTAAAGGAGTTGGCCAGCCGTCGGACGGGCCTGAGCGACTTCGGCGACCCGGGGCGCGACACCGGCCTGAAGGTCTTCTCGGCCGCGCTGCGCGACGAGGTGTGGAGCGGCATGCCGGATCCCGCCCGCGCTCAGGTGGTGGAATACGCCGTGCACCTGCTGGCCACGCGGCTGAAGCTGGTCGACGACCGCCAGCGCTACCCTCAGATCGCACAGGAGAAGATCGTGCGGCCGATCATCGTCATCGGTCCGCCGAGGTCCGGATCGACCCTATTGCACACCCTGCTCAGCCTCGATCCCGAGGCCATGGCGCCGGAGCACTGGGTCTGCCTCGAGCCGTCGCCGCCGCCGGCGCTTGGGCCGCCGTCGCCGGAACGGCTGGACCAGGCGGAGCGTCGGATGATGGCGATGTTCGACCGGATCCCCGACATCTTCATCACCCACCCCTACATGATCGAGGAAGGCGCCGGCGCGCTGGCCGAGTGCGGCAGCGACATCCTCAACATGGTGTTCAGCTGCCAGCAGCTGTGGTGCCTCTACCGCGCGGAGAATTTCCGTCGCTATCTGCTGGAGGCCGACCATTCGGGGGCGGTCGGCTTCCACCACGACTTCCTGCAGCACGTCCAGTGGGGCGCGGCGGGCGGTCATTGGGCGCTTAAGGGCTCGGACTACCTGCTGCGCCTCGAAGCGACCGCGGCGCAGTATCCCGACGCCACCCTGGTCTGGACCCACCGCGATCTGGCCCAGCAGCTAGGCTCGCTGGCGAATATCCAGGCGATCCTGTGCCGCGCCGCTGGCGAGCCCCTCGCCGGCGACGCGCGCGAGGAAGTCGGGCGACTGGCGATCGAGCACCAGCGGGCCTCGTTCGAGAAGGGCATGCGCGCCCGCGACCGCCTCGGCGAGGATCGCTTCCTAGACATCTCCTACCACGACGTCATGGCGAGCCCGGTGCGGACGGTCGAGCGCATCTATGAGCGCTCCGGGCGGCACATGAGCGACGCGCATCGCGCCGCCATCCACGACTGGCTGGAGCAGAACCCGCAGACCAAGCACGGCGTGCACAAGTACTCGACGGACGAGTTCGGCCTGGGCGCCGAGGCCACGAACCGGCAGTTCCGCGACTATGTCGAGCGGTTCGGCTTCGGCTACGGCCTGCACCCACCGCTGAGCGCGTGAGCGCCGTGGCTGCCGACCTCTCGGGCGGGCTCGATCCGGCGTTCGAGCACTTCCTTGCGACCCGGCCCGCAGACCCGGAGATGCGGGACTCCGCGACGCTCTGGGTGATGGACGACAGCGGCGCGTTGGGCTTCCCGCGGGTGACGCTCGATGCGATCGGATCGCATTGGGACCGGCCTTGGGCGCAGCTGAACATGGTCCTGCGCGACGGCCGCGCGCTTCGGGTCTGGGACAAGCTGCCAGGCGTCTCCGCGGCCGGCTCCCAGGGCGAACCCGCGATTCGCGCGGCCGGCCCCCTGCGGTTCGAGTGTGTCGAGCCGTTCCGCCGTTGGACGATGGCGTTCGACGGGACGGCGGAGCAATCGACGACGGCGCTGCAGATGGCGGGCCGCCCAGGCGGTCGCGAGACGCCGCTGGCCTTCCGGTTCGAGGCGGAGATGGCGGCGCCGCCCTGGCTGATGGGCGGCATGACGCCCGAGGCCGCCAACGCCATGGCATCCGCGGGCGGCGAACTGATGGGCGGCCTGCGGTACGAGCAGCTGTGTCGCGTCGGCGGCTGGGTCAGGCTTGACGGCCAGGAACATCGCGTCAGCGGAACGGGCATGCGCGTCCGCCGCCGCGGCGTGCGCAACATGGCCGGAGCGCCCGGTCACTGCCAGCATTCGGCGCTGTTTCCCAGCGGCCGGGCGTTCGGGGCCAACGCCTTCTGGCCCGCCGCCGACGGAACGCAGTCGTTCAACGAGGCCTTCGTCATCACCGCGGCGGGCGAGCGCCTGCCGGCGCGGCTGGCCGAGACGCCGTGGATGACCAAGTTGGAGGCGGCGGGCGACGCCATCCCGCTGGTCTTCGAAACCCCCGCCGGAGAGGTCCGCGTCTCCGGATGGACCCTGCTCAAGACCTTCGATCACAACAGCTTCGAGATGGCGGACACCTCGGTGCTCGAGCAGGGGGTGGCGCGCTACGTGTGGGACGGCGAGGCGGCGATCGGCCTGTTCGAGCGCTGCACCCTGCGCGAGCGGCTCACGAACCTCGACGCCGCGCTTGCTGGAGCGCAGCTGTGAGCCGGGTCGCGCTGGTCACCGGCGGCGGCGCAGGCATTGGCGAGGCGACCTGCGTGCGTCTGGCTCACAACGGGCATGCCGTCGGCGTCCTGGGGCGCGATCTGCGGAACAGCGCCGCGGTCGCAGCGGCGATCATCGAGGCGGGCGGATCCGCCGTCGCCGTCACCGCCGACGTCGCCGACCGAGCCCAGGTCGATGCGGCGGTGGCGGACGTCCGCCGGGCGCTCGGACCGATCACCGTCCTCGTCAACAACGCCGGGATCGAGGACTTTACGCCCTTCCCGGACGTCGACGAGGCGCTGTGGGACCGGCTGATGGCGGTGAACCTCAAGGGCGTCTACCACGTCACCCAGTCGGTGCTGCCCGACATGCTGGCGGCGAACTGGGGGCGAATCGTCAACCTGTCGGCGCTGGGCGCGCAGAGCGGCGCGGCCAACATGGTCCATTACACCGCGACGAAGGGCGGCGTCGTGGCCATGACCCGATCCCTGGCGGTCGAGCTCGGGTCGAAGGGAGTCACCGTCAACAACGTCTCGCCGGGCTTCGTCCTGACGCCGATGGCGCAGCGGGCGATCGACGCAGGCCTGTTCGCCGCGCCGCCCGAACAGATCGTCGCGGCCTACCCGATCCCACGCGTCGGGCGACCTGACGAAGTCGCCGCGGCGATCGCCTTCTTCGTCTCCGAGGACGCCGGCTACGTCACCGGCCAGACGCTGGGGGTGAACGGCGGATGCTTCACCTGATGACCCACCCAAGAGGAGGACGCGTGTGAGAAAGTTCACCAATCACATCGACCACGTCGCCTGGATCTCCTGGCCCGAGACCCTCGAAGCGAACATCGCCGAGCTGGAGAAGTTGGCCGGCGCAAAGCTTACGCGCTTCGAACGCCAGGACATGGGCTTCGTCATGTACATCAGCTGGGAAGCCGGTCTCGAGGTGGTCTCGCCGCTGCCGGAGCCGACGGAGTTCAACCAGTGGCTCCGCGACTGGCTCGACACGCGCGGCGAGGGGGTCATGTCCGTCGTCTTCGGCGTGCGGGACCTGGAGCGGCACAAGGCGCGTCTGGAAGCTCTGGGCTTCGAGGTCGGTCCGCTGATGGACGATCATCCAGACTCGCCGTGGCGCGACACGCTCACGCTCTGGGAGCGCCAGGCCGGTGTGGTGATGAACACCAACTTCATCCTGGGCGACATCGACTACGCCGACGGCGTTATCCCGTTCGGCGCAAACTAGCGCGTCGCTCGCCGCTGGCCGGGGTGGTCAACCGGCGGCGAGCGAACACACCGACAGTTCGCTGCGCCGGCGACGTGCAGCGCTCCTCCCTTGGAACATCGACATGGCTTTGCTGGACTTCATCGCGCGCATTGACCCGCTGACCTGGTGGCTCGCTGGCCTGGCCGTCAGCGGCCTGATCGCGGGCGTTCTCACGGGCTTTCTTCAAGCCCGCAAGATCCAGCCCAACGGCTTTCGCTGGCGCACCTTTCGCAGTGAGGTCGTCATCGCGATCGTCAATCTTTCGATCACCGTCCTCGTGCTCGCGACAGCGACGAACTTTCTGAAGCAGCACGGGATCATCACCTTCCACGAAGGCCCGGCGAGTCCGTGGATGATGGCTTTCGAATTCGCCCTGTACTTCCTGGGGTTCGACACCTGGTTCTACTGGTGGCACCGGCTAATGCATATCGAGCCGTTCTACAGCTGGAGCCACAGGCTTCATCACCGCTCGATTTCGCCGAATCCGCTGACGACGTGGTCGATGAACCCCATCGAGTCGATCGTCGAGGGGGCGTGGTTGCCGCTCTTCACGGCCGTGATGACCGTGCACAGCTCGACCATGGTGTTCATCGCCCCGTTCGCCGCCTTTATGGGCCTCTATGTGCACTCGGGGTTCGAACTGTTCCCCAGGTGGTGGAACAAGACCTGGCTGACGAAGTGGTTCATCACCGCGACGTTCCACGACCAGCATCACCGCTACTTCAAGGGCAACTACGGCGGCTACACCACCATCTGGGATTGGATCTGCGGCACGGTGCGGCCGACTTTCCTAGCTGACTACGAGAAGGTGACCACGCGATCGACCCGGCGACGGGCTGCTGTGGCCAGGCCGCCGATGGATGCCTAGCCGCGGCGTCGGCGTAGCTCCTAGGCGTACGCCTGAAGCTTCCATAGGCGGTGGAACCGCGCTAACAATCTGACAAGCGAGGGGCTTCGGCGTGCAGAGTCACGGTGGTGCGCCTCGCTCGTCTCGTCGGCGCATAATCAGGATGAAGCTATGTTCAGTCACATTGTGGTCGGCGCGAACGACCTTGCGGCGGCGAAGCGGTTCTATGACTCGGCGCTGGGCGCGCTCGGGTACGAACCGGGGACCGAGGTGGGCGATCGCATCATCTACTCCGCTGAGACCGGCACCCTCCTCGTAACCAAGCCAATCGACGGCAACCCGGCCTGCCTCGGAAACGGCGTCACCATCGGCCTTACCGCGCCAAACATATCCGCGGTCGACGCTTTCCACGCACAAGGTCTTGCCGCGGGCGGGTCCGATGAAGGCGCTCCTGGGCCGCGGGCGGCGATCCCCAACTCCTACGCCGCCTATGTCCGCGATCCGACGGGGAACAAGCTTGTCGCGTGGTGCATGCAGCAAAGCTGACCGCTCCAACGACGAGCAGTGGCGGCCACCGAGCTAGATGGGCTTTCGCGGCTTACCTAACTGCGCCCTGAATTTTGGCGAGGGGGCGGCGCACCCCGGCGGCGGCGGCGGCGCGATCGGCTGGCTGGTCGGCGACATCGGCCGGGGCCCGCCGCAGATGTTCCAAATGATGAACGAGGCGCGGATTTCGGTCGGACTGTTCGCGGCCATGCTCGCCTATCGCGGCTACCTGCTCGCGCTGGACTATGCGCGGGACAGGCGGGTGGGTGGCGGACGCCCAGCGCTGCTGCTGAGGATGGGAGGCGCCGCGCCTCAATACCTACCTGAGCGCGCGACGGGTCAGACGCCCGCCGGAGGCATGGGTGACGGCGCTAAGCCGCGACGAGCGTAGGCTCACCGCGTCGAGCGGACTGGGGGCGGGCGAACGGTCCACCGACCGTCCGGACCACGAACGATCCGTGCGCCAGGCCCGCCGCCTCTCGTTCCTGGGCGAGGCGTACGAGTTCGAAGTATCTGACGTGACCACGACCGCACCGGGGCATCAGCGTGCAGACGCGGATGATCCGCGCCTCCTCGCCACCTATTGTGTGGACGATCTTCCGGAGAGCGTGGAGGTGACCCGTCCTCCGGTAAGCTGGGAAGCGGCACGCGCCGCGCGATAAAGCCGGGCAGGGCAGGCCGTGAGCCAGCTGGGTCCCGCAAAGGCGGAGAAACTCAATGAAATTCACGCGTTGCGGCGAAATCGGCGGCAACCGTCGCGTCTTCATCGGAGGCGTGCACCGCGCCGCGGCGGTGATCGCGAAAGGCGCAGTGGCGTTGGGACTGATCGGCTGGGCGGCGGCCTCGGCGCAGGAAAGGCCGACCCTCAGTTTCTCGGACGTGTCCGCGACCCACCTTCCTCAGGCGCCGGAACTCCACGCCATGGAAGCGGCGGCGATCGACGTGGACAAGGATGGCGATCTCGATCTTGCGATCGCCGTGGAATACGGCGTGAACCGGCTGTACCTCAATGATGGAAACGGACGCTTCAGCTGGAAGCCGGGCGCGTTCGGCGATGTGATGCACGATAGCGAGCACGTTCGCGCCGCCGACTTCGACAATGATGGAAACATGGATCTGGTCTTCGTCGCGGAGTCCGACGAGGTCCATCAGTTGTTCTTGGGCGACGGCAAGGGCGGGTTCGTGGACGCGAGCGACCGTCTACCCGGTTCGAGCCAGGGCAATGCGGTCGTTGTGGGCGATCTGAACGGGGACGGCTTGACCGACATCGTGGTCGGCAACACCGGCGAGCCCCCGTATGGCGAGACCGGCGAACGTCCCGCCCGCAATTTCCTATGGCTGAACGACCGCAAGCGGCCGGGCCACTTCATCGACGCGACGGCCAGGAACCTTCCCGATACTGACGACCAGACCGAAGGGCTGGACCTGGCGGACATGGACGGCGACGGCGATCTTGACCTGCTCGTCGCGAGCGCGACCAAACGCAACCGGCTCTTGTTGAACGACGGCAAGGGCCGGTTTCGCGACGTTTCCGATCGCCTTGAGCTGCTTGTCCCGATGGAAACTCGGGACGTTCACGCGTTCGACGCCAATGGCGACGGGAAGCTCGACCTCCTCTATTCGAACCTCACGAGCAATAACCATGGTTGGGAGAAAGATCCACAGACCCGCCTGCTCATCAACGACGGCGCTGGGCGCTACAAGGACGAGACGGCTGCGCGGCTGCCGAGCCACCGGTTCTCCAGCTGGGCCACGACGATTATGGATTTCAACCATGACGGACGGCCGGACATCATCGTCAGCGCCATCGAGGTGCCCGGCTTTGTGCCCTTGCAGATGCGCGCCTGGCAGAACGATGGCGGCGGGCATTTCAAGGATGTGACCCTTTCGATCATCCCCAGCCTGACGGTGGGCAGGAGCTGGAACATGACCGAGGGTGACTTCGACGGTGACGGGAAGCTGGACCTTTTCGTAGGAACATGGGGCACGCAGGCCCGCCTCCTGCTCACCGACGAGCAGAAGATCCGCGCCTCCAGACCACCATTCAAGCTTCTTCGTCCGGCCGACCGGCGTTTTTGAACGCCCGTTCCATGCTCGCTTCAGCGAAGTCTCTTGGGCACGTCAACCCAGACGTCTCCTGATCTCAGCCGATCGCGTTGGCGGGCGGCTCGCGCCGGCCCGAGCGGTTCAGCTCGCGCAGGATCTCGATGGCGGCAAGGATGGGCGCTCCGCCGCTGTCAGAGCGCGCGAGCGCGAAACGCAGCGGGCGTGCAGCCGAAGGCTCGGCCGAACGCCGCTATGAAGGCGCTGGTCGATGCATAGCCGGCGTCCAGGCCGGCTTCGGTGACAGAACAGCTTGGGCTCAGCAACCTGGCCGCATGCGTCAGGCGGGCGCGCTGTCGCCACTCAGCGAAGCCAAGTCCGGTTTCTTCGAGGAAGATGCGCTGCAACGTGCGAGCGCTCGCCCCGGACATGCGGGCAAGTTCAGGCAGGCTGATCGCTGCAGGAGGCTCGGTCACCAAGCGCTCTGCCGCGCATCGCCCCCGGCGGTCTCGCGGCAAGACCAGTCTGGTCGGCAAACGCTCGGCGGCGCCCAGGCTGATCAGGGACAGGTCTAAGAGCGTTTGATGTTCTCGGTTCTCCGCCTCCAGAAGGTCAAGCTCGACAATCTGCAGGATAAGCTCCCGCAGAAGCGGCGACACCTCGACGCCGACGCATTTGTCGGGAACCGCCCAGGCGCAGCCTGGCGCGATATACACCGAGCGCATGGCGAACTCGCCACGGGCGAAGATCTCATGCGACACGGAGGCTGGAATCCAGACCGCCCGGGCGGGCGGTACGATCCAGACAGCTACGTCGCTGGCCTCGCGCTTGAGGACCCAGGGGAAGCGCGCCGCTCAACGCCTCCAGGCGGTCCAGGCGAATGTCCGATTCCTGGAGCGATCCCAACTTCCGGAATTGGCGCGGCTAGGACGCGGCGACGCTTGGGAAGCAGCCCAGCAGCGGACCCAAGGTCTCGACGTCAAACTCGAGGTCGCCTCGTCGCCCGCTCCCGGCGGGCACACCGGCGGAGCTCCGCAAGACAGGACGCCGCGGCGGGATCCCGACTCGGCAATGACGTATCAGGGCTCGATGATTTCCACGGTGACGCGGACCCGCTTGCCCTCAAACACGGGCTTGCCGTCCCGTTTGATGGTCGCAAAGTCGTTCACGAATTTCGCGACGCTGACTCCGCGCTCAAGCTCGACGGCGCTACTGAAGATGTGCGGGCCGACGCAACACTGGCATCGCTCGGCGTCCGGCTTTGTGGACCGGAGGAAGGAAATAGAGCCTTCCAAGCTGACGATGGCGATGGGCTTGGTCATGAGGACGCTCGTAGCGATCGAAGGCTGACTCGTCATGTGCCGGCGTGGTCGCTATCCACAGCGCCGCGCACTAGCCGGACGCCGCGCAGCCTTTCGTCTGGGTGCAGGCCACCCCGCGTTGGCTTCCGGATCACCGCGCACGCGAGACCGACAAGTCGCCGTTCCACCAGGGCGCACCGCGCTCTGAGCTGGATCAGCGTGACACTCTTAACTAGAAAAGTGGACACTCTTAACCTGCAAGCGCAGCAATTTTAATTGCGTGGCGGCCCGGAAGGGACTCGAACCCCCGACCTTGGCTTTAGGAAAGCCCTGCTCTATCCGGCTGAGCTACCGGGCCGCGCTCGCGAAATCAGTGGCTTAGCTGATCTTCGATCCCGTCTGAGTTTTCTAGGTCTCAGATAGGTCCCAAAGTGCAGCTGGCGCGCCGATTTGCCGGTGACGGATGCCATGCAGATCGAGCCGCCACAAGTCAGGACATGCTCCTGCTATCGGATTGGCGACCCCGAGGCCGCCCGACGGCGCATCAGCGCCGGCCTCGATCTATCGTGCGGGGCTTTCGGCGGACGATGCGCCGAACGATCCGGTTTCGCCGACGACCAGCTCCGCCTGGCGACCTTGGCTTTGAAGCCAGCTCACCAGATCCCTTCCGATCGAGGTCGCCTCCTCGAAGGAGGCCGTGTGCCCCAGATAACCGCCGCAGTGCCGGACCACCCATTTCTGCCCGTCACGCGCGACGTTGATGACCACCATCGATCCCCTCCAGGATTTAGGTCCGCGGTGCGGTCCAGCCCCTCTTGACCAGAGTTCTTCTCGCATCTCGCAACCCTGCGCTGTCCGATTGCGGACAGTTTGCCCGAACGCGGGTATCGGGCGGGGCGCCTGGGTTGTTTAAAACCAGTCAACACGGAACGCGCGACGCGCGGCGCTTACCCATTTGGTGGGCGTCGTCGAAGGTAAGATTGATTTGCATTCGCATTTCGATAGAAGGGCGCCCCTGGGATGGAGGGCGAACGATGTCGCGGCGGATGAACCGGGATCTAAGGCGCAGGGCGGTGTCCGGCGCGGCGATGGGCGCGCTGCTTTGGGCCGGATCGGCTGTCGCCCAGACGCCCCCGGCGCCTGTCGCCCTCGACGAGGTGGTGGTCACCGCCGACCGCCGGGAGAGCTTCAGCGCGGACTATGTGCAGGCGGGAACCTTCCGCGACGCGCGCCTGCGCGACACGCCGCTGACCATCACGGTGGTCACCAAGGAGCTGCTGGAGGCCCAGCAGGCGCGCTCGGTGCTGGACGCGGTTCGCAACACCGCCGGCGTCAGCCAATTCCAGATCAACAGCCTGATCTACAGCAACCTGGCGATCCGCGGCATCCCGGCGGACAACGTCACCAACTACCGGCTGAACGGCGTGCTTCCGGTCATCAACTTCATCGACATGCCGATGGATAACAAGGACCGGGTCGAGGTTCTAAAGGGCGCGGCCGGCCTCTACTACGGCTTCGCCACCCCGTCCGGGATCGTCAACCTGGTCACCGAGCGGCCCACGGCCGAACCGCTCAACACCCTCGAGATCTTCGGCGACAGCCACGGCGCGGCCGGCGCGGCGGCGGACGTCAGTCGCAACTGGGGCTCGGTGGCGGCGCGGATCAATGCGGGCGTCGCTGACCTGGAGACCGGCATCGATCGCACCCGCGGCGAGCGGCGGTTCCTGACCGGCGCGCTCGACTGGCGGCCCAACGACCGGCTGACGGTGCTGCTCGACGCCGAATACATCGAGCGGGAGATCACCGAGCCCACGGAGTTCGTCCTGCCCGCGGCGGTGAACGGCGGTATCGCTGTTCTGTCGCCGCCGTCGGCGTCGAAGAACCTGGGCGCGGCCTGGATGCTGGCGGAAGGAAACGAGACCAACCTGCTGGCCCGGGTCGAGTACAGGCTGTCGCCCGCCTGGAGCCTCTCGGCCGCCGCGGGGCGCAGCTATCTGAAGCGTGACCGACGCTATTCGTCCTTCAGCGGCTATGACCTGGCCACGGGCGCGGGCGTGGTCAACGTCGCCCTGACCCACGGCAACGACTACGAGAGCGTCATCGTGCGGGCCGACCTCGCCGGCGCCTTCCGCACCGGGCCGCTGACCCACCAGCTCCTGATCGGCGCCTCGCGCAACACGCGCGACACCAACATCCCCACGGCGGTCCGCTACAGCTTCGCCCAGAACCTGTACGCCCCGGTGGCGATCCCGCAGCAGCCGACGCCGCCGCGGATCATCGCCAATCCTTCGCGGGTCGAGGACGTGGGCCTCTATGTCTTCGACCGGATCAGCTATGGCGACTGGCTGCAGGCGACGCTCGGCTATCGCAGGACCGACTACAGCGACATCAGCCGCACCACCCGCTACGAGGTCGAGCCGGACAGCTTCTCCTACGGACTGATGGTCAAGCCGGTCGGCTGGATGACCCTCTACGGCAACTATATCGAGGGGCTGGAATCCGGCGGCATCGCCCAGCAGATCGCCGTCAACGCCGGCGAGATCCTGCCGGCGGCCCTGAGTGAGCAGAAGGAGGTCGGGATCAAGCTGGAGCCGCGACGCGGCCTGCTGTTCACCGCCGCCGGCTTCGAGATCGAACGCGCCTCGTCCTACCTGAACAGCGCCAATGTCTTCGTCCAGGACGCTCGCGCGCGATACCGCGGCCTCGAGCTCAGCCTGTTCGGGGAATTGACCTCCTCGCTGTCGCTGGCGATCAGCGGCCTCTATTTGGACGCCGAGCAGGTGTCGGGGCCGGCGACCATCCTCGGCAAGAAGGTGGAGAACACGCCGAAGCGCTCCGGCTCGGCCTTCGCCGAATACCGCATAGGCGCGGTCCCGGGCCTCTCGGTCTCGGCCGGCGTCTTCTACGTCGGCGAGCGGGCGGTGAACGCCCTGAATCAGGCCTTCATCCCGGACTACGCCACCCTCGACCTGGGCGCCCGCTACGAGACCGAGCTGCTGGGCCGGCCGACGCGGCTACGGGTCTACGGCGAGAACGTCACGGGAAAGCGCTACTGGGCGGCCACCGGCTCGGGCCTGGTCGCCCAGGGCGCGCCGCGCACGGTGCGGTTCTCGCTGAGCGCCTCGTTCTGAGGCGGCCGATCCCAGACGAAAACGCCCGGCGGTGAGGCCGGGCGTTCGCGAACGTCTAAGGTCGGCAGATCAGGCCGCGGCGGCGGTCTTGACCAGCGACTTGTTCAGCATGGTGATCGCCGCGTCGCGGTCGATCTGCTCGATCGCGGCGACTTCGCGGGCCATGCGGTCCAGGGCCGATTCGTAGAGCTGGCGCTCGGAATAGGACTGTTCCGGCTGGTTCTCCGCGCGGTGCAGGTCGCGCACCACCTCGGCGATCGAGATCAGGTCGCCGGAGTTGATCTTGGCTTCGTATTCCTGGGCCCGGCGCGACCACATGGTGCGCTTCACCCGGGCGCGGCCCTTCAGCGTGGTCAGCGCCTTGGAGACCACGTCGGTCTCGGCCAACGGGCGCAGGCCCGCGGTCTTGGCCTTGGCGGTCGGCACGCGCAGCGTCATCTTTTCGTGGTCGAACGTGATGACATAGACTTCAAGTTTCAGACCGGCGACTTCCTGGGTTTCGATCCCCTGCACCTGACCCACGCCGTGAGCCGGGTAGACGACGTGATCGCCAACCGAGAAATCATGACCGTTCTTGCTCATCGAGACACCCTCTCAAAATCTCCGTCCGGGCTAGGACCGGACCGCTAACGCGAGCGACCGTCGTGCGACAAGAATTCCGGTCCGCAGTAGGATCCGCGGCGGCTCATCGAATGACGGGAAAATCGACCTCTTAAAAGATAACCCTTGCCGATTCCGGGACGCTCGCCCGGGTCGACCGCTTCTTCTTCAGGAAGACAGGCAAAGGCACAGCCTTCTCGCCACGTCGTTCCTGACGATAGCATAAAATTGAGCCAGAAGAAAGGGTTGCCGCCGCGCAGCGCGCGTGAGCGCTGGCCGGGTCGATTTCCGGGGTGAGATCCGGCTCAGGAGCCGCGGCCAGGCTTCTCTGAGAAATACTTCTCGAACTTGCCGGTCTCGCGCTCGAATTCCTCGCGGTCCGCCGGGGGCTCGCCCTTCACCGTAATGTTCGGCCAGACCTTGGCGTACTCGGTGTTGACGCGCAGCCACTTGCCGTCGGGCTCGTCCTCGGTGTCAGGCTTGATGGCGTCGACCGGGCACTCCGGCTCGCAGACGCCGCAGTCGATGCATTCGTCCGGATTGATCGCCAGGAAGTTCTCGCCCTCGTAGAAACAGTCGACGGGGCAGACTTCCACGCAGTCCATGAACTTACATTTGATGCAGGGATCCATCACGATGTAGGTCATGGCGCGCTCGCAACTCCAGCTCTCCCCCACAGGGGCGGCGCGGTTTTCACGGCGGAGCGGCGGCTTGTCAATGCCGCGGACCAACCTCCTTCCATTAGGATTTCTGCTAGGGCGGCGTGCGGCGCGGGCTTCCGCCGCGGAAGCTTGGCCTTGGTGGGGGGCGGCGGTGAGAGCTCAGCCGGCGTCGAGAGCTGAGTAGAGGGTGCGGGCTTCCGTTGCGGAACCCCGCCGCTCGCCGAACGCCTGCACCGTCACCGCGATCAGCCGGCCGCCGAGCGCGAACACCAGATGGTCGCCGACCTTCACCGGTCTCGCGCACTTGTCGAGCCGGCTCTCGTGGCCGGCCCGGGTCAGGCGCACCCGGCCCTCGTCGACGAATCGGGCGGCCATCGAGCGGGTCTTGAAGAAGCGCGCGCGCCAGAGCCAGACATCGGCGCGGCAGGCGTCGTCGGTCACGCGCGCACCGCCTTGGGCCTCCGTCGGCGGCGCGGGCGGCGGGCCGGGAGGGCCGACGCCGTCGCCGGCGTCTGCAGGGCCGCCAGAGCGGCGAAGGGCGAGTGCGGCCGAACGGCCGGCCCCGCCTCGGGGGCGGGACGCGTCCGCTCGCCGCGGCGGCGCCAGGCGATCGCCTCGCCGGCTTTCGGCCGGTTGGCGGGGGCGAAGTCGAGGCCGCGCAGGATCTCGTCGATCTCGGCCGGGCTCCAGCCGAGCTCTTCACGGCCGGCCTCGGAGAGGAGGGTTCCGCCGCCCTGCTTGACCCCCTCGCGCAGCAGCTCGTCGAGCCGCTCCAGCTGGTCCACCGGGACCGCAAGGCCGCGCACGGCGCGCAGGCCGTAGGCCGAGAGCACGCGCGGGCCGGGCGCCGGCTGGGGCAGCCGGCTCACGCTCGTGGAGGAGGGCCGCCAGTGCTGCGCCTCGCGCAGCGCCAGGGCCTGGGTCAGCGCCCGGGCGTGCGGCTTCAGCATGGCCGGGAGGAAGATGGAGAAGGCGCCGATTCGCACGCCCAGGCCGCGCAGCGCGCGGCGCTCGACCTGGCTCAGCGCCTTGATCTCGTCGCGCACGTCGGCGCGGTCGAGCACGCCGCCGGCCTCGATCAGCCGGTAGGCCACCCCGCGGGCGAGGCCGCGCAGCCGTCCCTCGGCGACGGCCGCCTCGAGGCCGCGCAGGGCGGACAGCCGGCGCGCCGCTTCACTCGCCACATAGGCTTCCAGCCGGCGGGCCGCGCGCTGGCGGGCGGCGTCGTGGCCGAGCTCGCCGAACAGCCGCACCCGGGGCGCGAAGGGCTGGCCGCCGGACAGCGCCCCCGCCGCCTCGCCACGCCACAGCACCACGCCGTCAGGGCTGAGGGAGAAGGCCTCGTCCGACTCCGCCGCGAGCCGGCCGAGCCGGCGGGCGATCTCGGGGCCGACCGCATGGACCGCCGCGGCCCGCAGCGCCTTCTGCTCCAGGAGCGACGCGCCCTGCGCCGCCTCGAACTGCACCCCGGTCAGGCGGCCGACGTAGTGGCCCTCGACGGTCACCGCGCCATCGGTCGCGACGCCGGCCAGCATGTCCTCGCGCACCCGCAGACCGCGCATCAGGGCGCTGGTCCGGCGGTCGACGAACCGGGCCATCAGCTTCTCGTGCAGGGCGTCGGAGATCCTGTCCTCCAGCCCTCTCGTCTGCGCCTGCCAGGCCCCCGCGTCCGCCAGCCAGTCGGGGCGGTTGGCGACGTAGGCCAGGGTCCGCACGCTGGCGAGCCGGCCGGCCAGGGCGTCGATCTCGCCGTCGGTGCGGTCGAGGCCGGCATACTGCCGGGCGATCCAGTCCTCGGGCACCCGGCGGCGGCCGGCGGTCAGGTGGAAGAAGAAGTCCTTCACCAGCCGCAGGTGGTCGTCGGCGGCCAGCTTGCGAAAATCGGGCGTCTGGCAAACGTCCCACAGCCGGGTCACGGTCGCCCGGTCGCGGGCGCGCTCGGCGACGTCGGGGTCGGCGGCCAGCTGGCGCAGGGTGGTTTCGTCGAGGGCTTCCGAGGCGAGCGTCAGCCCCTCGCGTTCCGGCGGTCTGGCCAGCGACCGCATCAGCTGGGTCAGGGAGGAGAAGTCGAGCTTGGCGTTGCGCCACTCGGACGCGACGGCGGGCTGGAAGTGATGCTGCTCGACGGCCTCGACCAGGTCGGGGTCCATGTCCTCGGCCTCGCCGGTGACGCCGAAGGTCCCGTCCCTCTGGAAGCGGCCGGCGCGGCCGGCGATCTGGCCGACCTCCTGGGGATGCAGGAAACGGGTCCGCTTGCCGTCGAACTTGCGAAGGCCGGCGAAGGCCACATGGTCGACGTCCATGTTGAGGCCCATGCCGATGGCGTCGGTGGCCACCAGGAAGTCCACCTCGCCGGACTGGTAGAGGGCGACCTGGGCGTTGCGGGTGCGTGGGGATAGCGAGCCCATCACCACCGCGGCCCCGCCGCGCTGGCGGCGGATCAGCTCGGCGATGGCGTAGACCTGGTCGGCGGAGAAGGCGACGATGGCGCTGCGCCGCGGCAGGCGGGTCAGCTTCTTCGGCCCGGAATAGGTCAGGCGCGAGAACCGCTCCCGGCTGACGATCTCGGCGTGCGGCAACAGTCGGCGGACCAGGGGCGCCATGGCGCCCGCGCCCAGCAGCATGGTCTCATAGGTTCCGCGGGCGTGCAGCAGGCGATGGGTGAAGACGTGGCCCCGCTCCGGGTCGGCGCAGAGCTGGATCTCGTCGATCGCCAGGAACTCAACCTCCCGCGACAGCGGCATGGCCTCGACGGTGCAGACGAAATAGACGGCCCGCGGCGGGATGATCTTCTCTTCGCCGGTGATCAGGGCGACCGAGCGCGCGCCCCGCAGCTTGACCACGCGGTCGTAGATCTCACGCGCCAGCAGCCGCAGCGGCAGGCCGATCATGCCGGAGGCGTGCCCCAGCATGCGCTCCACGGCCAGGTGAGTCTTGCCGGTGTTCGTCGGGCCCAGCACCGCCACAAGTCTGGACGGGGCTGCGCCGGAGGGGCGGTCGCTCATGAGATGAAAATGGGGTCGGGCGGAGAGTCGGACAAGCGAGGCGTAACATCAGGGGCGAAGCGGGCAGGGAACGCCTCACAAACGGCCAACGCCTTCGAACTCCTACGCAAATACCTGCGCCTGTAAAAGAAAGAGCACGGGCGTGGCGCAGGTTCCCTGGACTTTTAGAGGCCGCGCCGCAGCGAGATGCGGACCGCGCGGGCGTCGTCGCCGCGGCGTTCGACGAGGTCGGGGCTCCCGTCCGCCCGCGAGCCGGACCAAGTGTAGGTGGTCACCTGGCGCGAGCCGCCAACCAGATTGTCGAGCTCCAGGCTGATCCGCAGGCGGCCGGCGTCATAGCGCACGGCGCCGTCGAGGCCGGAGGTGGCGCCCAGGTTGGTGACCTTGGACATCTGGTAGAGGTTCTGCGGCCCGTCCGCCTTGGCGATCAGGCTCCAGCTCAGCGGCGAGGTGGGCAGGGCGCCGCTGAGCTGCAGCTGGGCGCGATAGGGCGTCTCGCCCGAGATCGGCCGGCGCGCGCCGGTGAAGGGATCGTAGACCTGGGATCGTCGCCAGCTGACCTCGCCGGCGAGGATGGCGCCCGGCAGGCCCACGGCGGCGAGCGGCGCGGCGAGGTTCACGTCCAGCTGCCGCCGCGCGCCCTGGCCGATCCCGACCGGCGCCTCGCTGGCGCCGACGGGGCCGAGGTCGGTGACGCTCGCCAGCCGCCAGCGGGTGGCGCGCGCCGAGAGCTTCACCCCGCCGGGCAGCTGTTGCTCCAGGCTGAGCCCGTAGCGCCAGCCGCGGTCGGGCTGCGGCGCGGCGCCGCCGCCGGGCGTGGCGAGCTGGGCGTAGGCGGCGAATTTCGCCGGATCGACCGGGGTCACGCTCTCTTCGAGGTCGAGCCGCCACAGCATGCTGGGCGAGGGGGTGAGCACCAGGGCGACGTCCGGCGTCAGGTAGGCGGCCTGGGACTGCAGGGCGTCCGCGCCGCGCCAGCCGACATTGAAGGTCTGGGCCGCCTGGCCCGCCTCGAACGAAATGTGCGGTGAGGGCTGCCAGGCGAGGCGGGCGAACAGCCGCCGCGAGGTGACCCACAGCCGGGTGCCCCCGTCGGACGGCTCGCCGGGGTTCAGGGTGTCAAGGGCGTTGGTCGAGGTCTCGGCCCCGGCCTGGAGGGCCGTGGGACCTGCCTGGGCGGCGAGGCGCAGGCGAAGGAAGCGCGACTGGTCGACCGCCAGCTGCTGATCGGCGCTGTAGGCCAGGGGGTCGATAAAGTTGCGGGTCCGACGCTCGCGGTTGCCGGCCTCCAGGCTGAGCTGGGCGCCGCCGAACGTCGCCCATCTGGCGGCGAGCTGAACATCGTCGCTGGTCCAGGATGCGGGTCGGATCACGGTGACCCAGGCCGCGTCGACCGCGCTCAGCTGACCGCCGCCGCGCTCGAAGGCCGCTGTCAGCGAGGTGTCGAACGCGCCGAGACTGGCCGCCAGCTGGGCGCGCCCGCCGAGGCTGGCGTCGGCGGCGATCGGTTCGAGGGAGACGCGCGCGGCGGGGACTTCCAACAGGACCTGCTGGGCGGCGGCCGGCGCAGCGAGGGTCGCGAGCGCGCCCGCGGCCGCCAGGGCTCCTCCCCGTTTCATCGCCGATCGTGTGGAGCGCCTGCGCATCGTCCCCCGACCTGACCATCCACGCGCAATACGGGTAATTTAAGCCCGCTGGGCCCGGCCGTCGAGGGCGCCTAGGCAGCGACCAGCAGTCGCAGGAGCTCGTCCACGCACAAAGCTGAGTTGTGCGCCGCCATGGCGGCCATCTGCGGATAGGTCAGGTGGCTTTCCTCGCCGGCCAGGTCGGAGAGGGTGCGGATCACATAGAGCGGCGCGCCCCAGGCCCTGGCGACCTGGCTCACCGCCCCGGACTCCATGTCGATGGCGTCGGCGCCGAAGTCGGCGCGCAGCTGCTGGCGCGTCGCGCCGCAGTTCAGGAAATAGTCGCCGGTCACCACGCCGCCCAGGCGCACGGGGGTCTCCAGGCGATGGGCCACCGCCTCGACGAGCGCCGCGAAGTTGACGGCGACCTCGGGCTCGACCGGCGGCAGGGTGGAGAGCCTCGGCGCGCCGATCGGGATCGTCCCATAGGCGACGGGGGTGAATGCGCCGCCGGAGACCAGGCCGTAGTCGTGGATCGCCAGCCGGTCGGCGAACAGCACCGAGCCGACCGGCAGCTCCGGATCGAGCCCGCCGGCAACGCCTGAGAAGATCAGCGCCTTGGGGGAGAACAGGCTCATCAGGACCGTGGCCGCGGCGGCGGCGTTCACCTTGCCCATCCCGCTGAGCGCCAGCACAAGCTCCTGGCCGTCGTGCTCGCCGCGGAAGACCTGGGTCGGGCCATGCCGCTCCGGCTCCAGGGCGAGCTGAAGCCGCGCGCGCAGGGCGTCGAGCTCTTCAGGGGTGGCGCAGAGGATTCCGTACACGGCGAGCTCCAGCTTCGTCGGCATGCGCCGAACGCCCCCTCGGTCCAGTTTACCCCGGAGCGGACCGGCCAAGGGCCGGATCCGGGGCGACAGCTCCCCCGCAAGCGGTGGAGCATCTACGGCCCAGATCCTCCACCGCAACGCGGGGGTGGCTCGCGCAGCGAGACGGAGGGGGGGCGGCGTCGATGGCGGCTTGAAGGCTATAGGTCGGGCATGGCGCCCGCCAGCGGCTCAGACGGCGGCGAGGGCCATGTAGCGGGCGGCGAGCTGGTTTTGGCCTGTCGTCTCATAGAAGACGGCCAGGTTATGGGCGGCCATGTGGCTGCCGCGTCCGGCGACCGACCCGTCGAGGTCTGGCCGCTCGCCGATCTCCAGGCAGCGCTTCCAGGCCGCCTCGACGATCGGCAAGAAGTCCGAGGCCGCGCGATCCGGCTCGTGGGTGGCGCATTCCAGGTAGAGGTCGCCGATCGCGAAATAGAAGTCGGGCGACTCCCCCCAGGCGCTGACTTCGGCGTTGGCCAGCACCAGGGCGTCGTCCAGCCGGCCGGCGCTCTTCAAGGCGGTGATGGCGCGGACCACCAGGGAATGGCGATAGGGCGCGTCGGGGCCCGCCAGCCGCAGGGCTTCGGCGAAGCAGATGGCCGCCTGGGGCAGGTGCTCGCGCACCTGATGCTCCTTGGCCAGCTGGAACCACAGGTAGGGATCCTCCGGCGTCGCCTCCAGCGCCTGCATCAGCAAGGCCTCGTTGCGATCGCCCTTGCGCGCCAGATTGTCCGGCGTGTAGCCGTCGTGTCCGAGGATCAGGGGCAGGCGCCGCGCGCGCGTGGGCCCGACCGGCTGTTCATGGATGCGGCCCTCGTAGCGGGCGCCGCGCGGCAGCAGGCGCGGAAGCCAGGTTTGCGCCCGCCCGCCCGCGCCGGCGTCGCCCATGGCGCTGTCGCAACGCACCATGCCGAAGAAATCGCCGCCCGCAGGCAGGGCCTGGGGGGAGAGCGCCGCCTCGGCGCCGGCCTCGATCCACTCGTCGGCGTCCAGCACCAGGTTCCAGGCGGCGTCGGAGAGGGCCAGGGAGGCGTTGCGGGCCGCGGCGAAATCGTCGCACCAGTCGAAGGACGAGACCTCGGCCCCAGCCGCCGCGGCGAGCGTCGGCGTGCCGTCGGTCGAGCCGGTGTCGAGCACGATCATCCTGTCGACGTGGGGCCGGGCGCTGTCGAGGGCGCGGCCGATCACGGCCGCCTCGTCACGCACGATCATCACCAGAGCCAGCCGGGTCATGGATCTCCCCATCTGGGGGGAGGCTTGCGTGCGTCGCGTTAACGGAGGCTTGCCGGCGACGGCCCTCGCGCCTCTGTGACGCATCCCTACGGCCACGCTGCGCCGCAAAACCGCCCTTTCGCCCTGGCCAATGCCCCTTCTGCGCTCCGCAAGCTGGCGAGCAAGTCCGGCTGCGGCGCCCGGGTGGTCGAGAAAAGGTGGTGTGAATGCAGGCGACGTCCTCTCGCGACGCGCGGCGCGCAAAGCGCCGTGGAATGCAGGCGGCGGGCGTGCTGCTGGCGATGGTCGGCGCGGCGGCGCTCGCGGCGCCGGCGGTGCATCAGGCAGGCGGCCCGCGGGCGATGCTCGCCGAGGCGACGGGCGGCGCCCCGCAGATGGTCGGGCCCGAACAGGTCCGGCGGCTGGTCTGGCGCGGGGCGGACATCGACGGCGACGGCCAGGCCGACTTCGCCAATCCGACCGGGCACGAGACCCGCAAGACCGACGCCTATGGCTGCGGCGAGTTCGGCGCCTCGCGCGACGGCGGGTCGAGACCGCACGAGGGCGTGGACTTCATCGCCGACGCCGGCCAGCGGCTGGTCGCGCCGATCTCCGGCTACGTCACGAAGATCGGCTTCGCCTACCCCGGCGACAGCAGGTTGAAGTTCGTCGAGATCAGCAATCCGGCGCTGCGCTACGCCGCGCGGGTCTTCTACATCGACCCGCTGGTGGTGGTCGGTCAGTCCGTCCACCTCGGCCAGACCATCGGCGCGCACCAGACGCTCGAGCACAAGTACCCGGGCGGCATGACCGACCACGTCCACCTGGAGATCATCGACACCCGGGGCGAGCGGATCGACGCCGCCCGGCTGATCACCGCCCGCTACGAGTCGGTTCCGGCGGCCCCTCGCGGCTGACCTTCAACCGCCCCGCTTCAGGAGCAGCGCCCCGTAGCCGAAGCCGCCGTTGCTGACGGCGCAGACGCGGGCGTCCTGCACCTGGCGCTCGCCGGCCTGGCCCCAGAGCTGCAGGCAGGCCTCGTAGGTGTGGCCGTAGCCGTGGAAGCGGCCGGCGGAAAGCTGGCCGCCGCTGGTGTTCATCGGCAGCTCGCCGTCCAGGCCGATGCGCGACCCGCCCTCCACGAAGGCGGCGGCCTCGCCGCGGCCGCAGAAGCCCAGGCTCTCCAGCCAGAGCAGGGTCAGGATCGAGAACCCGTCGTAGATCTGGGCGACGTCGACGTCGGCGGGCTTGAGGTCGGTGCGCGACCACATCATCGCCCCGGCCCGGTCCGAGGGCAGGGCGGTGAAGTCGCCGCGGTGCCAACCGACGCCCAGGCCGCCCAGCGACATTCCCATGGCCTCGATCTCGATCGGCGGCCGCGCGAGATCGCCCGCGGCGTCGCGATGGGAGAAGAGGATCGCGGTCGATCCATCGATGTGGGTGTCGCAGTCGTAGAGCCGGAGCGGCGAGGAGATCACCCTGGAGGCCAGATAGTCCTCGATGGTGATCGGCTTGCGGTAGATGGCGTTCGGATTGAAGGCGGCCATCCGCCGGCTGTTGACCGCGATCGCGCCCAGCTGGGCGGAGGTCGCGCCGTATTTGTCGAAATAGGCCTGGGCGTAGAGGGCGTAGAGGTTGGCCGGGGAAAAGGCGTTGAACGGCACGGTCCAGGACGAGCCGCCGCGCACCGGGGCGCCGCGCTCGGGGCCGCCACCCATGACGCCGGCATGGTGCACCTTGGCCCGCGCGCTCGCCTGGGCGACCGTGCGGAAGACCAGGACATGGCGGCAGAGGCCTGACGCGATCGCCTGAATGGCGCTGATGATCGCCCCCATGTGAGCATGGCCCTCGGTGGAGGCGCCGACCCAGGTGGGCGTCATGCCCAGCGCCAGCATGGTCTCCGTCGCCCCGACCGGCGAAATGCCGCCGCCGTCCGGGGCGGGACCCGGATAGGTCGTCAGGCCGTCGATGTCGGCCGGGTTGAGGCCGGCGCCTTCGATGGCGGCGAGACAGGCCTCGACGGTCAGTTGCAGGGGGCTCTGGCTGGAGGGGCGTCCCGCCGCCGTCTGCCCGGCGCCGGTGATGCGGACCTGCTTCTCGGGATAGGCCCTAGCTGGCATCCGCGCCCCCGACAGGGTGAAAGAGCGGCAGGAAGACCTCGCCCTGCTGTTCGAAGGTCACCTCGACCGGCAGGCCGGTCCGCACGTCCTCGACCGGACAGCCGACGATGTTGGTGAAGACATAGAGCTCGGCCTGCTCGACCAGCTCAACGGCGGCGAAGACGAACGGGACCGCCAGGCCTGGCACCCAGGCCTGCTGGTTGACGGTGTAGGAGGCCACGCGCGCCCGTCCGGAGACTGGGGTGGGGCTCACATCGCCGCCGCACTCCGGGCAGCGGGGCAGCGGCGGGTGCTGGTAGCGCCCGCAGGCCGCGCATCGGCCGATGCGCAGCCGGCCGTCCGCCCCCGAGGTCCAGAAGAAGGCCGTGTCGGGGTCGAGCGCGGGAAGCTGCCGGGCGAAGCGGACCTCGCTCAAAACACCACCCCGGACACCTTCAGGTCGATGATCGCCTCCTCGTCGAAGCCGAGGCTGGCGAGGATGGCGTCGCTGTCGGCGCCGAGTTGCGGCGCGGGACGCGACTTCAGAGGCGCGCCGTCGAACTGCATGGGGACGCTGACCATGTCGAGCGTGCGGCCGTCGCCATAGTCGACCGGCTGCAGATAGCCGTTGGCCTGGACCTGCCGGTCGTCCTTCAGCTCGCCAGCATGCTGGACGACCTCCCACTGGCCGTCCTGGCGCTTAAGGATCTCGCGCCATTCCGCCAGGGTGCGGCTGGCGAACAGGGCGTCGAGCTCGGTGATGCAGACGCCGATGTTGGCGACGCGCGCCTCGGCGGTCTCGAACCGCGGATCGGCGGCCAGGTCGGGCCGACCGGCGACCTCGCAGAAGGCCGGCCAGTACTTCTGGCCCTGCAGCATGCAGAGCGACAGGAAGCGCCCGTCGGCCGTCTTGTAGACGTTCACCAGCGGGTTGTGCGCCGCCTCCCGCTTCGGCTTGGGCAGGGCGGTCACGCCCAGCGCGGTCGCCTGCATCATCGTGCGCTGCATCGACCAGACGGCGGTCGAGAGCAGGGACACGTCCACCACCGAGGCGTGGCCGGTCATGGCGCGCTGGGCGATGGCGGCGGCCACGCCGCCGGCCAGCATGGCCGCGCTGGTGGTGTCGCCATAGGCCGGGCCCGGGGGCTGGATCGGATAGGGGGAGGTCTCCGGCGTCACCGCCGAGGCGATGCCGCCCCGCGCCCAGAAGCTGATGGAGTCGAAGCCGCCTTTTTCGCCCTCCGGCCCCTGCCGCCCGGTCGCGCTGCCGACCGCGTAGATGATGTTCGGATTGCGCGCGCGGACGTCGTCGACGTCGATCTTCATCTTCCGCCGCGCCGGCGGCAGCAGGCTGGTCAGGAAGACGTCGGCATCCTCGATCAGTTTGTAGAGCACCTCGACGGCGCCCGGCAGGCGCAGGTCGAGGGTGAGGCTGCGCTTGCCGCGGTTGTAGGCCTCCCACGACAGATCGAAGCCCGAGTCATTGCTGACGCCGGAGATCTTCAGGCCCCGGATGGGGTCGCCAGCCGGCGGCTCGATCTTGATGACGCTCGCGCCCATGTCCGCGAGCATGCCGCCGGCCGCGGGCACGAAGGCCCACATGGCGACCTCGACGACCTTGACGCCTTCGAGGGGCCGGCTCATTTGCTGGCTTCCTTGGGGCCGGGCTCCAGCTTGCGCACGGGGTCGAGGACCACCACCGGGATCTGCCGCTCGGTGCGCGACTGGTAGACGTCGTAGTTCGGCCAGTTCTGGATCGCCTCGGCCCAGATCTCCTCGCGCTCCGGCGACTGGGCCGTGCGGGCGACGGCCTCATAGATGTCGGCCTTGACCTGCACCTGGACGTGCGGATCGTCGAGGATGTTCAGGTACCACTTCGGATGGGTCGGCGAGCCGCCCTTCGATCCCATGATCACCCAGCTGTCGCCGTGCGGCGTGAAGATGATCGGGATGGTCCGGGGCTCGCCCGAAAGCCGGCCCTTGGTGGTCAGCAGCAGGATCGGCGAACCGTTCCAGATATAGCCCTGCTCGCCGTTGGTCTCGCGGTAGACGCGGACGTGCTCCGGGCCCAGCAGGCTGAGGTCGGCCGGCCGGTAGACCGGCGCCTGGGGTTGTTCGCTCATGTCGTTCGGCTCCGAGGTCCCCAGGGTCATCAACGCAGCAGCACCGGGATCGCCGACATGCCTCGCTGTTCGAGGCCGCCGGTCAGGTAGGGCGCGGGCTGGTCCGGATCGAGGCGCAGGTTGGGGAAGGCGTCCAGCAGGGCGTTGACGCCGACGTGGATCTCGCTGCGGGCGACGTTCATCCCCAGGCACTGGTGGGCGCCCATGCCGAAGCCCATGTGGCCCTGCGGCGGACGGTGCAGGTCGTAGGCGTCCGGGTTGCTCCAGCGGGCGGGGTCGCGGTTCGCCGCGCCCAGGCAGATCTCCAGCACGGCGCCGGCGGGCAGGGCGACGCCTTCCAGCTCGGTGTCCTCGGCGACCAGCCGGCTGAACACGGGATCGGTCGGGTTCCAGCGCACCGATTCCTCGATGGCCTTGTCCACCAGACTGCGATCCGCCTTCACCGCCTCGAGCTGGTCTCGATGGGTGAGCAGGGCCCACAGCGTGATCCCGAACTGCCGCCATGACGTGCCGCCGCCGGCCAGCATGACCAGACGCGCGTTGATCACGATCTCCCGCTCGGTCAGCGGGCGCTTGGTCCCGTCGGGAAGTTCGAGCTCGGCCTGCAGCAGGCCGGTGATGACGTCGTCGCCGGGCGCGGCGCGGCGCTTGGCGATCAGATCGATCAGCATCCGATCGACGGTCTCGCTGGCGGCGCGGGCCTCCTCCACCGAGATGCGGCCGTGGGCGCTGCTCTTGACGATGGCGTGGCGGAAGACGAGGGCGTCGTCGCCCTGCATGCCGATGGCGCGAGTGATGGTGTGCACCGGCACCCGCGCGCAGAGCTGCAGGTTCAGCTCGGCCCGATCCTGGCTCTTCAGGTTGGAGACCAGGGTGTCGACGATCTCGTTGATGAAGCGATCCCGCCACCAGGTCAGCGTTTTTGGCCGGATAAACATCGGCTGCAGCATGTTGCGGTAGCAGCGGTGCTGGGGCTCATCCATTTCCAGGATGCCGAGCCGCTGCTCTTCGCCCGCGGCAGGGTGGTGCATGATGCGCGAGGAGAAGCGCTCGTGGTCGCGGAAGGCGGTGTTGCAGGCCTCCCAGGTGAAGCTGGTGTAGCCCTGGCGGCCGACCGCCATGACGTGGCGCTGATGGAACGGCAGGTTGAGCAGCTCGCGCAGGAAGCCCTTCTGCACCGGCGCGCGCTCGCGCAGCGCGTTCATCGCCGGGTTCATGTCTTCTTCCACGAGGTTGCCTGCGTGCTCGGCCTCGCGGCGGACGTCGTAGAGCTCTTCGTAGATGGTGTCGTCGGCGATCAGGACGGTGTTCATGGGAGCCTCGGGTGAATGCGTGAGCGGGGGCGTCAGACTGGGGCGAAGGCGACAAGCGGCGCCTCGCCGGCGGCCTCGGCCCGGGTGCGCCGACCGGCCTCGGTCTCGCCCTTCAGGCGGCGCGCGGTGAGAAGAAGGACGATGATGGCGATCGGGCTGAGGGCCTGGATGCTCAGCATGCCGGTGGCCAGCGAGCCGGTCAGGGTGCTGACCTTGCCCGCCCAGTAAGGGCCGGCGCCGGAGGCGATGACGACGCTGACCAGGGCGAAAGCGGACGCCGCGGCGCCCCGCATGCGCGGCAGAACCAGGTCCTGCACCAGGGCCCCGAAGGCGCCGGACCAGGCGGATCCGACCAGGCAGAAGGCGGCGTAGGCGACGAGATAGACGGTCGAGGTCTGGGCCGTCAGCATGGCGATCATGGCCGGCGTCGCGGCCAGCAGGCCGAGCAGCGCCACCCAGATCGGCGCCCGGGCGTCGCGCCGCTTCCAGGTGTCCGTCAGCCAGCCCCCGAGAATCACTGCGGCGCCCGCGCCGACGGCGAAGATCAGGCCGAGGGAGACCCCCGCCGATCCGGGGCTCATGCCCAGCACGCGCATGGCGTAGGGCGCAGCCCAGGCCTGCACCGTTCCGATGACGCAGGCGATCAGGGCGCCGCTGGCCATCGCCAGGGTGAAGGTCGGGCAGCCGAACGTCAGGCGGAACAGGGGCAGGTCGCGCAGCTTCAGCACCTGTCCCCAGGTGCAGATCGAATAGGCCCCCAGCGCGATGGCGGCCCACTGGGCGAGATCGCCGGTCAGCTGGACGAGGGCCGTCGCGGCGCCCACGATGACGGCGATCAGCACCAGGTTGGCGCAGAGGGCGCGGAGGCCGCCCAGGGCGTACAGGGTGAAGAGGGTGAAGGGCGGGACGGCGGCGCCGAACTCGCGGACGACCAGCCGGTGCAGCGGCGACGGCGGCCTGGGCGGGCGCGGCGGCTCGCGCAGAGACGCCACCAGCAGGGCGAGCGGCAGGCCCGGCAGGCCGACGATCACCAGGGTCGCCTTCCAGCTCGGGACCGTGCAGGCGTTTCCGAACGGGACGCTGCGGCAGAGCTCGCCCCAATGCTGCAGAAGCAGCCCGCCCGTCAGCAGGGCTGCGGCGCTGCCCAGGAAGGCGCCCGCCAGATAGGTGCCGATCGCCGCCGCGCGACGGCGCGCGGGGAAGTACTGCGAGAGCAGCGAGTGCGAGCACGGGTTGGCGGTGGATTCGCCGATGCCCACCCCGATGCGCGCCGCGGCCAGGCCGCCGAAGCTGGTGGCCGCGGCGCCCAGCACGGTCATGGCCGACCACACCGCCAGGCCTGCCCCCATCAGCCGGGTGCGGTCCACTGCGTCGGAGATGCGCCCCATGGCGATGCCGACCACGGCATAGAAGACGGCGAAGGCGGTGCCGAGCAGGAAGCCAAGCTGGGCGTCGGTGAGCCCGAGGTCGGCCTTGATGCCCTGGGCCAGGATCGAGAGGATCTGGCGGTCGAGGAAGTTCAGGAAGCTGGAGGCGGTGAGCACCGCCAGCGCCAGGTAGGCGTAGCGCTGAACCGGCTCCACCGGCGGTGGCGCCGATGAAGCCGGCTGTGCGGCCGGGCGCTGCAAGTCGATCTGCGCCAAGGCGCTCACTCCCTAGTCTTGTTCTTCTTCTTGATGGTCCGCACGCCGCGGCCGAAGCCGCGGCGTGGTCGAGATCAGTCGACCGCGTAGACCCGGCGGGCGCGCTCGCAGACGATCTCGCGGATGTCCTCGTCGGGCACGCCCGCGAAATCGCGGGCGATGACGTCATGGGAGTTGGGGAAGGTGGTCTCCGAGTGCGGATAGTCGGACGACCACATGATGTTGCGGCCCCCGGGCAGGTTGCGGTTGATGACGCCGACCCGGTCGTTGATGAAGGAGCCGAAGACGTTGCGGTCCATGTAGAAGCTGGGCTTTTCCTCGAGCTGGCTCTCGGTCCAGAACCGCTGCTTCTCCCAGGTGCGGTCGAGGTATTCCGCCAGCCAGGCCATCCAGCCGACCCCGCTCTCCACCTGCACCAGGCGCAGCTTGGGATGTCGCTGGAAGATGCAGTTGAAGATGAAGATGCCGATCGGCTCGGCCATCGCCAGCTTGCTCATCGGCATGTCGGCCAGGAAGTGCTTCTTGTCGCCGAAGCGGGGGATCCGCCCGCCCAGGTGCATGGTCACCGTCATGTCCAGGTCTTCGAACGTCGACCAGAGGCGGTCGAATTCCGGATCGGTGTACGAGCGGGCCCCGCCGGGATCGCCGGTGAGCGCGGCGCCCTGGGCGACCTGGATCGCCTTGACCTCGATCGAGCTGCTGACGCCGTCGTTGGCCTGGGGGAAGGCCGGGATGTTGACGCTGCGGAATCCGAGCTTGGCGGCGTCGTGGACGATGCGCAGGGTCTCGTCGACGTCGCGCATCGGCACATAGGCCACCGGAACCAGCCGGCGGCGGTCGGCGGCGCAGAAATCCCAGAGCCAGCGATTGTAGGCCTCGAAGCTGGCGATATAGAGCTCGCTGTTCATTGTGCCCAGCGGGCCGCCGCCGAACAGGACGGCGGCGTCCATCCCGTCCTGGTCCATGTCGGCGAGGCGGGTTTCCGGCAGCCAGACCGGACGCATGTCCGAGCGCCGCCCGACCATCTTGAAGTCCTTGCCGGTGCGGCCGGCCTGGTTGCTGATCATCATCACCGGCCGGCGTTTGCCCTCGAAGACGATCCAGTCATTCTCCTCGCCATGCTCGATCCGCGGCGCCAGCTCGCGGAGGTGCGGCGGCAGGTACTCCGCCCACATTTCATAAGGCGGATCGCAATGGGCGTCGGCGTCGACGACCCGCTGCCGGGTCTTCGGTTCAGAGGGACGTTCGGTAAGGGCCTGGTCCAGTGACATGAGCGTCTCCTCCTGGGTCCGTCAGCGTCAGATGCGCGACTTAGAATTCGTAATTACGAACAAGCTACCGAAATGCCGAACCACGAGTCAAGCAAGTCGGGTCGGTTTCACCGGCCTGTGACCGTGCGTACGAATGCGAACGGGAGTTCCAAATAGAGAAAAATATCTTGCTGGCCGGAGCCGCGGCCGATATCCCTGAGAGACATCAAAGAGGCAGCGGCCGCGGCGACAACCGGGGCGCAAGCAGACGCCCAGGGAAACGCCATGACGATCCACACACAACCGGCCGCGATAGGTCTTCCCGAACGCTTGTTCATCGGCGGCGAGTCCGTAGCCGGCCAGGGCGAGACCTTCACCGTCATCAACCCGGGAACCGAGGCGGTGGTGGCCAAGGTCGCAGGCGCCTCGGCCGCGCAGGTCGAGGCGGCGATCGCCGCAGCGCGACAGGCCTACGACAGCGGCGTGTGGAGCGACCTGCCGGCGCTCGAGCGGGCCGAGGCCCTGCGCCGGCTGATGGCCTACCTCTTCAGCCAGCGCGAGCGGCTGGTGGATCTCGCCGTCCGCGAAGCCGGCTGCCCGATCAGCTCGGGCACCATGCACGCCCAGGTGAGCACCCCGCTGCAGCACGGCCTGGATGTCATCGACCTCTTTCTCAAGCTCCCGGAGTTCGAGGAGAATCCGATCCCCTTCAACGAGCGGATCACCGCGCGCGGCGGCGCGATCCAGAGCCTCAGGCGCTACCTGCCGGTGGGCGTGGTGGCGGCCATCTCCGCCTACAACTTCCCCTTCTACACCAACCTCTGGAAGGTGCTGCCGGCGCTGATCACCGGCAACTGCGTGGTCCTGCGGCCCAGCCCGCTGACGCCGCTCTCGGCCCTGATCTTCGGCGAGGCGGCGGAAGCCGCGGGACTTCCGCCAGGCGTGCTCAACGTGATTGCGGAGGCCGGCGCCGCCGGCGGGGTCACCCTCTCCACCCACCCGGACGTCGACATGGTCGCCTTCACCGGCTCCACTGCGGTCGGCAAGCAGGTGATGGTGCAGGGCGCCGACACCATGAAGCGGCTGCAGCTCGAACTCGGCGGCAAGTCGGCGCAGATCTACCTGCTTGACGCCGTCGCTGGCGCCGCCGCGGCGGCCGCCCAGGTCTGCTTCGCCCACGCCGGCCAGGGCTGCGCACTCGGCACCCGCATCTTCGTGCCCGAGGCCGACAAGGCCCAGGCGATGGAGGCGATGGCCGCCATCCTCGCTCGCGCCAGGATCGGCGATCCCGCCGACCCGGAGACCACCGTCGGTCCGGTCGTCAGCGCCGCCCAGCGCGACCGCTGCCAGCGCTATGTCGACCTGGCGGTCGAGGCCGGCGCCCGGGTGGTCTGCGGCGGCAAGCGTCCGGCCGGTCCGGACAAGGGCTTCTACTTCGAGCCGACCATCCTCGACACGCCGGACAACAAGAACCCGGCCGCCCAGGACGAGATCTTCGGCCCGGTGGTCAGCGTCATCGGCTATGGCGACCTCGACCATCTCGTCGAAATGGCCAACGACAGCGAGTTCGGCCTCTCCGGCTACGTCAACGGCAAGGACATCAAACAGGCGATCGCGGTGGCTTCGCGCATCCGCACCGGGACGATCAACATCAACGGCGGCCTGCTCAGCGCCTACGCCTCGTCCGGCGGCTGGAAGTCGAGCGGCGTCGGCCGCGAGCGCGGCGTCGAGGGACTGCGCGTCTACCAGCAGATCCAAGCCATGAACATCCAGGGGGCCTGAGCCATGATCGAAGGACTGCTGAAGGGAAAGAGCGTCGTCATCACCGGGGCGGCGTCGGGCGTGGGACGCGCGGCCGCAGAGCTGTTCGCGCAGCACGGCGCGCGGCTGATCTGCGCCGACATCGCCATGGACCTGGTGGAAGAGACCCTGGTCGCCGTGAAGGCGATCGGCGGCGAGGCCCGCGCGGTCCGCTGCGACGTCAGCAAGAAGTCGGAGGTCGTGGCGGCCGTGGCCGCCGCCGTCGAGGCCTACGGCCGGCTGGACGTCATCTACAACAATGTCGGCATTCCCTCGCCCAAGACCGAGCAGGGGATGATGGCCAAGCTCACCGACACCACCGACGAGCAGATCCAGAAGCTCTACGCGGTGAACGTGAACGGCGTGATCTACGGCTGCCAGGCCGCGATCGAGCAGTTCCGAATCCAGGGTGGCGGCGGGGTGATCGTCAACACCGCCTCGGTGGCCGGGCTGATCGGCTGGGGCGGGGTGCTCTACGGCTCGACCAAGGGGGCGGTGGTCAACCTCACCCGCACCTTGGCCATCGAGGCGAGCGGCGAGGGGATCCGGGTGAACTCGGTCTGCCCGGCCGGGATGGCGACCCGCTTCATCACCGGCGACCGCGGACCCTTGCCCGACGCCGCCCTGGCGGGCATGGCGAAGGCCTATCCGCTGGGCCGGGTCATCGATCCGCTGGACACCGCCAAGGCAGCCCTGTTCCTGGCGTCGGACCTGTCGAGCAACATCACCGGCGTCAACCTGCCGGTCGACGGCGGGCTTTCGGCCGGCAAGCCGCTCTAACAACAAAGACAGAGGACGCAGATGCCCGCTCTGGAAGTCCCCCACACCTTGGCGCAGGCGCTCGACGCCGCCTGGCTGACGAAAGCCCTCACGCCGCTTACAGGCGGCGCCACGGTCACCGGCGTCGAGACCGTCGAGGTCATCAAGACCGTGGCGACCAAGGTCCGCTTCACCGCCGCCTACGACGGCGCGCCGGACGGGAAGGGCGCCTTCTGCCTCAAGGGGTTTCTCGACGTCGATCCCGAGATGGCCAAGGGCGGGGCCACTACGGTCCTGGAGGCGGACTACTACGACAAGTTCGCCGAGAAGCTGTCGGTGCGCGTTCCGGACTGTGTGGCGACGGTGGTCGACCGCGAGGCGCCCCTGGGCGTGATCATCATGCGAGACCTGATCGCCCAGGGGGCGCGGTTCTGCTCGGCGCTCGAAGCCTTCACCGCGGACGAGGCCGCCGAGAGCCTGGGCCAGCTGGCCGCCCTGCACGCCGGCCGCACCCTGTTGGAGGAGGCGCCCTGGGTGCGCCGGCGGGTCGCCGAGCTCGCCAAGGCCCAGTACGTGCCGCAGCCCCTGCTGCAGGAAATGCTCAACGGCCCGCGGGGCGAGGGGCTGCCCGCCCGCACCCGCGACGCCGCCCTGCTGATCGAGGGGATGAAGGCGCTCGCCGCCGAGGACGAAAAGACCCCGGACGTCCTGGTCCACGGCGACAGCCACGCCGGCAACATCTTTCGCACGGCGGCGGGCCCAGGCCTGATCGACTGGCAGCTGCTGCAGCGAGGCGGCTGGGCGCTCGACGTCGCCTATCACATCGCCGCCGTCCTCCCCGTGGAGGTCGCCGAGCGCGAGGAGCGGGCGCTGCTGGGGCGCTATCTGGAGACCGCCCGGGGGCTCGGCTGCGAGACGCCGGATCCCGAGACCGCCTGGGCGCAATACCGGATCGCGGCGGTCTACGGCTATTATCTGTGGTCGATCACCCGGCGGGTGGATCCGGCGATCATCAATGTTTTCGTGGGACGCTTGGGCGCTTCGGTGACGCGGCACGAGAGCTATCGCCTGCTCGGCCTCTAGCAGGCTGCGCTCCGGTGAGCTCGCGCGGCAAACCCGATGAAATTCCAGTCATTCCATCGTCAGACGGGAAGCGGCGCCGCGGCGGGCGCCGCTTCGACCGGCCCGCAGTTGACGGCTAGACCGCAGCCCCTTATTGCGCGAATTCGAAATCGCGAAAGATAAGATGGCGCGTTCCTCTCCCGGTGTCCGACGTGTGGCCGCCATCCTTAACTTCATCGCCGATCACCCGGGACAGGCGTTTACGCTCACCGACCTGGTTCGCGCCTTGAAGCTGAGCCGCGCGACCTGCCACGCCCTGCTCACCGGCCTGGTCGAGGTCGGCTACCTCTATCGCGCCAGCGACAAGAACTACGTCCTGGGCCCGGCGCTCGCTGCGATCGGCCGGGTGGCGGCCGAGCACGCCTCGCCGCTGCAGATCGCCCAGCCGGAGATGCGCGCGCTGGCCGATGAGTTCGAGGCTATCTGCTCGGCCTTTTTCCGGGACCGCGACGACGTCGTCGTGCGCGAGCGGGCGGCCTCGGTCTCACACCTCGGCTTCTCGAACCCGCAGGGCGCGCGCATGAAGCTGCGCGCGCCGTTTGCTGCGATCTATTACGCTTGGTCGCCGCTGGCGGAGGCGGAGGCCTGGCTCCAGGCGCTGACGCCGCCGGTGACGCCCGAGCAACGGGAGACCATGTCGGGAAACATGGCCTTTGTGCGCCACCATGGTTACGCCTTCCACGTGCGGAACCCGGGCTTCCAGTCGGTGGTGCCCCCGGAGCAGGTGTTCGAGAGCGAGCGGACCGACTTCCCCGTCCTGGTCCCCACGGAGCTTCACCCGGACGAGCAGTACGCCCTCGCCTCCGTAACGGCGCCGGTCTTCGATTCGGAGGGGCGGGTGGCCTTCGTCCTGGGGCTGATGGGATTCACCCGCCAGATATCGGGCGCGGAGGTCGAACGGATCGGCCTGCGCCTACGCGAGGCCTGCGACCGCATCACCCGCTTCATCGGCGGCAGGGCTCCGAAGGCCGGGGCGGTCGCGTCCTGAGGCCTCGGGCGCCGGCCGCGCGCCGGCTTCGAACCTGCCGATTGACGTCCTTGGGCGCATCTCGTACGCCTATTAATGAGAACGAAAGTTCGCAATAGAGAACAATGAGCGGAGGCCAAACCGATCCTGGCGCCGCCGCCATAGGGACGGACCGATGCCAGATGTGATTGTGGCGCCCGAAGTGCGGGACCTTACGACGCTCTCGCGGCAGCTCACGGCCTGGCTCGGCGCCCAGCTTCCGGAGGCCCAGGACATCCGGCTGGAAAACCTCGCCTATCCCTTCGGCGCCGGGCAGTCGCACGAGACGATCCTGTTCGACGCCAGCTGGACGGCGCGTGGCCGGCCAGAGGCGCTGGGGTGCGTCGTGCGCATCAAGCCCGGCCGCCACACGGTCTTTCCCGACGACTTCTTCGAAGAGCAGTACCGGGTGATGCGGGTGATGCATGACGGCGGGCGGGTGCGGGTGGCCCGGCCGCTGTGGTTCGAGCCGGACCCTTCCATTCTCGGCGCACCCTTCTTCCTGATGGAGAAGTGTCGCGGCCGCGTCGCCGTGAGCGTGCCGCCCTACGCCCAGGCCGGCTGGGTGGCGGAGGCGACGCCCGCCCAGCGGGCGAAGATGTGGGAGAACGGCGTCCGGCAGCTGGCGGCGATCCAGCACACGCCGCTCTCCGCCGTCCAGTTTCTGCGGGGTCCTGACGGCGCGCGCGAGGGGCTGCCGCAGGAATGGGACAAGTACGTCCGGTTCGTCGCCTGGCTCAGCCGCGACCGGCCGTGGCCGGTGCTCGAGGCGGGGCTGAAGCGGCTGGCCGACCGCTGGCCGGCCCACCAGCCCGCGGGCGTGGTGTGGGGCGACGCGCGCCTCGGCAACATGATGTTCAACGACCAGTTCGAGGTCGTGGCGGTGATGGACTGGGAGCAGCCCTCGCTGGGCGGGGCGCTGCACGACCTGGCCTGGTGGCTGTTCCTGTCGAACATGATGCATGGCGAGGCGCCGGGCCGGCCGCATCTGGAAGGCATGGGGACGCGCGGGGAGACGCTCGCGCTCTGGCGCGAGGTGACCGGCGTCCCGACCGACGACATCGAGTGGTACGAGGACTTCACCGCCCTCAAGATCTCCTGCCTGTCCATTCGGACGGCGGGACTGAAGGGACTGCCGCCGCCGGACGAACAGGCCCTGGCGCGACGTTTGAAGCTGGTCTGACGCGCCCGAGCGCCAATCAGCTCATCAGGCTTGAGTTGGCCACCCGGCAGCTCAAGACCATCTGGCCGGCGCTTCAGGCGTCGGCCTTTTTTTGTCCGGTGTGAGAGCTGTGCGGCCCAGCTGGCGTCGCCCGTCCTCATTTTGGGGAATGGCTGGAACGGCAGCGAAACGAATCGGGTCCGAATCAGCGACATCGGCCGATTCAGTCTTTGTTCCGTACGACATATTGTGGGTCGAGTCGGTCGGAGCCACAACAAGGTCGCCTGTAACCACCGGAAGCGCGCTGTTAGACGCCAGCTCGCCTTGACGCGGCGGGTCGCCTTCCTCTATATCGCCCGCTTCCCGCACGGACCGTCTGGTTCGTCGCTTCCTTTTTCCCTACGCGAAGGTTCTTTCGCCATGTCGCGCCGTTGCGAACTCACGGGCGTCGGCCCGCTGGTCGGCCACAATGTGAGCCACTCGAATATTAAGACCAAGCGCCGCTTCCTGCCGGCCCTGTCTCCGGTCAACCTGCAGTCCGATGCGCTCGGCCAGTCGTTCAAGCTGCGCATCCGCAATGCGGCCCTGCGCACGCTCGACGCCCGCGGCGGCCTCGACGCCTTCCTGCTGAAGGCTCGCGACGAAGAACTTTCGTCGCGCGCGCTGAAGATCAAGCGCCAGCTGAAGGCCAAGCTCTCGGACGCCCAGCCGGCCGCCTGAGCCTAAGACCAAGTGTCGTTCCGAAAGGGCCGCCCGCGAGGGCGGCCCTTTTGCTTTGCGGCCGGTGTAGCCCCCTCCACCCCTTCGGGGTCCCCCTCCCCCAGCGGGGGAGGAGAGTCGAGGTTTGCAGCGCCCTTCTCCTCCCCCCTTGGGGGAGGGGGACCCCGAAGGGGTGGAGGGGGCCGCGCCGCCCCCGCCGGAGCTTAAGCCGCCACCGGCGCCTTCAGCGTCTCGCCGAACAGGGCCAGCATCTCGCGCCAGTGACGCTCCGAATGCTCCTTGTCGTAGACCGGCAGGTCGTCGGGCGCGTAGCCGTGCAGGGCGCCGCGATAGATGGTGACCTCGGCGTCGACGCCGGCGTCGCTCATCGCCTGGCGAAGCGTCACGAACTGGTCCTCGGTGAAGTAGGGGTCCTGGTCGGCGCCGGCCACCAGCACCTTGGCCTTGATGTTCGGGGCCAGCAGGTGCGGGCTGTCGGGCTGGTCGGTGACCACGTGGCCTGCGTGGAAGGCTCCGGCGGCGGCCACCCGGTCGGGGAAGGTCCCGGCGGCCCGGAGCGCGAACGTCCCGCCCATGCAGTATCCGGTGACGCCGATCTTGTCGGCCCTGGCCTGCGGCTGCTTGGCCAGCCAGTCGAGGAAGGCGCTGGTGTCGCGCATCCCCATCTCCGCATTGGTCGAGCCGATGAACCTGCCGAACAGCGCCTGGCGCTTTTCGGGGTCGGAGAAGACCTCCGCGGGCACCATCGGCTCATAGCCGCCGAGCCGCCAGAACATGTCGGGCAGCAGCACATAGTACCCGTTGGACGCCAGCCGCTTGGCCATCTCGAACATCGTCGGGCGGATGGCCAGTCCGTCCATGTAGAACAACACCGCCGGCCAGGGGCCCGCTCCGGCGTCCGGCGTGAAGACGAAGGCGCGAGCGTCTCCGTCGGGGGTGGGGATGGTCACATCCTGCTGGCTCATGGCTTTCTCCCTTATGCCGACGAAAAGTTTATGCCGAGCAGCTCTTCCCGCGCGACTGAATCTCTTGGGACGTCGTGGAAACGGCTCGGCATAGCATCGGGCTGGCAAGCCCGCGCCGATGATGCAGGTCGACGCGCTGCTATCGGCATTCCGAGCTCAATAGTAGGCGCCCAGCTTGGAGTGGTCCCAGCTCACATACTTGAACGGTGTGAAGCGGATCAGAACTCGCTTTTCGAGCGACGCCTTGACCTGGTCTCGCATGGAGGCGCTGAGGCTTGCCGACAGGTCTGGGCTCGCGCGGATGAGCTGCATGCCTTCGGCGATCGCCGTGGGATCGTCGATGATCTCCGCATCCGCGTAGGCGATCACGGACTTCAGCTCCGCATAGGTCTCGCCGCTTTCCACCAGCAAGGTCGCGCGGGGATCCCGCTGCAGATTCTTCACCTTCTGGCTCTTGCGGAAGGAGGTCACGAGGATGCGCCCCTGATCGTCGAGGCCGTAGTCGAGCGGCACGGGATGCGGCATGCCGTCGGGGCCATTTGTGGCGACGATGACGCGTACCCGAGCGGCGAGGTAGTCTCGGATTTCTTGGGCGGTCATTTTGATGAGTTCGCGGCGTGACGGCATCCGTTCCCTTGCGTCTTTCTTGTAGGCGGTCTCAGGCGCACGGTGGGTCGCATCGTGGCGGCCAGCCGCGAGTTGCTGGAGCAAGGCGCAACCTAGCCGGCGTCTGTGAGGCGAGCAGCATTGAGGAGCTCCGGCGATGAGTCGGATTACGGTCGGTGAGGCGGAAATCCGTTCCGCCCTCGACGCCGAGGATAGGCGCCCGATGCAGGTCCTGTCAGAGGGAGCCGCGCCAGCGCCGACGGCTAGGATGACAATCAGCGCCGAGCTCGAGCTTCCGTCCGCTCGAATTCAGCTCGCGCGCCTGAACCACGACCGCGGGTGCGAGCACATGTTTCGCCGCGACAATCTGTTCTGGATGGATATCTGCCTGACGCCGCGGCGGCCGAACGAGCGCGCGCGCTATGTCGACCGGTGGGGACCGCATCGCTTCTCGCCTCTGGGCCCGGTCATTGCGCTGCCGCCGGGAGAGACCTTGCACATGGTGAGCGCGGGCGGCCGACGCACATCCTTGATCTGTCAGCTGCCCGCCGAGGCCGTGCAACGCTGGTTGCCGGAGGATTTCGAGCTCACCGATCGCAGGCTGGAGGCGTGTCTGGACATTTCCAGCGCCACGATCCGCAGCCTTCTGCTCCGCCTCGCCCAGGAACTGCACGACCGGGCGGCGGGGTTTGAGGCGCTTTGCGAGGCGATCGCCTCCCAGCTATCCATTGAACTCGCACGATATCTGATGGCCGCGAGCGAGGCGGTCGATACCGGCGGTCTCGCGTCCTGGCGCCTTCGGGTCATCGACAGCCGGTTGGCGAAGCCGGGCGCGGCGCCGACGCTCTCCGACCTCGCAGCCCTGTGCAACATCTCCGTGCGCCAGCTGACGCGCGGCTTCAGGACAAGCCGCGGCTGCTCGATCGGCGACTATATGGCGCAAAGCCGCATCGAGACGGCGAAGCGGAGGCTCGCCACGGGGGAAGGCATCAAGGCGATCGCCACCTCCATGGGCTACGCCTCCCAATCCACCTTCACCTATGCATTTCGGTGCGCCACCGGAGTGACCCCTCGGGAATTCCGGACGCGCGTGCTGCGGGGAGGGGACACGGGGCCTCGCAGTTAAACGTCCAGATCCCGGATCTCCGCGGCGATGGACATGCGCTCCCAGAGGTTCTTGCCGCCGGTCTGTGCGAGCAGCAGGGTGAGCGCCTCGCGCTTCACCTGGCGGGCGAGCTCGGAGCCCGGCTCGGCGGCGAGCGCGACGTCCAGCAGGTGCAGCGCCTCCAGCGGCTTCTCCTCGGCGACGAAGGCCTTCGCCCGCTCGGCCAGACGCTCGGCGCCGCCGGCCAGCTCGGCGATGGCCGGGGCGACGCTGGAGGCCCGCACCCCATAGAGCTCGGTCAGGCCCCGGGCGGGGTCGTACCAGCCGGTGTACTCGTGCCAGATCGCCCGCACGTTCCAGGCGACCTTGCCGTACTCTTCGGTGAGGGTGAGTTCCGGCGGGGTGCTGATCTCGCGCATCAGGGTGCTGAGATCCTTGCCTGCGTTCATGCCCTCGACAGTGCGGTCGTGCACCCACTGCACGGAATCTATGATGCGGGTGACCTCGCGCTCGATGTGCTCGGCGCCGCGGATCTCCTCGTGGCCGGTGAGGACCAGCTCGGGCTTCAGCGCCCGCAGCGTCTTGATCGAGTCGATGAACTGCAGCGCCCAGCGGGGCTTGTCGCCGCGCAGGGTGTTGAGGTTCGGATGATTGCCGAACAGCGGGCCGAACAGATTGCCGACGACGGCGATCTTCTCCTCGGGCAGCCAGACGATCACCGCCGAGCGCGTCTCGCCGCCGGGCGTGTGGATCACTTCGAACCGGCGACCGCCAAGCACGAAGGCCAGGCCCTCGTCGCCGATCAGCAGGTCTGGCGCGACCTCCTTCGTCGGCGTGATGTCGCCGAGATTGCGGGTGATGCCGCCGAACACCCGCCCGGAGCCGCGCCGGTAGTGGGGACTGAGCACCTCCGAATAGACCCGGTCCTCGGGGTAGGTCTTGTGCGCCACGACCAGGTTGTCGGGGGTCTTGTAGACCTCCAGCCCGCCGTACTGGTTGGCGTGGCTCTGGGTCAGGATGATGTAGCGGATCGGGTTCTTCGAGACCTCGGCGAACTGCTCACGCCCGCGCCGCGCGTCGCCGAGGGTCCCGGCATTGACCACGACGTCGCCCTCCGGCGTGGTCAGAAGATAGCTGTTGCCGACGCCCCGGCTCTCCCAGACGCCGGGCGCGCGCTCGATCGCCTTCGCCTGGTCCTCGCCGGATTTGATGAGCTCGGCGACCTTCAGGCCGTCGTTCGAGAGGCTCGGATCAGCGGTCATCTTCGGCTCCTTCGATCAGTCCTGGATTGTTCGGCCGACAGGATCGTGAGGCGCAACCTGCTCGTGACCGTTGGAGCACGACAGGTGTCGGGATCGGCCGGCGCTCCACAAAGGGGCCGGGCAGCGACAACTGCCCTGTCTTGCTGCGCGCCGTTTAAGGGCGATGCTCCATCCCAACAGAAAAGCGGACCTCACAGGGAGGAAACGATGAAGGTGGCGGTTCTGCACGGGCCGGGCGATCTACGGCTCGATGACGCGCAACGCCCGACGGCGGGCCCGAAAGACCTGGTGATCAAGGTCGCCGCGGCGGGGATCTGCGGCACGGACCTGCACTTCCGCCACATGGGCCCGCGCTTCGACGCCCCCATGGCGCTCGGTCACGAGTACGCCGGAGAAGTCATCGAGATCGGCCCGGAGGTGAAGAGCTTCAAGATCGGCGATCGCGTCGCCTACAACTCCAACAACAGCCCCGCGGACATGGGCCGCGGCGGGGAGTGCGGCGGCTTCTCGGATTACGTCGTACTGCGCGACGTCGACGACCAGACCCAGGCGCTGTGCCGCGTGCCGGACAACGTCAGCCTGGAGCACGCCGCCCTGGTCGAGCCTCTTTCCGTCGCGGCGCACGCGGTCAACCGCGCCGATCCCAAGCCCGGCGAGAGCGTGGCCATCTTCGGCGTGGGCCCGATCGGCCTGGGCGTCGTCGTCGCGCTGCGCCTGAAGGGGATCGAGGACATCATAGCCTTCGACCTCTCGCCGCTGCGCCGGGAGCGGGCGGTGGCCCTGGGGGCCAGGGCGGCGTTCGACCCGCGCGAAAACCCGCCGGCCGAGATCCTCAAGGAGCTGCGCGGGACGGGCGCGATCTGGGGTGTCGAATACCCCAAGACCGACATCTATTTCGAAGTCAGCGGGGCGCCAGGCCTGCTGTCGCAGATCGCCGACTTCTGCATGAAGCGCAGCCGGATCATCACCGTGGCCATGCAGCGCCACACGGTGACCTTCGACGGCACCAAGCTGATGAGCAAGGAGATCAGCGTCATCGGCGCGTCCGGCTATCCGACGGAGTTCCCGGAGGTCATGGGGGAGCTGGCGGCCAAGGTCGTCGACCCCGAGGCGATGATCACTCATCGCTTTCCGTTCTCGGACTTCCTCCACGCCTTCGAGGTCGCCGACGACGCCAATGGCGCGGCCAAGGTGGTCCTGACGTTCGACTGAACTCGCCGCCGCCGTCTCATTCCCCAATCCGGGCGATCGCCCATTCTAGTGGACGCAAAATGTCACTGACCTTCGACGACGTCGTCAACGCCGCGCGCGAGAAGACCGGCGGCCTTCCTGATCCCGACATCGACTCCTGGAAGGAGGGCCTGGAGATCCTGGTGAAGGATCACGCCCAGGCCGACCGCTTGACCGAGCGCGGCTGGGGGATCGTCAAGAACCGCTACGTCGATGCGCTCGCCACGCGGATGCAGGTGGACGACTACATTCGCAAAAACCCGGCGGTGGCCCAGGCAGAGGTGAAGCGCCCGGTCTTCATCCTGGGCATGCCGCGGACCGGCACGACCGTAGCCAGCTACATGATGGCCGCGGACCCGGCGAACCGGTCGATGCTGCGCTGGGAGGCCTACAACGTCGCGCCGCCAGCGGCGCCAGGCGCTCTCAAGAGCGATCCGCGGTGCCTGGCCGAGGTGGCCAAGGACGAGATGATGCTCAAGGCCAATCCCAAGACGGCCGCCGCGCACTGGGAGCCGGGCGATGGGCCCACCGAGTGCGTCCACCTGCTGGCCCAGGATTTCCGGTCGCTGATGCTGGCGGTGATCGCCACCACGCCGACCTATCACGACTGGATCCTGTTCACGGACATGGAGACCGCCTTCGCCCACAGAAAGCGCGTGCTGCAGATCCTGCAGAGCACCAACCCGGGGCGTTGGGTTCTGAAGATGCCCTCGGACTCGCTGTTCATCCGCCAGCTGTTCAAGACCTTCCCCGACGCGAAGGTGATCTGGACGCACCGCGACCCCTACGCGACCTTCGCCTCGTCCATCAACATGCGCGGCGGATCGCGGCCGATCTTCGAGAAGGACGAGGGCCGCGAGTACATGCGCCAGCGCTTCCCGCTGCAGATGGCCATGCACCTCGCACGACCGCTGGAGGTCGCCAAGGAGCGGCCGGGCGACATCTACAACCTCTACTACGACGACATGCTGGCCGATCCGCTGGCGCAGATGAAGAAGGTCTACCGCTGGCTCGGCGACGAATGGACCGAGGCGACCGTGACCGGCATGCGCCAGTGGCTGCAGGAGAACCCGCAGAACAAGCTGGGCAAGCACACCTACTCGCTGGCCGACTGGGGGTTCAGCAAGAAGGACCTCGAGCCCTACTTCTCCGACTACCTGCGCGTCCACCCGGTCGCCACCAGCACAGAGGCCTGATCCATGACCCGTGGACTTTTCGATCTCACCGGCCGCGTCGTGCTGGCCGCCGGCGCCAACAGCGGCATCGGCCTGGGCTTCCTGATGGGCTGCGCCAGGCAAGGCGCGGACGTGGTGGTCTGGGGCCGCCGCGCCGACCGCAACCTCGAGGCGCTGGAGAAGCTCAAGGCGGCGGGCGCCGGGCGCACCCACCACGAGGCGGTGGACGTCGCCGACGAGGCGGCCGTGCAGGCGGCCTTCGCCTCGACCGTGGAAGCCCTCGGCCGGGTGGACTGCGTCTTCGCCAACGCCGGCTTCACCTCGCGGGCGCCGTCCTTCCCGGACATGACCAGCGAGATGTACCACGAGTTGCTCAACGTGAACCTGCACGGGGCCTTCTACACCCTACGTGAGGCGACCCGGCACATGCGCGACCGGGCGCAAGCCGGCGACCCCGGCGGTTCGCTGGTGGTCTGCGGCAGCCTCTCCATCTTCCACGGCATCCAGGGGATGGAGCACTACGCCGGCGCCAAGGGCGCGCTCGCCGCCATGGTCAAGGGCCTCGCCGTCGAGATGGGCCAGTACAAGGTGCGCGCCAACATGCTCGCGCCCGGCTTCATCATGTCGGAGATGACCGAGGGCGCCGCCCAGGTGCAGGGCATGGTCGAACGCTTCTCCGCCATCACCCCGCTCGGCCGGCCGGGCTATCCCGACGATATCGAGGGGCCCGCCGCCTATCTCGCCTCCGACGCCTCGAAGTTCCACACCGGCGACATCCTGGTGATCGACGGCGGCCGGACGGTGAAGTCGCTCTGATCGGCGCATCGGGAGAGAAGGGACTTCAGATGGCGCAATCCGACGATCGGCCAGTGTGCGGCTTCATCGGCCTGGGCAGTCAGGGCGCGCCGATGGCGCGTCGCATGATCGATGCGGGCTTCATCACCTACCTCTGGGCCAGGCGCCCTGAGACGCTCGAGCCGTATCGCGAGACGGCGGCCCGGTTCGCCGGGTCGGTCGCGGAGCTCGGCGCCGAGGTCGATCACCTGGGGCTCTGCGTGGTCACGGATCAGGACGTACGCCAGGTCTGTGATCAACTGATCCCGGCGATGCGGCCGGGCAGCCGCATCGCCATTCATTCGACCGTGCATCCCGACACCTGCCGGGCGGTCGAAGCTCAGGCGGCCGCGCGCGGCGTGCGGATTATCGATGCGCCCGTCAGCGGCGGCGCCCCGGGGGCGCAAGCCGGAACCATGGCGGTGATGGTGGGCGGAGATCCGGCCGATCTGGCCGCCGCCCGCCCGGTGTTCGAGACCTTCGGGCGACTGATCGTGCATCTCGGGCCGGTCGGCGCCGGGCAGCACGCCAAGCTGATCAACAACACGCTCATGGCTGCAAACCTGGGCCTGGCGAACAGCGCCTTGGAGGCGGGCCAAGCCCTTGGAATGAACCAGCAGGCGCTCGTGGAGCTGTTGCAGGCGAGCAGCGGCAGAAGCTTCGCCCTTGAGGTGCGCGGCCGAATGACCGATCCGACCAGCTTCAGCCATGGAGGGAGCCTCCTCGCCAAGGACGTGCGTCTCCTGGGCGAGGTCCTGGGCCAGACAGATCCGGCGTTCGCAGGGTTGCGCGACGCAGCGCTCCCCTTTCTCGACATCGTGCTCGAGGGGCGCGCGAACAGATACTGACTCCAGGGCGCTCCGGGGACTGAGTTCGGCCCCGACACGACCGCAGCAACAGGAAGCTCCTTGCATACCCCTTCGAACCCGGATGAAGCCGCGGCTGAATGGCGGGCGCACTGGCCGCTCGTGCTCGCCGCGATGGCGGGCGTTTCCTTCTATTCGGTGGGCAGCTACACGACCGGCCTCTTCATGGAGCCGCTGGGGCGGGAGTTCGGCTGGAGCCGCGCGCAGATCTCCATCGGCCTCACCATCACCTCCCTGATGACGATCCCGCTGTCGCCTGTCGTCGGCGCGGTCATCGACCGCTGGGGTTCACGTCGGCTGGCGATCCCCGGCGTGGCCCTCGCCATCGCGACGATCGCCGCCTTCGGGCTCGCGAACGGCAGCATCGCGCAATGGATCCTGCTCTGGACCCTGTTCGGCGTCGCCTCGCTGCTGATCAAGACGACCGTCTGGACGGCGGCGGTCTCGGGCGCCTTCAACGCCGCGCGCGGGCTGGCGTTCGGGCTCGTGCTCGGCGGCACCGCGGTCACCCAAACCATCGCGCCCGTCATCTCCCAGCAGCTCATCGACCACTTCGGATGGAGGCAGGCCTATTTCTGGCTCGCCGCCGGCTGGGGCGGACCGGTGCTGCTCCTCGTGATCCTCTTCCTGGTCGACAGGGCCGAACCGAAGGCGCGGGATCAGGCGGTCTCCTCGGACCTGCCCGAGCCCGTCAAGCCGCCAGCCGGCCTGGGTTTCCGTGAGGCGTTCCGCAGCATAGCGCTGATCCGGATCGGCCTTTCCACGCTCATCACCATGTTCGCCACCGTGGGGGTGCTGATCCACCAGGTGCCCATCCTCACCGAGGCCGGCGTGACCCGGGAGCACGCCGCCCTGCTCGCCGGCCTCGGCGGGATCGCCGGCATGGTCGGCAAGCTGGTCACCGGCTGGCTCAGCGACCGCATGGACGGCGGGACCGTCGGTGCGATCACCCTGAGCTCCACGGCGATCGCCTTCGTCCTCCTCCTGGAGCCTCTGCGCTCGCCCGCCCTCATCGTCGTGGCCATGGTCATCATCGGCTACGCCTCTGGCACGAAGCTGCAGATCTCGGCCTATCTGACGAGCCGTTACGGGGGCCTGCGGAACTTCGGCAAGATCTTCGGCGTGATGGCGAGCCTGATCGCCGTCGGCGGCGGCATCGGACCGGTGGCCGCCGGCGCGATCTACGATCACTTCGGCAACTATACGCCCTTGCTGCTCGCCGGCATTCCAGCCTGCCTGATCTCCGGTCTGCTGATCTTTAGGCTCGGGCCCTACCCGTCGTGGAGCGGAGAGCCGGCTCAGGCTGAGGACGCCGATTCGGCCGCCCTCGCGCGCCCAACCTAAGCGTCCGTTCAAAAAGAGCCGATAGAGGCCGGCGCCGTCTACGCGGCCTTGGCTATCCGGGCCGCACGCTGCTGCACGGCATGTTCATGCTACGGCGGGTTCGGCGCCTCGCCGGCGACGTGGTCCGCCCTCCGAGCCGAGCGCGCGACGAACTCACGACCGGCTTCCGTGATTTGGCAGATGTAAGGTGAGTTGGCCTGCCGGTCCGAGCGACCCACGAAGGTCACGAGCCGTTTGTTGATCAGGCCGGGCGCGCTCAAGAACGGGACCTCGCCAACGCCGTCCAGGGCTTCGGCCAAGGCGATCAGGGCGCGTTTCTGCGCCGCACCAACCTGTCGCGTCATACGATGCTCCGTCCCACGGGCCCAGGGTTCTAATTCAGAGGGCGAGTGTCAACCCTTTGGAAAGCCAAGGGTCCTCGTTCGATCTCGGCAAGGTCGTTTCGCATGCAGTTGGTGGTGCAGCAATCTCTGCGGCGCGACGCCGGCGACATGGAGCCCTCCGCGCTTCGTCGGCGTTCGCCGCGAGCTGCAAGGTGGTTCACCCGCCCCGGCGCACGTCGGAGAAACCGCCAGCATCCGGGACGTCGACCTGTCTTTTGAGCGTGGCCATCTCGGCTCATCCCTACAGGCTTCATCTCTTCGCCGGGGTGGTCGGTTCCGGCGGCAGGAATTGAAAAGCCTCAGTGGCGCCCGCCTATGAATCTAAACCTATCCGTGTTATGTTTATGAAACACAACTGCCGAGATCACCCTGAGCCCCGGAGAGGGACCAAATGGTGGTAGTCATCAGCGTCGCGCGCGTCGGGACAAAATGGGCGGTCCAGCACTGTGGCGGCTATCTCGGTCACACAAGTTCGCTCGAGGAGGCGACCTCAATAGGAAAGGATCTCGTGACTTGGCTTAAGGGCCAAGGTCGGCAGGCGGAGCTGATCGTCGGCGAGACGGGATCGTTCGCTGCGCCGCCTCCTCAGATCGCGAAGACCGGGCGCGAGGGCGAACGCCAGCCGGCCTCAAGGGCGGCGATGTGAAAAAGCATTCGATCGACGCCGAGCGCCCGCCGCGGGTGCAGTACGCGGCTCTGCCATGGCGTGCAAACGATGGCGGACGCCTCGAGGTCCTGTTGATCACCTCGCGCGGGACTCGCCGATGGGTGATCCCCAAGGGCTGGCCCATCAAGGGGTTGAGGCCGGAGTCGTCGGCGGCGCGCGAGGCCTTCGAAGAGGCCGGCGTGACAGGCATGCCGGCGGCGGCGGCGCTCGGCGGATATGGCTATGCCAAGGTCTTGCGCAGCGGGCGGACACGCGAGGTGCAGGTTTCAGTTTTCGCCCTCGAAGTCACGCACGAAGCGGAGCGTTGGCCAGAGCGCGAGCAACGGGAAAAACGCTGGGCGCCCCCCGAGATCGCGGCGGAGCTCGTGGACGAACCGGAACTTCAGCTGCTCATCCGCAGCTTCGTGGCGGGAGCCCTGAACCGCTGCTGCTCAGGGGGCGTCGCGGGGCAGGCTGTGCAGGAACTTGCTGCGATAGGGCTCGTGGCGCCCCGCGCGAAAGGCGACGCCGCGTCAGCCGGCCCCGCTTAGATTCCCCTGCTCGACCCGCGCCGGCGCCAGTTGGCAGCTCCATGTTGTATTTCGCGGCTCACCGCTTCCACTTCAGCTCGACCATGACGGTCCGCTGCGTATAGGGGTGGAAGACCCAGGCCTTGTCGTTGTTCAGGTTGTCGATGCCGACGCTGGCCTGGACCTGATCGTTGATGTCCCAGGCGAGCTTGGTGTCGACGATGAAGAACTCCGAGGTGTAGCCGTAGGTGTCGCCCCGCTGGGAGCCGGTCAGGTCGCTGTTCGGCCGTGAGGCGTAGCGGAAGCCGACCGACAGCCGCAGCGCCTCGTTGATCCGGTAACGGGCGGCGCCGTTGATCCGCCACTCGGGGATGCGCGGGAAGCGCACGCCCTCGGAGTCCGGCAAGGCTCCGTTCTTCACCGTCCGGGCGTCGATCCAGGCGACATTGGCGTCGATGTCGAGGCCGGGGACCAGCACGTCGCTGGCCTCGCCGATCAGTTCGACCCCGTATTGGCGCACCACGTCGATGTTCTTGAACGAGGAGGTCACCACGCCGAACTGGTTGAAGCCCTGCAGGCTGAAGATCGCGTCTTCGACCCGCTGGTAGAACAGGCTGCCGGTTATCCGCACCGGGCCGAAGCTGTGGCGCACGATCAGGTTGGCGTCGCGCGAGCGCTCCGGCTTGAGGTTGGGATCGAAGCTGTTGGGATCGAAATTGCCGAGGCTGTCGAGCCTGCCCTGGAAGAGCTCGCCCACGGTCGGGAAGCGCGTGGCGGCAGCCAGGCTGAGCTGGGTCCGCCAGCCCGGCGCGATCTCCCACTGCAGGGAGACCTTGGGGCTGATGGCGTCGTCGTCGCGGTCGGCGTAGCTCTGCAGCCGGGGCGCGCCGGCGACCAGCCGGCCGACGCCGCCGTCGAACGCGCGCCAGCGGTCGTAGCGCACCCCCGCCGTCAGGCTCAGGTCCGGGGTGAGGGAGATCTCGTCCTCGGCGAAGACGCCGATCAGCGAGGTCTTGCCCAGGGTCTCGGCCGAGAAGGTCCGGCCGGTGGCGGCCTTCCAGCTGGCGGCGCCGAAGGTGGTCTGGTCGGTCTCGTAGAGGTTGCTGTTGAGGCCCACGGCCACGGCGTGTCGGCCGAAGGCCCGCTCGGCGGTCAAGTCGCCGGTCCACCAGCCGGTCTCGCCCTGGTTGGTGAAGGTTCCGGCTCCGTTGGAGATTCCAGTGGTGTAGCCGCTGGACGTGCGCGAGCGCTGCCGGTCGATCCAATAGTGGGAGAGGTTGGCCGAGACGTCCCAGCCGGCCAGCGGGCCGGCGAGCTTCAGGCCCGCCAGCATCTCGCGCCGGTCGGAAAGGCCCAAGGTCAGGCCGGACGCCGTGTAGGTTTGGCCGCCGACGACTACCTTGCCCTCGTAGACCGGCCCGCCGGAGGCGTCGCGCAGATAGGTGGTCGGATTGGTCTGGTCGGAATCGGTGTTCCACAGCACGAACAGGCCCTGGGCCGTCCAGCCCCGGCCGAAGTCATAGCCGACGCGGGCGCGGACCTGATCCTGGATCGTGTGGTCCGGCGCATAGGCCCCGGCCACCGGCGTCTTGAGGATCAGGTTCGGGTCGACCACGGCGCCGCTGACCGGCGCGCCGGTCCCGATGGCCGCCGCGAGCTGGGTCCACTGCATCGGCTGGCCCATGTTGTCGAGCCGGCGGTAGCTGATCCGGCCGCTCCAGGGCCCCTTCGCCTGCTTCCCGGCGAGCCCGGCCTCGAAGGTGTAGCCGTCGTAGGTCTTGTCCGTGCCGTACTGCTTGTAGGGCTGGGCGAAGACCTGGGTGATGACGAAGGCTTCCCGGCTCTCCGGCGCCTGGGTGGTGATCGAGACGACGCCGCCCATGGAGGCGCCCGGATAGCGCGCCGAATAGGGCCCGTAGACGATGTCGAACTGTTTGACCTCGCCGGGACCGACGACGCCCCACTTCGGCGGGAAGGCGAAGCTGTTGCCCAGGAAGTTGGAGACCACGAAGCCGTCGACCATCACCAGGCTGCGCGCCGACTGGGTGGAGTGCGTCCCGCGGAACCCGGGCACGGCGTTGGCGTCGCCGATATAGCGTTTGCGCACGAAGAAGTCGGGCGCGTACTTCATCAGGTCTTCGACATTGACGGCGTTGATCGCCTCGAACTCGGTCTTGCCGAGCGACACCGAGAGCCCCCGCGGCTCGACGGTGATCGGCTTGTCGCTGCGGCCGACGACGATCACCTGATCGACCTCTGCGGCGGCGGTGGAGGCGGCGGCGTCGGCCAGGGCGGCGGTGGGAAGGAGAGCCGGCGAGAGCGCCAGGGCGGCAAGAAGCGCGCGCGCCGAACAGGCGCCGCGAAGGTCGAGGGACATGGGATTCCGATCGTCGGACAGCATGGAAGAGCCGGCGCGCAAAGGCGCGCCGGCGGCGGGATGCGATCAGACGAGGATCGGCGGGCCGGTCGTGGGCGGCGGCGGCGCGGGGAGGCCGAGGCCCGGCCGCTGATAGGCGAAGGCTGCGGCGGTGTCGCCGACGGTGGCGAAAGCCGGCCCGGTGACGGCGTGCGCGATCGGCGCGGTCAGCGGCGCGGCCACGCCGGCGAAGGCGCAGGGGTGTCTGCCTTGGGACTTGTCCGCGGGCTTGGCGGGGGCTTTCTTGCCGAGCTTACGGACCTGTCCGTCCGTGTCGACGGCCACGGTCATCGCGCCTTGGCCGGTGCAGATGACGAGCGTCGGCAAGCCGCCCTGAACCGTCTGCGGGGCGACCATGAAGCCGCCGGGGACGAGGACGCGCATGGCGAGCGCGATCACCGCGAGGGCGTAGGCGCCTCGCGATATCAGCTCGGCCAGTCGTGAGCCCGTTCCCATGGGGCGGCGCTATCCCAAACGCAGGCATGGATCAAGGCTAGGCCGCGTCCGCGCCCTCACGCGCTTGGCTCACGTCGGCTGCAAGGGACCGAACCGACGTCGAACGGCCCCCATGGCGGCTGCGAGCCGCGCATGGGGGCTGCTGACAGCTATGCGCCAGCGGACTTGCGGGGGGCGCGCTTGGCGGGGGCGGGCTTCGCAGCCTGACGGCCGCCTTGGCCAAGGCCCATGCTCTTCGCCAATGCGGAGCGAGCCGCAGCGTAGTTCGGCGCGACCATCGGATAGTCCTTAGCGAGGCCCCACTTGGCTCGGTAGTCCTCGGGGCTCAGGTCGTACTTCGTGCGCAAGTGGCGCTTCAGGCTTTTGAACTTCCGACCGTCTTCGAGACAGATCAGGAATTCCGGGGTGATCGACTTCCGCACCGGCACGGCAGGCGCCTGAGCTTCAACCGGGGCTTGCGTTGCGCCAGTGCTCACGCCCCGCAGCGCGTCGTGGACCTGTTTGATGAGGCTCGGCAGTTCAGTGACGGACACTGTGTTGTTGCCAACGTAGGCGGACACAATGTCAGCGGTCATTTCGATCACGCCGTTTTCGGTGTCGTTTTCGGACATAGGCTTCTCTCGGTTAAATTCGATGGGCGGACTTATACCTATTCTTGCCGAATGCCCATCAGTCTTGCTGCCGGGCGGACACCGCCAATGTCCCCGAGCGTCCAGTCACTGTTTGCTCGCCAACGACCGATCGTGCTCGGGGAACCGGATGTTCCGTCATGGCGTCTCGCCTCCGTTGAGACGCGCCAGGGCGTCGCGAAGCTCGCGCATCTTCGGCGGCTTGCCGAGCACCTCGTCGACGTGCGGCGGGATGTCGTTGTCCGCCAGAAGGCCGCGGCCCCAACCGGTGAGCAGGAGCACGGGGGTGGCCGGCGATCGCGTCTTGATGGCCGACGCGACCTGGCGACCGTCGACGCGGGGCATGCCGAGATCGGTGATCACTACATCGAACCTGCCGCCGTCATCATCAGCGGCGCCGAAGGCGTCGATCCCCGATTGGCCGTCATTGGCCGCGGTGACCATATGGCCATCGGCGCTCAGGGCGTCGCCGAGCGCTTTCAGCAGAACGGGATCGTCGTCGACCAGCAGGATCCGCATTCGCGGGGGTTGCGTCCCGGACGCGCTCTGAGGCCGGGCCGGCGTCTCCGGCGCGGGCTGGGCCGTAAAGATCAGCCCAATCGTCGTGCCCGCGCCGGGCTCCGAAGCGATGTCGATTTCCCCGCCATGGCGCTGGGCGACGCCATAGACCATGGCGAGGCCCAGACCCGTGCCGCGCTCGCCCTTGGTCGTGAAAAAGGGCTCAAGGCATCGACGGCGCGTCTCGTCGTCCATGCCGACGCCATTGTCCGCCACCTCGACTCGAACTGCGCCGTCGGTCTCCGACGTGCGGATGGTGATCGCTCCGCCTTGCGGCAGCGCATCGACGGCGTTGAACACCAGATTCACCAGGGCGTCGCGGATTTCGCTCTCGACGCCCATCATGGTCGGCAGCCCGGACGCCAGCTCCGTGCGGACATCGATGACGTCGCCGCGCTGGACGGCCATGTCGCGCCAACGCACCTTGGTGAGATCCAACACGTGCTGGACGAGCTCGTTGACCTGCACGGGGGCTGCGATCAGCGCCGACTCGCGCCGAGCGTAGAACTCGCGCATGCGCGAGATCGTGTGGCCGACGTCCTCGACGGCGCGCTGGATGATCTGGAGATGGTCGCGCGCTGCGGGACTGAGGCCAGCTTCCGTCTCGAGGATGAATTCAGTGTAGAGCGCCACGGGCGACAACGCGTTATTGATGTCGTGGGCGATGCCGCTCGCCATCTGGCCAAGCGCGCGAAGCCGCTCCTGCTGCATGACGGTCTGCTGGGACTGGCGAAGATCGTCATAGGCCGTGCGCAGGGCGCCGTGGAGGTGCGCCTGATGGAGCGCGAGCGCAGCATGCTCGCTCAGCTGTCGCAGGAACTCGCACTCTGCGCTGACAAAACCCTCCGCCGCCGACCGCGCCACGACGAGTATGCCGAACACCGTATTCTCCACCTGCAGCGGCGCCGCCACCAGTGAGCGTAGTCGGCTTTGCGCCAGCCGTTGCGGAAACGGAAAATCCAGCTTGGCGATGTCCGGCTCGTAGACGAGTTGCCCCCGCATGCATTGCGACAGGCCATTCTCGTCGAGGTCGATTCGCGCCCGTTCCGGCATGGCCAGTTCAAGCGCCAAGGCCTGGCTGTTGACGCCGACGGCGGCGACCGTGAACGCGCGGTCTAGACCATCGTAAAGGCACAGGCAGGCGAAATCGGCCGGCAGTTGGTCCTCGACGCTGCGGACCACGACCTGAAAGATGCTCTGCACGTCCTGGCGGTGGCCGATGGCGCGCGTGATGTCGTCGAGCAACGCCAGGCGTTCGAGTTGGGTCTTGAGCTTGGCTTCCGCCTGTTTGCGTTCGGTGATGTCGCGGACAAAGCCGGCGAAGGTGACGCCATCTCCTATGCGAATGGCCGTGATCGCCAGTTCAACGGGAAATTCGTGTCCATCGCGATGCAATGCGGCGATCTCGATGCGTCTGTTGAGGACGGCGGTTTCCCCGGTGGCGAGGTAACGGGCCAGTCCCTTCCTGTGACCCTCCCGGTAGCGTTCCGGCATGATGGTCTCTTCGACCGGCCTGCCCAGCGCCGCCTCGCGGGTCCAGCCGAAGACCCGCTCCGCCTGAGGGCTCCAGCCGCTGATCAAGCCGGTGTTGTCCATGGTGATCACCGCGTCCAGCGCCGTCTGGATGATCAGGCGGGTGCGCTCTTCGCTCGCGGCAAGAGCCTCTTGCGCGCGCTTGCGCTCGGTGATGTCGGTCGAGATCCCGAAAATCCCGAAGGCCTGGCCGGAATCATCCCGAAGCGGCGATTTTACCGAGATGTAGGCGTGGGGGCCGTCGTCGTGGGGGGCGATCTCCTCCTCGGTGATTGGCTGGTCCGCCGCGGCGACACGCTCGTCCATGGCGCGGAACGCATCGGCGGCTTCCTTGGGGAAGATGTCGTGGTCGCACCTGCCCACCATTGCGGCGGGCTCGACATGAAAGATCTCGGCCCAGCGGCGGTTGACCAGGAGGTAGCGCCCCGCGAGATCCTTGACGTAGATGACAGCCGGCGAGGTCTCGACAATGGCTTCGAGCAGCCGTTGGCTGTCTCGGTGGGCCTTCATCTCCCGTTCCAAGGTCTCATTCGCCGCCTCGAGCTCCGCGGTGCGTTCGAGCACCCTTTGATCCAGGTCCTCGTTCAGCCGCGCCAGCCGCGCCTCGGCGCGGACCCGTTCGCGCGACTCCCGCGACGCGATCTCCATCACCGAGAGGAACAGAACGGCGTGCGCGGCGAGCCGCCAGAGGTGCGCGGCCATCGCCGGACCATCGGCGGGTGCTCGCGAGTACAGCATGAGAAGGTTCGCGACGACCGACGTCGCGGCCATCAAGGCCACTGGGCGCACCAGCGGGTCGGCCTCTCGCATCCGCCAAGCCGATAGGCCGACGGCCGTCCAGAGGAGCGGCGACGCGATCAGGGCCGGACGCGTGACGCCGAGCGGCCCCGGAGGCAGATAGGTCGGGACGAGCTGAAAGGCCGTGAAGAGGGCGCCAGCCACGACAATGATCGCCCAGGCGAACCGAGGAAGGTTCGCATCAGCCTGCCGCATCCGCCATAGCGCGGCGCCCACGGCGATCGGGAGCGTGTGCGTCGATGGCGGCCATGTCGCCGAGCGCAAGAAACCCCGGGCCTGGGAGACCGGCGCGAGCAGGCCCGACCATTCGAAGGTCACCAGGACATGAATGAAATTGAGGACAAAGGTCACCGCAAAAGCGACGGCAAGCAGCTTCGGGAATAGGCGGACCGATTGCTGGCCCATATCCCACAACAGCAGCGCCAGCATGCCCGACAGCAGGGCCAGGCCCGTGTCCAGCATCGTGTGAAGTTCCGAATAGTCTTTCGGGCCCGCGGCCAGGAGCTCGCTGCCGACGATAATGCAGGCGAGCAACACCACGGCGGCCGCCCGGGGCAGCTTCACGCCAACGGCTGTCTCGTCCATGGTGACCCCACCTATTCGGTCACTCGCGCCGCGGTATGTCTTACCGGACCGACGCAACCATAGCTAACAGTATGGTCTTCGCATACCTCCTTAGGTAGGTTGGCGTGCGCGGTGGATTGCCCGGCTACGCCTGCCCCGAGCGCCATCGTCGCGGCAGGCGCGGCGACACGGCGTTCAAAGACCGGATGCTGGGAAGGAGGCTTCCGCCTCACGCTGCTATGCGGGCCGGAACCGCACCGTCGCCTGAAGGCCCGGCTCCGCGTCGCTCAGGTGAATGGACGCGCCTATCCTCTTGGCGGCGGCGTCCACGAGGCTGAGGCCCAGCCCAAACCCTCCAACCCCTTCGGTCCGCGTCCGGTAGAAGCGCTCGAACACGCGCTGGCGTTCACCGTGCGGAATGCCCGGCCCATTGTCGCGCACGACGAGCGCGGGCCCGCTGGCGTCGGCGGCGACCGCAACCTCAATGCGCCCGCCCGGGGGCGAGAACTTCAAAGCGTTGTCGAGGAGGTTGCTGACCATCTGGAAGATAAGGTCCCGGTCGCCGGCGACGAGCACGTCCGGATCGGAGGTGAGGGTGAGGGATTGGTCCCGCGCCTCCGCCGCCGGCCGGTGCCATTCGACGGCGTCCTCGACCAGCGGCCGCAGATTGACTGTGGTCAAGGCGGGCTGCTCCCCGCTCTGCAGGCGGGCGATGCGCAGCAGGGCCTCGAACATCGATTGCAGCCGGGCCGCCTCTTCGAGCGCCGCGGCGGTGCGGGCGTGGTGCTCGACCGACGGGGTGGCGGGATCGGCCAGTTCCTCCAGCTCGGCGCGCAGTCGAGTGAGCGGCGTCCGAAGCTCGTGGGCGATGTTGTCGGAGACGCGGCTGATGGAGGCCACGAGCTGCTCGATGCGGGACAGCATCTCGTTGAGGGTGGTCGCCAGCTGATCAAAGTCGTCGCCGCTGCCGCGCAGCGCCACGCGGCCCGAAAGGTCGCCGGCGATAACCGCCCGCGCAGCGCGGTTTATGCTCTCCAGCCGCTGGGCGACCGCGAAAGTCATCACGAGGCCCCCGATGACGCCAAGCGCGAGGGTCATGCCCAGCCCCCAGGAAAGCGCCTCGAGGATCAGGTCTTCGCGCTCGTCGAGGTCCTCGGTGTCGAGCCCGACGATCAGCCGGTAGCCGCCGGCAAGCGCCACGTCCCGCACGACGGCCTCGTGCTCCTCCTCCGCGCCGGTGGCATAGGTGCCGAACTCGTAGCGACGCCACTCGCGGCCGGCGACTCTCGGCCAGTCGATAAGGTTCGCCGCGACAACCCCGCCCCCCCGGGCGACGAGCACATGGTAGGGGAGTCGGCCTCGCGGCGTGGCGGCGCGGCGCTCGAGGGCGCGGATCAGCGCATCGCGGCCGTCGCGTGCATAGACGGAGACCATCTCATCGCTCTCGACCTGGATGCGGCGCTCGACCTCCTGCAGCGGCCGCCAGACGCCGCCGAAATAGCTGACCCCCAGCATCAGGCCGATGGAGCCGTAGAACAGCGCCATGTAGACGAGGGTCAGGCGCAGGGTCAGGCTGCGCAGGGGATTGCGCCACCTCATGTCCGGAGGCTGTAGCCCATGCCGCGCACGGTCTGCAGCAGCGGCGGCTCGAATTCCTTGTCGATCTTCTGGCGCAGGCGGCTGACGTGCTGGTCGATGATGTTGGTCTGGGGATCGAAGTTGTAGTCCCAGACGGCCTCCAGCAGCATGCTGCGGCTGACCACCCGGCCGGCATTGCGCAGCAGGTATTCGAGCAGGCGGAACTCGCGCGTGGTGAGGTCGATCGACTCGCCCGAGCGAGTCACGGTGCGGGTGATCAGGTTCATCTGCAGGTCGGCCAGGGCGAGCTCCGTGGTCTCCCGCACCACGCCCTTGCGGCGGCTGAGCGCCTCCACCCTGGCCAGCAGCTCCGAAAAGGCGAAGGGCTTGGCGAGATAGTCGTCGCCGCCGGCGCGCAGGCCCTTCACCCGGTTGTCCACGTCGCCCAAGGCCGAGAGGATCAGCACCGGCGTGCTGTCGCCGGACGCGCGCATGGTCTGGAGAATCTTCAGCCCGTCGACATTCGGCAGCATGCGGTCGAGGACGACGACGTCATAGGTCTCGGCGGCGACGCGGAACAGCGCCTCGCGCCCGTCCGCCACATGGTCGACGAGCCAGCCCTCCGCCTTGAGGCCCTTGACCACGTGGCTCGCGACGCGGGCGTCGTCCTCCACGACCAGCACGTGCATGACGACCTCCGAGATCAGTTCTAGTCGTCGATGACCGGGGAGATCGCGCCTGTGCGCAGGTCCACGCGCACCTCGCGGTCGGGCGCGCCGGTCAGCTCCGCTTCGTAGTAGTACCGGCCGCCCTCGCGCTCCAGCCCGATGTCGGAGACCCGGCCCTTGGTGGCGTCTTCCACCAGCGCGATGGTCTGGGTCAGGGTCCGGGGCGCCGCCTGCGCAATCCTCAGGTGCTCGCCGGTGAAGGGCAGGCGCACCTTGGCCGGGCGGGTGTGGCGCAGGACCTTGCCGGTGGTCGCGTCCACCTCCGCCTCGATAGCCCGGCCGTCCTTCACGAGATCGATGTCATAGACGAGGGCTCCGCGCTCGTGGTCGAGCTCCGCATCGAAGGCGCGGGCGTCCAGCGACTGTTCGGCGGCGGCCACCGCCTGGGAAAGCGGCACGACAGGCGGACGGGCGGTCGCGGTCTGGGCTGGCGCCTGGGCCAGAGCCGGCAAGCCGAGGCCAACAACGGCGGCGGCGAGGATCAGGGTCTTGGTCTTCATGTCAGTACTCCGTGTTTCGGCCCCCGAGGCTCTTTCCTACCGGCGACAGATGGCGCGCGGCTTCGGGGGACATTTGGATTTCGCCATGTGCGGTCCGAGCCTCGGCATGCGCTTGGAGCACGATCCGGCAGAGGCGATCCGTGGCGGCGTGGAGCGAGTAGTGGTCGGCGCGGTCCTGCGGGAGGATCCGGGTGGCGGGGTCGAGCTGCAGGCGAATGGCGCGGGCGAGATCGGCGGGCTCGGGCCGGGCGAGGACCCCGTAGCGACCGCCGGCCAGGACCTCCGGGGCGCTGCCGGCGGTCACCGCGGCCACGACGGGCGCGCCGCAGGCCAAAGCCTCGAGCAGGCTGTTGGAGGCGCCTTCCCAGCGGGAGGGCAGCACATAGGCGGCGGCGCGGGCGACCAGGGGGAGGGGATCGGCCACCTCGCCCTCAAAGCGGACCGAGTCGGCCACGCCGCGCGCGGCCGCCAAGGCTTCGAACCGGCGGAGCACGTGGGCGGGGCCGCGGCCCAGGACCAGCAGGCGCAGGTCTGGGGCGTCGACCGCGCGCAGTCGTGCAAGGGCCTCGATCAGGCCGTCCAGGTTCTTCTGGCGGTGCAGGCGCCCGACCGCCACGAGGAAGGGCGGCGCCCCCGGGGCCGTCCAGGGATGGTCGCAGGGCGCCTGGCCGCGGGCGCGGAGGACTGCGGCGTCCACGCCGTTGGCGACCACATCCAATCGGCGGTCGCGGTGGGCGGCGCGGAAGGGCCGACGCTGCGCAATTACGGCGGAGACCGATACGAGCCGGGTGGCGTCCCTGGCGATCAGCCGCAGGCCCAGCGCGCGCAGGCCGCGAAGCAGCGGGACCTCGCCGGGATGGAAGAGATCGTTGCTGATCCGGTAGAGGCGCGGCATCTCGATCATCCCACGCAGCGCCGCCCAGACCGCGAGGTGTGCGTGATTGCCCATGGAGAGCACGAGACCCGCCTGCGTGTCCTCCAGGCGGCGACGCAGCGCGGGCACGGCGGCCGCCAGGGCGAAGGCGCGGGGCCCCCGCCGGCGGCCGAGGCGGGTCAGAACCGGACCTGCCAGATCTGCGGCCAACGGGCCGTCCTCAAGGCAAACCACCTCCACGGCGGCGCCCCGGCCGGCGAGCGCATTGGCGAGGTGGACGGTGTTGCGGGCGACGCCGTCACGGGTGAGCGCGGCGCAGAACAGCACGACAGGTTTTGGCATAGGCCGAGCCTCGCCAAGACGGATGGCGGCAGCCTCCGCCGAGCATTTGGTTTTGGCCATCTTCCGGGCGCGCCGGCGTGTGCGAGCGCCTGGCTGTCTATCGCCTCACCGAAGCCGCCGAGACCGACTTCGTCGAGATTCTAGCTTGGTCAGAGACGCAATTCGGCGGCGCGGCCCGCCGCCGCTACGAACGGCTGATCGTCATGGGGCTGATCGACATCGCGGCCGATCCTGTGCGCCCAGGCAGTCTCGCGCGGCCGGAGCTGGGGGGCGACATCCGCAGTTGGCATCTTCGCGGCAGCCGTGAGCGCGCGCGGGGCCCCGATGGCGTCGTCCAGCAGCCTCGGCACTTCCTCATCTATCGTCCAGTCGAGGTCGGATTGATCGCGATCGGTCGCGTCCTACACGATGCGATGGAGCTGGAGCGCCACCTGCAGGGCCCTGGCGCCCGGGATTGAGGGCCGGCCAGATCAGGCGTCGCGGATGTTGAAGCGGGCGGCCATCTGCAAGATCGGTGAGGAAGGGCCGGGCCCCGGAATTCACTGATCGCGGAATGACGTGGTCTGACCCAGAGGACCCATGCTCTGTTTCACCGTGGCGTCCGCTCTGAGACAGTGAGACGTCGGCCCGCTTTACGTCGGTGATCGCCCTTCCGGCGCCTCGATTTTTGTGAGACCGGCAGAACTCGGCAGCCAGCCGGCTGGAATGGATTTTCGAGGGGTCAGAAACGGTGGGGTAACCGAGGTGGCCTTACCCTAGGCGGAGGGAGGCTGCTCATGGCTGAAATGGTTCTGTATGCATTGATGGTGATCCTGATGATCGTCGCGCCGCCCACCTTCATGTTCGGCTTGGCCATTCGCGAGCAGAGGCTTCGGGTCGGCGCCGCCGATTTAACGCGCTAGGAGCTGTGGACTCTTAGGATTCCCTGCGACTCCGAAGCGTGATTCAAGACTGCTTTTTGGGGGCAGTCTTGGGGGTGATGGACCGCTTGGTGCTTAGCGACGACCAGTGGGAGCGGATCGCCCCGCTGGTCATCGGCCGTCCGGATCAGAAGGGCTCGACGGGCCGGGACAACCGGATGTTCGTCGAAGGCGTGCTGTGGGTGGTGCGCACCGGTTCGCCGTGGCGGGATCTTCCGGAGGTGTTCGGCGACTGGAACAGCGTCTGGCGGCGGTTCAGCCGCTGGAGCGCCAAGGGGATCTGGTGGCGCATCTTCGAGGCGCTCTCGAATGATCCCGACTTCGAGTACCTGATCGTCGACTCGACCATCGTCCGCGCTCACCAGCACGCGGCGGGGGCGAAAAAGGGGGGCCTGAAGATCAGGCCATTGGCCGCTCCCGCGGGGGCTTGAGCACCAAGATCCACATGGCCGTGCGAGGGTTGGGCTGTCCCGTGCGGTTCACGCTCACCGCTGGCCAGCGCGGCGACGCGCCCCAGGCCGGCCCGCTGATCGAAGGCCTGCCAGCCCAGGCCGTAATGGCCGACACCGCCTACGACTCCGACCGCCTGCGCCAGGCGATCGCCGAGAAGGGCGCGGTCGCGGTGATCCCCAACAACCCGTCCCGATCCCGCAAGCACCCGCTCGACAAGCACCTCTACGCCCAGCGCCACCTGGTCGAGTGCTGCTTCAGCAGGCTCAAGCAGTTCCGGCGCGTCGCTACACGCTTCGAGAAGACCGCCAGGAACTATCTCGCCATCGTCACCCTCGCAGCCATCGTCCTCTGGCTACGCTAAGTGTCCACAGCTCCTAGGGCCTGGCGGCGGGGGGCGGTTCGCCCCTGCGGACCACGCACGTCCGCCGCGAGAGCGGGCGGCTGCAACACGTGGTGCGCTTCTCTGCCGAGAGCCCTCGCGATCTACAGGGGCGGTGAAGTTGCCCAGGGCGCCGCTCGGACCCCGGCCACGCCTGACGGTTCTAACGTTCCACAATGGGTCGTTCCGGCCCCGTTCGGCCGTCCCGGATGCCGGAGTCAATCGAGCTCGGGCCTCGCGTTTACGGGATCCTCAGCAGACCCGTCGCACGGCCTTCTGCACTGTATTGCGCCCGCGTTCGGCCGAATTCACATGCCGACGCACAATTCAGTCTCAAGAAACTCCCCAGTTTCGATCATCGCCCGCCTCTGAGCGGCCCAGCGCTCGACATCTTCATTGCGGCAGCTCCTGGCGGAAAGGCGTGGGCCAATATGTCGAAGGATATTGGCCGCGCGCGATTTTCTCGGATGATTAGAACCTGGACTCGCGCGGGATCGGCATCTTGGAGAAGATGCGTATCAACGGATCGAGGATGAACTGGCGGAAAAAATTGTCCGCCTGTGTTCGCCTATACACGTCTCCCAGAGAAAGATTGCCGCTCGCGGACGCGCGGACGCGTTCGTAACCTGCAACAACATTCATTAAGGCGGCCTCGGCCGCTAAAGCGGAGGAAGACGATGGCCGGGTTATTGGAGCGGGATTTCTGTTCGGAACAGGCGTTGCTGCAGCATGGGGGCAAGCTGTTCATTGACGACAAGTGGCTCGACGCCACGTCTGGCGCCACCCTCGATGTCTACGATCCCGCGACGGGCAGTGTGATCGCCAAGGTCGCCGCGGGCGATACGGAGGACGTGGATCTCGCCGTGCGCGCGGCCCGAAGGGCGTTTGAGAACGGCGCCTGGTCTAAGCTCACGCCATCCGAGCGCGGCCGTCTGCTGTGGAAGATTGCAGATCTGCTGGAACGCGACGCCGCGGAGTTCGCCCGCATCGAGTCGATCGACAACGGCAAGCCGATCACGATGGCCCAGGGGGACGTTACGCTCGCGATCGACATGTTTCGCTACATGGCCGGTTGGGCGACCAAGATCACAGGGACCACGACGCCGTTGTCGCTGGGGTTTGAGCACCACAGCTTTACGATCCGCGAGCCTGTCGGGGTCGTGGGGCAGATCATTCCGTGGAATTTCCCGCTCCTGATGGCGGCCTGGAAGCTCGCTCCAGCCTTGGCGGCGGGCTGCACGGTGGTCCTGAAGCTCGCCGAGCAGACGCCGCTCACCGGCCTGAAGCTTGGCGAGTTGTTCCAGGAGGCGGGCTGCCCCGCCGGCGCCGTCAACATCATCTCCGGCTTCGGCGAGACGGCGGGCGCGGCGATCGCGGCTCATCCGGGCATCGACAAGGTCGCCTTCACCGGCTCGACCGAAGTGGGGAAGATGATCGTCCGCGCGGCCATGGGGAACCTGAAAAAGGTGACCCTCGAACTTGGCGGAAAGTCGCCCGTCATCGTCTTCAACGACGCCGATCTCGAGGCGGCCAGCGCCGGCGCAGCGGCCGGCATCTTCTATAACCAGGGACAGGTCTGCACGGCCGGTTCGCGCCTGTACGTCCACAAGTCGGCCTTCGACCGGGTGGTGGCCGATGTCGCGGACACCGCCGGGAAAATCAGGCTCGGACAGGGATTGAATCCCGACACCCAGATGGGACCCCTGGTCTCGGACGAGCAGCTGGGGCGGGTTCTCGGATTCATCGGCGCTGGCCAGGACCAGGGGGCGACGATCGTCGCTGGCGGCGAACGCCACGGGGACGCCGGCTACTTCGTCAAGCCGACGGTGCTCACGAACACCAGCCGCGACATGACGGTCGTCCGGGAGGAGATTTTCGGTCCTGTCATCGTCGCCGAACCCTTCGGCGATGATGATCTCGACAAGATCGCGGCGATCGCCAACGACACCGAGTACGGCCTGGCTGCTTCCGTGTGGACCAAGGATATCTCCAAGGCCCACAAGATGGCGCGCAAGATCAAGTCGGGCACGGTGTGGGTGAACTGCCACAATGTCTACGACGCCGCGCTGGCTTTCGGCGGCTATAAGCAATCCGGCTGGGGCCGCGAAATGGGCGAATACGCGACCCAGAATTACACGGAGGTGAAGGCCGTTACGTTCAAGCTTTGACTGAGCGCTGCGGAGGTTCCGAAGTTCGCTCAAGCCCGCCACCAGGCGTAAGCGAACTTCGGAATCGCGGCCGAGGATTTGGCTGGGCCTGGTTCAGGACGCCTCGAGGCGGGACGTCACGGCCGCTGGGGCAGGACCGCCGGTCGCCCAGTCCAGCAGCTCGATGGTGTGGACGACCGGCGACTGGGCGTGCAGGCCGATCTGAACCGCGCACCCCACATTGCCCGTCGCGATGACGTCGGCCGCGAGGCGGCCGAGATGGGTCGACTTTCGCTCGCCGAGGCGGCCGGCGATGTCGGGTTGCAGGATGTTGTAGACGCCGGCGGAGCCGCAGCAGATATGCGCCTCCGCCGGCGTTCGCACCGTATATCCCGCTTCGCGCAGCAGGCGCACCGGCGCGTCCGACACCTTCTGTCCGTGCTGCAAGGAGCACGGCGGCTGATAGGCGACGATCAATCCCGTCTGCTCGGCGGCGGGGAGCTCGCAGCGCACGAGGAATTCCGAGATGTCCAGCGCCAGAGCCGAAACCCGCGCCGCCCGTTCGGCGTAGGCGGGATCGTTGCGCAGCATGAAGCCGTAGTCCTTGATGGTCGTGCCGCATCCGGACGCTGTGATGAGGATCGCGTCGAGCCCGTCTGCGTCGATCAGGCGCGACCAAGCGTCCACGTTGCGCCGCGCCGCCGCCAGGCTCGCATCCTCGCGGCCCAGGTGATGGACGAGCGCGCCGCAGCATGCCTCGCCCGGGGCGAAGCAGACGTCGTATCCCGCGCGATTGAGCAGGCGAATGGCGGCTTGGCGGATCTCCGGCCGAAGCACCGGCTCAACGCAGCCCTGCAGCAAGACCACGCGCCCCTTGGCGACGGCCGCCTTCGCGTCGCGGGTCGGCGCCGGGCGCGCGAGGTGTCGCGGGGCCAGGGCCAGCATCGACGCCAGGGGGCGCAGGGCCGCAACGCCGCCCAGCAGCGGCCTTGCGGGCCTGGCCAGCCGCGCCAGCCTCAGCGCGAGCCGGAAGCGGTTCGGGTAGGGCAGGGTGCCCGCTAACAGGGCGCGCAGCGCGCGCTCGTGGGGCGGCCTGCGGTAGCGACGCTCGATGTAAGCCCGCGCATGGTCGACCAGGTGCATGTAGTTCACGCCCGAGGGGCAGGTCGTCATGCAGGAGAGGCAGGAGAGGCACCGGTCGACATGCTTGACGACCTCCGCCGTGGGCGTGCGCTCGGTCTCGAGCATGTCCTTCATGAGGTAGATGCGCCCGCGGGGGGAATCCAGCTCGTCCCCCAGCAGGAGGTAGGTCGGGCAGGTCGCGTTGCAGAAGCCGCAGTGCACGCACTTGCGGATAACCGCTTCCGAGGCGGCCATGGCGGGATCTGCGAGCTGGGCGGGGCTGAACTCGGTGCGCATCAGAACCGGCCTGTTTCGAAGAGCCCATGTGGGTCGAAGGCGCGGCGGACGCGCGCCTCCAGCGCGGCCACGCCGCGCTGGGGCGGATGAAACGCTGGAACCCTCGCCCGCAGGCTTTCCGGTCCACGGACCAGGGCCGCATGTCCTCCAGCTGAGGCGGCGATCGTTCGCACCTCGTCCGGCGCGCCGTCGGCGGCGGCCCAGATCAGTCCGCCGGCCCAGTCCATAAGCCATCGGGTGCCGAGGGGACGCAGAGCGTCCACGACCGGCGCACCCTGGCTTGGGGGGACGCTGATCCGCCAAAGCGGCGCGTCCGCCGGAAGGGAGTGGAGCGTGCGCAGCCGGCCCCAAATCGCGTCCGCTTCCGCCGCGTCCGAGGTTTGCAAAGCCCCGAACCCGGCCAGGGCGCGGGACAGCATTTCGCAGCGGGCGGCGACTGAGGCCGGAAAGCCCTGGATGCGGAAGGCGGTCAAGGCGGGCGCGTCCGGCAGATGCGCGGCGGCGGCGATTTCGGCTTGCGAGCCCATGGCGGTGGTCATGGCGGCCACGGCCCGGCCGGGGTCGAGGCCCGTGAGCACGAGGGTGGCCGTCGTCCTGGGCGCTGGCAGCACCTTGAGCGTGACCTCCGTCAGAGCCGCCAGGCGTCCCCAGCTGCCGGCCATGAGCTTCGGCAGGTCGTAGCCGGTGACGTTCTTCACCACTTTCCCGCCGGCCACGAAGGCCTCGGCGCGCCCCGAGACGCCGCGGAACCCCAGCAGGTGGTCGCGAGCCGCGCCTTGGGAGAGTCGTTGCGATCCCGCCACCGCCGCCGCGATCACGCCGCCCAGCGTCGCGGCTCCCGGCGGCGTCCCGAAAATGGGGCCGTGGTCGAACGGCTCGAACGCCAGCATCTGGCCCTCGCTCGCCACCAGCGACTGGATAGCCGCCAGGGGGGTCCCTGCGCGCGCGGTCAGCACGAGCTCGGCAGGGTCGTAGTCGACGACTCCCGTGAAGCCGCGCATGTCGAGGATGCGCGAGGCGGGGGCGGGGCGCCCCACCCCTTGCTTGCTCCCGCCGCCGCGGATCGAGAGGGTCGCGCCGTCCCGCGCCGCCTCGGCGATCGCCTCGCAGAGCTCTGTCTCGTCGCAGGGCGTCAGGGGTGGTCCGGCCACGATCAGAACCTGGGAAGCTCGGGAAACCGCGCCTGCCCGCGATGGACATGCACGCGGCCGAGTTCGGCGCAGCGATGCAAGGTCGGGAAGACCTTCCCGGGATTGAGCAGGAGCTGCGGGTCAAAGGCGCACTTCACCCGCTGCTGGTGCGCCAGATCCACGGCCGAGAACATCTCCGGCATCAGGTCGCGCTTCTCGACGCCGACCCCGTGCTCGCCTGTGAGCACGCCGCCCACCTCAACGCAGAGACGCAGGATGTCGGCGCCGAAGGCCTCGGCGCGTTCGAGTTCGCCCGGCTGGTTGGCGTCGTAGAGGATGAGCGGATGAAGGTTGCCGTCGCCTGCGTGGAACACGTTCGCAACCGCCAGGCCGTGGACCTCCGAGAGGGCCCGCATGCGGTCGAGCACGTCGGGCAGCCGGCGACGCGGGATCGTGCCGTCCATGCAGTAATAGTCGGGCGCGAGCCTGCCGACCGCGGGGAAAGCCGCCTTGCGCCCGGCCCAGAACGTCAGCCGCTCGTCTTCGTCGCGAGAGATGCGGCTGGAGACCGCGCCGTTGGCGAGCGCGATCCGTTCGACCTCGACGATGAGCTCGGCGCATTCCGCCTCGGGTCCGTCCAACTCCACGATCAGAAGCGCCTCGACGTCGAGCGGGTAGCCCGCGCGCACGAAGGCCTCGGCCGCGTGGATGGCGGGACGGTCCATCATCTCCATGCCCGCCGGGATCACGCCCGCCGCAATGACGTCGGCCACGCACTGGCCTGCGCCCTCCACTGTCGGAAAGCCGAGCAGGATGGCGCGCGCCGTCTCGGGTTTTGGGAGGATGCGGACCGTCACTTCCGTCACGACCGCGAGAAGCCCCTCGGAGCCTACGATAACGCCCATAAGGTCGAGGCCCGCCGGGTCGAGCTGGCGACCGCCAAGGCGGATGACCTCGCCATCCATCAGCACGATTTCCGCGCCCAGGACGTTGTTGCTGGTCAGGCCGTACTTCAGGCAGTGGACCCCGCCGGAGTTCTCCGCGACGTTGCCGCCGATCGAGCAGGCGATCTGGCTGGACGGATCCGGTGCATAATAGAAGCCGGCGTCCTCGACCGCGCGGGTCACCGCCAGGTTGGCGACTCCCGGCTGAACGATCGCGATTCGGTTCGCGTAGTCGATCTCCAGCACTCGGTTGAACTTGGCCATGCCCAGCAGCACCGCGTCGGCGAGCGGCAGAGCGCCGCCCGACAGCGAGGTGCCCGCGCCGCGCGGGACCACCTTCACGCCGTTCTGATGGCACCAGCGCAGCACGGCCGAAACCTGCGCCGTGGTCTCGGGAAGCACCACCACCATCGGCGGCTGGCGGTAGGCCGTGAGGCCGTCGGTCTCATAGGGCCGCAGCGCATCCAGGTGGTCGATCACGCCCTCGCCCGGCACGATCGCCCGTAGCGCCGCGACGATCGACCCGCGGCGCGCCAGGACAGCGCGATCCGGCTCCGGCATCTTCAAGGACATGAGCCCAGCCTAGCGCGGGCCATTCAGGTCGGCAGAGGCAAATGAAGTCATGACCGTCGTGAAAAGCCTGTCTTTGGCGTCCGTACGAGCTCCTCTGGTCGGCGACGTGGGCGCGGACCGGAATGATGGACTGTGGCGGGAAAGGTCCGCGATGGGCCGATCTCGACCCTCCGGGAGCCGCCTGAATGTCCGCCGGTCGCGCTCGCGGCCCTTGCCGACCAGGCGGAGGCGCTTCAGGGCGATGCGCGCCAGATCGACCGGTTCGGGCGAGACCTCGAGGCCGTGCACGGCGGCGGCGTGGGAGATGACCAGCCTGATATAGCCGAGGTCCATACCGCTCGTGACGCCGCCGGCGTCTTTCATGTGGCCTGCCTGAACGCCTTCTTTCAGTCGGGAGCCCACCAGTGACGAAGGCGCGACCGCCTACATCGACTGACCGTCGTCGAGGGTCAGCAGGCTTCCAGTGATCTTGGCGCCTGAGGGACCGGCCAGCATCAACAGCGCAGCGTCGAGGTCGGAGGCGTCCATCAACCTGCGTCGCGGGAACCGGCTGATCTGCTTGCGGCCGCCCTCGGAGCGGAACCATTCGGCGTTGATGTCGGTCTCGATATAGCCGGGACAGATGGCGTTCACCGCCACGCCGTGTTTGGCGAGATCCTTCGCCAGACCCCGCGTCATCATCGCCACCGCGGCCTTGGAGGCGCAGTAGGCCGAAAGACCCGGCAGGACCGTATGGCTCAGGATCGAGGCGATGTTGATGATACGGGCCTGCTCGCGCTCAGCGACCCCCGAGGCGATCATCCGGCGGGCCGCTTCCTGCGCGGCGAAGAAGGTCCCGCGCACGTTCACGTCGAAGGTCTCATCCCAGGTCTCCACCGACAGGTCCAGGACGTGGCCCTCGCCTGAGACGCCCGCATTGTTGACCAGGATGTTGATCGGCCCCAGCTCGGCCTCGATCCGGTCGAACGCCGCCGCAAAGGTTCCCGGCTGCGTGATATCGAGCGCTAGCCCCACCGCGCGCCCGCCGACCTCGCGGATCTCGGCGGCCAGCGCTTCGACCCGCTCCAGCCGCCGTGCGGCCAGGCCGACCGCTGCGCCATTGTTGGCGAGCAGTCTCGCGAAGTGGGCGCCCAAGCCGCTCGAGGCGCCCGTCACCAGCGCGACTTGACCGGATAGATCGTTCATCGTCTCAAACTCCGCAGTCCCGGCGACGCCTCAAAGAATCCGACTATGTCCCTTGGAGCGGCGCTAGCGACCTATTCACTTGGTTAGTTGTTCCGTCCGGCGGGCCCTCGCAAACTCGGAGCCATGCAGCCTGCCCGCCTGAGGCGGCGTTAGGCGCGGCAGGAGGCGGCCGGCGCCATCTCCGATCCAACCGATGATTGGCGGGACTCCCAAATGACAGAGGCGGATAAGCCCGAAGCTGGCGTCACCGCAGAGGCCGGCGCCATCGCCGCCAGGGTCGAGGCGTTCGTTCGCGGCACGGTCGCGGCCTATGAGAAGGACGCGCGGCTTGGTCCGCATGGGCCGGACGAAACCCTTGTGGCGGAGCTGCGCGCGAAGGCGCGCGCCGCGGGCGTGCTCACCCCGCACATCCTGGACGACGGTAGTCACCTGAGCCAACGCGAGACGGCGATCGTGTTGCAACGGAGCGGCCTGTCGCCGCTGGGGCCGATCGCCTGCAACACCATGGCGCCCGACGAGGGCAACATGTACCTGCTCGGCAAGGTCGCGACGCCGGCGCAGAAGGCGCGTTTCCTGGCGCCGCTAGTGGCGGGCGAGGCGCGGTCCGCTTTCTTCATGACGGAGCCCGCTGAGGATGGCGGGGCCGGTTCCGATCCCTCGATGATGCAGACCACCTGCCGTCTCGATGGCGAGCACTGGGTGATCAACGGACGCAAGAAATTCATCACCGGCGCCCAGGGGGCGAGGGTGGGGATCGTCATGGCGAAGTCCGAGGACGGCGCCTGCATGTTCCTGGTCGAGCTGCCGGACCCGGCCATCCGCATCACCCGTGTGCTCGACACCATCGACAGCTCGATGCCGGGCGGCCATGCCGTGGTGGAGATCACCGACCTGCGCGTGCCGGCAGACCAGATGCTCGGCGCCTCCGGCGAGGGGTTCAAATACGCCCAGGTGCGCCTGTCGCCGGCGCGCCTGTCGCACTGCATGCGTTGGCACGGGCTGGCGACCCGCGCCAACGAGATCGCCGCCGACTATGCCTGCCGCCGCCACGCCTTCGGCAAGCCGCTGATCGATCATGAGGGGGTCGGCTTCATGCTGGCTGACAACCTCATCGACCTCAAACAGGCCGAGCTGACGATCGACTGGTGCGCCGGAGTGCTCGACACCGGGTCGCTGGGTACGGCGGAAAGCTCGATGGCCAAGGTCGCGGTCTCCGACGCCCTGTTCCGGGTCGCCGACCGCTGCGTGCAGGTGATGGGCGGCGCGGGGGTGTCCGGGGACACGATCGTCGAACAGGCCTTCCGGGAGATCCGCGCCTTCCGGATCTATGACGGCCCGACGGAGGTCCACAAATGGTCGCTGGCCAAGAAGATCAAGCGGGACTGGCAGGCCGCCCAATGACCAGCGACAGCGGCACGACGGCGGTGCGCGAGGGCTACGGCTTCGATGTCGGCGCGATCGAGGCCTGGATGCACGAGAACGTGCCGGACTACTCAGGACCGATGCGGGTCGAGCAGTTCCAGGGCGGCCAGTCCAACCCGACCTACAAGCTGGTCACACCGGGCCGGAGCTATGTCCTGCGTCGCAAGCCGCCCGGCCAGCTGCTGAAGGGGGCGCATGCGGTCGAGCGCGAGGCCAAGGTCGTCAGCGCGCTGGGGCAGGCGGGTTTCCCGGTCGCCCGGGTGCATGGGCTCTGCACCGACGATGCGGTGATCGGGACCTGGTTCTATGTGATGGAGATGGTCGAAGGGCGGATCTTCTGGGACGCGACCCTGCCGCAGGTCCCGCGGGCCGAGCGCGCCGCCTATTTCGATGCGATGAACGCGACCATCGCGCAGCTCCACAGCCTCGACTACGCCGCCGTGGGCCTCGGCGACTATGGCCGGCCGGGCAACTATTTCGCACGCCAGATCGCGCGCTGGTCGAAGCAGTATCTCGACGATGCGGAAGCCGGGCGCGACCCCAACATGGACCGGCTGATCGAATGGCTGCCGGCCAACCTGCCCGAAGGCGACGAGACCAGCATCGTCCACGGCGATTTTCGTTGCGACAACATGATCTTTCATCCGACCGAGCCCCGCGTCTTGGCGGTGCTCGATTGGGAGCTCTCGACGCTGGGCCACCCGGGCGCCGACTTCGCCTATCACGCCATGATGTACCGGATGCCCCCGCACATCGTCGCCGGCCTCGCCGGCGCCGATCTCGGAGCGCTGGGCATTCCCTCCGAGGCCGACTACCTGGCGGAATATTGTCGCCGCCGAGGCCTCGCGGGCATGCCCGGGTACGACTTCTACGTCGCCTTCAACTTCTTCCGGCTCGCCGCCATCTTCCACGGCATCAAGGGTCGGGTGATCCGCGGCACCGCGGCGTCCGCCGAGGCCCGGCAGCGGGTCGCGGTCCTGCCTGAACTCATGGCGCTCGCCTGGGCTCAGGCCGAGCGCGCCGGAGCGGGCCTCGGCTTGGAAATGTAGATCGACTTCGGCCGGGTGAATTCGAGCAGGCCGCTCAGGCCGTTCTCCACCCCGAAGCCGGATTGCTTGTGTCCGCCGAACGGCGTGTGCGCCGGCAGGTGTAGGTTCTCGTTGATCCAGACGGTGCCGGTCTCGAGTTGGTGGGCGACCTCGACTGCGCTGGCGACGTCGCTCGACCAAACCGCGCCGGCCAGGCCGTATTCGCTGTCGTTGGCGCGCCCGATCACCTCGTCGAGGTCCTTGAAGCGCATCATCGGCAGGATCGGCCCGAAAGCCTCCTCGGTCACCACGCGCGCGGTCTCCGGCGGGTCGTCGACGATGGTGAGGGGCACGAAATAGCCGGGACCCGAGGGGGCCGGACCCTGCAGCAGGGTCAGCCCCGCAGCCCGCGCCTCGTCAATCAGCTTCAGGACCCGCTCGTATTGCGGCCGGTTCTGGATCGGGCCGAAGCCGACGCCGGGCTCCAGGCCGTCCCCCACCCGCGCCGATCCCGCCAGGGCGACCAGGGCGTCGCGGAGCCGGTCGTAGACCGCCTCGTGGACGTACAGCCGCTTGGTCGCTACGCACAGCTGGGCCGAGTTGAAGAAGGCGCCCTGGAAGATTCGCGAGGCCACCTTCTCCACGTCGACGTCGGCCAGGACGATGGCGGCGTCGTTGCCGCCGAGCTCCAGGGTCACCCGCTTGAGATCCTTGGCGGCGGCTTCCATCACCCGCTTGCCGGTCGCCGTGGAGCCGGTGAAGGAGATCTTGGCGAACCCCTCGTGCGCGGTCATCCAGGGCCCGAGCTCATCGCCGCCGCTGATCACGTTGAGCACGCCGGGCGGCAGCACCTCGCGCAACAGCTCGGCGATCTTCAGCATGCAGAGCGGGGTGAAGGGCGAGGGTTTGAGCACCATGGTGTTGCCCGCCAGCAGCGCCGGCGCGACCTTCCACATCGCCAACGAGACCGGGAAGTTCCACGGCACGATCGCGCAGACCACTCCCAGCGGTTCGTGATGGACCTCGATGCGGCGGACATCGCTGTCCTCGGTCACCTCGACCGGCAGCTCCCTGGCGGCGACCGCTTCCAGCCAGGCGGCGGCCCCGGCGATCTCGTATTCCGCGAGGGGCAGGGGCCGGCCCTGTTCGAGGGTGAACAGGCGTCCGGCCTCGGCGACGTGGCCGCGCAACAGCTCGCCGGCCAGCAGGAGCCGTTCCCGACGTTCCGCGATCGGCGTCCGGCGCCAGGATTTCTGGGCCAGGGCGGCGGCGGCCACTGCCCGGTCGAGATCCTCGCGCGCGGCGCGCGGCGCCGTCGCGAAGGCGGCTCCCGTCGCCGGATTGATCACCTCGATCGTCTCGGCGGCGCTGACGAGCTCGCCGCCGATGGTCATGCGATAGTCGGAACGCCAATCCACAGCTCGTCCTCCTTCCAGGGTAGAGATCAGCGCGCCCACACGCGGCCCAGCGACTCATTCGAGACGATGCGACCGCGGCTCCCAACCGGTTCGGCGCGCCCGTCGGTCAGAAAGGCCAGCATCGCCCGATCGCTCGCGTCGACGTGAGCCAGCGCGCGCGCCCCGGCGGGCGTCCGGGCGATCACGACGCCGCCCGAGGGCTCGCCCGCGCGATCGTAGAAGACCGTGTAGGTCTCGATCCGGGCCTCGCCGAGGTGCTCGCGGTCGAGCTCCGGGATCGGCTCTCGCGCCGCATCGGCCTCGGCCTGATAGTCGAAGTCCTGCGGGAAGCTGGCGGCGGCGATCAGTTGGCGGCCCAGGATGATGCTGTGGTTGTCCTCGGCGAAACCGCCATTGGCGAACAGGAAGCCGTAGCGGCCTTCGCGGCGCAGCCTTTGGACCATCGAGACGACCGCGTGGCTCATGTAGTTGGCGATCGGCCCGCCGCCGAAGGTCAGGCCGCCGAACACCGTGGCCGGCCTGTCGACCGGCCAGCCCAAAGTGCGGCGCGCCATCTTCGGCACGCAAGGGAAGCAGCTGTAGAGCTCGACAAAATCCATGTCGCCGATCTCGAGCGCGTTGAGCGCAAGCGTTCTGCGCAGTGAGACGTCCATGCTGGCGCTGCGGTCATACCGGTCGCGCCGAAGAATGTTGGCCTGTTCCTTCGCGGCCGCGCCAAGGCCGACATAGATGAGCCGGGCCTCGGGCACGCCCAAGCGGCGCGCCTCGGCGAGGCTGGCCACGACGAAGGCTGCGCCCTGGTTCACCGCGCTGTTGGCCACCATCAGCTTTGTGTAGGGGAAGGCGAGCGGCCGGTTGCGCTCGGAGGGGGTGAGGATGTCCAGCGCGCTCGCGGGCCTGCGGATCCACGCGCCTTCGTTCCCGGCGGCGATCTCCGAGAACTGCGACCAGATCTGGCCGCTCTCCGCCTGGGCCTGCGTCAGAGTCTGGCCATAGGCGGCGCGGCCGGCGTTCTCGTACAGGGGATAGACGTCGACGGGGGCGGTCAGGCCGTAGCTCTGGGCGTAGCCCGGCTTTCGATGTGTCCGCAGGGGATCGGGCGCCCGGCCGCCCGCGTTGCGCGCCGCCGCCTGCGCGGCCGCCGTGCGCAAGGCTTCGCCTCCGACCACGGCCGCCAGCTTCGCTTCGCCGGCGCCGATCCGGTTGGCCGCCTCGTTCAGGAAGCGGATCGGGGTGTCGCCGTGCGGCGCGGGCGACTGGTAGGCGATCTTCGGACGGGCGCCGATGACCGCCGCAAGCGGCTCGCACAGGTTCCCGAGCTCGCGAAAGCTGATCTGGTCGACGATGGCGAGCATGTCGAGCTCGCGCAGCACGGGCGCGCCCATGTCGGCCTCGGCCTTGTGCAGCGCCGAGGCCATCAGGCCCAGGGAGTCCAGCCCCGCCTCGGGATCGGCAGGGCGGTCGTTGACCTGCCCTACGCCGACGATCACGGGAACGCGTTCGGGATCGATCGCCATCGCCTCGCCCTACCGCGCCTTCCAGATGGGCGCGCGCTTCTCGGCGAACGCCCGCGGGCCTTCGCGTCCGTCTTCCGAACGGATGATGACCGCCGCCTCGGCGTCGTTGAGGGCCCAGGCGGCCCGGTCCGTCTCGATGGCGCCATCGGCGATCCCATTGGCGATGCGCTTGCTCGCCTGGACCGCGAGCGGGGCGTTGAGCGCGATCTTCTCCGCCAGCGCCAGGGCGGCCGCCATCACCTGGTCGCGCGGGACCACCCGGTTGACGAAGCCCAGCTCCAGGGCGCGTTGGGCGGTGAAGCGCTCGCCCGTGAGCAGGAATTCCATCGCCAGCTTCCGCGGAAGCTGCTGGACCAGGCGGTGCGCGCCGCCCGCCGCGGCGATGATGCCGCGCTTCACCTCCGGAAGGCCGAACATCGCCGTCTCGGCCGCCACCACCAGATCGCAGGCGAGCGCCAGTTCCGTGCCGCCGCCCAGAGCGAAACCGTTGACCGCAGCGATCATCGGCTTGGAAATCGGGTGCGCCACCACGCCGGCGAAGCCCCAGGCCGCCTGGGTCCTGTCCCTGGGCGCGATCCGTTCGCCGCGCGCCATGGCCTTCAAGTCGCCGCCGGCGCAGAAGGCCTCATCGCCGGCGCCGGTGAGGACGACGGCGCGCACCTCGGCATCGTGCTCGGCCCGTTCCAGCGCCAGGCCCAGACCGACGTGCACCGCCTCGTTGACGGCGTTGCGCGCCTCGGGGCGGTTGATGGCGACGATCAGCACGTGGCCGCGCTGCTCCACCAGCACCGCAGGCGCAGAGTCCTTAGCCACGTCCTCAGCCACGAGCGGTCTCCCTTCTGCCTTCGCCGGTTTCAATGAGGCGCGCGATCTCTGGCGGGGTCGGCTCCAACACGCCGGCGGCGATCAGGCGGACGATCTCGGCGGCGCCGAGCCCCAGCCAGTCGCGCACGACTTCGGCGGTGTGCTCTCCCATCACCGGCGCGGGCTGGGTCGGCGGCTCGCCCAGCCCCCCCGAGCGGGCGAGGAAGCGCTCGGCGACGACCTCCTCATCCATGTGCGGGTGCTGTTCAGTCCGGAACAGGCGGCGCTCCCGATAGTAGCCGAACTCCGGCAGGTCGCCGACGCGCAGCATCCGGCCCGCCGGCACGCCCGCGGCCTGGAGCTGCTCCATCGCGTCTTGCGAAGACCGCGACGACAGCCAGTCGGAAAGGAGCTCGTCCACCCTGGACCGCGCCGCCAGCCGTCCCTCCCGCGTCTGCAAGGCCGCGTCGTCGCAGCCGAGGATGGGCGCCAGGCGGCGCCAGTCGCCGTCATCGCGCACGGTGACGACGCACCATTCGTCCTCGCCCGCCGCGCGGTAGACGCCCCAGGGCGCGTCCGGAGAGGCGGCGAGGCTGGGCTCGCCCAGGGCGCGGGCGGCGATGTCCGTCGCAAAGTGGTCGAGCATCACCTCGAGCTGGGCGATCTTGGCTGCGCCGCCGCGGCCGGTCCGAAGCCGCCGGATGAGCAGGGCGAGCACCGCGGTCGCGCCAATCCGCGCCGCCACGTGATCGGGATAGACGGTGATCGAGTCGCTGTAGCTTTCCGCATCGTCCGCGTAGCGCCAAGCCTCGCTCACCCCGGCCACGGCGCGGACCAGCGGTCCGTAGCCCATGCGCGACGCCCAGGGGCCATGGGCGCCGAAGGCGCTGCTTTCCAGGCTGATGATCGCCGGGTTGAGCGCGGCCAGCTCCTCATGGCTGATCCCCAGGGACTCCAGCGTGCCGGGCTTGAAGTTGGAGAGCACCACGTCGGCCTGCGCCGCGAGCCGGCGGAAGATCGCCTTGCCCTCGGGGTCGCGCAGGTTGAGCCCGAGACTGCGCTTGTTGCGGTGTCCGGCGCCGAAGCTGACCGAAAGGCCGGTGGGCAGATAGGATTGCCGCGCGCCGTCGGGAAAGTCCGAACATTCCAGCTTCACGACGTCGGCGCCCAGGTCCGCAAGCAGGCGGCCCTGTTCGGCGCCGACGACGATCACGCCTAGATCGAGGACCTTCAGCCCGGCCAACGGCAGGGCTTCGGCCGCGAGGGCGGCGCTCGGCTCCAGCCTCTCCGCCGCGGCCGGAGCGGGCTGCGCGCGCGGCCCCATACGCACCCCGTCGATCTCGACGATTCCGTTCGGAACCGGCGCCTGCCGACCGTCGCCCAGAGGCATGTGGACGAAGGCTGCCCGCTCGGCGAGATGGTCGGCGGTCAGGCATTCGTCGAGTGTGCGCAGGGCCGCGATCGGCACGCCGAACGCCTGCCCCTGGCGTTCCAGATCCGAGCGGCTGCTGTTGGCGAACAGCGCTGCGATGGCTGCGGTGAGTTCGGGCGCACGATGGCGGACCACCATGCTGTTGAACTGCGGCCCGGCAAATTGCGCCGGCTCGCCCAGCCAGCGGAACATGCCCTGCCACTGGCGCGGCGCGAGCAGGCAGATCCGCACGTGGCCGTCGGCGCAGGGGAAGATCGGATAGCGAAAGCCCTTCGCCGGCCGCTCCGGCGACAACAGCTTTGCGGGGCGACCCATGGTGGCTGTGCCGTTCATGCCGAAGCCTGGGTCCAGCGCCTGGACGGCGCCGTCCAGGGCCGAGACGTCGAGCCGGTCGCCGTGTCCGGTGACCAGCGCGCGATAGACCGCGACCAGGCCGGCGAAGGCCGCCTGGGCCAAGGCGCAGCTGATCGCGAGTTCGGCGGGCGGCAGGAGGGGCTCGCGTCCCCGGACGCCCGAGCGACAGAGCATGCCGGAAAGGGCGTGCAGCACCGCGTCCGTGGCCTGCCACCGCGAATAGGAATTGTCCCGCCCGAACATGCTGACGTCCATCACCACGAGCTCCAGCCGTTGGAGGGCGGCGGCATCGAGTCCTCGGGCGAAACCGGGATCCTCTCCGCTGAGGACGATCATGTGCGCGCGCCGCAACAGGGCGTCGAACGCCTGGGCGTCCGCCGGTTGCGTCGGATCCAGGCGCAGGACCCGCTTTCCGAGGTCGCCGATCTGTTGGGCGAGGCCGGCGCGGGGAGCGGCGTCGCCGGCGCTGTCCGCATGCCGGATCCGCACCACCTCCGCGCCCAGGTCGGCGTAGAGCCGGCAGAGCGGCGCGAGCGGCCCCTCGACCATATCAAGGACAACCACGCCTTCGAGCGGGCGGGCGGCGTCAGCAGTCAGGGTCATGGGCGGATCGCTCGACGCATGGTCGTGACGATCACCCCGCCCGGCTTTCCGTCAACCTAGCCAAAAGGCGAGTACGCCGCCGGTCATTGATCAAGCATTTGAAGTGCATGCGGCGCTGGTCACGCTCAGTGACGCCGATCCGATGGGGGTCATTGCGAAGGAGCCTGGCATGGCGAGCCGGAAGGTCTTGCTGGAGTTGCGGGGCGACGTCGCGATCGTGACGCTCAACGACCCGGAGAGCCTCAACGCCATAAGCCTGCCGCTGCTGGAGGACCTCGACGAAGCGATCATGGAGGCCGCCGGGCGCGCCCGCGCCATGATGCTCACCGGCGCGGGCCGAGGGTTTTGTTCGGGCGCGGGGCTCAAGGGCGTATTGGACGCCGGCGGAGGCGCCCCGGACTTTGGGCGCGAGCTGGAGACCCACCTCAATCCGGTGATGCGTAGGCTCCGCGCCTTGCCGATCCCGTGGATCTCCGCCGTTCGCGGTCCTGCCGTGGGCGCAGGCTGCGCCTTGGCGCTCGCCGGCGACCTGATCGTGGCCAGCGACACCGCCTATTTCGTGCAGGCCTTCGCCCGGGTGGGCCTGGTCCCCGACGGCGGGTCCACCCACCTGCTGACGCGCGGCACCACGCGTGTCCGGGCCATGGAGATGATGCTGCTGGCGGAGAAGACGCTGGCGGCCCAGGCGGTGCAGTGGGGCCTGATCAATCGTGTCGTTCCCGACAACCAGCTGGACTCCGTGGCCATGGAGCTGGCCGCGCGTCTCGCGGCCGGCCCGACCCGCAGCTACGCCCTGATCCGCGAGGCCGCCTGGCGCGCCTTGGACAGCGGCTGGGAGGAGGTGCTGAGGCTCGAGCGCCAGAACCAGAGCCTCGCCTGCGCCACCCAGGACGCGGTGGAAGGGATCGCGGCGTTCGTGGAAAAGCGTCCGGCCCAGTTCATGGGCCGATAGGGCGGCCGATCGGAAAACGGGGGAGATCTCGAATGACGCAGATCAACGAGGTGACACAGCTGCACACGGTCGACGGTGTCGCTGTGCTGGCCATCGACTCGCCGCCCGTCAACGCCCTGGGGGCTGCGGTGCGACGTGGCCTGCAGGACGGCCTGCGCGCCGCCCTGGCTGACGCCGCGGTGAGGGCGGTCGTCATCGCCTGCGCTGGCCGCACCTTCTGCGCCGGCGCCGACATCAGTGAGTTCGACAAGCCGCTGGCGCCGCCACACCTGGTCGAGCTGTTCGCCAGCATCGACGCCGCGGAAAAGCCCGTGGTCGCGGCGATCCACGGCACGGCGCTCGGCGGCGGCCTCGAGCTGGCGCTCGCCTGCCACTATCGCATCGCCGCCGTGACGGCGCAGCTCGGCTTGCCGGAGGTCGCTCTTGGCCTGCTGCCCGGGGGCGGGGGCACGCAGCGCGCCCCGCGACTCGTCGGCGTGGCGGATGCGCTGGAGATCATGGTCCTGGGGCAGCCGATGTCTGCGCTCATCGCGCAGGCCAAGGGTTTGGTCGACGTGCTGGCGACGGAGGCGGACCTCCGTGAGGATGCGGTTCGCTACGCGCGGCGGCTGGCGGATACCGATGCGCCGCTGCGGCGGACGCGCGATTTGGCGACCGATCTGTCAGGCCTTGAGGCGGCGTCGGTCGTCGCCGAGTTCACCGCCCGGAATGCGCGCCTGTTCAAGGGATTCAAGGCGCCTCTGAACATCGTCAAGGCCGTCGAGGCGGCGGCGGGCCTGCCGTTCGACCAGGGCATCGCCCGGGAGGCGGAGCTCTTCGACGAACTGATGGCGAGCCGGGAATCCGCGGCCCAGCGCCACCTCTTTTTCGCCGAACGTGCGGCTGCGAAGATCCCCGGCCTGGCCAGGGAGGCCCAGGCCCTGCCGGTCAAATCCGTCGCCGTGATCGGCGCGGGCACCATGGGGAGCGGCATCGCCACCACCTTCCTGAACGCGGGCCTGCCGGTCACCCTGGTCGATCGCAGTCCCGAGGCGCTGGAGCGGGCGGGGGCAGCCATATCCAGCACGCTGCGCGCGGCGGCTGCGAAGGGACGGATCACCTCGGAAGTCGGCGAAGCGCAACTCGCCCGCCTGACGACAAGCGCCGAGCTGTCGGCTGTCGCCGACGCCGACCTAGTCGTCGAAGCCGTCTTCGAGCAGCTCGAGCTGAAGAAGGCTGTCTTCGCCGACCTCGACCATGCGGCCAAGCCGGGCGCGATCCTGGCCAGCAACACCTCATTCCTCGACCTGAACGCCATCGCCGCGGCCACGTCCCGGCCGCAGGACGTCGTCGGGCTGCATTTCTTCGCGCCGGCCAATGTGATGCGGCTGCTGGAGGTCGTGCGCGGCGAGCAGACCTCCGATGCGGTGCTGGCGACCGCCATGGGCCTGGGCCGCCGACTGAAGAAGGTCGCGGTGCTCTCCGGCGTCTGCGACGGCTTCATCGCCAACCGCCTGATGGCCCGTCGCGGCGAGGCCGCCGACCGGCTCATCCTGCGGGGGCCGATGCCACGATACGTCGACAAGGCCCTGACCGGCTTCGGCTTTCCGATGGGCGTCTTCGCCATGCTCGACCTGGTCGGGCTGGATGTGGTCGGTTGGGATCGCGAGACCAGCGCGGGCCGCACCGTCCAGGAAGTCCTCTGTGAGCGCGGGCGGTGGGGCCAGAAGCAGAACGGCGGATATTACGACTACGACGATCAGCGGCGCCCGTCGCCGTCCCCCGTCGCCGACGAGATCATCCGGGAATTCCGCACTCGCCAGGGTGTGCAGCCGCGGTGCTATGCGGATGACGAGATCATCGCCGAGCTTCTCTATCCGGTCGTCAACGAGGGCGCGAAGCTGCTGGAGGAGGGCGTCGCCTTGCGGGCGTCCGACATCGATATGGCGCTGGTCGCGGGCTATGCCTGGCCGACCTTCACCGGCGGCCCGATGTTCTGGGGCGACACGGTCGGCTTGCCGAAGATCCTCGCGCATCTGAAGGCGAAGCAGGCGTCAGGCGATGCGATCGCCATTTCACCGCTGCTCGAGCGCCTGGCGACGACCGGCGGCGCCTTCACCGGCCGATAATTCTACCCGGACAATTAAACGACCAACTTAGCCGCGAGCGGCGAACTGGAGCATCCCATGGCAGAGGCCTATATCGTAGCGGCGGCGCGGACCGCCGGCGGCCGGCGCGGCGGCAAGCTGAAGGACTGGCATCCGGCGGACATGGCCGGCGCGGTGCTGGACTCGCTGGTCGCCCGCAGCGGCGTCGATCCGGCGGCGATCGACGACGTGGTGATGGGGTGCGTCAGCCAGGCGGGCGAGCAGAGCATGCACATCGGCCGCGGCGCGGTGCTGGCCTCGGGACTGCCCGACAGCGTTCCGGCAGTCAGCATCGACCGGCAATGCGGTTCGTCCCAGCAGGCCATCCAGTTCGCCGCCCAGGCGGTGATGTCGGGCGTGCAGGACGTGGTCGTCGCCGCGGGGGTCGAGAGCATGACCCGCGTGCCCATGGGCCTGCCGTACCTGCTGCCGATGCAACATGGGGTCGGCGCGGGGCCGTGGTCGCAGAAGATCAAGGCGCGCTACGGCGTCGAGGAGTTCAGCCAGTTCACCGGCGCCCAGATGATGGCCGACAAATACGGTTTCGACCGGGAGGCTCTCGACCGCTTCGCCCTGGAGAGCCATCGCCGCGCCGAGGCGGCCACGAAGGCGGGGGCCTTCGAAAACGAGATCGTGCCGCTCGAGATCGAAGACGGCATGGGCGGAAGCACGCTGCACGCCGCTGACGAAGGCATCCGCTATGGCGCGACGCTGGAGTCCATCGGCTCGGTCAAGCTGCTGCAGGAGGGCGGGACCATCTCGGCGGCCACAGCCAGCCAGGTCTGCGACGGCGCCTCGGGCGTCCTGGTGGTCAGCGAAAGCGCCCTGAAGGCGCATGGCCTCACGCCGCTGGCGCGAATCCACAATCTCACGGTCACCGGCGGCGACCCGGTGATCATGCTGGACGAACCGATCCGGGCCACCCAGCGCGCGCTACAGCGGGCCGGCATGCGCGTCGATGATATCGACCTCTATGAGGTCAACGAGGCATTCGCGCCGGTGCCGCTGGCCTGGTTGAAGATGATCGGCGCCGACCCGCAGAAGCTCAACGTGAACGGCGGCGCCATCGCGCTCGGCCATCCGCTCGGCGCGTCCGGGACCAAGCTGATGGCGACGCTGATCTACGCGCTGAAGGCGAGGGGCAAGCGCTACGGCCTGCAGACCATGTGCGAGGGCGGCGGCATCGCCAACGTGACCATCGTCGAGGCGCTTTGAGTGACGCTATCGGGATGTGCGGCCGTCGTAACCGACGGGGCGCTGCGGATGGCGCGCTGACAGCCATGCCCGTACCCGGCGCCTTAGTTCGCGGTCAAGGTCGGTCGCGACACGTCAGAGATCGGCCTGGTTCAGCCCATGATCGGATCGCAGAGGCATTGCAGCGCTGCGGTCGGGGAGGCCTGCGTCTACGGGGGCGACTGGCGGGCAATGGCCCGCTCGAATGCGGGGCGTCGGCTCAGTCGCCCCAAATAGTCGCGTTGCGCACTCGACAGAAGGTCGCCGAGGCCGATGTGCTGGGCGAGCATCAATGCGTAGCCCACGCAGATATCCGCAACCGTGAACTGCTCGCCGGCCACATATGGCGCGCGCCCGAGCAGCGCCTCAAGCCAGCACAGCCGCGCGTGGAACCACAGCCGATAGTCGTCGGCAACCGCCGGGTTGCGCCGTTCCTTGGGCTCGAACAGCGCGTAGCGCAGATACACCGCCTGCGGAAAGGTGAGCGTCGCCTCGCCGTAGTGAAGGGCGTTGAGATAGTCTCCATAGCGCGGATCCTCCGGGCCGAGGGCAAGCCCGCCGTCCGGATAGCGCTCCGCGAGATACTGACAGATCGCGCCCGATTCAGTCATTCGCGTGTCGCCGTCGACGAGCAGCGGCACGGTGCCGAGCGGATTCTCATTGAGATAGGCCGGAGTTGTTTGGCTGGGGGGGAAGGGCATTGTCACGAGATCGTAGGGCAGCCCGAGTTCTTCGAACGTCCACAAAACCCGGAAAGAGCGGGCGTTGTCGCAGTGATAAAGGCGCATGCGGCTTGCCTGAAATAGTAAGTCGGAACAATATGAGTCCGACGAGCTCAATGTAAACTATAGTGCGTGGAAGTTCAACTTGGTGATATTTTGATTCATCGCCTTTCGGAGGGCGACGTCATGTCGAGCGCGGCAAGTATCCATGGGAAAGACAGATGAAGGTCACCGCCGCAGTCGCCACCGCGCCGCGATCGCCGTTCGAAATCCAGCTGCTCGATCTGGAACCGCCGCGCTCCGACGAGATCCTCGTCCGCATCGCGGCCGTCGGGCTCTGCCACACGGATGTGTCCGCGCGAGATCAGCTGCTTCCGATCCCGCTGCCCGCCGTGCTCGGTCATGAGGGCGCGGGCGTCGTCGAATCGGTGGGCGAGGCGGTGACCAAGGTCGTGCCCGGTGATCGCGTGGTGCTGACGTTCCGCTCCTGCGGACGCTGCACCCGCTGCGAGGTGCACCAGCCCAGCTATTGCGAGCATTCGGGCGTACTCAACTTTGCCGGGGCGAGGCCCGACGGGAGCCGTGCGCTGAGGCGTGACGGGGAAGCGATCTCGAGCAACTTTTTCGGCCAGTCATCCTTCGCGACTCACGCCCTCGCCTATGAACGGAATGTCGTGAAGGTGGCGCAAGACGCTCCGCTCGATACCTACGCCCCGCTGGGGTGCGGCATTCAGACCGGCGCAGGCGCCGTGCTGCGCTCGATCGCCTGCGAGCCCGGGTCCAGCCTTCTCGTCACCGGCGCGGGATCGGTGGGACTAAGCGCGGTGATGGCCGCACGCGGCATTGCACGGTGCGGCGCGATTATGGTGTCCGATCCGATGCCGGAGCGGCGAGCGCTGGCGCGTGAACTCGGTGCGACCCACGTCATCGACCCGGCCACAGGCAAGCTTGCCCATCTCGTCCGCGCGATCATGCCCGCCGGCGTCGACTACGCGCTGGATACGACCGGACAGTCCAAAGTTATGGACGCAGCGGTGTTCTGCCTGCGATTGGCAGGAACCCTCGGACTGCTCGGCATCCCCGCCAAGGCGGACGCGCCCACGCCCGGCTATGCGAACGTCGTTCTGGCCCGCGGTCTGAGAATTCAGGGCATCCTCGAAGGCGACAGTGACCCCGACGTCTTCATCCCCGAGCTCATTGCGCATCATCGGGCAGGGAATTTCCCGTTCGATCGGCTGATCTCTCGATATCCGTTCACCGAGATCAACCAAGCGATTGACGACCAGCACGCCGGGAAATGCACGAAGGCCGTGCTCGTGATGGAGTAGACGCAACGGCTGGCTCGGCGGGCGAAACTCGGGCGAGTTCCCATCCTGCGTGTCCCGGGGCGCCCGGCGGCGCATGCGCCGGTCAGAGGCTGCGCGCCACAATTTCCTTCATGATCTCCGAGGCGCCGCCGTAGATCCGCGTCACTCGCGCATCGCGCCACAGGCGCGCGATCATCGACTCGTTCATGTACCCGGCGCCGCCGTGCAGCTGCAGCGCCTCGTCGCAGATCTCGTTCTGCAGCTCGGTGTGGTGGAGCTTGGCGGCGGAGGCCTCGGCGGTGGTCAGCGCGCCGGCCACGTGCCGGGCGATCGCCCAGTCCAGATGCGCCCAGCCGACCTGGAGCTTGGTGGCGGCGTCGGCGAGCGTGAAGCGCGTGTTCTGGAAGGCGAAGATCGTCTGTCCGAACGCCTTGCGATCCTTGGTGAAGGCCAGCGCCTCGTCGAAGGCGCGCTGGGCGCCGGCCTGGGCCTGGATGGCGATCGACAGCCGCTCCTGCGGAAGCTCCGACATCAGGGCGGCGAAGCCCCGGCCCTCGTCCCCCAGCAGGTTCGAATGCGGTACGCGCACATCGTTGAAGAACAGCTCGGAGGTGTCGGCGGAATGCTGGCCGATCTTGTCGAGGTTGCGGCCGCGGGCGAACCCCTCCCGATCCGCCTCCACCAGGATGAGGGACATTCCCTTGGCCCCGGCGGCCGGATCGGTCTTGGCGACGACGATCACCAGATCGGCGAGCTGGCCGTTGGTGATATAGGTCTTGGCGCCGTTGAGGACGTAGCTGTCGCCCTCCCGCCGGGCCGTCGTGCGGACGCCCTGGAGGTCCGATCCGGCGCCCGGCTCGGACATGGCGATCGCGACGATCGTTTCGCCGGAGATCATCCTCGGCAGCCAGCGCTGCTTCTGCGCCTCGGAGCCAAGGTGCTCGATGTAGCTGACGACGATGTCCGACTGCAGCGTCAGCCCCGCGGACGAGCCGGCATAGGCCAGCTCCTCGCCGACGATCGCGTTGAAGCGGAAATCGAGTCCCAGGCCGCCGTAGTCCGGCGACACCGTCGGGCACAGCAGGCCGGCCTCGCCCGCTGCGCGCCAGAACGTGCGGTCGACGATCCCCTGCGCCTCCCAGCGGTCGAGATTCGGGATCAGGGCGCGGTCGAAGAAGCGCCGGACCTGGTCGCGGAACAGGACGTGGTCTTCGTCGTAGAGGGTGCGGCTGGAGGCTGGGATCATCTGGATCCGAGTTTGATCCCGCGGCCGCCCGATCTCGCCTGATCTTTCAGTCAGCTTGACGGGGTGGCCGCACGCCGCGTGTGCTCAGGCGCGAGCCCGCAGCGGGGAGAGGTCGTTATGGCGCGTCTGAACGGCAAGGTGTCGCTTGTCACTGGGGCGGCGAAGGGACTGGGCGCGGCTATCGCCGCCGCCTTTGTCCGCGAGGGCGCGCGCGTGGTCCTGTGCGATGTCGACGAGGCGGAGGGCGCCCGCCTGGCCGAAGACCTGGGCCCTCAAGCCGAGTTCCTGTCGCTCGACGTCAGGCATGAGGGTGAATGGATCGCCCGGCTGGCGGAGGTGGACCGCCGCCATGGCCGGCTCGACATCCTGGTCAACAACGCCGGCGTGGTCCGGCTGGGCACCATCGAGGACACCTCGGAAGCCGACTACCGGGCGGTGATGGCGGTGAGCGCCGACGGGACCTTCTTCGGTTGCAAGCATGCGGTGCCGCTCATCGCCCGTTCCGGCGGCGGCGCGATCGTCAACCTGTCCTCCATCAATGCGATCCAGGGCAATCCGCCGGTGACCGCCTACAGCGCCGCCAAGGGCGCTGTGTCGGCCCTGACCCGCGCCGTCGCCGTCCATTGTCACGAGCAGGGCTATGGGATCCGCTGCAACGCCGTCCTGCCGTCCTCCATCGACACCCCGATGGTGCGCTCGGTGGCGCAGCAGGCCGGCGCGGCCAGGACGCCGGCCGGACGGTTGGGCGCGCCGGAGGACGTGGCGCAGCTGGCCGTCTATCTGGCCTCCGATGAATCCGCCTTCATGAGCGGCCAGTGCCTGGTGCTGGACGACACCGCCTCGGTCGCGCGCCGGCGGCCTGAAACCCTGCCGGTTTAGCGGTTGCGATCCGCAAGATTATGATAATTATAGTAATAAATAAGCGTCCCAGAACGCGGAACAAGAATGTGCGTGGCGAACCCGCACGCGACGGAGGAAACGATCATGTCGAGGCTCAGCCTGGTCCCTTTGGAAGCCTGGCCGCCGGAGCTGCAGGCGGCGCTCGGCGATAGCGCGCCTACGGCCATCGAGCTCGGCGTCACGCGCATCACCGCTCACCGGCCGGTGCTGTCGCTCGCCATGCTGCAATACAATCAGGCCCTGCGCGCCAACCGCACGCTTCCGGAGCGCTTGCTGGAGCTGGTCCGGCTGCGGATCGCTTTCCACAATCAATGCCGCAGCTGCATGGCGATCCGCTACGCCAGCGCGGTGGACGACGGCCTGGAGGAGGGCGCGGTCTGCTCGCTGCAGAAGCCCTACGAAGCCTGCGACCTTTCCGCGGCCGAAAAGGCGGCGATCGACTACGGCGAGCGGATGGCGACCAACCATCTGTCGATCGACGACGTGGTCTACGATGGATTGCGCAGCTTCTTCAGCGAACCCCAGATCGTCGAGCTTGGCCTGTGGGTCGCCTGGTGCGTCGGCCTGGGCCGGCTCGCCGCCACCTGGAACATGGTCGAGGACCTGCCCGAGGATTTCCAGGATCGCTCGCAGGAGCGGATCGGCCCATGGCAGGGCGCGCCGGTCGTGGTGAACCGCGCAGCCGCGGACGCCCAGGCGTTCGAGCCGGCCGGCGAATAGGGCCGCCGCCATGTCCGAGGTCTATGAGGACCTGCTCGTCGAGCGGTCCGGCCCCGTCGGCTGGATCAGGATCAACCGTCCTGACCGCCGCAACGCCCTGCGGCCGCAGACGCTGGCCGAGATCTGCCGTGCGGTAGACGGGCTCTCCGCTGACCCGGCGGTGCGTGCCATGGTGCTGGCCGGCGAAGGCAAGCACTTTTCGGCGGGCGCCGAGTTCAGCTTCCTGGAAGGCCTGAAGACCACGCCTGCGCCCCAGGTGAAGAGCGATATCTACGCTCATTTTCAAGGCGCGGCGCGCAGGCTCCATCACTGTCCGAAGCCGACGATCGCGGCGGTCTCGGGCGCCGCCATCACCGTGGCCTGCGAGCTGGCGCTTACCTGCGATTTTCGCCTGGTCGCGCCGACGGCCGAATTTCACGAGAGCTGGATCAAGCTGGGGCTGATCCCCCCGTTGGGCGGGCTGTTCCTGCTGCCCAGGCTGGTGGGGGCGGGCCGCGCGGCGGAGATCGTGCTCGCCGGACGGCCGATCGGCGCGGAGGAGGCGGTGCGCATCGGCCTGGCCTCGGAGTTGGTCGACGCCGACCGCCTTCACGAACGCACCCAGGCGTTCGCGGCGCAGCTCGCCGCCCTGCCGCCCCTGGCCTACGCCGCCGCCAAGGAGGGGCTGCGGCGCGGGGCGGAATCCAGCATGGAGAAGGAGTGGGCGACCAATGTGCTGGCCCAGGCCATGCTGCTGGGCACGCAGGACTTCGCCGAGGGGCTGGCCGCCGTCGTCGAGAAGCGCCCCGGCGTGTTCGTCGGGGCGTAGCTCAGGCGGCGGAAGGCTGGGCGCTCGGCATGTAGGAGGCGGGACTGGCGAAGACCACGGTCTCGCTGATCACCGCCTGCTCGAGCATCGCCTTGAAGTCCGGAAAGGCGGGATCGGCTGCGAAGGCCGAAAGCGCCCGGTCGTAGTGCTGGAAATCGTCCAGCTCCCAGAGGTCGATGACGTTGCCGAGCCGTCCCGAGCGTTGGACGAAGGCGCCGGCGAGACGCCAGCCCTCCCGCTCCAGGAAGGGGACGGCGGTCTTCTCCATCCCGTCCAGGAACCGGCCCAGCTGGGCGGCGTGGATCTCCAGCGTGACATGCAGGTAGACCGACATTTCAGCGTTGATCCAACGGCATGCCGATGACCTCGGCGAGGTGACGGTGGGTATTCTGCAGCGCCGCCTCGTTGCGGCCGAAGACGATCTCGAAGCCCAGCGGGGCGTGCTCGAGATTGCGCTGGCCCTCCCGGGAGACGCTGTAGTCCTCGGTGCTGACCACGTGGACGATGTAGTCGTGGGCGTCGACGAAGGCCTGGTCGGGCGTCGCCGCCGGCGCGTCGGCCCCGCGGTGCACGGAGAGCAGGGTGAAGGACTTGCCGACGCTTTCGCCGGGATAGAGGCGGTACATGCCGATCAGGCTGCCGCCGCCCGCCGCCGGCGCGCCGTAGATGATCGAGTTCGGGAAGATGAAATGGCTGCCGCCGTAGGGCGTGACAGGCCATTGGGCCTCGTCCTGGCCGACGTAGTCCCGATAGCCCTGGTTGGTGAAGAGCACCCGGTAGTGCGGCCCGAAACCGTCGTACAGCGCGACGTTGCTGACCGTCGTCTGGCCGAAGGTGGTCGTGTGCAGGGCGCTGAAGTGATAGGCCTCGCCGTAGGTGTCGAGGCAGTATTTCCAGTTCGCCTCGGCGTCGACGCGGTCCTGCTTGATCGGCCGGGCGCCGGCGAGGTCGAGGGCGAGCAGCTGTGGCCCCATGTCGCCGAGCCAGGCCTCCACGTCGATCTCCTCCTCGCCAGCGTGGGCCTTCACGAAGATCATGCCGCCCCATTCGCCGACCGGCACACGGACCAGGCCGCGGGCGGCGCGCTCCATCCCCTCGAAGGCCGTCTCGCCGGGCACCCCGACCAGCCGGCCTTCGGTGTCGAAGCTCCAGGCGTGGAACGGGCAGACCATCAGCTTGCGCCGCTCGCAGGCCGTCACCAGCCGCGCGCCGCGATGGGTGCACATGTTCAGGAAGGCGCGCGCCTTGCGGTCCTGGCCGCGGACGATGAGGATCGCCGGACCGGCGGCGTCGAAGGTGAAGCTGTCGCCCGGCTCGGCCACGTCGAGCGACAGGCAGGCGAGCAGCGGCAGCTTGGCGAACAGCTCGCGCCGCTCGGCCTCGTAGCGCGCCGGATCGGTGTATTCGCTCGGCGAGACGCTGAGCGGCGCGTTGGCGAGATCGGTGGTTCCGCCATGCGCCAGATGGGCGACGGCCCGGCGTTCCAGATCGCGCATGGTGTCGGGCTTGCGGCGGAAGTCTTGTGAAACGGCGGTCATGGACCTCCTCCCCTAAGGAGGCGCGCCGGCCGGGGCCGGCGCGCGCGACTAGTATTTCCAGGTGACCTGCACGGCGATCGTGCGGGGCAGGTTGGGGGCGGAGGTCAGGTCGGACCTGACGCCCGCCGCCGTGCCGGTGCCCGAGCCCGAGCTCGGCGCATCGGAGATGTAGGTCGCCACGTATTTGTCGGTCAGGTTCTTGCCGATGAGCGCGAACTCCAGGCGCTGGTCGCGCGTCCGCAGGCGCAGCGAGGCGTCGATCGTCGTGAAGGACGATTGCTTGGTGAAGGGATTGGCCCAGGGGTTGCCGAAGTAGGAGCTCGAGTAGCGGAGGTTGGCGCTCGCCCCGAACACCAGGCCTTGGGTCAGGTCGTGCTCGTAGTTGGCTTCCAGCGCGCCGGTCCATTTGGGCGCCAGCGCGGTGGGCTTGCCGCCCAGGTCCTGGATCGTGCTGCCGGTCGCGTCGATCGTGCAGCCTTGGGCCGGCGTCTGGCCGCCCCAGCAGGGCGCATCCGGGAAGCTCTTGTAGCGTGCGCGGTTGTAGGCGAGCGTCCCGCGGAGCACCAGGCCGGGGGCCGCCGGCGGAGCCCACTCGGCTTCGAACTCGACGCCCCTGGCGGTCGAGCTCCCGGCGTTGCGGGTGATGAAGACGACGTGCGGGGCGTCGAAATAGTCGACCTGCAGGTCGGTGTATTCGTAGGCGTAGGCGTCGAGCGCAAGCCGCAGGGTGTGGTTGGCGAGGAAGGCGCGCAGTCCGCCCTCGAAGCCCTTCACCTTCTCTGGCGAGAAGGCGACCTTGTCGACCGTGGTCGTCACCGAGTCGAGCGCGCTGATGGAGAAGCCGCCGGACTTGTAGCCATGCTTGTAGGAGGCGAAGGCGGTCCAGTCTTCCGACGGCGTCCAGGTCAGCGTCGCTTCCGGCGAGAAGTTGTGGAACTTCTGGTTGGCCGCGAGCACGTGGCCCTGGCGGAACGCCGCCTGGAACGGCGGCACGACGTAAGGCTGGGTGAAGGTCGAGTCCTTCGTCTCGTGCGTCAGGCGAGCGCCGACGTCGAGGGCGAGGGTCGGGGTGATCTTCCACTGCACCTGGCCGAAGCCGGCGAGCGTGTTGCCGTCGGTGCGGGCGAGCTTTTCCAGGGTGAGATATTGGAAGCTCGGATCGGGCGCTGCGGAGTTTGCCAGCGCGCCGGGGAAGATGATCTGCTGGAGGAAGTCCATCCGGGTGGTCTGGGCGAAGATCCCTGTCATGAAGTTCAGCGGCCCATCCAGCGTGGTCTGGGCGCGGATCTCCTCTGAAAAGGCCAGGTATTTCGACCGCTCGAAGCCCCAGGTGCCGCCGTTCGTCCCGCCGGTGAAGTCATAGTCGCCGAGGAAGTAGTTCACGAACCGGTGCAAGCCGGTGACCGAGGTGATGTTGACCTTGTCCGCCGTGTAGGCGGCCTTGGCGCTGAGGGCGTAGGCGTCGTAGTCCTGATAGAGCTGGCCGTCGTGCCGGTTGAGGATGCCGTTGGTGGCAGCGATGTCGGTCGGCACCGGATTTTGCTGCATGTGCCGGTCGGCGTTGCAGGTCTCCGTCGGATTGACCTGGGTGCGCCCGAGCGGGCAGTCGGTCATCTCGTAGTTCCAGGTCGCATTCTTGGTGCGGTATTTGGTGACGCCGCCCTTCAGCGTCAGGCTGAACTGATCGGACGGCGTGTACTTGGCGGTCAGGCGCGCGGAGAAGTCCTTTTCCTGCGGCAGGTCGCCGACCGGCGCCGGGACCTGGTGCACCGTCGCGGCGAAGCCATTCGCCACATCCAGCGTCGTCAGCGTCTTCGCCGGCGCGTCGTTGTGCATGTAGGCGCCGGTCTGGTCCGAATAGCGGACCGCCAGACGCAGGCCGAGCTGGTCGGTGATCGGACCGGAGATCACGCCCTCGTAGTTGGCGGCCTTCCCCTTGAACTCATAGCCGGCCCGCGCCAGGGCCTCGAAATGGTTCCCCGGGTCGGCGGACTGGAAGGAGAGCACCCCGGCCGTGGCGTTCTTGCCGAAGAAGAGGGCCTGAGGTCCGCGAAGGATCTCGACCTGCTTCATGTCGAAGAAGCCTTCGTTGATGATCCGCCCCTGGCCGTAATAGACCCCGTCCAGATTGACCGCGACGGACTGCTCGATGCCGACGCTGGTGAAGGTCGAGCCGATGCCGCGCAGGCTGATGGTCGCGCCGGAGCCGGAGTTGCCGCGCACCACGTTGAGCTGCGGCGTGGAAGCGGCGATGCCTTCGATGCTGCGAAGGTTGAACCGGTCCAGCTTTTCGGACGAGACAGCGGTCACCGCGACGGGAATGTTCTGGATGTTCTCGTCGCGCTTGCGGGCGGTGACGATTATTTCGTCCAGGGCCGCGGCCTGCGCCGGCTCGGCGGCTGAGGTCGCGTCGGCCTCGGCGGCGTGCGCGGCCAGTGGAGCGCCGGCGAGCGCCGCGGCAGAGGTGGAGATGAGCAGCAGGCTGCGTGCGCCCGCCAGGCGAGTTGCGTGCATCATTGTGAGTCCTCCCCAGGACCTGATTATTTTTTTGGGCTGCCCCCCCGCGGGGACGTCGTCGAAGGTGTTGGTTTGAAGGTGGTGGTGGTTATTCGAAGGTGGATGGGAACGGGCGACCAAGCTGTTCGCCGATGCGGGCGCCGCCATATTCGCCGGCGGACACAAGGCGCAGGCGGTCCATTCGCCAGCCCTGGGGCGTGCGGACGAACCGGTTCTCGTAGCGGCCCCAGCGGTGACAATCGGCGGTCACCGGGAAGCCGGTGAACCGCTGCCACGAGTACATGTAGCAGTTGAGCACCACCCGGTCGGGCGTCTCGAAGGTAAGCTCGGGATTGGCGATGTGGTGGCTGCCGCTGACCGTCACCGCCAGGGCGTCGCACAGGAACTTCCGCAGCGCCTCACGCCCCTGAAGCACCCAATCGTCGCCTGGGATGAACTGGCTGACGCTGTCGCCGACGAACAGGTCCGCCATGGCGGAGCCGTCGAGATTATCGGCGTGGCGACAATAGGCGTACATCGTCTCGAGGATGTCGACGCGGTCCTTGAGCTCGCGGATCACCGCGGCGAGATCGCTGTCCTCTCGCCGCGTGGAATTCGGCCGCTCTGCGATTGTCTGCGACATGTGGGTCACCTGATCTTGAGCCAGACAGTCTTGATTTGGGTGAGATGCTCGAGCGAGGCGGCGCCGAGGTTCCGGCCGTAGCCGGACTGCTTCATTCCGCCGTACGGGATGGAGGGGTAGACGCGCTGGTAGGTGTTCACCCACACCGTCCCGGCGCGCAGGTCCTGGCTCAGCCGGTGCGCCCGCGAGAGATCGCGGGTCCAGACGCCGGCGGCCAGGCCGAAGTCGCTGTCGTTGGCGATCGCGACCGCCTCCGCCTCGGTATCGAATGGGATCACCGTCATCACCGGCCCGAAGATCTCTTCCCGGGCGATGGTCATGCCGTTGTTCACGCCGGTGAAGATGGTCGGTTCGTGGAAGAAGCCGGCCTGGCCGTGGCGGCCGCCGCCGAGGACGACCTCGGCGCCTTCCTGGCGACCGATATCGACGTAGCGGCGAACCCGGTTCAGCTGCTCCTCGGAGACGAGGGGCCCCATCTGGGTGTCCTTGGCGAAGCCGGAGCCCAGGCGGATCGAGCGCGAGCGCGCCACCATCTCGGCGACGAGCTCGTCGTGGATGCCGCGCTGGACGAGCACCCGGGTGCCGGCGGTGCAGACCTGGCCGGAGTGGCCCCAGACCGCATTGGCGACGGCGGTGGCGGCGCTGTCCAGGTCGGCGTCGTCGAACACGAGCTGCGGGCTTTTGCCGCCAAGCTCCATGCTCACCCGCTTCAGGCGGGGCGCGGCGGCGGCCTGGATGCGTCGGCCGGTTTCGCCCGAGCCGGTGAAGCCGATCGCGTCCACCAACGGATGCTCGACCAGCGCCTGGCCGACCACCTCGCCCTTGCCCTGGACGACGTTGACGACGCCAGGGGGGATGCCGGCTTCCAGGCAGAGGCGACCGATGATGATCGCCGCGAGGGGGGTCTGCTCGGCCGGCTTCAGCACCACGCTGTTGCCGCAGGCGAGCGCCGGTACGATGGCGGCCGGCGCCGCCGAGGGGCCGTTCCAGGGGGTGATGATTCCCACCACGCCGACCGGCTCGCGCACTTCCTGCACCACCACGTCGGGAGGGCAGGCGGGAGCCGAGCCGTGCAGCTTCGTCGGCCAGCCCGAGTAGTAGTCGACAGCGTCCTGGCCGAAGTTGACGATGAATTCCGAATAGGCCCGCACCAGGCCGCCGTCGATGACGTCAATGTCCATCAGCAGGTCGCGGTTCTGAGAGATCAGCTGGCTAAGCCGCCGCAGCCGCCGCTCCTTCTCGAGCGGATCCAGATTGCGCCAGCGACCGTCGTCAAAGGCGGCGCGGGCGGCGCGGGCGGCGCGGTCCACATCCTTAGCGGTCCCGGCGGCGCAGCGGGCGAACTCGGCGCCGGTCGCCGGGTCGTAGACCGCGAATGTCTCGTCCGAAAAGCAGGTTTCGCCGTCGATGAGATGGCCGAAACGGCCCTCGGCCAGGAAGGCTTTCGCAGCTCCGGAGAGGTGTTCGTCGAGCGAAGGTTTGACGAGCGCTTCAGTTGTCATGAATCCTGCTTGGGCTAAACAGATCGCTCGCGCTTCGGGCGCAGGCCCGCATGCGCAGCAGCCGTGATGGCGGCGGCGATCTAGTGTGCAATTACTTGTCATCTGGCAGGAGAAACTGCGTCCGAGCGGGCCGAGACTTGCTCGCACGTGCGTTCCGAGCCACTAGGGGGCGGGCAGGGGTCCTTGCATCTGGGGTTTCCTCCGGTTGTAATTTATTATGATGATCGTTATATAACCGCTGTTATATGACGAGTGTTTTAGAAAGGTGTCAATGCCAGTTGTCGTCGATCACGAAGCGCGGCGCCGGCAGGTGATCGCTGTGGCGTCGCGGCTGATCGCCGCAGCGGGGTTGGAGGCCGTAACTATCCGCGACGTCGCGGAGGCGGCGAATTGCAGTACGGCGATCGTGTCCCACTACTTCCGCAACAAGCGGGAGCTCCTGATACTCACCTACTACTCGAGCATCGACATGTCGCAGGCGCGATGCGACCGCGTGTTGGCGGCGGATCGCGAGGACCTGCGAGCCTTTACGGCCGAATTCATGCCGTTGGACGAGGAGCGATTGATCGAGTGGAAGATCTGGTTGGCGTTCTGGGCGCGGGCGGTGGCCGATCCGGAAATCGCCGAGATTCAGCGCGGCTGCGTCACCCGCGCGCGCGACGCCTTCCTCGGCGTCATGCGGACGTTGGACGCGAAGGACCTTCTGATCGCCGGCCTCGATCTGAGAGAAGAGGCGCAGCGGATCCTCATGCTGCTCATGGGGATGGCGGTTCAGGTGATGTTCGATCCGGTCGACTGGCCTGCCAAGCGTCAACAGGCGATGGTCGACGCCGAGCTGCGCAAACTCTATCGACCGGGCCGCATCCCGCCAGGGCTGATGGCCGCGGAGGCGGCTCTGGAGCGGGCCTAGCGCTCCGGGCGGCCCGAGGCGCGGAGCCGCGCGGCGGTTTCTGGCGCGGCCGATAAATTCGGCGGTAGGATGCCTGCGCCGCGGAAGCCATGACATGCTGCGGAACGCGCTGAGCGAAGGGCCCTGATGGGTTTGTTGCAGGACGACCTGGAGATCACGCTCCAATCCGTGAGGATCGCGGCGCTGGAGGACATCAGGCCCGCCGCGATCGCCTTGCGCGACTTCGCCTGGCGTCACGGCCGTTTCCGCGTGGCCGCGTGTCACAACATCGCCAGCAAGACGTCGATGACCGACGCCGAGGGGAATGTGCTGGCCACCTCGGTGTTCGGCTGGACCGAGGACGACCGCTGGTGGCGGACCCCGCAGCTCGCCTTGCACTCGCCCTTGCCGACGGCCTGCCGCTACGAAAGCGAGCCCTTCTGGTGCAATGCGGCCGGCTTCCACGGGAGCCTTCCGAATCCGCTGATGGACGCAATCGATCGAAGCGACTTCGTCACTCGGAGCTTCGCATCCGCCGCCATCGTGGTGCCGGTCCACCTGCCGTTTGGCCAGATCGGCGCGGTGAGCTTCACGCTGGAGGACCCTCTTGAGACGGACCTTTCCGAGACCTTCGCGGCGCACGCGCCGGCGCTGGGCCTTCTCACGCGTCAGTTCATCACTGGATATGTCCGCGTGCGTTCGGCGCAGGCCCGCCTTCCGCCGATGTCGTTGCTGAGCAAACGGGAAGTCGAGTGCTTGCGGTGGGCCGCGGCGGGGAAGACCGATGTCGAGATCAGCCTGATTCTCAAGCTGAGCCGGGCCACGGTGAGGTTCCACCTGCGCAACGCCTCGGAGAAGCTGGACGCGGTCAACAAGAGCCAGGTGCTCTTCAAGGCCGCCCAGCTCGGCTACATCGCGTTCTGATCGGCGCCTGCTCATCTCGCGGTCCAGCCGCCGTCCACGCGCAGGTCGGCGCCGGTTACATAGGAGGCCGCGTCGGAGGCCAGGAACACGGCCGGTCCGGCCAGTTCGTGCGCCTCGCCCAGCCTCGCCATGGGAGAACGGTCGCTCGCCCGGGCGACAAAGCCGGGTTGTTCCTCGACGATGGAGGGCCAGGGAAAAATCCCCGGACTGAGCGAATTCACCCGGATCCGCCGCGGCGCCAGCTGGACCGCCAGATAGCGCGTCAGCTGCATCAGTCCGGCCTTGGTCGCGCCGTACTGCGGCGGGGTCGGGGAGAGTCCGCAATCCTCGTACATCCGGAAGTCCGGACTGACGTGGCCCCACTGGGACGCGATGTTGATCACGCAGGCCTGGCCGGCCTCCGCCGCGGCGGTCGTGAGGGCGGGCAGGGCCGCTGTGATGTTGGCATGGGAGGCGACCAGACCGCTCTCGACGATCCCGCGGAAGCGGTCGATCTCCGCACCGGCGTCCTTGCCGCCGAGGCCGCTGATCGCGTTGTTGATCAGGACGTGCAGCTTGGGCAGGCCGCCCAGGAAGGCGTCCGCCGCCGGCCGGTCGGTGACGTCGAAGGCGGCGACGCTTGCCGCGCCGCCGCCGCTTTTGATTTCGGCGGCCAGGCCTTCCAGCGTCGAGCGCGTGCGGCCGTTGACGATGACGTGCGCGCCGGCGTCGGCGAAGGCGAAGGCCATCGCGCGTCCCAGGTGCCCCGCCGCGCCGGACAGGAACACCGTCTTGCCGTCGAGGCGGAAGCTGATGCGGTTCGCTGGGTCCATGGCCAGGGTCCTCAGGCCGCCCGCAGGGCGTTGTAGCGGGACGTCTCATGGTCGGCGTCGCCGAACAGGCTGGACAGAACCAGGACGCGCTTCAGGCCGGCGCCCACCTCGAGCTCGTCCGATATGCCCATGCCGCCGTGCAGCTGGATCGCCTCCTCGGTGATCCGCAGCGCAGCCCGCGAGACATAGGCCTTGGCCGCGGCCGTCGCTGGTTTCAGTTCCGAGGGTGACGCCAGGGCGGCGCGGAAGAGCATCGAGCGCGCCTGTTCCTTCAGGGCGTAGAGGTCGGCCAGGCGATGCTGGATCGCTTGGAAGCTGCCGATCGTCGCCGAGAACTGGCGGCGGACCTTCACGTAGTCCAGCGTCGCGGCAAAGGCGAAGTCGATGACGCCGAGCATTTCGGCGCTCGCGGCGAGCCGGACGCGGTCCAGCACAGGCTGGATATCGTCCAGGCTCAGCCCCAGGGGTTCGACCGCCGCGCCGTCGAATTCGAGCTCGCAGGCGAGCGAGCCGTCGACCAGGCGAAGGGCGCGCGTCTGCATCCGGTCGCGGTCGCAGGGCGCCAGGTAAAGCCGCGCAACGCCGTCCTCGACCGCGCTGACCACATAGGCCTCGGCGCCATGCGGGACGCAGGTCTTGCGGCCCGTCAGTCGGCCGGATCGCACAACGGTCTCGAGGCGCTCCAGCGAGAAGCGGGCCGGGTGTTCCGCGAAGGCGAAGCCCAGGTGGGACTCGCCTGACAGCAGCGGCTCCAGCCACCGCTCCCGTTGGGCGGGCGTCGCGGCCTTGGCGAGGATGGCGCCCGCCGCGACGATCTCATTCAGGACGGGCTCCACGACGAGCGAGCGGCCGAGCGCCTGCATCACCACCATGGTCTCGACCGGGCCGCCGCCGACCTCCTCGGGCCCGTCGGCAAGCAGCGGCAGGATCCCGACCTCGCCGAGAAGCTTCCAGTTCTCCGGCGAAAAACCTTCCGGCAGGGCGCGATAGGCGGCGCGGCGGCCGGGCTGGTAGCGGTCGGCGGTGAACCGCTCGACCAGGTTCTCGATCATCCGCTGGTCGTCGTTCAGTTCGAAGTTCATGGCCTCGTGTCGGTAAGGGGGCGCTGGAGCGGCTTGATCGGAGGTTTTCACGCGACCGGCCCGAGTGCTCCTCTCCTTTTGGTCAGGCGAACCGCCCGGCCGGTTTCTGCAGACTTCGGTCATGGACATGCAGTTCACGGCCGAGCAGCGCGCCTTTCGTGAAGAGGTTCGCGACTTCCTCGAGCAGCGGCTCACGCCGGAGCTCAGGGCGGGCGCGCGCCTGACGCCGACGGTCTTCGCCGAACCCGACATCGGCCGCGAATGGCAGCGCATCCTCAACGAGAAGGGCTGGCTGGGTTACGCCTGGCCGAAGGGCTACGGCGGCGTCGGCTGGGATCCGGTCCGGCGCTACATCTTCGAGAAGGAGTGCGCGCTGGCGCACGCGCCGAAGCTGGCCGCGCTCGGTCTCGCTCTGCTCGCGCCTGTGCTGCACAGGTTCGGGACCGAGCGGCAGAAGCAGCACTATCTGCCGCGGATCCTCTCTGGCGAGCACTACTGGTGCCAGGGCTTTTCCGAACCCGGCTCCGGATCCGATCTGGCCAGCCTGCAGACGCGGGCGATCCACGACGGCGACCGCTGGATCATCAACGGCGGCAAGCTGTGGACCACCCACGCCCATTACGCCGACCACATGTTCTGCCTGGCGCGCACCCGGCCGGAGGGCAAGCCGCAAGCCGGCATCAGCTTCCTGCTGGTCGACATGCGCCAGCCCGGCGTGGAGGTGCGTCCGATCCTCAGCATTTCCGGCGATCACGAGGTGAACGCGGTCTTCCTCGACGATGTCGTGGCCGAGGACATGATCGGCGAGGACGGGTCCGGCTGGACGATCGCCAAGTTCCTGCTGGAGAACGAGCGCGGCGGCAGCTGCCATGCGCCCGCCTTGCTGATGGAACTGGCCGATCTGCGCGCCGAAGCCTCTGCGGTTCCCGGCGACAGCGGTGGTCCGATCAGCGAAGAGCCGCTCTTCCTCTCCGAGCTCGCGGCGCTGGAATTCCAGGCCCAGGCGCTCGAGGTGACCGAGCTGCGCGTGCTTGCGGAGACGGCGCAGGGGCGCGCCTCCGCCCAGAGCTCCCTGGCTAAGCTGATCGCCTCCAACCTGCGCCAGGACGTCAGCCGCCTCAGGCTCAAGATGCACGGCTACGCGGCGCTGCAGCTACCCGACGAGCGGCCGCTCTACGGCGAGGCCGCGCCGGAGCCAGTTCTGTCGCGGGCCGCCCAGGTCGCCGCGGCGACCTACCTGAACAATCGCGCCTGGACGATCTTCGGCGGCAGCAATGAGATTCAACGCACGATCATCGCCAAGACAGTGCTCGGTCTCTGAGCGATGGCGCGCATGGCTCCTAGCCTGAGAGGCGCGCCATGAGCTTCCCGGCCATGAGCATCGCCGAGGCCCATGCCCGGCTGACCGCGCCCGGCTCGCCGTTCGAGATCGAGGAGATCGAAATCGGCGGCGCCCGGATGCGGGTCTGGAAGACGGCGCCGGCGACGACCCGGACGCTGCTGGCGATCGCGCGCGGCCATGGCGAGCGCACCTTCCTGGTGCTGGACGACGAGCGCGTCAGCTTCGACGGCTTCCATCGCGCGACGGCGGCCTTCGCCAGGGCGCTGGTCGAGGCCGGCGTGTGCAAGGGCGACCGCGTCGCCATCGCCATGCGCAACCTGCCGGAGTGGGCGGTCGCCTTCTTCGCCGCCTCCTCGGTCGGGGCGATCGTGACGCCGCTCAACGGCTGGTGGACGACCGCCGAGCTGGACTACGCCCTGGCCGACTCCGGCGCAGCCTTCGCCGTCGTGGATGCAGAGCGGCTCGCGCGGATCGTGGCCGGCGACGCCGCCTCCGGCCTTCGGCGGATCTATGTCGTCCGCGCAGATGGGGAGGTCGGCGGGGCGAGGCGGCTGAAGGAGATCATCGGTCCGCCCGCCGCCTGGCCGGCGCTTCCAGATGACGATCTGCCGGGGGCCGAGCTCGCCGCGGAAGACGACGCGACGATCTTCTACACCTCCGGAACGAACGGCCGGCCGAAGGGCGCGCTCGGCAGCCATCGCAACATCCTCTCCAACATCATCGCCGCCGCGAGCGCGGCCGCGCGCGTCCATCTGCGAAGAGGCGAGCCGGTCCCGACTCCGGCGGCCGAACCCCAGGGTGGCGCGCTGCTGACCGTGCCGCTCTTTCACGTCACCGGCTGCCTGGCCATCCTCGCGCCCTGTCTCTACGCGGGGTCCAAGCTGGTGTTGATGCGCCGATGGGATGCCGAGCGCGCCATCTTTCTGATCGCCCAGGAGCGGTTGAGCTGGTGGATCGGCGTGCCGGCCATGGTGCTGCAGCTGATCGAACACCCGTCGCGGGAACGCTTCGACCTCTCCTGCCTCGCCAGCCTCGGATACGGCGGGTCGGCCGCGCCGCCGGAGCTTGCGCGGCGGATCGCCGAGGCCCTGCCGGGCGCGACCGCTGGCCACGGCTGGGGCATGACCGAGACCTCGGGCCTGGCCACCACCCACTCCGCTGAGGATTACGCGAATCGACCGGGCAGCTGCGGGCCGCCGGTCGCGGTCGGCGAGGTGAAGATCACGCGCGCGGGAACCGACGAGTCGCTGCCGCCGGGCGAGATCGGCGAGCTCTGGTACCGCGGCCCGCAGGTGGTGAAGGGCTACTGGCGCGATCCCGTCGCCACCCGCGCCGCCTTCGTGGCGGGATGGGTGAGGACCGGCGACCTTGCGCGCATGGACGCCGAGGGCTTCGTCTCCATCGTCGACCGCCTCAAGGACGTGGTGATCCGGGGCGGCGAGAACATCTACTGCGTCGAGGTGGAGAACGCCCTGGCCGAGCATCCCGCGGTGCTCGAGGCGGCCCTGGTCGCGCGGCCGCACCGCGTGCTCGGCGAAGAACCGGTGGCCTTCGTGACCCTCAGGCCAGGCCGGGCGGCCACGGACCCGCAGCTGCGGGCCTTTCTGCAGTCGCGGCTCGCGCCCTTCAAGGTTCCGGCGAGCTTCGAGATCCGGACCGAGCCGCTGCCGCGAAATCTCAACGGCAAACTCCTCAAGGCGGAGTTGCGCCAGGCGCTGGCGTGGGAGGGCAGCGACGTTCCGAAGCTCGCATGACGGCCGGCGCTGACGCAGTTGAATTTCACGACCAAGACTCTCATAATCATCGTAATAAATTAGAATGTGGAGGACCGGGATGGAGACCGCGCCGGTGGCGGAAGGCCTGTTCGAGGTGGTGGACGGGGTTCCGCACCTGATCGGCGGCCGCAGACGGAGCGACGGGCGCATGGTCTTCCCGTGCCCCGGCGGCCCCGAAGGCCAGCTCTATGACCGCGTCCGCCTCGCGTCCGAGGGCGTGCTGTGGTCGTTCACCGTCCAGCGCTTCCGGCCCAAGGAGCCCTATGCCGGGGCCGACGACGAGGAGAGCTTCCAGCCCTTCGCCCTGGGCTACGTCGAGCTGCCCGGGGAGGTCATCGTCGAGGGCCGGTTCGAGGTCTCGGACTTTTCGAGCCTCCACATCGGCCAGGCCATGCGCCTGATCCTGACGCCCTTCCGCAAGGCCAGCGGCGAGACCGTCCTGGCCTACGCCTTCACGCCTATCGCTTCTGGGGCGACCGCCTTGCGAGACGCAGCATGACCGACATTCACATCGTTGGCGCCGGGATCCACACCTTTGGCCGGCATGACGACCTCACCGGCCTGGACCAGGGCGTGTTCGCCGTCCGCCAGGCGCTGGCCGACGCCGGCCTGGACTGGTCCGACATACAGTTTGGGTTCGGCGGCTCGGAGGCCGCCGGCAACGCGGACGCGGTGATGCCGCGCCTGGGGCTGACCGGCATGCAGTTCATCAACGTCAAGAACGGCTGCGCGGCCGGCGGCTCGGCCCTGCTGTCCGGCTACTGGGCGATCAAGTCGGGCGAGTTCGACCTGGGTGTGGTCGTCGGCTTCGACAAGCATCCGCGCGGCGCCTTCAACGCCATGCCCGCCGACTGGGGCTTGCCGGAGTGGTACGGCGAGCTGGGCTTGATGCTCACCACCCAGTTCTTCGCCAACAAGATCACCCGGTACATGGGGCTGCATGGGATCAGCCCCGTGACGCTGGGCCGGGTCGCCGAGAAGGCCTTCGAGAACGGCGTACGTGCGCCTCACGCCTGGCGGCGCAAGGCGATCAGTCTGCAGGCGATCATGGACTCGCGGATGATCTCGGATCCTCTGACGCAGTACATGTTCTGCTCGCCCGCCGAAGGCGGCGTCGCCCTCATTCTCGCCTCGGACCGCAAGATGCGCGAACTCGGGCTCTCGGGTCCGAAGGTCCGCGGCGCGGCGGTGCGGACCCGGGTGCCGGGCTCGTTCGAGGTGTTCTCGCCGTCGCTGGACGTCGAGCGTGGCCCGTCGCCGACTCAGCTTGCCGCCAAGGCCGCCTACGACATGGCCGGCGTCGGGCCGGACGAGATCGACGTCGCCCAGATCCAGGACACCGAGAGCGGGGCGGAAATCATGCACATGGCCGAGAACGGATTCTGCCAGGACGGCGAGCAGGAGCGGCTGGTGGCGGACGGCGCGACCCGCCTGGGCGGGCGCCTGCCGATCAACACCGACGGCGGATGCCTGGCCTGCGGCGAGCCGATCGGCGCCTCGGGCCTGCGCCAGGTCCATGAAAACGTTCAGCAGCTTCGGGGCCGCGCCGAAGGGCGTCAGACGCCGGACGCGCGCCTCGCCTACAGCCAGGTCTACGGCGCGCCGGGCCTTTCGGCCGTCGTCATCCTGGAAGCCTGATCCGTACACAAACAAAAACAACGCTCTCGGGGAGGGCCCGGCCGATGATTTTCGAGCATTCAGACGAGACCCGGACGTGGATCGCGCGCGTCCAGCGCTTCATGGACGAGCACATCTATCCGAACGACGAGCTCTATCACAGGCAGGAGCGGGAAGGGGACCGCTGGAAGGCGGTGCCGATCGTCGACGAGCTGAAGGCCAAGGCCCGCGCTGAGGGCCTGTGGAACCTGTTCATGCCGCCGCACAGCGGCCACGTCCACGTGGACGACACCTTCGAATTCGAGGGCGTTCAGCTGTCGAACCTGCAGTTCGCCGCGGTCGCCGAAATCCTGGGCAAGGTCGGATGGGCCTCCGAGGTCTTCAACTGCTCGGCGCCGGACACCGGCAACATGGAAGTCCTGATGCGCTACGGCACCCGGGCGCAGAAGGACCGCTACCTTCGTCCGCTGATGCGCGGCGAGACCCGTTCGTCCTTCCTGATGACCGAGCCGGCGGTCGCCTCGTCCGACGCCTCCAACATCGAGACCCGCATCGAACGGGACGGCGACCACTATGTGATCAACGGGCGCAAATGGTTCTCGTCCGGCGCGGGCCACCCGCGCTGCGACGTCTACATCGTGATGGGCAAGACCGATCCGACCGCCGGTCCCTACAATCAGCAGTCGATGATCCTGGTGGATCCGAAGACGCCGGGGATCACGGTCGAGCGCATGCTGCCGGTGTTCGGCTACGAGCACGAGGCGCACGGGGGCCACGCCCAGGTGCTGCTGGAGAACGTCCGCGTGCCCGCTGGGAACATCTTGCTGGGGGAAGGCCGCGGGTTCGAGATCGCGCAAGGCCGTCTGGGGCCGGGGCGGATCCATCACTGCATGCGGATCATCGGCGCCTGCGAGGTGGCGCTGGAGATGATGTGCCGGCGGCTGCTGTCGCGCGTGGCTTTCGGCAAGGCGATCGCCGAGCACTCGGTCTGGGAGCAGCGCATCGCCGAGGCGCGGATCGACATCGAGATGTGCCGCCTGCTCTGTCTCAAGGCGGCCTACATGATGGACGTCGCCGGCAACAAGAGCGCCCGCGCCGAGATCGCCATGATCAAGGTCGCGGCGCCGCGCATCGCCTGCAAGGTGATCGACGACGCCATCCAGGCCCATGGAGGCGCCGGCGTGACGGCGGATTTCGGCCTGGCCGAGCTGTACGCCAACAATCGGATCCACCGCATCACCGACGGTCCGGACGAGGTCCACGCCCGCACCGTGGCGCGGCTGGAGCTGCGCAAATACGCCAACGCCGCGCCCGGTCAGGCGGCCTGACGTCTTTCTTCGAGGCGAAGGGATTCCGCTTGGCGGCCGCCAAGATTGTGCTAATCATCATCATAAATTAGCGACCCAACAGCCAGGGCGGAGCCCGCTGCCCAGGGTCCATCGGAGGAAACCAAGTGAACGCAATCATCAAGGACTTCAAAGTCGTCGACACCGACACCCACGTGATCGAACCCTACGATCTGTGGACGTCGCGCATCTCGGTGGCGAAGTACGGCGACAAGGTTCCGCACGTGAAATGGGACCCCAACCACAACGAAGACGCCTGGTTCTTCGGCGGCGAGCGCACGACGGCCGCTGCCGGGGCCGCCATGGCCGGCTGGCACGAATATCCGCCCAAGCGCCCGCAGCGGCTGGAGCAGGTGGATCCCGCCCTCTACGCCGCTGCTCCGCGCCTGAAGAAGATGGACGAGTACGGGATCTGGGCGCAGATCCTCTATCCCAACGTCGCCGGCTTCGGGGCTGGCCGCTATCTGGCGCTCGGCGACTCCGAGCTGATGCTGCTGTGCGTGAAGGCCTACAACGACTGGCTCACGGAGTGGAGTTCGGTCGACCCCAAGCGGCTGGTTCCGCAGATGGCGCTGCCGTTCTGGGATGTGCAGCTGTCCCTCAAGGAAATGGAGCGCTGCGCCAAGCTCGGCCACAAGGGCCTGGTGATGTGCGGCGAGCCGGAGCACTTCGGGCTGCCCAAGCTTACGGACCCGCAGTGGGATCCGTTGTGGGCCGCCGCCCAGGACATGGGCCTGCCGATCAACTTCCACATCGGCACCGGCGACATGTGGTACTTCGACATGATGCACGAGAGCATCGGCCGGCACGCGGCCTTCGCCTCGATGGGCGCCCTGTTCTCGATGGACAACGGCAAGATCATCTCGCAGATCACCTGCGGCGGCATCTGCGAGCGCTTCCCGAAGCTCAACTTCGTGTCGGTTGAAAGCGGCGTCGGCTGGCTGCCGTACCTGCTGCAGGGCCTGGACTACCAGTGGCTGAACTGCGGGGCGCACAAGGAAAACCCGCATATGAAGCTGCTCCCTTCGGAGTACTTCAAGCGCCAGATCTATGGCTGCTTCTGGTTCGAGCAGGGCCTGAAGCCGGCCATCGACTTCCTCGGCGCGGACAACATCCTCTACGAGACGGACTTCCCGCACCCGACCAGCATGAGCCCCGGCCCCGCCACCTCGGCCCTGGCGCCGGGCGACTACATGGAGGAGGTGTTCCAGGGCGTTGCGCGCGAAGACGTGGGCAAGATCGTCCACAGCAACGCCGCCCGCATCTACCACCTCGACTGATCCTCCCCTGAGGAAACTGGGCTGGGCGGCGCCCGGCCCTCTTTTTCAAGCCGGAAGGGGAGGCGAGGTGGCCGACTATTTCGACATGACCGGCAAGGTCGTGCTGGTGACCGGCGGCAGCCGCGGCCTGGGCTATGAGATGGTCAAGGCCTTCGCCGCCGCGGGCGCGGACGTGATCGTCTCGAGCCGCAAGCTGGAGCCCTGCGAGACGGTCGCCGCGGAGGTGCGCGACCTGGGCCGCCGCGCCCTGGCGGTCGCCTGCCATGTCGGCAAGTGGGACGAGCTTCCGCGCCTGGTGGAGGCGGCCTACGACGCCTTCGGCCGGGTCGACGTGCTGGTCAACAACGCCGGCATAGCCCCCGTCGCGCCGCGCTCCTCGGAGATCACCGAAGAGATGTTCGACAAGACCGTGGCGGTGAATTTCAAGGGGCCGTTCCGGCTCTCCGCCCTGATCGGCGACCGCATGGTCCAGGCTGGCTCCGGCTGCATCATCAACATCAGCAGCTTGGGCGCCCAGAAGCCCAGCCCCGAGTACCCGGTCTACGCCGGGGCCAAGGCGGCTCTGAACATCATGACCCAGGACCACGCGCTGGAATTCGGCCCCAAGGTGCGGGTCAACGCCATCCAGTGCGGCCCCTTCTGGACCGACATCGCCGAATCCTGGGCCGAGGAGGTGAACCGGACCTCGCCCGCTGCGGCCAGGCGCATCGGACGGCCCGAGGAGATCGCCACCACGGCGCTCTATCTCGCCAGCGACCGCTCGAGCTTCACAACGGGGGCGATCATCCGCCTCGACGGCGGCGTGCCGTGAGGAGGCCCGGATGAACGCGCCTGCGCAGAAATACCTCGGCGAGACGGTGGAGGTGAAGCCGGCCCACCGCATCGACCAAGCCCGTCTCGTCCAGTTCCTGGGCGACATGATCGCGGACTACGAGGGGCCGCTGGAGGTCCGGCAGTTCGAGGGCGGCCAGTCGAACCCGACCTATCTGCTCTCGACGCCCGCCCGGAAGTACGTCCTGCGCCGCAAGCCGCCGGGCGTTCTGCTGAAGTCCGCTCACGCGGTCGACCGCGAGCACCGCGTCATGCGCGCCCTGTTCGAGTGCGGTTTCCCGGTCCCGGAGCCGCTTGCGCTCTGTGAGGACGACAGCGTGCTGGGGTCCGCCTTCTATGTGATGCGCCACGTTCCCGGGCGGGTGTTCCTGATGAGCGCCATGCCGGACCTGACGCCGGCCGACCGCGCGGCGGTCTACGACTCCGCCAACGCGACCCTGGCGCAGCTGCACAGCGTCGACCCGGTCGCCGCGGGCCTCGAGGACTTCGGCCGGCCCGGCAACTATTTCGAGCGGCAGATCAATCGCTGGAGCCAGCAGTACCAGGCCTCCCGCACCGAGGAGATCCCGGCGATGGAGCGGCTGATGGCGTGGCTTCCGGCCGCCGCGCCGCCGGCCGGGGAAACCCGCCTGATCCACGGGGACTACTCGTTCCACAACCTGCTGATCCATCCGACCGAGCCGAAGGTGGTCGCGGTGCTGGACTGGGAGCTCTCGACCACGGGCGACCCGCTCGGGGATCTCACCTATCACGCCATGGAATGGTACCGGCCGGACGACGGCGACGCCCGCGGCACGCTGCGGAACCTGGATCTCGCGGCCCTCGGCATTCCCGACCTCGAGAGCTACGTGGCCCGCTACTGCGAGCGGGTCGGGCGCCCGCCGCTGGAGAACCTCGCCTTCTACAAGGCCTACAACCTCTTCCGGGTCGCGGCGATCGTCCAGGGGATCACGGCCCGGGCCCTGCAGGGAAACGCGGCGGCCGCCGGCGCGGCGGAGCAGGCGGCGCGGGTGCGTCCCCTGGCGGAAGCCGCTTGGGCCTGCGCTCGGGAAGCTGGAGCAATCGAATGAGATCTGACATGCAACGCCAGTGGGTGGTCGCGCGGCGGCCTTCGGGGCGGCCGTTGGAGGACGGCGACTTCGAGCTGGTCGAGGCGCCGGTGCGCGCGCCGCGCGAGGGCGAGGTCCGGCTGACCACCCTCTATCTTGGGTTCGACCCCGCCCAGAAGAGCTGGATGGAAAACCTCGCGACCTATGTGGCGCCGGTCGAAATCGGCGGGGTGATGCCGGGCCTGGGCGTCGGCGTCGTCGCGGAATCGCGCGCTCCGGCCTTCGTCGCCGGCGACATTGTCTGGGGCATGATCGGCTGGGAGGAGCAGCCGACGGTTCCCGCCGCGGAGGTCTGGAAGCTTCCGCCCGAAGTGCCGGCCAGCGCCGCGCTGTCGATCTTCGGCGCGACCGGACGCACCGCCTATCTGTCGCTGATGAAGGTGGGCAAGCCGGTCGCCGGCGACACCCTGGTGATCTCCGGTGCAGCTGGCGCCACCGGCTCGCTCGTCGGCCAGATCGGCAAGATCGCCGGCTGCCGGGTGATCGGCATCGCCGGCGGGCCCGAGAAATGCGCCTTCCTGACCGATCAACTCGGGTTCGATGCCGCCATCGACTACAAGAACGAGAAGGTGCGCACGCGGCTGCGCGAGCTCGCGCCCGGCGGCATAGACATCTTCTTCGACAATGTCGGGGGAGACATCCTCAACACCGCCCTGGCGCAACTGGCCCTCAAGGCGCGGGTGGTCATCTGTGGCGCGATCTCCCGCTACAATTTCGATCCGCGCAGTCCTGAGATGCCGGAAGGACCCCGGAACTATTTCAACGTCGTTTTCAGTGGGGCGACGATCCAGGGCTTCCTGATGCCGCAGTACGAGAGCGACTACCCCGAGGCCGACCGGCGTCTCGTCGGCTGGCTGCGGGCCGGCCGACTCATCCTCGGCGAGGACGTGCAGGTCGGCTTCGAGAACGCGCCCTCGACGCTGCGGCGGCTGTTCGAGGGCCGCAACATCGGCAAGCAGCTCTTGAAAGTCGCCTAGGCGCTGGGCGCCGGCGCCGGCCGTCGCGACGGCGCTTGACGACAACTCCTGATAATGATGATCATCATTGTACTAATAAGGTAGGGAGGACGCGTGAGGGGCGACGGGGCCAGGTTTGGCTCCGTAGGGGTTCGCGGCCCAATCGGCCGCGCCAGGTCCGCTCACATCCGTCCTCACCTGCCGAACACAGGTCCTGGGGAGGACACACATGCGGACCAAGAGGATTCCACGTACCCGTTCGCTTGCCTGGGGCGCGAGCACAGCCGCGCTGCTGACGGGCCTGGGCTTGATGGCGACGCCGGCCACGGCCCAGCCTGCGGCCCAGCCGCCAGCGGCGCCTGCCTCCAACACCTTGGGCGAGGTGATCGTCACGGCTACCCGTCGCGAGGAGGCCCTGAGCAAGGTCCCGGTCGCGGTGACGGCGATCAGCGGCGAGCAGGTCAAGGCCGCGCGCCTCGGCAACTTCAGCGACCTGCCCTCGATGGTTCCCGGCGCGACCTTCGTCAGCACCAAGGGCCAGAGCACGGCCAACGTGCAGATCCGCGGTCAGAGCACGACCAACGATGCGCCGGCGCTGGAACTGCCGGTCGCGATCTTCATGGACGACATCTACTACGGCACGCTCGCCTCATTCAGCGCCGACTTCTTCGACCTCCAGCAGATCGCCATCCTGCGCGGCCCGCAGGGCACGACCTTCGGCCGCAACGTCGTGGGCGGGGCGTTGCAGATCACCAGCAACAAGCCGAAGCTGGGCGACACCCATGGCGAGGTGAGCGTCACGGCGGAAACCTACGGCCGGCACGGCTCCTCCGGCTTCGAGAGCCAGGGCTTCTTCAACCTGCCGATCAACGATCAGGCGGCCGCGCGGATCGCCTACAGCGTCAAAGACGTCGACGGCTACATGCACAACGTCGTGACGGGGAACAACCTGTCGGACCAGAAGAGCTACGCGATCCGGCCGTCGTTGCTCTGGCAGCCGACCGATGATTTCAGGCTGACCGCATTCGTGCAGTACAATCACGAGAACATGTTCGCCTCGGGCTACCGGTTCTTCGGCCAGGGCGCGGTGGTGGCCAACGCCCAGGCGATTTCATCCAGCCCCTGGGACGTCTTCCAGGACGTCGATGGCGTGAACCGGCGGAACATCGTCGCGGGCCAGGTGCGGGCGGACTGGGATCAGCCTCTGGGCACGCTGACCTCGATCACCAGCTATCGGACGCTGGACTCCTTCTATCGCGACGACGGCGACAATGGTCCGTTGCCGATGAACAGCAACTCGATCAACGAGAGCAAGGAGTTCCAGTTCAGCCAGGAATTCCGGCTGACCTCGCCCAGCGGACGACGGTTCGAATATGTGGCGGGCCTCTACTACGGGTTCGAGAACCTGAAGAAGTCGATCACCTTCGGCTTCAACGGCACTGTGCCCGGCCAATTCCTCGGCGTTCTGACGGGAGGCAGGTTGCAGAACGAGACGGTCACCGGCGACGCCCATGTCATGACCATCGCGCCCTTCGCTGAAGGCAAGTTCCACGTCACCGACCAGTTGGCTCTGACGCTCGGCGCCCGTTACACGCTGGAAGAGAAGAACGGCTACACTCGGCACGCCAACGGGTCGGTCTTCTACGGCGCGCCGTTCGACGTGCATTTCAGGGAGACGTGGCGGCGCCTGACGCCGCGCGCCATCCTCGAGTTCAAGCCCACCGACGACGCGCTGCTCTACGCCGGAGTGTCCACCGGCTTCAAAGGCGGCGGCTGGTCGCTGACCAGCACCAATCCCGCCGCCGCCGTCACCCCGTTGGACCCGGAGAAGAGCACTAGCTACGAAGCCGGCGCCAAGGTGAAGCTGTTCGACCGCAGGCTCTCGATCAACGCCGCGGTCTATCAGGCCGACACCAAGAACCTGCAGGTCCGCTCCCTGGTGGGGCCGGTGCTCACCGACACCAACGCCGGCACCCAGCGGGTCAAGGGCGTCGAACTGGAGACCGTCGCGGCCCTGTTTGATGGCCTGCGGATCGGCGCCAACTACGCCTACACCGACGCCAAGTACCGCTCCTTCCCGGGCTGCGCGGCGGGCAATGCCGACTGCAGCGGCAACCGCGTGCCATTCGTGCCGATGAACGACCTCAAGCTGTTCGCCGACTATGCCTGGAGCGCCTGGGGGGGCGATCTCAGCGCCCATGTCGACGCCCAGTGGGCCTCGACCACCGAGGTGGTCCCCACCAACTATCGCCTGGGGGGCCAGCCGCTGGCCCGGCCGTTCACGAAGAAGGACGGCATCCTCAACGCCTCGCTGACCTATGAACCGGTCGGCGGCTCCTGGCGGCTGCAGCTCTGGGGCAAGAACCTGACCAACCGCTGGTACATGTCCGCGCCCGCCAACTACTACTTCTACTACCTGACCACCGCCGAGTTCGCGGCCGGCCTTCGGGAGGTCGACCGCGGCGTGATCAACCCGCCGCGGCAGGTCGGGGCGACGTTCACCTACAAGTTCCAGTAACTCACCGAAACCGCCCGGCGGCTCCGCCGGGCGGCTTCCACCGCCGCGTCCCGCGCGGCAGATCAGGTCGGCCCGCCATGACCAGCTCATCGCCCCGCTCGCTCCGCTACAGCTGGTTTGCGCTCGCCCTGCTGTTCGTCGTGGCGCTGTTCAACTACGTCGACCGGACGATCCTCTCGATCATGCAGGTGGCGCTGAAGCAGGACCTCGATCTGAGCGACACCCAGCTCGGCGCCCTGACCGGCCTGTCGTTCGCGGTCTTCTACTGCACCTTTGCCCTGCCGCTGGCGCGGCTGGCCGACCGGGTGGCGCGGAAATATGTGCTGGCCGCGGCGCTGACCGTCTGGACCCTGATGACAACGGCGAGCGGGCTTGCGGTCAACTATGGGACCCTGCTCGCCTGCCGGGTGGGCGTGGCTGTGGGGGAGGCGGGCTGCGTGCCGGCCTCGCAATCCCTGCTCTCAGACTTTTTTCCGCGCCACCGGCGCGCCGTCGCCATGGCGGTCTGGGGGCTGGCCCTCCCGCTGGGCGGGATGCTGGGCTTCGCCTTCGGGGGCAAGCTGACCGCCGCACTCGGGTGGCGCGACACCTTCATCATCGTGGGCCTGAGCGGCCTGGTCATGGCGCCCGTGATTCTTCTGCTGCTGAAGGAGCCGCCTCGCGGGCGCTTCGATGCGCCAACTGCGGCTCCGCTGCGCCGCCGTTCGGTCCCCGAAGCCCTGCGCCTGCTCTGGGGGCTGCGCTCGTTCCGCTATCTGGCGCTCGGCGAGGCCTTGCAGGCCTGGGCGCAGATCGCGATGTCCTCCTGGAACGCACCCTTCTACAGCCGCGTCCACGCGATGCCGATCGCCGAGGTCGCCACCTGGCTGGCTCTGTCCACCGGCTTCGGCGGCGCGGTGGGAATCTTCCTGGGCGGCGCGCTGGCCGAGCGGCTCTCACTCCGCGACGTCAGCTGGTACATGCGCGTCCCGGCGATCGCCGCCCTGCTCACCGTTCCATTCGCCCTGGTGCAGTACCTGACGGGCGATGTTCGCGTGTCGCTGGTCTGCTCGTTCATTCCGGCGACCATGGTCAACGTCTATTCCGCGCCGGGAAACGCGGTCTCCCAGACCCTGTCGCCGCCAGACATGCGCGCCTTCACCGCGGCGGTCTACATGCTGGTCGTCAACCTGGTCGGCATCGGCGTCGGTCCCACGGTGGTCGGCGCGCTGAGCGACCTCTTCGCCGACCGCTTCGGCCTAGGCGACAACGCTCTGCGTTACGCCCTGGCGACGGTGGTCATCCCGGCGACCGGCGCAGCGGCGCTGTTCTGGCTTTCCAGCCTGCATCTGCGCCGGGAGATGCGTCCGTTGCATGAGAGAACGCCGGCGGAAGCCGACGCTGAGGTTGAAGCTGCGGCCGTGGCGGTTCCCAACTAGGACCGGCTCAGCGCCAATGCACCTTGTCGCCGATCTTCAGCGGCCAGAGCGACTTGAAGTGCGCCACCTCGTGGCGGATATGCTCGCGCATCCGCTCGGCGGCGAGGTCCTCGTTCCCGGCGATGATGGCTTCGGCGACGTCGCGGTGATGGTGGACGATGTGCTCTTCCAGCTCGCCGCGCTCGGCGCTGGTGAGGACCTGTTCGGTGACGATGTAGCCGATCGGCTGGAGCGTCAGCGAGAGCACCGGATTGGCGGCCAGTTCGCCGACGATGTCGTGGAACATCAGGCCTTCGCGGACGGCCCAGGCGTGATCTTCCTCGAGGAAGGGACTGAGCAGTTCGTTGACGCGCTTGCGGTCCGGATTGCGCGCCGCAAGGCGGGCGAGCATGGGCTCGGCCTCGATCCAGGCCTCGAGCAGCTGTTCGTAGTTCGCGCCCAGCATATGCAGATGCAGGGTCAGGGTGCGCGCGACGTTGGCGGGAACGACGCGTCCGACAACGGTGCCTGCGCCGGGGCCGGGCCGGATGACGATCAGCCCCTGGACCTCGAGCAGGCGCAACGCCTCGCGCAGAGAGGACCGGCTCACCCGGTACTGCACCAGCATCTCGGATTCCAGCGGCAGCCGGTCGCCCGGCTTGAGCTCCTGCGCGACGATGTCCCGCACGATCTCCAGCGCGACCACTTCCGAGGTCTTCAGCGTCCGACGGCCGAGCTCCCAGCTGACCGGCCTGCGGGCCACGCCTTTGATCGGCTCGGGCGCAACCTCAGCCTGCACTCGACGCGACGCCATACGACCGATCTCCCTCTCGAACCCGCGGCCATCGCCGCCGAAATCCAATTCCTGACTAAGATCTCCTAACACATTGGACGCCGTCCGCGGCCAGTCCAATGGTTGACAGCTCTCGGTGCGAGTTCATAATGATGATTATAACGGACTTGCCCAAACAAGCACGGACCGGAGAGCAAGCTCCGGCTTAGGGAGCGCGCCCGACGGGCGCTGAGGCGTTTCATGCAAAGCGTTGCGGCGAGTTCTTTGGCCGACAAGTCGCCGGCGTCACGCGCGCCGCGTCCCCGGCAGGGGCCGCTCGCGGGCGTACGGGTCGCCGATTTCTGCTGGATGGGCGTCGGCGCCTGCGCCACCCGCCTGCTCGCCGACTTCGGCGCCGAGGTGATCCGGATCGAGGATCGCAATCGTCTCGACATGCCGCGCCGCCTGCCGATCTACAAGAACGATCCCCGGACCTACGGCGAAGAGGATGCGAACCCCGATCCGAACAAGGGCGGGCTGTTCAACAACTACAACCGCAACAAGCTCGGCGTGACCATCAATATGCGCAACCCGAAGGGGCATGCGCTCGCCGAACGGCTGATCGCCGCCTCCAGCGTGGTGACGGAGAACTTCGCTCCCGGCGTGATGGAGCGCTGGGGTCTCACCTACGAACATCTGCGGGAACTCTCGCCCTCGGTGATCTACGGCCGGATGAGCGGCTTCGGCCACACCGGTCCGCACGCGGAATACAAGAGCTATGGCCCGGTGGTGCAGGCGGTGAGCGGCCTGTCCTACATCAGCGGCCTGCCGGGGCAGGAGCCGTCCGGCTGGGGGCTGTCGTACATGGACAACGAGGCGGCCTTCTTCAACGCCGCGGCCGTCCTCACCGCGATCTACCACCGAAACCTGACCGGCGACGGCGCCGAGATCGACGTCTCGGCCGTGGAGGCGGGGATCAACCTGTTGGGACCGGTCTTGCTGGAGGTCACCGCGAACGGCCGCTCGACGCGGGACGGATCCTTCCCGATCGGCAACCGCCTTGAGCATCCGAACGCCGCGCCGCATGGGGTCTATCCCTGTATCGGCGAGGATCGCTGGATCGCGATCGCCGTCTTCAACGACGCAGAATGGCGAGGGCTATGCGCGGTGATGGGCCGTCCCGCCTGGACCGCGGAGGCGCGGTTCGCCACCCAGGCCGGTCGGTTCGGCAATCAGGAGGCGCTGGACGCCCATCTCGCCGAATGGACCCTGGACAAGGACCGGTATCAGTTGATGCACGCCCTGCAGGCGGCTGGCGTGGCGGCGGGCGCCGTCCAGACGGCCGAGGACACCAACGACCACGACCCGCAGATCGCCGGTCGCGGGCTCTTCTTCGAGATGGACCATCCGGTGATCGGCGAGGCTCGGTTCGAAGGCACGCCGATACAGTTCTCCCGAACGGTTGAGGACCGATGGCGTTCGGCGCCGCTGCTGGGCGAGGACAACGCCCATGTCTTCAAGTCCCTGCTCGGACTTTCCGAGGACGAATTCGAAGAGCTGAGCGCCGAGGGAGCGATCTGAGATGGCCGAGCGCCCACATGCCCTCGCCGGGCTGAAGATCGTCGAGGTCGCCGACGACATCGGCGGCGAGTTCACCAGCCTGCTGCTCAGCCGGCTGGGCGCCGAGGTCGTCAAGCTTGAGCCGCCGGAGGGCTCGCCCACCCGCCAGGTCGGGCCGTTCGCGGCCGGCCGCGCCGACGCCGATTCCAGCCTCAACTTCTGGTGCTACAACTCCAACAAGAAGAGCGTGACGGCGGACCTCGGCAGCGCCGAGGGCATGGCCGCGCTCAAGGACCTCCTCGCCGACGCCGACATCCTGGTCTCGACCCTGCAGCCCCGCGCCCTGAAGGCGCTCGGCCTGGAGCTCGACGGGCTCACGCAGACCTATCCGCGGCTGATCGTGCTTTCGGTGACGCCGTTCGGCCTGACCGGACCGTGGGCGGACTACAAGTCCAGCGACCTGGTGGCGCTCGCCGCTGGCGGGCCGCTGATCAGCTGCGGGTACGACGACCATGCCATCCCGCCGATCCGGCCGGGGGGCAACCAGGGCTACCACAGCGCCGCGAGCTTCGCGCAGATCGGGGCCATGCTCGCCCTGCTGGACCGCCAGAAGACCGGCCGCGGCCAGCTGCTCGACGTCTCGATGCACGAGGCTTGCGCGGTGAACGTGGAGCTCGCCAACCCCTACTGGTTCTATCCCAGGATCAACGTGCACCGGCAGACCTGCCGCCACGCGCAGCCCTCGCCGACCCAGCCCGCCCTGTTCCAGTGCGCCGACGGCCGCTACGTCTATTTCGCCCTGATCCTGTCGGAGCCGAAGGCCTGGAACGCCCTGGTCAGGTGGATGGAGACCAAGGACATGGCCGTCCACCTCACTGAGCCGGCGTTCAGCGACATCGCCTATCGCCAGGCGCATTTCCAGGAGGTGCAGGAGCTGGTGGAGTGCTTCTTCCTGGTCCAGGACAGCCACGACGCCTACCGCGACGGCCAGGCGGCGGGCCTGCCGGTGGGCGTGCTCAACGCGCCGGAGGACCTGTTCGCCGACGAGCACCTGCAGGCCCGCGGCTTCTTCCAGGAGGTGGAGCACGAAGGGGTGGGCAAGGTGGTCTACCCCGGTCCGATCTACCGGTTCTCCTCCTTCGAGGAGGTCCCGCGCACGGCCGCGCCCCGGCTCGGCGAGCACACCGCCGAAGTGCTCGGCGCCGCGGTGAAAACGATCGAGGAGGTGCGGGCATGATCGATGACGAACTCGCCTTCGCCGGACGCGACAAGTGCGCCGTCGCGGGGATCGGCCAGACCGAATTCAGCCGCGATTCTGGCCGCAGCGTCCTATCTCTCGCCACGGAGGCGTCGCTGAAGGCGATCGCCGACGCCGGCCTGACGCCGGCCGACATCGACGGCGTCGTGCGCTGCGACCACGACACGGTGACGCCCTACACCCTGGCGGCCTCCCTGGGCGCTGTGAACATGCGCTACTGGGCCGACACCGGTCCGGGCGGCGTCGCCCCCTGCATGATGATGGGCCTTGCCATCGGCGCGCTGATGTCCGGTCAGGCCAAGGCGGTCCTGGCGTTCCGCTCGCTGAACGGCCGCTCCGAGATGCGGCTCGGCGGACGAGGGCGCAAGGTCGAGCCCGAGGCGGTCGGCGGGTTCGGGACCTACGACGAGTTCTACGTCCCCTATGGCCTGCAGACCGCCGGCCAGACCTTCGCGATGGTGGCGCGCCGCCACATGATGCAGTTCGGCACGACCTCTGAGCAACTGGCCGAGGTGGCGCTGGCCTGCCGCGAGCACGCCAACCAGACGCCCCACGCCATCATGGCCGACCGGCGCCTGACGCTCGACGACTACCTGGCCTCGCCGATGATCTCCTCGCCGTTGCGGCTGTTCGACTTCTGCCTGGAATCGGACGGCGCCTGCGCCGTGGTGATCACCCTGGCCGAGCGCGCCCGCGATCTGCCGCGGCCACCGGTGCTGATCCGCGCGGTGGCGGGCGGCGTCCCGCAGGACCATCGCCCGGGGATGATGTTTCCCGTGGTCACCCGGCAGGATCCCACCGAGCTCGGTGGGCGCCAGGCCGGGGCCGAACTCTGGCGCCGGGCCGGCGTCGGACCCGCGGAGGTGGACATCGCCCAGCTGTACGACTGTTTCACCATCAGCGTCATCCTCCAGCTCGAGGCCTATGGCTTCTGCGAGAAGGGCGAAGGCGGGCCCTTCGCCGCCTCCGGGGCGCTGAAGAAAGGCGGCCGCCTGCCGATCAACACCGGCGGCGGCCACATGTCCGAGGGCTATGTGCACGGCATGAACCACATCGTGCAGGCCGTCCGTCAGCTGCGCGGGGAGGCCGATATGCAGATCGACGGCGCCGAGCTCTGCCTGTGCACCGGCGGTCCTTTGCCGGTCGGCTCCAGCGTCCTCTTCCGGAAGGCGGCGTGATGAGCGAGCGCACCATCCTGCCGAATGTGGACGACCGCGAGACAGGTCCCTTCTTCGCCGCGGCGGCGGAAGGCCGGCTGGTCTACCGCGGCTGCCTCGACTGCGGTCGCGGCCTGCAGCCGCCGACGGCGCACTGCCCCCACTGCGGCGGCTGGAACACCGACTGGAAGACCGCCAGCGGCGCGGGCTGGCTGTTCAGCTGGACGACGGTGGTGCGCCAGATCCATCCGGATTTCCCGGCGCCCTACACCCTGGTCGTCGTCGAGCTGGACGAACAGCCCGACGTTCGGCTGCTCGGCCGCCTGGACGGCGAGCCGGAGCTCGCCCTCGGCATGGCGATGGAGGTCTGGTTCGAGCGGCTTGGACCTGACGGTCCGACGCTTCCGCAATGGAAGCCCGCGATCGAAATTCCGGAGGGGACGCGATGACCGACAAGCCGAGCTTCGGTATCACCACCTACAACTATGCGCCGGAGGATATTCTTGCGCTCGCCAAGCACGCCGAGCGGCTTGGCTTCGAGGGGCTCTGGTTCGGCGAGCACTACGCCAGCCCGCGCGCCTACGTCGGCCACCACCCGTCGCGCAAGGAGACGCCGGCCGACAGGAACGACGCGCGCGACAAGGAGATCATCGGCGACGAGGTGAGGATCTACGATCCGTGGTTTCTGCTCGGCGCCGTGGCGGGCGCGACCAAGCGGCTGAAGATCGGCACGGCGATCTGCATCGTCCCGATGATGCAGCCGCTGCTGCTGGCGCGCGCCACGATCACGGCGCACGACGTGTCCGGCGGGCGTTTCCGCCTCGGGGCGGGGGCGGGGTGGCTGCGCGAGGAGTTCGACGCGTTCGACCTGCCCTTCGAGCAGCGCGGCGCGCGCCTGGACGAGACGATCGAGATCCTGCGCAAGGCCTGGGCGGGCGGCTACTTCAGCCACCAGGGCGAACACTTCAATTTCGAGGAGCTGCAGATTTCACCGCATCCTGTGAGGGTGCCGCTGGTGTGCGGCGGCAACTCCGGCCCGGCGCTTCGGCGGGTGGCCCGCGTCGCCGACGCCTGGATCAACTCCGCCAAGATCACCCTCGCCGAAGCGCTGCAGCTGCGTCAGACCATCGAGGCCGCGCGCACGGCGCAGGGGACCCAAAACCGGCCTTTCGAGTACTATGTGCGGCCGCATACGCCAGAGCCCGAGGACGTTCTGGCCTATGTCCGCGAGGGGTTCCGGAACGTCGTCCTGTGGGGTCCCGACGTCTGGCCGAACGATCCGCGAGTGCCCCTCGACACCAAAGTCGCGCGCCTGGAAGCGGTGGCCGGCAATCTGGGCCTGGCCGCGGCGCCTGCACGGGCAGAAGCCGTCGCTTGACCCGACGCGAGGCGTAGCGAAGGGCTTGGGCGCCTGTTCCGCCGCCGCGGCCCCGACCGCGGCGCTTTTCACCGAAAACAACGGCTTTTCAGCCGGAGGGCGCAGCTGATGCGGGTCGAAGGCAAGGTCGTGGTCGTCACCGGCGGAGGCTCGGGCATAGGCCGAGCGCTGTGCCAGCGCTTCGCCCGCGAGGGCGCCCGCCGCATCGTCGTCGCCGACCTGAACGCGGCGAACGCCGACGCCGTCGCCGCTGAGGTCCAAGGGATAGCCCGACGCTGCGACGTCGGCTCGGAAGCCGACATCACGCAACTCGTCGAGGAGACCGAAGCGACGGTCGGCCCGATCGACCTGTTCTGCTCGAACGCCGGCGTGCTGCTGAACGACCCGGATCCGGACGATCCAGCCTCCGCGCCAAACCGCGACTGGGAGCTCAGCTGGTGCGTCCACGTCATGAGCCACATCTACGCGGCGCGCGCTCTGGGACCGCGGATGGCGGCCCGCGGTGACGGCTATTTCCTCAACACGATCTCGGCGGCGGGCCTGCTCACCCAGCTCGGCAGCGGCCCCTACAGCACGACCAAACACGCCGCGATCGGATTTGCCGAAAGCCTCGCCATCGCCTACCGCGACCGTGGTCTCCGTGTATCGATCTTGTGCCCACAAGGCGTGGCGACGCCGATGGTGCAGGATGTGATGGAGACGCCGGCTGTCAGTGACGGCGTGCTCACCCCGGAAGAGGTCGCGGACTGTGTCGTCGAAGGCCTGGAAATGGAGCGCTTCCTGATCCTGCCGCACCGCCAGGTCGCCGAATACATGCTTCGCAAGGCGAGCGACTACGATCGCTGGCTTTCCGGGATGTCTCGTTTGCGCGCGAAACCAATTGCCAGGCGCCCGCCGGAGCGCCGGGCAGATTGATCATCATCGAACGCGTTCTGCACGACGCCATGGAGCTCGCCACTTGCGAGGTCCTGGTCTGGGACTGACGACCGCTGGCGTCGCGCTCTCGATCTTGGCGGTTCCTAAGGCTAAGCTGCCCACATATGACAGGCCTTTGATTTCAAGTCCTTAGGTAGTCTCCTGTGCAGGGTCTGTCACACGCGCCGCCACTTTCGCTGGGCTTCGCTCGAGCGCGATCCGGTGGGTTGGCGTCTTGTGGGGTGACCCTTAGGGGACGTTCGGAGACGGAACGTCGCCGGCGCTGCCTCAATTCAGGTTGTCGAAGATGCGCGTGAGGAGCTTGTTCAAACCTTGCACCTCGTCGCCGGCGACGCCCTCGAAGGCGCGTGCATAGACCTGCGTGGCGATGTCCCAGGCCTGGCGCCGGGCTTCCAGGCCGTGGGCGGTCAGCACCACCTCGGTGACCCGGCCGTCGGTTTCGCGCGGGCGGCATGCGACCAGCCCGTCCGCCTGCATGCGCTGCACGATCTTGGTCATGGTCGGCAGTTTGACGATCGCGTGTTCGGCGATCTCGCTGACGCTGGCGCTGTCCTGGCCATGCAGTGACATCAGCACCCGCCAGCGCGGCACGTCGAGGCCGGCGGGCTTCAGAGCCTGCTGCAGCTCCTCGAGGTAGAGGGCGACTACGCGCGTCAGCCAGTAGAACGGCCAGGACTCGTGCGCAAAGGACGCGTCGTCGGGGGTGGGCGCCAGGGTCCTGCTCTTTGGGCCAGCCACCCTTCGACTCATGAGCACTCCCCGGGATTCCATCGGACCGTCCCACAAGAAAGATGAATATTCAAGTAAATGATCCGCCGTCGAGTTGAGTGACGGTTCCCCGGCCAGGGTGTCGGCGACACCCTGGCCGGGCGCCCAGGGTTTGGGCAGGGTCTCGAAATCGCGCGCATCACGCACGACGATAGTTGAATATTCACGTGACTCTTCCATCATCGGCCTTAGCAGCGACGGCGCTGGAGGCGTTTGTGGGACCGTTGACGGAAGTCCTTGGGATCGGCGGTCCGGGCCTGCGGGTCGCGGTCAAGGATTGCATCGATATCGCCGGGACCCGCACCGGCCTGGGCAGCCGGGCGCGGACGGACGTCGCCCCGGCGCGCCGCAACGCCGATGTCGTCGAGGCCTTGCTGGCGGCGGGCTGCCGGGTGGTGGGCAAGGCCGCCATGCACGAGTTCGCCTATGGCGTGACCGGCCTCACGCCCGACGGCGAGGGGCCGCTCAACCCCGGCTTCCCCGACCTGATACCGGGCGGCTCGTCGAGCGGATCGGCTGCCGCCGTCGCCGCTGGCCTGGCGGATTTCGCGCTCGGCACCGACACCGGCGGTTCGGTGCGGATGCCCGCCGCCTGCTGCGGGGTGTTCGGTCTCAAGCCCAGCTTCGGCCGGCTGAGCCGGGCCGGCGTGACGCCGGCGGAAAGCTCGCTGGACTGCGTTGGCCTGCTGGCGGGCCGCGCGGGAATGCTGGCCGAGGCCATGGCGATGCTCGACCCCTCCATCTGTGCGGTTGGCGAGGCGAGCGGGTCGACGCTAGGCCTGTTGGCCACGGACGCCGATCCGGAGGTCGCCGCCGCCGTCGCGGCGGCGGCCCTGGCGAGCGGCCTAGCCCTACGCCCCGCGACCCTGGCCGGGCTCGCCGAGGCCTTCGATGCGGGCCTCACGATCATCGCCGCAGAGGCCTGGGCGGCTTACGGCCGTCACGTGGAGGATCCCCGCCTTGGGCGCGACGTCGCCGCGCGCCTGTCTGCGGCCGCCCGCATCGGGCCGTCCGAGGTGGCCGCTGCGGAAAAAGTCCGGCGTGCCTTCACCGTCGAGGTGGACCGAGCCCTCGAGGCGGTTGACGCCCTGGTCTTGCCGACGCTGCCGACGTTCCCGCCGACGCGCGCTCAGGCCGCCGACGCTAGCGCCATCCTGCGGATCACGGCGCTTGTCCGCCCCTTCAACCTGAGCGGCCACCCGGCGATCTCGATTCCGCTGCGCGCGCCATCGGGGCGGCCGATCGGGCTGCAGATCGTCGGCCGCAAGGGCGAGGACGAGCGGCTCTGCGTGCTCGCCGAGCTCTTCGAGCAGCGCGTCTCCAACGTCATCACCATACATGCCGAGAGCACGCCATGCGGCCCCAGGCCATGACCGATCCGGCTCCGATCGAGGCGCTAACGGCCGAAGTGCGCGCACGCAGCGCCGAATTCGAAGCTCGCAAATGCGTCCCCCGCGACATGGTCGAGCGGTTCCGCAAGATCGGGGTCTATCGCGCCCTGGTCTCTCCGCAGTTCGGCGGTGACGGCAAGTCGCCGGCCGAGTTCTGCCGGCTGATCGAGGAGATCTCCGTGGCCGACGGCTCGGCGGGATGGGTGGCGAGCTTCGGCGCGGCGGCCACCTACCTCGCCGCCTTGCCGATGGAGACCCTGGGCGAGATCTACGCCGAGGGGCCCGACGTGGTCTTCGCTGGCGGCCTGTTTCCGCCCCAGCCGGCGACGCGCACGCCGCAGGGTCTGCGGGTGTCGGGGCGGTGGCGGTTCGCCAGCGGCAGCCCGGGCGCGGACCTCATCGGCGTCGGCGTCGTCGTGCCGGACGACGACACGGGCGGGTTGCCGCGCATGGTCGTGATGCGCGCGTCGCAGGTCATCATCCAGGAGAACTGGGACGTCATCGGCCTGCAGGGCACCGGCAGCCATGACCTGCTGGTCGACGACGTGCTGGTTCCGGAGGCCTGGACCTTCATCCGCGGCGGCAAGCCGACGCTGGACGAGCCGATCAATCGCTATCCGGCGATGGCGCTGGCCGCCCAGGTTCTCGCGGTGGTGGGCCTGGGCGTGGCGCGCGGCGCCATCGACGAGCTAACCGGCCGCCTCGGCGGCAAGGTCTCCATCGTCGGCGGCGCCAAGCTCACCGACCGGCCGCAGGCGCAGATCGAGGTCGCCCAGGCCGAGGCGCGCCTGCGCTCGGCCCGAGCCTGGTTCTACGAGATGACGGAAGAGATCTGGGCGGCGGCCTGCGCCGGCCGGCCCGCGAGCCCGCAGGCTGTCACCCTGTTGCGCCTGGCCTCGATCAATGCGGCCCGCGCCGGCGCCGACGTGGCCCAGGCCATGTTCCGCTTGGCCGGGACCTCCGGCATCTACGCCGCCCACCCGCTGTCCCGCCGCGTGCGCGACGCCATGGTCGTGGCCCAGCACGCCTTCCTGTCGGAGGGCCACAGCCAGATCGCCGGCCGCATCCTGATGGGCGGCGACGGCCAGCCCGGCTTCCCCTGACCGCAACGAGGAGATCGCCCATGTCCGACGTACAGCCGAAGCTCAGGACCCTGTTCTGTCTGGCCGTGCTGCAGAACTTCTTCGACCTCCCGGGATCGGAGATCGGCCTCGTCTGGAAGGCGACCGGCCAGATGCTGCGGGGCATCGCCGACATCCCGGGCGCGGACATCTTGGGCACGCTGGACGACGACCAGACCATGGTCGGAACCTCGCCGAACGGCTGGCCGTGGACGGCCTATGTCCTGGCCGACATGCCCGATCGCGACAGCGTGGTCGCCGCCTGCAATCTGTTTCGCACGATCGAGGTCGGCGAGCACCGTCTGTGGCGCTACATCCGCGTGGAAGCGCGCGTCGGCCGGGAGCTCGCCATCCCCGCCCAGGTCCCGGCGTGAGGCGCTGATGGCCACGGACCTCCTGGGACGGCTCGCCGCGCTCGAGGCCGAGAGCGCCATCCGGCGGCTCATGGCCGAGTACATGCGGCTGTGCGACCAGCTCGACGCGGCCACCCCGATGGAAGAACTGGGCGAGCTCTTCACCGAGGACGCCGTCTGGGCGGGCGGCGGCGGGCGCTATGCGGCGACCTTCGGCGCGCACGAGGGCCGCGACGCGATCGTCGCCATGCTGGGACGCTACCGGGGCCCGCCGCCGCACTTCGCGATGAACGCCCACTTCCTCTGCAGCGAGGCGATCGCCGTCCATGGCCCGCGGGGCGAGGGCGCCTGGACCATGTTGCAGACCTCCACCTTTGCGGACGGCTCTTCGCAGCTGTCGGCCGCTCGCCTGGACGTCGCCTTCGCCCGCAAGGCGGGCTCTTGGCGCATCGCCCGGTTCACCACGACCAACCTGTTCAGCCGTCCGGTCCGCGCCTGGGACGATCCCGCGCCGCTGCCGGTCCCGGCGACTTGACCGAGGACGACATGTCGGACTTCCAAGCCGCTCCCGATCTTGCCGAGCTCGTCCAGCCCGACCGGGTGCACACTGCGCTCTACAAGGACCCCGCCATCTTCGAGGCGGAGATGGACCGGATCTTCGCCGCCACCTGGGTCTGGGTGGCGCACGAGAGCGAGGTCCGCGAGCCGGGCTCTTTCAAGACCTCCTACGTCGGACGCCAACCTGTGATCGTCACGCGCGACCGGGAAGGCGCGCTCCACGTGCTGCTGAACCGCTGCCGCCATCGTGCGGCGACGGTCTGCGAAGGGTCGGGAGGGAAGGCGACCAGCTTCGCCTGCCCCTACCACGGCTGGACCTACGGCCTCGACGGCGCCCTGCGCGGCGCGCCCTATCCGGAGGGTTACGCAGCGAGCTTCGACAAGGCGGACTACGGCCTCGCGTCCCTCCGGGTGGAGAGCTACGGCGGGCTGATCTTCGCCTCCTGCAAGCCCGACATCGAGCCGCTCGTCGACTTCCTCGGGCCGGCGCGGAAGTGGATCGACCTGTTCATGAAACAGGGGGGCGGGTTTCCCGTGAAGGTGGCCGGCGCGCACCGCTTCCGCTTCCCGGGCAACTGGAAGATCCAGCTCGAGAACACCACCGACGCCTACCACTTTCCGCTGGTTCACCGCTCGTTCCTGAGCTCGCTGGACGAGGAGACCGAGGAGCTGCTCGACGTCCTCAACCAGGGCGGCTTCGTCGAAGACCTCGGCAACGGGCACAGCGTCATGGTGATGGTCCCCGACCTGGTGGACCTCGAAGAGAACCTCGAGGCGCCAATCCCCGAGCGCTTCGAGGCCCTCGCCGAGGAGCTGCGGCGCAGCCATCCCGAGGAGGTGGTGCGGCGCGTGGTCCGGGCGGTCGGCGGGACCGGCTTCAACCTCAACCTCTTCCCGAACCTCGCCTGCTCGATGGCCTTCTTCCGGGTGCTGCGGCCGATTTCGGTCGACGAGACGGAGATCGCCCACGTCGCCATCGGCATGGACGGCGGCCCGGAGGCCGGCAACCGCGCCCGCCTGCGGCTGCACGAGCATTTCCAGGGGCCGATGGGTTTCGGCAGTCCCGACGACGCCGAGGCCTGGGCGCGCGTGCAACGCGGGGCGGAAGCGGGATCCGACCTTTGGGTCATGCTGAACCGCGGCCTCGGCGACGACGGCTGCGACAACCAGGGGCCCGGCCTGGGCGACGTCAGCGCCGAGACTGGGATGCGGGCCGCCTACCAGATGTGGAAGAGGATGATGTGCGCATGATCGCCATGACCGAGGCGCGGCCAGACGCGCTCACCCTCGCCGAGGCCACCGCCTTCATCTGGGCCGAGGCCGACCTGCTGGACGCCAAGCTCTATCCCGAATGGCTTTCGCTGTGGCGGCCGGACGGGGTCTATGTGATCCCGATCGATCCCGAGACCGAGGACTTCGAAGGTGCGCTGAACTACATCTATGACGGCGCGGAGATGCGCGAGGCGCGGGTCAGGCGCCTGTGCGGCAAGAGCTCGATCTCGGTGACCTCGGCCGCGCGGACGGTGCGCAGTCTCTCGCGGTTCCGCATCCTGCAGAGTGACGCCGAACGCACTCGCATCCGCTGCGCCCAGCACCTGGTGGAATGCAAGCGCGGCCAGCAACGGCTCTACGCCGCGGACGTCACCTACGACCTGGTGCGCGAGGCCGGCGCGGTGAAGCTGCTGCGCAAGGTGGTGCGGCTGATCAACTCGACCGAGGCGCTCGGCGGCGTCGGCTATCTCCTGTAGGTCTGCATGACGGATTCGGCCTTAGTCACCGGCGGCGCGCAGGGTCTTGGCGCGGCGATCGTCCGGGCGCTGTTCGCGCAGGGCTGCCGGGTCGCCATCGGCGACCTCGACGTAGATGGCGCCGCCGCACTCGCCGCGGAGCTGGACCCGAGCGGCGAACGCATCTTCGCCCAGCCGCTCGACGTGCGCGAAGAGGCCGCCTTCGCCGCCGCCTACGAGGCGATGGCGCAGCGCTGGGGCGAGCCGCAGACCCTGGTCAACAACGCGGTGATGACCGTCGCGCGGCCGGTGCTGGAGATTCCGCCCGACGAGTTCGACCAGGTCATGGCCGTGAACGTGCGCGGGACCTTCGTCGGCTCCCAGGTGTTCGGCCGCCGCTTCAAGGCCGCCGGCTACGGCCGCATCGTCAACATCGCCTCGCTCGCCGCCCAGAACGGCGGCTCGGCCACCGGCGCCCACTATGCGGCTTCGAAGGGCGCGATCATCACCCTGACCAAGGTCTTCGCCCGCGACCTCGCCCCGTTCGGCGTGACGGTGAACGCCATCGCGCCCGGGCCGCTCGACCTGCCGTCGGTGCGCCGGATCGTGCCCGAGGATCGGCTGGCGGCGATGGTCGGGACCATCCCGGTCGGCCAACTCGGCGACCCGGCCTATGTGGCCGAGCTGGTCTGCCTGCTGGCGGCCGAGCGCTCCGGCTTCACCACCGGGGCCACCTGGGACGTGAACGGCGGGCTCTACATGCGCTGAGCCCGCCGGAGGGGCGGCGTTGAGCTGGTCGCCAGGCAGGACCCATCCCGCGTCGCAATTGGTGGCAGAATGTGGCCTTCGCTTGCAGCCACGGTCTTTTCCCGCGTCAGCCGGCCGCACGACACTCCGTCCTGTCACATCGCATGATGCCGTCGGGGGTCGGATAAGATGAGGGTCGGGTTTTCAAAGGTTCGATGGTCTGCCGTTCTAGCCGGCTCCGCGTCCGTGGCCGCGATCCTGGCCGGGGGCGCTTCGACCGCGCGCGCCGAGGATGCCAAGGCGCCCGCGGTTGCGGAGCTCGAGACCATCACGGTCACTGCGCGCCGCCGCGAGGAGAACGTCCAGTCGACGCCGGTGTCGGTCTCGGCCTTCAGCGGGGCGGCGTTGGAGGAGCGCAACGTCCAGACCGCGTCCGACGTCACCCGCTTCGTGCCGAACGTTCAGTTCGACAGCGCGGCCAGTGAATCGGGCGGCGGAGCTTCGAGCCAGATCTCGATCCGCGGCATCGGCCAGACCGACTATGTGCTGACGGTGGAGCCGGCCGTCGGCGTCTACCTGGACGGCGTCTATATCGGCAAGTCCATGGGCTCGCTGCTCGACGCGGTGGACCTGGAACGCCTCGAGGTGCTGCGCGGGCCGCAGGGCACGCTGTTCGGCAAGAACACCATCGGCGGGGCGATCCAGCTGATCAGCAAGCGCCCCACCGCCAGTTTCGAATCCTACGGCCAGCTGACGACGGGCAGCTACGACCGCCTGGACGCCAAGGCCGCCGTCTCGGGGCCGCTGAGCGAAGCGGTGCGGGTTCGCCTGTCCGGCGCCTACCAGAGCCGCGATGGGTTCGTAAAGCGGGTGACCCCGGCCGGCGAGGACACTGGCGATCGGCAGGGCGACATCAACCGCCTGAGCGGGCGGCTGGCGGTGGAGGCGGACCTGACGCCCGACCTGCTCGCCACCCTGATGCTCGACGGAACGCGCATCCGCGAGCACTCGCCGGGCCAGATCCTGGTGAAGGCTGATGAGACGGCCGGGTTTGCGAGCGCCTACAACGCCGGCCTCCCAGGCGGCGTCTGCCTCGCCGGCGCGGCCCGGCTCACCAACCCCTTCTGCTACAACAGCCAGTGGGTGCGGCCGCTGGCCTCGCTGGCGACCACCAACGCCGGGCCCAACCTCTCCAACACCGACGTCCTCGGGGCGGGCCTCAACCTCGACTGGAAGGTCGGCGGCGCGACGGTCAAGTCGATCACGGCCTGGCGCAAGGTAAAGGTGGACGTCCTGCAGGACCTGACGGCCTCGCCCTACTACTACAACTTCATCGGCCAGCGGATCGACACCAAGCAGTTCAGCCAGGAGTTCCAGCTGCTGGGCGAGACGCTGGGCGCGCGTCTGCACTATGTGCTCGGCCTCTACTACCTGCACGAGGCCGGGAGTCAGGCCTTCCCGGTGGAGCTCAGCCTCGTCCAGTTCATGTCGGGCGGGCGGATCCGCAACGACAGCTATGCCGCCTTCGGCCAGCTCACCTACGACCTGACGGACCAGCTCTCGATCACCGGCGGGCTGCGCTACAGCGACGAGACCCGCCGGTTCAATCCGCAGGGCCAGATCATCCAGGGCTACGCGTCGCTCACGCCGACGCCGGTTCCGGGGTTCGCCAACTTCGTCACCGGCGCCTTCGGCGCGGCGGGCACGCCGCTATTCCCGGCTGGTTGGTATTCGCGTGGCGATACGTCCGCCACGCCCATGGTGTCGGCCAACTACAAGATCAGCCCCGACGTGATGGCCTACGCCAGCTTCTCCAAGGGGATGAAGGGCGGCGGCTTCACCATGCGTTACTTCCCGCCGGTGATTCCGGCGGCCGGGACCGACCCGAACAACATTGTCTCCTACGCCGGCCCGGAGAAGGCCTCGTCCTATGAGGTGGGCCTGAAGTCCGAGCTCTTCGACCACAAGCTCAGGTTCAACATCGCGGCCTTCTACACGGACTACCAGGACATCCAGATCACCTACAACATCGACCCCGACGGCCCGGGGCCGATCGGCGCCTTCGTGCCGGTGCTGGCCAACGCCGCCTCGGCGCACATCAAGGGCGTGGAGATCGAAACCTCGGCGGCGCTGACGTCCTGGCTGCGGCTCGACGGGTCGCTGGGCTATACCGACGCCGCCTACCAGAGCTTCTCCGACCAGGCCCGCGCCAACTATCCCGGCCTCGACGGGTTCAAAATCCCGAACACGCCCAGGTGGACGGCCAATCTCGGCGGAACCGCGACCCTGTTCGACGACGACGCAAAGGGGCGGGCGCAGCTGCGGGTCGACTATTCGTTCCGCAGCGCGGAGTTCAAGGAGTTCTCGAACGATCCGACGCTCTATCAGAAGTCGGTCGGCCTCTTGAACGCCAGCCTGACCTACCGGACGCCGGACAGGCGGATCGAGGCTTCGATCGGCGCGACCAACCTCACCGACGAGACCTACATCGTCAGCGGCGTCTCCAACGGCGGGATCGGCTATGCCCAGGCGATCGTCTCGCGTCCGCGCGAGTGGTTCGTCAGCCTGAAATACGCGTACTGACGGCGACCCGCCCCCGACCCTCACGCCGCGACAGGACGGACATGCCCACCAAGTTCAGCATCATGGTCACCGGCGCGCTGCCGATGGGCGACTATGTCCCCTTGGCCCAGCAGGTCGAGGCCTACGGCTTTTCCCAGATCCACATCGCCGATGACCTGATCTTCCGGCCGGCCTGGCCGATCCTGACCATGATCGCCATGAACACCAGCCGCTTGCGGCTCGGGCCGTTCATCGTCACGCCGCAGGTGGCCCATCCGGTCTACCACGCCGCCAACCTGGCCGCCCTCGACGAGCTGAGCGGCGGGCGGATGGTCTGCGGCGTCGGCCGTGGCGGGTTCAACCCGCTGCTCGGGATCGTCAATCCGACCCGGCCAGTGAAGATGCTGAAGGAGGCCTGGCTCTTGATGACCCGGATGCTGGAGGGCGGTCGGGAGCCCTTCGACGGCGAGTTCTTCAAGGCCACCCACGACCTCTACTATCAGTTCGACGTGTCCCGAAAGATTCCGCTGTTCATCGGCACCTGGGGGCACCAGATGGCGCGGATGGCGGGCGGGATCGCGCCCGGCATGAAGATCGACTGCACGGCGAGCCCGACCCACATCGCCGAGCTGCGCGCGGAGTTCATCGCCGGCGCGCGAGCCGCCGGTCGCGACACCTCGGCGATCGAGATCATCGCCGGTCCGCTCGCCGCCATCGACGAGGACCGCGCTGCCGCGCAGGACACGATCCGCGGGATGCTCGCCCTGTTGCAGCCGTTCCTCGCGCCCATGACCTACGCCGCGGGCATCACCCAGGACGAGATCGACGCGGCCTACAACGCCCACGTCGCCGGCGACATCGAGAAGGCCAAGGCGCTGGTCACCGACAAGGCGATCGCAGCCTTCAGCCTGACCGGGACGCCGAAGGACGTGATCGGCCAGATCGAGGCGATGATCGCCGGCGGAGCCGACCACATCGCCTTCGGGCCGCCGCTCGGCCCGGATCCGAGCCGGTCGCTCCGGCTGATCGGCGAAGAGATCCTGCCGCACTTCGCGTCGCATCGTAGCTGACACGTGGTCCAACGGAGAGTTCAGACATGGCGGAGATGACCGAGGCGATCTTCGATGCGCTGGAACGCGCCTGGTCGGCGAAGGACATCGACGGACTGACCGCGCTGTTCACGCCGGACTGCGTCTACGAGGATATGGCGCTAGGCGCACGGCATGAAGGCCACGAGGGCCTGCGGGCGTTCGCCGCCGCCGTCTTCGAGACCATGCCCGACTTCAGCCTGCGGTTTCCCGTACGGCTGGTGACGTCCGCTCGCGGCGCGTCGCACTGGGTCATCACCGCGCACTGGAACGGCCCGTTCGAGGGCGTCGACCGGACCGGCCATCCGATCGTCTTCACGGGCCTGTCCTCCTATGTGTTCCGGGAGGGCAGGATCGTCTCCAACATCGACTGCTGGGACTACTGCGCGATGGCGAAGGCGTTCGGGGTGACGCCTCAGTCGCTGGTCGGCCTCGCGACTGCTTGAATTTTGCGCTTTGAAAACAGGTGGTTCGCCTCGCGGATAGAGAGGGCTCGACGCTCAGGGCGAAACTGCGCCATCGAAACTCATGCGGGCGACGGCGTCCGCATGAAATCCGCGGGGCGTAGGGCGCCATGGCACAGTCAGGATCTGCGCTGCAGAAAATGGCGGCCGATCCGTGCTTTCTGGCCGTCAATTCCGCCAACGGCCAGCCGTCGCTCCGACGTGTATCTGTCGCCAGCCCCAGCCCCGCCGACGCGCTTCGCAGCGTCACGCGCGCCTTCTTCCGGCACGAGGTGGTGGTCCGCGACGAGAGCGATCGGCTCAACTTCAACCATTCCTGCGCCTCTCTCGGCGACGTCAGCCTGAACCAGATCGCCTATGGCGCGGATGTCGATGTCCGGATCGAAGATCTGCAGCGGAGCCACTTCGTCCTGGTCATCGCCTTGAGCGGATCGGGCTCGGTCGAGTTCAACCAGCGGCGCTGGGACCTGCAAGGCGGCGACTGTGTCCTGATGTCGCCCAATGTCCGGTACCGTTTCGAGCTCGGCTCGGATCACACCCATCTCGCAATCGGCGTTCCGCACGGCCGACTCAGCGGCGGCGGCCGTCCCTTCGAGGCGGTGCATAACATCTTCGAACGCCGAGAGCATGGGCGGCCAAGGGGCGGCGCGGACCTGGTCGCCTTCATTGAATACCTGTGCGGAGAGCTGCACGAGGGGTCGCCGATCTTCGGGCTTTCGGCGGTGATCGCCGCGAACGAGACCTGCTTCCTGCAGATGTTGCGCGCGGCTCTGTTCGAGGACGATGGACCAGGCGGCGTCCCGACCGTCCTGCCGGGCTTCGTGCGTCGCGCGGATCGATACATCTCCGCGCATCTCAAGGAGGACATCAGTCTCGACGACATCGTCGCCGCCGCCGGCGTGCCGGCGCGGACCCTCTATCACGGCTTCCAGCGGTTCCTCGGCGAGAGCCCCATGCGATGGCTGCGGTTGCGTCGCCTGGAATGCGCCCGCGCAGACCTGATCGCGAGCGGTGGCGACATCTCCGTGATCGACCTCGCCAACCAATATTGGATCGGTCATTGCGGCAGATTCGCCAGGATGTACCGCGAGCTCTACGGCGAGACGCCTTCGCAGACTCTTGCACGCGTCCCGGGCGACTCCGATCCGGCTTCACGACCGACGTCGCCCCGGGACGTGAACGGCGGATTCTACATGCGCTAAGGGCCGCAGTCCGGATTTCATGGCTGGTTGGGATCGGCCTTCAGGTCGTTGGCCCGCTTGATCAGGTAGGCGCGGATCGCCTCGGCCTGCTCCTGCGTGTAGTCCTTGCCGAAGTTCGGCATCCCGCCTGGCTCCGCGGCGCCTTCCAGCACAAAGCTGCGGAAGGCGGCTGCGCTGGCGATCACCGGCGAGCGCCGCAGATTCGGGACGCCGCTGTTGTTCACGGCCGACTCGCCATGGCACATCCAGCAGCTGGCGTGGAAATAGGCCCGGCCCTGGTCGATCATCGCCGCAGGTGCGGTCGACGGCGGCGGATCGAGCGGCGGCGTGTAGGCGGCCGGCAGCGGCATGGCCGCGTCGCCGTCGAGCCGGAAGGCCACGATGCGGTTCACCCGCGGCGGCACGCCCTTCTTCAGCACTTCGCCCATGTTCAGAGGCAGGATCCCGCCCCAGCCGACCGCGACGGCGACGTACTGCACCCCGCCGATCGAATAGGTGATTGGCGGCGCGACGATCCCGGAGCCCAGGAACTTCGACCACAGCTGCTCGCCAGTGTCGGCGCGGTAGGCGACGAGATAGCCCTCGCCATTGCCCTCGAACACCACGCCACCTGCCGTGCTGAGCGCGCCGCCGTTCCAGGGCGTCGCCATCGGGACCGACCAGGCTTCCTTCTGGGCCACAGGGTTCCAGGCGACCAGCTTGCCCTTCATCATGCCGCGGATCTGCGCGCGGACCTTGGGGTCCTCGGGCATCATGATCTTGGTCAGATCCTCCCCGGTGTTCCAGCCGCGAGGGCGGTATTGGAAGCCGGCGGCGGGTAGGGCGGTGTAGCCATAGGCCATCTCCTGCGCCGGGAAATAGACGAGGCCGGTCTGCGGGCTGTAGCTCATCGGCTGCCAGCTGTGCCCGCCGGCGGGCGACGGCATGCCCAGGAACGGCTTGCCGGTCAGGCTGTATCGCGCCTCGGGGACGATGTCCGGCCGGCCCGTGCGGGGATCGAGCCCCTTGGCCCAGGTCACCCGCACATAGGGCTTGCCGGAGATGAACTCGCCGGTCTTGCGGTCCAGCACATAGAAGAAGCCGTTCTTCGGCGCCTGCATCAGCACCTTGCGGACCTTCCCGTCCACCGTCAGGTCGGCGAGGATCATGTGCTGGGTGGCGGTGTAGTCCCACTGGTCGCCAGGCGTCTCCTGGAAGTGCCAGACGTACTCCCCCGTCTTCGGCCGGACGGCGACGATCGAGGAGAGGAACAGGTTGTCGCCGCCCTGCGGGCTGCGAACGCCCGCGTTCCACGGACCGCCGTTGCCGACGCCGATGTAGAGCAGGTCGAGGTCCGGATCGTAGGCGAACGAGTCCCAGGCCGTTCCGCCGCCGCCATAGGTCCACCAGTCCCCGCTCCAGGTCCTGGCGGCCATCGCCATGGCCTTGCTTTCGAACCCCGTCTTCGGGTCGCCCGGCACCGTGTAGAAGCGCCAGGCGAGCTTTCCCGTGGCGACGTCATAGGCGCTGACGTAGCCGCGGACGCCATACTCGGATCCGCCGTTGCCGATGATCACGAGCTTGCCGACGACCCTGGGCGCGCCGGTGATCGTATAGCTCTTGTCCTGGTCGACGGTGACCACGCTCCAGACGGGCTTGCCGGTCCTGGCGTCCAGCGCGATCAGCCGCCCGTCCAGGGCGCCGACGAAGACCTTGCCGTCCGCCACCGCCGGGCCGCGGTTGACCACGTCGCAGCAGGCCTTGCGGGCGTAGGCGCCGGGAACCTGCGGGTCGTAGTCCCACAGGCGCCGGCCGCTGGCGGCGTCGACGGCGATCACCTTGCTCCAAGGGCCTGTCGCGTACATCACGCCGTCCACCACGATCGGCGTGCCCTCGACGCCGCGCAGCGAGCGTGCGTCGAAGTCGGCGTACCAGGCGACGCCCAGACGGCTGACCGTCTTGGCGTCCACCTGCTGCAGTGGGCTGAAGCGCTGCTCGCCCGCATCGCGGCCGTGCAGCGGCCAGTCCTGGTCGCGGCCGCCCATCGTCTGGGCGCCGCTGCCGCCGACGCCGACCAGGGCGCCGGCGAGGACAATGGCCGCAAGTCGCCGCATCAGAAGTCGACCCCGCTGCGCAGGTACCACTGCCGGCCGCGGTCGAAGCCTTCCATGTAGAAGCCGAAGCTGGCCTGGTAGTCGCCGAAGGTGCGGAACTTCTTGTCCGTCAGGTTGTCCACGCCGGCGACGACGAAGTAGCGGCCATCCTTGTTGGTCCAGCGGACGCTGGCGTTGGCCACCGCATAGGCCGGCTGGTAGAGCTTGGGATGGTTGACGCCGTTGGCGTTGGTGAAGACGCCGGACCGGTAGATGACGTCCAGCCGCGGCAGCAGCGAGCCGGCGGCGCCGAGCTCCAGGCGGTTCTCGACACCGCCGCTTAAGGTCCATTTCGGGACCAGCGCGAACTTGCTGTCGAGCGTCAGGCCTTGGACGTTGTTCGCAAGCTCCGTGTACTTGGCGGCGGTCAGGCCGGCGGTGGCGTCTAGCCGCCAGCCGCCGCCAGGGGCCGCACTGAACTCGGCCTCGAAGCCCTTGATCTCGGCGCGGCCGGCGTTGGTGTAGAACGGCCCCACCCGCGTCGCATCGGCGACCAGCAGCTGCAGGTCGCGGTACTTGGTCAGATAGGCCGAGAGGTTGAGGCGCACCCGGTGGTCCGCCGTCTGGTACTTCACCCCGGTCTCATAGCTGTCGACGTGCTCGGGGTTGAACGACGGCAGGCTCTGCTCCGGCGGGAAGATCCGCTGGGTGAAGCCGCCGCTCTTGTAGCCCTTTGAGAAGGTCGCGTAGGCCATGGCGTCGCCGGTCACCTGGTAGGAGACGTTGACCATCGGCGTGACGGCGTTGCTGCGCGCCTTGACCACGGTGTTCGGCACGACCCGGTCGCCGACCGCGCAGGCGTGGACGGTCGGGATGTAGCAGGTGAACAGTGGTCCGAAGGGCAGGGCGGTGAAGAACTGGTCGGGCGTGTAGTCCTTCTTGTCGTCGGTGTAGCGCAGGCCAGCGGTGAGCGAGAGCTTGTCGGTCACGCGGAAAGTTTCTTGGGTGAAGGCCGCCCAGCTCTTGTAGTTGAACCGCCCCCCGCTCTGCAGCGCCACCGGCAGGAAATCCACCGGGTTGAGGTTGGCGCCGTCCTCGGTGAAGTAGTAGAGGCCGACCAGCCAGTTCATCCGATCATCAAATACGTTTCCCTGTAATTGTAGTTCCTGAGAAAACTGCTCCTGGTTATAAGTGTCGGCGACGTGGTTGATCTTGATCGGCGAGCCGTCGCGGTCCTGGGCGAAGGCGCCTTTCAGATGGCGGTAGGCGGTGATCGACTTCACCTCCGCCGGACCCAGGTTCCAGGTCACCGTCCCGCTGGTCGACCAGGTCTCCACCCGCGAATAGTTCGGGCCGGAGCCGTAGTTGGTGTCGGTGCTGAAGTAGCGGCTGTTGTAGCAGCCCGGCGTGTTCAGATAGGCCGGCGTCAGGCAGAGCGAGGGATCGCCCGGTCCGCCGAAGCTTGGCGGCGGCGCGCCCGTGGCGGCGAGCGCGTTCTGCAGCGCCACGAAGCCCTCGAGGTCGCCGACGCCGGTAATCACCACCGGCGGGCCATGGCTCTTGTCGAGGAAATAGTCGGCGGCGAGCACGACCTTCAGGTCGGGCGTCAGCTCGGCCTTGAGGGCGCCGCGAAGGGTGGTCGAGACTTTGTTGCCCAGGTCGCGGCCGTCGAACGGGTGTTTCACATAGCCGTCCTGGCTCAGCTGGCCGCCCGAAAGGCGCAGGGCGACGGCGTCGTTGATCGGCAGGTTCACCGAGCCGCGGACGTTGACGAGGTTGTCGGTCCCGTACTTGACGTCGCCCTTGAAGCCGAAGCTGGGTCCCGGCTCCTGGGTGGTGAGCGAGACCGCGCCGCCGATGGTGTTGCGGCCGAACAGGGTGCCTTGCGGCCCCCGCAGCACTTCCACCCGCTCGACGTCGATCAGGTCGAACACGCCGCCCACCGTGCGGCCCAGGTAGACGCCGTCGACGTAGATCCCGACACCCGGCTCGATGGTCGGGGCGAAGTCGTTCTGGCCGATGCCGCGAATGTAGACCGAGGCGTTGGACGCCACGCCGCTGTTCGACGGGATGTTCTGGAAGATCAGGTTCGGCGTGAAGTTCGAAAGCTCCGTCACCTGGGTGACGCCGCGCGCCTCCAGCGCCTCGCCGGACATGGCGGTGATCGAGATCGGCGTCCGCTGTAGGTCCTCGGTCCGTTTGCGGGCGGTGACGACCACCTCCTCAAGCGCCCCTCCGCCGCTTGAGGCTGAGTTGGTCCCGGCCTCCTGCGCCACCACCGCCGAGCCGCACACCAGTGCGGCCACGGCCGCGCCACAAAACGCCAGCCGCCGGCGCGCGACCGCGCCGCTGCATTCAATCTGATCGGTCATTGCACTCACCCCTCTTTTTTTTGCGCCCCGGCCGCGGACGACCTGCGAGGTGAGTTTGGTTCAGCGCCGTGTTCCGACTATCCGGAGGCAGAAGCAAATGTTCGCATCGCGCAACAAAACAGAGTCGCCTCCACGCTTGGAGCAGTTCTGGGATTCAGCCCGCGAATATCGGCGCGGCTGCCTCCGCGAGGGCGATGAGTGCTGTATCCTTATCTCGCGCACCGATCAGTTGCAGGCCGATCGGTAGACCCTCGGTAGTATTTCCCGACGGTACACTCAAGGAGGGCAGGCCGGCCATGCTGTCCGGCCGGGTGAAGCGGGTCAGCGTCGGAAACGACGGTAAGGTCCCCGATTCCGTGCTGACGAAGTCCGCTTCCGCGATCGGGATCGCGGGCGTGGGGGTGGTGGGCGTCAGCAGGGCGGCCAGCCCGTCGTCGGCGAGCAGGTCGTCGTAGGCGGCCCGCAGCGGCGGCAGGCGCTGCAAGGCTTCCAGATAGGCGGCCGTCGGGATTTCGCGCATCTGGGCCAGCAGGTGGCGCACGTCCGGGCTGGCCACGTTCTCGGCGAGGTCGTCATAGCTGCCGCCCGTGAGCGCCGCCCCGCAGCGCCAGGGCGTGGAACGTCTCGTAGAGGGCGATGGTGAAGCCGATCGACTCGTCCAGCTGCTCGACCGGCCCGAGGTCAACGGCGACCAGGACCACGCCGGTTCGGCGCAGCCCTTCGCACGCCTCGGCATAGGTCGCCCGCACCGCCGGGCAAACGCTCAGGTCGCTTCCGAGGTCGAGCACGCCGATCCTCAGTCCGCTTAGGCCGGGCGCAGGCGCGGGCGGTTCGCCGCTGAGCACCGCGTCCGCCCAGCTGAGCGCCCGGAACGAGCGGGCCATCAGGCCGGGGGTGTCGCGCGAGGGCGACAGCGTGACGAGCCCGTCGGCCGGATAGCGTCCGTGCGTCGGGCGAAAGCCGATGACGCCGCAGAGCGCCGCCGGAATCCTCGCCGACCCGCCGGTGTCGGTCACCAGCGAGACGTCGCCCAGGCCCACGGCCAGCGACGCAGCGGAGCCTGCGCTCGAGCCGCCGGCGATGCGGTCGGCGGCGTGCGGATTGCGCACCGCGCCGCTCCAGGCGTTCACGCCTGTCACCCCGCAAGCGAGCTCGTGCAGCGTCGTCTTCACCGGCAGGGCCGCGCCGGCGGCGCGCAGCAGCCGCACCGCCGCCGCGTCCCGGACGGGCTGCAGGCCGTCGAAGTACGGACAGCCGACGGTCAGCGGCAGGCCGGCCACCGCGATGTTGTCCTTGACCGTGACGACCGGCGCCCCCGGCGGCGGGGGCTCGTCGCTCACCGCCGCGATGGCGTTCAAGGCCCGCGCGCGCTCCAGCGCCTCGGCGACCCCCCCGGAGACCCACGCCTCAGACATGGGCGACCGTTACGGTCTTGGCCTCGGTGTAGAGCTCCACGGCCGAGTGGCCCAACTCCTTGCCATAGCCCGAGAGCTTCAGGCCGCCGAACGGCACGGCGGGGTCGAGCACATTATGGCAGTTGACCCAGACCGTCCCCGCCCGGAGCTTGGGGACCATGCGATTGGCCAGGGACAGGTCATTGGTCCAGAGGCTGGCGCCCAGGCCGAAGCTGGTGTCGTTGGCCAGACGCAGGGCCTCCTGCGGCTCATCGAACGGCATGGCCGCGACCACCGGGCCGAAGATTTCCTCCCGGCAGATCTGCATCTGCGGCGTGGTGTCGGCGAAGACCGTCGGTCGGAAGAAGAAGCCCGGCCCGCTCACCGCATCCCCGCCAGCGACCAGGCGACCGCCCTCGCGTTCGCCGGCCTCCACATAGCCCTTCACCCGGGCGCGCTGCCGCGCGGAGATGAGCGGCCCCATCTGGCTTGCAGGATCGAACCCGGCGCCGAGGCGCAAGGCCTCGGCGACCTGGCCCAGCCCCTCCACCACCGCCTCGTAGATCGGCCGCTCCACGAGCAGCCGGGAGCCGGCGGTGCAGACCTGGCCGTGGTTGAAGAAGATCGCCATGGCCGCCCCCTGGATCGCCTGCTCCAGATTGGCGTCTTTCAGGACCACCACGGGCGACTTGCCGCCGAGCTCGAGCGAGACCCGTTTCATGGTGGCGGCGGCGCGGCGCTGGATGGTCTGGCCGACCTCGGTCGAGCCGGTGAAGGCGATCTTGTCCACGTCCGGATGGTCGACCAGGGCCGCGCCGGCCGCGCCGTCGCCGGTGACGATATTGACCACCCCGTCCGGGAAGCCGGCCTCGGCGACCAGCTCCCCCAGCGCCAGGGCGGTGAGCGGCGTGTCCTCCGCGGGCTTCAGCACCACGGTGCAGCCGGCGGCCAGCGCCGGGGCGATCTTCCAGACCGCCATCACCAATGGGAAGTTCCAGGGGATGATCTGCCCCACCACCCCCACCGGCTCGCGCCGGGTGTGGGCGCTGAAGCGCAGGTCGGGCACGTAGCGGAAGGAGGGCGTGATGGTCGCGCCTTCGATCTTTGTCGCCCAGCCGGCGTTGTAACGCAGCGAATCGATCGCGATCGACAGGTCTCCGTGGCGCGCCATGACCAGCAGCTTGCCGCTATCCAGCGCCTCCAGTTCGGCGAACGCGTCGGCGCGGGCCTCCAGCAGATCCGCCAGTTTCAGCAGCAGCCGCTCGCGCTCGACTGGGCGCATGTCGCTCCAGTCGCCTTCGAAAGCCCGGCGCGCCGCCGCCACCGCCCGGTCAACGTCGCGTGCGTCAGCCGCCGGTACGCTCGTCAGGGCCCCGCCCGTGGCCGGGTCGAGAACCTCGATCCGGGCGCCCGAGATCGCTTCGACCCAAGTCCCGTCGATGAGCATCCGCCGCGGCGACGACAGGAATCGGCGCGCCGCCTCGCCGGCCAGTCCCGTCTGGTCCAGTGTCGCCGGGCCCATGCGCATCTCCCTGATCATGCCTCAGGGAAAGTCCTCCGTACCTCGCCGGACGGCTATTCGATATGCGAACGCCCCGTCCGCGTTCCGCAATTTAAGCAGCGTCGGCGGGGCAGGGCGGCCTCACCGGCAGATCACTTGACTTTTCAAGTATCGACGGTCTCGCTCGGACTCGTGGCCGAGGTCTCGCTGGCAGGAAGCCCTCCCCGGCCTGGTCCGAAGAGTTCGAGAGGAGCTCCCGCATGGGTCTGGCAAGGTCCGTGGACTTCGACCGCTTCTCGTCGGCGAATGCGGACGAGACCTATGACTATATGAGCCGGCGAATCGCGCCGCACCGCATGAAGCTCTCCGAGCGCGCCCCGCTGGCGGCGCGGGTCAGTTCTGTGGCAGTCGGCGGAGTGTTGATCGCCGATCTGCAGTACGGCGCGGAGGTGGTGATCACGCCGGTGGCGACGCCGGACCACTACCTCGTCCACCTCGGCCTGGGCGGGGCGACCACGGCGGCCAAGGCGGGCGAATCCCATGTGTTCGACGCGCAGACCCTGCACGTGACGTCGCCGAACGAGGCGGTGGTGTTTCACGTGACGCGGGCGTGCCGCCACCTGACGGTGCGCCTGCCCCGGGTGCAGGTTGAGCAGTACGCCGCCAATGTGCTGGACCTTCGCCTGCGCAAGCCCCTGGCCTTCGCGCCGGTCAGCCGCCCGGGAAGCCCGCTGCCCAGCGCCTGGCGGGACCTGCTGCTGCACATCCTGGCGCAGGTTGAACTCACCCCCGACCTGGCCGCGGCCCCGCGCCTCTACGAGCAGTACGCGCGGGTGCTGATGGAGATGCTGTTGGGCAGCCAGCCGCACAACTACGCCGACTGCCTGGTCGGTGACGGCCCCGGCATTTCGCCGCGGCACGTGCGGCGGGCCCGCGACCTCATCGAGGCTGCCCTGGACCAGCCGATCACCATCGAAGGCCTTGCCCAGGAGGTCGGCGTGAGCGTGCGCAGCCTGCAGAACGGCTTCAAGCAGTTCCTAGGCATGACGCCCGGCGAATATGTGCGCGCGCGCCGCCTCAAAAGGCTGCACGCAGCCCTGCAGGCCTCGAAGAGCGACGCCACGGTCACCGACCTGATGCTGGAGAGCGGCATCACCAACTTTGGCCGTTTCGCCCAGTACTACCGTGAGCAGTTCGGCTGCCGCCCGTCGGAGACTCTGCGCCGGGCGAACGGAGGGCATGTGGCGTAAGCGCCCGCCCCGCGCGGCCACGATCGACAGGGCGCCGATCAACAGATCGGGCGGCTGGACGCGGGTGGCATGCCCTCGGCGTGGTCATCGCCCTCTTCATCACCATGCCTTACTTTGGAGCGACGGGGCGCCTTTCCCACCTCCTTCAGATCGTCGATATGGAGGTCGATGAGGTGGCCGAAGGTGGTCGGATCGACCCGGGACCGTTTCGTCGGCGTCTCGCCGCGGTCGATCCTACGCTCGACCGCGATGGACCACGCCTGGGCGTCGGCATGACGTCGGAACGTTTCGCTGAGGTAGCGACCCTTGCGTCGAACCTGGACCCGCCAGTTGCCGGAAGAGAGCTTCTTGAAGGTCGCCACCGTGTGCGCTCCGTGTGCACTGGTACGTCAAAACCAGGCGTATTTGGGCGTTTTTCCAGTGCACATGTTCGCTTTTAGTTCGTTGAACTGATTTCATAACATGCGGAAAAATCAAGGAAAAATTTTCTCTGTCGCGCCTATGATGGACTGGACGGACCGGCATTGCCGGATGCTGCACCGGCAGCTGTCGGCGCGCGCCCTGCTCTATACGGAGATGCTGACGACGGGGGCGATCCTGCACGGCGACCGTGAGCGGCTGCTGGCCTTCGACGATCGCGAGCATCCGGTGGCGCTGCAGCTCGGCGGCTCCGAGCCCGCCGAGCTCGCCGCCGCCGCGCGGATCGGCGAGGCCGAGGGCTATGACGAGATCAACCTCAACGTCGGCTGCCCGTCGGACCGCGTGCAGTCGGGGCGGTTCGGCGCCTGCCTGATGCGCGAGCCGGAGCTGGTGGCCGAGGGGATGGCCGCAATCCTCGCCGCGGTGAAGGTCCCGGCGACAGTGAAGTGCCGCATTGGCGTCGACGACCAGGACCCGGAAGCCAGCCTCTTCACCCTGGTGGACCTCTGCGCTCAGGCGGGCGTGCGCCGGTTCATCGTCCATGCGCGGATGGCCTGGCTGCAGGGCCTGTCGCCGAAGGAGAACCGCGACGTGCCGCCGCTCGACTATCCGCTGGTCTGGCGGCTGAAGCGCGAGCGCCCGGACCTGGTCATCGACATCAACGGCGGGATCGCCGACCTCGATGCAGCCGAGGCGCAGCTCGGGCAGGTGGACGGCGTAATGCTCGGCCGCGCCGCCTATCACACGCCCGCCATCCTGGGCGAGATCGACGCGCGGTTCTTCGGCGAGGGCGCGCCGGTGGGGGAGGCCGAGGCGATCGAGCGCTACCGACCCTACATGGCCCGCCAACTGGAGGGCGGAACCCATTTGGCGGCGATGACCCGGCACATGCTGGGTCTGTTTCACGGCCGGCCGGGCGCGCGCGCCTGGCGGCGGATCCTCACCGTCGAGGGCGTGAAGCCGGGGGCCGGGCTGGAGGTGGTCGACCGGGCCCTGGCCGCGATGTCAGGGGTGGAGGAACAGCGCCTGGCGCGTGGCCTGGAAGCTGGAGAGGCGGCCTAGGTAGCTCATCCCGAGCAGGGAGGCGTCGAGCCCCTTCTCGATGACCAGGGCGTCGACGTCGGCGAGCTTGGCGCCCGCCACGCTGACGGAGGTCAGCTTGACCGAGGCGGCGCGGGCCCGCCCGCCGGCGGTCACGACGGTGTAGCCATAGCGCAGCCGCTGCAGGTCGATGCCGAGCCGCTCGGCGTCTTCGGGCGTCAGGGCGACGGCGGTGGCGCCGGTGTCCACCAGGAAACGCACAGGCGTCCCGTTCACATCGCCCTCGGCCCAGAAGTGGCCGTCGCTGGCCTTCATCACAGCACTTCCCCGCACGGCGGGCGTGGTCGCGACGCCGGATCCCGCCGCGGCGGTCTCGACAGTCGCGGCGCGCAAGGCCTGGGGATGGTAGTCGGCCAACAGCACGACGGCTTCGGCGGAGCCCACCGCGGAGGCGGCCGCCACCAGGGCGACCATCGCGAACCGGAGGAAGTCGGGCACCAGGGTCTCCACCCATCGCAGGCCGCTGAGGGCCCTTATCGCGGCAAGCTTACGCGCGCGGTCGTTTGCAAGCCGTGAACGGGGGCGGGTCACCCGGGACCCGGATCCATCGAGCCGGGCTTCTTGCCCTTGATCTGCCCCATCATCTCCTGGACGGCGGGACTGAGGGGGGCGGTGATCGCGGCGGTCGCCATCTCCAGGGCGTTGTCGATCAGGGCCGTATCGAAGCGCGCCGCCTGATAGGGCGCATAGCGGTTGAAGATGCTGGTGAGCACCATGATGGCGATCAGCCGTTGCCGCTCACGGATCAGCGGCGGCGGGATCTCGGGGTTGGCGAGATGGAGCAGATCGTGGACCTGGTCCGCGATCGGCGTCAGCCGAAACATGTCGGATGCGTGCTGCATCCCCGTCGGCGAGCTGTGCAGGGCGAGCAGGAAGCGCGCATAGGTCCGCTCGCCGCGGGCGTCGACGTACTCGATCAGCGGCCGGTAAAGGACGTTCATCAGGACGCGGGAGTCCGAGAGACGGTCTTGCGCCTTCACTTCGGCGAGCAGCTGGGCGCGCTGACGCTCGAGCTCCGGCGTGCGCCTTTCGAGGATGGCGCGGATCAGGCCGGCGACGTCGCCGAAGTGGTACTGGACGGCGTAGTTGTTGCCGCTGCCGGCGGCCACGCTGATCTGGCGCAGGGAGACGCCTGCCAGCCCCTGTTCCCCGTAGAGCGCCTCGGCGGCGTCGATCAGTCGGTCGGCGGCGGAGGCGTCCGCCCGGCGGCTCTCGCGTTGCGTCATTCCATTGCGCTTTGTCTACAGTCCGGTCGCGACGTCGATCATCTGGCCTTGAGGCCGTCGCTCGACTTGAGGGTCAGCGACGAGGGCCCTCGCAGGCAAGCCGATTGACCGACGACCTAGGCGCGAACGATCCCGCTCGTCACCCCGCAAATTAAGTCAGTTGACTTGAATGTTGCGGGCTTCATATCGTCGAGGTTCGCCCCCCAGGGAGTTTGAGATCCATGACCGAGCCGTTCGTGCGCCCCGACGTCCGCGCCTTCCTGGACATGCTGAAGGCCAATCCGCGGCCCGCCATGACCGCGGAGACGATCGCTGCCATGCGGCCGATGGCGCCGGCGGGCATGGCCATGCTCGAGCCGCCGGTCGGCGACCTCGCGGTCACCCGCGACGCGGTCGCGCCTGGTCCCGGCGGCGACATCCCGATCCGGATGTTCGACGCCCGCGCCAGCCGCGAGCCCGGGCCGGCGGTGGTCTTCTTCCACGGCGGCGGCTTCGTGATCGGCAACATCGACACCCACGTCTCGATGTGCGCGGAGATCGCGCGCCGGCTCGACCTGCCGGTGATCTCGGTCGACTACCGGCTGGCCCCGGAGCATCCGTGGCCGGCGGCGCAGGACGACGGCGAGGCGGCGACCCGCTGGATCGCCGAAAACGGCGCCGTCTTCGACCGGACCATCACCAGCCTGGTGCTGTGCGGCGACAGCGCCGGGGCCAATCTGACATTGGTGGCGGGGCTGGCGCTGCGCGATCGGCCGGCGGCCGTTCCCGTGGTGCTGCTGATGGCCCTCTATCCGGCGACTGATCCGGGCGTCTCGTATCCGTCGGACGCGGCGTTCGGAAAGGGCTTCGGCCTCGACACCACGGACATGGATTTCTATTTCGACGTGTTCAAGCCGCAGCCCGGTCATTGGCGCTCCTCGCCGCTGGCCGGCGAGCAGGCCGGGATGCCGCCGACGCTGTTGGTCACCGCCGGCCTGGATCCGCTACGGGACCAGGGCCGCGCCTACGCCGCCAAGACCATCGCCGCGGGCGTACCGACCACCTATCGGGAGTTCGCCGGGACGATCCACGGCTTCCTGGGCTTCCGCCGGGTCATCCCCTCGGCGGCGCAGGACTTCGTCGTGGTGCTGGAGCTGGCCCAGGCGATGATCAAAGAGGCGCTGGCCGCTCCACGGGCATAGGCCTCACCGCGGCCGAGGTCGGCCGTGCTGCGGAGATCGGGACGGTCGGGCGCGCGAGAGGCCGGCCATGACGGCGGACGTTTGAAGCTCAGGCGCCGCCCAGCTTCTCCGGCGCGATCCGGCTGCGCCGCGCCGGCGCCTCGCCCATGATCCGGTCGCGCTCGGCGTCCGTCAGCCGGCTCCAGCCGGCGATTTCGGCCAGGGTGCGGAAGCAGCCGAGGCACAGGCCGCTCTCGTCGTCGACCGCGCAGACCTGGATGCAGGGCGTCTTGATCGGACGGGGCGGGCCGGGCGGTCGCATGCCGGCTGCATGCCTTCGCCTTGCGAACATTACAAGATGTTTATGGCGGAACCTGACTGGGATGTAATATTTCTGAGATTTAATGTAGGTGTGGCTTCATTACGGCCATTTCATTTGAGTGTAGTGGGGCGGTTTGGCAAGTTCTCTTCGGACGAACACTTCGACGGGAGAGAAATCATGAACATCGCCGCTGTCACCCTCGTTTCCATCGGCCTGGCCTCCGCCGCCAGCCTTGCCGTCGCCGCCCCGGCCACCGACGTGGACTATCTGCGGGCCAGCCGTTGCCGCGGCATCGCCGCCGGCGTCGGCGCGGACGCCTCGGCGATCGACGCCTATCTGAAGAGCGCCGCCATCGGCCGTTCGCCCGCCATCCTCGACCGGGCGGACGAGGAATTCGCCCGGGCCAAGCGCCAGAGCCGCGGCGAGGGCAAGGCGCGACTGCAGGCCGAGCTCTCCGGTCCCTGCGGCGCCTACGCGGGGACCACCAAGGCGGCCGCCGTCGGCTGATCGGCGTTCCCCCCGCGGTTCAGCCCCGCATGGTCGCCCCGACCGGACGCGCCGGCCGCCCCCGCCAGCGCGTCCTTTCTTGTCAGCAGGGCCGCCGGAACCCACCTTCGCCGTAGGCTTTCCACCAGGACCCCGCGCCGTCCGACCTGGAGGCCGGTCCGCTCGGACGGGGCGTCGCTCTTCGACGAGAGCCCTTCTCGTCCGCCCGCATTGATGCAATGCGAGCAGGAAGGACTCGTGGGGCGGGCGGGGCCTGGCGAGGACAAGGATCAGACGGCGGATGACGGTGTTCAGACCCGGCGGCACCTGCTGGCGTACGGCGCGAGCCGAGCGGGCGGCCTTCCTGATCGACAACGAGGCCTATTTCACCGCGGTCTTCGACGCCCTGCAGAAGGCGCGCCGCTCGGTCCTGCTGCTGGGCTGGGGGTTCGATCCGCGCACCCGGCTGTTCCCCGACGGCTATGACGGTCCGGACGATCCGGACGAGGTCGGCCGCATTCTGGTGGAGCTGGCCACGGCGCGGCCCGAGCTGGACGTGCGGCTGCTGATCTGGCGCTCCGCCCTGCCGATCGCCGCCAGCCAGGAGTTCTTCCCGCACAAGGCGCGGAAGTATTTCCGCAACACCCCGGTGAAGTTCCGGCTGGACGATTCCGTGCCCTTCGGGGCCTGCCATCACCAGAAGGTGCTGGTGATCGACGACCGGCTGGCCTTCTGCGGCGGCGGCGACATCTCCGTCGACCGCTGGGATTCCCCGGCGCACAAGGACGGCGACCAGCGCCGCATCATGCCCAGGCAGGAGTGCCACGAGCCGCGCCACGAGGTGATGATGATGGTCGACGGCGCGGCGGCGCGCGAGCTGGGCGACCTCGCCCGCGAACGCTGGCGCAGGTCGACCGGCATGGTGCTCCAGCCCCCGCCCGACGCCGGCGGCGATCCCTGGCCCGACCACGTCCCCGCCCAGCTGCGCGAGGTCGAGGTGGCGATCGCCCGCACCGAGCCGCAGTGGAAGCGGCGGCCGGAGGTCGACGAGATCCGCCAGCTGACGCTCGCCTCGATCGCCGAGGCCCGGGAGACCATCTACCTCGAGAACCAGTATTTCACCTCGCCGGTGATCACCGAGGCCCTGGCCGCGCGGCTGGCCGAGCCGGACGGGCCTCAGGTGGTGCTGGTCTCCACCGGGCGGGCGCCGAGCTGGTTCGACCATCTGACCATGGACCGGGCGCGTGGCGCGATGATCTGGCGCCTCAGGGCGGCGGACATCTTCGGCCGCTTCCGCGCCTTCTGGCCGGCGACCGCGAACGGCGAGACCATCATCGTCCATTCCAAGGTGACGGTGATCGACGACCGCATCGCCCGCGTCGGCTCGGCCAATCTCAACAACCGATCCGGCGGCTTCGACACCGAGCTGGAGCTCGGGGTGGAGGCGCAGGACGAGCCGACACGGCGGCAGATCGAAGCCTTCCGTGACCGGCTGGTCGGCCACTTCATGGCCCAGACCGGCGACGCGGTCGCCAAGGCGCGGGCCGAGTACGGCGGGCTGGTGGGCGCCCTCGACGCCCTGAACCGCGAGGGCCGGCTGCATGCCATCGAGCCGCCCGCGACCACGACGCTCGGCGAGTTCGTCACCAGATACCACCTGGGCGACCCTCAGGATCCGCGCGACGCCTGGCGGCCGAACCGCCGGCGCGAGCGCCTCTATCGGGAGGCCCAGGCGGTGAAGGACGCCATGCTTCAAGCTGCCCGCCCGACTACGGCGAGACTGCGAAGTCCCTGACGTCGAAATCCATCACCAGGGGCAGATGGTCCGAGGCGATGCGGGTCAGCGGGTCGAACGGCGCGAAGACGTCGTGCACCACGATCTCCGGGCTGACGAACAGATGGTCGATGCGCAGCACCGGCAGCTGCGAGGGGAAGGTCGAGGTCGGCTGCTTCGTCGGCGCGAGCCGCCGCGCGGGCTCCAGCTTGGCGGTGAGGGTGCGATAGACCACCGAGGTCCCGGTCGCATTGAAGTCGCCCAACAGGATCTTCGGCCCGGCGCAGCGCGGATGCTCCAGCCAGGACGGCCCGGCCAGGAAGGCGGCCTGGTGCTGCTGTTCGCGCGGCACCAGCCCGAGGTGGGTGTTGATGATCTGCACGGCCTTGCCGTCGACTGTGACTTCGAGCCAGAGCGCGCCCCGGGGCTCCAGTTGCGGCAGCCGCGAATAGCCGGGCAGGGGGCCGGTCTGGATCAGCTTCTCGGGGAAGGCGGTCAGGATGGCGTCGCCATAGAGCTCCGCCTCGACCCGCATCGCGGCGTGGAAGTGACAGGCCATCTCCAGCCGCTCGGCGATCTCGCGCGCCTGGTCGACGTGGTTGGTGCGCGCGCGGCCGACGTCCAGCTCCTGCAGGGCGACGATGTCGGGCTCCAGCCGGGCCAGGACCGCGGCGATGCGGGCGACGTCCAGCCGCCGGTCGTTCCCGACGCAGCGATGCACATTGTAGGTCACGATGCGTGGCATAGGGCGCAGACCAGTGCCGAGGTCAGCCGCCGAACGCAAGCGCGACCGTGGGCGTTGGGACGTGGCCCGTTCAGTAGGTTCTCGACGGATGGAGGGCGGGCGTCGCCGTCAGAGCGCCTGAATCGCCCGTCGCCGTTGGGCGGGTCGTTCCCCGTCGCCAGCCTGGACCGGAGCCTCTAAGACAAAGGGCATGGAGCTGATCCCCGCCCCTTCGCCCAATTTCGACGCGCGCACCGCGCCGCCGGACATGATCGTCCTGCACTACACCGGCATGCCGACCGGCCAGGCGGCGCTGGACCGGCTGCGCGCGCCCGAAGCCAAGGTCTCGGCCCACTATCTGGTGGAGGAGGACGGCCGCGTCTTCAGCCTGGTCGCCGAGGAGCGGCGGGCCTGGCACGCCGGCGTCTCCAGCTGGAAGGGCCGGCAGAACCTCAACGGGACCTCGATCGGCATCGAGATCGTCAATCCCGGCCACGAGTTCGGCTATCGCGCCTTTCCCGAGGCGCAGATCGCCGCGGTGATCGAGCTGATCGACGACATCCGCGGCCGTTGGAGCATCGAGGACAACCAGATCGTCGGCCACTCCGACGTGGCGCCCGATCGCAAGGAGGACCCCGGCGAGCTCTTCCCCTGGAAGCGGCTGGCCGAGGCCGGCCACGGCTTCTGGGTCGAGGTTCCGGCCGCGCCGGGCTTGCCGCTGGCCGAGGGCGAGACCGGACCGGGAGTCTTCGCCCTGCAGGCGGGGCTGACGCGGCTCGGCTTCGACTGCGCGCCGTCCGGTGAGTATGAGGCGCGCACGGCTGCCATCGTCCGCGCCTTCCAGCGCCACTGGCGTCCCGGCAAGATCGACGGGATCGCCGACGGCGAGACCCGCGCACGGCTGATCGCCCTGCTGCGGCTGGGGGCCTGAGGCATGTCGGCCGACGCCGCGGCGATGATCGCCTCGCTCGACCTCGCCCCCCATCCGGAGGGCGGCTGGTATCGCGAGACCTGGCGGGCGGAGGCTGTACTTCCGGGCGGCCGCGCGGCGGCGAGCGCCATCCTCTTCCTGCTGGAAGCCGGCCAGCGGTCGCATTGGCATAGGGTGGACGCGGGCGAGCTGTGGCTCTTTCAGGCCGGGGCTCCGTTCGAGCTTTCGGTCGCCGCCCCCGGTGAGCCGCCGCAGACGGTGGTGCTCGGCCCGGCTCCCCACGACGGCCATACACTGCAGCATCTTGTGCCCACAGGCGCCTGGCAGTCGGCGCAGACCGGGGCCGGCTGGACCCTCGTCGCCTGCGTGGTCGCCCCGGGCTTCGAATTCGCCGGCTTCGAGCTGGCGCCGCCCGGCTGGAGCCCCTGAGTCGCCCCGACAGCCACGGCGCAGCCATGATCTGACCATATCGCCGCGACACCTTGGCCTTGATGCGGAGGAGGCGGGCGATGCGGTCTCGGTTTGGGCTCCTGGCGTTGGTCGGCGCGGCGCTGTCCCCGGAGGCGGCTGCGGCGCAGCCCGCCGGGCCCGACTATGAGGCGAGCATGAAGGCCGCGCTCGTGATCATGAGCGTCGAGCGGCTGGCCGACAGCTGCCGGGCCGATGGCGGCTTTTCGGCCGCGGAGCGGAGCGAGGTCGACGCCTGGGCGACGCGCAACCGGATCGAAGCCTTTCGGCCGAAAATGTCCGAGTTGCAGAACGACCGGGTCTCAGGCCCGCAGCTGACCAAGAACGTGGACCTGCTGATCGGCCAGATCGGGGCGGCCGGCGTTCGCCCCTGCCGCGCGGCGGTCACCCTCATCCGTTCCGAGAGCGGAATGCTTGCGATCCCGCCGAGCGCGCTCGGCGGTCGCCGCGCGCCGGCCCGGGCCGAGGCCGCGAGGACGACGCCGCCACGGCCGGCCGGCGCGTCTGGGACCGCCGTGGCCCTGGCCCGGCAGATCGACAGCTTCGGCTTCGACACCCGCGCGGCGATGGGTATCGGCGGCTTCATCACCACCGATATCTATCCGGTCGTCCTGATGCGCGACGGCGCGGCGCTGAAGGATGTGGAGGGCCTGTCCTATCCCGGCGGGCCGGCGGCGCATCGCGCCGCCCATCCGCAGGACTGGACGCGCTGGCGGCGAGCGGGCGGCAAGATCGAGCTGCTGAAGAGCAAGGGGTGGCAGGCTCTGCCCTTCTCGCGCACCTACGCCAAGCTGCCGGCCGGCTTCCGTCTGGACGGCCTCTATCGTCGGCTCTCCGGTGGCGGAAACCTCGCCGTCGGCGGCTCTGAGTCGGTAAGCGCGGTCAGCGAGTATCGCTTTTGGTCCGACGGCGTGGTGCTGCGCGGCGGCTCGGTCGGCTCGACCGCCGCGGCCGGAACCACCTCGGTGGTGACCCGGGCCGTGCGGCCGCAGGAGCGGGGGAGCTACAGCGTCGACGGCCTGGCGCTGCGCATCCGCTGGGACGACGGCGGCGAGGAGACGCGCATCCTGGTCACCGACCCTGCCGACCCGAAATCGGTCATCTGGCTCGACGGGCGGAGCTATGTGCGGCGCAAGGGCTGAGCGGGATCTCGATCCTTCGGTGCAGGCCAAGCTTGACCCAGCCGGTCCGAGCCATCACTTTCCGCGCGGACCAGACGGCCGGGCGGTCGCGGGCGCGTGCAAGCGCGTTCGAGGAAAGTCCGGGCTCCACGACGACATGGCGGCGGGTAACACCCGCCGGGGGCGACCCTAGGGATAGCGCCACAGAAAGCAAACCGCCGGCGCTTGCGTCGGCAAGGGTGAAAGGGTGCGGTAAGAGCGCACCGCGTGCCTGGTGACAGGGACGGCATGGCAAGCCCCGCCAGGAGCAAGACCGAATAGGGATTCCGCGCCGGCCATTGAGCGATCTTTGGCAGGTAGGGCTGTCGTAGGCCTGAGGAGTCCGGGTAGGTCGCGAGAACCGGCCCGCGAGGGTCGGTCCAGAGGAATGACCGCCGCGTCCGACGCTTGCGTCGGGCGGCACAGAACCCGGCTTACAGGCCGTCTGGTCCCACTGTTCCGAGAGACGGATGCGACAGGTTCGGAATAGCGGCGAGGCGCGGCGTTGGCTGGCGGCCGCCGTCCTCATGGTGTCCGCCTATCTGACCGGCCCCGCGCTCGCCGCGAGCCTCTGCTATTGGAACGGCCGTCTGCAGGCGGGCCGCCTGCCGTTCGCGCTCCCAGCCTATGGTCCGGCCGACGCCCCCTTTGTCCTGGCGGTGTCCACCGCGGCCCTGGCTTGGCTCGTCCTCTGGCTGCTGTTCGCCCGCGCCCAGCGCTGGCGGCGTTTCGGCCGGCTGTTGGCGGCGGCGCCGCTCGCGCTGTTCTGCTGGGCGGCCTGGCGCGCGGCCGCCTCCTGCACCGCCTTCTGAGCGCCCGGGGGCTGCGATTTCTGTCCGCCGCGCCGATCTGACGCAGTGCGACGGTCATCGTCGGCCGCCGCAAGGCTCCGCGGCCAGCGATCCGAGCATCGTCGCGCCGATTACGAGGGACGAACGTCCCCCGGAGACTGGGACGAGATGACACCGTGCTGCACGATGCTTAATAGGTTCTCTGTACGTTCTGTGGATAATTAGCGCGCGTTAACCATAGGTCCTCAAAGGCCCCTCCATTCGGCCCGCTTGAGCCCGCCAGAGTCATTGTATCCCATTTCGTCCCATGTTAACCCATTATCCATCGTCAGCTGCAGCGCCAGGGGCAGGTCTGTAGCGGCGAGGTGGGGCGGTTCGGATTTTCCGGCCGCAAACAGGGGCCAGGGCGGGATGTTTCTCTCGACCTTCGAGAAACAGCTGGACGCCAAACGGCGCATCGTCGTGCCGCAGGAATTCCGTGCGCTCGCGGCGGGCCCGTTCGACGGCGTCTTCTGCTTCCCCTCCATCGAGGCCGACTGCATCGAGGGCGGCGGCAAGGCCCTGTTCGACCGCTACATGGGCGTGATCGAGGAGCTGGAGTTCGGCGACCCGCTGCGTTCGGCGCTGGAGACCTCGGTGCTCGGCGGCATGGCCAAGCTGTCGTTCGACACCGCCGGCCGCATCACCCTGCCCGAAAGCCTCTGCGACATGTTCGGCCTCACCGACTGGGTGGCGGTCGTGGGGCTGGGCGACCGGTTCCAGATCTGGTCGCGCGAGGCCTTCCAGGCCCACCGCTCCGCCCAGCGCGAGGCCGCCCGCGAAGGTCTGGCGCAGCTGCGCGCCCAGCAGCGCGTCGCCCGCCTTGGGGGTGCAGCATGAACGAGCTCGACGCCCTGGACCTGGCCTCGCTCGCGGCGAGGGCGCTGGGTGAGCCGCGGTGCCGGCGTTACCTCTTCGATCGCCCTGACAGCCAGGATGCTCCGGTGGACGCCGCGTCCAGCCGACCGGCGCCCAATCCTCTCCTGCCGGGGTGGGAAGACGCCCTGGAGCATCGGCGATGACTCCATCGCCCCACAAGCCGGTGCTCATCGACGAGGTGATCGCCGCCATGAAGCCCGGCCCGGGCGAGACCGTGGTCGACGGGACCTTCGGCGCGGGCGGTTACACCCGCGCACTGCTGGCGACCGGCGCGAGCGTGGTCGCCTTCGACCGTGATCCCACCGCGGCCCGCTTCGCCGAGGGCCTGCCCGCCGACCGCTTCCGCCTGATCCAGGCGCGGTTCTCGGAAATGGCCGACGTGGTGGGGGAGGGCGCGGTCGACGGCGTCGCCCTCGATCTGGGCGTCTCCTCCATGCAGCTGGACGAGGCCGAGCGCGGCTTCTCCTTCATGCGCGACGGTCCGCTCGACATGCGCATGAGCGACGAGGGGCAGACGGCCGCAGACCTGGTCAACACCGCCGAGCAGTCGGAGCTGGCCCGCATCCTCTATGTCTACGGCGAGGAGCGGCAAAGCCGCCGCGTGGCCGGCGCCATCGTGCGCCGACGCGTCGAGCAGCCTTTCACCCGCACCCTGGAGCTGGCGGACTTCATCGAGCGTGCGCTCGGCGGCCGGCGCGGGGCCAAGGTTCACCCGGCGACCCGGTCGTTCCAGGCGCTCCGCATCGCGGTCAACGAGGAGCTCTCCGAGCTCGAGGCGGGCCTCGAAGCCGCAGAGCGCGCCCTGTCGCCCGGCGGGCGCCTGTGCGTCGTCACGTTCCATTCGCTGGAAGACAGAATCGTGAAGACCTTCCTGTCGGTGCGAGCGGGTAGAACGCCGGCGGGCTCGCGCCACGCGCCGCCGCTCGCCGCCGGCGCGCCGCCGAGCTTCCAGCTGTTGTTCAACGGCGCCCAGGGGCCGTCGCAGACGGAAGTCGACGCCAATCCGCGCTCGCGTTCGGCGAAGCTTCGGGCCGCGGTTCGCACCGCCGCGCCCGTATGGAAGGAGGCGGCATGAGCCTGCTCGATCGAAGGGTCCGCGGTTTCCGCCTTGTCGACCTGATCGCGGCGGCCCTGCTGGTGGCGCTGATCCTCGGCGTCTACCTGGCCAAGACCATGGCCGGGCGCGAGCGCACGGAGATCGCCAGCGTCGAACGGCAGATCGGCGAGGAGAAGGCGCGCATCCGCCTGCTGCAGGCCGAGGTCGCCCATCTCGAGGAGCCCGCCCGCCTGGAGCACCTGTCGGTGGCCTACCTCGGCCTGGCGCCGGTCTCGATCAAGCGCGACGTCGACGCCGCCGGCCTGGGCGACATCGCCCGGACCGCCATGATCACCGGCAAGACGCCCGGCGACGGCATGCCGGTCGCGCCGCATCAGCCGCTGAGCTTCGACCCGACCCGACCGCCCCCGGCGCGGGCGCCGGAGACCCCTGCGCAATGAGCCTCGGCCTGCAATCCCTCGGCGCCGACACCGTGTCGCGCTGGCTGGCGCGGACCATGTGGCGGCTGGAGCACGCCTTTGAGCGCGCCCGCGCCTCCGACAAGCCGCAGGACGACGCCCGCATCCGCATCTTCTTCGTGGCGGCCCTGTTCGCGGCGGGCTTCCTGACCCTGGCGATCGGCGCGACCAGCGCGGCCCTGTTCGCCAACACCGGCCGCGCCGACAGCCTGGCGCCGCCGGTCGGCGCCGCCCGCGGCGACCTGGTCGACCGCAACGGCGAGCTGCTGGCCGCCGACCTGCTGCATTACGGCCTCTACATCGACCCGCGGGAGATCTGGGACGCCGCCGAGACGCGCCGGGCGCTGCGCGCGGCCCTGCCGGGCGTCGCGCCGGAGCGTCTGGAAAAGGCCCTGCGTTCGGGGCGGCGGACCTTCCTGGTGGGCGCGCTGACGCCCGAGGTCCGCGCCAAGGTCTATGAACTCGGCCTGCCGGGCGTCAGCTTTGAGCCGGAGGAGCGGCGGGTCTATCCGCTGGGCTACACCGCCGCCCATCTGATCGGCTTCGTCGACGGCGGCGGCGAGGGCCTGGCCGGGGCGGAGGCGGCCTTCAACACCGACATCCACGACGCGGCCGCCGCCGGCCGTAACATGCCCTTGTCGATCGACCTGCGCATCCAGGCGGCCGCCGAGGACGAGCTCTACAAGTCCGTCGCCCAGTTCCATCCGAAGGGCGCCGTCGCCCTGGTGGTCAATGTCCACTCGGGCGAGATCCTGGCCCTGGCCAACTATCCGACCTTCGATCCGAACAAGGCCGGCGCGGCCAGCCTGGACGCGCGCGTCAACCGCGCCGCCGCGGCGATCTACGAAATGGGCTCGACCTTCAAGGGCTTCACCGTGGCGGCCGGCCTCGACAGCGGCGTGGCCACGCCGATGTCCACCTTCGACGCGCGCGAGCCCTTCCAGCTTGGCTACCGCACCATCCACGACTACCACGCGACCCGTAAGGTCCTGACCCTGGTGGAGGTGTTCCAGCACTCCTCCAACATCGGCACGGCGCGCCTGGCGTCCTCGATCGGCGTGGCGCGGCTTGAGCGCTACTTCAAGGCGTTCGGCCTGACCGAGCCGGCCAAGGTCGAACTGCTGGAGAGCGCCCGGCCGCTCGCGCCCAAGGTCTGGGACGAGGACGCCATGGCCTCGACCTCCTTCGGCCACGGCATGAACGTCAGCCCGCTGGCCGTGGCGCGCGCCTATACGGGCCTGCTGAACGGCGGCAAGCTGCTGCCGCTGACCATCAAGAAGCTGCCGCCCGGCGCCCGCGTCGACGGACCGCAGATCGTCTCGCCGCGCACCAGCGAGAGCCTGCTGCAGATCATGCGCGCCAACGTCACCGGCGGCTCGGGCAAGTCGGCCAACGTCCTGGGCCTGAACGTCGGCGGCAAGACCGGCACCGGCGACAAGTTCGATCCGATCGCCCGCCGCTATTCGACCACCCGGCAGGTCTCCTCCTTCGCCGCCGTCTTCCCGACGGACGGGCCGTTGACCGCGCCGCGCTACTTCGTCCTGGTGCTGATGGACGAGCCGAAACCGGACCAGACCGGCCTCGACCCGACCGGCGGCATCGTCGCGGCCCCCGCCGCCGGCCGCATCATCGAGCGCATCGCCCCCTTCGTGGGCGTTCAGCGCCGGATGGACACCGCGCCCTTCACCGAGGTCACCGCCGACCCCACCGACCCAGGGGAAGAACATTGAGCCCGCGCCTTTCAGACCTGGTGAAACGCGAGCTGGCGGTCGATCCGCAGATCGCCGGCGTCACCGCCGACAGCCGCAAGGTGCGCCCGGGCGTCCTGTTCGCCGCCCTGCCGGGCTCGAAGGTCGACGGGACCACGTTCGCCGCCAAGGCGGTGGAGGACGGCGCCGTCGCGGTGATCGCCAGCCGCGACCTCGGCCTGTCCGTCCCGACCGTCGTCGTCTCCGATCCGCACCGGGCCTATGCGCTCGCCGCGGCCGCCTTCCACGGCGCCCAGCCGGCGACCGTGGTGGCGGTGACCGGCACCAACGGCAAGACGTCGGTCGCCAACTTCTGCCGCCAGATCTTCGCCCACGCAGGCCTGAAGGCCGGCAGCATGGGGACGCTCGGCGTCCGCCTGACCGGGCCTGACGGCTTCGACGAACAGGTGACCCCGCCCGGCCTGACGACGCCGGACGCCGCCGACGTGGCTCAGCTGATGGCGCTGGCGGCGAGCCGCGGCGTCACCCACTTCGCCATGGAGGCCTCGTCCCACGGCGTCGACCAGCGGCGGCTGGACGGGGTGACCCTGGCCGCGGCCGGTTTCCTCAACTTGACCCAGGATCACCTCGACTACCACGGCACCATGGGCGTCTATAGGGCGGCCAAGCTTCGGCTGTTCGAGACGCTTCTGCCGCGGGGCGGGATCGCCGTGCTGAACGCCGATTCCGAGGCCTATGACGCCTTCGCCGCGGCGGCCGTGACCGCCGGCCAGACCGTCGTCAGCGTCGGCGAGGCGGGGCAGGGGATCCGGCTGGTCGAACGCAGCCTGCTGCCCGAGGGCCAGCGCCTGAAGATCGAGATCGACGGCCGCGTCTATGACTTCGTGCTGCCGCTGGCGGGCGGCTTCCAAGCCTCCAACGCCCTGGTCGCGGCGGGCCTCTGCCTGGCGGCGGGTCTGAGCGTCGAGCAGATGATCGCCGGTCTCGAGGCCCTGGAGGGCGCGCCCGGAAGGTTGCAGCGCGTCGGAGCCGGGCCGCGCGGGGGCGAGGCCTATGTCGACTACGCCCACACCCCCGACGGCCTGGAGACGGTGCTCACCGCGCTGCGGCCGCACGTGACAGGCCGGCTGGTCGTGGTGTTCGGCGCCGGCGGCGACCGCGACCGCGGCAAACGCCCGCTGATGGGGGCCATCGCCGCGAAGTTCGCCGACCTGGCCATCGTCACCGACGACAATCCACGTTCCGAAGACCCGGCGGCGATCCGCGCCGAAGTCCTGGCGGGCGCAGCGGGCGCGCTTGAGGTCGGCGACCGCCGCGAGGCGATCCGCCAGGCCTGCGCCCTGCTGGGCGAGGGCGACATCCTGGTGGTGGCCGGCAAGGGCCATGAGCAGGGCCAGATGATCGCCGGCGTCACCCATCCCTTCGACGACGTGGCGGAGACCGCGCAGGCGCTGGAGCAGGCCCGTGGCTGAACCGCTCTGGACCTCAGAGGACATCGCCCGGGCGACCGGCGGCGCGTCCGTCGGCGGCGGCTTCCGCGCGACCGGCGTCTCCATCGACACCCGCTCGCTTGAACCGGGGGATCTGTTCGTGGCGCTCGCCGGCGTGCGCGACGGCCACGAGTTCGTTGAACAGGCGCTCGCCAAGGGCGCGGCCGGCGCGCTGGTGACCCGCGACGTCGGCTGTCCCGCCGTCGTGGTCGGCGACGCCCTGCAGGCCCTGGAGCGACTCGGCCAGGCCGCCCGCGAGCGTGGGCCGCAGGCGAGGCGAGGCGCGGTCACCGGTTCGGTCGGCAAGACCAGCGTCACCCAGGCGGTGATGGCCGGGCTGATGCTGGCCGGCAGGGCGCATTCGTCGGTCAAGTCCTACAACAACCATATCGGCGTCCCGCTGACCCTGGCGCGAATGCCGCGCGAGACCGAGCGGGCGGTCTTCGAGATCGGCATGAACCACGCCGACGAGATCCGGCCGCTGGTCCGCATGGTCCGCCCGCAGGCGGTGGTGGTGACCACCGTGGGGCCGGTCCATACCGAGAACTTCCCCGACGGCGAGGCCGGCGTCGCCCGCGCCAAGGCGGAGATCTTCGCGGGGCTCGAGCCCGGCGGGATCGCCATCCTCAACGCCGATAACCGCTGGTTCGACGTCCTGAAGGCCGAGGCGCAGAAGGCCGGCGCCGTGGTGCGCTCCTTCGGGACCGTCGAGGGCTGCGACGCGCGGCTGATCGATTTCCAGGCGGCCGGCGGATACGCCATGGTCCGGGCGCGCCTGCACGGGCGGGGACTCGACTTCCCGATCCTGCAGACCGGGCAGCACTGGGGCCTCAACGCCATGGCCGTGCTGCTAATGCTGGAGGCGCTCGACGTCGACCTCAGCGACGGACTGTCGGCGCTGGGTTCCTTCGAGCCCCTGGCCGGACGCGGGGCGGAGAAGACGGTGCGCATCCCCGGCGGCGCCTTCACCCTGATCGACGAGAGCTACAACGCCAACCCGATCTCCATGGCCTCGGCGATCGCCACCCTCGGCGCGCGGAACACCGGTGGGCGGCGCATTGTCGCGCTTACCGACATGCTGGAGCTGGGTCCGGAGGCCGTTCGCTTCCACGCCGCCCTCGCAGAGCCGATCGAGGCGGCGTCCATCGATCTCGTCTTCTGCGCCGGCCCCCTGATGAAATCGCTCTGGGACGCCCTTCCGCCGACTCGGCGGGGCGGCTACGCCGAGAACGCGGCCGAACTCGCGCCGCAAGTCGTCCGGGCCGCAGAGCCTGGCGACGTGATGATGGTGAAGGGGTCCAACGGGTCGAAGGCCGGCGCTGTGGCAGCAGCGCTCGCCGCACTCGACTCTGTGGGCGGGGAGACGAGCTAATGTTCTTCTGGCTCTACGAGCAGTTGGCGGCAGGCGGGCACGTGCCCGTGCTGAACATCTTCCGTTACATCACGTTCCGCGCGGGCATGGCGCTGTTCACCGGCCAGTTGGTCGTGATGTTGATGGGCTCGCGCTTCATCCGCTGGATGCGGGCGAAACAGGGCAAGGGCCAGCCGATCCGCAAGGAAGGCATCGAGCGCCACATCATCGAAAAGGCCGGCACCCCCACCATGGGCGGGGTGATGATCCTGGCGGGCCTGGTTATCGGCACCCTGTTCTGGGCCGACCTGAGCAACGTCTACGTCTGGGCGGTGTTGCTGGTCACCATCGGCTACGGCGTGCTGGGCTTCCTCGACGACTACTCGAAGGTGACCAAGCAGACGACGGCCGGCTTGTCGGGCCTGTCGCGGCTGGCGATCGAGGCCGGACTGGCGGTCGCCGCCATCCTGCTGATCATCTTCTTTGCCGAGAAACCGCCGCAGGACCACCAGCTGCTGACCTCGGTGGTCTTCCCGCTGCTCAAGGAGGCGGTGGTCGACCTCAGCTGGTTCTATCTGGCCTTTGGCGCCTTCGTAATCGTCGGCGCGGCGAATGCGGTGAACTTTACCGACGGTCTCGACGGGCTGGCGACCGTGCCGGTGATGATCGCCTCGGCGGCCTTCGGCTTCATCGCCTACCTGGTGGGCAACTTCGTCTTCGCCAGATACCTGCAGCTCCAGTTCGTGCCCGGCGTCGGCGAGATTGCGGTCTTCTGCAGCGCCCTGATCGGCGCCGGCATGGGCTTCCTCTGGTACAACGCCCCGCCCGCCCGGATCTTCATGGGCGACACCGGCTCCCTGGCGCTCGGCGGGGCGATCGGTTCGATCGCCGTGGCGACGCGCCACGAGATCGTGCTGGCGGTGATCGGCGGGCTGTTCGTCGCCGAGACGCTGTCCGTCGTCATCCAGGTGGCCTGGTTCAAGCGCACGGGGCGGCGGGTCTTCCTGATGGCGCCGATCCACCACCACTTCGAAAAGCTCGGCTGGTCGGAGTCCACCGTGGTGATCCGGTTCTGGATCGTCTCACTCATGCTGGCCATCCTCGGGCTGGCCACCCTCAAGCTGCGATAGGGAGGCTGGCGAAGTCATCATGATCCCGGTCCGCGGCTTCGAAGGCAGGACGGTCGCCGTATTCGGCCTGGCCCGTACGGGGCTGGCGGCTGCGCGCGCGCTGCAGGCCGGCGGCGCCCAGGTGGCGCTGTGGGACGAGAAGCCCGCCGCCCGCAAGGCGGCCGAGGCGGCCGGCTTCGCCGTGACCGATCTGACGAAGGCCGACTGGTCGCAGTTCGCCGCCCTGATGCTGTCGCCCGGCGTGCCGCTGACCCATCCCGCGCCGCATTGGACGGTGGAGCGCGCCCGCGCCGCCGGCGTCGAGATCCTCGGCGACGTCGAGCTCTTCGCCCGCGCCGTGAACGCCGCGCCCGAGCACAAGCGGCCGAAGATCGTCGCCATCACCGGCACCAACGGCAAGTCGACCACCACCGCCCTGATCGGCCACATCTGCGCCCAGGCCGGCCGCGACACCCGCATCGGCGGCAACATCGGCGTCGGCGTGCTGGGCCTGGAAGACATGCACGGGGGCGCCGTCTACGTCCTGGAACTCTCGTCCTACCAGCTGGACCTGACCTCCAGCCTGAAGCCCGACGTCTCCATCATCCTCAACGTCTCGCCCGACCATCTCGACCGCCATGGCGGGATGGAGGGCTATGTCGCCGCCAAGCGGCGCATCCTCGCCAACCAGGGCAAGGGCGACACTGCGGTGATCGGCGTCGACGATCCGTGGGGCGCGCGGATCTGCACCGAGATCACCGCCGCCAACCGCCGCACCATCGTGCCGATCTCCGCCTCCAAGGCCATGGGCCGCGGCGTCTATGCGCTGGACGGCTTGCTCTATGACGCGACCGGCGAGCGTGCGGTCGAGGTCGCCGACCTGAAGCGCGCCCGCTCGCTGCCCGGCCGGCACAACTGGCAGAATGCGGCGGCCGCCTACGCCGCCGCCAAGGGCATCGGCATCGCCGTCGACGAGGCCGCCGAGCACCTGATGAGCTTCCCGGGCCTGGCGCACCGGATGGAGACTGTGGCGACGCTCGGCAAGGTGCGGTTCGTCAACGACTCCAAGGCCACCAACACCGACGCCGCCCGCCAGGCGATGTCGAGCTATCCGAAGTTCCACTGGATCGCCGGCGGCCAGCCGAAGACCGGCGGCATCGACGCCCTGCAGGACCTCTTTCCCCGCATCGAGAAGGCCTATCTGATCGGCGAGGCCGCACAGGCCTTCGCCCAGGTCCTCAAGGGCAAGGCCGAGGCCACCGAGTGCGGGACCATGGATGCGGCGGTGGAGCAGGCCTACGCCGACGCGCAGGGCTCGGGCCAGGACGCGATCGTGCTGCTGTCGCCGGCCTGCGCCTCCTTCGACCAGTTCGCAGACTTCGAAGCCCGCGGCGAGGCTTTCCGCGCCGCCGTGCAGCGCCTGGCCGGCGGGGCTGAAGCGAAAGGCGCGGCATGACGCCCTCGCAGGCCCACGCCTTCGCCCGCTCGGACCGCTCCGCGCTGGGCATGTGGTGGTGGACGGTGGACCGCTGGATGCTGAGCGTGGCGGCGCTGCTGATCGCCATCGGCGTCGCCCTGTCTTTCGCCTCGAGCCCGGCCGCCGCCATGCGGATGAACATCGGCGACCCGTTCCACTTCGCCGTGCGCCAGTGCGTCTTCGGCGTCGTCGCGGCGGTGATCCTGCTCGGCGCCTCGATGCTGGAGGTGAAGACCATCCGGCGCGCGGCCTTCTTCATCTGGCTCGGCGCGATCCTGATCATGGTCGCCCTGCCGCTGTTCGGCCACAGCGCCAAGGGCGCGACCCGCTGGCTGGAGTTCGGTGGCTTCACCCTGCAGCCGTCGGAATTCATGAAGCCGGCGCTGGTGATCCTGATCGCCTGGATGTTCTCCGAGGGCCAGAAGGGGCAGGGCGTGCCTGGCGTCTCCATCGCCTTCGGCCTCTACTTCATCTCCATCGCGCTCTTGCTGATCCAGCCGGACGTCGGCCAGACGGTGCTGATCACCATCGCCTTCGGGGCCGCCTTCTGGATGGCCGGGGTGCCGATCTCCTGGGTGATGCTGCTGGGCGGGACTGCGGTCGCCGGCCTGTCCTCGACCTATTTCCTGTTCCCGCACGTCGCCAGCCGGGTGAACCGCTTCCTGTCGCCGGACAAGGCCGACACCCATCAGGTCGACCGCGCCTCCGAGGCGATCCGCGCCGGCGGCTTCCTCGGCCGCGGCCCCGGCGAAGGCGTGATGAAGCGCCACGTTCCCGACCTGCACACCGACTTCATCTATTCGGTGGGGGCGGAGGAGTATGGCCTGGTCTTCTCGCTGCTGCTGATCAGCCTGTTCGCCCTGCTGGTCACCCGCGGCCTTTACCGCGCCATGAAGCTCAACGACCCCTTCGAGCAGGTGGCGGCGGCCGGGCTCTTCGTGCTCGTCGGCCAGCAGGCCTTCATCAATGTGGCGGTGAACCTCAACATGATCCCGACCAAGGGCATGACCCTGCCGTTCATCTCCTATGGAGGTTCCTCGATGCTGGCCATGGGCCTGACGCTTGGCATGGCGCTGGCGCTCACGCGTCGTCGCCCCGGCGCCTACTCGCCTGGCGAAGGTCTCGCCAAGACCAGCGCGTTCGCCTAAGGCGCCGCGGTCGGGATGCGCAAAGTCGCCGTCGTCGCCGCCGGGGGAACCGGCGGACATCTCTTCCCAGCCCAGGCCCTGGCCGAGGCGCTGATCGCCCGTGGCTGGACCATCATCCTGGCCTCCGACGAACGGGTCGCAGGCCTGGCCCAGGACTTCCCGGCCGAGCGCCGGATCGGTCTCTCCGCCGCCACCTACAAGCCGGGCGATCCGGTCGGCATGGCCAAGGCCGGCCTTGCGGTGCTGCGCGGCGCGGCCCAGGCGCGCCAGGCCTACCGGCAGTATGGCCCCCGCGTCGTCGTCGGTTTCGGCGGCTATCCGTCCGCGCCGGCCCTGGTGGGCGCGATCCTCGACCGCCGCCCCACGGTGATCCACGAGCAGAACGCGGTCATGGGCCGGGCCAACCGGATGCTGGCCCCGCACGTGAAGACCGTCGCCTGCGCGTTTCCGACCCTTTTGAAGGCGCCGCCCAAGGTCGCCGCCCGCGCCATCGTCGTCGGCAATCCGGTGCGCCCGCCGATCCGCGCCCTGGCCGATGAGCCCTACCTCCCGCCCGAGGCCGACGGCCAAGTGCGCCTGCTGGTCACCGGCGGCAGCCAGGGCGCGCGTCTGCTGTCCGAACTGGTGCCTGAGGCGATCAAACTGCTGTCCGAGCCGCTGCGTCAGCGGCTGGTGGTCGCCCAGCAGACCCGGCCGGAATCGATGAACGTCGCGCGCCGTTCCTATGGCGACGCCAATGTCGAAGCCGAGATCGCCCCCTTCTTCCGCGACATGGCCAGCCGGCTGAAGGCCGCCCACCTGGTCATCGGCCGCTCCGGCGCCGGCACGGTCTGCGAATTCGCCGTCGCCGGCCGCCCCTCGATCCTGGTGCCGCTGGCCATCGCCCTCGACGACGACCAGGGCCAGAATGCGCGCCTATTGTCCGAGGTCGGCGCCGCCGAGGTCGCCCGCGAGCACCAGCTCACCGTCGACAGCCTTTCGGCGGCGCTGGAGAAGCTCTTGAACAATCCGGCGCGGCTGGCGCGCATGGCCGCCGCCGCGCGGTCGGTCGCCATCCCCGACGCCGCCGAACGCCTGGCCGACGTCGTGGAGGCGACGGCCCGGGACGCGTGAACGATCCGCCGTCATCCCGGACGGCCGCAGGCCGATCCGGGACCCAGAGCCGCCGCACTGCAGAACCCCCTGGGTCCCGGCTCTCCGCTTCGCTGCGGCCGGGATGACGGGGGTAGATGATTTTGAGGGGGCTGCGGCGACGGGTTAGTTTTCCGCCAACCGCCGAGATGCTAGCACCGACCTCATGAACAGACGCCCTGTGCCCTTCGACATCGGTCCCGTGCATTTCATCGGCATCGGCGGCATCGGCATGAGCGGCATCGCCGAGATCATGCTGCGCATCGGCTATTCGGTGCAGGGCTCCGACGGCAAGGCCAGCGCCAACACCGAGCGGCTGGAGAAGCTGGGCGCGAAGATCTTCATCGGCCACGACGCGGCCCACGTCGAAGGCGCCTACGCCATCGTCTATTCGACGGCGATCAAGGCGGACAATCCGGAGATGGTCGCCGCGCGCGACAAGCGCCTGCCGCTGGTGCGCCGCGCCGAGATGCTGGCCGAGCTGATGAGGCTGCAGTTCTCGGTGGCGGTGGGCGGCACCCACGGCAAGACCACCACCACCTCGATGATCGCCTGCCTGCTGGACGCCGGCGGGCTGGATCCGACGGTGGTCAACGGCGGCATCATCAATGCCTACGGCACCAACGCCAAGGTCGGCGCCGGCGACTGGATCGTGGTCGAGGCCGACGAGAGCGACGGCACCTTCCTGAAGCTGCGCTCCACCGTGGCGGTGGTCACCAACATCGACCCCGAGCACCTCGACCACTACGGCGACTTCGACGCCGTCAAGCGGGCCTTCCGGGACTTCGTCGAGAACATCCCCTTCTACGGCTTCGCCGCGATCTGCACCGACCATCCGGAAGTCCAGACCATGGCCTCGCGGGTGGAGAACCGCCGGCTGATCGCCTACGGCGTCAATCCGCAGGCCGAGGTCCGCGCCGAAAAAATCAGAATGGGCCCGGACGGCGCCCGCTTCGACGTGGTCATCCGGCCCCTAGAAGGCGAGACCATACGCCTCGACGATCTGCACCTGCCGATGGCCGGTCACCACAACGTCATGAACGCGCTCGCCGCCATCGCCGTGGCCCGGGAGCTCGGGGTCTCGGCCGAGGACCTGCGCAAGGGTCTGGCGGGCTTCGGCGGGGTGCGCCGCAGGTTCACGACCACCGGCGTGGCGGACGGCGTGCGGGTGATCGACGACTACGGCCACCATCCGGTGGAGATCGCCTCGGTGCTCACCGCCGCCCGGGCGGTGACCGAGGGCAAGGTGATCGCGGTGGTCCAGCCGCACCGCTACTCGCGCCTGAGGGACCTGTTCGACGACTTCTGCCACTGCTTCAACGACGCCGACACGGTGATTGTCGCCGATGTCTACGCTGCGGGCGAGCAGCCGCTGCCGGGCTTCGACCGCAACGCCCTGGTGGAGGGGCTGCACCGCTACGGCCACCGTCGGGTGCTGCCGCTGGAGGGCCCGCAGGAGCTGGCGCGCCTGGTGCGCCACGAGGCCCGTTCGGGCGACGTGGTGGTGCTGCTGGGCGCGGGCGACATCACCAGCTGGGCCTACGCCCTGCCGGAGGAGCTGCTGGCGCTCGGGCAGGCCGCCGAATGAGCTGGCGCGACCAGCTGCCGCCCGTCCGCGGCCGCATCCTGTTCGACGAGCCGCTCGGCCCCTTCACCTGGTTCCGCGTCGGCGGGCCGGCGGACGTGGTCTTCCTGCCCCAGGACGAGGACGATCTCGCCCAGTTCCTGAAGCGCCTCGACCCGGTCGTTCTGGTGACCCCGCTGGGCGTCGGCTCCAACACCCTGGTCCGCGACGGCGGCGTCGACGGCGTGGTGGTGCGGCTGGGCAAGGGCTTTGCGACCGTCGAGCCGCGGGGCGAGAACCGGATCTACGCCGGCGCCGCCGTGCTGGACGCCATCCTGGCGCGCGAAGCGGCCAAGGCCGGCATCGCCGGGCTGGAATTCTACCGCGGCGTGCCCGGCGCGATCGGCGGGGCGCTGACGATGAACGCCGGCTGTTACGGCGCCGAGACCAAGGACGTGCTGGTCGAGGCCTATGCGGTCACCCGGGCGGGCGAGCGGATCACCCTGTCCAACGCCGACCTCGGCTACAGCTACCGCAAGTCCGCGCGCGCGGCGGCCGAGCCGCTGATCTTCACCGGCGCCCTGTTCGAGGGGACGCCCGACGCGCCTGACGCGATCGAGGCGCGCATGGCCGAGATCACCGCCCGGCGCGAGGCTAGCCAGCCGATCCGCGAAAAGACCGGCGGCTCGACCTTCAAGAACCCGCCGGGACGGTCGTCCTGGCAGCTGGTCGATGAGGCCGGCTGGCGCGGCAAGCTGTTCGGCGGGGCGATGTTCTCGCCCTTGCACGCCAACTTCCTGATCAACACCGGCGAGGCCACCGCCGCCGACCTCGAGGGCCTGGGCGAGGCGGTGCGCGCCGACGTGAAGGCCAGGTTCGGCGTCGAGCTCGACTGGGAGATCAAGCGGATCGGCCGGCCGGGATAGGGGGCGCCGGATAGGTTTCGACGCCGCCCGTGTCTAGAACTCCAGATTGTAGAGCTCGAACGCGTTGTCCTGGAGAATGCGCTTGCGCGTCTTGTAGTCGTAGCCGCCGAGCACATCGACCAGCTTGTCCTGCACGCCCGGATAGAGCGAGGTCGGATGCGGGTAGTCGGTTTCGAACAGCAACCGGTCCATGCCGATCTCGTCCAGCATGTGCTTGGGCGCGTAGGATTCGAACCAGAAGCTGACCCAGAAGTGCTTCGCGAAATATTCCTTGGGACGCATCTTGAGGCCGCGGTTCTCGGCGGTGCGGAACTCGTCGAGCTGATGCTCCAGCGCCTCGAGGACGAACGGGACCCAGCCGGCGCCGCTCTCGATCAGGCCGATCTTGAGGTTCGGATATTTGTCGAGGATGCCGGACACCATGAAGTTGGACATGGTGGCGGCGCAGCCCATGTGGTGGATCAGCGCGTGAATGGGCAGGCGTTGGTCGAAGCCGAGATTGTCCCAGATCGCCGAGTTGGCGTCGAGCGAGGCGTTCAGGTGGAAGTTGAGCGGCATGCCCGTCGAATTACAGATGTCGAACACTTCCTCCCAGAAGGGCGACACCTGGCCGTCGGGACCGATATATCCCTCGGATAGGCGCTCCGGCCGGTCGGGCAGGACAATGCCTTTCACGCCCAGGTCGACGATCCGGCGCATTTCCGCGTTCATGATGTCCTTGTCCCAGTAGGGCAAGGTTCCCATGCAGTTGATGCGGCCGCCGGACGCCTTCATCCGGTCGGCGCAGGCGTCGTTGAAGATCTGCGTGATACTGATCGCGAGCGGCTCGTCGTTCAGCGCGACCAGCGACCCCGCCTGGGTCACGCCGCCGTTCTGGAAGCAGATCTGCGCCCACACGCCCATGGCGTCCATCGCCGCCAAGCGTGGCGCGACCTCATAGGAGCCCGGATCGATCTGGTCGTAGTTCTGGAAGGCGAGCCGACCGAGCAGCTTGTTCTTGTCCTTGGCGATGACGTTGCCGCCGATCGAACCGAAATGCTTGTCGCCGACGTACCACTGGTCCGCGCCGTCGATGCGCTCCACGCGGGGCATCTTGTCCTTGAGGCCTGCCGGGGCGTTGGCCGTCCACAGATCCTTGGGCTCGGTGAAATGGGTGTCGCAGTCGACGATCTTGATGCCTTCGAACAGCGGGTCGACGCCGCGGCTGTTCGAGACGAAATCCACTTCCCGGATATAGCCGCCGGGCGCGCGGCCTTCGTCCAACCAGTAGCTGCGGGCGTCGTCCGCGCTCGCCTTTACAACCGAACTCATCTTTCCATCGTCGGCCATGATGGCCTCCCTATGTTTTTTCGCCAGAATGCGGCGGCTATTCCACAGCGATAACGACGACGTAGCCCGAAACAGGCGCCGCGTTCGCCGGCGCCGCCCCGGACGTCATCAGAAGCGGGCACATTATGCCTGGCACGATCACCTAGCAAGCGCTTGGTTGGCAAATCTGGCGACCTGCGCTTGACGCCGCCATGGGGTGGCGGCACGTCATGTAACATGAGACAGCTCTTGCGATTCCTCGTCGCGGCCGCCTGCGCCGCGGCGCTCCCCGCACACGCCCAGGATCTGACCGCCCAGAGCCTCGCGACAGAGGCCGCGGCGGTGCGCGACAAGGCGCTGTCGGATCCCACGGCCTGGCGCGTGGTCGAGAGCCTGACGAGCGAAGTGGGTGCTCGCCCGGTGGGCACGCCGGCGATGGCGCGGGCCCGCGACTGGGGTGTGGCGACGCTCGCCGCCCTGGGCTTCGAGAACGTCCACGTCGAGTCCTTCACCACGCGGGCCTGGATCCGCGGCGAGGAGTCGGCCGAGGTGGTCGGTCCCTGGCCGCAGAGGCTGCAGATCCTCGGCCTCGGCAATTCAGCCCCGACGCCGAAGGGCGGATTGACCGCCGAGATCGTGCTCTTTCGCACCTACCAGGCGATGCTCGACCAGCCGCCAGGCGCCCTGAAGGGCAAGATCGCGGTGGTCACCCAGGCCACGCCGCGCACCCAGGACGCCTCGAGCTATGGCCTGATCGGCGTGCAGCGGACCCAGGGCCCGCTGGAGGCCGCCAAACGCGGGGCGGTGGGCTATCTGGTGCGGTCGATTTCAACCGCGGACACCCGCCTGCCGCACACCGGCTCCACCGCTGCGCCCGGCATCCCTGCCGCGGCGCTCGCGACGCCCGACGCCGAGCAGCTCGAGCGGCTGGCGGCGCGCGGCAAGCCGGTGACGGTGCGGCTGGATATGAGCTCCAGCGTCATCGCCGCCGCGCCGGCCTGGAACGTGGTGGGCGAGATCCGCGGACGCGAGAGGCCGGAGGAGGTGATCGTCGTCGGCGGCCACCTGGACTCCTGGGACCCGGGCACGGGCGCCATCGACGACGGAGCGGGGATCGCCATCACCACCGCCGCGGCGAGGATCGCCGGCCAGGCGCAGCGGCCCAGGCGCACCCTGCGTGTGGTCATGTGGGGTTCGGAGGAGCAGGGCGGCTCCGGTGATGAATACGCCAAGGCGCATGCCGACGAGATCGCCCGGATCGTCGTCGCCGGCGAGAGCGACCTCGGCGCCGGGCGGATCTGGCGCGCCGCCTTGCCGGCGGGAAGCCTCGACCATCCGGCGATGAGCGTCTTCGCCGCCACGGTCTCGCCGCTGGGCGTGCTGATGCTGCGCGAGCCGCCCAAGTACGGCGGCTCGGACATCGCGGCGACCATCAAAGCCGGCGCGCCCTTCGTCCAGTTCAGCCAGGACGCCGACCGCTACTTCGACCTGCACCATTCGGCCGACGACACCCTCGACAAGATCAAGCCGGACGAGCTGGCCCAGAACGTCGCCGTCTGGGCGAGCTTCCTCTACCTCACGGCCAACAGCGATATCGATTTCCGGGCGGCGAAGCCTTGAGGCACGCGTCGAAGGCCGCCAGGCCGAGCCGGGACCCAGGGGGTTCTGCAGTGCGGCGGCCCTGGGTCCCGGCTCTCCGCTTCGCTGCGGCCGGGATGACTGTTGAAAGTTGATCCGAGGCGATAGCCAGGGCGTTCGGCCGGGGCGTCTTGCACCCTTGACCCCCGCCCGCGCCTGGGCCACCGCGGAGTCATCCATCGCTATTCGAGAGTCGCCCATGGCCGCCCCCCTCGCCGGACATCACGTCGCCGTCCTTCTGGGCGGGCTTTCCTCCGAGCGGGAGGTGAGCCTGGTCTCCGGACGGGAATGCGCCGACGCCCTGGAGCGGCTGGGCGCCAAGGTCTCCCGCGTCGACGCCGGCCGCGACCTCGCCCAGGTGCTGGCCGCCCTCAAGCCCGACGTCTGCTTCAACGCCCTGCACGGCGCCTGGGGCGAGGACGGCTGCGTCCAGGGGGTGCTGGAGACCCTGGGGGTTCCCTACACCCACTGCGGCGTGCTGGCCTCGGCCCTGGCGATGGACAAGGCCAAGGCCAAGGCGGTGCTGGCCGCGGCGGGCGTGACGGTCCCCGGCGGCGGGTTGTTCAACCGCTTCGACGTGGCCCGCGACCACGTGCTGCCGCCGCCCTATGTGGTGAAGCCCAACGCCGAAGGGTCCTCGGTCGGGGTCTTCCTGGTCATGGAGGGGGCCAACAGCCCGCCCCAGGACGTGGTCGCCCCGTCCTGGACCTTCGGCGAGGAGGTGATGGTCGAGCCCTACATCCGCGGCAAGGAGCTGGCGGCCGGCGTGATGGACGGCAAGGGCATGATGGTTACCGAAATCATACCCCGGACCGGCTTTTATGATTACGAGGCCAAGTACGGCGAAGGCGGCTCAGTGCACGTCTGCCCGGCTGATCTTCCGGCCCATGTGACGGAAAAGTCTCTGAAACTTGCCGAGCTGGCGCACGCAGCCCTGGGTTGCCGCGGCGTGACTCGATCGGACCTTCGTTATGACGATATTAATGACGTTCTGGTTCTTCTGGAGGTCAACACCCAGCCCGGCATGACTCCCACTTCGCTCATACCCGAGCAGGCGGCGAAGCAGGGCGTGGGATTCGACGACCTGGTGCTGTGGATCACGGAGGACGCTTATGCCCGCGGCGGTGCGGGGGGGATCGCGAGCTCAAGCGAATCCCCGGGCCAAGGCGCCCGCCAGTCCGAGAGGTAAGCGCCCCGCTTCTCCGAAGCCGGCGCAGGCCCCTGGACGCGGCGGCCCGCCCGGTCCGGGGCTCTCCCCCAAGACGGTTCTGTTCGCCGCCGCCGCCGTGGTCGCGCTGGCGCTCGGCGTCACCCTGGCCACCGGCCAGCGCGGCGAGCGCCTGGTCCAGGCCTTCGAACACGCCGCCGACGTGAAGTTGGCCCAGGCCGGTTTCCGGCTGAAGAAGGTGCACGTCGAAGGCGCCTCGCCGATGGCGACCGCCGACATCGTCAAGGCCGCCGGCGTCTACGCCGACCAGCCGCTGGTCGGCCTGGACCTCCAGGACGTGCGGCGGAAGGTCGAGAGCGTCGGCTGGGTGAAGCAGGTGCGCGTCGTGCGCCTGCTGCCCGACACCCTGGTGCTGGCCGTCGAGGAGCGCCGTCAGCTCGCCGTCTGGCAGCGCGAAGGCAAGACCTCGGTGATCGACGACCACGGCGAGGTCATCCCGGAAGCCGATCCCGGCCGTTTCGCCGGCCTGCCGCTGGTGGTGGGCGAGGGGGCCGACGCCGCGGCGCCCGGCATCCTGCCCCTGCTGGCCCAGCGTCCGCGCCTGCTGCAGCTGGCCGACGCCCTGGTCCGGGTGGACGACCGGCGCTGGGACCTGCGGCTGAAGGACGGCTCGCTGATCCAACTGCCGTCGACCGGCGAGGAACAGGCCCTGATGCAGCTCGAGCAGCTCGACCAGCGCTCGCACATCCTGGAGCTGGGCTTCGACCGGATCGACCTGCGCAATCCCGAATTGGTGGCCGTCCGGCCACGCCAGACCGAGCTTGTCGGCCGCCCTGCGGCTGCCGGCGCCTAGGCAAGAAAGCCTGAGTTGATGTTGAAGACCGCAAGCCGCACCGAAGAGAAGAAGGACGGCCTGAAAGCCGCCCTGGTCCGCACGCCCGTGGTGGCGGCCGTCGACCTGGGTGCGGCCAAGGTCACCTGCTTCATCATGAAGCCGGACGGCATTCGTCGCGGCGATCGGACGCTGACCACCGCCGGTGTCGGCTACGTCCAGTCGCGCGGCGTGCGCGGCGGCGCCATCGTCAATCTCGACGAAGCGTCGGAAGCCATCGCCCAGGCGGTCGAACGGGCTGAGAACGTCGCCGGCGTCAATGTCACGGGCGTGACCGTCGCCACCGCCGGCGGCCAGCTGAGCTCCGCCCGCGTCAGCGGGCGCGTCTCGCTGGGCGCCCGGCCGATTTCCGACAACGACCTGGTGCGGGCGATCCAGCACGCCCTGTCGCAGATCAAGCTGCCCGGTCGCCGGGCCGCCCACATCCTGCCGATCGCCTGGTCGGTGGACGGGCAGGGCGGGGTGCGCGACCCGCGCGCCATGTTCGGCCGTGTGCTCGGAGTGGAGCTGCTCGTCGTCTCGGTTTCGGAGACCGTCTACCAGACCCTGGGCGCCTGCATCGAACGCGCCCACCTGCAGTTCGACGGCATCGTGGCGGCGCCCTTCGTCTCGGCGCTGGCGGCGCTGGAAGAAGACGAGATGGACCTCGGCGCGGTCTGCATCGACATGGGCGGCGGCTCGACCTCGGCGGCGGTGTTCAACGCCGGCTCCCTGGTGCACGTCGAGACCGTCCCGGTTGGCGGTCAGCACGTCACCCAGGACATCGCCCGCGGCCTTTCGACCTCCATCGCCGGCGCCGAACGCATCAAGACCCTGCACGGCTCGGCCATCGCCTCGGCCAACGAGGACCGCGAGATGATCGAGGCGCCCCCGCGCGGCGACGATCCCGGCGCGGGCCCGGTGGTCGCGCCCCGCTCCCTGCTGAAGGGCATTATCGCGCCGCGTGTCGAGGAGACGCTGGAGTTGCTGCGCGACCGGCTGAAGGCCTCCGGCGCGCCGGTCGAGGCGGGCGCAGGCCTGGTGCTCACCGGCGGCGCCAGCCAGCTGGCCGGTGTGCGCGAAGTGGCCGTGCGCGTGTTTGATCGTCCGGTGCGTCTGGGCCGTCCGCGCCGGGTGCCGCACCTGGCCGACGCGGCCTCGGGTCCGGCCTTCACCGCCGCCGCCGGCGTCCTGCACCGTGCGGCCTTCGGTCCGCGCGAAGCGGTCTCAGCCAAGGCGCTGGCGTCGGCCAAGCTGCGCCGCGAACCGCTCGACCCCCGCGCCAACCCCGTCACCAAGGCCGCGGCCTGGCTGCGGGAGAATCTTTAGAATCTCCTCTCCCCGTTTGCGGGGAGAGGTTGGTGAGGGGCGGCGCGGCGCCCGAGCTTCACCGTTTGCGCAGCCAAAATGCCGCGACCGATGGCTGAACCTCACAGGCCTGCCCGAAAGCAGCGCCACCCCTCACCCAACCCTCTCCCCGCGCGCGAGGAGAGGGCAAATCATGCCTCCGAGACACCCGGTCGCAGTCCCCCGTCTCTCTGTGGAGGAACCCGATTTTCCGAGGGGAAACGGGTCGATCCTGCTCCGACTCAGGCTATGCGATTAACCATCGATTAAGGGTGTCGGTCGCCTAGTAACTCATCCTTAAGCAGGAGTGTTCGGGGGCGGGTCGCCGGACGCTCAGTTCGCTATTTTGGGAAGGACGCAGGGGTCCCATGGCCATTTCTCTCACAGCGCCGCGCGCTACGGAACTGAAGCCGCGCATCGTTGTCTTTGGCGTCGGCGGCGCTGGCGGCAACGCGGTCAACAACATGATCGAAGCGGGCCTGGAGGGCGTAGAGTTCGTCGTGGCCAACACTGACGCTCAGCAGCTGCAGTTCGCCAAGACCGAGCGGCGGATCCAGCTGGGCGTGCAGGTTACGCAAGGACTGGGCGCCGGCGCCCACCCGGAAGTCGGCATGAGCGCGGCCGAGGAGTCGATTCCTGAAATCGGCGAGCACCTCGACGGCTCTCACATGGTGTTCATCACCGCCGGCATGGGCGGCGGCACCGGCACCGGAGCCGCCCCGATCATCGCCAAGTGCGCCCGCGAGCGCGGCATCCTGACGGTCGGGGTGGTGACCAAGCCCTTCCACTTCGAAGGCCGCCACCGCATGCGTCTGGCCGACGCCGGCATCAACGAGCTGCAGCGCTACGTCGACACCCTGATCATCATCCCGAACCAGAACCTGTTCCGCGTCGCCAACGAGCGGACGACCTTCGCCGAAGCCTTCGGCATGGCCGACCAGGTCCTGCACTCCGGCGTCCGTTCAATCACCGACCTGATGGTCCTGCCCGGCCTGATCAACCTCGACTTCGCCGACGTCCGCACGGTGATGACCGAGATGGGCAAGGCGATGATGGGCACCGGCGAGGCGACCGGCGACGACCGCGCCCTGATGGCCGCCCAGAACGCGATCCAGAACCCGCTGCTGGACGAAGTCTCGCTGAAGGGCGCCAAGGCTGTGCTGGTGAACGTCACCGGCGGCCTCGACATGACCCTGCTGGAAGTCGACGAGGCCGCCAACGCCATCGCCGAACAGGTCGATCCGGAAGCCAACATCATCTTCGGCGCCGCCTTCGACCCCAGCCTCGACGGCATGATCCGCGTCTCGGTGGTCGCCACCGGCATGGACGGCGCCTCGATCGCCGCCATCGAGCCCAAGATCGAACGCCGCGCCAACACCACGGCCCAGCCGCTGCGCGCCGACCTGACCCGCGCCGCGACCGAAGCTGCGGCCCAGCCTGCGGCTCAGCCGGCCGTCGCCGCCTACGAGGCCCCGACGCCTGCGGCGCCGGAACCCGTGCGAGCCGCGCAGGCAGAAGAGCAGCAGCCCGACCTCTACTTCGCCCCGGCCCAGACGGTCCAGGCCGCGCCGAGCGTCACCCGCATCGTCGATCCGGCGGTGGCCGAGGCCGATGACGAGCCGCTTTTCGCCGAGCCGGCCTATGACAATCGCCGTCCGCGCGGCGGGTTCCTGAGCCTGTTCGGCGGCCGTCCGCGCTACGAGCAGGCGCCGGCGCAGCAGCAGGCCCCCGCCCCGCGCGCCAGCGGCGTCCGTGGCGGCGCCTTGCCGATCGAGGCCCCGGCGCCCGCGCCGGAAGCCGAGGCCGGCGAAGATCTGGAGATCCCCTCCTTCCTGCGTCGCCTCGCCAACTAGGCCCGTCCGCCGGGGAAACCCTCCGGCGAAGACCGTTCGTCGCTCGGAATTTGCCGTGATCGCAACAAAGGCGGTGCCGGAACGCCGCTGATCGCCTATGTTGTCTCCATCAGACCGCCTGGAGCCCGGGCCCGTCCGGTCGCAAGATCGGCGCAGGCATGAGAGGTTTTCCGCGATCTAGGGAGGCCGACCTTGTGACCTGCCAACGCCATATCGCTGTCGTACCCGTCGAAGGCGGCTGGTCGCTCGCCTGCGACGTGGGGCTCGAGCCCGTCATGTTCCTGTCGGGCGGTCGGGCCGAAGCCCAGGCCCGGGCGCTCGCCTCGCGGCTCAGCGAGGACGGCGGCGAGGTGCAGGTCACGGTCCGAGACCGCTCGCGCAAGGTCGTCGCCTCCTTGCGCTACTATGCCGGACAGGTCGCCTGATCCCCCGGCCGCCACCCCACTGACCCAACGCTGAGGTCGCCCGTCACCCCCTCGATCTGGTGAACGAGACCTTAACTGTCCCGAAGCGAAACATAGCGAAACAGCAAGTGTTTTGCTGCGGTGCGGCAATGGCCGTACGGAGCAGCTGGGACATTCCCCGGCCGCGAGAGCTGTCGGATCAGTTGTTGGGAAGGTGGCAGCGTGGCTGCAGACGGATTTCAGCACGGAGCGTTCCAGCACACCTTGCGCACGCCGGCGCTGTTCGCGGGCGTGGGTGTCCATACCGGCGCCTATACTCGCGTCGCAGTCCGTCCCGGGGCCGTGAACGAAGGCATTGTCTTTGTCCGGACAGACGTGACCGATCAGGACAACCGCATCCCCGCCACCGCCGAGGCGGTGTGCAAGACCCAGCTTGGCACCGTGGTCGGCAACGCTGGCGGCGTCACCGTCGCGACCATCGAACACCTGATGGCGGCCCTGGTCATGCTGGGCGTCGACAACGCCGTCGTCGAGCTCGACGGCCCGGAGATGCCGATCGTCGACGGCTCTTCGGAGCCCTTCGTGCGTCTGCTCGACCGCGCCGGCAAGCGCCCGCAGGGCGCCGCGCGCCGCTTCATCCAGATCCTCGATACGGTCGAGGTCGTCGAGGGCGACAAGCGCGCCGCGCTGAAGCCCGCCCATCGCTTCGAGATGGCCTTCGAGATCCGCTTCCCGACCGCCGTGATCGGCCGCCAGGCCATCGACATGGCGATGGACGAGGGCGCCTTCCGCCGCGAGCTCGCCGACTGCCGCACCTTCGGCTTCCTGCATGAGGTCGAGGCCTTGCGCGCCATGGGCCTGGCGCGCGGCGGCAGTCTGGAGAACTGCGTGGTGATCGAGGGCGATCGGGTGCTGAATCCGGAAGGCCTGCGCCGCTCCGACGAGTTCGTGCGCCACAAGGCGCTCGACGCGATCGGCGACCTCTATGTCCTCGGAGCGCCGGTGATCGGCCGCTTTGAGGGCGAACTCGCCGGCCACGCCCTCAACAACCAGCTGGTCCGCGCCCTGCTGGCGCGTCCCCACGCCTGGCGCGTCCGCACCTTCGCCGACGAAATGGCCGAGGCGGTCTGAGCGCCGACGCCGCAAGGCCCCCTCCGTCTCGCCTGCGGCGATCCACCTCCCCCGCTACGCGGTGGAGGAGCGAGCCTTAGCTGCTCCCCCGTGTAACGGGGGAGCTGTCGCGAAGCGACTGAGGGGCGTTGGGGCGCTGCCGCGAAACCTTACCCGTTCGACTTGCGCTTCGGCGGGCCCTTGCGGGGGGGGCCGCCTTTGCCGGCGGGCGGCCGGGGGCCGCCTGGTCCCTTCGGCCCGGCGCCACGCGGACCCTTGTAACCCGAACCTTTGGGACCGCCCGGGCCGCGGGGGCCGGAGGGCCTTGGGCCAGAAGAGGGCCGCGGGCCCGACGTTCTCGGGGCAGGGGGGCCGCCGGCCGCGGTGATCGGCACGTCGCCCTCGGCGGCGGTGCGAACCGCCTCGCGGAACCGCTCTTCGGCGCCGGGCGAGATCTCGAACTTGGTCTCGCGGTCGAAGATGCGGATCTCGCCGATGTCCTTCTTGGTGACATGGCCCAGTCGGCAGATCAGCGGCACCAGCCACTTCGGGTCGGCGTTGTCCTGGCGGCCCACCGGCATCTGGAACCAGGCGCCGGTTCCGCCTTCGAGGGTGTGACGCGGTTCGCGCGGACGGTCACGGTCGCCGCCGCGTTCCAGATTGCGATCGACCTGCAGGTGTCGCGGCGCCGGCGGCGCGGAGCCGCGGCCGTCGTCGAACAGGTCCTCGGGGTCCGGCAGGCGCGAGCGGTAGAGGCGCACCAGGGCCGCGGCGATCACTTCCGGCGCGCTGCCTTCCAGCAGCTTGCGGCCAAGTGCAAGGTCCTCATCTGAAGGCGCTTCTTGCAAGAGAGGGTTTTCCAGCAGGCGCTGCTGGTCGCGCTCGCGGATCTCCTCGGCGAGCGGCGGACCCGACCAGATCGCCCGCACCTGGGCCGAGGCCAGCAGCTGCTCGGCCTTGCGCTGGCGAGTGTAGGGCACCAGCAGGACCGAAACGCCCTTGCGGCCGGCGCGGCCCGTCCGACCGCTGCGGTGCAGCATGGCGGCCTTGTTCTGCGGGAGCTCGGCATGGATGACGAGGTCGAGGGCCGGCAGGTCCAGCCCGCGCGCCGCCACGTCGGTGGCCACGCAGGCCCGCGCATGGCCGTCGCGCAAGGCTTGCAGGGCGTCGGTGCGTTCTTTCTGGCTCAGCTCGCCGGAGAGGGCGACGGCGCTGAAGCCGCGCTCGCGAAGCGCGCCGTAGAGATGGCGCACGGCCTCGCGGGTGGCGCAGAAGATCAGGGCGCTCGGCGGCTCGAAGTAGCGCAGCACATTGACCACGGCGTGCTCGAGCTCGTTCGGCGCCACGCGGACGGCGCGGTACTCGATGTCGCCGTGCGGCTCGTCGCGGCGGACGGTGTCGATACGCACCGCATCGCGCTGGAACTTGCGGGCCAGGGTTGCGATCTCGCGCGCGATGGTGGCGGAGAACAGCAGGGTGCGGCGCTCGACCGGCGTGGCGTCGAGGATCTCTTCCAGGTCCTCGCGGAAGCCCAGGTCGAGCATTTCGTCGGCTTCGTCGAGCACCACGACCTTCAGGCCGGAGAGGTCGAGATTGCCGCGCTCGAGGTGGTCGCGCAGGCGGCCGGGGGTTCCGACGACCAGGTGGCAGCCGGCGGACAGCAGGCGCTGTTCGCGCCGGGCGTCCATGCCGCCGACGCAGGTGACGACCCGGGCGCCGGCTTCGGCGTAGAGCCATTCGAGCTCCCGGCTGACCTGCAGGGCCAGCTCGCGGGTCGGCGCGATCACCAGGCCGAGCGGGGCGCCGGCAGGCGCGAACCGCGGGGCCTCGCCCAGCAGTTCGTTCGCCGCGGCCAGGCCGAAGGCTACGGTCTTGCCGGAGCCGGTCTGGGCCGAGACCAGCAGGTCGGCGCCTGCAGTCGCCTCCAGGATGGCGGCCTGGACCGGCGTGGGTTCTTCATAGCCCTGCGCGGCAAGCGCGCGCGACAGCGCAGGATGGGTATTGGGAAATGGCATCGAGGTCCTCGTGCGCCCGGGCCTCTATGGGCGTTGCGGGCGTCAGCGGGCGGCCTTTAGCAGGGTTTCGGCCCATATGCATGCGATTGGCGCATGGGCCGCAGGGTCAGGCCGGGACCGAGACGTCGGCGAGGCGGCCGAAATCGCTGCGCAGGCGCTGGGCGTCGCGCGACGGCGGGGCGCCGAACAGCCGGGCGTACTCGCGGCTGAACTGCGAGGCGCTCTCATAACCGACCGCATAGGCGGCCTGGGTGGCGTCGTGCGCGCCCAGCAGCAGGCGCCGGGCGTGCTGCAGCCGCAGGCTCTTCTGGAACTGCAACGGGCTCATCGCCGTGGCCGCCTTGAAGTGACGGTGAAAACTGGCCGGGCTCATGCCGGCCAGGGCGGCGAGCGAGCCGACCCGCAACGGCTCGGCGTAGTTGTCGCGGATCCAGGCGATGGCCCGGCGGACCTGGGACGAACGGCTGTCGACCAGCGCCAGCTGCCGCAGCATCGCCGCCTGCGGCCCCTGCAACAGCCGATAGAGGATCTCGCGCTGGAGCAAGGGCGCGAGGACCGGAATGTCGCCGGGCCGGTCGAGCAGGTGCAACAGCCGTAGGAAGGCGTCGACCAGTTCCGGCGTGACCGGGCTGACGGCGAACGCGGGCGGGGTGGCGGCCTTCTCCGGTTGCGGCGCGTCCGGCAGCAGGGTTGCCAGGCTCTCGCGATCCAGGCGCAGGCTCAGCCCGATGTAGGGTTCGGCGGCGCTGGCTTCGATGACGCAGCCCGAGCCGGCCACCTCCATCGAGGCGACGGCATAGGTGTGACGGTCGTAGCGCAGCCGCCGCTCGCCGAGAATCGCCTCCTTGGCGCCCTGCAGCACCAGGAAGAAGGTCGGCGCGAACAGCAGGGGTTGGGGCTCGCTCGGCGCGGCGCGGGTGTGGATCGCGACGCCGGGGATGGCGGTCTCGTGCAAGGGGCCACGCGCATGGCGCGCGGCGAGCGCACGCAGGTCGTCGAGCTGGTTCTGCATGACGGTCATGTTCCGGCCGCCTCGTCCCATCGGCAAGGCCGGCGTCACGGAAAATGGTCCGCTTGAGAGGATCAGGCAAGTCATCGAGACGATCGGGCGCGTGGTTCGGCGGGCCAGCGCCCAAATGAGCTCAGGCTGTTGCTGCTGAGAGGAGATTTCCCATGACCAAGACATTCGGAGCGGAATCCACGACCGACCAGGTGCTGGACGGCGTCGATCTGAGCGGGAAGCGCATTCTGGTGACCGGCGTCTCGGCAGGCTTAGGCGTTGAAACGGCGAGGGTCCTGGCCGCCCATGGCGCCCATGTGGTGGGAGCCGCGCGCGATCTGGGCAAGGCGGAGCGGGCGACCCAGGCGGTCTGGGAGCAGGCCCGGAACGGCGGCGGCATCACCCTGGTGCAGCTGGACCTCGCTTCACTGGCCAGCGTACGGGCCTGCGCCGACGGCCTGGTCGCCGATGGACGGCCGTTCGATCTGGTGATCGCCAACGCCGGCGTCATGGCGACGCCGTTCGGCCGGACCGCCGACGGCTTCGAGACCCAGTTCGGCGCCAACCACCTCGGCCACTTCGTGCTGATCAACCGCATCGCCGGCCTGCTGCCGCAGGGCGGACGCCTGGTGAACCTGTCGTCGGCCGGACACCGCTTCGCCGACGTGGACCTGGACGACCCGAACTTCGACCACACTCCCTATGCGGAGTTCCTCGCCTACGGGCGCTCGAAGACGGCCAACATCCTCTTCGCGGTGGAGTTCGACCGCCGGCACAAAGCCCGCGGCGTGCGGGCGACCGCGGTCCACCCGGGCGTCATCCGCACCGAGCTGGCGCGGCACATGTCGCCGGGCGCGCTGGAGGAGGCCGTCGGCCAGACCACTTGGAAGACCATCCCGCAGGGGGCGGCGACCAGCGTCTGGGCCGGCGTGGTGGCGCCGGCCGAGCTGGTCGGCGGCCACTATTGCGAAGATTGCCACGTGGCTGAGGTGATCCAGCAGGAAGCGCGTGGCGGCGTCCGCCCCTACGCGGTGGATCCGGAACGGGCCAAGGCGCTCTGGGCCAAGAGCGAGGAGATGGTCGGCGAGCGCTTCGACGCGTGAGGCCGGATCGGCGGCGCGGACGCCGGCGCGCCGCTTACTCCTCCTTGAAGCCGTAGTCCGGAGTCCCCTGCTGATTGCCGTAGTATTTGTACGGCAGGAACTTGCCCGACATGGTGATGCGCACCCGGTCGCCCTTCGGGTTCGGCTCGCGCTCGAAGTCGAACTCGAAGTCGATGGCCGACATGATGCCGTCGCCGAACTCTTCCTCGATCAGCGCCTTCCAGGCCGGGCCGTTGACCATCACCATCTCATAGAAGCGGTAGATCAGCGGATCGGTGGGCGGCATCGGCGTGCCCTGGCCGCGGTAGGGGACCTCGTTGAGCAGGGCGGCCTCTGTCGCGCTCAGGCCGAAGAGCTCGGCGGCCCGGGCCGCCAGCGGCTTGACCAGCTTCATCTGGCCAAGCAATGCGCCCACCACCAGGGTGGGAGCCATGCCGCCGATCTCGTCGCAGATGTAGCGCCAGGTCCACCCCTTCTCCCGCTTGATGTCGAGGAGCTTCTCGGTGAGGTCGGCGCGGGTCATGCGGGGGCTCTCCTGGGTTGGCTGCGCCCGGTCGGGCGCGCGCCGCACGCTAGGAGAACCGCGCGTGCGGCGCCGAGGCCGGGCCGGTCGTTCGGCCTCGGCGATGGCCGGCGCCTGGCATCTAGGCGCGCGCCCCGCGAAACGCCCATTCGGACGCCATCCGCGCAGCTCAGCCCGCGCCGGTCGCCTTCACCTTCGCCCGGAAGGCGTGCAGCAGAGGCTCGGTGTAGCCGCTGGGCTGGGCGGCGCCTTCGAACACCAGGGCGCGGGCGGCCTGGAAGGCCAGGCTCTGGGCCTCGCGGCCGGCCATCGGCTGGTAGAGCGGATCGCCGGCGTTCTGGGCGTCGACCTTGACGGCCATGCGGCTGAGCGCGGCGTCGACGTCTTCGGCCGAGCAGACCCCATGCATCAGCCAGTTGGCCATATGCTGGGAGGAGATCCGCAGGGTGGCGCGGTCCTCCATCAGGCCGACGTCGTGGATGTCAGGCACCTTCGAGCAACCGACGCCCTGGTCGATCCAGCGCACCACGTAGCCGAGGATGCCCTGGGCGTTGTTGTCCAGCTCCTCGCGGACCTCGGCCTCCGACCAGTTGCGGCCGTCGGCCAGCGGAATGGTCAGGAGCGGATCCAGAGAGGGAATCGCCTCGGCGGCGAGCTCGGCCTGGCGGGCGAAGACGTCGACCTGGTGATAGTGGGTGGCGTGCAGGGTCGCGGCCGTCGGGCTGGGGGTCCAGGCGGTCGAGGCGCCGGCGCGCGGGTGGCCGATCTTCTGGTCGAGCATGTCGGCCATCTTGTCGGGGGCGGCCCACATGCCCTTGCCGATCTGCGCCTTGCCGGAGAGGCCGCAGGCCAGGCCGATGCGGACGTTGCGGTCCTCATAGGCCTTGATCCACGACTGGGTCTTCATCTCCGCCTTGCGGATCATCGGGCCGGCCTGCATCGAGGTGTGCATCTCGTCGCCGGTGCGGTCGAGGAAGCCGGTGTTGATGAAGAACAGCCGCCCCTTCACGGCCTCGATGCACGCCGCCAGATTGGCCGAGGTGCGGCGCTCCTCGTCCATGACGCCCACCTTCAGGGTGTGCCGCGTCAGGCCGAGCAGGTCCTCCACCGCATTGAACAGGCTGTTGGTGAAGGCCGCTTCCTCCGGCCCGTGCATCTTCGGCTTGACGATATAGACCGAGCCCGCACGGCTGTTGCGGTGGCGGCCCAGCCCCTTCAGGTCGTGCAGCCCGATCAGCGAGGTGATCAGGGCGTCCAAAATGCCCTCGGGCGCTTCCGAACCGTCCGGCAGGCGCACGGCCGGCGTCGTCATCAGGTGGCCGACATTGCGCACCAGCAGCAGCGAGCGCCCGGGCAGGGCGAGGCTGCCGTCGTTCGGTGCGTCATAGATCCGGTCCGGGTTGAGCTTGCGCACCAGCTCGCGCCCGCCCTTCTCGAAGGTCGCCTCCAGGTCGCCGCGCAGCACGCCCAGCCAGTTGGCGTAGGCCGCCACCTTGTCGTCAGCGTCCACCGCGGCGATGGAGTCCTCCAGGTCGACGATGGTCGAGAGCGCCGATTCCAGCACCACGTCGGCGAGGCCGGCCGGGTCGGTCTTGCCGACCGGATGCGCGCGGTCGATGACCAGCTCGATGTGCAGGCCGTGGCGGCGCAGCAGGATCGCTTGCGGCGCGGCCGGCTCCCCGCGCCAGCCGGCCAGGGCCGCAGGGTCGGCGAGGGCGGGGACGAGCGCGTCGCCCTCGATCCGGTATTCGCTGACCGCGGCGTGGGCGCCGGAGGCGAGCGGGACCGCCTCGTCGAGGAAGGCCTTGGCTCGGGCGATGACCTGGGCGCCGCGGCCGGCGTCATAGCCGCCGCCGGCGGGCGCGCCCGGAATGGCGTCGGTGCCGTAGAGGGCGTCGTAGAGGCTGCCCCAGCGGGCGTTGGCGGCGTTCAGCAGGAAGCGGGCGTTCAGCACCGGCACCACCAGCTGCGGCCCGGCCAGCTTGGCGAGCTCGTCGTCCACCCGCTCGCTGGTGATCGCGAACGGCGCGGGCTCAGGGGCGAGATAGCCGATCTCGCGCAGGAAGGCCTGGTACTCGGCCTGAACGATCGGCTGGCCGCGGCGGGCGGTGTGCCAGGCGTCGATCTTGGATTGCAGGACCTCGCGCTTTTCCAGCAGCGCTCGGTTCTCCGGCGCGAAGCGGGCGAAGATCTCCGCCGCGCCGGCCCAGAAGGCCTCGGACGAAAGACCCGTGCCCGCCAGAGCGCGCGCCTCGACGAACTTTGCCAGGACGTCTGCGACCTGCAGGCCGGCCTTCTCGATCATCGTCATGCTTCTTCCCCGCTAGGCCCAGAGCCCCGCCGCAGCGACGCCGATCGCGGCGATAGCAAGCTGCAGAGGCAAGATCGAGACCCGATCCGTCCCACACAACGAGATCAGATGGCCGCCCACGTCCAGAACCGCCATGCCGGAGGGCGCCGACGACGACGGTCTTGGCGCTTTCGAGGGCAATGCGGCGGCGTCTACCAGCGGTCGGCCGGGGTCTCGTCGAGGGTCAGCGGACGCTGATAGGCCAGGTCGCGCTTGTCCCGCATGCCCTTGACGTAGCCCTGGTCGTGGAAGCCGGGGGCCTTGAGGATGGAGGCGTCGCCGGCGATCAGCACGTCCACGGTGGAGCGTCGCAGGGCGATCTTCCAATCGCCGTCGCAGCGTTCGAGCCGCCTTGTGGGTGCTCGATCGCGGCGGCGATTGATGGCGCAAAGGCCGTGATCCCGGTCCCCGGCTGCGATGATTCCGACTAGCGTCTCCTCGGTCTTCGAGAGCGCGAGCCAATCGCGACGGCGAACTTCCGGGAGGTGACCATGGTTCAGGTGATGAAGGGCTTCCGCATCCTCGAGGTGGCTCAGTTCACCTTCGTGCCGGCGGCAGGCGGCATTCTCGCCGACTGGGGCGCGGACGTGATCAAGGTCGAGCACCCGGTGCGCGGCGACACCCAGCGCGGCTTCCTAAACATGGGCGGGGTCGCTTGCGATCCCGACCGCCATCCGTTGATCGAGCACCCCAACCGCGGCAAGCGCAGCGTCGGCATCGACGTCTCGACGCCGCAGGGCCAGGAACTGCTCTACGAGATCGCCAAGACCGCCGACGTCTTCCTGACCAACTACCTTCCGCAGCACCGGCAGAAGAACAGGTTCGACGTCGAGCATATCCGCGCCGCCAACCCGAACATCATCTACGCCCGCGGCAGCGCCTATGGCGACAAGGGGGCGGAGCGCGAAGTCGGCGGCTATGACGGCACCGCCTTCTGGTCGCGCAGCGGCATCGGCTACGCCATGACCCCGCCGGAGCTCGAAGGTCCGCTGGGCCAGGGCATGCCGGCCTTCGGCGACTCCATCGGCGGCATGAACATCGCCGGCGGCATCTCCGCGGCCCTGTTGCATCGCGAGCGCACCGGCGAGGCGATCGAGGTCGACGTCTCCCTTCTCTCGACTGCCTGGTGGGCGGCCGGCGCCAACATCACCCAGGGCATGGAGACCGGGGTGCTCGTGCGCAACACCATGCCGGTCTCCGGCGGCGCGTCGAAGAACCCGCTGATGGGCAACTACTGGACCTCAGACGGCGGCACCATCAACCTGTGCATGCCGAGCCCGACCGGCTACATCCGCGACGCTTTCGAGCATTTCGGCCTGCCCGAGGCGGCCGTCGATCCGCGTTTCGCCGATGTCTACAAGCTGATCGAGAATTCGAAGGCGGCCAGCGACCTGATCGTCGAAGCTTTCCGCGCCAAGCCCTTCGCCTACTGGCGCCAGCACCTGAAGACGATGAAGGGCCAGTGGGCGCCGATCCAGAGCCTGCTCGACCTCGTCACCGACGAACAGGCTGTGGCCAACGACATGGTCATCGAGGTCGAGGCCGGCGACGGCGGGGCCCCGTTCAAGATCGTCCGCGGGCCGGTCCAGTTCAATCATGAACCGACCAGGACCACCCGCGCGCCCCAGGCCTCCGAACACACCGAGACCTTCCTGATGGAGCTCGGCCTCGAATGGGACCGGATCGAAGAGCTGAAGGCGGCCGGCGCCATAGCATAGGTCAGCGGAGGCGGCCCGGTTCGAGGCCGCTTCCGCCTCCGCCGGGAGCGCGGCGACTCTTGTCGGTCAGCCTGAGAGGCCAGGACGCCGCACCAACCCGCTGGGGCGTACGACTCCCAGGTCGAGATGGGTGATCACGCCGGGGCGGGCGTCGCAGACCTGCGGGATGGCGGTGACGCCGACCAGCGCCGTCCAGGGCAGGCCCAGGAAAGGCCTGCGCCCATCGGCCTCCACGCCGCCCATCAGTCTGACTTCGAGCGGCGGATCGCCTTCGATCACCACCCGGTAGCAGCTGTCGCCGTTGTCCCATCTGGGCTCGATGTCGTCACCCATCGTCCAGTAGAAATGATAGACCATCAGGGGCGCGCCATCGACCCAGGCCGTCCACTCGTAGTGCTGGCCGGCGACCGTTCCGGCCCGGATGACGCCGTTGGGGTAGGGGATGTCCTTGGTGGCCTTGGCGACTTCCAGCTTGGTGGTCAGCTTCTCGATCTTCTTGCCCAATCCTTCGACGACCATGGCCATCGAGCCTTCGAAGGCATAGGGGGCTTCGGCCGAGCGGCTGGGGTTGGCGAGCAGCTCGTCGGGATCGCGACCGAAGCCCATGACCTCGATGTAGACCATCGGTTCCTGAGCTTGTCGATCACCTCGGTGACCTCGATGCGATCGATCCGGTTCATCAGCCGCGTCAGCGTCAGCGGCAGGATGTCGCCGGAGAAACCCGGGTGGACGCCGCAGCCGTGATAGGAGGTCCCGCCCTCGCGGCAGGCCGCCTCGATCTTCTCGAATTCGTCGCGGTAGCGTTTGGTTGGATTGAACGGGCCGGCGGCAGAGACGACGTTCTTTCCCGACCGCAGGAAGCGGCAGTAGAGGTCGAGATCCTGCCTGAGGCCCGCGAAGAAGACGCAGTCGGCGTCGGTGGCGATGATCTGTTCGACGTCGCTGGTGGTGATCACTCCGGTCGCCGGCAGGCCGACCAGCTCGCCGGCGTCCTTGCCGACCTTTTCGGGGTTGGAGACCCAGACCCCGGCCAGCTCGATCGCCGGGTTTTCGATGAAGTGTTTGAGCGCCGTCTTGCCGACCGTTCCGGTGGCCCATTGGACGACGCGATAGGATTTCTCAGACATCGGATGCGCTGCCTTCTGTGAATGACGGCGAAAGAGGAGGGCGGAGGATCAGACCGTGCGGACCTGTCCGCCATCGACGCGGTAGTTTGCGCCGGTGATGAATCCCGACATCGGACTGGCGAGCATGCAGATGACCAGGGCGAGATCCTGCGGGGTCCCCAACCGGCCGGCGGGCGGCAGATCGAACACCTTGTCGGCGGCGAGCCGCTGGGTGACGCCTTCGATAGTCAGGTTGGGGTCGCCATATTTCTGGCGGCCGAACCGGAGCATGCCGTCCACCATGATGATCCCGGGCGAGACGGTGTTGGCCGTGACGCCGACGCCCTTCAGCGAACCGGCCAGGCTGAGGGTGAAATTGTTCAGCGCCGCCTTCGCGCCGGAATAGTCGGCGCCCATGTTGTTTGGCTGGACGGCCACTGCGCTCGAGACATTGATGACCCGTCCCCACTGGGCGGCGACCATGTCAGGCACGGCGAGCCCGCACAGCCTGACCGCCGCCAGGGTGTTGGTGTGGTAGTTCGAGATCCAATCGGCGGGGCTGATTTCGATCGGGGTCTTGGTGGTGTTCCCCGTCGAGCTGCCGCCCGCATTGTTGATCAGGATCTCGATGTTTCCGCCGAGCGCGGCCAGCGCCTCGGCATGGACGGCGGCGGCGCCTTCGTCCGTCGACAGGTCGCCGATGGCGACGCCGGCGGCTTTGATTTCGGCTGCGACCGTCTCGGCCCGTTCGCGGTTGCGGCCATGGACCACCACCGCGCAGCCCTCTTGGGCCAGCATGCGGGCGATGCCCTCGCCGATGCCGCTGCTGCTGCCGGTGACGAGCGTGCGCCGGCCCTTGAGCTGCAAATCCATTCGGTTCCCACCCTTTGACGTGTCGCCTGGACCTCGCCGCCTCAATTGGCGCGGCGTTGGCCGGTGACATCACATGGGCGGGGCGGGCGGGCATACTCCCATATGGGAGTGTGTGGCGCAATCGGATCGGCGGGGCGCTTACCCCCGCGCCAGCGCCGCCTCCGGCATTTCGATGTCGATGGCCAGGGTGGAGGCGTGGCGGCCGCGCTCCAGCTTGACCATCACCTTGTCGCGGTCGATCGGCATATGCCGGGCGATCACCTCGAGGATCTCCTGCTGCAGCACGGCGGCCAGGTCCGCGCGGCCGTCCAGCGCGCGCTCGTGCGATAGCAGCACCTGCAGGCGCTCGCGGGCGACCGGGGCCGTGCTGCGGTTGCGGTTGAACAGGCTGAGCAGGTTCACGCCGCCGCCTTTCGGCCGAACAGCCGGCTCATCAGGCCGCGCCGGGACGAGGGCGCTTCCATTGGCACGTCCTCGCCCATCAGCCGGCGGGCGGCCAGCGCATAGGACCGCGCGGCCGGTGCGGCCGGATTGTGAAGGGTGACCGGACAGCCGAGGTTGGAGGCCGTCAGCACGTCGGGGCTCTCGGCGACCACGCCCAGGAGCGGGATGGCGAGGATCTCCAGCACGTCCTCGACCTTCATCATCTCGCCGCGGGCCGCGCGGGCGGCGTCGTAGCGGGTGATCAGCAGGTGCTTCTCGATGTCCTCGCCGCGTTCGGCGCGCAGGGTCTTGGAATCCAGCATGCCGATGATCCGGTCGCTATCGCGCACGGAAGAGACTTCGGGATTGGCCACCACCACGGCGACGTCGGCGAAACGCATGGCCAGCGTCGCGCCCTTCTCGATGCCGGCGGGGCTGTCGCAGACGATCCAGTCGAACCGCTCGCGCAGCTCGGCGATCACGCCCTCGACGCCCTCGTTGGTGAGCGCGTCCTTGTCGCGGGTCTGCGAGGCGGGCAGCAGGTAGAGGGACTCCAGCCGCTTGTCGCGGATCAGCGCCTGGGGAAGCTTGGCGTCGCCCTGGACCACGTTGACCAGGTCGAAGACCACCCGTCGCTCGGCCCCGAGGATCAGGTCGAGGTTGCGGAGGCCGACGTCGAAGTCGACCAGGACGACGCTCTGTCCCGCCTGTGCGAGCGCGGCTCCGAGGGCGGCCGTGGAGGTGGTCTTGCCCACGCCTCCCTTGCCGGATGTGACGACCATGACTTTGGACATGAGGCAGATCTCCCTCGCCTTGAGGATCGATGGGTTTCAGTCGAGCGCCGATAGGCGCAGGGCGCCGCGATCGCAGCGGAGTTGGGCGGGCCGGCCGTGCAGGTCCGGGCCCCAGTGCTCGGCGGTGCGGTAGAGCCGTTCGATGCCGACCATCTCCGCCTCCATTCGCCCGCAGAAGATCCGCGCTTCGGCGCCCAGCCGGATTCCGGCGATCGCCCGGCCGCGCAGCGCGCCGTAGACGTGGATCGAGCCGCCGGCGATCACCTCCGCGCCGGAGGCCACCGCGCCGACGATGGTGACGTCGCCGCCTTCGAACACCACCGACTGGCCGGAGCGAACCGGGCCGTCGATCAGCAGGGAGGCGGGCGGCGGCGCCGCCGCGGCCGGACGCCGGGGCGCGCGGACCTCCGCGACCTCCCGGCCGTGCAGCTGGGTCGGCAGTCGTTCCCAGTGCGTGCTGGTCAGGAGCTGCGGACTAGCGCCCTCCAGGCCGACGATGCGCAGGCCGCGCGTCTCCAGTCCGTCCAGCAGGATCAGCACCGCGTCGCGGCCCTCGGCGGCGGCTCGCGACAGATCGACGACCAGGGGCCGGTCGGCGAACAGGCTCGCGGCGTCGCGCAACTGGGCGTCCAGGTCGGCGAACCAGGCGGCGAGCGGAACCTCCGGCGTCATGACCAGGGCCATGAAGCTGCGGCCGCGCACCTGGAGGCCCGGCTGCGGCGGCCCCGGCGGGGGCGACGTCTCGGCGTGCAAGGTCATGGCCCTCGTCCTCGATCGGGCCGCCGCACGCGGGCGCCTATAGGAACTTTTCGCGGACGCCTGGGGGCGCCGCGGGCCGTGTGCGGTCGGACTTCTGTCAGCATGTCGGCGAACGCGTCCGGTATAGCCGGGCCGCGTCGAAACTCCACCCTTGTGTCCGAGGCAACCTGGGCCAAATCTGGGCATGGCGGCGACTTCGGGTCAGCAGCTGTGGACGACTGTTGCGGCGACGAAACTTTTCGGTGGATAGGTCGGAACTCGCCATCGGTCGGCTGATGTTCTCTGGCGAACTGGCCCAGGCTATCCTCCACCGACTGGATCTGCGCGGCGCGTCCCTTGCTGAACCCCTCTTCAAGCCTGCAGCGCCTGCTGGACGCCCCGGTCCGTGACGGGCGACTGGTGTGGATCGGCCTGCGCACGGTTCGCCGCGGGCCGGTGGACGAGGTGGCGAGCGCGTGGGCCTCGCCGGAAGAAGGACTGGTCGGCGACCGCTACGGCGGCCGGGCCGGCGGCAAGCGCCAGATCACCCTGATCGGCCGCGAGGACCTGGCGGCGGCCGCGGCCTTCCTGGGACTTGCGGCGGTCTCGCCGGCGCAGCTGCGCCGCAACCTGGTGACCGAAGGGGTCAACCTCTTGGCGCTGAAGCAGAGGCGCCTCGCCGTCGGCGAGGCGGTGCTGGAGATCACCGGCGAATGCCATCCCTGCTCGCGCATGGAGGAGGCGTTGGGCCCCGGCGGCTACAACGCCCTGCGCGGTCGCGGCGGACTCACAGCGCGCGTGATCCGCGCGGGCGAGTTTCGTCTGGGCGACCCGATTGTCCGGCTCGACGAAGCTGGAATCTAGGTGCTTTCGCCGGCCTTGCTTCCGCCGCAGGCGTCCGCGCTGATCCGTTTGCGCTGCCCCGGCCCTGGTGTAGAAGCACTGGCGTCCGGCGCGGGGCGCGCGTTGTCTGTCTTGAGGTGATGGTGTCCTTGCTACGGAATTCCTGGGCTCGCCCCGCGCTGATCGCGGGCGTCTGCGCCATCGCCCTGGCTGGATGCGGCGGTAACGGCAAGAAGAAGCCGCAACTCGCCTATGAGGAGCGCCCGGTGGAGCTGCTCTATTCGGCGGGCGCCGACCGACTCGACCGCCGCCAGTGGAGCCAGGCGGTCCAGTACTTCCAGGAAGTCGAGCGTCAGCACCCCTATTCGGAGTGGGCGCGCCGGTCGGTCCTGATGCAGGCCTTCGCCCACTACGAAGGCAACAACTACGCCGAGGCGATCGCCGACGCGGACCGCTTCATCCAGCTCTATCCCGGCAATCCTTCGGCGGCCTACGCACACTATCTAAAGGCCGTCTGCTATTTCGAGCAGATCACCGACGTCGGCCGCGACCAGGCCGCGACCGGCCAGGCTCTCGACTCCCTGCAGGACGTCGTCCAGCGCTACCCGAACACCGAGTATTCCGCCGACGCCCGCCTGAAGATCGACATGGTCAACGACCAGCTGGCCGGCAAGGAGATGACCGTCGGGCGCTACTACCTGCGCCAAAGCGACACCCTGGCCGCCATCGGCCGTTTCCGCAGCGTCGTCGATCGCTACCAGACCACCAGCCACACGCCCGAAGCCCTCTACCGTCTGGTGGAGTCCTATCTGACCATCGGCCTGATCGAAGAGGCCAAGAAGAACGGCGCGGTGCTGGGCTACAACTTCCCCGGCGATCCCTGGTACGCCGAGGCCTACAAGCTCTTGTCGGCCAAGGGCTTCCGGCCGGCGGTGGAGCCGACCAGCCGCGGCCGTCGCGGCATCCTGCACATCCCCTTCGTGAAGCGGAAATCGACGACGGTCGCCCCGCCGTCGTCGGCGCCGGAGCCCGTCCAGCCCGCAAACTGAACGGGCGGCGGCGGCCCGGGGACTTGCCTGCGCGAGCGAATGAGAACAAAACCGGACTAACCGCGGCGAACGCGCTCTTCCAAAGCCGCCTGATTCCGGGTGATCCTCCCCTCGATGCTGATCGGTTTGTGGATCCGCGACGTCGTGCTGATCGAGGCCCTGGACCTGTCCATCGGGCCGGGCCTGACTGCGCTCACCGGTGAAACCGGGGCGGGCAAGTCGATCATCCTCGATGCGCTTGGACTGGCGACCGGCGCCCGCGCCGGCGCGGGCCTGGTGCGCCGCGGCGCGGCCCAGGCCGCGGCCTCCGCGGTCTTCGCACCCGCCACAGAGCATCCGGTCTGGGACCTCCTGGAGGAGAAGGGGCTCACCTACGCCCGCGACGAGGATCTGGTGCTGCGCCGGACGCTCAGCGCCGACGGCCGCAGCCGCGCCTTCGTCAACGACCAAGCCACCGGCGTCGGCGTGCTGAAGGAGGTCGGCGACCTGCTGCTCGAGGTGCATGGCCAGCACGAGACGGTCGGCCTGCTCGATTCGCGCACCCACCGACCCCTGCTCGACGCCTTCGGCGGCCTGCAGCCGGCGGCAGGACGCGTCGCCGCGCGATTCGCCGAATGGCGTGAGGCGCGCACGCGGGTCGAGGAGCTGAACGCCCTGGCCGCCCGCGCCAACGCCGAGACCGAGGAGCTCAGCCTGCGCCTGGCCGAGCTCGACCGGCTGGATCCGCGCGAGGGCGAGGAGACGGCGCTCGCCGAGGAGCGGGCCGTGCTGGGCGCGGCGGAGAAGTCGCTGAGCGACATCGCCTCGGCCCGCGAGGCGTTCGACGGGCTCTCGACGCGGCTGGCGTCGGCCGCCCGCACCTTGGAGCGCGCGCGCGAACGCGCCGTGGCGGCGGGCGCGGCCGCCGACGCCCCGGCGGTGAAGCGGCTGGCCGAGGCGTCCGCCGCGGTCGACCGGGTGCTGATCGAGGCCCAGGAGGCTGAGTCCGTCGTCGATCTCGCCGCCGACGCCTTCGAGTTCGAGCCCGACCGGCTTGAGAAGGCCGAGGAACGGCTGTTCGATCTGCGCGGCCTGGCTCGCAAGCTGGGCTGCAGCGTCGAGGAGCTGCCGCTGCTCAGGACCCGGTTCGCGGAACGCCTGCTGGCGGCGGAGACCGCCGAGGCGACGTTGAAGGCGGCCGAGGCGGCCGTCGCCGTCGCGCGCAAGGCCTATATGGTCGAGGCCGAGGCGCTCACCGCCGCCCGGCGCGAGGCCGGCGCGCGGCTGGCGGCGGCGGTCATGGCCGAGCTTGCGCCGCTGAAGCTGGAGAAGGCCCGCTTCCAGGTGGCGGTCGAACCGCTGGGCGAGGACCGCGCCGGAGCGAACGGCCTCGATCGCGTCGCCTTCGAAGTCTCCACCAATCCCGGCGCGCCGTTCGGCGACCTGGGCGCGATCGCCTCGGGCGGGGAATTGGCCCGCTTTGCGCTGGCCCTGAAGGCCGCGCTCGCCAGCCGCAGCGGCGGGCCGCAGCCGCTGATGATCTTCGACGAGGTCGACCAGGGCGTGGGCGGGGCGGTGGCCGACGCTGTCGGCCTGCGGCTCAGGCGCCTGGCGTCCAGCGCCCAGGTTCTGGTGGTCACCCACTCGCCGCAGGTCGCCGCCCGCGCCGACGCGCATTGGCGCATTGCGAAGGCCGGGGAGGGCGAGCGCCTGCGCACCGCCGTCGAAGTGCTCCCGCCTTACGACCGCGAGGAGGAGATCGCGCGCATGCTCGCCGGCGCCCAGATCACCGACGCCGCCCGCGCCGCCGCCCGGGCGCTGATCGGGGCGTGAAGTGGATTGCGCGAGTCAGATGCTTCCTTTTAGGGGGTGGGTGACTCGGCACGGCCGCAACGCCCCCTCAGTCGCTTCGCGACAGCTCCCCCGCAAGCGGTGGAGCACCTTCCGCCCAGATCCTCCACCGCGTAGCGGGGGAGGTGGCTCGCGTAGCGAGACGGAGGGGGCGTTCGGCCTTGCCGACAGTTCCGACCGATGGGTGAGGACCGCGCCATGACCGCCAAACCCGTCGACCAGCTCACCGAAGCCGAGGCCGTCGAGGAGCTGACGAAGCTCGCCGACGAGATCACCGCCCACGACATCCGCTACTACCAGGAGGACCAACCCTCCGTGTCGGACGCGGACTACGACGCGCTGAAGCAGCGCAACACCGCGATCGAACAGGCCTTCCCGCATCTGGTGCGCGAGAACTCGCCCTCGCTGCGCGTCGGGGCGGCGCGCTCGGAGCAGTTTGCGCCGGTCGAGCATGGCGTGCCGATGCTCAGCCTCGACAACGCCTTCTCCGACGAGGACGCCGCGGAGTTCGACGCCCGGGTGAAGCGCTTCCTGCGGCTGGACAGCGATCCCGTCGCCTACACCGCTGAGCCGAAGATCGACGGGCTGTCGGCGTCGCTGCGCTACGAGAACGGCCTGCTGGTGCGCGGGGCGACGCGCGGCGACGGCCGGGTCGGCGAGGACGTCACCGAGAACCTGCGCACCCTGTCGGAGATCCCCAAGCGGCTGAAGGGCGCCGGCTGGCCGGAGGTCATCGAGGTGCGCGGCGAGGTCTATCTCGGCCATGCGGAGTTCGCCGCCCTGAACGCCGCGGCCGAAGCGGCCGGCCAGCGCACCTACGCCAATCCGCGCAACGCTGCGGCGGGCTCGCTGCGCCAGATCGATCCGAAGATCACCGCCCAGCGACCGTTGCGCTTCTTCGCCTACGCCTGGGGCCTGCTGAGCGGCCCCTTTGCGGAGACCCAGTGGGAGGCTCTGCAGAAGCTGAAGGCCTGGGGCTTCCAGACCACGCCGCAGAGCCAGCGGGTGGAGGGGCTGGAGGGCCTGCTCGCCGCCTATCGCGAGGCGGAGGCGGTCCGGCCGCATCTGGGCTTCGACATCGACGGGGTGGTCTACAAGGTCGACCGGCTGGACTGGCAGAGCCGGCTGGGCTTCGTCTCCCGCGCCCCGCGCTGGGGGATCGCGCGCAAGTTCCCCGCCCAGCAGGCCCGCACCGTGCTGGAGGCGATCGACATCCAGGTGGGCCGCACCGGGGCGCTGACGCCGGTGGCGCGGCTGACGCCGGTGACCGTCGGCGGCGTCGTCGTCACCAACGCCACCCTGCACAACGCCGACGAGATCGCCCGCCTCGACGTGCGCATCGGCGACACGGTGATCCTGCAGCGCGCCGGCGACGTGATCCCGCAGATCGTCAGCGTGATCGAGGCCGAGCGCCCGGCCGAGGCCCATCCCTACGATTTCCCGCACGAATGCCCATGCCCGCTGACGACGCCGGTGGTGCGCGAGACCACGGCGACCGGCGCCGAGACGGTGGTGCGCCGTTGCTCCGGCGAGTTTGCCTGCCCCTTCCAGAAGCTCGCCCACCTGCGCCACTTCGTCTCCCGCAAGGCCTTCGACATCGAGGGCCTGGGGGAAAAGCAGCTGACCGCCTTTTCCGAGCGCGGCTGGCTGACGGCGCCGGCCGACATCTTCTGCCTGCACGAACACCGCGACGAACTGCTGACGACGGAGCGCTATGGCGAGACCAGCGTCAGCAACCTGCTGGCCAATATCGAGACCCGCCGGACCATCGCGCTCGACCGGTTCATCTACGGCCTGGGCATCCGCCACATCGGCGAGACCACGGCCACGGTGATGGCGCGCGGCTATGGAACGGCGGAAGCCTTCCTGGCGGCCATGGACAAGGTCGCCGACCGCGATCCCGAGGCGATCGACGAGCTCGACGCCATGGACCAGATCGGCTCGGCGGTGATCGAGGCGGCCGCGGCCTATTTCGCCGAGGATCACAACCGCAAGCTCGTCCAGGACCTGCGCGAGCAGCTGACCATCCTCGACGCCGAGAAGCCGAAGACCGACACGGCGGTGGCCGGCAAGACGGTGGTCTTCACCGGCGCCCTGGAAAAGATGACCCGCGACGAGGCCAAGGCCCAGGCTGAGCGGCTGGGCGCCAAGGTCTCGGGCTCGGTCTCGAAGAAGACCGACATCGTGGTGGCGGGACCCGGCGCGGGCTCGAAGCTGAAGACCGCCGCTGAACTGGGGATTCAGGTGCTGACCGAGGACGAGTGGCTGGCGCTGGTGGCCGGGTAGGGCGGGCGCCGAACGCCCCCTCACCCGCTTCGCGGGAGCTCCCCTCCGAGCCGCATGCGGCTCGGCCCCCCTCGCTTCGCGAGCCACCCCCAAAGGGGGTGGATGAGCGGTGGAGCATCTACGGCCCAGATCCTCCACCGCAACGCGGGGGAGGTGGCTCGCGCAGCGAGACGGAGGGGGCGTTGCGGCAAATGCCGGCTAAGCCCAGGACGGCAGACTTCACACCGGCCGCGGTCGTTCGCCTGAGCCGCGGCGGGTGAAGCCTTCGTTTGGCGGCGCATGGCCGTTGCCGCCGGGCGGTCCGCTGCGATGCTCTTCGACGACATAGGGCGCCGGATATCCGGCGGCGCCGAAGGTCTCGGCGATCAGGCGGTTGGTGTCGAAATAGACCTGCCAGTAGTGGTCGGTATGGCAATAGGGGCGCACGGCCAGCAGCGTCCCCAACGCGTTGAAGTCGAGGATTTCGACGTCCGGCGGCGGCTGGGCGACGACGTTGGGAATCGCGGCGAGCGCTGGCTTCAACCGGGCGATGGCGTCGAGGGCGTCGACCCCGAAGGCCAGCTGCGCCGTGCGTTCGACCCGCCGGTAGGTATGGGTGCTGTAGTTCTTGATGACCTCGCCGGAGACCTTCGAATTGCCGACGATGACGGCGACGTTGTCGGGCGAGGTGATCGTCGTGTTGAATAGGCCGATCTCGGTGACCGTGCCCTCGATCGTCCCGGCCAGCACATAGTCGCCGACCTTGTACGGACGGAAGATGATCAGGAAGGCGCCGGCGGCGAAGTTCGCCAGCAGGCCCGACCAGGCCGCCCCGATCGCCAGGCCCAGGCCGACCACGAGGGCGGCGAAACTGGTCGTCTCGACGCCGAAATAGCCGAGGATCGCGACGACGAGGATGATGTTGAGCGCGACGCCGAGGACGCTGGAGACGTAGCGCTGCAGCGTCGCGTCGAAATTGCGCGCAGTCAGCACCCTGGCGAACATGCGGATGGCGAAGCCGATCAGCCATCGTCCGATCATGTAAAGGACGATGGCGCCGACGATCTTGAGCGCGATGGCGGTCAGGATCGGCGCCGCCGTCGCCCACCACACCTTGATGTCCATAGCTCAGCCCTCACAAGGTCGCAGGACGCCAGGGGCGGTCGCGACATCCCCGCCTTCGAGCGAATGTCGCGGAGCCTACCGCGGCGTTCGCCCTGGCGCATTCACCTGTGTGAATGGAGCCGGACCGCTATCCGAGAATCGCCAGCACCTTCAGCTCCGCCGCCGTGCGAATGCCGGGCTCGGCTTCGCAGACGGCTGGCACGGCGTTGACCACCGGGTGGGCCGTGAAACCGGGGGTGACCTTCGGATAGTCTTCTTCCGAGCAGGGGAAGCCGATGGAGATGTCCAGCGGGGTGTCGCCCTCGACCTGGACGCGCCAGCCGCTCGCGCGCAGGTCCCAGTTCTGTTCGAGCTCGGTGGTGCAATACCAGTTGGCGCGGAAGCGCATCACCGCCTTGTCGTTGCGGAAGCCGGTGACGCTGAGGCGCAGCGCGCCCACCGTGCCGGGCTCCAGCACGCCGGCGGCGATCTTCACCCGGCCGCGGGTGATCCCGAATTCGCCGCCCGCTTCGATGCGATCCAGCGGCATGGAGAGCGCCCGCGCGGTATGGCGCAAGGACTGGCCGAAGCTGTCGCGGATGTGGGCGATCTGGCGCTCGTCGAAGTCGCCCGGGGTCCGGCCATAGCCCATGACCTCGAAGATCATCTGCGGCGAGTCCCGCGAGGTCATGTCGGCGAACTCGTCGATCGTCAGGCAGTCGAGGCGCCGCACCAAGTTCATCAGGGCGAAGGGCAGGATCTCGGTGATGAAGCCCGGGCTGGAGCCGGTGCTGTGGATCGAGGCGCCGCCCTTGCGACAGGCGCCCTCGACGCGGGCCCGGACCTCCGGGTCGAGGCTCTCAGGATCGTGGAACTCCACCACGCTGGTGACGATGTTGACGCCGGATTCCAGGAGGCGGCAGACGTCGTCCAGGTCCAGATACTGCGGCATGTAGAGGACGCAGTCCGGACGCGCGGCGATGATGGTTTCGACGTCGTGGGTCGCCTTCACGCCGAGATCGCGACCCAGGCCCGCGAGCTGGCCCGCGTCCTTGCCCACCTTGCTCTCGCTATGCACCCACAGGCCGACCAGCTCCATCCGCGGATGCTCGACGACCGCCTTGATGGCGTGGGCGCCGATATTGCCGGTCGCCCACTGCGCGACGCGGTAGATCCGCGGAGTTGTCTGGGTGCTCATGGTCTTCTCCCTCGATTGCTTTGTTGGCGAAATGCCAGCATTGCCGTCGGGGAAGGTCAACGGGGGAGTCGGTCGAGCGCCTTGCGCTTCAGGCGGCGGCCGCGAGCTCAAGCGCGGTTAACAACGCCCGGACGTCGATCGGCTTCGGAACGAACCCGTCCATGCCGGCCTCCCGATAGGCGGCCACCTGCTGGGGCATGGCGTTGGCGGTCAGGGCGACGATGATCGTCCGCTTGCGGCGGCTCTCGGCCTCTTCCGCCCGGATCGTGCGGGTGGCGCTGAGGCCGTCGAGCACAGGCATCTGCACATCCATGAGGATGATGTCCCAGTCCTGCGCCCGCCAGGCCTCGATCGCCTGCTGGCCGTCGCAGACGCTGACCGGCGTCACGTCGACCTGGGCGAGGAGCGCGGCCAGGACCAGCTGGTTAGTGGCGTTGTCTTCGGCGACCAGGACCCTCAATGCGCTGGCCTGCAGCGAGGTCGGCGCGTACGCGTCCGACGGCCCGGCGGCGGCTTCGGCCACGCGGACGAGCGGGATCTCGAGGCGGAAGGTGGTGCCGTGCCCGACCTCGCTCTCCACGCTGAGCTCGCCGCCCATCAGGCCGCTGAGCTCGCGGCAGATCGCCAGGCCAAGGCCCGTGCCCCCGTGCAGCCGCGTCACCGAGCTGTCGGCCTGGGTGAAGGCGCCGAACACCTTGTCCAGGGCGTCCGGCGGGATGCCCATCCCTGTGTCGGAGACCCGGATCGTGACGCCGTCGGCGGACGGCTGCGCCGTAACCTTGACCTCTCCCTCGGCGGTGAACTTCAGGGCGTTGGAAATCAGGTTGGAGACGATCTGGCGTAGCCGGGTGGGATCTCCGCGATAGGCGCCGGCGGCCGCGCCAAGGGCGACCGTCAGAGCGACGTCCTTATCCTCAGCTATGCTGGCGAAGGTGGCGCGAACGCATTCCAGGACCCGCCCGAGGTCGAAGACAGTCTCTTCCAGCTCCAGTTTTCCGGACTCGATCTTCGTCAGGTCCAGCACGTCGTTGAGGATCGCCAGGAGGGCCTCGCCGGATTCCTGGATCACGCTCACCCGCCCGCGTTGGGCTTTGGACAGGTCGGGGTCGGACGCCAGCACCTGCGCCATGCCGAGGACGCCGTTGAGGGGCGTGCGGATCTCATGGCTCATGGTCGCGAGGAAACGGGACTTGGCCTCGCTCGCGGTGCGCGCGTCGTCGGCGAGGCGTCGCAGGTCGGTGGTGTCCCAGGTGATGCCGACCACGCGGACCGGCGTCCCGGTCTCGTCACGGAGGATCTCGGCCGCGCCGCGCAGATCGCGAACCTCTCCGGACGGATGCACGACGCGGAATTCGACGTCGTAGTTGGGCTCGCCAAGCAGGGCGGTCCGCACACGCTCGTTGATCCGCTCGGCGTCGTCCGGGTGAGCGGCCGCGAGGAAGGCGCCGCCCAGGGTCGTCGTCTCGGTGGCCGTCTGACCATAGAGCTGGAACATGCGGGCGTCGCAGGTCATCCGATCGTTGCGCAGGTCCCAGTCCCAGACGCCGATGCCGCCCGCCTTGGTCGCCAGCGTCAGCCGCTCCGTCAGCACCTGACGCTCCAGCTCCGCGGCCTTCCGCTCGTTGATGTCGATAACCTGGGAGATGAAGTACTGCGGCGTCCGCTGCTCATCGCGGACCAGCGAGACGCAGAGCAGCGCCCAGACGGTTTCGCCGTCCTTGCGCAGATAGCGCTTTTCCATCCGGTAGGCGGAGATCTCGCCGGCGAGCAGCCGGTCGAGCTGCTCGAGGTCGGCGTTCAGGTCGTCCGGGTGAGTAAGATCCTGGAAGGTCAGCCGGGACAGCTCGTCGTCGTCGTAGCCCAGCAGCTCGCGAAGCGCGCGATTGACGTGCAGCCAGCGGCCTTCGAGCGAGACGAAGGCCGTGCCGATGTCGAAATGCTCCATGGCGTCGCGGAATTGCCAGTCGGTGAGGCGGACATCCGCGAGTCGGGGCTCCGACGGGCCTGCGCCGGGGCTTCCTCCTGTGGCCTGCCGCGTCGCATTGCGCGCGGAGCTTGTGCTCATCGTATCTGGTCCTGTCGGCCGGAGCCTGCGCCAGGATAGCTGGGACGTCTGTCGAAGCGGTTAAGCTTCAAGTCGACGGCGGCGTGAATGGGCGAAATTCAGGTTCGCCCGCTCAGATCGGCGCGGTCGCCTCATCGAGCCAGGCTCGCACCTGCGGCTCCAGCTGCGGGCCGACCACCTCGCGCACGCGGGCATGGTAGGCGTCGAGCTGGGCGCGCTCCTCCTCGCTCAGCAGGTCGCGGGCGATGCAGCGACGGTCGATGGGGGCGAGCGTCAGGGTCTCGAAGCCGTGCATCGGCCGTTCGCCGCCGGGAATGGCTTCGGCTTCGGTGACGACCTGCAGGTTCTCGATGCGGATGCCGTAGGCGCCTTCCTTGTAGTAGCCGGGCTCGTTGGAAAGGATCATGCCGGGCTTCAACGCCACCGGGCTCGGCGACTTGGAGATCCGCTGCGGGCCTTCGTGCACGCCGAGGTAGGAGCCGACGCCATGGCCGGTGCCGTGGTCGTAATCCAGCCCGTGCGCCCACAGCGCCTGGCGCGCCAGCACGTCCAGCGCCGAGCCGGTGGTGCCGGCCGGGAAGCGCACGCGGCCAAGGGCCAGGTGGCCCTTCAGCACCAGGGTGAAGCGCTCGCGCATCTCCGGGCTGGGCTCGCCGATCGCCACGGTGCGGGTCACGTCGGTGGTGCCGTCGAGGTACTGGGCGCCGGAATCGATCAGCATCAGCGAGCCGGTCTCGGCCCGCCTGTTGAGGCGCTCGGTGGGCCGGTAATGGACGACGGCGCCGTTGCCGGCTGCGCCGGCGATGGTGTCGAAGGAGAGGTCCTTCAGCGCCCCGGTGGCCTCGCGGAAACCTTCCAGCTTTCTGACCGCGGTGATCTCGTCCGGCGGGGTCGTTTGGCCGTCCGTGGCCAGCCAGTGCAGGAAGCGGGTGAGCGCCGCCCCGTCGCGCGCGTGCGCCGTACGGGTCCCTTCGATCTCCACAGGGTTCTTGCAGGCGCGCGGCAAGGCGCACGGATCTTCGGCGCGGAGCACCTCGGCGTCGGCCTCGCCCAGGGCGTCGAAGTACCAGACCGACGACTGCGCCGGATCGACCAGCACCTTCTGGCCCTTCAGCGCCGCCAGGGCCTGCGGCAGGTCCTCCGGCCGCTCAAGCGCCACCGCGTTGCCGAGCCAGGCCGGCAGGTCGGGCGTCACCTTGCGCGGATCGAGGAAGAGGCGCGCGGTTCCGTCGGCGGCGAGGATGGCCTGGCCGAGCGGCAGGGGCGAGCGGATGACGTCGCCGCCGCGGATGTTGAACAGCCAGGCGAGCGTGGCGGGGGCGGTCAGCACCGCGGCGCTCGCGCCCTGGGCGGTCAGGCTTTCGCCGACGCGCTTGCGCTTCGCGGCGGACTCCTCGCCGGCGTATTGCAGCGGGTGCGGCACGACCGGCGCGGCCGGCTGGGCGGGACGGGCCTCCCCCCAGGCGGCGTCGAGCGGGTTGAGCGGGACCGGCTTGAGCTCGGCGCCGGCCTTGGCCGCAGCGATCTTCAGCCGCGCCAGCGCGTCGGGGCTGTGCAGCCGCGGGTCGTAGCCGATCGCCTGGCCGGGCTTGGCGGCAGCTTCGAGATAGGCGCTGACGCCGCCGTTCATCAGGTCATGGATCTCGAAGGTCGCCTGATCCACCTGGTCGCGGACCTGCAGGGTGTAGCGGCCGTCGACGAAGACCGCGGCCTTGTCCTGGAAGATCACCGCCGCCCCGGCCGAGCCGGTGAAGCCGGTGGCCCAGCCCAGCCGGTCGTTGGCCGCCGGCAGGTACTCGTTCTGATGCTCGTCCTCGTGCGGCACGAGGAGGGCGTCGAGGCCCTGCTCGGCCATCGCCTGGCGGATCAGCGGCAGGTGCGTGGGGCCGAAGGACGGGTCGGTGGTCTCGTCGAAGGTCTGGCGCATCCCTTGGATGTAATGGGTTCGGGCGCAGGGGTGAAGGGCGCGAAACGGCGGAGACGCAGCAGCTCCCCCGCGTGCAGGGGAGCTGTCGCGCCCGACCGAGGGCGTTTTCGCCGCCTACTGCGCGGGTGCTGGCGCGGGCGCAGGCTCGACGGTGGCGGCGTCGCGAGCGGCGTCGCCGGCGTCTTGCGCCGCCTGGGCGGTCTGGGCGGCAGCCGCCTGGGCGGTTTCGGCCGCGCTCTGGCTGGCGCGGGCGGTGGAGTCGACCGCCGACTGGGCCGCCTGGCTGGCCTGGGTCGCGGCGGTTTGCGCGTCTGTGGTGGCGGCCTGCATCGTGGCTTCGGCCGCCCCCTGGTCGCGGGCCGCCTGCAAGTCGGTCTGGCGGTTCTGCGAGGTGAACAGGAAGACCAGGCCGATCACGGCGACGATGGCCACGATCGCGGCGATCCACCAGCCGGCCGGGCTGGAGCGGACCGTCGTCGTGCGTTCCACGTACTCTTTGTCATTCGACATTGGCGTTTCCTTCCGTGGCGAGAGCTTCGCCGCGGAGCGGGAACGTGGACGGCTGGGGGCGGTTCCGGGGCCCCAGGCGGCATCGGCCGGGGCCTCAGGAGGTCAGGAGCGGCGTATCAGAGGCCGAGGGCCTTCTTCACCTCCGCCCAATCGACCAGCTTGAAGTTCTGGCGAGCCCCTTGCGGCCCCTCGTCGACATCATCCTGGACGACCACGAGACCCGAGGCGTAGCGGCCGACGGGGCCCGCTGCGGCGGCGACGCCGTCGGTTCCGGTCACCGCGTCGATCCCGCCCGACGCCGCCACGCTGAACCGGCCGCGGAATTCGGGCGCGCTCCCGTCGACGCGGAAGACGGCGAAACTGGAGTCCCCCTGACTGGAGGCGATCAGCCACGTGACCTGGCCCTCGCGCAGGAGGGTCAGCCCCTCGACGTCGGGCGTCAGCATGGACGAAGGCGCCTCGGCGATGAGGGTCCCCGGCGCTGCCGGCGCCGTCATGTCGAACCGCCAGATCCCGCGTCCCTCCTCGCCGAGGTAGAGAAGCCCGCGCGCGTCATCGACCACGCAGCCCTCTGGCTGGGTGGCGACCGCGAAGCGCCGTTCCTCCACGGCTTGAACCTTGCCGTCCGCACCGGCCGAAACGCGCAGCTGGCGGATCTGACCGTCGGTCCCGTTGACGATCAGCAGAAAGCTCTCGCCCCTGCGCCCCAGGCACAGGCCGTACGGTTCGGCGAGGTCGACAGGGGCGAGGCCCCAGAACTCGAGCTTCAGGTTCGCGGGATCCAGCAGATAGAAAGCCACGCCGCCGCGGCCACGATCCGAGGCGACTGCCAGGACGCGGTCGCCGCCCGGGGCGGCGAAGCCCGGTCTCAGATCCACATTGTTCGGCTTGCCGCCGGGAAGGAACTGCAGCTCCCGGCCTTCAAGATCGTAGACGTAGAGTCCCGCCTGTTTGTCCGTGCCCAGAATTACGCCCCGCGCCGGATTCGCCGGATCCACCCAGATCTCGGGATCGTCGGCGGCGTCGCGCGCGCCGGTCCCGACGGGCGGAGTTTCGGCGGCCGCCAGGACCGGCGAACCCGCGCCAACCGTCGCGCCACGGGAGTCGGACCGCATTTCAGGGTCGAAGGCCGAGCAGCCGGACAGAATAATACCGGCCGTCAGAACTGACGCAAAACTGTAATAAATCTGACACCGAAACATCACTGGCCCCCTGCCAAGCTGAACCCTAAGCACCGCCGCGGATTAGGCGCGGCCGGGTTCTTAAGTCAACCGGCCGCACGGGGGGTATACCAATGAATCGAGTGGCTCTTTTCTCGGTGACGGCGCTAGCGGTCGTGTTCGCGACTCAGACGATGGCGGATGAAACGGCGGCGGCCGTGCGCCCGGTGGACGAACTGGTGGTCACGGCCGGCATCGAGTACCGCAACCGCGTCGAGGGCGCTGAGCCTGTACTTTCCTATGACCTCGAATATTTCCAGAAGTTCGAGCCGCTGACGGCGGGCGATGCGTTGAAGCGCGTGCCGAGCGTCACCTTCCTCTCGGACGTGCTGGAGTCGGACGGCGCGCGGATGCGCGGCCTGGCGCCCAGCTACACCCAGATCCTGATCAACGGCGAACGCGTGCCGGGGGCCGGCGTGGACCGCTCCTTCTTCGTCGACCGCATCCCCGCCGAGCTCATTGAGCGCGTGGAGCTGGTGCGTTCGCCCTCGGCCAACCGCTCCGGCGACGCGGTCGCGGGCGCCATCAACATCGTTCTGCGCGACGCGATGGACCTGGACGGCGGCTATCTGCGCGCCGGCGCGATCCGCCTCGACGACGACAAGGTCAAGGGAACCGTCGGCGGCGTCTGGGGCGGCCAGGTGGGGCCCGGCCGCCTGCTGGTGGGCGCCAGCGTGCAGGGCCGCCGCAATCCGAAGGAGAAGCTGAGCCAACGCTTCGACGAGCCGGGCGGCGAGCTCGACAACATCGAGGTGCAGACCGACCTGCGCAACGGCACGGACTATTCCGCCAACGCCGCCTATGTGGTCGATGTCGCCGGCGGCCAGCTGGACCTGTCCGGCGTCTTCGTCCGCACCGACCGGCTGCAGGCGGAGCGCTCGACCGAGTACGCCGAGGGCGTGCGGACCAACGACGCCCTGCAGACCACCAACGTCAACGACCTCGACATCCGCACCGACAACTATTCGCTGGGCGGCAAGTTCAAGCGCAAGATGCTGGGCGGCGAGACCACCTTCAAGCTCGGCTACGCGGCGATCGACGACGACCAGTACGAGTTCGAGGACGAGACCACCTACGACGACGACGACATCGCCTTCCCGGAGGACGACGTCTTCGAGAGCACGCGGACCAAGACGCGGATCAAGGACAAGGAGCTGTCCGCCGCCATCCAGCACAAGATCGACCTGCGCGGCGCGAAGCTGGAATTCGGCGTCCAGTACGCCGACAAGACCCGCGACACCTCGGTGCTGGAGACCGAGACCGAGGTGGAGATCGACGACGCCCCGGCCCCGCGACCGGCCATCCCCGGCCTGTATCCCGACTACGAGCCGGTCGCCGGCGGCCTCAACAAGATCGAAGAGCGCCGGATCGATCCCTACGTGATGCTCTCGGGCGCCACGAACGGCCTCAGCTGGGAAGCCGGGCTGCGCTACGAGACCACCGAGACCAAGATCACCGACGAGACCGCGGCGACCGCCCTGCGCGTGTCGAAAAACGACTACGGGGTCCTGCTGCCGTCGGTGAACCTGCGCTACGCCTTGACCGCGGCGGACCGGATCACCGCCTCGGTGGCGCGCACGGTGCGCCGGCCCGGCTTCAACTTCCTGTCGCCGGCGGTCCTCGAGGGCGAGTACGGCGACAATGACTTCGTCGGCAATCCCGACCTCAAGCTCGAGAAGGCCTGGGGTGCGGACCTGGGCTTCGAGCACCGCATCGGCCGTCGCGGCGTGGTCGGCGTCAACGCCTTCTACCGCAAGGTCTCGGACCTGCAGGAGGTCGTGAACACCGGGGCCTTCTCCGAAGAGGCGCTGGACAACTACGAAGACGCCATCGACGACGGCGCGACGCCGGAGGAGGCGGCCGAGGAGCTCACCTCCTTCGTGCTGACCGCCCGCAATGTCGGCAGCGGCGAGGTCTGGGGCCTCGAGTTCGATCTCTCCACGCCGCTGGACTTCGTGGGCCTGCCCAACACCGGCGTCTTCCTCAACTACTCGCTGCTCGACAGCAGTGTGGACGACGCCTTCGGCTCCCGCCGGTTCAACGACCAGTCGAAATATGTGATGAACGTCGGCTTCATCCAGGACTTCCCGGACTATGGCGCGGCCTTCGGCGCGACCTATCGCAAGCAGGGCAAGGCCTTCGGACGGATCATCGGCGAAGAGGTGACCACCACCTACGGCGCCGACCTGGAGGTCTTCGTCGAGAAGCGGTTCGGCAAGCGCTACGTGGTGCGGCTGACCGGCTCCAACCTGCTGAACGCCAAGAAGAAAGAGGTGTTCAACAAGTTCAACACGATCGAGGACCAGCGCGAGCGGAGCTTCGACGAGTACGAGCTGGAGTCCGAGAAGGCCGGCCCGGTGTTCCAGATCGTCGGACGAATGACGTTCTGAGGCGCCGAGCGGTCCCTAGGGGCGCCGCAGGACCAGGGTCGCCCAGGCGTCGCGGTGGAGGCGCCGCACGATGCGGAAGCCGCGTGACAGATAGGCCGCCGCAACCCGCCGCTCCTGGGTGCGCAGCAGGCCGGAGAGGATGGCGATCCCGCCGGGCCTCAGCGCGCCCTTGATGTCCTGGGCCAGGGCCACCAGCGGCGGGGCGAGGATGTTGGCGAACACCAGGTCATAGGGGGCGTCGGCCCGCACCTTGGTGTCGTTCAGGCCGTAGGCGTGGACGAAGCGGGCGTTCGCCCGGTTCAGAGTTGCGTTCTCGTTGGCGATGCGCACCGAGACCCGGTCGATGTCGGTGCCGACGGCGGTGCGCGAGCCAGTGCGCGCCGCGGCGATCGCCAGGACCCCGGTGCCGCAGCCCACGTCCAGCACGCGCGGGAAGCGCTGGGCCTTCAGCAGCTGGTCGAAGGCCAGCAGGCAGCCGACGGTGGTGCCGTGGTGGCCGGTGCCGAAGGCGGCGCCCGCCTCGATCCGCAGATTGACGGTGGAGGCCGGCGCCAGGCCGCGGTCGTGGGCGCCGTAGACGAAGAACCGGCCGGCGCGCACCGGCGGCAGGCCGGAGAGCGCCATCGCCAGCCAGTCGGCGTCGGCCAGCTTCTCGGTGGTGACCCGCAGCTCAGGATAGCCGGCCAGGAGCTCGCCCAGCGCCGCGCGTTCCGGCTCGGTGGTCGGGAAGGCGTCGATCCGCCAGACGTCGTGGTCTTCGTCCTCTTCCAGGATGGAATAGGTGAGGGTCTCGGTGGCGGGGGCCTCGTCCACCGCGACGGCGGCGGCTTCGGCCACGGCGCGAGGCCCGCGGGCGGTGATCTGGACGGCGTCTTCGGTCATGGGCGCCCCTGCTAAAGGACGCGTGACCGAAAGGCGAGGGCGATCAGCGCGGGACGCTGGTGTCGCCCGTGGCTTCCGCGGCCGCCTCGTCCCCAATGTCGGCGGCCTGGACGACCGGCGTCATCTCCGACCGGCTCACGTCCTCATAGGCCGCGCCGCCCTCGAGCGACGGGTAGGCGATGCGCTCGGCCAGTGCGCCATCGTCCGCGGGCGTCACGTCGCGCGGCTCGGCCGGCGGCTCCAGCGTCTCGCCGCGGAGCGGAGAGACATAGTAGTTCTGGGCGTAGGTCTCGGGGGTCGGCTGCGGCGCGACGGCGACCTGCGCCGCCTTCTCCGCGTCCGTTCCGGTCACATAGGTGGGGATCTGGCCCGCGTAGCTGGCGTAGCCCAGCCCCTTGTCGGTGGGGCCGGCGGAGCGCGCGCCGCCCCAGGGCGCGAAAGTCTGCGGCCCGCCGGGCCGTTCGCCGATAGCCAGCTGCGGCCGCATGGCGACGCCCATCAGCAGCCCGGCCGTCAAAGCCAGTCCCGCCCCGGCGCAAAGCGTCGCCACCTGTGGGGTGTTCATGGAGAGCATCGCCCTATAACAGCGCGCGGCGAGCGGCTTGGTTCAGCGTCAAGCTGGCGCCATCTTCACGGAACATGCGTTCTGGGCGCCGGGAGATCCTCGCATGAGCAAATATGATCCGTTGTCCGACCGGCTGGCGGCCCATCCCGCCGAGGAGTGGCGCGCGAGCTTCTCCGAGCTGGAGAGCGTGCTGGGCTTTCCCCTGCCGAAGGCCGCGCGCGTTGGCCGCGCCTGGTGGACCGACGACCCGGGCAAGAGCCACAGCCGCGCCTGGACCCTTCACGGCTGGAGCGTCGACGACGTCGATCACGCCGGCGAGCGGGTGGTGTTCCGCAAGGGCGTCGTGGCGCCGGACGAGGTGCAGCCGCCGGTCATGCGCAAGGCCGCCGAAGCCGCCTCGACCCGGATGCACGTCACCCAGACCTTCCGCGTCACCGCGCTAGCCGTCGCCGGCGTGGCGGCGGTCGTCGGGCTCGGCGCGATGCTGGCGAGGGTGGTGATGCGGCGACGGTAGCTGTTCCGGACAGTTTCAGACCGTTCCACACCCCTCCAAACCGTCATGGCCGGGCTTGTCCCGGCCACCCATGATCACGGCCCTCGCAGATCGATGACGCGCACCGCCGCCGCCTGATGGCGGTCCGGCCAGGTGCTTGGGTGGCCGGGACAAGCCCGGCCATGACGTAGGAAATATGGGAAGGTGGGGCGGAGATCAGCGCCAATCCAACTGCTGCAGGTGTGACAGCGGTCCGTCCTCACGGATCAGCATCGGGAACAGGTCCTCCCAGTGCGGGTTCTCGCGCTCGATCAGGTTGATCTTCCACTGGCGTGGGTACCTCTTGATCGACTTTTCCCGCTGGATGGCCGGGATGATGCTGTCGTGCATCTCGAACCAGACCAACCGTCTCAGCCCATAGCGTGTGGTGAAGCCTTCCACGAGGCCATCGCGGTGCTGGACGATGCGATGCAGGAAGCGTCCACTGACGCCCGTGTAGAGCGTCCCGTGCTTGCGGTTCGACATCATGTAGACGGCGGTTGTGGAGTGGATCAGCTCCATCTCCGCCTTACCCCGCCTTCTCCACGAAGCTGTCGATGACCTTCTTCTCGCCGGCCTTTTCGAAATTGACCGTCAGCTTGTTGCCTTCGACCGCGGCGACCTTGCCGTAGCCGAACTTGACGTGGAACACCCGGTCGCCGCGCGTGTAGGCGCTGGCCGCCGAGCTTGCCGAGACCGCGACCAGACGGCCTTCGCCCTCGATCACCGCCTGTCGGCCCGGGTGGCTGCCGCGGTAGCCGCTGGCCTGGGCGCGTTTCCAGCCGGGAGAGGAATAGCCGGCGCCGAAGGCGGGGCTCTCGTCCCAGCGGCTGCCGTGCTGCTGCATGCCCGGACCGCCGCCGTAGTAGCCGGTCTCGGAGGAGGCCTCGACATGGGCGATCGGCAGCTCGTCGACGAAGCGGCTGGGCAGCTGGCTGGTCCAGCGGCCGTAGACCTGGCGGTTGGCGACGAAGGAGATCCGCGCCTCCTCGCGGGCGCGGGTGATGCCGACGTAGGCCAGCCGGCGCTCCTCCTCGAGGCCCTTGTCGCCCTTCTCGTCCATGCTGCGCTGGGATGGGAAGACGCCTTCCTCCCAGCCCGGGAGGAAGACCAGCGGGAACTCCAGCCCCTTGGCCGAGTGCAGGGTCATGATCTGCACCGCGTCGGCCTGCGGCCCGCGGTCGAGGTCCATGACCAGCGACACGTGCTCCAGATAGCCGCCGAGGGTCTCGAAGTTGGCCATCGACTGGACCAGCTCCTTGAGGTTCTCCAGCCGCGTCTGGCTGGTCGGGCCCTTGTCCAGGCGAAGGGCGTCGGTGTAGCCGCTCTCTTCCAGCACCGCCTCCATGAGGCGGGGGTGCGCGATACGCTCGGCCTCGGCGCGCCAGCGGTCGAGATCGCGCAGGAAGTTGGCGAGCGCCGTGCGGGTGCGCGCCGCCAGCTCGTCGGTGCGCACCAGCTCGCGGGCCGCGGCGCTGGCCGAGACGCCGTTCAGACGGGCGACCTGCAGGAGCTTCTGCACGGTGGTCTCGCCGATGCCGCGCTTGGGGACATTGACGATCCGCTCGAAGGCCAGGTCGTCGTCGGGGCTCTGGATCAGCCGCAGATAGGCGTGGGCGTCGCGGATCTCGGCCCGTTCGAAGAACCTGGGGCCGCCGACCACCGTGTAGGGGATCTGCAGCATCACGAAGCGCTCTTCGAATGCGCGCATCTGGAAGGAGGCGCGGACCAGGATCGAAATGTCGCGATAGCGGCGTCCCGCCCGCTTGGCGGTCTCGATGTCGTCGGCGATCAGCCGGCTCTCGGCCTCGCCGTCCCAGACCCCGCGGACGATGACCTTCTCGCCGCCCTGCGCCTCGGTCCACAGCGTCTTGCCGAGCCGGCTCTTGTTGGCGGCGATCAGGCCGGAGGCCGCGGCCAGGATGTGGCTGGTCGAGCGGTAGTTGCGCTCCAGCCGGATCACCTTGGCCCCTGGGAAGTCGCGCTCGAACCTGAGGATGTTGTCCACCTCCGCCCCGCGCCAGCCGTAGATCGACTGGTCGTCGTCGCCGACGCAGCAGACGTTCTGCCGCTTCTGCGCCAGCAGCCTCAGCCACAGGTACTGGGCGACGTTGGTGTCCTGGTATTCGTCGACCAGCAGGTAGCGGAACCGCTCGTGGTAGTCGGCCAGCACGTCCGGATGGGACGTGAAGATGGTCAGGTTGTGCAGCAGCAGGTCGCCGAAGTCGCAGGCGTTCAGCACCCTGAGCCGCTCCTGGTACTGGCGATAGAGCGCCTGGCCTTTGCCGTTGGCGAACTGATCGGCCTCGGCCGGCGGCAGGCGCTCGGGCGTCCAGCCCCGGTTCTTCCAGTGGTCGATCAGGCCGGCCAGCGCCTTCGGCGTCCAGCGCTTGGCGTCGATGTTCTCGGCTTCCAGCAGCTGCTTGAGCAGCCGCTCCTGATCGTCGGTGTCGAGGATGGTGTAGTTCGACTTCAGCCCGACCAGCTCGGCGTGACGCCGCAGGATCTGGGCCGCGATCGCGTGGAAGGTGCCCAGCCAGCGCAGGCCTTCGGCCTGGGGGCCGATGATGGCGGTGATCCGCTCGCGCATCTCGCGGGCGGCCTTGTTGGTGAAGGTGACGGCCAGCAGCTCCCACGGCCGCGCCTTGCCCACCGCCAGCAGGTGGGCGAGGCGGGTGGTCAGCACCCGGGTCTTGCCGGTGCCGGCGCCGGCCAGCACCAGGACCGGACCGTCGGTGGTCTCGACGGCGTCACGCTGTTCGGGGTTCAGCCCCTCGAGATAGTCGGGCGCAGGCCCGCGCGGCCGCGCCAGCTCGCTGATGCGCGGCGCCGGCAGCTCGGGGTCGAAGGGGGATTCGGAGGGGGGCATGGGGAACATATGTAGCACGCCGCGCCCGCGGCTTAAGGCCTGAAGGCCCGGAGCGACGGAACTTCGCCACATAGAGGGTGTTTGAACGCGAGGCCGGGCAGCCCCGCGCAGACACCGAGTGATCCGATGTCCGATGAGCCGCCGCCGTCGCCGCGCCGTAGTGCAATGCCGCCGCTCGTCTGGGGCATTCTCGGCCTGCTGGTGGTGGCCCTATTCGTGCTGGCGCTGGGGATGCTGAATCCGGTCGGCTGAACGGCGGGAGTCAGCGCGCCGCGGCGAAGGCCAGGGCGGCGACGCGGCAGGCCGAGGCCAACGGGCGGTCGCCGCGCTCGGCGTCGATGCGCAGGACCAGCCCCGCGAGGCTCGCGGCTCGGGCCGTGGCCATCTGCTCCAGCACCGCCCAGAACTCCGGCTCCAGCGCGATGGAGGTGCGATGGCCGGCGAGCTGGAGGGAGCGTTTGCGCAGAAGGGGCATGACTCAGGTTTCTCGCTGAAGCCTGCGCCGGATCAAGGGGCTTGTGGTTCAACACAAGCGGCCCGAGCGGTCTGAGAATGCCGACCCTGCGCGCCGCTAATCCTCGCGCTTGGCCTGCTCATGGGCGCGGCGGGCGCGTTCGGCCTCGAGCTTGGAGACCGTCTTCTCCGTCTTGGTGCGGCCGAAGCGGACGCGGTTCTCGGCCGCCTGGGCCTTTTCGGCGGCCTGTGCGCGGGCCTTGCGGGCCCTGTTCAGATTGATCGGCTCGGTCATGTGGAAACCTCCGGCGGCCTCGTCCCGTTAAAGCGCGCAACGTCGAGCGAGGAGACAGATCATGGTGCAAGCTTCGCAGATTCACGAGCACATGGAGGTGGTCGGTTCTGATGGCGGTCACGTCGGGCGTGTCGATCACGTGATCGGCGACGAGATCGAACTCACCAAGCTGGACCTGGCGTCCGGCCTGAAACACCACATGATCCCGTTGACCTGGGTGGAGTCCGTCGACGACGAGGCGGTCCACCTCAACCGCACCAAGGCGGCCGCCAAGGCCCAGTGGCGCGAGAAGCACTAACGCCAAAGCCCTTCCCCCTCGATGGGGGAAGGGTGGGGATGGGGGTGTTTCGCCAGGGCGGACGATCGAAGCGCATCTTGGCGCAGGCGCCTAACGCGCTCCAGCCAGGCCCGCCGTGCGAACACCCCCTAACCCAACCTTTCCCCCATCGAGGGGGAAAGGAGTGATCCTATTTCACCGCCGCGCAGAAGCGCTGGATGCGGCTGCAGGCGTCTTCCAGCACCGAATTGGCGGTGGCGTAGCTGATGCGGAAGAAGGGCGAGAGGCCGAAGGCCGTCCCGTGCACCACCGCGACGCCCTCGGTCTCCAGCAGCTCGTTGGCGAAGTCGGCGTCCGAGCCGATGACGCGGCCGCTGGGCGCCGTCTTGCCGATCAGGCCTTCGCAGGACGGATAGACGTAGAAGGCGCCTTCCGGCGTCGGGCAGTGCAGGCCGGTCGCCTGGTTGAGCATCGAGACCACCAGGTCACGCCGGCCCTGGAACAGCTTCTGGTTCGGCTTGATGAAGGCCTGGGTGCCGTTCAACGCCTCGACGGCGGCGTACTGCGAGACGGAGCAGGGGTTGGAGGTCGTCTGGCTCTCCACCTTGCGCATCAGGTTGATCAGCGCTTCCGGACCGGCGGCGTAGCCGATCCGCCAGCCGGTCATGGCGTAGGCCTTGGAGACCCCGTTCATGGTCAGGGTGCGGTCGTAGAGGGCGGGCTCGACCTGGGCGATGGTCCAGAACTCGAAGTCGTCGAACACCAGGTGCTCGTACATGTCGTCGGTCAGGATCCAGACGTGCGGATGGCGCAGCAGCACGTCGGCGACGGCGCGCAGCTCGGCCTTGGTGTAGGCCGCACCCGACGGGTTGGACGGCGAGTTCAGGATCAGCCACCGGGTCTTCGGCGTGATCGCCGCCTCGAGCTCGGCGGGCTGCACCTTGAAGCCGGTCGCGGCGCTGGTGGTGACGAAGCGGGGTTCGCCGCCGGCCAGCAGCACCATGTCCGGATAGCTGACCCAGTAGGGCGTCGGGATCAGCACCTCGTCGCCCGGGTTCAGGGTGGCGACCAGGGCGTTGTAGATCACCGGCTTGCCGCCCGGCGAGACGTTCACCTGGGACGGCTTGTAGGTCAGGCCGTTCTCGCGGGCGAACTTGGCGCAGATGGCTTCCTTCAGCTCGGGAATGCCGTCGACGTTGGTGTACTTGGTCTTGCCGTCGCGGATCGCCTTGATGGCGGCTTCCTTGATGTTGTCCGGCGTGTCGAAGTCGGGCTCACCGGCGGCCAGGCCGATAATGTCCCGGCCCTGGGCGCGAAGGTCGCGCGCTTTCTGGTCGGCCGCGAGCGTGGCGGAGGGCTTCACGCGGGAAAGGGCGGCGGACTGCAGCGACATGGCGGGGTGTGCTCCCGGCTTGAGGGTGAAAAAGGGCGAAACGCGCGCGGGGTTTAGCCCAGTTGTCTTCCGCGGCAAACCCGCCTTTCGGTCAGCTGTGCTTGACCGCTTAAGCGCAATCGGCGACCTGAGGCGCCCACATGCGCCGGCTCCTGCAGTTCCTTTCGAACATTGACGCCAAGGCCTGGCGGACTCTGATCGCCTCCTTCCTGCTGTTCGGCGGCGTCGGCCTGGTCTTCGTCTTCGGGGCCCAGGTCCTCGGCTTCAGCGGCGAGGCGACGGTCGAGAGCTGGATGGGCGCGGCCAGCGGCCCCCTGGCGCTGCCGATGGCGGTGGCGGCCTTCGCCGCCCTGGCCTTCGTCGGCGTGCCGCAGTTCATGCTGATCGCTGCGGCGGTGGTGGCCTTCGGCGGCTGGACGGGGTTCGCCTACAGCTGGATCGGCACCATGGCCTCCTCGCTGGTCGGCTTTTACCTGGGCCGAGCCGCGGGGGCGAAGACGCTGGAGCAGTTTTCCGGCGCCGGGGTGAAGCGGTTCATGGACCACATCGGGCAGAACGGCTTCCTGGCCAGCCTGATCGTGCGCCTGGTCCCCTCCGCCCCGTTCATCGTCGTCAACATGGCCGCCGGCGTGACGCCGATGCGCGCCGTCGATTTCACCGCCGGGACCGCGCTCGGCATCGTGCCGAAGATCGCGCTTACCGCCTTCGCCGGAAACTCCATCGCCCGCGCCATGCGTGGAGACCTCGGACGCGACGCTCTATGGCTGGTCCTGCTGCTCGCGGTCTGGATCGGGATCGGCTGGGCGGCCCGGCTATGGCTGCGCACGCGCGCGAAGTCCACGGACTAGCCAGCGCTGCAGCGCTTCAATATGGCCCGTTTGCGGCCGTGACCCGCCGCCCCGGATCAGCGCAGGGTTGTGTCGAGTTGTTCACACCTCAAACCAAATCGAACTTGCCCGCCTTGACGGTGAGGGCAAGGTCGGCCCTCATCTCCGAAACTAAGAAATACTAGGGGAGACTAGGATCGGCGGCTCGCGAGAGCTCTATTCCGCCTCTTGACAGCGGACGACGTGACGCGTTGCAACCAGCGCGCGTGGGAGGGTCGTCCAAACGTGAGGAAGCCCGCCTCGGCGCCATCCCGACACCCCCTCGAAGCTTCTATCCGCGAGCCTCGGCTTGCCAATGAGGTTCCAGGACGCCCGCGACCAACGACGGGCGCTCAAGGAGGGGAAACATGATGACTCGAGTGCGACTTTTGGCGTCCACCTGCTCGCTGCTGGCCATGGCCGGCGCGGGCCTTCTCGCCGCATCGCCGGCGGCGGCTCAGCCGGGCGCCGAGGCGGCGCAGCCTAGCCAGCTCACCGAAATCATCGTCACGGCGCGGAAGCGGCAGGAATCGATCCTGAACGTGCCGGTCATCGAAACTGCGCTTCCAGCTGTGCAGTTGCAGCGCTACCAGACCCAGGATCTGAAGGACATCGCCACCCTGGTGCCGGGCATCAAGCTCGGGGATTCGATCCTGTCGATCGGGACGCAGATCTCGCTCCGCGGGGTGGGGACGACGACCTTCAACCCCGGCGTCGACCAGTCGGTTTCGCTCAACCTCGACGGCCTGCAACTGACCCAGGGCCTGACCTATTCGAGCGGCTTCTTCGACATGAGCCAGGTCGAGGTGCTCAAAGGTCCCCAGGCCCTGTTTTACGGCAAGAGCAGCCCGGGCGGGGTGATCTCGATCCGCACCGCCGATCCGACCGACAAGGTCGAGGTCATCGCGCGCGCCGGGTACGAATTCGAAGCCCGCGAGCGGCAACTCCAGCTCATTGTCTCCGGGCCGGTGACCGACACCGTCAAGGTTCGCCTGGCCGGCCAGTACGACGCCCAGGACGGCTTCTACAAGAACGACGCCACCACGGGCGTGCGCGGCGGGCGCGCGCCGGACGATAACCGGCTGAGCCCCGACGAGGGCTATATGCTGCGGGCCACGGTCCTGTGGAATCCGACGAGCCAGTTCGACGCCCGGCTGAAACTCAATCACGTGCGCGACAAGGTGACGGAGGCGGGCGCGTTCCAACTGGCCGTCTGCCCGGACGGCGTCGGCCCCGTCACGACATTTGTCGGTCCCATTCAGTTCCTCGACCCGAACGACAAGTGCAAGATCGACCGGCACGCCTCGATGGTCGATATGGTCCCCGAGGTGTACGGGGGGCTGCCAAACGGCGGCACGGGCTACACCGAATCCACCCAGACCTTCGGCACCTTGGAGCTGAACTATCGGCTGCGGCCCGACGTGGCGCTGACCTCGACGACGGGCTACTACCTTCTCCATTCGTCCAGCCTGTTCAACACGACCACGAGCGGCTTCAGCGGGCCGCTCTTCGCCGTGACCAACGGCTTCCATCGCCGCGAATGGACCGAGGAACTGCGGGCGAACAGTGATTTCGCCGGGCCGTTGAACTTCACCGCCGGCGGCTTCCTGCAGCGCGCGAGATTCTCGGATCTGGTCGGCCTGCAGGGCAATACGACCCTCTTCTTTCCCGCGCTCCTGCAGAAGGGCACCCAGACAGTCGACATCAAGACCAATTCGGTCTTCGGCCAGCTCCGCTACAGGGTGATCCCGGAAGTCGAGGTCGCCTTCGGCGCCCGCTACACGGACGAGAAGCGCACCGACGTCGGCGTCGACGAAACCACGGGCGTCAAGATTCCCGTGCCTCTGATCACCCCCGAGGTCCACTCGAAGACGACCTCGCCGGAACTCACCATCACCTACAGGCCGACTGACGACTTCACGGTCTTCGGCGCCCTGAAGCGCGGCTATAAGTCTGGCTCCTTCGACACCGCCACCCCGCCGACGGCGACGCCGAGCAATGCGTTCGGCGACGAAAAGGTGCAGGGCGGGGAAGTCGGCATGAAGAGCCGCTGGCTCGACCGCCGCCTGCTGTTCAACGCGGCCTGGTACAACTATCGCTACACGGGCCTGCAGGTCGGGGCCATCATTCCGGTCGAGAACGGGGTCCCCGTGACCCGCACGATCAACGCCGGTTCGGCCCTCGTCACCGGGATTGAGACCGACGTCGCCTATCGGCCGGAGTGGTTCGAAGGCCTCGGCCTGAACGCCTCGCTCAACTGGAACCATGCCCAGTTCAAGTCGCTCGAGGGCGTGCCCTGCTACGGCGGCCAGACGGTTGCGGACGGATGCAACGCGACCTTCGACCCGAACGTCAATGGCGGGCGGGGCGGTTTCACAACCATGAGCCAGTCGGGCCTGCCCCTGGTCCGGGCTCCCAAGTGGCAGGCCAATTTCGGCTTCGACTACGAGACCGACATCGGCCACGACATGAGCGTGGTGCTCAGCAACAACAACCAGTTCTCGTCGAAATATCTCACCGGCCTTGGCCTGGTCCACTATCAGAAGTCCACCTTCAAGACCGACCTTAGTCTGGCGCTCCAAGGACCTAGGGATCGCTGGGAATTTGCGATCATCGGCAAGAACCTGACCAACGAGCTGACGAGCGGCAACTGCTCCAACTCCAACGCCCAGGGCGGGCTGTTCCCAGGAAGCGAGATCACCGGCGCGGTCACGTCCCCGATTCGTGGACCGGCCGGCACCGACGAACTGGGCTGCTGGATGGATCGCGGCCGGGAGTTCTGGCTGCGGCTCACGGTCAGGCCCTTCAACTAAGCGGCGAGCCCTCGGGCGGCCCTTCGGGTCGCCTCCGGGAACGAGGTTTGGGGCGGAGCGGGTCGCAGGACTTGGTCCGCCCTTTTTGTCGGTCTGGGTAAAATCGTGCGCCGCAAGCCCGCGGCGCGGGGGTGGGCGACGCGGACGTTGCGTTCAGGGCCCAAAAAGGGTAAATCCTGCCCATGCGCACCGGGCACGACAGCCTGCTTCTCCTTTCGCTGGGGCTTAGCCGCCCCTGGGCGCCTTAGCAGGCTGCGTCGTTTCGCGGCCGGGCGCACAGGGGATTTCCTCCTCGTCCGCCTGTCCCCATTCCGCGAAGAGCCGCACCCATGATCCAGTCCGCCAACTCCAACGACGCCGCACGCGAGCGCGTCGTCATTTTCGACACCACCATGCGCGACGGCGAGCAGTCGCCCGGCGCTTCCATGTCGCTGCCGGAAAAGCTCGAGCTGGCCAAGATCCTCGAGGAAATGCGCGTCGACGTGATCGAGGCGGGCTTCCCGATCGCCTCCAACGGCGACTTCGAGGCGGTCCGCGGCATCGCCGAGATCGTCACCGAGAGCACCATCTGCGGCCTCGCCCGCGCCGCCACCGGCGACATCGATCGCTGCGCCGAGGCGCTGAAGCCGGCCAAGCGCGGCCGCATCCACACCTTCATCTCCACCAGCCCGGTGCACATGAAGTGGAAGCTGCAGATGGAGCCGGAGACGGTGCTGGAGATGGTCACCCGCTCGGTGACCCACGCCCGCAACCTGATCGGCGACGTCGAATGGTCGGCCGAGGACGCCACCCGCACCGACCGCGACTTCCTGCGCCGCTGCGTCGAGGCCGCGATCAAGGCCGGCGCCACGACCATCAACATCCCCGATACGGTCGGCTACACCTACCCGTCGGAATATGCGGAGATCTTCCGCGACCTGATCGAGACCGTGCCCGGCGCGGACAAGGTGATCTTCTCGACCCATTGCCACAACGACCTGGGTCTGGCGGTCGCCAACAGCCTGGGCGGCGTCCAGGGCGGGGCGCGCCAGATCGAGTGCGCCATCAACGGCATCGGCGAGCGCGCCGGCAACGCGGCGCTGGAGGAGATCGTCATGGCGCTGCGCGTGCGCGGCGACAAGCTGCCCTACGACACCCGCGTCGAGCCGCAGCAGATCACCCGCGCCTCGCGCTACGTCTCGGCGATCACCGGCTTCCCGGTGCAGTTCAACAAGGCGATCGTCGGCAAGAACGCCTTCGCCCACGAGAGCGGCATCCACCAGGACGGGATGCTGAAGAACGCCGAGACCTACGAGATCATGAAGCCGGAGGACGTGGGGCAGGGCGCCACCAACCTGGTCATGGGCAAGCACTCCGGCCGCCACGCCTTCCGCGAGAAGCTGAAGGCGCTCGGCTACGAGCTGGGCAAGAACGCGCTGGACGAGGCCTTCCAGCGCTTCAAGGACCTGGCCGACAAGAAGAAGCACGTCTTCGACGACGACATCGTCGCCCTGGTCGACGACGCCCTGGCCTCGGCCGCCGATCGCATCCAGGTCAAGCGCCTGCGGGTGATCGCCGGCACCGGCGGTCCTCAGGAGGCCTTCCTGACGGTCTCAATCGACGGCGAGGACCGTTCGGCCACCGCGACCGGCGACGGTCCGGTCGACGCAGTGTTCAACGCCATCCACCTGGCCGTGCCGCACGAGGCGGTGCTGCGCCTCTTCCAGGTGCATGCGGTGACCGAGGGCGCCGACGCCCAGGCCCAGGTCTCGGTGCGGCTGGAGGAAGACGGCTGCATCGCCACCGGCCAGGCCGCCGACACCGACACCCTGACCGCGTCCGCCAAGGCCTACGTCAACGCCCTCAACAACCTCTTCGCCCGCAAGGAGAAGACGGCGCCGGGCCCGCGGGTGGCGAGCGGGTTCTGAGGGCGGGGGCCTACCTCCCCCGCGCAAAGCGCGGCGGGAGGGGGATCGCGCCCCGGAGAGGGCGTGGTGGAGGGGGCAAGCCGTGCGCACAGCCTCGCCGCTTCGAAGCGCCCACGCCACGCGCGGATACGCCCCATCCCATGGCTTCGCTCGGCGACCGGTCCCCCTCCCGCCGCTTCGCGGGGGAGGTAGGTGTTTGGGCGATGGTCGGTTATGGGCTCCTTGTTCATAACGAGGAGTGCGTCACCCACGCATGAGCCAGCCCAGCCACATCCGCTTTCGCCTGCGCGGCCGCTTCGGCGGTCTGCAGCTCGACGCCGAGGCCGAGGTCCCCGCCGAGGGCGTCACTGCCCTGATCGGGCCGAGCGGGGCGGGCAAGACCACCCTGCTGCGCTGCCTGGCGGGCCTGGCCCGGGCCGAGGGCGAGGTGATGGTGGGCGAGGCCGTCTGGCAGGACGCCCGGCGCTTCGTCCCGCCGCATCGGCGCGGGATCGGCTACGTCTTCCAGGAGCCGAGCCTGCTGGCCCATTTGTCGGTGAAGCGGAACCTGGAGTTCGCTGCCCGGCGCGCTGGCGAGAGGCCGGGGCCGGCCTTCGACGACGCGGTCGCCATGCTGGGGCTCGAGGCGCTGCTCGACCGCTCGCCGGCCGCCCTGTCGGGGGGCGAACGTCAGCGGGTCGCCATCGCCCGCGCGCTCTTGTCCCGGCCCGAGCTGCTGCTGATGGACGAACCGCTCTCCAGCCTGGACGCCGCCAGCAAGGCCGAGCTCCTGCCGTATCTGGAAGCCCTGCATCGCCGATTGCGGCTGCCGATCCTCTACGTCAGCCACGACGCCCTGGAGATCGCCAGGCTGGCGGATCGGGTGCTGCGGATGGACGGCGGCCGGCTCCGCGGCCCGGCGAGCGAACTGTCGCGCACCGCGGGCGATCCGCTGGCCCTGCTGGAGGCGAACCAGGTTAAGGCCCTGGCGCGGGCCGCCCTGGCGGCGGGACTGTCGATCGATCCGATCGTGGCGGGCGAGGCCCGCAAGGTGGGCGAGGCATGAGCGCCGAAGACCTGAACGTGGCCGTGAGCCTGAAGCGGGGGATCTCCCCGCGAATCGGCCTCGATCGCGTCGCCCTCATCGAGGCGGTGGACGAACTGGGCTCGATCTCGGCGGCCGCCAAGCGCCTGGGGCTCAGCTACAAGGGGGCCTGGGACATCGTCCAGGGGCTCAACAACCTGTTCGACAAGCCCTTGATCGAGGCCGCGCCCGGCGGAAAGGCCGGCGGCGCCGCCGCGGCCACGCCGCGCGGCCGCGCCGTTGCGGCGGGCTTTCGGCGGGTGCAGATTGAGGTCGACGCCGCGCTCGCGAGGCTCGAGGCCGGGATCTCGGGCGACACCGCGTGCGATCTGTTCTGGAGCCTCGGCATGCGGACCAGTGCGCGCAACGCCCTTCGCGGCGAGATCAGCCGTGTCACCGAGGGCGCGGTGACCAGCGAGGTGGGGCTGCGCTTCGCCGAGGGGGTGGAGATCACCGCCGTGCTGACGCGCCTCAGCGTCGAAGAGCTCGGCCTGGCGGTCGGCAAGCCCGCCATCGCCCTGATCAAGTCGAGCTTCGTCCTGCTGGCGAAGGGCGAAGGACTGAAGACCTCCGCCCGCAACCAGATCCCGGGCGAGGTCGTCGGCCGCGAGGACGGCGCGATCTCCAGCGAGGTCACCCTCGCCATCGGCGGCGGCAAGACGATCACCGCGACCATCACCCTCGAAAGCGCCCAGGCGCTGGACATCGCCGTCGGAGAGCGGGTGACGGCGCTGATCAAGTCCTCCCACGTCATCCTTGCGGTCGATTAGCCAGCGGCAAGGAGTCGCGGCGTAGACGGATAAATCTCGTCCCCCGCAAACTCGCTGCCCGCCGATCAAGGGTACGTGAGCGGCTTTGACCCCCTGCGACCCCGCCGAGTGAGGCTCTCCTCAGGGGCGAAGGAGGCGAAGGGGAGATTTCGCGCCGCCCAAGGCGTGGTCAGGGCGTGATTCGCGCGCGACGCGAAAGCGCAGGCGATGCATTCCCGCTTGAATTCACCCATAGGGCAGGGCACACGAACGACAAGCCTGCCAGGACGGACGTAGCGACTCGGCGCAATCTGTGGCGTCTATCAAGTCGCATTCCGTCGCTGGCGGACCAGCCGTTCCAGCCCCCATTCACCAGGGCCCTGCATGATTTCTTCCCTCTTCGGCGCGATCTCGAACGACATCGCCATCGACCTCGGAACCGCCAACACCCTGATCTACATGAAGGGCAAGGGCATCGTTCTGAACGAGCCCTCGGTGGTCGCGCTGCGCAACGTGGGCGGGCGCAAGGTGGTCCACGCTGTCGGCATCGAGGCCAAACAGATGCTCGGCCGCACGCCCGGCCACATGGAAGCCATCCGCCCGATGCGCGACGGGGTCATCGCCGACTTCGAAGTCGCCGAGGAGATGATCAAGTACTTCATCCGCAAGGTTCACAACCGCAAGGGCTTCGTGAACCCCAAGGTGATCGTCTGCGTGCCGTCGGGCGCCACCGCGGTCGAGCGCCGGGCGATCAACGATTCCTGCCTCAATGCGGGCGGCCGTCGCGTGGGCCTGATCGACGAACCGATGGCCGCGGCGATCGGCGCCGGGCTGCCGATCCACGAACCGACCGGCTCGATGGTCGTCGACATCGGCGGCGGCACCACCGAGGTGGCGGTGCTCTCGCTCTCGGGCATCGTCTATTCGCGCTCGGTCCGCGTCGGCGGCGACAAGATGGACGAGGCGATCATCAGCTACATGCGCCGCAACCATAACCTGCTGATCGGCGAAACCACCGCCGAGCGGATCAAGAAGGAAATCGGCACCGCCCGCGCGCCGGCCGACGGCGAGGGCCTGTCGATCGAGGTCAAGGGCCGCGACCTGATGCAGGGCGTGCCGCGCGAAGTGCGCATCAGCGAGAAGCAGGCGTCCGACGCGCTGTCCGAGCCGGTCGGCCAGATCGTCGACGCGGTGAAGATGGCGCTGGAAGCTACGCCGCCGGAACTCGCCTCGGACATCGCCGACAAGGGCATCATGTTGACCGGGGGCGGGGCTCTGCTCCGCGGCCTGGACGCCGAGATCCGCGACCACACCGGCCTGCCGGTGACCGTCGCCGACGACCCCCTGTCCTGCGTCGCCCTGGGCTGCGGCAAGGTGCTCGAACATCCCAAGTGGATGAAGGGTGTCCTGGAGTCCACACTGGCGTAACATTTGAGCGACTCGCGCGTTCAACAGGGGCGGCGGGGCGGCCTTTGGGGGCGAGTTTTAGATGTCCTTGAGGGACAGCCAATTCGGTGAACTGAAGGTCCCGCTGACCTGGACGGCGGCGGTGGCGCTCATCGTTGCGGCGGTGATCGCCGTGGCGCTGCTGCTGAGCGATCGGCGGGAGACCTTCCAGGCCGAGGCCTATGGCGCCGCGCGCGGCGCCGCCGACAGCGTGCTTGCGCCCGTCGGCAATGCGTTGAGCGCGCCCGGTCGGTGGACCGGCGCCGGCGTCGACGCGATCCGCGGCTACTTCTTCGCCGTATCCGAGAACCGCCGACTCAAGGCGGAGCTGCGCGACATGCGCCAGTGGCGCGACGTCGCCTACGCGCTGAAGAACGAGAACGGCCGCTACCGCTCGCTGCTGGGGCTGAAGACCGATCCGCCGATCCCGATGGTGGCGGCCCGGGTGGTGACGGACAGCCGCGGTCCCTTCGCCGACACCCGTATCGCCAACACCGGCCGCGAAGCCGGCGTGCAGCCGGGCAATCCGGTGATGAGCGAATATGGACTGGTCGGCCGGGTGATCGGCGTCACCAAGGGGGCGAGCCGGGTGCTGACGCTCACCGACGTCGCGTCGCGCACCCCGGTGATGGTCGATCGCACGAATTCGCGCGCCATCCTGACCGGCGACGGCGGCCCGAATCCCCGGCTGGAATATCTGCGCGGCCAGGATCCGGTGCGCGAAGGCGACCGCATTCTCACCTCCGGCGACGGCGGCATCCTGCCGCGCGGACTGCCGGTTGGGGTGGCGGTCAAGGGCCTGGACGGCAAGTGGCGGGTGGTGCTGGCCTCGGACCGGGGCCCGATCGACTTCGTGCGCATCCTGTTGTTCCAGGACTTCACCCAGGTGATCGACCGCGGCGAGCTCGACCAGCTGCCCGTGCCCCCGCCCACGCCGGGCGAGCCCAACGCCGTCGCCGCCGATGCGGCCGCCGCGGCGCCGCCGACCGCAGCCGCGATCGCCGCGGGCGCCGCCGCCGGCGTGAAGGCGGCGACGCCCCCGGTCGCGGGCAACTGCACCAGGGGCCGCCAAGCCCGCGACGGCCGCCACGCCGAAGCCGCCGGCCGCGGCCACTGCGCCGTCCACCGCCAAGCCCGCGCCGGTGAAGCCGGTCGCTGCGTCTGCGTCCGCCAAGCCGACCGACGCCAAAAAAGCCGTCGCGCCCGCGAAGCCTGCCGCCGGCGCTGCGGCGAAGAGTCCGACGGCCGCCCAGGCCCCGGCGTCCAAGCCCGCGGCGCCCAAGACGACTCCTCCTAAGACGACGGCGGCGCCGAAGACGACCTCCGCCACCACGGCCAAGCCCGCCCCCGCGAAGCCGGCCGCGACGACCGAGGAGCCGCCGCATTGAGCGCTGCTCGCAGTCTCGACCCGACTCGCTGGCTGGGCGTTCCGCTGATCCAGGCGCTCGTCGCCACCCTCCTGTTCGGCATTCCCATGCGGCTTTGGGGACTGCAGCTGCCCGAGCCGATCTTCGCCATGCCTGTGGTCTTCGCCTGGGCGGTGATCCGGCCCTCGGTGCTGGCGCCGATGGGCATCCTGATCATGGGCCTTTGCCTCGACCTCTTCTGGGGCGGGTCGCTGGGCTTCTGGCCGCTTTGCCTGCTGATCGCCTATGGCATTCTGCTGGCGGGCCGGAACATGATGGCCGGCCAGAGCCGCACCATGCTTTGGATCTGGTATGGTATGATCACCGCCATCGCCCAGCTCTCTGGCTATCTGTTCATCATGCTCGACAGCAAGTCGATGCCCAGCCTGGCCGCCGTCGGCTGGCAATACGTGACCACCGCCATCCTCTTCCCGTTCGCTTATCGGCTGATCGACAGGTTCGAAGACGCCGACGTCCGGTTCCGGTGAGGGCGGGCGAATGGCTGAACCCGCAATCTTCTTCGAGGAAGTCAACGAACGGCAGGGCGTCTTTCACCGCCGCGCCTTCCTCCTGGGCGGGTTCGCCGGCGCGGGCCTGCTGGCGCTCGGCGGCCGGCTCGCACATCTGCAGCTGATCGAGAGCCAGCGCTACGAGAAGCTCTCGGCTTCGAACCAGTTCAACTTCAAGCTGGCGCCCCCGCCGCGCGGCCTGATCGTCGACCGCAACGGGGTGGTGCTGGCCTCCAACCGGCCGAACTTCCGGCTGATGGTGGCGCGCGACAAGGGCATGGACGTGCCCGGCACCCTGAAGACGCTGGCCGCCTTCGTGCCCCTCGACGACAAACGGCAGACCCGGCTGGCCAAGGACATCGGGGCTGCGCCGAAGCGCGCGCCGGTCGAGGTGATGGAGGACATGAGCTGGGAGCAGTTCAGCGCCATCAACCTGCGCACGCCCGAGATGCCCGGGGTCAGCGCCGAGATGGGCGAAGTCCGGGTCTATCCGCACGGCGGGGCCTTCACCCACGTCGTCGGCTATGTGTCCAAGGTCAATCGGGACGACATCACACCGACCGGACCCAACTCCGAGCCGATCATGCTCAATCCGGGCTTCCGGATCGGCAAGCAGGGGGTGGAGAAGGCGTTCGACCTGCAGCTTCGCGGCAAGCCCGGCGCGCGCAAGGTCGAGGTGGACGCCAACGGCCGCGAGGTCCGCGCCGACCCCGAGGGCGACATCCCGGCGGTGCCGGGCGCTGAGATCAAACTCACCCTCGACGCCGACATCCAGCACCGCGCGATGGAGGTGTTCGGCGACGAGAGCGGGGCGGCGGTGATGATGGATTGCCGCTCCGGCGACATCCTCTGCATGTATTCCGGGCCCAGCTTCGACTCCAACCGGTTCGTCCGCGGCCTGACCGGCAACGAGTACCGGCAGCTGGCGATGTACGAGCGCAAGCCCTTGTTCAACAAGGCGCTGACGGCGACCTACCCACCGGGCTCGACCTTCAAGATCATGGTGGCGCTGGCCGCCCTGGAGGCCGGCTTCGACCCGAAGACGAGACACGTCTGCAACAGGGCCTGGGCCTGGGGCGGACGGGTCTGGCACTGCGACGAAACTCACGGCGTCCAGGACCTGCACAGCGCCATCGCCACCTCCTGCGACATCTACTTCTATCAGTGCGCCCTGTTCGTCGGGCCCGACCGCATCGCCGAGACGGCGCGGAAATTCGGCCTGGGCGAGATCTTCGACATCGGCATCCCGGGCCAGAAGAAGGGGTTGGTGCCGGACACCGCCTACAAGCGCCGCGTCTTCAAGAAGGACCCCAAGTGGCACCCCGGCGAGACGCCCAGCATGGGCATCGGCCAGGGCTACACCCACCTCAATCCGCTGCAGCTCTGCGTCATGGCCGCGCGTCTGGCGAACGGCCAGAAGTCGCTGCATCCGCGACTGATCGAGTCCATCGGCGGGGTGGAGCAGCCGGCCGGTTCGGCCTTCGGCGACCTGCCGGTCCACCCGGAGCACCTGCAGTTCGTGCGCGAGGCGATGAAGGCGGTGACCACTGTCGGCACCGCCGCGGCCGTCGCCGACCTTGGCCTCGGCAACATCAAGATGGCCGGCAAGACTGGCACCGCCCAGGGCTACAACTATAACGGCGGCCGTGGCGTGCACGGCACCGCCGGCGAATGGCGGCTGCGCGACCATGCCTGGTTCATCGCCTACGCCCCGCACGACGCGCCGCGCTATGCGGTGAGCGTGCTGGTCGAGCACGGCGGCTTCGGCGGCGCCGCCGCCGCGCCCCGTGCGCGGGAGATCATGCGCGTCGCGCTGCTGAAGGACCCGGAAATCCGCGCTCAGATCGAACGGCCGATGCCGATGCCGCAGATCCCCGACGCCCAGCTGAGCGACGGCCTGCCGGAAGCGCCGACGGAGCTGCCCGGCGCGCCCGCCGCCACCGCGCCCACGCCGCCGATCGCGCCTGGACAGACCACATGACCGTCTCGGCCCTCACCCGTCCCGGCGAACGCGACCGGCTGATCGTCAAGTTCGGCGAGATCGACTGGATCTTCTGCCTCGCCCTGACCCTGATCGCCGTCGCCGGCACAGTGATGCAGTTCTCGATCGCCGGTTCGTCCTGGACGCCCTGGGCCGCGCCGCACCTGATCCGTTTCGTGGTCTTCTTCAGCGCCATGATCGCCCTGTCGCTGATCGACCTGCGCGTCTGGTTCGCCATCGCCTATCCGGTCTACGCCCTAGGCTTCGTGCTGCTCGTTCTGGTGGACGTGATGGGCCACAACGCGCTGGGCGCCCAGCGCTGGCTGAAGCTCGGGCCGATCACCATCCAGCCGTCGGAGATCATGAAGGTCGGCATGGTGCTGGCGCTGGCCCGGTTCTACCACGGGGTCTCCAGCAAGCGGGCGCAGCTGTCCTGGTGGCTGGTCGTCCCGGGCCTCCTGATCCTGGCGCCGGTGGCCCTGGTGATGGAGCAGCCCGATCTCGGCACCGCCATGCTGATCATGATGACCGGCGGCACGGTGATGATTCTGGCGGGCCTGTCCTGGCGACTGATCGCGGCCGGGGTCATGGGGGCCGTCGTCGTCATTCCGCCGGCGATCATGTTCATTCTGCACGACTACCAGCGGAAGCGGATCCTGACCTTCATGGATCCGGAGAACGACCCGTCCGGCTCGGGCTACCACATCCTGCAGTCGAAGATCGCCCTGGGCTCTGGCGGCCTGCTGGGCAAGGGCTACGGCCTGGGCTCGCAGAGCCAGCTGAACTTCCTGCCCGAGAAGCAGACCGACTTCATCTTCGCCACCCTGGCCGAGGAGTTCGGGTTCGTCGGCTGCATCTCCGTCCTGGTGCTCTACGCCATCGTCATCTTCATGGCGCTCAGGACCGCCTACCTCAGCCACAGCCACTTCGGACGGCTGGCCGCCGCCGGCGTGACCGTGACCTTCGCCCTCTACGTCCTGATCAACGGCTCGATGGTGATGGGCCTGGCGCCGGTGGTCGGCGTGCCCATGCCGCTGCTTTCCTACGGCGGCACGGTGATGCTGACGGTGATGGTCGGCTTCGGCCTGGTCATGGCCGTGCGCGTGCACCGCTACGCCGAGATCACCAGCGGCAAGGGCTCGCTGCTGTAGGGAGCGCCTGCGCTGAACGCCCTCTCAGTCGCTTCGCGACAGCTCCCCCGCAAGCGGTGGAGCATCTACGGCCCAGATCCTCCACCGCAACGCGGGGGAGGTGGCTCGCGCAGCGAGACGGAGGGGCGTTGCGGCGGTAGTTGCGCTCTCTGCCATAGGCGGCGTCAGCTGACCCGGAAGGCCTGGTCCGTCGCCCGGATCAGCGCATCCACCACGCCGGGTTCGGTCGAGGCGTGGCCGGCGTCCCAGACGATCTCGAAGCGGACCTGGGGCCAGGCGGACTTCAGCCGCCAGGCGGCGTCCATCGGCGTCACCACGTCGAACCTGCCCTGCACGATCCAGCCGGGAATGTGCCGGATCTTGTCCATATTCTTCAGGATCCAGCCGTCTTCGCCGAAGAAGCCGCCGTTGGCGAAGAAGTGGCATTCGATCCGCGCGAAGGCGATGGCGAAGTCGATCTCGTTGAACTTGGAGGGCCTGGCCTCGGGGCCGCGGATCGACATGGTGTCGCCCTCCCACTGGCTCCAGGCGGCCGCCGCCTCGGCCTGGATCTTCCGGTCGCGATGGGTCAGGCGCTTGTGGTAGGCGCTGATCATGTCGCCGCGCTCGGCTTCCGGCACCGGGGCGCAGAACCGTTCCCAGGCGTCCGGGAACAGCATCGAGGCGCCTTCCTGGTAGAACCAGCGCAGCTCGCGCGCGGTCAGCAGGAAGACCCCGCGCAGCACCAGGCTCTCCACCCGCTCGGGATGGGTGATGGCGTAGGCCAGCGCCAGGGTGGAGCCCCAGGAGCCGCCGAACACGCACCATTTCTCAACGCCAAGCTTTTCGCGCAGCCGCTCGATGTCCTCGATCAACGCCCAGGTGGTGTTGTCCTCGAGGCTGGCGTTGGGCCGCGAGCGGCCGCAGCCGCGCTGGTCGAACAGCACCATCCGCCACCGCGACGGGTCGAAGAAGCGGCGCATGGTCGGGTTGATCGCACCGCCCGGCCCGCCGTGCAGGATGACGCAGGGCTTGCCGTCCGGGCGGCCGCATTCCTCGTAGAAGATCTCGTGCGGCCCGCCGACCGGCATCCAGCCCGAGGCGAAGGGCTGGTTCTCGCCATACAGCCCCCGCCGAAAGGAGCCGGCGGAGACGATGGGCGAGGGCATGTTGCGTTCCATGGCGCTATCTACGTCCGGAAATGGGCGCGCTTCCAGTCGCCTTGTTCACCTGGCGGTCGCGCCCGGCCACAAGCCGTTCCGCCGCGCCGCCGGCGCCGGAATTTGTGCGAGACATGCGGATAGTATGAGGCTCTAACCGCCCGCGTGACCGAAGAGACGCACACGACGCCCTGGGGCCTGGTGGTTTTGCTGGGGGCGCTGACGGCTCTCGGCCCGCTCGCCATCGACATGTACCTGCCGAGCCTGCCGACGATCGGGGCGGAGCTGCACGCCAGCGCCGCCCAGACCCAGGCGACCGTGGCCGCCTTCCTCGCCGGCATGGCGATCGGCCAGCTGTTCTATGGCCCGGCCTCGGACCGCTTCGGGCGCAAGCCGCCGATCCTGCTGGGCCTCGCCATCTATGTGGCCGCCAGCGCCGGCTGCGCCCTGGCCGTCTCCGCCCCGGCCCTGATTGGCCTGCGCTTTCTTCAGGCCCTGGGCGCCTGCGCCGGCGCGGTCGTTTCGCGCGCGGTGGTGCGTGACCGCTTCGACCATGCCGGCACCGCCCGGATGCTGTCGCTGATGGTGCTGATCATGGGACTGGCGCCGATCTTCGCGCCCCTGATCGGCGGGGCGCTGCTGACGCTGACCGGCTGGCGCAGCATTTTCGGCTTCATGACGCTCGCCGGCGCCCTGGTGGCCGTGGCGGTGCTGTTGCGCCTGGAGGAGACGCGCTCCGCCGAGACTGCGGCCCATGCCCGCTCGGAGCATCCGATCCGCGCCTATCTCAATCTGCTGCGCAACCGGCGGCTGGTCGGCTATGCGGCCGCGGCCGCGCTCAACGGGGCGACGCTCTTCACCTACATCAGCTCCTCGCCGGATCTCCTGATCGGCGCCTACCACATTTCGCCGGGCGCCTTCGGCTGGGTGTTCGGCCTGAACGCGGTCGGGGTCATCGCGGCCAGCCAATGGAACCGCCGCCTGCTGCGGCGTTTCACCCCGGACGAGGTGCTGGAGCGCGCGGCCTACGCCGGCGTCGCCGCGGCCCTGCTGCTGACCCTCGCCGCGGTGACCGGGTGGGGCGAGCGCTGGAGCGTCCTGCCGACGCTGTTCCTGGCGCTGGCGACCTATGGGTTGATGCAGGGCAACACCATGGCCGGCGCGCTGAACGTCGATCCCCGCCGGGCGGGCTCGATCTCGGCCCTGATGGGGGCGTTCTCCTTCGCCGCGGGGGCGGCCGCGACCGGCGTCGCGGGCCTGATGCACGACGGCACCGCGCGGCCGATGGCGGTGGTCATGCTGATCTCGATGGCGGGCTCGGCGCTCGCGCTCCGGGGCCTCGCCCTGCCGAAGAAGCCTTAGACCTTCACCTGGCGCCGGCCTTTACCTGGAGGGCGGCGGAGGCCAGCACGGCCCAGCCGGCCAGGAAGAGGACGCCGCCGATCGGGGTGATCGCCCCCAGCCACCGCGGCCCGCCAAGCGCCAGGCCTGCAAGCGTGCCGAGGAAGATCGCGGCGCCCGTCAGAAACAGCGGCGGGGCGAAGCGGGCGCGGCTCGCGCCCAGGCCGATCAGGCTGACGCAGGCGAGGCTCGCGAGCACGTGGACGAAGCCATATTCCGCGCCCGTTCGCATCCAGCCCTGGGCCTGCGGATCGCTCAGGCCGTGGGCGGCGAAGGCCCCCAGGGCGACGCAGAGAAAGCCGAGGACGGCGGCGAGGATGAGCCAGGTGCGCATGCCGCTGACATGCCGCAGATCGGGCAGGGTGCGCAATCGCCCCCTGTCGCCATGGCGCAGCTGGTGCGCGAGGCGGAACTCCTCTCCCCGCCGGGGAGAGGGCTCGAAACCTTAGTCTTTCGCGCGTTCCTGGTAGGAGCCGTCTTCCGTCAGGATGACGATGCGGACGCCAACGGCGATATAGGGGGGCACCATGGTCTTCACGCCGTTGGAGAGGATCGCCGGCTTGTAGGACGAGGAGGCGGTCTGGCCCTTCACCGACGGCTCGGTCTCGACGACTTCGAAGGTCGCCAGGCGCGGCAGCTCCAGCGCGATCGGCACGCCGTCGTGGGTCGAGAGCGTCACCTGGACGCCGTCGGTCAGGTAGGGGGCGGCGTCGCCGACCACGTCCACCGGGGCCACGACCTGGTCGAAGTTCTCGGGGTTCATGAAGTGGAAGCCTTCGCCGTCCTGGTAGAGGAAGGTGTAGGTCCGGTCGTCGACGATGGCGCGTTCCACCGTCTCGGTGGTGCGGTAGCGCTCGGAGATCTTCACCCCGTCGGAGATGCGCCGCATGTTCAGCTGGGTGACCGGCGTGCCCTTGCCCGGGTGGATATTTTCACAGGTGAGGACGACGTAGAGCTTGCCGTCCAAATCGACGACGGCGCCTTTCCGGAGCGAGCTGGCGGAGACCTTCACGTGATCAATCCTCGATGATGTTCGCGGGCGCGCGAGGGCCCTCGCGCGATTCCGCTGTCAAATTGTTGTCGCGCCCCTATAGCGATCCCCGCCAAATTCGCCAGCCTTTACCCATTTGCGCCTATTGGCGCCCCCTAGCGAGCCTCAGTGTCCAGCCCCGATCCCTCGCCCTGGTGGGCCCCTGAGCGACACCGCGACCGCCGGCCGTTCCTGATGGCGCGGGCGGGGATCACCCGGGCGGTGCGCGGCTGGTTCGAGGGCCAGGCCTTCGTCGAGGTGGAGACCGCCGCCCTGCAGGTCTCGCCCGGCAACGAGGCCCATCTGCACGCCTTCGAAAGCGAGTCGATCGGACCCGGGGGCGAGCGCCGGCCGCTCTACCTGCGCACCTCGCCCGAGTTCGCGGCCAAGAAACTGCTCGCCGCCGGCGAGGCGCAGATCTTCGAACTGGCCCGCGTCTGGCGCAACCGCGAGCGCGGGCCGCTGCACCATCCGGAGTTCACCCTGCTGGAATGGTACCGCACGGGCGCGCCCTACGAGCAGCTGATGGCGGACTGCGCTGCGCTGCTGCGCCTCGCCGCCGAGACGGCGGGGACGGAGCGGTTCGACTTCCGCGGGCTGAGCGTCGATCCCTTCGCCGAACCGGAACGGATCACCCTGGCCGAGGCCTTCGACGGCTTCGCACGCATCGACCTCCTGGCCAGCGTCGGCGAGGGCGGCGAGACCGACGCCAAGGCCCTGGCGGCCGCAGCCAAGGCGGCTGGCGTGCGGGTGGCCGCTGACGACACCTGGGCCGACGTCTTCAGCCGGGTGCTGGTGGAGAAGATCGAGCCGCGCCTGGGGCAGGGTCGGGCGACCATCCTTTGCGAATACCCCACGGCCGAGGCGGCGCTCGCCCGGCCCAAGCCGTCCGATCCCCGGGTCGCCGAGCGGTTCGAGCTCTATGCCTGCGGCGTCGAGCTGGCCAACTGCTTCGGCGAGCTGACCGATCCGGCCGAACAGCGTCGACGCTTCGAGGCGGAGATGGCGGAGAAGCAGCGCGTCTATGGCGAGCGCTATCCCATCGACGAGGACTTCCTGGCGGCGCTCGCGCAGATGCCCCCGGCCAGCGGAGCGGCGCTCGGCTTTGACCGGCTGGTGATGCTGGCGGCGGGCGCGCAGCATATCGAACAGGTGCTCTGGGCGCCGGTGGCGAAGCCGTAAACGCCCCCTCCGTCTCGCCTTCGGCGATCCACCTCCCCCGCTGCGCGGTGGAGGATCTGGGCCGAAGATGCTCCACCGCGTAGCGGGGGAGCTGTCGCGAAGCGACTGAGGGGGCGTTCGGCGCCGGGGAGGTCCCAAGTTGCTTGAAGCAATCCGCAGGTCCATATGCCGCCCTCCATGCGGCCTACCCGAACGCTCCGAACGCCCGAAGATCTCGCCGAGGCGGGCCTGATCGCACCCGACCGCGTCGAGGCGTTGTCGCAGGTCGCCGCCCGCTATGCGGTGGCGATCACCCCGGCCATGGCCGAGCTGGTCGATCCGGCCGATCCGGCCGATCCGATCGCCCTGCAGTTCGTCCCCGATCGGCGCGAGCTGGAGAGCCAGGGCCCTGAGAGCGCCGATCCGATCGGCGACGCGACCCACAGCCCGGTGCTCGGCGTGGTCCACCGCTACGCCGACCGGGTGCTGCTGAAGGTCACCCACACCTGCGCGGTCTATTGTCGCTTCTGCTTCCGCCGCGAGATGGTCGGTCCCGACGGGGAGGGGACGCTGACCCCGGCCGAGCTGGACGCGGCGCTGGCCTACATCGCCGGCCGGCCCGAGGTCTGGGAGGTGATCCTGACCGGCGGCGACCCGCTGGTGCTCTCCGCCCGGCGGCTGCGCGAGCTGATGGCGCGGCTGGGCGACATCGAGCATGTGAAGGTGATCCGCCTCCACACCCGCATTCCGGCCGTCGATCCCGAGGCGGTGACGCCCGAACTGGTCGCCGCGCTCCGGGGCGCGCGCCAGGCGGTCTATGTGGCGCTGCACGCCGACCACCCCCGCGAGCTGACGCCCGCCGCCCGCGCCGCCTGCGCGCGACTGGTGGACGCAGGCGTCCCGCTGCTGGGTCAGACGGTGCTGCTGAAGGGGATCAACGACGATCCGCAGACGCTGACCGCCCTTTTCCGGGCGATGGTCGAGACCCGGATCAAGCCCTACTACCTACACCATGCCGATTTCGCGCCGGGCACGGGCCACCTGCGCACGACGCTGGAGGAGGGGCAGGCCCTGATGCGGGGGCTGCGCGGGACCGTCTCGGGTCTCTGCCAGCCGACCTATGTGCTCGACGTGCCGGGCGGCTACGGCAAGGTCCCGGTCGGCCCGGTCTATCTTTCCGAAGCGGGCGAGGGGACCTGCGTCGAGGATCCGAACGGCGGCCGGCACGCGTATCCGCCTGCATGACTACAACCACTGCTTGAGCTTCGGCAGCTTCCTGTGCACATCTCGTGGACAAGGCGCGGCGAAGGCTCGGCTGTGTCGTTGTGGCCGCATCGCGGCGACGCAAGGCGCGCTATAGCTAAATGCCGAGGGGCCAGACGCGACTGATTCGAGTGACGATCGTGAGAGATATGAGCGAGCCGCCGTGGATCCGAAGTTATGCGCTGACGCCGAAGCGCCTGAGCGAGGGCGGCTGGGTGTGGTTCCAACCCTATGAATGGCGCTGGGAGCGGCCGCCGGCGCATCTGCCGAACGCAGTGAATCCGCCGCGCGTGCGCACCCGCAAGGCGCGTCCGGCCGGATCGGTCGTGGCTGAGCAGCGCGCCTAGCCGCGCAGGTCGGCACTGGGGCGAGGCCCTAGGCTGCCGGCCGGAAGACCCACAGTCTGAAGAGCGCGAACTGGGTGGCCGTATAGGTCGCCATGGCCAGCAGCTGGGCCGCCGCATGGCCCAGCGCGGTCTGCGGCAGGGCCAGGCCCGCCAGCGTCAGCACCGCCTGGTTCAGCGCAAAGGCGAAGATCATCACCGCCGCGTACCGTCCGGCGGCGCCGCGCGCCGGGGTCGCCTGACGGAAGACGAAGGCCTTCTGCAGTCCCAGGCCGAGCCCCGCGCCGACCAGATAGCCCGCGGCGTTGGCCAGCCGGCGGTCGACGCCCAGCCCCACGTCCAGCGCCAGGATCACCGCCAGGCCCACCGCCGTGGTGATCAGGCCGGCTCCGCCGAAGCGGGCGAGGAGGCCCGCCTCGCGCTTGAGATCCAGGCTCGTCACGTCAAGCTTGGGCAAGCGTGTAGTACTGCGCGCCGAGGGGAAGCCTGGCCATCATCGGCTCCAGCGGCCGGAGCGCCTTGAGCGGGCCCGGGAAGAAGCCGGTGTAGGTCACCTCCACGTGGGCGAAGCCGGCCTTGCGCTGGCGCCTGGCCAGTTCGCCGGCCGGGATCAGCACCGCGTTCGCGTCGAACGGGCAGGTGGCGACGATGTAGCGGCTCACCGGATTGACCGGGTTGTGCTCGAAGATGGCCATCCGGCCGCCGGGCGCCGTCCGCTCGTGCAGCCGCCGGAAGATGGCCTCGTGCTCGTCCGCCTCGATATGGTGGAAGACGCATGCCGAGAAGATCAGGTCGTAGCCCTCGGCCGGCGCGGGCGGAGGGCCCTTCGGATCGTAGGCCACGAACTCCGCCGCGCCCGGAAAGCGCGCCCGGGCGACAGACAGGCTCTTTTCCGAGACGTCGACGGCGGTGATCTGGGCCTCGGGGAAGGCCTCGCGCAGGTGCGGGGCTGAGTTGCCGATGCCGCAGCCGAAGTCGAGCACCCGCTTGGGCGTGACGCCCAGGGCGCCGAGCCGCCGGGCGATCTCGACGATCTTGTAGCGGGCGAAATAGTCAGGGCTCTCGCCGGTGACGGCGAGGTTGCTCTTGTGGGTCGCCAGGTATTCCTCGGCGAACTTGTCGAACTCGGCGACCTTCACCCTTGCGCCTCTCTCTGTCCGCTCGCCGTATCGGGCGAGCGCAGCACCTCGTCGATGAAGTAGAGCGGCCGGGCCTTCACCTCCAGGAAGATGCGGCCGATGTAGGCCCCCATCACCGCCAGACACATGAACTGGCCGACGCCGAAGAAGACCATCATCATCGCCAGGCTCGTCCAGCCGGGGGTCACATGGCCGGTGAAGAAGCCGATCATCACATAGATCAGCAGCGAGAAGGCGATGATCGCGCCGGCGCCGGCCAGCACCACCGCCAGCTTCAGCGGCAGGGTCGAGAAGCTGGTGATGCCGGCGGTCGCCAGCTTGACCATCTTCTTCAGGGTGTAGCCGGTCTCGCCCGCATAGCGCGGGTCGCGGTCGTAGAAGACCTCGCTCTGGCGTCCGCCCATCCATGAGACCATGCCGCGCAGGAAGCGGTCCTGCTCGGGCATGGCGTTGAGCCGGTCTACGGCTCGACGCGACATCAGCCTGAAGTCGCCGACGTTGCGCGGGATCGTGGTCTCGCTCATCGCGCTCAGCAGCCGGTAGAAGAGATCGGCGGTGAACAGCTTGAAGGCGCTTTCCTTCGCCCGCGTGCGGCGCTGGGCGTAGACGACGTCAAAGCCCTCGTCCATGCGCGCGCTGAGCTCGCTCAGCAGCTCGGGCGGGTCCTGCAGGTCGGCGTCTATGATCAGCACCCGCGCGCCGCGCGCCAGCTTCAGACCAGCGGTGACCGCCAGTTGGTGACCGTAGTTGCGCGCCAGGTCGACCCCGACGACGCAGGGATAGCGCGCGGCCATGGCCTGGATCTGCGCCCAGGTGCCGTCGCGCGAGCCGTCGTTGACGAGCAGCAGCTCGAAGGACGATCCGGCGACCGCCTCGCAAGCGGCGACCATCCGCGCCGTGAAGACGGGCAGGGTCTCTTCTTCGTTGTAGCAAGGCGCCACGACCGAGAGCGCCGGCGCGCCGGCGGGCGGCAGCGGTCTCAAGGCGATGGGCTCTCCGCGGACGGTCGGGCTCATGGCCGCCATGTCGCCACCAGCGTGGGGCAGGTCAAGCAAAGAAGCGTCGCGACCTCGACACGGGGCTCGACCGCCCCCTGTAAAGGCCCGCCCCTACAACCCACATGGCGCCTATGAGCTCAGCTTCGCCCGCCTTCGCCCTGACCCTCGCGCTCGCCGCCGCCGTCGGCCCCGCGGCCGCCCAGCCGGGCGCCATCTCCCCAGGCTATTGGGAGACGACCAACCAGGTCGTCTCGCCGATGCACTCGACCAAGGTCGAGCGGCGCTGCATCCGCCCGAAGGATGTCGCCAAGTTCATGGAGGGGCCCAGCAACCATATCTATCGCTGCACCTATCCGACCCGGGTGGTGGGCGCCGGCACGATCAAGCTGAAGGGCAGCTGCGCCACCCGCGACGGCAAGCCGATCCCGGTCTCCGCCGAAGGCGCCTTCACCGACGACACCTTCCACATGGAGGCTCGCGTGGCCGCCCAGTTCGGCCCGATGACCATCCCGGTCCGCGCCGTGACCGACGCCAAGCGGCTGGGCGCCGACTGTCCCGCGGAGCCCGAGCCGGCCGCAGGCGGGACGAAGTAGGGCGTCTCGGTCGTACGCTAGGGCGCGCGCGGCCTCAAAATTCCCCGTCATCCCGGACGGCCTGCAAGGCCGAGCCGGGACCCAGGGGCGGTGCGCACGGCCCCTGGGTCCCGGCTCTACGCTGCGCTTCGGCAGGGATGACGGAACGTGGAATGTACCGTCATAGCGTCGCCGCCTCATCCGAGTCCGAAAACCGCGAGACTCTCGCGGCTGCAGTCCCCATCTTCCGGCCATGGACCTGGACCCCGAAGCCTGCCGCCGCGCCTTCGTCACCCGTGATCCGCGCTTCGACGGGCGGATCTTCTGCGGGGTGAAGACGACCGGCATCTATTGTCGGCCGATCTGCCCGGCGCGGACGCCCAAGGCGCAGAACGTCGTCTACTTCCCCTCCGCCGCCGCCGCCCAGGAGGCGGGCTTCCGCCCCTGCCTGCGCTGCCGCCCGGAGGCCTCGCCGGACCTCGGCGCCTGGCGCGGCACCTCCAACACCGTGTCGCGGGCGCTGGCCTTGATCGAGACCGGCGCGCTGGACCAGGGCGACGTCGACGCGCTCGCCGCCCGGCTCGGCGTCGGCGAGCGGCAGCTTCGCCGACTGTTCCGCCAGCACCTCGGCGCCTCGCCGGTCGCGGTCGCCCAGACCCGGCGCGTGCTGCTCGCCAAGCAGCTGATCCAGGAGACCCGCCTGCCGATGACCGAGGTGGCGCTGGCGTCCGGCTTCGGCAGCGTGCGGCGGTTCAACGAGACCTTCCAGCAGCTGTTCGACCGCGCGCCGGGCGCGCTGCGGCGCTCGCGACAGCCGGCGGAGAGCGCCGCAGGGACCGGGGTGACCGTGCGGCTCGCCTACCGCGCGCCCTACGACTGGGACGGGGTGATCGGCTTCCTGGCCGCCCGCGCCATTCCCGGCGTCGAGGCGGCAGCGCCCGACCGTTACGCCCGCACCCTCGCCATCGACGGCGCCCGCGGCCTGGTGATCGTCCGGCGCGGCGAGGGAGACTGGCTGGAGGCGGAGATCCGCTTCCCGAAGCTGCAGGCCCTGCCGGCGGTGATCGCCCGCATCCGTCGGGTGTTCGACCTCGCCGCCGATCCGGCGCTGATCGGCGCCCACCTCGCCCAGGATCCGCAGCTGGCGCCGCGGATCGCCGCGCGCCCCGGACTTCGCGCGCCGGGCGCCTGGGACGGCTTCGAGCTGGCGGTCCGCGCCATCTTGGGCCAGCAGATCACCGTGGTCGCCGCCCGCAATCTCGCCGCCCGGCTGACCGAGGCCTATGGCGAGCCGGTCGACGACCCGGCGGCGGCGGCTCTCGGCCTGACGCGTCTCTTCCCGACGCCGGCGCGGCTGATCGGCGAGGACATCGCCGCCCTGGGCATGCCGCGCGCCCGCGGCGCGGCGCTGGAGGCGCTGGCCCGGACCGTCGCCGCCGATCCGACGATCTTCACCCCGAGGGCCGATCTCGACAGCGCCGTCGCCGCCCTCTCGGCGCTGCCGGGCGTCGGCGAATGGACAGCGCAGTACATCGCCTTGCGCGAACTGCGCGAGCCGGACGCCTTTCCGCACGGCGACGTCGCCCTGATGCGGGCGCTGGCGGACGCCGACGGCCTGCGGCCCAGCGCCCAGGACCTGCTCGCCCGCGCCGAGACCTGGCGGCCGTGGCGCGCCTACGCCGCCCAGCACCTGTGGGCCGGCGACGCGGCCCAGCCTGCTTCCCAGACAATGCTCAACAAGAGGAGCCGCAAGCATGACCGACGCGCGGCCTAGCGCCATCTCCATCGCCCGCCTGACCACGCCGATCGGGGTCGCCCTCCTCGCCACCGACGAGACCGGGGTGCTGAGGGCCTTCAACTGGACCGACTACGGGCCGCAGATGTCGGCCTGGCTGAAACGCCACTATCCCGCGACGCCGCCGGTGGAGGGCGCCGCCCCGGTCGCGATGCGCCGCGCGTTCGAAGCCTATTTCGCGGGCGAGGGCGGCGCGCTCGCGGCCGTGCCCTGGCGCGCCGCCGGCACCGCCTTCCAGCTCGGCGTCTGGCAGGCGCTCTGCGCCATCCCGCCCGGCGAGACCCTGAGCTATGCGGGCCTGGCCGCGCGGATCGACCGGCCGACGGCGATGCGGGCGGTAGGGTTGGCGAACGGCGCCAATCCGGTCGCCCTGGTCGTGCCCTGCCATCGGGTGATCGGCGCGAACAAGACGCTCACCGGGTACGGCGGCGGGCTGCACCGCAAGCGCTGGCTGCTGGCCCACGAGGGGGCGAGCTTCAAGGACCAGCTGGCGGCCTAGTTCCGGCGGCGCAGCCGCGTCAGGAGCAAGGGCGCGAGCGACAGCAGCGCCAGCGCCGCCAGGGGGCCCAGCAGTTGCGGCGAGCGCAGCGCGGCCTTCAGCGCCGCCTGCGAGCCGATGGCCTCGCCCAGGCCCGCGCCCAGGCCGGCGTAGATCAGGGCGGTCGGCACGCCGCCCGCGAGGGTGGCCAGGGCGTAGGCGCGCAAGGGGACCGCCGCCAGGCCGGACGCGATGTTCACCAGGGCGAAGGGGACGACGGGGAGCAGCCTCAGCGTCAGGACGTAGGTGAAGGCGCTGCGTCCGAAGCCCTGGATGACGCTCTGCAGCCGAGGGTCGTGGCGGGCGCGGCCGAGCAGCAGCGGGGCGAAAGCCGAGCGCGCCGCCGCATAGGTGATGATCGCCCCGCCGGCGCCGCCGAGCAGGATCGCCGCGCCGCCGAGCCAGGTTCCGAAGACCAGCCCGCCGGCCAGGCTCAACATCAGGGCGACGGGCAGGCAGGCGCCGGTCAGCAGGGCGTAGCCCAGGATGAAGCCGCCCACCGTCAGGACGGGGTGCGCGCCGACGAGGGCCTGCAGCTGCGCGTGCTCGCGTCCCAGGGCGGCTGGCGACAGCTTCTGCGGCAGGCCGCTCCAGTAGGCGAGGAGCGCCACGGCGACCAGGGCCACAAGCGGGGCGAAGCGCCTGGCCAGGCTGCGCCAGCGCGTCGGACGCCGCAGCGAATCCGAAGGGGGCGGGGCGTCGGGCGCGGGCGGACTCATCACGCCTTCTTAGCAGAGACCGGCGACGGAGACGCACGAGCCGGCCAGCGGCGTAACATTGCGGAAAATTCATCCGTCGCCACGTCGCGTTCAAGCGACGGTTCAGGTATCAGTGACATGCGAGGAGTCGTGTTCGGGCCGGGAGGCGTCTGATGACGACATTGACGGAAATTGTAGCGACGGTGGTGGTGCATTCCTCCGCCGCGGCGCTGTCGCATTTTGGCGTGACGCTCGAGCCCGCCCCGACCGCCCGATCCGCGCCGCCCCATGTGGTGGAGCGGGTGATCGCGCGCACGCCGCGGGCGCCGGAAAAACTGGCGAGCTGCCCCAAACCGCGCACCGTGCAGGCCGACCTCCGCGCCTGATCCCCTTGCAACGCCGCGCAGGGATGTGGGCGAAAAGCCGCAATGATTCGCCGGCTGTTTGCGCGCGCGGCTATCGAAGGTAATCCTTCTCGGGTGACAGCGCGCTCGGGGCGAGCGGGTTTGCCGCATCGGGAAGGCGCGCATGAAGATTACGAGACGTCCTCCGCCGACGGATTTCGGGGCTTCCAACGACGACGGGATGGCGGCCGCCGCCCCGGAGACGGCGGGCCGCGAGGAGATCGTCCGCGAGGAGGCGCCGGTCGAGGCTGAGGCGCTCGCCGCGGAAACGCCGGCGGAAGAGCCGGTTCCGAGGCCGATCTCGAAGGCGACGCGCGCCAAGGCCGCCGCCGCGGCGGCGATCCTCGCGCGCCCGCCGCCGCCGGCCCCGGCGCCCGCCGCCTGGCCGCTCTATCTCACCGCCTTCGCCGTCGCCGTGCTCTGGGCGGCGGGACCCATCGCCTTCGCCGTCGGCTACCGCGGCGGCGTCGCGCCGCTGCAGAACGACGGGTTCGCCCTGATGGTCTTCGGCCTGCTGGCCATCGGTCCCGCGGCCCTGGTGTTCGGCGTCGCCTATTTCATCCGTCAGGGGCAGACCCTGGCGGCCGAGAGCCGCCGCGCGCGGCAGATGGAGCAGACCCTGCTCAGCCCCGCGCTGCGCGCGGCCGCCGAGGCCGGCGAGGTCACCCGCGCGGTGCGCGAGGAGATCGCCGCGGCGGCCCAGGCGGCCGACACCGCGCGCCAGAGCCTGACCGCCCTGCGCGAGGTCCTCTCCGCCCAGACCGAGGGCCTCTCCCAGGCGACCCACGCCTCGCTGAACGCCGCCCAGCAACTGACCGGCGAGCTTGGCCGCGAACGCGGCGAGCTGCATGCCCTGACCCAGGCGCTGGAATCCCAGGCCGTCCGCGCCGCGGAGGTCATCGACCAGCAGACCCAGAAGGTGGCCGGGGCGTCCCGCGCCGCCGAGACCCAGCTGCGCGACGCCGAGTCCGCTCTGGCCGCCCGTGCGATCGGCCTCGTGTCCGCCGCCGAGGAGGCGAGCGGCGTGGCGCGCACCGCCGGCGAGGATCTCGCCCGCCACATCGCCCGGCTGGAGACGGCCGGCCTCTGCGTCGCCGACCAGGTTCGCGCCGTGGAAGGCGGGCTCACCGACCAGCGCTTGGCGCTCGCCGCCCTCGCCCAGACGCTGCGCGAGGACCATCAGGGCTTCGCCGCCGAGGCGGACGCCCACGGCGCGCGGCTCGACGACTTCATCGGCCAGGCCCGCCGCGCCGCCAGCGAGATGAGCGAACGCGCCGTCGACGCCGGCGGCGGCCTGCGGGCGCTGATCGCCGAGGCCGCGGAACGTTTCGCCGAGCTGTCGGCCAATGTCCGCGTCGAGCGCGAGGCGCTCGGCGAGACCGCTGCGGTCTCGCTGGCGGCGATCACCCGCGCCGCCGGCGACCAGCGGGCCCGGCTGGAGCTGGACAACCGCCAGTCCGTCGAGGCGCTGGCGCGCGCCGGTGATGAGATCCGGGAGGCGGCGGCGCGCCACGCCGCCGCCGCACGCGAGCAGGTCGACCAGCTCTCGGAAGCCGCCTTCGTCGCGGGCCAGAAGGCCAACCAGGTGTTCGAGGCCCGACTGGAAGAGGCCCGCGCCCTAGTCGAACAGTCGGCGAAGATGGTCGGCGACGCCGGCGCGGTCGCCGCGCGCAAGCTGGACGAGGGCGCCGTCGCCGCGCGCGCCACGCTCGACGAACTCAACGAGATGATGGCGGCGATCGAGGCCCGCACCCGCGACCTGCCGGCCGACGCGCGCGCCCAGGCCGAGGTGGTCCGCGCCGCCGTCGGCGAGGGGATCGACGCCCTGATGGCGCACGCCCGGCGCACCGCCGAGGAAGCCCAGGCGATCGACCTGGCCTTCCAGGAAAGGGTGCGCCGCAACTTCGACATGCTGAGCGAAGCGGTCCGGCTGATGGGGACGGTGGCCGCCGCCCCTGAACCTGCGCTGGCGGCCGCGCCGCCTGTGGCGACGCCGCCGCAGGCGCCGCCGTTCACCGCCGCCTATGCGCCGCCGACCGTGCGCGCCGCCGCGCCGCCGCTCGAGCCGGTCGCCAAGCCGGCCAAGGCCAAATCCGAGGCCAGGCCCGAGCCTGCTTCCGAGCCCAAGGCGGCGCCCGAACCCTCGCCGACGGCGAGCTCGGGGCTCGCCGAGCGGCTCGGCCTGCGGCCGCGCCTGAAGCTGACGCCGACAGCCAGCGACCAGGAGTTCTCGGCCATCTTCGAAGCCGCCGGCGGCGCCGGGCCGGCCGCCAAGCCGACCGACAGCCTCACGCCGCCGGCCGCGGCCGAGGCGGAGGAGGCCGACGAGGAGGAGCCCGCCGAAACCTGGACCTGGAAGGACCTGCTGGCCTCGCTGGGCGGCGGGGACGGGGCGCAGGAATCCGACGAGGCCGTGCTCTCGGCCGAACTCGGCAAGATGGGGGTGGAGCCCGAGAAGCTGCTGCCGGAGGCGCGGATCGGGCAGATCGCCGCGGCCATGCAGACCGGCGACCTCGACGGCGCGCGCCAGGTGGTCAAGAAGCTCGCCGGCGCCGCCAGCCGCCGCATTGTCCGCCGGCTGTTCACCGACGAGGCGCTGAAGACCAAGGCCTCGACCTTCGTGCGGCGTTATCAGGCGCTGGTGGACGACGCGGCCGTGCGCGACCCCGAAGGCGTGCTGATGGCCGAGATCCTCGGATCGGGCTCGGGCCGGGCCTTCCTGCTGCTCGACCAGGCGCTGGGCGACGCCGCCTGAACCCGGCGCCCGCCCCAGGCCCAAGGGCCCTGACGGTCGGCGTAGAGTGCTGGCCGATCGCCGGCGCCTTCGTCATCGCCCGGGGCGCGAAGACCGAGGCCTGCGTGGTGGTCGCCGAGATCGCCGCCGAGGGGCGCCGCGGCCGCGGCGAGGCGGTCCCGTACCCCCGCTACGGCGAGACGCTCGAGAGCGTGCTGGCGCAGATCGAACAGGCCCGCCCGGCGATCGAGGCCGGCGGCGACCGCGCGGCCCTGCAGCGCCTGCTGCCGGCCGGCGCGGCCCGCAACGCCCTGGACTGCGCGCTCTGGGACCTGGAAGCGAAGACGGCCGGGGTGCGCGCCTGGACCCTGGCCGGCCTCGCGCGGCTGGATCCTGTGAAGACCTGCTTCACCCTCAGCCTCGCCGCGCCTGACGCCATGGCCGAGGTCGCCCGGGCGCACGCCCGCTGGCCGATGCTGAAGCTGAAGATCGGTTCCGCCGACCATCTCGATCGGATCGAGGCGGTTCGTGAAGCGGCCCCGCACACCCGCCTGGTCGTCGACGCCAACGAGGCCCTGACCTTCGACATCCTGCGCCGGTTGGCGCCGGAGCTCGCCAAGCTGGAGGTCAAGCTGCTGGAGCAGCCGCTGCCGGCGGGCGAGGACGCGGAGTTGGAGGGCTACGAGAGCCCGACCCCGCTCTGCGCCGACGAAAGCCTGCACACCCGCGCCGAGCTCGCCGCCTGCGCGCGCCGCTATTCGGCGGTCAATATCAAGCTCGACAAGGCCGGCGGCCTGACCGAGGCGCTGGCGCTGAAGGCCGAAGCCCGGGCGCTGGGCCTGGAGATCATGGCCGGCTGCATGGTTGCGACGTCGCTGGCCATGGCCCCGGCCTTGCTGATCGCCCAGGGCGCCCGCTACGTCGACCTGGACGGCCCGCTGCTGCTGGCCCGCGACCGTGAGCCCGGCCTGCCGATCGCCGGCGCCCTGATCGAGCCGCCGCCCGCCGACCTCTGGGGATGAGCGGCCCCACGGTCGCGCTGGCGATCGGCCGCGTCGGGGCCATGTGGAGGGGGAAGGGGCCCAGTCCCGCCCGCCCTGAGGAGCCGCCGCCCGCCATGGACGTCACACGTCACCGCGCCCACAGCGCCTGGATCAACGCCGAGCGCATCAAGCGCCTCTCCGACCGGTTGATCGGGGTCGGCCCGATCGGCATCGGTCTCGACGGGGTGCTCGCCTGGGTTCCCGGCGCCAACCTGATCTACAGCCTGGGCGCAGGCGGCCTGCTGATCGCCGAGGCTGTACAGGTGGGGGCGTCGACCGCCACCCTGGCCCGCATGGGCCTCTATATCGCGTCCAACAGCGCCATGACCGGCGTCCCGGTGCTCGGCTGGGCCATGGACACCCTGTTCCCCGGCCACCTGATGGCCGCCAGGGCCCTGCAAAAGGATATCGAGGCGCGGTTTGGCCGCCCGGCGGAGGCGCCGCGATCGAGCCGCTTCGGCTTCCGCAGACCGGTCGCCGGCGTCTGATCCGCGCCGGGCGCCCAGGACTTCAGGTCCTCGGCGGGCGCGAGGCTCAGTTGCGGTAGTAGTTGCTCCAGACGCCCCCGCGACGGCGACCGCGTCGCGTGAAAAGGCGGAGAATCCATCGACCTGTAAGCGCGCCCAACAGGTAAGCGAGCACCACGATCAGAATGAGCAGCTGCAAGCTCATTGCTCAGGTTTGTCCTTCCACGGCGGCGGGGCCCCCCGACACACCTCTCACTGGCGCAATCATGAAATCTGCCGAAACGTTCCGTCGATGCGCGGTGGGGTCAATGCGCAACCGCGCCTGGACGCTCCGTTCAACCACCGCGCTCAACAAAGCTCCATGGCGTCCGCGCCAGAGAGCGCGCACCGTCTTCATTAGACCACGGGCACAGCGCTGTCATGGCTTCTTACCGCCGGTGAACTGGCGGCGAGATGGTCGCCGAGCCTGAGAGCCAGGGCCACGATCGTCAGAGTGGGATTGGCGAATCCGGACGTGGGGAAGGTCGCCGCGCCGGAGACGTACAGGCCCTTGACCTCGAAGACCTCGCCGTTGCGGTCGACCACGCCCGTGCGCGCGTCGTCCGCCATCCTGGCGGTGCCGATATGATGCCCGCCGATCCGCGTGCAACGGTCCGCCGCCCCCGCCGGCCCGGCGGCGTCGAAGGACACCTCGGCCTTGCCGCTGGCGTTCAGGCGCTCGGCGATCAAGGCCATGCCGCGGGCCAGCATGTCGCGATCCTGGGCGGTGGTTCGCCAGTCGATGGAAAGCCGGGGCATGCCGAGCGCATCGACGTCCTGCGCCAGGCTCACGCGGCTGTCGGGATTGGGCGTCTGCTCGGCGTTGACGTCGAGGGTGTATCGGCCGTTGCGGTCGCGGAGCACGACGGACGGCAGCTTGCGGAAGGCGAGGTTGCGGCGGCGCACCCAGTCGACGCCGAACCGCGTCAGGCCCGGCGCGCCGCGCACGACGTTGGCCAGGTGCGCGGCGTAGACGCCCGTCAGTCCGCCCTTGATCTGCTTGCGGGCGGCGTGCTCGGTGGACGTCATCTTGCGCCCGTATTCCGGCACCAGCAGGTCCTTGACCAGGAACATGGCCGAGAGGACCGGATTGCCGTGCGACGGATCGGCGATTTTCGGGTGGTGCGGCCGCAGGATGAGGCCGCCGAGCTGCTCGCGCCGCTGCGCCTCCGGCGACAGCCAGATATAGCGGCGGCAATAGACCCCGTTCGGCGCCCGGTCATAGTCGAGACGGACCTCGCTGTCGGGCACGCGGAAGCGGACCTCGGCGATCTCGCCCTCGAGATGGGACTGGTAGAAGCGGCCGACCAGATCCCGCTCGTTGCCCAGGCCGCACGCGCGCGCCGACTTCGAAGCGAGCAGCAGGCGGGGCGTCTCGAGCGCGCCGTTGCACAGCACGACGCGGCGAGCCTGGACCTTGAGTCGCCGGCCGGTGGTAGTGGCGAGGTCCAGTCCGCGAACCTGGCCGCCGTCCGCCGACGTCAGGATCTCCAGCACATTGGCGTGCATCAGCACGCGGATGCGGCGGCTCTGGGTCAGGCGGTCGAGATAGGCGCGGCCGAAGTGGGTCGGCTCGCTGAACCGTTCGATGCGATCGAGGATGACGTCGGGGTCGATCACCCCGTCGATCATCGGATGCGGATCGTTCGGCAATCCGTCGGCCGCGTGGAAGGCCTCCGGCCCGGCGCGGCAGACCTCGAGGGCGTCGGCGTGGAAGGAGGCCGCTTCCTCGTAGGTGATCGGCCACCGGGCGTGGGGGATCCAGGGGCGCGTCTCGAAGTCGATCGGATCGAAGGGGATGCAGCGTCCGCCCCACACCGCCGAGGTGCCGCCGAGCGCGCGGCGGCGGTAGAGGTGGACCGGGCCGTGATCCTCCGGCGCGATCTCGGCCGCGCGGTAGAATTCCTGGGCCGCCTTTTCGAGATCGGGGCCGCCGGCCTCCAGCAAGAGGCAGTCGACGCCCTTGGCCTCCAGGCGCAGGGCCAGGGCGATGCCGGCGGGGCCCGCGCCGACGATGGCGACGTCGGTCTCGAAATGATCGGGGCTCTGGGGGTCGCGAGCGCTAGTCAGCATGTCAGGGCCGCTGCACGGCGGCGGCGGCGTCCTTGAGGTGCGCCAGGCGGGAGGTCCCGACGATGACGCTGTCGACCAGGGGATGGCGCGACGCGCGCGCGATCGCCTCCGCCGGCGGCAGGTCGCGCTGCAGCCGGATGACCTCGCGGGCCAGGACGCCGACGTCGCGATGGCCGATCCGCTCGGCCGCCGACGGGGACATCTGCTCGATGAGGTCGATCGGCAGTTGCAGGAGCGAGAGCTCCGGCCAGTCGAGGGCGGCGTCCAGCGCCGCGGCGTCGTCGCAGGAGGCGCCGATGTGCAGGACCTTGCCCTCGGTCTTCAGGCGGACGAAGGCCGCGCGGAGCTCCGGATCCCTCAGCGAGGCGGCCGACGGACTGTGCAGCAGCAGGCCGTCGACGTGGTCGAAGCCGAGCCTGCGCAGCGAGCCCTCGATGCTGGCGGCGAACGCCGCGGGCCGGAAGACCGTGGAGATTTCACTGCCCCGGCGGCTGGCGACGGCGTCCTGCGCCTTGGCCGACATCAGCGGCTTCAGCAGCGGCTTGAACGGGCGCAGGAGCTGCATCTTGCGCGAGAAGCTCTTGCCGAGCTTGGTGATGACGAAGGCCTCGTCGCGGCGCTTGCGCAACGCCCGGCCGATCTCGCGCTCGCTGTCGCCCTGGCCGTAGACATTGGAGGTGTCGAAGGTGCTGACGCCGAGGTCCAGCGCGCTCTCGAGGGTGAGGCGCACCTCCCGCTGCGGCGTCATATTGTTGAACGAACCGACACGGCTGCAACCGAGTGCGATGCGACTTAGCTGCGCCTTGCGCGACTCGACTTGCAACTGACCAACTGAGGACATTCGACGCGCCTTTGGGACGCCGATCGCTACACGAGGCCTGCCTGTGCATCAACTGCTCAAAGCTGAGCCTGGAGCCGGGCGCGCGCCTTGCCCTTGCCGAGGGCGGCGGCGCACAGTACCTGCCCCTGCCGTCGGCTCCCGCCGACGATCTGCGAGAGCGCCATGACGAAACGTGAATGCTGGCTCGTGGACTCCTCGTTGCTGAGCGGCGCCTACGCCTACCACCTGGCGGAAGCGCTTGCAGACCAGGGCGCGGCGGTCAGGCTGGTGGCGCGCCCCTTACGCCCAGGCGAGGAGCTGCCGCCGACGAACATCGTCTACGATCCGCTGTTCTATCCGCTCGGCGAATGGGCGATGCGCTTCGCCAAGGGGGCGGGGCGAAACGCGGCCAAGCTGGTGAAGGGGCTGGAGCACGCACTGGGGTTGGCCAAGCTGGTCTGGCGCGCGCGTCAGGAGCGGCCCTACTGCGTGCACTTCTCCCAGTTCGTGCTGCCGGCGCTGGATCGGCTGGCGATCCGCGCGCTGGAGCGGACCTGTCCGGTGGTGGTGACGGTGCACAATTCGGTCCCCCTGCACGGGGTGCGTCCGCGGGCGGTGCGGGAGGAAGACTTCTTCGCCGCCTATCGCGCCGCCGACGCGGTTTTCGCCCACACCGAAACCACGCGGAAGACCCTGCTGGCGCGGGGGGTGGCTCCGGACAAGATCCACCAAATCAGCCATCCGCCGCTGGCGCTGCGGCAGGAATACGAACCGCACGCACGGGGCGACGCCTTCCGGGTGCTGCTGTGGGGCGCGATCAAGCCGTACAAGGGGGTCGAGACCCTGCTGGAGGCGACCGCCCGGGCGATCTCGACGGAGCGGCCGATCGAGGTTCGCGTCGTCGGCAAGGCCTTCTATGACGCCTCGGCCCTGGTGGCGCGCGCGGCGGAGCCGGACCTGCGCGAGCGCACCTCGCTCGAGCTTCGCTTCATGACCGACGCCGAGATCGACGCCGAGCTGCGATCCTGCGATCTCGTCGTCTTCCCCTACCATGAGATCGACACCAGCGGGACCTTCCCAACCTCGCTGCGCTACGGCAAGGCCATCCTGGTCAGCAATGTCGGCGGCTTCGCCGAGTTGCCGCTGCCGCCGGACGTCCGGCGCTGGGCGGTGGTTCCGCCGCACGATCCCCAGGCGCTCGCCGAGAGCCTCCGCACCCTGGCTGAGGATCCAAAAGCCTACGAGGCCAACGTCGAGGCCTTCCGGAAGCTCTTTGAGGGACTGCAGACCTGGGCGGACGTCGCCGCCAAGGTGATCGAGGTCTATCGCGAGGTCGGGGCCGATGTGGCCGGCGGTCTGGCCGGAGGCGCGGCGGGGTCCGCCACGGCGTCCGTCAGCGCCACGACGCCTCGCCGGAAGGTCGTCGAAGCCGCCCAGAGCTAGCCCGGCTGGATCTCAGAAGGCGAAACGCTCGGCCGTCAGATCGCCCTGCACGGCGGCGGCGATGGGCCGAAGGCATCGCTTCCAGTCGTACCGCTCCAGGCAGGCCGCCTTGAAGGCGGCGAATTCGGCCGCGAGCTGTTCGCCGGGCTGGTCGCGCAGCTCCTGCAGGATCCGCCCGATCTCGGTCGAGCTCTTGATGTGGCGCACGAATTTCGCGCTGTGGGGCAGGCCCTCGAACTCCGCGCCGATGTCGCAATAGCTGAGCACGACGCAGTTGCGCGCCACGTACTCGACGGACTTGAGCTTGAAGCCGCCGACGAACCGGTCGGTGACCAGGCCGAGCCGGATCCCGCCCGCCCAGTCGATCTCGGACGGGACCACGAGGCGCGATAGCGCGCCGAGCGTCTCCGCCGCCGAGGGGTCGCTGACCAGGATCGGCAGGCCGGGCGAGGGCTCCGCGGCGAAGGCGGCCAGGTCGCGCCGCTTGCGCCACCAGGCGTAGGAGCCTGTCAGCACGATCTCCGGCGTCAGCTGCGCCGAGGGCGACAGGGCTTCCGCAGGCGGCGCCCCCGGCGGCGCCAGCCAGAGGCTCTTCGCGCGGATGCCGGCCAGCTCCAGACCCTGGATGTCCGCCTTGGAGATGCAGACGAGCTCAATGCCGGGGTCGGCGTAGAGGCGCCGCTCGAACGCCAGGGCGAACGGCAGCATCATCCGGCCGACGGGCGACGGGTCCGTCCGGGCGATCAGCGAATGGACGTTGTGCGCCATCTGCACCCGCCGCACGCCCATGCGCTTGGCGACGGGGGAGACAGGGAAGGTGACTTCGTTGTTGAACAGGGCGACGTCGTAGGCGGTCGTGCGCAGCTGATCTTCCAGCAGCTTGGCGTTGCGGCCGCTGATGTAGCGGGTGCATTCCGGCGGCGCGCCGCTGAGGATTCCCAGGAACTTCTTCAGCTTGCCGACCGGCTCCAGCTCCAGGACGTCGACGTCCATCAGCGACTGCAGATTGGCCAGGATCTTACGATAGACGACCTCGTCGCCGCCGCTCGCCTCCGCGGAGAGCTGGGGCCGGACGAACAAGCAACGCATCATCCTTCGCCTCTGCGGCCCTTCGCCTGCAACGATTGTGCCCTTGGCCGAGCGGGCCGGGCACGCGGGTGGATTTGCACGGCCCAGCCTGCCTTGTCCAATTTACAGTTGATCGCCGGCGGCTAATGTTCGCGCCGGTTTCAACAGGGTTCAGATATGCAGCAGTCGCCCCGCGCTCCTTCGGTCGATGGCGATGCGCCGCCGCTGATTCGTGTTCAGGACCTCAGCCAGTTCCGCCTGCCAGACCACTTCCGGGGGCGCTCGGCGATCATGGTGCTGATCTGGTGGACGGTGCGCGACACCCTCTTCCTGTGGTCGCCTCAGCCCCTCTACGGCTTCCGCAACTGGCTGCTGCGCCTGTTCGGCGCGAAGATCGGCAAGAACGTCATCGTTCGTCCGACCGCCCGGGTCACCTATCCCTGGAAGCTGACCATCGCCGACAACGCCTGGGTCGGCGATTTCGTCGAGCTCTATACGTTGGGCGAGATCTACATCGGCGAGAGCGCCTGCGTTTCGCAGAACGCCTACATCTGCACCGGAAGCCATGATCTGCGGTCGGTCGGCTTCGACATCTTCGCCAAGCCGATCCGCATCGAGGCGGAAGCCTGGATCGCCTCGGATGTCTTCGTCGCGCCCGGGGTCACCGTCGGTCGCGGCGCGGTGGTCGGCGCGCGGTCTACCCTGCTGCGGGACGCGCCGCCCTATGCCATCCTGGCAGGCTATCCTGCTCGCGTCGTAGGCAGCCGCGACCCTTCGTTGACGCCAGGCGACGACGCCGCGGCGGCGTGAGTCGGACGCGGCGCCGGTGGGCGCCCGCCGGGCGATCCGACGCGCCCGCTAAACGTGGATGAAGCCGCTCGTCGTCGCGGTCAGCTCGCCTGGCAGCACGCCGACCAGGCGCACGTATTCGCCGGTGGAGAATTGGACCAGCGTATCCGACCCGCTGAGGACGAGGGTCGGCGTGTAGCCGGCGCTCTTATAGGTGCTCAGATCGAGCACGTCGGCGACGCCGAAGTCGGTGATGACGTCGAGCCCATCGCCCTTGTTGAACAGGAAGACGTCGGCGCCGGCGCCGCCCGTCAGGCTGTCGTTTCCGACGCCGCCCAACAGGGTGTCGGCGCCGCTGCCGCCGATCAGGGTGTCGGCGTTGGCGCGGCCTTCCAGCCGGTTGGCGGCGCTGTTGCCGGTGATGACGTTGGCGAGGTCGTTGCCGTAGCCGTAGGCGGCCCAGGCGCCCGTCAGGGTGAGGTTTTCGACGGTCACGGCGAGACTGTGGTTCAGATTGGTGGTGACGGTGTCGGTCCCCTGACCGGCCGCTTCCACGACGACATCCTGGTCTGAGCCCAGCACATAGAGGTCGTCGCCAAGGCCCCCGACCAGGCGGTCGATGCCGGAGCCGCCGTTCAGCGTGTCCGCGCCGTCGCCGCCGGTCAGGGTGTTGGCGGCGCTGTTGCCGGTGAGCAGGTTGTTCAACGCATTGCCGGTCCCGGAAATGGCGGACGAGCCGGTAAGGGTCAGGTTCTCGACGTTGTCCGTGAGGGTGTAGCTGACGGAGACATTGACGGTGTCGGTCCCCTGACTGGCCGTTTCCACGACGACATCCTGGTCTGAGCCCAGCACATAGAGGTCGTCGCCAAAGCCCCCGACCAGGCGGTCGATGCCGGAGCCGCCGTTCAGCGTGTCCGCGCCGGCGGCGCCGGTCAGGGTGTTGGCGGCGCTGTTGCCGGTGAGCAGGTTGTTCAACCCATTGCCCGTCCCGGAAATGGCGGTCGAGCCGGTGAGGGTCAGGGTCTCGACATTATCCGTGAGGGTGTAGCTGACGGAGACATTGACGGTGTCGGTCCCCTGACTGGCCGTTTCCACGACGACATCCAGGTCTGTGCCGAGCACATAGAGGTCGTCGCCAAGGCCCCCGACCAGGCGGTCGATGCCGGAGCCGCCGTTCAGCGTGTCCGCGCCGGCGGCGCCGGTCAGGGTGTTGGCGGCGCTGTTGCCGGTAAGCAGGTTGTCCAGCGCATTGCCCGTCCCGGAGAGGGCGGTCGAGCCGGTGAGGGTCAGGTTCTCGACGTTGTCCGTGAGGGTGTAGGTGACGGAGGCGTTGACGGTGTCGGTTCCCGCGCTCGCCCCCTCGACCACCACGTCGGCGATGCCGACGTAAAAGAGGTCATTGCCGGCGCCGCCGGTCATCGTGTCGGGGCCGGCCGTGCCGGTCAGGGTGTCCGCGGCGCTGGTGCCGACGGTCGGCGAGGCCGCCGGGGCCGCGTCCAGGCTGTAGGCGCGGATATAGTCGATCGCCAGGCCCGGGAGATCTGAGCTGGTCGGGTCGCCGGCCCAGTTTCCGCCGACGGCGTAGTTGGCCAGCATGTACATCGGCTTCTTGGCTTCGTCCGGCGTGGCGATCTGGGCGACCTCGTTCCCGTCGACGTACCAGGTCAGGGTCTCCGCGGTCCAAAGCAGGCCGAAGGTGTGATAGCCGCTGGCGAGGTCGGCGACGTAGCTCTTGAAGGACGGCGCAACCCAGTGGTCCCCGTCGGGACCGTAATGCACCGTGTTGTGCACGATGTTGGTCTCGCCGACATATTCCATGATGTCGATTTCGGCGGTGAAGGAGCCGTCGGCGGGCAGCAGCCAGAAGGCCGGGAAGACCCCCTTGGCCTCCGGCAGGTCGGCCCGCATCTCGAAGTAGCCGTACTGCTGGGCGAACGTGCCCTTCGTCGTCAGCAGGCCCGAGGTGTAGTCGTAATTCCACAGCGTGGACTTCAGCGCCTCCGGGGTCAGGGCCGCGGTGATGGTCAGGGCGCCGTTGCTGACGCCGAAGGGATTGAGCCCCAGCGCGGTCGTGCCGGTCCCGGCGAACAGCGGATCGACGTAGACCTCCAGCTCGCCGGTAATGTTGTGGGCCGACTCCGTGGTGTAGCCGCTCCAGGCGAAGCTGGTGGCCCAGATGCCGCCGCCGGCGCTCTTGGTCTGCAACGACAGCGAGCTGAACTCGTCGGCGAAGGTCAGTTTCAGCTTCGACGGGTCGATCGAGAGCTGGAAGTTGTCGGCGGTGAAGGCCGAGATCGTCGTGTTCTTGAACAGGATCAGGTCGCTCGACGACAAGGTCAGCAGCACGTCGGATCCGGTCTGGGTCATCGCGGCGGTGACGTCGGCGAAGCTTTCGAATCCGTAGCCGGCCAGCCGGGCGACGTCGCTGTCGGTCGCGCCGGTCTGGAAGTTGTAGACGATGTCCTTGCCCGAGCCCGTCTCGAAGATGAAGGCGCCGTCCTGCCCGTAGCTGATGATCACATCGTCGCCGCCCATGGCTTCGATGGTGACGTTGGCGGTCACCGCCGTGACGATGTTGGCGCTGGCGTTGGCCACCCCGAACACCGGCGACCAGGTGGCGTCCATCGTCAGGTTTTCGATGTCGCTCGGCAGGATCACGTCGACCGTGGCGATCGCGGTGTCGACGCCGGCGCCGCCGCTGTACACGTCCTTGAGGCTGTTGATCCCGAGGGTGTCGTCGTAGCTCCCGCCCACCAGGACATTGCCCTGGCCGCTGGCCACCAGACGGGTGGGCGTGGCCCCGGCGGTGACCGTCGCCGTGCCGCTGGCCCAGATCGTCGTCTTGTAGGCCGCGCTCGTCGCCAGCCAGGCGCCGCTGTAGTTCGTGTACCCGCTCGCCAACTCTGATCTCCAACTGTCGGGCGGACGTTCGAGTGAATATCAAGTGGAAATATTCAGAACGCCGGTATGTGTTTGCCGTTTGCGACAGAAAGATGCTCAATACATAAATGGGAAGCGCGCAAATTGAGCATAGATCCGTCGGCGTGGTCTTAATTGTGTAATTGTTGTGATTCTTGTGTGGTTAAACTTAGGCATGATTTGTAGCGGTTCCGATACAATTGCAGATGTGACGTATTGTCCTCCGTCTGGTAGGTGGTCCGCAGGAATTTGAGCGACAGTTTGATGTCGCAGCCGTCGCGAGGCCCGTCGCGGCGCAATTTTTGGCTGCATTCTGGGGTAATGTGCAGCGGTGGTAGGGATTTTAAGGCGTTTTGCGCGCGCTACGGCGCGAAACCGGCTCTTCGCGTTGTTATGCGGCCGGCGCCTGACTCAGCATTGATGTGGCTTAGTCTGGACGCGATACAATTCTGCGTCACTTTGTCGCCTGATTTGCATTTGAGCCCGCCCAGCGAAGCGGTCGCTGATCTGCCGGACTCTGGCGGCTGCTCAGACGTGAATGAAACCGCCGGATGTCGCCGTCAGCTGGCTCGGCAGCACGCCCAGCAACCTCACGTACTCGCCCGTGGAGAACTGGATCAGCGTATCCGAACCGCTGACGACGAGGGTCGGCTTGTAGCCGGCGCTCAGATAGCTGCTCAGGTTCAGCAGGTCGGCGCCGTTTCCGAAGTCGGTGATGATGTCGTGCCCGTCACCCTTGTTGAAGATGAAGGTGTCGGCGGCGCCTGCGCCGGTCAGCCGGTCGTCCCCCAGGCCGCCGACCAGGGTGTCGGCGCCGGCCCCGGCGATCAGGGTGTCGGCGCCAGCCCGGCCTTCCAGCCGGTTGGCGGCGTCGTTGCCGGTCAGGACGTTGGCGAGGTCGTTGCCGTAGCCGTAGGCGGCCCAGGTTCCTGTCAGGGTCAGGTTTTCGACGTGGGCGCCGAGCGCATAGGTCAGGTTGGTGGTGACCGTGTCCACGCCCTGTCCCGCCGCCTCGACGACGACGTCTGTCTCGGAGCCCAGCACATAGGTGTCGTTCCCGCCGCCGCCGACCAGGCGATCGTTGCCGGCGCCGCCGTTCAGCGTGTCCGCCCCGTCGCCTCCGGTCAGGTTGTTGACGGAGCCGTTGCCGGTGAGGACGTTGTTCAGCGCGTTCCCCGTGCCGGAGATGGCGTAGGGGCCGGTGAGGGTCAGGTTCTCGACATTCGCCCCAAGGGTGTAGCTGAAGCTGGCGGTGACGGCGTCGACCCCCTCGCTGGCGGCTTCGACGACCGCGTCGGCGTCGAAGCCCAGGACATAGAGGTCATTGCCGGTCCCGCCGACCAGCCGATCTATCCCCGCGCCGCCGTTCAGGGTGTCATTCCCGGCGAGGCCAGTGAGGGTGTTCGCGGCGCCGTTGCCGACCATGGAGTTGTTGAGCGCGTTGCCCGTGCCGGCGATGGCGGCTGAGCCGGTGAGGATCAGGTTCTCGACGTTGGCGGTCAGGACGTAGGTCGAACCGATGTTGACCGTGTCGGTCCCGCCGCCGGCGTTCTCGATGACCGTATCGGAGGCGGAGTTCAGGACGTAGCTGTCGTCGCCGGCGCCGCCGACCAGGGTGTCCACCCCGCCGCCGCCGGTGAGGACGTTGGCGGCGCTGTTGCCGGTGATGACGTTGTTGAGCGAATTGCCGGTCCCGTTGATCGCGCTCGAGCCGGTGAGGGTCAGGTTTTCGACGTTCGCGCCCAAGGCGTAGCTGATCGAGGTGTTGATGGTGTCCGCGCCGCCGTTGGCGGCCTCGACGACCGTGTCGCCGGTCCCCACGGTGTAGGTGTCGTTTCCGGCGCCGCCGGTGAGGGTTTCGGCGCCGGCCGTCCCGGAGAGGGTGTCGGCCCCGCTGCCGCCCTGCGTCGGCGAGGAGGCCGGCGCGGCGGCGAGGCTATAGGCGCGGATGTAGTCGATCGCCATGCCGGGGAGGGTGATGTTGGCGGCGATGTCGCCGGCCCAGTCGCCGCCCACCGCGTAGTTGACCAGCATATACATCGGCTTCTTGGCTTCGGCCGGCGTGGCGATCTGGGCGACCTGGGTCCCGTCGACGTACCAGGTCAGGGTCTCCGCCGTCCAAAGCAGGCCGAAGGTGTGATAGCCGCTGGCGAGGTCGGCGACGTAGCTCTTGAAGGATGGCGCAACCCAGTGGTCCCCGTCGGGACCGTAATGCACCGTGTTGTGCACGATGTTGGTCTCGCCGACATATTCCATGATGTCGATTTCGGCGGTGAAGGAGCCGTCGGCCGGCAGCAGCCAGAAGGCCGGGAAGACCCCCTTGGCTTCCGGCAGGTCGGCCCGCATCTCGAAGTAGCCGTACTGCTGGGCGAAGGAGCCCTTCGTCGTCAGCAGCCCCGAGGTGTAGTCGTAGTTCCACAGCGCGGACTTCACCGCGCCCGCCGTCGCCGAGGGGGTGATCGTCAGGACGCCATTGCTGACTTTGAACGGATTGAGCCCCAGCGCGGTCGTCCCGGTTCCGGCGAACTGCGGGTCGACATAGACCTCCTGTTCGCTCGGAATGGTGTGGGCCGACAGGGTGGTGTAGCGGTCCCAGGCGAAGCTGGTGGCCCAGATGCCGCCGCCGGCGCTCTTGGTCTGCAGCGACAGCGTGTTGAACTCTTCGGCGAAGGTGAGCTTCAGCTTCGACGGGTCGATCGACAGCTGGAAGTTCTGGGCGGTGAAGGCCGAGATCGTCGTGTTCTTGAACAGGATCAGATCGCTCGCCGACAGCTTCAGCAGCACGTCGGTCCCGGTCTGGGTCATCGCCCCGGTGACCTCGGCGAAGCTGTCGAAGCCATAGCCGGTCAGGCGCACGATATCGCTGTCGGTCGCGCCGGTGTGGAAGTTGTAGACGATGTCCTTCCCGGAGCCCTGTTCGAACAGGAAGGCGCCCTTCTTTCCAAAGCTGACGATCACGTCGTCGCCGCCTTTGGCGTCGAGGGTGACGTTGGCGGTCACCGCCTTGACGATGTTGGCGCTGTTGTTGGCGAGTCCGAACACCGGCGACCAGCTGGCGTCCATCGTCAGGTTCTCGATGTCGCTCGGCAGGACCGCGTCGACCGTGGCGATCGCGGTGTCGACGCCGCCGCCGCCGCTGTACCTGTCCTTGAGGCTGTTGACGCCTAGGGTGTCGTCATAGCTTCCGCCGACGAGGCCATTGCCCTTGCCGTTGGCCATCAGGCGCGTCGGCGTGGCCCCGGCGGTGATCGTCGCCGTCCCGCTGGCCCAGATCGTCGTCTTGTAGGCAGCGCTTTGCGCCAGGAAAACGCCGCTGTAGTTCGTGTACCCGCTGGCCAACCGCTCTTCCCCCAAAGCGTCGCGCGCGACATCAGGACTGATGCCGTGTGAATTTGTGACGCCGCCCGCCGATGCGTGCGCCGTGACCTTTGAGAAACCCCCCTGGTGATCCTCGCCTTTGAGCGGCTGACGAGGACCTAGTTCGAACGCGAACTAATGCCCTAGACCGCTTTCATTGCGTCGTATGGTGAAAGTATGGCGACGCTTGACGGGCTGGGACGGGGAAGCCGCTTTGCTGCAATTTGGTCGGATCGCGCCCTGTAAGGCGCCAGCGCCGTGCAGGCCGCTCCGTGCTGGGGGGGCTGGCGACGGGTCGCACGACCGCCACTATGCTAGCCCTTGTTTCGAGCAGGCGTCGGCGCCGCGAGGTCGTCGTCGCCTGCGCCACAATGACGGCTAGAACGAGAGTCCTTGTGCCCGCACGGGCGGAGTAAATCATGAGACGAGATCAATTCCTGGCCAGCTTGGCGGCCTTCGGATTCTCGAGTGTCGGCGGCTGCGCGCGCGCGCAGCCCGCTGCGCGCGGCCGCGGGGGACCAAGGGTTCCGGAAGAGGCGGACTGGTCCTTCGGCACGGTGCAGGGGCCGCACCCTCTGCAGCCCTATCTCGGCTACTACCCGGCCGGCCGCCGCGGCAATCTACGCGGCCTCCTGCAATATGCGCCCAAGGGCGGGGTGATGTGGTTCGGCAGCCGCGAACCGCTGTTGCGCTGGATGCCGCAGCCGAACGGAAAGCCCTATCCGATGGCCGCCTTCGCCGACAACGGACGGCGTTGCGTCTACGACCTGAAGAGCCAGATCGCCGCCGGAGAGACCCTGGTCATCGCGGTCTATGGGTCGCCGCCGCGCGAGAAGGGCGGTCCGGCGGGAGACGTGCCGCCGTTCACCCACGCGGAGGTCGCCCAGGGTTACGACGGCCCGGCCAAGCCCTACTGGGACGCCGTGCGCACCATGGTCAAGCGGATCGCCAGCGCCGGGCCGAAAGCGACCATCTGGCGCCACCTGATCGAATGGGATGGATCCTGGTTCACCGACCGGGTGGAGGAGGGGCGCCAGGCCGTCGCGATCGAGCGCTTCAACCTGTTCGCGGCGCTGGTGAAGTCGATCCTCCCGGACGCCAAGATCGCCTGCAATTTCGGGCGCCAGAGCTCCCAGGGCATGGCGTCCATGCCCAGCCTCCTGAAGGGGCTGAAGACCGACATGCTGGGCGTGAACATCTACAACGCCGACTGGACGGCGGCGCTGCGGCCCACGGCGACGATGGGAACGACGGAGACCCTGGCGATGCTGAAGCTCAGGGGCATGAAGGAGTATGGCCGTCGGCTCGACGAGGTCGATGCGCTCTCGCGCCAGCACGACCTACCGATCGCCATCTTCGAGTGCGGCACGGGCTATGACAACAAGGGGATCCCGAAGGACGCGCAGGGCCGCTATCTCGTCTACGGCGGCAAGGCCGGTGGCGATGATCCGTTGTTCTGGCCGGCGATCCACGAGCGGGTTTCGCGCTGGGTCGAGCAGAAGCGGTTCGTGGTCCTGTTTCCCTGGGAGACCGACGCCCCCGACGGGCACTGTCTTCTGGGATCTTCCGACAACGTCGTCCACCGGACCGGCCGGCCGAGCCCGCGACTGGGCCAGCCTGGGGATCCGTATCAGAAGCCGCATGCGGCGCGCAGCTTCGTCGAATCCTTCGGCCTGCCGATGGCGCTGGACGCCGCGAAGCCGCGCGCGAGCTGACCCCGCCGCCGGCGTGCGGAAGCGATCCAGATCCCTGGATCGCTTCCAAGGCCGATCGGATCGGCCGTGACGCCTCAGACGTAGATGAATCCGCTCGTCGTGGCGGACAGGTGGCTGGGCGTGACGCCCAGGAGGTTGATCGAGTCTCCGTTGGAGAACTGGACGTAGGTGTTCGCGCCGCTGCCGACCAATTTCGGCTTGAGGCCGTCCTCCAGGTAGTCGGAGAGGTCGAGCTTGCCGGCGCTCTTGGCGAAATCGACGATCGTGTCGTCGCCGTCGCCCGGGCGGAAGACGAACGTGTCCCCGCCGCCGCCGCCCGTCAGCCTGTCGGCGCCGACGCCGCCGATGATGGTGTCGGCGCCGGCCATGCCGTTGATGGTGTCGGCGCCGGCGCCGGCGTCGAGGTAGTTTGCGCCGCCGTTGCCCACGATGACGTTGTTGAGCGCGTTGCCGATGCCGACAGCCCGGCCCCAATCCGTCAGGGTCAGATTCTCGACGTTGGCGGGAAGCACATAGGTTGCGCCGGTCTTCACCGTGTCGAGGCCCTGGCTGGCCGCTTCCACGACCGTGTCCGGGCTGTAGCCGAGCAGGTAGACGTCGTTGCCGGTCCCGCCGACCAGTTTGTCGGTTCCGCCGTCTCCGTTCAGGGTGTCGCCGCCGCCGCCGCCGGTGATCGTGTCCGCGCCGGACGTCCCGACCAGGTAGTTGGCGGCGCTGTCGCCGGCGATGGTTTCGCTGCCGGTCCCGCCGCCGGAGCTGTCGGTCGGCGGGGGCGAGGAGGCCGGCGCGGCGTCCAGGCTGTAGGCGCGGATGTAGTCGATTGACATGCCGGGCAGGGTGGCGTTGGCGGCGATGTCGCCGGCCCAGTCGCCGCCCACGGCGTAGTTGGCCAGCATGTACATCGGCTTCTGGGCGCCGGCCGGCGTGGCGACCTGCGCCACCTGGGTCCCGTCGACGTACCAGGTCAGGGTCTGGGCGGTCCAGCGCAGGCCGAAGGTATGAAAGCCGCTGGCGAGGTCGGCGACGTAGCTCTTGAAGCTGTCGGCGGTCCAGTGCGCGCCGTCGGGCCCATAGTGCACCGTGTTGTGCACGGTGTTGGCCTCGCCGACATATTCCATGATGTCGATCTCGGCGGTGAAGGAGCCGTCGGCCGGCAGCAGCCAGAAGGCCGGGAAGGCGCCTTTGGCTTCCGGCAGGTCGGCGCGCATCTCGAAGTAGCCGTACTGCTGGGCGAAGGAGCCCTTCGTCGTCAGCAGCCCCGAGGTGTAGTCGTAGTTCCACAGCGCCGACTTCACCGCGCCCGCCGTCGCCGACGGGGTGATCGTCAGGACGCCGTTGCTGACCTTGAACGGATTGAGCCCCAGCGCGGTCGTCCCGCTTCCGGCGAACTGCGGGTCGACATAGACCTCCTGCTCGCTCGGAATGGTGTGGGCCGACAGGGTGACGTAGCGGTCCCAGGCGAAGCTGGTGGCCCAGGTGCCGCCGCCGGCGCTCTTATTCTGCAGCGACAGCGCGTTGAACTCGTCGGAGAAGGTCATCTTCAGCTTCGACGGGTCGATCGAGACCTCGAAGTTCTCGGTCCTGAAGGCCGAGATCGTGGTGTTCTTGAACAGGATCGCGTCGCTCGACGACAGCTTCAGCAGCACGTCCGACCCGGTCTGGGTCATCGCCGCCTTGACCTCGGAGAAGCTGTCGAAGCCGTAGCCCTCCAGGCGCGCGATGTCGCTGTCGGTGGCGCCGGTGTGGAAGTTGTAGATGACATCCTTGCCCGAGCCCTGCTCGAAGATGAAGGTGTCGTTCTTCCCATAGCTGAAGATCACGTCGTTGCCGCCCTTGGCGTCGAGGGTGACGTTGGCGGTCGCGGCCTTGACGATGTTGGCGCCGTTGTTGGCGATCCCGAACACCGGGGACCAGCGGGCGTCCATCGTCAGGTTTTCGACGTCGCTTGGCAGGACCACATCGACCGTGGCGATCGCCGTGTCGACGCCGCCGCCTCCCGTGACCCTGTCCCGGATGTTGTTGATCCCGAGCGTGTCGTCAGCGCTGCCGCCGATGAGGACATTGCCCTGGCCGCTGCCGACCAGACGTGTGGGCGAGGATCCGGCCGTGACCGTCGAGGTTCCGCTCGCCCAGATCGTCGTCTTGTAAGCGGCGCTGAGTGGGAGGAAGGTCCCAGTATAATTTGTGTAACCACTAGCCATGCACGTCTTGCCCAAGATTGTCGCAACACCGCCTGAAGTGGCGAAAATGTGGCGAGATTGAGTTGATGAAGTGGAGATTCTTTCTCGAACGAGTCAGAATCTATTTAGACACTAACATTTCTCCACTTTCGGCGACTAGGTCTCACACTGATCTCGATTCATAACATTTAATGCTGGTCAGATTGTCGCGGCCAGGTTTGGCGGGCGCACACCTGCAGGCTCGCGTCCGGGCGCGCTTGGGGACCGGCGCGCCGGCGCCGGCCCGGGGTTTCCGCGCCGCCCCGGCCGCTGCGAGTCTAAGCTTTTGATGTGATGGCGCTTCACTGGCGCGGACCGACCGTGCTGGCCGGCCCGCGTGGCCGCCCGAGGCGCGGCCGCAGACGGTCGTCGGCCCCCCCGTGCAGCTCCGGATCGCCCGGTGAAAAATCGAATGTGTCCGCCTGGTCGCGACAGATTTCGCCGGAACGGCCGGGTCGACGCCCGGCGTCAGGCCTTCAGATTGGAGACGGCGGCGCGCCAGACGCGGCTCCGGGTGTCGCGCAGGCGGGCCCGGGCCAGCTTGGCCGCACCGCCTCGCGGGCTTTTCCACGCGCCGCCGGAGCGCGACCGACCCCGATCGGGCGACCGCGAGTGCCGCTTCGATGAGCAGATGGTCCGCCGGCTTCACCTGAGCTCGGCGACCGCGTCCAGCGGCGACTCGTGCGAACATCGCCATCGACATGATGAACAGCGTCGTGGCGGATGCGATCGGTGATGGTCCTGCCGCCGTCGTCCAGCTATCGCGGAGACGATCCATTCCTCAGGCATCGCCGCGGCCGAAACAGTTCGCGAGGCGCTGATGCGTCGTTGTCACGCAGCCAAGGCTCTCACCCTGGAGCGGAGCGATCTTTGCACAACGCGGAGATGCCCGCGTACAAGCTTTTCTAACGCCTCATTGCTGGATGTGCGTACTGCCGATACCGATCGGTGCTTGATGAGTAGGAGCGTCCGATGACGGCTGCCGATCCCCTCCGTCCGCGCGCGCTGTCGCGTGGGTCACGACGCGCTCGGCACGACACCTTCGTCCTGATGGCCTTCTTCGTCGCTGAGTTCGCGATCGTGGCCTTGCTGCAGAAGTTCGCCCTGCCCGCGGGCGCACTGAGCATCAGCATCCTCATCCCGCTGCTCTACGTCGGTCTCGGCGTCGCGATGGTGACCTCGACTCTGGGCGTGAGTCTGATTCGGGTCCTCACCTTTGGTCTTCTTCTGTTGGTGGCGCTGACGAGCCAGCTCCTCGTCGGCCGTCCGTTCTCGGCGCCTAGCTTCCTGATGCTCATCGTTCTCTACTTTCCGATGATATTCATCTGGAAGATGTCGATCGGCGACTATCGACGGGTGATCGAGGCGTTTCAGAACGTGATGGTGATCGGGGCCGTCATGGTGTTCGTGCAGCTTGGCTGGGAGTTCGCCTTCGGCCTCGGCACCACGCTGAGCATCGAGCCCTTGGCGCCGCGCCAGCTCCTGCTGCCCGGCTATATCTACGAGGCGCCGTTCCAGTACGGGGCGGCTTTCGTGCGACCGAACGGCTTTTTCTTCCTGGAACCTTCGTTTGTCTCGATGTTCCTCGCCGCGGCCCTGATCCTGGAGCTTACGGAATTCAGCCGTCCGTTGCGCATCGGCCTCTACGGCGGCGCCCTGATCGCCTGCCTCGGCGCGACCGGCGTGGTCATGGTCGCCGTCGCGGCGCCCTGGATCTTGCGCCGGATGAAGCCGAAAATGCTGATGATCGTCCTTGTGCTGGCGGCGTCTGCGCTCATCGCGGCCCTGGCGTTCGGCGGGGCCGAGCTCGCGGCCAGCCGACTGGCGGAGCTGAGCCGCCCCGGGACCAGCGCCTCCGAGCGGATCGTCGCGCCTTTGCGCCAGCTCAATCAGCTCAGCATGGACCCCGAGCGCCTGGTGACCGGGTCCGGCGCGGGAAACATGTCGGCGTTCCAGGCGAGCTCGTGGCCGATCGTCAAGCTCCTGGACGAGTACGGCGCCCTGACGACGCTCGCCTATCTCCTGCTCTTCATCGCGGCCATCTGGCGCGCGCCGAGCACGGCTCTCGCCGTCGGGCTTTTCGTCGTGATCAACTTTACGGGCGGATACCTGCTCAATCCGGTCCCGATATTCATGGTGGTCCTGTTGCTCAGCATGCCGCGCGTGGCGGCGAAGGCCCCGCCTCGGGCGCGCCCCGCCACCTCCCGGGCCAGGGCGCAGGAGGCCGAGGCGGCGGTCAGCGCCTAGCGAGCATTGCGCAATCCAGGTTCGCGCTCGGAACGCGCTCAGACTTTTGAGTCTGGAGCCCGGCGGGGCCTGTTCGGGTCAGATGGCGTCATCTGACCCGAAAGCCTCTAGTCGCCCAGCAGCTGCGAGCAGGCGCCGACGATATGGTAGAAGGAGCTGGCGGGCGCCGGCTGCCGGACCATCGCCCCGCTCGGCAGCATCAGGTCGGTCCAGGCGCCCTTGATCGGCGTCTCGAGGTAGCGGGCGAGGGCGCCGGCGGCCTGCAGGGCGTGACCTTTGGCGCCGTCGGCGTCGAAGACCAGGGCGGCGCGCAGAAACTCCGTCTGCGGCCAGAGTCGCGCGGCGTCGTCGAGCACGCCGCCTTCCGGATTAAGCGCGTTGAGGGCGACCTTGCGGCGGGCGTCGATCCCGCGCACGCCGGCCTCGTACAGCCGTTGGGCGACCGGCGCTGTCGCGCTGTCGCCGAACAGACGGCCATATTGCGTCAGCAGCCAGGCCCATTCGAACTGGTGTCCGGGCTCCAGACGTTGTCCGGCGGCGGCCGACAAGGGGTTCCAATCGGCGTCGAAGATCTCGCGGATCGCCCCATCCTTGGGATCGATCAGGCTGCGCAGGGCGAGGGCCACCAGCTCGTGGGCGAGCTTGGCCCATTCGGGGTCCCCCTTCGCCTCGACCCAGGCCATGGTCGCCTCGAGCAGGTGCATCAGCGCATTGGCCTGGAACGGCTCATCGCCGTTTTCGCGGAAGCCGCCGGCCGGATGCCGCAGGCGATCCAGCGCGCTGCGCAGGCTCCGCGCCTCGCCTTCCAGGTCGCCGGCCGAGACGCCCATGCTGTGCGCGGTCGCGAAGGCGAGCAGGGCGAAGGCCTGGTCGTAAATCCGGGCGTCGCCGTCGATCACCTCGCCGTCGTCGCCGACGCTGCGGCAGAACAGGCCGTCAGGGCGACGGTAGCGGGCGAGGAAATAGTCCAGACCGTGTGAAGCGGCCTGGCGCCAGGGGCCGGTCCAGCCCATCCGCCCGGCCGCGAGGTAGCAGAAGGCCTGCCGCGTCTGCACGCGCGCGCGGCGCGCGCCGCGGACCGGCGCGCCGGTCTCGTCCAGCGCCTCGAAGAAACCGCCGCGCTCGTGATCCGCGCCCAACGTCCACCAGAGGGGCAGGGCGGAGGTCTGCAGCCAGCGCCGGTACCAGCTCCGCGCCTCATCGAGGCTGCTGAAACCGCCCGGGGCGGCCCGTCCGGCCCAATGCTCGGCCACCTTCTTGACCTTTTGGGCCTGGCTCAGATCGCAGACCAGCACGGCGCCCTTGTCGACGACGACCGCCAGGTTATGGCCGCCGATCACGGACACGCTGGCGCCCGGCGCTGCGCGGATCAGGCAGCCCTCGGAGTCCAGGAGCAGGCTTTCGCCGATCGAGGCGTTGCCGGCGGCGTCCTGTTCGGAGGCGGCCCACACCGCGTCCCAGGCGCCCAGGTCGGACCAGTCGAAGCTGACCGGCACCACCGAGGCCAACTGGGTCTTCTCAACCACCGCATAGTCGATGGAGATTTTCGGGGCTTGGGAGAACAGCGGGCCGATCACGGCCGAATCGCCGTCGATGCGGCTCGTTTCGACGGCCGCGCGCACCTTCTGGGAGACCTCTGGCTCGTAGCGGTCCAGCTCCGAAAGCAAGATGTCGGCCCGCACGACGAAATTGCCGGAGTTCCAGAGGAAGCCCTGGGCGACATAGGTCTCGGCGGTCGGTTGGTCCGGCTTTTCGACGAACTTGGCGACGGCGGAGACGCCTTCGCCCAGCGCGGACGGCTGGATGTAGCCGAAGGCGGTCGCCGCGAAGGTCGGGCGCACGCCCAGCAGCACCAGGCGTCCTTCCTGGGCCGCCGGCAGCGCCTCGGCCACGGCGGCTCGAAACGCTTCCGGCTTGGGCACATGGTGATCGGCCGAAACGAAGACGGCGACGCCGGTTGGATCGCGTCGCTGAATCCACGCCGCCGCGGCCGCCATGGCGGGGCCGGAATCGCGCGGCTCAGGCTCCAGCAGCAGCTGGGCCGAGAGGCCGAGCTCCTGCATCTGGGCGCGGATCTGCTGCTCGTGCGCGATCCCCGCGACGATCACCAGGCTGCCCCCGTCCCTCGCGAGGGGTTCGACCCGCGCGATGGTGTCCTGGAAGGTCGAGCGGTCGCCCGTGAGCGGGATGAACTGCTTGGGACGGGTCGGCGAGGAGGCAGGCCAAAGGCGTGTTCCCGAGCCGCCGCACATGATTACTGGATGAACGGCCATTTCACTCTCCAGCTCTCACGACCCTGCGGCGTAAGCAAGTCTCAGGTTCAACGCGTGTCTCCAGGGTATGAAAGCGCGACGGTCGACGGGAGCCGCCAACGCCCACTTGTCCATCGCTTCGCCGAAACGGAAAGGCGACCTCGCGGTTGCCGGTTGCGAACGGCTGCGCCTGAACACATGGCGAGCATATGACCGCGCGAGAGAGACCATCAGTTTGTGACAGGTGCATACCGACGAGGCGCTCAGCCTTTGGTTTTGACTGGCGGCCGTCTTCCAGGCGCCCGAGACCGGCCTACCACAGATCGCAGACGCCTCGAGCCGGGACCGGCGCGTCATTCGCCGCATAGGCGGCGGCGACAGCGTCTCGCGCGGCGCTCTTGGTCGGCGCCTTGCCGGCGGCGACGATCTGGCCGCCGATGTCGAAGACCCGCCAGGACCAGCAGGTTTCGAGCTCGCGAAGGGTGAACGCGAGGAGCGCTGTCCCATCGGATCCGGCCATCTTGTCCTTGCGCGACGGGGCGTGCATGGCCGGATGCGCGTCGCGCAACCTGGCCCTGCCGCTGCTCCAGGGTATCGAGTGTGAGTTCATGTGTTGAACACCACGATCATGACGGGCGCTTGTCTGAAGCGCAACCATTCCGCGCGATTTGCTCGGGTAGCGTTCCGCTCCCACGTGGCCTGAGAGAGGGGCCGAGCTGGCGCCCGGCCCCAGTCATGTCAGCCGGTTTGCGCCTTAGGAAAGGGCGGTCGCCGCCGCCGGCGCCGCTTCCCTGGCGTCGTGACCTTCCGCCGCCTTCACCTTGTCCGGCGCGCCGCGGCCGATGCTCACATAGTGGAAGCCGGCGGCCTGCATCTCCTTCGGCTGGTAGATGTTCCGAAGGTCGACGATCGTCGGCGTCTTCATCAGCGACTTCAGGCGCTCGAGATCGAGCGCGCGGAACTGGTCCCATTCGGTGATGATCACCAGGGCGTCGGCGTCGCGCGCGACCTCATAGGCGTCCGCGCACATGGCGATGCCGGGCAGCATGTGCAGCGCCTCGCGGCCTTCCGGATCGAAGGCGGAGACCTCGGCGCCGGCCTGCTGCAGGGCCGGCAGGATGTCGAGGCTGGGGGCGTCGCGCATGTCGTCGGTGTTCGGCTTGAAGGTGAGCCCGAGGACGCCCACGCGCTTGCCCTGGACGTCGCCGCCGGCGGCGGCGATCACCTTGGCGGCCATCGCCTTCTTGCGAGCGGTGTTCACCTGCACCGTGGTCTCGATCAGCGTCACGGGCGACTCGGCGTCGAGCGCGGTGCGGACCAGGGCGATGGTGTCCTTCGGGAAACAGGAGCCGCCGTAGCCGGGCCCGGCATGCAGGAACTTCGAGCCGATACGCTTGTCCAGGCCGATGCCGCGGGCCACCTGCTGCACGTCGGCGTCGAGCGCCTCGCAGAGGTCGGCGATCTCGTTGATGAAGGTGATCTTCATCGCGAGGAAGGCGTTCGCGGCGTACTTGATCAACTCCGACGTGCGCCGGCCGGTGAACACGATCGGGGTCTCGTTGAGGTACAGCGGACGGTAGAGCTCGGTCATGATCGAACGCGCGCGCTCGTCATCCGTGCCGACCACCACGCGGTCCGGACGTTTGAAGTCCTCGATCGCGGCGCCCTCGCGAAGGAATTCGGGATTGGACACCACGGCGAAGTCAGCGTCCGGGCGCCGTGCGCGGATGATCCGCTCGATCTCGTCGCCGGTGCCGACGGGCACCGTCGACTTGGTGACGACCACGGTGAAGCCGTCGATCAGATCCGCGATCTGCTCGGCGGCTGCGTAGACGAAGGACAGGTCGGCATGACCGTCGCCTCGGCGCGACGGGGTGCCGACGGCGATGAAGACGGCGTCGGCGCCGGCGATCGCCTCGGCGGGTTCGTCCGTGAAGGCGAGGCGCCCGGCCTGCACATTCTCTGCGACGAGCAGCTCGAGGCCGGGCTCGTAGATCGGGATGCCGCCGGCGCGGAGGCGCTCGACCTTGCCGCGGTCATTGTCGACGCACGTCACGTTATGGCCAAAATCGGCGAAGCAAGTGCCGCTCACCAGGCCGACGTAGCCAGTACCGATCATCGTGACGCGCATGAGGCTCGACCTCCAATCCGTGGTCCCTGTTGGACCGAGGGACACCTTGCAGGTTCCGGGCCATGACTGAGAAGCCGCGCCAGATGGCTTTCCGCAAGTCTGCGAGCTGCGCCTGCGCCCTGCGCGGGGGGCGCCTGTTAAAGGGGCGGGCGTGTTGCCGGCAAGGTGAATTGAAAGTCACCATTCTTTTTAGTTGTGTCGCAACATCCGCCACCCAGGATTGCGCCATGACGCGGGCCTGTCCGAAATCGAAACACCGGTCCTGGTGGATGCGCGTCGCGGCGGGGGTTGCGTTGAGCGGCGCGCTGGCCGCCGCCGCCCAGGCGGAGACGCCGTCGTCCTCCTTCATGGCCCAGGGCGATCACATGGCGGCGCCCACCGGATTTGCGGACTATTGCCAACGGACGATCCAGTGCGTGGCGGCGCCTTCGGCCCAGCCGACGACGGTGGTCGAGTTCGACCGCGCCACGCGCAGCCTGATCGACGCGGTCAATCGCGGCGTGAACCGGGCGATCGTCGCGACCAGCGACCAGGACGTCTACGGCGTCACGGAGGTCTGGGCCGATCCCCTGGCCGAGGCCGGCGCCCAGGCGCAGCGGACGCGAGGCTTCGCCCGCGGCGACTGCGAGGACTTCGCCCTGGCCAAGCGCGACCGGCTGCTCAAGGCCGGCTGGCCGCCCGAGGCGATGTTCCTGGCCGTGGCCTACCATCCCACCGTCGGCTTGCACGCGGTTCTCGTCGTGCGGACTTCGGCTGGCGATCTCGTCCTCGACAGCCGCTCGCCCTACGTCGATCTGTGGTCCGCCACCACCTATGTCTGGGTGGAGCGGCAGGTGAACGCGACCTCGGTCGCCTGGGTCCGCCCCTATCGCGCCGCGGTCCCGGAGCAGGCCCTGGCGCAGCTGCGCGCGGACGATGCGACGGCTGGAACCGAGCCGGGCTGACGCCGGAGCCACAGTCGTAACAGGTCGTCAACAGGTCGCAGGGCATCACCTAGCGCGCCGTTTCAAACTATGGCACACCCTGGGTGGGGACGAATGCTGCGGAGTGTTGTGCAGATGATGCGGATTAAAGCCGGACGTTTCGTTTGGCTGCTTGCTGTCATGTGCCTGTTGGTCGGGTATTCCCCTAGCTGGGGACAGACTTCCAGCCCACCCGAGACATTCGATGTTTCGGATTACCGGCTCGCCATTCAAGATAGGGTCAAGGTTACCGTTTACAACGAGCCGACCCTTTCCGGCGAGTTCCTCGTAAACGCCGACGGCGCCTTGGCCTATCCGCTGATCGGGAATGTTCCCGCTCAGAACAAGACCGCCACCGAACTCCAGGCTGCGATCAAGCTGCGCCTTGCGGATGGCTTCGTGCGCGACCCGAGCGTGGCGGTCGAGATCCTGTCGTTCCGTCCGCTCTACATCTACGGCGAGGTCAACGCCCCCGGCCAATATAACTACACGTCTGGCCTGACGGTGCTGAACGCGGTCGCGCTCGCCAAGGGGTTCACCTACCGGGCAGACCAGCGGCGCATCTTCATCAAGCGGTCAGACGGCTCGGGGAAGGCGGAAGCCCGGGTGCTGCCCGACGCGCCGGTCGCTCCGGGCGACACGATCCGCGTCGCCGAACGGTTCTTCTAATCCGCCGGAAGTTGAAACCGGGTTGGCCCAAAACATGCAGTTGCTCGGTCAAGCTTGCCGTTTCGGGGCGGCAAGCGGCGCCAGAAGGCGTGCACCCCGCAGGAGTGGTAGAGTGAAAGCTTCGATTAGGATTGCTGGCCTGCTCGTCCTGGCGAGCATGGCCTTCGGCAGTGAAGCCGCCGCCGCGTCGCCCACGACGGGCGGCGCGACCACGGGCTCGCCGCCCAAGGTGGAAGTGACGCCGAACAGCCTCGCACAGGCGCTGTTGCAGGTGGTGTTCAGCCGGCCGCCGAAGGCGGAGGTGGCCGAGCATTATGACGCGCTGGTGGCCGAACTGGGCGTCTCGTCGGCGGAACCGCCGGTGATTATCGCCGGCATCGATCGCGCCGTGGCCGCGCCGGGTCTGCCACACAATGGCGCCATTGCCCTGGAAATGCTCCGCAAACGCGTGCGTCAGTTGGCGTCGCGTTACGGTGGGGCTACAGCGGCTCTGAATCAGCCTCTGGGCGATGTGAGTCCGGACCTGACATCATACGGCGGATCGGACTACGTCCGATGATCAACCGCTAAACAGAAAATCGAGGGGATCGATGCGACACGTGAAGAGGCCCGGGGGGGCTGTTGTAGCTGGCGCCGGACTCGCCATGGCGATCGTCGGCGCGGCTGACGCCCAGACCTATGACCGCGGTCGCAACATGGCCGTCACCCAGCGTGAGCGGCCGGACTACCAGGCGCTCGGCATCAACGCTGGCGGCTTCAGGCTCTATCCGCGCCTGCAGACCCAGACGACCTATACGTCGAACCTCTTCGCGCGCGAGACCGACGTCGAGTCCGACACCTTCTTCAGCGTCGTGCCGTCGGTCAACGCGGTCTCCAACTGGGGCCGCCATCAGCTGGGGGCCACCGCGACGCTTCGCCTGCGCCGTTACCTGGATCATTCGGCCGAAAATCAGGACGGCTGGGCCTTCCACACCTTCGGGCGGCTCGACGTTCACGGGCAGGATACGATCACCGGCTCGCTGGACGCCCAGAAGACCTTTGAAGAGCGGTCCTCGTCGCAATCGCCGGACTCCGCCGCCAAGCCGCTGCCGATCAACATCTATGCGGCGAACGTGCGGGGGGTGCATGACTTCAACCGCGTCCGCCTCAGCAGCGGGCTGCTCGTCCGCAAGTACGACTACCACAACGTCCCTTCGGTCAGCGGCGGCATCGTCGATGTGAGCGGGCGCGACCGTACCCTCTACACGGGCGACGTGAAGGGCGAGTACGCGATCACCCCGGATTCGGCGGTCTTCGTCACGACGTCCTACACCAAGACCGAGTACGACATCACCTCGCCGTCCGACCACGGTTCGAAGCAGGTGCAGGTGCTCGGCGGCGCGAACTTCGACCTGACGGCGCTTGGCCGCGGCGAAATCGGTCTCGGCTACGTCCAGCGCAAATACAACGATCCGGCCGTCGGCCGGACCCGGGGCTTCGCCGCCACGGCGAACGTTGAGTATTTCCCCACCCGCACGACGACGGTGACGCTGAACCTGCGTCGGTCGGTCGAGGATGCGATCGACTTCGACGGCGGCGGCTTCTTCCTGACGACGGGGACGCTGACGGTCGATCACGAGCTGCGGCGGAACATTCTGGTCAATGCGTCCGCGGGCGTCGAGAACCAGAAGTACGAGAGCCTGGACCGCGAGAACCGGACCACCCGCTATGAAGTGGGCGGGACCTATCTGGTCAATCGCGGCCTCGGCCTGAATCTCTCAGTTGCGCAAATTCAACGCAATTCGAGCGGCGTTAACAAACTTCATGATTTTGATGAAACGCGAGCAGCCCTGGGCGTCGTGCTTCAGCGCTAATCCATGGAATATGGGCTGGGCGATACGGGATGCCAGTAATGAAGATTGACGTGGAACGCGTGCCAAACCGTGAGCCCTCCCGGCCTGCGTCCTCGACGCGGGGGCTCGACCAGGCCTTCAACCTCGTCGAGCTGCTGAGCATATTCCGCAGGCGGATCAAGCTCTTCTTCCTGATTTTCGCGGTGGTCGCCGTCGCCGGAGCGGTGGCGACCACGCTCATGCAGCCGACCTATTCGGCCTCGACCCTGATCAAGGTCGAGCCCGGCGGACGTGACCCGACGGACAATCGCGGCCTGCAGGGCGGCGAGGCGGCGGTCGGCTCCTTCCTCGACACCGAGATGTCGGTCGCCACATCGCGGCGCGTGGGGGAAGCCGTCGTCGACCAGCTCAATTTGCTGGCGGATCCCGACTTCAACAAGCAGCCGACTCCGGCGGGCATGAGCGCCACCGACGCGAAGTCGAAGATGACCAAGCGCAAGTACGACGGCGTGGTCGGCAAGGTCCTGAAGGGGCTGAGCGTCAGCCGGGCCGGCCAGACCTATGTGCTCAACTTCATCTACACGTCGCCCGATCCGAAGAAGGCGACGATGCTCGCCAACGCCTTCGCGTCGCAATACATCGCCACCAGCGTCCAACTGCGGATGGAATCCGCCGACGCCCAGGCCAAGGTCCTGGAAGGCGGCGTGAACAAGCTCGCCGACGAGGCCCGCAACGCCAGCGCGGCGGCGGCCAATTTCCGGGCCCAGACCGGCTTGGTGGACACCACCAACGGGACGGTCCTGCAACAGCAGGCGACCACGATCGCCGCTCAGCTCAGCTCCGCCCAAGGCCGGCTGGCGGGCATTCAGGCGCAGCTGAACGAGGCGATGCGCCAGCGCGCGGCCGGCGCATCCGACGCGGCCGGCGTGGTGCTGAACTCGCCGGTCATCCAGAATCTGAGCGCCCAGCGCGCGGCCCTGCTGCGCGAACGGGACGAGATCGCCACCCGCTATGGGCCGAAGCACCCTGAATATCTGAAGATCCAGCAGCAGCTGGAGGGCATCGACTCGCTGATGAAGCAGGAGATGGAGCGGGCCATCGCTTCGCTGCGCGCCGACGCGCAGGCCACGGGCGCCGAGGTGGCTTCGATGCGCTCGCACCTGGCGGGCCTGCAGGGCCAGCTGGCGTCGAGCAGCCGCACGGAAGTTCAGGCGGCGACGCTGGACCGCGAGGCCCAGTCCAAGCAGGAAGTCTACAACCAGTACAATCTGGCGCAGCAACAGGCCGCCCAGGCGCAGCGCACCCAGAACGCCGATGCGGTGGTCCTGGCGCCCGCCGTCACGCCGACCTATCCGAGCTTCCCCAACAAGCCGCTGTTCATGACCCTGGGCGGCGTCCTCGGCGTGATCCTCGGCCTGGTGGCCGTCTTCCTGGCGGAAGCCTTCGATCCCGGCATCATCAACGCCCGGGATGCGGAGACGGCGCTGGGCCTGCCGATGCTGGCCTCGGTGCCGCTGGTGCCTCGCCATGTCCTCAAGCAGTTCGGCGCAGGTCCCGAGGCCTATGCGGTGGCCAAGCCGATGTCGGCCTTCGCCGAGTCCTTCCGATCCATCCGGAGCGGCCTGGCCTACGGCGGCGTCGCCTCGCCCAAGGTGATCTGCATGACCTCGGCCCTGCCGGCCGAGGGCAAGTCGGTGACCACCCTGACCTTCGCCCGGGTGCTCGGCCTGGCGTCGCACAGCGTCGCCGTGGTGGACTGCGACCTGCGTCGCAGTTCGCTCGCGGCCCTGACCGGCAAGCGCGTCACCAACGGCCTGGTCGAGGTCGTGACCGGCAAGGCCACCCTGACGCAATCGCTGATCGCCGACGAAGTGCCCAACGTCGCGCTCCTGCCGCTTTCGGCCGCGTCCTTCAGTCCCGCCGACCTGCTTGGCTCGCCGAAATTCCTGGCGATGCTGGAAGAGCTACGCGGCCGGTTCGACTACGTCCTGCTGGATACGCCGCCGGTTCTGGCGGTCGCCGATGCGCGGGCCGTGGCGCTGCTGTCCGACACCGTGGTCTTCCTGTGCCGCTGGTCGAAGACGCCGCGCGCGGCGTCTGCGGCGGCGATCCATCTGCTGGAGCAGGACGGCGCACGTATCGCCGGCGTGGTCCTCAACATGGTCGACCTGTCCGCGCGCGGGTCGCTTTCCGCCGAAGACCCGGCCTACTACCACCGCGCCTATGAGGGGTATTACGTCAGCTGACGACGCGCCGCCGCAGGCGACGGTGGGGCGCGCGCCTCATCTGGACCTGCAATGGGGCGCCGAGGCGAGCATCTGGAGCGCCCCGTCACGGAATGGGGTCTCCAGCGGTTCCTGGCCTTGGCGCGGCGCGCTAAGAGAGAGTCGGTGCTGCTGTCCCAGCGTCTAATGCGAGGCCAAATGACTCAGCTTGCTGCTGACTCGCCTCCGGTTCGTGCGTCGCAGCGGAGCCCGCGGGGGCGGAGCCGTGGGCGCGCACCGGAGACGAATGCGAGCGTCGAGGGCTCCGCCCAGCGTGAAGACTGGCTGGCGAAGGCCATCTTCATCGCCCTGCTGACCTCGATCGTCTTCCTCCAGAAGGTCGCCGTTCCCGGAAACATCGAGCTGGTCCTGCCTGTCGCCTGGGCGATGTTGGGCGGATCCGCGATATTCTTCCGGATCGGGATAGATGTCGGACGGTTCGTCCTGTTCGGAATCTTTTCCTTCTTCGTCATTGGAAGCCAGTTTCTTCTGGGATACGCGTTTTCCCAGAACAGCCTGATGGTCGGCCTCGCGATCACCGCGCTTCTTTGCTTCAAGATCTACGTGAAGAGCGCGACATACCTCTGGATGATGCGCACCTTCGTGAACGCGATGCTGCTTGTCGCGGTCATCGTCGGCTTGCAGCAGGTCCTGCAGCACACGCTCGGAGCCTGGACGTGGCCGAACCTGGATCAGGTGATCCCGTTAGCGTTCCAGTATCGCACGTACAACTACATGCAGTTGGTCGAGTGGGGATCGATCTATTACAAGCCGAATGGAATATTCTTTCTAGAGACGTCTGTTTTGTCTCAGTATATTGCCCTGGGATTTCTGGTCGAGTTCCTGTTTTTCCGGCGGGCCTGGGCGTTGGCCATCCTCCTCGGCGCCGAAATCGCCACCATGGGCGGGACGGGGCTCATGCTCCTCCTGTGGGTCGCGCCCTTTCTGATCCCCAGGCTCGGGCCAAGAGCCTTGGCGGCGGCGATTCCTGCGGCCGGGATCGTTGTGGCGTTGGCCATCTCCAGCGGATGGATGGCCAACGTCTCCACGCGGATGGGCACCTTCTCCACCGGGGGCAGCAGTGCGAACCAGCGGTTCGTTCAGCCGCTGCTCTATTTTGAAAATCTGAATTCGATTGGGCTCGATGCGCTGAAAGGGATCGGCGCGGGGAACATACCTCAAGTCACCGATACGGTCTGGTGGCCGGCGACCAAGGTCTCCGCCGAGTATGGCGTGCCGGCTGCGATCGCGCTCTACATCTATCTTGTCTATTCCCTGTTCAAAGGGACCGTGAGCCGGACCTTGGCGTTCGGTTGCCTGGTGCAGTACAGCATCCTGAACGGATCCTATGCCATGCCGATCTTCATGGCGACGACCGCCATGTTGGTCACCCTGTTCCACGTTCGACCGGAAGAGCTCGGGCAGCTAAAACAGGAGCTGCGCACGAAGCTCTGATCCGGGCCCTCTCCGCCTGGGGGTCATTTTTGATGCAGTCTCGCCGGGCCATGCGGCTCGCGGCGCACGTCGGCGGAGCGGGTCGTGTTTCCTGCCTTCATCAAGCTGCGTTCTCTGTGACCTAGCGTGGCCGCATGCTAGGTTCGCGCCGGATTTTGGCGGGCTACGGCGCGTCAGTCCTTCGACGTCGTCGCGCGCTCGCATCCACCGGCGCGCGAGCGCGGTGTCATCTTGGTCGCGTCCAGATCGGCGCGAGGGGGCGAGGTGGATGCAAGGCGCTCACCCCGTCGCCGGCGTAAATGGGGGTACGGGTGGGGCAAGCCTCGAAGTCACAGAAGTTCGCGACGCTCGACATCCTCCGCGGCGTCGGGGCGTTCGCCGTGATGGTTTTCCACTTCAAGAAGCTTCTGCCCTACGGCGAGGTGTGGGGGTGCGTCAGCGGCTACCTCGCCGTGGACCTGTTCTTTGTCCTCAGCGGCTTTGTGCTGGCGCACGCCTACGATCGCAGGCTGGACGTCACCCTGACGCCGGGCGCATTCGCCATCCAGCGGTTCGCGCGGCTGCTTCCGATGATCTGGGTCGGCTCCCTGCTCGGGCTGGTGATCGGACTTGGCAAGGGGCATGGCGCAGTCGAGACCGTGCGCTCGGCGGCGCTCGGGCTTTTCGCGCTCCCGAGCTATGTCTCGTACGACCGAAGCATATTTCCCTTGAACAGCGCCGAGTGGTCGCTGTTCTTCGAAATCTTCATCAACCTCGTCTTCGCCTACTTCTTCCGCGCGTTGCGAGGCCCCATGCTCTGGCTGCTCATCGGCGCGTCCGCCGTCATGCTGCTGGTGTTCGCCCTGAGCTTCGGCACCCTCTCCGGCGGGTGGGAGTGGAGCACCTTCCAGGTCGGCTTCGCCCGCGTCGGCTTCTCCTTCTTCCTCGGCGTGCAGCTGAGCCGCACCTACGAGGTCTGGTCGAAACACGTGCCGAAGGTCCCGGCCTTCGTCCTGGTCCTGGTGCTGGTGCTGCTGTTCGAAGTTCGTCCAAGCCCGGCTGTGCGGCCCTTCTTCGACCTGGCCTTCATCGTGCTGCTGTCGCCCGCCCTGGTGATGTTGGGCGCCGTCGCGGAGTGCAAGCAGGAGAAGGTGGTCAAATACATGGGGGGGATGTCGTATCCGCTGTACGCCATCCACGATCCGCTCGTGGGGGCGACCCGGGGGCTGGTGAAGAAGTTCGACGTCCTGTCGGGCGTCCTTCCGCTCGCCTTGGTCGTCGTGCTTCCGTTCGTGGCCTACGGCTTTGCGGTGCTTTACGACGCGCCGCTCCGCGCCTTCCTCACCCAGACCGTCGCCCGAGGGCGGCGCGCGGTGGCGCGCCCCTCGGAAAGCTGAACGCGATTGTCGATTTGGCGGCTGCGCCGTCCGCGGGCGACACGGGCTCGCCGATCCCGCTTCGCGCCTGGAGCGCGTTGCGCAAATGTGGACACCGGTTTTGCGCTTAGAACGCGCTCAACCAATTGATTCTAGGCCACGATTCAACGATCGGGCGATCCGCCTGATCGCATCGTGCTCTAGCGCGCCGCCGTCGGGCTCGGTACCAAGGCGGGAAGTCGACGAGAGGTGATGGTCTTGGCGGATGGACGAAGCGGCAGGCTGTTGGTCTGGCAGGATCACCCGGAGTTTGCCGGCCACGAGATGATGTTCTGCCAGGTCCTGCCGGGGCTGCTGCAGCGCTTCGAGGCGGTGCAGGTGAATTTTCCCAGCTGCAATCAGGGCTTCGCCAAGGCCCTGGAGCGGTTCGACGACCCCGGCCTCATCCGATCGCCGATTCCGTTCACGCGCATCTCGGCGGAGCTCTATCGCGCCCCGTTCCGGCGCGCCTACCGACGCTTCGTGGACGCGACCTATGACGCGTTCCGCCCGACCGCCAGCCTGGTTCTTCAGGGCCGCATCGAGAACACCGGCGCGCCCCTGCTAACGCTGGCGCGTCGCCCAGCCCGCCTGGTCTCCTATCTGCCGATGGCCCATTCCTGCCGGGAGATCAGCTCCTTCGCGGCCGGCACCGGCGCGCCGGACCTGCTGCGGCGCTTCTACTATCGCATTCCCGAACGCTTCATCGTGCCCTCGCGCGCCGTCGCCGCCCAGGTGATGAAGGCCGGCGGCCGCAAGGCCATGGTGGTCGAGAATATCGCCCCATCCGGGGTGCGCAGAAGCGACAAGCGCGAAGCCCGCGCCTTGCTGAACTTCCCCCAGGACAAGAAGCTGGCGGTCGTGCTGGGGCGGCTGAAGACCCGTCACAAGGGGTTGGACCGCCTGCTGCAGATGATCGCGGCGCAGCGCGACAGCCTGCAGGCGTGGCGTTTCCTCCTCATCGGCAAGGGGGAGGGGGAGGCCGATCTGAAGGCCCTGGTGGAGAGCAGCGGACTGTCGGACCTGGTCACCTTCATCCCCTGGCTAGAGAACCCGTCGGCCGTCTATTCGGCGGCGGACCTGATGCTGATGCCGGCGCGCTACGAGGGGGTGCCGCTGGTCCTGCTCGAGGCGATGGCCTACGGCGCGCCGGTGCTGGCCTCGCACATCGATGTGTTTACCGAATACCTCCCGGAGAGCAGCCGGTTCAGCTTCGAGGGGGCGGAGGCTCTGAAGGTCGCCATGGAGCGGGCGCTCAGCCCTGAGGGCCTGGCGGCCTACGCCGAGGCCTGCGGGCGGCATCTTCCCCGGCTGACACAGACGGCGAGCAGCGACGCCTTCGTCGCGGCGCTCTGCGGGCCATGATCATGTCGAACCCCTCCGCCGCCCCGAAGACGGCGTCGCGTACGCCGCTCGTCAGCGTGATCATGCCGAGCTTCAACTCGGCGGACACGATCGAGGCCTCGCTGCGCAGCGTCGTCGCCCAGACCTATCCGGCGCTTGAGATCATAGTCGTGGACGACGGCTCGCGCGACGACACCGTCACGCGCGCCCGCGCCGTCCCGTGCGAGCGTCCGATCCTGGTCGAGGCCGAAGGCCGCAACCAGGGCGCGCCACGCGCCCGCAACCGCGGCGCCGAGCTCGCCAAGGGCGAGTTCCTGGCCTTTCTCGACAGTGACGACAGCTGGTCGCCGGACAAGATCGAGCGGCAGGTCCAGGCCATGCTGGCCGCGCCGGAGGCGGTGCTCTGCTACACCCAGATCCGTCATGACGATCACCTCGGGCGGGTGATCTACACCTCGGAATATACCCGCAGCGGAGCGCTTGGGGCGGAGCTGCTCACCCGCAACGTGGTGGGCTCGACCTCCAGCGTGATGATCCGCCGCGACGCCTTCTTCGGCGTCGGCGGTTTCGACCCCGGCTTCACCGCATGTCAGGACTGGGACCTTTGGGTGCGGCTCGCCGAGGCGGGTCCCTTCGCCTGCTGCGCGGCGCCGCTCACACAGCTGTTGCACCATCGTGGCACACGGATCAGCAACAACGGACAGCGGAGGCTCAAGGGCTACCTGCAGTTCTATCGTCGCCACCTTCGTCCGCTCCACCGCGGCGGCCGGATCGACCTCACGCCGTTCCGCAACGCCTTCGCAGACGTGCTCCTGCAGGCGGGCCGCCGACGGGCGGCGAGGCGGTTTTATCTTGGCGGTTGGCGCGGCGGCCGAGGCAGCCCGCGCGCCCTGTTTCTGGTTGGCCTGACCCTTGCTGGCTGCTCCTACGGGCGGATGCGCCAGATCAATCAGGGACTGGACCAGGTGCGGGGCAGGGTTCGCGCGATGCGCGGAATGTAGGCTCGTGCGGACCGTTTCAAGCGCGCAGGGGTTTCTGATGTGTCCAGGGAACGCGGTTGGCGGTACTACTTGCGGTTCAACATTGCCGTATAGTCTCGCGAATGCGGCGAATGGATCCGACGGGGGATCGTAGTTGGATGCGTAAGCGATTTTTGCAGCGCGGCGGGCGCCTCCAGTCTGTTTCAGCACCTTCAGACGGCTTCACGGGCTCGCGTTCGGGCGCTGAGCGCCGGCGTGAGCCTTGCGCCATTTTTGGCTGGGGGATGAGTGAGGGTCAGCGATGAGCGCCGAACAGTCGAGCCGCCGCCGCGGGGGCGCCAAGCCCGATCCGTCGCGGCCTGAGCTCTCGATCGTCGTTCCGATGTATCACGAGGAGGACAATATCCGCCTCCTGCACGAAGCGGTCGTGAACGCCCTGAAGGGCGAGAATATCGACTACGAGCTGATCATCATCGATGACGGCAGCAAGGATCGCACCTTCGAGATTGCGCGCGAGATCGCCAACGCAGACCCGCGGGTCTGCGCGATCGGCCTGCGCCGCAACTACGGCCAGACGGCCGCCATGGTCGCCGGCATCCAGAACGCGCGCGGCCGCACCATCATCACGATGGACGGCGACCTGCAGAACGATCCGACCGACATTCCGCGGCTGCTCGCCCTGGTCGAAGAGGGCTATGACATCGTGACCGGCTGGCGCAAGAAGCGACAGGACGGCGGCGCGCGCGTGGCGCTGTCGAAGGTCGCCAATGCGATCATGGCGCGGATCATGGGCGTGCAGGTGCGCGACAGCGGCTGTTCGCTCAAGGCCTATCGCGCCGAACTGATCCAGCACCTGCCGCTGTACGGCGAGATGCACCGGTTCATTCCCGCCCTGTCGCAGGTCGCCGGCGCACGCCTCGCGCAGATCGAGGTGAAGCACCACCCACGCCGGTTCGGAGTCTCGAAGTACGGCTTCTCGCGGGTCTACAAGGTGTTCCTGGACATCATCTCGATCCGCGTCCTGCTGACCTACGCCCGCCGTCCGATGCTGTGGAGCTGGAGCTTCACCCTGCTGACGCTCGCCGGGCTGATCCCCCTGGTCGTCCTGGCTCTGACACATCGCGACCTGCCGATGGTGCCGGTCACGATCTGCCTGCTGCTTGTCGCCTCGTCCTTGTTCCTGCTCGCCTGGAGCCTGGTCGGACAGATCTTCGCCCTGACGGAGCGGGGCGCGATGCGCTTCGCCGAAATCGGAGCGACACTCGCCTCGCGAGTGAGCGCGCCCCATGTGGAATCTTCTCAATGATTGCGAAAACGCGCACGGACGTCATGCCCCCCGCCCTGTCGGTCATCATCGTCCTGCGAGGGCGGGTCGAGGACGTTGGCGCCGTTTACCGGGCCTATCGCGACTCTCTGCTCCCCTTGGACCAGAAGGTTGAGTTCATCTATGTGCTCGACGGACCGCATCCGGACGCCTGGGCCGAGCTCGTGAAGCTCGTCGAGGCCGGCGAGCCGATCATGGTGCTCGACATGCCGCGGGTGTTCGGCGAGGCCGCCTGCCTGCGGGAAGGTCTGAAACATGCGCGGGCGGAGAAGGTGCTGATCCTTCCGCCCTTCCTGCAGGTGGAGGCCTCCGCCCTGCCGGCGCTCGTGCAGGGGCTGGACAGCGCCGACCTGGTGGTCGGCAGCCGTGACCGGGCGGCGGACAGCGCCTGGAACCGCCTGCGGGGCTGGACCTACCAGCATGTCGCCCGCCTTGCGCAGTCGAGCTACGACGATCCGGGCTGCAGCGTGCGCGCGGCGCGGGCGCACGTGTTTCAGGAGATCAACCTGCTGGACGGCCACCAGCGCTTCATGCCGCTGCTGGCCGAACAGGCCGGCTTCCGGGTCAGCCAGGTGACCGTGGCGCAGGCCGCGGCCGACCGCCGGGCCCGGGTCCACAGCGTCAGCGAATATGTCGACGGCCTGATGGACGTGGCCGCGATCGCCTTCGTCACCCGTTTCATGCAGAAGCCGTTCCGCTTCTTCGGATCGATCGGCCTTTGCCTGGCGGCCGCGGGCCTGCTGACGGGGCTGCTGCTGGTGATCCAGCGCTTCGCCTTCGGAGTCGGGCTGCAGGATCGGCCGATGCTGATCGTCGTGGTCCTGCTCGTGGTGCTGGGGATCCAGATCGCCGCCGTCGGCCTGATCGCGGAGATCGTCATCTTCACCCGCTCGGCGACGCTGAATTACCGGATCCGCGAGATCGTCGATCAGGCGTCCAGCCGCAAGCAGGGCCGGCCGGTTATCGATGGCCGCAGCCGGGTCCTCGCCGAGCCCGAATGAATGCCGGTAGATGAAGCCGACGTCGTCGTCGTCGGCGCCGGGATCCAGGGCGCGGCGATGGCGCAGGCGCTTGGGCGACGAGGCCTGCAGTGCCTCCTGCTCGAGCGCGAACCGGAACCCGCCGCCGGAGTCAGCGCGAACAGCTACGGGATCGTCCACGGCGGTCTGAGATACCTCCAGAGCCTGGACATCGATCGCTGGCGTCGTTCGAAGGGCGATCAGCGGTGGTATCTCGAGGCCTTCCCGGATCAGGTCCGGCCGTTGCGCTGCGTCATGCCCCTCTACCGCGGCGCCTTCCGCTCGCCCGCCGCCTTCCGTCTCGCCTTCCTCCTGGAGCAGATCTTGCTCAAGGGTCTGGGCGCCGGCGCGGAGCTGCCGACCGGGGGGCTCTGGAGCCGGGCGCAGACCCTCGCCGAATTCGACATCCCGGCGGACGGCCTGGTCGGCGCGGCGGTCTGGTACGACGCCGAGCTCCTGGATGCGCCGCGCGTGGTGCGCGCCCTACTGTCCCAGGCCGGGCCGTCGGTGCGGCTGGAGACGGGCGTGGAGGTGGTCGGCGGTCTGGTCGAGCCGGGCGGGCTGGCGGGCGTCCGTGTCCGCGACGCAGGCTCCGACCGGGTACGAGACGTGCGCGCGCCGCTCGTCGTGCTCTGCGCGGGACCTCAGTCCCAGGCGCTGGCGGCCGGTTTCGGGATCCGCGACGAGGGCGAGCTCGGCTGTGGAGCTCTGGCCTTCAACATCCTCTACGACGCGCGTCCCGACCTCGCCGCGGCGCTGGCGGTCTCGGTGCGGCCGGGCCGCGGCCGAAGCTATTTCATCCGCCCGACGGCGGACGGCCTGCTGGCGGGGACGGAATATGTCCCGGTGTCGGATGGACGCAGCGCCGTCACGGAGGCGGAGGTTCGCGGCTTCCATGACCAGCTGCGGCAGGCGCTCCCCGGATGGGATTTCGACGCCATGCCTATCAAGCGGGTGCTCTGCGGCCGGTTGCCCGACGCCGACGGCAAGGGCGAAAAGCTTCGGAGCCGTGACGTCATGATCGACCATGGCGGCCGCGGCGGCCCGGAGGGATTGTTCACGGTGCTTGGCGTCAAGCTGACGACGGCCCATGACCTTGCGGAGCAGGCCGCCGAGATGGTGATCCGAGGGCGTCGTCGCCGGAACCCGGCGTCGGCCGTGAAAGCTGAGGAACTGCGTCATGCCTGAAGCCAGCGACTGCGTGAGCGTCGCGGTGGACGCCCACGTCCATATCTATGAGCCGGTCCGCGCCCTGGAGGCGCTGGCCCAGGCGGCGCAGAACGTGCGTCGCCGCAGCGGCCTCGGACGCGGCGCCCTGCTGCTCACCGAGAGCGCGGGCTTCCACGTCTTCGACCAGCTGGCCGCCAGCGCCACGCCCGGCGGGCCGATCGAGGCGACCTCGGAGGCGAATGCGCTGTGGTTCCGCAGCCAGGCGGCCGACCTGCTGATCATCGCGGGGCGTCAGCTGGTCAGCGCCGAGGGGGTGGAGATCCTGGCGCTCGGCGAGCGCGTGGCGTCGCCGGACGGCGCGCCGCTCGAGGAGATGGTCGACAGCCTGCTCGCGAGGGACCTGCTGGTGGTCGCGCCCTGGGGCGTCGGCAAATGGCTCGGCCGCCGCAAAGGCCTGGTGCAGAACTTGCTGGAAACCCGTCCGGTGCACCTCGGCGACAACGGCGGGCGGCCGGCAGTCTGGCGCTCGCCGCTGTTCGACGCCGCGCGGCGTCGTGGCCTGAACGTCTTGCCGGGCAGCGATGTCCTGCCGATCCGCGGCCGCGTGTCCGGCATCGGAAGTTTCGGCGCGGTGGTTGAGACGGCCTGGGATGCAGCGAAGCCCGCGCACGCCCTGCTCAGCGCGCTGAAGAACCCGGCCACCAGGATGCAGCGCTATGGCGACCTGCGCGGCGTGCCCGCCTTCATCGCCGACCAGCTGCAGTTGCGACTTCAGAAGCGGCGACGCATGGAGGGACAATGAGAATTCTGTTCCTGGCTCCGCAGCCCTTTTACGTCGAGCGCGGAACGCCGATCGCGGTGCGCCAGGTGGTGACGGCCCTCTGCGGCGCCGGCCACAAGGTGGACCTGATCACCTTTCCGGGCGGCGAGGACATCGAGGTCGCAGGCCTCACCCACATCCGCATCGCGCGGCCCCCGGGGGTGAAGAAGATCCCCGTAGGCTTCTCGCCGGCCAAGCTGCTCTGCGACCTGTGGCTCGGCGTCGAGCTGGTGAAGCGCCTCGGCCGTAAGCGGTACGATGTGGTTCACGCCGTCGAGGAAGCCGTCTTCCTGGCGCTGCCGTTCCGACGACTGGCCCGCTTCAAGCTGATCTACGACATGGACTCCCTGATGTCGGATCAGCTGGTGGAGAAGTGGCCGGGGCTCAAGCGCTGGCATCGCTTCCTGTTCTGGTTCGAGAGCCAGGCCGCGCGCGGCTCGGACCTGGTGCTGGCGGTCTGCCCGGCGATCGGCGACAGGATCCGCCCGCACGTTCCGGCGGACCGGGTTCGCGTGACGCCCGACGCGGCCACAGGACTGGAGCCCGCCACGGGCGAGGTCGAGGATCTGCGCGCGACGGTGAAGCGCGACGGGCCGCTCGCCCTCTATGTCGGCAACCTCGAAGGCTACCAGGGCGTCGGCCTGCTGATCGAGGCCGTCGCCCGGATGAGCCGGCCGCCGGGTTTCACCCTCGCCGTCATCGGCGGCGACGCCAAGTCGATCGAGGCGCACCAGGCCCTGGCCGAGGGACTGGGCGTCGGCGACTGCGTACGATTCCTCGGCCCGCGGCCGCTGTCGAACCTGAACGGCTATCTGGCCCAGGCCGACGTGCTCTGCTCGCCGCGGCTCAAGGGGGTCAACACGCCGATGAAGGTCTATTCCTACATGGCCTCGGGCGTGCCGGTTCTGGCCACCGACATCCTCAGCCACACCCAGGTCCTGGACGCCTCATGCGCCAGACTGGCCGCGCCCGATTCCGCGGCGATGGCGGCAGGCCTGGCCCAACTGCTGGCGGACCGCGCCGGGGGACAGGCGCTCGCGCTGACGGCGCGCAGCCGGGTGCACGCGGATTACAGCCTGGCGGCTTTCGAGGCGCGGCTGTTGGACGCCTACGCCTCGCTGGGGCGGAGCAGCGGGCCCGGGCGGCCGCGGTCGGCCGCCCGCGCCGAGGCGGCGGGGGTCACGCCCACCGCTTGAGGAGCCCGGACGGGCTTGAAACCATGTGCTTGCGGATCCCGCGGCGGCAAGCGCGGAGGGGCGGATTGCGATCCGCCGGCGTCGCCGCGCCGGCGCGGCCAGACCCCATCGCGCGACCGCGTGTCACGGCGCCGGTTTCTCCGGCGATGTTCATCATAGTTAGGCAATTTCCCCACACATTGTCGTCACGGTCCGGCGTATTGAGTAGCCTTCCACAGTCCGCAGCGAGCCGTCAGGGAATCGGCTCTGGATGATGCGCCGTCGCACCCAGGCCATCTCCCGATCGGCCGAACGCCGTCCTCGCCACGACCGCTGCCGCGCCTGCAGCGCAATACCTGAGGTTATTTTAGTCTGACATGAGCAAGATCGAACGCGACCTCCGCGAGACCGGCGCTCCGCCCTCGGCGACGGACGCTCCGAAGATCTCGATCCTTGTGTGCACCCGCAATCGTGCAGACCAGCTGGCCGGTACGATCGCGTCCCTGCGGGCGCTCGAGAGCCGTATTCCGTGGGAAGCCGTCATTCTCAACAATCGGTCGACGGATCGAACGGAGGAGGTGATCAAGGCGGCCTGCCGTCAGGACAGCCGGCTTCGCTACGCTTACGAGGACCAGCCGGGGCTGGGCGCCGCGCGCGACAGCGGCTGGCGCCAAACGCGCGGTGAGATCATCGCCCTCTCCGATGACGACTGCTATTTCACCCCTGATTTCGTTGATAAAATGTGGGCCGTGTTCGCGGAGCACCCGGACGTGGGCGTGGTCGGCGGGCGAATCCTGCTCTACGATCCGGACGATGCGCCGCTGACGATCGATCTGCGGACCGAGCCTGTCTTCACGCCACCGAAAACGGTGGTTCGGACGGGCTCCTTCCACGGCGCAAACCTCGCCTTCCGGCGAACGACGCTCGAGAGGATTGGCGGCTTCGACCGCGAGCTCGGGGCCGGAACGCCGTTTCCCTCAGAAGACATCGACGCCGTGGCGGCGGGGATCTGGTCCGGCGACGCCGGCCTCTTCGACCCGCGGCCGGTGATCTTGCACCACCATCGCCGCCGCCTGCCGGACGTGTCGCCGCAGGTGAGGCGGTTCGACGCGGGGCGCGGCGCCTACTATGCGAAATATGTTCTGCGGCCCGACACCCGCGCGGCCTATCTCGCGGACTGGCGCGCGCGTCGAGGCCCCTTCTTCAAGCTGACCAATCCCCGGCGCACGGCGACGGAGATGCAGTCGGCGCTCCGCTATCTGCTCCGCTTCGGCGAGGGATCCGATAAGCTGGTCTTCGGCCTCCTGTTCGCGACCGAGCAGCTGAACGCCGTCGTCCAGCGCGTGCTTCTCGCGCTGATCCGCCGGCTGATCCCGGCGCCTGTCGAGATGGCGAAGTCCCCGTCCAGCGTCGGCGGATGACGAGCGCGAGACTTGAAGCCGAGTTCGGATTGGTCGTCTGCGGCCCAACTGTGAGTTGTCTCGAATGAAGGACGTTCGTTCGCGTCTGGCCGTCGGCACCATGTGGATGACCGGGGCAAGAGGCGCGGTCAATCTCTTCGGCCTGATCAGCACGACCGTGCTGGCCCGGCTGCTCACGCCGGCCGATTTCGGCGTGGTGGCCCTCGGGCTGACGGTCACCGCCATCCTCAGCGCCGTCACCAACATCTCGATGTCTGCGGCCCTTGTTCAGCACAAGGATCCTACGCAGGAACATTTTCACACCGCCTGGACGCTCGCGGTCTGCCGCGGCTTCATCCTGGCCGCCCTCCTGGCCGGGCTGGCGCATCCGCTGGCCCTGGCGTTCAGGGAGCCGCGCCTGGAACCCTTGCTCTACGCCTTGGCGATCGGGCCGATTTTCGAGGGATTGGCGAACCCTCGCAACATCATGCTGACGCGGGACCTGGTGTTCTGGCAGCAGTTCATGCTGCAGGTCTCGCAGAAGCTCATCGGGCTCATCGCCGGCGTCGTCGTCGCCGTGACGACCCACAGCTACTGGGCGCTGGTGGCCGGCACCCTGATCGGACAGTTCTCCGGGCTCCTGATCTCGTACACCGTCTTGCCCTTCCTGCCGCGTCCCAGCTTCCGGCACTCGAAGGACCTGATGTCCTTCTCCATCTGGCTGACGCTGCAGCAGCTGTTCAACACCATCAACTGGCGTTTCGATCAGCTGCTGGTCGGCGGCTTCCTGAGCCGGGCCGCCCTCGGCTTCTATACGGTGGGGGACAACCTAGCGGTCATCCCGACGCGTGAGGCGACGGCGCCGTTGAGCAACACCCTGTTCCCGGCCTTCGCTCGAATCCGTGACGATCGCGCGCGGCTGGCCGCCGCCTATCAGTCGGCGCAGGTGCTGATCACCGCGATCGCGCTTCCCGCCGGCGTCGGCATGGCGATGGTCGCCGACCCCCTTGTGCGCCTGGCCATGGGGGAAAAGTGGCGCAGCGCCGTCTTCGTGGTGGAGTGCCTGGCGTCGGTTTATGCGCTGCAGACGCTCGGCTCCATGTCGCAGCCTTTGGCCATGTCCAACGGTCAGTCGAGAATGTTGTTCATCCGGGACATGCAGGCGTTTGCGATGCGTCTTCCGGTGATCTTCATCGGCATGCACTTCTGGGGCCTGACCGGCCTGCTTTATGCGCGCGTCCTCACCGGCAGCATCGCGATCGGTCTCTCAATGCAGGTGGTGAAGCAGATCACCGGCCTGACCCTGATTTCGCAGCTGAAGGTGAACAACCGGACCTTCGCCAGCATCGCGATCATGGCCGCCGCGATCGGCCTCGTGGCGCACCTGATGGTCGTGCCGAGTTCGCCCGCCTGGCTGGCCGTCGAGGTGGCGGCGAGGGTCGCCGTCGGCGCCATCGCCTACATCGGCGCACGCCTGATCCTGTGGCGCGCTGCCGGCGCGCCCAAGGGGCCGGAGGCGGAATTCATCGGCATGGCCCAACGGCTGCTTGGAATGCTTTCAAGAGCGCGGCTGGGGGCGACGCCGAGCCCCTGAACACGATGCGGTCAGGCGGAATCGCCTGACCGCTAAATCGGCGCTCCGAGCTGGTCTCGCGCGGCCGCCGCGTCAGGCCGCCTTGAGGCGGCTTTGCAGGATCTCGGCGAGTTCGGCGGGGGAGGCGACCAGGGTCGCTTCGGCGCGTCCCTTCGTCCAGGTTTCGTACAGGGCGGAAATCTTGCCGTCGTAGGAATCAAAAGCGTAATTCGGGATGTCGAGCAGGCTGCTGAGCACGTGCGCGTGCAGCCGATCGGTGACGACGATCCGCCCCCGGCTGAGAAGCTCGACGCCATAGTTCAACCGGCTTCGGGCATAGGCCTGCCGCGCCCAGACAAACTGCTTGCCAAAGGGCGCCATGCGTTCCGGATGGAACCGGGCCATTCGCTTGAGCCGATAGTCCAGCTGGCTGGTCAGGGTGGGCGGATTTTCCAGCCAGTCGCCGACTTCGATCCTGGCCCCTGCGCCCCTGAGCGCCTGTTCAATCGCAGCGTGGTCGGCGACCGCTTCCTTGTCGGTCCGCAGCAGGCAAAAGATGTCGGTCGAGGGCGCCTTGCGCTTAATCGGCCGCATGGCGAACGCCATGTCCGGACACAGGATCACGCGACACTCGAAGTGCTGTTCGGCGAAGGCTTGGCTCCTGGTGTCGCGAACCAGCAAGGTGAAGTCCGAATGGGCCTTGATCAGGTCCGCCGTCCGCTTCAGTTCCTCGTCGCTGTCGAACGATATGCTCTGAGGCATCTGGATGATCGGCTTGTGGCGGAAGCGCTCGAGCGCCATCGACCGCATGCGATGGTGGTGCGGCCAGATATCTCCGAAATTGCCGCCGCCGTGGATGACGAGTATGGAGGCCTGATCGATATATTTGTCGGCGTCGGCCGTATAGGTGTCGACGTCAAAGTAGCTCAGGCGCGAGCCGGAGTGATGCTGCGCGAAAAAATCCAGCTCTCCGAGCAGAATTGCGCAGTCGCCAACGTTCGGGTGTCCAGGCGGGTCGATAATACAAATATGCTCATTTCGACCCGCTAACAGCGGGTTCAGGATAGCTTCGATCTTTGCGCTGAGTTCGCCCCGAAGCTGCGTCGCAGCCATTTGATTTTCCTGCATTTTACCTGAATGTCGACATTATCATCTTGGCTTGTTGCGTCGCAATAGAAAGTCGCCGTGGCGCGGCCGGGAAGGGCTGTTCGCACGCTTCTGGCCACGCCGGCGCGTGCCCAGCCTGGCCGCGCGCAGCGCTCCCCCGTTGCGCGTTAGCGGGCGCGCCGCGAGATATTCGTTGGTCAGCTATCGATGATCCTTGGCGGCGAAGGTTGGGGTGCTACCAATGGCCTAGTTTGAGCGTCAGGGCGGAGCGAGGGGAAGGATGACCGCTGATACTGTGCGCGAGCGGACGGGGGCGTCGGAGTTCAGCGTCCCGTCGTTGGCCAACGATCGTTGGCGCGTCTTGTGTATGGGGGCGGCCCTTTTCGTCGTCGCGCTGTCCATACGGCTAATTCTCGCGCAGCGGCAGGACGTGTGGGTCGATGAATTATACCACATTATTGCAGGAAAATCCCTCCAGCAAGGTCATGGGTTGCAGCTTTACGAGGGCGCGTACAGACGAACGCCTCTCTTCACATGGTTGATATCGAATCTATCCCCTTATTATACGTGGAATATGGTCGTTCCGCGGTTGCCCGCGGCGATAGCGGGGGCGCTTCACGTCGCGCTCGTCTTCACTTGGCTAAGGTTCCGGTCTGACTGGATGGCGGCGTTCGCCGCCGCGATGTTCCTGTGTCTGTCGGCGGTCGCCGTGCAGCAGTCGGCCTATGTGAGATTCTACTCGATCCACGCCCTGTTCTTCTGGCTGATGGCGACGTCAGCCTACGATCTGTTCACCACCGCCGAGCCGGCCAAACGCATCCGAGCCGTCGTCGTCGGGGGGGCGAGCGCGCTGATCGCCATGCATCTGCAGCCGAGCACGATCTTTGGCGTGCTCGCCATCGGGTGTTGGGGCGTCTGGATGCTTCGCCGCTCCGGGGTGTCGCCGAAACTCATCGGGGGGATTGCGACCCTTGGTGTTGTCCTGGTCGCCGCGGGCGTAGCGTTCATGGTGTTCAGTCGCCCATATGAGGTGGCGCGCCTGGCTCATCTTTTCTCGCACGCGGAGCAGTGGAATAGGGGGCAGGAGGGCGATGCACTATATTATATCAGGTATCTGATTGCGGAGTACCCGCTGCTGATATCTGGGTTTATCCTGTCTGCGGTTCTGGCCTATCGACAAAATCCGCCGCTGACTGTTCTATTCATCGCCATTCCCGCCACGATCGTCATCGCCTTGTCCACCGCCGGGATGAAGGCGCCTCGTTACATCCTGTTCGCTCTGCCCTTCGTGTTCACCATCTGCGGGCTGGGGGTTTCGGCGGGATGGAGGTTCCTCTTCCGCGACTGGTCGGCGGCGGGCGGTGGACGCAAGTGGTTCTGGCCGGCGCTCGCGGGGTTCACCCTGGCGGCGGCGCTCAGCGCCAGTCCTGGCTTCGCCGTCACCATCACCTCCAGCCTCGGCGGGCTGAAGCGCGTGGTCCAGGCGAAGAGCCTGCTGTTCGCGACGCCGGCGGATGAGCCCTGGCAGAGCCGGCGGGCCGAGATCGCGTCGGCGCTTTCCGGCCGGTCCGTGATCGTGACGACCGACGAGTTCAGAATGCTGCGCTACATCGGCGCTTACGATGTGGCGATAGCTCCCCGGTACAACATCACAGGCACCAAGAAGGAGCTGAACTCGGATCGACGGACGGGGCGGCCATATATTTCGACGCTGAAGAACGTCCAGCTCGTCTACGGCTGTTATCCTAGGGGCGCTGTTCTGGGCTACGCCAACAGCTGGCCGGCGCCGGTCGAAATGGACGCTGACGTCCAGGCCTTCCTGGATCAGCATACGCAGCACAAGATCGTTTCGGTGAACGACGGTCCCTTCCAGGTGCATATCCTGACCTGGGACCATCCTCCGGCTCCGCCATCGCCGGAGTGCGACGCTCTGACGGCGCGTATCAGCCAAGGGCACAGGCCGGCGAGCGAGACGATCGACCGCATCCTCGCCGAGCCTGGCGGCGGGCGGATCGCGGTCCGCCGCTGAAGGCGGACCTCGGTTGAGCGCGCGAGCGATGGAACAGGCATGATCGGCGCGGCGACGACATCGCAAGGCGGGGCGCCGGGGGCCGGCGTTGTGAGAAGGCTGCTTGCAGGCATTGCCTGGATGCGGCGGCCCCTTTACAGCTATGCTCGCTTCAGAGGGGATTTCCACTGAACGTTCGACTTGGAACGCAGGCTGACTCTGCAGCAATGCACGCCGCCATCGAGGCATCGGTGCGTTCGCAGACCAAGGTTATTCTGCTGATTGACCGTTTCCCCGAGCTCTCCGAGACCTTTGTCCGGGATCAGGCCTTGGCGCTGCTCGAGGCCGGGTTCGATCTCGAGGTGCATGCGCAGCGCGCGGGGACGGGCGATCTCGATCCGCGGCTGCAGTCGCGGGTGCGCTACGTCTCCAGCGAAGCCTGGATGCGCCGGATCGAACGCGCGCCGCTGCCGCGACAGGTCAAGGGGCGTTTTCGGAACTGGCGCGCCCGGGCGAGGGATCGCAGAGCCCTGGAACTGGCGGACATCGTGCTCTGCCATTTCGGCCCAAATGGCTTGCGGGCGTCTCGCTCGGCCAAGCCGGGCCGCCGGGCGCAGCTGTGGACGATCTTCCACGGCTACGATCTGTCGTCCTACATCCTGAGCGAGGGGCGAGGCGTCTACAGGACGCTGTTCGCGCACGGCGATCGGTTTCTGCCGATCAGCGAGCTCTGGCGGTCCAGCCTGATCGAACTGGGGTGCCCGCAGGAGCGCATCCTGCTCGCGCGCACCGGCGTCGACTGCGATGCGCTGCCGTTCGCCGAGCGGACGCCCGGGCCCGTCGCGCGGATCCTCTCGGTCGGTCGCCTGGTGGAGAAGAAGGGGGTCGAGGTGGCCTTGCGAGCCTTGGCCCGCCTACCGCGCGACGCCGCCGACTGGCGCTACGAGATCGTCGGCTCCGGCCCGCTGCTCGAAGACCTGAAGCGCCTGGCTGTCGAGCTGCAGCTGGGCGAACGGGTGCAGTTCGTCGGATCGCTCGATTCCGCCGGCGTGCGCCGCCATCTCGAGGCGGCTGACATCTTCCTTCTGCCGTCCCTGACGGCGAAGAACGGTGACATGGAGGGCATTCCCGTCGCCTTGATGGAGGCGATGGCGAGCGGCGCATGCGTGGTTTCCACGCAGCACAGCGGGATCCCGGAATTGGTCGGTCACGGCGCCTGCGGCCTACTGGCGCAGGAGGGCGACGTCGACGACCTCGTCGTGCAGCTGGAACGGGCGCTGGCCGAGCCCGCGCTGCGCCTGGCGCTCGCACGCCGGGCGCGACGCAAGGTCGAGACCGAATTCAACCAAAAGACGCTCCAGGACCAGTTGGCCGCCTCGATCGAGGACGCTGCGCCCAGGAGGCCTGCCGTGGTGGGCGCGCGTTGAGGTGTGGAGCCATTGCAAATGCGGCGCCCGCAAGCCGTCGCCGTCGCATATTAGCCTTGGTGAGCGGGCATTGCTTGCTACGTGAAGCTGGCCTTGCCCCACCGGGGGTCGCGCGACCTGAGCGTCACGTATTGCAACTGGTCATGCGATTGCGCGGGAACTATCCTGCGCACTCGCGTACGATGCTTGGTGGGCAAGATCGCGGGGTAGCCGATCACCACAGCGCTCAGCTGATGCTCTGGGGGCGTCGCCGGTGCGTCGCGTCAGGGAGGGTGATTAGTGCGGCGCGAAGCGACTGCGCCCAACGGGGAAAGGCGGAATGGCGTTGACGTTGTTGGGCTTAGCGATCGGCTTCGGGCTGGCCGCCATCTATCCCTACCTAATATATCCGCTTTTGCTCCGCTTGTTGCCGCGCCGGCCTCTTCGGATCGATGACGCCGCCCCTCCGGTGAGCGCCACCCTCGTGTTTTGCGCCTACAATGAGGAACGCTCGCTTCCCGCGAAGATCGAGAACCTGCGCGCGATCCGCGCCATCGCGCCCGACGTCAAGTTCATGGCCTATGTGGATGAATCCACCGACGCCACCTTGGCGATCCTGAGCGCCGAAAAGGACCTGGTCGAAGTCATCGCCGCCAAGGAGCGGACGGGCAAGGCGGTGGGCATGCGCCGGCTGGCCCAGGAGGCGAAGACGGAGGTGCTGATCTTCACCGACGCCAACGTCACGGTCGAACCGGACTCGATCAAGCGGCTGCTCGCCTATTTCAACGATCCTGAGGTCGGCGGCGTCTGCGGCACCCTGATCTATACGAACGGCGCCGAGAGCGTCACGGCGCGCATGGGGTCCGTCTATTGGCGGCTCGAGGAGTTCATCAAGCAGGGCGAGTCCCGGTCGGGCTCCACCATGGGGGCCGACGGCTCGCTGTTCGCCACCCGCCGCGACCTCTATCCCGAGGTGCCGGGGCATCTGCTCGATGATTTCATCGTCAGCATGTCGGTCATCTTCGACAACCGGCGCCTGGTGAGCGCCGCTGACGTCATCGCCTATGAGCGGACGTCTGCGGTTCCTCAGGACGAGTTCCGCCGCAAGCGCCGTATCGCCTGCCGGGCCTACGCCAGCCACGTCTACCTCTGGCCGCAGCTCATCAAGATGCCGGCCGGCGAATTCGTGAAATACATCTCCCACCGGTTGATGCGCTGGTACAGCGGCTTCAACGCCTTGATCTGCCTGATCTTCGCCCTGCTGTTCGTCGGCGCCCAGTGGGGCGGCCTTGCGGCGTTCGCCTTGCTGGCGGCGGCGGTCATCACCTACGGCCTCGGCCGTCTCGCCAATCTGCCGCCGCTGAGCCACATGACCGAGGCGGCCACGGCCATCTATGCGGCCAGCCTGGGTCTGGTGGATGCTTGGCGCGGGAAGCGCTACCAGACGTGGCAACCCATCCAAACCCGCTGAGATCCGCCGCTTCGCCCGGGGCTTTCGTCGAGACGTGGTGGCGGCGCGGCCGGACCTGGGCGCCGCTGCTGGTGGTCGTGTTCGGCGCGCTGGCGGCGCTTGGCGCCAACGCCAGCCTCCCGTCGGTGCTGTCGGCCCTGGCCAATCTGCTCGTCTGCGGCTTCCTGCTCTGGACCGTGCGCGACGAAGCACGCGCCATTCCCAAGTCGTGGAAGATCAGCGCGATCCTTTTTCTGCTGGCCATCCTGATCCCCCTGGTCCGCCTCGGCCTTGGCGCGCCGCCGGCCGCGGCTCAGCCGCTCGCCGCCTTGGCGCTGGCGCAGGGCGGTTCGGTCGCGCCGGACCAGACGCTCGTCGAGATCGCCAAGCTGCTGGGGCTGGCGGGTCTGGTGGTCGCCGTGGCGTTCGCCGCGGCGAACATCCAGCGCGCGGTGACGGTGCTGCAGGTCCTTCAGGCCGGGGCGGTGGTCTACACCCTGGCGGCGCTGACCCTGTACCAGGCCGATCCGACCCTTATCCTGGGGAGCGAGAAGACCGGGCATTGGGAGCGCTTCACGGGGACGCTGCTGAACGCCAATGCGGCGGGCGCGGTCTTCGGCCTTTTCGCCATTCTCGGCGCAGGCCTGCTGCGCCGGCAGCTGTCGCTGCTGAGCGATCTGCACCCGATGATGCGGCGCTCACGCTACGCCGAACTGGCCATCCAGATCCTGGTGATCCTGCTGTTTGTCGGGGCCTGCGCCCTGACCCGCTCGCGCATCTCGCTTGGCGGACTGGCGATCGCGCTGGCCTTCCTCTCGCTGGGGGCGATCCCCCGACGGTTTTTCCGCAACGTGCGCGTCGGGCGCCGGATCGATCTCGCGGCCATGACCGTCGCGGTCGCCCTGATCGGCCTGCTCGGCGGTTCGGCCTTCATGCGGGGCGACTTCGCGCAGAACCTGCAGGGCCGGGTGGACGGCCTGGTCCACATCCTGCGGCTGACCCTGGAAGCGCCCTGGGGCTTCGGCCTCGGCAGTTTCCGGGTGGCGTTCGTGCACGAATTGCCGGCGGCGAGCGCGCCGGTGCTCTGGAACTACGGCGCGGCGCACAACAGCGTCCTGCAAGCCGCCCTGGAGGGCGGCTGGCTGTTCGCCGCCCTTCTTCTGTCCAGCATCGGGGTCCTGATTCTTCCGGCCCTCAAGGCGACGGCGCCGCGCGGAGGCCGTTCGGTGAAGCTGAGCCTCGCCGTGAGCCTTTTGCTGCTCGGCGCCATCAGCCTGACCGACATCGTGCTGAACGTCCCCGCAGCGGCGACCTTGGGCGCCTGTCTGCTCGGACTATTCGCCGCGACCAACACATGGGCCGAGACGTCCGCCCCCGCCGCGGTCGGCTCCGTGTCCTAAAGGGCGGGGGAGGGCAGGCCGAGCGGCGTGGCGATCGGCTGATGTCCAGCTTTCGGAGCTAGGAGCTGCGAAGCCGCAGCCGCGCGGCGTGCGAGGGCGCCGCAAGGTTCAGGAAGATCGACTCGAACTGATCGGCGACGCGTTCGACGTCGAAATGCGCCTCGGCGTACAACCGGCCGTGCTGACCACAGGCGTGGCGATGCGGTGCGTCGGTGTAGAGCTCGGTGGCGGCGGCGAGGAAGGCGGTTTCGTCGTCCGGCGCGGTGACCGGGCCGGCGTCGATCGTCATCACCAGCTGGGCCGCCTGGTTCTGCAGTGGAGCGGAAAGCAGGATCGGCCGGCCGGCGCAGAGATAGGCCAGGACTTTCGATGGCACGGAGAAGCGACCCGCGTCCTTCTCCAGGACGCCGATCAGGACGTCGGCGGCGCCGAGGTAGTCGGGATATTCGGCGAAATCGATCAGCGGCAGCAGCTTCAGATTGGCGCGCGGCCGCTTGGCCACCATGGTCTTCAGCTCCTCCAGCCCAAGTCCGCTGGCCGCCACCACGACCGCCACGTCGGGGCGGTCGGCGAAATGGTCCGCCAGGGCCGTGAGAAGGGCCGGGTTGTGCTTCAGGCCCAGGGTCCCCGAATAGGCGAACACGAACTTGTCCGCGAGGTCGTGGCTCTGCGCCCAGGCATTCGACTTTGGCCGCTGCGGGATGTTGTCGAGCGGTCCCCAGTTGGGAATGGTGGTGACCTTTCCCAGGTCCACGCCGGTGCGCTGGATCAGAGGCCGAAAATCGTCGCTGATGACGACGATATGGTCGCTGGCCTGCAACTGCTGGCGCTCCAACCGCCCGTAGCGAGCGGCCACCATTCGGCCGAGGCCGAACCAGCGGGACGACAGCAGCTCGCTGATCGCGACGCTGTAGAAATCCTGGATCCAGTTGACGAAGGCCGCGCCGGCGCGGGTGCTCGCCGCCTGGATCTGGCTTTGGGCGTCGAGCGGCGTATTGCCCGAGATGACGACGTCGGGCGAAAACTCGGTGATCGCCTGGCTGGCGATCGCGCCATATCGGATGTCGCTGCGGTGCCGGCCGAAGAGGTCGCCCTTGTCGTAGGGTTGGTCGAGCGACAGCCCCTTGATCGTCAGGGTCTCTGGATCGTCCGGCAGCCGGTCGATCTGGCCCTTCGGACCCTGATCGCCGGCGAAATAGGCATGCAGAACCACATGGCCGCGGCGGGCCAGCGCGCGAGAAAGGTCGAACTGAAAGGGGTGTCCGGCGTAGTCATGCACGAGAATGCGCACCGGTTCCCCCGCCCGTTGATCTGTCGCGCGCGCTGGGCCGCTGGCCAACTCACCGGTTTCGATGAGCGTTCTCAAGCGGCGTTTCGCAAAAGCTGCTGTTCGATCCAGGCATAGGTCTTTTCCAGCCCTTCGCGCAGCGGCCTCGACGGCGCCCAACCCAGCTTCTCTTGAATCAGCCGATTGTCAGAATTGCGACCGCGGACGCCGACGGGACCGGGAATATGGTTCTTCTCGATCCGCTTGCCGGCGATGTCGGCGACGACGTCCACCAGGTTGTCGATCGTGACCATTTCCTCCGAACCGATGTTGAACGGACCGCTGAGATCCGACCGCATCAGACGGATGGTGCCTTCGACGCATTCCTCGACATAGAGGAAGGAGCGGGTCTGCTTGCCGTCGCCCCAGATGTCGATGGCGTCGCCGCTCTTGGCGCTGGCGACCTTCCGACAGACGGCGGCGGGAGCCTTTTCCTTGCCGTCCTTCCAGGTGCCTTCCGGGCCAAAGATGTTGTGGTAGCGCGCCACCCGGGTCTGCATGCCGTAATTGCGGCCGTAGGTCAGATAGAGGCGCTCGCTGAACAGCTTCTCCCAGCCGTACTCGCTGTCAGGCGCGGCGGGGTAGGCCGAGGATTCGGCGCAGTTGGGATTGTCTGGGTCTTCCTGGTTGTAAGCGGGATACATGCAAGCGGAGGACGAATAGAAGACCCGCCGGATGTTGCGCTTATGCAGGGCGTCCAGGACGTTCAGATTGATGGTCGCCGAGTTGTGCATGATGTCCGCATCATGTTCGCCGGTAAAAATATAGCCGGCGCCACCCATGTCGGCAGCGAGTTGGTAGACCTCATCGAACGGACGATCGATCACCGAGCGGGCGAAGCCTTGGTCGCGGAGATCGCCAATAACGAAGTCATCAGCCTCTGTTGCGGCGTGCTCGTGGAACTTCAGGTCCACGCCCCGAACCCAGAACCCCTCCTGCTTAAGCCGCTTGACCAGATGCCCCCCGATGAAGCCCCCGGCGCCGAGAACCAGCGCTGTATGCATTCGCTACCTCCAACAAACGCGGCCATTCTAAGTAAGAGGCCCGCCGATCACAACGGACCGACGGGCGTTTGAACTCAAGTGTCGTGATTTTTTGCGTCACAAGCTCGCTGCGAGGCGCCATCAGCGCCTGTGACGTGCGGCCAGCCCCGAAGGGCCGCCCCTTCCTCAGGCGTGGAGGAAGCCCATGCTGGTGGCGACCAACTGGCTCGGCTGGACCCCGAGCAGCGAGATCGATTCACCTGTGGAGAAGTGGATCAGGGTGTCGGCGCCGCTGGCGACGACGGTCGGCTTCAGGCCGGCGTTGAGGAAGTTGGACAGGTTCAGCACGTCGGCGCCGTAGCCGAAGTCGGTGATGACGTCGTGGCCGTCACCCTTGTTGAAGGTGAAGGTGTCGGCGCCCCAGCTGCCGGTGAGGAGATCGTCGCCGGCCCCGCCGATGATGGTGTCTGCGCCCCCCATGCCATTCAGGGTGTCCGCGCCCGCGCGGCCTTCGATCTGGTTCGCGCCGCTGTTGCCCAGGATGACGTTGTCGAGCGTGTTGCCGAAGCCGACGGCCCGGCCCGCGCCGGTTAGGGTCAGGTTCTCGACGTTGGCCGCGAGGCTGTGGCTGAGGCCGGTGACGACCGTGTCCACGCCGCCGCCGACGAGCTCCACGATGACGTCTGCGTCGGCGATGTAATAGGTGTCGTTCCCGGCGCCGCCGATCAGGCGGTCGATGCCCGCGCCGCCGTTCAGGGTGTCAGCCCCGGCGCCGCCGGTCAGGGTGTTCGCATAGGCCGTGCCGACGAGGTTGAGGCCCACGATCGGCGCGATGACGACAGGCTCCACAACGACGGGCGCCACGACCACCGGCTCCGAAACCACCGGAGCCGTGACGGCCTGATCCGTGGTCGGGGCCGGGGCGGCGGTGACGGGCGCTGTGACCGGAGCGGCGTCCAGGCTGTAGGCGCGGATATAGTCGACGGCCATGGTCGGCAGGATGGTCCCCGGGGCGATGTCGCCGGCCCAGTTGCCGCCGACCGCATAGTTGGCCAGCATGTACATCGGCTTTTGGGCGCCGGCCGGCGTGGCGACCTGCGCGACCTCGGTCCCGTCGACGTACCAGGTCAGGGTCTCCGCCGTCCAAAGCAGGCCGTAGGTGTGGAAGCCGTTGGTGAGGTCGGCGACGTAGCTCTTGAAGCTGTCGACCGTCCAGTGCGCGCCGTCCGGACCGTAGTGCACCGTGTTGTGCACCGTGTTGGTCTCGCCGACGTACTCCATGATGTCGATTTCGGCGGTGAAGGAGCCGTCGGCGGGCAGCAGCCAGAAGGCCGGGAAGGCCCCCCTGGCGTCGGGCAGGTCGGCCCGCATCTCGAAGTAGCCGTACTTCTGGGCGAAGGTGCCCTTGGTGGTCAGCAGCCCTGAGGTGTAGTCGAGGTTCCACAGCGTCGACTTCAGCGCGTCCGGCGTCGGGGCCGCGGTGATGGTCAGCACCCCGTCATTGATCGAGAACGGATTGAGCCCGAGCGCGGTCGTGCCGGTCCCGGCGAACAGCGGGTCGACATAGGCCTCCTGCTCGCTGACGATGTTGTGGGCCGACATGGTGACGTAGCGGTCCCAGGCGAAGCTGGTGGCCCAGGTGCCGCCGCCGGCGCTCTTGGTCTGCAGCGACAGCGCGTTGAACTCGTCGGCGAAGGTCATCTTCAGCTTCGAGGGATCGATCCCGACCTGGAAGTTGTCGGCGGTGAAGGCCGAGATCGACGTGTTCTTGAACAGGATCAGGTCGCTCGACGACAGCTTCAGCAGCACGTCTGACCCGGTCTGGGTCATCGCCGCCTTGACCTCGGCGAAGCTGGTGAAGTCGTAGCCGCCCAGCCGGGCGACGTCGCTGTCGGTCGCGCCGGTGTGGAAGTTGTAGACGATGTCCTTCCCGGAGCCCTGGTCGAACAGGAAGGTGTCGTTCTTCCCGAAGCTGACGATCACGTCGTCGCCGCCCTTGGCGTCGAGGGTGACGTTGGCGGTCGCGGCCTTGACGATGTTGGCGCCGTCGTTGGCGATCCCGAACACCGGGGACCAGCGGGCGTCCATCGTCAGGTTTTCGATGTCGTTGGTCAGGATTGTATCGACCGTGGAGATCGCGGTGTCGACGCCGGCGCCGCCGCTGAACCTGTCCTTCAGGCTGTTGATCCCGAGCGTGTCGTCGGCGATGCCGCCGACGAGGACGTTGCCCTGGCCGTTGGCCATCAAACGCGTCGCCGTGCTTCCGGCCGTGATCGTCGCCGTGCCGCTGGCCCAGATCGTCGTCTTGTAGGCGGCGCTGTCCGAAAGGAAGGCGCCGCTATAATTCGTGTAACCGGAAGCCATGGTTGCGTACTCGCATTTGGACCTTGGCCCATGATTTGCGGTCAGTTCATTAACGAGCGAAGGCTCCGGAAGGATAACGGGAGTTAATCTGTGTATATGAATGAATAATACCGAGGTTATCCGAGTGAAAGCTCGGGTTCTCGCATGTGCTTTCAAGTCCAGATCTGCGGCATTCTGACGTACAGGCGTCGATGCGGGCGTGGCGTCAACGACGCGACGCTTTGCAGCTGGATGGCCTGGGAGCCGCCTTCGTGGGCGGGCGATAGGCGGCGGCGGCCGCGCGCTGCGAACGACGCCCAATCAGGCTTGGCGGCCACAGCCATGGCGCGGCGCGTTGCGAGCGCGCGGCCTCGGGCGAAGGCGGGACGGCTGAGGGCTTTTGTCGCAACCCCAGGCTGTCGTCGCGGTCCTGCTCAGCCCTCGGGCGTCAGGGCTGCGCCGAACCGAAGGCGGCCGGACACCCGTCCGCCCCCGGTCGTATCGATCTGGAACACGGTCGTCTTGATGGGGCCGGCCAGGTGCATCACCTCGATGCGCTCGGCCTCGCCCCGCGGCGTGCAGAAATTCTGCGCCGTGGAATTGAACAGCGGCAGCGCGAGGTCGCAGATCCAGTTGTAGGTGGCGGGCAGGAAATGGGTGTCCAGCCGGTCGAGATAGACGGCGGCGTTCAGGCCGAACTGGTCGTGGGGGGCGGCCTGGCCGGTGCGGTCGAGCGCGCGCTGATAGCGCCGGCGCCACCGCTCCCAGTGCGGCGCATCGGCCCGCAGGGCGAAGACGCCGTTGTTCACGTGCGGCTTCAGGAGGAGGCGCAGGCCGTTGATCGGGCCATAGCCGAGGACGAAATGCTTCGCCTTCCAGAGAAACAGGTCCATCCGGAAGCGGTAGTTCGGGGCGTTCTCGCGGACCAGGGCGCTGCCGTGCCGGGTCGCGTCGCCCACGAGGGTGCGCGCGGCGGAGGCGCTCTGCACCCAGGTGTCGGCGTCCATCCAGACATAGGTCCGCCGGCCGGGGAAGTTCTCGCGCAGGAAGGGACGGGCCAGGTAGCCCAGCTTCGACGACAGGTTTTCGGTGATGCCGTGCCGAAGTTCTGTGCGCGGCTGCACGGTGATGACGCCCTGACCGGCCAGCCATTCGAGCTGATCGGAGGCCAGTCCGAGGTCGTAGACGCCGATTTCCAGGCCAGGTCCGTTCGCCGCGCGCAGCGCCGTGACCATCTCTCTTAGGAGATCGAAGAACTTAGCGTCCGCGCCGCTGACTACGATCGCACCCTTGTAATCGTCTTCGCTCGCGGTCGTCATCTCGGCCCCTGATTTGCGGTGCGGACAATGGCCTTTGTGGAGGGCTGGATCAATGGTAGCTCCGCCGCTCGCGGCCTCGGGACCGGTCCCTGACTGGATTTCTAGAACGCCGCGGCGCGCCGAGAAAGTCTGAGGAGCGGCCTTGAGCACCTCGAAAAGTCCCCGCTCGGCGGCATGGGTCGTCGCCGACACCGGCGGGGTCACCCTGCTTTCCATGGCCACCATGCTTCTCATGGCGCGCGCCATGGGGCCTGCCGACTTCGGCGCCGCAGCCCTGGCCATCGGCCTGATCCAGGTGGTGAACCTCTACGCCGAAGGCCTGCTGCACGACGCGCTCATCCAGAAGCAGGACACCGACGACCAGGCCTTCAGCCAGGCCTTCTGGTTCGTCCTGCGGCTCGGGCTGGTGATGGCGGCGGCGGCCGCAGCCGCCGCCTTTGTCTTGCGCGACACCCCGGTCGGCCTGGTTGCGAAGCTGAGCGCCCTCGCAGCGATCTCGCTGCCGTTCAGCGGCATGGTGGGGGTGATGAACGCCCGCCTGCGCCGCGGCTTCGACTATCGCGTCGTGGCGATCCCTTCGGTCGGCTCGAAAGTCCTCGGCAGCCTGATCGGCCTGACCCTGGCCTTCAGCGGTTTGGCCGCCTGGAGCCTGGTCATCCAGTATGTGTGCGGATTCGTCCTCCAGGCCGGCGGACTGCTGCTGGCGGGCGGTTGGCGGCCGTCGCTGGCCTTCGGCGCCAAGGCCCTGCGCCCGTTGTGGCGCTTCGCCCTGCCGATGGCCTTCATGCACACCCTGGTCGGCGCGCGCCTGCAGGCGTTCACGACTCTGGTGGCGGTGTGGGGCGGCCTGCCCACCGCCGGCGTGATCAACATGGCCTTTCGCCTGACGGTCACGCCGCAGACCGTCCTCAACACGGCCATCGGCAATATCGGCCTCCCGCTGCTCGCGAGGAATCAGGGCGACCGCGAGGAACTTGCTGCGGCCTTCCGCAGCTTCTCGCACTTCGTGGCGATCGGTCTGACGCCGGTGTTTCTGGGCCTGGCCGCCTGCGCCGACACCCTGGTCGACGTCCTGCTCGGCGAGCGATGGGCGGCGAGCGCCGGCCCCGTTCGGCTGATGGCGATCGCTGCGGCGCTCTATCTGTTGCGCCTGCCGAGCTCCATGCTGCTGCGGGCCCTGGGCAGGGTGCGCTACTCCGTCGCCAATGCGGTGACGCACCTGATCATCACCCTGGGCCTGATGGCGCTGGTGCAGCCGCATTCGCCGATGCTCGCGAGCCTCTTGTGGTGCGCCCCGCTCGTTCCGCTGATTCCGGCGACCCTTTATGTCGTGCGCCGCGAAACCGGGCTGTCCTACGTCGCCCAACTCGCCGATGTCCTGCCGGCGGTGGTCGCGGCCGCGGTGATGGCGCTCTGCGCCGCGGGTCTCGCCCGGCTGCAGGGAATCGGCGTGCCGGCGCCCGTCACCCTGGCCGCGCAGATCTCCGCCGGCGGGGTGATCTATGCGGCGCTGCTGCTGTTGCTGGACCGGCGCGCCCGCGAACTCGCCGTCCGGCAGCTGGCCGCGCGGCTTCCCGGCGCCTTCCGGCGCGACCCTACATAGCCTCTTCGGCCTGGATGATCGCGAGCTCCAGGGCGTATTGCGCCGCCGGATCGCGCGGCCTGGCCCGCAACTGATCGAGCAGGTCGGGCTTCACGCTCGACAGCCAGATGATTTCGTCCAGCGCCCTGCGTCGGAGGCTTCTCGGCGCCGCTGACCAGTGATTGAGCACGTAATCTATCCGGAACCCGGCGCCGGTCGGATCGTAGGGCGCGGCCTGGTAGCTGATCGCCAGGGTGGCCAGAGCCTGCCGGGAATCGTTGGGCGAGGCGTAGGCCTCGATCTGGGCCAGCCGCGACCAGTTGGCCGCGAGCAGCGGATTTCGCGCCAGCGACTGACGGACCTGCGCCTCGGCTCGCGACAGAGTGGGGTCGGAGGCGGACTGGGCCTCGGACTCGCGGAATGCGCGCACCTCTGCGGCGGCTATCGCCTCGCTGGCCCGCGCGGGGCAGGGCGACAGGCAAGGCGCAGGGTGCGGCGCAGCGGGGCCGCCGGTCTCGAGCTGGCGCTGGATGCGATTGACGATGAATTCGGCGTTGGCTTCGCGCGCGGCGACCAAGCCGACGAAGGCGACCGCGACGATCCAGGCGCCCGTCGTCAGGCGCCGCGCGACGTCGGAGGACGAGGCGTGATTCCGTTTCCGGGCGCCCGCAGGCGTCCGGTTCTGGGCCTTGCAGCGGGGCTGTATCGAGCCGCCTGCGCGATTTTCGCTCACGCTACATTCATCCGAGATCGTGGTTGCTCCCCACAGGCCAAATCCGTGCTGCAACGCAAAATGGAACTTGGCCTGGCAAGCGTATTGCTTCAAATAGCAGAGTTGTTCACCCGGAGGTGCAGCCTTGTACCAGTTTGGCTCAAGCGAAGTTCGAGACGCCCCCCGTTCGGCTGCATTCGATCTGGGAATGAAAGATATTCCGATCGCGTTAAAGTCGGATAGTCCGAAGTCGGAGCATACGATCGACGCTACACGTATTCTCGACGTCGTTATCGCAGCGACGGCGTTGGTCTTCTTCGCACCGCTTATGTTGCTGACCGCGCTGATGATTAAGCTGCAGGACGGTGGCCCAATCTTCTTCGGCCACACCCGCCTCGGGCGCGGCGGACGATCCTTCAAATGTTTGAAGTTCCGCTCCATGGTTGTGGATGCGGAAGAGCGTCTTCACCGGCTCCTGGATCGGGACCCGGTGGCGCGCCAGGAATGGGCCGCGGACCAGAAATTGCGGGTCGATCCCAGGATCACCGCGTTCGGCGCCCTGCTGCGGAAGTCGAGCATCGACGAATTGCCGCAGCTGTTCAACGTGCTGCGCGGCGAGATGAGCATTGTCGGCCCGCGACCGATCGTCCAGGCGGAGGTCGTTCGCTACGGCCGCGCCTACCAGCGCTACTATTGCGCGGTGCGTCCGGGCATCACCGGCCTTTGGCAGGTGAGCGGCCGCAACGACGTCTCCTATCGCCAGCGCGTGGCGCTCGACGCCGTCTACGCGCGCTACCGCTCGGTGGGCCTCAACGTCTCCATCATTCTGCGGACCATCCCCGCAGTCCTGCTTCGCAAAGGCTCCTACTGAGGCTTTGCCCGCCGGCCTGGCCGGCGCGGGGCGTCGCCCCGAACATTCCGGGACACTGAACCCTCGTTCAAACCGCGCCGCCCAGTCCCTGCTGGGCGGCGCGGTGCGTTATGTCGCATTGTTTCAATTGTAAATAAAACTGCAAGTTGTGGGGCCTTAGCCTGGTCCGGTCGGATCGGGCAGTGTGAGCCCCTTCGCGGAGTCGCGCCAACATGTTCCTCAAATCCTTTGTCGGAGCTTCGGCGATCCTGAAGCGTGCACATGAATATTGCGGGAAGCATATTCTGTTTGCAGCCGTCTTTAGCGCGTTCATAAACGTCCTCTATCTTGCACCGACACTCTATATGTTGGTGGTCTACGATAAGGCCCTGCCGACACAAGGGCATGGAACACTTCTGCTCGTCAGCGCAATTCTTCTGCTGGCTCTCGCAGTTCTTTCGCTTCTGGACTGGATGCGGACTCGCCTATTGGTGCGCATTTCCGGCCGACTGGAGCGCCACATGTCGGCGCAGGTGCTCGAGATCGCCATGGGCGATCCGCGCATCACCCATCGCCGGCGTCTGCAGGCCATCCGCGATTTCGACGTCTTCCGGCAGGCGATTTCGGGGGGCGCGCTGCTCGCCATCCTCGATGCGCCCTGGGCGCCGATCTTCCTGCTGGCGGCCTTCGCCCTGCACCCGATGCTGGGCGGCGTGACGCTGGTCGCGATGATCGCCTTCGTGCTGCTTGCGATCGCCAATGAGCGGGCCACCGGGCCCGAGATCGCCGCGGCGTCGGAAGCCGCGACGCGGACCTATGCGACACAGGATCACGCCGTCGGCCACGCCGACACCCTCCGGGCGCTGGGCATGGTCCGGCCGATGGTCAACCGGCACGTGCAGGAACGGTCGGGCATGATCAACCTGCAGATCTACGCCAGCTTCGTCGGCGGCGCCTATGTGACCTGGACCAAGTTCCTGCGCATGGCCCTGCAATCCGGCGCCCTCGGGCTGGGGGCGTGGCTGGCGATCAACCACGAGATCTCCGCCGGCTCGATCCTGGCCGCATCGCTGCTGATGACCCGGGCCCTGGCCCCGGTCGAGCAGATCGTCGGCGGCTGGAAGAGCATCGTCCAGGCGCGGACCGCGGGCGCCAACCTTGAGGCTCTGTTCGACTCCGCCGGGATGGTTGCGGGCGAGACCGAACTGCCGCCGGCCAAGGGCGCCCTGCGCTTCGAGGAGGTTTCGGCCAAGCCGGCCGAGAGCGACCGGCTGGCGATCACCAAGATCAGCTTCGAAATGCTGCCGGGCGAGGTGGTGGCGGTCGTCGGGCCCAGCGGGGCCGGCAAGTCGACCCTGGTGCGGGTGGCCGCCGGCGCGGCGCAGCCCGCGAGCGGGATCGTGCGTCTCGACGGCGCCGACCTGCAGATCTGGCCCGCCAACGCGCTCGCCGCTCACGTCGGCTATCTTCCGCAGGACTTCGTGCTCTTCCCGGGGTCGGTGAAGGACAATATCTCGCGCTTCGCCGCCTTCGCCGGCGGGACGCCGCGGGAGATCGACCGGGCCGTCGTCGCGGCGGCGAAGCTGATCGGCGCGCACGAGATGATCCTGCAGTTGCCGCGTGGCTATGACACGGAGATCGGCTTCAACGGCCTGGGATTGTCGGGCGGTCAGAGGCAGCGGGTGGCCTTGGCGCGCGCCGTCTACGGCTCGCCGAGCCTGCTGGTGCTGGATGAGCCCAACGCCAATCTCGACACCGAAGGCGAACTGGCGCTGTCGGCCGCGGTGATGGAGTTGCGCCAGCGTGGCGTCTCGGTGCTGATGGTCGTGCACCACGGGGCGATCCTGCGCTGCGCCAACCGGGTGATGATCCTGCGCGACGGCGAGCTTCAGGCCATGGGGCCGGCCGATCAGCTGTTGCGCTTCGCCAATCCCCCGGGGGAATCCGGGGCCATCGCTGCGCCTCCGGCGCAGGTTCCCATGCACAATCAAGGACGGGTCTGATGTCGGTGCAGGAATTGGTCAAACCCTCGGTCCGGCTGATGGAACGGCCGGTCGACGATCCCACCCCGGAGATCCGCATCGGTCTCGCGGTGATCGCGGTCTTCTTCGTCGGCTTCCTGGGCTGGGCGGCGCTCGCGCCGATGGACGTGGCCGCCTTCATGAGCGGCGCCGTGGCGGTCGACGATGGTCCCAAGTCCGTCCAGTCGCGTGACGGCGGCGTGGTCCAGGCGCTGTACGTCAAGGAGGGCGCCAGGGTGCAGAAGGGGCAGGTCCTGGTCGACCTGGCCAGCGGCGACGCGCGCCAGACCGTGCAGTCGCTTGCGGGGCGGACGATGGCGCGCCACGCGGAGCTCGCCAGGCTGGACGCTGAGCGCCGTGGGCTCGACGTGGTCGAGGCGTGGCCCGGCTTCGAGACCCTGACGGGCGAAGAGGCCGTGCTCGCCGCGCAACAGCTTGAAGTGGAGCGCGGTCAGCTCGCCACGCGTCGCGCCGCCGCCCGCACCGAGAAGGCGATGCTCGCTCAGCGCATCACTCAGGGGCGCCAGCAGGTGATCGCGGCCGAACGCGAGGTCGTGGCCCTCGGCTTCCAGAAGCGGGCGATCGGCAAGGAGCTCACCAGCATGCGCAGCCTGGAAGCGCGCGGATATACGCCGCGCATCCGGGTGACCGAGCTCGAACGGACCGCGGCGGCCCTCGAAGGATCGGCCGGCTCGCGTGAAGCCGACGTGGCTCGGCTGCACAGCGGCGTCGCCGAGGCGCAGCTGCAGATGGCGGACTTCGACATGCGTCGCGACCGCGAACTGGCCGACCAGATCCGCGCCGCCCAGGATGATCTGCGGGCGCTGGAGCCCCAGCTGGCGGCGGCGAAGGAGGTGCTGCGCCGGTCGCAAGTCCGCGCGCCGGTGGCCGGCCAGGTCTTCGCCAGCAAGGTCAACACCGTCGGCGGCGTGGTCGCGCCGGGCGAGGTCATCATGCGGATCGTGCCGCAGGAAACGGTGCTCATCGTCGACGCCAAGATCATGACGCGCGACTCGGGCGGCGTCACCAAGGGCCAGGCCGCGCGCATCAAGTTCCCGGCCCTGCACGACCAGAACCGGGCGCCGGTGGAGGGCGTGATCACCCAGATTTCCGCCGACAGCTACTCCGACGAGAAGAGCGGGGCGGAGTTCTACAGGGTGCAGGTGACCGTGCCGCAGGCGGAGGTAACCAAGTTGAAGCGCGAGATGGGCGGCCAGGGACTGTCAGTCGGCATGCCGGCCGACGTGACGGTCACGCTCAAGAAGAGAACAGCGCTGCAGTATTTCATCCAACCGCTCACGCAGCGCTTCGGCAGGAGCTTCCACGAGTTCTAACTCTGGACTGCTGGGTATGCTTAACTCGAAGCAACTGTATCTGCCAGCGCCTCGTTAACATATGGGTCATACTCTCCTTGTGACAGGAGATAAGCCCATGGCGATGAACGCGAAACGTAAGGCAGAAGCGCCGCTCGAAGTTCGCGGCCGTGCGCCCGCCCGTGAGGCGGCGTACGCGCCGCCCTCGATCGAGAACGGGGCCTTTGAGCTCCAGCGCCGGGTCAGCGAGGCCTTTGCCGAGGACGAGCAGCGTTGGTCGCCACGCCGCGCCCTGTTCTTCATGACCTCGGCCTCGATCGTCTGCTGGGGCCTGATCGGCGCCGGCGTCGCGGCGGTACTTCGATAAAAAAGCCAGGAGGAGAATTTTCTCCCCTGGTCCTATAGTCGGACTTATGTCCGTTGGCAGAGTAGTTCTGCCCCCCGAAGCGGCACCCCGTGTCTTAATATTTCATGTGGGCGACCTGCGGCAACCTGCAGCAGCGGTTCGCCTATATTCGACCATATTTCACGTAAGAAATAGAAACTTGATAATGGAGAATCGTAGGGAGCTGTTGCGTCATTGACGCGGGGTGCGACGCTTCGCCTATAGACGACGGGAAGTCTAGAGGTGTTGTCTACAAGTCTTCCATTGGGCGGGGGCCAAATGAGTGAGACGTTTCCATGACATTTACGGGCGTGTACGTCGGGTCCGATCCGAGTCTACTGACGAGCTTCGAGACTTGGCTTGGAAAGCCGGCCGATTCGGTGGCCATCCATACTGGGCGGGCGAACTGGACGGATTACCAAACCAGCATCGACTACAGTCTGAGGCTGTGGGCGAATGAGGGCCATGATCTGACATGGACCATCCCCATGTTCGCCAACGGCGCCACGCTGACGGCGGCGGCGACGGGGGCCTATGACAGCTACTACGTCGAGGCGGCCAAGAAGCTGGTCGCGGGTCTGAGCGGGACGGATCCGATCTACATTCGGACCGGCGAGGAGTTCAACGGAAGCTGGTTCCCTTGGGCGGCGAAGGGCAACGAAGCTGCCTTCGTCTCCACCTTCCGGCACTTCGTCGACGCCTTCCGCTCGGTGTCGGACCGCTTCCAGTTCGAGTGGAACGTCGCTGTCGGCGACAACGGCATGGATCCGACGACGGCCTATCCGGGCGACGACTACGTCGACATCATCGGGATGGACTTCTACTACAACTCGACGTGGGACGGCGCGAACCCGGACCCGCTCGCCGCCTTCAACAACATGGTCACCCGCAAGTGGGGCCTGCAATGGCTCGAGGACTTCGCCGCGGCCCATGGCAAGCCCACCGCCTATGCGGAGTGGGGCGTCGTCGGCGACAAGATGGGCGCCTACATCGAGAAGGCGGCGGAGTGGTTCAACTCCCACGACCCCCTCTACAACAACTATTGGAACTCCAACGCCTCGACCAAGGCGATGCTCAGCAATGAGCAGTATGCCTCCACAGCGGTCAGCTACCGCGAGGCGTTCGCCGGCTATATTCCTCCGGGCTCGCTCGGCGACAACAACTATGTCGCGACGAGCTCGTCGCAGATCTTTCCGGAAATCGCCGCGGGCGGCTTCGACACGGTCAAGTCGGCGGTCAGCTATCAGATCGGCGACCATATCGAGAGCCTGATCCTGACCGGCCCTTACTCGATCAGCGGGACGGGCAACGCCGACGCCAATACGATCACCGGCAACGACATGCCGAACAAGCTGTTGGGCATGAGCGGCGCCGACACTCTGATCGGCGGCGGCGGCAGCGACACCCTGGACGGGGGCAACGGCAACGACCGGCTCGTCGGCGGCTTGGGCAACGACACCTACAACTACGCGTCTGGCGACACCATCGTGGAGAACGCGGGCGAAGGCTACGACACCATCATCTCGTCCTTCACGGTGAACACGCCGGTCAATATCGAGGTGATCCGCCTGAGCGGCAGCGGCTACGCCGCCGTCGTCGGCAACACCGGTGACAACTCCATCGTCGGCAACTACCAGCCCAACGGCCTGTACGGCGGGGCGGGGGCCGATACGATCGACGGCGGCATGGGCGCCGACACCATCGATGGCGGGGCGGGCCGGGACGTCCTGACGGGCGGAACCCAGAACGACCTCTTCATCTTCACCGCGCCCGGCGACACCGCGAGCGCGGCGCCCGACCTGATCAAGGACCTGGCGACCGGGGACAGGATCGACGTCAGTCGTTTCGACGCCAACACCAAGGTGACGGGCGACCAGGCGTTCGTGAAGGTCGCGGCCTTCACCGGCGCGCCGGGGCAGGCCATGGTCGCGTTCGACAGCGGGACGGGGATCTCGACCGTCAGCTTCGACACCAATGGCGACAAGGTGGCCGACAGCCTGTTCCAGATCACCGGGGATCAGCGCGCCTTCAGCGGCTGGATCTGGTAGGCGCCGCCGGTAGAGCCTTCCGTGGGCGCCGGCCGGTCCGGCGCCCACGGCCCGACGCCGGTGTAGGCCTTGGCCGGCGCCCGCAAGAATCCTGAAGCGACGAGCCTGTTCGGGCCTGATCACTCGATCTGACCCGGAAGGGCTCTACGCCTGGCCGTCCACGCCGGGCCGCAGGGCGAAGGCTCGCACGTAGTCGATCCGCAAGGCGGCTGGAAAGGCGCTCGGATCCTCCTTGTCGTTGCCGTCCCAGCCGCCGATGGCCAGGTTGAGCAACATGTACATGGGGCGGTGCAGGTGGTGACCGCTGACCGTCCGGACTTCGCGATGGTCGAGGTACCAGACCAGGCGTTTGGGCGTCCAAAGCAGGCCGTAGCTGTGGAAGTCGGCCGGGCTGGTGAAATTCTCCCGCGTCAGACTGCCGCCGTTCTCCGGCCCGTGGGCGGTGAACAGCAGGCGGTTCGGGTGAACGCCGACCCACTCGACCACGTCGATTTCGTCGCGCGGCGTCTTGGGGTCGTGCTCTTCCGGCAGCAGCCAGAACGCCGGCCAGAGGCCGCGGCCGCGGGGGAAGGCCATCCGCGCTTCGAAAAAGCCGTAGCGCTGACGGAAGCTCCGCTCCGTGGTCAACAGGCCGGAGGTATAGGGGAAGGGCGCCCCCTTGGCGACGAGACCGTCGGGGTAGGGGCTTCCGAACCTGGCGTCTGAGATCGTGCTGCGCTCGGCGCGGATCTGGAGGATGCCGTCGCGCACCTGGAACGGGTTCACGCCGTGCGTCGTGGGATCGGCGTAGAACTGCTTCTCTTTCGGCAGGCTGCGGGTGGTGGCGCTGGCGTAGTCGCTTTGATCGCCAAACCAATAGTTGGTCTTCCACCGGCCCTGCGGCGACGCCTCGGGATGATACAGCGAGAGCGGTCGCGCGAACTCATCCGCGAAGCTCGGCTTCGACAGCACGTCGCGCATCGGCGCAGCGCCGCCGGCGCAGGCCGGCAAGGCCAGGGCGCCTGCCAGGACGGTTCGGCGGGTCGGCGAGATCAGCCGCATGGGCGCCTCGTCCGGTATGGCGTCGATCGGCAGGGGTGCGCGTGCAAGTTGAAAGCTCTCCTTAAAGCTGCGACGTATAAGCGCAGCGTCCGCATCATCTGGCAAGCTGTGGAAGCCGTAAGGTGAAGCTGGCGTGAGACGTGTCTATAGCGGCGTTACATCTAGAGATACGCGATCTTTGACTAGATATTATGGCGGCGTTCACTCTGTGTGGGGACGTGCTTACCGGAGTTAACGATGCCGCTTAAGCCATAAGTCGCGCGCCATCCGACAAGATCCTGACAACAGTTTCAGGAGACAGTCATGTCGGATAATTTTGGTGTCTACGCCGGTAACAACGTCTACGACATATTGGCGTTCGAGAAGTGGGTCGGCCGCGAAGTCGACTCCGTAGCGGTGCACACTGGTCGGGCCTCCTGGACCGACTGGAACGGCAGCATCAGCTGGGCGATCAAGAATTTCAGTTCGCTCGACCGGGATGTGACCCTGTCGATCCCGATGTTCGCCAACGAAGGCAATCTCGTCGACGCGGCGGACGGCGACTACAACGGCCACTACTTGGCCGCCGCCAAGAAGCTCCTGGCCGCCTACGGCGACCAGGAGGTCATCTATGTCCGGGTCGGCGAAGAGTTCAACGGGGGCTGGTTCCCGTGGGCCGCCAAGGGCCAGGAGGCGGCGTACGTCGACGCCTTCCGGGAGTTCGTGACGACCTTCCGGGGCGTCTCGGACAAGTTCAAGTTCGAGTGGAACGTCGCCAACGGCGAAGCCGGCATGGATGTCGCCAAGGCCTATCCGGGCGACGCCTATGTCGACGTCATCGGGATGGACTTCTACTACAACACCGCGTGGGACAATCCGGACCCGGCCTTGGCCTGGAACAGCATGGTCACCCGCAAGTACGGGCTGCAGTGGCTCGAAGACTTCGCCGCGGCCCATGGAAAGCCCACGGCCTATAGCGAGTGGGGGGTGAATTCGGACGACGCCGGCGCCTTTATCGCCAAGGCGCAGGCCTGGTTCGCCAGCCACAACGTCCTGTACCAGAACTACTGGAATACGGACTCCGCCTTCCAGGGCAAGCTCAGCAGCGATCAGTACCCGCTGACGGCCGACGCCTTCCAGGCCGCGTTCGGCGTCGCGAGCAGCACGCCGACCACGCCGACGACGCCCATCCCGACCGACACGACCAATCTCGGCGCGGCGGCGGCGGGCGACAACATCTATGTGGCGAAGAGCTCGGCGTCGATCTTCGTGGAAGGGCTGAACGCTGGCCAGGACACCGTCAAGTCCGCCTTCAGCTACACCCTGGGCGCCAACGTCGAGAAGCTGACGTTGACGGGCGGTGCGGCGGTCAACGGGACCGGCAACGCGCTCGACAACTACATCGTCGGCAACAAGTCGGCCAACGAGCTGCGGGGCGGCGACGGCGCCGACACCCTGATCGGCGGCGGCGGGGCGGACAAGCTCTACGGCGGCGCCGGCGACGACAGCTATACGATCGTCTTCGGCTCCGAACTGGTCGTCGAAACCGCCGGCCAGGGCATCGACACCGTGTACAGCCCGAGCAGCTATACGCTCGCGGCGAACGTGGAGAATCTCGTCCTGACCAGCGGCCGCTCGGCCGGCTTCGGCAACGAGCTCAACAACCAGATCACCGGCACCACCGCCGCCAACCGGCTGGAAGGCCGCGTGGGCGCAGATACGCTGAACGGCAACAGCGGCGACGACACCCTCGTCGGCGGCAGGGGCGACGACCATCTGATCGGCGGCGCCGGCGCGGATCGTTTCGTCCTCGGGAAGCTCGAGGGCGACGACGTGATCCAAGACTTCGGCGTGGGCGGTCGCGACATGCTCGATCTCTCGAGCTTCGCGGTCGGGGGCAAGATCAGCGCCACCCTGTCCGCCAGCGGTTCTGATACGCTGGTGAGCTTCAAGTCGGGCGAGAGCGTCCTGCTGCTCGGCGTCCACGTGAACGAGTTGCAGTCCGTCTCCGGCGGCTTCATTCACATCTGATCGGCGAAGGCGCGCCCGGCCTGCAAATTCCTCAGGTCGGGTTCGCGCCCGCTGTCAACGCTGCGATACCACCGGCCGCGCCCAAGGGCGCGGCCGCATTGCGAAAAGCATTCCGCTCACCCAGATCAATGGCGCGTCTGAGGCACGGATATGCTTTGTCGCGGGCAGCGGCTCCAGATGATCGCGGCAGGATTGTTGTCACGCGGTCCCCCTCATATAACACCAATAAGGTGTGTGTTGCGCTGCACCATTTTGGGGCGGCGCGGATGCGAGGCGGGGGCGATGTGTACATCTTGAGGTCGTTGGTGGTGCATGGCGAATAATCAGAAGCCGCGTGTCGCGGTGAGCGGCGGGTCTGGCTTTACCGGAGGCGCCTTGGTTCGGCGGCTCGAGGCGGAAGGCTACCCGGTTCGCACGCTGGTGCGGGATCCCTCGAAATTCTCGGTTCCCGGCGTCGAGGTCGTCAGCGGCGGCCTGACGGACAAGGAAGCGCTCCGGCGGCTCGTCGAAGGCGCCGACACCGTCTTCCACATCGCCGCGATGTTCCGCACCGAAGGTCCTCTGGAGGAGTTCGTCGAGGTCAATCAGACCGGCACCATGGCCCTGCTCGAAGCGGCGAAGGCGGCGGGCGTCCGGCGCTTCGTCTACTGTTCGACGATCGGCGTGCACGGCCACGTCGCCGACACCCCGTCGGACGAGACCGCCCCCTACAACCCGCGCGACCACTATCAGACCACCAAGCTGGCGGCCGAACTGGCCTGCCTCGCCGAAGGCGAGAAGGGCGAGATCGAGGTGGTCGTGATCCGCCCCTGCTCCATCTACGGGCCCGGCGACGTGCGGATGCTGAAGATCTTCCGCATGGTGCAGAAGGGGGTTTTCCTGTTCGTCGGGAACGGCCGCCCGAACTTCCACCCCGTCTACATCGACGACCTCGTCCAGGGTTTCATGCTGGCGATGACGACGCCGCAGGCGAAGGGCGAAGCCTTCATCATCGGCGGTCCGCGTTATCTGCCCTTGCGGGACTATATCGGCGTCGCCGCCAAGACCGTCGGGGCCCGGCCGCCGAAGGCGCAGGTGCCCTATTCGCTGATGACCGCCATCGCGCGGGTCTGCGAGACCGTCTTCCCGAAACTGGGACTGCAGCCGCCGATCCACCGTCGCCGGTTGAGCTTCTACAAGCACAACCGCGCCTTCTCGACGGAGAAGGCCCGTCGGATCCTCGGCTATCAGCCGCGCGTCGACCTCGACGAGGGCTTCCGCAAGACCGTGGACTGGTACTACGCCGCCGGCCTTCTGAAGCGGCGCGGCTGATCAGACTTCGCTTTTCGCCGCAACGACGCCGCCCGGTGGAAGCTCCTCCGGGCGGGCGTCGCTGAGCGACTCCTCCGACCGCCGCAGGACCTGCCGGGCGAGCTGCAGGCTGGGGAGCGCGCCCAGGATGGCCCCGAGGCCGGCGCCCAGGACCAGGCCGGTCAGGTTGACCTGGGCGCCTAGCCAGGCGCCCCCGCCGCTGCAGACGATCATCAGCCAGCTTTGCCAGTTCAGCGCGCGCAGGTCGGCGGACGTGCCGCTGGCGGTGATAAAGGCGCGCGGCAGGCCGGTCAGCACCTTGGCGGCCCCGTTGAGGCAGGCGGCCGCCACCAGGGCCAGGGACAGCTGATATTTGCCGCTGGTCAGCTGTTCGGTGAGCGGCGGCGCGACGACCATCACCGCCAGGCTGGCGACCGACAGCACGGCGACCACCGCGCCGATTTCATGGACGATGATGCGGTTGCGCTCGGCGATGGTCGCGGCGCGCCGGAGCTTGGGCGCGAGCGAGAAGCCGACGCCGGAACGCAGCATGCGGAACGGAAACAAGGCCACCGAGGCCAGGACGGCGAAGTTGGCGAGGGCTTCGACCCCCAGCACCTTGGGCGCGACGAGCCGCTCGAGCTGCACGATCACCGCGCCCGCCGCCAGGATGCTGACGAAGTTCAGCGCCTCGTTCAGCGGCACGTCCTCGTGGACCTCGTCGGACCGCGCCTGCAGTCGCCGCGCCTGCAGCCAGCCGCCGATCGCGCCCAGCGAAACGCCGACGACCAGGCCGATCAGCGCGAGCTCCGCAGTCTTCAGCGCCAGCAACAGGCTGACGGCGCCGCAGACGATGACCGCCCAGTTCGCCGAGTTGTTGACCGCCAGGGCCGAGGTCTGGGCGCCTGTGCGGCGCAGCAGCGCGCTGGCCATGGCGCCGTAGCCCGCGGCCATGATCGCCGCGGCGAGGAAGCCCAGCGTCGCGAGGTCGAGCTGGTAGACCAGCCGGCCGACCAGCGCGGCCAGCAGCGCCACGCCGCCGCCGGAGAGGGTCACTCTGGCGAAGGCCCGCAAGCCCAGCCGGGAATGGCGACGCAGCGACCCCTCGTCGAAGCCGAGCGGCGCCGTCATCCAGAAGGTGTTGAAGAGGGCCACGGCCAGCGAGTACTTGCCGTATTCGCTGACGGGCAGGGCGCGGGCGAGCAGCAGATTGCCGACCGCGAAGGCGACGCCGCCGACGCCGAACCCCAGGGCGGCCTGCAGGCTCGACGAGCGAAGGAGGCGGCCTAGCTGCACGCGCCGGCGATCCCTGAGGTCACGGTCATTGTCATCCCTGCAAACCCTGCCCTAGGCGATCGCCGGGGCGAGGGCTTGCGAGCCGTGCACGACGCGCGCGCACTCCGCCAGAAAGATCCGCGCGCTATGATCCCAGGCGTAGCGCTTCGCCCGCTGCAGCGACAGTCGCCCCATCCGATCGGCGACGCTGTCGTCGCCCAGTCGCCGCATCGCCAGCCGCAACGCCTCGGCGTCCTGCGGATCGACCAGGATCGCGGCGTCGCCCACCACCTCCGGGCAGGCCGGGGCCGTGGAGGTGATGATCGGGCAGCCGCAGGCCATCGCCTCGACGAGGGGGATCCCGAAGCTCTCGTATTCGGAGGGGAAGATCATCGCGCGCGCCGCCGAATAGAGGGCGGGCATGTCGCCATGGCTGATGAGGCCGGGTTTCGTGACGAGCGCCGGATCCACGAAGGGGCGGAGCATGTCGTCGGTCAGGCGATCGGTGACGCCGGCCCCGACGATCACCAGGGGCAGCAGCCGATCGCCCGCCTCGCGCGCCAGCCGATAGGCTTCGAGCACCTTCTGCACGCCCTTCCGCGGCGAAAGCTTCTGGTGGCCTTCGTCGAGGCGCGTGTAGCCTTTGACGACCATCAGGAAGAAGGGCTCCTCCGGCAGCTTGTACTGCGCCCTCAGGCGGGCCTTGTCGGCTTCGGTCGCCGGCCGGAAGCGCGCGTCCGCTGCGGGATAGACGGTCGTCATCTTGTCCATGGGCACGCCCGCGAGGCGATTGAGCTCGCCCGCCAGGCTGTCGCTGATGGTCAGGACCCGCCGGGCCTTGCGGCAATAGAGCGGTATGGCCGCCATGTTGTAGTAGCGGTCGATCCGGTCCTTCCACGACGGATAGAGGTGGGGGTGGGTCCAATACTCCGTTCCCCGCTGCTGGCAGATGGTCGGCACGCGCGTCATCAGCGGCACGGTGAACTTGTAGTGGAAGAGCACGTCGAGGTTCTTGTCGCGCGCGGCGCGCGGCACCTGGATCTGGTCCCAGAGGACCTTGTTGGCGCCGGGGACGAGCACTTCTTCGACGTTGGGCAGGTCCGCGAACCGGCCGATCTGCGCGGGGTCGCGGAAGAAGAGGACGTAGCTGTTCCGCGGGCCGATCTCCAACACGGTCTGGAAGAGGGTGCGCATGTAGATGGCCGCGCCATCCACCTCGTCGAAGCCGCGCATCATCATGCCGATGCGCATGGCCGCGAGCTGCGGTGTATCGTTCATCGGACTCTCCAACTCCGGTCGACCGCTCGGCCGCTCCCAGGCGCCGTTCTCCTTGACGCGCTGCAGCATAGCAAGCCGCAGTAAAATGCCTGTGGCTTAAGCTCGGCGAGCCGCCCCGAAATTGACCATAGTCTTGCGCGAGACCTGTGGTCGGCCATCGGGGCTAGCTGATGTTTAGGGTTCCACGGTAATGTGACTATTGCCGGGCGCGGCGATGGTGCGGGGCGACTCCTGCGAACGTCGGACATCTGAGGCGTCGCCTGGAACGGTCGTCCACGTCCATCTGCACGTCGCGAGGAAGCGGGGACGTGGTGTCAGTTGAAACCAGCGAGGCGTTCGCCGCCGGCCGTCTTGGGCCGATCACCGGCGTACAGCTGCATTCCATCCGCGCAGAGGCGCAGGCGGACCTCGCGGGCGCGCTCCGCGCCCTGGCGGGATTCGGTTATCGCCGAACCGAGATCACCGGCTACCTCGGCCGTACGCCGCAGCAGATCCGGGCCATGCACGACGCGGCGGGCCTGTCCTGCGTCAGCGCGCACGTCAGGTTGGAGCCCGGCACGCGCGAGGAGCCCGGACTGCGCGGCGATCTCTCCAGGCTCGCCGAACACATGCATGTCCTCGGCGCCCGCCATGTGGTCGTTCCGGCCTTCCCCGTGCCTGACGACGTCGCCGTTCGCCGGGAGGAGGGCGAGGCGCTGGGCGACTTCTTCGCGCGGGTCTCCAGCGCCTTGACGGAAGATCACTGGCGTCGACGCGCAGACGAGCTGAACACCGTCGGCGGCCGGCTCGCCGCCTATGGGCTGCGGATCGGCTTCCACAATCACGCTTTCGAGTTCGACCTGATCGAGCGGCGCAGCGGCGTCGACCTGCTCCTGGCGGAGACGGATCCTGACTGCGTGGTCTTCCAGCTCGACGCCGGTTGGGCGAGCTATGCGGGGTTCGACCCGGCCACCCTGTTGCGGGTCCACCCGAAGCGGTTCCGGCTGCTGCACCTGAAGGACATCAAGCCGCTCACGGACAACCCCGAGCCGCGCTCGACCGAGGTCGGATGCGGAACCCTCGACTGGCGAGACATCCTGGCCGCCGCCGACGAGGCGGGTGTCGAGGAGGCGTTCGTCGAACAGGAGCCGCCGTTCGAGCGGCCGCCTCTCGAGGCCATGGCGATCAGCGCGGCCAACCTGCGCGCGCTTGGGTGGTGAGGTCTGGGGGGTGAGGTCTCGGGGATAAGGACGGCCCGCGCGGTCCTAGGTCAGTTCGGCCGCCTCAGCGCGGTTCTCAGCAAAAATCCGCCGCGGCGTTGGCCATCAATCGCTGCAGCAGCCTGTCGGCCTCCGTGCGGTCGTGCGCCGGCTCGCGCCGGATCACGGCGCGGTCACGCCGGATGACGACGGCGTAGGGGAGGACGCTCCTGGGCGTCGCAACGATGTTGCCTTGAAACATTGTTGAGCCTCTGCGGCGGATGTGTCGCAACTCTGAACGCAGAGCTGGGCCGTCGTGAGGCTTGCGCGATCCTGTCGCGGTTAATTTTGCACGGCCGCATAGCGACCATGCGCGGCGCTCTCTGGGGCGCCCGAAATCTCGGCGCCGACCGGAATCGGCGGCATGTCTGGGGCCGAAAGGCGACTCGCTGTCGCCGTCAGACGGCCTGCAGAGCCAGGCGGATGAGGCTCCAGAGCCCGAGCGAACAACCGCTGATCAGCAGGACCCGGACGGCGCCTGGCCAGCGGCTCGTCTGATCGTCGCGGGTCAGATCGCCCTCGCCAGGAGGTCGGACCGCAGCGGCGAGAAGCCGTTGAAAGTGGGCGAAATCAGTTCCTGACCGAGCTGGCGAGCGGGCATGCTCCCAGTGATGGACATTTGCCAATGTGCCTCTCTCCCTAATTTTTTTGAGTCTCTTTTTGGACATCATCGTCCACTTCAGACGCGCTCGCAGCCTATTGGTTGCGTGGCGCGCAAATGTCGCACGCTAGGGGTGGGATTTGGCGCCTCGCGCCCAGGGGCAGGCCGCGAGGTCATTCGGCGAGGCCGGAAGATCAACTCAAGGTTAGGCCGCTTCGCGCGACAGGAGAATCAAGATTAGGCGTCGCGGCGCGAGGGGCGAAAAAACGCCTTTCGCGAGCCGGTCGTGGCGATTCTATGTTTGAACGAGGCTCGGCGGACGGCTCGCGCGGGGCCTTTTTTCCATATTGTCGCCTCAATGGCGCCTTTTCACTGAGGCGGCCCACGTCGGTTGTGGCGGCGCGGGGGCGGGCCGGTGATGGGCGCCTTATTTCAGGATCATCCGAGCGCTGACGGGTTCTTCTTGGTCATTTCCATCTCTTTCATCAGAAAGAGGGTGGTTAAATTTCTTCGAGCCTTGATGCGTCGCGTTAAAACGTTATTAGGCCTTGCTTGGTGCGGCCCTGAATTGTCTGGGCGACGTAACATCTACAGTTAACAGCCAGGAAGCTGGAAGCGATCAGAATGGCGAGCGGCTACACGAACTATAGCGGGACCTTCCTCGCTCAGAGCGCGCCCTACACGGTCACCGTGTGGGGGAGCGGCACCAACAATGTCGTCGCCGGCAATCAGCCGTCGCGCCTGGTGGGCAGCAATCAGGGAAATTCCCTGGTCGGCGGGGCCTACGACGACACCCTCAGCGTCATCAACGTCAAGGACCGGTATTCCGGCGGCGGCGGCGTCGACACTGTGGTCGCGACCGTCAATATCGTTCTGCCGAACGACATCGAAAACCTGACGATGGACGCCACCTGGTCTCCGGTGTTCGGCGTCGCGAACGACAACGCCAACATCGTCAAGGCGGTGACCGCCAACGTGCTGGTCGACGCCAAGGGCGGCGACGACGTCATCGTCAGCTTCGGCTCCAAGGGCACCTTCATCTTCGAGAAGGGCTCGGGCCAGGACATCGTCCACAACTTCCACACCGGCGCCACGAACAGCGACGTGGTGCGCCTGGTCGACTACGGCTTCGACAGCTTCGCCAAGGTCACCGGGGCGATGACCCAGACCGGGTCGGACGTGCTGCTGAAGCTGTCGGCGAGTGACCTGATCCTGTTCAAGAACACCACGGTCGGGGCCTTCACGGCGGAGAACTTCCAGCTCTCCATCGATCCGTCGAAGCTGAAGCTGACCTTCGCCGAGGAGTTCAACTCGCTGTCGCTGCAGAACAAGAGCGCCGGCGGCGGCGTCTGGGCGACCAGCTACGCCTGGGCCGACTATCCGAGCAAGTCGGCTCACAACATCGTCGGCGAGCGTGAGATCTACGTCGACCCGCAGTTCGCCGGGACCGGCACGACCGCGCTCGGGCTCAATCCGTTCAGCGTGAGCAACGGCGTGCTGACCATCAGCCCGGCCCTGACGCCGGCCGCGCTGAAGTCGTCGCTGTGGAATTTCGACTGGACCTCGGGGGTGCTGACCACCAAGGGCACCTTCGCCCAGACCTACGGCTACTTCGAGATGCGGGCGGATCTGCCCGACGCCAAGGGCGCCTTCCCGGCCTTCTGGCTGCTGCCCGCCGACGGGAAGATCACCGTTGAACTCGACGTGGTCGAGTACATCGGCGAGAACAACACCCTCTACAACACCATGCAGCACGGACCGGATTCCGCACACTGGAGCTCCACCAGCGTCCGCAACTTCGTCTCCGACCTGTCGACCGGCTTCCATACCTTCGGCCTGCTTTGGACGCCTGAGACCCTGACCTGGTACGTCGACGGGACCGAGCTCCTCAAGCTGGCGACGCCGGTCGAGGCTCACAAGCCCATGTATATGCTGGTCAACTACGCCGTCGGCGGCGGCTGGGCCGGCAATCCCACTGGCACGACGCTGCCGGGCTTTGCGATCGACTACATCCGCGCCTACAGCCTGGAAGCCGCTCAGGTTCCGAAGGTGATCACCGGCACGAGCGCGGCCGACACCCTGACGGGCACGGACTTCGACGACACGCTGAACGGCGCCGGAGGCATAGACCGCCTGCTCGGCGGCAAGGGCAACGACCTCTACCAGCTCGGGGTCGACGCGGACGTCGTCGTCGAGAACGCTGGCGAGGGGACGGACTTGGTCACCACCTCCGGCACCTACGTGCTTCCCACCAACGTCGAGAACCTGACCTTGACGGGCGTGGGCAAGGCCGTCGGCATCGGCAATGCGAGCGCCAACCTGATCATCGGCAACAGCGGCGCGAATCAGATCGAAGGCCGCGCGGCCGCCGACACCCTGAACGGCGCTGGCGGCGACGACACGATCATCGGCGGGGGCGGCGACGACTCACTGACGGGCAGCTGGGGCGCCGACACCTTCACCTTCGGCAAGGGCGACGGCCACGACACCATCACCGACTTCGGCTACGGCGCCGACGTGCTGAACCTGTCGAGCTACATCAAGGCCGGCTACACCCCGACGGTGGCGGCCAACGGCGCGGACACCGTCATCCAGTTCACCACCGGTGAATGGGTTCGCCTGGTGGGGGTCCAGCCTGCGGAGCTGGTGGCCAACGCCGGCGGCTTCATTCACGTCTAGCAGGCCGCGATTCGCGCCGGCGTCTTGAGTCGCCCCGCGCGCAGGCCCCCGGGCCCTGCGCGCGGCTGCGTGTCCGGGCAGGGCGACCCACGCATCGGTTGATTCGCCCGTGGATTCTCGCGGCGCAAGCCTCAATGGCCTTTCGCCGCGAAACTCGTCAGCATCTGAGCAAAAATCTCGCAGGGGCCCCGCCAGACCGCCCTCGATTACGAGTTTTTGTTCGGCGAGTTGATTTTCACCTTCGCTGCTTTTTGCCGCAACGCGTTCAGGTTCGGAAGGGATCAACATGTTCTGGGACATGTAGAGGCGACCTGAGTCATGTCGGACAAGCTGTTCAGCGCTTTTGCCACCGCCTTCGAGGCGCGGCGTAACGCAGAGATGCCACTGAAGGATTATCTAGAGGCCTGCTCCGGCGATCCGCTACTTTATGCGAACGCCGCGGAGCGCCTTCTCGCCGCCATCGGCGAGGCGGAAATGGTGGATACCGCCAAGGACTCGCGCCTTGGCCGGATCTTCATGAACCGCACCATCCGGCTCTATCCCGCCTTCACCGGCTTCTACGGGATGGAGGAGACGATCGAGCATATCGTCTCCTTCTTCCGCCACGCCGCCCAGGGGCTCGAGGAGCGCAAGCAGATCCTCTACCTCCTGGGTCCGGTCGGCGGCGGCAAGTCGTCGCTGGCCGAGCGCCTCAAGGCGCTGATGGAGGTGAACCCCATCTATGTGCTGAAGGCTGGCGAAGAGGTCAGCCCGGTGTTCGAAAGCCCGCTGGCGCTGTTCGACCCCGAGAAGCACGGGGAGATGATCGAGGAGCGCTACGGCATCCCGCGGCGCCGGTTGACGGGGCTGATGAGCCCCTGGTGCCTGAAGCGACTCAATGAGTTCGACGGCGACATCACCAAGTTCTCGGTGGTGCGGATGACGCCCTCGAGGCTGCGGCAGATCGCCATCGCCAAGACCGAGCCGGGCGACGAGAACAACCAGGACATCTCCTCCCTGGTCGGCAAGGTCGATATCCGCAAGCTCGAGTACTTCTCCCAGAGCGACCCGGACGCCTACAGCTACTCCGGCGGCCTGAACCGCGCCAACCAGGGGCTTCTCGAGTTCGTCGAGATGTTCAAGGCGCCGATCAAGATGCTGCACCCGCTGCTGACGGCGACCCAGGAGGGCAACTACATCGGCACCGAGAACATCGGCGCCATCCCCTTCTCCGGCATCGTGCTGGCCCACTCCAACGAAGCCGAGTGGCAGACCTTCCGCGCCAACAAGAACAACGAAGCCTTCATCGACCGGATCTGCGTGATCAAGGTGCCCTACTGCCTGAGGGTCGCCGAGGAGCAGAAGATCTACGAGAAGCTGATCTCCAGCTCGGAGCTGGCCGAAAGCCCTTGCGCGCCGGCGACGCTGGAGATGCTGGCCCGCTTCTCGGTGCTGACGCGGCTGCGCAAGCACGAGAACTCCACCTACTACGCCAAGCTCCGGGTCTATGACGGCGAGAGCCTGAAGGACTCCGATCCGAACGCCCGCAGCGTCCAGGAGTACCGCGACGCGGCCGGCGTGGACGAGGGCATGGACGGGGTCTCGACCCGCTTCGCCTTCAAGATCCTGGCGTCGACCTTCAACCACGACACCAGCGAGATCGCCGCCGACCCGGTCCACCTGATGTATGTGCTCGAGCAGAGCGTGAAGCGCGAGCAACTGCCCGAGGAGACCGAGAAGCGGTACCTCGAGTTCATCAAGGCCGAGCTCGCCTCGCGCTACGCCGAGTTCATCGGCCACGAGATCCAGAAGGCCTACCTGGAATCCTATTCGGACTACGGCCAGAACCTCTTCGATCGCTACGTCGACTACGCCGACGCCTGGATCGAGGACCAGGACTTCAAGGATCCGGACACCGGCCAGCTCTTGAACCGCGAACTCCTGAACCAGGAGCTGTCGAAGATCGAGAAGCCCGCCGGGATCGCCAACCCGAAGGATTTCCGCAACGAGATCGTCAAGTTCGCGCTGCGCTCCCGGGCCAAGTACGGCGGCGGCAACCCTTCCTGGACGAGCTACGAGAAGATCCGCGAAGTCATTGAAAAGAGGATGTTCTCCCAGGTCGAGGACCTGCTGCCGGTGATCTCCTTCGGGTCCAAGAAGGACGGCGAGAGCGACAAGAAGCACACCGAATTCGTCGAGCGCATGAAAGCGCGCGGCTACACTGAACGCCAGGTGCGCCGCCTGGTCGACTGGTACATGCGAGTAAAGCAGGCCGGTTGATCACGCGACGGGAGTTGCCATGCACATCGTCGACCGCAGGCTCAATCCCAACAGCAAGAGCCTCGAGAATCGCCAGCGTTTCCTGAGACGGGCCAAGGCCCAGGTGCAGGAGGCGGTGCGCAACGCCTCCAGCAGTCGCGACCTTGGCGACGCCCTGGAGGGGGGAGAAGTCAGCATCCCCTCCGGCGGCGTGCGCGAGCCGCGCTTCCGCACCACGCCGGGGGATGTCCAGGACCACATCCTGCCGGGGAACAAGACCTTCAGCGAGGGCGACATCCTTCCGCGCCCGGACCAGGGGGGCGGCCGCGGCGGCGGGGCGGGCAACGGGGACGGCGAGGACGCCTTCCGCTTCGTCCTCACCCGCGAGGAGTTCCTGGAGATCTTCCTCGACGACCTGGAGCTGCCGGACATGGCCAAGCGCAAGCTGGCCAGCGCCGAGCGCGAGGGGCTGCGGCGGGCCGGCTACCAGACGTCCGGCTCGCCGACGAGCATGTCGATCACCCGGACCATGCAGCTGGCGATGGTGCGGCGTACGGCGCTGCGCCGCCCGAGCCAGAGCTCGCTCGCCGACCTTGAGCAGGCCCTCGCCGACTGTGCGGACGAGGACCGCCGCACGGCGCTGCGGGCCGAGATCGAGGCCATGCAGACCCGCATGAAGCGGATCCCCTTCATCGACCCGATCGACGTCCGCTATCGCCACTTCGAGGTCGAGCCGAAGCCGGTCGCGCGCGCCGTGATGTTCTGCCTGATGGACGTCTCCGGCTCGATGACCGAGCACATGAAGGACCTCGCCAAGCGGTTCTACCTGCTGCTCTACGTCTTCCTGACCCGGCGCTACAAAACCGTCGACGTGGTCTTCATCCGGCATACCGACAAGGCCGAGGAGGTGGACGAGGAGACCTTCTTCCGCAGTCCGGCGTCGGGCGGCACTCTGGTCTCCAGCGCGCTCGCCGCCATGTCCAAGATCGTCGCCGAACGCTATCCGCCGGCGGACTGGAACATCTACGCCGCCCAGGCTTCGGACGGCGACAACGCCCACGGCGACAACCAGCTCGCGGCCCAGCTGCTCACCGAGTCGGTGCTGCCGGTCAGCCAGTACTTCGCCTATCTGGAAGTCGGGGCGACCTCGCACATGCGCCAGCCGATGCCGGACTCGCCGCTCTGGACCCTCTACGAGCGCCTGCAGTCCGAAGGCGCGCCTCTGTCGATGCGCCGGGTCGAGGATCGCAACGAGATCTTCCCGGTGTTCCGCGAGCTGTTCAAGAAGCGCGACGGCCAACGGGTGGGCGCCAAATGAGTGAATCCCCCATGAGCGAAACTCCGATGAGCGACCGGCCCACGAGCGAAACCGGGGACAGGCTTCTTTTCGAGGGCGCCGACTGGAACTTCACGACCCTGCAGCGGATCCACGACGCCTGCGAGGAGATCGCCATCGGCGAGCTCGGCCTCGACGTCTACCCCAACCAGATCGAGGTGATCACGGCGGAGCAGATGCTCGACGCCTACGCCTCGATGGGCATGCCGCTGTTCTACAAGCACTGGTCCTTCGGCAAGCACTACGCCTACCACGAGAGCATGTACCGCAAGGGCCTGGCCGGCCTGGCGTACGAGATCGTCATCAACAGCAGCCCCTGCGTCTCCTATCTGATGGAGGCCAATACGGCGACGATGCAGACGCTCGTCATCGCCCACGCCGCCTTTGGTCATAACCACTTCTTCAAGAACAACTATCTGTTCAAGACCTGGACCAAGGCCGACACCATCCTGGACTATCTGGACTTCGCCAAGCGCTACATCGCGCGCTGCGAGGACCGTTACGGCCAGGAGGCGGTCGCCCGGATCCTGGATTCCGCCCACGCCCTGATGGGGCAGGGGGTGCACCGCTACGAAGGCGCGCGCGGGCCGGATCTGCGCCACGAGGAGGAGCGGCAGAAGAGCCGCCGGGCGCACCAGGAGCGGATCTTCAACGACCTCTGGCGGACCCTGCCCGAGGCCGCCCGCGTCGCCGCGCCGGACCATACGGAGCGCCGGCGCGCGCTGCTCGGCCTGCCGCAGGAGAACCTGCTCTATTTCCTGGAGAAGGCGGCGCCGCGACTGGCGCCCTGGCAACGCGAGATCCTGCGCATCGTCCGCCAGGTCGCCCAGTACTTCTATCCCCAGGGCCAGACCAAGGTGATGAACGAGGGGACGGCGACCTTCGTCCACTACAAGGTCATGGGCCGCCTGCACGAGAAGGGCATGATCACGGACGGGAACTACATGGAGTTCCTTCAGTCCCACACCAATGTCGTCACCCAGCCGGGCTTCGACGACCGGCGCTTCAACGGCTTCAACCCCTATGCCCTCGGCTTCTCGATGATGCGGGACATCGAGCGGATCGTCACCGAGCCCGACGAGGAGGACCGCGAGTGGTTCCCCGAGATCGCCGGGACCGGAGACGCCATGGCGGTGCTGCGCGACATCTGGGCCAATTATCGCGACGACAGCTTCATCAGCCAGTTCCTCAGCCCGCGCCTGATGCGCGAGATGCGGCTCTTCCATCTCCACGACGACGCGGCGGTGCGGGAAGGCATCAAGGTCGAGGCGATCCACAACGAGCGCGGCTACCGCCGGATCCGCCGCGAGCTGGCGCGCCAGTACGACATCGGCGCGCGCGAGCCCAATATCGAGGTGGTGGACGTGGACCTGGCCGGCGATCGCAAGCTCGTCCTGCACCACCACGTCGCCGACGGCGCCCTGCTGGACCCGGAGGACGCCGAGCGCGTCCTGCAGCACTTGGCCGACCTGTGGAGCTACGAGGTGGTGATGCGCGAGATCGACGCCGACAAGACCGTCCTGTGCGAGCATCTCGGCCGCCCGCGGGAGGTCTCGGTGTTCGAATGGGCGTGAGCCGGGCGGTCTAGACCCCGAAGGTCACGTGCCCCTGCGCGTCGATCGTCCAGGCCGGGTTCCAGGCGATCTCCCAGGCGTGGCCATCGGGGTCGGCGACATGACCGCGGAAGCCGCCGTGCGCCGGGGCGTCAGCCGGGCGAAGGACCGTCCCCCCTGAGGCTGCGAGCTTGGCGATGAGGCGCTCGACCGCGTCTGCGCCTTCCACATTGTGCGCCAGGCTGAAGGGCCCGGGCCCCGAGCTCGGACGCTGCAGGTCGGCCTCGAGACGCTCGCGCAGCCAGGTCCCGAGCACGAAGCCGTTCATCTGGTAGAAGACGATCTCGCCGTTCTCGAAGACCGGCGTCCAGCCGAACCCGCCCACGTAGAAGCGCTTGGAGCGGTCCAGGTTCTGAACGCCGAGCGTGACGACCGAGACCTGCTGCTGCATTCGGCGCGTCCTCGCCTCCCGGCCGACTAGTCCTCGCGGGCTTCGGCTCGGACGGGCTGCGGCCAGATGCGCACGAGCACAGCGATGGTGATCGAGCCCAGGACCGCCGTCAGCGCGCCCACCCATTGGATCGGGGCGGCGACGATGCCGGTCGAGACCAGCTGGGCGGCCAGCGCCGTGGAGAATACGGCGAGAAACAAGGTGCCCAGCTTCTCGATCTTGTCGCGGCTCATCTTCGTTCCTTCCATCATGGCGACGGCCTTTCGGCGCGCCCTCCGTGGCTTCCCCTGTCGGTCGCCTGGACCATCCAAACCCTGGCCGGTCAGTTCAACGACCTTAGGGCGTCCGTGGTTCACGCATGGTTCAAGCCGCAGAACATGTTCGGAGAAAGGCGCCGGCGGCTGCAAACCGACCTCAGGCGAGGGCGGGCTTCCGCAGCAGACTGAAGACCAGGGCCGCGCCGATCAGGTCGAAGATCGCCAGGCAGACGAACAGCGGATTGTAGCCGATGGTGGTCGCCAGCGCCCCGACCAGCAGGGAGAAGAGCAGGCCGCCGGTCCAGGCTGCCGTGCCCGCCATCCCCGTCGCGGTCGCCACCTGGTGCTTGGGAAAGACGTCGGCCGAGAGGGTGATCAGCGCACCCGACAGGATCTGATGGGCGAAGCCGCCGACGCAGAAGAGGGCGATGGCCCAGTAGGCGTTTGGCGCAAACGCGATGCAGGCCGGACCGATCATCAACACCGAGCCGGTCAGGATGGTGAGCTTGCGCGCCGTCAGCAGCGACACGCCGCCAAACCGCATCAGGGCCGGGGAGAGATAACCTCCGAAGATCGAGCCCAGGTCGGCCGCCAGGAAGGGCAGCCAGGCGAAGGCGGCGATCTGCTTCAGGTCCATGCCGCGGACCGTCACCAGATAGAGCGGGATCCAGAAGTTGAAGGTCTGCCACGCCGGGTCGGCCAGGAAGCGAGGCAGGGCGATGGCCCAGAAGTTCCGGGTCCGGGCGATGGTGATCCAACTTGGCCGGCGGGGACCCTCCGCAGGCGCCGCGTCGGGCGCCTGGCCCGCCTCGATATAGGCGAGTTCCTCGGGCGAGATCCGCGAATGCTCCTGCGGCCGGCGATAGAAGGCGAGCCAGAGCGCCGCCCAGACCAGGCCGACGGCGCCGGTGACGATGAAAGCGAGCCGCCAGCTGCCCACCAGGATGCACCAGACCACCAGCGGCGGCGCGATCATGCTGCCGATGGCCGTGCCGATGTTGAACCAGCCGGTGGCGACCGAGCGCTCCTTGTCCGGAAACCAGTCGGAGACCGCCTTCATGCCGGCCGGGATGACCGCGCCTTCGAAGACGCCGAGCAGGCCGCGGTAGACCGCCAGGCTCGGCCAGCCGGTCGCCAGGGCGTGCGCCATGTTGGCCAGCGACCAGCCGATGGCGAAGACGAACAGCCCGACCTTCGCCCCCAGGACGTCGAGGATCCAGCCGGCGAGCGGCTGGACGATGGTGTAGGCCAGCTGGAACGCCGCCACGACGTACGAATACGCCTGGGTCGACATGTCCAGCTCTTTGGTGAGCGTCGGCGCGGCCGAGCCCAGGGCGCTGCGGGCCAGGTAGTTGACCGCCGTCCCGACCATCACCATGGCGATGATCCACCAGCGCAGATGGCGGATCGGACGGACCGCGGAGGGCGTCATCGCGCCGCCTACCAGTTGAACATCGAGCCGTCTTCCAGCCGGTTCACCGGCAGGCTGGCGGGCCGGTAGGGGTATTTGGCGGCCAGCGTCTCATCGATGTCGACGCCATGGCCGGGGGTCTCGCCCGGATGCAGGTAGCCGTCGGCGAAGCTGTAGGCGTGGGGGAAGACCGCGTCGGTCTCCGGCGTGTGGCGCATGTACTCCTGCACCCCGAAGTTCGGGACCCAGAGGTCGAAGTGCAGGGCTGCGCCCATGCAGACCGGCGACAGGTCGGTCGCACCGTGGAAGCCGGTGCGGACGTTGTTCAACTCGGCCAGGTGGGCGATGCGGCGCACGTGGCTGATGCCGCCGCCGTGGACGATCGTCGTGCGGATGTAGTCGATCAACTGCTCTTCGATCAGCTGCTTGGCGTCCCAGACGCTGGAGAAGACTTCGCCAACCGCCAGCGGCGTGGTGGTGTGGGCGCGGATCTGCCGGAACGAGACCTGGTTCTCGGCGGGCGTCACGTCCTCCAGCCAGAAGGGCCGGAAGGGCTCGAGGTCCTTGCCGAGGCGGGCGGCTTCGATCGGCGTCAGCCGGTGGTGGCTGTCGTGCAGCAGGTGGACGTCCCAGCCCAGGGCCTCGCGGGCGGCCTCGAACAGCTTCGGCACTGTGGGCAGGTACTTCTCGGTCGACCAGACGTTCTCGCTCGGCAGCGCCGCGTCGGCCGGCTCGTAGAACATCTTGTCCTTGGAGACGCCGTAGGTGCTGGGCAGCCCGGGGACCCCCGTCTGGAGACGGATCGCCTTGTAGCCCATCTCCTTGTAGCGCAGCGCTTCCTCGATGGTCTCGGAGACCTCGGAGCCGTTGGCGTGGCCGTAGACCATGACGCCGTCGCGGCTCTGGCCGCCGAGGATCTGGTAGAGCGGCAGGCCGGCGACCTTGGCCTTGATGTCCCACAGCGCCACGTCGACGGCGGCGATGGCGGTCATGGTTACAGGACCCCGACGCCAGTAGGCCCCGCGGTAGAAGTACTGCCAGATGTCCTCGATGCGGTGCGCGTCGCGCCCGATCAGGGCCGGGCAGATATGGTCCCGCAGGTAGCTGACGACGGCCAGCTCCCGGCCGTTCAGGGTGGCGTCGCCGATGCCGTAGACGCCCTGGTCGGTCTCGATCTTCAGGGTGACGAAGTTGCGTCCCGGGCAGGTGACGATGACCCGGGCGTTGGTGATCTTAAGCATCGGCGAAGGGTCCGTCTGGTTGTTCGGCGGCGATGGCGCCGGTTTGGGTCACGACGTAGGCGGCGAGCGCGAGGCCCGAGCGCGCAGCGTCGGCGGGAGAGCGGTTGGCCAGCCGGGCGGCGAGATAGGCGCCGTTGAAGCTGTCGCCGGCGCCGGAGGTGTCGACCACCGTCTCGACGCGCGGGGCGGTGATGAATTCTGAGCGTCCGCGATGGACAAGGCAGCCCTGGGCCTCGGCGGTGATGGCGAACTCGGCGGCGCCCAGCTCCTGCAGACGCTGGGCCATCCACTCGATGTCGGCGTCGCCGAACAGGGTCTCCAGGTCCTGCTGGCTCGGCAGCAGGATATCGGCGAGCGGGGCCATGGCCTCGAACGCCGCGCGCGCTGGCCGCAGGTCGCCCCAGAGCGCGGGGCGCAGGTTGGGGTCGAAGGCGATCAGGCTGCCGCGGCTCTTGAGCTCGGCCACCAGCTCCAACGCCAGCGCGCGGTCCTCCGGCGTCAGGATCGCCAGCGAAATCCCCGAGAGGTAGACGAGGCTCGCCCGGTCGAGGGCGCCGTTGCGAATCCGCGCGGCGAGCGTGCGGGCCCAACCGCGGGCGGCGGACTCGCCGCGCCAGTAGCGGAAGCTACGCTCGCCGCGCGGGTCCAGCTCGATCATATAGAGGCCCGGGCGACCGCCGGGATCGGTCGCCGCCAGCGCGTCGCCCACGCCTTCGCCAGCCCAGGCCCGGCGCATGGCCTGGCTCAACGGGTCCGCGCCCGTGACGGTAGCGAACTGCACGTCCAGCGCCGGATCGCTACGCTTCAGATAGACCGCGGTGTTGTAGACGTCGCCGGCGAAGCCGCGGCGATAGAGGTCCTCGCCGGCCGGCCTCAACTCGACCATGCACTCGCCGATGCAGATGGCGCGCTTCACCCGGCGGTCTCCAGGATTGCGGCCCGCAGGCCGGCGTCGCTGCGGATCTCCGGCGGGAAGATCGCGGCGTCGCCCAGGCTGGGCCGCAGCCCCTGGGTCGCCGACCAGTCGATCCAGGCCCTGACCACCTGGCCCAGCCGGGCGACCGGCAGGTCGGCGCGGGCGTTGGCGATCATCAGCGGGAAGATGCGCTGGGCGAGCTTCTGGGCCCCGTCCTGGGCGATCTGGTCGAGCCGGTGGTCCACCGCCGGATTGGTGAAGCGGCGGCGCACGCCGGCCCAATAGTCGCGCACCGCCAGATCCGGCAGGCCCGGCGCGACTTCCTCGGTGATCATGCCGTCGAGGAAGGCCGCCAGCCCGGCGTCGCCGATGGCGTCGCGGACGTAGGTGTGACCGCGGAGGAGACCGAGATAGGCGAGGGCGGAGTGCGAGGCGTTCAGCACATGCAGCTTCAGCCGCCGGTAGGGGATGACGTCGGCGACGATCTCCACCCCGACCCGATCCCAGGCTGGGCGGGGGCCGGCGAACCGGTCCTCGATCACCCATTGGCTGAAAGCTTCCCGCTGGACCGCGCCTTCGTCGGTCATCCCGAGCACCCGGTCGACGCGGGCGTGGCTGGCCGGGTCCGAGGCTGGGACGATGGAGTCGACCATGGTCTGCGGGAAGCTCGCAGCCGAACCGGCGGCGAGGCCCGGATAGGCGCGCGCGGCGAAGGCCTCGACCGCAGCGGCGAGACGCGCGCCGTTGTCGGCGACGTTGTCGCAGCTGATCACGGTCATCGGTTCGGCGCCCTGGGCGACCCGTCGGGCGAGCCCCGCGGCCAGCACGCCGATCGCCGAGCGGGGCGCCTCGGGCGCGGCGAGGTCGTGGACGATGTCGGGATGGCCGAGGTCCAGCGCCCCGGCGCCGTCCAGGCAGTAGCCCTTCTCGGTGACGGTCAGGGTGACGATCCGCGTCGCCGGCGCGGCCAGGGCGGCGAGCACCCGCTGCGGCTCCAGCGGCAGGGTCAGCGCCTGCCGCACGGCGCCGACGATGCGGTAGCTGGGCGCAGCGTCGAGGATCTCCACCGTATAGAGGCCGTCCTGGGGCGTCAGCGTCGCGGCCACGTCCGGCTTGCGCATGGAGACGCCGACGATCCCCCAGTCGCCGCCGGCGGCGGCGATGGCGTCGTCGGTGTAGACGGCCTGGTGGGCGCGGTGGAAGGCGCCGAGGCCCAGGTGGACGATGCCGCAACTTAAGGCCCGGGCGTCATAGGACGGCCGGGCGACGGACGCCGGAACCTCGCCCAGGGTCTGACACGACAGCCTCACAGGCGGTAGGCCTGCTTGGGCAGGTTGTAGGCGAGGTCGCGAGCCAGGGCGTGCGCCTCGTCCAGATCCAGCCGCTGGCTGGCGACCAGTTCGGCCAGGTGGGCGCAATCCATGCGCCGGGCGAGGTCGTGGCGCGCGGGAATGGAGAAGAAGGCCCGGGTGTCGTCGTTGAAGCCGACCGTGTTGTAGAAGCCCGCCGTCTCCGTCACCTGCCGGCGGAAGCGCAGCATGCCCTCGGGGCTGTCGTTGAACCACCAGGCTGGACCCAGGCGCAGGCAGGGGTAGTGGCCGGCCAGCGGAGCGAGTTCGCGGGCGTAGGTGCTCTCGTCTAGGGTGAAGAGGATCAGCGTCAGGTCGCGGCGGTTGCCGACCCGGTCGAGCAGCGGCTTCAGCCCGTCGACGTAGGAGACCCGCGTCGGGATGTCAGCGCCCTTGTCGCGGCCGTAGTGCTCGAAGAGCCAGGGGTTGTGGTTGCGCCAGACGCCGGGATGCAGCTGCATCGTCATGCCGTCCTCGCAGGCCATCAGGGCCATCTCGGTCAGCATCTGGGCGCGAAAGGTCTCGGCGTCTGCGGGCGTGGCCGCGCCGCTGCGGACGCGGGCGTAGAGGGCCGCGCTATCCGCCGACGGCAGGTTGGCCGTCCGCGCGGTCGGGTGGCCGTGGTCCGTGGCGGTCGCGCCGCCCGCCTCGCGGAAGAAGGCGCGGCGCTGCCGCAGCGCCGCGAGGTAGCCGTCGAAGGCGCCGAGGTCCGCGCCGGTCTGCGCCTGGAGCTTCTGCAGGTTCTCGGCGAAATCTTCACGCTCGGCGTCGATGACGTCGTCGGGGCGAAAGGTGGTGAGGATGCGGCCGGACCAGGCCGAGGCGCGGATCGCCCGGTGGTGCTCGAGCGCGTCCACCGCGCCCTCTGTGGTGGCGATCACCTCGATGCCGAAGCTCTCGAAGAGGGCGCGCGGGCGGAAGGCGTCGGTCGCCAGCGCCGCATTGATCACCTCGAAATAGCAGTCTGCGGTCTCGGCCGAGAGCCGCTGATCCAGGCCGAAGACCGTGGCGAAGGCGTGGTCGAGCCAGAGCCGGGACGGCGTGCCGCGGAACAGGTGGTAGTTGGCGGCGAACTGCCGCCAGATGCTCCGACGGTCGGTCTCCACCGGACCGTCGCCGCCGGCGAGGCCGAGCCGGCCGAGGTCGATCCCCTGGCTGTAGAGCATCCGCAGGACATAGTGGTCAGGCCAGAGGAAGACGGCGACCGCGTCCTCGAACGCTTCGTTGCGGGCGAACCACTCCGGCGCGACGTGGCCGTGCGGACTGACGATGGGCAGGCGCTCGACCTGGGCGAACAGCGCGCGGGCGACCGCCCGGACCGCAGGCTCCGGCGGGAAGAATCGGTCCGGATCGAGGATAAGCGACGCCGACACGGGCGGTGGTCCTTAGGATATGGCTTCTCGGCCGCGAAAAGTGGTAATACCTCTTGCCCGTGACCGCCGCACTGTCAACCCGCCGAAATTTACGCCCCCGACCATGACCCGCAGCCCGGCTGAAACTCGTAAGCTCTACCAGCAGGTCGCCGCCGCCATCGGCGACGGCATCGCGTCGGGCCTCTATGCCCGCGGCCATCGACTGCCGTCCGAGCGGGACCTGGCCGAGGAGTTCGGCGTCAGCCGCCCGACCATCCGCGAGGCCATGCTGGCGCTGGAGATCCGCGGGATGGTCGAGGCCCGGCATGGCTCCGGGGTCTATGTGACCGACGCCGCGCCGGATCCGGCTCCCGCGCCGGAGCTGGACATCGGCGCCTTCGAGCTGACCGAGGCGCGGGCCCTGTTCGAGGGCGAGGCGGCGGCGCTGGCCGCCACCATCATCACCGACGAAGAGCTTGAGGCGTTGGAGGAAATCCTCGCCGACATGGTTGAGGAGAACGCCGGCGACGCCCGCGGCGAACAGGCCGATCGCAGATTCCATGTCGCCATCGCGGAGGCCACGCGCAACGCCGCCATCGTCTCGGTCATCGAAAACCTGTGGGACGCGCGCTACCGCTCGCCGCTCTGCCGACACATGCTGGACAAGGCGCGGGCGGCGGGGGTGAAGCCACGCATCGACGAGCATCGCCAGCTGCTGGACGCGCTGAAGGCCCGGGATTCGCAACAGGCGCGCAAGGCCATGCGCGAGCATCTGCAGCGTGTGATCGAGGGGCTGCTGGCCGCCACCGAGATCGAGGCGCTGGAGCGCGCCCGCACCGAGGTCGCCGCCAAGCGCACCGAATACGCCCGCCGCCGGGTGGTCTGACCAGGCTGTTGACCCCTTCGGCTAGATTGGTAAGGCCAATCTCTACGCGCCGAGCGAGCGCGAACGGGCGGACGTCTTCATGCGGACCGAAGCGGTCTGCCAGCGGGATTTTTCTGAGGCTCCGCTCGAACCGCTCCGCTCACTGATCGGTTGATTGTGCGGGGCCGCATGGTGGCCCTGAATGCGATGAACCAAGACGGATGGCGAGCTTGTCGCCTTGCCCGGCGAAGTCTTGCTCGCGAGCCCCGGCCTCCGGCAGCGCGGAGGTCGGGGCTTTCGCATATTGGCCCTGATCAGGCGCCCCGCGCCGCAGCGCGTTCATCCAGGGCGAGCGTGCGCCAGGTGTCCTGTTCGTGCGCCAGCGTCAGCCAGTCCTGCCGCTCCCGTTCGAGCTGGGCCCGGCGCTTCGGGTCCAGCTTCTTGTTCAGCAATTGCGCGCAGTAGGCGGCTTGCTCGCGGCACTTCGCGCTGTCGATATCCATGAGGTTCCTCCGGCCGGCCTTCTCGACGAGCCGGGATTGGAGAGAACCACAGGTTTTCAGCAGCTTCGCGACAGTGGCGTTTACGTCTCGGGAAGGTGCGCCCGGCGCAGAATCGGGCCTGTCACAAAAGCTGCGGGCAGATTCCCTATAGATTTGTCGGATGGCGGAACGTCTGCTCAGGACCCGACGCGTGCCCAGGCTGGAGGTGATCGAAGCCTTCATCGAGGCCGCTCACGCGCCGAGCTTCAGGATCGCCGCCGAACGGTGCGCGCTCAGCCCCGCGGCCTTTTCGCGGCGAATTCAAGCTTTCCGGGATTTCGCCGGCCGCGAGGTGTTCGACCGCACGCCGCGCGGCGTCCTGCTGACCGATGCGGGTCGCGAATGCCTGGCGGTGCTGGAGCCCACCTATCGGGCCATGATGGAAGCGGCCCGCGATCTGGGCGCCATGGGACGTCCGGCGCGCGTCACCATATCGCTCTCGCATTCGCTCGCCGTCGCCTGGCTGATCCCGCGTCTCGAGCGTTTCCGCCTCCGCGCGCCCCAGATCGAGATCGCCATCCAGACCACGCGGTCTGCGGAATCGATCCGGTCGGGGGCCGCCGATCTCGGGATCTGCGCGACCGACATCGATGTCGCGGGGCTCCACGCCGAGCACCTCCTCGATATCGACATCACGCCCGTCGCCTGCCCTGAGATGGCCGACGAGATCCGGGCGGGCCGGCGCAGGCTCTCGGATCATCGCCTGCTGACGGCGGTGCAGGATCCGGCCATGTGGAGCTGGTGGGCGGACAAGGTCGGCGCCGATGGCCGGCCGCTGCCGCGGGCCGAGACCTTTGACATGGCCAACGCCCTCTATGAGGCCGCGGCCACCGGCTGGGGCGTCGCCACGGGGATGAGCGTGACGGTGACGCCGCATCTGCAGTCCGGGCGGCTGGTCAGCCTCGGCCTGCCCGCGGCGCGCTATCCCGGCGCCTACCGGCTGGTGGCCAAGGCCAGCCGCATGCGCTCCGCCCCGGTGGCCGCCTTCTGGCGCTGGCTGGCGGAGGAGGGCCGGCTGCAGCGGCGCAGCCTGGTCTTCGCATGCCAGCCGCCTCACGGCGCCGCGGTGGCGTCGAGCGCGGCGATGACGGCCTCGGAGATCCGGTAGCCGGCGATCGCCGCCCGCCGCTCGGCTTGACGCCTGAGCGCCGCCCAGACCGCCGGCGCGATCTCGGGCGCCGCGCTTTCGGAGGCGGTGATGGGGATGTCTTCGCGCGCGGCGAAGGCCTCGGCGATGGCGAAGGTCTCCCGCCAGACGGCGTCCGGTCCCTGCCGCAGGTCGAAGGGGGCGGCGAGTTCCGGCAGGGCGGCGCGCGGATAGGCGGCCTCCAGCTCGGCGGCGCGGCGGTCGACGTCCTCGATCCGTCCCGAGCGGTTCACGGCGTCGTCCCACAGCCAGTGCAGGCTGATGATCCCGCCGCCCAGCGGGTCGCGCACCCGCGCGCCGGCGGCGCCGGGATCGCCGTTCGGAAAAGCCGCCGAATAGGGGGTGGCCGTGTGCAGCGGCTGGTGGAGATCGCCCAGGACGTGGATCGCCCAGCACATCGACTGTGCGCGCTCGCCGGCGGTGGCGTTGTGGTCCGCCAGGGTCCGAAGATCGAGCGCGAGGGCCTGGAGCGCCTCGCCCTCGACCGTCCCGCGCTTGGCGGCGGCGGCCTTGCGTGCGGCGGGCGGGGCGTCGGCCGCCGCTACGGCGCTGAAGGCGATGTGCCGCGGGGGATGGTCGGCCGGGGTCTGGCGGACGTCGTCGGGCCAGCGGGCGCATTCCAGGAACATCCGCCGGCTACGCTCCGCGCCGAGCGCGCGGTCCGCGGCGACCTGGAAAGGACCGCGGTCGGGATGGGCCTCCAGCAGGGCGGACAGCTGCGGCAGCAGGTCCGGGCGGCGGCGCTGGATGTCGTCGAGGGCGATGGCGGCGGTGACCATATGCCCCGGCCGCGTCCAGGCCTGAGCCGTCGAGGTCAGGCCGAGGCTTGCCGCTAGGGCGGCGATCCAGACTGCGGCGCGCACCCTAGAACTCCGCCGTCAGGCGCAGATAGTATTCGCGGCCGTTGACGCCCAGCGGGTCGAACTCGCTGTAGGGCCGCCCCGTGCTCTCGCCGATGAGACGGTCCGGGAGCTCGTTCGTCGCGTTGAGCACGCCGGCGGCCAGGGTCAGCTGGCGCCGCCACCGGTAGGCGGCCGCCAGGTCCAGCGAGGTCGGGCCGTTGAAGACCTGGTTCGCCGACCCCGTCGCCGCCGTCGAGCGGTAGGCGCCGAAGCGCGTGACGTCGGCGCTGACCCGCCACGCGCGCCAGTTCAGCTCGCCGCCGACCACCAGCTTATTGCGCGGTTGGCCGTCGGTCATCAGGTCGATCGAACTGACTCCGAGCAGGGGTGAGCTCGGCAGCACCGGATTGGTTCGCTGGGCGCGGACGTCGGTGTCGAAGGCGCCATAGCCCAGGGTCAGGCCCAATCGGGCGTCGGGCGACAGCCGCCGGTCCCAGCGAAGCGTCGCTTCGAAGCCCTCGGTGCGCGTGTCCGCCGCATTGGTGAAGAAGCGGGCGACGGCGGCGTTGGTGACGCCGTGGGCCCTCAGGATGGCCGCCACCTGGGCGCCTTGCAGGTTCTCGCTGAGCGCGATCCGGTCGTCGATGTCGATGCGGAACAGGTCGAAGCTGGCGGTCAGCCCGTAGCCGGGCGTCAGCACCACGCCGGCCGAGTAGTTCTTGGACTTCTCCGGCTTCAGCGGGCTGGCGCCGAGCGCGATCGAGATCGGATCGTTGACGGCGAAGGTGCCGACATTCTGCAGCTGGCCGGCGCTGACCTGGCTGGTGACGGTGGAGAAGAACTGCTGCTGCAGGGACGGCGCCCGCAGGCCGGTCGAGGCGGTGGCGCGCAGGGCGACGAGCGGGGCAGGGCGCCAGAAGGCCGACGCCTTCCAGGTCGTCCGGTCGCCGAAGTCGCTGTAGTCCTCGTAGCGCGCCGCGCCGGCGAGCTTGAAGCCGTCGACCGGGGTGATCTCGCCGTCGACGAAGGCGCTGACGGCATGCCGGTCGACGTCCACCGGCGTCGGCGGATTGAACCCGGGAAAGCCCTGGGCGCCCGCCAGCGTGTAGGAGGCCGGCGCGCCGGACACCAGGCGATAGTCCTCCCGCCGGTGCTCGAGCCCGACCGCCAGGTGCGCCCCGGCCAGCAGCTTGAACCCGCGGTCGAGGGTCAGGTTGACCAGGTTCTGCGAATAGCGCGCCGCCCCGCCGTAGAAACTCGTCGGGCTGGCCAGGCCGAGCGAGGTGTTGACGGTGTTGGAGACCCTGTAGTCGCCGCGGGAGTAGCCGTAGGTGTCGGAGAGGTCCCAGGTCCAGCCGGCGAGCTCGCCTGTCAGGCCGACGTCCGCCCCCAGGTCCTCCAGCTCCAGCCCGACCTTCGGCAGGAAGCCGTTGGGATAGAGGGCGGGGAAGACGCTCGGCGCGCGGAACAGCGGGCTCATCTCCGAGTCGCGATGCGCATAGGTCAGGAAGCCGTAGGCGGCGACACGCTCGGTCAGCGGCTTGCGGGCGTTGGCGACGAGGTTGACGTCGGTGGTCTCCGGGTCGCCGAAGGTGGAGGTGACGCGTCCGAACCGCGGGTCGATCTCGGCGGCGTTGGTCGGCTGCCGATCGCGCGCCTCGGCGGTCAGGTTGAGAAAGCCGTCGCGGCCCAGGCGGAAGCCCTGGCGCACGCCGGCGAGCGTCGTCTGGCCTTCGCCGCGCTCGGTCTCGCCGTACTGGACGAAGGCCTCGCCGCCCTCGGCCTCGTCATGGAGCCGGATGTTGATCACGCCGGCGATGGCGTCGGAGCCATATTGGGCCGCGGCCCCGTCGCGGAGCACCTCGACGCGAGAGACGGCGGTGACGGGCAGGGTGTTGAAGTCGACCGGGACCGAGCCGCGGAAGGCGCCGGCGTTGAAGGTGATCAGCGCCGAGGCGTGGCGTCGTCGCCCGTTCACCAGCACCAGCGTCTGATCCGGGCTCAGGCCCCGCAGGGTGGCCGGGCGGGCGCCGGCGACCGAAGGACCGGACGAGGAGCGGGGATAGTTGAACGAGGGCGCCAGGAACTCGAGCGCCTTGGTGAGGTCGTTGTAGCCGCGCGCGGCGATGGCCTGACCGCTCAGCACGTCCACCGGCGAGGCCGTCTCGGTGATCAGGCGCGGCGTGCCGCGGCTGCCGACCACCACCAGTTCCGACACCGACCCGGCGACATCGGCCTGCGCCCAGGCCGGCGGGGCCAAGGCCGTGATCCCTGCGGCCAACCAGCCCGCTCGCGTCTTCATTGTCCAAGCCCCCCAAGTTCGGGAGGCTTATCGCGGCGCCGTGACAGCTACGTCGAACGCAATGTCCGCAAACCCAATTGCGCGCCACGCAACGATTAAGGGGTCGGCGTGAAGCGCCATTTGCGCTCGACCGCGCGCCTCAGGTCCAGTTCGTTCTGGCGTGCGAAGAGCAGCACATGGCCCAGCAGGTCGGCCGCCTCGTCCGCGAGATCCTCGCGCAGTTCGGCCTCGGACCGGTCGCGGCGCCGGCCGCGTCCGGTCAGCTTGTTCCAGACCTGCGTCAGCTCGCCGAGCTCCTCCTGCATCTTCAGGACGAACCAGTCCGCATCCCGCTCAAGTCCGTTCGCTTCGACGTAGCCGACGGAGGCGGATTCAAACTGATCGGCGAGGCGCTGCAACATGTCGAATCCCCATTGTGTTCGGCGAATGTTCTCGTTGCGGCCTGCGGGGGTCAAGACGAGCGGCGCCTTCTCACTGTCATCCCGGCTTCGCGAAGCGAAGACCGGGATCCATGAGCACGGCGCGGCAATGTTTGCGCAAATATTTGAAATCTCTGTGTTCATGGGTCCCGGACAGCCGCTGCGCGGATTCCGGGTCGACACGGAAGGAGGAGGAGCGAAGCGACCACAGCGGCGTCAGTCGAGCGCCAGCGCGAATTCCTCGAGGATGTCGATCAGGTCGTCGGGCGTCGCCAGCAGCGGTTCGCTCGCCGGAAAGCGGAAGCGCCAGTAGGTGGCGGCGTGGGACAGCAGGCCCATGTCCTCGCCCAGCGCGCGGAAGACGCCTGGCGCGCCGATCAGGAAGCGGGAGAAGGCGGCGGGCTCGATCTGGTCGCGCAACAGGGCGAAGGCTTGGTCATATTCGCCGAGCGCCTCGCTGACCTGGCTGGTGCGGCGGGCGAAGCCGCTGGCGACCCGGTTCTTCAGCTCGAAGATCTGATCGACGACGGCCTGGGGCCTTGGACCGACCAGCCGGATCGCGGCCAGCTCGCCCATCAGGTCCTCCAGAAGCGGCAGCGTCTCCTGCAGGGACCACTTGTAGTAAAGCAGGCCGCGCCAGCAGAAGAGGCCCTCGCCGTATTCGGCCTCCTCGAGATGCAGCGCTCCGCGCAGCGCCTCCAGCCGCAGGTCCTGCGCGCCGGAGAGGATGGCGTCGACCAGCCGGTCGGTTTCGTGCGTGACGTCGTCGGTTCCGCAGGCCAGCCGCACCAGGCCTTCCAGCTCGCCGCTGACGAAGCTGCGCATCCCTTCGAGGTCGGCTTCGGAGAGGACGAAATAGTCGGCGGCGACCATCAGGCGGCGGCGCTTCAGCTGTTCGCGCACCAGGAAGGGGTCGAGCGACGGCAGGTCGTCCAGCGCCTGCAGCAGGGCGACGTCCTCAGGGTAGGCGGCGGGCTCGCCGTGCAGCCCGCCGAGCAGCTTGGTCCAGCCCCGCTGCTCGACGAACAGGGACCGGCCGCCGAGGCTGAGGTCGGTGCGCTCGAAGGGAATGACGAGTTTGGTGGCGGTGTAGCGTGGCTTGCCGAAGACGCCCTGCTCGTGCGGCCGCAGCCGGTGCTTGACGATGACCGCGCCGCCGAGGACGCGGGCCTTGAAGAGCGGGGCCAGTTTCCCGCCGCCGCGCTCGGCGTGGCGCGAGGTGATGGCGGCGAAATTCAGCACCCGGCTGGTCGAGCCGGTGCGCTCCAGCCCCTTCAGGCTGCGGAAGGCGCGATCGCGCTGTGCGACCGTCATGATTCTGGCTCGCGGATGCTCAAGCCAGGAGGGTGCGCGCGACAGGCTTAACGTCCGATTTCCGCACAGGAAATGCGCACGGCGGGCCGACGGCCACAAGGGAAGCAAACGCCGAAAGGACCTTGCGGGCCGGCCTTGGCGGCGTTATTGACCATTCAGTCAGTCAATGATGCGGCAGCGAAAAATGCAAGAGCGCACGCGGCGGCGAATGGATCCCGAGGTCCGGCGGCAGCAGATTCTGGAGGCGGCCATCCGCCTCATCGGGCAGCTGGGGTACCACGGCTTCACGGTCCAGAAGCTCGCGCAACAGTGCGGGCTCACCAACGGCGGCCTGCTCCACTACTTCGGTTCCAAGGAGCAGCTGCTCGTCTCCATCCTGGAGGAGCGCGATCGGCGCGAGGCCGAAATCATCCCCGCGGACGTGGAATTCCAGCAAGCGACCTCCGGCGAGGCCGAATATTCGCGCGCTTCCGTGCTGCGGATGTTCCGCGCCATCGTGGCGCGTTCGATCGCTCAGCCCGAGCTGCTTCGCCTCCTGATCGTCCTGCAATCGGAAGCGCTGAGCCGCGAGCATCCCGCCCACGACTACTTCCTGCGGCGCGAAGGCATGGTGCTCGCCGAGTTCGCCAACGTCCTGACGGGCCACGTGGAGAACCCCCGCGGGGCGGCGCGCAGAATCCTCGCGCTCATGGGGGGGCTGGAGCAGCAATGGCTTCGTGCGGACCAGGCCTTCGACCTGGCCGCCGAGTGCGATGAGGCCTTCGCCCTCGTCCTGCCGGCGACCGCTGCGCCTGAGCCAACAGGAGATTGTCATGCCCTTTGACCTGGACCGGCGCACGCGGCGGGTCGAGGACCGGCGGCGCATCGCGCCGGACGCCTTTTTCGCTGACGAGTTCCCGCGACTGGCGGCCGCGCATGGACATCTGGTGGCCGCGGGGATGGAGGCGCTGAAGGCGCCGCCGCTGACTGTCGAGGTCGAGGGGACGGCTTGGACGGTGCTGCGCAGTGGCGGCGCGGTCGAGGCCTGTCGCGGCGCCGTCGACGGAGCGCTGGTGGTCTCCCTGACCGGGGATCAGTTTTCGGACTGGGTCCAGAACCAGATTACGTTCAACGGCCTGGATCGCCCTGCTCGAGGGGTGGGCGGTCACCGATGACGGGCTGAGCTTCCTCGATCGTCACGGCGCGCCGCTGGACCTCGCCGCGGCCTTCACGCCGGACGACGATCCCGCCGACATCGCGCACTTCCTGCGGGAGGCTGGGTATCTCCGCCTGAAGGGCTGGCTGGACCCGGCGGACATGGCCCGCATCGTGGCGGACATGGATCGCGCCCTGCCGCACTATTGCGAAGGCGACGGCAAGTCCTGGTGGGCGACGCTGAAGGATGGCGCCCGCTGCTGCGTGCGGATGCAGGGCTTCGTCGAACATTCGCCGACGACGGCGCGGATCCTTTCGGGCGAGGCCTGGGAACGCCTGCGAAGGATTGTCGCCGGCCAGGACGAGCTCGCGCAGGTTCCGGTCGAGGGCCGGATCATCGAGGCGCTCTACAAGCCTGTCGGCGTCGTGTCCGGACCGTCCGACGTCTCGTTCCACCGCGACTGCCACCTGGGACGACATGCCTATGTCTGCTCGCGCATGACGGTCGGCGTCGCATTGACGCCGACCGGCGACGGGAACGGCGGCCTGCGCGTCGTCGCCGGCTCGCATCGCGTGGCCATGCCGGTTGAGACCGCCAAGACCCGGCCGTACCTGCCCGTCGTGGCGCTGCCGACGGAGGCGGGGGATCTGACGGTGCACCTGTCCTGCACGCTGCACGAGGCGACGCCGCCTGCCTTCGCAGAGCGCAGAGTGATGTACACCGAGCTTCCGCTCGCGCCACATGCGGGCGCTGTCGGCCCGATCGACACCTCCGTGGGTCACATTCGCGAGCGGGTGAGCGACATTGCGCGCGAGTCGCAAGCGGCCGACGCGGCGGCTCGTCCTGCGGCGGAGTGACGGCGCAGGACGTGCGAAGTGAGGGGCGGGCGTAACAGTGACGGATCTCTATGCAGGCGTTGGCGATCCGCCCCTGCCGCCCGCGCACAAGTCTCACGTCGTCCACCTCGCGCTGGCGATGGGCGGGTTCGCGATCGGCACGACCGAGTTCGCGACCATGAGCCTGCTGCCCTATATGGCCAGCGACCTCGGGGTGGACGCTCCCACCTTCGGCCACGTGATCAGCGCCTACGCCCTGGGCGTCGTCGTCGGCGCGCCGCTGATTGCGACCGCCTCGGCGCGGATCCCCCGACGTACGCTGCTGATCGGACTGATGGTCGTCTTCGCCCTGGCGAACGGGCTTTCGGCGCTCGCGCCCAGCTACGGCTGGATGCTGGCCTTCCGCTTTCTGAGCGGCCTGCCGCACGGCGCCTACTTCGGCATCGCCTCACTGGTCGCAGCCTCCGTGGTTCCGCAGTCCAGGCGAACCGTCGCCGTCGGACGGGTGATGCTGGGGCTCACCGTCGCGACCATCGTCGGAGTTCCAGTGGCCAATCTGCTGGGGCAGATGGTCGGCTGGCGCTGGTGTTTCGCCGTCGTCGCCGCGCTGGCGCTTATGACGGCCGCCCTGGTCGCGGTGTTCGCCCCTCGCGACCGCCCTGACGCTGCGGCGAGCCCGTTGCGGGAGCTCGGCGCGCTGGCCAAGCCGCAGGTGTGGCTGACGCTCGGGATCGGAGCGGTGGGGTTCGGCGGCGTCTTCGCGGTCTACACCTATCTCGCCTCCACCCTGACCCATGTGACGGGCGCGGCGCCGAGCGCGCTTCCCGTGGTGCTGATGGTCTTCGGCCTGGGCATGACCCTGGGCAATCTGATCGTTCCCCGGTTCGCCGACCGGGCGCTGATGCCCACCGCCGGCGCAGCGCTCGTCTGGATGGCGGTGATGCTGGCCCTTTACCCGCTCGCCGCAGCCCATAGCGCCGGCGCCATGGGCTTGAATCTCTTCGGCCTCGGCCTGGGCTGCGCGCTGGCGTCCGTGCTGCAGACGCGCCTGATGGATGTCGCCGGCGAGGCCCAGGCCCTGGCCGCCGCGCTGAACCACTCCGCGTTCAACACCGCCAATGCGCTCGGCCCCTGGCTCGGCGGCATGGCCATCGCGGCGGGATACGGCTGGACCTCGACCGGCTGGGTGGGCTGCGGCCTGGCGCTGGGCGGCCTGTTGGTGTGGCTCTTGTCCTGGCGCGCGTTCGCACTGGACGACTTGCGTCAGCCAGAGCCTGAGCCCGCCGGCTGATGCGGCGCGTCCGACGCGTTTGACGAGACGTCGGCGGTGCAGTCAGGTGCGCGGATGCTCCGCATTCTCGGCCGCACCTCGTCGATCAATGTCCGCAAGGTGCTTTGGACCGCGGCCGAGGCGGGGCTAGCTTTCGAGCACGAGGCGGAATGGGCGGCGAACCGCGACACGCGGAGCGCCGAGTTTCTGGCGCTCAATCCGAATGGTCTTGTCCCCGTGGTGATTTCCGAGGAGGGCGCGCTCTGGGAAAGCAACGCGATCTGCCGGTATCTCGCGGCGCGCGCGGGTCGCGCGGACCTTCTGCCTGCGACGCCCTTTGCCCGCGCCCAGGTGGAGACCTGGATGGATTGGCAGGGGACCGAGCTCAACCGGGCCTGGCGGGCCGCCTTCATGGCGCTGGTGCGCCACAGTCCTGAGTTCATCGACGATCGCCGCGCCATCGCCCGCAGCGTCGAACAGTGGAACGGCCTGATGCTCCTGCTGGAGCGACGCCTGACCGAGACCGGCGCCTTCGTCACCGGGGCCGACTTCACCCTCGCCGACGTCGGTCTCGGACTTTCGCTGCAGCGATGGCTGCTGACGCCGATCCCGCGTCCCGCGACCCCGGCGCTGCTCGCCTACCGCGCCCGGCTTCAGGGCCGACCCGCCGCGAAGGCCTGGATCGACCCTGAGACGCCATAGACGCGGACCTCAGTCCTCGGCGGCGATGGAGGTGCGGTGCATCATCCGGCCGCAGTCCGAGTCATAGGGAATGACCCGATGCATGGCCGTGCGGTTGTCCCAGATCACGAAGTCGCCGTCCTGCCACTCGTGGCGATAGGTGAAGGCCGGTTGTCCAGCCCACTCGACAAGGCGCGCCAACAATGCGCGGCCGTGTGCGACCTCCATGCCGACCACGGTGTCGGCGGTGGAGCCGATGACCAGGCTCTTTCTCCCGTCCTTGCGGGTCCGCACCAGCGGGTGCTCCTTGGGCACGCCGATCTGCAGCTTGCCCTTGTCCGCCTCGGGGATCAGGTCGGCGATCGGCCGCAGGCTGGCGGCGACGGTGTGGACGACGCGCAGGTCGTCGAGCGCGGCCTTCTCGGCCTCGGGCAGGTGCTCGTAGGCGGCCAGCGTGTTGCTGAATTCCGTCTGGCCGCCCTTGGGGGCGAGCTTACGGGCCGACAGCAGGGTGGCCGCGGGCGGCGCGGTTTCGACCGGCAGGCCGTCCATGTGCCAGAAGAAGGTGCCGAGCACATACTCCGGGGCGCGGTTGATCTTCTTGTCCAGGGTGACCTGATAGACGTCCTCCTGCTTGTCGGTGGTCGCGTCGCTCGTCAGGTTCAGACGGCCGCCGAGCAGGTCGGTGAAGGCCAGCTGTTCGGCGTCCGTGAAGTTGACCTTCGGGAAGACCAGCACCACGCGGTCGTTGAGCATTTCGCGGCACTGGCGAACGACCTCGGGGTCGAACAGCGCCGCACGCTCCGCACGGACGATGGAGCCGACCTCCGGCTTCACGGGTTCGAATTCAACGCGGGTCTTTTCAATAACGGACATCAGGTCGGCTCCGAAAATAGGCGCCCACGCGGCGCCAAGCCGGCGTGGGCGCGAGCTGTGGGTCAGTGGTTTTCCGCGCCCATGCCGGAAAATCCGATGCAGTAGCCGCCGTCCACCGGCAGCAGGACGCCGGTGATGTAGGAGGCTTCGTCGCTGGCCAGGAACAGGGCGGCGTTGGCGATCTCGCTGGCCAGGCCCCAGCGGTCCATCGGAATGCCGGGAAGCTTGAAAATGCCTGGGGGCGGCTCCGGGTGCTGCTTGGATTGCTCGACCAATCCCGTCCAGATCGTGCCCGGCAGGATCGCGTTCACCCGGATATTGTGCGGGGCGTAGTCGAGGGCGCCGGTCTTGGTCAGCTGGTTCACGCCCGCCTTGGCGGCGCCGTAGATGCTGTGGCCCTTCCAGCCGACGAAACCGGAGGCCGAGGAGATGTTCACGATCGAACCGCCGCCGGTCTTCATCATCGAGATGACGCCGTACTTCATGCCGAAGAAGACACCCCTGAGATTGGTCGAGTGGACCCGGTCCCAGTTCTCGGTCGACTGCTCGTGCAGCGGCGCCATGCCGCCGCCGAATCCGGCGTTGTTGACGAGGATGTCGATCGCGCCGAACTCCTTCTCGGCGGTGGTGATCATCTTCTGGATGTCTTCTTCCTTGGAGACATCCACGTGCAGGCTGATGGCCCCGCCGCCGATCCGCTGGGCGACCTCGTCCTGGGCGCCGCTGATGTCGGTGCAGAGGACCTTGGCCCCTTCCGCCGCAAAGCGTTCAGCCATGGCCTTGCCCATGCCCGAACCGGCGCCTGTGATGATGACCCGCTTGTTGGTCAGCCGCATTTCGTTCCTCCCGGTTTCTTGTTCTCAAGCCTTACGGCATCGGTTCGACGTCGACCGTCGGCTGGATCAGGATCCGCGTGACGTTGGCGCGGCGCGGCAGCTGGACCACCAGCATGATCGCGTCGACGATGTCCTCCGGCTGCATGGCCGTATCCTTGTGGGTGTGCTGCTCGATGGCCGCACGCCAGGTGGGATCGGAGATGCTGCTGGCGATCTCGGTGGCCGTCGCGCCGGGCTCGACGATCGAGACCCGAACGCCGACCGGTCCGCACTCCTGCCGCAGGGATTCGGTGAAGCCCGTGAGGCCGAACTTGCTGGTCGAATAGGAGGCGAACCGCCAGCCGGCGCGGCGGCCTGCAGTCGACGAGATGTTGACGATGTCGCCGGCGCCCTGCGCCTTCATGTGCGGGAAGGCGGCGCGGCAGACGTAGATCGTTCCCATCAGGTTGATGTCGATCACGCGCCGCCACTGTTCGAGCGGCAGGGACTCGATGCCGCCGGCCTCGTTCACGCCGGCGGAGTTGATGAGGATGTCGAGGCGGCCGAACCTGGCGATCGTGTCCTCGACGGACTTGCTGGCGTCCGCCTCGATCGAGACGTCGCCCGGCAGGGCCAGGCCCATGCCGCCCTCCGCCTCGATGCGCTGCACCAATCCGTCGAGCCGTTCCTTGCGCCGCCCGGAGACGGCCACCGAGGCGCCGGCCGCCGCCAGCGCCAACGCCGCGGCCTCGCCGATCCCCGACGAGGCGCCGGTGACCAGCGCGACCCGACCTTTGAGAGCTTCCGCCATTTCCACCCGCATCCTCTCGCCACGCCCTGAGCGAGTTTTGAAATCTAATGGACTGGTCCGTCCATTTGCGCAACTCTGCGCCTTTGAGGGTGGTTGTCAAGCGCTGGACGTTGCACCGGATCGGCGGCGAGGGCCGCATGCGGTGGCGGACCCTGCGCCGGGGGCGGGGCTGGAGGATCGTGGCAAGCGCGACTTTGGAGTCTTGTAAGTCTTTGGCGAAACGCGCGAAATTGCGATGCGCGCGAGCCTGGTCGACCGGCGCCTACCAGGTCGATCGACTGGCCAGGAAGGCGGCGACGATTTTCGCGATCATCGCCCGAAGCTCTTCGGGGCTGGGCGAGCGCACCCCGATCTGGATGTCGTAATAGAGGCCCCGGATCATGAAGTTGAAGATCGCGGCCGCGCCCTCGGGGTCTCGGCACGGGACCTGATCCTTGGCCGCGAACTCCCGGATGTAGCTCGCGATGTGCTCGATCCCCAGCCGCCCGCGCACGCGGGCGATCTCGGCGAGCTCGGGGAAGCGCGGGGCTTCCCAGTCGATGAGCCTGTTGATCTTCAGGTTCTCCGGCAGGGACGCCGCCTGCAGCGTCTGTTCGGCCAGGTGGCGCAGGCGTCCGGGGAGCGTCTTCGGCGCATCCCCGGCGGTCTCCTGAACCGCGCCATAGGCCCGGTCCAACTGTTGGTCGATGATCGCCCGGAACAGCGCGGCCTTGGTCGGGAACTTGGCGTAGAGCGTGGTCTTCGAAACGCCCGCGCTTCGCGCCAGGGCGGCCATCGAGGTCGCGCCGTACCCATGGATGGTGAAGGCGTCCTGCGCGGCGGCGATGAGCTGCGCCTCGAGCTCGCGGGCGTCCTGCACCCGCAGGCGGCCGCGTCCCCGGCGAGGATTGCTCCGGGCTGGAGCCGCGTCGCCTGCGCCGACAGGGTCCGCCGAGGTCGACGTATCCGGGAAGGCGGCCGGGGCGAGGGGGCCTTTGCTAACTCTCTGCATCGAGCTCGTAAGCTTTCTCATCGACTCGGCCGAGGCAAGGCTGGTCATGATCCGCGGCGCTTGTCGCGTGGCTCAGCCCGCCCCCGTCACGCAGCCGCCGTCGGCGCCGGGGCTGGCGTCGAGGAGCCGCCAGCGGGCGGAGGCCTCGCCGTCGGCGATCTCCAGGACCCCGGCCTCGGAATCGAAGCGCGCGGCCCCGGCCGACCACATCGGCGCGCCCTCCAGCCAGGGCAGGGAGCTCAGGGCGACGCTCCAGCGCCCGTCGCCGGCCGCCGTCGCGTAGCGGATGCGGGTCGACAGCAGGGCTTCGGCGGCGGGCCGGCGGCCCTGGCCCAGCTCGGCGGCGACGAGATCGGCGAGGCTGGCCCCGGCGCTCAGCGCCGGACCCGGCCGGGACACGAACTCCAGCAGGTGGCGGCCGCCGACCACCATCAGGCCATGCCCGCCGCGTGGATCGTCCTGCTCCTCCAGCCGAAAGGCGAGGAGGGGCTCCGCGCTGGCCGGTTGCCGGCGCCAGGTCTCCCGGTAGTCGAGATGGACGCCGTCCTCGATCATGACGTCGCCGTCGAGGGTGTAGCGGCCTTCGTCCGGGGTGGGCGCGGGCGGTTGGTGGTCGAGGTCGCGGCGCCAGGCGCAGGCTCCATTCGCGACGCTGAGCTGGCCGGCGAAGCCCTCGACGCGCGCCAGCTGCAGCAGTTCGGCCGCGCTGAAGGCCGCGAGACTGCTTCGGCCGCCCGCCGCCGGCCGATCGGCGGGGACGCGAATATCGACGTACCAGCTGCGGGTCTGCAGCCAGAAGACGCGGGTGGCGTCGTCGCGCAGGCCGGGCGCTGTGATCAGTTCGCGGCGCCACAGACCGGTCAGTTCGGCAGGGACAGAAGGGCTCATCAGTTCGCTCGCCAGGTCCGGCGGAGGTGGCGCGCGACGTCGCCGTGGTCAAGCTCGGTCGCGCAGAGGCCCTTGTTCGGCCAAGCCCTCGCCCTATTGAGCGTCATTCTTTGCAGCTTGGAGACACTCAGGAAAGGAAGCCCTATGCGTTTCACCATGACCCTCGCCGTTGCGGCCGCGGCCCTTGCAACCGCTCTGCCCGCCATGGCCCAGACGACGGCCCCCTCCACGGCGGACCCCGCCGCCAGCAGCCCGTCGGCGTCCGAGTCCGGCTCGGCCGCCAGCACGACGGCCGCCACCCCGACGCTGAGCATCGGCCAGCCGGTGAAGGACAAGACCGGCGTCGTGATCGGCCAGATCGCCGACCTGAAGCCGGGCGCCGCGGGTCAGACCGCGACGGTGAAGATGGGCGAGCAGAGCTTCTCCATCGGCGCCGAGAGCTTCGTCGTCCAGGACGGCGCGGCGGTGATCAACGCCACCCAGGCCGAGCTCAAGTCGATGATCGCCAACGCCGCCAAGCCCGGCTGACGCTGGCGCGGGGGCTGGCCGTCGATCCGCCCGACGGCCAGTCGCCCGCGGCGACCTGGAAAATGCGGCGCCAAAGCTAACCCAGGTTGGTGCGTCGGATCCTGTCTCAGTCACAGTGCGCGGGCGGAGATGTGCCGGCCTCCCGTCCCGACTGGGCCGCCGGCAGCCCATCGTCTCTGCGCCGGCGCAGGATTGTCTGCGAGCTTTCCCGCGTCGATCGCTGCTCCGCACCCCCCCCCGCGGGCAGCGAGGCGAAGGGTCCTGGCGCATGGAGTGGCTCGCGCTGCTCGTTCGCGCCAGGGCCTCGCTGCCTTGCAGCAAAATGGACCTCAGCAGCAGCCGGCGCGGCCTTCCAGCAGGCCGGGACGCTTCGGCGGCCGCGGCAGAGCGCCTTCGCCCCAGCGGCGGCGGCGCGGCGGCAGGCCCGCAGCCTGGACCTCGACCTGGCTGCAGACGCCGAGGCAGGCCTCCGCCGCTTCGCTGGCCCCGTCGGCCTGGCCGGGCGCGGCCGACAGGATCTCCAGCGCCAGGCTGCGCAGGCCGAGCGCTGCGGCGTGGCGGGTGCTGAGCGGCGCGCCGGCGGCGGCGGAACGCTCGCTCCAGTCGCAGGCGCGCTGGGTGGCGAGCTCGATCAGTTGGAACCACAATGAGCTGGCGTGATCGACGCCGGCCCGTAGCAGCAGTCCCGCAACCTCCGCGGCCTCGTCGCCTGGGTCGCCTCTCTGGTCTTGGGCGTGCGCAAAGCTACGCGGCTCCAAAAGGGATCCGTCATGCATGGCTGTCTCCAGTCCCGGACCAGACAGCCTACCGCCCCTGTCGCCGCAGGGTAATCCGTCCCTTACGCTGACAAGACACAAACGCTTGAACGCCGTTAGGGCGCATTGGGGTCGGCGGAATCGCCCGGCCGCTGATTCGTAGCCTAGAATCAAAAGCTTGAGCGTATTTCTGGTGGCGAACCGGATCCCCTTTCGCCGAAATGCGCTCTTAACGAGCCCCGGCCTGGTCGCGCTGCGCCAGATATCCCCGCGCCAGGTCGTGCAACCGCTCGCGGCCGAAACTCGGATCGTGGCCGGCGTGGACCACGGTGACGGGAAGCTCCAGCAGCCGGCGCATGGTTTGCGCATAGGCGTCCATGTCCGAGCCCGGCAGCTGGTCGAGCAGGGGGCCGTCATAGACCGCGTCGCCGGAAAACAGGATGCCGGTCTTCGCCTCCCACAGGCCGATGCTGCCGGGCGAGTGGCCGGGCAGGTGCAGGACCTCGAAGGCGCGGTCGCCAAGGTCGACGACGTCGCCGGCCGCAAGCCGCCGGGTCGGCTCACAGCCTTTCAGCACGTGCCGGCGGGCGTCGAAGCCGCGATGCGGCGCGGCCGTGAGCAGGCCGCCCTCGATGTCGTAGCCGATCGCCCGGAAGGCCGCGCGAACCCCAGGCGGATAGGCCGCCGCGTCCAGCGGGAAGCTGTCCTCGCCGCGCGCCAGAGCCTCGGCCTCGGCGGCGTGCACCAGCCGGTGGTCGAACTCATGCAGCCCGCCGGCGTGGTCGCTGTGCACATGGGTGGCGACCGCCAGCACGTCGGCGGACAACAGCTCGCGAGCGGCCTGGCGCAGGCTGGCCAGGCCCAGGCCGCTGTCCACCAGCAGGTCGGCGTCGCGGCCGCGCAGACGCCAGATGTTGCAGCGGAGCAGGGGATGGACGTGCGGCTCCCAAAGCAGCGTAAGGTCCGCGTCGATCTGGCGATGCTCGAACCACCGTTCTGCAATGGGCAGGCTTGGCGCGTCGTCGGCGGGATGGGCGTGCGACATGCCCCCAGCGCTGTCGCCTCCACGGGCGGCGGCGAAAGTCCCTGACGGCGGTCCGGACAGCCGCCGGATGCGGCGCCCGGGCTTTGGGCGCCTGCGCGCGCCGAACGCCCAAAAGATCGGCCATGGGGCCGCCAGGGTCGGCGGGTCCGGTATTACGATTTGACGAAAACGTAATACCGAAGCAGGGTCGGCTGATGACTTCCGACACCGTTTCCCAGCTGGCGCGCCTCAGCGTCAGCCTGCCGGCGGAGCTGCTCGCCCAGCTCGACGCCATGGTCGCCGAGCGCGGCCTGCCGAGCCGGTCGCAGATGATCTCCGAGCTGATCCGCCACGAATTGGCCGAGCATAGCGAGAGCGTGACTGGCGCGGTCCTGGCCGGCACGCTCACCCTGATCTACCGGGCCGAGCGCGGGCGGGTGCGCCAGGCTCTGGCGGAGGCCCAGTGCGACTTCCTCAAGGAGGTGATCTCCTCGCAGCACGTCTTCCTGGAGGATGACCAGTCGCTCGAGGTGCTGCTGGTGCAGGGCCCATCCGAGCGGCTGAACGCGCTTTGCGACCGGCTGCGCAAGATCCGCGGCGTCCAGCAGATCAAGCTCGTCACCACCACCGCGCTGCTGCCGCCGCTGCACGCCCATGGCGGCGAGGAGAGCCCAGGTTCGCTGCAGTCAGGCCAGTCGTGACGAAGGAATTGGCTCGATGACCGACTTTTCAACCGCCGACCCCGCCGGCGCCCGCGCCCACGCCCGCGCCATGGCGGGAACCCGCGTCGAAGCCATGCCCACGGTCCCGGCGAGCGCCGCCGAGGATCGTCCCGAGGGCGTCGCGGCCGAGGCCATGCTGTGGGCCGAGACCCTCGCGGCCGGCGGCTATGCGGCCAAGCGGCTGAACCGCGGGGCGCGCCTGCGGCTGGTCGACCTGTACGGCGACGCCTGCCTCTCCATGCTGGTGTTCAACGCCGAGCGTCCGGTGGAGCGGCTGAACGTCGCCGACACTCAGAAGGTGCAGTGGAACGCCTACCTGGGCGCGGGCAGCCTGCTGCTCTCCGACATGGGCAAGGTGCTGATGAGCCTGGTCGAGGACACGGCGGGCGCCCACGACGCCTTCTGCGGCGCCTCGAACGCCGCTTCCAACGCCCGCAAGTACGGCGAGGGCGACAACTGGGGTCCGCACCCCAACGCCCGCGACCGCTTCCTCTTGGCGACAGCCAAGTTCGGGCTGGGGCGGAAGGACATCCATCCCTGCATCAACTGGTTCAAGGGCGTGCGCATCGCCGACGACGGATCCACGCGGTTCAACGCCGGCCCCTATGCGGCCGGCCGGAAGGTGACCCTGCGCGCCGAAATGGACGTGATCGTGGTGCTGGCCAACTGCCCGCACGTGCTGGACCCGCGCGCCGACTACGCGGTGACGCCGGCCCGGGCGCTGGCCTGGCGCGGCGAGCCGACGCCTGAGAGCGATCCCATCCGCAATGCGACGCCCGAGGGCCTCAGGGCCTTCCAGAACGTGGAAGAGGACCTGCACCGGTGAGCTCGCCCAAGATGCCCGATCTCGGCCCGATCGTCCTCGACGAGGTCGTGCCGGCCCGCGCCCCCTGGACCGCCGTGGTCAAGGCCGACCAGACGCTGCGGATCGTCGACCTCGAAGGCAACCAGGCCGTCGACTTCCTGATGTACGCGGAAAACGACGACGCCGAACGCTATTCAGCCCAGGACACCATCGCCGCCCAGGGGAACATCTTCCTGCGCGCCGGCTCGGTGCTGATGTCCAACGAGGGCCGGCCGATGGCGGTGGTGACCACCACCGCGGTCGACTACCACGACACCATCGGCGGGGCCTGTTCCTGCGAGAGCAACACCCTGCGCTACGGCCACCACACCAAGAGCCAGCACGCCTGCGTGGAGAACTTCCTGCAGGGCAACGCCCGCTTCGGCCGCGGCAAGCGCGATATGGTCTCCAACATCAACTGGTTCATGAACGTGCCGGTCGAGGCGGACGGGGCGCTGGGCATCGTCGACGGCATCTCCGCGCCCGGCCTCTTCGTCGATATCCGCGCCGAGATGGACCTGGTGGCGGTGGTCTCCAACTGCCCGCAGATCAACAACCCCTGCAACGGCTTCAACCCGACGCCGGTGCGGATGGTCATCGCCGGCTGACGACGAGGCGCCTCAGTGTTTTCCAAGGTCCTGATCGCCAACCGCGGCGCCATCGCCTGCCGGATCATCCGCACGCTTCGCCGGATGGGCGTGGCCTCCGTCGCGGTCTTCTCCGACGCCGACGCGGGCTCCTTGCACGTCAGCCAGGCGGACGAGGCGGTGCGGCTGGGTCCCGCGCCGGCGGCCGAGAGCTACCTCAACGTCGAGGCGGTGCTGGCCGCGGCCAAGGCGACGGGCGCCCAGGCGATCCACCCAGGCTATGGCTTCCTCTCCGAGAACACCGCCTTCGCCGAGGCCTGCGAGGCGGCGGGCATCGCTTTCATCGGCCCGACGCCCGACAACATCCGCGCCTTCGGCCTGAAGCACACCGCCCGCGACCTGGCCCAGGCCTATGGCGTGCCGCTGGCGCCCGGCACCGACCTCTTGACCGACGCCGAGGCCGCGCGCGAGGCCGCCGAGGTCATCGGCTATCCGGTGATCCTCAAGGCCACCGCCGGCGGCGGCGGCATCGGCATGCGGGTCTGCGAGGACGAGGCGGGGCTTTCCGAAGCCTTCGCCGCGGTCGCACGCCTCGCCGGCACCAACTTCTCCGACGGCGGGGTCTTCCTGGAGCGTTACGTCCGCCGCGCCCGGCACATCGAGGTGCAGGTGTTCGGCGACGGCCAGGGCAGGGTCGTCGCGCTTGGCGAGCGGGACTGCTCGCTGCAGCGGCGCAACCAGAAGGTCATCGAGGAGACGCCGGCGCCGCATCTGCCGCCGATCACTCGCGCGGCCCTGATCAACGCCGCGACCGACCTGGCCACGGCCGTGAACTACCGCTCGGCCGGCACGGTGGAGTTCCTCTACGACGCCGAGCGCGACGACTTCTTCTTCCTCGAGGTGAACACCCGCCTGCAGGTCGAGCACGGGGTGACCGAGCAGGTCACCGGGGTCGACCTTGTGGAATGGATGGTCCGCGGCGCAGCCGGCGACTTCAGCTTTCTCGACACGCCGCTCCCGGCGCCGAAGGGCGCCTCGATCCAGGCGCGCCTCTACGCCGAGGACCCGGGCCAGGACTATCGGCCGAGCTCCGGCGTCCTGACCGAGGTCAGCTTCCCGGCCGCGGCGCGAGTGGACGGCTGGGTGGCGGCCGGGACCGAGGTCAGCGCCTTCTACGACCCGCTGCTGGCCAAGCTGATCGTCACCGCGCCGACCCGCGAGCAGGCGGTGGCCGCCTTGCAGGGCTCGCTCGACGCGACCCGGCTGGCGGGCCTTGAGACCAACCTCGGCTGGCTGCGCGACGTGGCCCGCAGCGAGGCCTTCGTCACCGGCCAGGTCTCGACCCGGGTGCTGTCGGAACTGCCCTACCGCGGCCGCACGGTGCGGGTGCTGAGCGGCGGCGCCTCGACCACGGTGCAGGACTACCCCGGCCGGCTCGGCTACTGGGATGTGGGCGTGCCGCCGTCCGGGCCGATGGACGCCCTGTCCTTGCGCCTCGGCAACCGGCTGCTCGGCAATGACGAGGGCGCGGCGGGGCTGGAGATCACCGGCCTCGGTCCCAGCCTGGTGTTCAACGCCCCGGCCACCGCCTGCCTGGCGGGCGCCGAGCTTGAGGCAAGTCTCGACGGCCAGCCGGTCGCCCCCTATGCGCCGTTCCAGGTGGCCGCCGGCCAGACCCTGAAGCTCGGCCGGGTGAAGGGCGGGGGCCTGCGCGCCTATTTGCTGGTCGCCGGCGGTTTCGACGTGCCGGCCTATCTGGGCAGCCGCGCCGGCTTCACCCTCGGCGGCTTCGGCGGCCATGCGGGGAGGGCGCTGGCTGCCGGCGACGTGCTGCACCTTTCGACGGCGGTCGCCGAGAAGACCACGGCCCTGCCGGCGGGCCTGCGTCCGCAGATCGCCAAGGCCTGGACCCTGCGGGTGCTCTACGGCCCGCACGGCGCGCCAGACTTTTTCACGGCGAAGGACATCGAGACCTTCTGCGCGACCGACTGGGGCGTGCACTACAATTCCAATCGCACCGGCGTGCGCCTCGTGGGCCCCAAGCCCGAGTGGGCCCGGCGCGACGGCGGCGAGGCCGGGCTGCACCCGTCGAACATCCACGACAACGCCTACGCCATCGGCGCGGTCGACTTCACCGGCGACCTGCCGATCATCCTGGGCCCCGACGGGCCCTCGCTCGGCGGCTTCGTCTGCCCCTTCGTGGTGATCCAGGCCGACCTCTGGAAGGCGGGCCAGCTCGCGCCGGGCGATACGGTGCGGTTTGAGGCGGTGGACGATGCGACGGCGGTGGCGGCGGAGCAGGCGCAGGATGCAATGATCGCCGGTGTGGCGGATGCGCCGAACGCCCCCTCAGTCAGCTTCGCTGACAGCTCCCCCGCAAGCGGTGGAGCATCTTCGGCCCAGATCCTCCACCGCGCAGCGGGGGAGGGGGACCGCGAAGCGGTGGAGGGGGCGTTCGGCGCAGGCCGATTCTCCCCCATCCTCGGCCGCATCGCCGCTCACGACCACCGCCCGGAGGTCGTCTACCGCCGGCAGGGGGACCGCAACCTGCTGGTCGAGTACGGGCCGATCGTGCTGGATCTGGAGCTGCGGCTGCGCGTGCATGCCCTGATGCTCGAATTGCAGGCGATGGACCTCTCAGGGGTGATCGACATCACGCCTGGCATACGATCGATGCAGATCCACTACGACAGCCGCATCCTCAGCCAGGCCAAGCTGCTGCAAGCTCTCGCCGACGCGGAAGAACGGCTGGGCGGACTCGACGACTTCGAGATCCCGTCGCGGGTCGTGCGGTTGCCGCTCTCGTGGAAGGACCCGGCGATCTACGAGACCATCGACAAATACATGGCCTCGGTTCGCGACGACGCCCCCTGGTGTCCGGACAACATCGAGTTCATCCGCCGGGTGAACGGGCTTTCGTCGGAAGAGGACGTGCGCCGCATCGTCTTCGACGCCCGCTACCTGGTGATGGGCCTGGGCGACGTCTATCTCGGCGCGCCGGTGGCGACCCCGGTCGATCCGCGCCACCGGCTGGTGACCACCAAGTACAATCCCGCCCGCACCTGGACCCCGCCCAACGTGGTGGGCATCGGCGGCGCCTATATGTGCATCTACGGCATGGAGGGGCCGGGCGGGTACCAGCTGTTCGGCCGCACCATCCAGGTGTGGAACACCTGGCGGCAGACCAAGGCCTTCACCGACGGCAAGCCCTGGCTGCTGCGCTTCTTCGACCAGGTGCAGTTCTTCCCGGTCTCCGCCGAGGAGCTGACCGAGTGGCGGCGCGACTTCCCGCTCGGCCGGCGCGAGATCGAAGTCGAGCAGGAAACCTTCCGGCTTTCGGAATACCGCAGCTTCCTGGCCGACAACGCCGACAGCATCGGCGCCTTCCAGGCTACGCGTCAGGCCGCCTTTGACGCCGAGCGCGCCGACTGGCAGGCCCGAGGCGAGTTCGACCGGGTAGCGGCCCTCACTGAAGAGGTCGACGCGGGCGCCGCGCCCGAGGCCATCGAGGTTCCCGAGGGCGCGGAGCTGGTCGAGGCCCCGCTCGGCGGCAGCGTCTGGAAGATGCTGGTGAAGCCCGGCGACCGGGTCGAGAAGGGCGCCGTCATCGCCGTCATCGAGGCCATGAAGACCGAGTGCGACGTCGCCAGTCCCGAGGCCGGGGTGGTTCGCGCCGTCTACGCCGCCGAGCGCCAGGCGATCGCCGCGGGCGCCCCGATGATCGCCATCGAACCCATTTGACGGAGCCGGAGCTCGCCTGATGCCTGTCCTTAAGGTCACCGAGATCGCCGCCGAGGTTCAGGCCGGCCGGCGCACGGCCGAGACGGTCGCCCGCGAGGCGCTCGAGCGGATCGAAGCCTATGACGCCGTCCAGGCCCACGCCTGGATCGAGCGGCCCAGGGCCGAGGCCATCCTGGCCCGCGCCCGCGACGTCGACGCCCGCATCGCCGCCGGCGAGGTCCTGCCGCTGGCCGGCGTGCCCTTCGCGGTGAAGGACAATATCGACGTGGCGGGCGTGCCGACGACGGCGGCCTGTCCGACCTTCGCCTACCGGCCCGACGCTTCGGCCACCGTGGTCGCGCGACTGGAGGCGGCCGGCGCGATCATGATGGGCAAGACCAACCTCGACCAGTTCGCCACCGGCCTGGTCGGCGCGCGCAGCCCCTACGGCGCGCCGGAGTGCGTCTTCAACCGCGCCTATGTCAGCGGCGGCTCCAGCTCGGGTTCGGCCGTTTCCGTGGGCGCCGGCCTGGTCGGGTTCGCGCTCGGCACCGACACCGCAGGCTCCGGCCGGGTGCCGGCCTCCTTCAACAACCTGATCGGCCTGAAGCCGACCAAGGGCCGCTGGAGCACCACCGGCCTGGTCCCGGCCTGCCGCTCGATCGACTGCATCACCGTCTTCGCCGGCGACGTGGCCGGCGCGGCCCTGGTGGACTCGGTCGCCGCCGGTTTCGACGCGACCGACCCTTACTCGCGCAGCGATCCCGGCGCGGCCACGGCGATCCCCGCCAGCTTCCGCTTCGGCCTGCCCAAGCCCGAGCAGCAGATCTTCATGGGCGACGCCCAGGCCGAGGCGATGTTCCAGGCCGCCGTCCAGCGGGTGAAAACCATGGGCGGGACGCCGGTCGAGGTCGACATCGAGCCCTTCCTGGCCGCCGCCCAGCTGCTCTACTCCGGCCCCTGGGTCGCCGAGCGCACCGCGGCGGTCGAGGAGCTCCTGAAGACCAATCCCGGCGCCATTCAGCCGACGGTGCGGGCCATCCTGCAGGGCGGCCTGGCCTACAGCGCCGTCGACACCTTCAAGGCCATGTACGAGATGCAGGCCTACGCCCGCGTCGCCGAGCAGATGTGGGAGGGGATCGACGTCCTGCTGCTGCCGACCGCGCCCACCATCTATCGCGTCGCCGAGGTGATGGCCGAGCCGGTCGCGCTCAACGCCAACCTCGGCCGCTACACCAACTTCGTGAACCTGCTGGACATGAGCGCCGTGGCCGTCCCGGCCGGCTTCCGTGAGAACGGGACCGGCTTCGGGGTGACCCTGATCGGGCCGGCCTTCGCCGACACCGCGCTCCTGGACCTGGCCCGCCGCTATGTGGAGATCGCCCCGATGCCTGACGCCCCGCCGCTCGACCTCGAGGGCCGTCCCGAGACCGTAAAGCTGGCCGTGGTCGGCGCCCACCTCGCCGGCATGCCGCTGCACTGGCAGCTGACCTCGCGTGAGGCGAGGCTGCTGGCGCGGACCCGCACGGCGCCGGCCTACAGGCTCTACGCCATGGCCAACTCCACCCCGCCCAAGCCGGCGCTGATCCATGCGGGCGGCGAGGGGAGCCAGATCGAGGTCGAGGTCTACGAGCTGCCGGTGGCGGCCTTCGGCTCCTTCGTCGTCGAGGTGCCGGCGCCGCTGGCCATCGGAACGGTGACCCTGGAGGACGGCAGCCAGGTGAAGGGCTTCGTCGCCGAGCCCCGCGCCATCGACGGCGCCCAGGACATCACGGCGCTCGGCGGCTGGCGGGCATATATCGCGCAACGATAGCGTGGGGGGATCGCTTCGCCTGGCCGGGACTGGACAAAGCGCTGCCGTCCGATCAGGGCTATTACGCTGACGCTAGCCGCGACAAGCCGGCGAACGCCAGGTCGACGCCGTCATCCCGCCCAAGCCAACGCTGGAACCCATGCCGCACGACAGGATCGCGTTCGAACGGCAGGGTCTCGCCGCGCGGCTCGTTGCGCCGCTTTCCCGTTGGGCCCCGGCGATCTGCCTGGCGATCATCCTGGCGGGCCTCGCCATCAGGATCCTGGCCCTGCCGCACTCGCTTTGGGTCGATGAGGTGGCATCGGTCAGGTTCGCCGAGCAGCCGTGGTCCCACCTATGGTCCGACTGGATGCGGCGTGAGACCAACCCGCCTCTGTTCTACTCGGCCCTGAAGGCCTGGATCCAGATCGCGGGCGGCTCGGATCTCTCGCTCAGAATACCTTCGATCTTCTATGGCTGCGCTTCGATCGCCCTGGCCTATGTCCTGGGCGACAGGCTCTCCGGACCCTGGGCGGGCCTCGCCGCGGCCGCCCTTGTCGCGGTATCGCCCGCGGAAATCCAATACAGCCTGGAAATTCGCGGCTACGGCCAGGCTCAGCTCGCCGCCCTGGTGTCGCTCCTGGGCCTGATCAACTTCTGTGACGCCGAGCGAAACCGGGCGCGCTGGGCATGGCTCGGGCTCTATGCGGCGGGGTGTACGGCCGCCCTCTACTCCCACACCATGCTTCTGCTCTATCCGGCGATCGCAAGCCTTTGGGTCCTGGCCTGGCTCATCTTCGTCCGCAAGGCGCGGCCGGCTCTATGGCTGGAATGGATCGCGGCGAACACCCTCGTGCTGGCCGCCTACGCCTGGTGGCTGTCGATCACCCTCTGGCAGGTTCAGCACCCTGCAAACATCGCTTGGATCGAACGACCCACGCTCAGGGTCGCGATCAATCAGGTGCTCAAAAGCTACGGCCCGGGTGGTCCGACCCTGAACGTCGTCTTGGCCGCGACGGCCATGTTGGCGGCCTTCTGCTACATGATGTGGCTGCATCGGCGCAGGGCGTCCCTGGTCCTGCCCCTCTGCGCGATCGGCGCGCCGACGCTGTTGTTCGCGCTGAGCATGATCACGCCGGTCATGTTGCCCCGGGCCTTCTTCTGGGCGGTGGCGCCCTTTCTGATCGCCGTCGCCATCGGCGTCACCTCGATCCGCATCCGCGCCGTGGGGGTCGTGCTGTTCGGCCTGGTTTTCCTGCTGAACCTGTCGGGCGCTCGCGCCTACGCCAGGCGGCCCGATCCCGAGCCCTATCGCCAGATCGTCGCGGAAATACGCAAAGCGGATCCGACGGCGATCGTCGTCGCCAACAATCCGCCGACCGGGATGTCCCTGGACAGATACTGCCCGGAGCCAGGGTGTCCCTTGGAACTTATGACGCTGAAGGTTCCGGAGTGGTGGACGGTCGACATGCCGAGACCAAACCCCGTATCGGCGTCGGAGCTTCCCAACATCATCGCCTGCGCCGGAGAGCTCTATACGGTCGTGCGCGGGGATCTGAATGATCCCTCGCCGTTGTTGGCCAGCCTGGCTGATCCCGAGGACCTCGCGGGGACCTTCCAGCCGAGGAAGTCGCTGGTGATCACCCGGTGGCGGATCAAGCCTGGGAAACGGCTTGTCGGGGCGTCCCAGTGCGAGGCCGGCAGGGGGTAGCGGCTCCGGACAGTCCTTAGCGCCCTTCGTCAGCCTGGCCGCTCGGCCTTCTCCTTGGCCATCCGCGCCGCGAAGAGCGCCTGGGCCTTTGCGGCGTAGGCGCGGCAGGCGCCCGGATCGATGAACGGGTTGGGGGTGCGACCGGCCTGCAGGGCCTTCAGCTTCAGATCCGCCCCGGAGTTGTCCGGATGGGCGGAGACGAGAACGTCGCAGGGCAGGGCCGCGAGGCGCGCCCGGCTGCGCCTGAAGACGGCGGGGAGGTCGCCGTGGGCCGCGATGTCGCTGAAGCGGAAACCGGTTGCAGAGACCGGGTTGAGGCTGGCGGCGAACACCATGTTCAGGCATCGGCCGGTCTCGCAGGAGGTCCAGGTCCAGCTGGTGCTCCCCGCCGTGTGCCCCGGGGTGAACCGGGCAGTGACCGTGACGCGCCCAAGCCGCACCGATTGTCCGTCGCCGATCTCGCGGACCCGGGTCACGGCTGGGAAGGCCGGCAGGCTTCCGTATTGCGGATCGTCGGGGTTCGCAGCGCCGGCGCGCAGGGCCTTGGCGGTGGCCGGGCTGGCGACCGCCGTCGCGCCGCTGTCGCGGGCGATCGCCGCGACGCCGCCTGCGTGGTCGAAATGCGGTTCGGTGACCAGGATGTATTTGATGTCCTCGACCCGGAAGCCGAGCTGGCGGATGTGGGCCTCCACCATGGCCGCGGACTGCGGCATGGAGCCGTCGATCAGGATCAGACCGGCGTCGCTCTTGATCAGCACGACGCTCAGGCCGCCAAGGCCCACATAGTAGGTGTCGCCCCAGATCCTCAGCGGCGTCTGCGGCTTCATCCAGTCCGCCGCGCGCGACGAGGGAATGGGCGCGGTCAGCGGGTCCGGCGCGGGTTGCGCCGCAACGGCCTGCGGGGCCGCGAGGGCGATCGTGGCGGCCGATATCCAGCGCTTCATCAAGGTCGCTCCCGGCGGAATGGGGGCGGACGATCCCCCGCGCCGCCTCGCGTGGTCAAGCCGTCTAGCCGGCCTCTCTACCTCCCCCGCGCAACGCGCGGCGAGAGGGGGACCGCGTCCCCCTCAGGCCGCCGCCTCGCCGACCATCTTCTCCAGCTCCTTGCGGATCGCCGCGTTCGGTTTGTCGAGGGGGAAGTCGTAGACCGCCGTCGAGCCGTAGCGGTGCGGGGCCTGGGGGTCCTTGCGGCGCTTGTCGATGGCGATCACCCGGGTGCCGAGCTTGAAGGCTTCCTTGATGTCGTGGGTGACCATCAGGATGGTCAGGCCGTGCTCGCGCCAGAGGGTGGTGATCAGCTCGTGCATGTCGAGCCGCACGCCGGGGTCGAGCGCGCCGAACGGCTCGTCCAGCAACAGGATGCGCGGATGGGTGATCAGCGCCTGGGCGATGGCCAGCCGCTGCTGCATGCCGCCCGAAAGCGCCGCCGGATAGGCGTCGAGATTGTCGCCCAGGCCCACGTGGCGGAGCATCTCGACGGCCTCTTCGCGGACGTTCGTGGACTTGCCCTTGCACTGCACGCCGAACATCACGTTCTTCAGCACCGTCATGTGCGGGAAGACCGAATAGCGCTGGAAGACCACGCCGCGGTCGGGGCCGGGCTCGGGGCAGAGCGGCTCGTCGTCGAGGTAGATGCGGCCGCGGCTCGGGGCCTCCTGGCCCAGCACCAGGCGCAGGAAGGTGCTCTTGCCCGCCCCCGAGGGGCCGACGATGGAGACGAAGGCGCCTTCGGCGACGTCGAGCGAGACCTTCTCCAGGACGATCTTCTCGCCGTACTCGACCCAGACGTCGCGGAACGACAGTACGCTCATCAGCGGATCCTCTTGGGATGGGCCCATGGGAAGGCGGTGCGGCTTAGCGAGATCAGCGCCCAGTCCATCAGGACGGCCAGGAGCGAGATCCAGGCGACGTAGGGCAGGATGACGTCCATGGCGAGATAACGCCGGACCAGGAAGATCCGGTAGCCGAGGCCCACGTCGGCGGCGATCGCCTCGGCGGAGATCAGGAACACCCAGGCCGGGCCCAGCGAGAAGCGCAAGGACTCGATCAGCCGTGGCAGGGCCTGGGGCAGGGCGATCCTGAGCGCCACCACCCAGGTGTTGGCGCCCAGCGTCTGGGCCTTGACCAGCTGCTCTTCGGGAATGGCGGAGACCGACGAGGCCAGGTCGCGGACCATGAACGGCGTCAGGCCGACGAAGATCAGGGCGATCTTCGAGGCCTCGCCCAGGCCCATGACGATGAACAGGATGGGCAGGACGGCGATCGGCGGGATCACCGCGATGGTGGCGACCAGCGGCCCGAGACCGGCGCGCACCACGGGCAGGAGGCCGATCGCCAGGCCCAGGACCAAGGTGGTCCCGGCGGCGAGCGCGATGCCCGAGCCGAGCCGCTTGAGGCTGGCGAGGGTGTCGGCGACCAGCGGGACCTGACCCGTCTGCGGATCGACGTGAAAGGCCATCACCCGGATCTGGTCGGCCATGGCGCCGAAGGTCGGCAGGATCTTGTCGGCCGGGTTGGCTGCGTGCCGCGCCGTCGAGCCGGCCAGATAGACCAGCAGGACGATCAGGATCGGGACCAGGCCGAGCAAAAGGCGACCGCCCCCACGCGGCCGGACATTCAGCAATCGGGGCATGGGGGCGGTCTCTCCGGGGAGGGAGGCTTGGAGACTGTCGGGCTAGAGCGTTAGAGCGTGCCGGCCGCGGCGGCCGACACATAGGTCGGGTCGAACCTCAGCTTCACGTTCTGCGGGTTGCCGAGGATCTTGCCGCCCGGGAACTCGATGCCGATGTCGTCGACCGACTTGGCCCCTTGTCCAAAGAGGCCGTTCTCGAAGCTGAACTTCCGCACCTTGTCGTTGGCGTCGACCAGCTGCTGGCTCTTGGTGAAGGCCTCGGCCGCCTTCGGGTCGGCGTAGAGGAAGGTGGTCTTCAGTTGGGCGTCGAAGCCGGCGAGATCGGTGCCGGAGAGCTTGGCCATGGCTTCGCGCGCCGCCTTACCCGCCGCGTCGTCCTTGGTCATGATCGACATGGTCTCGTACCAGATGCCGGCGAGCGCCTTGCCCAGGTTGGGGTTGGCCTTGAGCACGTCCGTCGAGACGATGACCATGTCCTCGATCTCGGCCGGGATATTGGTCGAGGCGCAGACCTCGCTGGCGCCCGGGGCTTTCTTGATCTCCATCAGCATCGGGTTCCAGGTGACCATGGCGTTGGAGCCGGGCGCCGCGAACGCCGAGACCATGTCGGCGTCGGAGGTGTTCACCAGTTTGACGTCGGACGTCTTCATGCCGGCGTTCTCGAGGCAGCGCGCCAGCAGGTATTGCGAGACCGAGTTGGAGACGATGTTGACCGAGCGGCCCTTGATGTCGGCTAGGGTCTTGCCGTTCTTCAGCACCACGCCGTCGTTGCCGTTGGAGTAGTCGCCGACCATCACCACCGTCGAGTCGCGGCCGCCGGCGGCCGGGATGGTCAGGGCGTCCATATTGGTGGAGGTGACGCCGTCGAGCTTGCCGGCGGTGAACTGGTTCAGGCTCTCGACGTAGTCGTTGATCTGAACCAGCTTGATCTTGACGTTGTACTTGTCGGCCCACTTCTGGACGATGCCGGCCTGCTGGGCGTAGGGCCACGGCATCCACCCCGCATAGATGGTCCAGCCGATCTGGTACTCCTTGTCGGCGGCGGCCGGCGCAGCGGCCTGCTCGTTCGTCGCCGGCTTGCTGCAGCTGGCCAGGCTCAGGCCCACCGCCGCGGTCGCCGCGGCGACCCCCATCGTTTTCAGCCACGGATGCATCGCGATCCCCTTCTCGAACCGGCGCGTCCAAGCCGGCGTCGTTATTACTAACTGGGGAGTTCGTAATAATCCAAGCCTCGCAAGCGGCTACGGCGAGTCTCCCGCGCCGGCGCCGAATTTGTGGGCGCCCCAAGGCCGGAGAGACGAATAGGCGGTCAGTTCGCCAGGTCGTCTGCACGACAGGCGCGCCAGCCGTCCCCGCCGCTCGCCCTGGTGTTACGAAAATCGGGGTTCGTAATACCGAAGAGCGAGGAACCGTCGTGGCCGCCGACTTCCGGACCATCCCCGTCATCGACATTGCGGGGCTCGCCTCGGCCGATCTGGCCGATCGCCGGGCGGTGGCCGCGGAGATCGGCCGCGCCGCCCGCGAGGTGGGTTTCCTCTATGTCACCGGCCATGGCGTGCCGGAGGCCGTGAGCCAGGGCGTGCGCGCCGCGGCGGCGCGGTTCTTCGACCTGTCCTCGGATCAGAAGATGGCCGGCTACATCGGCCGCTCGACCAACCACTCCGGCTATGTGCCCGAGGGCGAGGAGGTGTTCGAGGCCGGCAAGGTCGACAAGAAGGAGGCCTTCGACGTCAACCTCGACCTGCCCGAGGCGGCGGGCGAGGCGCCGATGCTGGGCGGCAATCTCTGGCCGGAGCTTGACGGTTTCCGGCCGGCGGTCTCGGCCTATTACGACGCCGTGGCCGAGCTCGCCCGGCGGATGTTCCGCGGCTTTGCGCTGGCGCTCGACCTGCCGGAGGACCACTTCGACCCGCACCTTGAGCGCCCGCCCAGCCAGCTGCGGCTGGTCCACTATCCCTACGACGCCGACGCCCGCGACCAGCAGGGGATCGGCGCCCACACCGACTATGAGTTCTTCACCGTCCTGCAGGTCACCGCGCCCGGCCTGGAGGTGCGCAACGGGGCGGGCGAATGGATCGACGCCCCGCCGGTCGCGGGCGCCTTCGTCGTCAACATCGGCGACATGCTGGAGGTCTGGACCAACGGCGTCTTCCGCGCGACCGCCCATCGAGTCCGCAAGGTAACCGAGGAACGCTATTCCTTCCCCTTCTTCGCCGCCTGCGACTACTGGACGGTGGTGGAACCCGCGGCCCAGTTCGTCACCCCTGAGCGGCCGGCCCGCTTCGGCCGGGTGGTGTGCGGCGAACACCTCTGGGCCCAGACGGTGAAGACCTTCCGCTACCTCGCCCCTCGCCGCGAGAACCTGCCGGCCTGAGCGCCGAACGCCCCCTCAGTCAGCTTCGCTGACAGCTCCCCCGCTGCGCGGTGGAGCATCTACGGCCCAGATCCTCCACCGCGCAGCGGGGGAGGTGGCTCGCGTAGCGAGACGGAGGGGGCGTTGCGGCCTGTCCGCTCTCCCTAGCTCACGCGTGCGCCCGCACGACGTGGACCGTCGAGGCCTGCGGGCCCTTCTCGCCCTCGCTTTCGAAGAAGCGGACCTCGCGGCCGACCGCCAGGCGATCGAAGTCGCCGTTCACCAGGGCGTTGCGGTGGAAATAGATCTCGCGGCCGTCGCTCTCCAGGAAACCATAGCCCTGGTCTGCGAACAGCCGGCTGACCCGGGCCCGCGGCGGCTCCTCGTGGGATTTCACCTGGCCGACGATGCGGCGGTGGCGATCCTGCAGCCGCCGCCGCGCGGCGGCGAAGGCGTCGCGCACCGAGACGAAGGCGTCCTCGTGGGCGTGGTCCGCCGGCGGATTGCGGTCGATCACCAGGTCGCCAAGGCCCGGTCCTGTCAGTTGCAGCCGCACCGCGTAGAGATCGCCGTGCCGCCTTCGCCCGGCGCGGCCGGTCACGGCCACGCGGCAGGAGGTGATCCGGTCGTGGAAGCGCTCGAGCTTGGCCGCCTCCCGCTCGATCCGGCGGCGCAGCGCTTCGCTGGTCGCCAGCCCGCCTTCGAAGGTGATCTGCAGGGGAATTTGCATTCGCCACTCCTTCTGGCGCCGTCCGCGCCCGCATGGACCCGAACCACGTGGTGATTTGCGGACCTTGGACGCTCTGGGCTTTCAGCGGGATCAACATCTCGCGAGCGCCCGGCGGGGCCGCTTCGGGCCGGGCCTCCTTGGAATGGTCACCTTCCTGACCTCGACCCGCCGTGCTCGACCGCCATATGCCCCACCGTCGGATCCTGGGCGCGCCCGGCGGTTTGCTCTATCTCGTCCGTCCGACGTGTTTCTGAAGGAGGCGGTTCATGCGCCCACTCGCCCTGGCCATTTGCGCCGGTCTCGCCTTGTCGCCGCTGCCGGCCGCCGCCGCGGCGTCCGCGGGCGCCGCCCCGGCTGACGCCCGCTGCCTGATGACCATGGCGGCGCTGACCTCCTCGAAGGACGAGGCCAAGGCCCGCACCGCCCAGGCCGGCGTCATCTATTTCGCCGGGCGGGTGAAGGCGGACGACCCCAGCTACAATTTCGGCGTGAAGCTGAAGGATGTGGCCGCCTCGATGAGCCGCGAAACCCTCGCTGCGGAGGCTCAGCGCTGCGGCCCGATCCTGGTGAGCGCGCTTCGCGAGCTCGACGCCGCCCAGAAGTCCTTCCCGCCGGCGGCGCCGGCCGCCGCCGCCAAGCCGCCAGCCAAGCCACCCGCCAAACCCTGAGGCGGGTGGGCGCACTCGCCCGCGCGCGCAGGAAGCCGAGCGCAAGGTTCTCCGCCGCCGTGTAAGGTGAGCGCGCGGCGCGCCGGACACCGCCCGGTGACGACCGCTGAGCGGCCTGTGAATGACTGAGCTCAAGCGCACGATCGGGCCCGTTCAGCTGATGCTGTACGGCATGGGTTCGATGCTCGGCGCAGGCATCTACGGCCTGGTCGGCAAGGCTGCAGGCGTGATGGGCGCGGCGGTGTGGATGGCCTTCCTCGTGGCCATGGTCGCCGCCCTGTTGACGGGCGTCAGCTACGCCTCGATCGCCTCGCGCTATCCGAGGGCCGGAGGGGCCGCCTATGCGACCCAGCGGGCCTACCGTGCGCCTTGGCTGAGCTATCTGATCGGTCTCACGGTCGTCTGTTCGGGGCTTTCGTCGATCGCGACCCAGGCCAAGGTCGTGGCCGTAAACCTCAACACCCTCTTAGGCTTCGACCTGGGCTTTACGATCGCCGGGGAGCCTGCGGAAGTCACCCTGCTCGCGATCGGCTTCCTGCTGCTGGTCAGCGCCATCGTCTATCGCGGGATCACCGAGTCCCTGTGGGCCAACGCCCTGTGCACCCTGGTCGAGTCCCTGGGCCTGCTGCTCGTCGTCGCCGTCGGCCTCCGTTACTGGGGCCAGGCGGACCTGTTCGAGACGCCCCTGGGATTGGCGAATTCGGCGGGAGGCCTGAGCGCGAGCCTCGTGCTCCAGGGCTCGGTCCTCACCTTCTTCTCGTTCCTCGGCTTCGAGGACATGCTCAATGTCGCCGAGGAGGTCAAACGTCCGGAGCGGGCCATCCCGGTGGCGCTGATCGGCGCGATGGTCTTGGTCTCGCTGATCTATATGGCGGTGGCGATCACCGCGGTGTCCGTCGCGCCGTGGCGGGAATTGGCGGCGGCCCCTGGCCCGCTCAAGCTCGTCGTCGAACGCGCGGCCCCGTGGTTCCCGGCCATCGGGTTCACCTTCGTCACCATCGCCGCCGTCGCCAACACCGCCCTGGTCAACTACGTCATGGGCTCGCGCATGCTCTACGGGATGGCCAGGCAAGGGCTTCTCCCCCGTGCGATCGGCGTCGTGCACGGCGGCCGACAGACACCCCATGTGGCGATCGGCGTCCTGCTCGTGGTCGTCGTCTCTCTGCAGTTCGTGGGCGATATCAAACAGTTGGCGGCGGCGACCGTGCTTCTGCTGCTGTTTGTCTTCACCCTGGTGAATGGGGCGCTGATCATCCTCAAGCGCCGGGAGGGCGACCTCCCGGGCTGTTTCAACGCGCCGATCTTCGTTCCAGCCCTGGGGGCGGCGGTCTGCCTGCTGATGATCGTGGGGCAGGTGCGCCAGAACGATTGGCGGGCGCTCGCCGTAGCCGGGACGCTGATCGCGATGATCCTGGGGCTCTACGCGCTCACCAGGAGAGGCCTGGATGGCGGCGGGACGCCCTTCGATCCGGACGCGGTTCTGGTCAGATCGGGCTCGAACCTCAGCCCGCCGGCGCCCGCTCGCGGTCGAAGGCGTCGGCGTCGTCGAAGGCCTGCATGACGGCGCCGACGTAGCTGCGCATGAAGAACTCCCGTCGCCAGCCCTCGGTCAGCACCATGGGCCGGTTGGCGCGCACCGCACGCAGCGTCATCTGGGCTACCTCGTCAGCAGGGCGGAAATAGAGGTCCGCCATGTGCACCGAGGTCGGCGGAATGACGCCGGCCTCGGAAGGCCCGCCATATCGATCCGGTCGCACGGTCTGGCATTCGGCGATGCGGGTCGCCACGCCGCCCGGGCAGAGCACCGTGCATCCCACGCCGCGCTCGGAGAGCTCGTGGCGCAGGTTGAGCATCATGGCGATGATCCCGCCCTTGGCGGCCGCATAGGGGGCGTGGGTTGGCAGCCATTCGGGGATCAGGGCCGCCATCGAGGCCGTCGCCGTCACATGGCCGCCGCCCGCCGAGATCATGCCCGGCAGGAAGGCGTGCAGACAGTCGGCCACGCCGTGCAGGTTGACGTTGAGGATCCAGTCGATGTCGCCGCCGGACATCTCGGCCAGCGGCTGCAGGGCCGTCACCCCGGCGTTGGCGAACAGCAGCGTGACGGTTCCGAAGGCCTGCTCCGCCCTGGCCTTCATCGCCTGGATCGACGCACGATCCGACACGTCGCAGCCGACCCCGATCGCAGAGCCGCCGGCCTGGCCGATCTCCGCGGCGACCTCGGCGGCGCGGCCCTCGGCGATGTCGGCGACCACCACCGAGGCTCCCTCCGCCGCCAGGGCGAGCGCCAGGCCTCGGCCGATGCCGCTTCCACCGCCGGTCACCAGCGCCACGCGTCCTGCGATCTCCGTCACGCCGCACTCCCGCCTTTTTGTTATGGCGAGGCTTGCAGAGGCCGGCGGCTGGGACAAGGGCGGCGGAGGCGCTTGTACATGTCGGGTGGGGCAGGAGACTTGATCCCCGAAGCGTCATCGCGCCGTCGCGGCGCGGGCGGCGCAGCCTCCGCGCGGCCGGCGCACCCAAATCGAGATCATGACGGTTCCCCTTCGGCGCCGGAGATGCGCCGCATGGCGACGCCCAACGTGACCCGCTCGGCGGGTCTGGCCGCTCCGCTGGCCCGCGCCGTCGCCGAGGACCTGGAGGCCATCTTCCCGAACCCGTCGCCGAGCGACCGCCGCCTGCGCCTGCGGTTCGCGCGACGTGGCGATCAGGCGCGCGGCGTCCCGCAGCGTGGCCAGGGCCGGGTTGCGGCGCTGGGCGCGATGGTCGCCGCGGCGTTCGTCGGGGTCACCGCCGGGGCCTGGTTCGCACGCGGCCCGGAACCTGAAAGGCCCGTCCAGGCGGCCGCGCCGGCGCCGAGCCTGAGACCGCTCGCGGCGGGGCCGCCTGCGGTCGATCCGTCGCACGCCGTGGCCGCCGTCCCGACCTCGACCGCAGGTCCAGCCGCAAAGCCCGCCGCAGGTCCGATCGCGGTGGCGAGCGCTTCGCCGCCGCGGCCGGTGAAGGCCCATAAGATCTCCGCCCAAAAGGTCGCGGCCGGCAGGGCTTCGACCTACAGGAGCCCCGCCCGGAAAGCCTCCATTCGGAAGCCTGCGCCGACGCGGACGGCGCGCACGTCCCCGCTCATCGAGGCCGATGCGCGCCTGCGGAAGGCCTACGCCGCCGCGATCCGCGCCGATGTCCCGCGCGGCGTGGTGGTCGACTATCGCAATGAGTGGGAACGGCTGCGCCATCGCGCGTCGGATCAGCCCGGCATGGTCGCCACGCGATACAACGACATGGCCGGCGAGCTGAAACGGATGGCGGCGCGACGCCAGGTGGCCGACGCTTCGGCCCAACCCTCATCCCGCAACCGGCGCACCCAGCTGGCGGCGCAGTGGTGATGGGCGTGGCGGCCGACGCCCTCGAGCTGGCGCGCCCGGCGCCGCCGCCCCGCGCCCGCGGCACGGAAGGCCAGCTGATCTACGCCTTGGGCGACATTCACGGCTGTTACGACCTCCTGAAGTCGGCGCTCGCCCAGATCGCCGCCGACGCGGCCGTCGAGGCGAGAGGCCGTACGCCCGTGCTCGTCCTGCTGGGCGACTACATCGACCGCGGACCGGACTCGGCCAAGGTGCTGCAGGCCCTGGTCTGGCTGCAGCGGCGTGGAGATCTCATGCTGCGGCTGCTGAAGGGCAACCACGAGCAGGGGCTCCTGGGCTTCCTGGAGGAGCCGGAACAGGGGCAGGCGTGGTTGGACTATGGTGGGGCTCAGACGCTCGTCTCCTACGGGGTCGCGCCGCCGGACGCGGGCGCCGGACCCCAGGCCTGGCGCGAGGCGCGCGACGCCCTGCTCGACCAGTTGCCCGCCTCGCACCTGCAGCTCCTGGGCGAGCTGGAGCTGATGGTCCTCGTCGGCGACTACGCCTTCGTCCATGCCGGCGTCCGGCCCGACCGGCCGCTCGCCGCCCAGACGGAGGCCGAGCTGCTGTGGATCCGGCGCGGCTTCGTCGACGCGCCCGGTCCCTTCGAGCGGCTCATCGTCCACGGCCACACCTGGCAGAGCGAACACCCGCAGATCCTCGAGCATCGTCTCGGCCTCGACACCGGCGCCTACGCCACGGGGGTCCTCACGGGCGCTCGGCTGGACGGGGAGACGGTGCACCTCTTCCAGGCTCGCGCGGCCGCCTGACCCGCGAAGTTCCATTGTCGAAGTAGGCGTCCCAGCCCGGGTCGCCGCGCAGCCGTCGGAACAGCCGGACCATCCGCGGCCGGCTCAGCAGCCAGGCGTCGTAGGCCGCCGTCAGGACCAGGCCGGCCAGCAGGCTCTGGGTGATGACCACGGCCGCGGCCAGCAGGCCCGCCGTGGTCGCAATGCAGAATGCGATCGCCCGAACGTCGCGCGCCCTCATATCGTCCTCGCTCGCGATGTCGTCCCCATTCCACAAACGGCTAAGGGGGCGGAGTGGCTCCCGAGAAACCTTGAGGGCGCGGGTCTCAGGCGTCGGCGGGCCCGTAGATGAAGACGCAGATCTTGTTGCCGTCGAGGTCGCGGAAGTAGGCGCCATAGAAGCCGTCGGGACCCGGGCCGCGCACGCCGGGCGCGCCTTCGTCCTTGCCGCCCGCCGCGAGCGCCGTGGCGTAGACCGTGTCAACGAGGGCGCGGCTCGTAAGCTTCAGCGCCGTCATGGCGCCATTTCCCGCCGCCGCGGGCTGTCCGTCATAAGGGCCGGTGGACGGGCCGATCGCCGCCCTGGCGGAGGGGCGGGCGGATCTGGCGCTGCTGCTGATGCCGCCGTCGAGCGCAGGCCTGGACCTGATGGAGCATCGCCGGGTGGGGCGGCTGGGCTTCGCCACCGTCGTGCGCGCCGACCTGGACGAGGCCGCGGCCCTGGCGCTGCCGCAGATCGTCGCCTCCGACTTCGCGCCGGCCTCCCGCTCGTTCGGGGTGGTCGAGGGACGCCGCTATTGGCGGGTCAGCAGCCACGCCATGAAGGCCGAGCTCATCCTGGCCGGGCTCGGCTGGGGCGCCCTGCCGGCGCATCTCGTCGAGACGCCGCTGCGCGACGGGCGGCTGAAGGCCGTCGACCGCCAGGGGCAGGGCCGCTCCGAGCACGACATCTTCCTCTACCGCCGCGCCGAGGCCCCCAGAGGCCCGGTGGCGACGGCGCTCTGGGAGGCGTTCGGGGCTTAGGGAGCCCTACTTCTCGTGACCCGCCGCCAGCCCGCGGTGCTCCAGCATCGGCGCGATGTCGGGATCCTTGCCGTAGAAGGCGCGGAACATCGGGCCGTAGTCGAGGGTGTGGCCGCGCGACAGGATCAGGTCGCGGAAGCGCTGGCCGTTGGCCCGGGTCATCCCGCCGTGATCGACGAACCACTGGTAGCTGTCGTCGGCCAGCATCTGGGTCCAGAGATAGGCGTAGTAGCCGGCCGAATAGCCGTTGCTCCAGATGTGCCGGAAATAGCTCGTCCGATAGCGCGGCGGCACGTCGAGGAAGTCGACGCCGGCGGTCTTCAGCGCCTGGGTTTCGAAGGCGTCGACGTCCGTAGGCGTCGCGCCGGCGGTCTGCTGGTGCCACTGCATGTCGAGCTCTGCGGCGGCGATCAACTCGCCCATCGTGTAGCCCTGGTTGAACTTCGAGGCGGCCTTGATCTTGTCGACCAGGGCTTGGGGAATGGGCTGGCCGGTCTTGTAGTGGACGGCGTAGTTCTTCAGGACCTTCGGATCGAGCGCCCAGTTCTCATTGATCTGGCTGGGGAATTCGACGAAGTCCCGGGCGGTGTTGGTCCCGGAGATGCTGGGGTAGGTCTGGTCCGCGAAGAGGCCGTGCAGGGCGTGGCCGAACTCGTGGAACAGAGTCGTGACGTCGTCGAACGAGATCAGCGCTGGCTGGCCGGCCGCCGGCTTGGTGAAGTTCTCGACATTGTAGACGACGGGCTTGGTCCCGATCAGCTTCGACTGGTTGACGAAGTTGCTCATCCAGGCGCCGCCCGACTTGTTGTCGCGCTTGAAGAAGTCGAAATAGATCATGCCGAGCAGCGAGCCGTCCTGCTCATGCACCTCGAACACCCGCACGTCCGGCTGATAGACCGGCAGGTCCGTACGCTCCTTGAAGGTCAGGCCGTAGAGCTGGCCGGCGGCGAAGAAGACCCCGTCCTTCAGAACCCGATCGAGCTGGAAGTAGGGCTTCACCTCCGCCTCATCCAGGTCGTAGCGGGCCTTGCGGACCCGTTCGGAATAGCGGTCCCAATCCCAGGGCTTGAGCTGGAAGCTCTCGCCGCCGGCCTCGACCATCTTCTGGTTCTCGGCGGCCTCGGCCACGGAGCGCGCGCGGGCGGCCGGCGACAGCTGGCGTAGGAAGCTCTCCGTGGCCGCCGGCGTCTGGGCCATCTGGTCCTCGAGCACATAGGCCGCATAGTTCGGATAGCCGAGCAGCTTGGCCTTTTCGGCGCGCAGCTTGGCGAGGGTGAGGATGGTCTCGCGGGTGTCGTTGGCGTCGCCCTGTTCGGCGCGCGTCCAGGCCTTCTGGAACAGCTGCTCGCGCACGCTGCGGTCGGCCAGATCCTGCAGCAGCGGCTGCTGGGTGGTGTTCTGCAGCACCAGGACCCATTTGCCCTTCAGCCCGCGGGCCTCGGCCGCCGACGCGGCTGCGGTGATCTGTTCCGCGCTCAGGCCGGCCAGCTTGGCCTTGTCGTCGACGACCAGGGCGCCGGCCTTGTCGGCCGCCAGCAGCTTCTGCCGAAAGGCTGTCTCCAGCGTCGCCACCTGCGCGTTGAGCGCCTTCAGCCGGGTCTGGTCCGCCGGCGCGAGCTTGGCGCCGGCCTGGACGAAGTCCTGATAGGTGATCTTCAGCAGCTGTTGCTGTTCTGGGTTCAGTCCGAGGCTGTCGCGGCGCTCGTACAGGCTCTGCACGCGGGCGAACAGCTTGGGGTTCAGGTAGATCCAGTCGCGGTGCGCCGACAGCTTCGGCGACATCTCCGTCTCGATCTTCTGCAGGCCGTCAGAGGTGTTGGCGCTGGTCAGGGCGTCAAACACCAGGTTGACCCGCTCCAGCATCCGGCCGGACCGTTCCATGGCCGCCAGGGTGTTGTCGAAGGTGGGGGCCGCCGGGTCGTCGGCGATCTTGCCGATCTCGACCTTTTGCCGCGCCATGCCGGTTTCGAGGGCGGGCTTGAAGTCGGCTTCCTTGATCTTGTCGAACTGCGGCGCCTGCAGGAAGAGCGGGCTTGGTTCGGCGAAGATCGCCCCGGCTGTGGCGTCCGGTTGGTGTGCGTGGGTCATGGCGGGCTTGGCCTTGGGGGCGGCTGCAGTCGCGCCGGCGGCGAGCGCGCAGGCGGCGGCGCCCAGGAGAAGCGAACGAACGAAAGGCATCAAGGACTCCTTGGCCCGGGCGACGCCGGGCGGCGTCACATTTGACGTAACATTCGCCGCGGCGCAACCGCGAGAGGTGGGCGGGGAAGCGGTCTTCTACGACGCAAAAAGGGCCGGCGCGAGATCGCGCCGGCCCTTTCGCGTCAAAGCCAAGACCTAGAATCTCGCCGAGATCTCCATGCCGTAGGTGCGCGGTTCGCCCACGGCGGCGTTGTTCGTGCCAAGCGAGGCGCCCAGCGGAATGCCGCCGGTGAAATAGGCCTTGTCGAACAGGTTCTTCGCCCAAAGTGCGGCCGAGACCCGGCTGCCGCCGATATCGTCCCAGCCGAAGCGGCCGTTCACCAAGGCGTAGCCCGGCAGCTTGGTCCCGGGCGTCAGCGAATTCGCCGAGCTGGAGAAGAAGACGTGGGTCTGGGCGTAGACCTCGCCGCGCAGGCTGACGCGGCCGACCGCCTCGCTGTCGTGCACGGTGGCGACGCCGTAGAGCACGCCGGAGGCCTTCGGCGTGTCCGGGAAGGGCCCGTAGCTGAAGGCCTGGCCGAACAGGGTCACGTCGGGCTTGGTGAACTTGCTCTTCACCAGCGAGCCCGACGCGCCGATCTCGAGCCAGGCGGTCGGCATGATCGAGGAGTCGACTTCCAGCCCGTAGATCCGCGCCGCCGGCACATTCACGGTTACGGCGATCGAGCCGCCCGGCACCGCCGGGAATTCGACGCGCTGGATGTCCTGGATCCACTGGTGGAAGGCCGCGACGTTCAGCGAGGCCGGCCGCCCCATCACCTCGCCGCGGTATTTCAGCCCGGCTTCGACATCCTGGGTGTGTTCGGACTTGAAGCGGTTGCCGCCGCCGGTGGCGTCGTCGTCGACCGGCGGGGCCGCGCCGTTGAAGCCGCCGCTGCGGAAGCTGCCGCGGGTCTTCAGATAGGTCAGCAGGCCGGGCGTCGCCTGGTATTCGAGGCCAACCTCCCAGCTGGGGTCGCTGAAGTCTTCCGATTGCGCCGGCGCGCCGAAGAAGCTGGAGCCCGCGATGTGCCGGAACTTCACGTGCTCCCAGGTGTAGCGCAGGCCGGCGGTGAAGCGCAGGCCGTCGACGCCGGTGATGTCGCCGAGGTCATAGGTGCCCTGGGCGTACACGGCCTCGGTCTTGTTCTGGGTTCGATAGGCCGAGGTGACATTCGCCGCCGGCAGCACCGGCGACAGGTCGAAATAGCTCTGCGGCCAGCTGATATCGACCTTCTGATCCTGGAAGTAGCCGCCGATGATCCAGGTGAGCCGGTTGTCGAACGCCTTGCCCTGCAGCTGCACCTCTTCCGAGACGGATTTGGCGAGCAGATGGTTGCCGTTCTCGCCGGTCGCCAGGTTGCGGCTCAGGAAGATGCCGTAGGGCGCGCCCACCCCGCCCTGTTCGCTGCGATACCAGGAGCGGGACAGGCCGAAGATGTTCTTGAACTGCAGATTGTCGGAGAGGTCGACGGTGGTGGTGTTGGTCGCCATCCAGTCGTTGCCCTGGTGGCGCGAACCTCCGACATAGTTGGTCTTGTAGGGGCCGAGCCGACGCTGCTCGTCGACGTAGGCGAGGACTCCCGGCGCATAGGCGCCGGGGTGTGCGGCCAGATAGGCGGCCCAGGCCCCCGCACCGAATATTCCGTCCAGTTGCGGCCCATAGAGGGCCGCGGCCGCGCAGTTCAGGGTCGCCCCGTTGTTGGTCGCTCCGCACGGGTAGACGTTATAGACGTAGGAGGCGCCCGTGTTGGTGCCGCCGGCATGTGAATACTGGAACATGCTGGCGTTGGCGATCTTCTCGGTCGGCTTGACCAGCAGGGTCACGCGGCCGCTCTGACGACGGATGATGCCCTTCTCGTCGCCGTTGAACAGGTCGTGGATGTAGCCGTCGCGCTCGATGATGTTGAAGGCGCCGCGCAACAGCACCTTGTCGTCCACCAGCGGGATGTTGATGGAGCCTTCGGCTTCCCTCAGATCCAGGTTGCCGGCGCGCAGGCGGAACGCCGTCGAGAACTCGTTCGTCGGCTTGGCCGAGTTGTAGAGCACGGCGCCGCCGGTGGCGTTGCGGCCGAACAGCGTCCCCTGCGGACCCTTGAGCACCTGGACATTTTCGAGATCGAAGAAGGAGGACGCGGCCGAGATGCTCAGCGGAACTTCGTTCAGATAGGCGACCACGGCGGACGGCGAGCCGCTGAAGGTGTCGGCAGTCTGTCCGCGGATGGAATAGGTCAGGCTGTTGTTGCCCTGGGTCTGCCGGATCGTCAGGCCCGGAGTGGCGATCTGCAGGTCGGCGTCCGTCCGGATCGAGCGTTCGACCAGCTGCTGGCCGCTGAAGGCGGTGATCGCTGTCGGCACGCGAGACAGGTTCTCGCTACGGCGGCGGGCGGTGACGATCACCTCGCCCAACTGTGCAGCTTCGCTGGCTGCGGGCGTGTCCTGGGCCTGGGCGGCGCTGGGCGCGAACACAGCGCAGCTCAGCCCGCAGGCGAGCGCGATCGGCGCTCCGGTTCGAAGAAGCGTTTCACGGCTCAGAAGATCACGTTGAATAGCCCGCACTTCGTTTCCCCTCTGTTCTATTGAGGTTGTTGTGCGGGCAGGGGTGTCCAGCATCAAGGCAGAAGCTGGGGCTCCCTCGTCTTGAGCGGAGAGCTAACTTGTCTCTGTCGGTATTGGTCTAGTCTGGAGCTGCAAGTCCGTCAGCGTCCATCGTCGCCGCCGGCTCAGCAACTGGGCGGCGCGGGGTCTCTAATCTTCGCGACCCTCAGACAGGTCTCGTCAGTTCAGCCGCAGATCACCCACTCGGCCACATAGGCCTGGGCCTTGCGCGCCAGGACCGGCGGACCGGAGAAGTAGAACTCGCTGCCGAACCAGGATCGCAGCTCGCGCCAGGCGAGGGGGCCCGTGTCCTCCGTCCGGAGGATCTTGCGCAGTTCGTCGCGTTTGGCTTTCGGGACGAAGACGACGTAGGTGGCTTCTGACATCGGTTTACTCGGCTCGAACGGCTTAAGAAGCGGCGAGTCGCCCCTTCCATAGGGTTAACGTTCGCGTGAGGCCCCCGCGTAGACCCGGATTCGCCTGTCGCGTGTAGGCGTATCGAAAGCGCCGGCGCGTCGTCGGCTCGCGGCGCCTCGATCATGATCGCCGACCGCCCCGACGGGGTGAGACACCGCGTCCCTTGCCAAGCCATGAGGCTGAGGCGAAACAAGGTTCAGTGAACAAAGACTGATCCGGGGGAGGATGGGGTGGGGATATGGATTCGGCGCAAACGCCAGACTCCCTGAGCCCGCAGACTCCTTGAGCCCGCAGACTCCTTGAGCCAAGCAGCCGCCTTGAGCCCCGCAGCCGCCTTGATCCCCGTCGAGGCTCGTGTCGCCGGCCGCCTGACCGTCGGCTTCCTGCTGGATATCGGCGACCTGGGCCGGATGGCCACGCCGATGCTGGACGCGCTCCTGTTCGCCGCCGTCATCGAGGCCAACGTCAACCGCTTCAACCGCGACCCAGCCCTGCAGGCGGCCCACGCCCGGCTCGACAGCGCGCCGCCGGACGCGTTGCGCCGGCCGGTAAGCATCAATGCGCTGGCCACCTCCCTGCGCATTCCTTTCGAGACCGTCCGCCGGCACATCAACCAGCTGGTGGGGCAGGGCATGCTGGTGAGCACCAGCGGCGGGGTCTACGCCCCGACCGAGGTGCTGGCGGCGCCGCAGTTCGTGGCCGCGATGCGGGGCCGCTATGAACGGGTCTTCCGATTCTACGACGACCTGCGCGCGGCCGAGCTGGTCGAGCCGCTGCCCTGCGAGCCCTTGCCGGTCGATCACCCGGCCGCGCCGGTCCGCGCGGTCGGCCGCGTCCTCTCGGACTATTTCTTTCGCACCCTCGATGTGCTGCACCGGCAGGTGCCGGACGTGCTGACGGCGATGGTCCTGCTCGACGTCATCCGCACGAGCAGCGGTCACATTTCCGCCGCCCAGGAGATGGTGGCGATCCGCGCGGGATGGATTCCCGAGGCGGAGCGCACGCCCGTACGGGTGGCGCAGGTCTCGCGACGGCTGTGCATCCCCTACGAGACCACGCGTCGGCACGTCGGCTGGCTGGTCGACAAGGGCTTCTGCCGCCGGGAGGGCGGCGGTGTGCTGCTCTCGGCCGACTATCGGCAGGCGCCGACCCTGTTCTCCATCGCCACCGACAACCTGGTCAACGCGCGCCGCATGTTCCGCCAGATCGCGGCCTTGCCAAGCGGTCTGGAGCAGACGTCCGAGGGGTGCGTCTCCGGTCTCTGACCGTCTTGGCCGAAGATCGGGCCGATCTCAGGTGGCGCGGGCGGCGGGCTCTTGCGCGGCGCGGATCGCCCGGCCGCGAACCCGGCGCAGCTCGGACCAGACGCGGGCGCTCATCTGTGGAACGGTGGGCCCGAGGTCCTTGTCGCGCAGGATCGCCGGCGTAAAGCTGGGTTGCGCCGGGGACGCGGCGGGCGCTTGCGGGTCGGCTTGCGCCGCCTGGGCGGCGGTCGCCGAAACCCAGAGGGCGGCGCCCAGGATCAGGGCGCGAAGGGCTCCGTACTGAAACACCGATCACCACCTGACCTGTTGTTCTCATGTGAATCATGCGGCGATCTCTGTTAAGATCGCGTTCCGCTCCAATAGGTTAAGCCGGGATCTACATCTCGATATTGATCTTGGATCGTGCGGGCACTGACGACCCTTTCCGCGCTGGGCGACGCTGAGATTCCGTCTCGTTCCGAGGAGCGCCTGCGGAGCGGCGGATATGCGGATGGTCGGCCAAGTCCTTCTGCGTGGCGACGAGCCGATCGTGTAGGTCGCGCGTTTCACTGCGATGGCGCCCCTAGCGACGGTCTTCGTCATCACCATGCGGGCGATCGCCGGGCCTGAGAATTCTCAGCCCGACGGTCGCGACTATGACCTGCTGGTCTTCGCGCGGGCGGACACCGAGGCCGAGGCCGAGCGCGTCGCCTTTCAGGGCCTCGGCCAGCTCGGATGGATCGACCCCCAGGCGCTGCGCAGCGGCGAAATCACCGATCCGGACGCGGTTCCGGACGACCTGCTGGCCAGCTTCGCGCGGGCGCTCGAGGACGGCTGCGCCGTCATCGTTTACGACGAGCCCTGACAGTCCACGACTCCTAGAGCGTGACAGCCGCAAGTGGGTGCCGGTTGCGGCGGCCGTCACGCTCTAAGCTCTTGAAGATAGCCCCTTCTTTTCCGGTTCAGGTAATTCCACCTGAACCGGGAAGGGGCTAGGGACAGCCGAGGCTCAGCACGTCGCGCTTCGGGCCCGAGACGCGGAAGAGGGCGTAGCGGGTCCAGCGGCTGCGTCCCTGGCCGCGATCGACGACGCCCACCGGCTGCACCAGGGCGAAGCAGCGTTCGAGATCCGCGGTCTTCATCCGCCGCTCGAGGTCCAGCACCAGGCCGGGCCCGGAGAGGTCGGCGCCCTTCTGCCAGTCGAAATAGCGCTCGCGGTCGGCGATCTGGACCACCGGGGCGGCGATGCGGCGCTGGGCCTCGATCTGGGCTGTGACGCCATAGCTCTGCACCCCGACCCAGGTCGCGCCCTGGGCGATGCGCTGCGCCTCCACCTCCTGGGCGAAGGCCGGCCACTGGCGGATGTGCAGCGCCGGGTCGGAATCGCCCAGCCGCGGCGAGGGCGCGGCGAGGTGCAGCAGCGCCAGGGCTGAGAGCGCCAGGCCGAGGATCGGCGTGGCTCGCCGCAGGCCCAGGCGGCTGGTCTCGGCGGCGAAGGCGGCGGCGATCGCCAGGGCGCCGAAGGCCGGCGCGGGCCAATGGCCCTGCACCCGGTCATGCAGGCTGTGGACCGTCAGATAGAGGAGGAAGGGGGCGGCGATGGCGAGCGGCAGCAGGACGCGCGGAACGTCCGCGACCTTGCGCCCGCGCCAGGCCCGGCCGGCGCCGCGCGCGGCCAGCACGGCGATCAGCGGATTGAGCAGCAGGAACTGGGTGACCAGGAACTCCGGCAATCGGTCCAGGTGCAGGCCGTGGCCGCCGACGCGGCCGAACTGCTTGTCGAAGGTCATCCAGTCGTGCGTCGCGTTCCAGATCACGTTCGGCGCGAAGGCGGCGGCGGCGCAGACCGCCGCCAGCCACGGCCAGGGCCGCTTCAGCTCGGCCAGGCCGTTCGGCGCGAGGAGAAGCCAGACGACGACGCCGGGCGCGAGGAAGAGGCCGGAGTATTTCGAGAGGCAGCACAGCCCCGCGGCGACGCCGGCGCCCAGCCACCAGGCGCGGGTCTCGCCCTGCCAGAGCCGCGCGAGCTGCCAGAGGGTGAGGGTCCAGAACAGGCAGGCCGGCGTGTCCGGCGTCGCCAGCATGCCGCCGAGCGCCACCGTGAAGGTGGCGTTGTACCAGAGCGCCGCGCGCTCGGCCGTCGCGTCCGCAAGCCCGAGCCGCCGTGCGAGGTCGCCGATCAGCCAGGTGACGAGGCCGGTGGCCAGGGCGGGAACCAGCCTCACGCCCAGCGCCGTGTCGCCGGCGATCAGCTGGCCCAGCCGGATCCACCAGGCGATCATCGGCGGATGGTCGAGGTAGCCCGCCTGCGGGTGCTGGGCCCAGAGGCGGTAGTAGGCCTCGTCCTCCGTCAGCGGGATCAGGCCGGCGAAGACCAGCCTCATGACCGTGAGGGTCAGCGCGATCAGCAGCAGGCGCTGGGCGGGCGAAAGCCGCGCCTGCTTCACCACACCGCCAAGGCTCACCAGACCGCCAGGGCCGTCGTGACGTAGTTCCAGCCCGCCCCGACGCCCGCGCCTGCGACGCTGGCGATCCAGTCGGCAGGAACATAGGGACGCACAATCGTCGCCACCCCGACGTTGGCCGCCAGGCCGGCGCTGCAGAGCAGGCAGAAGCGGGCGTAGGCGACCGCCATGCCCCAGCCGTGCTTGCGCCGGTCGCGGTAGGTGACGGTGTTGTTGATCAGGAAGTTGGAGGTCATCGCCAGCAGGGCGGCGACCGTCTGGGCGGCGGCGAACTGCATCCCGAAGTGGCGCAGCACCTCCAGGGCGGCGAGCTGGACGACGACGCCGCTGCCGCCCACCGCGAGAAACATCAGCGCGCGTGGGGAGATCACGTCCTTGGTCATCTTGGAGCCAAGGAGGCTGAGGTACTGGGCGACGACGCCGTTATCGAGCTTGCTCTCGCCGGCGACCCGGGGCCGGAACTCATAGCCGAGCTCGACGCAGCGCAGCGGCTGGGGCTGGGAGGCGACGATGTCGAACAGCACCTTGAAGCCGCTGGCCGCGAGCTTGGGCGCCACCCGGTCGATCACCTCGCGCCGCGCCATGAAGAAGCCGCTTACCGGATCGGTCAGGTCAACCGCCAGGGCGCGCCGGCCCAGCCAGTTGGCGAAACGGCTGCCCCAGGCGCGATGGCCCTCGAGGCCGTTCACCACCCGGGCTTCGGGCTCGAGATAGCGGCTGCCGATGACGAGGTCGGTCTGGCCGCCGCGCAGCACCTGCAGCATGGCCGGCAGCAGGCTCTCGTCATGCTGCATGTCGCCGTCGATCACCGCGACGTAGGGCGCGGCGCTGGCCAGGGCGCCTTCGATCACGGCGCCTGCGAGGCCGCGGCGGCCGATGCGTCGCAGGCAGGCGATGCGGCCGTCGTCGGCGGCGATCGCCTTGACCGCCTCGGCGGTGCCGTCGGGCGAGTCGTCGTCGACGAAGATCGCCTGCCACTCGATGCCGGCGAGCGCCGTCTCGAGCTTGCGAATCAGCGGTTCGACGTTGGCGACCTCGTTGAAGGTCGGCACCACGACGGAAAGCTCCAGCCGGCGCAAGGGCTCGGGGGCGCGGGCCGCCGTGACCGGGCGGCTGGCGCGGTCGGCTTCATCCTGCGACAAGAGAGGCTCCCTGAGAGTGGCCGATTGGTAAAGACCGCAAGGTGAAGGCGATGTCGAGCCGTCAGAGCGTCTCGCGCCAGAATGCTTCGATTCAGGCCCGTCTTCAGGCAGGTTGCAGCGCTTCGGCGTGCAGGCGCGCCAGTCGTTCGACCTCCGCCTTGGAGCCCAGCATGACCGAAACCCGCTGGTGCAGGGAGACCGGCTTGCAGTCCAGCGTGGCGCCCTGGCCGTCGAAAGCCGCGCCGCCGGCCTGCTCGACCAACAGGGCCATCGGATTGGCCTCGTACATCAGGCGCAGCTTGCCGGCGCGGTTGGGTTCGCGCGCGTCCCACGGATAGAGGAAGACGCCGCCGCGCATGACGATGCGGTGGACGTCGGCGACCATCGAGGCCACCCAGCGCATGTTGAAGTTCTTGCCCCGCGGGCCGGTATCGCCGGCCAGGCACTCTTCGACGTACTGGCGCACGGGCGCAGCCCAGTGGCGCATGTTCGAGGCGTTGATCGAGAATTCCTTGGTCTCGGGCGGGATGGCCAGGGCTTCGTTGGTCTCCAGCCACTCGCCGGTGACCGGATCGAGGGTGAAGGCGCGCACGCCGGCGCGCAGCGTCAGCACCAGGGTGGTCTGCGGGCCGTAGACCACATAGCCGGCGGCGATCTGGCTGCGGCCGGGCTGCAGGAAGTCGGCTTCGGTCGCGTCGCGCTCGGTCGCCGAGGTCGGCGCCGGCAGCACCGAGAAGATGGTGCCGATCGAGACGTTGACGTCGATGTTGCTGGAGCCGTCGAGCGGGTCGAACAGCAGGAAGAAGCCGCCCTGCGGGCCGACTTTGCGGACCTCGTAGATCCCATCCATCTCTTCCGAGCCGATGGCGACCAGGCGCGAGGCCGGCGAGCAGGCCTCGAGCAGCAGCTCGTTGGAGATCACGTCCAGCTTCTTCTGGGTCTCGCCCTGGACGTTCTCGCTTTCCAGCGCGCCCAGGATGTCGCCCACGGCGCCGCGGCGGACCGCCGCGCTGATCCGTTCGCAGCCGATCGAGACAGCCAGCAGCAGTTCGACCAGGCTCGGGTCGGCTCCCGACTGCGCGAAATACTGGCCAAGCGTGACGGGCATAGAAACAATCTCCGAGGCGGCCCTCTTAAGGCCAAGGTTCCGCACCATGCCGGCGCGACGGGCGATCTTGAAGCATGTGGGGCCGGTCTTGGCCAGTCGGCGCGGATTACCGCGATTTATCTTTGCGTCTGCCCGCTCACGCGACAGAAGGGACGCAGCACTCTCCACCTCGCTTACTTTTGAGGAAGCCTCCGCGTGATCGCTGCTGCGCTCGCCGCCCTGTCGCTCAGCCTGCCGTCGCCCGAGCTGCCGAATTTGCCGCCGATCCGGCGCGACCCGCAGATCACCTACGTCGACCGCTCTGGGACGGTCCTGGGCGTGCGCGGCGGCCGCTATGCCCCGCCCGTCAACATGGCGCGCCTTCCTGCCTACGTGCCGGCGGCCTTCGTGGCCATCGAGGACCGGCGCTTCTACGAGCACACCGGCTTCGATGCGCGCGGGATCGCGCGGGCCATCGTCACCAACATCGAGCGCGGACGCGCCGCCCAGGGCGCCTCGACCATCACCCAGCAGCTGGCGCGCAACCTCTACCTCAGTTCCGACCGCACCTTGCAGCGCAAGGCCGACGAGCTGCTCTATTCGATCCAGCTTGAGCGCACCTATTCGAAGCAGCAGATCCTCGCCCTCTACCTCAGCCGGATCTATTTCGGCTCGGGCGCCTATGGGATCGAGGCGGCCTCGCAGCGCTATTTCAACAAGCCGGCGTCGCGTCTGACGCTGCGCGAGGCGGCCATTCTGGCCGCCATCCCCAAGTCGCCCACGGGTTATAACCCGACCGACCATGCGGAAGCCTCCGCCCAGCGCAGCCGCCTGGTGCTGAACGCCATGGTCGAGACCGGGGCGATCACGCCCGCCCAGCGCGCCAAGGCCCTGGCCCAGAACCCGAAGGTCTGGAAGACCCCGCCCCACGACGCGGCGCAGTACTTCCTCGACTGGCTGGACGGCGAGACGCGCCGGGCGGTGGGCGCGCCGCGTCAGGATCTGGTCGTCGAAACCACGCTCGACGCCGCCCTCGAAACCGCCGCCGGCGAGGCGGCGCGCTCGGCCGTGGCCCGCTACGCCAAGCAGGGCGTCGGCCAGGCCGCGGTGGTGGCGGTGGACGGGCAGGGCCGTGTCCGCGCCTTCGTCGGCGGCCTCGACCACACCGCCAGTCCCTTCGATCGGGCGGCGGACGCCCGGCGCCAGGCGGGCTCGTCCTGGAAGCCCTTCGTCTATCTGACCGCCCTGGAGGCCGGGCTGACGCCGGATGCGCCGGTGGTCGATGAGCCGGTGGCCTTCGGGACCTGGTCGCCGCGCAACTATGAGGACGGTTATCTCGGCCCGATCACCCTGCAGCAGGCGCTCGCCCAGTCGGTCAACACGGTCGCCGTGCGGCTGGCCGACCAGGTCGGCCGCACCAATGTCGCGGCCACGGCGCGGCGGCTGGGCGTCGCCTCGCCGATCAACACCGACCCGGCGATGGCGCTTGGCACCAGCCAGGTGTCGCCGCTGGAGATGGCCCAGGCCTACGCCGCCTTCGCCAACGGCGGGCAGCGGGTCGCAGCCTATGGGGTGGAGCGGATCCGCACGACCGGCGGCGTGGTGGTCTGGCAGCGTCGGGCGCCGGCCCCGGTCCAGGTGATCGGCAACCCCGCGCTCGGCGCGCTCAACCAGATGCTGCGCGGGGTGATCAGCTCGGGCACCGGGGCGCGCGCGGCGATGCCCGGCCGCGACGTGGCGGGCAAGACCGGCACCACATCCGACTACCGCGACGCCTGGTTCTGCGGCTTCACCGGCAATCTGACGACGGTGGTCTGGATGGGGCGAGACGACAATTCGCCGATGCGCAGCATCACCGGAGGCTCGGCGCCCGCCGAGCTTTGGCGCAGCGTGATGTCGAGCGGCGTTCAGCGCCTGTCGACCGGGCCGATCCCGCCGGGCCCGCCGCCGCCGCTCGTCGCGCCGGCGCCCATGCTCACCACCGCTCCGCTAGGGCCTACGCCCGCAGTGGGGCTCGCGCCGGCGCAGGCCGCGCCGCTGGCGGAGCCGATCGGCTGACGGCCCGGGCCTGGCTCCCGTCCGGCGTTCGCGGCCAGCCCCCAAAGCGGGCCGCAAAAACCTGGGGATAACCTGGGGAAAACCTCGGAGGCTAGCGCTCGCCGGCGCTGAGGACCGCGGGCTTGTGTTCGGCCACGATATCCTCGTGCTCGGCGGCGCGCACGGCGCGCGCGACATTCAGGCGCGTGTAGAGCCGCGCCGAGGGGTCTTTGGCGGCCGTTTTGCGGCTTTCGTTGGCGGCCTGAGACAGGTCGCTGGTGATTCCCGCCAGCAACACCTTCGGACCATTCGCATCTTCGCGCAGCACGATGTAGTTGCCGGCGATGGGCGGATGGGCTCCACCCTCCGGCCAGAGCCGGAATCGGTAGAGGGTCCCGGAAGCGCCACGCAGATCGACGAATTCTCTCATGAGTACTCCAACGCAGCTGAACGAGGGGGCCAGGGGTCCGCTGCGTGCTTTGCGCGTTATGAGCGCCGCACGCCGAAAGAGCTATCCCGAATGAGCGCCTCGTTCGACCGCTTCCTCAACGCGCGCCATCGCCAATCGCGCAAGGCGTCCCTTGGTCGCGCCTTTACAGTCACGCGTCAAAGCTGGCGCCTTAATGACGATCCGCGGGAGATCGCCCCCGAGGTGGAAGTGATGGCCACGCGGCGCAGCGCCTCCGAGGCGGCCGACCTCGCGCGGGAGGCCGCCTGGAGCTTCAAACGCTACGGATTCCACAAGCCGAGCGGCGCTTGGTGGGGGGCGGACAGCGACATGTTCCACAGATTTATGGTGGGCCCCAGCTCGCGGCGGGCCACCGGAGCTCTGCTCGCATTCGCCCTGGCGGGCGTGGCCGCGGTCGCGATCTCGCAGCGCAAGTCCGGCGGGCGGCGTCGGACGCGCGATAAAAGCTGACCGATTCGGCGGGCAGCCCTAGGACCGCCCGTCGGACGGGCGCTACAACGGATGCAGCTTTTCCGTGCATCTGGGCCGCTGCGCGCGCTGGATAGTGGTCAGGCGCGCGGGCCTGGCCTAATCGGCGCAAGTCAGCCCGGGAACCGAAGGCCACATGGACCTCAGCCGCGTCCGCATCCTCGTGGTCGACGACAACCGTCAGGCCGCCGAACTGGTGAAGTCCATCCTCGGCGGGGTGGGGGCGAACGACATCCGCCAGGCCGTCACGGCGTCCGAGGCGTTCGACTGTCTTCGCAACGAGATGATCGATCTCGTCATCCTTGATCAGAACCTAGGCGCCGGCGGCGACGGCCTGGAGCTGGTGCGGCGCATCCGCAACGATCCCAGGAGCCCGAACCCATACGTCGCGATTCTGATGCTGACCGGCCACGCCGACGAGCGGCGCGTGCTGGCGGCGCGGGACGTCGGCGCCAACGAGTTCCTGGCCAAGCCGTTCAATGTCACGTCGCTGCTGAAGCGGATCGAAGCGCTGATCTTCCAGACCAGAGGCTTCGTGCGCTCGCCCGCCTATTTCGGCCCCGATCGGCGCCGTCGTGAGGATCGCGACTACGACGGCGCGGAGCGCCGCAGTCGGAGCGACGGCGGGTCTTCGTCCCGGAACTGACCCCGCTCGAGCCGACCTCGGGACGCTAGCCGTGGGCCCGCAGCTTGTCGCGTTCGCGGGTCAGCCACTCGAATTCCTCGCAGGCCGCCGCATGGGCCGTCGCCAGGGCCGTGACGGCGTCGCCGAGGTTGTCGTCGGTATGGTTGGCCATCACCTGCAGGCGGATCCGGGCGTGGCCCTTCGGCACGTCGGGGAATTCCACCAGGTTGGCGATCAATCCCGCGTCCGGCAGGCGACGGGCGACCAGGCGGGCCAGGCCCTCGGCGCCGATCTTCACGCAGACGACGCCGGAGGGCGCCCCGTGGACCTCGAACCCGGCGTCGATCAGGCTGCGGCGCAGGCCTTGGATATTGCCCAGCAGCCGGTCGCGTAGCGTCTGGCCCTCAGCGCTCTCGATGATCTCGAAGGCCTTCATCGCCGTCGCCGCCTGGATCGGCGAGAGGGTGGTGGAATAGGCGCAGGAGGGGCTGAAGAAGCGAAGGTACTCCTTGGCCTCGCGGCTGCGGCAGGCGACGAAGCCGCCGTTGGAGCCGAAGCTCTTTGAGAAGGTCCCCACCACCAGGTCGACCTTGCCGAGCAGGTCCTGGTCGCCGAGCGCGCCCTTTCCCGCCGGGCCGAGCGCGCCGAGGTCGTGGGCGGCGTCCACCAGCAGGGTGGCGTTGAACTCGTGGCAAAGCGCCTGCAGGGCCCTGAGGTCCGGCGTGTCGGACTCCAGGGCGAACAGGCTCTCGGTCACCACCATGACGCCGTTCTGGACGTCCTTGGCGCGGATCTTCTGCAGCCAGCGGCGGCACTCTTCCACGCTGTTGTGGCGGAAGAGGTAGATGTTCTTGGTCGCGGAGGCGGCCCCTTCCTTCAGCGACGGGTGCGCCAGGGCGTCCATCAGCACATGGTCGGTCGGCCGCACCAGGCCCTTGATGGCGCCATAGGCCGCGGCCCAGCCGGTCGGGAACAGGATAGCTTCGGCGGCGCCCAGGAAGTCGGCGATCCGGCGCTCCAGCCGCACAGAGTGGGCGGTGGCGCCCAGCATGGCGGCGGTTCCGGCGCTGTGCATGCCGAACTGGTCGATCACCTCGTGGGCGACCTGTTTGATCGCCGGGTGCGAGGCCAGGTTGAGATAGTCTTCGCTGGCGAAATTGACGCCGCGGAAGTGGCCGCCGGCGTCATCGCGCGCGGCCGTCACGGGGGAGGGGCTCTCCTCGGCGGACCGCGAGAACGGCCACAGGCCGTGCTGGCGGCGAAGGTTCTGCCACTTGTAGAAGCCTTCGATCCTGGCCTGCAAATCGGCGCCACGGGGATATCGATAGTCGCGCGCGCTGCCGGTGAGCGCCGATGGCGGCGTATAGTTAAACGTCCCGTTAAGCATCCGCTGGCCCACCTGTCTTCGAACTTGTCCGCTTACTATGACAGGCAGGCCTTATTGCGAGGTATACAGCCGGGACGTGTAGGGTTACCGCAAATTTTACCATCCACTCGCGCTCAGATATCCGGATTTTACTTCGAGAGGTGGAGCTGGGAGATCTGGTTGGCGATGCTCTGGAAGGTGGAGGTGAGATTCGATCCCGCCGTGACGTCGAAATAGTGGTCAGCGCCGGAGGCGCAGGCTTGCAGCAGCGCCTTGTTGGCGGTCGTGACGCCGACGCCCACGGTGTAGATTTCGATATCGACGCTGCTGGCCTTCATGTTGGCGCAGAGCTTCTTCAGGCGGGAATCCATCGCTGCGGTCCGATCGGTCTCGGAGCTGTAGATGGCGTTCAGCTTCGTGCCGTCCGCCTTGAGGAAGCGGCCCTGCCAGACGAAGCCGGCGGCGGAATAGTTCGAGTTGTTGTTGCCGCCCTTGGTGCTCATCGTGTTGTCGCCGTCGGTCATCAGCACGACGATCTTTTTGTGCTTGGGCGTCAGATAGGCGACGCCATCGGCGAAGGGTGCGTTCGGCGACAAGGTGTGCCACCCCCACATCAGGCCGTTGGGGATGTTGGTCTCGCCGCCGTCGGTCATGGAGTTCACCGCGGATTTCAGGGCGGTGAAGTCCGTCGTCAGTCGCTGGATCGTCTGCAGGCTGCAGCCTGCGTTCGGCCCCTTCGATCCGCTCGGCTTCGGCTTGGCGGTGACCGTCAGATATTTGTTGGTGTCGCCCTGTACGGCCCACCAGGTGGTGAGCGTATTGCCGTTCGCGTCCTTGGTCGGATCCTTCAGATAGTCGTTGCCGTTCTGCTCGTCCTGTTCGTCGGGTGCGAAGAGGGGCGTGAAGAGGCTCGCCGGGTCTGCGCTGGTCGGCGGCGTGTCCTGGATGTCGTAGGGCGCCTTGCGCATCTCCACGCAGCCGCGCCAGGGGTCGATCTTGTCGAAATAGGCCCATCGATTGCCGGTCTGGGTCACGCCGGCGGCCGTCGTGAAGATCTCGTTGTTCAGCGGCGAGACGCCGCTCTGGTCCATCCACGTCGCATTCCGGTAGGTCGAGCCGACCCGCACCATGTTCGAGAACGGGACCAGCGAAATCTGGATGGAGTTGGAGATGGTGCTCTGTTTCGACGCCTTCGCCATGGTGTCGATGAAGCTCGACGCGGCGGTCTTCAGGTAGGAGAGCTTCGACCCCCCGGAGCCCAGGGTGTCGCCCATCGAGCCGGTGTTATCCAGCACCATGGCGATCTCCAGGATGCTGTTGGCGCGCATCACCTCCGTCGAAGCCGCCAGGTCGACCGGCCCGCCGCCGCTGAACGACGTCAGCATGGGTTGGAAGGTCGCCTTCGCCGAGGCGACGATCTGGTTGTTCGCCCCGATCGTGAAGACGGCGGAGGTCAGGGTGAAGTCGCTCGCGCCGCTCAGGTTCAGCTTCAGGATCCGCTCGCCGAGCGCCTGAAGCTGGGCGGCGTCCTGGCTGTCGCTGCGGCCGGTGGCCAGGGCCGCGGCGTCCAGCGCGTCCTGCAGCTCGACGCGGGCGGCGATCGTGCGGGTCAGGTCGACTGCGCCGAGCGAGGCCACGGTCAGCGGAATGATGGCGAGCGTCGTAATCATCGCAATGTTGCCGCGCTCGTCGGCGCGAAGGCGTCGGAGCGCCTGCGTCATCAATGTCTTCATCGCCTTTTCCGTGCGGCGTACCTGCATGGGAGGAGAATGGCGCGACGCGGTTAAGGCGGGGCTTCGTATAAGGGTTAAATATTGGACCCGTTGATCTGTAACCTTTTCTTGGCGCTGCCGACCTAGACTTGGCGTCGTGAGGTCAAGGGGATGAAGCCGTTGCGCGGTCGCGCTTTCAGGAAGGACGATCGGGGGGCGACCGCGATGGAGTTCGGGCTCATCGCGCCGATGTTCATCGCCATTCTCGTGGCGACCATCGAAATCGGGATGCTCGAGGTGATATCGACAAATCTTGACACGGCGGTGATGGCGGCGGCGCGCAAGATCCGCACCGGCCAATCGGATCGGCCGGCGACAGCCGCGGAGTTCACCACGCTGATCTGCGACAGCATGATCGACGACCCCGCCGACTGCCGCGGCCGCCTGGCGATCAGCGTGCAGAAGATGTCGGATTTCGCCACCGCCCAGTCGGCGGCGAACACCGCGCCGGCGGGCCAGTTCGACTCCGGCGGCCCTGGCGACATCATCCTGGTCCGCGCGACCTATCGCTGGCCGCTGGTGCTGCCGATGTATGCGGGCAACTTCCAGCTGGCCGGGCCGACTGAGGCCCTGCTCGACGCGCGCGCCGCATTCCGCAACGAGCCCTACGCATGAGCCGCGTCCTTCAGCTCCTGCGTCGGTGCGAGCGCGGCGCTGCAGCGATGGAGTTCGCCCTCGTCGCGCCGATCCTGATCCTTTGCCATTTCGGCGCGGTCGAGACGGTCCAGGCCTGGGAGGCGCATCGGCGCGTGGCCCACGTGGCCGCGGCCCTGGCGGACCTGACCGCGCAGAACCGCTCCGTGACCACCGCCGACCTGGACGACATCCTGTTGGCCGGCACGCTGATGGTCGCTCCGTTCCCCACCGCCAAGCTGGGCGAGCGGATCGCCAGCCTCTCGGCGAATTCGAGCGGGACGGTCAGCGTCGACTGGTCGGCCACCCGCAACTGGACGGCTGGCGGATCCCCATCCGTGCCTGCCGGCTACCTGCAGGCCGATGAGAGCGTGATCGTCGCCGAGGTGACCTTCGGCCACGACGCCTTGTTCGCCTTGGTGCTGCCCAGCGCCTTCACCATGCAGAAGAAGGCCTATCTGCGGCCCAGGCTCTCGCAGCAGGTCCAGAAGCTCTAGGCGCGGTCGGTCGCCGCAGCCGAGATCCGTCGCCGGCGAATTGGCGTCGCGGCAATCGCTGCCGGGCAAAACCGGCCGGCGCCCGGCAACATCTTCTTTCCGTGTAATTCTTGCCGACCCCGCGCGACGGCGGGGTTTCCGAAAACACCTAGCGAAATCAGTCAGGTGAGCCGCTCGAGGGGTCGGCGTTGCCGACTGGCCCGGCAATTGCGGCGTGGTTGGCGGGCAAAACGCCCACGGCCGTCAAAATGATAGCCGTCGACCTTGAAACAAGGAGTGCGGTTCATGCCGATGAACAGCGTGAATACCAACGTGGGCGCCATGGTGGCGCTGCAAAACCTCAACATGACGAATACGGAGCTGTCGACCACCCAGTCGCGGATCAACACCGGCCTGAAGATCGCTTCGGCCAAGGACAACGGCGCCATCTGGGCGATCGCCCAGAACCAGCGTGCGACGTCCGGCTCCCTGAACGCCGTCAAGGAATCTCTCTCGCGCGGCCAGTCCACGGTGGACGTGGCCATGGCCGCCGGCGAAAGCGTCTCCGATCTGCTGCTGCAGATGAAGCAGAAGGCGCTGGCGGCCTCCGACACCACCCTCGACACCAACAGCCGGATCGCGCTGAACGACGACTTCACCTCGCTCCGCGACCAGATCCAGAAGGCCGTGGACAACGCCGAGTTCAACGGCGCCAACATGATCAAGGCGACCGCCTCGGCGCCCTCGACGGTGATGGCCCTGGCCAACGCCGACGGCACCCAGCTGATCACGGTCGCGGCCCAGGACCTGTCCCTGGGGTCGGCGGCGCTCGGCGGGGCGTCGGGCATCAGCGCCACGGCCTCGATCGGCGCGCAGTCCACCGCCGCCTCGATGATCACCATCGTCAACAGTGCGATCATCGCGGTGTCCAGCGCCTTGTCCAAACTCGGCACGGGCTCGCGATCGCTGGCGTCGCACCTCACCTTCGTCGGCAAGCTTCAGGACACCCTGGACGCCGGGGTCGGCAACCTGGTGGACGCCGACCTGGCGAAGGAAAGCGCCAAGCTCCAGGCGCTGCAGACGAAGCAGCAGCTGGGCATCCAGGCGCTCAATATCGCCAACCAGTCGAGCTCCACCCTGATGTCGCTGTTCCGCTAGGGCTGATCGGCGGGCGTTCGCGCCCGCCGGCCACGCATCGCCGGCGGAGGGAGACCTCCGCCGGCGTTCGCATTTCCACGTAGGCGACCTTTTCCGCTTCGGCCGCAAAGCGTGCTAGTCACCGGCCGCCGCTGACTTCCGCCGAGATCCCGATGTTGCAGAACCCCTTCACCCAGACGCCCGCGAAGATTGCGGTGCTCGGCCTGGGCTATGTGGGCCTGCCGCTGGCGGTGGCCTTCGCGGCCGGCCACGAGGTGGTGGGGTTCGACCTCAACGCCCAGCGCGCCGCCGAGCTGAACGCGGGCCACGACCGGACGCTGGAGGTCTCGCCCGAGGCCCTGGCCGCCGCGCGCACCCTGCAGGTCACCGCCGACGAGGCGGATCTGGCCGGCTGCAACGTCTTCATCGTCACCGTGCCGACGCCGATCGACGCCCACAAGCAGCCGGACCTCTCGGCCCTTCTGGCCGCCAGCCGGACGGTCGGCCGGGCGATCGGGCAGGGCGGGGTGGTGATCTACGAGAGCACCGTCTATCCCGGCGCCACCGAAGACGACTGCGTGCCGGCGGTGGCGGCGGTGTCAGGCCTGGCCTTCAACCGCGACTTCTTCGCCGGCTACAGCCCGGAGCGCGCCAATCCGGGCGACCCGCAGCATCGTCTCGCCAACATCGTCAAGGTGACCGCCGGCTCGACGCCGCAGGCCGCCGAGTTCGTCGACGCCCTCTACGCCACGGTGGTCAGCGCCGGCACCCATCGCGCCAGCTCGATCAAGGTGGCCGAGGCCGCCAAGGTGATCGAGAACACCCAGCGCGACCTGAACATCGCCCTGATCAACGAGTTCGCCCTCATCTTCCATCGGCTGGGCATCGACACCCAGGAGGTGCTGGAGGCTGCGGCCACCAAGTGGAACTTCCTGAATTTCCGCCCCGGCCTGGTCGGAGGCCACTGCATCGGCGTCGATCCCTACTATCTGACCCACAAGGCCGAGGCGCTGGGCTACCACCCGGAGGTCATCCTGGCCGGGCGGCGGATCAACGACGGGATGGGCGGCTATATCGCCCGCGAGCTGGTCAAGGAGCTGATCCGGCGCGGGTCGGTGGTGAACGGAGCCCGGGTGCTGGTCATGGGCCTGGCCTTCAAGGAGAACACCCCGGACCTGCGCAACACCCGCGTGATCGACATCGTCCAGGAGCTTGCGGACTACCAGGCGAAGGTCGAGGTCTGGGATCCCTGGATCGCGCCGGCCGATGCGCGCCACGAATACGGGCTGGACCTGATCGCGCGGCCGGAGGCGGGCGACTATGACGCCATCGTCCTGGCGGTGGCGCATCGCCAGTTCGCCGAGTTGGGCGAGGACTGGATCCGTGCGCTCGGCAAGCCGGGCGCGGTGCTGTTCGATGTGAAGGGCCTGCTGCCGAAGGCGGTCACGGACCTGCGGCTCTAGGACAGGAGAACGCCGGGGCCTCCAGCGGGCGCGGCGTGGCGTGGCGCTCAGGCGGCGCCGTAATAGTCCAGGTACCAGTCGACGAACTGGCCGACGCCGACCTCCACGGGGGTCTTCGGCGCATAGTCGAGCGCGGCCGTGGTCGCTTCGACGTCGGCCTCCGTGCGGGCCACGTCGCCCGGCTGCATGGGCATGAGGTTGAGCTCGGCCTTGCGCCCGAGCTTTTCCTCCAGGACCTGGATGTAGCGCATCAGCTCGACCTTGCGCGCGGCGCCCAGGTTCAGCACCCGCCAGGGCGCGACGCCGCTGGTGGACGGGTCGGGCTTCAGCGGATCCCAGGCCGGGTCGACCTGGGCGGGACGGTCGACCGCCGCCACCAGGCCGTCGACGATGTCGTCCACGAAGGTGAAGTCGCGCTGCATCCTCCCCTCGCCGTAGACGTCGATCGGCTGGCCTTTGAGGATGGCGTCGGTGAACTTGAACAGCGCCATGTCCGGGCGGCCCCACGGACCGTAGACGGTGAAGAACCGAAATCCGGTCGCCGGTATGGAGAACAGGTGCGCATAGGCGTGCGCCATCGACTCGTTGGCGAGCTTGGTGGCGGCGTAAAGGGTGATCGGGTGATTGGCGCCGTCGTGCACGTTGAACGGCAGCTTGCCGTTGGCGCCGTAGACCGAGCTGGTGGAGGCGTAGACGAGGTGCTTCGGCTGCACCGCGCGGCAGCCTTCCAGAACGTTGAGGAAGCCCACGACGTTCGCGTCCACATAGGCCTCTGGTTTTTCAAGGCTGTAACGAACGCCGGCCTGGGCGGCGAGGTTGACCACGGCGGCCGGCCGGGTCTTGGCGAACAGGGCCGCGACCCCCTCACGGTCGGCGAGGTCGACCCGGGCGTGGCGATAACCCGGGTATTTTTCCAGGATCGCCAAGCGTGCTGCTTTCAGCGCCGGGTCGTAGTAGGCGTTCAAATTGTCGACGCCCACCACCTCGTCCCCGCGCTCCAGGAGGCGCCGGCTGAGGTGGAAGCCTATGAAACCTGCCGAACCCGTAAGCAGGACTGTCATTTTGCCTCCGTAGATAGTGACGCAGCTCGCAGCATGGGGTACGCGACCGAAGACGCTCGGTCGAGCGTAAGTGAACGAAACCGCTGAGCCAAACACCCCATGGTGCGTTGACGTGCAACGCGGATTTTTGGGCTTGGCGTGCGGCGTGCAGGGGTCGTCCCTGCATTGAGTGGATGTTCTATAATGACCGTTCGGGGGCCGGCGGAGCCGCGCTGTCCATCGGGGTTACGGAGTAATTGGATGTCTCAACCTACCGTCTCGGGTCTCGAGCCCGCGCCGACGAAAAACCAGAAGCTGATCGAATGGGTGCGGGAGATTGCAGAGCTGACACAGCCCGCCCGTGTGGTTTGGTGCGACGGATCCGAGGATGAGTGGAATCGCCTGACGGAGGAGCTCGTCCAGACGGGTACTCTCAAGCGCCTCAACCCGTCGAAGCGGCCGAACTCCTTCTACGCCGCCTCCGATCCGCGCGACGTCGCCCGCGTCGAGAGCCGCACCTTCATCTGCTCCGAAAAGCAGGTGGACGCCGGCCCGACCAACAACTGGTCCGACCCCGCCGGGATGCGGACCACCCTGCACGGCCTGTTCAAGGGCGCCATGGCCGGCCGCACCATGTATGTGGTGCCCTTCTGCATGGGACCGCTCGGCTCGAAGATCAGCGCCATCGGCGTGGAGATTACCGACTCCGCCTACGTAGCCATCTCCATGAAGGTGATGACGCGCATGGGTCAGGCCGCCCTCGACCAGCTCGGCGAGGACGGCTTTTTTGTGCCGGCCGTACACACGGTGGGCGCGCCGCTCGCCGCGGGCGAGAAGGACGTCGCCTGGCCCTGCAACGAAGAGAAATACATCGTCCACTTCCCCGAGACCCGGGAGATCTGGTCCTACGGCTCCGGCTACGGCGGCAACGCCCTGCTGGGCAAGAAGTGCTTCGCCCTGCGCATCGCCTCGGTCATGGCCCGCGACGAGGGATGGTTCGCCGAGCACATGCTGATCCTCAAGCTGACCTCGCCGGAAGGCGGCGTGCACTACGTCGCCGCCGCCTTCCCGAGCGCCTGCGGCAAGACCAACATGGCCATGCTGCAGCCGACGCTGCCCGGCTGGAAGGCCGAGACGATCGGCGACGACATATGCTGGATGCGCTTCGGCCAGGACGGCCGGCTCTATGCGGTCAATCCGGAAGCCGGCTTCTTCGGCGTGGCGCCGGGCACCGGCGTCGAGACCAACAAGAACGCCATCGACTCTCTCTACGCCAACAGCGTCTTCACCAACGTCGCCCTGACCGACGACGGCGATGTCTGGTGGGAAGGGTTGACCCCGGAAGCCCCGGCGCATCTGATCGACTGGCGCGGCCGCGACTGGACGCCGGCGAGCGACGAGCCCGCCGCCCATCCGAATGCGCGCTTCACCGTGCCGGCCTCGCAATGCCCGGTCGCCGCGGACGAATGGGAAGATCCCGCCGGCGTGCCGATCTCGGCCATCCTGTTCGGCGGCCGCCGCGCCAGCGCCGTGCCGCTGGTGCGTGAGGCGAGCGACTGGGCCCAGGGCGTCTTCATGGCCTCGAACGTCGCCTCGGAAGGCACCGCCGCGGCCGAGAACGCCATCGGCGCCCTGCGTCGCGACCCCTTCGCCATGCTGCCGTTCTGCGGCTACAACATGGGCGACTATTTCGGCCACTGGCTGGCGATGGGCGCCAAGGCGGACCCCGCGAAGCTGCCGCGCATCTATTTCGTCAACTGGTTCCGCAAGGACGAGCGCGGCAAGTTCGTCTGGCCGGGCTACGGCGACAACAGCCGCGTGCTGAAGTGGATCGTCGACCGTCTGGAAGGCCGGGCCGAGGGCGTCGAGACCTCGATCGGCCTGCTGCCCAAGGCTTCTGAACTGGACGTCTCCGGCCTCAACCTGACGGCCGAACAGATCGAGCTGCTGCTCAGCGTCGATCCGGAGATCTGGCGCCAGGAAGCGGCCCTGATCCCGCCCTTCTACGAGACCTTCGGCGAACGCCTGCCCAAGGCGCTCTGGGCCGAGTACGAGACCCTGGTGCAGCGGCTCGAGACCGCCAGCCCGGCGATGGCCGCCGCCGAATAGGCGAGGCCGTCAGAACCTGACCTGAACTCGAGGGGCCGCGGTGACGCCGCGGCCCCTTTTGCTTGTCTCGCCCTTCTCCCCTTGTGGGAGAAGGTGTCGGGCGAGAGCCCGACGGATGAGGGGGCGAAGATGATCGCCGCCTCGAAAGCTTCGCGGCTAATCCGACGGTTCTGAGAGCCCCCTCATCCGACCCGCTTCGCGGGCCACCTTCTCCCACATGGGGAGAAGGACGCCGCCGCCGGCGCGGGTGTCGCCGCCAGCCGCTCGCCTAGCGGTTCGCCACGACCCGCAGGGCGGGGGCCGCGCCGGGCTTTTCGCCGCGGATCTGGGCGACCAGCTCGAACAGAGCGCGGCGGACCTCGTCGACCTCGCCCAACTCCGCCAGCCGCTGAAGCTCGGCGAGATGGCCGGCGGTGACGCGCAGGGCCGAGGCGGAGATCACCTCCATCACCTTGGGCGCGCAGCGGATCGAGCGCTCGGTCTCGTCCAGCAGGGCTTCGGTCAGCTTTTCCCCCGGGCGCAGGCCGGTGACTTCGATCTCGATATCCCTGCGGCCGGACAAGGCGACCATCTGCCGGGCGAGGTCGAGGATCCGCACCGGGGCGCCCATCTCGAGCAGGAAGAGACGCGCGTCGCGACCCTCGCCTTCGGTGTTGGTGGCGGTGGCGTGCAGCACGAGCTGCGTCGCCTCCGGTATGGTCATGAAGAACCGTTCCATCTCCGGATGGGTGACGGTGACCGGCCCGCCGCGCTCGATCTGCGATTTGAAGATCGGCACCACCGAGCCGGCCGAGCCGAGCACATTGCCGAAGCGCACGGCGGCGAAGCGGGTGGTGTGTCCCGAGCCCTGCTGGGCGCGGATGACCGATTCCGCCAGCCGCTTGGTCGCGCCCATGACATTGGTCGGATCGACGGCCTTGTCGGTGGAGATCAGCACCATGTGGTCGGCGCCGCAGCTCTTGGCGGCCTCGGCGACGTTCCAGGTGCCGACCACATTGGTCAGCACGCCCTCGCAGGGGTGACGCTCGACCATCGAGACGTGCTTCAGGGCCGCGGCGTGGAACACAAGGTCCGGCTGCTCCTCCTGGAACAGGCTGGTCAGGCGCGCGGCGTTGCGGACGTCGCAGAGGATCGCCCGGCGCGTGGCGCTCGGGAAGGTCTCGGCGAGCTCGCGCTCGATCTCGAACAGCGCCGTTTCGGAATAGTCGAGCAGGCTGAAATGACCGCACTCGAAGGTGGCCAGCTGCCGGCAGAGCTCCGCGCCGATCGAGCCGCCGGCGCCGGTGACCAGGACCCGGCGGCCGCGCACCAGGCTGGCGATGGCGCTGCGATCGAGCTGGATGGGGTCGCGCGCCAGCAGCTCCTCGATGTTGATGTCGCGCATCGGCAGCAGGGTGACGCCGTCGTGCTGTGACAGCTCGACGATCGAGGGCAGCCGCAGCAGGCGAATTCCGTCGTTCTTGAGGCGGCCGAGCAGGCCGGCGGTCAGGCCCTTCAGCCGCGTCGGCTCGTCCAGGAACAGCAGGGCGCGCGGATATCGGTTCCAGCGCCGGAGGTCGGCGAGGGCGGCCTCGAGGTTGTCCAGGGAGTCGATGATGCAGACGCCGCGAACCTGATGGCCGACGTCGCGCTGGTCGGCGGCGACGATGCCCACCGGCGAATAGGTCCGGTCATGGCTGCGGGCGACGTCGCGCAGATAGCTGTCGGCGAGCGCCGGCGGGCCGATCAGCAGCAGCGGCGGCGCCTGGTTCGCGCGGTCGCCGAGGGAGGCCAGCGGGGCGAAGGCGCCCAGCGCATGCTCGTGCAGCGCGCGGCGCAGGATGCGGATGCCCATCGAGCCGGTCATCTGGAAGAGCGGCGCCAGGAAGAGCGTCGGCCGCGGCAGGCCGCGCGCCCGGTCGAGCACGAAGACCCAGACCAGGAAGACGCCGATGGTCAGCACCGCGACCCGCATCAGCACCACGGCGTCGGGGATCGAGGTGTAGCGCCAGGGCGAAAGCTCGCGGCGGAACAGCAGCGAGAAGCTGGCGGCGAGGGCGGCGTAAAGCACCACCAGTTGAATGAGGGTCAGCGAAGGAAGGCCGTTCGCGGCCAGGCCGTGCAGCCGCGGCGGGGCCACCATATAGGCGGCGGCGAAGGCGGCGGCGGCGATCAGGGCGTCGAGCAGAATGGTCTGGGCTCGCAAAGCCATCCGCTGCATGGGCCGCGCTCCGCTCACCCTCGAACCCCGCAACCTGCCGTCGGAGTGCGTCGGCCGACGTGCGAATCGCAACAGGAAACCCCGTGCTTTAATGAGCTTAGGTCGGCCACGTGGGACCTTAGGAACCCCGGGCTGCTGACGCAATTGGCAAAAGCCGCCGCGTTTCCGCGACGGCTTCGCCTGTGGCTAGAAGGTCGCGCCTTTTGGCGCGTCCTCTTTAGAAGGTGACCTTCAGGCCCGCCACGAGCTTCGCATCGGCGGTGCTGCCGTAGAAGCTCTTCTCCGCGCTGGCGGTGTCCCAGTAGCGCAGGTCGAAGCCGACGGTGTCGTTCAGGGCGTAGCCCGCGCCCAGGTTCCAGGTCGTGTAGTCGCCAATGCCCTGGTATTCCTGCCGCCCCACGGCGCCGCTGACCGAGAACTTGGTCTCCGGAATCGCCGCGCTGGCGTTCAGCTCGTAGTAGTAGGCGTTGACGTTGCCGGCGCCCCAGGTGTTCGGCGAATAGTAGAAGGCCGCGCCGACGGTCGCCGGGCCCACCGGCACCGAGCCGGCCGCCTTGAATTCCCAGTAGTCGTAGTCGTTGCTGTCGCCATGGGTGTAGCCGTAGCGAATCGCGCCGAAGTCGAAGGTGACCGCGCCCAGTTTCGGCTTCACGCCGGCGTAGAGGTCATACTCGATGTCGGTGTTGGTGCCGAAATCGACGTTCGACACCCAGGCGCCCGCATAGCCGATCTCGGCGATCGTCACGTCGGCGCCGGCGAAGACCTGCGGGTCGTGCTGCGTCTGCGTCACGCCGCGGAACTCATAGTTCGTCGCGGCGCCGGCGTTGAAGGTCAGGCCCAGCGGGCGGTCGGCGGCCTGGGCGGCGCCCGTGAGCGCCATCGAGCCGACAGCGGCCAGCAGCGCGAGTTTCAGCAACTTCATTCTTATCCCCTTTTTTCTGCGACCGAGATTTGACGCAGGGCTCGCCCCGCTTCGGCCGTCGCGGCATCCTCCCGGCGACGGCGTTAGGATCAATGTGGCGGCGCCGCATATTCCGGCAGGCCGTCCACCCGCCTAGCCTTTGGACGATTATGCTTAAGTGTAGGTTAAAAAATGAGCATATTCGCGTGAAGCGTAATCCGGCTCGCCCGTTTTCACCGGTGGGGTGATTCGGCGCCATCATGCCTCTGGCCGTTGTTCCCTCCCGAGCGAGGCGCTAAAGCCGCGCATATGGAAGAGACCCATCTCACGCAGCTCGGGCGCGAGGTCCGCGGATTCGCCAGCCCGGACGAGGCGGTGCTGGAGCGCGTGCCCAATCCGCACCCCGACACCCTTTATCTCGCCCGCTTCACCGCGCCGGAATTCACCTCGTTGTGCCCGGTCACCGGCCAGCCGGACTTCGCCCACATCGTCATCGACTATGCGCCGGCCGACTGGCTGGTCGAATCGAAGTCGTTGAAGCTCTACCTCAGCTCCTTCCGCAACCACGGCGCCTTCCACGAGGACTGCACCGTGTCGATCGGCCGGCGTCTGGCGACCGAGCTGGCGCCGCGCTGGCTGCGGATCGGCGGCTACTGGTATCCGCGGGGCGGCATTCCGATCGACGTCTTCTGGCAGACCGGCCCGGCCCCAGAGGGGATGTGGCTGCCGGACCAGGGTGTGACCCCATACCGCGGCCGCGGCTGAGCGCGTTTTTCCCGTGCCGGAAAGGTTATCGGAACAAGGTGAGTTGGTTAATCGTGAAGCAAAACTGACGCTTCTGACAGCTGCGAATTTCCGCCTCTTCAGCATTTGACAGATGAGTCGCGTCCGTCCCGAATTCACGCCTGGCGTGAAAATGGCGGCCTGCTCGCGCCTGCGGGCCCAACGGGCTTCCCAGGCCGGCGATTTCGATCTATATCTGTCTCGCCCATCTCTCCTCGGGCGTGTCACCTCAGGCCGGACGGCGCGACGCGTCGTTCGGCCGTTGTGTTTCTGGGGCCTGCTTCCGGGGGCCTGACGTCCAGCGTTTCGCGCTGGCTCAGCCCGCCCAGTCCGACGTCAGGCCCGCAGAATCCGGACGTTCGCGCTCGAGCGGCGGCTCGCGCGGCGTGCCGATCAGGATGAAGCCCGCCACCTTCTCATGGGCCGCGAGACCCAGGAGGGCGCAGGCCTGCGGATCGTAGGCGTACCAGTCGGTGATCCAGTTCGCTCCGAAGCCCATGGCCAGGGCGGCGTAGGTCAGGGTGGTGCACACCGCCCCGGCCGACAGCAGCTGCTCCCATTCCGGGATCGCCGCCGGCCGCGGGGCGGCGATCACCGCGATCGCCAGCGGCGGGGTCTTCAGCTTGGCGAGCTTGGAGGCCGCTGTCGCGTCGTCGCGGTCCTGGGCCAGCCGGTCGAGCCCGCCGGCGAAGGCGGCCTTGGCGGCGCCCTGCAGGACGACGAAGCGCCAGGGCGCGAGCTTGCCGTGGTCGGGAACCCGGGCGGCCAGCCGGATCAGTTCGGCGATCTGCGTCGATGAGGGCGCGGGTTCGGCCAGGGTGACCGCGGAGACGGATCGGCGGCGGGCGAGAAAGGCCAGCACCTCGGGCGCAGCCTCGACGGGCAGGGGGCTTCCGAAGGCGGGGGCCGAGGGCAGGGCGTCGGGCACGCGGGTACAGCTTTCTTTTTCACAAGACCGGGCGGCGGCCGCCCTTTATTGGGGGCGGCGGGCCCCATGTGCAAGGCAAGTTATTGGGGGCGGCGGGCCCCATGTGCAAGGCAAGTTGGCCGCAAGGCAGGTTGGCTCAAGGTAAGCTGGAAGATGTCGCAAAAGCCCGCCTGGCTTCGGCCGCACGGTCTTCCCTGGAAGCGCGGGGCGGCGCGTCTTGTCTATGACAATCCCTGGATTCGAGTCACCGACCACGAGGCTGTCGCGCCCACCGGCCAGCCTGCGCAATACGGGCTGATCAGCTTCAAGAACCTGGCGACAGCCGTCCTGCCGCTGCACGACGACGGGACTGTCACCCTGGTCGGCCAGAATCGCTTTGCGCATGCGGACTACAGCTGGGAGCTGCCGGAGGGCGGCGCGCCGCTCGATGAGGATCCGCTGGACGGCGCCAAGCGGGAGCTGGCCGAAGAGACCGGGCTGCAGGCGCTGGAATGGCGCAAGATCCTGCACGTGCAGCTGTCCAACTCGGTCACCGACGAGTGCGGCGTCGGCTACTTGGCGCTCGGCCTCTCCGAGAGCGACGGCGGCCATCAGAGCGACGACACCGAGGCCCTGATGCTGGCCCGCGTTCCATATCGTGAAGCGCTGGACGCCGCGCTCGAAGGTCATCTCAAAGACGTCCTGACGGTGGCGATGCTGCTTCGGGCCTACCATATGGCTCGGGAAGGGGCCCTGCCTGATGCTTTAACCCGCGTCATGCTAGGCTAGGGGATGCGGCCGAAGGCTGGAGGAGCGACATTGAGCCAACGACTGGAAGTGATCGATCCCGGCGTCGCGCCCCCGGTCTGGGCGGCGCTGCGCAATGAAGCGACGGCCGCCGCGCGCGATGAATCCGCGCTGGCCAGTCTGCTGGCGACGGTCATCCTCAACCACAAGACCCTGGCGGACGCCCTGTCCTACCAGCTGGCGCGCAAGCTCGGCGACCAGGAGTTCCGGGCCATGACCCTGCGCGAGATCGCCCAGGACGCCTACGCCAGCGATCCCGGCCTGGTCGACACCGCCGAGGCGGACCTGCGCGCCGTCTTCGAACGCGATCCGGCCTGCAAGGGCTATCTGCAGCCCTTCCTCTTCTTCAAGGGCTTCCTGGCCCTGCAGACCCAGCGGGTGTCGCACTGGCTTTGGCAGGAGGGGCGCGAGACCCTGGCCTTCCATCTGCAAAGCCGCACCAGCGAGCTGTTCCAGGTCGACATTCACCCCGCCACCCAGATCGGCCGGGGCGTCTTCGTCGACCACGGCACCGGCATCGTCATCGGCGAGACCGCGGTGATCGGCGACGGCGTCTCCATGCTGCAGGGCGTGACGCTCGGCGGCACCGGCGCCGACCGCGGCGACCGCCACCCGAAGATCGGCAAGGGCGTGCTGCTGGGCGCCGGCGCCAAGGTGCTCGGCAACATCACCATCGGCGACTACGCCAAGATCGCCTCCGGCTCGGTCGTGCTGAAGCCGGTGCCGCCCGGCTGCACCGCCGCCGGGGTGCCGGCGCGCCTGATCAACTGCCCGACCTGCAACGAGCCGGCCCGCAGCATGGACCACACCCTGGCCGAGGCGGTGTACGACTACGTGATCTGAGGCGCGCGCGCCTGTTTGAGGCCTGCGGCTGGCGCCGGTTGCGACCGAAATGCCAGACTCGTCCACAAAACTGCGCCGGCATCCCTCTCGCGGGGCCGGATTCTACTTTGGCGCGACGCTGCGCGCGGCTAGGTTCCGCGCGAGTGAACGTTTCAGGAGCGCCCGCGTGGACGAGAAGACCATCCGCAAGATCGAGACCCATCTGCGCGGGACTTTCGCCAACGCGCGCATCAAGCTGACGCCGCGTCCGAAGCAGAAGGACTCCGCCGAAGTCTATGTCGGCGAGGAATTCGTCGGTGTCGTCTTCCAGGACGAAGACGAAGACGGCTCCTTCATGTTCGAGATGGCGATCCTCGCCGAGGACCTTCCGTAGGTCCCATGTCGGTAGGACCCGGACCGGTCCGCACCGCCGCCTGCCGCTGCGGCGCGCTCAGCGCCCGGTGCGAGGGCGAGCCCGTGCGGGTCTCGGTCTGCCACTGCCTGGTCTGCCAGCGCCGCACCGGCAGCGCCTTTTCCGCCCAGGCGCGCTTTCCGCAAGACTCCGTCACCCTGTCCGGCGAGGCGAGCACCTATGTTCGCATCGCCGACAGCGGAGGCGAGGTCATCGACCGCTTCTGCCCGCGGTGCGGTTCGACGGTCGCCTACACCAATGAGAACATGCCGGGCGTGGTCGCCATCCCGCTCGGCGCCTTCGCCGACCCGGAGTTCCCGCCGCCGCGCTTCTCCGTCTACGAGGCGCGCAAGCATCCGTGGACCGTGGTGCTGGGCGAGACGGTCGAGCACATCGACTAGCGGATCTGCTCCACCTTCAGGCTGCCGGCGGGGAGCGGCTCCAGAGGCGGCTGCGCCTCGGCGGGGCCCAGCCAGGCCGCCCAGTGCTTGCGGTGCAGGATGACGATCTGCCGGTCGTGATAGGGCGCGATGTCCGGGCCGGGTTCGGCGGTCAGCATGGTGAAGCGGTCGTCGCGCACCAGGCCTGCGATGCAAAACAGCTCCCGGTCGTCCGCCCGGGTGAACAGCCACTTCGACTTCGGATATTTCGCGCCGGTGAACTCGTAGAAGCCGTCGGCCGGGATCAGGCAGCGCCCTGCGGGAAACCGTCGGCCGTCTGAGCGGAAGTTGATCACTGGCGGCCGGCCGGCCTGGACGAAGCCCCAGCGCAGCTGTTTCAGCTCCGCGCCCTCGGGGGCGCCCACGATGACCGGCGCGGGATCGGTGGGGCGGATGGAGTCGCGCGGTTCGAGGTTGGGCGCGCCGTCCGCCCAGTGCAGGGGCAGTTTCAGCGCGCCGAACTCCAGCGCGAGGCGGTCGAGGGACTGTTTGAAGCGGTACTCGTTGCACATGGGCGACAAGTCTGGGGGGCGGACAGCCGTGCGTCCACCCGGACGGCGCTAGGGTTGCAGCAGCGCGACCACCCGCTCGGCCAGCTCCTCCGGATAGAAGGGCTTGGGAAACATGACGGAGTCGTTGACGCCCTGCTTCTGCAGGTGGGCGGCGTGGCCGGTGATGTAGACCACCTTCAGCTCAGGATGCAGCTCGCGCGCCCGCCGGGCGACGTCGAAGCCGGTGGTCCCGGGGCCGAGGTTGATGTCGGCGATCAGCACCGAGAAGGACTGTGCTTCGTCTTCGAGAGCAGCGTAGGCAGAGCGGTCCGAGTAGACGCTCTTGACCTGCAGGCCGCGATCCTCGAGCGCATCCTGGATCATCTCCGCAATGAAGGCCTCGTCCTCGACGAGCAGGACCTGTCCCATGACCTCTCCCTGCGCAGTGGCGGCCCGGGGCTAAAGGTCGCCAGCTGCGAAGGCAAGCTGCACTTTGGAGAATTGCGCCTAGGCCGCCTTGGCGTTGCTAAGACGGTCAAAGTCGGCCACCAGCGATTCGAGCGGGGTCGAGGACCTCTGGCCCGGCGCCAGCTTGCCGCGGAAGAGGATGGCCTGCAGCTCGTCGCGGGCGCGGCGCACGCGGCTTTTCACCGTGCCCAGCGGGCAGCCGGCGATCTGGGCCACCTCATCGTAGGACATGCCGCCCGCGCCGACGAGGATCAGGGCCTCGCGCTGGAAGTCGGGGAGCATGGCCAGGGCGCGGCGCACGTCCTCCAGCGCGACGATGCTCTCGGCGTCGTCGGGGGCGACCAGTGTTCGCTCGATGACCTCCTGATCATAGTCGGCCTGCCATTTGCGGCGCCGACCGAGCGAGTAGAAGCGGTTGCGCAGGATGGTCGCCAGCCAGGCGCGCAGGTTGGTTCCCGGCTGGAACTGCTCGCGGCATTGCCAGGCCTTCATGAGGGCTTCCTGGGCGAGGTCCTCCGCCTGCTCGGGGTCGCGGCACAGGGTGCGTGCGAAGGCGCGCAGGAAGGGCGCCGCCTCCAGCAGCTCGGTCTCAAAGCGGTCGGCCTGACGGTCCGTCATTCGCACACCCCTGGTCTACCCAGGCGAAAAACGTCCATGGCGCAGCTTGGTTCCGGCCGTATGGATCGCAACGCGAGGGACGGGCTGGCGGCCCGCCCGTCCCATGTGGCCCTGTCAATGTCGGTGGATGGGGTTTTCGGCGATGCGCGGCTCGCGCGGCAGGCCGACGCTCGCGCCTGCGGCCCTGAGGGTTCGGGCCCGGGCGCGGTCGAAGCCCGGGACGAAGGCGACCTCGTCCCAGGTCAGGTATGGCCGCCAGAGCAGCAGGTCATAGGCGGCGCGCAGATCCACGCTGGGCAGCGTCTGCAACTGGGCGATCGAAGCTGAATTCAGATCTACCATCACGCCGTAACACCTTATCAGAAGATAGGTTCACCCAGCGGAGACCTTTTCCGCCGCGGGCGCCGCGCGCGCTACAGCAGCGGGCTCTGGGTGGAGCAGGTTCCCGGCCGGCCGTGTTCCGGCAATCGGATGGTGAAGCTCGCGCCGCCGTCCTGCGCCACGCCCAGCTCGCCGCGGCACTGCTGGACCAGGGAGCGCACGAGGCGCATGCCGATCCCCGTCGGCGAGCCGCCGGTGGAGATCCCCTGGCCGTCGTCGCTGACCTTGAGCAGAAACTCCCCTGGCCGATTGCGCAGCTCCACGCGGATCACGCCGCCGGCCGGCGGCGGATAGGCATATTTGGCGGCGTTGGTGACGAGCTCGTTGACGATCAGCCCCAGGGCCACCGCCTCGTCGAGCGAGGCCATCGCCGGATCGGCGTCGACGTCGATCCGTACGCGCTCGCTGTCGATCAGTCCGGTCGTCAGGCGTTCGCAGAGGCGCCGCAGATAGGCGGCGAAGTCGACCTCGTCGGTGCTGCTGACGCGATAGAGGCTGGCGTGGACCTCGCCGATTGTCGCGATGCGGTCGACCGCCTTGTTCAACTGGTCGCGGACCCGCGGATCGTCGGCCGCCCGGGCCTGCAGGCTCAGCATGGCGGAGACCGCGGCGAGGTTGTTCTTCACCCGGTGGTTCAACTCGTCGAACATTTCCGTCTGGCGGCTCTCGGCGGCCTTGCGGTCGGTGATGTCGACGAAGATCTGCGCCAGCTTGGTGTCGCCGACCCGGCTGAGGCGGATGTCGTACCAGCGCTGCGCCCGGGCGTGGAAGATCTCCAGGTGGACCGGCGGCCCGGCGAAGGCGCGCTCGCAGGCCTCAATATAGGTGGGAACGAGCCTCGTCGGGTGTTCGCTTTGCCGCCGGCCGATGATGTCGGGCGTCAGTCGGAACATCTTCAGGAGGGCGGGGTTGGCTTCGTCCAGGGCGAAGTCGAGCAGCCGTCCGTCGTCGCTCCAGACCCCATCCATCAGGGCGAAGCCCTCGGACACGCCCTCGAACAGGGCCCGGTAGCGGGCCTCCCGCTCGCCCAGCCGCAGGATGTCCACCCGGCGTCGGCGCAGCAGCCAGCGCAGCCTTGCGCCGGCAGCGCCGACGAAGGCGGCGGTGGCGACGAAGAGCAGGACGTTGACCGTGATCGTCGACATCGGCACGAGCAGGCCGCGCGCATTGTGCAGCATCAGCCAGCAGATCGAGGCGCTCAGCACCAGCGCCAGCGCTGCAGCGGCCTCCCCGCCGATGAGCGCCGCCCCCAGGATCGCCGGATAATAGAGGCTGAAGACGGTCAGGCCTGGAAGCCGCTCTCCCAGCACGGTGCGCAGGGCCGCAGCCAGAAGCACGAAGCCAACGGCGCTCAGCGGGCCGACCATTTGCCGCGCCAAGGCGGCAAGTGGGGCGAAGCGGGCGGTTGGATTGCGCGACATGCTGCGCCCTGTGCGTGCTTGTCGGCCAGTCTAAGCCCCGCAAGGTCAAGGTGGCGAATCGCATTTCCTGTGACGGGGGAGAGTCATGGGCGCCGCATATCAAATGAAAGGGCGGTTGGGTCGAACAGTGGAGGTCTTCGCGCCCAGGAGGCGTGGGTCCTTATCAGTATAAGAAACCGTCTAGATTGCAGTCAGCCTGGTGAATCGGCCGTTCTGTGCGCGCGGACGCTATCATAGGTTGAGTCAGTTGGTGCAAGCTCAAGCTGCAGGCGGGCGGAGGCCCGGGGCGGCGCCTGTTGTTCCGCCGTCCGGCGGCTGGACCTTGCGCGCGGTTTCGGCGAAGCCTCGCGGCATGATGGCGCAGACCGAACCCACGGCGGCCCTGCTGATACGCGCGGCCGCCGCTCGCGAGGCAGGCGACGCCGCCGAGGCCCGGCGACTGCTGGAGCGGGCCCTGGCTTCCGGCCCAGCCGACGCCGAGCTGTGGCGGCATCTGGCGCTCGCCTGCGAACAGGCGGGCGACCTCGAGCTCGCCGAAGCGCATCTCCGCAAGGCGCTGGAGCTTGCGCCCGAAGACATGGCGACCGCCCGCCTGCTGGCCATCCTGCTGCTCAGCCAGGGGCGATATGCCGAAGGCTTCGCCCTGTTCGAGGCGCGCCATGCGATGGACGCCTATGTAAAGCCGCGCTTGCCGTTTTCCGAGTGGCCGGGCGGCGACGTCGCGGGCCGCAAGATCCTGATCTGGCCCGAGCAAGGCTTTGGCGACCAGATCCAGTTCGCCCGTTTCGCGCCGATCCTGAAGGCGAAGGGAGCGGACGTGACCCTGGTCTGCTGGCCGCCGCTCGAGCGGCTGTTCGCCGGAAGTCTCGGGGTGCGCGTGATCCCTGCGCGCGGGGAGATCAGCTTTCCAGATCCCGACGGCTGGGTGATGGCCTGTTCCCTGGCCGCGCGGCTCGGCGTCACCGTCGAGACCGTGCCTGGCGCGCCCTATCTGCAGTCGGCGAGCCCATGGCCGAAGGCGCTGCCGCCGGGCGTCAAGGTGGGGCTGATGACCGCTGGAAACCGGGCCAACGCCAACGACCGCAACCGCTCGCTTTCAGGGCGCGAGGCCGAAGCGCTGCGCAGCCTGCCGGCCCAGGTGATCGACCTGGACCCCGCGGCCACCGGCGCCGCCGACTTCGCCGACACTGCGGCGATCGTCGAGCAGCTGGACCTGGTGATCTCGGTGGACACCGCCGTGGCCCATCTGGCCGGGGCCATGGGCAAGCCCTGCTGGGTGCTGTTGCCGGTCCAGGGGCTCGACTGGCGCTGGATGCGCGGCCGGCGGGATACGCCCTGGTATCCGTCGATGCGGCTCTATCGCCAGGCGACGCCGGGGGACTGGGCGCCGGTGCTGGGCGAGATCGCGGCGGACCTCGAGATCCTCGTCGCCGGACGATAGCGCCGGCGGGTTGCGGGGCGAGGGCGTTGGGAGTCAAGATCGTCACAGCCGCTCGGCCCGAGGGCGCGCGAAGATGGGAGACCAGATGTCAGGTTCCGCAGACGTCGCTGACGCGGCGCAGGCTCCGGTCTCGCGCTTCCGAATCTTCCGCGCCGAGCAGGCGAAGGACATGGACGAGCACAACATGCCGTCCGAGAACATCACCGCCACCGACCTGGCGGGCATCGCCCAGGCCGGTCCCGCCGGCGCTGCGGAGGGCGCCATGGCCCGGCTGCTGTTCTCCGACCCGGTCTCTGGGATGAGCATCGGCTACGGCTGGTTCAAGGCCAACTACATGCTGCCGCGGCACAGCCACAACGCCGACTGCGCCTACTATGTGATCTCGGGCGAGGCGCGCCTGGGGACCGAGGTGCTGCGCGCCGGGGACGGCTTCTTCATCCCGTCGGGCCACAACTACCAGTACAGCGCCGGGCCCGAGGGCGTGGAGGTGCTGGAGTTCCGCAACGCCGACCAGTTCAACATCCGCCTGAGCGGCAACGGCGAGGCCGTCTGGGGACGGATCGCCGCCATGGCGCTCGCCAACCGCGACCACTGGCGCGAGCAGACCCCGCCGCCGGCGGCCGCGCGGATGGGCGCGCCTATTCCCCGACCATAGCCCGGCGCCCTGGCCGAAGACGCCCGTCGGCCTATTCCGCCGCCTGCGTCTCGACCGCGGCGGCGCGGACGTTGACCGGGATGCCCGAGAAGCGCGGCATGAAGTTGATTGGCTCCAGATACTGGTCGAGCGAGGTCAGCTGTCCGGTGTTGCTGCCGCCCTGGCTCCAGGGATCGTGCGACGGCGTCATGGCGCCGAACAGGTGGGTCATCGAGACGACGCCCCGGCGCAGCCGGTCCTCGGCCCGGGCGACCCCGATGATGCGGCCGGCCTCCGAGGTGATCTCGATCGGCGCGCCCTCGGCGATCCCGTCGGCGGCCATGTCCTGCGGGTTCATATAGGCCCAGTTCACCGGATACTTCCGGCCGGTCCCACGGGACTGGCGATAGGCGCTGTTCATCGCCTCGAGGATGCGCCGGCAGGTCAGCTGGTAGCGGAAGCGGCTGTCGGCGGTTTCGGCCAGCACCGCCGCCAGCTCCTGGGCGATGTCGGGCGGACAGATCTCCAGCCGCGCGCCATTGTCCTCGACGGCCTCGACATGCTGCGGGGCGATCTGAGGCCGAACGCCGCTGGGATTGGCCTTGAGCTCCTCGAACGAGACCCGGCTGTCGCGGCAGAGGTGGCGGATCAGGTCTTCCGGATCGGGGGCGACGTCGACGTCCAGGTCGAGGCCGTCGGGGATGGAGTCGAAGTCCAGCCCATAGGTCCAGTATTTGAAGGTCAGGGGCAGGCGCAGCCGCGAGGCCGTCGCCCAGAAGAACTCCCAGTCGTCGATCAGGCCCGGCGGTTTCGGGACCACCGGGGCGGCGTACTGGGCGAAGGCCTCGGGATAGAGGCCGTCGCCGGGCACGCTCAGGTCGTGCCGCTCGAAGGGCTGGGTGGTGGCGATGACGTAGTGGGCGAGGCGGGCGGTCTCGTTCAGCCGCGCGTCGAGGCTGACCAGCAGTTCCAGATCCTGGAAGGCGGGAATCGCCTTGTCCGGATGGCCCAGCGCCATCAGCGGATTGCCGCCGAAGACGATCAGCGCCCGGATGCGGTCGGGGCCGGGGACGGTGATTTCCTCGGGCAGGCGGGCGGTGGGGAATTCGCCGAACAGCTTGCCGATGTCGGCGGTGCGGCACTTCACGCCGGTTTCCCAGGTCCGGGTGGGCGCTGCCGCCGTCTCCTTGACGACGCGCGGCTTGAGCGCGCCGGGATTGCGCACCAGGTCGCCCGCGCGCCGATATCCGCCGACCAGGGCGTTGACCGCCTCGATCATATGGTCGGCGAGGTTGGAGTGGGCTGACATCGAGGGGCCCGAGCCGCTGCCGACGAAGGGCCGGCGGGCCGCGCCCAGCAGCCGGGCGGCCTCTTCGATCTGTTCGACCGGCACCTCGGCGCGCTCGGCCGCCATCTTGGGCGTGAACGGGGCGACGGCCGCGCGCAGTTCGTCCATCTGGCTGACGAAACGGTCGCAGAAGGCTCTGTTGTAGGTCCCGTCGCGCAGCAGGATGTGGGCGATGGCGGCGAAGATTTCGGCGTCGTGGCCGGGCAGGGGCTGGATCAGCAGGTCGGCGTAGCGCGCCGTCTCGGTGCGGCGCGGGTCGACGACGATCAGCTTCACGCCGCGCGCCCTGGCCTCGGCGAAGGCGCGGGCGGGCGCGCCGCTCTCGCCCGGACCGAAGGGATAGGTCTGGTGGCTGACCACCGGATTGTTGCCGGCCAGCAGGCCGACGTCGACGTCCTTGAAGCTGGGCTTGCCGCTGGCCATCACCCCCATGCGTCCCGATGTGACCCATTTCGCCGACTGGTCGATGGTCATGGTCGAGAACAGGTTGGGCGAGCCGATCGCCGCCAGGAAGGCCTTCTCCATCAGCCCGCCCAGGACGCTGCGATAGGCGCCGGTGCCGTGGAAGACCGCGACCGAGCGCGGCCCGTGCTCGGCGATCAGGGCGCCGATCTTGGCGGCGATCTCGTCCAGCGCCCGCTCCGCCGCGATCGGGGCGAAGTCGCCCCCAAGGCCTCGGGAGGCGTCGCGCTTCAGGCTGTGCAGCAAGCGGCCCTCGGCGCCGTTGTGGAAATCGACCGCGGCTGCGCCCTTGGGACACATGTAGGCGCCGTAGGGCGAAACGGCGTCCGGATCCGGGGCGGCTTCGACCACCCGGCCGTTGTCGACGGTCACCTCCATGGAGCAGAGGGCGCCGCAGTTCCGGCAGAAGGTCTTGGCCTTGTGCGCCATCAACGGTCCTTTCGGCCTGTCGTCAGCACCCAAGGATCGCAGCTGGGGAGGGGGAGGCAAGAGCGCCGGGCCGCCGCCCCGTGTCCCTGCAGGCCAACCGGGGGCGGAAAACATTGTCCCGGAGCGTCAAGCCGTCGCCGTCGCCGTGATTCGCCGGCCAGCCGTGTCCCTCGGAGCCGAAACGAAAGGCCCCCGGCCTCGCGAGAGGACCGGGGGCTCCGGCGCGCTCCACCCGGGAAAGGGGGAGTAACGAGGGGCATCGTGATGCGCCGCTGTTTGCGGAAACGTTTTGCAATGTGTCGGGGTTCCGACATGGCGCGGCGACCCGGGGTCGCCGCGGCCTACTCTGGCAAGGTCTTGAGGACTTTCGCGGGAACGCCGCCGACCAGGGCATTGCTCGGGACGTCCTTTGTCACCACGGACCCTGCGGCGACGATGCTTCCCCGGCCGATGCGGACACCCCCCAGAACCGTGACGCACGCCCCGATCCAGACGCCGTCTTCGACGACGATCGGGTCGAATCGCTCAGCGCCGGCGCGCCGGCTCGACGGCCCAGCGTCGTGAGTATCGGTGACGAAGCGTGTAAACGGGCCTACGGCGACATTCTTTCCGATCGTCGTCTTTGCTCTGACGTAGCAGTCTCGATTGAGAAACGTCGATGCGCCGATTTCAACCGGTGAAAGAATCTCGGTGTTTCTGAATATGCTTACGCCGTCGCCAATCACTATTTCTCCGTGATTGTACAAAAACGCCACCTTGTTCCCGAGTTTGGCGCGCCCTTTAAACGTGACAAATCGAGGGGAGGAGAGGCGGATTATTTTGTTCCGAATTCGTCCGATCACCTTCTTTAGATTGAAGATATCCCCGACGTTCATTTCGGATGCCCCCGTGTTCTTGTAGGACGCAATATAGGCCAGCCTCTGGCTTGTAAACGTGGCGTTCCCATTCTCACATCTCGCACAGGCCAGGCGCGGGCTTGGGAACATCGATCCATTGAAAAGAGAGCTGGAAGCGCAAAGTCCGCCATGGACGGCCGCCAGCATCGCAACGATCGCAGCCTGCGTCAGCGCGTCGGAGGCCGCCGGCGCGACACAGGGTGAGCTGCTTGGGGATTGGGCAGGCGGGGCGAGGTCGCACCCTCGAGGCGCGGCGCCAGACGTCGTCCAGCTCTCGCCGAACGCGCAAACAGACCGCGAAGCGGCTTGCCGGCGCTCAGACGGACTATTTTTTTGGGAGGAGTGGTGTTTCCCCAAGCCCTTGAAGGGCTTGGGGAAACATGGTGCCGCCGGGCAGGATTGAACTGCCGACCTCAGCCTTACCAAGGATGCGCTCTACCACTGAGCTACGGCGGCGAAAGGCGAGGCGGGGTCTATAGCCATCGAATCCCGCGGCGTGAAGCCCCAATTCGCGCCGCGTGCGCTTGACGCGGTGGACAGCTGGCCGCACCGGTGGGCGATGGCGTCCGATCGCACCCCCCAGAAGCCGGGGGCCCCCACCGAAAGACAGGCGCGAATCGAGGCCGAGCGCGAGGCCAAGCTCGCCCGGGCGCTGCGGGCGAACCTCCGTCGGCGGAAGGTCGAGCCCAGGCGAGGGGCCGAGGCGGAGCCGCCTGAATCTGGCCCCGAATCTGGCCCCGAACCGGGCCCCAAACCAGGCGACGGCGATTCCGCCTGAGCCGCCCTTTGCGCAAAGCAGGGCGCACGTTAGATAGCGAAAGCATTTGGGCCTGCCCGCCGCGACGGAAATGGCGGTCGTTTCGAAGGATTGGGATTGGACCGCATCGCGATCACGGGCGGCGCGCGGCTGAAGGGGGAAATCCCGATCAGCGGCGCCAAGAATTCGGCCATCAAGCTGATGGCGGCGAGCCTGCTCACTGACGAGCCGCTGCGCCTGACCAACATGCCGCGGCTGGCGGACACCCGCTTCCTCGGCCGGCTGCTGCAGCGGCTGGGCGCCGACGTCGTCGAGAGCGACGGCCCGGACGGGCCGGAGACCCTGCTCACCACCCGCGAGATCGTCTCGGGCTTTGCGCCCTATGACCTAGTGCGCCAGATGCGCGCCTCGTTCAACGTGCTGGGCCCGCTCCTGGCCCGCGGCGGCCAGGCCAAGGTCTCCCTGCCCGGCGGCTGCACCATCGGCGCCCGGCCGGTCGACCTGCACCTGAAGGCGCTGGAGGCGCTGGGCGCCCGGATCGACCTGCACGAGGGCTATGTCTACGCCCAGGCGCCGCGCGGCCTGACCGGGGCGCGGATCGCGTTTCCCTTCGTCTCGGTCGGCGCGACCGAGCATGCGCTGCTGGCCGCCGTCCTGGCCGCGGGCGAAACGATTCTCGAGAACGCCGCCGCCGAACCGGAGATGGTCGACCTCGCCGACTGCCTGAACGCCATGGGCGCCAAGGTCAGCGGCGCCGGCACGAAGACCATCCGCGTGGAGGGCGTGGCCAGGCTGCACGGGGCGACCCACGCGGTCCTGCCCGACCGTATCGAGACCGGCACCTATGCGCTGGCCGCCGCCATGGCGGGCGGCGAGGTCCGGCTGACCCGCACCCGCAGCGACTTCATCCAGGCGCTGATCGGCAAGATGAGCGAGGCCGGCGTCGAGGTGATCGAGCACGACGACGGGCTGACGGTGAAGCGCGACGGCGGCCGGCTGAAGGCGGTGGACATCGAGACCGACCCCTTTCCCGGCTTCGCGACCGACCTGCAGGCCCAGTTCATGGCCCTGATGACGCTGGCCGACGGCGAGAGCGTCATCAAGGAGACCATCTTCGAGAACCGCTTCATGCACGTCCCTGAGCTTGGCCGTCTGGGCGCCGACATCTCGGTGCACGGCGGCGAGGCGCGGGTGCGCGGGGTGGCTGCGCTGGAAGGCGCGCCGGTGATGGCCACCGACCTGCGCGCCTCGGTCAGCCTGGTGATCGCCGGCCTGGCCGCGCGCGGTGAGACCGTGGTCAACCGGGTCTACCACCTCGACCGCGGCTTCGAGCGGCTGGAAGAGAAGCTCAGCGCCTGCGGGGCCCAGATCCGTCGTCTCAAGGGCGACTCCGGGCCGGCGGAGGACTGATGGCCAGCCCCTCGTCCCAGCCGGCGCCCGCGCCGCTTCGCCTCCTGGCCCAGGACGCCGACGACCTGGCGGTGATCTCGGCGGCCATGCAGGACGCCGTCGCCAAGGTCGGCGACATCATCTTCGAACCGAAGGCGCGGCGCCTGACCGTGGCCTTCAACCGCTACCGCTGGGAAACCGGCGGCGAGCGGGTGCGCTCGGCCCTGCAGCTGTCGGGCGTGCTGAGCCTGCAGACCCGCAAGATCCGCCGCACCCCCGCCGACGCCGTCGTCGAGATCCTGGCCATGACCTTCGAGCCGGGCGAGGCCCCGGGCGGGGTGGTGACCCTGACCTGCGCCGGCGGCGGCGACCTGCGGGCCACCGTCGAATGCGTCGACGCCGTGCTGGCCGACGTCTCCCAGCCCTGGCCCACGCCTCGCAAGCCGGCCCACGAGCTCTAAATAAAGACCATGCGCCGTTTCCGAACTTCCGATCCCGGCTTCGAGGCCGACTTCAGGGCCTTCGTTGAAGAGCGTCGCGATACGCCCGACGACGTGGACGCCATCGTTCGCGACGTGCTGGCCGCCGTCCGCGCGGAGGGCCTGGCCGCCTTGCTGCGCTTCGCCCGCGAGTTCGACCGGGTGGAGATCGACGAGAGCAACATCCGGGTCTCGGAAGCCGAGATCGAGGCGGGCGCCGCGGCCTGCGCGCCGGAGGTCCGCGAGGCGATCGCCTTCGCCGCCGAGCGCATCCGCACCTATCACGAGCGCCAGCGCCCGGCCGACCAGTGGTTCAAGGACGAGGCCGGCGTCGAGCTCGGCTGGCGCTGGGGGCCGATCGAGGCGGTCGGCGTCTATGTGCCGGGGGGTCGCGCGGCCTATCCCTCGACCGTGCTGATGAACGCCGTCCCGGCCGCCGCCGCGGGCGTGCAGCGGATCGCCATGGTCACTCCGCCGGGTCGGTTGCAGCCGGCGGTGCTGGCCGCCGCCAAGATCGCCGGCGTGACCGAGATCTGGCGGGTGGGCGGGGCCCAGGCCGTGGCCGCGCTGGCCTATGGCGCAGGCCCCATCGCCCCGGTCGACAAGATCGTCGGCCCAGGCAACGCCTTCGTCACCGCCGCCAAGCGACGGGTCTATGGGGTGGTCGGCATCGACGCGCTCGCCGGCCCGTCCGAGATCGTGGTGGTGGCCGACGCAGCCAACGATCCGCAGTGGATCGCCGCCGACCTCCTCTCGCAGGCCGAGCACGACCCGGCCGCCCAGTCGATCCTGATCACCGACGACGAGGCCTTCGCCGCCGAGGTCGAGGCCGCGGTCGGGAGCCAGCTGTCCCAGCTCGCCACCGGCGTAGACGCGGCCGCCTCCTGGCGCGACCACGGCGCGGTGGTGATCGCCTCGCGCGAGGACTCCGCCCGGCTGGTCGACCTGATCGCTCCCGAACACGTCGAGCTGGCCGTCGAGGACCCGGACAGCCTGTCGAGCCAGATCCGCCACGCCGGCGCGATCTTCCTGGGCCGTTACACGCCCGAGGCCGTCGGCGACTATGTGGCCGGCTCCAACCACGTGCTGCCGACCAGCCGCGCGGCGCGCTTCTCCTCGGGCCTGTCGCTCTATGACTTCCTGAAGCGCACCTCGATCGTGAAGTGCGATCCCGCGGCCTTCGCCGTCCTGGGGCCGCACACTGTGGCCCTGGCGGAAGCCGAAGGCCTGCCGGCGCACGCCCGCTCCGCCGCCATCCGCCTCGGCCGATAGAGCGCGTTGCGCAAAAGTGGACACCGGTTTTGCGCTTAGAACGCGCTCAAACATTTGATTCGAGAGCACGATGCGATCAGGCGATTCCGCCTGATCGCATCGTGCTCTAGGCCGCCGGACCGGCTTTCGAAGCTGAACAATAGCTGACAGCCCAGGTCCTGCGGCCGTTCAGGGAAGCCTCTCTATCTTCCAACTCATCGGGCGGCGACGCCTTGCAGAGAAGGAAATGGGAGAGTCTCTCATGCGGACTACGAAGACCAAGATGACGGCCGGCGCTTTCCTGGCGACGGCGATGGCTGCGGCGACGCTGGCCGGCGCGGCCGCTCCGGCCCAGGCCGAGACCCTGATTCCCGGCGTGACCAGCTGCGGCGCCTCGGGCGTCAAGCAGGAGCGCGGGGCCCTGCTGGGCGCGGTCGCCGGCGGCCTGATCGGCAACAGCGTCTCGGGCCACAACCGCACCACCGGCACGGTGGTGGGCGCGGTGGCCGGCGCCGCGGCCGGCTCGGCGGTGGGCTGCCAGATGCAGCACAACAGCCAGCAGCGCGCGGCCTCGGACCACTACGGCCAGCGCACCTATCGCCAGGGCGGCTACGACCTCTACTCCGGCGTGGCGCCGGCCAGTTACAAGAGGGTCGGCGGAACCTTCGTCGCCACCTCGACGGTCAATCTGCGGGCCGCCCCGGCCCAGGGCAGCAGCCGCGTGGGCCAACTGCGCCGCGGCGAACGCTTCGAGGCGCTCGCCAAGGTGCGTGGGACCGACTGGATCCTGGTCGGCCGCGGCGGCGTCGGCGTGGGCTATGTCCACGGCGCCTACGCCCACGCGGACGGCTACCGCTACGCCTCATACTAAGGGGATGACGGGGCTTCCGCTCAGAAGCTGAGTGGAAGCCCCCCGCCGGCGCCTCTCCCTGCGGGGAGAGGCGCTCGCGTTCCACCAAAAACCATCGCGCAGGATGACGGACGGGGGCGGAATGGCCTAAAGGTGCAGGCGCGTCCCGACCCATGGCCACGTCCAGCACCTCCCACCGCCTGCAAAGCGTCCAGCTTGACGAGGATTCCCTCGCCGCGGCTTCGCGCGACCAGGAACAGGAGCGGCAGATCGCCATCTTCGATCTGCTCGAAGACAACTATTTCGCGCCGGAAGGGGCGAACGGCGGCCCGTACGACCTGCACATGGGGCTGATGGACAATCGCCTGGTGCTCGACGTGCGCGCGTCGGGCTACGAGCGCCGCCACATTCTTTCGCTGTCGCCGTTCCGCTCGCTGATCCGTGATTATTTCATGATCTGCGAGAGCTATTTCCAAGCTATCCGCAATGCGACGCCGGCGCAGATCGAGGTCTTGGACATGGGTCGACGGGGCCTGCACAACGAGGCCTCCGAGCTATTGATGACGCGGCTCAAAGGGAAGATCGAAACCGATCTGGACACCTCGCGCAGGCTCTTCACCCTGATCTGCGCCCTGTATCGGCGGGGCTGATGGCGACGGACGACCCTCCATCTCCGCGACAGCCGGGCGCTGTGCTCTTCGCCTGCAACTTCAACCGCGTGCGCTCGCCGATGGCGGAGGCCCTGCTGCGGCGGCTGGCCGGCGACCGGATCTTCGTCGACAGCTGCGGGCTGAAGCCGACGCCGGAGGCCTTCACCGATCCTGAGCAGCCCCGCGCGGTCGATCCCCTGGTCGCCGAAGTCATGGCCGAGATCGGCTGCGATCTCTCGGGCTACAGGACCAAGACCTTCGACGAGCTGGAGGATGACAGCTTCGACCTGGTGATCTCCCTGACGCCCGAGTCGCAGCACCGCGCGGTGGAGATGGCCCGCGGCCGGGCCGCCGAGATCGAGTACTGGCCGACCCAGGATCCGACCCTCACCGAGGGCTCGCGCCAGGCGCGGCTGGAGGCCTACCGGATGACCCGCGACGCCCTGGCCCAGAAGATCGCGCGCCGCTTCCGCTGACCCCGCGGAACCTTCACCAGACCATCGACCCGCCGCGGGACGCTGCGGTATATATTCTCTGCTGTGAACGGCTCGCCGCCTATGCAAAGGGGCGAGCCGTCGCTTTGTTCGTGCAGGAGCTTGCATGGCGAAAGAAGACTTGCTGGAGTTTCCGGGGACGGTCAGCGAGGTGCTGCCGAACGCGACCTTCCGAGTGAAGCTCGAGAACGCTCACGAGATTATCGCCCACACCGCCGGCAAGATGCGTAAGAACCGCATCCGCGTTTCGGCCGGGGACAAGGTCCTCGTCGAAATGACCCCCTACGACTTGACCAAGGGACGTATCACATTCCGCGTTCGCTAAACGTTTGACCGCGCCCGTGACGCGCGTTCCCCCACGCCTCGTGCTCGCCTCCGCAAGCCCCAGGCGGCTCCACCTTCTGCGTCAGATCGGCCTTACGCCGGACGCGGTGATCGGCGCCGAGATCGACGAATCGCCCAAGCGTGACGAGACCCCGCGCCTGCTGGCCCTGCGGCTGGCGGCGGAGAAGGCTGCGCGCGTCGCGGAAGGCCGTCCTGACGTCTATGTGCTGGCGGCCGACACCGTGGTCGCTGTCGGCCGTCGCGTGCTTCCCAAGGTGGAGACCGAGGCCGAGGGCCGCCGCTGCCTGGCGCTGTTGTCCGGCCGGGCGCACCGGGTGCTGACCGGCGTGGCGGTGATCGCGCCCGACGGCCGCCGCGCCGAACGGCTGGTCGAGACGCGGGTCTATTTCAAGCGGCTCGGCCCGGACGAGGTCCGCCGCTACCTGGACAGCGGGGAAGGGCAGGGCAAGGCTGGCGGCTACGCCATCCAGGGTCTCGCCGGGGCCTTCGTCACCGATCTGAAGGGATCCTATTCCTCGGTGGTCGGCCTGCCGCTCTACGAGACGATGAATCTGCTGACGGGCCTGGGGTATCAGAGGCCATGAGCGAGCGCCGGATCTTTCTCGACCAGGGGCCGGGCGAGGCCCGCGGGGTGGTGACCCTCGACGGGGCGCCCGAGCGGCTGCTGATTCGCCGCACGGGCGACGACGCGCGCCTGCAGCTGGGCGCGCGTCTGGTGGCGGTGGTCGCCAGCGTCGAGCCCTCGCTCTCCACCGCCTTCCTCGACCTGGGCGACGGCGCCCAGGCGATCCTGCAGTTCAAGCCCGACGTCCGGCCGGCCCGCGGCGAGGTGGTCGAGGTCGAGATCCGCGCCGAGCCGCGGCGCGGCAAGCTGGCCATCGCCCGGCTGTTCGGCCCGGCCGAGGGCCGGCCGCGCCTGCTGGCCGAGGCCCCCGAGCTGGCGGAGATCCTGCAGGGGATCGTGCGCGACGGCGACCTCGTCACCGGCCGCGACGCGCGAGCCCTCGCGGACGAGGCGGAGGCCGAGGCGCTCGAGGTGCTGCATCCGCTACCGGGCGGCGGCGCGCTCGCCGTCGAGCCCACCCGGGCGCTCACCGCCGTCGACGTCGACCTGGGCGATCGCAAGGGGGCGGACGCCAAGCGCCTGACGCGTGCGGCCAACTTCGCGGCGATCGACCTGGCCGCGCGGCTGCTGCGTCTGAAGGGCCTTGGCGGCATCGTGGTCATCGACCTAGTCGGCCGCGGGCACGACGCCAAGGCCTTGCTCGCTGCGGCGCGCGTCGCCTTCGCGCCGGACAACCCGGGCGTGGCGGTCGAGCCGGTCGGCCGTTTCGGGACCATGGAGCTTTCCCTGCCCAGGCGCACCCGGCCGCTCGCCGAGATCCTCTGTCGCGAGGACGGAGCGCTCAGCGACCGCAGCCTCGCCCAGCGACTGCTGCGTCGCATCGAGGCGGAGGCCGCCGCCCAGCCGGGCGCGCGCCTGACCGCCCGCTGCGCTCCAGCCGTCGCCGTCGCCGCCGCACCCTTGGCCGGCCGTCTCTCCGATAGAATCGGCGCGCGGTTCCAGATCGCCCCCGACCCGGCCTGCGCCCGGGAGAGCCTCGACGTGGCCGCCGCATGAGCCAGCCAAAATGTCCGATCTGCGGGCGTCCGGCCGAGCCCGCGGCCCGACCCTTCTGCTCGAAGCGTTGCGCCGACGTCGACCTGCAGCGCTGGCTGACGGGCGGCTACGCCATCCCCGCCGTCGAGAACGAGGACGGCCCGTCGGACGAGCCTTCAGAAGAGGACTGAACGGTGGCTGGACTTCCAGGATCGGCTCTTTTATAGACGCGGCTCCCGCGACGGCGGCCTTCGCCTGGGTAGCTCAGTTGGTAGAGCAGCGGATTGAAAATCCGCGTGTCGGTGGTTCGAATCCGCCCCCAGGCACCATTCCTTTTCGGACAGCGTTCGATCGGCGTCGTGGCGGTCACGCCCCGCCCCGGCGTGCCGGAGCGTCCAAGTTTTCGCCCTTGCCTGTGGCGGCTCGAAAAATGATCATTTCGAGATCGCGGTTCCGCCGACTTTATTGCACTGCGGCGCCGAAATTCTTTCCGACCTGCAATCCGCTAGTCAGGACCCCTGCCTGGCGTTGTGCGGTGCAGCATGGAGCCGCCGGCCGCTGGCCACATGGCTCATGCGATCCGTCCTCCCCCTTGACGCTGGAATAAGGGGTTGCCAAAGGTCCGCAGCCGCCCGTCTAACATAGCGGTAAGACTTCGCCGTCCCCGCCGGGGAGGCGAGGTCGCCATGCGCCTTCGAAACGCAAAGCTTCCACGCTTAGTTGGGAGATCGCGTAACGGGTCGGGCGCAGCGACAGCGGCTCTGCCGTCCGACCCCCGAGACCGGGGAGTGGCGGCGGGCGTGTTTTAACTAGGGTGGAGACGCTCTCGCGCGACGACCCTCCGGCCAATCGTGCTAGACCAACCAGGAACTGGCGACAGATGCTCGACAACAAACGGAAGACCTCCCTTATCGCTCTGGTCGGCGCTGTGGCGCTGATGGTGAGCGCGCCGGCGTTCGCTCAGAACGCTGCGGATCCCGCGGCTCCGGCTGCGGCGACGGCCGAAGGCAACGCTGCGGCGGCCCCCGCCGAAGCTGAACTGCCCCCGCAGATCAGCCACGGCGGCAAGCTGAACGTCGGCACCATGTTCATGGACGCCGACCCGGTCGTGAAGACGGTGATGATCGGCCTGATGCTGGCCTCGCTCTTCTCGTGGGCGACCCTGATTACCAAGATGCTCGAGTTCCGGTCGCTGAACCGTTCCACCGACAGCTTCCTCGAAGCTTTCCGCGGCGCGAAGTCGATCAACGACATGGGCCGTATCGCCCAGTCGGAAGATTTCGAAGGCAATCCGCTGGCCGACATGGCCGCCGCGGCCGCCGCCGAAGTCGAACTTTCCCGTCAGGCCGGCCTGCAAGTGACCGGCGATCACCGGGACAGCACCATCGTCCGCGCTGAGGCGGCGGTCGGCGCCGTCCAGGCCTCTCTCGCCCGTCGCCTTTCGGGCGGCATGCAGTTCCTGGCTTCGGTCGGCTCCAACGGTCCGTTCATCGGCCTGTTCGGCACCGTCTACGGGATCATGAACTCGTTCATCGGGATCGCGAACACCAACACCACCAACCTGGCCGTCGTCGCGCCCGGCATCGCCGAAGCGCTTCTGGCCACCGGTCTGGGCCTGTTCGCCGCCATCCCGTCGGTTATCTTCTACAACTACTTCCAGACGCGGATTTCGGCCTACGGCGCCCGCACTGAAGGTTTTGTGGCCGAACTGATGAACGCGATCTCCCGGCAGCTCGACAAAGGAGCTTAATCCACATGGGAGCCAAACTTTCAGGCTCTGGTGGGGGACGTTATCAGGAAGAGCAGAACGCCGAGATCAATGTCACCCCATTCGTGGACGTGATGCTGGTTCTCTTGATCATCTTCATGGTGGCCGCGCCTATGGCGACGGTGAGCGTGAAAGTGGCTCTTCCGCCGGCGGTCGCGAAAGCGTCGCCAAACCCTCCGAAGCCGATTTACATCTCGCTACAGAGCAACGGGCGGGTGTTCATCCAGGATAACCAGAGCGACCTCGCCAGTCTTGGCGACGACCTCCGGTCCTCCCTGGGCGCGAAGCGCAACCCTACCAAGGAACGGATCTTCATCCGAGCTGACAAGGATGTCCTCTACGGGGACTTCATGGGCGTGATGAACATGCTGCAGGACAACGGGTTCTACAGCGTGGCGCTCGTCGGCGAAGACAAGCGTCCGGTGGGGCAGTGAAGCATGGCTGACATTCAACCGCGCGACATCGCCCACCCGGGGCACAACCCGTTCGACATGCCCAAGCCCAAGCGGAGCAAGGGCTTCATCGCGGCGGTCCTGATCGCCCTGGTGGCCCATGCCGCCCTGGCGATGTACCTCTGGCGAAGCAAGTTCGAAATGCGGATGCAGGAGTACTCGGACGACGTCACGGACGTGGCCCTGATCAAACCTCAGGCCCCGCCGCCGCCGCCGCCTCCGCCGCCGCCGCCGCCGAACACCCCGCCGCCGCCGCCGCCGAAGCTTCAGCCTCGTCCGCCGGTGTCGATGCCGAACGTGCCGACGATTCCTCCGCTGCCGGTCCCGCCGGTTCCGGAGCGTATCGAAACGCCCAAGCCGCCTGCGCCGCCGCCGCCGGAACCCCCGCGGGCCTCGGTGATCACGCAGCCCGACTGGGTTCGTCGTCCGTCGGCCGAGGACCTGGACCGGTACTACCCGGAACGGGCCCAGCGGATGAGCGTCGAAGGCCGCGCCAGCATCAGCTGCACGGTCGACGCGCGCGGCACCCTGCAGAACTGCTCGGTCGCCTCGGAAAACCCGAGCGACGCTGGATTCGGCGACGCCGCGATCCGGATGAGCCGGCTCTTCAAGATGCGGCCCATGACCAAGGACGGCTCGCCGGTCGACGGCGGGAAGATCGTCATCCCGATCGCCTTCCGACTGCCGAAAGGCTGAGGCCAGGGCGACCTGAAAGACCAAGCCCCGGGGCGCAAGCTCCGGGGCTTTTTCTTTGTCCGGGCTCGGTGTCGGCGCCGGACATGTTCTTTCTTGAGACGTGGCTTGATCGCGCCGCCCGGCGCGACTACAACCCCGCCCTCGCGATACGCCGCCTTAGCTCAGTTGGTTAGAGCGCCAGATTGTGGCTCTGGAGGTCTCCCGTTCGATCCGGGAAGGCGGTACCATCGCGAAGACCCGCAGGCGTTGCGGACCCGGCTTCAGATCCCTCTGCGCCTCGAGCCGTTAGGAGCCCGGCGTGGGCTGCGGCGGCCCGGTTTGCCTGTCTGGGGTCAGATTTCGCCTTCCAGGGGGCGAATGCGGCGGTCTGCCGCAAAATTCTCCCGAAGGCTCGGCTTCCCTCCCATCGACACGTTCCCATTTGCTCGTTAAATGCGCGCGATTGCGCCGGATCGGTCCGCCTCGAGCTTGGGTCGGGCCGCGTCTTGGCGTGCGTGAGTGGGAGCTGAGGACGAGCGAATGGGGTTCTCAAGGCAAGGTCTGTACGATCCGGCGAACGAGCATGACTCGTGCGGCGTGGGCTTCGTGGCCAATATCAAAGGCCGCAAAACTCATGAGACGATCCAGGCTGGCCTGAAAATCCTCGTCAACCTCGACCACCGCGGCGCCGTCGGCGCCGACCCGCTGGTCGGCGACGGAGCCGGGATTCTGATTCAGATTCCGGACGCCCTCTATCGTGACTGGGCGCAGGGCGCGGGCGTGACCCTGCCGCCGGCCGGCGAGTATGCGGTCGCCATGTGCTTCATGCCGCGGGACGAGGCGGCGCACGCCGCCGCCGTGCAGCAGTTCGAGCACTTCCTGGTGGTCGAGAAGCAGCCGCTGATCGGCTGGCGCGACGTGCCGGTCGACCTGACCGGCCTGGGCGAGGCCGTGCTGGCCTCGATGCCTGTGGTTCGCCAGTGCTTCATCGGCCGCGGCCCCAACATCCGCGACCAGGACGCCCACGAGCGCAAGCTGCTGGCCCTGCGCAAGCAGATCCAGAACCCGCTGGCGGACCTGGCGGTGAAGCGCAACCTGCCGGGGCTGAGCGAGCTCTACGTGCCGTCGCTGTCGACCCGCACCGTGGTCTACAAGGGCCTGCTGCTCGCCGACCAGGTCGGCAGCTTCTATGAGGACCTGAAGAACCCGCTGGCCCAGTCGGCGCTCGCCCTGGTCCACCAGCGCTTCTCGACCAACACCTTCCCGTCGTGGAGGCTGGCCCACCCGTACCGGTTCATCGCCCACAACGGCGAGATCAACACCGTCCGCGGCAACGTGAACTGGATGAACGCGCGGCGTCGCTCGATGGAGAGCGAACTGCTGGGGCCGGATCTGCATAAGATGTGGCCGCTGATTCCGCACGGCCAGTCGGACACCGCCTGCCTCGACAATGCGCTCGAGCTGCTGGTCGCCGGCGGCTACCCGCTGGCGCACGCGGTGATGATGCTGATCCCGGAGGCCTGGGCCGGCAACCCGCTGATGGATCCGAAGCGGAAGGCCTTCTACGAGTACCACGCCGCCCTGATGGAGCCGTGGGACGGGCCGGCCGCCGTGGCCTTCACCGACGGTCGCCAGATCGGCGCGACCCTCGACCGCAACGGCCTGCGCCCGGCGCGCTTCGTCATCACCGACGACGACAACGTCATCATGGCCTCGGAAGTCGGCGTGCTCGACGTCCCTGAGGAGAAGGTTGTCCGCAAGTGGCGGCTGCAGCCCGGCAAGATGCTGCTGATCGACATGGAAGCCGGCCGCATCATCGAGGACGAGGAGATCAAGGCCAGCCTCGCCGAGGCCGAGCCCTACGAGCACTGGCTCTCCGAGACCCAGTTCAAGCTCGAGGAGCTTTCGCTCGGCGCCGATGGCGTCGCGCCGCGGCTGAACGATCCCTCGACCCTGCTCGATCGTCAGCAGGCCTTTGGCTACACCCAGGAAGACATCGCCTTCTTCCTGGAGCCGATGGCGCGCAACGGCGACGATCCGATCGGCTCGATGGGCTCAGACACGCCGATCGCCGTGCTCTCGGCGCGGCCGAAGCTGCTCTACGAGTACTTCAAGCAGAACTTCGCCCAGGTGACGAACCCGCCGATCGACCCGATCCGCGAAGAGCTCGTCATGAGCCTGGTGTCGATGATCGGACCGCGTCCGAACCTGCTCGGCCGCCAGGCCGGCACGCACAAGCGGCTCGAGGTCTCCCAGCCGATCCTCACCGACGAGGACCTGGCCAAGATCCGTTCGATCCACGAGTTGCTGGACGGCGCGTTCCGCACCGCCACGCTCGACGCGACCTGGCCCGCCGAAGACGGCGCGGCCGGGCTCGAGGGCGCGCTCGACCGGCTCTGCCGGGAAGCCACCGAACAGGTGCTGGCCGACGCCAACATCTTGATCCTGTCGGACCGTGCGGCGTCCGCCGACTGCATCCCGATCCCGGCGGCTCTGGCCACCGCGGCGGTGCACCACCATCTGATCCGTCAGGGCCTGCGCATGCAGACCGGCCTCGTCGTCGAGACCGGCGAGGCGCGCGAGGTGCACCATTTCTGCGTGCTGGCGGGCTATGGCGCGGAAGCCGTGAACCCCTACCTGGCCTTCCAGACCCTGGAGCAGATCCGGGTCGAGAACGGCCTGCCGCAGAGCGCCTACGAGGTTCGCAAGAACTTCATCAAGGCGATCGGCAAGGGCGTGCTGAAGGTGATGTCCAAGATGGGCATCTCCACCTACCAGTCCTACTGCGGCGCGCAGATCTTCGACGGCGTCGGCCTGGCCTCGGAGCTGGTGGAGAAGTATTTCACCGGCACGGCGACGACCATCGAGGGCGTCGGCCTGGCGGAGATCGCCGAGGAAAGCGTCCGGCGTCACCGCGACGCCTACAGCGACAATCCGATCTACAAGTCGATGCTCGACGTCGGCGGTCAGTACGCCTTCCGCATCCGCGGCGAGGCCCACGCCTGGAACCCGGAATCGGTGTCGCGTCTGCAGCACGCCGTGCGCGGCAACCTGCCCGACGAGTACCGCGCCTTCTCGCGCACCATCAACGAGCAGAGCGAGCGGCTGCTCACCATCCGCGGCCTGATGCGGCTGAAGCCGGCTGACCAGCCGATCCCGCTGGACGAGGTCGAGCCGGCGGCCGAGATCGTCAAGCGCTTCGCCACCGGCGCCATGTCCTTCGGCTCGATCAGCCGCGAGGCGCACACCACGCTGGCGATCGCCATGAACCGCATCGGCGGCCGCTCGAACACCGGCGAAGGGGGCGAGGAGACCGATCGCTTCACGCCGCTGCCGAACGGCGACTCGATGCGCTCGGCGATCAAGCAGGTGGCCTCCGGCCGCTTCGGCGTGACCGCCGAGTACCTGGTCAACGCCGACGACATCCAGATCAAGATGGCCCAGGGCGCCAAGCCCGGGGAGGGCGGCCAGCTGCCCGGCCACAAGGTCGACCGCAACATCGCCCGCGTGCGTCACTCCACGCCGGGCGTGGGCCTGATCAGCCCGCCGCCGCACCACGACATCTATTCGATCGAGGATCTGGCGCAGCTGATCCACGACCTGAAGAACGTCAATCCGCGCGCCCGCATCTCCGTGAAGCTGGTGTCGGAAGTGGGCGTGGGCACCGTGGCCGCGGGCGTCGCCAAGGCGCGCGCCGACCATGTGACCATCTCCGGCTTCGAAGGCGGCACCGGGGCTTCGCCGCTCACCTCGCTGACCCATGCCGGCTCGCCCTGGGAGATCGGCCTCGCCGAGACCCAGCAGACCCTGCTGCTGAACGGCCTGCGCCGGCGGATCGCCGTCCAGGTCGACGGCGGTCTGCGCACCGGCCGCGACGTGGCCGTGGGCGCGCTGCTGGGCGCCGACGAGTTCGGCTTCGCGACGGCGCCGCTGATCGCCGCCGGCTGCATCATGATGCGCAAGTGCCACCTCAACACCTGTCCGGTGGGGGTGGCGACCCAGGACCCGGTGCTGCGCGCGCGCTTCACCGGCCAGCCCGAGCATGTGATCAACTTCTTCTTCTTCGTCGCCGAAGAGCTGCGGGAGATCATGGCCGAGATGGGCTTCCGCACCCTGAACGAGATGATCGGCCGGGTGGACCGGCTCGACATGCGTCCGGCGCTCGACCACTGGAAGGCGCACAACGTGGATCTGTCGAAGATCCTCTATGCGGCGCCAGCGCAGGCGGCGAAGGGCCTCTGGAACATGGACCGGCAGGACCATGGCCTGGGCAAGGCGCTGGACAACACCCTGATCGCCGACAGCGCGGCCGCGCTCGAACACGGCAAGCCGGTGCAGGGCGAGTATCAGGTGCGCAACATCAACCGCACCGTGGGCGCCATGCTCTCCGGCGAGGTGGCCAAGCGCTACGGCCACACGGGCCTGGCCGAGGACACCATCCAGCTGAAGTTCCTCGGCACCGCCGGGCAGAGCTTCGGGGCCTTCGCCGCGCGCGGCGTCAGCCTGGAGCTGTCCGGCGACGCCAACGACTACGTCGGCAAGGGGCTGTCGGGCGGCCGGGTGGTGGTGCGCCAGCCCCAGGGCTCCAAGCGCGATCCCACGACCAACATCATCGTCGGCAACACGGTGCTCTACGGGGCGATCGCCGGCGAGGCCTACTTCCAGGGCGTCGGCGGCGAGCGGTTCGCGGTGCGAAACTCCGGCGCGGTGACCGTGGTCGAAGGCGTGGGCGACCACGGCTGCGAATACATGACCGGCGGCGTGGTGGTGGTGCTCGGCGACACCGGGCGCAACTTCGCGGCCGGCATGAGCGGAGGCGTGGCCTATGTCTACGACCCGCAAGGCCGGTTCCGGGCGCTCTGCAACACCGCCATGGTCGAGCTGGAAGCGGTTGCTCCGGCGGCGGCGCCGAGCGCGGGCGATGACGCCTATCGTCCGCTCCAGCGGGCGCCGTCGGTCGAGAACAACGGCATGGGCGACATGCTGCGGTTCGACGCCGAGCGGCTGCGGATCCTGGTGGAGCGCCATCAGCTCTACACCGGCTCGAAGCGCGCCGCCGAGCTCCTGGCCAACTGGGACCAGGCGCTGACGTCCTTCGTCAAGGTGATGCCGACCGACTATCGCCGGGCTCTGCTCGACATGCAGGCGCAGCGGGAAGCTGCGCCGGTCGCCGCCGAGTAGACGCGTACACGCCACACCCTGTCCCGCCTGACTGAGCCAAGTCAGGCGGGATGAACAGGGTCGTCGTCTTTGGATAGAGCCCGTCTTGGCCACGCGCACTCCAGCGCGTGGGAAGGGCTCCAGAGTTGGAGACTGACCGATGGGCAAGCCCACCGGCTTCCTCGAGATCGAGCGCCACGACCGCGGCTATGATCCGCCGGCCGAGCGTCTGAAGCATTATAAGGAATTCGTCCGCCCGCTTCCGACCGCGGAGGTGACCCAGCAGGCCTCGCGCTGCATGGACTGCGGGATTCCGTTCTGTCACCAGGGCTGTCCGGTGAACAACCAGATCCCCGACTTCAACAATCTGGTCTATCGCGACCAGTGGAAGGCGGCGCTGGAGAACCTGCAGTCCACCAACAACTTCCCGGAGTTCACCGGCCGCATCTGCCCCGCGCCCTGCGAGGCCTCGTGCACCCTGAACATCCCGGACACGCCGGTGACCATCAAGACGATCGAGTGCGAGATCATCGATCGCGGGTGGAAGGAGGGCTGGGTCGCGCCGCAGCCCAGCGCGCGCGGCACCGGCAAGCGCGTGGCGGTCGTGGGCTCCGGCCCTGCTGGCCTGGCCTGCGCCCAACAGCTCGCCCGCGCCGGCCACGCCACGACGGTGTTCGAGAAGAACGACCGGATCGGCGGCCTGCTGCGCTACGGCATCCCCGACTTCAAGATGGAGAAGCATCACATCGACCGCCGCATCAAGCAGATGGAGGCGGAAGGCGTGATCTTCCGGACCAGCTTCGAGGTCGGCGTCACCGTCTCGGTCCAGCGGCTGCTCGACGACTACGATGTGCTGGTGATGGCCGGCGGCGCCGAGAACCCGCGCGACCTGCCGATCCCGGGCCGCGAGCTCGACGGCGTGCATTTCGCCATGGACTTCCTCACCCAGCAGAACAAGCGCAACGCCGGCGACGCCGAGGCGGTGGCCGCGCCGAACGGCACGCTGAGCGCCAAGGGCAAGCACGTCGTCGTCATCGGCGGCGGCGACACCGGCTCGGACTGCATCGGCACCTCCAACCGCCACGGCGCCGTCTCGGTGACCCAGCTGGAGATCATGCCGCGTCCGCCGGAGATGGAGAACAAGCAGCTCAACTGGCCCGACTGGCCGCTGAAGCTGCGCACCTCGTCCAGCCACCAGGAAGGCTGCGAGCGCGAGTTCGCCGTCGGCACCAAGCAGTTCATCGGCGAGAACGGCAAGGTGACCGCCATCCAGTGCGTGCGCCTGGAGTGGGCGGCCGACGACAGCGGCCGCATGCAGATGCGCGAAATCCCGGGGTCGGAGTTCGAGCTGAAGGCTGACCTCGTGCTGTTCGCCATGGGCTTCGTCGGTCCGAAGCACGCCGGCCTGATCGAGCAGGGCGCGGTCGAGCTCGACCCGCGCGGCAACGTCAAGGCCAACGTCGTCGACTACCGCACCTCGGCGCCGAACATCTTCTCTTGCGGCGACATGCGCCGCGGCCAGTCCCTGGTGGTCTGGGCGATCCGCGAGGGCCGCCAGTGCGCCCGCGCGATCGACGAGTACCTGATGGGCGCGACCAAGCTGCCGCGATAGGCGGCGGGTCGCGCGCTTCGGCGAGCCCTCTCCCCGCTAGCGGGGAGAGGGCTCGACGGCGGCTCGACGGCCTCAATCGCTCCGCGTGAACATGCCCGCGCCGTTCACCAGGATGAATCCCGATTCGACGCGGCAGTAGCTGCGCCGCTCCACGCGCCCGTCGGGATAGGCGAGCTCCAGCACGTAGCCGTCCAGACGGTAGCGACCGCCCTGCGGCCCGCGTCCTGTATGGCCGACGGCGCCGGGGGTGTTGAAGGCGGTGGACGAGCCGCGGTTGAAGGTTCCGTCGGGTTTGAAGCGAAAGAAGCTCTGCGACATCGTCATGCTGCGCGACTCGCCGATGCCGATGGAGGTGGCGCTGCTCATCTCGAACCCCTGGTTCAGGGTCTCGCCCGGCCGGGCGGGCCGGCAGGGCTTGGTCAACCCGCCGGGATCGACCCGGTCCTTCCGCCCCTCCGGGCCCCAGGACACCGCGTAGCCGCGGCCGTCCCGCCGCCAGCTTCCCCACCGCTGCGGCTTGGCGCGGCGCGACGCCGCCACGTCGAAGTCCTCCGGCGCGGCGTCGAAGCCGGAATAGACTGTGCCGTCCTTGAGGATGAGATAGGTGCTGCTTCGCACGTCCAGCAGGCCGGTCAGGCCGTTGTACTGGGGCAGCGACTGCCAGAAGTAGACCGCCTCAATCGCCCCGGGCTTTAGCCCCCCGCCAGGCGCGGCGCGTGCGGGCGCCGCCGCTGTGACCGCTCGCGGCGGGGCGTCGTCCTGGGCCGAGGCGGCGGTGGAGCCGTCTATCGCCGCCAGCCTGGCGCGGACCTGTCCCAGGATTTCGAAGCACATGCGATAGCCGGTCTGGAGGCTCGCCTTCGTCCCGTCGCCGACGGCGATCCGCAGCCGGCAGACGAGGCCCAGGCCGCGGCGCAGCTCTGCGCCGACGACGATGCGCAGCCGGCGGCCGTCCGCCTCCTCGATCTCTCGCATCACGGCGACGACCGGCACGCCCTCACGCGTGGTCGCATGGTTGGGGGCCGTCCGTTTCACCACCTGGCCTAGCCGGTCGAACCGAGCGGCCTCGGCCGACACCGTCGCGTCCAGGCCGCTCCTCAATGAGATCGGCTTGGACAGGGCGAGATCCGCCTGGTCGTCGGGCGAGGTGAAGGTCATCTCCCCCTCAGCGTTGACGCCCTTGCGCCACACGCCCGCCGCCTGGCCCATGGCCGACGACGAGCCGCACGCCCAGGCGATGAGGGCGCAGAGAAGGACATGGCGAAGAGAGGCTCGCATCATTGCCCCGCAAGGTTAGCGATCGGGGCCAGTAGCATCCCTAAGTTGTCATTTGTGCGAAAGCCGCGAGCCCCTTCTGGGCAGGCCGCGGCGGCTACATCGCCTGTCTGACGGCGTTCACCAGGCCGCTGGCGCGGTCGGTCCAACGGTGCTCGGCCTGGGCGCGCTTGGCGCCGGCGCGGGCGATGCGACCGGCGCGGCCGGTGTCGGCGACCAGGGCGGCGAGCTGGTCGGGCGCGCTCGCCAGCTTCGGCCAGCCGAAAGTGACGATCTCGCGGCCGTCCTTGAAGACCTCCTCGTAGTAGCGGTTGGCGTCGGAGAAGACCGCCGCCCCGGCGCACATGGCGGTGAACACCCGCTCGTGCCCGCCGGCCACGAAGCCGTTGTTGATGTTCAGCACGACGCGGGCGCGCCGCAAGGTGTGCAGGGTCTCGGCGAAGCTGCCGACGCCGCCATAGACGAAGGAGGGGTAGCGCTCGGCGAGCGGCTCCCAGCCGTTGCCCCAGATGTGCAGCGGCAGGCCCGCCGCGCCCAGGGCGGTCAGCACCGCGTCGCGATGATAGGCCTCCGCGAAGAGCTGCGCGCCGGCGGCCAGGGGTGCGGCGTCGTCGAAGATCTTCGGCGTGAGCGCCACCCCCTGCTGGGTCAGCGCCTGCCGCAGCGCCTCAAGCACCGGCAGGCGCGCGTCGGCGACCATGCGCTCGACGATCGATTCGCCGATCCTCCTGGCGGGGCTGTCCGGCCACTGCCGCCAGGGCGCCTGGGGCGCGCCGCGGTAGGTGCCGGTGAACATCAGGGGAATGTCGCGCTTGGCGAACGCTTCGTCGGAGAGATCAGGCGGCTCTGGGAGCTCGTTGGCGCCGGGCGGCAAAAAACCCAGCTGGCTGAAATTCCCGGCGCAGGGCGAGGCCCGGACGAACTGAAGGTGGCTGCGGTCCAGGAACAGGGCGATGTTCTTGCGGATCGGCGTCTTTAGCCGTTCGTAGTGGTGGATGGGATGGTCGACATAGATCGAAGCGAAGGCGACGCCCAGAAAGTCATACGCTGACTGGTCCATGATCTTCAGGTCGTGGCCGCCGCCGCTGAAGGTGAAGAAGCAGTCCGGCGGATCGAAGGTCACGACATTGAGCTGGTCCTGACGGTCGTCGGCCGCCATGTCGACGATCCGCGCCTCGTGTCCGATCGCGGTCAGGGCCTGGGCCAGCTGGTCGATGTGCAGCCGCAGGGAGCCGTACTGCGACTGGCCTTTGATCAACGCAAAGCGCAACGGCGGACCTCGAGCGGCGAAGCTCTATTAGTCAGGCGATTCCGCACCTTCGACGAGCTTGGCAGGCGTTGCGCGCAACGCGCGATCTGGCGCGTGAACAAGGAACAACGTCGGCGCGCAGCCATTGTTCAAACAAGGGCGCTGCGCAGGGCGGCGACGGCGGCGAGCGGCGACACGCCGGGCCCACCGCATCAGGGAGCCGGGGCTATGAGTTTGGAGCCCATTACATCCCATCCGGAGCGGGCGCCCGTCGGGTCGCTCGCCGGCCGGCCGCGGCAGGCGGAGACCCGCATCTGCGCGGCGGCCATCGGCGCCTACGACATCCGCGGCCACGTCGGGCGCGACATCGATCGCGGGGGCGCCTATTCGCTCGGACTTTCCTACGCCGCCGCAGCGCGCAGGGCGGGCGCCAGCCGGATCGGCGTCGCCCGCGACGGCCGGTTGAGCTCGCCGACCCTGGAGCAGGCGCTGGTCTGGGGCCTGATGGACGGCGGCATGCGGATCGAGCGGATCGGGCTCGGACCCACGCCGATGCTGGGGTTCGCCGTGCGCGAGCTCGATCTCGACGGCTCGATCATGGTCACCGCCTCGCATAACCCCGCGGCGGAGAACGGCTTCAAGATCCTGCTGGGCGCGCAGCGGGTGCACGGCGACGCGCTCAAGGCCCTGGTGCAAGGCCCCTGCGAACGCGCCGTCTGCGGCTCGGCGCGCCGCCATTCGCTGATGGACGCCTATGTCGAGGACCTGGCGCGCGCCGCGAAGGGCATGGCCTCGCTGAAGGTGGCCTGGGACTGCGGCCATGGCGCCACCGGGCCGGTGGTCGAGCGGCTGGCGGCCCTGCTGCCCGGACATCACCTGCTGCTCAACACCGAGGTCGACGGCAGCTTCCCCGCCCACCATCCGGATCCGGCGGTGGCGGGCAATCTCTCGCAGCTCGCTGAGACGGTGACCGCCCGCGGCTGCGACCTGGGCGTGGCCTTTGACGGCGACGGCGACCGGCTGGGGGTGGTGGACGCCCAGGGCCGGATCCTCTGGGCCGACCAACTGCTGCTGCTGCTCGCCCGCGACCTGATCGGCCGCCACCCGGGCGCCGGCGTGGTCGCCGACGTGAAGTGCTCCAAGGTTCTGTTCGACGGGGTGGCCCTGGCCGGCGGCCGCTGCACGCGTTCGCCGGCCGGCTATGTGCACGTGCGTGAGACCATGGTGCAGGAAGGCGCCCGGCTCGGCGGCGAGCTCTCCGGCCACATCTTCTTCGCCGACGAAGCGGGCGAGGGCGGGGTGGACGACGCCATCTACGCCGCCATCCAGACCTTTCAGGCGATCTCGCGCCTGCACGGCGGCCTGGCCGGTTTCCGCGACAGCCTGCCCTCGAGCTTCGCCACGCCGGAGGTGCGGATCCCCTGTCCCGACGCGCGCAAGTCCGAAGTCGTCGCCGAGATCGCCAAGCGCCTGGCGGGCGAGGGCGCGGTCTTCGATCCCAGGTTCGGCCTGCGCGTCGAAACCCCCGATGGCTGGTGGCTGCTGCGCGCCGCGGGTTCGGAGCCGGCGCTCACCTGCCGTTGCGAGTCGGTCCACCCCGACGGCCTCGAGCGCCTGCGCGGCGAGCTGAGGCGGCAATTGCAGCTCTCCGGCGTCGAGGCGGACCTTTAAGGGGCGAAGGCGGACGGAGGCGGAACCAGCCGGAATCGGCGCCCCGTGGCCTGAACGGAAGCCCTGTGGGGCTCCAGGGTCGGGCTTCGCGCAGCGGTTGTTTTGTCTAAGTTTTCCGTCTATTTTCAAAGGATGCACGGCGGCGGAAGCGTCGGCCTGCGCGGGGCGCGCCGCCCCGCATTGACCCCACATCGTTCGCATGCGAATTTTTTCAGGCGCCGCTGGAACCGCGCCGTGAGTTCAAAGGTTTCGCCGAAAGGCGGGGGGTGTGTCTCATTGCGTCGGAGGGGCTCCGGCGTGATCAATTCATGACCCCGACGCCGCGCCACGCAGTTCTCTGGGGGAACCATGCCGCTGTCCGACGTGAAGTCGCCGACCCCTGCTCAAGGCGCCGGCAAGGACAAACGCCGCGCGCGTCCGCGCAAATCCGAGATCCCGCTGGAGACCGCCGAACTGCTGGCGGCGCTGCGCGCCTTTAAGCGCGGCGACTTCTCGGTTCGCCTGCCCCGCGGGCTGACCGGCATGAGCGGCGAGATCGCCGAGGCCTTCAACGACGTGGTCGAGCTGAACGACCGGATGACCAAGGAATTCGACCGGCTGGGCGAGACGGTCGGCCGGCAGGGCAAGATCAACCACCGGGCCAAGCTTCCCGGAGCCCAGGGCTCCTGGGCGGCCGGCGTCGATTCCGTGAACACCCTGATCGCCGACATGGTCCACCCGACCGCCGAGATGGCCCGCGTGATCGGCGCGGTGGCCAAGGGCGACCTTTCCCAGACCATGGACCTGGAGAACGAGGAGCGGCCGCTGCGGGGGGAGTTCCTGCGCACCGGCAAGGTGGTGAACACCATGGTGGGCCAGCTGGGCTCGTTCGTGTCGGAAGTGACCCGCGTGGCGCGGGAAGTCGGCACCGAGGGCAAGCTGGGCGGCCAGGCCCAGGTGAAGGGCGTCGCCGGCGCCTGGAAGGACCTGACCGACAACGTGAACCTGATGGCCGCCAACCTGACGGGCCAGGTGCGGAACATCGCCGAGGTGACCACCGCCGTGGCCAACGGCGACCTCAGCCGCAAGATCACCGTCGACGTGAAGGGCGAGGTGCTGGAGCTGAAGAACACCATCAACACCATGGTGGACCAGCTGAACTCCTTCGCCTCGGAAGTGACGCGGGTGGCGCGGGAAGTCGGCACCGAAGGCAAGCTGGGCGGCCAGGCGCAGGTGAAGGGCGTGGCCGGCACCTGGAAGGACCTGACCGACAATGTGAACCTGATGGCCGCCAACCTGACCGGCCAGGTGCGGAACATCGCCGAGGTGACCACCGCCGTGGCCCGCGGCGACCTGTCGAAGAAGATCACCGTGGACGTGCGCGGCGAGATCCTCGAGCTGAAGAACACCATCAACACCATGGTGGACCAGCTGAACGCCTTCGCCTCGGAAGTGACCCGGGTGGCCCGCGAAGTCGGCACCGAGGGCAAGCTCGGCGGCCAGGCTCGCGTGGAGGGCGTGACCGGCGCCTGGAAGGACCTGACCGACAATGTGAACTTCATGGCCGCCAACCTGACCGGCCAGGTGCGGAACATCGCCGAGGTGACCACCGCCGTGGCCAACGGCGATCTGTCGAAGAAGATCACCGTGGACGTGCGCGGCGAGATCCTGGAGCTGAAGAACACCATCAACACCATGGTGGACCAGCTGAACGCCTTCGCCTCGGAAGTGACCCGGGTGGCCCGCGAAGTCGGCACCGAAGGCAAGCTGGGCGGCCAGGCGCAGGTGAAGGGCGTGGCCGGCACCTGGAAGGACCTGACCGACAACGTGAACCTGATGGCCGCCAACCTGACGGGCCAGGTGCGGAACATCGCCGAGGTGACCACCGCGGTGGCCATGGGCGACCTCTCCAAGAAGATCACCGTGGACGTGCGCGGGGAGATCCTGGAGCTGAAGAACACCATCAACACCATGGTGGACCAGCTGAACGCCTTCTCCTCGGAAGTGACCCGCGTGGCCCGCGAAGTCGGCACCGAAGGCAAGCTGGGCGGTCAGGCCAACGTGAAGGGCGTCGGCGGCACCTGGAAGGATCTGACCGACAACGTGAACCTGATGGCCGCCAACCTGACGGGCCAGGTGCGGAACATCGCCGAGGTGACCACCGCCGTGGCCAACGGCGACCTGTCGAAGAAGATCACCGTCGACGTGAAGGGCGAGATCCTGGAGCTCAAGAACACCATCAACACCATGGTGGACCAGCTGAACTCCTTCGCCTCGGAAGTGACCCGGGTGGCCCGTGAAGTGGGGACCGAGGGCAAGCTGGGCGGCCAGGCGCAGGTGAAGGGGGTCGCCGGCACCTGGAAGGACCTGACCGACAATGTGAACTTCATGGCCGCCAACCTGACGGGCCAGGTGCGGAACATCGCCGAGGTGACCACCGCCGTGGCCATGGGCGACCTGTCGAAGAAGATCACCGTGGACGTGCGCGGCGAGATCCTGGAGCTGAAGAACACCATCAACACCATGGTGGACCAGCTGAACGCCTTCGCCTCGGAAGTGACCCGGGTGGCGCGCGAAGTCGGCACCGAAGGCAAGCTGGGCGGCCAGGCGCAGGTGAAGGGCGTGGCCGGCACCTGGAAGGACCTGACCGACAACGTGAACCTGATGGCCGCCAACCTGACCGGCCAGGTGCGGAACATCGCCGACGTCACCACCGCCGTCGCCAAGGGCGACCTTTCCAAGAAGATCACTGTGGACGTGCGGGGAGAGATCCTGGAGCTGAAGAACACCATCAACACCATGGTGGACCAGCTGAACTCCTTCGCCTCGGAAGTGACGCGGGTGGCGCGGGAAGTCGGCACCGAGGGCAAGCTGGGCGGCCAGGCGCAGGTGCCGGGCGTGGCCGGCACCTGGAAGGACCTGACCGACAATGTGAACATGATGGCCGCCAACCTGACGGGTCAGGTGCGGAACATCGCCGACGTCGTCACCGCGGTGGCCATGGGCGACCTGAAGCGCAAGCTGACCCTGGACGCCAAGGGCGAGATCGCCGCTCTGGCCGACACCATCAACGGCATGATCGAGACGCTCGCCACCTTCGCCGACCAGGTGACCAACGTCGCCCGCGAGGTGGGGATCGAGGGCAAGCTCGGCGGCCAGGCGCGGGTGCCCGGCGCCGCCGGCCTGTGGCGCGACCTGACCGACAACGTCAACGCCATGGCCGCCAACCTGACCACCCAGGTGCGCGCCATCGCCGAGGTGTCCACCGCGGTGACCAAGGGCGACCTCACCCGGTCGATCACCGTGGAAGCCTCGGGCGAGGTGGAGGAGCTGAAGAACAACATCAACGAGATGATCCGCAACCTGAAGGATCAGACGTTGAAGAACACCGAGCAGGACTGGCTGAAGACCAACCTCGCCCGGTTCACCCGGATGCTGCAGGGCGAGCGCGACCTTTCGACCGTCTCGAACCTGGTGCTGTCGGAGCTGGCGCCGCTGATCAACGCCCAGCACGCGGTCTTCTATGTCTCCGACCGCGACGACGAGAGCCAGATGGTCATGAACCTGGCGGCCTCCTACGCCTTCAACAACCGCAAGCACCTGGCCAGCCAGTTCAAGCTGCGCGAGGGACTGATCGGCCAGTGCGCCTATGAGAAGTCGCGCATCCTGCTCGCCAATGTGCCGAAGGACTATGTGCAGATCTCGTCAGGTCTGGGCGAAGCCTCGCCGGCCAACATCATCGTTCTGCCCGCCCTGTTCGAGGGCGAGGTGAAGGCGGTGATCGAGCTGGCCACCTTCGGCGAGTTCAACGAGACCCAGCAGCAGTTCCTCGACCAGCTGATGGAATCCATCGGCATCGTCTTGAACACCATCGCCGCCAACATGCGCACCGAAGGCCTGCTGAAGCAGTCCCAGCTGCTGACCTCCGAGCTGCAGGCCCAGCAGGAAGAGCTGAAGAAGACCAACGACCGGCTGGAGCAGCAGGCCGCGTCCTTGCGTCAATCCGAAGAGCTGCTGCGGGCCAAGCAGGAGGAGCTGCAGCAGACCAACGCCGAGCTGCAGGAGAAGGCGCACCTGCTGTCGGTCCAGAACCAGCAGGTGGAAGCCAAGAACCGCGAGGTCGAACAGGCCAAGCTGGCCCTGGAGGACAAGGCCGAACAGCTGGCGCTGACCTCGAAGTACAAGTCCGAGTTCCTGGCCAACATGAGCCACGAGCTGCGCACGCCGCTGAACTCGCTGCTGATCCTGTCCAAGCTGCTGGCCGACAACGGCCAGGGCAACCTCTCCGACAAGCAGGTGGAGTTCGCCCGCAACATCCACGACGCGGGCGCCGACCTCCTGGGGCTGATCAACGACATCCTCGACCTGTCGAAGATCGAATCCGGCACGGTCACCCTCGACATCAGCGAGATGTCCTTCGCCTCCTTGCGCGACCAGGTCGACCGGATGTTCAGCCAGGTGGCGGCGGACAAGAAGCTGGACTTCCGCGTCGAGCTCGACCCCGCGTTGCCGCGGTCGCTGTACACCGACGACAAGCGGCTGCAGCAGATCATCAAGAACCTGCTCTCGAACGCCTTCAAGTTCACCGAGCAGGGCCATGTGAAGCTGAAGGTCAGCCGCGCACATGCCGGCTGGAATCCGACCAACGACCACCTGAACACCGCCGGCCAGGTGCTCGCCATCGCCGTCGAGGACACCGGCATCGGCATCCCCGACGACAAGCAGAGGATCATCTTCGAGGCCTTCCAGCAGGCCGACGGCACCACCAGCCGCAAGTACGGCGGTACCGGCCTGGGCCTGTCCATCAGCCGCGAGATCGCCCGCATGCTCGGCGGCGAGCTGCGGGTGGAATCCAAGCCGGGCCGCGGCTCGACCTTCACCCTCTACCTGCCGCTGAACTTCAGCCCGTCGCAGACGCTGACCGTCCCGCGCACCCTCGGCGCGTCGCTGCAGCGGCCGATGGTCATGCCCCTGATGCTGTCGGACGAGCCGGTCGACGCGGTGGCGGACGACCGCGAGACCATCGTCGCCGACGACAACGTGGTGCTGATCGTCGAGGACGATCCGCGCTTCGCCTCGATCCTGCTCAGCCTGGTGCACGAGAGCGGCTTCAAGGGCGTGGTGACGGGCGAGGGGGCGGCCGCGCCGTCGCTGGTCCGCCGGTTCGAGCCGGACGCCATCATGCTCGACATCGGCCTGCCGGACATGGACGGCCTGGCCCTGCTCGACCTCCTGAAGCGGACGCCCGAGACGCGGCACGTCCCGGTGCACGTCATCTCGGCGGACGACCAGAGGGGGCTCGGCCTGTCGATCGGCGCCTTCGGCTTCACCCATAAGCCGGTGGAGCGCGAGGTGGTGGTCTCGACCCTGCAAGGCGTGCGCAGTTTCGTCGAAAAGGCCGACCGCCGCGTCGTCCTGGTCGGCGAAGAGGGCGAGGCGGCCAATCTGCTGCGCGAGTGTTTCAGCCGTGTCGAGCTGGTGGACGACCTCGCCGCCGTCCTCGCAGGGGCCGCGGCCGATCGGCCGGACGCCCTGGTCGTCGACGCCACGACGGTCGGGGCGCCGGCGCTCATCGATCTCCTCAGGCAGAGCGACGGACGGATGGCGCCCGCCGTGGTCTATTCGCCGGACGAGCTGGCGCCGGACGACGACCGCCGCCTGCGGCTGGCGGTGTTTGCGGGCCTCGTTCGGCTGGCCCGCACCGGCGGCCAGCTGGTCGACCAGACCAGCCTTCTGCTGCACGCCCCGATCGAGCGGCTGCCGGCGCAAGCCAAGGCCAAGCTCGCCCCGTCCAAACATGACGACGTCGTGCTTGCCGGCCGCAAGGTGGTCGTCATCGACGACGACATCCGCAACATCTTCTCGCTCGCCTCGGCGCTCGAGGAGTACGGCATCGAGCTTTCCTATGCGGAGAGCGGGCGCGCGGGTCTCGAGGTGCTGGACGCCAAACCCGACATCGATGTGGTGCTGGTGGACATCATGATGCCCGACATGGACGGCTACGAGACGATCCGCGAAATCCGTGCGCGCGCCGGATTGCAAGACTTGCCAATCGTCGCAGTGACCGCCAAGGCGATGAAGGGAGACCGTCAGAAGTGCATCCAGGCTGGCGCCTCGGACTATGTGTCCAAGCCGGTGGACATCGACCACCTGGTCTCGGTGCTGCGGGTTTCCATCCAGCGGGCCGATGCGCTGAAGCTCGCCAATGACAGGGCGGTCCCGCTGCTTCCGCAAGCGAGCTGACGTGACGCCGGCGTCCACCGGTCCCGGTCTGACGCGCTCAGGGCGGGCGGAGCGATCGGCTCCGCCCGACCTCTCGACGCCGTTGACGGCGCGGATCCTCATCGTCGACGACGACGAGCGCAACGCCTTCGCCGCTGTCCAGGCGCTGGAGGAGCTCGGCCACGACCTGGTGGTGGCGCGCTCCGGCGAGGAGGCCTTGCGCCGCCTGCTCGACGAGGAGTTCGCGGTCATCCTGCTCGACCTGCACATGCCGGGCATGGACGGTTACGAGACCGCCGAGCTGGTGCGTTCGCGCAAGCGCACCAGCCGTACGCCGATCGTCTTCCTCACCGCGATCTTCCGCGACGAGGCGCATGTCTTCCAGGCCTATTCGGCCGGGGCGGTGGACGTGGTGTTCAAGCCGGTCGACCCCTTCATCCTGAAGTCGAAGGTCGCGGTCCTGGTCGATCTCTACCTCAAGACCGAGGAGGTGAAGCGCCAGTCCGCCTACCAGCAGTGGCTGCTCGACGAGCACGCCCGGGTGAAGGCCGAGGCGGCGCTGACGGAGCGCGCACTGCGCCAGACCGAAGCGCGGCAGGAGGCCATCCTACAGTCCCTGCCGGTCGTCTTCACCTCCCGTGCCGCGGAGCCGCCTTACGCCACCCATTTCGTCTCCCAGGCGATCGAGGCGATCACCGGCTTCCCCTCCGCCTGCTTCCTGCAGGAGGCGGAGTTCGGCCTGAGCCGGGTTCACCCCGAAGACGTCGAACAGGTGCGCCAGGCGCTGGCGGGCGCGGCCCGGACCGGCCGCTATGCCTGCGAGTTCCGCTGGCTGTGCGCGGACGGCCAGTACCGGGTGTTCCAGGACCAGGGCGTGCTGGCGCCCGCCCTCGACGGCGCGCCGCGGGAGATCTTCGGCGTCCTGCTCGACGCCACCGATCGGCGGATGCTGGAGGAACAGCTCACCCAGGCGCGCAAGATGGAGGCGGTCGGCCAGCTCACCGGCGGGGTGGCCCATGACTTCAACAACCTGCTCACCGTCGTGCTCGGCAATGTCGACATGCTGGCCCGCAAGGCCGAGGACGAGGCGCGGCGCGCCCGCCGGATTGACGCCGTGCGCCAGGCCGCCGAGCGCGGCCGCGACCTGACCCGCCAGCTGCTGGCCTTCTCGCGCCGCCAGCACCTCACGCCCGTCATCCTGGACGTGAGCGCTCTGATCCGCGACTTCACCCCGCTGATCCATCAGGCCGTGGGCGAGGCGGTGACGGTCGAGCTTTTGCTGCCGGACTCGCCGCTCTGCTCGCACGTCGATCCCACCCAGCTGGAGACCGCCCTGCTGAATCTGGCGGTCAACGCCCGCGACGCCATGCCGGAAGGCGGCGTGCTGGCGATCCGGGCCTTGCGGGAGACGACCGCGACGGGAGACTGGGTGACGATCGAGGTCGAGGACACGGGCGCCGGCATGGCGACGGAGGTGCGCGACCGCGTGTTCGAACCCTTCTTCACCACCAAGGAGGTGGGCAAGGGCTCGGGCCTGGGCCTGTCCCAGGTCTATGGCTTCGTCCGCCAGTCCGAGGGCGAGGTGCAGCTGGACAGCGCGGTCGGCCGGGGCTCGACCTTCCGTCTGCGCCTGCCGCATTCCGGCGAAGCGGCCCAGGAGGTCCGCGCCGCGGCGCCCGAGATCGAGATCGTCGGCGGCAGCGAGAAGATCCTGCTCGTCGAGGATGACCCCACGGTCCTGTCGCTGACCCACGATCTGCTCACCGGGCTTGGCTACCAGGTCACCTGCGCGACCAACGCCGCCGAGGCGCTGGTGATCCTGCGCTCGCCGGCGCCGTTCGACCTGTTGTTCACCGACGTGGTGATGCCCGGCGGCGTCAGCGGTGTCAGCCTCGCGCGCACCGCGCGCGAACTGCGGCCGGGCATGGCGGTCCTGTTGACCTCGGGCTTCATCGGCGAGGGCGCGGTCACCGCGGACGTGGAGTTCCCGTTGCTCGACAAGCCCTACGAGACCTCGATCATGTCGACCAAGCTGCGAAAGCTGCTCGACGCCGGCGCGACCCCGGCGTCGACCAAGGCAGGTTCGGTGGCGGCGGAATAGGGGCTCACCCCTCGGACGTCCGCGCCAGCCGGCGCAGGGCGGCGGCGACGAGACGGGCGCGGGCGCGGCCGGTCTCAAAATCGCGGGCGCCGGACTGCAGGGATCGGGCGAGGCGCCTGATCTGCAACGTGCGATCTTCCGGCCCGAAGGCGTCCGCCAGCATGATCGCCTCGGCCATCACCTCCGCGAGCTGGGCCGTCGGGCAGGCGTCGAGCCGGGCTTCGTCGAAATCGACGATCTCTGCGCCTGCGGCCGGCGCTCGGGATCTGGGGGCGTGGTCCATGCGAGTCTCGCAACCCACAGGCGTTACTTGGGTTCCACAACCATGAAGGGTTCGGCCCGGACCTCGTAGGTGAGGCTGCGTCCCGGCGCGAGCCGGGCCATGCCGGTGTCGAGGCCTGCCGGCCAGATGTCGCTGTAGGGATCCGCCAGGTTGAACTGCGGCTCGATGGCGGCGAACGCCTTGTCGAGCGGGGCGTAGACCTGCACCGCCTTCACCTGCGCCGTGGGGGAGCTGATGCGAAAGCCCATCCCGGCGGCCGGGTCGATCAGCTCGACGACCACGCGGCCGTCCCGGCGAACGAGGCCTGTGAAGCAGTCGTCGAGATAGAGGTCGCCCAGCGCCCGACCGTCCGCGGCGCCGAAGTCGTAGGGCGTGCCGGCCGTCTCGAGCAGCCGTCCGGTCGGCAGCACCTGATCATAGTCGTCCACCTCGACCCGGGCGGCGGCCGCCAGGCGCAGGCGGGCCTGGTCGCGCCGGCCGCTCGGCAGGGCGAAATAGGGATGCCAGCCCAGGGCGAAGGGCAGGGGCTCGGCGCCGGTGTTGCGCACGGTGACCGCCAGCTCCAGCCTGCCGCCGGCGAGCCGCCACTCCAGGTGCATCGCGGTGCGGGCCGGCCAGCGTCCGCCGAAGTCGCCGGCGTCGAGATGGCCCGTCAGCCGGTCGGGCGAGGGTTGGGCGCAGATCACCGGCGTGTCGAGGATCAGGCCGTGCATGGCGTACTGCGCAGCCCCCGGCGCCTTGCCGCCCCAGTTGCGCGGCAGCCGCACGCTGTGGCCATCGATCTCCGTTTCGATCTCGCGCGCGCCGGTGACGTGGCGGCCGCGGATGCGGTTGGCGTAGGGGGCGAGGATGGCGCCGCCGAAGCTGAAGGCCCGGTTGCCGGCGAAGTCCTCCGGTCCGCCGTCCAGCAGGCGGGCCGCCTCGGCGGGCTCGGGGCCCTGGACGCCGTCGACGATTTCACCGGAGGCCAGTCGCAGTCGGGCGCGCAGCAGCAGGAAGCCGCGACCGGGCGCCACCTCGGCGGAGACGAAGGCTGGGCCCTCGGCCGGCAGGTCGCGGGCTTCGAGCGAAACGACCGGCGCCCCGCCGATGACGACAGGCTCGGTCATCCCCTAACCTCGATCATGCCCCGATCTCGACCATGACTGGTCCTCAGCTGCCTTCGTTGGCGAGCTCGAATTCGCGCCGTCGGCTGGCGTCGTGACGCTGGCGCTCCGCGCCCGCGCCATCGAACTCCGACGGCGGCATGACCGGCACGCTCAGGCAGACGCTCTGGGTCGGCAGCACCTCGCCCCAGTCGGTGATCAGCTGCTTGTAGGAGCGGCCGACCGGGCGGATGTCGCGGTTGAGGTCGTAGAGGCCGACCGGGTGCACCCGGCCATTGTTCTCGCGAAGGCCGGTGTCCCAGTCGATCTGGTCGGTCAGCGAGTACCAGGTGAAGCCCACGGTCGGCACGCCGTCGTTGCGCACGCGCAGCACGTTGGCCCATTCCTTCCAGAGCCAGTTGACCGCCTCGTCCCCGTTCGCCCCCTCGGCGATGTTGGTTTCGGTGTGCATCACCGGCAGTCGGTAGCGGTCGTAGTACTGCCGGGTGATCTCCGAGTATCCGAAGATCTCGCCCGAGGCGCGGCTCATGCCGTCGGCCGACACCCGGTGCTCGTTGGTCCAGTAGTAGTCGTTGCCCAGGATGCAGTGGTGGTGCAGGGCGTTGCCCAGGAAGAAGTGGTACTCGTCCCGGGTCATGCCGTTGTCCATCAGGTACTCGTACATCTCCGAGTCGACCCGGTGGCCGTAGTTCAGGTCGAGGGAGAGGAAGCGCTTGGAGTTCTCCACCTCGGCCGGCTTGATCGCCGCCGGGTTCTCCGCGTGGAAATATTCCGAGGACTCGCTCTGGATGAAGATTGCGTCGGCGCGGACCTTCAGGATTTCCTGCATCGCCCGCACATTGGCCTTCACGATGTGCTTCAGGGCGGTGACGAAGGTCTGGTCCGTCGTGCCCTCTTCGTTCCACCAGCCGTACTTGGCCGAGAACTGGGCGCAGATGAACATCTCGTTGACCGGGGTGTAGAGCTGCACCCACGGAAAGCGCCGGGCGAAGGCGGCCGAATAGCGGGCGAAGATCTCCGGGAAGTCCGGGTTCTGGAAGTCGCCGAGAAAGTCGGGCACGCCGAAGTGGCAGAGGTCGACGATCGGCACGATGTCGCGGCGTTTCAGGTCGGCGAAGGTGACGTCGGCGAATTCCCAGTCGTAGCGGTCCGGACCCAGCAGCGAGGTGTGGATCGGCGGACCGTAGCGCAAGAAGCGCAGCCCCAGCTCCTCCACCAGGTCGAAGTCCTTGCGCCAGTGCCGGTAGTGGCCGCAGGACTCCATCTGATCCACGCGGACGCGACCGCCCTTGATCTTGGGTATGCTGTTCTCGATGCCGGTGGCGAACATGAATGCGGAGATAGCGAGTCCTCCGGACTGGCCCCGCACGCAGGGCGCCCCTACCGCCTAAAACTCCGGGCCTAGCCCAAGGTTCACCATCCGGACCGCTCTATTCGCGGCCGCTCGGTCTGCGACCGGCGATCGCCTATTCCGCGGCGTCCGCCAGCGGCTGGCCATTGATCTTGCGGCAGCGCGACAGGAGGGCCAGGTGGTCGGCGCCGTTCTGCACGTCGCGGACCCAGGCCTTGTCGCCATGGATGGCGACCACCTCGAAGTGGGGGAAGAAGTTCGGGCCGGTGCGGACCATGTCGCCGGGTTGAATATCCTCGGCGTATGCGCGGTCGTGGCTGATCGAGAACACGTCGGAATAGCTGGACAAGGTCATTGCGGGGATCCCCTCCCGAATCTCTATCGAAGGATACTGGACCCCTGACCCTGAATGAATTCGGAACGGACTGGTCAGGTTGTCGCAGCCCCATCTGTATGCATTCCCGCCACATCGACCGCACAGGCGCCTCATACGGTGGTTCCAGTGTCCCACAACCGTAGCGAGATCACCCATCATTTGGCTGATTTGATAAAGTAAAAGGCGACAGGCCGGCAGAATTCCGGACCCGGCTGGGTCCTCATTACGTCCGGAATTCGGTGACGGAATTCCGGTCAGAATCCTAAGCTGCTTCGCGATTAGACGACAGCCTCGGTGGTTGTCGGACTTTGGATGGCCTGCCGGTATCGCCATTCTCAGGGCCAAGCCCCACGTCGCCAATCAGTTATTGCCGGAGGCCTCTAGTAGCCTCCGGCGCGCTTGGGTTGGTCGGTTGGCGGCGATAGCGGCTGCGGGCGCGGCGGTTGGGGCTGGCGCGCCGACCGGCGCTGCCGCGACCTCACAGTGTGAAGCTTGACCGTTCTAGGTCCTTTCAGTAGCGCTTTACGGGAATTCGGGGGAAATTCAGATGCAGCGTGCAGTGGGTTTGGTCTGCGCCGCCGGCGTGTTCGCCGCCGCGCAGGGTAGCGCGTGGGCGCAAGGATCGGCGTCCGCGCAGACCGAGACACAGGCACCCGCCGCCGTGACGGCCGACGTCGCTCCAACCGCCGAACCCACACCTGCCGAGCCGTCGACGGCTCCCGCCCCAAATGCTCCAGCTGTCGCCGAAGCCGCACCGCCCGCTGCCGTACCAGCCGGGCCGCCATTGATCGCCTACACCGTCCGCCGCGCGCCGCTCGGGTTCATCATGTTGCACCCAAGCCAGGGCGCCTTGGGCCTACTCGGCGCTGCCGCCGCGATCGCGCAGAGCAAGAAGACAGTCGAGGCCTTCAAGCTGGAGGATTTGTCTGACGCCATCAGCGCGGAGATCGCCATGAGCTTCGCCACCGAGCGGGGCGGCGGTGTGGCCGCTCCGATACTGCTGGACGACACGCACAAGGATCCGGCAGCCGGCAATATCGAGAAGGCGCGCTACATACTCGACGCCGGCCAGTCGCAGGTGAACGTCGTCTACTACCCTACCAACTGGACGCATTACCGGATGACCTACGGGGTCACGGTTCGCGTGCTCGACGGCGCGACCGGCAAGGTCGTCGCCAAGGGCAAGTGCGTGGTGAAGCCTGAGAAGACGGACAACCCGCCGACCGAAGAACAGCTGTTCGCCAACAACGCCGAGATGTTGAAGACGATGATCAGGGCGGCGGGTCAAACCTGCATGCCGCAACTCCTGGCCATCGCTCAGAAGATTTAGGTTATTCGCGCTCGAAGACGAGCGGGGCGGACGGAGACGTCCGGGCGCTGTTGCGGAGAGTGGCCGCCGCCGACGCCGACGGCCGCTGTCTTTGTCAGAAGGCGTAGCGCAAGGTCACGCGGGCATTGCGAGGCTCGCCGTACACAAAGCCGGCGAACCAGGCGTTGTTGCTGTAGTAGGTCTTGTCGAACAGATTGTTGACGTTGAGTTGGATCGAGGTCCGGTCGGTCAGGTCGTAATTCGCCAACAGGTTCACCAGCACATAGGCCGACTGGCCGACCGCTTCCGCCAGCCCCGTTCGGGGGTTGACCGCCGTCTGCGGCGGCCGGCTTTCCCAGCGCAGCGACCCGCCCACGCTGAGGAGGTCCAGGGCGCCTGACAGTTCGTACTTGGTGGAAAGACGAAGCACGCGCCGCGGATGGTGGGCCTGAACGTTGACGCCGTCCCCGTCCTTGGCCGCGAACTGGCTCCAGCCGACGCTGATGTCCCAAGTCGGCAGGAGCTTGCCCGCGACCTCGAGCTCATAGCCCTCGGAAACGGTTCCCTGAGCGGTGCGATAGGCCGGATCGAGGGTGCCCGGGACCAGATAGCCTTTGTCGACGACCGCGAAATTGTCTTGCTCGATGCGGAATACGGCGCCCGAGGCCCTGAGGCGGCCGTCCATCAGGTCCGCCTTCAACCCCGTTTCATAGGTCTTGCCCTTCAACGGGGCGAGATACTTGCCCTCCCGATCCTTGGCGGTCTGCGGATCAAAGATGGTCGTATAGCTGGCATAGGCCGACAGGGTGTCGGTCAGGTCGTAGATCAACCCGACGTAGGGCGTGAACTCGTTGTTGTACTTGATGGTGTAGGCTAGGGGCGTCCACTGCGACACCTCCTCATGGCGACGCCAGGAGCTCAGTCTGCCGCCCGCGATCAGCTTCAGTTGATCCAGGATCTGCAAGCGTGTCGCCCCGTAGATGGCGCTTTGCTTCGTGGTTCCGACGCCGGACGTGTCATAGCGCTCGCCCCATTGAGGCTCCGGGAAGCTGCCGTCCCAGTTGTGGAAGTTCTCCGTGTCGGGCACGGCCGAGACCGGATCGCGGTTGCTCCAGCCGGACAGCAGGCGGTCGTACATCGCCCCCACGACCAGGTCGTGTTCGCGGCCGAAGAGGTCGTACTTGCCATTGACCGTGAGGTTGAGGTTCCACTGCTCGGGCGCTGCATTGTACCAGTAGGGCAAGGCGCTCATGCCGGCCCCCGCCTGCTTGTCCAGATCGCCCCACATCCAGAGCAGCTTCGAATCCTCGTCCTGCCGGTGATAGCTGACGTCGCCGCGGACGGTCCAACGGCGGCCCAGGGAATGCTCGAGCGTGACGAACGCCGTCTGTTCGGTGGTGTCCCATTGGTTCCACTTCGCCGCGGTCGTCTGTGAGCGCGGCCAGTCGGTGCGCGTGCCGTCGCTGTAGAAGGACGGGAGTTGTCCCCACAGCACGCCGCTGCGTTCGTCGCGCTGGTGGCTGGCCCCGACGCTGAGCCGCGTGTTCTCGCCGAGGTCGGCGTCGATCACCCCGTACAAGGTGAAGCCCTGCGAGCTCTCGAGGTCGACGAAGGAGCCGTCGTCATAGACCTGGGCGACGAAGCGCCCGCGAACCGCCCCGCTTTTCGTGAGCGGCGCGCTCACGTCCGCCGTGCCGGAGAAATGGCTCCAGGAGCCGGCCTCGATGCTGAGTTCGCCCGAGAATTCGCGAGCGTCGGCATGTTTGCGCACCAGGCTGATGGAGGCCGAAGGCTCCCCGGCGCCTTGAAGCAGGCCGGTCGCGCCGCGCACGACCTCCACGCGCTCATAGATCGCCGTGCTCGTCTCCTCCAACCCGATATTGCCGGGTTCGAACGGAACGCCGTCGATCTGGAAGTTGGTGATCTCGAAGCCCCGCGCCGAAAGCATGTTGCGGCCCCGGTCCACGGCCTTGACCGAAATGCCGGTCGTATAGGCGAGCACGTCGGTCACCCTGAACGCGGCCTGATCCTGGATCTGCTCTCGCGTGATGACGCTGAGGGATTGCGGGGTTTCCCGCGGCGTAAGGGCGAGACCGGTCGCAGCCGTATTCGCTGTGGCGCCGCGCCCGTAGACCACCAGGGCCTCCACTTCGCTCTCGGGCTTCAAGTCTTCCGCCGACGCTTCAGCCATCGGCATGACGGTCGCTGCGACAAGCGCGAGGAGGGAGGTGGAGCGGACCCACTTGAGTCGACCCGCCACGACTGAAGGATGTGTTCCAGGCATTCAACGCTCTCCGCCCCACGTCTCGATCGGGCCGATTATTGCAAATGCGAGTCGATTGCAAGAATGGCTTGGCTGTGAGCTTCCGACGCGCGGGGCGAACCGGCCTATCTGCCGCAGACCTCACTAGGGGCGCTGCACCTTCGAAGAGCGGACGTCCGAAGGGGGGAGGTGCGCGCCGGTCCGGCGCGCGATGCGCGGGCCTGACCCTGGTCAAGCGTTGCGGCGCATCTGGTCGGACAGGATGACGGCCTGGTCGCGGTGCGCCCGGTGCTGGAGCGGGTGGAGGACTCGCCAGGCTGCTGCTGGATACGTCCGACACCGCGGAGGTTGCGTTCCGCGACGCCACCCAGGCCTGCCGAGATCATCGGTCGCCCGCTGGGGACCCCCGACTTCATCGCCGATCTGGAGCGACGGTTGGGCCGGCCGCTGGCGCGTCGAGCACCCGGACGCAAGCCCAGGCCACCGTCCGCGGAGCAGCCTCTCTTACTGTAATGGATAACCTGTCACCGAATTCGAGATCGAGCCCGATCGTCGTAACCTCGCCCACGGACGCCTCCTTCGAGTGGTGCTTCAACACCTCCACTCTGGCACTTCGATGCCGTCAGGGGGCGTCCACCCCATCGCTGATGGCGCTCGGCGGATGTCATTCGCCTTCGCTGGGCGACCGAGACTCCGCCCTGGCAAGCGCCAGGAGAGTGCTCACCTGGTCGTCGACAGCGCCGATGAACGCATCCAGGTCAATGTTAGGCCGCGCCTTGAGGTCGTAGTGGCCGGCGAGGCGATCCACGAGGCCTGGCGAGCGCCGTTCTCCTTCGGAAACCAGTCGGCGTATGATCACCTCGAGTGCGGCGATCCGGACGTTCAATCCCTGCTCTGGGCCCTTGGTTTCGCTCATCACGGCCTCACACCGATAACCTAACGCTCGATTCCGTTGTGGTTCTACTGCGCGTCGGCGAGACGCCGGACGCACCGATCAGGTCGCCACAAGCACGAGATCGGCTATGGTCGGGCGATGTCAGCCGAGGCCATCTCCATACCGATCGGCGAGGGTGCGTCGGTCTCCGGCCTCTGGCTCGCGTCCGATGCGGCCCGCGCCTGTCTTATCCTAGCCCACGGCGCCGGCGCCGGCATGAGCCACCGCACCATGTCCGCCATCGCCGAGGGGCTGGCCGCCCACGGCGTGGCCACGCTGCGCTTTCAATTCCCGTACATGGAGCTTGGCCGCAAGCGGGTCGATCCTCCCGCCGTCGCTCACGCCGCCATCCGCGCAGCTGTGTCCGCGGCGCGTGGGCGGGCCCATGGCTTGCCGCTGTTCGCCGGCGGCAAGTCGTTCGGCGGGCGCATGACGTCTCAGGCGCAAGCGCAATCGGCTCTTGAAGGCGTCCGCGGTCTGGTCTTCTTCGGCTTTCCTCTCCATCCGGCCGGCAAGCCGTCCTCCGACCGAGCGGCCCATCTTGCGGAGGTCTTCATCCCGATGCTGTTCGTCCAGGGGACGAGGGACGCTCTTGCGGACCACGCTCTTCTTCGAGACGTCGTGGACAGCCTTGGCGAGCGCGCGACGCTCCAGCTCGTCGGCGACGCCGACCATTCTTTCCACGTGCCGGCCAAGACGGGGCGAAAGGATGCCGAGGTTCTAGACGAAGCCCTGGCTAAAGCCGCCGGCTGGATGATCGACATCTGACGGCGAGCGGCCCTCCAGGCGCGTCCATTGCTGCGAACGTCTGCAAACTGGAGCGGTCCTAGAGTCCGTTGATGGCGCCACTTGGACCTGGCCGCGCACGCGGCATTGGGCCCGAGCAGCGGACCTTCAGAACGGCAGGAGAGGGTGTTAGCCGCCCTACGATGATAATAGCTGAGCGATGAGCACCCTCACCGCGTTCGGCTTGTTCGCCGTCACGGCCATGTTGATCTGCTATGCGCTGGAGGGCCGCTCCTCCTGGTGGGTGCTGGGCTTTGCGCTCTCTTGCTGGCTCGGCTCGGCCTACGGCTTCATGCAGGGGGCGTGGCCGTTCGGGATCGTCGAAGCTGTGTGGGGCCTAGTTGCGGTGGCCCGATGGCGACGGCTGCGGGCAGGCGGCCGTCAGCGTGTCTGATCGGTCTGGGCGCGAGCCCGACGGACGATGGTTAGCGAAACCGGCTGCAATTCCGGCTCTTCTCGCTTTAACTCCGCCAAGGCGGAGGCGATGACCCGGGCCGCCGAGCGCAGAAACAGAGCCGCGATCCCACCGGCGATCAGAATGTCCGGCCAAGTCGAGTGCGACCAAGCCACTGCACCAGCGGCAACGAGCACACCGAGGTTCGCGATTACGTCGTTGCGGGAGCACTCGAAAGTGCTGGACATGTTCACGTCCTGCCGGCGGAACCTCCAAAGCAGGCGAAGGCAGGTGAGGTTCACGGCGAGTGCGGAGGCCCCCATGACAAGCATCAGCCGCGAGGATGGCGGGACGCCCGTCGCCAGCTTCACCCCGATCTCGGCGAGCACGCCCAGGCCAAATAGGAAGATGAAGCCGCCCTTTGCGAGCGCCGCGCCGGCTTTCCATCGCGACCCGCGCGAGAGGGCGAAGAGGCTGAGACCGTAGACGAAGGCGTCGCCCAGCATGTCGACTGCGTCCGCCATCAGGGCGGCCGAGCCGGCGACCAGGCCTGCGCCGAACTCGACGATGAACATCAGGGCGTTGAGGACAAGGACCGTCGCGAGCACGCGACGTTGGGCCGTGTCGGCGGCTAGCCGCTCCAACTCACATCCCTTCGCCGAACAGCAATCATCCATGCGTCCACGATAGGTGTAGTGCGGACCCGCTGAAAGGTCCGCCATGGGTCGTTCGGGCCCGTCAGAGCGCCGGCGCGAATGTCCTGAAACTGGAGCGAGCGCCGAGTCCGCTCCTGGCGCAAGTTTGGCCGAGATCGCCACTCGGGTCAGGAGCGGCGCCTTGACAAATCGGCCTAAATGTTCATACTTTGTTCTCAAATGCCCGCCACAGTCTCAACCCTCCCAGGCCAAGGCGACGGCCCGGCGCCCGCCGGGGCGGAGGGCGTGGCGCGTGGTCTGATCGAGCGCCAGCTTGGGCTGCTGGGCCGGCTGGCCGAGGCGGGGCTCAATATTGCGCTGGCGGTCGAGCGGCAGGTGATGGCGGTCGAGGCGGGCTCGCCCGAAGCGGGCTCGCCTGAGGCGGTGAAGGTGGTGCAGGGCCTCGCCCTGGCCTACGGGCGGGTTTCGCGGGCCGTGCGGCTGACGGTCGCCCTGCAGTCCAGGCTGGTGAAGGACCTCCAGGAGATCGACGTGGTCGCGGCCCGCAGGCGGGCCGGCGAACAGGCCGACGCCGGCCGGGCGCGCCAGCAGCGCGAGGCCGCGCGCAAGGCGCGCGTGGAGCGCATCGTCGAGCGGCTGATCCGGGCCGAGGTCGGCGACGAGGCCGAGGTCGACCGGCTGGCCGACGAGGCCTATGAGCGGCTCGACCACGACGACATCTACGGCGACCTCTTGGCCAAGCCGGTCAGCGAGATCGTAGCGATGGTCTGCCGGGACTTAGGGTTGGCGCCGGACTGGGGCCGGCTGGCTGAGGAGGCCTGGGCCCAGGAAGAGATCGACGGCGGGGCTGCGGGATCGCCGCTCATGGCGCTGCGATGGCTGGACCCGCCGCAGCCGCAGACGAACCCCGCCGATCCGCCGCCGATGGCGCCTCAGGCCGCATCGCCGTGAACCGGGCGACCGGTTGCTGCGGCTGAACTTCCCGCCTTCGATGCGGGTTTAGGCAGGGCCTCGCCGATCGCGACAAAGGGAGCCCTGCGCATGGCCGACAAACCGCTGCGTAGCCAGCGAAGCTATGGGAAGCTCGACCGCGACGGCTTCATCCACCGTAGCTGGATCAAGGGCACGGGCCTGCCCGAGCACGTCTTCGACGGCCGGCCGATCATCGGCATCTGCAACACCTGGTCGGAGCTGGTCACCTGCCAGGTGCACCTGCGCGAGCTCGCCGAGTTCGTGAAGCGCGGGGTCTGGGAGGCCGGCGGCGTGCCGATCGAATTCCCGGCCATGTCGCTGCCCGAGACCCAGATGCGGCCGACGGCCATGCTGTTCCGCAACCTGCTGGCGATGGAGGTGGAGGAATCCATCCGCGCCAACCCGATCGACGGGGTGGTGCTGCTGGGCGGTTGCGACAAGACCACGCCCGGCCAGCTGATGGGGGCGGCCAGCGTCGATCTGCCGAGCATCGTGCTCTCCTCCGGTCCGCAGCTGAACGGCGACTTCCGCGGCCACGCCATCGGCTCGGGCACCGACGTCTGGCGCTTCTCGGAGATGGTGCGGGCGGGCGAGATGACCATGGCCGAGTTCATCAGCGCCGAGGCCGGCATGAGCCGTTCGAACGGCGTCTGCAACACCATGGGCACGGCTTCGACCATCTCCACCCTGATCGAGGCCATGGGGCTCTGCCTGCCGATGAACGGCTCGCTGCCGGGGGCGGATTCCCGCCGCAAGGCGCTGGCCCACATGACCGGCGCCCGCATCGTCGAACTGGTGAAGCAGGACGTCCGGCTGTCGCAGATCCTGACGCGCGAAGCCTTTGAGAACGGTATCCTGATGCATGCGGCCTGCGGCGGCTCGACCAATGCGGTGGTGCATCTGCTGGCCCTGGCTGGGCGGGTTGGAGTCCCGCTCGACCTGCACGACTTCGACACGATCGGCCGGGAGGTCCCGCTGCTGGTCAACCTGATGCCGTCCGGCAAATATCTGATGGAGCAGTTCTGCTACGCCGGCGGCGTGCCGGCGGTGATGCACGAGCTGGGCGCCCTGATGCGCCGCGAGGCCGTGACCGCGTCCGGCCAGACCATCGGCGAGATCGCCGACGCCGCCCAGGTCTGGATCCGCGATGTGATCGGCACGCGCGAGGCTCCGATCGGCCCGTCGTCCGGCGTCTGGGTGCTGCACGGCAACCTCTGTCCGGACGGCGCCATCCTCAAGCCGAGCGCGGCGACGCCGGCCCTGCTCACCCACCGCGGCCGGGCGGTGGTCTTCGAGACCATCGAGGACTACCACGCCCGCATCGACCATCCCGATCTGGAGGTCGACGCCAGATCCGTCCTGGTGCTGAAGGGCTGCGGCCCGAAGGGGTATCCGGGCATGCCGGAGGTCGGCAACATGGCCCTGCCGCCCAAGCTGCTGCGCGAAGGCGTGCGCGACATGGTTCGCATCTCCGACGCCCGGATGAGCGGGACGGCCTATGGCACGGTGATCCTGCACGTCTCGCCCGAGGCCGAGGCCGGCGGGCCGCTGGCCCTGGTCCGGACCGGAGACGAGATCGTGCTCGACGGGCCGAACCGGTCGCTGGAGCTGGTGGTCGACGCGGCCGAGCTCGCGCGGCGCCGCGTCGAATGGAACGCGGCCCGCGAGCCCTCGCAATTCACCCGCGGCTGGTACAGGCTCTACATCGACACCGTCCTGCAGGCCGACAAGGGCGTTGACTTGGACTTCCTGGTCGGCAAGTCGAGCGCGGACGTCACCCGGGAATCCCACTGAATGCCAAACGCCGCTGTGCTCGCCTGCGACTGGGGCACGACCAACCTGCGAACCTGGACGCTGGACGCCGGCGGCGAGGTGCTGGCCAGCCGCGACTTCGAGCTGGGAGTCTCCCGGCTGCAGCCGGGCGAGGCGGCCGCCCGTTTTCAATCTGAAGTGCGGCCGGCCATGGAGGCCCTGGCGCTGCCGGCGGTGCTTTGCGGCATGATCGGCTCCAACCTCGGTTGGACGGTCGCGCCCTACCTCGATTGTCCGGTGAGCCTGCAGGACCTGGCGCGCGGCCTGGTCACGCCGCCGTCGGCCGAGGGCTGGGCGCGGCTCGCGCCCGGCGTTCGTGGCGAGGGCCTGGACGGCGCAAGCGACGTGATGCGCGGCGAAGAGACCCAGCTGTTCGGCTGGCTGGCCCTCAACCCCGACCGCGCCCGCGGCCGCCACGTCGTCTGCCATCCCGGGACCCACGCCAAATGGATGGTCGTCGAGGACGGCCGGCTGACCCATTTCATCACCGCCATGACCGGCGAGCTGTTCGCCGTCCTGCGCAAGCACAGCGTCCTGAAGAGCGACGCCGCCCCCGACGACGCCGCCGCCTTCGCCGAGGGGTTGGCCGCGGCCGGCGACGGCGGCGCACTCGCCGCGCGGCTGTTCACCGCCCGGGCGCGGGTGGTCGGCCGGGGCAAGGCGGCCGAGACCACGCCGTCCTATCTCTCCGGCCTGCTGATCGGCGCGGAGGCGGCGAGCGTGCCGAAGCTGCTGGGCGTCGAGCCGGGGACGAAGGTCGCGGTGCTCGGCGACATCGGCCTCTGCGCCCTTTACAGTCAGGCCCTGCAGGCCCAGGGGCTGGCGTGCGAAACCTTTGACGGAGAGGCGGCGGCCGTCGCCGGCCTCTTCGCCCTCTATCGGAAGGCGACCGGCCAATGACCCTCGGTCTCGACGACGCCCTGGCCGAATGCCCGGTGGTGGCCATCATCCGCGGCGTGCGCCCGGACGAGATCCTGGCCCACGCCGAGGCCCTCTACGTCGCGGGCGTCCGCGGGGTGGAGGTGCCGCTGAATTCTCCGGATCCGCTCCACAGCATCCGCAAACTGGCCGAGGCCTGGGGCGAGCGGATGGTGGTGGGCGCGGGCACGGTGCTGACCGCGGCCGGCGTCGATGACGTGGCCGCCGTCGGCGGGCGGATCATCGTCTCGCCCAACACCTCCCGCGAGGTGATCGCCCGGGCCGTCGAGCTGAAGCTTGACCCGGCGCCCGGCTTCTCGACGCCGACCGAGGCCTTCGCGGCGATCGCCGCCGGCGCACGCCATCTCAAGCTCTTTCCCGCGGTCAGCTTCGGCCCGGCGCACGTCAAGCAGATCAAGGCCGTGCTGCCGCCTGAGGCCGTGGTCTGGGCGGTGGGCGGCGTCGGCCCGGCGCAGATGGCCGACTGGTGGTCGGCAGGCGCCCGCGCCTTCGGCCTCGGCGGCGAGCTCTACCGCGCGGGCCAGTCGCCGGACGAGACCGCCGAGAAGGCCCGGCGCGTCGTCGCTGCGGCGCGCGCCCTGCGCTGAACGAAACACGCCGCTGGCGGTTATGGATCGGACGGAGGGACAACCCATGCGACAGCTCATCAAGTTCTCGGTCACCGTGCGCGAAGAGGACTTCGTGTTCCACCTGGTGGACGACGCCGGCCAGACGACCGACTTCGCCGCTTCGCCGGAACAGTTCGACGCAGTCATCGACGCCCTCGACGAGCTCCTTTCGGAGAACGAGGACGATGAGTTCGAGATCGAGGACGACGAGCCGGTCTACCAGAAGCCGCTGAGCTGATCGCCGACGTCAGGGCGATGTCGGCAGGGCCGAGCGGACGGCCGGCATGACTTCGCTCGCGAACAGTTCGCGGCGTCCGTCGCCGCCGTCCGGATAGAAGCCTGGACCGACGAACACCAGTCGTTCGAGGCCGCAACGCACCAGCTGCAGCAGGCGCTCGATGCAATGATCCGGCGGCCCGGCGATGGCGAAGCGGTCGACGAAGTCCCGCGTCAGCGAGGCGCCGACGAGCTTGTTGGTCGCCATGCTCTTGTCGTGCTTGGTCATGTCATAGCCGGTGCGGAGCGCAGCGAAGTTCTCCGCATCGCCCGCGCTCAGGGGCCCTGCCGGCGCGCCCTGGATCACCTGGAACCGGGCGAGGGGGGCCGCCGCGCTGGCTGCCATCTCCAGCGCCGTTTCGCGGTCGCGATGGCAGATGACGATGATCTGCGCGCCATAGGAGACCGCGTCCGGCTCGAGGCCGCGCCGGATGCGCGCCGCCCTGGCGAGATCGATCGCCCAGCGGATCCGCTCCGGAACCGCGCCCACGCTCAAGGTCAGCTGTTCGGCGATCGGCGCCGCCGTCTCGATCACCTTGGGCCCGGTCGCGGCGACGTCGAGCGGCGTCTTGGGCAGGTGTTCCGGGAGCCACTTCAGGCCGAAGTCGCTCGGTCGGTCGCCGAGCGACAGCGAGTCCAGGGATGGCGCGTCCGCCTCGGGAGAGGTCTCGAAGCCAAGGCGGCCGCCGCCCAGCAGGGTTTGCAGGTCGTGGAGCGCCCGCTCGAAAGCCGCAAGCGTGACCGGACCGCGCCCGAGATAGGCCAGGGCGGAGTCGCCGCGGCCGATGCCGAGCGCCGCCCGTCCGCCGGACACCAGCTGGACGGCGGCGATGCTGGCCGCCGTAACCGCCAGGTGACGGGTGAGGGGATTGGTGACGCCGGTGCACAGCTTGAGCCGCTCGGTCCGCATGGCGCAGGCGCCCATCAGGACGTAGGGGTCCGGACTGAGCGACTGGGAGTCCATGAACATCTGGCCGTCCCAGCCGGCCGCCTCGGCGGCGACCGCCGCCTCGATGGTGGTGGAGTGCCCGCCCGCTCGCCAGAATTCCACTGCCCGCATCTCCGCCCCCCCCGAGCTTCGCCGTCTCTGCGGCGCCAGCAACCGTCTCCATTCGCAACTGAACGGCGCAAGGCGCGGCGGCGTCAACTCACCCGCGGCCGGGCGCGCTCGAAGAGGTTCGGGCGCGCGCCTTCCGCCAGGGCCTCGGCCTCCGGGGCGAACTCGGCCTCGACGACGATGGCGGCGTAGCGGGCGATGGCGGTGTCGAGCGGCGGCATGACCTCCCCCCGCTCGGTGGCCAGGGCGGCGTACCTCGGCCGGCGGGCGGCCCAGTCGAACTCGCCATGGTGACGGCTGCGCACCAGGCCGGTATCCAGGTTCAGCGCCACGGCGACATGGCGGGCGAATTCCGCCCAGGAGACCGCCCCCTGGTTGGCCAGGTGGCGCACGCCGGTCTCGCCGTCGATCAGGAGGTCGAGGGTCGCATCCACCAGGTCGGGCACATAGGTCGGCGAAACGATCAGGTCCTCGGCCGCCTCGAAGGGCGCCCCGGCGGCCAGGGTGCGGGTCAGGTAGGCGGCGAAGTTGTGCGGATCGTAGGGAGAGAAGAAGGCTGCGGTGCGGATCATCAGGGCGCGTCCGCCGAGGTCGAGGATATCCCGCTCGGCTCGGGCCTTGCTGAGACCGTAGACGTTGAGCGGCGCGGGGCGGTCGCTCTCGACGTAGGGCCGGTCCAGCCTGCCGTTGAACACCAGGTCGCTGGAGAAGGCGACGTTCGGCAGGCCGCGGTCGCGGCAGGCGCGAGCCAGCCGCACCGCCCCTTCGGCGTTGGCCGCCATACAGGCCCCGGCCTCGTTCTCGGCGTCGTCTACGCGTACGAAGCCGGCGGCGTTGATCACCGCCCACGGCTCGCAGGCGTCGAGCACGCGCTCGATCGACCCCTCATGGGACAGGTCCAGCTCGTGTCGACGGGTCAGGCGATAGGCGAGGCCGCGCCATTCGCAGGCCCGGGCGAGCGCCTTGCCGAGGGTGCCGGTCGCGCCGGTGATCAGCAGCGGACGGCGCGAACCGGCCGCGGCGCTCCATTCGGCCCGCGGTTCGGGCGTCTCGACGGTGCGGTACACCGGCTGGAATTCTAGGCGCAGGTCGCGTCGCCACCAGCCGGGACCATCGCAACCCGGGTGGCGCTCGCCCGAGCCTGATCCGATCCGGGCGAGCTCGCCGGCCACGGCGGTGGGCCTGGGCTCCGGGGGTCGCACATCGAAGGCGCCGACCTCGTAGTGGCCGATGTGGCGGGTGAGCAGGCTGTTCCAGTCGAAGGCGCCGAGCAGGGCCCAGGCGGTGATCGCCTGGACCTCGACGCCGCGGACCCGCAGCCGCCCAGCGATCTCCCAGGCTTCCTGGATCCAGCGCACCTGATCCTCGCGGGTGCAGCCGTTGTGGCTTTCGGTGACCGCCAGCGGCAGGCCGTAGCGGGCCCAGGCCTCTTCGAGCGCGCCCTCCAGCCCGCCGGGCGCGGGCAGGGCGACGCGCACGGCCTCCACGTCGGCGTAGGTCATGAAGGCGTTGCCGCCGACGCGGTGCGGGGGGTAGCGCTCCACGCGGTGATCGAGGAAGCGGTCGCTGGTCAGATAGTGGTTCACGCCCAGCACGTCCGGCGGGCAGGGCGCGTCGGCGACGGCCCGCAGCCGGTCGCCGAAGCCGAAACTGTCCAGCCTGGCCCACAGCGGGTGGCCCGGCGTGACGCGGCCGGTCAGCAGGTCCCAGGTCATCCAGCGCCGGACGTTGTCGAACTCGGCTTGGTGAGCGACCGCGCGGGTCGCATAGGACCGGCCGAGGTCCTCGGTCTGCAACAGGCGGGCGGCGGGATTGACCGCGCGGATCTGCGCCATCGCCAGCTGCACCCCCTCGACCTGGTTGAGCAGGGCGGCCCAGAACATGTGCTCGTCGGCGAGGTGCGGATACCAGTGGCCGTAAAGGGCGGAGAAGCGGGCGGTGGTCAGGGGCTCGTTGATCGGCGTCCAGTCGTCGATCCACGGATAGCGTTCGGCGGCGGCGCGGGCGTAGCGGGCGAAGAGCGGGGCGAAGGCCGGATCGACCAGGCTGGTGTAGCGCGGGCCGCTGCCGTGGTGCAGCAGGCCGGCGATCGGCCGCATGCCAAGCTCGCGAATGCGCGCCAGGCGAAGGTCGGTCCATTCCCAGTCGAACTGGTCGGGCGCGTGGGGCGCCACCCGCTCCCAGAGCACAGGGTAGCGCAGGGCCTTCAACCCGAGCGCGGCGAAGCGGTCGAGATCTTCAATTCGGTGTTCATGGCCGGAGCGGACCGTCTGATCGTGGAAGGCGCCGCCGACGCGGTTCACGGTTTGCTCGTGGCCGCCCCACAGCTCCAAAGCGCGCATCAAGCCTGGCTTTCCCGTGGATCCAGAGACCTAAGGCCGCGGCGCCGCGAAACGTTCCACGCCCGGCGAAGTTGCGACAAGCGCCACCGTCGCCATGGAACCGACACGCGTACCGCTGTATTAGGGGGCATGGATCGGGGAACAAAAGCCGCCGTGCTGGTGACCGGCGGGGCCGGCTTCATCGGCGCTCACACCGCAAAAGCACTTTACGATCGCGGCTATCTGCCCGTGGTCTATGACAGTCTCAGCTCCGGCTTCCGCGAGGCGGTGCGCTGGGGGCCGTTGGTGCATGGCGATATTCGCGACGCCCGCACGCTCAGCGACGCCATGGCCGAGCACGACGTCAAGGCGGTGATCCACTTCGCCGGCCTGATCGAGGTCGGCCGTTCGACGGTCAAGCCCGACCTGTTCTGGGAGCACAATGTCGCGGGCACGGTCTCGCTGCTCGGCGCCATGCGCGAGCGCGGGGTCGGCCGGCTGGTCTTCTCCTCGAGCGCGGCGGTCTATGGCCAGGGCGGTCGCGGGGCGCTGGAGACCATCCCGGAAAACGCGCCCAAGGCGCCGGCCAGCCCCTACGGCGACACCAAGCTCGCCTGTGAATGGATGATCGAGGCCCAGTGCCGCGCCTACGGCCTGACCGGAGTGGCGTTGCGCTACTTCAACGCCGCCGGCGCTGACGCCTCGGGCCAGATCGGCGAGGCGCACGAGCCGGAGACCCACCTGATTCCGCTGGCGATCGCCGCCGCACTCGGCGACGGCAAGCCGCTCACCGTCTTCGGCGCCGACTTCGACACGCCGGACGGCACCTGCCTGCGCGACTATATCCACGTCAGCGACCTTGCCGACGCCCACGTCGCGGCGCTCGAGGCTGATCTTCCGGCGGGCGCCTACGAGGCCGCCAACGTGGGCACGGGGCAGGGCGCTTCGGTGCTCGAGGTGGTGGAAGCTGTCGGCCGCGCGGTCGGCCGTCCGGTGCCGCACAGCATCGGCCCCCGGCGCGCCGGCGACCCGCCGAGCCTGGTCGCCAACCCGGGCCGCGCCCGCGAACTGCTGGGCTGGGGCGCGACGCGCTCGTCGCTCGATCAGATCGTCGCCGACGCCTTGAGATGGGAGTCGCAGCCCAGTTACGGGGCTGGTGTGCGCGGTAAACGCAAGGCGAGTGTCCCGGTTCGCTAAACTATCGGCTGCGAACGATACTCAATAAGCTGAGCATCGGCTAACTAGCCTGTGATCATTGGGAAAATCGGAAGGAGGTTGCTGAGACCGCGGAACCTTCAGGGATGCTGGGTGTTTTCTCGCCCGGGCTTCGTGTGTCGTTTGTAAGAAAAAAGGAATGCGCCCTTGAACACTCAGTGGTTCCCGAGCGCCGAAGGCGCTGCGCCATTGCAACCTCAAGTAGGGCCGCGTTCCCGAGGTCGTCAGACCCTCCTCTGCTTTTCTCATCTTCGCTGGGATTTCGTCTTCCAACGCCCCCAGCACCTGATGACCCGTTTCGCCAAGGGGCGGCGGGTGATCGTCTGGGAAGAACCGATCTTCCACACTGATCTGAACGTCCCCGCCCTGGAGGCGCGCACCTGCGCAGACTCGGGCGTGATCGTCGCCACCCCGCAATTGCCGGCGTCCCTGTCCGCGGAGGCGCGCGAGTCCGCGCTGCGCGGGCTGCTGGACAGCATGCTCGAGGCCTACGAGGGCGACCTGATCCGCTGGTATTACACGCCGATGATGCTGAGCTTCTCGCGTCATCTGAATGCGGTCTGCACCGTCTATGACTGCATGGACGAACTTGCCAACTTCAAGTTCGCCCCGCCGGAGCTGACCAGCCTGGAGCGCGAGCTGATGGTCGCGGCCGACGTGGTCTTCACCGGCGGCTATTCGCTGTGGGAAGCCAAGCGCGACCGGCACCCCAATATCCATCCCTTTCCCTCGAGCGTCGACCGGGTCCACTTCGCCAAGGCGCGGCATCTGCGCGAGGAGCCGGCCGATCAGGCGAAGATCGCGTGGCCGCGCCTGGGCTTCTACGGCGTCATCGACGAGCGGATGGATCTCGCGCTGCTGGCGGCCCTGGCCGACGCGCGTCCCGAATGGAGCCTGGTGATCGTCGGACCGGTGGTGAAGATCGACCCGGAAAGCCTGCCCCAGCGCCCGAACCTCCATTACCTGGGCGGCAAGAGCTACGACGACCTGCCGCGCTATCTGTCGGGCTGGGACGTGGCCCTGATGCCGTTCGCGATCAACGAGTCGACGCGCTTCATCAGCCCGACCAAGACGCCGGAATACCTGGCGGCCGGCCGTCCGGTGGTCTCCACGCCGATCGTCGACGTGGTGCGCCACTACGGCGAGTTGGAGGCGGTCAAGGTCGGCTCCACCCACGAGGAGTTCATCGCCGGCTGCGATCAGGCCTTGGCGCTCTCGCGCATCCCCGGCGCCTGGCTGAAGGAGGTCGACTCCGCCCTCATCGCCCTGTCCTGGGACGAGACCTTCGCGCGGATGAACCATGAGATCGGCCGCGCCGCCGCCCAGCGCGAACGGGTCGCCGTCGACATCCTGGCCGAGAAGGGATCGAGCCTCAGCCCGCTGGTCCCCACCGGACTGGCGATGAGCGGCGTCGCCGCGCCTGCGGTGCGCCCGGCCTCGCGCAACAAGCCGTTCGACTACATGATCGTCGGCGCGGGCTTCGCCGGCTCGGTGCTGGCCGAACGGCTGACGAGCCAGCTCGGCAAGCGGGTGCTGGTCGTCGACAAGCGTCCCCACGTCGCCGGCAACGCCTATGACGAAAAGGACGCGGCCGGCGTGCTGATGCACAAGTACGGCCCGCACATCTTCCACACCAACTCCGACGACGTCGCCGCCTACCTGTCGCAGTTCACGCGCTGGCGGCCCTACGAGCATCGGGTGCTGGCGGAGGTGAAGGGCGGGCTGCATGTGCCGATTCCGATCAACCGCACCACGCTCAACACCCTGTACGGCCTGAACCTGAAGACGGACGAGGAGGCGCAGGCCTATCTCGCCGCCCGCGCCGAGCCGGTGGACAAGATCCGCACCTCCGAAGATGTCGTGGTCTCGGCCGTGGGGCGTGAACTCTACGAGACCTTCTTCCGCGGCTATACCCGCAAGCAGTGGGGCATGGACCCCTCCGAGCTCGACAAGTCGGTCACTGCGCGGGTGCCCACGCGGACCAACACGGACGATCGCTACTTCACCGACAAGTTCCAGAACATGCCCGCCGAAGGCTACACGCGGATGTTCGAGAACATGCTGGACCAGAAGGGCGTCGAACTGGAGCTGGGCGTCGAGTTCGAGGACGCGCGTCGGGAGGCGGTCTACGACCGGCTGATCTTCAGCGGTCCGGTCGACGAGTATTTCGACTTCCGGTACGGCAAACTGCCCTATCGCAGCCTCAAGTTCCGCCATGAGACCTTGGACCAGGAATGGTTCCAGCCGGTCGGCACAGTGAACTATCCGAACGAAGCCACGCCTTATACCCGGATCAGTGAATACAAGCACATGACCGGCCAGACCGTCGGCAAGACCACCATCACCTACGAATACCCAAGCGCGGAGGGCGACCCCTACTATCCGGTGCCGCGCCCTGAGAACCAGGCGTTGTACAAGAGGTACGAGGCTCTCGCCCTGGAGACGTCGAACGTCGACTTCGTGGGCAGGCTGGCGACCTACCGCTACTACAACATGGACCAGGTGGTCGGTCAGGCGCTCGCCACCTTCCGGCGGATCGCCGAGCGCGAAGGGCGCGCCACCATCGCCGCCCAGCGCCAGGGCCGGGCGATCGCGGCCAACTAACGACTTGCGGCCTAAAACCGGCCCGGCCCGCGGATCATCCCCCGCGGGGCCGGCTGTCGCCAAGAGTTCCGCCGACAGAACAGTCGTGCTATGCGCCGGCCGATGCCCGCGGCGAGCGATCCCATGAGCGAATTCCAAACTGAGCGCGCGCGAGCGGCGGCCGAAGACCTCGTCGCCCTCCTGAGCGCCTATGAGCTCGAGCTCTGCGGGCTGGAGCAGGATGCGCCGGGCGTCGCATCCCTCCGCGAGGCGGTTGGCGCCGCCCTTGCTCAGGTCTCATTCTGGATCTCGGATCGAGACGCCGAGCTTCGCCGCATAACGCGGACGACCCACTAGGCCGAAATGGCAGGATAGGAAGATACGATGACTCGCAAGCCGGAGGCGTTGGCCGATCCCGTCGATGTGGCCGTAGGCGCGCGCATCCGCCTGCTGCGCAAGCTGCGCGGCCTCTCGCAACAGGCGCTGGCCGAGGCGGCCGGCGTCACCTTCCAGCAGATTCAGAAGTACGAGCGCGGCGCCAATCGCGTCAGCGCGTCCATGCTGTCGCGCATCGCCGGCGCCCTGGAGACGCCGGTGGCCGAGATGTTCGGCGAGGCCAGCTCGAGCGGGGGAGCCATCGACGAGGTCGCCGGCCTGCTCGCAGAGCCCGGCGCGCTCGAGCTGCTGCGCGCCTATACCGCCCTGCCGCGCGGACCGGCGCGAGCGGCGCTGGTGGACTTCGTCCGCGCGCTCAGGACGCCTTTCGCCGCGGCCTGAGGCCGAAGCCTCGCGGCCGACGGATCGCGGGGCAGGGGAACCTGCGTCGCGCACGAGGGTTGCTCCCAGGACGCCGCCGCCTTGGCTGGCGCAACCTATGGGAGAGCCGCATGGCCAGCACCCCCAATGACGCCAACCCGCGATACGGCGATCGAGCCGCCGACGCCGCGCGCGAGGACGAGGCTCCGCCCTCCCGCAGCGTCGGCGAGCATGTGTTCATCTGGATCGCCTGGGCGCTGGCCGCAGCCTTCTGGGGCGGGAGCCTGACCAGCACGATGGGCATACTTCAGGCCGCGGGGCAGGACTCCTCGACGCTCAGCGCGCCGGGTGCGCCCGGCGGGTCGGCCTTCCTCGTGCTGGTGGTGGCGGCCTTTGTCGCCATGGGTGTGGCGCTGGCCTACGGATCCCTGCGTTCGGCGAGCCGCTCCGCACGCGTGGGTGAAGGGGCGACGGCGGCGCTTTACGACAGCATCGAACGTCAGGGTGGGGAAGATTCGCCCCGCCAATCTCCCGACGTGACGCGCGCAAACAGCGAAATCCGGTGATTTTCGCGCGTTTCTGGCTCCAAGAGCGGACTGGGCGTGATTGTCGCGGTGGCGCGCAGCGCGGGAGGCGCCTAGGATGTCTCAGCGACTCAGCCCTTGCTTGCAACTCCAAGGGGCGGACGCCTCATATCCAGCTGGGGGAACACCATGGCCGATGAACCGAAAAAGACCAACGCCCTGCAAAAGCCGCTGACCCCGTCTGCCGAGCTTGCCGCCGTCGTGGGCGCCGCGCAGCTCTCGCGCGGCGAAGTGGTTTCGAAGATCTGGGAGTACATCAAGAAGAACAATCTCCAGAATCCGGAGAACAAGCGCGAGATCGTCGCGGACGCCAAGCTGAAGCCGGTCTTCGGCGGCAAGGACCGCGTCTCCATGTTCGAAATGAACAAGCACCTCGCGCAACACCTTAAGTAGGGCTGCGAAGCGCGGCTCGGGCGCGCTCAAAGACCGAAGTTATGGGAACCCCGTCGGCCTGGCGCCGGCGGGGTTTCTTATTGCCTCGACTTCGCGCCATTCTGGGACATGTGCGCGGCAGGAGGTCGCACCTCACGATAGTTTAGGTTGACCTTAAGCCTTTGAAGCCAAATCTTTCCCTTGGTTCGGGCGTACGAGCTTAGTCGGGGTTTCCACGCATGCAGACAAACCTGGGAAGGCGCGGACTGTTGCTCGGCGCAGGCGCAGCGATGGCCGCCGTGGCCGCGCCGGCGATCGTGCGGGCTCAACCCCTCCCAGGCGTGCGGCGGGCTGTCCTGCACAATCTGCACACCGGCGACACCTTCAACGACGTCTTCTTCGCCAACGGCCGCTATGTTCCCGACGCCCTGGCCGAGGCCATGCGCGTGCTGCGTGACTGGCGTAACGGCGAAGAGCACCCGATGGATCCGCGGCTCTTCGACACCCTGCACGCGATCAACGACCGGCTGGACAACAACCGCCCTTTCCAAGTGATCTCCGGCTACCGGTCGCCGCGGACCAACGCCATGCTGCACGCTCGCAGCTCCGGGGTCGCGGACCGTAGCCAGCACGTGCTGGGTAAGGCCATGGACGTGCGCATCCAAGGGGTCAGCCTGCGCAATCTGCGCAACGCGGCCGTGGATGTGCAGGCCGGGGGCGTCGGCTATTATCCGGTCTCCAACTTCGTCCACGTGGACGTCGCCCGCGTCCGTCAATGGACGGGCGTCTGATCTAGGGCACGATGGCGTCGGGCGGACTCGCCGAGCCTCTCGCCTAAGCGCGGGACGACCTCCAGGCTCCGCCGGGCGAGCGCCCGGGCGTCCAGACCGGGCGCTGCGCTCTCCGGAAGCACCTCCGACGGTGTCGCCAGACAGTCTGCGAGCAGAGGGCTCAGCCCTGACTCGAGGCGGAGCGTCGCGATCAAGGCCCGCTCCTCGGCGATCTGCGCCGCCACCGTGCCGCTGCGGTAGTCGAAGATCGTTCGGCCGCAGACCAGCTCCCAGAGGATCATGCCGAAGGCCTGGACGTCGTAGCCGAGCTCCAGCGGCGCGGCGTTCGGCTTGGCGAGCCCGAAATCGACCACGGTGACGTTTCTGTCCTCGCCGATGAAGATGTGGTCGGGCGAGAGATCCCGGTGCGCGTATCCGCGCGCATGCAGCGCGGAGATCCAGTTGGCGAGGGCCGAGGCGCACTCCAGGATGTCCTCCAGCTCGGCCTCGGCGCAATATCTCGGCAGCGGCGTGGCGCGGACCAGGGCGCAGGCGTGGAACATGGGCGTGGCGGCGACGTCATGGGCGAGAAGCCGCGGCGTTCCGGCCAGGCCCTGCAGGTCGCTCAGGCAGCCGATTTCCCGCTGGAAGTTGCGGACCGGGCCGGGGGCTTCGGCGTGCAGGACCTTGACGAACACGGCCGTGTCGCTGGCCTCGTGACGTCCCAGGTAGCAGTCGGTCAGGGGCCGCCGCTGAAGGTGGCGTTCCAGGCGCAGGCCAGCCTTGGCCATGGCGGCCGGGGTGGGAAGAGCCGTGGTCATGCCGGGACCTTTCCGAACAGTTCGGCGGCGAGCGGCCGCCAGAGCGCTTCGCCGGCCGCGGTGAGGGCGCGCGTCGCCTCCAAATGGTCGGCCATCACCGCAAGGTCGGCCAGGTTCTTCTGCAGCGGGACGCCGGCGATCACCTCACGGGCCGGATCGATCTCGGCGAGCTGGCGCTGGAAGAGCGCGCCGTTGCCGAAGGCGTGGAAAGAAAACAGGATCACGTCGATCGGTCGACCGCGCTGCTTGATCGGCGAGTGATAGTCGGCCGTGTCCGAGCCGTCGTGCAGGCTGGCCAGCCGTTCGAGGGCGTAGAAGTTCTGGTGGCTCGCCTCGTGCGCCAGCCGGGCTGCGATCTCCACCGGCTCCAGCGGCGCGGAAAGGTAGACCGCCCCCGGCGTCTCGCGGGCCGTGGCGCTGAAGCGGGCGCCGCCGGCCCCGTCCAGCAGCACCAGGTCGGACACGGCGTCAGCCACCCAGGGCGCGAACGCGGGGCTCAGGTCGGCGATCAGTTCGCAAGCCTCGGCGATCGTCGGCGAGATCTCAGCCAGCGGCTTGGGGAACAGAGTCCAGCCGCTTGGCGTGGGCAGGACGGCGGGCGTGGCCAGGCTATGCAGGGCGAGGCCTCGCCCCGCCAGTCGCCCGGCGGACGCCGCCGCTTCGGCGCCGGCGCGAGTGAAGGCCCGTGCGTGGGTCCAGACGATCTCCGCGGGGGCGCAGGCGTAGAGGGCGTGCTCCAGGCGGCCCAGCCTGGGACCCCAGGCCAGCCTCCAGGGCAGGGGCGCTTCGAGCAGCTCAGTGAGTTCGGCCAGGGCGGGGTCGCCGGCGGGCGCAGCCTTGGCGCCGGCCTCCACCGCGATCTCCAGCAGGGCGCGGGCGTGTTCGCCGAACACCAGCTGCGCCGCCGCATGGTCAGCCTCGACGAGCGGCGAGGCGAAGTGGCGCGCCGCTTCCTCAGACAGGCCCATGTCGGTCACGCGGCCGTTCTCGCGGCGTCGGCGGCCAGCAGGGCGCGGGCATGGCTGAAGATGGCCTGGATGTCGGCGCACCAGACCGAGGGATTGTCGAAGCCGCGGGCCCGGCTGTAGCGATGCGGCACGTATCCGCCGGCGCAGGTGGTCTCTTCCCGACAGCCGGCGCAGCCGCGCGGCGTGGGCAGGGCGCCGGCGAACACCTGCAGGGGCGCCGGGCGCGCCTGAGCCAGATCGTCGAAGCCGTCGGCGAGCACGTTCAGCCCGCTGTCGCCGAGGCCCTCCTCGCAGACGCGTAGCGCGTCGTTGGCCTGGATCGAGCCGTCGGTCTCGATCACCAGATAGGGCGAGGGCCCGCCGCCGAAGGCGTCGGTGGCGCAGTCGTCGCCGAGCGCCAGCCGCAGGATGTCGCTGAAGAAGCGGACCTCGACGCTCGGGTCGTTCTCCGCCAGCCAGGTGTCGATCGCCGGGATCAGATAGTCCGCCGCCGGCAGCAGGCCCGCGTCGCCGAAGATCGGGCCGTAGTCGTCGTGGGACACGTCCGGCAGCAGGAAGTCGAGGCTCTGCACGCCCAGGCTGCGCAGGTGGCGATAGATGGCCGCCCCGGACTCGCCAGGCCGGACGACGCAGAGCACCGAGACCCTGACGCCGGCCTCCAGCAGAAGCTGCAGGCCGCGCGCCGCCGCGGCGTAGCTGCCACGCCCCATGTGGTCCGGGCGGCCAGCGTCGTTGACGGTCGCATCGCCGTCGAGGCTGAGACTGACCGAGAGCCTGAGGGTCTTCAGCAGCTCCGCCCACGCCGGGTCGATCAGCACGCCGTTGGTCTGCACCGCAAGGCTGCCCAGATGCGGTCCAAGCCGGTCACGGATCCGCGTCACCACCGCGGCGAAACGCTCCTTGCCCACCAGCAGGGGCTCGCCCCCGTGCAGGCAGATCGACAGCCGATGGCCCGGTCGGGCCTGGCAGTAGTCGAGGCTTCTCGAGAGCACGGCGTCGAGAATCTCGTCGCTCAGCAGGCCCGGGCGTGACCGGTAGGTCTGGTCCTTGGCGTTGTAGACATAGCAATAGCCGCAATTGAGATTGCAGGCGCCGGCGACCTTGAGGATCAGTCCGGTGACCGGCGGCAATTGCATGTCCGCGGCAGGTCCAGCCTCGCTTAGGAGGCGGAGCATCGGCGCTACTTCTGTTCGCGCTGCACGATCGCGGGGTTGATGACCTCGTCACCCATTTCGATGGTGGCGCCCATCTTCCAGTACTTCATCTTCCAGTACTTCATCTTCCAATACCCCATCCCGGCGATGGACGCGGGATCGATGTGGGTCGCTAGCTTGTAGGCGGCGCGCTTGGAATCGATCTCCGCCCGCAGTTTCGCCAGGACGAGGGACCGGTAGTGCTCGGCGTCGACCGTGACGGTCTTGGCGCCCTTTTGCTTGTCGTCAGCCATTGCGTTTCCTTCCCTGACTCAGATCGCGTCGAGGCGACCTGAGGTGACAGGGGAGATAGAAGCACAACTTTCGCTATAGTAAAGCTGCAACCGCAGGTCATGCGCACATACTGTGCGGTCGTGCCGGAAGCGCGAGCGCCTCAGCCGATCGGCTGCGATCCGGAAGGATCCGCGCCGCCGGCTGCGCTCTTGGGCTGCGAAGCCTCGTCGTCGCCGTCGCGCGTCGTCATTCCGACCGCCGCAGCGTCTTCCTGCACCTGAAGGTCCGGTGCGATCGGAATCGGCGCCGGAACCGCGGCTGGCTGCGGCGGCGGGACGGTGGCGGGCAGGGGCGTCACGGCGGGCAGGGCCGGCGGCGGGGCGGTGGTGATCTGCACCGCCTGGGCGTTGCCTGGCGCGATCGACTCGACGCGCTGGCTGCGGCCGATCAGCACGCCGACCAGAAGCGCGAGCACGAGCCCGCCCACCAGCAGCAGGATGCGGCCCAGAGTGTTCATAGCGGGGCTCCTTAAGCCTTGGGCGCGTCCAGCACGCCGATTCGCTGCAGCAGCAGGCGGTCCCAATTATAGGGATCGGAGCGGAAATTCATCGCGCCGTCCGGCGAGGCGAAGGCCGTCCAGTAGAAGATGAAGACCGGAACCTGGTCGCTCAGCCGCACCCGCAGGGTGTCGCCCTTGTCGAGCGCCGTGGCGATGGCGTCCGGAGTCCACTTCGGGTCGTTGGTCAGCAGCGCCTCGGCCAGCGCCTTGGGCTTCTCCAGCCGCACGCAACCGTGGCTCGCCTGGCGCGTGAAGCGGGCGAAGGTCGCCTGTGTCGGCGTGTCGTGCAGATAGACGCCGTAGGGATTGTCGAAGTCGAACTTGTAGCGGCCCAGAGCGCTCTTGGCCGGCTTCTGCTGCAGCCGCGAGCCGCCGCCCTCGGTCTTGATGACGACGAAGCCGTTGCGGGCGAGGTAGCCCGGATTCTGCTTCTCCTTCGGCCACAGCTCCTTGGTGGCGATCGAGCTCGGCACGTTCCAGGGCGGGTTGAGGACGACGGAGTGGATCTTCGAGAACAGCATCGGCGTCTCGTCGCCCGGCCGGCCGGAGACCGCCTTCATCGACAGCACCGGCCTGTCGTCCTGGAACAGGGTGACGATGGCGGCGCCGGAGTTCACCTGAACGCGCGAGGACGGCATGGTGGGCGGCAGCCAGCGCCAGCGCTCGAGATTGGCGATGATCTGCAGCACCCGCTGACCGATGGGCTGGTTGAGGGCCGCCAGCGTCTCGCCGGCGACCACGCCGTCGGGCTTGAGACCAAAGCGGCGCTGGGCGCCGGCGACGGCGTCCTGCAATGCAGCATCGACTTCGGCCGGGCCCTTGGCGTCGACGGTGGTGTCTTCCGCCGCCAACCGGGTGCGCAGGGCGGCGGCCCGCGGGCCCTTTTCGCCGAGGCCGAACGCCGGTCCGGCCGGAACCGGTTTCCAGCCGCCCTTGGCGGCGATCGCCCGATAGGTCGCCAGGCCGCGCCGCAGTGCGCTGTAGCCGGAGTAACGGGGCGGCAGGCTGTCGAGCCACGGGCCCAGGCGGTCGGTGGTGAGCGCGGCGGCGAGATCGGGGCGCGGGTCGTAGGCCGGAGGACGAACGCCCCATTCCTGCAGGAAGTCAGCCGCCGCGAGCCGGCCGACGTGCACTTCGTGCGCGTAGCGCAGCAGGGCCTGGGTGATCCGTTCCGGCGGGTCGTCGGCGGCGAAGATCTGCCGCGCGAGGCCGTGGGTGTCGGCGGCGTTGAGCGTGCGCACGGCGAGCGCCAACTGCGCGGCGCTGAGCGGCGGCAGCACGACCGGCGGCGGCAGGGGCGGCAGCGACGGCAGAAGCGGCGGGGCGGCCTCCTGGGCGAAGGCGCTGCCGGCGGCGGAGAGGGCGAGGGCCGGCGCGGCGACCAGCAGCGCCCGACGGCTGCAGGACGGGCGGGCGGAGGGATAGGACATCAGAAGCTTCACGCCCGCAGAACGCGTCAAAAGTGAGTCGGCACAACTGATATGGGATTCTTCCCCATTTCTTCCAGCGCTACCGCAGCGGACCGCATCCCCAAAAAAGAAATCGCCGGGCGGCAGGGCCGCCCGGCGATCGCTTTGGATCAGCCGTGCTGAGGCTTGCGCTTAGCGCGAGCCGAAGGCGTAGCGGACGTTGACGCCAACCTCACGCCGCGGCGTGTAGGTGGTGCCGAAGTAGCCGCTGGCGCCGGCGCCGAACGGATTGCCGCTGACGGTGTAGGCGTTGGCGTCGAGCGAGGTGGTCTCGTCCGTCTTGAACGCGTTCTTGGCGAAGATCGCGACTTCCCAGGCGCCGTCCTGGCTGCGGAGGCCCGCATACAGGTTCAGCAAGCTGTAGTTGTCGATCACCAGGGCGGAGCTCTTCCGCGGGTTCTCCGGATAGTAGTTGAACAGGCCGCGGACAAAGCCGTCGACGCCGTCCTTCACCGGCCGCGCGTATTCCGAGGTGGCCGTGAGGCTCCACAGCGGGTCACGCGAGGTCGAGCCGCTCGACTGGCACATCCGGATGAACTGGCCGGCGGGGATCGCGCCGTTGCACGGAATCGTGCCGTTCTCGATCCGGCCGTCGGCGTAGCTGACCGCCAGGGTGGCGTTCCAACCCTGGGTGATCTGCAGGGCCGCGTCGATGTCGAAGCCCTCGATGACCGCGGGCACGCCCGTCGTGAAGTTGAACAGGGTCGGGCTCGTGGTCTGGCCGTTGAAGGCGAGATACGAGACCGGCTCGGTCCGGATGATCAGGTTGTTGAACTTCTGCCGGAAGAGGGCGACGTTGAAGCGAGCGCGGCCGTCGAGCAGGGTCGACTTGAAGCCCACTTCATACGAGCGCGAGGTCTCGTTCCGCAGGTTCTGCAGGGCGGTCAACGTCGGGTCGTTGGCGGCGTTGGTGATGCCGACCACGCCCGGGCCGTAACGCCAGGAGCTGCCGGTGTTGGCGTAGACCATGAAGTCGCGGTTGAAGCGGTGCGACAACGACACGTTGTAGATGAACGGCCGGTCGAGCGAGCGCTTCGAGGCGCCCGGGATCGACGACGCCGGGACCGGGGCGTCGCAGAAGCCCGCATAGGTGCTGGTGAAGGGACCGCAACCGCCGCCGAACGGAAGGCGGCTGGCCGGCGTCGCGGCGAAACCGCCGGCGTTCAGGCCGAGGGAGGTGGTGCGGGTATAGCGGAAGATGATCTGGCGGCCCCCGACGGTCAGCTCGGTGTTGTCGCCGAAGTGCGCCGTCAGGCTGCCGAAGAACGAGGTCTCTTCAGCCCGGCTCGGCGAGACGATCGAGAGGTTCGTCTGGTAGCGCGGATTGATGGTGAACGGGCTGGGGGAGGCCGGCGAACCGAAATAGCCCGGCAGCAGGGTCGGCTGCGCCGCGTCCACGTCGGTGGCGATCCACTGGTAGAAGGCGCCGACCGTATAGTCGAGGAAACGGCCGGGCGCCGGGTCCGAGGCCAGGCGGATCTCATGCGAGGTCCGCTCCTGCGGGCTGCGGGTGAAGTTGAAGATCTCCACGTCCGGGATCACGTTGCCGCGGTCGACGTTTTCAGCCGCCTTGACCTTCTGGAACCCATAGGAGCCGACGTAGCTTAGGTGCTGGCCCCAGATGCGCGAGTCGATCTGGGCGGTGACCAGGTCGAAGTTCTGGTGAATGGTGCTCAGCTCGTCATTGACGGCCAGCCGGTCACCCGAGCCGATCGAGGGACCATTGTAGCCGGCGCCGAGGCCCGCGACCTGGGCGTAGCCTTGCAGGTTGCGGTCCATGTGCAGGTAGCTGACGAGCACGTTGAGCTTGTCGCTCGGCTCGAAGGCGAGGCTGGTGCGGATCGCGCCGGTCTCTTGCTTCGGGCGCAGTCGATTGTTGATGCTGCGCACGCCGTCGTAGTCGGTCTGGTCGATGATGCCGGCCACGCGCAGGGCGAGGACGTCCTGGATGATCGGCACGTTGACGGCGCCGTTGACGTTGCGGCCCTGGTGGTCAGTGACCGTGGCGTTGATGTAGCCGCCGTATTCCGAAAGGACCGGCTTGCGGGTGGTCACGGTGATCGCGCCCGACGGCGAGGAAATGCCGCGGGTCGTGCCTTGCGGACCGCGCAACACTTCGATCTGGCCGACGTCGAACAGCGACTGGAACATGACCGTCGATTCGACCGGCGCATCGTTCAGGTAGAAGGCGACGGTCGGGGCCGCCGAGGACTCCGACTGGAAGCTCACGCCGCGGGTCGAGGCCGCGGTGGCGTAGCCGCTGGCGCCGCTATTCAGCGACAGGCCCGGCGTCACGGCGGTGACGTCTTCGAGCCGTTGAATATTGAGCTTGTTGATGGTGTCTGAGGTCACCGCGGTGACGCTCTGCGGAACCTGCTGCAGGCTTTCCGAACGACGGCGGGCGGTGACGACGATCTCGCCGAGCTCGGTCTGTTCCGCGGGCGCGGCCTGTTCGGCGGGCGCTGCCTCGGCTGCGGCGGGCTGAGCGGCATGAACGCTGGTGGCGGCGGCGAGCGCGAGCAGGCTCGCGCTGGCGAAGGCAACACTAATACGCGGCGTCATTCTGAGATGACCTCCCCTCTAATTTTGTCGAGAAACCAGCCTTCTCAGGCGACCCAGGCGAAGCCGATCACGGCGCGCCGCGCGGCAAGGTCGTCGCCGGAATACCGGCGCACGCCATCGCCGACCGCGGGTGCGATCCGTTTAGGCCTTTCAAGCGTCTTCCCTCGAAGCGCCCGGCAGCGGTTGGGAGACCGCCAGGCTGCTGCAAAGTTCCGAATTCGTCAGGGCCTTACGTCAGCCGCGACCGATCCCGGAATCTTCGCTGCGGGGGCTAACATGCGTCATGGGCAGCCGCCAGCATGGCCCCGGAGCCTTGGCCCTGGCTTCGCCATACGCGGTCGTTTGTGTGGCGCAAGCGACACGTTTCTGACGTTCTGGGCAATAAAACCCCAATAACTCATACAAAAGAACGTGGGTTTTTGAGTATTCGTCCGGCGGCGATTTGAAGGCGAGTCGCCCCGCCAGCGCTGGACTTGCTGGCCGCGACGGATGGCGTCGCCGCCCGGCAGTCGCGTCCGCCTGCGTGGGCGGAGGAGCGAAGCCAAAAAACGCCGGGCGGTCGAAACCGCCCGGCGATCCTTGAGAGGTCTCTCTACAGCCTGCGCTTAGCGCGACCCGAAGGCGTAGCGGACATTGACGCCCACTTCGCGCCGCGGCGTGTAGGTTGCGCCAAAGTAGTTGGTGGTAAACGGCAGGGTCGAACCGGAGACGCCGTAGGGGTTGATGTCGAGGGAGGTGACCTCGTCCGTCTTGAAGGCGTTCTTGGCGAACACCGCCACTTCCCAGGCCCCGTCCTCGCTCCGCAGACCGGCGTAGAGGTTCAGCAGGCTGTAGGGGTTGATCACCTGCGCGGCGCTGCGGCGGGAATTCTCCGGGTAGTATTGGAACAGTCCGCGGACGAAGCCCTCCATCCCCTCCCGCACGTTATGCGAATACTCTGAGGTGATGGTCCCGTTCCATAGCGGGTCGCGCGAGGTGGAGGCGTTGGTGGTGCAGATCGCGATGCGCTGGCCCGTCGGAATTGGCCCGTTGCAGGGCACGGCGCCGTTGTTGATCCGACCGTCGGCGTAGCTGAGGGCTGCGGTGACGTTCCAGTTCGAGGTGATCTGGAAGGCCGTGTCGATGTCGAAGCCTTCGATCGTGGCCGGGACTGCGGTGGTGAAGTTGAAGAGCGCGTTCGGATCGGTCCGGCCGCCAGCGATCGAGATGTAGCGGACCGGCTCGGTGCGGATGAACAGGTTGCGGAAGGTCTGGCGGAACAGGGCGACGTTGAAGCGCATGCGGCCGTCGAGCAGAGTCGACTTGAGGCCGACCTCATACGAGCGCGAGGTCTCGTTCGGCATTTGCGAAAGACTCGAGAGCACTGGGTCGATCTGTCCGGACGCATCGGCGCCGTTGGTGATGCCGACCACTTGCGGGCCGAAGCGCCAGGCGGTGCCGTGGTTGGCGTAGACCAGGAGGTCGGGACTGAAGCGGTGCGACAGCGAGACGTTGTAGATAAAGGGGCGGTCGATGGTGCGCCTGGCCTGGGATAGCAGGGGGGTGAAGGGCACAGGGGCGTCGCAGAGGCCGGGATAGGTGCTCGGCAGCGGACCACAGGTTCCGCCGAAGGGCAGGGCGCTGGGCGGGGCGATGCTGAACCCGCCCGGGAGAAGCGCAACGTTTGTAGTCCGGACCACACGCGAGATGATTTGGCGGCCGCCGAAGGTGAGTTCGGTGTCCTCGCCGAAATGCGCGGTCAGGCTGCCGAAGAAGGAGGTCTCCTCAAGCCGGCTCGGCGAGATGATGCCGGTCGTCGTCTGGAAGCGCGTATTGATGACCGCCGGGTCGGGGGCGAATGGGTTGAAGAAGCCCGGCAGCAGGCGCGGCTGCGGCGCGTCCACGTCGGTCGCGGTCCACGAGTAGAAGGCGCCCACGGTGTAGTCCAGGAAGCGGCCCGGCGCCGGATCCGACGCCAGTCGGATTTCGTGCGTGGTCCGTTCCTGGGGCACGTAGGTGAGGTTGAAGACCTCGTAGTTCGGGATGAGGTTCCCGCGGTCGACGTTCTCCCGCACGTTCAGCTTCTGGAAGGCGTAGGAGCCGACATAGCTCAGGTGCTGGCCCCAGATGCGCGAATCGATCTGCGCCGTCACCACGTCGACGTGGTTCTTGATGTGGCTAAGCTCGTCGTTCACCGCCAGGCGATCGGAAGCCTCGATCACTGGGCCGTTGTAGCCCTGACCCGCGCCGGCCACCTGGGCGTAGCTTTGCAGCTCCCGGTCCAGGTGCATGTAGGAGACGTAGGCGTTGAAGGCGTCGCTCGGCTCGTAGGCGAGGCTCGCGCGGATGGCGTTGGTCTCCGCCTTCGGGCGCAGCGGATTGTTGACGCTGCGGACGCCGTCGAAGTCGTTCTGGTCGATAACCCCGGCGAGGCGCAGGCCGAGGATGTCCTTGATGATCGGCACGTTGACCGCAGCTTGCAGGTTCCGGCTCTGCAGGTCGGTGACCGTAGCATTGACGAAGCCACCGTATTCCGAGAGGTCGGGCCGGCGCGTGGTGAGGGTGATGGCGCCCGACGGCGAGGAGATGCCGCGCACGGTGCCTTGCGGGCCGCGCAGCACTTCGACCTGGCCGACGTCGAACATCGACTGGAAGAGGACCGGGGTCTCGACGGGCGCGTCGTTCAGGTAGAAGGCCACCGTCGGGCTGGCCGAAGTCTCTTGCTGGAAGCTCACGCCCCGCGTCGAGGCCGCAGTGGCGTAGCCGTTGTTGCCGGTGCTCAGCGATAGGCCCGGGGTCACCGAGCTGATGTCGTCGAAGTCCTGGATGTTCAGCTTCTGCAAGGTGTCGGCGGTGACCGCGGTCACGCTCTGCGGAACCTGCTGCAGGCTTTCCGAACGCCGCCGCGCCGTGACGACGATCTCGCCGAGCATGACATCGTCGGCGGGCGCCGCGGCGGGCGCCGCCGCAGGCTGGGCCGTTACGCTTGTCGCAAGTGCAGCAAAACTCGCGCTCGCAAGCGCGAGCACCATGAAACGCTTCATGTTTCCTCCCCGGACTCATCCCGCGCTTGGATGCGCTGATGTTTTTAGGCCCCCGCCCTAGCACCAGGGCTCTCGCGGCAGCAAGGCGCATTTCCTCGCTGAAATGGGGCAACCGCAAACCTGCCGTCTTTCGGGCAAAACTGTGTCTTCGCGGTCGCAGGTCCGTCAGCGCGCTCGCCCCTCGCGGTGGAGCTTGAAGCTCAGATCGTGCGCTCGGCGTGCGTTCGTGGCGGCAGGATGATTCGCCGGCCCAAAGGTCAGGGGACCTCGATCGGCCGCCAGCTGGGCGCCGGCGCGGCCTGACCCTCCGCCGCCTGGTAGACGACGCGGCCACGGTAGGACCACAGCCGCTCTCCGCTCGTCCCTTGCACCGGGCGCCATTCGCCGACCGGCAGCGCCGCCAGCGGCGCGGGAAAGGGCGTCAGGCCGTCGCACGCGCGGGCGCAGGTCTTGGGGGCCGTGTAGAGCGGCTGGTTGTCGGCGTCGGCGAAGACGTAGGCGACCTTGGACCAGTGCGCGGTCACCCCCGCGGGCGTCACGACCTTGGGGGCCGCCGGCTGATAGAGGGCCGGGCGCCAATAGAGGGTGGCGACTGGGACGCCATCCACCAGCAGGGTCGGCTTGGCGGCGTAAGACGAGAAATAGGGCGGCGCGACCTGAATCTTCGCCGCCTCGTCGAGGCTCTTGCCGGCGAAGCTGTAGAGCGGATCGCCCTTGTAGGTGAGCTGAGCGCCGCCCTTGCGCTCTGTTACGCTCCAGTCGCCGTCGGCCTTGAAGGTCTTCGGCGCCAGCGCCGGCCGCCAGAGCCGGTCGCAGACGTCGGCGCAACGCGCGGCCAGGACGCCGCCGCCGCCGCGGCGGCGCGCCATCCGGTCGATGTCGAGGCGATACAGCGGCTGACCGGCGGAGGTGGACAGCACGAGGCCGTCTTCGCTCTTCGCGACCGACAGACCCTGCGGCAGCCGCTCGCCGCCGAACGCCAAGGTCGGAAGCGCCGCGACCACGCCGGTCAGGACGCAAGCCCAGAGTTTCGACGTCCGACTCATGGTTTTCTCCGCTGGTTCCGGCGCGGCCGTTTGATCTCGCCAGCGACTATAACGCAGGCATTAAATTCATATATCGAAATGTTCGGTGTCGCGTCGCCTTCGAGGCTGGTAGAGTCCCCATCCCTGTTGAAATAAGGAATGGCCCGGCCGGGCGATCGAACCCGCAGGGGGAGTCAGAGGTAAGTCGGTGACCAAGCCCAAGACCGTCAAAGCGTCTGAAGGCGCCGAGGTCCGTCTCGATCCGCAGATCATCGCGGTAATGAGAATGACGGCGGACATGCAGCGCGCGTCCAGCCGGCACCTCAAGAGCCTGTGGCGGCAAAAGGGGCTGACCGAGCGCGGCCTCTTCATCCTGGAGCTGGTGAACAGCGGGCTGGATCGGCCGAGCAAGCTCATCGAATATTTCGACGTCCTGCCCAGCACCATCACCTTCGAGACGGAAAAGCTCGTTTCGGCCGGTCTGCTGAACCGCGAGTCGCTGCCCACCGACCGGCGTGTCGTGCAATTGAGCCTGACCGAGAAGGGCCACGAGGTTCACCGCGAGACCACGAAGATGCTCAACGCCTTTCTGCTGCCGCGGCTGAACGCGCTGGCGCCGGGCGAGCTTGAGACGTTTCTCACCATCTTCCAGAAGATCGTCGAGCCGATTCCCTTCGTCGAGCACGGCGGGGCCGACGACGAGGGTGAGCCGCAAGCTGCGGCGTCCGCGGCAGGGCGGACAGCCGCCGCGAAGGGCCGCCACGCGAGCTGACGCGCCGCGGCGCTGGCCAGGGCGCTCCGTCGCCTCAAGTCATGATTTCGGAGATCGGCTTGCTGGTGTGAAGGCCGCCTTCGCCCCAGGAATCCACCGGCACGCCCATCACCTGCTGCAGGGTCAGCCCGACGCGCGAGGCCGGAGAGCCGCCGCCGGCGACGTGCAGTCCGGTCTTGATCTTCCCGCCGGCCCGGCCCGCCAGCATCATCGGGACGCCTTCCACCGAGTGTGTCTTGGCGAAGTTGGTCTCCGAGTGGGCCACCACCAGGGTGTTGTCCAGCAGGGTGCCGTCGCCTTCCTTGAACTGGCCCAGGGTGTCCACGAACACGCCGAAGGCCTCCATGCAGCGCTCGACGAACCAGGTCGACTCCGGCTGGTAGCCAAGCTTCGGATCGATCTGCTCCTCGTGGGTCAGCTGGTGGTGCGAGATGGTGCTGCCCGCCTTCGTCAACGACGAGGCTCCGTTGTTGAAGTTCATGTTGAACACCCGGGTCTGGTTGCAGGCCAGCGCCATGGCCAGCAGCTGCGCCATCGTCTTATGGTTCTCGATGACGTACTCGATCTGGTTGTTCGGCGGGGTGGTGTCGGCGGGCCGCGGCGGGATCCGGCAGGCGGCGAGCGGCGCGGGTTTTTCCAGCTGCAGGGACAGCTGCTGCTCGGTCTGGCGAAGGGCGGTGAAGTACTGGTCGAGCCGCTCGCGGTCGCGGGCGCCCAGCCGGGCCTCCAGGTCCTTGCGCTGGTCGGCCACGGCCGACAGCACGCTCTGGCGCGCCATGATCTGCGGATCGGGCTTGAAGTCGGCCTTGTTGGGATCGACGAACTCCGGGCCGAACAGCCGGTTGTAGAAATTGATCGGCGAGCTCTCGGCGGGGTTCAGGCTGCCGGCGCCGCGGCCGCTGAGCGAGTTGGTGGCGTCCCGCGTGGCGGAGATCTCAAGCGAGCGGAACCGCGTCTGGCCGCCGATCTTGTCGGCGATCAGCACGTCGAACGACGGGGCGGGCAGGGCGGCGCTGGTGGGGGCGACTCCGGTGCGGATGCCGATGCCGCCGCTGTTGTGCGGCAGGTTGGGCTTGCCGTCGAGCGGGACGTCGAAGCCGGACAGGATGGATATCTTGTCGCTGTAGGGCGCGATCGGCTTCAGCTCGAAGGGCAGGTCGTAGCCCGCCCCGATCTTGGTCGGTTTCCAGCGGTCCTCCGTCACCCCCAGGCCCCAGAACCAGGCGCCGAAGCGGACCGGGATCGGCGCGCCGGAGGCCAACGCCTGGCCGTTGCCGTCGAGGAAGACGTCGAGCAGGGGCAGGGCGACGCCGACCGCCGCGCCGTTCAGCACGCCGCGCAGCATGGTGCGCCGGGAAAGCCGGATCATCAGCGGACCTCGCCTGTCTGAATGTTGGGCGTCTTGGGGCCGGCCGCCAGGGCCGCCACCTTGGCAGCCGGCGCGGGCGGCTCGGCCACGGCGTAGAATTCCGGGCTCAGCGCCACCTTCTCGATCAGGGCGCGGTACTTGTAGCCGCCGGCCTGGAAGCCCTTGCCGAGGGCGTCGAGCCAGCCCTTCGGCATCTTGTCCTCGGTGACGCCCGAGGCGTATTCGGCGACGCGCTTGGTCAGGCAGTCGGTCGGACCGGCGCTCTGGGACATCAGGTAGCCGAGGGCTGCGGCGCCGTCGAAGGCCTTGCCCTCGAAGCTGCCGCTGGAGTTGATCGGCGCGCCGTTCTCGGTGTTGCGGAAGGCGCCGACGCCGTCGAAGCGCTCCAGCGGCAGGCCCAGCGGATCGGTGATCTTGTGGCAGGAGGCGCAGACCGGGTCGGTGTTGTGCTGGGTCAGCCGCTGGCGCGCGGTCTTCAGCACCGCGTTCGACGTGTCGTTGAAGCCCGCGAAATCGACGTTGGCCGGCGGGTTCGGCACCGGCTGACAGAGCAGGACCTCGCGGACCGCCCGCCCGCGCAGGGTCGGCGAGCTGCGGCCCTCGTGCGAGAACAGCGCCAGGAAGGCGCCCTGGCCCAGCAGGCCGGCGCGCTCGTCCGTGGTCGGGATCTCGTACGGCTCCCAGCCGTCGGCCTTGGCGACGGGGGCGTGGTACATCAGGCCCAGCCGGCGGTTCAGGAAGGTCTTGCGGCTGGTGAAGATCTCCGGATAGGGCCGGTCCTGGCTGATCAGGTGATCGACGACCGTGAGCAGCATCTGCTCCTTCAGGTCCTGGGCCGCAGCCGCCGTGAAGCGCTTGTAGACCACCGTGTCCTTGGAGAGGTCGGAGACCCGATCCAGCATCAGGAAGTCGGTGAAGAACGCGCGGACGCCTTGCTCCGCCCGACGCGAGGCGAGCATACGTTCGACCTGCGCCTGCAGCCCCTTCGCGGTCTCCAGGTCGCCGTGAGCGGCCGCTTCCAGGAGGGCTTGGTCCGGCACGGAGTTCCAGATCAGGAAGCTCAGGCGCGCGGCCTTGGAATAGGGGTCCAGCTGCGCCCCGTCCGGCGCCGCAGTCTCCACCCGATAGAGGAACTCCGGCGAGACCAGCATCGAGGCGAGGCCGAGCTCCAGCCCCTTGTAGAAGTCCTGGGTCGGCCCGCCGCCCCGCCCGGCGAGGGTCGCATAGAATTCGACCTCGGCGGAGGTCAGCGGGCGGCGGAAGAGGTAGACGCCCAGCTGGCGATAGAAGCTGCGGGCGCAGGCGGCGTCCGCCTTGGCGGGATCGGCCGGCGTGCACGGCAGGAAGGTCGCCCGCCGCCGCTCGTCCAGCACCTGGGCGGCGATGGTCCTGGCCATGACGTCGAACTGCTCGAAGCCGGCCGGCGAGATGGTGCTGTCGGCTGCGCCGGTGGCGATCAGCTCGTGGTCGGGACGGACGATCGGATCGAAGCGGCCGCCAATCTTGATCTCGGCCCCGAAGATGTCGGCGATGGCGTTGCGGTATTGCACCTCGGTCAGCCGGCGCATGCCGACGACGCGGCCGGGCGCCTCGGCCGTGGCGACCAGGCCGGCCGCGTTCGCCTCGCGGCGGGTGGAGCAGCCGACCAGCGCCGCCATGAGGCCCGCAGCCGCCAGGGCCGTCGCCGTCCGCAGATGCCGTCGCGACGCCCGCATGCCCGCCTTGCTCCCAAACCCATGCGGCCCGTCCGGCGAGCTGCTTCGAGAGCAGGATCGAGAAGGTTCGATCTTACGTCAATTCAAAAAATGAATGATTCGTCTTGCGCGGGCGTCGGCGCGTGTGCGAGCGTCCGCGGCGTTGGGGGACAGTGACGCTCGAGGAGGCGATCTGTTGAGGTTGCGCGTGATGATGATGGCCGGCGCCGGCCTGGCTTTGGTGCTCGGCGGGAGCGCCGCGGCCCAGTTCAGTCCGAAGGAAGGTGTGGCGGCGCGGGTGAACGCCTATCGGGAGACCGGCTCGGCGTTCAAGACGATCAACGACCAGCTGAAGGCCCCAGCGCCCCTCAAGATCATGATGCGCACCTCGGCGCGGACGATCGCCGCCACGGGACGCGACCAGTACGCCTGGTTCCCGGCGGGCTCCGGTCCCGAGGCCGGGCTGAAGACAAAGGCCAAGGCCGCCATCTGGTCCGACGCAGCCGGCTTCCGCGACGCCCAGGCCCGCTTCCAGCGCGAGGCCGACCTGATGACCAAGGTCGTCGAGACCGGCGACAAGGCGGCGATGCAGAAACAGGCCCGGGCGCTCGGCCAGGCCTGTTCGGCCTGTCACCAGAAATACCGGGCGGAGGACTGAGCCGTGAACCGATCCGAGTTCGCCGGCGCCACCCGGCGCGGTCTCCTGAGGTTGGCGCTGGCCGCGCCGCTCGCCGGCTACGCCATGGCGGCCTCGGCGGCTGATGCGACCTGCGTCGACCCCGACGCCCTAACGTCCAGCCAGAAGTCGATGCGCGCCTCGCTGGGTTTCAAGTTGGTCTCGGAGGACCCGAAGAGGCGCTGCGGCGGCTGCGCCTTCTATACTGCGGCGCAGGGCGCCTGCGGCAAGTGCGCCCTGCTGAACGGTCCCGTGCCGGCGGACGGTCATTGCGATTCCTGGGCGGCGCGCAAATAGCGCGGAGAGACGGCGAGTGACTCTGGGCACAGCGTTTGGAGCCTGGCGCTCGCCGTCGCGGACCTGAAGGCGCTGGCCGCGCCCCGGCATGGCGCTAAGGTCGCCTCAAAGCAGGTCTCGGCGCCGGCCTCAGGCTGCAGCGGTCGAGCGGAGGAGGCGATATGGACGTCCAGCGCTACGGGCCCTGGGCCCTGGTCATTGGCGGCTCCGAAGGGGTGGGCGCAGCCTTTGCGCGCAAGCTGGCGGCCAGTGGCTTCAAGCTGGTTCTGGTCGCGCGCAAGGAGGCGCCGCTGCGTGAGCTGGCGGAGGAGCTCGAGACGATGGGCGGGGAGGTTCGGCGCCTGTCCGTCGACATGAGCCAGCCGGACGCCCTCGATCGCGTGCGAAGCGTCACCGACGACCTCGAGGTCGGCCTGCTGATCTACAATGCCGGGGCGAACAACACCCGCGGCGCCTTCGTCGAGCTGGATCCGGAGGTGTTCAGAGCGGTCATCGGGGTGAATGTGATCGGCCAGAGCGAGTTCGCCCGGCACTACGGCGGCCTGATGCGCGCGCGGGGGCGGGGCGGGATGATCCTGACCGGATCGCTGGCCGGCTACATGGGGGCGCCGTCGCTGGCGGCCTATTGCGGCGCCAAGGCCTTCAGCCGCATCTTCAGCGAAGCCTTGTGGGCTGAATGCAAGCCGCTCGGGATCGACGTGCTGCACCTCGTCATCGGCTTCACCGCGACGCCGGCCATGGTCCGGCTGGGCTACGACCTCAGCGCAGCGCAGTCATCGGAGGCGGTGGCGCAAGAGGGTCTCGACAACATCGCCAACGGCCCGGCGTGGATCGTCGGCGGCGAGGGAAACCTCAAGGTCGCGATCGCGCGGTCGCAGGTCACCGACCGCGCCCAGGCCATCGAGGCCTCGGCGACGCCGCCGCGGAGCTGAGCTTGGGGGCGGTCAGACGCGCGCGGTCCTGGATTTCGTGCGGGTTCCGTTGCTTGCCCGCACACGCTTCCTCGGCAGATCCACCCGATCCGCCCTCACCACGGCGGGGTTGCCGAAGTGCTGTGTAAGCCCGATCCGCCGGGCGAGCGTCTCGATCTTCTGCAACAGGGGCGCGCCTTTCGTCAGCCGATGGAGCGCCATCGGCAGCACGAATTGAGGCGTCGTTGCGCGCACGGCGAAGTCGCCCGCCTGGAAGGCGTGAGCGATCTCGCGCGGCCAGAAGCTACGATAGGTGCGCGTCGTGTTCTTCTCTATGGCGCGCTTGATGTGGAAGGACGCCACGGAGAGCAGGTTCAAGCTCTTGAAGGTCGGATAGTCGATCACCACCGTGCGGCGGGCGACGCGGCAAAACTCCTGCATGAGCCCCGTCCAGTCGTCGACGTGCGGAATAAGGCGGACCGAGACGACCGCGTCAAAACTTTCGTCGGCATAGGGCAGCCTAGAAAAGTCGGACGCCCTGAACTGCACGGCGCCGGTCGAAATCTCCCTCTGCAATCTAAGGGCGCAAGCTGTCGAGCTACCTAAAGTGGTAACGCGAAAGCCACGACGCAGCAACGGACCGGTCAGCTGAGCATGTCCGCCGCCGACATCGAGAATTGAGGAGCCCGGCGGGAGGTCCGCCAAAAGCTCGAGGACGCACTGTTCCTGGACCGAGAGCATGTATTCACCGGCCGCGCCGGCGAAACGGTTTGCGTATGCCTCAGATGACGTTTCTACATCGGCCCATTCCGCCACCGCGTCTACGGCGAAATCTCTGAAAGCCATGCCCCCACACCCCCCGATAACCCCCCGATCCACTGCCTCGTAATTGAGCGTGGGCGCCGTCTGAACCGTAGACGGCTGTCGGATTCTCAGCTTGAGGGCAATTGAGGCGTAAGTCTAGAGGTGTGGCCCCACAATCGCCACAATCTCGAGTAGCTGGCTAAGCTTGTTGATCTTGGCAAGGTTGTAATTTGGGGTTCGTCACGGCCATCGGAATCTCTAGCTTCGTCAGATTGTAGATGACGCCGCCCGCCCCGGCCGCGAAGAAGGTTTTGAGGCGGTGGAGCACAGCCGCTGAGAGCGCCACCGAAGGTGGAACGCCAAACAGGCCTAGCACGACCGTGTAGGCGAACTCCATCAGGCCGACATTTCCCAGGCTGAGGGGGATGTTCATGATCAGCATGATGAAGGGGGTGGCGTCCATGATCCGGACGAGCGGCGCAGAGGGGGCGAAGGCTGCGACGTTTAGCCAGTAGCTGACGCCGCACCCAGCGTAGAACAGAAGCGACAGGAGGAAGGCGCCCGCCAGGCGCCCATGCTGGCGCCGATAGAGGTTGATGGCGTTCAACACCTTGTCGCTCTTGTGGAACAGCCCATCGAGGCGCGGGACGAGGGACAGGCAGACGCGTCTCAGCAGGTCGAACGGCCGGCGATCGAAGATGACCCAGAGCAGCGCAAGGAGGCCGAGCGCGCTGACCGCGAGCGCTTCCTTGACGAACGGCGCCTGCAGGGAGCGGGCGTGCAGCAGGCTGCCCCCGGTGGCGAGGATCAGCAACACCACGAAGCCCGTCAGGCGGTCCGTGAAGACGCTGGCGGCCGCGGCCGCCATGTCGCCGGTGGACCGCCCCTGGAGGTTCACCCGGATGACGTCGCCGCCGATGTTGCTCGGCAGGACCAGGTTGAAGAAGCGTCCGCTCAAGTAGTAGCAGAACAGGCTCCAGACGCCGCTCTTCAGGCCCAGGGCGCGCGAAAGCACCTGCCATTTCGCCGCGCTGATGAAATCCAGCACAATGTTCATCGCGATCGACGCGGCGACGAAGGCGTAGCTAGCCCTGCTGAAGGTTGTCGCGAACTTGTTCCAGCCGTCCGCCGTGAACAGATCGGCCTTGTAGAGCACGTAACCCAGCATCAGCGCCGTGCCGACGAGCCTGGCGACCTTGAGCAGTCTGATGTTGCGGAGCTTGAACATGGCCATTGTACCCGGAAGTGCTGTTCAGGTCGGCGATCTCCAGAGAGATCTGGCTTTCATCCCATCCCGCTTCCTGCGCCATGATCCCGGCGCAAGACCGCAGCGCGTCTTCACCGGGATGCTGCAGGCTGCCCAGGTCCGTGCGGCGCAGAACGACGTCCGACAGCCGGATCGCCATCTCCTCCGTGACGGCGTGGACCACCTCGGCTTTCAGCACCGGGCTTCCGGGCAGCGTCGACATCAACTCAGGGCGCTCGCGGGCCGTGGCCAGGATCGCCTCGAACCCTGTCCCGTAGGTCGCGAGCAGACGGTCGGCTGTCGGACCGGGCAGGAAGGACAAGGCCTTGGCCCCTTCGTGCAGGAAGGCGTCCAGAGAGGCGATGTCGCCCCCATGGAGCGGTGTTCGGGCAGTGACGGATCGGGCTGCGCAGCCGAGCTTGCGGCAGGCCAGGTCGATGGCCTTCTCCGCCACGTCGCGAGAGGTGGTGAACTTCACCCCCGCAACGGAGATCAGGCCCTCGATCGCGTCGCTCTCGGCGTGGTCGATGATCTTGTCGTGCTTGTCGGGGCCCGCCTCTCCAGGGCTCTCCCCGGGCACCATGCCCCAGAGCACGCGTTTGACGTCCGATCTCGTCAGCCTGGCCGCCGGGTAGCCGTCGTTGATCATGTCGATGTAGGCGGCGATTTCTTCGTCGGAGACGCCGACCTTCTCCGGATCATCGTCGGCCGGCAGATGCAGCGAGCCGATCAGCGAGCTGCCGCGCCACGGAATGGCGAACTGGATGCTGGCCCCCTTGTCCAGCATCGCCTTCTTGTCGCGATACATGGCGCGGGCATGGAAGCTCAACGCATGGGTGTCGCAGAGCGATCGGGTGAGCAGGCTGAAGGCCTTCGAGCCGACGACGTAGTTCTGCTCCGTCACCCCTGACGCATGCAGCACCCCATTGATCCAGGGACCGGAGGCGTTGACGACCAGGCGGGCCTGCAGGGAAAGGCTCCGGCCGGAGATCCTGTCGATCGCCTCAACGCCTCTGGCGGCGCCGTTCTCCACGACGATCCGGGTCACCTCGGTATAGTTGGCGATCTCGGCGCCGGCCCCCGCGGCGGTCCGGAGCACGGACATCAGGAGGCGCTCGGTGTTCTGGATCTGGCCTTCGTGCCAGACGACGGCCCCTGCAAGTCCCTCTTGTTTGATTCCGGGCGCGATCTTCAGGGCTTCGGCCTTGGAGATCAGCCGTGAACCGGGGATCCGGCGAGCAGGATCGGCGAACTGCCGACGTTCCGGGCTCAGAAGGTCAAAGATCTTCAGGTAGATCGTCATCACCTCGCGGCCCTTCAGCCCGTGGCCATAGACGGGGAAGAGCACCGGCTGTGAGCGGACGAGATGGGGGGCGTTCTGGATCAGCAGATTGCGTTCGCGAATGGATTTCCGCATTCGGCGGAAATCGGCATGCTGCAGGTAGCGCATCCCGCTGTGGGCGATCTTGGCGCTGTTTGAAGAGGTCGCGCCGCCGAAATCGTCCCGCTCAAGCACGGCCACCTTCAAGCCGCGAAGGGTGGCGTCCAGGGCGCAGGCGGCGCCGTTGACGCCGCCCCCTACGACGATCACGTCGTAGGCCTTGCGGGTCAGGGAGGCGGTGTCTCGCTTCATCGCGGGCTCCTTCGTCGAGCACACTGTTCCGGCCTCGGCGCAGACGGGCTTTGTCGGCTCAATCGCGCTCAAGCGTCGCTATCGCTCCCGCAGAGGCGGTGTCGATACGAATGTGCGCGGACCCTCGCGGTTGCCGTTGGCGCCGCGCCCATGCTTAAGGTTGTTGAGCGTTGTGGTTGCGATTGAGGCGCCTGCGGGGGCGCATCCGGGGCTTTGCAGCGATTGCAGTCTGGAAAAGTTTCTGCGCGTCGTCGCCCGGCCGAGCCGGAAAACAGGCGGGCGGCCGCAAAGCGTCCGCCCGCCTGGCTCAGCCTCGAAGCCGGAGCCGGTCTTGCCCTGGAGCGTGATTCAGGACCCGAAGCGGTGCTTGATGCGGACGCCATACATGCGCGGCTGGCCCAGTTGGGCGGTTTCGAAGCCGGTGCTGACCCCGAGACCGGCGATGAAGGTGTAGTATTTCTCGTTCGTCACATTGGTCGCGAAGAGGGCCACGTCGACGGGCTGGCCGCCGATCGAGCTCCAGGTTGCGTCCAGGTTCACGAGGTTGAACGACGGGATGGTCCCCAGCTTCTGGATCGTCGGGTCGTCCGAGTTGCGGTCGCCGTAGTTGGTGACCTGTTTGCCGGTGTAGATGTAGTTCGCTCCGACCGTGATCCTGCCGATGCTCTCGTCGAGCGGCAGGGTGTAGTTCGCCGCGAGGGTGAGCTTGTTCTTCGGCGACAGGGCGACGGGGTCGCCCTTCCGCTGCGCGCCGTCGATCACATAGAGCGAGCCCGCGGGCGTCGGGAAGTCCGGGATCGAGAGGATCTTGGTGTTCAGGTAGGTGTAGCCCGCCTGGACGTTGAAGCCCTCGAACAAGGTCAGGGTCGTTTCGAGCTCGACGCCGTAGATCCGCGACTTGCCGGCGTTGATCGGCGCGGCGGTGAGAGCGTGCCGGCGCGGTAGCCGCGGGCGTACTTGGCGTACACCAGCACGTCCGACGTCGGCGTGTAGTCGAGGTCGATGAGCCAGGTCGGCTTGTGCGACGTCTGCTTAGAGCTGAGCGTGCAGGTCGCCGGCGGCGCCGTCGGGTTGGTGCAGACCGCAAAAGACGTGACCGGACCTGGAAGTGACCGCGCCGAAGGCCGTCGTGACGCGCGCCCTTTCGGGCTCAGTATTCCGCTGGCGGGGCGATGGCCGGCTCGGCTAATCCGATCCCATGACAGCATCGGCCGCCAACGACGATTTCGAGCCTGCCGCGCGGGTCCACCTCTCCCAGGGGCTGAGGCTCAACTACTTCGACTGGGGAAACCAGGGCGCGCCCCTGCTGCTGCTGGTTCACGGCATACGCGACCATGCGCGCAGCTGGGACTGGGTGGCGCGGGCGCTTCGCCATGACTGGCATGTGATCGCGCCGGACCTTCGCGGCCATGGCGACAGCGCCTGGTCGCCCGATGGCGGCTACCTCGGCTCCTACCATGTCCTCGACATCGCCGACCTGGTCGAGACCCTGGTCGGCGAGCCTGGGGGGCAGGGGCCGCTGACGATCATCGGCCACTCCTTCGGGGGCAATGTCGTGGCGCGCTACTGCGCCGCCTATCCCGACCGTGTGCGCAAGCTGGTGCTGGTGGAGGGGCTGGGGCCGTCGCCGAACGTGCAGGCCGAATGGGCCGCGCTCGGCCCGGCCGCACGCACGCGGGACTGGATCGACAAGCGCCGGGCCACGGCTGCGGCGCCGCCGCGGCGCATGGCCACGCTCGCCGAAGCTGTCCAGCGCATGCAGGCGGCCAACCCGCACCTCTCCGAGGCGCAGGCGTCCCATCTGGCCCGGCACGGCGCGCGCCGGCATGCCGACGGCTATGGCTGGAAGTACGATCCGCTCGTCAGCATCTTTCCGCCCGAGGACTTCTCGGCGCTGGGCCCGGCCGTCTGGCAGGCGATCGCCGCGCCGGCGCTGCTCTGCTACGGGACGGAAAGCTGGACGACCGATCCCGAGAAGGACGGCCGCGCCAGCCATTTCCGGGACCGCCGATCCCTGGCCTTCGAGATGGCCGGGCACTGGCTGCATCACGACCAGTTCGACGCCTTCATGGCGGCGCTGCGGGACTTTCTCTGACGTCGCCCGCCGTTTGACCCTGGATCAGCGCTGAGCCTGCTGGATCGGCCCGCGCGGGGCGCCGACCAGCACGCCCTTGTCGAAGACGAAGGCCGGCTTGGCGGCGAAATCGAGCCCCGTGGAGACCGAGGTGCAGGCGCCGGTCTTCGGGTCGGGATCGCCGTCGGCCAACACCCGCAGGGTCTTGCGCACCGAGGCGCAGTCCACGCCCGCCGTGCTGGCGACGCCCGGGCCGCCGACGTGCATGACCGCCAGCGCGTTGTCGATCGGACGGTAGCCGCCGGCGTCGCCCACCAGTTCGCCCTGCGGCGTCAACCGGACGCGGAGGCGGGCGTGGTTGAGGATGAATTCCCCGCCGCTCGCCCCGACCCAACTCCGCGGCAGGACCAGATTGGCCGGATCGGTCGTCAGGACGCCGTTCTCGATGCGGCCGGTGAGCACGATGCGGTAGCGCGGGTTGGAGGTCACGTTCAGGCTGCCGCCGTCGGTGATGGCCTGGGTCGTATCGACCGGCGGCTTGTCCGGCGAGGCGGCGATCAGGACCTCGACCTGGGGATCATTCTCCCAGCTGTCGACGCCGCGGACGACCACCACCACCGGATCCGACGTCCAATACAGTTCGCCGGCCCCGTCGCCGACGCCGGTCGCGGCCCCGCGCCAGAAGGTGTTGCAAGCGATGGCGCGGAAATACTGGTTGTCCACGCCGGCCTCGCCGGTCGGGCTTGTGAAGCTCTTGTGGGCGCAGGCGCCGGGCGCCGGGCGGTCGTCGGAGGCCGCACGGTCCAGGTCCAGGCCGGGGCCGATCTTGCTCTGCACGGTCTTCTGCAACCCGCGATCCGGCGTGTCGAAGGCCTCGGAATTGGTGCAGATGTCCTTGCCGCCGGGTCCGTAGACGTAGTCCTCCTTGTACTTGTGCTCGAGCTCCGCGGCGTTCTCGGCCTTCAGCAGCCGCGCCTGCTCCGCCGGCGTCTGTGTCGCCAGGAAGGCCTCGCGCAGGGAGGGCGAACGTCCTTCCGGACAATCGATCTTCTCGTCGCCGCGATAGAAGACCACGCCCATCTTGGCGAGGACGAAGCCGTAGTCGGGGTTCTGTCGCGGCTGGCCGGCTCCCGCGGAGAAGGCGAGCAGCACCAGTCCTCCCGCCGCCGCGCCGTACCGTGAGAGCTTCAGGCGCGCCATCGTTTCCTCCGCATCGACGTCACACCGCCCCGTCGCGCTCACGGCGCGGCGTTCGGCGGCCATGGGTGAATTGGAATTAGAATTATTCGTAAGTCAAATTTATTGGCGAGGGGCGACGATGGTCGCCGGCGTCTCGGCGTCTGGCCCGGCCGCCTCAACCTTTGATTCACCACGCCTTTTCACGACGCCTTAGAGGGCTGTGTGGTCTCTCGGAGCATGTCGTCGACCACCCCCGCACCCACCGATGCCTACGCCGCGAGACTGGCGGAGCTGAGACAACGTTTCCGGGCGCGACTGCCAGCGCAACTCACGGTCATCCACAAGTACGCCAAGCAGTTGCACCGCGGCGAGCTCGCGCCCGCGGAGCTCAAGCCGCTGCGGATCGAGCTGCACAGCCTGGCCGGGTCCGCCGGAGCCTTCGGCGAGGCCCAGCTCGGCGCCAAGGCGAAGGCGCTGGAGAACTGGCTCATTGAACTGGAGAGGGGCGCGCTGAGCGACGCGGCGCCGCTCGCCCGTGAATTGCTCGCCTTCACCAGCGTCATCGACGGGGACGGCGAGCCGCCGGCATGACTGTGAGCTGGCAGCCTGGACGGCTCAATCCAGCGGACGAGGCGATCGGCGACTTTCTGGTGCAGCGGCGTTTCATCACGCTGCGGCAGCTGGACGAGGCGGCCAAGGCCGCCATCGAATGGAAAATGTCGCTGAGCGACGTCCTCATGGCCAAGAACTGGCTGCGGCCGATCGTCTTCTATCGCGCCCTGGCCGAACAGTTCGACCTGCCGTTCGTGGACCTGTCGAAGGAGCCGCCGGATCCGGAGCTGCTCGATCCGGCGATGACCGAGACCTACGCGGCCCAGGCCACCCTGCCGATCCGCCGGGTGAACGGCCGGGTCGTGGTGGCCACTGCGCGCCCGGGCGTCGAAAGCCTGCTGTTCGCGCGCCGCCAGTTCGGCGCGACGGTGGACCTGGTCGTCACCTCGAAGTTCGACATCCTCTGGGCCCTGCAGCACGCCTTCCGCGAGGAGCAGTCGCACCAGGCCGTCTACGCCCTGGCGGAGACCGACCCGCTGATGTCGGCGCAGACCGTAGCGACGCGCGGACAGCTGGCGGTCATGGCCGCGCTGGGGTTCGGCTTCGTGCTGGGCCTTGTCCTTGCGCCGGTCGCAACCTTGATCGCGGTGCAGGCGCTGATCGCCCTGTTCTACACCGGCAACTTCATCTTCAAGGCGATCCTGGTCTGGGCCGGCGGCCGCGGCCAGGCCGGCGGCGCGAAGGCCCTGGAGGCGGAGGCGCGGCTGCTTTCGGAGGCGGATCTTCCCGTCTACACCATCCTCGTGCCGATGTTCCGCGAGCCGGAGGTGCTGCCGATCCTCGCCGGCGCCCTGCGCGACCTCGACTATCCGCTGGCCAAGCTCGACATCAAGATCGTGCTGGAGGAGGGCGACGAGCCGACCATCGAGGCGGCCAAGCGGCTCGGCCTGGAAGGCATCTTCGAGATCATCCGGGTGCCGCCGTCGCAGCCGCAGACCAAGCCCAAGGCCTGCAACTATGCGCTGCCCTACGCCCGCGGCGACTACCTCGTCATCTACGACGCCGAGGACAAGCCCGAGCGGGACCAGCTGCGCAAGGTGGTGGCCGCCTTTCGCCGATCGCCGAAGAACATCGCCTGCATCCAGTGCCGCCTGAACTACTACAACGCCGGGGAGAACTGGCTCACCCGGCTGTTCACGCTCGACTACTCCCTATGGTTCGACCTGATGCTGCCGGGCCTGGAGCGGCTTGGCGTGCCGATCCCGCTCGGCGGGACGTCCAACCACTTCAAGATCGACGTGCTGCGCGAGCTGCACGCCTGGGACCCCTTCAACGTCACCGAGGACGCCGATCTCGGCATCCGCATGACCCAGAAGGGCTACCGCGTCGGGGTCATCGATTCCACGACCTACGAGGAGGCGAATGTCTCCCAGAGCAACTGGGTCCGGCAGCGGTCGCGCTGGATCAAGGGCTATATGCAGACCTTCCTGGTGCACACGCGCCGCCCGCTGCATCTGATGCGCTCGGTCGGGCCGCTGGGCGTCATCGGCTTCGTCTTCTTCATCGGCGGCACGGCGGTGTCGGGCCTGCTCAACCCGATCGTCTGGGCGAGCTTCCTGTTCTGGCTTCTCGGCCGTGGCCTGGGGGTTTCGATGAACCTGCCCGAGCCCGTGCTGCTGCTTGCGCTCTTCAACCTGATCGCGGGCAATGGGCTCTTCATCTGGCTGATGAGCGTCGCGCCGATCCGGCGCAACAAGTTCGAGCTCTCGCCCTTCGCCCTGACCGCCATCTGGTACTGGGTGCTGATGTCCGTCGCGGCGTGGAAGGGATTGTGGCAGCTCGTCCGCAACCCGTTCTACTGGGAGAAGACCTCGCACGGTCTTTCCAAGCACACGGCGGCCGAGGTGGCGTCCGCCCTGGCGGCGGAGCCGACGTCGTCATCCTTCAGTTCGGGGCCAGCCTTGAATTCAGGCCCCGCCCCCAGCTCCGCGCCGGCCGTCGGCGTCTTTGCGCAGGCGGCCGATGCCTTCCCGCCCGGGCGCGCCGCCGCATGACCCGGGCCCTGGCTTCCGAGGCGTCGCCGTCGCGTTTCGCACGGGTCGGCGCGCGCGCCGCATCCGTCCTGCCGCTGGCCGCGGCGGTCGCCCTGCTGGCGCTGCAGATGCGCAGCGGAGCGCTGGACGCCGCGGCGGAGGGGACCCCCGTCACCGTGCGCGCGGCCCTCGCCCTGGACGCGCCGGCCGACGGACTGCTCGCCCGCTTGCTGGCCGGGCCCGCATCGCTGTTCGGCATGACCGGGCAGGGCGGGCTGATCGTCGCTCTCGCCCTCGTGGCGACCTTCCTCTGGTCGAGCGGATTCCAGCGGCTGTCGCAGGCCCGCTGGTCGCGGGCCGCGCTCGTTCTACTCCTGATCGCCAGCCCCATGTGGCAGGCGATCCTGGCTGCAGGCGCCGGGCCCGCGCTTGCGACGGTCGGCATGTGGGTCGCCTGCTGGGGATTGTTCGAGCTGCGTGCGGCGCCGGGCGCGCCCGCGGTCATGACGATCGCCATGGGACTGGTCGCCGCGGCCTTCGCCGACCTCATTGGCGCGGTCTTCGCCGGGTTCGCCGCCCTGTTTTTCGTCCTGGCCGCGCCCCCGGCCATGCTGCGGCGATCCTGGCTCGGCGTCGCGATCGCCCTGCTGTTCCCGCTGTTCTTCTCAGCCTTCGGCCTGGTGCTGATACGCTGGATCCTGGATCCCGCGAGCGTCGTGATTTCACCGCCCGCGGCGCTCCTGCATTTGGCGTCGGACGACCTCCTCCTCGCCGGGATGGCGGCGGCGGGCGCGCTGCTTTTCTGCACGCCGCTGATCGCCACGGTGCTCATCTCCAGACGCAGCTTCACCACCGTAGCGCCCGCCATGGCGGTCGCTGGAAGCGCGGTCTGCTCGGCCGTCGTGACCGTGCTGCTTGGCCATCCCCTGATGCTCGCCCTAGCCGCCGCCAGCGTCGCGCCCGCCATCGCCGCCGCCTGGCTGCCGTCATCCGAGCGGGCGCGCTTCCATGCCGGAGCGATCCTCGCCGTCGGATTGGCCGCCGGCGCGGCCGTCGCCTCGCTCGACGCCAGTCCGAAGCTCGGACACTGGCGCGAAGCCGTCCTGGGGGCGGACCCCGCCGCCCAGAGAATTCCCCTGCCGGCGCGTTGGCCGGAACAAAGCCTGCCCGAGGCAAGGAGCTGGCAAGGCTCCCTCGGCGATAATCCCCCCAAGCCCGTTTCGACGGCTGACTGAGGACAACATGCGCATCTTGGTTATCGACGACTCCGAGGACGCCCGCGACCTGCTCGCGGCCGCCCTGGCGTCGGGCGGGCATCTCGACATCACCTTCGCCGTCTCCGGCGAGGAGGGGCTGCAGGTCGCCGCCGAGGCGAACCCGACATTCGACATCGTCTTCCTGGACATCCTGATGGTCGGAATCGACGGGGTCGAGACCTGCGCGCGCCTGCGCACCGACCCGCGCTACGCCGACCTGCCGATCATCATGGTCACCTCGAACAACGACATGGATTCGTTGCAGCACGCCTTCATCGCCGGCGCGACGGACTACATCACCAAGCCCTTCAACCGCATCGAGCTGCTCGCGCGGCTGCGCGGCGCCGTGCGCCTCAAGGGGGAGCTCGACCGGCGCAAGTCCCGCGAGGCCGAACTCGTCGCCGCCTACAACGAGGCGCGCGCCAACGCCGGCGATCTGGTGGACCGGGCGACCGGCCTGCTCAGCCGGCAGGCGGTCGAAGCCCTGCTGCGCGAAGCGAATGACCAGCGGGACGCCGCCGACTTCAGCGTCCTGGTCGCCCAGATCGACGCCTACGACCGGTTTCGCCAGGCGCATGGATCTGCGGCCGCGGAGCAGATGTTCCGCGACGTGGCCGCCGCGGCGCGACGTCTACAGGCGCCGCTCGGCGCGCTGCTGGCCGCCTATGACGACGGCGTCCTGATGATCCTGGCGCCGGCTGCAGAACCGGCGCTGCTGGCGCGCCTCGCGGCCGAGCTCGTCGCCGCGGTGCGCGCCCTGGCGATCCCGCACCGCGACTCCGGCAGCGGCCCCTTTGTGACCCTCAGCGTCGGCGCAAGCAGCGCGAGCGGGGAGGGCGGACGCCACCCCCTCTCGCTGGCCATAGAGGCGGCCGAGCTGGCCGCCGAACAGGGCGGCGCCCGCATCCACCACGCCCCGACGAGGACGACAGGACGAACCAATGCTTCTTAGAACGATTTTGGGCGCTTCGATCGCCAGTTCCGTGGCGAGCGTCGCCGTCGCCGGCGCCTGGACCGAGCCGAAGGGCGAGGGGCAGGCCATCCTCACGGGCGCCTACAGCCATAGCGGCAAGGGCTACGCCTCGGATGGGCGTGTCGTCGACATCGGCCGCTACGACAAGACGACGCTCAGCCTGCTGATCGAATACGGCCTGACGGATCGCACGACCCTGTTCGCCAAGCCTGAATTGCGCGCCGTGGATCTGAAGGCGCCTGGCGGGACGACCCAGCGCTCTCGCGGGCTCGGGCTGAGCGAGTTCGGCGTCCGCAATCGGTTCGCGAAGATGGGCGGCTGGGTGATCGCGGCCCAGGCCAGTGGCTTCGCGCCCGGCTCCTCCAACAAGAGCACCAATGTCGCCCAGGCCGGCGCGACGGACGCCGAGGCCGACGCCCGGCTCCTGGCGGGCCGCCCCTTGCCCTTGCCGGGCGACGGCGGCTTCATCGATGTGCAGGGCGGCTATCACCTGCGGGCCGGAGCCGCGCCGAACGAATACCGCGCCGATGTGACGGTCGGCTGGCGACCCAAGCGGACCGTCCTTGTCTACGCCCAGTCGTTCAATACCTGGGCGGACGGCCGCGGACGCGGCTTCTATGACAACTACCAGTACCACAACCTCTCCCTGAACGGCGCGGTGGATATCGCGCAGAAGGTGAGGCTCCAGGCCGGCGTCTTCGGCACGGCGAGCGGACGAAACGCGCTTCGCGAGCGCGGCGTCACCATCGGCGTCTGGCGTCGTTTCTGATGGCGGGCGGCGATCTTGCCCAACTGACCGCGGCCGCCGCACTCGATGCGAGCGAGCTCCGCCGTAGTCGGCCCAAGCGGCCCCTCGCCGGCGCCCGCATTCTCGTCGCCGACGACGTCGCCGTGAACCGGGAGCTGACGCTGCTCTTCCTGCAGATGTTGGGCTGCAGCGTAACCCTGGCGGAGGACGGCGCGGCCGCCATCGAACGGTGGGAGCACGAGCCGTTCGATCTCGTCCTGATGGACCTGCTGATGCCGGTGATGGACGGGTGGAGCGCCGCGCGCGAGATCCGGCGGCGCGACGGGCAGGTGCCGATCTTCGCCATCACGGCGAGCGACGCCGATCAAGCCGCGGGACTGGCGGAGGCTGGCTTCGACGGGCGTGTCGAGAAGCCCTTCCGGCTCGACCAGTTGGCGGATGCGCTCGCCGACTGGTTCGAGGGCTGAGCGGGCGGCGACCAAGGCCGCCGTTCGCAGCGGCCTGCAAGATTGCTCAGAGCAACGCCTCGACGGCGCGTCGGATCGCCTGCGGCTTGGTGGTCGGGGCGTAGCGTTCCACGACCTTGCCGCCGCGGTCGACGAGGAACTTGGTGAAGTTCCACTTCACGGCCCGGGTCCCGAGCAGGCCTGGCGCCTGGGCCTTCAGCCAGGTGAAGAGCGGATGGGCGCCGGCGCCGTTCACCTCCACCTTGGTGAACATCGGGAAGCTCCCGTCGAAGGTCAGCTTGCAGAAGTCGGCGATCTCGGCGGCGTCGCCCGGCTCCTGGTCGCCGAACTGGTTGCAGGGGAAGCCCAGCACCGCGAAGCCGCGCGGCGCGTACTCGCGGTGCAGCGCCTCCAGCCCGTCGTATTGGGGCGTGAAGCCGCATTTGCTGGCGGTGTTGACGATCAGCAGCACCTGGCCGCGATGCCGCTCCAGCGGGGTCTCGCGGCCGGCGATGTCCTGGGCCGAGAAGTCATAGATCGTCGTCATCCGTCGCAGTCTCGACCGGATCTGCGGCTCAGACCATGGTGTTCTCGAGGATGGCGGCGCCCTGGCCGTCATTCTCGAAACGGCCCAGGCCGTAGTCGCCCTTGATGGTCGTCCGCTGCATCCGCCGCGCATGCTGCACCGGCGCGCCGCTCACGCAGTGGAGCATGCGCCAGTTGTCCCAGATGAGCATGTCGGTCGGTTTCCACGGGTGGAAATAGCCGTGGGCCTTGCGGAACACCTCCTGGCAGACCTCTTCCAGCAGACGTTCGCCCTCGGGGGTCTCGTCGCCGGAGATCCCTTCCGCCATCCAGGGCGAGACGTGGAAGACCTTGCGGCCGTCATCGCGGGTCCAGACCGCCGGGTGCAGGGCGCGCGACAGTGTCTTGGCGTAGACGTTCATGTCCCAAGCGCTCTGCGGCGTGCGCACGGCGCGGAAGGTCTTTGGCCGGCCGAAGCGCCATTCCTCGTAGACGACGTTGAGCGTGTAGATGATGTCGCGGCCTTCGATCTGGTCGCGAAGCTCGCGCGGGATGGCCTGATAGAGCTCCACGCCGTCGGCGAAGCCGGTCATGCCGCCCTCGGGCGGAATGTCGATGGCGCGCAGCACGCCCGCCCGGTTCAGCTCGTTGTTGTAGCAGTGGTCGAAATGCCAGGGCAGCCACTGCGCCAGCTGCTTGCCCTCCAGTTCGACGAGGATGGCGTTGTCCGGATCGTGGCGCATGTCGATCACGCCCGGCATGGCGTCGGCGTCGACGCGCGCGACGGTCTTCACCGGATGGTCCTTCAGCGGGCCGAAGACGTTGCTGATCGCCAGGTGCATCTGGCCGCTCGGCTCGACGTCCTCGAAGACGATCATCCCGCGGTCCTCGAAGACCTCGTTGATCTGCGCTCGCACTGCCTCGTCGCTGATGTTGTCCAGCGTCGCGCCGGAGATTCGCGCCCCGAAGGCGAGGTCTTCTTGCAGCGCGCTGACCCTGATCGATGCCATCCTGCTTCGCTCCCTGGTTCGGTTGCGCCCCCTGAAGCCGGCGTGGGGTCGCTTGCCTCCGACCACCTGTGTATTACATAGTGATCTGATTGGTTCTTATAGTGATCTTATAATGGGGCGTGGATCGTGGCGGTCAAGCGGAGCCAGAGCGCCTCTCGCGTGCTGTCGGTGCTGGAGCTGATCGCGTCGCGGCAGCCCATCGGCGTCAGCGCGCTGGCCAAGCTGCTCGACGAGGACAAGAGCGCGGTGCAGCGGGCGGTCATGACCCTGGCCGACGCCGGCTGGATCCGCGTCGCGCCGGAGCCGCCGACCCGCTGGGAGCTGACCGCCCGCATCTTCACGATCGCCCACCTGCCTTACAGCGGCAGCGACCTGCGCGATCGCGCCGGCAGGATCCTGGAGGAGCTTCGCGACGCGACCAGCGAAAGCGTCTTCCTGGCGATCCCCGACGTCCGCCGGTTCGTCGTCATCGCCGCGGTTGAGAGCGAGCAGATGCTGCGTATGGCGGTGCGGTTGGGGCAGGTCATTCCGGTGCGCGAGAGCGCGACGGGCCGGACGGTTCTGCCCTATCTCAGCCGCGAGCAGCAGGCCGCCATGCTCGGCGAAGAACCCGATGCGGCGATCCTCGCCGAGTTTGCGGCGACGCGGGGGCGGGGCTACGGCCTCAACGCCGGCGACATCCTGCCGGGGTCGACCAATCTGGCGGCGCCGATCTTCGATGCGGCCGGTCAGCCGATGGCGGCGATCGCCATCTCGGGGCCGTCCGAACGGATCACCGCCGAGCGCCACGCCCAGATCGGCGCCCTGCTTGTCGAGGCGGCGCGCGGGCTCTCGCGAGGCTCGCCGCACCCCGCCCCCTGAGCCGATGAGTCTGCGGGGGCTATGAGCCGGTCGGACTTTTCTCCATCCGGGGCAAGTCTTGTCGCCTTATCAAATATTGCAGATCTGCCAAACTTAGCCTCCAATCGGCTCGCCGACGGCATGCGGGGGGCTTCTGCGATGCGGACGCTAGCAGATCAGCCTCCCTCAACGAGGGTGGGTTCGCCCAGGAGGGTCGTTCTGCGAGCCGCGCCGGAATCCTGTGGGATCTAGAAACCAGAAGGGGACGTCTTCGCCCGTGAGGCGCACATGCTGGGCATCGTGCAAGTGCGCGTAGAATAATGCCGCTATAAACTCATAAAATCTGTCGAGCCGAGCAACTCAAGTTGTCGAGCAGCGACGAAGAGGGAGGATAATCAGATGAAGCGTCCAGCTATTGGGGCGAAGGCCGCGCTGTTTTGCGGGTCGATACTGACGGCTGCGGTGGCGGCCTCTGGAGCGGCGGCGCAAGCCGCCAGCGATTCGAACATCATCCAGGAAGTCGTCGTCACCGCCCAGCGCCGTTCCGAGCGGCTCGAGAGCGTGCCGATGTCGATCACCGCGGTGACGCCGCAGCAGATCGCCAAGTCCGGCATCACCAATATCCACGAACTCAGCCGGGTCACGCCGGGCGTGCAGATCAATCTCGCCGGCGCCTTCACCCAGCCCGCCATTCGCGGGGTCACGACGCTGACCAACGGCACCAACGTGGAGAACAACGTCGCCGTCTATGTCGACGGCTTCTACAATCCCAATTCCAACGACATCAACATGGACCTGGCGAACCTCGCCAGTATTGAAATCCTCAAGGGGCCGCAGGGGACGCTCTATGGCCGGAACGCCACTGGCGGCGCGATCCTGATCAACACCCTCGCCCCTTCGAAAGACTACAGCGGCCGCATCGAGGGCACCTACGCCCGGTTCAACGACCGCCGGGTGAGCGGCTATATCTCGGGACCGATCAGCGACCGGCTGCGTTTCTCGCTGGCCGGCTACACCCGCGACAGCGACGGCTACATCAAGAAGGCCGATCCGGCGAACACCAGCCAGACCAAGGGCCACGCCGCCCCCATCGACCAGCGGTCCGTTCGCTTCAAGCTCGAAGGCGACGTCACCAGCAAGCTGGTGGCGACGCTCGGCCTGAACTACTCGGCGGTCAACGATCCACGCGGCATCCTGTTCTCGGGCTTCGATCATGTGCCGCCGACCATTCCGGCCTCGGTGCGGGCGCCGCGATTCGGCACAGCCGCCTTCAACGGCGTAAACCGGAACCTGGTGATCACCCAGGAGACGACGCTCAAGCTCGCCTACGACACCCCGATCGGAACCCTGACCTCGTACACCGGCTTCCAGCACCGCCACAACAAGAGCGCCTTCGACACCGACGGCACCTATCTGAACAATGTCTACGCGGTGATTTCGCTGCCGCAGGACACCTTCCAGCAGGCGTTCGACTACAACATCACCGCGATCGACAAGCTCGACCTGGTGGTCGGCGGCATGTACTTCCACGACAACATCAAAACCGACGGCGGCAACCAAGTTTACCTTGGCGGCAACCTGTTCAATAAGAACTTCTTCTCGCAGCACACGGAGGCCTTGGCCTTCTACGTCGACGGCACCTATCACATCAGCGACCAGCTGAGCCTCACTCTGGGCGGGCGCTACAGCTACGATGCGAAGCAGTTCGTCTTCCTGCCGATCAGCGCGAACGGCGCGATCACGCCGGTGGCCGCCGGGATTCCACCCTTCACCGTCGACACCCGGTTCAAAACCATCAACCGCAAGTTCACGCCCCGTGCGGTCCTGCGGTACGAGATCGCGCCTCGAACCAACGTCTACGCCTCCTACTCGAAGGGGTTCCGCGCCGGCGCCTTCAACGGGTCCGGCGCGACCGATCCCCGACTGGTCACGCCGACCAAGCCGGAGACGATCACCGCCTATGAGGTCGGCTTCAAGACCGCCCGCTCGTGGGTGCGCTTCGACGCGGCGGCCTTCTACTACGACTACAAGAACCTGAACGTCTCGCTGACCGTGCCGAATCCCTTCTGTCCGAATCCGGCGAACTGCAGCATCACGACCCTGTTCGCGAACGCGCCGCAGGCCAAGATCCACGGCATCGACGGTCAGGTCACCTTCACCCCGGTTGAGAAGCTGAACATACGCATCGGCGGGGCCTGGTTGCGCGCCCGCTACGGGACCTTCACCAACGCCAGCGGCACGGGGGTGAATCCGGTCACCAACCTGAACGTCAGTCCGCAGATCCAGGACTGGTCGGACCAGCAGATGGCGCGCGCGCCCAAGTTCACCGGCAACATCGGCGTCGACTACGAGATCGACAACGTCGTCGGCGGCAAGGTGCTCCTGGCGGGCAACTACAACTACACGGACGGCTACGTCGTGAACAATGCGTCGCTGTACGGTCCGCTTTTCGCCGCGAGCAACCCGACGTTGGCCAAGTCGCAGCGCTTCCGCCAGGGCGCCTATTCCCTGCTGAGCCTGCAGGCGACCTGGAGCGATCCGACCGACCGCTACTGGGTCACGGTCTACGGCAACAACCTGACCGACACGAGCTATCGGATGATTTCCAGCGGCAGCGTCTCCGCCGGCGACTACAGCGTCCCCGGCGAGCCGCGGGTTTATGGGGTCAAGGTGGGTTACAAGTTCTAACACGCGGCGCGGCGAGCGGCTGGTCAGCCTCTCGCCGTGAACGGCTGCGGGTGTGAGATGTTCGCGCCCGCCCTGTCCGCGTTGAAGGATGGCTTCCCTTGATGCACCGGCGCGGCACATCGCAATCCTCTCAATCTCGATCGAGCGGTGAAGATGGCGGCGTCGACGACATGGCGGCGTCGCCTGCGCCCGAGGCGACTGCGGCAGGAACGTCTGGGGCCGGACCGGGGTCGCGCGCGGCGCGCCCGCTGTGGCTGGCGCTGGGGTTCGTCTTCGTCGCACTGGGCTTCGTCGGCGTCCTGTTGCCGCTCGTGCCGACGACGATCTTCCTGATCCTGGCGGCGGCTTGTTTCGCGCGGTCCTCGCCTCGCCTCGAGGCCTGGCTGCTGAACCATCCCCGTTTCGGGCCGACCTTGCGGGCGTGGCGGGACGAGGGGGCGATCAGCCGGCGCGGCAAGGCGCTGGCCTGTGGCGGGATGGCGACCGGCTATCTGCTGTTCTGGCTCGCCGCCCGGCCGAGCCTGATGGTCGCGGTGATCGTCGGCGCGGCGATGGCCGCTTGCGCCGGCTACGTCCTCAGCCGTCCCGCGCCAGGTCGCCGATAGCCGGGCTGGAACCGCCTTCCTTAGGAGGGCGGCGCGTCGGCCGAGGGGGGCAGGCCGACCGGCGTCAGGCCCACGGATGTGAGATGCGCGGCGACGCGGCTCGCCGCCGCCAGGGCGGGCTCCACAGACGGTTCCTGGAGCAGGAGCTCGATCAGAGGGCGCACCTGGTCCACGGGGCGGGTGGCGAGGTCGCGCCACATCGTCAGCAGGACCGCTTCGCTGGCGGTGATGGTCGGGTGGGCCAGGGCGCCGAGCGAGATGGGACAGCGGCGGGCGCAATAGAACTGCAGCATCAGCAGGTGAAAGTCGCTGAGCACCTTCAATCCGGCCATCTTCGAAAAGGCGGGGGCCAGGGCGACCGGCGGGCATCGCCTCTGCTGGGCGGCATGCAGCCAGCCGCGCGTCGCCCACAGGATAAAACGGCTGCCTTCGACCAGGCGATCGGCGGGTCGATCCACGAACTCGTACATCGGCAGGTCTCCCCAACGGCCGGACGGGCAGTATGAGTGCGAATGCGACTTACTCGCAAGACATTCTTCGCGTCAGGACGACGGCGGCTGGGTCTGGTCGCGGCGTAACGGCGAATCGAACGCCTACGCCGCCGAGCGGCTTCCGGCGTCCCAGCCTGAGGATCGTTCGAACGTCCTGGAGAACCCGGTCAGTTCTGTGACGCCCGCGCTGCCCGAAGACGATCTGACGTCCCAGATCATGCATCGGCCGCCCATGACTATTCTTAGCTGACGCAAGCTTGGCGGGTGGGCGAGCTGCTGCTCGAACTTCCGGGCCGCGGCGAGGCTTCGATTTCGCTTGGCTGCATGCTCACGCCCCATCTGCTAGGCGCGTGGTCGATCAACTCGATGCGCGAGCCGCTGCGCGAGGGGAGGATCGTCAAAGGCCAATGCAGCGCTTGACGTTCGTAAGAATAAATTCTCTCCCTAACCAGCGCTAAGGAGGGCGGGCAAATGCCAGATGCGCGCCAGGAACAGGAAGGACGCGCTGAGCGGAACGCTCTAAGCGAGACGTGCCTGGCCATTCTGGAGCAAATGCCGATCGGGGTTGTCGTCGCGGACGTCGCGAGCGGTAGGGTTATCTGGCACAACAAGCTGGCCCAGCGGATCACGGGGTGGGCCTGGACTCCGGTTGCGGGCGCCAGCGATCACGCGGCTCACGAAACGAGGCAAGACGAACACGATATTCGCAAGTATCCGCTCGGTCGCGCTGTGCTCGACGGCGAAGTGGTCGAGCGCCAGCGATCGCCGTATCGCCGCTGGGACGACCGGCTGATAATGCTGGAGACCAGCGGATCGCGCGTAAGCACTCCCGACGGGCGACAGCTGGCAGTCTTCGCTTTTCAAGACGTCACAGCAGAGCACGAGACCCAGCGGGCGCTGCAGGAAGCCGCGGAACGCATTCAGCTTGCGTTGGATGCAGGAGCCATCGTCGGCACCTGGGTCTATGATGCGCTTGAGAACCGCCTCACCGCAGACGAGCTGTGGGCGCGTTCCTTCGGTCTCGATCCTGACCGCTGCGGAAGGGGCCTCACCGGCGAAGAGGCCCTAGCCTCTGTCCACCCGACTGACCGTGCGGGGTTGGAAGCGGCTTTCGCGGTGGCGCTCGCTCGCGGCGGCGCCTACCGTCACCAGTACCGGGTGCTGCACCGTGACGGCGTCTATCGCTGGGTTGAAGCCACCGGTCGAGTCGAGTTGGACGAGACCGGCAAGCCGGTGCGGTTTCCCGGCGTGCTCGTCGACATCACCGCATGGAAGCAGGCTGAAGAGGCCCGCGACATGCTGATGCGGGAGGTGGATCACCGGGCGCGCAATGCTCTTGCCATGGTTCAGTCAGTCGTCCGTCTCACGGAAGCTTCCGACCCAGCTCGTTATCGCGAGGAGGTCATCGGCCGCGTCGACGCTATGGCCCGGGCGCAGAGCTCTCTGTCGCGCAGCAATTGGGCGGGCGGCGGGCTGGAAGACCTGACGCGCGCGGAGCTCTCGTCATATGCGTCGCCGCAGCAGTTCACCCTCGAGGGGCCAAAGATCACCTTGCCTGCCGAGCAGGTGCAGCCGCTGAACATGATAATACATGAGCTGACCACCAATGCGGTGAAGTACGGATCGCTCTCCGACGCGGCAGGAAAGGTGGAAGTCTCCTGCAAGGTCGGCCCGGGCGGGGAAGGCCAACTCACTTGGCGCGAGGGCAGCGGTCCGCCGGTCAAGACGCCCGAGCGCAAAGGGTTTGGATCGCGCCTCATGGAGCGCCTGGCCACCCAGTTAGGCGGCTCAATCGAAATGGACTGGCAGGTCACGGGCCTGGTGGCGACATTGACGTGGCGTATTTAGGGCGTGCGGCAGCGAAGCAGCAGACGCGCAGCTGGCGACACTCGCTCTCGTGAGTAGGCCGCCTGGCCGGCTCGGCCGGGAATCTCATGGCCAGCTGGCGTTTTGACCGCCTTTCCCTGGTGGGAGTTCACCTCCGCGCGGTTGGATCTCGCCGCCGCCGATCGGGCGACGGGAGCGCTTTCATTCGGACTTGACGGTGCGCCCACGCGCTAACCAAATGGTTAGCGAGAACGAGGTTGGGAGGAGAAGCACATGGCGGATTCAGCGGCCCTGGAGGATGAGGCCCGGCTCGATTTGAGTGACGTCGAATGGCGCTTGGGCCAGCTGGTGGGCGGCGGACAGTTGCTCGACCCGTGCTCATCGAGCGACATCCGGCGCTGGGTGATGGCGATGGATTATCCCAATCCCATCCATTGGGACGAGCCGTTCGCCCGCGCGTCCGAGTTCGGCGGCCTCGTCGCCCCGCAGTCGATCGCCGTCTGTCTCGACTACGGACACGGCTGTCAGCCGGCCGTCGTCGGTCATATCGCCGGGAGTCACCTGATCTTCGGCGGGGAGGAATGGTGGCACTACGGGTACCGGATCCGCCCCGGCGACCAGCTGTTCCAGGAGCGGCGGTTTCACGATTACAAGATCGCAGACACCAAGTTCGCGGGCCCGACGATGTTCTCGCGGGGCGACACGATCCACCGCAATCAGCACGGCACGGTCGTGGCCAAGGCCCGCTCCACCGGCATCCGGTACCTGGCCGCCGAGGCGGAGAAGCGCGGCCTGTACCAGAAGAAGCTGCCGCCGAAGCCGAAGTGGACGGCCGAGCAATACGCTGAAATCGACCAGGTCCGCCTGGCCTGGATTCTCTCGAACCGAGAAGGGATTTCCCCGATCTTTGGCGAGGTGCAGGTCGGCCAACGCCTGCCGCGCCGGGTGATCGGGCCGCATTCGATCGCCAGCTTCGCCACTGAGTATCGCGCCTTCCTGTTCAACACCTGGGGCGCCTGCCGGACCGTCGCGCCCGAGGGGGTGAAGGATCCTTGGGTCGACCAGGATCCGGGTTGGGTGGCAGGCTTCGGCTTCGACAAGGAGCGGGCGAAGATCGATCCGCGTGCTGGCGATGGCCTGTACGTCGGACCGTCGCGCGGACACATCGACGATGAAAAGGCCGGCGAGGTCGGCATGGCGCGCGCGTACGGCTATGGCGCAACGATGCAGGCCTGGGTGACGGACTACATCGCCTACTGGGCGGGTCACCAAGGCTTCGTGCGGCACGTCAAATCGGACTTTCGAGGTCCCGCGTTCGAGGGCGACGTGACTTATTTCGACGGCGAGATCGTGGAGAAGACGGCCGAGACCGCCTGGGGTGTTCCGCTGGTCACGATCAAGGCCAGGCTCACGAACCAGAATGGCGGAGTCCTCGTCGACACGACGGCCGAGGTGGAGCTGCCACTAGGCTGACCTGGTCATTGGGCGAGCGCCCCGCGGCCGGTGGCCATCTACAGAGACGGCGGTTGGATGTCGTTCGACGCCGTGAGGTCGCGGTGCTAGTTCTCCGCGCGAGAGCAGCGCCGGTGTTGCGCGAACTGGGCGCGTCATGAAGCCATTGCAAGTCGACCGGGAACGCGTGCGCCAAGCGTTCTCAGCCGCGGACGCCTATGATCAGCACGCCCATGTTCAACGGCTTGCGGCGCGGCGCCTTGCGGATCAGGTCGCCGCGCTGGGCCTCGGCGACGGCTCGGCCATCTGCGAGATCGGCTGCGGAACAGGCTTCCTGAGCGAAGAGCTGGCACGGCGGATCTCGGGCGCTCGTCTGCTGGTGTCCGACATCTCTCCGGAAATGCTCGCAAGAGCTCGCCGAAGGCTCGGCGAGCACGATCGTTTCGAATTCGAGGTCATCGATGGAGAGCGGCCGGAGCCTCTACACCGCAGGGGCTTGTTCGACGTGATCTGCTCGAATTTCGCCGTGCAATGGTTCTCCGACCTCGGCCGCGCCATCGACGGCCTCCTCAGCTGCGTAAAGCCCGGGGGGCATGTCCTAGTCACGACCTTGACCGCGGAGACCTTTTCCGAATGGCGGCGCGCGCACGGCAGGATTGGCCTCGAGGCGGGAACCCCCGAGTATCCTCGCCTCGAAGAGCTGCAAGCGATGGCGCCCGCGCAGGCCACCGCCCAGGTCGAGGGAGTCACCTATCTGGATAGGTACGCGTCCGGCCGCGCCTTCGTCGAATCGCTCCGTGCGATCGGCGCCGACACGCCGTCTCGAACGCATCGTCCCGTGTCGTTCGGGCAAATGCGTCGCGTGTTCCGGGAGTTCGAAGTGGATGGGGCGCAGGTCACCTACGAGGTGGCCTTCTGTCGTTTCCGCCGCAACGACAGCTGAGAGGCGCGGCGAGGTCCACAACCTCGCCCATCCCTATGGCGCGGGGAATGTACGAGACGATCCTTTTTAACGCGTCCCAGGATCAGCTGATGGCGGTCGCACCAGCCCGCGCGGCTGCACCACGCCCAGATCGAGATGGGTGATCAGCCCAGGCTTGGCGTCGCAGACGTGCGGGACGGCGGTGCAGCCGAGCAGCGCGGTCCAGGTGATGCCCAGGAAGGGGTGGCGACCATCGGGCGCCGCGCTGGCCATGAGGGTCGCCTCCAGCGGCGGATCGCCCTCGATCACGATGCGGTGGCGACTGTCGCCGAGATTCCAGGCGGGCTCCATGTCGTCGCCCATCATGTAGTAGAGGTGATAGACAACGAGAGGGGCGCCGTCCGCCCAGGCCGTCCATTCCCAATGCTGGCCCGCGACCGTTCCGGCCCGAATGACGCCGCCGGGGTAGGGGATGTCGTTCTTGGCCGTGGCGACCTCGTGCTTCTCCGTCAGGTCCTCGATCGTCCTGCCCAGCCCTTCCACGAGCAGAGACATGGATTGAGCGAAGGAAATCGCCGCTCCCTCCATGCAGTTCGGCTGGGCGCTGAGCTCGTCCGGATCGAGCCCGAAGCCCATGAACTGGATATAGACGGAGGGATTTCGCAGCTTGTCGGCGATCTCGTAGACCTGGATGCGATCGATCCTGTTCATGAGGCGCGTCAGCGTGAGCGGCAGAATATCGCCGACGAATCCGGGGTGGATGCCGCAGCCGTGGAATGATGTTCCGCCGTCCCTGCAGGCCGCCTCGATCCTGTCGATGTCGGCGCGAAAGTGCTCCGTCGGATAGAACGGACCCAGCGTCGAGACGACGTTCTTGCCCGACCGAAGGAGCCGGCAGACCATGTCGATATCCTGCACGAGCGGCGCGAAATGCACGCAGTCGGCGTCCAGGGCGATGATCTTCTCGACATCGTCGGTGGCGATCACGCCGGTCGCGGGAAGACCCGCGATCTCGCCCGCATCCTTGCCGACTTTTTCGGGATTCGTGACCAGCACGCCGACCAGTTCGAAGGCCGGATTCTCCGCGAAATGCCGAAGCGAGACCTTGCCGACCGTCCCGGTGGCCCATTGGATAACGCGATATGTCTGCTTGTCGGACATGAAATGCGGCGCCTTCTTCAAGTCATTGCGAGGCTGATGCTGAATCTGGGAACGTCTTCGCCGTCACGGCGCGAGGTCAGATGACCGCTCGGATCTGTCCGCCGTCGACGCGATAATTCGAGCCCGTAACGAAGCCTGACCGCGGACTGGCAAGCATGCAGGCGACCAGCGCGACATCCTCTGCGCTCCCGAGCCGGCCGACGGGAGGCAGGTCGAAAACCTTGTCGGCCGCCATGCGGTTCGCGATCTCTTCGGCGGTCATGTTGCTGTCGCCGTATGTTTCGCGCCCCCACCGGATCAGGCCGTCCATCATGATGATCCCCGGCGTGACGGTGTTGACCGTGACGCCGACGCCCTTCAGCGAGCCCGCCAGGCTGACGGTGAAATTGTTCAGCGCCGCCTTCGCGCCGGAATAGTCGGCGCCCAGATTGTTCGGCTGGATGGCGACCGCGCTCGAGATCTGGATGACCCGTCCCCACTTGGCGGCGACCATGTCCGGCACGGCGTGCAGGCACATCCGCACCGAGGAGAGCGTGTTCGCCTGATAGTTCGAGATCCACTCAGATGCGGTCACGTCGAGCGGTGGACGTGTATCGCTTCCTGTTGCTCCGCCCCCGGCATTGTTGACCAGGATCTCGATGCTTCCGCCGAGCGCGGCCTGCGCCTCGGCATGGACGGCGGCGGCGCCTTCGTCCGTCGACAGCTCGCCGATGGCGACGCCCGCAGCCTTGATGTCCGCCGCGACCTTCTCGGCCCGTTCGCGGTTCCGACCATGGACAACCACCGCGCAGCCTTCCTGGGCCAGCATGCGAGCGATGCCCTCGCCGATCCCGCTGCTGCTGCCTGTGACGAGCGCGCGCCGGCCTGTGAGCTTAAGATCCACGCCGTCCTCCACCTGTTGTTCGTGCGCCACGCCCAAGCGCCGGCGCACACGTCTGTCGTTGACCTGCTGATCGCACGCGCGGATTGGGCGGTAACCTCCCATATGGGAGGTCGAGGTGAGGGGCGGCGACGCTCGTAAAGGTGGCATGGTCATCGGCGTGCCTAGATCGGCCCGCCTGCGGCCGCTCAGCTCATATACCAGCCCCTGGGGCCGAGCGTCCGCGCCAGCCTCGCCGCCTCCTTTGCGCCGGCCGCGTCCGAGATGTCGACGGGCACGACAAGCGCGCGCCGGCCCATCGCCTCGATGGCCCGCGCGATATCCACGGCCTCCTGACTCGTCCTGCGGCATCCGACGGCGATGTCGACGCTGGCGCCGGCCAGGGCGAGCGCGATCTCGCGACCAATGCCGCGCGAGGCGCCGGTCACGAAGGCAAACTTGCCGGTCAGGTCATCCATTCCATAGCTCCTGTTCCCCGCTCGGTGGAGCTCAGGCGGCCGGCGTCAAAAGGGCCGCATTGGCATACGCATCCCGGATGTCCAGGTCCGCGGCGTACTGCTGAGCATACCCGAGGTCGGTGATGCTCACTCTTTGCAAGGTGCGCTTGTCGGCCGAAATCCGTCCCCGGGCATGCTGGACGGCCAGATTGTCCCACAGGACGAGATCGCCTGGATACCAAGCGTGTTCGTATACGTCGTCGCGGACGTAGAGCGCAGAATGCAGCTCCTGAAGCAACGCGTCGCTTTCCGCGGGCGAAAGGCCGATGATCAGGGGCGTCATGTTCTCATTGACGAAGAGGTAGGGGCGTCCCGTTCCCTCCTGTTGGCGAACGACTGAGTGCACGGTGCACAGATCGCCGGGCTGCAGGTCGGCGAGCTGATTGGAGCGGTCGGAGAACCGCTGCTTGACCTGCAGCGCGTTCAGCCCGGAGATGCGCTCGCGCAACGCCGGCGAGAGCCGTTCGTAGGCCCTGAAGCCACTGACGAACTGGGTCGAGGTGGCTCCCGGAACCACGTCGATCGCGTGCAATGCGGCGGCGAGGTAGGGCTTCGGCAAGTAGGGCACGTCGTTGTGCCACTGCAGTTCCAGGACGCCCAGGTGGCCGTCTTCTCGGGCGTTTGAGACGTAGAAGTTCTCGTACGGGCTATCGAGCACCGGGCCGAAGATGCGGCAGAACTCGCACTGCGCCTCCATGCTGAGGTCGAGGCCGCGGAACACGAGCAAGCCATCGCGTGCGTACAGCCTGCGCAGTTCTTCCTTGTTCGCCGCTGTCACTGCGCTCGAGGGGTCGATCGCCACCTCCACCCCAAACGGCGCGAGAGATGTGTGGGTGATGCGAGCGCCCATCTTCAGTCCTCCCGGCACGGCGATCCTGGTGTCCGGCCGCCGCGCGATGCTTACCAACATATATAGCATCTATTTGGACGCAACAGGAGTGAGAGGCGCGGGCCGCATCGGTGGCTATTGCCTCGACCGGATCGGGCGACGCCCATTAGAATTTTTGCGATTGCTAGGCGACGCCGAGTCTGGGCGGCAGCGCTGGCTGGGGATGGTGGGAGACGATGTGCGAATGGGCGTGAAGCGACGAATGGGGCCGCAGAACTCGACCAGCCGTGACGTCATTTTCGATGCGGTGGAGCGTGTGCTGCAGAAGGAGGGCTACATCGCCCTGACAGCGCGCCGCGTAGCCGAAGAAGCCGGCTTCAATCACCAGACCGTCTACTACTACTTCGAGACCATGGAGGAGCTGATCCTCGGCGCCTTCCGGCGGCGCTCCGAGGGCAGCTTGAAGCGCCTCGAAGCCGCCTTGGCCGCGGATCGGCCGCTCCACGCGATCTGGGCGATCTATAGCGACCCCTCGAACGGTCGGCTGAACATCGAGTTCAATGCGCTCGCCATGCGCAATGAGCCCCTCAGACTGGAGATCACCCAGTACCTCGAGCGCTCTCGCTCGATGCAGGAGGCGGCGCTCGCGCCGCTGCTCAAGGAGCTTGGGTTGCCGGACGCCGTCGGACCAATGGTGCCGGGGATGCTCATCCTGTTCGTCGCGAACTTCCTTGATCGCGAAGCGGCCCTGGGAGTCACCAAGGGGCACGGCGAGATGGAGGCCTTCGTCGACTGGTGCCTGGGCCGCTTCGAGCTGAGGCAGAACTCGGCCGAGGCTGTCACTCAACCCCTCTGAGGAGCGCCGAGCCGGTCTCGGGTACGCCGCTCTGACGATCCCAGGGCCACAAACCGCCTTGTGACCTCCACGCGGCGGTTGCTATAAAGAGTGGTAAGCAAGCGGTCGGCGTCGGATGATCGTCGACGATAGGCAAGGCCTCAGATGCGTCGAGGCGGGGCTTTGGCCCTGGCAGCGGCGGCGTCCGACCTAGGTGGAGGAGCGGCAGCCATGTCCCTAGCTCTCGACGTCCCGGCGACTTCGGTCTTGCTGCCGCCGGATAGGCCAGGCGCCTGGCTCGACAACGGTTACGAGCCGCTGCTGGCGATGAGCTGGCGTGACTGTGAAGACATCCAACTCCAGGTGCTCAAGCGACGCTTCGGGGAGATGAAGGGGCAGGTTCAGGCGCTCGAGCGGCTCGCCAAGCGCCAGGGCGTCACCAGCGTCGAGTCGGTGGAGGACGTGCTGCCGCTGCTCTTCGACCATCGGGTCTACAAGAGCTATCCGCTGAGCCTGATCGAAACCCGCGACTTCCCGAAGCTCAACGCCTGGCTCGACCGGCTGACGACACACGACCTGTCGAAGGTCGACCTCTCAGGCCTCATCATGATCGACGACTGGCTGACCCGCCTCGACGAGGCCGGCATGCTCATCGGTACGTCCTCCGGCACCACGGGCAAGCTCAGCTTCGTGCCGCGCTCCAAGGTCGAGCTTCCGGCCTGGACGCGCTCGTACAACGAGGCGAGCCGCGCGACGAGCGGGGTCGATCCCTACACCGACCACGTCGACACCTTCTTCCCCGGCTATCGGGGCGGGCATCACATGCTGATGAAGATGTTGAGCCTCTTCAACATCCCGGCGGCCGGTGGTCCCGAGCACTATCACACCCTCTACCAGACCCACATCTCGGTGGACCTGATGTCGCTGGCGGCGCGTATGCAGGTGGCCGAGGACCGCGGCGAACTCGACAAGCTCGGCCTCGAACCCGCGCTGCTGAAAGCCCGAGAGGAGATGATCGCGCAGGCAAAGCGGCGCGACCAGGACATCGAAGCCTGGTTCTTCAAGCTGTTCGAAGAATTCCGGGGCAAGCGCGTCAAGCTCGGCGGCAGCTTCGGCGATCTTGTGAAGACCGCCCGCAGCGGCATCGAGAAGGGCCTGAGGCCTGGGTTCGCGCCGGACTCCTTCATCATGACCGGCGGCGGCATGAAGGGCCTCAAGGACGCGCCGCAGGACTGGGAAGGCTATGTGAAGGACTACTTCGGGATCGAGAAGATCGGCATGGTCTACGGCATGTCTGAGGTGATGGGCATGTCGCCACGCTGCTCGCACGGCCACTTCCACATCATGCCGCACACCATACCGATCCTGTTCGACCGGGACATGAAGATGCGGCCGCGTGAAGGCGTGCAGACCGGCCGCTACGCCTTCTTCGACCTGCTGCCCGAGACCTACTGGGGCGGCTTCATCTCCGGCGACCAGGTCACCATCCACTGGGAAGAGGACTGTCCCTGCGGCTGGAAGGGCCCGCGGGTCGGCCCGGTGATCACGCGCTTCGCGGAGATGGAAGGCGGCGACGACAAGATCACCTGTGCAGGCACGGCCCAAGCCTACAATGAATTCATGGACTTCGTTTCGCAGGGATGACGATGAGCGCCATCTACGACATCCCGATCATCTCGCGCGGTCGCATCATCGAGCCGGGCGACGATGCGGTGGAGTTCAAGGGCCGGGGCGGCGCCAGCTTCCGCGCGCCAGATCCCCACAAGCACATCCACGACCTTGTGCTTGGCAATCCGGTCCTGCTCAGCGATCTGAACGATACGCCGGTGCGTGTAATCGTCGACTTCCTGGCGGAAGCCGGCAAGCGGCTGCGCCTCGAGGATAACCGGTATCTGCAGGAGTCGTTCTCGCTCGCGCTGCGGGCGGGGGGGCTGGACGAGCCGATCCTGCGCGGCGTCTATGACAGCCTGCCCGCCATGTTCGAGCGGCGCGGCCTGACCGAGCTGGCGGACAGGACCATTGGCATCAACTACCTCGACGGCTGGGTGGCGGCGCCCGCGCCCCACGCGAACGCGCGCGTGCGCGCAGTCGGCACGCGGCAGTTGCACATCACCGCCGGGAACGTGCCCGTGGTGGCCGCGCTGACCATCGTGCGGGCCGCGCTCACCAAATCCGACTGCCTGATCAAGTCGCCCTCAAACGACCCGCTGACGGCCACCGCGATCGCCCGGACGCTGATCGAGCTGGATGCGAACCACCCGGTAACCAGGCATATCGCCGTCGCCTATTGGAAAGGCGGCGACGACTTCATGGACTCGCAGATCGTCCGGACATCCCGGATCGACAAGATCACGGCCTGGGGCGGGATGTCTTCGGTCAAGCACGTCCAGAAATTCCTGACGCCGGGCATCGACCTGACCGCGCTCAATCCGAAGTACTCCATGTCCGTCATCGGCAAGGAGGCGCTCGGGACCGACGCGGCGATGGACGAGGCGGCCCTCGGCGTGGCGGTGATCTCCGGCTTCTACAATCAGACGGCCTGCGCCAACACGCGCGTCGTCTATATCGAGAGCGAGACTGACGACGAGTCCCTGGAGCGGGTCGTCGAGTTCGGCCGCAAGATCGTTGCGGCCTACAAGACGCTGCCGTCCGTGATGTCCACGTCCGCCGCGGCGCCGAATGGCGATCTCGAGGCCGAGTTGGAGGCCGCGGCGCTCGAGGAGGATTTCTACCACGTCGAGGGCGACACGGTTCACGGCGGCGTCGTGGTCTCGCGCTTTCCGGACCGGGTCGACTTCTACGACCGGCTCAACAACCGCGTCGTCAACATCGTACCGATCGCGAACCTGCTCGACATCGTCAAGTGGTGCGACGACACGACCCAGACCGTCGGCGTCTATCCGGAGGCCTTGCGCGACCGGCTCCTCGACCCGCTTTCGCTGGCCGGCGTCCAGCGGCTGGTCGCCCTCCAGGGCGGCGACGCGATGCGGCTCTTCCACGAGATGCACACCCTGCCGCCGGGCATGCCGCATGACGGCATCGAGCCGCTGCGGCGCAACGTCCGTTGGGTGATCGATCACCGCGCGCCCGTCGCCGCGGTCTCTGTCGGCATGGCGGCCGAGTAATCGCGGACGGACCCTCGTCCCAAGGGGCGCGCATGAGAAAACGCGAGCCAAGTTTGGACGCAAGAGAGCATGGAGATGCAGATGCAGGGAAAGCCCCTTGAAGGGAAGGTCGCGCTGGTCACGGGCGCCGGACGTGGCATCGGGCGGGAGATCGCCCTTCGCTTGGCGCGCGACGGGGCCACGATCATCGCCCACTACGCTCACAGCAACGCTGGCGCGGACGAGACGGTGAGCGAGATCGAGGCCGGCGGCGGCCGCGCCATCGCCTATCAGGCGGACATCGCGAAACGTCCTGAAGTCGTCGCGATGTTCGAACGGATCGATCGCGATCCCGGCCGCCTCGATATCGTCGTGAACAACTCGGGCGTGCAGGCGGGCGGTCCCCTCGCCGAGCTTCGCGACGAGGACGTCGACTACGTGTTCGGCGTCAACGTGTTCGGCCCGCTCTACATCGCCAGCGAGGCGGCCAAGCGCCTCCCCGACGGCGGACGGATCATCAATTTCGCCTCGACCCTTGCGAAGTATCCAGTGGCGGGCTCAGGGCTTTATTCGGCGGCGAAATGCGCCGTCCAGAGCTTCACGGAAAGCTGGGCCCGCGAACTCGGCGCGCACAACATCACCGTCAATACTGTGATCCCCGGCGCGACCAGTCCCGGGATGATGGACGCCTCGCCTGAATACCGCGGCTTCTTCGAGAACGCCTCGCCGTTCAAGCGCATCGGCCGGGCCGACGAGATCGCCGCGGTCGTCGCCTTCTTCGCCTCACCGGAGGCCAGCTGGGTTTCGGGGACGCACATCGTCGCGAACGGGGCGGCGAATACCTGAGGTCCGCGCCCGCTCGACCGGCCGCGAACTGTGGACGGAGCAAGCGCCCGCCAGCGGCGCGCCGCTAGCGAGGCGACGATCCGATGCGGCGCAAGGTGGCCGAACCGCATCCTGTTCCAAGTCTGAGCAATCGGAGTAGACAGCAAGAGGCGTTTTGGAGACGGCTCAGCCATGGCGATGAAGCGACGGATGGGGCCGGAGAATTCCACCACCCGGTCCCTCCTGATGGATGCGGTCGAGGCGGTCATGCGGGAGCAGGGCTATGCGGCGCTCAGCGCCCGCAGCGTCGCCGCACGCGCTGGCCTGAAGTACCAGATCGTCTTCTATTATTTCGCGACGATGGACGACCTGCTGCTGGCGACCTACCGCCGTCGCACGGAGAGCGTGCTCGCCAGGACGGAGGAGGCGCTGGGTTCCGAGCGGCCGCTGCACACCCTCTGGAAGGCGTCTTCCGACCCCTTCGACGCGTCGCTCTCGCTCGAGTACATGGCGATGTCGAACCATAACGCCGTCGTCCGGGCCGAGACGATCGCCTTCGGCGAGAGGATTCGTCACGTGGTCGCCGAGCGGCTTCGGAGCAAGCTTCAGGACGCCAGCCTGCATCCGGAAATCTTCACGCCCATGGGGGTCGCAATGTCGGTGGTCCTGATGGGCGGCATATTGGGCTTCGAGTCGGCGCTCGGACTGTCGGGCGGACACGGGGAGGTCGAAGCCATCGTCGCCTGGGGTTTGCGGCAGCTCGAGCCGGAGGGCGCGCCCGCCGAAGGAGCCCCCGTCGCGGTCGGGTGACGCGCGCATCTCGACTTACCGAGGCTGGTCGCCGAAGGTCGCTGCTGCGAGGTCTTCGGACGTCCGCCACAGGCGCGCCGCCGCCTCTGCGTCCGTGGCCGTCGGCGCGAGCGTCCGCGGTCCCGGTTCGCCCTTCATCTCCATGAGCCCGGTCGGCCCGTAGAGGGCCCCGCCGACAGCATGCGGCGAGGCCGCCGCATAGACGAGGGACCGTGCGCCCGCGGCCGCAGAGTGACCCAGCAACGGGACGAGCACATTTCGGCTGAAGAACGTGGTCAGGCTCTTGATCCCGGGCCCGTTCGCGAAGAGGTCGGTCCCGGCGAACCCAGGGTGAGCCGCGAGGCTCGTCAGTCCCCAGCCGGCTGCGTCGCTGCGCCTTTGCAGCTCCACCGCGAACATCGCCTGGGCTAGCTTCGACTGGCAGTAGGCGAGCCCGGGGCGGTAGCGCCGCTCGCTCTGCAGATCATCGAAATCGATGGCGCCGAAGCGGTGGGCGATGCTGGTCACGCTTACGACGCGCGCCGCGACGTTTTTGCGCAGCAGCGGCAGCAGGCGTGCGGTCAGCGCGAAATGCCCCAGGTAATTGACGCCGAATTGCACCTCGAAGCCGTCCGCTGTCGTCTGTCGCGTCGGCGGGGACATGATCCCCGCATTGTTCACGAGCAGGTCGACGGCCGCGTCGCAAGACTGCAGGCGGTCGGCGAAGGCCGCGACGCTCGCCAGGCTGGCGAGATCCAACAGCTCGAAGGCGATGTTGGCGTCTGGCGCGGCGGCTTTGATCTGCGCGACTGCGGCTGCGCCCTTCTGCGGATTGCGGCCCGCCAGGACGACCGCAGCGCCCGCGCGGCCCAGCGCCAGCGCCACCTCATACCCGAGGCCGCCGGCGCCCGTGACCACCGCCGTCCGGCCGACCTGCGAATTCGCGTCGGTATTCGTCGTCATTCGCCGACCTTCATCCGATAGAGGCCATAGCCTTCGCCGATTTCGCCCGAGGCGCTGTCGGACTTTTGGAAGGCGATCCACTTGCCGTCGGGGCTGACGACGGGATTGCTCACGTCGCCCGTCGTGCCGGGCGCGGTCCCGACGATCAGGCGGCTCACCGCGCCGTTCGGCTTAAGTTCAAGTCGGCAGATGTCCAGCGGCGGCAGGCCCGGGCCGGTCTGTTTTCCGCATTCGACCGTGGCCCATTTCCCATCCGGGGAGACGCCTTCGACTTCGTTGTATTCGCCGGGTTTGCGGAGATAGGTGATGAATTCGCCCGTATCGATCCGATGTCCCATGACGGAGATCAGCAAGCCGCCGTTCGCCGCGCTCATGCACGAATAGACGAGCTCCTTGTCCCGATCGCGAAAATCCTGCGGCTCGATGAAGCTGCATTCCTTCGGCAGGACCGGCATCAGCTCCCGCTTGTTGGCGATTTTCGGCGCGCCATTCTCGTACGATATCTCGGCGATGTAGCGTTTGGTCGGCCGGACGAACGCCAGCTGCCAGTTCTCTTGCGGCTTCAATTCGGGCTCGATCACCGTCCAGGCGATCAGGTTCTTGTCGCGCGAAACGGCGACGCCCTCGAAAACCTGCTCGCCGAGCGGCTGCAGTCCCCGCTGGAGGTCTTTGTCGAGAACCCACATTTCCAGATGGGCGCGCGTGTTCGCTCCCGCGTATCGCCGTGGCGCGGTCACCAGATAGTCGCCGTTGGGAAGGTACTGAATCCGCATGACGCCCTGATGCGGCAGGTTCCGGGTCAGATTGCGGACCTTCCCCGTGGCGATCTCGACCTCGTAGGCGTCGCCATAGCTCTTCCCGCCGAAGGCGATGCGGGCGCCGTCAGGCGAATAGGCCGCGCGGCCGCCGAAGGAGGACAGGCGAACCGCCTGGTCGGCCTGCATCTCTCGGGGGCGTGTCTGCGCCGACGCGGCGGCCGGCAGGGCCGTTGCGAGAGCGCCCGATGCGAAGGCGAGCGCAAGTATTTTCCGCAATGTAGCCTGCTGAAGCATAGTCAATTTCCAGGTTTCAGATGACGAAACAGCGTCGGGCGGACATGAGTCCGCCCGACGCCGTTGGCCGATTGATCCGTCAGCGCGACCCGAAGGCGTAGCGGACGCTGACGCCGATCTCGCGCTCGGCGGTGGCGCGGCTGGTGGTGTAGCCGGAGGCGCCGGTCTGCGGGCCGAAGAAGGCTCCCACGGCCCCGGTCCGCAGCGGGTCGACGCCTTGGTCGAGGACCTCGTCCGTGTTGAAGGCGTTCTTCGCGTACAGCGACAGCTCCCAGGCGCCGTCCTGGCTGCGCAGCCCGGCGTAGAGGTTCAGGAAGCTGTAAGGATCGATGGCGAAGGCCGGGGTCTGACGGTTGTTCTTGGGGTAGTAGCTGAACAACCCCCGGACGAAGCCGTCGACGCCGTCGCGTACCGGATGGACGTATTCCGTCTGGACGGACGCGTTCCACAGCGGGTTCTGCGACACCGATCCGCTGGACTTGCAGAAGGCCAGGGCCGCGCCGGCGGCGCGGAAGTCGGCCACTGACGGCGCGCCGGCGTCCGGCGTGCCGTCGAAGTTGGCGTCACGGCAGGGGATGGTGTCGTTGTCGACCCGGCCGTCGGCGTAGCTGAGGGCCGCCGAGATGCTCCAGTTGCGCGTGACCTGGAAGGCGGTGTCGATGTCGATGCCCTCCACTACCGCGTCCGCGTTGGCGGTGATGTTGGTGGTCGCGACGCTGACCGAGCTGCCATTGGTGCTCAGATAGGGCACGGGCTGCGTGCGGAAGATCAGGTTTTTGAAGGTTTGCCGGAACAGCGCCACATTCAGCCGCGCGCGCCCGTCGAGCAGGGTCGACTTGAAGCCCACCTCATAGGCGCGCGACGTTTCGGGAGCGAGGAAGATCACCGAGCCAAGCGCCGGATCGTTCTCGGCGTTGAAGATGCCGATCTGGGTCGGGCCCCTGCGCCAGGACGTGCCGTGGTTGGCATAGACCAGGAAGTCGTCGTTGAAGCGGTGCGACAGCGACACGTTGTAGATCGTCGGCCGCTTCGTCTCGCGCCGCCGCAGGTTCTGGATCACGCCGCCGGGAATGGGCGCGTCGCAGAAGCCCGGGTAGGGGCTGCTCGCCAGACGCGCGAAGGCGCAAGGGACCGGCACCGCGACCGCGATCGTGCCATCTGCGGTCGAGAGCGCGCTGCTGTTGCTGTTGATCGAGATGATGTGGCGCAGGCCCCCGCTCAGCTCGGTGTTCTCGCCGAGATGCGCGGTGAGGGTCCCGAAGAAGGACGTCTCCTGGATCGTGCCCGGGATGTCGATGACGGCGGGCACCCCATAGCGCGGGTTGAACTGCGCGGGGTCGAAGGTCCCGGGACGGCCGAAGGCGCCCGGCAGGAAGGTCCCCGGCGTGGTGACATGCCCGTTGGTGTCGATCCACAAATAGAAGGCGCCGACGGTGTAATCGAGGAAGCGGCCGGGCGCCGGGTCAGAGGCGAGCCGGATCTCGTGCGAGGTGCGTTCGCTGTCGGTGTTGTTGCGCTGGAAGAACTCCACGCCGCGGACGACGTCGCCCAGGTCCTGGGCCGCGCGCGTGCTCAGCTTGAACTTGGTGTAGGAGCCGACGTAGCTGAGGTGCTGGCCGAAGATGCGGGAGTCCAACTGAGCGGTCACAATGTCGAGGTGCTGGCGCAGGTTGTTCGGCTGGTCCTGCACCCCGACGCGGTCGCCGGGGGAGATCGCGGGATTGCGCGCGCTGCCGGACCCGGTGACCTGGTTGTAGCTGTCAAGCTTCTTGTCCAGGTGCTGCCACGCGACATTGGCGTTGATCGCGTCGTTCGGCTCGAAGCTCACGCTCGTCCGGAACGCGTTGGTCACCTGGCGCGGACCGAGGCCGTTATGAATGCTGCCGACGCCGTCGAAGTCGTCCTGGTCTAGAAGGCCGGCGACCCGCGCCGCCAGTACGTCGCGAATGATCGGCACGTTGACGGCGCCCTGCACGTTGCGTCCATGCTGATCCGTCACTGTCACGCTGCCATAGCCGCCGAACTCGGAGAGATCGGGCTTGCGGGTGGTGAGGGTGATGGCGCCGGAGGGGGCCGCCACGCCCCGCGTGGTGCCCTGCGGGCCGCGCAGCACCTCGATCTGGCCCACGTCGAACATCGACTGGAACAGGAAATTGCTCTCGACCGGCGCGTCGTTCATGTACATCGCGACCGTCGGATCAGCGGCGGAAACGACATCGAAGGTCACGCCGCGCAGCGAGGCGCCGGACTGATAGCCGGTGGCGTTGCTGGAAAGCGTCAGACCCGGAACCACCGCCTGCACGTCGTCGAACCGGCGGATGTTCAGCTTGTCCAGGGTGTCGGAAGTGACGGCGTCCACCACCTGCGGCACCTCCTGCAGGCTTTCAGACCGCCGGCGCGCAGTCACGACGATTTCGCCGAGCGTGTTGTCTGTCGGCGCTGCCGCGACCTCCGCCGATGCGGGCCGAACCGCCGCGGCCGAAGCCATGGCGACAACGCTCGCCCCCGCGAGAATGGCACAAGTATTTGATTTCACTCGATCCTCCCAATTTTTTATCTGATTTTGTATGAGGATTACAGGCTTCGGTTTGGGCGCCAAGAACAATGCGACGAAACGTAGCGTTTAAGTTTTGAGGCTTTCCCGCAACAGCTCGGTCCGAGCGGCAGCCCGACGTCGCGGAACTCGCCGTGAGCCTCCGACGCCGGACCGGCGAGGGCTAAACACAACGGTGCGTATTTTATGGATGACAGGCGTGGCATGGCCTGCAACTCTCTGCGCCGAACGCCGTCGCAAGTTCTACGTCCAGGCGCAGCGGTGCGCGGACACGGGCGCGCCTGACGGCTGGAGGGCCGCGCGGCTCACGTTCTCCCCCTCGCGTCGGGCGGGCCCTGCGTCCGCCCGGCGCTTCTTTTTCAGCCGTATCCGCAGTGACGCGAAAATAGGTCGACGTCCTCGCGGGCGCCCGACCGCAGCCGGAAGTCGCCGATCATCGATTCAGGAACGCGGCAAGCTCTGGGTCGCGGTGGATCCAGACGGCAACCCGCGTCTGCTCCGGAGCGCAAGCGCCGGACAGGCTTAGGTTGGCCGGACAACACCCGACGCGCTCGCGGCGGCGGGCTCACCACGCTGCGCTTCCGTTCAGGAGCAGGTCGACCGCCGTGTGGGCGAACGTCATCGCCTCCGCATCCGACAACTCAGGGCCGGCTCCGCTCATCCCCGCCCAGCCTGCGAGCATCGCCATCAGCGCTAAGGCCACTCGCTCGGGGTCCTTGGCGTGGATCCCCCGCTTCGGACCGAAAGCGCGGATCTCCTCCGCGAGACGGTTGGCCATATCGGTATAGCCGATCACGTCCCGTCGGCTGGGAGCCTCCGCAGGATCCTTCCAGGCGCTGGCGACCAGGCCGAGAAAGGCGCGGACTTCGCTCGAAGTCGCCTGGGTCAGCATCCAGACGGCGTGCTGTTTCAGCCGCTGTTCGATGTCGTCGCTGAGATGGGCGTCCCGCTCAGGAGGGGCCCAGGTCGCAACGCGCTCCTTCAGCACGGCCCGCAGCAGCGTCCGCTTGTCCGGAAAGCGCTTGTAGAGCGTGCTCTTGGGCACGCCGGCGCGCGCCGCAATCGCCTCCATCGAGGCACCTTCGTAGTCCGCCGACAGGAAGATCTCGGTCGCGGCGGCCAGGATGGCGTTGGCGATCGCCGCCGCCTGGTCGGCGGTGGGGCGCCCGCGCCGGGGCGTGAACGCAGCGCCGGCAGAAGCGGGGCGCGCCTTGCGGGTGGCCGGCAAGTTCTCAGCCTTTCGTCCAGCAGGCGAGGCCTGGACCGGCCTCGCGACCGTCCAGGCATAGTCGGCGAAGGCCAGGCCGACAACGATCCCAGCGCGAGACCGGCCTCATGGCTTGACATCAGAAGCGATCCCGCCGAGCAAAGCGACGGATAGTAGTTTTTCGACCCGGGGCCGCCGCGTAGCCCTGCAAACAGGGGGATGCCGGATGTCGCTGACAGCAAAGGGGCTCAAGGCCGCCGCAGCCGCTGGCCTCCTCGCGCTGACGTGCTTGGCCGCGAGTCCGGCCGCGGCGCGACCCGACTGCCCGGCCGCCTTTGCGCCCTACTCAAGCGACACCATTCTTCTCGACCTGCTGCTCGATCCTCGCACGACGGCTGTCCTCGAGCAGCAGGGCGTGCTGCGAGGGCTGCCGCCGATGCTACGCGCCGCTCAGCCTCCGACCCTGGCCGCCGTGATGAGTCCGCGATGGATGATGACGTCGGCGTTCGCCGGCGGCAGCGCGGCGGCCGCCGCGGACAAGCTGCAGACGCTGGATCGCGCGCTAGGCCAGATCCCCGTCACGGCGGACGCCGCCGAGCGCCGGTGCGCGCGCTACGATCAGGTTCCGCCCAAGCTGCCGAAGCCGGAGCAGCGCCCGGCCATCCTCGTGTTCGACAAGATCAACGGGTACAGGGACGAGCCCTCGGTCAACGCCGCGCGCAAGGCGCTGACCGACATGGCGGCCCGGCGTGGATGGTCGATCACCTTCACGAATAACGGCGCCGTCTTCAATCCGGCGCAACTGCGCGCCTACGACGCCGTCGTGTGGAACAACGTCAGCGGCGACGCCCTGACGGTCCCGCAGGAGAAAGCCTTTCAGGCCTATCTTGCGGGCGGCGGCGGATTCGCTGGAATCCACGGTTCGGCGGGCGACTTCAGCTACGTCTGGCCCTGGTACCGCGACGTGCTGATCGGCGCGACCTTCATCGGCCACACCCTCAATCCGCAGTTTCGCGCCGCCAAGGTGATGGTCGCTGGCCCGAAGGCCGGCATCACCGCCAAGCTTCCGGACAGCTGGACGATGACCGAGGAGTGGTACTCCTTCGCGGGTCCGCCGGCGCCGGGGGCCCGGATCCTCGTGCGTCTCGACGAGTCCACCTACGCACCGGGGCCGCGCCTGGCGATGGGGGACCATCCGCTCGCCTGGACCCGCTGCCTTGGCCAGGGCCGATCCTTCTACACCGCGATCGGCCACCGTCCTGAGTCCTACGTCGAACCGAACAGCGTCGAGCTCCTGGAGCAGGGGATTGCCTGGGCCGCTGGCCAGGGCGACACGCGCTGCGTGAAGGGGCGCGAGGTCCACGCCGGGACGTAGCGCGACCTCGGAGCCTGGCATGTCCGACCTGACCGAGCGCCTGATCAAGGCCTACGACAGTCCCGCGATCTCAGCTGAATTCGACCTGCCCGCGGCGCTGGAGGAGGTGCTGGCCGGGGTCGGCCTCTCCACGACGGACGCCGGCGGCATGGTCTCTCACATCGGCGCCGACCCGGTCCTCAAGAGCCCGCTGCGGATCGGGGCGGCGGCGACCATCGGCCTTCTCGCCAAATCCGTCGCCGCCGCCGCCATGCATCGCTGGCGCGGCGGCCTGGGGCAGGACATCAGCATCGATCTGCGGCGTGCGCCGCACCGTTTGAGCCCGTTCTACGACGGCAGGTGGGAGCGCCTCGGTCGCTATCCGGTCAGGTTCTCGCTCGAGGTCGGCAACGCCATGAGCGCGTTCTTCTATGAGACCGCGGACGGACGGTGGGTGCTGCCCCAGGCGATGTATCCGAACCTGCGGCTTCGTGCGCAGGAACTGCTCGGCGCACCGCTGACCTGGCGAGCGGTGACGGAGGCGATCGGAAAATGGAACGGGCCGGAGCTCGAGCTGGCGGCCGAGAACGCCGGCATCGTCATGCCCATGGTGCGCACCCTGCCGGAGTTTCTGGCGGAACGGCAGTATAAGGAGGTGCTCGCCGAGGCGCCGCTGATCGAGGTGACGAAGATCGGCGACTCCGACCCTGAGCCGCTTCCCGCCATGGGCGCTCTGCCGTTTTCGGGATTTCGCGCTCTCGGCATGGGCCACGTAATCGCCGGGGCGGGGCTCGGGCGGTCGCTCGCGCTGCACGGGGCCGACGTGCTCAACCTGTGGCGGCCGGGGGAGGGGGAGCAGGAGACCATCTACGCGACCGCCAACGTCGGGCTGCGCTCCGCCTGGCTCGACCCGCGTAGCGACCGACCGCTGCTGAGCGGCCTGCTGCGCGGCAGCGACATCTTCTTTCACAATCGACGGCCCGCGTTCCTGCGCGAGATCGCATTGACGCCGGAAGAGGCCGCGCACGAGCGGCCGGGGATCATCTATGTCTCCATCTCGCTGCACGGGACGCGCGGTCCCTGGGCCGAGCGCCCCGGGTTCGATCAGTCGGCCGGCGCCGTGACCGGGGTCATGGCCTTGGAGGGCTCGGCGCGGCAGCCGCAACTGCCGCCGATCGTCGTCGTGAACGACTATCTAACGTCCTGGCTGGCCCAGGCGGGGGTGGTCTCGGCCTTGCGCCGCCGCGCGCAGGAGGGCGGCTCCTACCATGTCCACGTCTCGCTGACGCGCGTAGCGCTGTGGATCCTCTCGCTCGGGATCTTCGACAAGGACTGGGCGCATCGCACCGCGAACGCGTCCGAAGCGCATCGATATCTCGATCCGGAGGTCTTCACGGCCGTGACGCCCCTGGGCGATTATCAGGGGGTCACCGATCAAGTCGTGATGTCGCGTACGCCCGGCGTCTACGATCCGGTTCTCGCGCCTCGCGGCGCTTCGCGCCTCGAGTGGCGCTGAGGCGGTCGCCGCGCTTATGAGTGTGGCGCCGGGGTCCTGACCGTCGCTTTTCGGCGCTTCGGCGGGGGTTCGTTCGTGAGAGCTTGCGTCGGCCCCGTCTGCGTCGCTTGGAGCGGGGTCGGCTGTCCCTGGGCGAAAGCGCGGAGACACTCGTCCACGAACTCGAGAGTCTCGGCATGACCGCGGCTTATGTCGATCGCGGATTCCAATGCGAGCACTTGCGCCAAGCTTGACAGGAGCACGATGGCGACGACCGGGCGCATGGCCGGGTCGACGCCCTGACGCTCTAGAATCTTGTTCAGGATCTCCGTCTGGAGGTCGCGGAATTCCTCGGCGGCGCGGGCCACCTCCGCCCTTACGGCGGGGCGCCGGTTCGCCAGCGCATGCAACTCCATGGACAGGATCGCCCCGTGGGGATCGCGATTGAGCCGTTGGAGTTCCCGCAGAGGCTCGTCGGAGGCGGCCGCCTCCGCGACACTCTCCCGCATTCGGTCAGCCGCGCGGCGGACGACGGCGATGAAGACGTCGTCCATCGACTTGAAGTAGTAGTGGACGATCTGGCGCTTCAGGCCGACCTTGTCGGCGAGGGTGCGCGAGGTGACGGCCGGATATCCTTCCTCGCGTATGAGCTCCTCCGCCGCATCGATGAGCTCGGCCCGCATCGCCGAACTCTCCCCGCCTCTGCGACGACTCGAAACCATTTCAGCTCCCAAGTTGCGCCCGACCTTGGTCAGGCGCGCACAGCGCATACGGCGCCCCTGCCGCGGTACAACGCGCTTACCTCCGGATCAAGGGCGGGACCGAGGCGCGCCTTCCTGTGCGGACTAAGCCGTCCGCAGGGCTGGCGGCTTCAGCCGCGAGCTCCTTCAGCGGTCGGTTTACATCCGCAAGCTGGTCGGTGGAGATCCGCATTCCTGCGAGCACCAGCGCCTTTCCTTGCACGTAGTCCTTCGTGTTGTTGACGCAGTCGAATGCGATCACCCGGCCTTGCCGCAGGTAGGCCACAGTGAAAGACCGGGTCTGCGGCGCGCCTCGCACCACGACCTCGTCGTAGCCGAGCGAGAAGCCGACGGTCTGAAGCTTGAGGTCGTACTGGTTCGACCAGAACCAGGGGACGGCCTTATAGGTCTCCGCCCCGCCGAGTATCGCCTGCACGGCGACGGCGGCCTGGTCCGCTGCGTTCTGCACCGACTCCAGGCGAACCTCGGCGTCGCCCGCGAAGGCGTTGCGATGCAGTGCGCAGTCGCCGATCGCGTAGACGTCCGTGAGGCTTGTCCGGCATTGTCCATCGACGGCCACGCCGTTGCCGCCGGCGGCGCCTGCTTCGAGCAGCGGCGCCACGGACGGGCTGATGCCGATCCCGACGACGACCATCTGCGCGGGGAGGTCTTGGCCGTCGGCGAGCCGCACGCCCGATGCGCGACCATCTTTCTCGAGGATGCAATCCACCGTGGTTCCGAGCCTCACGTCCACGCCATGGGCGCGATGCTCGGCCTCGTAGAAGCGTGAAAGCGGTTCGCCGGCGACGCGGGCGAGAACGCGGTCGAGCGCTTCGAGCAGGGTGACCTGCTTGCCGAACTTGCGAAGCACGGCGGCCGCTTCCAGGCCGATGTAGCCGCCGCCGATCACCACGACCGACTCGACGTCTGGCAGCTCGGCCATCATGCAATCGACGTCTTCGCGGGTCCGAACGCTGTGCACCCCGGGCAGGTCATGCCCCGAACAGGTGAGGCGCCGGGGCGCTCCGCCAGCGGCCCAGATCAATGAGCCGTAGCCGAGCTTCTTTTTCGACCGCAGTTGAACCTGACGATGCGCGGGATCCACCGCAATCACACGCTCGCCGAGGAGGAGCTCCACCTTGCGATCGTCCCAATAGGTCTCGGCGCGTATGAGGATCCTGTCGAAGGTCTTCTCCTGAGCCAGATACTCCTTCGAAAGCGGCGGTCGCTCGTAGGGGGCGCTCGGCTCGTCTGTGACGATCGCGACTGAGCCCTCGAACCCCTTCTGGCGCAGGGCCAGGGCGGCGGCCGCGCCGCCGTGGCCGCCGCCGATGATCAGAACATCGAACATCCGCATCCCAGCGTACCCAGCCTACATCCACATGCCGCCGTTGACGTTGATTTCCTGCCCCGTGATGTAGCTGGCCTTGTCGGAGCACAGGAACTCGCACGCGTAGGCGATGTCTTCCGGCGTGCCCGGCCGGGGGATCGGAATCATCTGCGAAATCTGCTCGAGCGGCGGGAACTGCCCGGTGCGCTCGCTTTCGCGCGCGAGCGGCGTGTCGACGACGGATGGCGGGACGGTGTTCACAGTGATCCCGTCCCTTGCGAACTCTCGCGCCAGCGAGCGGGTGAGGGCGATCACCCCGCCTTTCGAGGCGGCGTAGTGCGCCCGATCCTGCGCGCCGGACTGCGCCGCTTGCGACGAGATCGTGACGATGCGCCCCCACTTCGCAGCGAGCATGTCCGGAAGCGCGGCCTGCACGGTGTGGAACACGCCCGTGAGATTGACGTCGATCATCCGCTGCCAGGTTTCCACCGGCAGCGTCTTGAAGTCGGCGGCGTGGGAAATGCCGGCGTTCGCGATGACGATTGCAATCGGGCCGAGGGTCTCGCGCACGGCGGCGTAAGCGGCCTCCACCTGCTCGCGGTTGGCGACATCGACCTTGAGGGCGAGCATCTTGGCGCCGGCCTGTTGCAACGCCGCGCTTTCCCGCGCCAACGCGTCTTCCTGCATGTCGAGCATCGCGACGGGATGACCGTTGCGGGCGAAGACCTGGCTGACGCCCAGCCCGATGCCCGAGGCGCCGCCGGTCACCACCACAACACGCTCATTGCTCATTGAAGTCTCCAAACTCATGGGCGGGCCACACCCGCGTCGCATCGATTAGGCGCAATGCGCGCCGTCCTTAGTTGGCCGGGAGCTGCGAGAGCTCTGCGTCTGCAGCGACGAGAGCTCGTGGGTGAATAGCTCCGGCGCGAAGATCCTCAGCGTCCGCTGGGTCTTCGCGCTAGACACTTGCATAGCGTCGACGTCGCGAGGGTTCAAGCCGCAAAAGGCGGACCTGTTCCGACGCTTGGTCGAACCGTTTGACTCCGCTCTGCGCGATGCTAACCATGTGGTTAGCTATGGCCGCCAAGGGTCGCGAGCAAAGCTCGCGGCGGGCGAGCCGCGAAGAGAGGAAGACCATGCAGACCGTGGCCGAGCTAGACCTTCCGCACTTGCCGGTGGAAGACCCGGCGTTCGCTGCGGATCCGGTGCGCTACTTCCGGGAGGCGCGGGCCCAGCACCCGTGGCTGGCCAAGTCCAACATCGGCCTGCTGATCCACGAGTTCACCGCCATCCGCGAGCTGCTGGGCCAGGACGAGAAGTTCCGCCCGGCCTATGACGGCATCGTCGACCAGCTTGGCGCGCACGGAACGCCTTGGGGTCGCTTTACGGAGCAGCAGTTGATTTCGCTGCCCGTGGACCAGCACCGACTCCTGCGCGACGCCTTCGCCGCCAAGTTCACCCCTCGCTTCGCCAACCAGCTGCGGCCGATGATGCAGGCGACGATCACCCGCCTGCTTGACGAATGGGCGCCCAAGGGCCGCTTCGACTTCGAGGAGTTCGCCTCGTATTTCCCGATCTCGAACATGTTCACCCTGGTCGGGGCGCCGGTCGAGGAGATCCCGGGAATCCGCTCCAGCCTTGAGACGCTGGGCCTGGCGTTCAGCATGGACAAGAGCCGGCTGCCGGCGATCCACGAGGCGTACGATAGGCTCGAGAGCCTGGTGCAGCGGCTGATCGCCGAACGGCGCGCCGACCCGGAAGGCGGCGCCCGGGACGACCTCCTGCACCTGCTGATCAAGACGGCCGATGAGGGCGGCGTCGATCAGCGGCGGCTCGCCGACCTGATCATCTTCTTCTTCATCGCCGGCTACGACACGTCGAAGAACGTGCTCACGCACACGATGTACCTGCTGCTGCAGCACCCTGACATGTACGAGCGTTGCGCAGTCGACTTCGACTACTGCCGAAAGGTGCTGGACGAGGGGCTGCGCTATTTCAACCCCGGCTCGGTGCCGCGCTTCACCAACCAGGACATCGTGTTTCGCGACGTGCTGCTGCCGAAGGACACGATGGTCTGGTTCAACCTGAACATCTCGGGCCGCGACGCCGGCGTGTTCGAAAGGCCCGACGACTTCGATCCCGACCGGCCGTTGCAACCCAATCAGCGGCACGTCGCCTTCAGCCTCGGCAAGCACATGTGCCTCGGTCAGTTCATCGCCCGGGCGCAGTTGCAGGAAGCGCTGCACCAGATCGCCCAAAGGCTCCGCAATCCCCGGCTCGCCGGTGACTTCGGTTGGCGCCCCTACCCGGGCGCCTGGGGGATGCACGGTCTGCCGATCGCGTTCACGCCGGCGGACAAACGGGTCGAGGCCTGAGAGGATCACCTACGTCGCAGCCGGCGGCGCGCGCCGCCGGCCGGGCCGTAGGAGTGTAAAGCAATGAGCTAGACAGGCGACTAGCGTTAATTCAGCTTCCGAAACGAGCACGTGGCGGATGTCTCCGCCAAGTCATCGAAGAAACCAGAGAGGCTTTCGCCCCATGCAGATGAGCGGAGAGCAGCAGATCGCGGCGACGCGCCAGCGGGTCTGGGAGGCGCTCAACGATCCCGAGATCCTCAAGCGGTGCATTCCGGGCTGCCAGTCGCTCGAGAAGGAGGCGGACGACCGGCTCCGCGCGACCGTCGCGGTCAAGATCGGCCCGATCGGCGCCCGCTTCAACGGCGCGGTGACGCTCGCCGATCTCGATCCGCCGAACGGCTACACAATCACCGGCGAAGGCCAGGGCGGCACGGTCGGCTTCGCCAAGGGCGGCGCCAAGGTGCGCCTCGCCGACGACGGCGCCGGCGGCACGCTATTGACCTATGACGTCGACGCCCAGGTCGGCGGACGGCTGGCCCAGCTCGGAGGGCCGATCATCGACGCCACCGCCAAGCAGCTGGCCGGCAAGTTCTTCGACCAGCTCGGCCAGGTCGTCGGCGCGCCGGCGGCAACCGCCGAGCCTGTCGCCACGAGCGCAAGCGTGGAAGCCTCACGCCCTATGGCCAAGTCTTCGCCGGCGCCGGCCGCGCGGCCGGCCGGCGGGTTTCCGATGGCCTGGGTGCTGGCGATCGTGGTCGCGAGTCTTGTCGGCTACCTGATCGGCCATGGCGAGGGCGGCGAGGGCTCCGACTGGATGGGCCTGGCGATCGGCCTTTTGGTGGTGGTGGTCGCTGCGGCCGGCTTCGAGTTTGGTCGGCGCTCCGCTGCGCCCGTGGTGATGCTGGACCCGGGGCTGCTGAAGCGTCTCGTAGAGGAGGCGCAGCGATGAAGGCGGCCCCGTTCGACTACGTGGCCCCGGAGACGATCGAGGAGGCTTGCGCGCATCTGGCTGAGGCGGGCGGCGGGGCGACCGTCCTGGCCGGCGGCCAGACGCTGATGCCGCTGCTGGCGCTGCGCATGAGTCAGCCCTTCATTCTGGTCGATATCAACCGAATTGCGGCGTTGCAGGGCGTAACCCGCGCCGACGGCGGCGTCCGGGTCGGGCCGGTCACCCGCCAGAACGCGGTGCTCGCCGACCCGACGCTGGCCATGACGCTGCCGTTGCTGGTCACCGCCATGCGCCACGTCGGCCATCACCAGACCCGCAACCGCGGCACCATCGGCGGCTCGATCGCCCTGGGCGAACCTGCCGCGGAGATGCCGGCGACGGCGGCGGCGCTGGGCGCCGAAGTCGAGGTGCGCTCGACCCGCGGCGTGCGGCGCATCGCGGCCGACCAGCTCTATCTCGGCCCCTACATGACGACGCTGGAGCCCGACGAGCTGGTCACCGCCATCCACTATCCCGAGTGGCCGGCGAACACCGTCACCATCTTCCGCGAGGTGGCCCGGCGGCCCGGCGACTTCGCCCTGGTCGGCCTGACCGGCGCGGTCGTCGTCGAGGGCGGGCGCATCGCCCGGGCCGGCCTCGCCTGGTTCGGCATGGGGCCCACGCCGATCAAGGCGCGCCAGGCGGAGCAGGCGCTCATCGGCCAGCCGCTGGACGCGATCGACGCGCGCGGGATCGCTGAGCTGGCGGTCGCCGACACCGCGCCGTTCGACGACCACCACGCCACCGCCGACTACCGCCGCACCGTCGGGCGGCGGATCTTCGCGCGGACCGTAAGCGAGGCGCTCAACCTGAGGCAGGCGGCATGAGCGAGCATCGGATCGAGGTCGTCGTGAACGGCCACAGGCGCCAGGCGACGGTCGAGGGCCGCCGCACACTGGCCGACTTCCTGCGCATCGACCTGGGCTGCACCGGCGTCCACATCGGCTGCGAGCATGGCGTCTGCGGCGCCTGCACCGTCATCGTCGACGGATTGGCGGTGCGCGCCTGCCTGATGCTGGCCGTGCAGGCGGACGGCGGCGAGATCAAGACGGTCGAAGGCGTGGCCGCCGCCGACGGGACGCTGCACCCGGTGCAGCAGGCGCTGCGCGACGAGCACGGCCTGCAGTGCGGCTTCTGCACCCCCGGGGTGGTGATGACCCTGGTCGCCCTGACCAAGGGTCCCGAGACGCCGAGCGGCGAGGTGCTGGAGGCGGCTATGTCGGGGCATATCTGCCGCTGCACCGGCTACCAGGGCATTCGCCGCGCGATCCGCCGGCTGGCGGCCGGAGAACAGGCGTGAGCACGATCACCGCCCAGCGCTTCATCGGCCAGCGCCTGCCGCGAAAGGAAGACCCGCGCCTGCTGACCGGCAAGGGCACCTTCGTCGACGACGTCGTGATGCCCGGCATGCTGCACGTCGCCTTCGTGCGCAGCCCGATCGCCCGCGGCCGCATCCGCGCGATCGACGCCTCGGCCGCGCGCGACCTGCCCGGCGTGCACGCGATCCTCACCGCCGAGGACCTCGCGCGGTTTCCGGTCACCATGCACAGCTTCTTCATGGTCCCGACCGAGGTGGCGGTCACGCCGCTGGCCAGGGACCGCGTCGCCTATGTCGGCAATCCCGTCGCCATGGTCGTCGCCGACGATCGTTACATCGCCGAGGACGCGGCCGGCCTGATCGTGGTCGACTACGAGGAGGAGGACCCGGTCGTCACCCTGGACGACGCCCGGCATGGCCCGCCGGTGCACCCGGACACCGGATCCAACATCGCCGCGCAGATGGGCGACGAGGACGGCGACGAAGACCTAGAGGCGTTGCTGGCCGGCGCTCCGCACCTCGTCACAACCCAGGTGACCCACCAGCGGATCTCCCAGTCGCCGATGGAGACGCGGGGCGTCCTGGCGGTGCTGCAGGGCCCGGAGGAGCTGCTCGTCCACATCACCTGCGCCGGTCCGCAGCTGGTCGCGCGCTACATCACCATGGCGCTTGGTCTGCCGAACATGAGCGTCCGCGTCGTCGCCAAGGACGTCGGCGGCTCGTTCGGCTTCAAGAACCACCCGTGGCTGGAAGAGATGGCGGTCATCCAAGCCACCATGCTGCTCGGCCGGCCGCTGAAGTGGATCGAGGACCGGCTGGAGAACCTGACCGCCTCCAACCAGGCGCGTGAGCAGGAGATGACCCTGCGCGCCGCCTTCGACGCCGACGGCCGGCTGGTCGGGTCGCACGCCGACTACAGCTCCAACAACGGCGCCTATCCGATGGGGGCCGACGCCAACATCGCCGTGCACATGTTCCTGTGGTCGGCCTACAAGACGCCGGCCTACGGCTTCCTGACCCGCGGCTGGTACACCAACACCCAGGGCCTCGCCGCCTATCGCGGCCCCTGGGCGATCGAAAGCCTGGCGCGCGAGACCCTGCTGGACGCGGCGGCGCGGAAGATCGGCCTCGATCCGATCGAGATCCGCCGGCGCAACCTCATCACCAAGGCCGATCAGCCGACCGTCACTTCGATGGGCATCCCGCTCGAGGACATCACGCCGGCCGAGTGCCTCGACCGGCTGCTGGAGGTGGTCGACGTGCCGGCGTTCCGCGCCGAGCAGGCGGCCGCGCGGAAGGCGGGGCGCTACCTCGGCCTCGGGATCGCCACCTACATCGAGCCGACCGGCTCGGCCGGCAGCATCCCGGTGATGACCGGCGAGCTGGCGCAGGTCCGCGTCGAGCCGACCGGCAAGGTGACCGTTGTGATGAGCACCCACAGCCAAGGCCACGGCACCCAGACCACCATGGCGCAGTGCGTCGCCGAGCAGCTCGGCGTTCCCTACGAGGACGTCACGGTGTTCGAAGGCGACAGCTCGCGCGGCGGCTTCAGCCCCGGCGCCGGCGGCAGCCGCCAGGGCGTGATCGGCGGCGGCGCGGCGATAAAGGCCGGCAAGCTGCTCGCCGAGAAGGTGAAGCGGGTCGCCGCGCACCTGCTGAACGCCAATCCGGATGACGTGCGGATCGAGGACGGGATGATCCGCGTGGCGGGCGCCCCGGAGATGACCCGCAGCCTGCGCGAGATCGCCGAAATCGCCTATGGCGAGCCGGCGCGCCTGCCGCCCGGCCTGGAGACCGGGCTCGAGGTGCAGCACCGCTACGACCCGCCGCCGATGACCTTCACCAGCGCAGCGCACGCCTGCATCGTCGAGGTCGACGCTGATACCGGCTTGGTGACCATCAGGCGCTGGGTCGCCAGCGAAGACTGCGGGGTGATGATCAATCCCGCGGTTGTCGAGGGGCAGGTCTCCGGCGGCCTCGCCCAGGCGATCGGAACGGTGTTGCTGGAAGAGGCCGGCTACGATGCGCGCGGCAACCCGATCGCGGCGACCTTCAAGGACTATCTGCTGCCGACCTTCTTCGACGTGCCGGATTTCGAGCACGTCCACGCCGCCGCCACGCCAGCGAAGGGCGAAGGCGGGTTCCGCGGCGTCGGCGAGGGCGGCTGCATCATCGGCCCGCCGACCCTGGTCAACGCGATCGCCGATGCGCTCAGCCCGTTCGGCGAGGTGCCGGTCGACCTGCCGCTAACGCCGGCCAAGCTGCTCGACGTCATCGATGGCAAGCCGCCGGCGCCGAAGCCAGTCAGCCGATTTGCGCAAGCTGGCGTCGAGCATCCGGGACCGGCCACGGTCCAGGGCGACATCGCCGACGTCCCGCCGGGCGCGGCGATCCTGCCGGGCGGGGCCGCGGCGGCGATCAAAGAGGCCGAAGCCGCCGCATCGGCCGCCGCCGTCGACGGCGCCTGGAAGATGGTGCTCGCCACGCCGATGGGGCCGCAGGAGATGACCGGCCACTTCGCCACGGAGGGCAGGCTGCTCAAGGGCCGGCTCGACAGCGACCAGGGCTCGCAGGCGTTCGAAGGCGTCGTCGAGGGCGATCGGCTGAAGTGGGAGATGAAAGTCGCCAAGCCGATGGCGCTGACCCTGAAGTACGACCTGGAGGTCGCCGGCGACAAGCTCGCCGGCAAGGTCAAGATGGGCGTCTTCGGCAGCGCCAAACTCACCGGCGAGCGCCTGTGACGCGCCTCGAACAAGATCAAAAGAAGAGGGGAGGGAGAATGACCAAGCGTGTCTTGCTGACGGTGGCGTCCTGTATCGTATTCGCCGGAGCGGCGGCGGTGTCGAGCGCGGTCGGCCGCGACAATGCCGTCGCCACGGCGAACTGGACCAATCCTGGCGGCCTGGTCGACGAAAGCGGTTTCAGCCGGCTCGAGCAGATCAATTCCGGCAACGCCGCCAAGCTCGGCCTGGCCTGGGCGCTCGATCTGGACGGCGAGGTGTCGCTGGAGGCGACGCCGCTGGCCGTCGACGGGGTGCTCTACTTCACCGGCAGCCAGTCCAAGGTCTATGCGGTCGACGCGGTGAGCGGGAAGGTGCTCTGGACCTACGATCCGCAGATCTGGAAGCGCAGCCGCTTCAAGTTTCGGCTGAACTTCGGCGTGAACCGCGGCCTCGCCTACGCCGACGGCCGCATCTTCCTGGGCGCCCTGGACGGCTATCTCACCGCGCTGGACGCCAAGACCGGTCAGGAGGTCTGGAAAACCCTGAGCGTGCCGGCCGAGTCGCTGCACACCGTCACCGGCGCGCCGCGCGTGTTCAACGGCAAGGTGATCATCGGCAACGCCGGCGGCGACTCGGCGCAGCGCGGCTTCGTCACCGCCTACGACCAGAAGACCGGCCAGCAGGTCTGGCGCTTCTACACCACGCCCGCCAAGCCCGGGGAGAACGGCGGCGACCCGGTCATGGAGATGGCCGCCAAGACCTGGACCGGCGAGTACTGGAAGGTGGGCGGCGGCGGCGGCGCGGTGTGGAACGGGATCACCTTCGACCCCGAGCTGAACCGCATCTACATCGGCGTCGGCAACGCCGGCCCGTACAACCCCAAGGTCCGCAACCCGGGCGGCGGCGACAATCTGTTCATCACCTCGATCGTCGCGCTCGACGCCGAAACCGGCAAGTACGTCTGGCACTACCAGCAGAACCCGAACGAGTCGTGGGACTACAAGGCCACGGCGAACATGATCACCGCGACGCTGACGATCGACGGCAAGCCTCGCAAAGTGCTGATGCAGTCGCCGACCAACGGCTTCTTCTATGTGCTCGACCGCCAGACGGGGAAGCTGATCTCGGCCGAGAAGACCGGCAAGGTCACCTGGGCCGAGCGCATCGACCTTGAGACCGGCCGTCCGGTCGAGGCGCCGAACATCCGCTACGAGACGGGCGAGTCGATCATCTGGCCGGGCCCCGCGGGCACGCACAACTGGCAGGCGATGGCGTTCAACCCGCAGACCGGGCTCGTCTACATCCCCTATATGCAGCTCGGCGCGCGCTACACGACGAACCTCACGCCGGGCGACTTCGCCTTCGGCGGCATGACGCTTCACAGCCACAAGGATCCGAACGATCCGGCCGACGGCAAGGGCGCGTTGCTGGCCTGGGACCCGGTGCGCCAGCAGGCGCGCTGGCGCGTGCAGCATGACCACCTGTGGAATGGCGGCGTCCTGACGACCGCCGGCAACCTGGTGTTCCAGGGGACGGCGGACGGCTGGTTTTCTACCTATGACGCGACGAGCGGCAAGCGGCTGTGGCGGTTCAACGCCGGGCTCGGGATCATCGCCGCGCCGATGAGCTATGCGGTCGGCGGCAAGCAGTACGTGTCAGTGCTGGTCGGCTACGGCGGCACGACCGCGGCGATGAGCGATGTGATGAACGTCGGCTGGAAGTACGGCGCCCAACCGCGCCGGCTCCTCACCTTCACGCTGGATGGCAAGGCCGTGCTTCCGCCGTCGCCCGGCCCGGATATGGCCGTGCACGCAGTCGATGACCCCTCGATCCAGATCGACGAGGCCGATGTGACGGCCGGGCGCGCCCTGTCGGTCGCCTGCATCGCCTGCCATGGCATCGGCCTGAAGGCGGCGGGCTCGCCAGCCCCGGACCTGCGGGAATCGCAGATTGCGCTGACCCAGGACGGCCTTGCGACGGTGCTCAAGGAGGGAGCCTTGGCCGAGCGCGGCATGCCGCAGTTCGACTTTACCGACGCTCAGGTGCGGCAGCTCCACGCCTACATTCGCGCGACGGCGCGCGAGGCGCTGGGAACCCGCAAGCCCGACACCGCCCCGCCGCTTCCGTCCCGGCTTTGATCAATCCGCCTCCGGCCGGGCCGGCCGGAGGTCTCGTCGAGGGTGAGTGTCTATGCCCGTACTTTCCGCGCTGAAGCCGTTGTTCGACGCCATCGCCGCGGCGCCGAGGGCAGAGTTCGGGTCTTTGGCCGAAGCGCGCGCGGCGACTCATGCCGCGATGGAACACAGCATCGTCGGCTTCTATGCCCGACACGAGCCGCTGCTGATCGAACGCGACCACAGAGTTGAGGTCGAGGGCGGCGCGATCACCGTTCGCCTCTATGCGCCAGCGGCCCCGGCGCGGCCGCTTCCCTGCCATGTCTACTACCATGGCGGCTCCTTCTGGCTTGGAACGCTCGACCACTTCGACTCCCTGTGTCGCGGCCTCGCGAAGGACGCCGGATGCATCGTCGCTGCGGTCGACTACCGCCTTGCGCCGGAGCACAGGTTCCCGACCGCGCCGGAGGATTGCTACGCCGCTCTCTCGTGGGTCGTGGAGCAGGCCGCCGAGCTTGGCGTCGACGCCTCGCGCGTTTCGGTCGGCGGCGTGAGCGCCGGCGGCAATCTCGCGGCGGTCGTGGCGCTGATGGCGCGGGATCGCGGCGGGCCGGCCTTGAGGCTGCAGGTGCTGGAGATCCCGATCACCGATCTCACCTGCGACGCGCCGCTGCGAGCCGAGGATGAGGGCGTGGTCCTGCCCAGCGACAAGCCGCAGGTGCGAAGCCATTACCTGTCAGATGCGGCCGAGGCCCGCGATCCCTACGCTTCGCCGCTGTTGGCGGCGGACCTCCGCAACCTGCCGCCGGCGCTGATCATGACCGCGGAGTATGATCCGTTGCGGGCGGAGGGCGCAGCCTACGCGCGCAGGCTTGCCGAGGCGGGCGTCGCCGTCGAGCACCATTGCTGGGAGGGTCAGTTCCACGGCGCCCAGCCGTTGGCCGCCCTGATCCCGGCGGAGGCCGCAGCCTACCAGGATGAGGTCGCGCGCGCCCTGCGCCGGGCGTACGGCTTCAAAGCAAATCGAACGGCGTGAGATGATCGATCGTAGAACCCTCCTCCTCGCCGGCCTGGTCGGCGGCACGCTCCCCGCTCAAGCCCGGAGCGCCGAAGATCCACGATGGGTCCTGGCGGCTGACCTGCCTTGGCCGGTGCAGGAAGTCTACGGAGCCGCCTTCAAGGGCAAGGTCGTCATCGCCGGCGGAATGGCTCCTAGAGACGCCTCGCTCAGAGAGATCAATCCGCAGGATCGGACCGGCGTCTACGATCCGGCTACGGATCGGTGGCGCGAAGGACCGCGTTTGCCGTTTCCGCGGCATCATCCAGCGCTCGCGGCCGTGCGGGACCGGCTGTATGCGTTCGGCGGCTTTCGCGTCACCGAGGAGGGCGGCTGGGTGGCGATCCGCGACGCGCTCGCCTTCGACGGAAAGGTCTGGGCGCCGGCCCCCGAGATGCCCCAGATCCAGTGCGAAACCGTTGCGGTCACGCTTGGCGACCGGATTCACCTCGCCAGCGGTCGGGCGCCGTCGGGCGCGTCGAACCGGAAATGGACCGACCACGGCGACGTCGCGACGCACCAGATGTTTGACGCGCACGCCCGGCGCTGGAGCGCGGCCGCGCCCTGTCCGCTGGCCCGCAACAGCGCCACGGGCGCCGCCATCGGCGGTATGTTCTACCTGGCCGGCGGCCGCACGGTTCGGGGCGGTAATTCGGCTCAGCTCGATCGCTACGATCCGAAGGCCGACCGCTGGGAGACGCTGCGGCCCATGCCGCGAGCGGCGGGCGGGCTGGCGGGCGCGGCCGCCGGGGGGAAGCTATACGTCTTCGGCGGCGAAGGCGTACGGGACGTGATCCCGGACTGCTGGTGCTATGATCCAGGGACAGACCAGTGGACGGCAGGTCCGCCAATGCGCACGCCGCGCCACGGCCTGGCCGCCGCTTCGGTGAATGGCCGCATCTACGCGGTCGGCGGCGGCTTGAAGGTTTCAGGCGGACAGGTCTGTCCGATCAACGAGATCCTGCTTCCGGCAGCTGGCTAACGTCTCCTGCCCGGCGCCTGCCGGGGAATCCGAGTTGTTTGGAAGAGGTGCGCCGGGCGGCGCTCCCAACGTCGCCCGGCGCGTTCGTCAGCTCGGGGAAGGAAATCGAGCCGGCGAATGCTCTGCCTTTTCTGCGTTCGAGCGTCGGCGAAGCGCCAGTCAGAAAAAGGCGCGTCGGGCGGAGCGCCGCCCGACGCGAGGGGAGGGACTTGTCGATCTAGCGCGAGCCGAACGCGTAGCGGACGCTCACGCCGATCTCGCGATCTGCGGTGAAGGCGCTCCGGGTGTATCCGGAGGCGCCCGTCTGGGCGCCGAAGAAGGCTTGAACCGGCCCGGTCCGCAGCGGGTCGACGCCCTGGTCGGTGATCTCGTCCGTGTCGAACGCGTTCCGGGCGAACACCGAGAGTTCCCACGCGCCGTCCTGACTGCGCACGCCGGCGTAGAGGTTCAGGGTGCTGTAGGGATTGATCGCCAGCGCAGGAGTCTGACGGTTGTTCTTCGGGTAGTAGCTGAACAGGCCGCGGACGAAACCGTCGACCTGGTCGGCCACGGGGCGAACGTACTCGGCCTGGACCGTCGCGTTCCAGAGCGGGTTTTGCGACACCGATCCGGTCGAGCGGCAGAAGGCGAGCGCCGTGCCCGCGGCGCGGAAGTCCGCCACGGTCGGGACGCCGGCGTCGGCCACGCCGTCGAAATTGGCGTCGCGGCAGGGGACCTGGGCGTTGTCGACCCGGCCGTCCGAATAGCTGAGGGCGGCCGAGACATTCAGGTTCCGCGTCACCTGGAAGGCCGCGTCGACGTCGATCCCTTCGATCACGGCGTCGGCGTTGGTCGTGATGTTGGTCGTGGCGACGCTGGCCGAACTGCCGTTGGTGCTCAGGTAAGGCACAGGGGCGGTGCGGAAGATCAGGTCGTCGAAGGTCTGCCGGAACAGCGCCACGTTCAGCCGCGCGCGCCCGTCGAGCAGCGTGGACTTGAAGCCAACTTCGTACGACCGCGACGTTTCAGGCTGCAGGAAGATCACCGAGCTCAGCGCCGGATCGTTCTCGGCGTTGAAGATGCCGACCTGGTTCACGCCGCGGCGGAACGAGGTGCCGTGGTTGGCGTAGACCAGGAAGTCGCGGCTGAAGCGGTGCGACAGCGAGATGTTGTAGATCGTCGGACGCTTGGTCGTCCGCCGCGCGAGGTTCTGGATCACCCCGCCCGGCACGGGCGCATCGCAGAAGCCGGCGTAGCTGCTGGGCGAAAGCCCCGCCAAGGTGCAGGGGATCGGGGCGGGGAGCCGGACCGCGATCGCCCCAGGGGCGCTCGCGAGGAGGGTGTGATCGTTGGTGATCGAGATGATGTGCCGCACGCCGGCGCTCAGCTCGGTGTTCTCGCCGAAATGCGCCGTCAGGTTCCCGAAGACGGAGGTCTCCTGATAGCTGTTCGGCACCTCGATCGTCGTCGGCACCTGATAGCGGGCGTTGAACTGCGTCGGATCGAAGGTCCCGGGCGGGCCGAACGCACCCGGCAGGAAGGTGCCGGGTTGGCCGACGTGAGACTCAGTGATGTACCACTGGTAGAAGCCGCCGACGGTGTAGTCGAGGAAGCGGCCGGGCGCAGGATCCGACGCGAGCCTGATCTCGTGTGTCGTCTGCTCACGCAGGATGTTGTTTGTCTGAAAGATCTCGACGCCAGGGATCACGTCGCCCAAATCCTGCGGCGCACGGCTGCTGAGCTTCATATGCGAGTATGAGCCAACATAGCTGAGGTGCTGACCGAAGATGCGGGAATCGAGCTGAGCGGTCACCACGTCCATGTGCTGGCGAAAGTTGCTCGGCGCGTCCTGGACGCCTACGCGATCGCTGGGCGCGATCGCCGGATTGCGCGCGCTGCCCGGGCCCGTGACCTGGGTGAAGCTGTCGAGCTTCTTGTCGAGGTGCTGCCAGACGATGTTGGCGTTGATGGCGTCGTTCGGCTCGAAGCTGACGCTCGTCCGCACGGCGCTGGTCACCTGGCGCGGCGCGATGCTGCTGTGGATACTGTTCACGCCGTCGAAGTCGTCCTGGTCCAGCAGGCCCGCGACCCGCACTCCCAGGATGTCGCGGATGACCGGCACACTGATCGCGCCTTGGACGTTGCGGCCATGCTGGTCCGTGACGGTCACGCTGCCGTAGCCGCCGATCTCCGACAGGTTCGGCTTGCGAGTGGTGAGGGTGATCGCGCCCGACGGGGCCGCCACGCCGCGAGTGGTCCCTTGCGGGCCGCGCAGGACCTCGATCTGGCCGATATCGAACATCGACTGGAACAGGAAGTTCGTCTCGACCGGCGCGTCGTTCATGTACATCGCGACCGTCGGATCGGCGCCCGAGACGACGTCGAAGGTCACGCCGCGCAGCGAGGCGCCGGATTGGAAGCCGGTGTTGCTGCTGGCGAGCGTCAGGCCCGGGACGACCGCCTGAACGTCGTCGAAGCGTTTGATGTTGAGCTTGTCCAGCGTGTCCGAGGTGACTGCGTTCACGACCTGCGGGACCTGCTGCAGGCTCTCGGAACGCCGGCGCGCCGTGACGACGATCTCGCCCAGCGAGGTCTCGCTTGCGGCTTCAGCCGCAGGCGCCGGCGCGGGTTGCGCCTGAGCGGCGGCGGCCGTAGCCATCGCCAGGACGCTCGCCCCAGCGAAGGCGGCATAAGCAGTCATTTTCAATCTTCCCTCCCGATCAAATATAATCACGCGGACTCACGCCAAGACGGCGGCTGCTGCTTGGGCAGCCTTGCGACTTGGCGACTTGGAGACGTTCGCCGCATGGGCCGCACACGCCCTGTGCAGCTGACCGATGCGGCGGGGCGCCGCCTTACTGCGGCTTCAGTTGGGCGAGCTCCGCATCAAGAGCGTCGAGCGCTTCGTTGGTGAATTGCCCCGGTGCGAACTTCTGCACGGTGCGCAGCGTCATGCCCTTCGCCATCGCCATCCGTGCGTCGCTCGTGACGCCCGGAAAATGCTTGTCGAGCGCGGCCTTGGCCGCGGGATCGGCGAGCAGGGCGCCGAGCGTCGTACCGGCGGTGGAGAGGCGCGGACGCGCGGGCGCCGCGGCATCTTGTGCTTCCCGCGCGCCTGCGGCGTTCACCTTGGCGGGCGCCACGAAGTTCTCGGCCGGCGTCAGCTTGAGGTGAAGCTCGGCGAGTCCGCGGATGATGAAGCTCGGCTCGTACTCGAGGTTGCGCGCCCCACGCGGCCCGTGCTTGGCCTCGTTCAGGTCGATCTTGGCGGTGTGCTCGAGGAACTTCTCGAGAATGACGCGGACCTCGACCCGGGCGAGGGGGGCTCCGGCGCAGACGTGCTTGCCGCGCCCGAAGGCGACATGCTCCTGGATCCTCGGACGCTTGAGGACCAGCGCCTGCGGATCCTCCCATCGCCGCGGGTCGCGGTTGGCGGCCGAGAGCGCGAGCAGCACCTTCGTGCCGGCCGGGACCTCGAGGTCGCCGATGCGGGTGTCCCTGCGGGCGAGGCGGGCCGTCTGCTTCGTCGATCCCTCGATGCGGAGCACCTCCTCCAGGAAGGCCGGAATGAGAGACGGATCCTGGCGCAGCTGGTCCTGCAGGCCGGGCTGGTCGACGATGTACTTCATCGAATTGCCCAGCAGCTTGGCGCTGGTGTCCTGACCGGCGCCGAACAGGAAGGTGGCGAGGCGGACGATCTCCATCGCGTCCGGCGTCGAACCGTCCGGGAACTTGGCGTTGGCCAGCTGGGACAGCACGTCGTCGCGCGGATTCGCCCGGCGATCCTGCACATAGCCGGCGAAATAGCCGCCCATGACAACGAGCGGGTGGGTCTCCGCAGAGAAATCGTTCTGACCCGATTCAAGGCTGCCCGGGGTCGGGCCCGACTCGATCGCGTCCATGAAGATCTGGCGATCCTCCTGCGGCACGCCCAGCAGATCGGCGATCACCATGGTCACAAAGGGCGTGGCGATCGTCTTGATGAGCTCGACGCCGCCGTTGGCGACAGCGTCCTTCACCAGCTCATCGGAATATGCGGCGATGAAGCGCTCATTCGCCTTCAGCCGCGACGGCGTGAAGAGGTGGCTGAGCAGGGCTCGCGAATAGGTGTGCTGCTGGTCGTCGTAGTTGACCAGGAGATCGCCGCCGAGAAACGCGTCCCGGTGCGCCTCGATCTGGTCCTTGATATCCGAGCCCTCGGGCGTGAACGGCAAGGGGGCGGCCGCGCCGGCCAAGCCGATGATGGCCGAGAAGTCCTCGTGATTCTTGATGATCTCGAGGGTCTCCTCGAAGCCGGTGACGATGAGATAGTCCTTGCCCGGAGGCTGATAGACTGGACCCTTCGCCCGGATCGCTTCGAAATAGGCGTAAGGATCCTTGAGGATCTCGTAGTCAGTGAAGTAGTCGCGCTCTTCGAGGGCCTGCATATGGATCTCCGGGGCCTGGCGGAGCCGCCAAGCGGATAAGTGGGCGGGGTTCAGTCGGCCTGGGCGATGGTGACGCGCAGCCCGGAGAGGCCGTCGTTCATCCGGATCTGGCAGGAGAGCCGCGAGCGCGCGTCGCGGTCGCTGGCGCCGTCGAGGAGATCGTTCTCGTCCTCGCTCATCGGCGGAAGCTTGCCGGCGAATTCGGGATCGACGTGCACATGGCAGGTCGCGCAGGAGCAGACGCCGCCGCAAAGGGCCAGCAGCTCATCGACTCCGCCGTCCCGGATGACCTCCATCACGCTCAGACCGGTCGCAGCCTCGAGCGTGCGCGTTTCACCTTCGCGTGTCGTGACGATCAGTTGGGGCATCTCGAATACGCACTCTTCAAACAAGGCCTGCCGCCCATGCTGTGCAGGCCAGTTTCTGGACGGGCTAGAAACCCGGCGGCTTAGGCGCTAGACACTCGACTAGCGCGCTAGACGAGTGCATAGCGCCGGCCTGTCCGAGCCGTCAACCCTGTAGGGAGCTTTTGCCGACCATCGGCAGGCGAACTGCTGCTGGGGGCGACGCTCTCGACGTGGCGTGAGTGTGGGGAAGACGTGGAATGAAGCCGCTAGTATTGGCCACGCTGACAGCGCTGGGTTGCGCCTGGGCTGCGGGTGCGGACGTTCAAGCGCAGACGGTCGTCGCGGGATCGATGGCGCAGTCCCACCGCGAGATTGTGTCGCTGACCGACGGCTGGCGGTTCAGGCAGGACAATACGCTGCTTGGCGCCGAGCAGCCGGGGTTCTCAGACGCAGGTTGGGAGCGGGTGAGCGTTCCGCACACGTGGAACCGCGTCGGTCATTACATCCCGGCGTCGGGGGACCGTGTGAATACGCCCGAGAAGATCAACAAGACTCAAGGCGTGGGCTGGTATCGCCTTACCTTCACGGCGCCATCCACCTTCCGCGGCAAGCGCGCCTGGCTGCAGTTCGAAGCGGCCAGCAGAAAGGCGGAGGTCTGGCTGAACGGGGTTCGGCTCGGCGAGCACTCCGGCGGCTTCTCCGGGTTCCGGCTCGACGCCACGGCGGCGTTGAAGTCGGGGCGGCCCAATCTGCTGGTCGTCAAGACCGACAACAGCACGCCTACGCTGCGCTCGGCCACCGCCGATGTCCTGCCGCTCGCTGGCGACTTCTTCGTGCATGGGGGGCTCTACCGGCCAGTGAGCCTCATCGCAACCGATGCGGTGCACCTGGAGATGCTCGACTACGGCGGCCCAGGCGTCTACGCCTCCACGCGCTCGATCGAGGGCGGCCAAGCCCACGTGAGCGTCCGAGCGAAAGTGCGGAACGACGGCCGTTCTGCGGCCCCGATCCTTGTGACTGCGCGCCTGGTCGACGCCGAGGGGCGGGTCGTGGCGGAAGGATCCAACCCAGTGTCGGTAGCTGCCGGACGGGGCTCCACCGTCGAGCACGAGCTCACCATCGGGAAGGCGCGACTGTGGCAGGGCGTGGAAGATCCCTACCTCTACCGCCTGGTGGTCGAACTGCGCAGCGGCGGCGGACAGGTGCTGGATCGGGTCGACCAGGCTTTCGGCGTGCGCCAGATGCGGTTCGATCCCGAGAAGGGCTTCTTCCTGAATGGCAAGCCGCTCCGCCTCCGGGGCGTCGGGCTGCACCAGGACCTGGAAGGCAAGGGTTGGGCGCAGAGCGCGGCGGACATCGAAGCCGACATCGGCCTCATCCGCGAGATGGGCGCGAACAGCATCCGGCTCACGCACTATCAGCACGGCCAGACCGTGCATGAACTGGCGGATCGTTATGGCCTGATCCTCTGGGACGAGATTCCGCTGGTTACGCTCTGGACGCTGACGCGCGGCCAAATGGAAGCGACGTCTGGTCTGCGCGCAAACGCCCGGCAGCAGCTGCAGGAGCTCATCCGTCAGAACTACAATCACCCATCCGTCGCGGTCTGGGGCATCGCTAACGAAGTCGATTTTGGCGCCTCGCTGCCCGGCTTCCTCACCGGCGACTTGGGCGTACCCCCAGATCCCCTGCCGCTGCTGCGGGAGCTGAACGCGCTGGCCAAGGCGGAAGACCCGACGCGGCCGACCACGCAGGCTAACTGCTGCGAAGGCCGGCTCTTCGCCGGCGAGGTGGAGATCCCGATCGTCGCGCCGGCGACAGAGCTCTCAGGCGTCAATCGCTACTTCGGCTGGTACTACGGCGGGGTCGACGACCTCGGCCCGCATCTCGACGCCACCCACCGGAAGCGGCCGGCGCAACCGCTGGCCGTCACGGAGTACGGCGCCGGCGGTGCGGTGACCATGCACACCGACGACCCGCTCGGCGGGCCGCCAGATTCCCGCGGGCGCAATCAGCCCGAGGAATACATGAGCTACATCCACGAACAGGCCTGGGCCACGCTTAAGAGCAAGCCGTATCTCTGGGGAACCTGGCTCTGGAACAGCACCGATTTCGCCACGACCGTGCGGCGTGAGGGCGATGCGAACGACATCAACACCAAGGGGTTGGTCACCTACGACCGGAAGACCAAGAAGGACGCCTTCTTCTTCTACAAGGCCAACTGGAGCGATCACCCCACTCTGCACATCAACGGGCGTCGCTATGTCGATCGCGCCTACCGGGTCACTGACGTGCGGGTTTACAGCAACGCGGCCAGCACCGAACTGACGCTGAATGGCCGATCCCTTGGCCGCAAGACGGATTGCCCGCAGATGACCTGCGTCTGGGAGGCTGTGAAGCTCGATCTCGGCGAGAACGTCATCGTCGCCGCCGGACGTTTCCCCAGCGGCGATCAGCAGGACCGCATCGTCTGGCGGGTCGCTCCCGACGTTGTTGAGGCGATCCGCATCGATAGCGGGGCGCTCATGGCCGCGCCTGCGGAGTCCGTCCGGTTCGGCTCAGACGCCTTCTTCGTGGGCGGAAAGGCCGGCACGGTCAGCAAGCCTGCCGACTATGGGAAGGCCAAGGTGACGAAGGTGATTGCGGGCGCCGTGAATTCCGAGGTCGCGACCACCTATCGCGCCGGCGACTTCCAATATCGCATTCCGCTGGACAACGGCCGCTACAAGGTGACGCTGACCTTCGTCGAACCCGGCGCGAAGGCCGGCGAACGGCAGTTCGACGTCATCGCCAACGGCAAGCGCAAACTGGACCGCCTGGACGTGGCCGCGGCGGCGGGCGCGCCGCTCACCGCCGTGGTCCGCAGCTTCCCCGCACGCGTGAGCGCCGGACGTCTGGACCTGGAGTTCCGCGGCCGGGTCGGCGAAGCCATCGTCTCATCGGTGGAGGTCAGCCGGCGGTAAACGCCGGCCGCAGGTTACGGTCGGCTTCCCGGAGGAGGCGGGCCGTAAGCCACGCCGTCGATGCATCCCGTGCCGCGCGCGCTCACCGCCGCCGAACAGGCGCTGGGCTCATCGGACGGCGACGAGACCCAGGTTTTTCCCCACAGTCATTCCTCCGCTTCGACGTCGTTGTGAAGGCGCCGCCGGCGCGGCGGTGGCGAGCTTCCGCTAACGGCAGGCGGCGTTCGCGGCCTTGGGCACGGCGAGGAAGGTGATGCTCGCGGGGGCGAGCTCCAGGACGCCCTTGCCCGCCTTCGCTGGCTTCAGCTGCGGAAGCCTGTCCCCCGGCAGCATCGCCAGGGTGCGGCCGTTCAGCTTCACCGTCTTGCTCTGTAGATCGTCGGAGGTCAGCGTGTAGCGCTGGGCCGCAGAGGCGAGCTGCAATCTCGCCGGAGCGTCCTTGTCGAGATTGATCGCCACCAGGCCCACGCCGCCCGGCTTGTCGCGCAGGCACTGGGCGTAGACGTGCAGGCCGGGCTGGATCGGGCCGGCGTCCAGGACGGTCTCGCCCATCAGCTGACGCCAGAGCAACGCCGCCCAGTAGCTCGGCCGCGGTTCGTGGCCGGCGTCGTCGATCAGGGCGTAGTCGCTGGCCGACAACGTGTTGTGGAAGATCGCGTCGGCTCCGCGCTTGGCCAGCCGGCCCATCTGGTCGACGTAGCGGAAGGTGTCGAGGAAGGTCGCCGCCCATTGGTCGCCGCCGCAGGCGGCCTGCGCCATTTCGGTGATCCAGATCGGCGCGCCCGGCGTAAAGCGATCCCGCAGGCCCTTGTAGTAGTCGAACAGCACGTCTGCGCGGGCGAGCCAGGCTTCGGACAGCGCCTGGTCGGGCGTGGTCCCGGCGCTCTTGTCCATGGCCGAGCACCGCTTCGAGACCGTGCCGTAGAAATGGTAGGAGAAGATGTCGAACTGCGGCCGCGGCGCGGCGGTCATCATCTGCTCGGTGCTGGGTTGCCCCGGGACCTTCGGAAACACCACGTAGCCGGCTTCGCCGGTCGAGCCGGGGCCGATCGTCTTGATCTCGGGCGCGTCGGCCTTGATGAACGCATTGAAGCCAGCGATGTCCCGAGCGAAGGCCGCAGCGTCGTAGTCCTTGGGCAGGCCGACCATCGGCCCGACGTTCGGCTCGTTGATCAACTCGGCGGAATGGATCGAGCCGCCGAGCGCGCGGGTGTAGTTCACCATCCGCCGCGCTTGGTCCGGGTTCCAGGTCCCGTCGACGTTGCGCGCGCCGGCGCTCACCGGGAATGAGACAACGAGTTCCGCATCGACGGCCTTGGCGAAGTCGACCACGCCGGCCCATTGCGGGCGGGTCAGCACACCCTGGTAGCCCGCCGGCGGCTTTTCCGGGGGCGGGCTGTCGCTGTCGTGGAAGTAGGTCGAGTTCTGCCAGGCGCCGCTGACCCGGACGTAAGCCGGGCCGAGCGCCTTGGCGAGCACGCGCAAGCGCTTGTCGCCCTTCAGGTCCAGCGGCTCGCGCTTCTGGAACATGGCGCCGGCGATGTCGACGCCGCCGCTCTTCTGCCCGTCCGTCTGCGCCGGTCTGGCGCCTGGCTTCGGATAGGGCGCCCAGAAGCGTCCGCCGACCACTTCGACGGTCTCGACATTGTAGGACTGGAAGCGTTCATTGACCTTGCCGATGGCGGGCAGGGCGCCCGGCGCGATCGTCGCCTCAGCGGCAAGGCCGGGCGCTGCAAACAAGGACGCGGCGAGGACGCCGGCGGCAGAGGACAACAGTTTCGCGCGTTGGTGAGCCATGGACTTCCCCGGTCGTTTCCCCCCGACATTCGCGGCCGGAGGCGTCCCGCACCTGATGCTCCGGCGCGGTGGTTGTTCGCAACCAAATATATTCTAATGTCGAACTTATGCTCTAGACGCGCCTCGCCTTTGAGGTGGAGCGTCACGCCAGCTCGATCAGGGCCACGCCTTCAGGCGGCAGGTCGAGCACCAGCTCGCCGGCCTCACCCAAACGGCGCGTCTGCGGCGGCGGCAGTTCGGCCGCGGCGCGGATCTTCGTCAGCTGCTCGGGCGTGGGATACTGCGGCGAACCCAGCGCGCGCCAAGCGGGATAGGGCGAGCCCCGCTCTTGGTCGACAAACGTGACCTTCACGCTCTGGCCCGGCTTGGCGCCCTTGAGCACAACCTGCAGGCGCTTCGGCTGGCCGATCACCTTGCGCTCGCTTCGCGCGCCAGGAATGCCGGGCGGCTGCAGCACGTCGGCCAGGTTCCAGACCATCACCGCGGCGCCGGTCTTAGTCCGGGAGGCCAAGGCCGGGCCGGTCGCCTCCAGCCGGCGGTCGCCCAGCCGGCGCATCAGCTTGAAGGTGTTGAACGCGGGGCGCACGACCCCGCGCTGCGACATCAGCCCCCAGCCGTTGTCCCCCTCCTTGAACAGGTAGTCGGGGATGAAGACCTCTTCGAACGTGCCGCTCAGCTGCCAGTAGGACATGCCATCGCAATAGGGCAGGCAGCCCTTGACGATGTGGGCGATCATCGCCGGACTGTCGGAGGACCATTCGCTGAGGAAGAGCTCCGCCTTCGGGAACTTGCTGGCGGCGATCTGCTCGTGGACCTTCTTCATGGCGGCGGGGATGACGTCGTTCTGACTGTAGAGGCCAGCCTGGCCGAACATCATCTCCTGCTTGTCGCCGGCGTAGATGTGGGTGCCGATAAAGTCGACCGGCAGGTTGTTCTTGCCGCAGAAGTCGAGGAACTCGCCGATCCACTGGATCGCCGAGGTGGACGGACCGCCGACCTTCAGAGCTGGATCCACGCCCTTCAGCGCCGTCACCGTGGCGCGATAGAGCTCGAAGTAGTCGGCCTGGTTGCCCGACCAGAAGAAGGGCAGGTTGGGCTCGTTCCAGACCTCGAAATACCACTGGCGCACCTCGGCCGCGCCGTAGCGGCCGATCAGGTGCTGCGCGAAGTCGACGATGAGAGCGCTCCAGTCCAAGAGCGAAGTCGGAGGCGTGATGTTGGCGCGATAGGTGCCAAAGGTGCGAGCGCCGCTGGCCAGCTTCGTGGGCATGAAGCTGAGCTCGACGAACGGACGCAGCCCCATCTCGACGAGACCGTCGTAGATCGCGTCGACATTCTGATAGTTGTAGCCTCCGGCCGTGCGGCCAAGGGCGCCCTTCGGCGCCACCCCGACCTCGTCGTCGAAGATGCCATGGAAGCGGACGCGCTGAACGCCCAGTTCCTGGCGGACGCGTCGGGCGTCCTTGCGCCAATCCTCGCGCAAGGTGATCCCAGCTCGGTCTGAGCCGACGCATTGCTCCCAGACGTGCTCGAGCGGTCCCGCCTCGCGGCGGAGATCGACCTCCACCGTCGCCCTCGCCGGTTGGGCTTTGGCGACGCCGCCGAAGGCGGCCAAGGTCAGGAGTGAAGCTCCCGACCCCATGATCTCACGACGGTTCAAGGTCGATCTCCTGAAAAGCGGAACTGAGGATTGAAGATGGCGCCGCGACCTAGGCCAGCCGGGCGATCACCTGGGGAAGATCCGCGGTCGTGACGATCCCGGGGGGCGCGGCGCAGACATAGGGGACCGCATTGACCGGCCGGTGGGCCGTAAGGCCGGGCAGGACGGCCTGACGTTGCTCGAGCGGGATCGGGAAGCCGATCGTAATATCCAGCGGCGTGTCGCCTTCGACCGTGACCCGCCAGCCGTCCGCGCGCAGGTCCCAATGGGGCTCCAGGTCCGTGGTGACGAACCAGTTCGACCGGAAGCGCAGCAGCGGCTTGCCCTTGTGCAGTCCGGTGACCACGTGGCGCTGGGCTCCCACCGTGCCGGGTGCGATCGTCGTCTTGTGGAGCTTGGTCGGCTGGCGGGTCAGCGCAAACTCGCTGGTCACCTCGAAACGGTCGACGGGCATGCCCAGCGCATCACCGAGCACGGCCAGAGAGTGTCCGAAGACCCCGTCGCGTTCAGGGTGCTGGCGTTGCGAGAAGACCTCGGCCGTCTCGCCGAAGCCCATGATGTTCAGCAGCATCTCTTCCGAGCAGCCGTCGATGCAGTTGGCGAACTCGTCGATCATCAAAAGGTCGAGCCGGCGCGTCAGCGAGGTCAGCACGATAGGCAGGGCCTCGGTGATGAAGCCGGGGCTGCTGCCGGTGGAGTGGATGGAACTGCCGCCCCGGCGACAGGCCGCCTCGATCCGCTCGCGAACCGCCGGGTCCATCTTCGCGGGATTGAAGAAATCCGCGCGGGTCGAGACGATATTTGCGCCGCTCTCGAGCACCCGGCAGACATCGTCGAGATCGGTGCTCTCGGGCATGTAGAGCACGCAGTCCGGCTTCAGCGCCAGGATCGCCTCGAGGTCGCGCGTGGCGGCGACGCCAGTGGGCGGCAGGCCGCACAGTTCGCCAGCGTCCTTGCCTTCCTTGGCCTCCGAGTAGACCCGCACCCCCACCAGCTCCAGTCCTGGATGAGAGATGACGCCGCGCATCGCGCACGCTCCCACCGTGCCGGTCGCCCATTGGACGACCCGAAGCGGTTTTCCGATCGACCCTGCAGCCATGCCGTTTCTCCCTAGTTATTATTTTGACGAGGCAATCTCAGCGCCGTCGCCCAGAGGCGGCGCCGGTCACGAGCGCCGAGCGGTCCTTCGTCTCGGCGGCGACTGGCATGAAGTTCTCTCGCTCGGCCCGTGCGCTGTCTGAAGCTTGGTGACCCAGCGCAAGCTTGCGCCACTTGCACGAGCCGACGCGCGAGTCTCGCTAGACAGCTGCATAGCGTCCCCTCAGCGGGCGCGTCAAGCGGTTGACGGGGTCGAAACGGCGCCAAACATGAACCAAAATGATGCAATATGAGCGATATTTACTCAATCCCGCCACCCGAATAGGGCAGGGCTCAGGATCGGGCGAGCGCGGGCGGTCTGAGGCGCGATGGCTCGGCTCGCGGGTGGCGGTTCAGCACCGCAGAAAGCGGGTTGCTAACCGGCCGGAAAGCGGTTTGATTTTACAAATGTCGGCCCCGGCGGGGCGGGTCGCGGGGCTCGGCAATCGTCAGCGGGTGGAGAGGTCCGGCGTCCTCGGGAGGAAGTGAAAGTCCGCATGTCTCGCTCATCACCCGGCGTGCACCGGATCGCGGCGATCCTGGATTTCATCGCGAAGCGTCCGGGCCAAGCCTGCACCCTGACGGAGCTCGTGCGCGCCCTGAAGGTCAGCCGGGCGACGTGCCACGCCCTCCTCATGGGGCTGGTCGAGGTAGGCTACCTTCATCGCGCGAGCGACAAGAACTACGTGCTTGGCCCCGCCCTGTTGCAGATCGGCCGGACAGCCGCAGAGGATTCGCTCCTGCTGCAGATAACCAAGCCGGAAATGCGCGCGCTCGCCGACGAGTTCGAGGCGATTTGTTCGGCGTTCTTCAGAGACCAGAACGAGGTGATCGTCCGCGAACGGGCGTCCTCGGCTGCGCACGTCGGGTTCTCGATCCCGGTGGGCGCCCGGCTCCGGCTGCGCGCGCCTTTCAGCGCCAGCTTCTATGCGTGGCGCCCCGAGGAAGCGGAAGCCTGGCTCGACAACTCGACGCCGGCGCCTACTGCCGAGCATCGTGAACTGATGCGCAAATCGATGGCCTTTGCGCGTGAGCACGGGTTCATTTTCAACATACGCAACCCAGGCGTTCTTGCGGCGACGCCTGAGGAGACCTTCGCGGCCGAGCGCAACGAATTCCCGGTTTCCGCGCCTGGCGAACTCGATCTCGATCAGGCGTACATGCTCGCGGCTTTGAACGCGCCGGTCTTCGAACGGCCAGGCCATGTCGCCTTCGTGCTGGGGCTGGTGGGATTCACCCGGACAGTCCGGGGCAAAGAGATCGAGCGGATCGGGCGCCGGCTGCGCGACGCCTGCGACCGCGTCAGTTCGTATGTCGCCGGCGGGGCGGCGACGACGATTGCGATCAACCCAGCTTGAAGCACGCATGGACAGCAGCGGCGAGCTGCGGCTAAGTAGACATAGTAGAGAATAATAATTCGCGAAAGCGAACAACGGTGGCGGGGATGCGTTCCCGCTGGGAGGCCGCTCGATGATGAATGTGATTGTCGCCCCAGAGGTGCGCGACCTCGCCTCGCTCGCATGTCAGCTTACGGCTTGGCTTGAGCACCAGCTGCCCGAGGCGGTCGAGCTCAAGGTCCTCAACCTCGCCTATCCCCATGGCGCGGGGCAATCGCACGAGACGATCCTTTTCGAGGCCTCCTGGCTGGCGCACGGCCAGCCCGCGGAGCAGGGCTTCGTCGTGCGGATCAAGCCCACGTGGCATACCGTCTATCCTGACGACCTGTTCACGGCGCAGTTCCGGCTGATGCAGCTGCTGCACGACGATGGACGCGTCAGAGTGGCGCGACCGATCTGGCACGAACCGGATCCGGCGCTTCTCGGCGCCCCGTTCTTCGTCATGGAGAAGCTGAAGGGCAAGGTGGCGGTCAGCGTGCCGCCCTATTCGGACGTCGGCTGGGTGAAGGATGCGACGCCGGTCCAGCGCGCGCGGCTCTGGGAGAACGGCGTGCGTCAGCTCGCGGCCATCCAGACCGTGCCCCGGGCGGAGATGGACTTCCTAGGGGGGCCGCCTGGCGCACGCGACGGGCTGGCGCAGGAGTGGGACAAGTACGCACGCTTCGTCGACTGGGTCGGGCAACATGGCCGGTGGCCGGTGCTGCACGCGGCGCTGGATCGCCTGCGCGCGCGCTGGCCCGCGAACCGGCCGGAGGGCCTGGTCTGGGGTGACGCGCGCCTGGGCAATATGATGTTCGACGACAACTTCGACGTCATCGCCGTCATGGACTGGGAGCAGCCTTCACTCGGCGGGGCGCTGCACGATCTGGCCTGGTGGATCGTGCTCGGCGACCGCATGCACGGCCCAGGTTCAGGTCGGCCGCCGCTTCAGGGCATGGGGAGCCGGGAGGAGACCCTTGCGCTCTGGCGTGAGGTCACCGGCATCTCCACCGACGACATCGAATGGTACGAGGACTTCACCGAGCTGAAGATCTGCTGCCTGTCGATACGCACCTTCGCCCTGAAGGGTCAGTCTCTGCCAGGAAACGACGCCTTGGCGCGGCGTCTGAAGTTCTTATAGGCGCCCGTTCCGCGAAGCCGCTCGTGCTGAGCGCGAGCGGCCACAGGACATCGCCTGGGAATTTGTTCGCGCGTTTCGCATGGTCCGCGACTTCGTCCGGCCGTGAACGCGCGAACAGGATCAACCCATCATCCGCGCAGCGGCGAGCGGCGGAGGTTCGCTGCGCCAGCGCTGGTGATTGGCCGCGGCGTTTTCCGCGATGCGACGCCACGCGGCCTCGCTGTTGCCGCTCAGGCGCATGTTGAACTGGGCGGCGGTGCGGAATTCGAGCACCTCCACGCCTTCCGGCCCCGCGGCGTACTGGTAGTTGCCGCCGGCCGGGATGAAGAAGCCGTCCCCGGCGCGAAGAATCTCCGTCCCGAGATGTGCTTCCCCGGAGATCACGTAGTACGCGCAGTCGGCGTTGTGGCTGTGGCGCGGAAGGATGAAGTTGGGCTTGAACCAGCTGTAGGCCACGCTGATTCCTACAGCCTCGTCCGCGTAAAGCACCTTCACGAAGGCGCCGATCTGCTCTTCCGGGCTGGTCGGCCCCGACATAGCCTGCGCGTCAGCCTCGCTGACATTGTCCAGAGGCATCATCTCCATGCCCAACGCGACGGCGTCGTTCGCGCGGAATATCCGCATCTGCTGTCCCGGCCGATCGCCGTCGTCGAGGCCTGTCCGGTCGGATGATTTCGACATTCTCGTCTCCTATCGCGGCTCGCCGCCGCATGACCGCGATTATTGACTCCCCGCCAAGGCCGGACAATAGCTACGGACAGTAGTTTTTTAGGGAGCGGTCGAAACGGCTCGCGCCTAAGACTGCAGACACATGCGCTGTCGAAAAAACGATGGCCGGTAGGGGAGGCGCTGATGTTCTCTGGAAGGCGTTTCAGGATTGCATCCGCTCGACCTTTCCGATCGTCCTGGGTTTTCGGGCTCGCCGCGACGGTGGTCGCCGGCGTCGCCTTAACGCCCGCCGCAAATCAGCTCGCGCGCGCGGCCGGCGGCGAGCCGGCGACCGTCGGCGGCTCGCCGGGCTTTCGGCGGCTCAACGATGGCCAGTACGCGCGCACGATCGCGCAGATCTTCGGGCCCGGCATCAAGACTCCCGGCCGCTTCGACCCGCCGTTGCGCGATCAGGGCCTGATGGCGATCGGCGACGGCAAGGTCGTCGTCTCGGCGTCGGGCATCGAACAGTACGAGTTGAGGGCTCGCGAAATCTCGGCGCAGGTCCTGTCGGACGCCCGCCGAGATAAGGTCCTCACATGCGCGCCGAAGTCCACGGAGGCGTTCGATGTGCAATGCGCGAGCGAATTCTTCGAGACCTATGGCCGTCTTCTCTATCGCCGGCCGCTCTCGCCGCGTGAGTTGAACTCAGTCCTCGCCGTCGCCAGCGCGGGGGCCGGACAAAGCCACAGCTTCCACAAGGGCCTGGAGGCAGGACTGTCCCGGCTTCTGGCGTCGCCGAAGTTCATCTTCCGCGTTGAGCGCGGCGAGCCGGATCCGCAGAATTCCGGGCAGGAGCGTCTCGACGCCTACTCGCTCGCGACCCGCGTCAGCTTCCTCCTGTGGGATGCGCCTCCAGACGCCGAACTACTCGACGCCGCCGCGCGCGGGGACCTCTACGATCGTACGAAACTCGAAGCCCAGGTCGATCGCCTGATGGCCTCGCCGCGCTTCGAACAGGGCGTGCGCTCGTTCTTCTCCGACATGTTCGGCTACGAACAGTTCGCCGGCCTGACCAAGGATCAGTCGATCTATCCGAAGTTCAGCTCGGCCCTGGCTAAGGACGCCCAGGAGCAGGCGCTGCGCACCATCGTCGATCTGCTGGTCACGCAGAAGGGCGACTACCGCGACCTGTTCACGACCAAGAAGACCTTCATCAACCGCAACCTCGGCGCGCTCTACAAGGTCGCGGTGGACGAGACCGCGACAGGCGGCGGCTGGGCTCCCTACACCTTCGCCGCCAGTGATCCACGCGCCGGCATCCTCACCCTGCCGGGCTTCCTGATGCTGGATCCCACGCACGAGGGGCGAAGCTCGCCGACGATCCGGGGCAAGACTGTCCGCGAGCTTTTCCTCTGCCAACAGGTTCCCCAGCCGCCGGCCAACGTCGATTTCTCAGCGGTGCAGAACACCGCCGACCTGATGCACAAGACTGCGCGCGAGCGGCTGGCGATCCATGTGGAGGACGCGTCCTGCGCGGGCTGCCACAAGCTGACGGATCCGATCGGCCTGTCGATGGAGAATTACGACGCCATCGGCGCCTTTCGCGCGCGAGAGAACGGCGCGCCGATCGATGCGAGCGGCGCATTCGACGGCAAGCCGTACCTGGACGTGATCGGCCTGCAGACCGTGCTGCGCGACAGCCCGGCCGTTCCGGCCTGCCTCGTGCAGCGGACGTTCGAGTACGGCGTCGGACGGCCGGCGACGCCGTCGGAGCAGGCGTGGCTGGAGTACGCCACGGAGCGCTTCGCGGGCGACAAGCACCAGGTCCCCGCCCTGATGCGCCGGATTGCGACGGGCCCGGCCTTCAGATCGGTCGCCTCTGAGCCCGCGCCCGCCAACGTCCGGGTCGCGGCAGCCAACTAGAACGCGGGAGGAAGTGATGACGAGCACCACGCGGCGCTCAATTCTCAGAGGCATCATGGGCGGCTCGACCGTTGCTGTCGCGCTGCCGTTGCTGGACTGTTTCCTCGACGGCCATGGCGAGGCCCTGGCTTCGGGCAAGCCGATCCCGACCCGCTTCGGGACCTGGTTCTGGGGCTGCGGCGTGAACGAGGCCCGCTGGTTTCCGGACAAGCTCGGCGCGGATTACGACCTGAAGGAGGAACTGAGGCCGATCGCACCCTACAAGGACAAGGTCGCCATCTTTTCCAACTTCAACTGCGCCCTCGGCGGGCGGCCGAACCTCGTGCACTGGTCCGGCGTGATGGCGACGCTTTCCGGCGCGGCGCCGACCCAGGGCGGCGTGAGCGGGGGAAGCGCCGAGCTGCCGACCCTTGACTGCCTGGTGTCTGACCACATCGGCAAGGGCACGCGTTTCCAGTCGCTGGAAGTGGCCTGCACGGGCCAGTCGAGCGTCAGTTACAGCATGCGGGCCGGCTCCACCGTCAACCCGAGCGAAGTCGATCCGATCAATCTCTACAGACGCCTGTTCGGGACGGGATTCAGCGATCCGAACAAGGGGGAGTTCAAGCCGGATCCAAAGATCATGCTGCGCCAGAGCGTGTTGAGCTCGGTGAAGGAAGATCGCGACGACCTGATCCGTACGTTGGGCAGCGCGGACCGCCAGCGCGTGGACCAGTACTTCACCTCTCTCAGGCAGGTCGAGCAGCAGCTCGCCATGATGCTCGAGAAGCCGGCGCCGGCTGAAGCCTGCGTCCTGCCGAAGGAGCCCGGGAAGACTGAGCTCGGCCCGACCTGGGAGATGGCGACGAGAAGCCATGACATGCTGGGGCAGCTGGTCGTGATGGCGCTGGCCTGCAACCAGACGCGGGTCTTCAACGTCGCCCTGTCGAACGCCGGCTCGAACCTGCGCAAGGCGGGCGAGCCGGTGTCGTTCCACGAACTGACGCACGAGGAGGCCATCGACTCGCAGCTCGGCTATCAGCCGAAAGCCACCTTCTTCATCGAGCGGAGCATGGAGACCTTCGCCAGCATGCTGAAGATGATGGACTCGGTGAAGGAAGGGACCGGCACCTTGCTGGACCACAGCCTTGTGCTGGCGACGTCCGAGAGCAACTTCGCGAAGATCCACTCGGTCGACAACCTGCCGATCATGGTCGCGGGCCGGGCCGGCGGGAAGTGGAAGTCCGGACAGCATGTCAGCGGCAAGGGCGACCCAAGCTCGCGCGTCGGTCTGACCATTCAGCAGGTGCTGGGGATGCCGGTGACCAGCTGGGGGGACGCCGCCATGCAGACAAACAAGCCCATCAGCGAAGTCATGGCCTGAGGCGTCGAAGCAAATGCGGATTGTCGAGCGTAGTTCTGTGAGACGGACGCGAGCCGCCTTCAAACGGCTGGCCTTTGCAGCCGGCGTCCTGTGCGGCCTCAGCGCCACGGACGCGACCGCCTATTACATCGGACCCAGCTACCTGAAGGTCCCGGGCGTCGCCGGAGGCGCGAGACACTCGAAGTATTCGGGGTGGGTGCGGGCCGAGGCGAACTACTGGACCGAGAAGCCCGTTCTGCGGGAAATCCGCGGGATCACCGGGGACACCGCCAGCCTGCTGTTCACCGGCCCTCGCGTCCCGGAGAAGGGGCCGAACGTCCTGTCGATCTCGGTCGACAAGAAGAGCCCGGCCTTGAAGGCGATGATGGAGAAGTGCCGCGACGGCGCGCCCATCCCGAACATCAGGGTCGCAGAGTCGGCGGAGATGGCGCGTCACCCGCAGGAGCGCGGGCCGCGCCCGGCGGATGCGCCCGAGTTCTACGAATACGACTTGAAGAACGTTCGCCTGACGTGTCCGGTCGTGGCCGGTGCGCCGGAGCAGGCGTTCGCGCTGCGGTTCGACGAGATCCGCTGGGTGAACTTTCGGCCGCAGCCGAAGCCGCGTCCGATCACGGCCGAGCCGGCGAAACTCGCGCCCGCTCCGAAATCGGGCGCGAGCAAGGTCTTCGTGATCACCTGGTTCGCCCCCATCGCCGACAGCAGCGACGATCAGTGCCCCAAGCTGAACTCCAAGCCGTCGCAAGCCGACTACTACGCCCTCATGTCGCCGGAACGCGCGGCCGCACAGCGCGCCCTCCTGAAGGACAAGGGCGGCGCGGACACTCGATACCTGCCGTATCGCGGTCCGGACGAGATGAACGTGACCATGCTGCCGGGCATTGTCGCCGACCCGGGCTTCGTCGCGCCGACGACCAATGCCGCCAGGGGCTTCGATCTCGACGGCGCCGACGGCTCAGGCCCGCCGCCGCCGGGTACGCGCAAGCACAGGAACTATGTCTCGCCCGACGGGCAGAAGGGCGTCGACAACCAGCTCTTCACGGTCCAGGGCTGTATCGAGGGCTGGCGCCGCAAGGGCTTCCTGCCGATGATCAGCAATGAGTTGCGACGGGCGGGCGGTCTTTCGATCCTGGTGGAAGTCAGCGGGATCGACAACGAGCTCAATGACGACGATGTCGCTGTCACGCTCATGTACAGCACCGACCCGATGAAGCGGGACGGGACGTCGAAGATCGTCCTGGGCGATTACACCTTCAGGGTTACCGAAGACGCCGCGTACGCCCAGGACTTCGCCCGCTTCCGGGGAAAGATCGTAGGCGGCGTCGTGACCACGGAGCCACTGAAGAGGATCCACCTGCATGAGGGGCCTGCGGGGATATCGTGGTCGCTTGCGAGCGCCCGCATGCAATTGCGGCTCCTGCCCGACGGCGGGGTGAGCGCCATGCTTGGCGGCTATCGCGACTGGCGGACCTTTCTCGGCGCGGCCTTCTTCCGTTCGTCGGACTACGAGAACACCATCGGGTTCCAGGCGCCGGGAATGTACAACGCGGTGAAGCGAGCGGCGGATGGCCTGCAGGACCCGGTCACCGGGGAGTTCACCGGGATCTCGGCGGCCTATGAGATGGAAGGCCTTCCGGCGTTCATTCCAAAGGCGCAGGAGCAACGCCTCGCGAAGGGCGAGCCCCTTCGCCTGTCGTCCAACCGATGAGTGCGGCGGTCCCCGGCCGACCGGGGACCACTCACCGATCTCGTGCGTTCACCTCTTCGCGGCCTGAGCCGCCGGTGTCATCAGCCGAACCGGACCGATCAGGCCGGAGGGCCGCAGGGGCGCCTTGGCCGTGTAGGTCTTGTCCGAGGTGAAGGTGATCTTCTGGGCGCCCGGCTGCTGGTCGCCGATCAGCCGGTTCACCCAGAGGTTGGCGACCTTCACCTCCAACCTGTTGCGGCCGGGGCGGACCAGGCGGCCGACGTCGACGCGATAAGGCGCCTTCCAGAGATTTCCCGCGGGCTTGCCGTTCACCTGCACCTCGGCCACGTCGCCGACCTGTCCGAGGTCGAGCCACAGCGGCGCGCCGGTCCGCACGCCCTTCGGCAGGGTGAAGCTCGTCGTATAGGTCGCCACGCCGGAGAAGTACTTGATCCCCGGCTCGGCCTGTTCGGACAGCGAGCCGAGCCTGGCGAGCTCGATCTCCGCGGGAGCGCCGCGCCCTGGCTGGAAGGCGACCTTCCACGGGCCGGTCACTTCGGCGGCGGCGATCGGGACGAGCCGGGAGACCGTGCGTGTAGGTTGGCTGGCCGGCTCGCGGAAGACGACGAAGAAGGACTCGCCCGCCAGCATCTCCAGCGGCACGACCGTCTCCTCGCCTTCGATGCGGTAGGAGAGGGGTGCGACCGCGCCGGTGTCGGCGCGCCAGATCTGCGGCGCCTTGCCGGTGACGCGGAACCTCGCCTCGAGCTGTTCGGCGCGGGCCTTGCGGTTGCTGACGAAGTAGAGGTCGCCATCGCTCAAGTTGCGGTGCACGAACTGCACGTCCGCGTCCGGCGTCTGGGCGGCGTAGCTGAAGTCGGGCCTGGCGCCGACGGCGGCGAGCGCGGCCTCGACGTCCTTGCCGGCGAACACCTTGCCCTTGCCGACCGCCGTCACTGGCCCGCCGGCCCAGAGCCGGCGCACGAGGGCGGAAAATTCGCCTGTATCGTCCTTCAGGCTGGGAGTCGTCTGCGGCGCTTCGCCGACGATTACGCCGCCGGCCTCGGCGAAGGCGGCGAGCTTGCGCAGCACGGGGAGCGTCACGCGCGCGCTGGTCCCGCCGAGGTAGAGCACGCGGTAGCGCGCCCCGCCCTTGGAGAAGATCTCCGAGCCGTCGACCGATAGTTCGTTGATGACCGCATCCGGCGGCACGAAGTCGTAGGCGTAGCGCTTCGGAACGTCCTTCGGATAGGCGTCGCGGCCGATCACGCCGATCGGCGCCTCTTCGCCGTAGACGTAGCCGACGTCGGCGACGTTGCGGCCCTGCTGCAGCAGGTAGCTGTTGCGGGCGATGTAGTCGATCCAGCCGCCAGCCATCTCCGCCCAGGTCTCGTGGCGGCCGAACTGCTGGCCGAAGACGCCGAGCGTGAGGCCGGGCTGGCGGTCGTCGCGCGGCTGATGAACGGCGGTGTGGATCACGGGCAGATTGACGCCGCTGAGGAACTCCATGTCGATCATCGGCTGGAGGTCGCCGGGGGCGTACGCCCAGGGCGTGAGGATGGAGGTCAGCGACTCTGCAGCCACATGGCTGCGGCCATAGATGTGGGCGGTGGAGGCCGCGCCGCGCATGTCGGCGAGGTAGCCGCTCCACGGTCCGGTCCGGCCGTAGGCCCACATGGCGCCCATCGGGACGTCGGCGAACCGCCGCATTTCGATATCGTCGCCCAGACTTGCATCCACGCGGGCGGCCTCGAGAGACTCGCCATAGACCGTGAGCCCGTAGCGGTGGGCCACCTTCGCCACCGTCCCATAGTGCGCTGTCGCGTTGAGCTCGCCCAACGTGCGGCGGAAATCGTAGAGGAAGGCGTCGCTCTGGGCGCGGGAGCCGACGATGGTCCCCGTGAGCGCGGGCAGCCAGGGACGGGCGTCGTAACCGCGCAGCGTCTGGAACTGCTCGAGCATGCGCGGCGTCCAGTTCGAGGGACCCACCTCGATGCTGTCCATCACCAGGGCGCGCACGCCACGTGCGCCGAACAGGGCGTCTCCAGTCGCCTCGCGATAACCGGCGAAGTAGGTCTCGAGGTAGTCGGTCACCGCCTCGGCGTCATACTTGTCGACTTCGAGCCCGGTCGCCTCGGGACTCGCCGGCGCGTTCGTCTTGCCGGTCAGCGAATAGCCGAGGCGCAGCACGGTCCAGCGGCCGGGCGGCGGGATCCATTCCAGCATCCCGTCAGCGCCCACGCGGCCTGTCAGATCGACCACCTCGCCAGGCGCGAGGCCCTTGACGTCAGACCCGACGTGGTCGTCCAGCCCGTAATAGTTCTCGACCAGGGTGAATCCGGCCTTCTGCTCAAAGGCGTTGATCCGCGCCTGCGGCAGCAACCGGAACTCCGCCAGCTGGGGCGGCCGCGGCCGCACGCCGCCCATGCCCATGGCGGCCGTGGGATCCGCCCCCGGCGCCGGAGTCAGCGACCGGTTGGTTGCGCGCCCGCGCGCGAACACCAGTCGGAACCTCTTGGCGGTCACCGGGGCGAAGCTTGCGGTCGAGGGCGCCGCGGAAAGGCCGATCTCGGCGATCTTGCGCCAGGTCTTGCCGTCGTCGCTGGCCTCGAGCTGCGGCCGCAATGGGCCGGCGATCGCCGAGGAAGGCAGGTCCGTCACGAAGACGACCGCGGAGCGGATTGTCTGCGGAGCGGCGTAGCTGATCTCGATGGCGCCCGGTCCCTCCGGGCGCGCCGGCGGCAGCAGCACGCCGGCGTCGAACTGCTCATCCTGAAGAGGCGCCACGTCGACTGCGACGCCGTTGGCGGCGGCCGCGGCCGGGCGCGCCAGCTTCGCAGCCTCGGTTCGATAGGCGACCACGGCGGCGTCGCGAGCGAACCCGTCGACGATCTGGTGGCCTACCGCCTCGGCGTGGAGCGACTGATAGGGGCCTGTCACCGCCGGCAGCGGCGGGAGGCGAACGCGCAACCGCCTTCCGCCGCTCACCTGGAGCTCACTCCAGACGAGCTTCTTCATCGCCTGCTCGGGCTTGACCCAGGGGCCGCCCGTCTCGCTCCAGCCCGGCGAGGAGGCGATGCCCAGCTCCAGCCCGAGGGCGTCCGCCCGTTCCGCAGCCGTGCGAAAGACCGCCTTCCATTCAGGCGACATATAGTCCAACCGCTTGTCCACGATCTGCGGCGTCTTGCGGTTGGCGTCGAAAGCCTGGGCCCCGCCGATGCCGACCCGCTTCATCCAGGCGAGATCCTTATCGACCCCGTCGCGGGTGATGTTGCCGTTGAGCCAATGCCACCAGACCCGCGGCCGCGCGGCGGCGGGAGGGTCACGGAATCCGGTTGCGAGCGCGTCCGGTTCCGCGGCCAAGGCGGGGCTCACGGGGAGACACAAGGCCGACGCCGCGAGAAGGGCGCTCATTCGAGCCGAGACGCGGCCCAAGACCGCGCTGCCGTTTGCGGGTGCTCCCACGCTGATCCTCCTGATGAGCGACACCTCTCCGCCAGATCGGGACAGAAGGGACGGATAACGCTCTGGACTTGGGTTTGGTCGGGTGATGCGAGCTCTCGGCAGGCGCATCCGCCGATTGGCGCTAGACACATGACTAGCGTCCGTGGTTAGCGTGGAACGCTCGGGCAGGGCAAGGACATTCGAAAGTCGAACTATCCGCTGGCGGGATCTGCCCTGCGAGGGCGGCTCCAGTCAGCACGCCTACAGGAAAAAGCGCTAGACACGAGTCTAGCAATCATTCAAATTCCGAACGATCTGGACGGGCGGCCTGCCGCAGTCGTTCGGGCTGTATTTCAGTTTCGGCGGCGGCGCTCCGAGAGGAGGCGTGGCCGCAGCACTCTACCTTCGGGTCGAAAGGACATTTTTCATGCGTGCATCGCTCAAGGCTGCGGCCTTCGCCGTTGCGATCGTTTTCAGTGCCGGGCCGGCGCTTGCGGCTGATCCCGCTGCGGGCGCCAAGCCGGCCTATTCGACGGAGAACAGCAGCATCGGCGAGTTGATCGAGAACCCCGAGACCAAGGCGATCTTCGACAAGTATCTCCCCGGGGTCTCCAGCAACGAGCAGTTCGAGATGGCCAAGGCGATGACGCTGCGGCAGGTGCAGTCCTACGCGCCAGATCAGTTCACCGACGAAGCGCTCGCCAAGATCGACGCCGATCTCGCGAAAGTCCCGGCGAAGAAGTGAGGCGAGCGTCGTCCAGGCGCGGCCGCTAGCGACCGGCCGCTCGCGACGGCGACGGCCAGGGCCGTCTTCAAGAACAACCCATCCAGTGAGGTCCTCCTTGTCCATCCCCGACCTATCGGCCAAGCCGCTTAGCGAGATCGTTTCCCTGGCTGGCCGCTCCGCCGTCGTCACCGGCGCCGCCTGGGGGCTGGGTAAGGCGACCGCCCGCCGGCTGGCCGAAGCCGGTGCTTCGGTTCTGATCGGCGACATCGACGCGGACAAGGCGGCGGCCACGGCGCAGGAGATCAGTGACGCCTATGGCGCGCGCGTCCTGTCCGTGCCGATGGATGTCACGGACAAGGACGCCGTTATCGCAGCCGCCGATCTGGCCGTGAAGGAATTCGGCGGCATCGACGTGTGGGTCAACAACGCCGGCATTCCGTCGTTCACCCCGCTGCTGGACCTGACGGACGCTGACTGGGACAAGGTCATGGCGGTCAATCTCCGCGGGCTGTTCCTCGGCTCGCGTGAGGCGGCGCGGCGCATGATCGAAGCCGGAAAGGGCGGGGCGATCGTGAATCTCTCGTCGCTGGCCGGCTTCAGAGGGATCAGCCCCGGACAGGCCGCCTACGTCACCTCGAAGCACGGCGTCCGCGGGGCGACCCGGCAGATGGCGCTGGAACTGGCGCCGCACGGAATCCGCGTCCTCGGCGTCGCGCCCGGCTACTGCCAGACCGAACATACGGCGCACCTAGCGGAGCTGGAGCCCGAGGTCCTCGCTCAGATTCCGATCCCTGGCATCGCCAGCAGCAAGCTCGGGCGCGTCGGCGTCGCGGATGACATTGCGCGGGTGGTGCTCTTCTGCGCGTCCGACATGTCGATCTTCATGACCGGGTCCACACTGCTGGTGGACGGAGGCGAAGCGGCCTAGGGCCCGGCGGGAGGCCGCCAGCCTGGAGGCGGCGAGTCAGGCGGTTGCGGTCCTGTGCATAAGACTTGCGGCGAGGGCCAACATCATGACGCCGACGCCCAGATCGAGTGCACGCCAAGCGGCGGGCCGCGCGAAGAGCGGGGCGACAAGGCGCGCGCCAAAGCCAAGCGTTGAGAACCACGTCAGACTGGCCATCGCCGCCCCCGCGATGAACAAGGGCCGCTCGACGGGCGGGAGACTCGTCCCCACGGCTCCCATCAGCAGGACCGTGTCGATGTAGACATGGGGGTTCAAGAAGGTGAAGGCGGCGGTCCCGGTCAGGGCGGCTCCCAGGGTTATGGCCGGCTGGTCATCGACGGAAAGCGCCGACGGGCGGGCCGCACGCCGCAGAGCCGCGATCCCATACCAGCTCAGGAAGGCCGCGCCCCCTAGGCTCAGGGCGAGCGACAGGCCTGGAACCAGGGTGAGCACCCCGCCCAGACCGCTCACCCCCGCCGCGATGAGCATGGCGTCAGCCGTCGCGCAAAACAGAACGATCGGCCCGACGTGCTCTCCCCTAAGGCCCTGGCGCAGAACGAACATGTTCTGGGCGCCGATTGCGATGATCAGACCGGCGGATAGGGCGAAGCCATTGGCGAAGGCGGGCAGCAGGGAAGTGACCATGCCGGCCTTGATGAGGCGCTGATCAGATGTAGTCTAACTACAGTTCCTTAACCTGCATTAGGCGGGCTAAATATGTTGGATTACGCGTCGCTGGACGCCGTCGCCGCGGTTGTGCGTGAGGGCAGTTTCGACAAGGCCGCCGCCCTGCTCGGGGTGACCCCATCGGCCGTGTCCCAGAGAGTGAAGGGGCTCGAGGAAAGGCTAGGCGCGGTCCTCCTGACGAGAGGGAATCCCTGCCGACCCACGGCGGTCGGCGCCAGGCTTTGCGCCCATGTCGAACAGGTCCGCCTGCTCGAAAGCGAAGCTACCGCCGATCTGCCGAAGCTCGCTGAAAAACCCTCCGGTCCGGCATTGGTGAGAATCGCCGTCAACGCCGACAGCGTCAGCACCTGGTTTCCCCGCGCGGCCGCGCAGTTTGCAACCGAGACCGGCGCGATGCTCGACCTGGTCATGGACGATGAGGCCCACACGGCCAATCGGCTGCGCACGGGCGAGGTGCTCGCGGCCGTGACGGCCGACCCTACGCCGGTGTCGGGATGCCGGACCTATCGGCTCGGCCTGATCGACTATGTCGCGACCGCAAGCCCCGACTTCATGCCGCGCTTCTTCGCCGATGGCGTCGATGCGGCGAGCCTCCAGCACGCGCCGATGCTGCGTTTCGACCGTCGAGACGAGCTGCAGGCGCGGTGGGCGCAGGAGGCGCTGGGCGTTTCCCTTTCGTCGCCCGTTCACTGGACCCCGGCGACCCACGCGATGCTCGACATGAACCTGGCCGGCCTGGGCTGGGCGATGACGCCGCTCGCCTTGGCCGAACCGCATATCGCCGCTGGACGCCTGGTGGAATTGCCGCCGCGGCGGCGCATCTCCGTCGCGCTCTACTGGCAACGCACGCGGCTCGCCGCGCGATTGCTCGAAAGCCTGACGCTTGCGGTGCGAGCGGCTGCAGCGGAGGCTCTGGCGGCTCCCTAGAAAATCGCGAGTGTTGCTCCAGAGAGCTGTACATTCACGCGGACAGTCTGGCCGCCGTCATCGTTTTGGAAGAGGGCGGATCATGCCGCTAACGGTCGGCGCATACTGTCCCAGGGTACGAACACGAGCGTGCGGCAGGTGGTCGCCAGAGTTCGCCGTTCTAAACGGGAGGCTAGAACGGTCCGGCAGAAGCTGGAGTTCTTACGGCCTTGATTTTATTAGAGAAATGGTGGGTGTAGTAGGATTCGAACCTACGACCCGCTGATTAAGAGTCAGCTGCTCTACCAACTGAGCTATACACCCATCTCGGCTCAGGGCCCTTGCGAGGCCCTACGGCGAGGGCGCGGAAAATACGTGAAATCGCGGTCTTGGCAAGCTCTGTCGTGAAGAAGTTTCAAGGTCGGAAAAAGTCGTGAGTTCTGTGGATTTTAGCTACCTGGAGGGCTTCGTCGGCGGCGAGGTTTCGATCGCGCTCGAAGTGGTCGCGCTGTTCCGCCAGCAGGCGCCGATCTGGCTGGCGGGGCTGGAGGCGAGCAACCCGGACTTCCGCGCGGTGGCCCACACCATAAAGGGCGCGGCGCTCGGCATCGGCGCTAACGCCCTGGGGGCGGTCTGCCAGGCGGCGGAGTTCGGAACGCCGGAAGACCTGCCGGCGGTGCGGGCGGCGCTCGCCGTCGTGGTCGCCGACATCGTGGCCTATGAGGCCGCTCAGGCCTAAGGCTTGGACCGCGTCTGGTCCCAGCGGTCGAACTCGTAGGCGATGCAGCGGTCGACGAGGGTGCGCCAGACCGGCTCGGCGATGGCTTCGGACAGGCCCGCCTCGCGCGCGGCGGCCTTCACCTTGGCCACGACGTCCTCGATCCGGGCGACATCGCGCACCGCGGCGCGGTCGGTCTTGATGCGGGCGGCGGCGTCCATGTAGCGCTGGCGCTCGGCCAGCAGGGTCACCAGCGCCCGGTCCAGGGCGTCCACGCCCTGGCGCACCTCGGCCATGGTGGCGCAGTCTTCGGGCGCAGGCCGCGCCCCAGTCGTCGAGCTCATGGCGTCAGGCTCATCTCGTCTTCGATCCGTCTCGTCAGATGCGCAAGTCGTTGGGCGCCTTGGTTAGATGCCCGCGCCGTTGTCGATGGCCAGCAGCGCCGCTTCGTGCGCCTCGGCCTCCGCCTCGATCCAGCCGATAAAAGCCTTGACCTGCGGCAGCCGACCCTTGGCTTTCGAGTGGACGAGGTAATAGGCGAAGTCCACCGCCGTGGCGATCTGCAAAGGCGCGACCAGGCGGCCGGCGTCGAGGTCCGCCTGGGCCAGGGTGCGTTTGGCGAGCGCCACGCCGCGGCCGTTCACGGCGGCCTCGATCACCAGGCTGCTCTGGTTGAAGCGGGGCCCGCGGTTGCCGTCGACGCCGCGCAGGCCGCGGGCCGCCAGCCACATCGGCCAGTCCGGGCAGCTGTCGTCGAGATCGGGCGAGCCGTCGTGCAGCAGCACATGGTTCTTCAGGTTTTCCGGCGTCTCGAGCGGCTGTTCCTTGGCGAACTCGGGGCTGATCACCGGGATCACCGTCTCGCTGATCAGCCGGCGCACCTCCAGGCCCGGATAGCGGCCGGAGCCGTAGCGGATCGCCACGTCGACCTCGCCGGCGGTCAGGTCGACCAGCTCGATGCCGGCCGAGAGCCAGACGTCGACCTGCGGGTGAGCCTGCTCGAAGGCGCCCAGCCTCGGCACCAACCACTTGGCGGCGAAGGAGGGCGGGGCGGTGAGCGTCAGGCGTCGGCCGTCGACGGCGGCGGTGAGCAGGCTGGCGGCTTCCGCCAGCCGGTCGAAGGCTTCGCGCAGGGCGGGCAGGGCGGTCTGGGCCGCGTCGGTCAGCAGCAGGCCCTTGGGGGTGCGCTTGAAGAGGGCGGCGCCGACAAAGTCTTCGAGGTTCTGGATCTGCTGGCTGACGGCGCCTGGCGTCACCGACAGCTCGTCGGCCGCCCGGCTGAAGTTCAGGTGCCGCGCGGCCGCCTCAAAAGCGCGCAACGCGTTGAGCGGCGGCAGGCGGCGGCGCTCGTGCGGTCGTTCCATAAGATTTCCTGACACCCCGGGAAGAACTCCTCGGCTTGCGAAGTGGCCTGTGAACCCTTTATTTGCAAGCGTCCGCCGGTGTCTCGGCCCTTTTCATCGACGGGCATCCGGCGGGACGGGCGCAAGTCCGTCCCGTCCTGATTCAAAGAGTTCGGCTTTAGAGAAGCTTAAGTCCATGTCCCACCGCGACGATAGGTCTAAGGCGCGACGCGGCCTGGTGGCCCTGGGCGGCGCTGCTTCCGTCAAGCCGGGCGTGGTCTGGCTGGTGGGCGCGGGCCCCGGCGATCCGGAGCTTCTGACGATCAAGGCGCTGAAGGCGCTGCAGGCGGCCGAGGTGGTGGTCCACGACGGCCTGGTTTCCGACGAAATCCTCGACCTGGCGCCGGCGGACGCGCGGCGGATCTCGGTGGCCAAGCGCAAGTCGCGCCACTCCTACAGTCAGGACGAGATCAACCGCATGCTGGTCGCCTTCGCCCAGGAGGGCCTGAATGTGGTGCGCCTGAAGGGCGGCGACCCGTTCATGTTCGGCCGCGGCGGCGAAGAGCTGGAGGCCGCGCGCGCGGCGGGAATCGCCTGCCATGTGATCCCGGGCGTCACCGCGGCCCTGGCCGCCGCAGCCTCGGCCGGCGCGCCGCTTACTCACCGTGGCTCGGCTCAGGCGGTCACCTTCGTCACCGGCCATGCGGCGACCCAGGACGGACACGGGGCCGGCGAACCCGACCTCGACTGGGAAAGCCTCGCCAAGGCGAACCAGACGGTGGTCATCTATATGGGCCTGTCCATGGCCGCGCCGATCGCCACCCGGCTGATGGCCGCGGGCCGGGCGGGCGCCACGCCGGCGCTGATCGTCGAAAACGCTTCGCGCGGCGACGAACGGCGCGTGACCACGACGCTGGCCGGCCTTGCCGAGGCGGCGAGCGCCCTGAGCGGTCCCGCCCTGCTGATCGTCGGCGAAGCCATGGCCTTGGCCCAGACAGGCGAAGGCCTTGCCTGCGACGGCTTGGCGGGCGAAAGCGCGGCCGCAATCGAAACTCTTCTCAAGGAGGCCCGGTCATGAGGGCGCTCACGGCGAACCGGCTCGCGGACGGCGAGACGGTGTTCTGGAACAACGGCAGTTGGGTGGAGCGCTTCGTCGACGCTCAACTGTTCGACGCGCCCGATGCGGCCGAATCCGCGGAAGCCGCAGCCAAGTCCCTGCAAACCGTGGTTGTGGATCCCTATCTGATCGACGTGATCGAGGCCGGTGATGTCTGGGCGCCGCTCAGCTATCGCGAGCGGATCCGTTGCCTGGGCCCGACCAACCATCCTCAGCACGGCAAGCAGGCGGGCGGCGGGGCCGACATCGAGGCCCTGGTCCACGCCGAAGGCGCGGCTCGTTCCACCGGGCGCGTCAACCTGATCAAGCGGAAGTAAGCGCATGTACCGGTACGACGCCATCGACAAGGAATTCGTCGCCGACCGCGCGGCGGAGTTCCGCGAGCAGGTGAACCGCCGTCTGGCGGGCGAGATCACCGAGGACCAGTTCAAGCCGATCCGGCTGATGAACGGTCTCTATCTCCAGCTGCACGCCTACATGCTGCGGATCGCCATCCCCTATGGGAGCCTGCGGTCTGCGCAACTGCGCCGGCTGGCGCACATCGCCCGCGCCTACGACAAGGGCTACGGCCACTTCACCACGCGGACGAACCTGCAGCTGCACTGGATCAAGCTGAAGGACGCGCCGGAGATCCTCGACCAGCTGGCCGATGTCGGGATGCACGCCATCCAGACATCGGGGAACACCATCCGCAACGTCACCGCCGACCCCTACGCCGGCGCGACCGCCGACGAGCTCGACGACCCGCGCGTCTGGGCCGAGACCGTCCGCCAGTGGTCGACCCTGCACCCGGAATTCAGCTACCTGCCGCGCAAGTTCAAGATCGCCGTCACCGCGGCGGCCAGGGACCGCACGGCGACCAAGATCTACGACATCGGCCTGCATGTGCGGCGCGGCCGGGGCGGCGAGCTGGGCTTTGAAGTGATCGTCGGCGGCGGCCTGGGCCGGTCGCCGCACATCGGCTCGACCATCCGCGAGTTCCTGCCGACCCGCCACCTGCTGTCGTACCTGGAGGCGATCCTGCGGGTCTACAATCGCCACGGCCGGCGCGACAACATCTTCAAGGCGCGCATCAAGATCCTGGTCGCCTCCCTGGGCGCCGAGGAATTCGCCCGCCAGGTCGAAGAGGAATGGGCCAAGATCGACCACGGCCGGATCGACCTGCCGGACACCGAGCTCGCCCGCATCCGCGGCGAGTTCACGCCGTCGTTCGAGACCCTGCCGGCCCGCTCCGAAGCGCTGGAGACCGCCAAGGCGTCCGACCCGGCCTTCGCGCGGTTCCTGCGCCGCAACACCCACCCGCACAAGCAGCCGGGCTACGCCATCGTCGACATCTCGCTGAAGACGCCGGGCCTGACGCCGGGGGACATGACCTCCGAGCAGATGGAGCTGGTGGCCGACCTGGCCGAGCGCTACTCGCAGGATGACCTGCGGGTGACCTACCAGCAGAACCTGCTGTTGCCGCACGTGAAGCTCGACGACCTCCCCGAGGTCTGGCGCGCGCTTGCCGGGGCCGGCCTCGCCACGCCGAACATCGACCTGATCACCGACATCATCGCCTGCCCGGGGCTGGACTACTGCGCCCTGGCCAACGCTCGCGCCATCCCGATCGCCCAGCATATCGCCGAGCGCTTCGCCGACCCCGACCGGGCCGAGCAGGTGGGCGAGCTGAACATCAAGATCTCAGGCTGCATCAACGCCTGCGGCCACCACCACGTGGGCCACATCGGCATCCTGGGCGTCGATAAGAAGGGCGAGGAATTCTACCAGCTCACCCTGGGCGGCTCAGCCGAGGAGCAGGCCGCCCTTGGTCAGATGCTGGGCCCGGCCCTGCCGGCCGCCAAGGTGGCCGAGGCTGTCGAACAGATGGTCGAGGTCTATCTGCGGGAGCGGACGGACGGGGAGCGCTTCCTCGACACCTTCCGCCGCACGGGCGTCGCGCCCTTCAAGGAGGCCGTCTATGCCGACGCTCATTAAGCTCCAGGGCGGGCGCGCCGTTCTCGCCAACGACGCCTTCACCCACGTCGACGACGACCAGTCCCTGCCGCCGGGCGACGTCATCGTCTCGCTGACCCGCTTCCAGGCGGACGGCGAGCGGCTGCTGGGCGAGGGCCGTTCGGTCGGCGTCCGGCTGGAGCCGAACGAGGAGGCCGAGGCCCTGGCCTACGACCTGCCGCGCCTGGCCGTGGTGGCGCTGGCCTTCCCGAAGTTCCGCGACGGCCGGCAGTATTCCAACGGCCGGGTGCTGCGCGAGCGTTTCGGCTTCAAGGGCGAGGTCCGCGCCGTGGGCGACGTGCTGCGCGAGCAGGCGGTTTTCATGGTCCGCTGCGGCTTCGACGCCTTCGAGCCGGCCGACGGCTCGACGCCCGAGCAGTGGGAGCACGTGACTCGACGATTCCGACACGTCTACCAGCCTGCGGCCGACGGACGGACGCCGGCCTTTGTGGAACGGGGAAGATGAGCATGGCCTACGACGCCGTAGAGCAATCTCCCAGCCTGGCCGTCAGACTCGACGCCGAGCTGCGGCATGCCGATCCGCGCGCGGTCATCGAGGCGGCGGTCGACGCCTATGGCGACAAGCTGGCGCTGGTCTCCTCCTTCGGGGCGGAATCGGCGGTGCTGCTCGACCTCGCGGCGAAGGTGAAACCGGACATTCCGGTGCTGTTCCTCGACACCGGCATGCTGTTCGGCCAGACGCTGGACTACCGCAAGATCTTGGCGGCCCGCCTCGGCTTGACTGACGTAAGGGACCTTCGGCCCCACTATCAGGATCTGGCGACAACCGATCCCGAGGCCAAGCTTTGGCAGACCGACACCGACGCCTGCTGCAATTTGCGCAAGGTGGTCCCGCTGGACCAGGCGCTGGCGGACTTCGACGGCTGGATCACCGGGCGCAAGCGCTTCCATGGCGGGGCGCGGCTGTCATTGCCGGTCGTCGAGCAGTCCGGCCGGCATCTGAAGTTCAATCCTCTGGTCAACTGGACCAAGGCCGATCTCGACGCCTACGTCGCCGAACACGACCTTCCGCCCCACCCGCTGGTGGCCCACGGCTATCCGTCGGTCGGCTGCTGGCCGTGCACCAAGCCCGTCGAGGACAGCGAGGACGTGCGCGCCGGACGCTGGGCGGGCTCGCAAAAGACCGAATGCGGCATACATGTCGCCCGCGCCCCGGGCGCTGTCGCCAACCCGGGCGGCGACATCTAAGACGCCCCCTGGACAGCCGGATAAGCGAGAGAGCCGGATACGCATGAACGATACGACCGCAGTGGCGAAGCCCGCCCTGAAGGCGAGCGGCGCCTTCTACGTCGAGACGGTGACCTGGGTCCAGCATTGGACCCCGTCGCTGTTCTCCTTCCGCACCACCCGCGACCCCGGCCTGCGCTTCACCAGCGGCCAGTTCGTCATGGTGGGGCTGATGACCGAGGAGGGCCGCCCACTGGTGCGCGCCTATTCGGTCGCCAGCCCGGCCTGGCACGACGAGCTCGAGTTCTATTCGATCAAGGTTCAGGACGGCCCGCTGACCTCCCGCCTGCAGAAGATCCAGGTGGGCGACGAGGTGCTGATCGGCCGCAAGCCGACCGGCACCCTGGTGATGGACGGGCTAAAGCCCGGCAAGCGGCTCTACATGCTGGGCACCGGCACCGGCCTCGCGCCCTGGCTGTCGCTGGCCCGCGATCCGGAGACCTATGAGCGGTTCGACGAGGTGATCGTCACCCACACGGTCCGCGAAGTGGCCGACCTCAACTACCGCGACCTGTTCGAGGAAGAGCTGAAGGCCGACGAGATCCTCGGCGAGCTCATCGGGGACAAGCTCACCTACTACCCGACGGTGACCCGCGAACCGTTCAAGACTGAGGGGCGGATCACCGACCTGATCGCCTCGGGCAAGATCTTCGAGGACCTCGGCACGCCCCCGCTCGACCCGGCGACGGACCGGCTGATGATGTGTGGCGGCCCTTCGGTGCTGGCCGACCTGAAGCAGCTGCTGATCGACCGCGGCTTCAAGGAAGGCTCGATCGCCAATCCCGGGGACTTCGTCCTGGAAAAGGCCTTCGTCGAGACCTGATGCGCCGCGTCCCTCCCTTAACTGGGAGGGACAGCTCGCCAAAGGCGAGCAGGGTGGGGAACGGCGCTTCAAGCGCATGCGCCTGAACCTCACTGCCCCACCCCTGACCGCTCCGCGGTCGTCCCTTCCCCATGAAGGCAGGGCTATCGCATATGAACAATGCTTGTCATCCCGGCCGCAGCGAAGCGGAGATCCGGGACCCAGGGGCGGTGTGCACGGCCACTGGGGCCCGGCCCTCCAGCCCGCAAGAGCGGGCCTCCGGCCGGGATGACCGATTAGGTTGGTTTCATATGCGATAGCCCCTGCCCATGAAGGGGAGGGAGGAAGCAGAGCCTACGCCGGCGCCCGCTCTTCCGGCCCCTCGTCGGCAGGTTCCTGCTGGACAAAAATATAGCTGGACGGTTATGGGTTGATCAATAGCCATCAGGTTATCGATCCCAAATGCCGAGCACTCACGACCTGCTCTTCAGAACGCTCGCCGATCCGACTCGGCGGGCGCTCTTCGAGCGATTGTGCCGCGAAGGCGAGCAGACGGTCGGGGCGCTCACGGCTCGGGCCGGGGTCTCGCAGCCGGCCGTCTCAAAGCATCTCGGGCTTCTGAAACAGGCCGGTCTGGTGCGCGACCGCCACGAAGGTCGCCAGACGCACTATAGCGCGCAGCTCGGCGCCCTGGCTCCGCTGATCGACTGGACGAGCCAGATGGCCGGGTTCTGGGAAACCCGCTTCGACCACCTCGAAGATCTGCTCAGAAGGATGGACCAATGACCAATGCTGCGACCGAAACGCGCTCCGTCGTCGTCGAACGGGAGGTGCCTTATCCGCCGGAAAAGATCTGGCGCGCGCTGACGGAGCCACACCTGATCGAGGCGTGGCTCATGAAGAACGCCTTCGCGCCTGTCGTCGGCCACCGTTTCGATCTTCGCGCCGACTGGGGCGCTGTGGACTGTCAGGTCCTGGCGGTCGAGCCGAACAAGACGCTGTCCTACACCTGGGCGTCCACGGGACTCGAGAGCGTCGTGACCTGGACTCTCACCCCCACCAGCACGGGGACCCGCCTGCGCATGGAACAGTCGGGCTTCCAGCCGGATCAGCAGCAGGCCTACCAGGGCGCCACGTACGGTTGGCCGCGGTTCTTTGCAAACCTGGAGCAGGTTCTGGCGCGGATCGATTGAGGTCTGCCGGCGCAGGTCGTGGCTCAGACATCTGTGGGTGAACGCAATGGCCGACGAGACATCCGAGAAGCCGGCGAAGGTTGCAAGGAAGGCGGCCGAGCGGGTCGCTGCGAGGCCGGTCCTCCTCACAGGCGGCAACCCTCAGATCGCGAAGGGCGACGGGGACGCCCCCGTGCAGGCCTACATCGCGGCCATGCCTGGCTGGAAACGCGACGTCGGGTTGCGCCTCGACGCGCTGATCGTGCGCACCGTCCCCGGCGTGCGCAAGGCGGTCAAATGGAACTCGCCGCTTTACGGAGTCGAGGGCCAGGGCTGGTTTCTCGGCGTCCATACCTTCACCAACTACGTCAAGGTGGCCTTCTTCCGTGGCGCCTCCCTGCGTCCTGTCCCGCCAGGCGCATCCAAGACCAAGGACACGCGCTACCTCGACATCCACGAGGACGACCCGCTCGACGAATCTCAGCTCTCCGCGTGGGTGAAGCAAGCCAGCGAATTGCCCGGCGAACGAATGTGAGCGGCCGCGCGAGCGATAACACCGCGGAAGAAAGGGACGGCGCCCATGAAGACGAGTGAGAACGGCGTGACGCAAGGAGATGGAGGAGATTCTCCGTCTCAACTGATCAATGCGCGGATCAAGGAGCTGAGCGATTGGCGCGGCGAGACGCTCGCCCGGCTCCGAACTCTCATCAAGCAGGCCTGCCCCGACGTGGTCGAGGAATGGAAGTGGCGGGGGGTTCCGGTGTGGTCGCGCGCCGGGATGATCTGCACCGGCGAGACCTACAAGGCTGTTGTGAAGATGACCTTCGCCAAGGGCGCCTCGCTGGAGGATCCATCCGGCCTCTTCAACTCCAGCCTCGAAGGGAACACGCGGCGCGCCATCGATTTCCGTGAGGGCGACGAGATCGATGAAGAGGCCTTGAAGGCGCTTGTCCGCGCCGCCGCGGCGCTGAACACGTCGGCGCGAGCCGCTCGCCCCGTCCGTTCTCCGGCGAAACCAAAGAGCGCCTGAGGCGCGACGTCAAGGCGGCTGGCTCTCCTTAGGCCGGGGCGATGCTGGCTTGGGCCGCCTCGGCCGCCGTCTGGGCGGCTGAGGGCATGCGGTTGAAGGCGTCGAGGGCGGCGATCTTGTAGGCCTCCGCGAGCGTCGGGTAGTTGAAGGTGTTCTCGACGAAATAGTCCAAGGTCCCGCCCAGGTTCAGCACCGCCTGGCCGATGTGGATCAGCTCGGTCGCGCCTTCGCCGACGATGTGGACGCCCAGCAGCTTCCGGTCCGCGAGGGCGAAGATCATCTTCATCATGCCGGACTGCAGGCCCATGATGTGGCCGCGCGAGGTTTCCCGGAACCGCGCCACCCCGCATTCGTAGCCGATCCCCTTTAGCCGCACCTCCTCCTCCGTCAGGCCGACGGTGGAGATCTCCGGCACGGAATAGATGCCGTAGGGGAAGAAGACCGGTGCATCGGCGAGCGGCGCGCCGAAGGCGTGGCAGGACGCGATCCGGCCCTGTTCCATGGAGGTCGAGGCGAGGCTCGGGAAGCCGATCACGTCGCCGGCCGCATAGATGTGCGACTGGGTGGTCTGGAAGGTGCTGGGGTTCACCGCGATGCGGCCGCGGCCGTCTGTCGGGACGCCGATGTTCTGCAACCCCAGGTCCTCGGTCGCGCCGACCCGGCCGGCGGCGTAGAGCAGCATCTCGCTGCGGATGCGACGCTGGTCGCCCAGCAGGGCGACGGGCCAGCCCGCGGCGTCGAGCTCGACCCGCTCGACCCGGCAGCCGAGCCGGAAGCTTACCCCGCGCTGCCGAAGCTCGTGGACGAACTCCTCGAGAATCTCGCGATCGATGAACTCGAGGAAGTTGCTGCGCGGCTCGACGATCGTCACCGGCACGTCGAGCGCGCTGAAGATGGTCGCATATTCCAGGCCGATGACGCCGGCGCCGACGACCGTCAGGCTGCGCGGCACGCGCAGCTGCTCGACCAGGGTGTCGCTGTCGACCACGGCGTGGTCGTCGAACGGGATGCTCGCCGGCCGATAGGGCTTGGTGCCCACGGCAATCACGAAGCGGTCCGCCTCGTAGACCTCCGACTGGCCGTCGGCGACCACCTCGACCCGGTGCGGGTCGAGGAAACGGGCGAGGCCGCCGATGGTGCGCACGCCGTTGCGGGCGAACTGGTGCTCCAGGACGTCGATCTCGAAATCCAGGGTCATCCTCAGGCGTGCGCCCAGGTCCTTGCCCTCGATGTCCTTCTTCACCCGGTAGGCCAGGCCGTAGAAGCCGCGCTCGCGCCAGCCGGACAGGTTGAGCACGGTCTCCCGCAGGGTCTTCGACGGGATGGTCCCGGTGTGCACCGAGACCCCGCCCACGCGAATGCGGTTTTCGACGACCAGGACTGAGCGGCCGAGCTTGGCCGCCTGGATGGCGGCGCGGCGTCCGGCGGGCCCGCTGCCAATCACGATCAGTTCGAAGCGCATCGACTCGGCCCGTGCAAAGGCGGCTGGACGTGTTCGCCCCGCCGTCGGCGGTCTCATCCCCGAGAAGCCCCGAGGTCAAGCTCGACGCTGGCGGCGTCAGCATCCAGGCCAGCACGGGATTTCCCACGGTCGCAAGACGCGGGCGGGTTTCCCCAGGGATCGCGCCTCCGGCGCCCCCGGATGGCGGCAGCGTGGCGCAGAAACAGGCAGGCCATAGACGCCTGTCCTAAGGCCCGTCCGTGGTTCCACCCACGCCGGCGCCGCTACAACCGTCACGGGCATGTTGCGAAACCGACAAGCGCCCGTCACGGCCAAGCTCTAAGCGCCCCCACTCGCTCGTGGACCAGCGGGGTTCTGCGGGCGGGGCGGGGTCAGTTTGCATATGCGACAGTTCAGGAAGGCGCTCACGTCGAGCGCAGCGTCCGGCGTGCTTTTGATGGTTGCGCTTGCGGGTGGGGCCAGAGCCGAGGAGGCCGCCGCCACCGAGGTGGACGAGGTCGTCGTTCAGGGCTTCCGCCAGTCGCTGGCGGCCGCGAGGGACCAGAAGCGGGCGGCCGCAACCACTGTCGAGGTGATCGTCGCCGAGGACATGGCCAAGTTCCCGGACCTGAACCTAGCTGAGTCGCTGCAGCGGCTTCCCGGCGTGGCGATCAACCGCGAAGCCGGCGAAGGCCGGCGGATCAGCCTGCGCGGCCTGGGTCCAGACTTCACGCGGGTCCAGCTGAACGGGATGGAAGTGCTCGGCAACGTCGACTCGCCGATGGACAGCCGCGGCCAGACCTCGCGCGACCGCGCGTTCGACTTCAACATCTTCGCCTCGGAACTGTTCTCGAAGGTCGAGGTGCGCAAGTCGTTCGCGGCCGAACAGGACGAGGGCGGCATGGCCGGCACCGTAGCGCTCTATACGGCCAAGCCGTTCGACTACCAGGGCTCGCGCGCGGCGCTCTCGGTCCAGGGCGGCACGAATTCCGCCACCGAGGACTTCGAACCGCGCGCCGCGGCGATGTTCAGCCGCAACTGGGGCGACCGCTTCGGCGTCCTTGTTTCGGCCGCCTATTCCAAGCGCAAGACGCAGGAGCAGGGCTACAACACCTATTCGCCCAGCCGGGTGACCTCCGGAGGAACTAACATCTCGGCCCTCAGCGCGGCGGACCAGGCCAAGGTCAACGCCGGCACGCTCGTCTTCCAGCGCGGCAACCGTCTGTCGGTCTGGGATTCCGAACAGGAGCGGCTGGGGATCACCGCCGCGGTGCAGTGGCGGCCGGTCGACAAGCTGAAGCTCACCCTCGACGTGCTGCACGGCGAGTTCGCCGCCGACCGCGACGAGCTGCACCTGGCGACGCGCGCCTCGCAGGCGTCCACCATTCTCGGCGGCGCGGTGAAGCACTCGGGCGTCACAACGCCGGCGCCGACGCTCAACGCGATCCGCTACGACCAGTACAACACCGTCACCTACGCCGACGTCGACAATACCGTCTTCGCCACCGAGACCCGGCGGCAGGAGACCAAGAACACCTTCGACCAGCTGCTGCTGACCGGGACCTGGGAGCTGACGGACCGCCTGACGATCGACGGGCACATCGGCAAGGAGACCTCGGATTACGAGGTGCCGATCTCAGACAAGTTCTACACCGAGGCCTTCGGCGGGCTGGTCACCTCCTATACGGGCGGCAACGACGCCAGCAACACCTACAAGTGGGATACGACGGACCCGAACAACTATCGCGCCCATGAGATCGACTTCTCGGCCACCTATCAGACGACCGAGCTGGAGAACGCCGAGTTCAACGCCGCCTACCGTCTGAACGACGCTGCGACACTCAAGGCCGGCGCGTCCCACCGCGGCTTCCGCAATTCCGGCTATCAACAGGCCACCGACGACCTGCTGAAGACGGCCTGGGAGAACAGCACGCTCGACGACCGGGTGAACGGCTACGCCAAGGTCTTCGACGGCCACAAGGACCAGTCCTGGATCATCGTCGATTGGGACAAGGCGCTCGGCGCCTATGGCGTGACCCGCACCCTCGGCGCCCCGCGATCCATCTACGAGGTCGAGGAGACGACCAATGCGGCCTACGCCCAGCTGGACTGGCGCGGCCGGCTCTTCGACCGGGTCGTGCGCGGCAACGTCGGCCTGCGCGGCTACCGCACCCAGCTCACCTCCTCAGGGACGGCGAACGTCGGACCGGTGAAGGTGGAGTCGGACTATTCGGGCGTGCTGCCGGCGTTCAACGCCGTCTTCGAGGCGAGCGACAGCCTTCAGATCCGTCTGTCGGCGGCCCAGAACATCAACCGGGCGCCGCTCACGGCCTATGCGATGAACGGCACGGTCTCGTTCGACAGCACGACCAACTTCCTGTCGGTCAATGTCGGCAACGCCGACCTGAAACCCTACACCTCGGACGAGTTCGACATCGCCGCGGAGTGGTATTTCGGCGATGTCGGGATGGTCGCGGTCGGCGCCTTCTACAAGGACATCGACGGATTCGTGGTGAGCCAGAAGGTCACCAACGTCAGCTACGCCACGACCGGGCTGCCGGACAACCTGGTCGCCGGCGTGACGCAGTCGAGCACGGTCAACGAGTTCACGCGGCCGATCAACCTGAACAAGGCGAAGCTTTCGGGGGTGGAGGTCAGCATCCAGAGCGATTTCGTCTTCCTACCCGGCCCCCTGAAGCACCTGGGCGTGGTGGCCAACGCCACCTTCATCGATTCCAAGACCACCTACGCCAACGGCGCGACCGGGCCGATCTACGGCATGTCGGACCTCAACCACAACGTCACGCTGTACTACGAGACGTCCCGGTGGGGCGCGCGGGTCTCGTCCAACTACCGCTCGCGCTACCCGATCGACGGCGGCGGCTTCAACGCCACCACCTATGTCGACGCCGCGGCCTTCATCCAGCTGACGCCGCGCGTCCGCCTGACGCTCGACGCCGTCAACCTGACGGACGAGCGCGAGGAGCAGTTCCAGGACGCCGCCGCCCGCCGCCTATGGAACACCACCACCAGCGGCCGGACGTTCTTCGTCGGCGTCAACATGCAGTTCTGAAGTCGCGGCGGACGAGCGTCCGCCGCGATTTCGCGAGCGCGATCGAGGCTGACCGCTGCGCTCGGCGCGCAGCGGAGTCAGCCTGTCGACGCCAAGGCGGCGGCAGGGATGATTCGACTTATCGAGGCTTGGGGCTGCGAACCTTGGGGTCGCCGCGTGGGCTCACCTCGGCGGGCAGCCCTTGAAGTTGCCGACCTTGACGGCGCTTAGGGTCGCGAGGTTCAGGGCCTTGATCGGGTTCATCGAGGCGGCGCTGAAGCCGGTGAAGAGGTCGATGCGCTGGCCCTTGATCGCCCCGCCGGTGTCGGAAGCGTACCAGTAGCCGTCGTGGGGCGAGCCGTCGGGCATCTTCAGGCCGACGGTTTCCTTGATGAACAGCACCGAGCCCTTGGGGATCAGGTTCTTGTCGACGGCGGCGGTGCGCATGGCGACGACCTTGCAGCCGAGGGAATCGAGGTTGCCCACGCCCTTGGCGCCGGCATGGTAGAGCGTGGCCTTGACGCTCCAGCCCGGGGCGCCCGGCATCGAGCCGGTGACCACGGACATGATCATGTCGCCAATGGGGTCGGGAACGCCGGCGCTTGCGGTCGTGGTCAGAGCGAAAGCCGAAACTACGGCCAGGGCGGCGAGGCGGCGTCGCAAGACGGGCGTCTCCTTCGTCGTTAACTGGGCACCGTGAGTCTTAACGGCCACATGCCGACGGGGCAACCCCGTGCGGCAGAATGATGTCGCGTCCCAGATAGGTCGCAATGATTGACGCCGGGTTACGCAGCGGCTCTGCTGAAGATCAGCGTATTAATCCGTTCAGTGGAGCACGGGTGGTGATCACGATCTACGGCGACTCGATTTCAGGTAACTGCCTGAAGGTGAAATGGACCGCGGATCATCTCGGCGTCGCCTATCGATGGCTTGAGACCGGGGTCCTGAATGGGGAAACCCGCACCGCGGAATTTCTCGCGATGAACCCCGCCGGGCAGGTCCCGCTGGTGCTGCTGGCGGATGGACGGCCGCTGGCCCAGTCCAACGCCATCATCCTGCACCTGGCCGAGGGCTCGCCGCTGATTCCCGCCGACGCCTATGAGCGCGCCCGGATGTTGGAGTGGATGTTCTGGGAGCAATACAGCCACGAGCCCTATGTCGCCGTGGCCCGCTTTCAGGTGCGCTACCTGGAAAAGCCGGTGGGCGATCTCGAGCCGCGAATCGTCGAGCGCGGTCTCCAGGCCCTGCAGCGGCTGGAGGGCGGGCTCGCGACCTCGTCCTTCCTGGTCGGCGAGCAGCCGAGCCTCGCCGACGTGGCCCTGGTCGCCTATACCCGCGTGGCCGGGGAGGGCGGCTTCGACCTTGACGCCTTTCCGCGCGTGCAGGCCTGGATCGCCCGCGTTGAGGCGGCCCTGGGCATCGCCTGAGGGGTGCGTGAAGATGGCGTGACGCCGGCTTGCGCGGGCGATGATCTGGACGCACAGGGGAGGGATGCGCCGTTTGCTCGCTCTCCCGCTCGCCGCCGCCCTCATCGCGGCCGCGCCGGCCCAGGCTTTGGCGTGGGGGGCGACCGGGCATCGGATGATCGGGCAGCTGGCGGTAGAGACCCTGCCGGCCGACGCGCCGGCCTTCCTGCGCACGCCCAAGGCCGCCGACGACGCGGGCGAGCTGTCGCGCGAACCGGATCGCTCCAAGGCCTCCGGCAAGATCCACGACAGCGACCGCGACTCGGCGCACTTCCTCGACCTGGCCGACGACGGGACGGTGCTGGGCGGGCCGCGGCTCGACGCCCTTCCGCCCACCCGTGCGGACTATGAGACGGCGCTGCGGCCCGCCGGCGTCGACAGCTGGAAGGCCGGCTATCTGCCCTATGCGATCGTCGACCGCTGGCAGCAACTGGCGCACGACTTCGCCTACTGGCGGGTGCTGACCGCCGCCGAGAAGAACCGCGCCTGGGCCGGCCATCGCGCCTGGTACGCCGCCGACCGCCGCCGGCGCGAGGCGCAGATCCTTCGCGACATCGGCGAGCTGTCGCACTTCGTCGGCGACGGCGCCCAGCCGCTGCACGTGACCCTCCACTTCAACGGCTGGGGACCGTATCCGAACCCCGCCGGCTACACCCAGGCCAAGGTGCACGGACCCTTCGAGGGGGATCTGGTGCGCGCGGCGGTGCGCAAGTCCGCCGTCGCGCGACGGATGGCGCCGCTCCGGCTCTGCGGCTGCGCGATCGAGCAGCGGGCGGTCGACTATCTGGCCGAGACCAACCGCCGGGTGGTCCCCTTCTACGAGCTGGAGAAGGCCGGGGCCCTGCAGCCGGCCGATCCGCGCGGTCCCGCCTTCGCCCGCGAGCAGCTGGCGCGCGGCGCCTCGGAGCTGCGCGACCAGATCGTCGAGGCCTGGAACGCTAGCGCCGGCCTGCAGGTCGGTTGGAAGCCGGTGGCGGTGGCCGACGTCGTCGCCGGCCGCGTCGATCCCTATCCCTCGCTGTACGGAGCCGACTGATGAGCACGCCCCAGTTCGGCGCGGCGGAGCCCGGCCGCGACTATCCCGATCGTCCCGCCGCCTTCGTGGTGCTGGAACACGAGGGCCGCATAGCCTGCATGCGCGTCGCCTTTCGCCGCGACGGACCGAAGATCGACCTGCCGGGCGGCGGGCTCGACCCGGGCGAGACCTATGTCGAGGCCGCCGCCCGCGAATGCGGCGAGGAGGCCGGGTTGAAGGTGACCGTCGAGGACCAGCCCTTCGTCTGCGCCGACCACTACTTCATCAACGGCCAGGGCAAGAGCCACAACACCCGCGGCCAATTCTTCGTCGGGCGGCTGGAGGCGGAGGCCCCGGAACTGCAGATCGAGGACGACCATGAGCTCGTCTGGCTGGAGCCGCTGGACGCGCTGCGTCAGCTCGACCGCGAGTCGCACGCCTGGGCGCTGGCGGCCTGGCTGCGGCGGTAGCGGCGCCTAGCCTGCGGCCCGCTTCGCGCTGGGTGTCGCCGGCTTGCGCGAGCGGCCGACGGCCGGGCGCTTGCCGTGACGACTGCTGGCCCGGGCGCGCTTGAGGACCTCCGGGCGGTGCTTCTCGCACTGCGCCAGGATGTCCTCGAGCTCCTTGTCCGAGAGGTGCTCGATGCCGATGAACTCGTTCTTCGCCTTGGTCACCAAGATCAACTCGTCGAGTTTGGCCTGCAGGGCGGCGTTGTCGCGGTTCTGGGTGTTCTGGATCAGGAAGACCATCAGGAAGGTGACGATGGTCGTGCCGGTGTTGATGATCAGCTGCCAGGTGTTGGAATAGCCGAAGACGGGTCCGGTCATGCCCCAGATCACGACGATCAGGCAGCAGGCCAGGAAGGTTAAGGGCCGACCCGCCCAGCGGGAGACTTCGCTGGCGATCGTGGCGAAGGTTTCGCTGAAGCCGCTCATGGAGCCGACCACTCCTTCCAGAGGTTTGCGTCGTCCAGCCTGAACGGCTACTTCGGGGCCACGTTCCGGAGGTCCCATGGCTGAGCTCGCGCTTCCCGCGAAACTGATCGACGGCAAGGTCTATGCGGAGCGCCTGCGCGGCCAGGTCGCTGAGCAGGTGGCCGAGCTGAAGCGCCTCCACGGCATCCAGCCGGGCCTGGCGGTGGTGCTAGTGGGCGAGGACCCGGCCAGCCAGATTTACGTCCGCTCCAAGGGCGAGCATTCGCTGGCGGCCGGCATGCATTCGGTGACCCACCGGTTGCCAGACAATACCGAGCAGCACGAGCTGCTGCGGCTGATCGCCGAGCTGAATGAAGACCCGCTGATCCACGGCATCCTGGTGCAGCTGCCGCTGCCCAAACACCTCGACGAGAAGTCGGTGCTGGCGGCGATCAACCCGGACAAGGACGTCGACGGCCTGCACGTGGTCAACGCCGGGCGCCTGGCGAGCGGCCTGCCGGGCCTCTATCCCTGCACCCCCATGGGCAGCATGATCCTGTTGCGCGAGACCCTCGGCGACCTGACCGGCAAGCGCGCCGTGGTCGTCGGCCGCTCGGTCCTGGTCGGCCGGCCGATCGCCCAGCTGCTCCTGCAGGCCGATTGCACGGTGACCATCGCCCACTCCCGCACGGTGGATCTGCCGGCCGTCTGCCGCGAGGCCGACATCCTGGTCGCCGCCGTCGGCCGCCCGCGGATGATCCGCGGCGACTGGATCAAGCCGGGCGCGACGGTGATCGACGTGGGCATCAACCGCGTCCCCTTCGACGACCCGGAAAAGGCCGCCGCCGGCCGCACCAAGGTGGTCGGCGACGTCCACTTCAAGGAAGCCAGCCAGGTCGCCGGCGCGATCACCCCGGTGCCGGGCGGCGTCGGCCTGATGACCGTGGCGGTGCTGCTGCAGAACACCGTGACCGCGGCGAAAAGGCTGGCGGGCCTGGAATAGGGGGCGACGCCGAACGCCTCAGGGCGAACGACCGCATTGAATTCATTAGTCCGTCATCCCGGCCGAAGCGCAGCGTAGAGCCGGGACCCAGGGCGGTGCGCACGGCCCTGGGTCCCGGATCGGTCTTGCAGACCGTCCGGGATGACGCGCGTTTTGTGTAGGGCGTTTGGCGAGCCTACGCCCGCGTCTCCCGCCCGGTCCGCTCTGCCCAGTCGGAGATCAGCTCGTCGTAGAGGTCCTGTTCGATCAGGGCGTTCTTGCCTTCCAGGTTGAGGTCGGCGGTGACCTTGCCGGTCTGCATCAGCTCGGTGGCGCGCTCCAGGTGCAGCTTGGCCGCGCCCAGCCAGCCCCAGCCGGTGTGCAGGGTGCAGGCCGTGCCGGGAATCGGCAGGCCCAGCACGACGATCGGTTTCGACAGCGCCTTGCCGAGCTCGGCGGTCTGCTCCGGGCTGGCCATCGGGAACACCAGGGCGTCGGCGCCGGCCTCGATGTAGGCCTTGCCGCGTTTGATCGCTTCGTCGAGCGAGCCGCCGCCGCCGCCGCGCCGGGCCTGGGTGTAGAGCTCGTCGCAGCGGGCGATGATCACCAGGCCTGAGTCGCCGCGGCCCTTGACGGTGGCCTCCAGCCTAGCCTGCATGTCAGCGATGGACGCCAGGGGCGCCGCATAGGTCGAGTGTTTGGGATTGATCTCGTCCTCGACATGGATGCCGGCGACGCCCGAGCGGGCGTAGCGGCGCGCGAAGTGGAAGGCGTCGGCGATCGTCTCGCCCAGGGTGTCGGCGTCGGCGATCAGCGGAATGTCGATGGCCGCGGCGATCCGCGAGGCCTGCTCGAGCTGCTCGACCTGGGAAAAGACTCCGTTGTCCGGCACGGCGTAGTGGAAGGCGCTGCAGGCGTGGCCGCCCAGATAGGCCGCCTTGAAGCCGACCTTCTCGACGATGCGCGCGGTCAGCGCGCTGTAGGCGTCGGCGGCGATGAAATGCTCGCCGCTGGCGAACAGGTCGCGGAGTTTCTGCGCCTGGGTTGTCATGTGTCTCTCCTCCCGAGTTTGGCGGCATAGTTGCGCGCTCGCGCGCCGCTGTCAGCCGTCGGGCGCCAAGATCGCCGCCGCGGTTTGGGCGGCGCGTGGGGCTAGGCGCCGGACGGGTGCTTGGCGCCGGTGGCGCAACGCTCCCCGCCCTTCGGGTCGAGACGGCAGAGAAAGGTCCAGGCCTCCTTGGTCCATCGCGCGTCGGCCAGGGCATGGTGCCGGGCGCCCGACTGATGCGGCAGCTCCGGGTCGCCGAGCGCGATGGCCCACTGCTTGATGTCCAGGCAGAGCTGGGGATAGCGGAACGGCAGCTCGGTCATGCCGCCGAACAACCAGCTGAAGGCGACCCAGTCGTAGGCCGGAAAATAGCCCCAGAAGACCGGGTGCTCGTCGCCATCGGTGAACCGGCGCACGGCGTAGCCGATCTCCTCGCGCGGCATGCCTGCGCCCTCGAGCTGGGGTCGCACCTGCTGCTGCGTCCAGAGGCTGGCCTTCGACCAGTCGACCTCGCTGCTCTCGGCGTAGAATTCGCGCCCGTCCTCCGCCACCAGGCCCAGACTGATCAGGTCGATGCTGTAGGGGCGCTCGATGAACTCGGTGTCGATCCAGTATTTCACGGCGCGGCGGCTCCCGGACGGCCGGCCGGTTTTACGCTTCGGAGGTGGGCCTGTCCGCCGAGGCCGTCGGGGATCGCCCACAGATCGTCGAAGCTGCCGCCGGATTGATCGCGCTCAGGCCGTGGTCGCGGGACCGGCGCCTCGGCCTGGGGGCGGCGGCTTGATGCGGATGTAGACGCCGCCGGCGTCGTTGCGGCTGACGTCGAAGCCGCCGGCCTGTTCCACGAGATCGCCGAGCTTGGCCTGGCCGTAGGTCCGGGGGTCGAAGTCGGAGGCCAGGATCGCCAGCCGCTGGCCGACCCGGCCGAGCGTCACCCAGCCGTCGTCGCCGTCGTCCAGCTGGGCGATGGCGGTGCTGATCAGGTCCTTGGCCGCGCTCGGCGGCTTCAGCGTGGGGGCTCGGCGCGCGTCGGCGCGGACCGGCCGGTCGGGCGCCGGCGCCTCGGGCAGCAGGTTCTCCGTGTAGACGAACCGGCGGCAGGCCTGGCGGAAGCTCTCCGGCGTCTTTTGTTCGCCGAAGCCGTAGACGTCGACGCCCTGCTCGCGGATGCGGGCGGCGAGCCGCGTGAAGTCGCTGTCGGACGAGACCAGGCAGAAGCCGTCGAACCGGCCCGAGTGCAGCAGGTCCATCGCGTCGATGACGAGGGCGATGTCCGAGGCGTTCTTGCCGGTCGTATAGGCGAAGTTCTGATGCGGCATGATCGCGTGGGTCGCGAGCACGTCGGCCCAGCCCTTCAGGCGGGTCCCCGAAAAGTCCCCATAGATCCGCCGCACGCTGGCTTCGCCGATCTTGGCGATCTCTTCGAACAGTCCAGGCGCGATGCGCGGCGAGGCGTTGTCCGCATCGATCAGAACGGCGAGGCGGGGTGTTCTGGGTTCGGCCATCCGCAAGGATAACGCCAATGGGGCGCGGAGCCACGGCTTTCGATCGTCTGCGCCACTCGTTCTGGCCCGAAGCGTCGCCATATAGAGGCCGAGGGGCGCGAGGCCCCTGCGGCCTGGGAGGATCCAATGAGCTTCACGATCTATGACGCGTCCGCGCCCGTGTTCATCGCCAGCCTGACCAGCATGCAGGCCTGGCTCGACAAGGCGCTTGGCGAAGGCAAGGACGAGGCGGCCCTGCTGGCGGCGCGGCTCGCGCCCGACATGCGGCCCTTCACCGCCCAAATCCAGATGGCCTCCGACAGCGCCAAGGGGGCGGTGGCGCGGCTCGCGGGCGTGGACGCGCCGTCCATGCCGGACACCGAGGCGAGCTTCGCGGAGCTCAAGGACCGCTGCCAGCGCACCATCGACTTCATCCGCAGCGTCGACCGGTCCGCCTTCGACGGCGCCGAGGATCGCCAGGTCGAGCTGAAATTCCCCAACGGCTCAGGCTACCGGTTCAAGGGCGGCGACTACCTGACCGGCTTCGCCCTGCCGAACTTCTTCTTCCACGTCACCACGACCTATGCGCTGCTGCGCGCGGAGGGCGTGGCCCTCGGCAAGCCGGACTTCCTGCAGCACCTGGGTCCGCCGAACATCAGCGCAGCCGCCTAGGCGCCGAGAGACGCGCCGGCCCGCAGGCGAGGTCGGCGCGTCGTCCTGCGACGCCAGGCCGGGGCGTTGACATCCTGCCGCCGACGTCTCATCTAGCGTCCATGATCCGCACTGCCGGCCAATATTCGTTTTGGTATTTCGGCTATCCGACGCTCCTGGCGCCGGCAGTGGATCGTTCGGCCTAAGCGCAAGCTCTCCGCCGAAGTCCAGCAGCCGCCAGGGATTGGCGGCTTTTTTCATGGCCGCATTCCCCAAAAGATCCCCCGCCGAACCTCACGGGAACCGCCATGCCTTCCAAGACCGACGACCTCCGCATCGAACATCTCGAAGTGCTCTCGCCTCCGGCCCAGGTGATCGGCGAGCAGCCGGCCACCTCGCTCGTCGAAGAGACGGTGAGCGGTGCGCGCCAAGCCATCCAGCAGATCCTGCATGGTCCTGACGACCGACTGCTGGTGGTGGTCGGGCCGTGCTCGATCCACGATCCGGCCGCAGCGATGGACTATGCGCGCCGCCTGAGCGAACAGCGCCGCCGCCATGCCCGCGAGCTGGAGATCCTGATGCGGGTCTATTTCGAGAAGCCGCGCACCACGGTGGGCTGGAAGGGGCTGATCAACGACCCGGGCCTGGACGGCAGCTTCCGCATCGACGAGGGACTGCGGCTGGCGCGCCGGCTGCTGCTGGACATCAATGCGCTGGACCTGCCGGCGGCCTGCGAGTTCCTCGACCTGATCACCCCGCAGTACCTGGCCGACCTGGTGGCCTGGGGCGCGATCGGCGCGCGCACCACCGAGAGCCAGATCCACCGCGAGATGGCGTCTGGCCTGTCGTGCCCGGTCGGCTTCAAGAACGGCACCAACGGCGACGTGAAGATCGCCGTCGACGCGGTGCTGGCGGCGGCTCATCCGCACCATTTCCTGGCTGTCGACAAACAGGGCAGGGCGGCGATCGCCGCCACCCGCGGCAACGCCGACGGCCACGTGGTGCTGCGCGGCGGGGCCAGGCCCAACTATGACGCGGGCGCCATCGCCGCCGCGGCCGCCGAACTCGCCAAGGCCGGCCTGCCGACGCGTCTGGTGGTCGACGCCAGCCACGCCAACAGCGGCAAGAACCCCGCCAACCAGCCGGCCGTGATCGCCGATCTCTCAACCCAGGTCGCCGCCGGCGCGCAGCACCTGCTGGGCGTGATGATCGAGAGCCACCTGGTCGAGGGCCGCCAGGACCTCGTGCCCGGCCGGCCGCTGACCTACGGCCAGTCGATCACCGACGGCTGCGCCGGATGGGACGCCACCGAAGCGATGCTCGACCAGCTGGCCGGGGCGGTGCGAACCCGCCGCGGAACGGCGGCGCGCCGGCCTGAGGCGGCCGCCTCAGGCGGCTGAGCTGTTGGTCCAGGCTACGATGTCGCCGAGCACCTTGCCGAGGGCGGTGTTGTAGGCGGCGACGATCGCGGCGACGCGATTGCGCTCCGCCGGCGCCCGGGCCTCGAAGATCCGCTCGGCGACCGCGGCGCGGTCGCGCACCAGCACGGCGCGAATGCGGATCAGCACCACCGGATCGCGGCCCTCGCCGTAGCGGGTCTCGAAGTTGCGCACGTCCAGCCTGAGCGCCAGGTTGGCGTGCGCCGGTTCGCCGCGCGGGATCAGCCGCACGCGACCCGGCGCGCTGTCGAAGGCGGCGGAGACCGCCTCGTCGAACAACGCCTCGGAGGGCGCGACCCAGCGGGTCTCGGCGATGTAGGACGCCCGGTCGCCGGTGATGGTGAGGATCCGGTCGCCCGCCGCTTCGCGCTGGAAGAGGCCGCCGGCGCGGAACACGCCGATGGCGTCCGGTCGGTCCGGCGCCTCGGCCACCGGCACGCCGAAGCGATAGAGCTGTGAAGCCTTGACCTTCGGCAGCAGCGAGATGCAGCCCGAGAGGCTGAACGCCAGCAGGCCCGCAAAGGCGAGTTTCAGGAGGGCGGGTCGGGTCATGGCTTCACCTTCATTTCCTCGCCGGCCGGCTTGCCGAGCGCGCCCGTCGGGCTGGACTGCACGTCGTTGAGCAGGCGCTGGAGCGACTGGGCGGCGTTCTGAAGCTCGATCACCGCCTGGGTGATCTGCGGCAGGCCGTTGTTGGCGAAGTCCTGGGTCGGCCCTTGCAGCTTGGTGATCATGGCGTGGGCCTCGGCGGCGGTGGCCTTGGCCTCCTCGGCGGCCTCGGCGACGTTCTTCAGCGTGCGCCGGCCATCGCCGTTCAGCATGTCGTCGGCGTCGGCGGCGATCTTGGTGATCTGCTGGGCGGTGGCGTCGATGTCCTGCAAGGTCTTCTGGGCGTCGGCGAAGAGCGCCTTGCGCTGGCGCAGCTCCGCCGTCACCGCCTGGGCGTCCGAGACGACGGCGGAGAAGTTCTTGATGTTCTGCTCGGAGAGCACGCGGTTGACGCGGTCCAGCGCCTCGATCGTCCGGGTCAGCACCGTGCCGCCGCCCTCCAGCAGGTCGGAGAGCGCGCTGCGCTGGCTGCGGATCACCGGGATCTGGTCCTTCGGCACGGTCTTCTTCAGCAGCGGCCGGGACGGCGAGCCGGCGGTGATCTGGATGTAGTTCACCCCGGTGATGCCCTGCGGCTCCAGGGTGGCGTAGGAATCCACCCGGATCGGCACGTCGGAGGTCACCCGTGTCCGGGCGATGACCCGCGATGGATTGGTCCGGTCCAGCGCGATCTTGGTCACGTCGCCGACCTTGATGCCGTTGAAGTGCACCTCGCCGCCCTGGGTGAGTCCGCGGACCGGGCCCTGGAACAGGATGTCGTAGGTGTCGTAGTCGCGGGTCAGCTGCAGTCGGGCGAGCCAGACCACGAAGACCAGCATGCCCACGAAGAGGATCAGCGATGACGCGCCCACCAGGGCGTAGTTGGCGTTCTTTTCCATCAGGCTTTCGTCCTCGCCGCGCCGGCGGCGCGGCCGCGGGGTCCCAGGAAGTATTCGCGGATCCAGGGGTGATCCGACTTTTCGAGCTCTTGAACCGGGGCGACGGCGACCACCTTCTTGTCGGCGATCACGGCGACCCGGTCGGTGATCTCGTAGAGGGTGTCGAGGTCGTGGGTGATCATGAAGACGGTCAGGTCGAGGCTGTCCGAAAGATCCCTGAGCAGCTCGTCGAAGGCCGCCGCCCCGATCGGGTCGAGGCCGGCGGTGGGTTCGTCGAGGAACAGGAGCTCGGGGTCGAGCGCCAGGGCGCGGGCCAGGCCGGCCCGCTTGCGCATGCCGCCGGACAGCTCCGCCGGCTTCAGCGACCCGGCGTCGGCGCGAAGCCCCACCAGGGCGATCTTCAGGTCGGCCAGCTCGTAGATCTGCTTCTTCGGCAGCCGGGTGTGCTCGAACATCGGAGCGGCGACGTTGTCGCGGACGCTGAGGTTGGAGAACAGCGCGCCCTGCTGGAACAGCACGCCCCAGCTGCGGTTGATCGCGCCCCAGCGCCGGCGTGTGGCGTGCTCCAGGTCCTGGCCGAAGACCCGCACGGCGCCGCCCTGCGATCGGCGAAGCCCGATGATGGTGTTCAACAGCACCGACTTGCCGGCGCCCGAGCCGCCGACCACGCCCATCACTTCGCCGCGCTCGACCGTGAGGTCCAGGTGGTCGTGCACCACGTGGTCGCCAAAGGCGTTGACCAGGCCGCGGACCTCAATCGCCGGGCCCTGGCCGTCCAGCAGCTCGGCGTCGGCGAGCGCGTCGTCGTGCGCCTGGCCGCTCAAACGTCGAGCTCCATGTAGACCAGGGCGAAGGCGGCATCGATGACGATGATGGCGAAGATGGCGTGCACCACCGCGGCCGTCACACGCCGGCCAAGCGATTCGACGTCGCCGCCGACTTCCAGGCCCTGGCGGCAGCCGATGCCGGCGATCACCATGGCCATGACCGGCGCCTTGGAGAGCGCCACCCAGAAGTGGGTGACGCCGACGTTGTCGACGATCCGCTGGAAGAAGAAAGCGGGCCCCAGGCCCAGCACGGACCAGGTCACCACCAGGCCGCCGAACAGGCCCGCCACGGTGGCGACGAAGGTGAGCAGGGGGATGGTCAGGAGCAGGGCGGCGAACCGCGGGAAGACCAGAGCCTCGTAGGGGTCGACGCCCATCACCTGCATGGCGTCGATCTCCTGCTGCATCTTCATCGAACCGATCTCGGCGGCGAAGGCTGAGGCGGAGCGGCCGGCCAGCAGGACGGCGGTGATGATGATGTTGAACTCGCGCGTCACCGCGATGCCGATCAGCTCGACGGCGAACACCTCGGCCCCGAACTGCCGCAGCATGTTGGCGCCCAGCAGGCCGACCACCGCGCCGATGAAGAAGGAGGTGGTGGCGACGATCGGCAGGGCGTCGAATCCAGCCCGCTCCATCAGCGACACCAGGGCCGGGAGGCGGATGCGGCCGGGATTGAAGACGGCGCGGACCACCACGACCAGCAGGTGGCCGAGGAAGACCATGGTCTCGGTGGCCTCGCGGGCCATGTCCACCACGGCCTTGCCGATGCGGATCGTGAGCTGGTGAAGGCTGTGCGGTTCCGGCGGCGGCGTCGCCTTGGCGGTGCGCGCGGCGCGCACCAGCTCGAGAAGCCTGAGGTTCTCGGGCCGGGCGCTGACCTGGGCCAGGTCGAAATCCTCGCCCAGCGCCCGCAGGACGGCGTAGGCGCCGGCGGTGTCCAGCCGGTGGACGCCCTTGAGATCGATCGAGACGCCGGTCGCGGCTGCATCCTTCGCGGCGTCCGCCAGGCGCGCGTCGGCCCCGGCCATATGGGCGGCGGTCCAGTCGCCGCTCAGGGTTAGTTGCGAACCTTGCGCCGAGGTGCTGAGGCTGAAGTCGGCGGCTCTGTCCATCAGCGGCTGGAAACTCCGTGGGCGCGGCGCACAGCCGGCCCGTCACGCCCGCTTGCAAGGCGCACGTTAGCAAAAGGGGTGCAAGCGGCGAACGCCCCATGGCCCAGGTTGTTCCGTCGGGCTCCCCGGCCCGCTAGGCGCGACATCGAGTCACGGTCTCGCACACGACGGGCTTGCGGCCAAGGTGAGCCACCTTTTGGCCCCACTCCCGCAGGAAGCATGCCCCAATCGGGCGTCGGCAGGACGCCCGGGCCGACAAACAGGGGTGGAGAGTAGCTTTGAGCCGCCAGATTGAACTCGCCGGCAAGTCCGGCGCCCGTTACCGCTACACGCCGCTGGAGGAGGATCGCTCCATTCCGCCGGCTGGCGCCAACTATGTCATCGCCGAGCTGACGCCCCAGGGACCCAGCGTGGTCTATGCGGGCGAGACCGACAACCTGGCGAACCGCGCCTGGCGGGAGGCCCTGGACGAGGCGCGCAAGACCCACGCCGAGGCCAAGGTGCTCACCCGCCTGAACGTCACCCGGGCGGTGCGCGAGGCCGAGCGTGCAGATCTGGTCGAGCAGTATCAGCCGCCGATGAACCAGGACGTCCCGAACTAGCAGCGGCCCGACCGCCGCCGGCGATCGGGCGACTGTCACGCGTGGGCTGATCATCGCGTCGGACACGTCACGCCTCTTCGCAGGCCCCCGCTCGGGCCCGGTTGGAAAACATCGGGCCGACGTCTAGCCGGCCTGTGTTGAGGCGGCATGGAGGCTCTGCGGACCTTCAACCTTTTGCGCCGGCCTCGGCCTTCCTCGCCGCAGCAAGACCGACGAAGTCGAAGAGGACGTCGCAGACCCGCGGGTCCGAAGCCGGACCACCTCGCCCAGGTGGTCGGCGCGCCGGCCCCCGGCGGCGACCTTTCGGCCACGACGACGTTGGGCCCATCAGAGACGACGCGAACCTGAGCGCCAGATGAACGAGCTGGACGGATCTCAGTCAGGCTCGGCGGCGCAGGATGGCGGCAATGGAAATGGAGATCACGATGAAGAAGCTAGTCATCGCCGTCATGGCGGCGACCACGGCGCTTACGGGGGTGATGTCCGCTGGCGTCGCCGCTGCGCAGCCCGGCTACTACGGCGACCGCGACCGCGATCGTGGCGACCATGACCGGCGCGACCATGATCGGCGCGACCGTGACCGCCGCGATTACCGCGACCATCGCGACGACCGCCGGAATTATCGCGACCACCGCAGCTATGAGCGGAATTGGGACCGCTGGTACCGCCACGACCGCTGGTCGCGCGGCGACCACCGCTATTACGGCGGCCGCTACGGCTATAACGGCTACCGCGGTCATTGGCGGAGCGGCGAGCGCTACCCCTACTGGCGCGAAAACCGCTACGTCATCAGCGACTACCGCGCCTATCGCCTGCCGCCGCCGCGTCCGGGCTACCGCTACTATCGCGACGACAACGGCGACATCGTCATGGTGGCGATCGCCTCCGGCATCATCGGCATGATCATCGGCAGCTCCCTCAACGACTAGAGCCGATGACCAGGGAGCAAGGGACGGCGCGGTGGCGCCGTCCCTTCGCATGTCTACAGATTCCCACTGGCGAGGGCTGGCCGACGGATGTTAGGCGCGGGCCATGACGACGCCGATCACCCTGTGGCTCGAGATCTCCCATCACGCCGCCTTCCGGGTCGGCGGCTGGGCCCATGTGCGGCGCGAGCCGGACGGCGCGGTCCAGGGCTACGCGGGCGGTGAGCGGCGTATCGACGCCGAACGCGCCGCGCTGCTCGGCCTGATCGCCGCGCTGAAGGACACGCGCGGCGCGGCGCCGGTCCAGGTCCGGACCACCTCGCCGCTGGTGGCGGCGATCCCGGCGCGCCTCAAGGCCGCCCAGGCGGGAGAGGATGCGCCGTCCGAGAATCTCGACCTCTGGGCGCAGCTGACGACCGCGCTGTCCGCGACGCGCGTCGAGGTGGTCGCCGGAGCGGCCCAGGACCGCCCCACAGTCTTCGCCGCCGCCTGGGCCGAGGTCGGGCGCGACCGGGCGAAGGACAAGGGAAACTTCACCGCGGCCATCCCCAAGCCCAATCTCGCGAAGGCCGGCGTCGGCTAATTTGGAGCCGCTCCTGGTTTCGTCTTTGCGAAAAAGACGAGCCGGATCAATGTCGGGCGAGATGAGTCCGGATGCCCCGATATCAACCCTGCGCTTCGCCCTGCGCGTCGCGAACGCCTTTATCGTGGATATGCTCGTCGTTTCTCGGGGGACGCGCGACTTCACCGACGCCCTGATCCTGACCACGCTGGTGCAGAGCAATTCGGCGCCGCTGGCCGGGGACTATGAGCTGCAGCAACGCTATGCGGCGTTCGACACGCCGCCGCCGGAAAGTCTGCTGCGGCCGATCAGCATCAATGCGGTCGCCACCTCGCTTGGCCTGCCCTTCGAGACCGTGCGGCGCAGGACCAAGCGGCTGATCGCCGACGGCGTTTGCGAGGCCGTGGCCGAGGGGATCCGGTTCCGGGAAGAGGCGCTGCGCTCGCCGGAGCAGCGGCGAATGATCGACGCCACCTATGCGACGGTGCGCAACCTCTATCACCGTATGAAGCGCAACGGCTGTCTCGACATCATGGAGCTGCCGGGCCGCCGGGCGGCGATCCGGTCGGAGGAGGGGGCGCCCGTACGGATCGTCTGGCGTGCAGCTTCGGCCTACACGCTGCGGATGATGGAGCATCTGCTGCCGGCCGTTCCCAGCCTCTCGCGAGCCTTCATCATTCTGGCGGTGTTCCGCACCAACACCGATGAGCTGCCGGACGGAATTCGCGGCGGCGAGGGCGTCGCGGTCGAGGATTTCGTGCCGGACTCCTTCCGCAGGCCGGCGCGCGCCAGCGACGTCGCCGCCATGCTCGGCCTGCCGCACGAGACCGTGCGCCGCCACCTGGCCGCCCTGATCGAGAACGGCCGTTGCGTCAGGGTCCGCGACGGCGTGGTGGTGCCGGCCGCGGTGCTCGCCCGGCCCAATGTGCTCAGCGCCTGGGGGGCGAACTTCCGCTACCTCAACCGAATGTTCGCCGAGCTCGCCGAGATGGGCGTGCTGGCGCTCTGGGACGCCGAGCTGGAAGCCCAGAACGCCGCCTGAGCTCAACTCCGCCCTGGTCGCCGAAGACGCGGCTCAGCGCCCCAGCACAGCGGCCGTCATCCCGCCGTCCACGAGAATGTCCCGGCCGCTGATGAATGAGGCGCCCGGCGAACACAGGAAGATGGCCACCGAGGCGATCTCGTCGGGCGTTCCCAAGCGGCCGAGCGGGGTCTTCTCCAGCATGACCTTCATCTGCGGGCTCGCCGCCTGTTCGGCGCGGCTCATCTGGGTGTCGATGAGGCCGGGCGCGATCGAGACGATGCGCGCCTTGCGCTCGCCGAAGGCGGCCGCCTGCCGCGCCACCAGCTTGATCACAGCGCGCTTGGAGATCGGATAGGCCATCTCAGGCTTGGTCGCGAACTTCATCAGCGAGGCGGAATCGTCCTCGTCGGACAGTTGGTCGATGGCGGCATCGATCTCCGGGACGTTGACCAGATAGGCCGACGACGAGCTGATCAGCACGGCGCAGCCGCCTTCCGCCATCCTCGGCCGGGTCGCATTCACCAGCCGCACCGTCGCGTCGTAGTTGACGGAGAAGATCCGGACGGCGTCGCCCATGGTCGGCGAAAGCCCGGCGGTGTGGATCAGGGCGCCGATCGGTCGATCCCCAAGCGTCGCCAGAATGCGGGCGGGGAAGGCCGGGTCGGCGATATCGCCGGCCAGAACATCCACCTGCTGACCAGGCGCGCGCAATGCGCCGGCGCTTTGCTCCAGCCGCCCGAGATCGATGTCGCACAGGATCAGCGACCAACCCTGGGCCGCGAGCTGGGCGGCGGTCGCCGAGCCCATTCCGCCGGTGGCGCCGGTGACGATGGCCAGGCCCGGCTTGCCTTGCTGCTGGGTCATTTGGATCTCCCCCCTAGGGTCGCGAAATGGTTGGCGCCTCCAGGGCGAACGGCCTGGCTGGCCTCGACTAGGGTGAGGAGAAGCCGGGGTCTTCACAATGGCGGACAATGTCGAATGCGGGTCGTGCACGCCCGGAGCGGCCGAAAACCGCCGCGATGGCGCTGGACCGCCGGCTCAGTTCTTCTTCACGAACTCCGCGCGCAGCACGAGCCCCTTGATGCTCTCGTGGCGGCAGTCGATCTCCTGGGCGTCGCCGGTCAGGCGAATCGAGCGGATCACCGCGCCGCGCTTCAGGGTCTGGCCGCCCGCGCCCTTGACCTTCAGGTCCTTGATCAGGGTGACGCTGTCGCCGTCGGCCAGCAGGTTGCCGACCGCGTCGCGGACCTCGACCTGGGCTGATGCGGCGGACCGCTCGGCGGCCTCGGCCGCGCTGATCCATTCCCCCGTCGCTTCGTCGTAGACGAAGTCCTCGCCGCCCCCGGTCATTGGAGTCTCCTCTGTAGGCCGCCGGCTTAGAGGCCCGGCCGGGTCGGGACCAGCGGATTCGACTGAGAGGGCGGGCTCAGCGCTTGGCCTTGCCGACCACCACGCCGACCCCGGCGCCCACGGCTGCGCCGATGGGACCGCCCACCACCAGACCCGCCGCAGCCCCGGTCGCGGCCCGCTGTTCGGTGTTGTGCCCGCAGGCGCCGAGCGCCAGCAGCGCCGCGCCGGCCGCCAGGAACGTCAGGGTCTTGGGCATCGTCCGTCATCCTCCGAGCTGTCGATGCGGCTTGACCATGAGATTGGGTCAGGAATCCGGCGGGGTCTCCCGGCGGCGGCTATTCGCCCGGCGCGAGGCCGGGTTGCAGCCGCCGCGCCGGTCGCCAGCGCTCGGCGACAGCGAGCAAGACCTGGGTGATGGCCGGCAGCACCACCAGGGTGAGGGCGGTGGCCGTGATCAGCCCGCCGATCACCACCATCGCCAACGGCTTCTGCACCTCGGCGCCGGTTCCATGGGCCAGGGCCATGGGAATGAAGCCGATGGCGGGCACGAGGCCGGTCATCACGACCGGACGGACTTTCTCCAGCATGCCGTCCTGGATCGCTTCGGCCGGTGGAAGGCCAAGGTCCAGCCGGCGCCGGATGGCGCTCATCACCACAAGACCGTTGAGCACCGCGACGCCCGCCAGGACGATGAAGCCCACGGCGGCGGACACCGAGAAGTTGATCCGGGTGAGCGCCAGGGTGAATACGCCGCCGGCGAGACCCAGGGGGACTGCGGTGAAGATGGCCAGCGCCAGAGCGAGATTGCCGAGCGCCAGGTAGAGCAGGGCGAAGATGGCGGCGAAGGCGATCGGGATGACGATCGACAACCGCTGCGAGGCCGCCTGCAGGTTCTGGAACTGGCCGCCCCATTCGATGTAGGCGCCCGGCGGAAGCGCGACCGCCGCGACCTTGGGTCTGGCGGCATGGACGAAGGAGCCGACGTCACGCCCGCGCACGTTCGCCTGCACCACCACCACCCGCTTGCCGTTCTCGCGGCTGACCTGGTTCAGCCCCTCGGTGTAGCGGAACTGGGCCAGCTGACTGAGGGGCGCCGAGCCGCGAGGGTGTCCGTCCGCCCCGCCTGGCAGCATGACCGGCAGGGCGCCGAGCGCGGCCAGGTCGTTGCGGCTGCTCAACGGCGCCCGAACGACGACGTCGAAGCGGCGATCGCCTTCGAACAGCAGCCCCGCCTCACGCCCGGCCATGGCGGCGGCGGCGGTGTCGGCGACCTCCTTCACCGTAAGGCCGTAGCGGGCGATGGCCGCACGGTCGAACTGCACGTCGAGGGTGGGGGCGCCGTTCACCTGTTCGGCGCGGACATCGGCGGCGCCGGGGACGGACTGCAGCGCCGCCGCGACCCGGGCGGCGGCCGCGCTCATCTTGTCCAGATCGTCGCCGTAGATCTTCACGGCCACGTCGCCGCGGACGCCGCCGATAAGCTCATTGAACCGCAACTCGATGGGCTGGCTGAGTTCGTAGCCCTGGCCGATCAGGGCGCCGGCCTTGCTCTCGACCCGCGCGATGACGTCCTCCTTGCTGTCGACGCCCTTGGGCCAATCCCTCCGGGGTTTGAGGATCACGAAGCCGTCGGAGATGTTCGGCGGCATCGGGTCGGTGGCGACCTCCGCCGTGCCGGTCTTGGAGAACATCATCTCGACCTCGGGCAGGCTCTTCACGGCGCTCTCGACCTGCCGCTGCATCCCCAGGGACTGTTCCAGCGACACCGAGGGGATGCGCTGGGACGCCAGGGCGAGGTTCTTTTCGTCGAGCTGCGGAATGAACTCCTGGCCAAGGAAGCTGAAGGTGATGGCGGAGAGGGCGAAGACGCCCGCCGCCGCGCCGATGACCGGCCATGGGCGCGCAACGGCGCGCGTCAGAAGCGGCGCGTAGCGCGTCTTGAGCCAGGCGATCGAGCGGACGTCCTTCTCCGCCACCTTGCCGCGGATCAGCAGCGCCACCATGGCCGGCACGAAGGTCAGCGACAGGATGAAGGCGGCCGCCAGGGCCAGCATGAGGGTGATGGCCATGGGGCCGAAGGTCTTGCCCTCCACGCCCTGAAAGGTGAGCAGGGGGGCGAACACCAGGAGGATGATGGCCTGGCCATAGATGGTCGGGCGGATCATTTCCTGGGAGGCGAGCACGGTCTCGTCGAGCCGTTCCCGGAGCGTCAACAGCCGTCCTTCCTGGTGTTGTCGCTCGGCCAGCCGCCGCAGGCTGTTCTCGATGATGATCACCGCGCCGTCGACGATCAGGCCGAAGTCGAGCGCGCCCAGGCTCATCAGATTGCCGGAGACCCCCAGGGCGTTCATCCCGATCGCCGTCATCAGGAATGAGACCGGAATGATCAGCACGGCGATCAGGGCGGCCCGGGCGTTTCCAAACAGCAGGAACAAGGCCGCGGCGACCAGCACCGCCCCCTCCGCCAGGTTGCGCTGGACGGTGGCGATGGTGGCGTTGACCAGCTTCGAGCGGTCCAGCACCGGTTTGACGGCGACGCCGGCCGGCAGGCTGCGCGTTATGGTCTTCAGCCGCGCGCCCGCGGCCTTGGCGACCGTCCGGCTGTTCTCGCCGATCAGCATCAGGACGGTGCCGACCACCACCTCGTGACCGTTCATGCTGGCCGCGCCCATGCGCAGCTCGCCGCCCAGCCGCACATTGGCGACGTCCCGCACGCGCACCGCCACGCCGCCGCGGGTGGCGATCACCGCGTCGGCGACGTCGTTGAGCGAGCGGATCCGCGCATCGGCCCGCACCAGGTAGGCCTCGCCGGCTCGTACCAGGAAGTTCGCGCCGACCGACAGGTTCGACGCTTCGAGCCCCTCGGCCAGGTCGGTGAAGGAGATCCCGTAGGTCGTCAGCCGAACCGGGTCGGGTTCGACCACGTATTGCTTTTCGAAGCCGCCGATCGAGTCGATGCCGGCGACGCCCTGCACGGTGCGCAGCTGGGGCGCGATGATCCAGTCCTGGACCGTGCGCAGATAGGCCGCGCGGGAGACCTCGTCGGTGAGATGCTCCCCCTCCGCCGTGAGGAAGCTGCCGTCCGATTGCCAGCCGGGCTGGCCGTCGCGCACCGGGGCGCCGCGACCGCCAGGCTGGGCGAAGTCGACGCTGTACATCAGCACCTCGCCCAGGCCGGTGGTGACCGGGCCGACCTGCGGCAGAACTCCCTCGGGAAGGCTGTCGCGCGCCTGGTTGAGTCGCTCGCTGACCTGCTGGCGTGCGAAATAGAGGTCGACGTCCTCCTTGAAGACGGCGGTGACCTGCGAGAAGCCGTTGCGCGAGATCGAGCGGGTGCTTTCGAGCCCGGGAATCCCGGCCAGCGCCGTCTCCACCGGGAAGGTCACACGCTTTTCCATCTCCGTGGGCGAGAGCCCCGGATCGACGCTGTTGATCTGCACCTGCTTGTTGGTGATGTCGGGCACGGCGTCGATCGGCAGCCTGCCGAGCTGCCAGACGCCGACCGCCGAGATCAGGGCGACCACGAAGAGCACCGTCCAGCGCGCCCGGACGGAAAGGGCCATGAGGCCGGCGATCATTGGAAGCCTTCCATGAGCATGTGTCGTGGGCCTGCGCCTCCGGCGAGGCTGGGCGCCGTCAAGGCGCGGCCTGGCGCGCCGTCAGGGTCAGTGCGCATCGCCGCCTTCCGCCTTTCCGAGCTCGGCCTTGAGCAGGAAGGCGTTGCGGATGGCGATCGCCTGGCCCGGGGCCAGGCCGGCGACAATCTCCGCGCGCCCGGCGCTGCGCTGCCGGACCGTGACCGGTCGCGCCTGAAATCCCTGGGCTGTGCGGACGAACACCACGTCGCGGCCGTCGACGGACTGCACCGCCTCTTCCGGGACGATGAGGGTGGTCGGTCCGTGCGCGGCGTCGGTGACGATGCGGGCCCGGAGCTGCTGGCCCGGCTGCAGGCTTGCCGCGGGGAGATCGAGCGTCGCCGTGGCCGCGCCCGTCTCCGGGTCCAGCGCCGGCGTAATGGCGCGCACGCGCCCCTGCAGGGTCTGGCCGTCCGCCGTCTCGACGATCGCGCGATCGCCGGGGCGCACGCGCGGCGCGTCGGCGCCGCTGATCGCCGCCTCGATCTGCAGCCGGGATGGATCGGTGACGCGGAACAGCTCGGTCTCGGGCTGAACGAAGGCGCCGAGGGTCACCGGCGCGGCGGTGATCCGTCCGGCGATCGGACTGGAAGCCGTCACGCCGCCGCCGTCGGCCGTCACCTTCGCCGCGCCGGCGGCCATCCGCGCCCGGCGGACTTCCGCATTGGCGGCGGCGGCCTCAGCCTCGGCCTGCTCATAGTCCTGACGCGCCGAGACCCGCTGCTCGAACAGCCGGCGCTCGCGGGCGAGGGTCTTGTGGGCCAGGTTGGCGCGCGCGGCCGCGGTCGTCCGGTCGGCCGCCAGCTGGGCGGCCTCGCGGCTCTCGACGACCGCAAGGACCTCGCCCGCCCGGACGGAATCGCCGATGCGCCTGTGGATCCGCGTTACCGCGCCTGTGGCGCGGGCGGTGAGCACGGCCTGGCCATCGGGCGCTGCGGCGACGGTCGCCTGGGCGATGATCTCTCCCGCCAGGCCGCCCGCGGCGGCGGCCTGGACGACGATGCCCGAGGCGCGAACCTGGTCGGCGCTCATCACCACGGCGCCTTCTGGCCCCTCGTGGTGGGCCTGCGCCGCCTCGGCAGGCGCGGCGGCGGCGTCAGCGTCCATCAATCGGGCGAGCCCGAAGCCGCCGAGGCCGGCGACAAGCACCGCGCCGGCGACTGCGCCATAGAGGCGAGTCCTGTCGTGTCTCATGGCTGGTCTCCTAGGAGGGCGCCGCCGTTCAGGCGCGCGAGCGCGGCCTGGGCGCTCACGCTCTCGACGGCTGCGGCGATGGTCTGGGTTCGGGCGTCGGTCAGGGCGCGCCGGGCGTTCAACAGTTCAATGAGGGCCAGCTTGCCGCCCTCGTAGCCGATGCGGGTGAGCCGGTACGCCTCGTCGGCGGTCCGCTCGCCCTCCTGGGCGGAGGCCAGGCGGCTCTCGGCGGCGGTGAGGCGCGCGGCGCTGGAGCGGGCGGAGGCTTCCGCGTCCAGGCGCGCGGCGTTCAGCCGGGCCTCCGCCGCGGCCACCTCGGCGCGGGCGGCGCTGATGTTCCCGCGATTGCGATCGAACAGGGGCAGGGGCGCAGACAGGCCGGCGACGAAGGCGGTGGCGTCGTCGTCCTGGAAACGTCGCAGGCCGACGGAGACGGACAGGTCCGGAACGGCGCGGGTGCGCTCGACCCGGAGCCGGCGCGCAGCCGCGTCGCGTTCGGCCTCGGCCGCCAGGTAGGCGGCTGTTCCGCTCGCGGCGGGGTTGGCTGTGGCGAACAGCGGTCGGCGCTGATCGAGAAGGCTGACCGGGACGGAGGTGATCGGCGCAGGTGCGCCGGCCAACGCCGTGAGGTTGTCGAAAGCGGTCGCTCTGGCCGCGCGGGCTTCGTCGATGCTGGCGCGCGCCGCCTGCAGGGCGCCCCGCGCCTGGACCCGGCGAAGATCAGCTTCGCGGCCTGCGTCCACGAGCGCGCCGGCGACCCGCGCGTCTTCCTCCGCCAGGGCCGCGGAATCCGTCGCCAGCCGCAGACGGCGATCGGACGCCTCGGCCTCGGCGTAGGCGACCGCGAGGTCGAAGGCGTACTCCCCGCGGATGCGAACGGCGCGGCGGCGCGCCGCCTCGACCTCCGCGCGACCAGCGCTCGCGCGGGCGCGCCGCTTTCCGCCGAGCTCGAGGGTCTGTTCGAGGGTGGCGGTGGTCTCCGCCAAGTCCGCGCCGCGGAACGGGCCGGAACCGGAGAAGTTCTCGACCTCCAGCCCGAGCGTCGGGTTCGGACGGGTCCCCGCCTGCTGCGAGAGCCCCTCGGCGCGCGCGATCTCGGCCAGGGCTTCGGCCAGCCGCGGCGCGCGCTGCTGGGCTTCGCGCAGCAGTTCCGCAAACGGTGGGGCGGGCTCTGCCGCGGCTGCGCCGGCGCAGAGTCCCAGGGCGCTCAGCCCCAGGGCGGCCGCGCGAAGCGGCCGTCGATGATGGATCGGATGCATGAACCTTCTCGCCAATGACAACGGAGCGCGCAGGGCGCGCGTCGGTCGTCAGGCGCGAGGGGGTCGCTTCAATCCAAAGCGCGGGTCCGAGGTCGGCAGGACGTCCGTGAGGCGCTCATGCAGCACCGACGGCGGCAGAGGCGCATCGGCGGCGACGGCCTCGACCGGGACGTAGGGCGAGGCGTGGTGACAATGCCCGTGCAGGCAGGTCCCGACCCCGTCGTCGTGGCTCGCCCCGGAGCGTTCGGCGTCCGGCATGGCGACGACGGTCGATTCGGCGGCGACGGCGCTCAGGCCGCCCCCTTCGTCATGGCAGACGATGCGGTCGAGGCTCGGGCCGAGCGTGAGCACAACGAGCGCCAGGGCGAAGAAAATCCGCCCCAGCCTGCGCCATGTGCCGCGTCCAACCATGCGCCCCTATACCCAAGGTGGGGCTCCACGGGAATGCGTTACAAAATCACATTGCGGACCCGCGCAGGCGACAGCCTCAGGCTTCGATGTCGACGTCCTTGGTCTCGCGCAGGAACAGGATGCCGACCACCGCGGTGATGGCGGCGACCACCACCGGGTACCAGAGGCCGTAGTAGATGTCGCCGGTGGCCGCCACCATGGCGAAGGCGGTGGTCGGCAGGAAGCCGCCGAACCAGCCGTTGCCGATATGGTAGGGCAGGCTCATCGAGGTGTAGCGGATGTTGGTCGGGAACATCTCGACCAGCATGGCCGCGATCGGCCCGTAGACCATGGTCACCAGGATCACCAGGGCGGTCAGCACGCCGATGGCCAGCGGCACGTTGACCTTGGCGGTGTCGGCCTTGGCCGGATAGCCCGCCTGTTTCAGCGCTCCGCCGACCTCAGCCTCCCAGGCCTTGTTGCGGGCCGTGAAGGCGGTCTTGTCCATCTTGTCGCCGGCGAAGGAGGGAATGACCGTGGTCCCGATCTGCACCTGGGCCACCGATCCCGCCGGGGCGGGGCGGTTGACGTAGGTGACGCCGGCCTTGGCCAGGTAGGACTTGGCCAGGTCGCAGGAGGTGTTGAAGACCGTCTTGCCGACGGGGTCGAACTGGAAGGAGCAGCTGGCCGGGTCGGCCACAACGGTGACCGGCGAGCTCGCCGTGGCCGCGGCCAGGGCCGGGTTGACCGCCGTGGTCAGGGTCTTGAACAGCGGGAAGTAGGTCAGGGCCGCGATCAGGCAGCCGGCCATGATGATCGGCTTGCGGCCGATCTTGTCCGACAGCCAGCCGAAGACCACGAAGAAGGGGGTGCCGATCAGCAGGCTGCCGGCGATCAGGCCATAGGCCATCGTCCCATCCAGCTTCAGCATCTTCTCCAGGAAGAAGAGGGCGTAGAACTGGCCGGTGTACCAGACCACCGCCTGCCCGGCGGTCAGTCCGACCAGGGCCAGCACCACCAGCTTCAGGTTGGCGGCCTTGCCGAAGGCGTCGGCCAACGGCTGTTTCGAGCCCTTGCCCTCGGCGATCATCCGCTGGAAGGCCGGGCTTTCGTTCAGCTGCAGGCGGATCCAGACCGAGGCGGCCAGCAGCACGATCGAGACCAGGAAGGGCAGGCGCCAGCCCCAGGACTTGAAGGCGTCTTCGCCGAGCTGGGTGCGGGTGATCAGGATGACCACCAGCGACAGCAGCAAGCCCACCGTGGCGGTGGTCTGGATCCAGCTGGTGTAGAAGCCGCGCTTGCCGTGGGGCGCGTGCTCGGCGACGTAGGTCGCCGCCCCGCCGTATTCGCCGCCCAGAGCCAGGCCCTGCACCAGGCGCATGAAGACCAGCGCCACCGGCGCGAGCACGCCGATCTGCTCGTAGGAGGGCAGAAGGCCGACGACGAAGGTCGAAAGCCCCATCAGGACCATGGTGACGAGGAAGGTGTTCTTGCGGCCCCAGAGGTCGCCCAGGCGGCCGAACACCAGGGCCCCGAACGGCCTGACCGCGAAGCCTGCGGCGAAGGCCAGCAGGGCGAAGATGTAGCCGGTGGTCTCGTTCACCCCGGAGAAGAAGTGGTGGGTGATGAAGCTGGCCAGGGAGCCGTAGAGATAGAAGTCGTACCACTCGAAGACGGTGCCGACCGAAGAGGCTGCGATCACCAGACCGTCCTTGCGGTCGACCTCGTGCTCCTCGGTCGCGGGGGCCGAATATGTGCCTGTCGTCGCCATCTTTGCTCCTTGGCGGCGTCGCCCCGCCTTCTGACCTGCCGGCGCAGATTTCCGATGGCGTGACCTTGACAGCTTCGCCGTCAGTCGGGGAGGCCGACTTTGGTCGAAATCCGGCGGGCGGGCGCGTGCGGCCTATTCCGCTGGCTGCGGCGCGCCGGCGGGGGCGCCCTGGACCACGCGGCGGCGCTGGCGCAGCACCCGCGCCTGGCGCTTCTTCCACCAGATCACCACCCCGGTGACGCTCAGCGCCGCCACCACCAGGCCGGTGAAGGAGATCAGGATACGGCCCGGCAGGCCGAGGATCCGGCCCGAATGCAGCGGGAACTGGGCCTGGACGAAGATGTCCGCCGCCGTGCCCTTCCAGGGCTGGCGCTGGCCGAGCAACCGGCCATCGACCCCGTCGTAATAGAGGTAGGGCGGGCCGACCCCGCCGGCGCCGTGATCGCCACCAGGCGCATAGAAGCCGACGCCATAGATGCCGAAGTCGGGCGAATAGAAGACGCCGCCGGCCGGCGCGGGCCAGCCGCGCCGCGCCGCCTCGGCCCGGGCGGTCTCGATCACCGGCCCGTAGGCGATCTTCGGGACGACGGGGTCGTGGCGGTCGTGCGGCGTGCGCTGGTCGAACGGGGTCGGCGTCACCTGCGAGACCTTGGACATCACCGGATAGAAGACTTCGCTGTAGAGGTTCAGCGAAAAGGCGGTGAAGGCCACCGTGAACAGGATCCCCCACAGCCACAGGCTGAAGGCGCGGTGGACGTCGACGTTGACGCGGTAGGCGCTGCCGGAGGTCTTGATCTTCCAGGCCGGCTTCCAGCGGGTCCAGAAGCTCTGCCGGGCTGCGCCCTTGGTCGCGGCGGGCAGGGTCAGGTAGAAGCCGACGAAGCAGTCGATCGTCCAGAGCAGGGCGATGACGCCCATCAGCCAGACGCCCCAGCGGTCGATGCCCCACATCTCCGGAATGTGCAGGCTGTAGTGCAGCACATAGAGGAAGGAGACGAAGGTCTCGGTGGTGATCGGCCAGACCGCGCCCCAGTTGCGCCGGCCGAGCTCCTCGCCGGTCGCCGGGTCGAGGAAGACCTGGTTGTAGCCCGGCTCGATCTGGCGGCCGGTCTTCGGATCCACCCGCCCGGTGACTCCCAGCGCCAGAGACTCGCCCGGCTCCGGCGCCAGCGGCAGGAAGGTGACCTGCACCCGCGGGTCGCGCGCCTCGACCTGGGCGGCGAGCGTCAGCGGCGCGAGCGGCGCCCCCGCGACCTTGGCGTGCATCAGGTGCGGATTGAGCAGGTCGTCCAGCTCGTGGTCCCAGGAGATCACCGCGCCGGTGACGCCGGAGACGAACAGGAAGCCGGCGGTCAGCAATCCGACCCAGCGGTGCAGGAAGCCAAAGACTGGGCGCATGGTCGTTCGCTCGGCTCGGGACTGCAGGACGCGTCTCCCAATACAGGGTTGTTTATGCGGTTGCGAGTTGTTTGCAACTCCTCCTAATTCGCCGATGGCTACGGCTGGCGCGAGATCGAACCAGCGTGCGGGGATTACCGTCTCAACTGCGCGTCGGGACGTGGCCATAGGCGCTCCCTGTTTCTCCTCCAAATTCAATGCGAGGTAGCGCTATGCCTAAGACCAACAACATCGTCCTCGTGCATGGCGCCTTCGCGGACGGCGCCGGCTGGCGGGGCGTCTACGACATCCTGAAGAAGGCGGGCTTCAACGTCAGCGTCGTCCAACACTCGACCGAGTCCCTGGCGGCGGACGTCGCCAGCACCCGACAAGTCATCGACGCGCAGTGATCCTCGTCGGCCATTCGTATGGCGGCGTCATGATCACGGAAGCGGGGACCGATCCCAAGGTTGCCGGCCTGGTCTACGTCGCCGCCTTCGCCCCGGACAAGGGGGAGTCCGTCAGCAGCCTCATCGCCAATCCCGTGCCCGGAAACGACGCGCCCCCAATATTGCCGCCGACGGGCGGATATCTCCTGCTCGACAAGACGAAGTTCGCCACGGCGTTCGCCGCTGATGTGGACGCGGAAACCGCGGCCTTCATGGCCGACGCACAGGTTCCGTGGGGCGTCGACGCCCTTTCCGGCGCGGTCACCGAGCCTGCCTGGAAGTCCAAGCCAAGCTGGTACCTCCAGGTGCGCGACGACAAGATGATCCCGCACCCCGCCCAGGAATTCATGTCGAATCGGGCCGGCGCGATCGGCGTCGAGGTCCCTGGCAGTCACGCCATCTACGTTTCCAATCCGAGAGCGGTCGCCGACATCGTCCAGCAAGCGGCCAGCAGCGTGGAATCGGCCGAGACGTAAGCATTTGACGCCGTAAGCCTCGGCGGATCAGCCGGCTGAACAACGCGGCCGTGCGACGCTTGCGTGCCGGCCGGAGGCCGCGGCTTGAGTTCAATCTTCAGGTGGCGTTCAGCCGGCGCGCCGGGCCCGGGGGATCACGCGCAAACCGGAGCGTGTTCCTATCCGAAGTTGCGGGAGCGGTACGAAGCAGGGCAGGGCCCGGCGCCGCGGATCCAGGCCCTGCCGATCAGCGAAACGCCGAGCGGCCCGGGGAAGGTCTCGGGGGGAGCTTTGCCTTCACCAGCTTGTGTGGGCGCGCGGAATTGACCGGGGCTGGCCGCGGCACCACAATCTATCCGATAGTCCGATCAAAAAACCCGCCCGCAGATCTCGGGCGCCGACGCGTTCATGAGGTGGGTTTATGGCGGCTGCGGAGCCCTTTGCGGCGTCCAACTTCATCACGGGTAAAATCCTCAACAAGGAGAGCGGGCAGGGCGTCCCCGACCTGCTGGTCGAGCTCTTCGACCTGGAGGCCTGGCCGGATCCGGAGGGACGCGAGGGAGGCGACCGCGTCGCGGCGCCGCCCGCCTTCGACGGTGATGTCGGCAACCTCTACAAGTTCGCCGAGCGGATCGGCTCGGAGATCACCGACCGCAACGGCCTTGTCAGCTTCCAGATCTCGCCGGCCGACTTCAATCTGCCGGGCCGCACCGAGCAGAAGCCCGACCTGATCATGGTGGTTCTGGCGCCCGACGAGCCGGGGCTGACGCTGGCTGAGCGGCTGCTGCACCTGACCCGGGACGTCTATCTCAATGCCGGCCGCCGCGAGGCCTACGTCATCCGGCTGCCGTCGGCGCTGCTCGTCAAGCACGAGATCGCCACCGGCCAGCCCCGGGCCGAGAGCGAGGCGGAGGGCCGGGCGCGCGCCGGCGTGTTCCTCGGCGCGCGCGAGGGCGAGCGGCTGTTCGACCAGGAGGTGGCCGCTGCCCGGGCGGTGCAGGTCCACATGGAAGGCGAAGCGCGCAAGGCCTTCCGCAACGAGATCAAGGCCGCCATCACCCGCGACCTCGCGCTTGCGCCGCCGCCGGGCGAGGTGGCCGACGACACCCACACCATCGCCGAGAAGAACGAGACCACCACCGCCAGCGGCGTGCAGCGGCTGAACAAGGTGCTGGGCCCGCAGAGCGACGCCGGCGTGCCGGTGAACCTCTATCTGACGCCGAAGGACCTAGCCGACCTCGCCCCGCATTTCGCCAACCCGGTCGACGGCCTCGTGACCATCGACGCGGCCGAGATCGACGGCCTGCTGTTTCGCACCAACAGCTCGGAGAACATCGGCACGCTGCTGGTCAACGCCAACCCGATCGCGGCCTTCTGCGCCGAGGGGAGCTTCGACGAGACTTGCGCGCGCCGCCACACCGGCATGCCGGGTGGCGAGCACCACGAGGGCGAGGAGGGCTCGGAGGAAGAGGAGGCGGAAGAGGTCGAGGCCGGTTCGGACGTCGAGACGATCGGCGACGACGATATGCCGACCTATATCGCCCGGCTGATCGGCAACATGCCGTCTCCGGATCGGGTGCTGCAGCCGGAGCTGATCAGGAAGCGGGCGACGCCGGAGGATCTGCAGGCGGACGTGGCCAGGTTTACTCTTCCCAAGGGCCCGGCCGAGGATCCGGCGAAATACCACTTCTCGACGCTGGAGATCGCCTTCGAGCACGTCTGGAAACAGCTGTTCGACGAGACCATCCCCGACCTCGCCTTCACCGCCAATACCTTGGGCGAAAGTCGGCTGGGGGTTCCCAACCTGGTGCAGTCGGCCTTCCTAAGGGGGGCGCTGATCAACGCCCTCTTCACCGTCACCCCGACCGAGGTGCCGCCGGAGGTCGCCAAGCACTTCGACGTCACCAAGAACGAGTACAACGAGCTATCGCACAGCCACCGCGATGAGCTGGCGAAGATCGCCGGCGAAATCAGCCGCCGGCTCGCCGGACGGGCGGCGCGCGCGCCGGGCGGGACGATCATCAGCATCCTGCCTGTTCCCGACGGGCCGACGGCGCTGGATCTGCGCCTTATCCAGCGGCTGACCGAGCAGGGCGACCGGCTGATCGAAGCGGTGCGTCACGACGACCACCACACCCTGCACAAGACCCTGCGCGAGCTGAACGACCGCCTCAACGGCGCCTACGAGTTTACCGTGTTCGCCGCCGACAAGGACTTTCACAGCGTCAACTTCGGACTGATCTGCACCTTTGAGCAAGAGTGGACGCCGCTGGCGATCCAGCCAGGACGGCTGGTCAAGACCATCCCGCTGACGCCCAAGGAGGAGCGCCGCTACGTCATCAAGACCAAGCGGACCGAGAAGCGCGCCAGCAAGGAGGCCAAGAAGAACAACTCGGCGCTGACCAGCGAGCAGACATCGATCTCGCGGGTCGAGGCCGAGATCATGGCCAAGGCCCACACCAAGACCAACTTCGGGCTGACGGCGGAGGGCGACTACGACATCGGCTTCGCCTCGGGCAAGTCGACGACCACCTTCGGGGTCGAGGCGGCCAACGATTCCTCCCAGACCCGCAAGGACTTTCGCGAGGCGGTGCTGAAGGCGGTGCAGGAATACCGCAACGAGGTGAGCTTCGAGGTTTCGACCGATACGGAGCTGACCGTCGAAACCGAGGAGAGCGGCCTGATCACCAACACCAACGACGAGTTGTCGGTCACGCACCTGTTCTACGAGCTGCAGAAGCTCTACCGGCTCGCCGAGCGCCTCTACCGGGTGATGCCGGTTGTGCTGGTGGCCCAGGAGGTCCCCTCGCCCGACCAGATCACCCCGGCCTGGGTGCTGGCCCACGACTGGATCCTCCGCCGCTCGCTGCTGGACGACAGCTTCCGCCCGGCGCTGGACTACCTGGCCAACAACAGCGTCGGCGATGACTTCGCGCTGCGTGAGATGCGCAAGAACCTGCGCCAGCAGCGCAACTTGGTGGAGACGCTCAGGGTCGAGTTCTCCGTCGCCAGCGTCGAGGCCGACAACCGCTACACGGCGCTGGCGCGGACGATCGAGGCGCGGATTGAGGAGGAGCACGCCGAGCGCAGCGACGGCTTCTTCTCCGACGTCGGCGACTTCTTCGGCGGCGGCGGCCAGGACCCGGAGGCGGCCAAGGCCCGCGAGCTCGCCGCCAAGGACGCCCACCAGTATGCCCTCGAGCGGGCCGAGAAGGCGGCCGCGGCGCTGCGCGAGGAGATCAACACCCTCCATTCGCTGACCACCGCCTACAACAAGACGGTGCAGACCCGGCTCGACAACGAGACCAAGGTCAAGCGGCTGCTCGTCCATATCCGCAACAACATGCTCTACTACATGCAGGCGATCTGGAGCCTGGAGCCGCCGGACCAGCGCTTCCTGCGCCTGCACAAGGTCAAGGTGCCGGTGCTGAAGCTGGCCAGCCGCAGCTACAAGGTGGCGGTCGATCCCGAGCCCGCCGACATCTTCGCCCGCTTCCGCGAGCCGGGCACCCAGAAGCACAAGGCCTTCCTCAAGGGCACGCTGGAGGAGCTGCCGGACGAGGGGGGCTTTGCGACCGCCTCGCTGGTGGAGGTGGCCGACATGACGCCGGTGGGCGCCTTCGGCAACTACCTGGCCTTCCGGCTGAAGGCGCACAACGCGCTGACCGAGTTCATGGCCGCGCCCTACATCGACCGCGCCTTCGGGGCGATGGACCCGGACGAACTCGCCAACGTCAGCCTCGACCAGTTCAGCAAATACATCTGTTGCCTGCACGACCGGCTGACGCCCGAGGCGTTCGACGAGCTCAAGGACGAGTTGCGCGAATGGCTCGAGAAGCTGATGGCCTCGCCGCTGCGCAACGGCGACGAGATCGTTGTTCCCACCGGCTCGCTGTTCATCGAGTCCCTGGTCGATCCCAACCCGGTGCTGGAGGACTTCAAGCTCAAGCACCGCGAGCTCGACGTCTACAAGGTGCAGGAAGAGGTCAGGAAGGCCGGGCTGGAGAACCTCAGGCTGGCCGCGCGCCTGCTCAACGACGAGCGCGAAGACCCACAGATCGACAAGAAGATCCTGGTCGAAGGCGGCCTGATGCCCAGCATCGACGTCGACGGGCCGCCGTAGGGACGCCGCCGCAATGGCGCCCCGGCCGTCCGCCAAGCCGCCGCCGGTCCCGGCCTCGGTCAAGGCCTTCGAGGCCGGATATCAGCCGGCGCTCACCTCCGAGGCCGGCCACCGGCGGCTGGTCGGCGTCATCGGCAAGATCGCCTCGCCCGCGGAGATATCGGCCTGCCTCGATGCCTACTGCCGGCGCTACGATCCGGCCCGTCCGCCGAGCGGCCGGGGGCCGGCGACCTACGCCCGGGTGATCGGCTATCTGCTGTTCGGCAAGGCGGCCGACCTGCTCGGCCCGTTGAACGCGCTGCGCACCCAGCTGGCGGCGGTGGACGCGATCAAGCCCCCGCCGCCCGACGACGCCGGCCGTGGCCAGGTCGAAATCTGGGCCCGCCGCTGGTGGAGCCTGGAGGACGGTGAGCGCAGCCTCGTTCGCCAGCGGCTGGTTCTTGCCCTGGAGAAGCTCGCCAAGGCCCGCCCCGTCCACATGCTGCCCCACCTCATCGAGCGGTTCGGCAAGGACAAGCCCGGGGTCAAGCCGACGGTCGAGGCGCTGATCGACTTCGATCCCGGCACGTCTCAGCAGAAGGCCGATTTCGAGGCCTGGGCGGCGCCGGTGAGGACCGCCTGGGGCGCCTATCAGAACCTCAAGGGCCGGCCGCCGCTGGCGCAGAACTTCGAGGAGATCGAGGCGGCCTTCGCCGCTTTCCGCAAGCAGATCGACAAGGCGATGACGACGCCGATCGACTTCTTCCGGATGCTCAAATATGTGCGCGACCGCCGCCTGGAAGGCGACGTCTGGGGCTTCGACCACGAGATCTACCTGGAGGTCGCCGCCATGGGCCTCCACAAGGCGCTCGCCCAATGGATCATCAAGAGCGCCGACGCCTCACGCGCCTTCGTCGGCGACGACGACGCCTTCGTCTTCGAGGGCATCCGCCGGGGCCAGCACGGCCGCGCGCGCCAGCTGATGCGCCTGCGCCTGGAGTCGATGAAGAAGGGCCCGGCCCAGATCCAGGCCGAGAGCCAGGCACGCCGTCGCGTGATCATCGCCGGCGCCTATCAGTCGCTGACCTGGCTCGACGAGTTGGACACCCGCGACCTGCTCGACGTCATGAACCTGGCCTGGACGGCCAATCCGCTGGAGGTCGTCGGTCGCTGGATCTATGCGCCCAGCGGCCGCGAGGTCTTCAAGCAGCGCTACTGGATCAACCAATCGGTCGCCGACGGCTTCACCATCGTCTGGATCGATCTCGCGAGAGACGGCAACCGCTGGGCTTTCATCGAGATCCATTCCCTGCCGGGCTGCATCTATCGCTGCAATGGCGGGGCGCTCACTGCGCTCAACGAGAAGGCCTTCTACAAGGCGCTCGCCAAGAATGCCCAGGCCCTGGCCGCCTTCCTGCTGGCCTACCTGGAGGTGTTGGGTTGGGTGGCCGACATCGCCACCGCCGGCATCTCCGGCGGCTTCCGCCATATCCTTTGGGAGTTCGCCAAGGAGCGGATCAAGGACAAGGTCCTCGAGAAGGGGATGAGCGCGCTCGGCGTCGACAATCCCTGGCTGCAGACGGCGGCCGGCTTCGGCGTCAACTTCGTCCACCTGCTCAGGCGTCGCCCCAAGATTTCCGGCGCTGTCGAAGCCCCGTCGCCGACGCCGAGCCGCGGCGTGCCGGACAGGCCCGACACCAGGCCCAGGGGGGCCGACGAAGCCGCCATCGCCCGGACCGAGACGGTCGACCCCGGCGGCGGCGTCGCCGGCAAGACAGGCCAAACGTCCGTCGCCGAGCCGCCTCGGCGCAAGGCGCTCGAGGACGAGACGTCCCGCCAGCCGGAGCCGGCCGACTGGGTCAAGGCGCTGAAGGATCAGGGCGTCATCGATCTCGCCGCGCGCCGCCGCCAGAGGGCCAAGCCCGAGCCCGAACCCGTCGCCGATCCGGCGCCCGCGCCCACCTCCGGCGCCGACGAGGCGCTCGACGCGCGGGCCAGGGCGACCGGCCAGAAGCCCTGGAGCGAAGCCGACCGGGTGCGAATGGACCAGAGCAAGGTCAGCGACATGAGCCAGTTCGAGGCCCGGCGGGCGCAGGCCCAGCAGGCCGAAGTGGCGGTCGGCGAGCAACCGGTGGCCATGGGCCAGGCGGGCGGCGGCGGCCAGGCGCGGGTCGGACACGCGGCCCCGGCCCGGGGCGGCGGCGGATCGTCGAACGCTTCGCGCGGGATCCCGGACAGGCCGCCGGTCAAGCCGGCCAAGCCACTGCCGCCACCGCCGTCGATGAAGAAGCTGCTGACCGCCGAGCGCTGGCCGCACTACGACACCTACGGCGCGCTCGCGAGCGACGCGGGCAAGGAGCTGGTCAAGCGGGGGCTGCGCAAATCCCGTATACCGAAGAAGAAACTCAGCCAGGACGGCTACAAGTACCAGCGCGCCGTCTGCGGCGAGGTGGAGTACGAGCTCAAGATAGAGCCCGGCGGCTACTGGAAGAAGAGGGAGCGCATCGTGCAGCCGGACGGTGTTGCGCACGCCAAGGACGCGCCCGGCAAGCTCGACCTGGTGGAGGCCAAGTGGGAGGCGGACCACGTCACCCACGACAACTTCGACTTCGTCTCGCAGAACTGGCGCAACCACGGCGACAAAGTCGACCAGATGACGCGCTACGCAGAGGCTGTGCGGCAGAATTTCGACATCTTAGACAAGGCCCGCTACTGCTGCAGCTCGAAGGTGGTCCACGACGCCTTCGTGATCCTGCGCGACCAAGCCCTTCACCCGAACCTGCGCAAGTACGTGGTGATCGAGCTCGATCGGCGGCACTTCCCTCCGTCGGCCCGCAAGTGAGCTGCGACGCCGGCGCTCTCGGCGCGTTCGCAGCTGCAGCATCAGACGCTGCCGGCGGGCGCGGACCCTCATGAGGCGCCGAGCCCGACCGCCGCGCGACAGACGCGTCGCCGACGATGAGTTGCCGGATCATGGGGCGGGTGAAGAACCGGGCCGGAAAGATCGGCGTCGGCGCGCGCGCAGCCGGGGCCCGGGCGATCGGAGCTCAGGCCCGTGTTCCGCGGGCGAAGAGGCGGCTCGTCAGCGTGTCGTAGCTGGCGTCCTGGCCCGGCTCCCGATTGGCGATCTCCACCTTCTCCGCCGGGCGGGTCCTGCGCATGTCGAACTCGACGACGCGTTTGGCGAACTTCCAGCGGCCGTCTTCCTTGCGGTAGCGGTCGACGTAGCGGACCGCCTGCAGGTCCTCGAGCAGGCCGCCCTTGCCGTCGGGGATGATGTGGTAGGCGAGCGCATAGACCTCGCCTTCGCCCTCGTCGCCGTCCACCGAGACCAGGTGGTTGCAGATGTGGTGCCCGGCGTAGGGCATGTGCGGCATCGAGCGTTCCAGGAAGTCGCAGTAGGCCTCGGCCGTCCCCTGGAAGAACTGGCCGTGAAGGTCGACGCCGTCCTTCGTATAGAGCGAGCGCAGCAGCGCCGGATCCTTGCGGTCCACGCCGCGCGAATAGAGCATGGCGAGATCGCGGATTTCGTCCTTCGCGATCAGGATTGAGAGCGCGTCTTGGCCAGAGCCCATGGTGTCCTCCCGTTTTTCCGCGGCTCTCCGACGGAGCCGGTCGCCGATCAGTCGGCGGTGATGCCCTTGTCGATATTGATGCAGGCGCCGTGGAAGCTGCTGGCGGCGGGCGTGGCGAGGAAGGCGGTCATCTCGGCGACCTCCTCGACGTCGACCATCCCCCGCAGCGGTGCGACGCGGCCGAACAGCGAGCGATCGATGTCGGCCGGCAGCTTCATCTTCATGGCGATGTTGGTCATCATCCCGCCGGGCGCGATGGCGTTGAAGCGGATCGGCCTGTTCATGTATTCCATGGCCAGCGCCTTGGTCATGTGGCTGAGCCCGGCCTTGGCGGCGCAATAGGCGGCCGAATAGGCCTGCGCCCGGTGGGCCGCGCAGGAGGTCACATTGACCACCGCGCCGTTCGCTTCGAGCAGGTGCGGGATCGCCGCCTGGATCAGGTAGAAGGGCGCGGACAGATTGACCGCCAGCGTCTTCTCCCAATCGGCCGACGGCATGTCGGCCGCGTGATCGGTGAAAAGCACGGCCGCGACGTTGCAGAGCGCGTCGAGCCGGCCGAACGCCTCGACGGCGGCCGCGACCGCGGCGGGGCAGGCTTCGCGCCGCGAGAGGTCGGCGGCGTGGGGGAGGGCCCTGACGCCCAGGGCCCGCACTTCCGCGGCGACGGCGTCCAGCCCGTCAGCATTCAGATCGACCAGGCAGAGGTCGGCGCCGGCCTTGGCCAACTGGATCGCCGTGGCGCGTCCCAATCCCCCGGCGGCGCCGGTCACCAACGCTGCACGGCCGTGCATGTCACCCGGCTGGGGCATTCCGTTCCTCCGTGACGCCTTCCCGTCTGTCACGCGAACGCGTGGTCGGCAGGCCTTGGCGGGAACTTACGGCATCTCGGCGAAATTCCAACACCATCGTGGAATAATGCCGGCGCCTCCCGGGCGCCAACAATGACTCGCCGAACGAATCCCCTGACGCTGCAAAGCCAGACATGACCAGTTCCAAAGCCCTCCCGCAGCGACGTCACAAGTCGTTCGAGGCCACCCACCAGGAAATCATCGAGACGGCCGTCCGTCTGATCTCCGAACAGGGTGTGGGATCGCTGTCGATCTCGGCGGTGGCGCGGGCTCTGGGGATCGACCGAACGACGGTCTACTACCACTTCGACGGCCGCGAGGCCCTGCTGGCCGCGGTGAAGGTCTGGTCCTCCGCGGAGCTGGCCAAGGCCTTCAACCAGCCCGATGTGACCCAGCAGGAGCGGATCGACTACACCACCCGCTATGTGCTGGAGAACCCGGAGCTGACCAAGCTCTGGATGGACGACTTCCTCGCCGGCGTGGACATCCGCAAGAGCTATCCCTTTTGGGACGAGTTCGTCGCGGTCGTCCGGGACTCCGGCGCCTACGAGGGCCGTGATCCCGTCGACGCGGAGGTCTACTGCATCAACATGCTGACCAGCGCCGTCTTCGGAGCCTGGGCCTTCCGCAACAGCATCTGTCCGACCGCGTCCACCGAGACCATCGTCCGGCGCTTCGGCGACGAGCGCCGGCGCGTGCTGCGGCTCAGCTCGCTGCTGCGCGATTAGGGGGAATGGCCCTCTTCCCGCTTGCGGGGAGAGGGCTCAGCTATGCGGCGACCGCGCCCCATTGGCGGCGCTGAGGATCGCCCGGACCGAGGCGGTCGCCACGTCGGCGTCGACGCCGACCCCGAAGACGACGCCGCCGTCCTGGGTGCGGCACTGGAGATAGGCCGCGGCCTGGGCGTCGCCGCCCGAGCCGATGGCGTGCTCCTGGTAGTCGACGACGTCGAGGGCGAGGCCGCAGTCGCTCTCCAGCGCCGCCAGGCAGCTGGAGATCAGGCCGTTGCCGCGCCCCTGGATGGTCACGGGCTTGCCGTCGACCTTCAGTTCGCCGACGAACACCCGCTGCTGGTCGGCCCTCGAGGCGCCGGTTTCCTCGAAGCCGATTAGTTCGAAAGGCTGGCCGGGCGTCAGGTGGTAGGCCCGCTCGAAGGCTTCCCAGATGTCGGCGGTGGTCAACTCGCGGCTGGTCTCGTCGGCCAGCTGCTGGACCACGCGGCTGAAGTTGGCCTGCATCGGCTTGGGCAGCTTCAGGCCCTTGTCCTGCTGCAGGACCCAGGCGACGCCGCCCTTGCCGGACTGGGAGTTGACCCGGATCACCGCCTCATAGGTGCCGCCCAGGTCCGCCGGATCGATCGGCAGATAGGGCACGTCCCAGAACTGGTCGTTGCGCCGGCCTTGAGCCTCGAAGCCCTTCTTGATGGCGTCCTGGTGGCTGCCGGAGAAGGCGGTGAACACCAGCTCGCCCGCATAGGGGTGGCGCGGATGGACCGGCAGCTGGTTGCAGTACTCCACAGTCTTCACGACCGTCTCGATGTCGGAGAAGTCGAGGCCCGGCGAGATCCCCTGCGTGTAGAGATTGAGCGCCAGGGTCACCAGGTCGACGTTGCCGGTGCGCTCGCCGTTGCCGAACAGGCAGCCTTCGACGCGGTCGGCCCCGCCCATCACCGCCAGCTCGGCGGCGGCCACGCCGGTGCCGCGGTCGTTGTGCGGATGGACCGAGATGACCACGCAGTCGCGGCGCGAGATGTGGCGGCACATCCACTCGATCTGGTCGGCGTAGATGTTGGCGCTGGCCGCCTCGACGGTGGCCGGCAGGTTGAGGATCACCGGCTTCTCGGGCGTCGGCTGCAGCACGTCGAGGACGGCCTCGCAGACCTCCAGGCTGAAATCGAGCTCGGCGGTGGAGAAGGTCTCGGGGCTGTATTCGAAGCGCCAGTCGGTGTCCGGCCGCTTCTCGGCCTGCTCACGCAAGATCTTGACGCCCTCGACGGCCAGGGCCTTCACGCCCGCGCGGTCGAGGTTGAAGACGATGTTGCGCCAGGCCGGGGAGACGGCGTTGTAGAGGTGCACGACCGCGGTCCGTGCGCCCTCGAGGCTCTCGAAGCTCTTCTCGATGAGGTCGCGCCGCGACTGGGTCAGGACCTGGATGACGACATCGTCGGGGACTTTGTTATCGCGGATCAGGCCCTGGATGAAGTCGAACTCGGTGGCGCCGGCGGAGGGAAACCCGACCTCGATCTCCTTCAGCCCGACCTTCAGCAGCAGGTCGAAGAAGCGCTGCTTCTTCTCAGCGTTCATCGGGTCGGCGAGCGCCTGGTTGCCGTCGCGCAGGTCGGTGGAGAGCCACCTGGGCGCCTTGGTGATGGTCTTCGACGGCCATTGGCGGTCGGGCAGGTCGACTTGGGGGAAGGGGCGGTACTTGACCGAAGGGTCGCGCAGCATCGGGTGCAGCTCTCGCTGAAAGGCGAATAGGACGTCGGGTCAGCCTGTTGCGTCGCCGCCGGAGCAGCCGTCTAGATCCGGCGGCCGCCGGTAAGTCGCGCACGCGCGCGGAGCTGGGCTGCGAAGATGCAGGGCATGGGCCGCTTTTAGCTGCGGAAGGCGGCCAAGGCTAGTGTTCCGATGTCTCGGCGAAAGGCGACGGGCCCTTCTCGTCTCGCCGCACATTCAAATCAAATTACGCTTATGGGAATTATAGAAAAATTCCGGTGTGTCCCGGCGCCGCTTCGGTCAAGTAGCCGAGGGCGAACCCGCACTTACGGGGCGACGCTCAGGCTGAAATACTGATCGCAACACGCTGAAGAGCTGCGCTGAATCGCCTTGGCGCGGCCGTCTGGGAGGAAAGCGCCGTGACGGCCGACACCCTCGAACCGCGGCCCGATGTCCGAAGACCGCCGGGCGCCATCTCCAGCCGCATCCGCGCCGGATCGGAGCGGCTGATCCGCGAGCCGCTGGTCCATTTCTTCGCTGCGGGCCTCGTCCTGTTCGCCGCCTATGAGCACCATAGGGCGGACACTGACCTCTATCGCATCGAGGTCACGCCTCAGCGGGTCGCGCAGCTGGTCGCCGGCTACCGCGCCGAGTTCGGCGGCGAGCCGTCGCCGCAGCGGGTGAACCAGCTCGTCGACCGCTACGTCGACGACGAGGTGCTCTACCGCGAGGGCTTGGCGCGCAAGCTCGACCGCGACGACGAAATCGTCCGCCGCCGGGTCGTGCAGAAGATGCAGTTCCTGCAGCAGGACCTCGCCGCCCCGGCCGAGCCGACGGAGTCCGAGCTCGCCGCCTACTACCGCGCCCACCGCGCCGATTACGTGGCGCCGGCCGCCGTCGGCTTCAGCCACATCTTTTTCGCCGATGGCGCCGGCGGCTCGGAGATCGCGCGCCGCCGGGCGCTGGCGGTGCTCGCAAGCCTTTCGGACGCCGCGACGCGGGCGCCGGACCGCGGCGACAGCTTCCCCGACCTCTACGACTACTCGGGCTTCAGCCCGGACGCGGCGCGCCGTCTGTTCGGCGACAGCGAGCTCAGTCGCCGGCTGTTCGCCCTTCCGCCGGGCCGCTGGGCGGGACCGTTCCGCTCCAGCTACGGCTGGCACCTGGTGCGCGTGCAGACGGTCGAGCCGGCGAAGATTCCCGCCTTCGACGCGGTGCGCCCGCGGGTGCGCGACGCGATGGTCGCCAGCCGTCAGGCCGCCGCCAACCGCGAGAGCTTCCAGGCGCTGCGCGCCCGCTTCACCGTGGTGCGGGACGGACCGGTCCGATGAGGCGGCGCCTGCTCGCCCTGCTGGCCGTCCTGTCGCTCGGCCTCTTGGCGGCGCAGGCCGCGGCCGCCCACGAGGTGCGCCCGGCCTATCTGGAGATCCGCCAGGAGGCGCCCGACCGCTTCCTGGTCACCTGGAAGCAGCCGACCGCCGGCGACGTGGCCGTTCGCCTCGCGCCCCGCCTGTCGAACGGCTGGCTGGAGACGGCGCCGGCGGAATCCTTCGCCAGCCCCGGCTTTCTGATCCGCGCCTGGCGGGTGCGCGACGAGGGCCCCGATCCGCTCGCCGGCCGCACCCTGGCGATCGAGGGGCTCGACCAGACCATCACCGACGCCCTTGTGCGGGTGGAGCTCGCCGACGGCCGCAGCCTGGAGACCATCCTGCGGCCCGACAGCCCGCAAATAACGCTCGCCTTCCAGGGCGGGCCGGGGCTGGCGGTCCCGGCCTATTTCCGGCTGGGGATGGAGCATATCCTCACCGGCATCGACCATCTGATGTTCGTCCTGGGTCTGCTGCTGCTGGTCGGCGTCCGCTGGCGGATGCTGCAGGCGATCACCGCCTTCACCGTCGCCCACAGCCTCACGCTCGGCGCCAGCGCCCTTGGGTGGGTGACCGCGCCCTCGGCGGTTATCGAGGCGCTGGTGGCGCTCAGCATCGTCTTCGTCGCCTGCGAGCTGGCCAACAGGCTTCGCGGCCAGGCTGGGCTGACGGCGCGTTTCCCCTGGCTGATCGCCTTCACCTTCGGCCTGCTGCACGGCTTCGCCTTCGCCGGCGCCCTGGTCGAAGTGGGCCTGCCGAAGGACGCGATCCCGCTGTCGCTGCTGCTGTTCAATCTCGGCGTCGAAGCCGGCCAGCTGATCTTCGTCGGCGCGGCGATCCTGGCCATCCTCGCCCTGCGCCCGGTGCGGGCGAGGCTGCCCGCCATCGCCGACCGGCTGGCCCTGCGGCTGCCGCCCTACGCCATCGGCTCTTTCGCGGCCTTCTGGGTGCTCGAACGGACGGCCGCCGCCTTCGCCTGACCCCCGCTCAGTGGCTCAGCAGGACGAAGCGCTCGGGATTGTTCAGGAGGTCGCGGGTGACGCCGCCGAAGATCCATTCGCCCAGCCGGGTGTGGCCGTAGCCGCCGGCGACGATGAGGTCGGCGCCGATCGCCTGGGCCGCGACGTGCAGCTCGGTGGCGACGCGCTCGATGGGCGCGACCACGACGCCGGCCTGGGCCTTGATGTCGTGACGCTGCAGCCCGGCGACCACGGACTTGGTGCGCTGGTCGGCGTCGCCCGCCTCGTCCTTGCCGCAGACCTCCATCACCAGGACCGCCTCGGCGAGCGCCAGGAGGGGCAGGGCGTCGGCTAGGGCGCGGCGGGATTCTCGGCTGTCCTTCCAGGCGACCACCACGGCCTTGGCCTTGAGTTCGCCGCCCTCGGGCGGGGCGATCAGCACCGGTCGGCCGGAGAGCAGCATGGCTTCGGCGGCTTTGCAGGTGCGGTAACGGTCGTCCTGGCCGAGCGGCTGGCCGCCGACGAGGATCAGGTCGGCGGCGCGCGAGGCCCGCGCGAGCGCCGGAGCGGGCATGTCCTCGATCCAGGCGAAGTCGGTCTTCACGCCCTTGGCGGCCGCACGGAAGGTCTCGCGGGCGAGCTCGAGGTTCCTCTGCACCTGGCCGCGCATCTCCAGAAACCACTCGCCCTCCACCAGGCCGGTGGGATCCATCGCGCCGAGCGGCGGGATCATCTCGGCGGCCAGGCCGAAGAGGGTGGCGTCCAGCTTGCGGGCCAGGGCGACGGCGCTCGCCAGCCGGGGCGCCGCGTGCGCGTCGGGGGAGACATGCACCAGCAGGGTGCGGATCGAGGTGGGGACCGCCTTCTTCGCCGGCGAGGCCTTGGGCGCGTCCTTTGCGAGAGTGGTCATCGGGGGGTCCTTTGCAGATCCAGCGCGGAAGGAGGTCTGGAGCGTCAGGCGGCCATCTCTTCGAGGGCCTCCCAACGCTTCACCTTGAACTTGCGGCAGCCGTCGAACTCGACGACCGAGGCGCCCTGCAGCTGCGTCAGCATGCGCGAGACGGTCTCGATGGTCAGGCCGAGATAGTCGGCCATGTCCTGGCGGCTCATCGGCATGGAGACGCGGCCGGCGACGCCTTCGGGGCGCTCGCGCTGGGCCAGGCTCATCAGGAAGCTGGCGACCTTCTCGCAGGCGGTCTTGCGGCCGAGCACCAGCAGGTGGTCCTGGGTGCGCTCCAGCTCGCGGCGGGTGGCTTCCCAGATGGCGCGGTCGACCTGGTCGTCGCCGGCGAAGGCTTTCAGCGCCGCGCGCCGGACCACCAGGACGACGGCGTCGCAGATCGCCTCGGCCGAGAAGCGGTGGACCTCGCTGGTCTCCAGGCCGACCAGGTCGCTCGGATAGTAGAAGGCGCCCACCTGGCGGCGGCCATCGCTCAGCAGCCGGGTGGTGCGAACCGCGCCCGAGACCACCAGATGCACAAGGTCCGCCTCATCGTCCTGGGCGAAGATCTCCTCGTCCTTGGCGTAGGCCATCTTCACGCCCAGGCGCTGCATCACCTCGGCGATCGCTGGAGGAGCGGCGGTCCCGTCAGTGGCGTAAGCGAGGGTCATCGCAGTTCCTTCCAAGCCATGACTGGAAGGTGCCGGAGAGGCCCGGGCGGCGGTATTCGGGTCGTTCCCCTAAGTAGTCCTACGTAGGAGGGCCGCGCCTCGCGGACTTCTAGGCGACCGTCGTGGCGAGGCCCCAGACCACCAGCAGGGCGCCGGCGGCTCGAGCCGTCCAGCGACCCGCCGGCAGCAGCTTCTCGGCCATGACCAGCAGGGCCAAGGCCGCAATCCAGGCGAGGTTCATCACCCCGCCCACGAACAGCAGCGCCATCAGCGCCCAGCAGCAGCCGACGCAATAGGCGCCGTGCAGGATCCCGAGGCGCAGAGCGCCCGCGGCGCCGGGCCGCCAGTGGCGGCTGAGGAAGGCTGCCGGGGCGCGGCACTGGGTCAGGCACAGGTTCTTCAGCGGCGAGAACTGGTAGAGGCCCGCCGCGATGAGGACGCTGGCCGACAAGGCGCGGCTGGTGGAGCCCATCAGCGCCGCCGAGACGAGGGCGGACGCCTGCAGCGCCGCCTGCAGGCCCGCCGCGGCGACCGAGAAGAGCAGCCAGACGAAGAGATAGCCGGCCGCGAAGACGGCGCTGGGGGCGACGCCGGCGCCGCCCTGGCTGATCGTGTGGCGGCGCACCTGGGCGTAGAGCAGGATCATGGGCGCGGCGCTGGGCGCCATCATCGCCACCATCATGGTCCACCACATGACGACCGCCAGCAGCCACAGCCCGGGACCCCAGGGCGGTGCGGGCGTCATGCCCGACATGTCCATGCCGCCCATGTCCATGGTCATGGCTGCGGGCGGCATGGCGGGGGGCGCGGCGAGCCGGTGGGGAAACAGCGAAAGCCGCGTCATCTCCCAGGCGCTTGCCCCCATGCCGGCGCCGCTGAGCAGATAGACCCAGGCGAGCGCCGCCAAGGCCGCGAGGCCGGCGGCGACGATCACCCGGTCGCGCCGGAGCAGGCGCTCCAGGGCCGAAGCTTCCCCCACGCCTGCGCCCTAGGCCGCGGCGCGCGCGCGCACCACGCCGTGGTTGTTCAGATGAAGCCATGCGAACTGGCCGTATTTCTCGGCGATCTCGACGCGGACCGGGCCGCCCGTCCGGCTGCTGGCGCTGCCGATCTCGGCGACCTCGTACTCGAAGCCGTCGGGCAGATCGATCCGCGCGCGAGTCTCCGCGCCGGTCACCGGATTGCGGATCGGCCGGCCGGTCATCTCGATATAGTCTCGCACGAAGGCCCGGCCCGTGCGGCCGTCCACGTCGATGTCGAGCTCGATGTCGGTGAAGACCGGCGCGTGCATGACCGTCACCGTCGAGGCGTAGACGGCGAACATGGTGGCGAAGGGATCGGTGTCCTGGCCGGTCATGATGCGCAGCAGCGCCTCGCGCTGGGCGTCGTCTGCGTGCTGGTCGACGAAGGCGATGGCCTCGCCGTTCCCTTCATGGATGGGACCCGGCCATCTGAAAATCGCCGCGATCTTGAGACCATCCAGCCGCGTCTCGCCGAAATGGCCTTCGTCTAGGACGATCGCTGCGACGGCGTGACAGTGACCCTTGTCCGGCAGGGCGTTGAACTGGCAGTTGCAGCCGTATTCGCACGTGCAGTTGACGAGTTCGCGGCCCTTGAACTCCCACGGCGTCATCGTGGCGCTCCTCTCGTGACCCTACAGCGACTTGGTCTTCATAGAGAACGCCGTTATCGAGCAGCGGCAAGACACGACGGCGTGCGCAGGGCCGTCGTCGGCGCTCAGGGCTGCGTCAGCGGCAGGATCTCGTGGAGGCGCGTCAGCAGGGCGTCGCCCAGCAGCGGTATTTCGATCACGCTGGCCTGGACGCGTCGGGCGCGGAGATGCAGCTCCGGATGGGCGTAGCTGGTGATCAGGATCGCCGGCAGGGTCACCTGGCGCTGGCGCAGCTGCTCCAGGGCGTCGAGGCCGTTGAGCGTGGCCAGCTTGTCGTCGATCACCAGGCAGGCGGCCTGGGACGGCAGCTCCAGCTCGACCAGCTGCTCGCCAGTGCGGCAGGTCCCGACCTGGTAGCCCTCGATCTCCAGCGAGAACTTCAGGGCCTCGCGCAGGCCCTCGTCGTCGACGACGAGCACCACCAGCGGGGCGGGGCGCACCCGGGCGGTGGGCGTGTCTGTCGCAGCGTCGGGCATCGGATCCTTAGGCCAGATGCGCGGACGGACGGCTTTGATCCATCTCAATCGTCGATGCGACCCCGCGCCGAGGGCCGGAGCGGAGGCTCAGGGCATGCTCTCCCCCCTCAGGCCGCGCCGCCGACCTTCAGGCGCTTGGTGAGCCAGGCCTCGTCGGGGAACGGCATCTTGCCCAGCTGGGCCAGGCGGACGCCGGTGCAGGACATCTTGAGGTGGGTGAAGTCCTCGTACCATTCGACGTCGGCGGCGGAGATCCCGGTCAGTTCGCGCCAGAGCGCGATCGTCTCCTCCCGCGTGCCCATCCCTTCAAGCGGCCGGCCCGAGGCCGCGCCATGCATCGTCTCCGACAGCACCAGCCACCAGGCGAGGTCATGCAGGGCGCCGCCGAGCGACGGCTGCTCCCAGTCCATCACGGCGACCACCTCGAAATTGTCGTCGAACATCATGTTGCCGAGGCGCGCGTCGCCCCAGACCAGGCCCGGCGGCTGGTTGGACGGCCAATTCGCCCGCAGCCGTTCCAGGCCCTTCTCCAGCACGGGCCAGGGCCGGTCCCGGCTGACCCAGGCGACGAAGCGGACGTACTTGTCCCATTCCTGGGCGAGGCCTTCCTCCGCGCCCTTCGGGCCGCGCAGGAACTGGACGGAGTCCAGCGGCGTGCTCTGGACGGCGGCTAGTTGGCGCACGCCGTTCTCCCACATCCGGGCGCGCTGCGCCGGCGTCGCCTCCGCCACCCAGCCCTCCTTGGCGTAGGGCGGGACGCTGACCGCAACGCGGCCGCGCACCCGCTCCATGACGAAGAAGGGCGCGCCCAGGAGCGAGGCGTCGTGCTCGAACCACAGCGGCCGGGCCACGCGCACGCGTCCCTGCTCGTGCATCACCTGCATCACCCGGTACTGCTGCTCGAACAGGTCGTCGGGAAACACCGTGTGGCGCATCGGCTTGATGCGCACGACGCAGCTCTGCGTCTGAGGCCGCCCGTCAATCGACCAGCGGGCGTCGAACAGGATGGTCTCGTGCGACCGCCCGGCGCCGTGCGGGTAGGCGAGGTTCTCGACGCGCACGTCGTCCGAGCCGGGAATCCGCCGCGACAGCCAGGCGGCGAGCTGGACCGCCAGACCGTCGAGGTCGCGGGTTTCCGGCGCAACAATCACTCCCACCTGTCAAGCTCCCTGAATGTTCATGACCTGGACCTGCTGGTAGACCCGCAGCCCCTCGACGCCGCGCTCACGGCCCAGCCCGCTCGACTTCCATCCGCCGGAGGAGGCGTAGGGGCTGAACATGCCGCCGTTGATGTTGACCGTGCCGGTGCGCAGGCGCGAGGCGACCGCCAGCGCCTGTTTGGTATCCTTGCCGATGACGTAGCCGGACAGGCCGTAGACCGTGTCGTTCGCCATCTCGACGGCGTGGTCGAGGTCGCGGTAGCCGATCACGCTGACGACCGGACCGAAGATCTCCTCCTGGGCGGCCGGGTTCTTGTTGTCCGGCGTGTCCAGGATGGTTGGCTCGAAGATGAACCCCTTTGCCGGGCGGTCGGGCCGCTTGCCGCCGCAGACCACCTTGGCGCCCGCCGCGACGGCGAGATCGACGAAGCTCTGGCAGCGATCCCGCTGGGCGGCGCTGATCACCGGCCCAAGGGTCGTTTTCGGATCGGCGGGGTCGCCTGCGACCGCCCCTGAAAGGGCCGAGGCCATGGCGTCCATCGCCCGGGCCTTCTCGGCCTCGGGCACGAAGATGCGCGTGCCGAGCACGCAGCCCTGGCCGGCGTGGGCCAGGCACACCTGGGCTGCGGCCGTCGCCGCCTGGGCCAGGCTGTCGGGCAGGTAGATCTGCGCCGACTTGCCGCCCAGCTCCAGCTGGAGGCGCTTCATGGTGGGGGCGGCCTGCGCGATCAGCTGGCGGCCGACGGCGCTGGAGCCGGTGAAGGCCACCATGTCCACGTCGGGATGGGTCGAGAGCGTCACCGCGCCCTCGGCGCCCGCCTCGGCGATGACATTGAGCACGCCCGGCGGAAGCCCGGCCGCTTCGGCGGCCTCGGTAAAAATCAGGGCGGACAGCGGGGTGAGGGGGCTGGGCCTCAGGATGACGCAATTGCCGGCGATCAGCGCCGGCAGCACCTTCCAGACGTTGATGTAGAAGGGCGCGTTGTAGGCGGAGATCGCGGCGACCACGCCCATCGGTTCATAGCGCCTCAGGCTCTGGATCGCCCCCCCGCGCGGCGTGATCCGCTCGGCGAACGGCAGCGGGTTCTCCTCGAACTCCGGCAGCTTCAGAAAGAGGTCGATCACCTCGAGGCCGTGCTGCAGGGGCGCATGGACCTGGGCGAACATGGTTCCCGACCCGACCGGGCAGCCGCCTTCGGCGACCACCAGGCTGACGAGCCGCTCCCGTTGGCTGGCCAGATAGGCCATCAGCCGTCGCAGCGCCTGGGCCCGCTCGGAGGCTGGCAGGCCGCTCCAGACGCCGCTGTCGAAGGCGCGCCGGGCCGCCGAGATCGCCGCCGTCACCTGCGCCGCCGAGGCGCCTGCGATCTCGGCCACCACGGCCTCTGTGCCAGGATTGACGACGGTGAAGGTCTCGCCCGCGCCGTCGACCGCCTCGCCGCCGATGAACAGCCGGTGTCGGGAGGGATCGGGCATGGCGGACCTTTGGTTCTGCAGCGGCCTCGCCGCCATGGCGACGCGCCTATTGCGCAAAAGCCTATCGGCCAGCCGGCCCGGCCTCAATCCTTTTTCTTTATTGCGAATTTAAATTCTCTAAGATGGACCCCGAGGGGCGAGACGGGAACGGATCGACATGGACGAACCAACGCAGCCTGCCGCCGTGCCGGGAACGGACCTCAGCCTGCTGGGCGCGGAGCATGTCCGGCTCTACCGGGAGACCAACGGCGAGACGGGCTATCTCTGGAACGGGGTTCCGACGCTTCTGCTGACCACCACGGGGCGCAGATCGGGAGAGCCGCGAACCATCCCGATCATCTTCACCCCGCACGGGGACAGCTATGTGATCATCGCCTCGAAGGGCGGGGCCCCGACGCACCCGAAATGGTACCTGAACGTCGAGGCCGATCCGCATGTCCAGGTGCAGGTGAAGGCTGACAGGTTCGACGCCGTCGCCCGCACGGCGGAGCCGCCGGAACGCGAGCGGCTGTGGCGCGAGGCCGTGAAGGCCTGGCCGAACTACGACATCTACCAGTCGCGGACGTCGCGGCGGATTCCGGTCGTGGTGCTCGAGCGGCGCAGCTAGCGGGTCAGAGCGTCTTCTCCAGCTTCACGAAATCGAGGTCGTCGCGCAGCGGCTCCCCGAAGCGGCGGTCCTCGTAAGGGAAGGGATCGCGTTCGCCGGTGAGCGTGTAGCCGCGCCGCTCGTACCAGGCGATCAGGCTGTCGCGAACGCCCACCACGGTCAGGCGGATGCGGCGCGCGCCGAGCTCGGCGGCGTGGCGCTCCGCGGCTTCGAGGATCTCGCGCCCCAGGCCGCGGTCCTGCAGGTCGGGCCGCACGGTCAGCATCCCCAGGTACCAGGCCTCGGCGGCGTCCGGTTCCAGCCAGACGCAGCCCAGGAGTTCGCCTGCCGGCGCGTCGCGCCAGCCCAGGATACGTGCGCCGGGCGTCGTTCCCAGATCCTTCGTGAGCATGGCCAGGTCGGTGCGCTGACCGGCGAGGTAGTCCGCCTCGTGCGTCCAACCGGCCTTGGCCCCGTCGCCACGGTAGGCGGCGTTCACGAGGCGTACGATGTCAGGAAGGTCGGCGGAGGAGACGGCGAACAGAGGCATGGCGGCCTAAGGCCACTGCTCCATCGGCGAGTCCAGAGCCTGGCGCCCTGATTCCGGCGGATCGGATGTCAGGATCGCGCGAGCAGCACCATCCGGACGAGGTCGGATAGCCCGCGGGCGCCGGTCTTCGACATGACGTTGGCGCGATAGACCTCGACGGTCCGCGGGCTGATCCCCAGTTCGTGGGCGATGACCTTGTTCAGCTTGCCCTCGATCACGCCGTCCAGCACCTCGTGCTCGCGCGGCGAAAGGCTCTCCAGGACCCGGCGGATTCCGTCGCGCTCGGCCTGGTCCTCGTCCGCCCGGGAGCTGTCGGCCAAGGCCGAGCGGATCGCCGCCAGCAGGCTTTCCGCCTCGAAGGGCTTCTCCAGGAAGTCGACGACGCCGGCCTTCATCGCCTCGACCGCCAGGGCGACGTCGCCGTGGCCGGTGATCATGACGATCGGCAGGGCCACGTCGCGCGCCTGGAGCCGGCGCACCAGCTCCAGGCCGCTCATGTCCGGCATGCGGACGTCAGTGACGATGACGCCGGGCAGCGAGGCGTCCAGCTCGTCGAGAAAGCTCACCGCCGATTCATAGGTCCGCGCGGTCAGGCCCGAGGTGTCGAGCAGGAAGGCGAGCGACTCGCGCATCGCGTCGTCGTCGTCGATCACATGCACAACCGGCTTATTCATTCGGCTCCAACTCCTCCTTGCGGACGGCGCGCAGGGTGAAGTGGAACACGGTTCCGCCCCCCTTGCGAGGTTGGGCCCAGATCCGGCCGCCGTGCGATTCCACGATGGTGCGCGAGATCGACAGCCCCACGCCCATGCCGGTCTCCTTGGTGGTCATGAACGGCTGGAACAGGGTCTCGGCGATCTCCGGCGCGATGCCGGGGCCGCTGTCGGAGACCGTCACCTCGACCATGTCGTCCGGCGCCGGACGTGCGGCGACGATCAGCTCGCGCCGCGGGGAATGCTCCATGGCGTCGATGGCGTTGCGCATCAGGTTGAGCACCACCTGCTGCACCTGAACCTTGTCGGCGAGGACCAGCTCGATGGTGCGCGGGATGTCGAACCGCAGGTGCACGCCGCGCTCCTTCGCCCCGATCATCGCCAGCGCGCCCGCCTCCTCCAGGAGCTTGGGCAGGTTCTCGATGCGCCGCTCGGCTTCGCCCTTGGCCACGAAGTCGCGCAGCCGCCGGATGATCTGCCCGGCGCGGAGCGCCTGTTCGGCGGCGCTGGAAAGGGCGCCCTTGATCTTCTCCCTGTCCGGAGGATCGACCGCCAGCAGCCGCTCGGAGCCCTTCACATAGTTCGCGATGGCCGACAGCGGCTGGTTGAGCTCGTGGGCCAGGGCTGACGCCATCTCGCCGAGCGCGGTCAGGCGCGAGACATGCACCAGCTCCGACTGCATGTCGTGCAGCCGCCGTTCGGTCGTCTGGCGCTCGGTCAGGTCGCGGACGAAGCCGGTGAACAGCCGCTGGCCGCGGGACCGCACCTCGCCGACCGAGAGCTCCATGGGGAAGGTCGAGCCATCCCGGCGCTCGCCCACCACCACCCGGCCGATGCCGATGATCCGCCGCTCGCCGGTGGCCTTGTAGCGGTCGAGATAGTCGTCGTGCTGCTCGCGGTAGGGTGTCGGCATGAGGGTGGAGACATTGCGGCCGATCGCTTCCGCCGCGGTCCAGCCGAACAGCCGCTCGGCCGCGGCGCTGAACGAGCGCATGATCCCGCGGTCGTCGATCACGATCATCGCGTCGGGCACGGTGTCGAGGATCGACTGCAGATGGGCCTCGCGCTCCTCCAGGTGCTGCAGGGCCTCGCCGGCCTGGGTCGAGCGCAGGTTGAGCCGGCGCCCCGCCAGGCCGAAGGCGGGGCCCAGGGCCAGGAACAGCAGGGCGTCGATCAGGTTGGCGGTGTCGTTCACCAGCGCCCAGCCGCTGAAGAGGGCGGTCGCGGCGAGGCTGAGCAGGGTGGCGATCACCGCCGGCCCCATGCCGCCGAGCGCGGCGGAGAAGATCACCGCCGGCACGAAGACGATCATCAGCGTCCGCTCGTGGAACACCGGCTGGAGCGCCAGGCGGAAGCCGGCCGAGACCAGCGTCGCCAGGATCGCCAGGACGTAGGGGAACCACGGCTGCGCGCGGATCCGCTCCACGAGCCGGTTCGGCGGAAGGGGCGGGGCGCTGGGCGGCATGGCGGTGGTTTAAGCGCCGCCGCGGTCTTTTCAAAGCGCATCGCCCCCGTGCGGGCCCTCGGCGGGGCAACCGCCCCGCGGCTCAGGGGTTACCGTGACGACACAAGCCACGAGGAGCGTCTAATGCCCCACAAGCAGACCGAAGACGAAGCCGCGCGCTCTTTCAGCCACGGCTCCAGCGGCTCGACCGCGGACATGGCGGTCGAGGGCTTCCCGAAGACGGAAGACCGTCACATCGACGTGCCGCACGCCCGCGAGGTCCCGCCTCTCCCCGAAGGCGAGAAGGTCGACCATCTCGCCGACAAGAAGACCCAGGCCGAAAGCCACCAGGAAGCCCTGCTCGACGAAGCTCTCGAAGAGACCTTCCCCAGCAGCGACCCGATCAGCCCCAAGCACATCACCTGAGGTCGGATCCACCTTTCCCGCAGTGGCGAGGGAGGTGGAAGCGCCTCTACGATCTCCCCTGCGCCTTGCCGACCGTGTCCGCCATGGTCGCCCGGCGCAGGCCCATCGGCATGGGCGCGCCGGTGGTGGTGTCGACGGCGGTCTGGTGCTCGATCTCGGAGTTCAGCTCCGCCCCGGCCAGCATCACCACTGTGGACAGATAGATCCACATCATGAAGCCGATCACGGCGCCCAGCGAGCCGTAGGTCTTATCGTAATGGGCGAAGTTGCCGACGTAGGCGGAGAATAGCGCCGAGGCGGCCAGCCAGAAGAGGACGACGGCGCCGCTGCCCCAGGTGATCCATTTCCACCGCGCCGGATCGCGACTGGGCCCGAAGCGGTAGAGCAGGGCGAGACCCAGGGTCAGGGCGACCAGCAGCACCGGCCAGCTGACCCAGCCGAACAGCGCAGCCGCCCGCGGCCCGGCGAAGGCCTCGATCGTCGGTTGGGCGGCCAGCAGGGCGACGGCGGCGATCAGGAACACCAGCAGGCCGAGGGTGAAGGCCAGCGAGATCAGCGTCCTCCTCACCAGGCTGCGGCGCTCCTGTTCCTCATAGGCGATGTTGAGGCCGGTGATCAGCGCCTTGATCGCGCCGTTGGCGCTCCAGATCGAAGCCAGCAGGCCCAGCCCGAAGGTCAGGGTCTGGCCGCCCTCGCCGGCCTGCGCCAGGCGGATCATCTCCGCGCCGAGGAAGCCCACGGCCGCCGGCGGCAGGATGAAGGACAACAGGTGAAGATGGCGCTGGACCTCGGCGACGTCGGCGAAGAGGCCGTAGAGCGCGACGAAGGCCGCCAACCCCGGGAACAGGGCGAGCAGGGTGTAGAAGGTCACGCCGGCCGCCACCATCGGCGCCTGGTCCTCAGCGAATTCCGACCGGGCGCGCAGCAAGATGTCCTTCCAGCCGCGACGGGGGATCTCGCCCGGCGAGCGGGCCCTGCGGCCGCGGCCGGACTCGAAGCGCCGCCATCTTCCGTCGCCGGGCGGCTGCAGCAGCGCCACGCCGGCGCCGGCCAGCACCATCAGCGGCGCAAGGTCCCAGGCGAGGCTCAGGTCACGCCGACGCGCCGGCTGTTTCTTCGGCCCCCGCCTGCCCATCATCGCCGTTTCCCTCAAGCTCCGAACGGGGCGGCAATGCGCGAAGCTCGATCCGGGTTCCGGCTTGTAAGTCAGACGGTTGCGCGCAACGCCTCATAGGCTTCCTGGGCCTCGAGCCACTCGCGCTCGGCGGCCTCGACCGTGGCCTCGACCGCGTCGCGCCGACGCCCGAGTTCGGCCGCCTTGGAAGGGTCGCTGGTGAAGGCGCCGGGGTCGGTGAGCGCCGAGTCGATGCGGGCGAGCTCTTCCATCGCCCGGGCGAGCGCCGCCTCGGCGTTCTCGGCGCGGCGGCGCGCGGTGCCGGTCGGGACCTTGGCGCGGGGCTGAGGCGGCGGCTCGGGCGCCTTCTCCGGCTCCTGGCGAACCTGGGTGGGCGCGCGGCTGGCGACCCGCGCCCGGTCGAGGACGAAGCGGGCGTAGTCGTTCATGTCGCCGTCGAACGGCGTGATGGTCCCGTCGGCCGCCAGCCACAGCCGGTCGGCGACCAGCTCCATCAGCGAGCGGTCGTGGGTGATCAGGATGACCGCGCCCTCGTACTCGTTCAGCGCGTCGAGCAGGGCGCGGCGGCTGTCGATGTCGAGGTGGTTGGTCGGTTCGTCGAGGATCAGCAGGTGCGGCTTCTCCATGGCGACCATGTTGAGCAGCAGGCGCGCCCGCTCGCCGCCCGACAGGTTGGCGACGGTGGTCTCGACCTTCTCGACGCCGATCCCGAAGGAGGCGAGCACCGCCCGGCGCTTGGCTTCCGACGCCTCGGGGAGCGCGCGGCGGATGATGTCCAGCGGGGTGTCCGTCGGGTCCATCGCCTCGATCTGGTGCTGGTGGAACCAGCCGACCTTGAGCTTGCCCGAGCGGTGCAGCTGGCCGGACTCGAGCTTCAGCGCGCCGGCGGCGAGCTTGGCGAAGGTCGACTTGCCGGCGCCGTTGACCCCCAGCAGGCCGATCCGGTCGTCGATGTCGAGCCGCAGGTTCATCCGCTTCAGGATCGGCGGTCCGCCATAGCCGGCGACCCCGTCCTCGATGCGCAGGATCGGCGGCGGCAGGGGGCGTTCGGGGGAGGGCAGGACGAAGGGCGCGACGCGCTCCTCCACCACCGCGGAGATCGCCGGCAGCTTGGCCAGCATCTTCAGGCGCGACTGGGCCTGGGTGGCTTTCGACGCCGTGGCTCGGAAGCGATCCACGAAACTCTGCAGGTGGGCCCGCTTGGCGTCGACCTTGGCGCGATTGGCCTCCTGCAGGCGCAGCTTCTCGCTCAGCTGTCGCTCGAAGGAGTCGTAGCCGCCGACGTAGAGCTCGAGCTTGCCGTCCTTCAGGTGCAGGATGTGGTCGCAGGAATTGTTGAGCAGCTCGCGGTCGTGGCTGATCACCATCGCCGAGTGCGGGTACTTCTTGAGCCGCGCCTCCAGCCAGAGCGCGCCTTCCAGGTCGAGGTAGTTGGTTGGTTCGTCGAGCAGCAGCTGGTCGGGCGCGGCGAACAGGGCTGCGGCGAGCGCGACCCGCATCCGCCAGCCGCCGGAGAATTCGGCCATCGGCCGCGTCAGGTCTTCCTGGCTGAAGCCGAGGCCGCTGAGGATCTCGGCGGCGCGGGAGGGCGCGCGGTCGGCGTCGATCTCGATCAGCCGGGCCCAGATGTCGCCCATTTCGTCGGGCTCGGCGGTGTCCAGCCGGCCGAGCAGGGTGGCGCGTTCCTCGTCGGCGGCCAGCACCGTCTCGATCAGGGTGACCGGAGTGGCCGGATGTTCCTGGTCGACCGAGCCGATGCGCGCCGCCCGCGGCAGGCTGATGTCGCCGCCGCCGGACTGCAGCTTGCCAAGGATCAGCTTGAAGAGGGTGGACTTGCCCGCGCCGTTGCGCCCGACCAGGCCGACCTTGGCGTCCTTGGGAATGTTGACGCTCGCCTGGTCGAAGAACCGGCGGCCCCAGGCGTCGAAGGTGAGCTCGTTGATCTGCAGCATGGGTTTTTGGGTCGGTCGGAAAGGGGCGCACGCGTCCGCGCGCGCCGGAATTGCGGGGAGGGTAAGGAGATCAGGCGATTGGGGAGCCGCGCCCCTGATCGCGGGGGGGCATAGCAGAAGACCCGGCGTTCGTCATGCTGCAGTGCGGCCGTCTCCGCGGCCGCTGCGAACTGCCGACTTTGCAACCAAGGCGCGCGCGCTTGCGAATCTGCCGTCGACCGCCTTGGCGAGCGAGGGCCTTGACGCTATAGAGCCGGCCACTTCGCGGTCCGCCGCGCGCCTCCTATCAAAAGCGAATTTAGAGCCCATGACCGAACGCACCTTCTCGATCATCAAGCCGGATGCGACCAAGCGGAACCTGACCGGCAAGGTCAATGCGGTGATCGAGGACGCCGGCCTGCGCATCGTCGCGCAGAAGCGCATCCAGATGAGCCGCGCCCAGGCGGAGACGTTCTACGAAATCCACAAGGAGCGCCCGTTCTTCGGCGAGCTCGTGGACTTCATGATCTCGGGCCCGGTCGTGGTGCAGGTTCTGGAAGGCGAAAACGCCGTGGCCCGCTATCGCGAAGTCATGGGCGCCACCAACCCGGCCCAGGCCGCCGACGGCACCATCCGTAAGCTCTACGCCGAAAGCGTCGGCGAGAACTCGGTCCACGGCTCCGACAGCCAGGACAACGCCAAGCTCGAGATCGTCCAGTTCTTCACCGACGCCGAGATCGTCGGTTAAGCAGAAACCGGGGCGCGCCGAGGGGGTTTCCCCTCGGCAGTCCTTTCTAGCCTTTCTAACGAACAGTTTGAGATGAGAGAGCCCAAGATCGGGGGCTTCACCGAACGTCTGTCGGCCCAGGCCGAGGCGCGGAAGGCCCTACTCGCCAAGATGAAGCCGAAGCCGACGGTGCGTCCGGAGGTGTTCGAGACCAGCGCCCAGAAAAAAGAGCGCGAACTGGAAGAAGTTCGCGCCCGCCGGGCGGCTGAGAAGGAAGAAGCCCGCAAGCGCGCTGAAGACGCCGAAGCTCAGCGCCTGTTGGCGCTTGAGAACGACGAGCAGCATCAGCTCGAGCTGAAGCGGCAGGAACGCAAGGATCGCAAGGCCCAGGCCAAGGCCGACGCCCGCGCCAAGCGCGAGGCGAAGTCGTCGCAGCGGCGCGGCTAGCGCCTAGTCCTCGCCGCCGCCTGTCAGGCGGCGCGACAGGTCGCCGTAGTAACCCTGGATCAGGAGCTCGACGGCGTCGCCTCGCTCTTCGGCTTCGAAGGCGAGGTCCTTGGCCATCTGAATGGCGGTCGAGCGCGACATGCCGTGCTCGATCACCTTCCCGTCCTGGAAAACGGTCCAGTCGCCATCTTTCAGCGTCACCGCGTATTGGACCATGCGACTCAACCCTCGCGACAGAAGCTGCAGCGTACAAGCGTTCCAAAGGTTCCCGAAGCAGCATTGTTTCGATTGAGCGATTCGGCGAGTAACGGCGTTCCATCTGTTCCACGTCAGATTTCATTCTGGTGTGCGGTCAACCGCGACTGGACTACCGAAAGGCGTGCTGGGTTCCCGCGCTTATCTTCGGTGTAGTGGCGCGCGGCGTGCGGGAACACTTGGTCGACGTGCTCGAAGCAGCGGCCGCCTGTGCGGCAGGCCGCGCGGAAAGGTGATCGGCGGCCCTCCGGCGTGACCGTGACCTGGACGGCGCTGGCTGTAATGGTGCCCGGCGTCTTCGAAAGGCCGCTCCGTGGACGGACCGCACCTGATCTACTTCGCCGACCCGATGTGCTCGTGGTGCTACGGCTTCTCACGCGTGATCGACGAGATCCGGGCGGGCTTCGCCGGCGCCCTGCCGATCCGGCTGGTGATGGGCGGGCTTCGTCCGGGGGCGGAGCAGCCGGTGGCCGAGGCCGCGAAGGCGGAGATCGAAGGCCGCTGGCGTCAGGTGCAGGAGGCGACCGGGCTGACCTTCGACGCGACCGCCTTGCGGCGCAAGGGTTTCATCTACGACACCGACCCCGCCGCGCGGGCGGTGGTGGTGGCGCGGCGCGAGGATCCGGACCTGGCCGTGCGCTATCTGGGGCGGGTGCAGTCCGCCTTCTACGGCGAGGGCCGCGACGTGACCCGGGTCGAGGTGCTGGCCGAGCTGGTCGCCGAGTTCGGCCTCGACCCCGCCGCCTTCATAGACGCCTGGTCGAGCGAGGCGGCCCAGCAGGCGACCTGGCGCGACTACGCCATCTCCCAGCACGCAGGGGTCACCGGCTTTCCCACCCTGGTGGCGGGCCCCAATGAGGACGGCGTGTTCGGCGTGGTGACCCGCGGCTATGCGCCTCCGGCCCAGGTCGTGGGCGTGTTGCGCGACTGGATCCAGCGCATCGCGGCCTAAGAGAGGCGCGCCGCCTACTTCATCCTGGGCGGCGGGTTGGCGCCCAGCTCCATCATCAGCTTGGTCAGCAGGTAGAGCCTGGGCGTCAGCGTGCCGAGCTCCAGATATTCGGCGTCGGAGTGGAAGCCGCCGCCGACCGGCCCGAGCCCATCCAGCGCCGGCACGCCGGCGTCCGCCGCCAGCGCCGATTCCGAAGCGCCGCCGTTGCCGCCGCGTCCGAGCGTCAGGCCAAGGCCCGCGTAGATCGCCTGGGCCTGGTCGGCCAGGGCCTCGGTCGCGGCGTTGGAGGGCAGGGGCGGGTAGGCGCTCTCGCGGGTCACGGCGACGGTGGCGTCGGGCGTCCGGGGCTTGGCGGCGTTCGCCCGGTAGGTCTGCTCGACCTTTTCGAAGTCGGCCTTCTCGCGGACGCGCACATTGATCTGCGCCTCGGCGTCCTCGGGGATGATGTTGTGGCGCGTTCCGGCGCGCATCACGGTGAGGTTGGCGGTGAGGCCGGGCCCCGACTTCGGAAAGACGTCGTTCGCCTCGATCTGGTGGATCAGCTCGACGGCGGCGTTGCGGCCGTCCTGGGGCGCGACGCCGGCGTGGGCCGCGCGGCCCTTCACGGCGATGTGGAAGGTGGTCGAGCCCTTGCGCCAGACCGTCAGCATGTCCGGCGGATCGCCGGGCTCGAGGTTCAACTCGACGTCGGCCTCGGCCAGCAGGCGCGCGATCAGCGCCCGCGTGCCTGGCGAGCCCCGTTCTTCTGAACTCTCAATGAGGAAGGTGATCGACTTGAAGTCGGTGAAGCCCCGCTCGCGCAGCAGCCGGATCGCCTGCAGGCCCTGAACGACGCCGCCCTTCTCGTCGGCGACGCCAGGGCCGTAGGCGCGGGCCTGGTCGATACGGAACGGCCGTTTGGCCACCGTTCCAGGGCCGAAGACGGTGTCGAGGTGGGCGATCATCAGGATCCGGCCGCGGCCCTTGCCTTGCAGCCTCGCCACCAGATTGTCGGGCAGGCCGGGCGCTTCGGCCGGGACGGTCTCGACGGTCATGCCGAGCGCCTGCAGACGCGGCGCGAGGATGGCTGCGACCTTACGTCCTCCGTCGACGTCGCCGGTCCCGGAATCGATGTCGACGATCTGTTGCAGCAGGGCGATCTGGTCGGCGCGGGCGTTGACGGCTGCGCGCCACAGGGCGTCGTCGCGCTTCGCCGGGGCGGCCTGGCCGGGGCTCGCCAGAGCCGCTGCGGCCGCCAAGGCGGCGATTCCCGCGATCCTCATCCGAACTCCTGCTGCCGTCTCGAGCCTTGACCATGGCGGCCCGGGAGGCGCGCCGCCAGCGGAAACGGCGACCTGACGCCCAAGCCGCCTTGCGCGCGGCTCGCGGGCACGCGATATCCAATGCGGCGCGCGCCGTTCGGCAGGCGCGCGTGAGATTCCAGAAGGGCTTCCTCCATATGCGTGACCCCGTCACAACCGCGCTGGGCCTCGTGCCGATGGTCGTCGAGCAGACGAGCCGAGGCGAGCGCGCCTACGACATCTTTTCCCGCCTGCTGAAGGACCGGATCATCTTCCTGGCCGGCCCGGTCGAGGACGGCATGGCCGCCCTGATCTGCGCGCAGCTGCTTCACCTGGAAGCGGAGAATCCGAAAAAAGAGATCCAGATGTACATCAACTCCCCCGGCGGGGTGGTGACGTCCGGTCTCGCGATCTACGACACCATGCAGTACATCAAGAGCCCGGTGATCACCCTGTGCCTCGGCATGGCGGCCTCGATGGGCTCATTCCTGCTGATGGCCGGCGAGAAGGGCAGCCGTATCGCCCTGCCGAACTCGCGCATCATGGTGCACCAGCCGTCGGGCGGCTTCTCGGGCAAGGCCTCGGACATCGAGCGCCACGCCGAGGACATCATCAAGACCAAGAAGCGGCTGAACGAGATCTACGCCAAGCATACCGGCAAGCCGATCGAGGTCGTCGAGGAGACCCTCGACCGCGACTATTTCATGAGCGCCGAGGAAGCCCGCGACTGGGGCATCGTCGACCACGTCTGGGAAAAGCGCGAAAGCGAGGGCTGAAGTCCTGGTCTAACTCCGTCATCGCCCGACTCGTTCGGGCGACCCACCCCAAGGTCGATCTGCATCAGCTGCGGTCGGCGTTTTGGGCTGGGTGGCCCGGACGTACCGGGCCATGACGGAAATAGCGGAGCTATGAAAAAGGCCTGGGCGGCTCCGCTCGGCCTTTCGTCATTCAAGGGCGAGGCGGCCTCAGACCCAGGTGTCGAGGTTCTCGCCCGTGCCCGGCTCCAGCGTGCGGCCGCGGCGCGGCTGTTTGCGGTCGCTGGCCTTGCGAACGGACTCTTCGTCGACCTTGCGCGTCACCGGCTTGATCGGCGTTATCGGACGGTAGGTGACCGGCTGGAGCGCCACGACGAATCCTCGCGAATCTTACGCTTCCAGCATCGCGCAGAGCTGTTAACCGGTGGTTAGCCTGCGGCCGGCGGTCGAGCCTGGGCGCTAGCTGAAGACGAAATCGCCTGCGGACAGCTGGTCGACGGTCACGCCCCGGACGAGAACATCGTTGTTCGCGTCGAGGCTGATCAGGACGCCATTGGACGTGGCCTGGAAGTGGCTGGACAGGTCCGCAAAGTCGCTGAAGCCGAAGCCGTCGAGCTCGATCCGGTCCTTCCCCGCCTCGAAGTCCATGATCTGATCGTGCCCGCCGCTCGGGCTAAAGACGAAGAGATCGGCCCCGGTCGTCGCGGTCGCAGCGACGGTCGCGGCGTCGCCCCACATTTGATCGGCCCCGGTCCCACCGACCAGGGTGTCGTCGCCCCCTTGGGCGGCGCCCAACAGCTCCGCGCCGTCGCCGTAACGCAGATTGGCGCCGGGGGGCGGATTAATGGTGTCATATCCCAGCAGCAGATCGTTCCCGCCCTGGGCGTTGTCCGTCAGCGACTCGGCGTCTCCATAGGCCGTGCGGCCGGTCACCGTGTCGTCGCCGCCCTGCGCATGGCCCGACAGCGTCGCGCCGTCGCCGTAAGCAAGACTGTAGTTGAAGTTCGGGTAGGTGAAACCGCCCTGCACCAGATCGTCCCCGCCCTGGGCGTAGTCCGTCAGCGACTCGGCGTCTCCATACGCGACGATGCCCCCCACCGTATCGTCACCCCCCACGGCATAGCCGCTCATGGTCCTGGCGTCGCCATAGCCCCAGGTGTCGTGGCCGGCGTGGCCCAACCAGGTGGGCTTAACCAGGTCATTGCCCCCGTGGGCATGGTCCGTCAGGGAATTGGCGTCTCCGATCGCCACGGATCGCCTTAGGCCGAGCGCGACCACGTAGTCGTCGCCGCCGGTGGCGTAGCCGCTGAGCGTCAGGGCGTCTCCCAACGATGTCGCTATGCCGGCCCCATTGTCGGCCACGGCCTTGACGTAGTCGTCGCCGCCGCCTGCCTGGTCCGCGATGGAGAGGGCGTCTCCGATCGCCATGGCCGAGTTGGAGCGCCTAAGCTCCAGGTTGTCGTCGCCGCCCTGAGCCTGGTCCGAAAGGCCCCGCACGTCGCCCACCAGGCCGGTGGCTTGGGCGGTGCTCCAGGTTTGCCCTTCCGCGGCGGCGTCGCCGTCAAGAATGGTGTCGCCGTCGAGGAACCTTAGGAAGAGCCCGCTGACGGTCCAGGCGACCTCGGCTGGGGTGGTCGTCGTCCCGTCGAAGACGCCGTAGGCCACCCTCACCGTGGTCTCCTCGCCGGGCGCCAGCTGGTCGTAGACCGCTGCGGTCGAATCCAGCGTGAAACTGTGGGTCGCGGCGTCGTAGGTCACCCCCTCCGGCAGCACGGCCGGCAGGTTGACGACCGTGCCCGAGGGATCGGGCAGGGCCTCCAGCGTGGCTGCCGGACCGTCCGCTTGCACCGCCGCCACATTGAAGAGCGAGATCGCCGTCGCCTTGTTGCCCGCGGCGTCGGTCGCGGTGATGGTGAAGCTGTTGGGCTTGTAGGAGTAGCGACCAGCGTCTGCGCTCCAGTCGCCGTTGGCGTCGGCGATGACGGTGGCCACCTTTGTCCCGCCCTCGAAGATGGTCAGGACCGAGCCCGGTTCGCTGACGCCGCTCAACCTCACGTCCTCCCCCGGGGCCTCCATGTGGGCGATGACGACGGGCGCCTGGGTGTCGACGGTGAAGGCCAGGGCTGCGCTGGGCGCGCTGGTGTTGCCGGCCTGGTCGGCGGCCGTGGCGGTGAGGCTGTGGTCGCCGTCGGCGAGCTTGCCCAGGGTATAGCTCCAGTCCCCCGTGCCGCTGGCCTGGACCTGGCCCAGCTTGGTCGCCCCATCGTAGACGGTGACGAAGGCGTAGGCCTGGGCCTTGCCGGTCAGCGCCTGGTTGGCGACGTCGCGGGCGGCGTTGACATAGCCGCCGACGATCTTGGCGTCGGCGAGGTTGGTGGGGGCGCCCGGCGCATGGGTGTCGACCGTGAAGGCCAGGATGTTGCTGCGGTCGCTGGTGTTGCCGACGATGTCGGTGGCGGTCGCCGTCAGCTTGTGGGCGCCCTCCGAGAGCTGCCCCAGGGTGAAGCTCCAGGTCCCGTCGCCGCTGGCCTTGACGGTCCCCAGCTGGGTTTCGCCGTCGTAGACGGTGACCGTGGCGCCCGCGTCGGTCTTGCCGGTGAAGGCCTGGCTGGCGGTGTTGTGCTCGGCGTTGACGTAGCCCTTCGAGATCGCGGCGTCGGCCAGGGTGTCGGGCTTGGACGGCGGCCGGGTGTCGACCTTGAAGCTGAGGATCTCGCTCGCGGCGCTGACGTGTCCCGCCGCATCGACGGCGGTGGCGGTCAGCTTGTGCGGACCGTCCGCCAGCCGCCCCAGCGTGAAACTCCAGGCCCCGCTCGCGTCGGCGGTGGTGGACCCGAGCTGGGTCGCGCCGTCATAGACCCTGATCGTGACGCCGGCGTCGGCCAGGCCGGTCAGCGCCTGGCTTGCGGTGTCGCGGACGTTGTTGACGTAGCCGTTGACGATGGCGGAGTCCGCAAGGCCGCTCGGCGGCGCAGGCGTGGACGAGCTCGAAGTGGTCGTCGGCATCGTGGCCCCCCTCACGTGTTTTATTGCTAGTGAGGTTAATGCCGTGTGCAACTTATAATTGTCAAATCGTATCTATGTTGCCCTAGCTCAGAGCGAGACACATTTTGCTCTGTGAAAGACCTATTTTCGCCATGGTGTCGCCATGCTGGAACTCGCGTTCGCAGCAAACCTGCCAGCGAGCATGGCCATTTATCCCGCCGGGCGACAGTGCGAAAACGTCCGCTGAGCGTTTTCAGCGGCTTGCGGCGGCCCACTTGGGCGGCCCGGTCGAGATATCCGCTCGCGACCGGCGAAGACCGCGCTTAAAGGGACGCTGACATGAGCAAACCCTTTCGACCGACCTTCCTGCCGCGCCGCCTCCAGATGGCGTCCGCGGCTTGAGCGACCCCGTGACGGCCTGCGTGTACGGCGCGCCCCCGCCGGCCCTGGCGACGGCGCCCGCGGGCGCGCAGCAGGTCTCGCCCCTGGTTCCCGGGGCCGAGCCGATCGAGGCCCTGGCGCCGGCCAGCCTGTCCGCCGCCGTGATCGCCGCGCCGCCGGGCACGCTTGAGCGTCGCTATGCGCTGGCCCTGGCGCTGCGCGCCCTGCAGCCGGGCGGCGCCCTGACCGCTCTGGCGCCCAAGGAAAAGGGCGGTTCGCGCCTGCGCAAGGAGCTGGAGGCCTTCGGCTGCAAGGTCGAAGAGGAGGGCCGCCAGCACCAACGGATCTGCTACGCCGTGCGGCCCGAGACGCCAGAGGGTCTGGCGGCGGCGATCGCCGCAGGCGGTCTCCAGCGGCTCGGCGACAACGGCTTATGGACCCAGCCGGGCGTCTTCAGCTGGGACCGTGACGACGCCGGCAGCCAGCTCCTGATCGCCGCCCTGCCGGCCTTGAGCGGCAAGGTCGCCGACCTCGGCTGCGGGATCGGCGTGCTGGCGAGCGCCTTGCTCGCCAGCCCGAAGGTGAAGCGGCTGGAGCTGGTGGATCTCGACCGCCGGGCGCTGGAGGCCGCGCGTCGCAACGTCGAAGACCCGCGCGTCGCCTTTCACTGGGCCGACGCCCGCAGCGGCCCCGACCTGACCGACCTGGATTTCGTGGTGATGAACCCGCCCTTCCACGACAGCGGCCAGGAGGACAAGGCGCTGGGGCAGGCCTTCATCCGCAGAGCTCGCCAGATGCTCCGCAAGGGCGGGACGCTGTGGCTCGTGGCCAACCGGCACCTGCCCTACGAGACCGTGCTCGGCGAGCAGTTCAGCCGGGTTGCGCCGAAGAGCGAGGGCAAGGGCTTCAAGATCTACGAGGCGCGGACATGAGCACGACCATGCGGCTCGACCGACTGCTGGCGAACATGGGCTACGGCTCCCGGCGCGATGTCCAGCAGATGGTCCGCCACGGGTGCGTCGTGCTCGACGGCGCGGAGGTGAAGAACGCCGAGATGCGGCTGCCCATCGGCCCGGACCTGGTCGCGCGCATGCAGGTGAACGGGGCCGCCCTCGACCCGCCGCCCGGCATGGCGATCATGCTGCACAAGCCACTGGGGGCGACCTGTTCGCACAAGGAGGCCGGGGCGCTGGTCTATGACCTCCTGCCGGCGCGCTGGCGGTTGCGCGACCCGGCCGTCTCCACCGTGGGACGGCTCGACAAGGAGACCTCCGGCCTGCTGCTGCTGACCGACGACGGCGGGCTGCTGCACCGGATCATCTCGCCGAAAAAGCATGTGTCGAAGCGCTACCTGGCCACCCTGGCGCGGCCGCTTGAAGGTCACGAGGCCGGACAGTTCGCCTCCGGCGAGCTGATGCTGGAAGGGGAGGAGAAGCCGCTCCTGCCGGCGAAGCTGGAGCCCCTGTCCGAACGCCAGGCCTGGCTGACGATCACCGAGGGCCGCTACCACCAGGTGCGCCGGATGTTCGCCGCCATCGGCAATCACGTGGAGGCGCTGCACCGCGACCGGGTCGGCGGCCTCGACCTGCCGGCGGACCTGGCGCCGGGCGAGATCCGGCTGATGGGGCCGGACGATGTCGCCGCGGTCTTCGCAGGCGGCCCGGCATGATCCGCTGGGAGCAGCTCGACACGGCCAAGATCCCCGACGGCGGCGAGCTGAAGCTGATGCGGCGGGGGACCGAGCTTTCGATCATGTCCGGCTCCATCGAGCTGATGAACAGCCGCCTGAGCGGTTCGGAAGAGGCGCTTGCGAGCCTGACGTGCACGCCGCTCGCGACACAGCCGAAGCCGAAGATCCTGATCGGCGGCCTGGGCATGGGCTTCACCCTGCGCGCGGCGCTCGCCGTCCTGCCGCCCGGGGCCGAAGTGGTGGTGGCCGAGCTGGTGCCCGCGGTCGTCGCCTGGGCGCGCGGCCCGATGGCCGAGCTGTTCGCCGGCTCCCTGGACGATCCGCGGGTGAGCGTGCGCCTGGGAGACGTCGGCGAGGCCATCGCCGCTAGCCGGGGCGCCTACGACGCCATCCTGCTGGACGTGGACAATGGGCCGGGCGGCCTGAACCGCGAGGCCAACGACGGCCTCTATAGCGCCGCCGGCCTGGCCACGGCGCGCGCGGCGCTTCGCCCGGGCGGCGTGCTGGCGGTGTGGTCGGCGGCGCCGGACGCGCCCTTCGTCGGGCGCCTGCGCAGAGCCGGCTATGCGGTCGATGAGAAGCAGGTCCGGGCGACGCGCAGCGGGAAGGGCGGCCGCCACGTCATCTGGCTGGCTGCCCGCCCCTGAGCGATCGGGCTCCGGCGCGCGACCGGACGTTTCCCAAGATCGACGACCCCGTTCCCGCTTGGGGTGATGAGCCTTGGCCGCCGCGCGCCTATTCTGTAAGGGAACGGCTCTGGGCGGATGTGGCGGAACTGGTAGACGCACTGGATTTAGGTTCCAGCGCCGCAAGGCGTGGAGGTTCGAGTCCTCTCATCCGCACCAGGTGACGGGCTCAGGGGGCGCCAGCTGGGCCACGGCTTTTGGCTTTGACGCCGGGGCGGGCCATGACATAAGTCGCCGCCTTCCGCCCCGGCTTCCGTGGGCGGGTTCCTTTTCCATGTGAGAGGCGGTTCGCGGCGTGCAAGCGTCCGCACGAGCCCCGGAAGTCAAGAATGTCGATGCAGATCGTTGAAAAGTCTGGCGAAGGCCTGAGCCGCGTCTTTGGCGTGACCGTCCCCATGGCGGACCTTGCCGAAAAGCTGGAGGCGCGGATCGCCGAGATCACGCCGACCCTCAACATCAAGGGATTCCGCCCCGGCAAGGTGCCGACGGCCCACGTGCGCCGCCTCTACGGCAAGGCGCTGATGGGCGAGGTGCTGGAGCAGACCATCACCGAGACCAGCCAGAAGGTCATCTCCGACAACAACCTGCGTCCCGCGGGCGAGCCGGACCTGAAGCCGGAAGGCGACCTCAACGAGGTCGTCGACGGCAAGGCCGACCTCTCCTACGAGCTGGCCATGGACCTGATGCCGGACTTCACCCCGGTGGACGCCGCGACGCTGGAGCTGAAGCGCCCGGTCTATGAGCCGAGCGACGCCGAGGTCGACGAGGCCGTGGCCGAACTCGCCAAGCAGAACCGCACCTACGAGCCCCGCACGGGCAAGACCGTGAAGGCCAAGGACGGCGACATGGTCGTCATCGACTTCGTCGGCAAGCTGGACGGCGAAGAGTTCGCCGGCGGCTCGGCCACGGACGCCGAGCTGACCCTGGGCTCGGGCCAGTTCATCCCGGGCTTCGAAGAACAGCTGGTCGGCGCCAAGCCCGACACCGACGTCGAGGTGAAGGTCACCTTCCCCGAGGGCTATCAGGCCGCCCACCTCGCCGGCAAAGAGGCGGTGTTCGAGGTCAAGGTCAAAGAGGTCAAGGCGCCGGTCGACACCGTGGCCGACGACGCCTTCGCCGAAAAGCTCGGCATCGAAAACCTCGAGAAGCTGCGCGAGCTGCTGAAGGCCAACCTGGCCGAGCAGTACACCCGCGCCAGCCGCTTCAAGCTGAAGCGCGCCCTGCTCGACCAGCTCGACACCAAGCACGACTTCCCGCTGCCGCCGAAGATGGTCGAGGCTGAATTCGCCTCGATCTGGAACCAGGTCCAGCAGGACAAGACCAACGGCGCCCTGCCGGCGGACGACGCCGAGAAGACCGACGAGCAGCTGCAGACCGAATACCGTAAGATCGCCGAGCGCCGCGTGCGCCTGGGCCTGGTGCTGGCCGAAGTCGGCCGCGCCGAGAACGTCCAGGTCACCGACCAGGAGCTGGCCGAGGCCATGCGCCAGGAGGCCATGCGCTACGGCGCCCAGGCCCAGCAGATCTTCGACCTGTTCCGCCAGAACCCGAACGCGCAAGCCCAGCTGCGCGCGCCGATCTTCGAGGACAAGGTGGTCGACCTGATCGTGTCCAAGGCCAAGGTCGAGGACGAGCAGGTCTCCAAGGAAGAGCTTCTGAAGGAAGACGACCTGCCGGAAGGCTACGGCGAATAGGCCCCAGTCTCACCGATCGAAAAGAGCCCCGGTCTCCCGCGAGACCGGGGCTTTTTCTTTGGGCGTCAGCAGCTCGCCCTCGGCAGGATGCTCGCCGCGGCGATCTGGTCTCGGGAACTCAAGCGAAGCTCCGACATTCTGATGTGAGCTGGGCCATGGGGGATGGCTTCCGAAAAAAGCTGACGTTGGAGGAGACGATGATGAAGTCGGGCCTGATGGCGAGCGTCGCCATATTAGCGGCGCTCGCGACAAGCGGTTGCGCCAGCCACAAGTTCGTTCGAAAGCAGGTGGGCGTGGCCGAGGCCCACACCACCCGGGTCGAAGGCACCGCCCGCGACGCCCTCGACCGGGCGAACGCCGCGCACAAGCTGGCGGAAGGCAAGTTCCTCTACCAGGTCGTGCTGTCGGACGATTCCGTGAAGTTCCCGGTCGACCAGCACGCCCTGTCGCCGGAAGCCCAGGCGCGGCTGTCGGAGCTGGTGCAACGGCTGAAGGCGGAGAACCGCAACGTCTACCTGGAGGTCCAGGGGCACACGGATTCCACCGGCGACGCCGCCTACAACGAAACCCTGGGCAAGGCGCGGGCGGAAGCCGTTCGGCGCTATCTCAACGAACAGGGCGTGGCGCTGAACCGGATGGCGACGATTTCCTACGGGAAGGACGTGCCGGTCGCGCCGAACGATACGCCCGAGGGGCGGTCCCAGAACCGGCGGGTGGTCGTCGTCGTCCTGTCTTAGGCGAGGTGAGGAGATGCAGCCCTCGCGGGCTGCGTCTCAGACCTGCGGCGGGGCCGGCTTGGCCGCCGGCTCGCCCCACTGCGATGCGGTGACGGCCGCGCCCAGCGTCTGGCAGAGCCGCAGATTGTCCATCAGCTGCGGATAGAGCGGATCGGTCTGCGGGAAACTGCCGGGCTCCCAGGCCGCCGACGCGCTGGGCGTGGCGTCGCCCAGCACCAGGAAGGGACGGCGGGCCTGGCCAGGAAGGTCGTAGGCGCCGCAGAGCAACCGGAGCCCGCCGCCCGCGCTCAGCACCTTCAGATCCGAGATCTGCAGATCCTGCGGCGCGGACTTCCAGCGGTAGAAGAAGTCGACGAAGAGCGACGGAAGCGGGTCGGCGGCGCGCACGTCGGCCGGCGTGGAAGCCAGACCAGGAACGGCGCTCAGCAGGACGGCCACGGCCGAGCACACGGTAGGAATTCGACAGTTCATGTGGCGAGATTGCGGCCGCTCCGCGGCGCCGGCAATTCGCCGTTATGGTCAAGCTTCAAGATGACGCGGGTGGGCCGCCTTCCGCCGCTTCGCGGGGGAGGTAGCCGCGGCGCTAGGCGGCCGCCAGTTCCCCGATGACGAAGGCGTCCTCGCCGGCGCGCACCAGGCCTTCGAGCACGTCGGGAAGCTCGTGCGGATCGACGATCAGCATCAGGCCGACGCCGCAGTTGAAGGTCCGGCGCAGCTCGTGCTCGGAGACCCCGCCGGTCTCCTGCAGCCACTGGAACACCGGCGGCAGGGCCCAGGCGTTCCAATCGAAGCGGGCTTCCAGGCCCTCGGCGATGGCGCGGGGCGGGTTTTCGATCAGGCCGCCCCCGGTGATGTGCGCCAGACCCTCGACGCGGCCGGCCTTCAGGTGCGGCAGCACCGTCCGGACATAGATGCGGGTGGGGGCGAGCAGGGCCTCGGCGAGGCTCTTGCCGGGCTCGAACGGGGCGTCGGCCTCCCAGGCCAGGCCCGAGCGCTCGACGATGCGGCGGATCAGCGAATAGCCGTTGGAGTGGGGGCCCGAGGAACCCAGGCCGATCAGCAGGTCGCCGACCTTCTGGTCGCCCAGCCGCGGCAGCACCTTGTCGCGGTCGACCGCGCCGACGCAGAAGCCGGCCATGTCATAGTCGCCGGGCGCATACATGCCCGGCATTTCGGCGGTCTCGCCGCCGACCAGGGCGCAGTTGGCCTGCCGGCAGCCCTCGGCGATGCCGGCGACCACGGTGGCCGCGGCCTCCACGTCCAGCTTGCCGGTGGCGAAATAGTCGAGGAACAGCAGCGGTTCGCCGCCCTGGGCCAGGAGGTCGTTGACGCACATGCCGACGAGGTCGATGCCGACGGTGTCGTGGCGGCCGGCCTCGATGGCGACCTTCAGCTTGGTGCCGACGCCGTCGGTGGTGGAGACCAGCAACGGATCGTCGTAGCCGGCGGCCTTCAGATCGAAGAGGGCGCCGAAACCGCCCAGGGAGACCTCGGCGCCGGCCCGGCGCGTGGCCTTGGCCAGTGGCTTGATCCGCTCCACGAGAGCCGCCCCCGCGTCGATGTCGACCCCGGCTTGGGCGTAGGTGAGACCATTCGGCCGCTCGGACATTGAGGTAACGCCTTCAACGAAATAATGGACCGCGCACACAGCGGGCCTTGCAGACTCGCGCCCGCGCGGGGCTATAGCTAATCGATGACGCCTATTACCACCACCGCGGAACTTGCGCGGTATTGCGAGACGATCAAGGGCCAACCGTTCGTCGCCGTGGACACCGAGTTCATGCGCGAGACGACCTACTGGCCGAAGCTGTGCCTGATCCAGGCCGCGGCGCCCAATGCGCACGCCGTGATCGATCCGCTCGCCGAGGGCATGGATCTTGAGCCCTTCCTCGACATCCTGCGCGACGAGTCGATCCTGAAGGTGTTCCACGCCGCCCGGCAGGACGTGGAAATCTTCAACAATCTGCAGGCCATGCCGCGGCCCTTGTTCGACACGCAAGTGGCCGGTATGGCCGCGGGCTTCGGCGAGCAGATCGCCTATGACGCCCTCGTCCGGCAGATGCTGAAGATCGAGCTCGACAAGTCCAGCCGGTTTACCGACTGGGCGCGCCGTCCGCTGTCGGACAGTCAGCTGACCTATGCGCTCGCCGACGTGACCCACCTGGCCGACCTCTATCCCAAGCTGCGCCAGCGGCTGGAGCAGGACGGCCGCCTGGCCTGGGTGACCGACGAGATGGCCGTGCTCACCGATCCGGCGAACTACGACGTCGATCCGGAGAACGCCTGGCGCCGGCTGCGCCCGCGCAAGCACACCACCAAATATCTGGCGGTCTACCGGGCCGTCGCCGCCTGGCGCGAGCGCACCGCCCAGCTGCGCGACCAGCCGCGCGGCCGGATCCTGAAGGACGAGGCGATCGACGAGGTCGCCACCCAGGCGCCGATCGACGCCGACGGCCTCGACCGGCTGCGTTCGGTGCCGAAGGGCTTTTCCGGTTCGCGCTTCGGTCCGGACCTGCTGCTGGCCATTCGCGAGGCGCTGAAGGATCCCGAGGCCTATGCGCCGGTGATCGAGCGGTCCAAGGTCCCGGCTTCGCCGGCGGCCGGCGCGGTGGTCGAGTTGCTCAAGGTGCTTCTCAAGGCGCGGGCGGAGGAGGCGGGCGTCGCCTCCAAGCTGATCGCCACCGTCGCCGACCTGGAGCAGATCGCCAACGACGACGACGCCCCGACCTCGGCGCTGAAGGGCTGGCGGCGCGAGGCCTTCGGCGAGGACGCGCTGAAGCTGAAGCGCGGCGAGCTGGCCCTGGTGCTGGACGGCGCGCGCGTGCGGGTGGTGGAAGTCCGTCGTGCGCCCAAGGCGGCGACCGCCGAGTAGAAATCTGGAGATATTCGCAACCGATTGAAGTTGCGGATATATCTCTATCCGTCCACGGCCGGTCCACAGCCGTTCCACAGGCTTTTGCACAGGGCTGCTCCCCTGGAATAACGACGGTCTCTTGTCGCGCCGATCCGATCGATGGACGCTGTGTCCTGCAACGAGGGGCTGAGGCGCGGCGCACCGCAAGGGCGTCAAGCGGGCAGACGGTTCCGGCAAGCTGAAGGGCTCGGGGCGACCCGGCTTCCTCCCTCGCCGGATGCGTGGACGACCTTGACGCCTGCACGGGGGCGTTCAACTCGAGGCGCAGATTCCCAACGGATCTGTAAGAGCGGCGTTCGGGCTCCCCGGCGTCGCTCTTTTTCGTGGCGCCGAAAAAAATTCTGCTGCATCGCAGCAAATGCTGCGTTGCAGCATTATGTTTGGTCTGCCGAGAGCGTCGGCGTGGGGACCATGGAAATGTCTGGACTTGGTGAGACGACGGCCCGGCTCGCGGGACTCCGCAAGGCGATGGAGCACCCGCCGGGCCCGGGCGACGACGCCGGCCTGACCGAGGTTCGTGGCTTCGGCTTCAATCCGGGCGGTCTCAGGATGCTGGCCTATGTTCCCGCCGGCCTCGCCCCGAACGCGCCCCTGGTGGTCGTCCTGCACGGATGCACCCAACGGGCCGGCGCTCATGCCCGTTCCGCCGGCTGGATCACCCTGGCGGACCGCCTCGGCTTCGCGGTGCTCGCGCCGGAGCAGCGGAACGAGAACAACCCCAACCGTTGCTTCAACTGGTTCGAGCCCGTCGACATCGCCCGGGACTCCGGGGAGGCGGCCTCGATCCACGCCATGAGCCAGCACATGGTGCGGGCCCACAAGCTCGACCCGGCGCGGGTGTTCATCACCGGGCTCTCGGCGGGCGGCGCGATGACGTCGGTGCTGCTGGCGACCTATCCGGAGACCTTCGCCGCCGGCGCCGTGGTGGCCGGTCTCCCGTTCGGCGTCGCCCGCAATGCGCAGGAGGCGTTCGGCGCCATGCACGGCGGGACGCGCCTGGACGGCAAGGCGCTGGGTGGCCGGGTCGACCGCGCCGCCCCGCCGCCACGGCGCAGGCCGCGTCTGGCGATCTGGCACGGCGAGGCGGACGCCGTGGTCGTCAGCGGCAACGCCCAGGCGCTCGCCCGCCAATGGGCGGCCTACCTCAGGCTGGACGAGCAACCCGACGAGGTCCAGGCGCGGGCGCGCTGGACCCGCTCGGTGTGGCGCGGCTCGGACGGCGAGCCGATCATCGAGATGAACCTGCTGGCGGGCCTGGGCCACGGGACGCCGCTGGCGGCCAGCGGCGTCGATCCGATCGGTCAGGCGGCGCCCTTCATGCTCGAGGCGGGGGTCTCGTCGTCGCTGGAGATCGCCCGCTTCTGGGGCCTCGCCCCGCCGGAAGCCGCCGCGCAGGCCGAGGCCTGGAGCGATCTCGGCCCCGCGCCCAGCTCGCATGAACCGCGCTCTCGGCGCCTCGGCGACAAGATCATGGCGACCATCTCCCCGCACGTGCCCGAAGGCGTGCAGCAGGTCATCGCCAAGGCGCTGACCTCCGCCGGCCTGATGGGCTGAGCCTGTGGCGGCTCAGGCGACCTAGATTCGCAGCCGAAGCGCGGCGGCCAGCGTCTGGGCGCGCTTGGCCGTCTGTTCGCCGAGCAGCAGGTCTTCCCAGCCGGGCAGAGCTTTCAGCAACAGCCGGTCGCCGGAGATGGAGAGGGTGGCGTTGGGCAGGAGCTGGGCGTTGCGGCCGGAAAGGTCGCAGCCCAGCCGGATCGCCGCGCCGAGCGCCCGGGCGCGCTGGCGGCGCTCCGGCGTCAGCAGGCGGTTGATGGTCGAGGCTTCGGGCGGGGTAGCGGTTGCGGAGTGGCGCGCGAAGGCGGCGCAGGCCAGGAAGGCGCGCTCGGCGTGGCTCATGCCGGCGATCGGCGCGCGCAGCACCTCTTCGAAGGCGATGTCGGCGCGGTGGTCCGGGTGCAACCGCGCGCCGACGTCGGCCAGTCGGCAGGCCGCGGCGGTCAGCACCGGGTCGCGGCTGGCGAACAACGGCGGCAGCTGGCCGAAGGCCGGGCTGACCCAGGCTTCCAGCGCAGCGCCAAGCTCGAGCGACAGGCCGCGCACCGCCGTCAGCGCCTCGCAGCCCTCGATCAGGGGATCTCGCGCCCGCACGCTGGGGGACATGGCGTCGAGCAGCAGGCCTTCGCGCACGCCATAGGCTGAGATCGTCACCCGTTCGACGCCGAGCCGCTCGATCACCGCCTCCAGCACCAGGGCGGCGTAGGGCAGGGTGTCGAAGCGCTTCTTCGAAAGTCCTTTGATGCTTTCCAGCGACGATTTCGACAGCCGCTCGACGAAGCGGGCGACATCGACGGCGTCGCTGCGGCTCATCTCGTACTGGTGGGCGACGCGCAGCGGGTAGTGCGACATCTCCATGTGCAGCAGGGCGAGATTGCGCCAGGCGCCGCCGACGGCGTGGAAGCTGCGGGCGCGGAAACGGCCGGCCACCGGACCCAGCTCCGCCTCGATGGCGCGTCGCGTCCGGTCGATGTCGAGGGGGCGTGGCGCGCCGAGCGCGAACGGGCCCAGCGCCAGGGTCGCCCCATCCTGCGGCGCGCCGTCGGTCAGGCGCACCAGCTCCAGGCTGGACCCGCCCAGGTCGCCGACCACGCCGGCGGCCGTGGGATCGCCGGCGAGAACGCCGAGCGCCGCATAACGCGCCTCCTCCTCGCCGGAGAGGACCCGCACGTCGAGGCCGGTCTCGGCCTTGACCCGGCGCAGGAAGGCCTCGCCGTCGGCGGATTCGCGCACGGCGGCGGTCGCCGCGGCGGTGATCTCCTCGGTTCCCCAGCCGTTCAGCAGGGTGCGGAAGCGGTGCAGGGCGGCCAGCGCCACCTCCACCCCCTCGGTCGAGAGGCGGCCGGTGACGGGCAGGTCTCGGCCCAGGCCCGCGAGGGCCTTCTCATTGAAGACCGTCCAGATCGCCCGGCCCTCGACCCGGTAGATCACCAGGCGAACCGAGTTCGATCCGAGGTCGATGACCGCGGCTTGGCGCGCGTCGAGACGGTTATCCGCGCGGAGCCACATCTTCGATCGCGCGCGGCATGTCCTTAACCCTTTGGCCTCGACCCGACAGGCTGGGATTGGTCATGAAGTACTCATGCGCCGAGAAGGCGTCCGGATGATCCCAGGCCGGGTCACGCGTATAGCGGCCCTCGCTGTCCGCGGTCCAGCTCTGAGCTTCATCGCGCAGGTTGGCGACCATGATCTGATTGAGCACCTGGCGGTGCACGGTGGGGTTCTCGATCGGCGTCAGGGCCTCGACCCGGCGGTCCAGGTTGCGCGGCATCCAGTCGGCCGAGGAGATGAACAGCCGCGCCTCGGCCGAGGGCAGGGGCTTGCCGTTGGCGAAGGCGACGATCCGGCCGTGCTCCAGAAAGCGGCCGACGATGCTCTTCACGCGGATGTTCTCGGAGAGGCCGGGGATGCCGGGCCTGAGGCAGCAGATGCCGCGGATCACCAGCCGGATATCGACGCCCGCCTGGCTCGCTTCGTAGAGGGCGTCGATGATCTGCGGATCGACCAGGGAGTTCATCTTCGCCCAGATGCCGGAGGGCTTGCCCTGGCGGGCGTGCTCGGCCTCCTGGGCGATCAGCGCCAGAAGGTCGCGCTTCATCGTCACCGGGGAGAAGGAGAGCTTCTCCAGCCGGTCGGGCTGGGCGTAGCCGGTCACGAAGTTGAAGAGGCGGGTCGAGTCGCGTCCCATCGCCTGGTCGGTCGTGAACAGCGACAGGTCAGTGTAGATGCGCGCGGTGACCGGGTGATAGTTGCCGGTGCCGAAGTGGCAGTAGGTGCGAAGCGCGTCACCCTCGCGCCGGACCACGGTCGAGAGCTTGGCGTGGGTCTTGTACTCGACGAAGCCGAAGACGACGTGGACGCCCACACGCTCCAGGTCCCGCGCCCACTTCAGGTTCGCTTCCTCGTCGAAGCGGGCCTTGATTTCGATCACCGCGGTGACGTTCTTGCCCATTTCCGCCGCCTCGATCAGGGCGGCCACGATCGGGCTGTCCTTCGAGGTCCGATAGAGGGTCTGCTTGATCGCCAGCACGTTGGGGTCGCGGGCGGCCTGGCGGACGAACTGCACCACCACGTCGAAGCTCTCGAACGGATGGTGGACCAGGATGTCCTTCTCGCGGATCGCGGCGAAGCAGTCGCCGCCGTGGTCGCGGATCCTCTCGGGGAAGCGCGGCTCGAAGGGCTTGAACTTCAGCTCCGCCCGGTCCGGCGGGATCAGCTGGCTGAGCTCGTCGAGGCCCAGCAGGCCGTCGATCAGGATGATGTCCTCGGGCTGGGCGTGCAGGTTCCCGACGATGAAGCCGCGCAGCTCCTCGGGCATGGCGGCCTCGAGCTCGACGCGCACGACCGAGCCCATCCGCCGCTGCTTGAGGGCGGCCTCGAACTCGCGGACCAGGTCTTCGGCCTCTTCCTCGATCTCGACGTCGCTGTCGCGGATCAGCCGGAACACGCCCTGGCCCTCGACCTCGCAGCCGGGGAACAGGTGGTCCAGGAACAGGGTGACGAAACCCTCAAGCGAGAGGAACCGGCGCTCGGTGCGCCGGCGTCCGGCGCGCGGCAGCTCCCAGAAGCGCGCCACCTGGGCGGGGATGGGCACCAGGGCGTAGAGCAGTCGCCCGTCGCTCACCCGTTTCAGCTTGAGCACCAGCGAAAAGGCGAGGTTCGGGATGAAGGGGAAGGGGTGGGCCGGGTCGATGGCCAGCGGCGTCAGCACCGGGAACAGCTGGGCGGCGAAGATGTCCTCCAGCGCCTCCTTTTCCCGCTCGCTCACCTCGCTGGGCCCGACCAGCCGCAGGCCCTCGGCCGTGAGCTCGCCGCAGATCTGACGCCAGCGGCGCTGCTGGGCGTCCATCAGGTCGGCCGCTTCGGCGTTGACCCGCTCCAGCTGCTCGGCGGCGGTCAGGCCGTCCTGGCTGACGACGCGCACGCCTTCGCGCACCTGCGCCTTCAGGCCGGCGACGCGGACCATGTAGAATTCGTCGAGGTTGTTGGCCGAGATCGCCAGGAAGCGCAGCCGTTCGAGCAGGGGATGGCGCGGGTTCTTGCTCTCGGCGAGCACCCGGCGGTTGAACGACAGCCAGGAGAGCTCGCGATTGAAGAAGCGCTGGGGCGAGTCCGCCAAGGCGTGGGCGGCCGTATCCGGCGTGCGCGCCTCCTCGGGGATCGGATCCGAGGCGATGGGCGCGACATAGGTCATCGAGGAAACTCCAGAGGCGCCGGCGTGGGCCCGTTGTTGGGCCTGGTTCCATAGCCGGACAAGTCTTCACTCAAAAAGATCAAGGTTTTGAGACTCCTCCTCAAGGACCGCTCTGGCAAGCAGTCGCGAGATCGGTCCGTCTGCCGATTCATCCATCCGCCGGACCACCTCCTGCGCCTCCGGAATGGACCTCGGCATGCGCCGCAGCAGGTAGGGATAGACCTCCTGGGGCGGGCGGATGCTGCGTTCGCGGAACAGTTTGCGCAGCACGCCTTCCAGCACGTCGTCGTCCGGCGCCTCGATCTCGGCGACGAACAGGGCGTTCAGCCGCGAGCGCAGGTCGGGCAGGTCGGCCGGCCAGGCCGCCGGCCGGATGCGGGCGGTCATTAGCAGGCCCGCGCCCTCGCGGCCGGCCAGGTTGATCAGGTGGAACAGGGCCTCGGCCGGGACGCCGCGATCGACATCCTCCAGCAGGGCGGGACGGCCGTCGGCCGCCGCCAGGTCGGGCGCCTCCCGCGACAGGATCACAGCACCCGTCTCGGCCGCCCATGCGCGCGCCAGGTGGGTCTTGCCGACGCCTTCCGGTCCCGCCAGCACCAGGCAGCCGCCGGGCCAGCGCGGCCACGAATCCACGGCCGCCAGCGCCTGGGCGTTGGACGCCCCGGCGATGAACTCCTCGCGCGTGTGGCGGGGTTGACGCTGAAGCCTCAGGCGAAGTTGCTGGGCCATGCGCCGGATCCGAAGGTGGCGATCACGATGACAATCTAGGCGCCCGGGCCGGCCAAAGCCACAACCGACGGCCGGCGTCCCCGGGTTTCACAGGGGCAGGCCCCAGGCGCCCCTCCCGTCGCGCGGGAACTTCGCCGCGAGCGCGGGGTTCATCAAGCCGGCAGATCTCCGTCGCATCCTGGCGTCGGGGGAGGAATTGGCGGTCGATCTCCTGCAAGGGAAGGAACGACCATGCTCGAATCAAGAGCTTCATTCAGGACTTGGATTTGCGCGGCGCTCGCGGTCGGCCTGACGGCCGCGGCGGCTCCGGTGATCGCCCAGACGGTGGGCGAGCTCACGGTGACCGGCCGCTACGGCGTCGGCCCCGACGTTCGCAGCCTCTCGGCTCCGGTCAGCTACCGCGACCTGGACCTCACCACCCAGGGCGGCCGAGATGTTCTGCGCGAGCGCGTACGTATGACCGCGCAGGATCTCTGCCGCCGCCTGGGCGAGGCGGGGGCCGGCGGCACGGCGCTCCTGCCGTCCTGCGAACGGGACGCGGTCAACAGCTCCGCCGAACAGCAGCGCATGGCCTTCGCCGGCGCCAAGTCACAGGCCTATGCGGTCAACCCGCCCGCCGAGCCCTCTGCGGCTCCGGTCGGGCCGACCGCCGCGATCGAGCCTGCGCCCGCCGCCGAGACCTACGGCCAGACCGCCAGCGTCACGACACAGACGGTGACCAGCGGCCCGGTGCCGGACACGCCTGAGAATCGCGCGCGCTTCGGCGGCCCGATGTCCCGCCGCGGTCAGCACACGGCGCCTGCGGGGAATTGATGGCCTGCGGGGAATTGATGGAATGAGGCGAGGGCGGCGGGTTCTGGCGGAGGCGACGTTTGTCGCCTCCCGGCAGACATGACCCGACGTCCTCGTCGGAGGGCCGCTTCAGCCCTCCGTCTCGACCTTCAGGTCGCGGCTGGACATCAGGGTCCAGCCCTCGGGCTTCAGAAGCTCGATGGGGGAGAAGCGCACCTTGTAGTCCATCTTCTCCGAGCCGCGGACCCAGTAGCCCAGGTAGACGTAGGGCAGGTTGGTCAGGCAGGCCTGGATGATGTGGTCGAGGATCACGAAGGAGCCGATGCTGCGGCGCTTCTGGGTGGGGTCGTAGAAGCTGTAGACCAGCGACAACCCGTCGCCCATCAGGTCGACCAGGGCGCAGGCGATCAGGTCGCCGGGACCGCCGTCCTTCGACTTGGCGCGGTATTCGATGATGTGGGTGCGGACCGCGGTGTCCTCGACCATGGCGACGTAGTCGGGCCAGGTCATCTCGGCCATGCCGCCGTCGGCGTGGCGGGTGGTGAGGTAGCGCCGCAGCAGGTCGAACTGCTCCATGGTGGCCTCGGCCTCCACCAGGTGTCGCTCGAGGTCGTCGTTGCGGTTCAGCACCTTCCGCTCGGAGCGGGAGAAGATGTAGTCCGTCGCCGGCAGCCGCGCCGAGACACAGGCGGTGCAGGCCTCGCAGGCGGGGCGATAGGCGATGTTCTGGGACCGGCGGAAGCCGACCTGGGTCAGGCTGTCGTTGACCGTCGCCCCATCCGACAAAGGCAGATGGGCGAAAACCTTCCGCTCGAACCGCTCGGGCAGATAGGGGCAGGGAGATGGGGCAGTCAGGAAAAACCTGAGCTGTCTTGTCGCAAAATGCTGCGTCACGGACTCCGGTCGCCCTTAACCCTGTTTGAGATGATTAGGGGGCATGCGCGGCGCTTGTGCAAGACGGTTCGCATGCTCCCTGGTCACAGTGCCGGTGATGGCGGAAGCACCGGGGCTTCGCGCAGCAGCACAATGGCGATGCGGCGGTTGCCGGGAAGGCCCGGATCGTCCGGATACAGCGGCTCGGACGTGGCCTTTCCCGAGACCTGATAGACGCGGTCAGGATCGACGCCGGCGTCCTGCAGGATCTTCCGCGACGCATTGGCGCGGGCCGCCGACAGGGTCCAGTCGCTCTCGGCCTTGGAGCCGCCGGGGTTGGCGCTGGTATGGCCGTAAATGCTGATCCGGTTGGGCAGCTGGTTGATCACCTTGGTGATCGCCCGCAGCAGGATCTTGGCCCGGTCGTTCGGCTGGACCGAGTTCTCGTTGAACATCGAGCGGCCTTCCTGGTCGACCAGCTGGATGCGCAGCCCTTCCGGGGTCTGGTCGACGACGATGTTCTTCGACAGCTCCGCCAGCTCGGGCATGTCCTGCAGCGCCTGGCGCAGAGACTGGGCGGCGGAGGAGAAGGCGGCGTCGTCGCGGCGCTTCAGCGCCTCGCGCATCGCCTCGGTCGAGGCGTCCGCCGAGAGCGCGGCCTTGGCGCCGTCTGAGCTCTTGCCATCGTCGGGGTTGCGCGATTCCGGGGACAGCTCCTGGATCACCGAGCTGGAGCCCTTGGACTGGGCGCCGTCCTTGCCCAGAGCGGTGCCGCCGAGGATGCCGCCGGAGCCGGAGGTGGTCTCGGAGACGCTGGCCGGCGCGAAATAGTCGGCGATGCCCCGCTTCTGCTGCGGCGAGGTGGTGTTGATCAGCCACATCAGCAGGAAGAAGGCCATCATCGCGGTCACGAAGTCGGCGTAGGCGACCTTCCACGCGCCGCCATGGTGGCCGTCGCCGCCACCCTTCTTGACCTTCTTGATGATTATCGGGCGTTCGCCGGCGACGGCCATTGGGGGATCCCGAGTGAGGCTGTTAGGACGGCAGGGTGCGCGAGTCCCCGTTAAGATGGGGTTGCGCAAGGATCGATCGGGAGTTTGGCGGCGATGAAGCTGGCGTTCGCGGGGCTTGGGGTGATGGGCTTTCCGATGGCGGGACACCTCGCCCGGGCCGGTCACGAGGTGGTGGTCTACAATCGCAGCCCCGAGAAACCGGCGCGCTGGGTCGAGACCTATGGCGGCCGCTCGGCGGCCACCGTCGCCGAGGCCGCGCGCGAGGCCGAGGTCTTCCTGCTCTGCGTCGGCGCCGACGACGACGTGCGCGCGGTGGTCGGCGAGGCGCTGACGGTCCTGCCCAAGACCTCCGTGGTGGTCGACCACACGACGACCTCGGCGGTGGTCGCCCGCGAGATGGCCGAGCGCGCCGCCGCCGGCGGCCTGGCCTTCGTCGACGCCCCGGTTTCCGGCGGCCAGGCAGGCGCGGAGAACGGCCAGCTCACCATAATGTGCGGTGCAGACCCTGCGGACTTCGCCCGTGTGCAGCCGGTGCTGGAGATCTACGCCAAGGCGCTGAAGCTGATGGGCCCGGTGGGCTCGGGTCAGCTGACCAAGATGGTCAACCAGATCTGCATCGCCGGCCTGGTCCAAGGGCTCGCCGAAGGCCTGCATTTCGCAAAGAGAGCCGGGCTCGATCCGGCGGCGGTCTATGAGGCGATCTCCAAGGGCGCGGCCCAGTCCTGGCAGATGGACAATCGCTGGAAGACGATGAGCGAGGGGAAGTTCGACTTCGGCTTCGCCGTGGACTGGATGCGCAAGGACCTGGGTCTGGTCCTCGACGAGGCCGGCCGCAACGGCGCGGCGCTCGACGTGACGCGGCTGGTCGACGGGTTCTACGCCGAGCTCCAGGCCCAGGGCCGCCGCCGCTGGGACACCTCCAGCCTGGTGGCCAGGCTCGAGAAGCCGCAGTGACCGAGCTGCGGACCGCCCGCCTGACGCTCTCGCCCGTCGTCGAGGATGATGCGGCCTTCGTGCTCGAGCTGCTGAACGACCCGGGCTGGATCCGCAACATCGGCGACCGGGGCGTGCGGTCTCTGCAGGAGGCCCGGGCCTATATCCGCGACCGGTTCGGAAAGACGCTGTGGCTGGTGGCGCGCGACGCCGCCGGCGAGCGGCTCGGCATGTGCGGCCTCGTCCAGCGGGAGATCCTGGACAGCCCTGACCTCGGCTACGCCTTCCTGCAGCGTCACAGCGGCCAGGGCTACGCGACCGAGGCGGCCGCGGCGGTCCTGCAGCATGTGCGCGAAGTGCTGCGTCTGCCGAAGCTCGCCGCCATCATCGATCCCGAGAACCGCGCATCCCGGCGGGTCCTGGAGAAGATCGGCTTCCGCTACGTGGAGACGCGCGACCTGCCGGACCTGGGCGCCAGCGCCTACTTTCTCGCCTGAGCCGGCGTCAGCGAGAGCATCGCGCCCAAGTCCCAAGATTCCCGGTCTCAGCCGCCGGGGCCGAAGCCGGCGCGGGTGAGCCGAAGTTGGCGCAAGTCGACGCCCATCTCGTTTCGGAAGCGCGCGACCGCCGCGTCGGCCAGCTTGCGCTTTAGCGCGTCATCACGGGCGCCCATGGCGTGCTCGTAGGCCGCCTGCTGGGTGATGAAGTTCAGCATGAGCACCTCGGCCATTTCCTGCCGCTGGGCTTCGTTCAGGCGTGCGAACGTGGGGTTGGAGACAAGGGACCGTCGGATCTGCTCCGCGACGACGCGGCCGGAGGCGCCGCTGACGTCGACCAGGCCGTTGGCCATCAGATAGTTGAGCATCCAGTAGGCGGCGAGGGCGTCGGCGGCGTCGCCGGCGCGCAGGCCCTCCGGCGCGACGAGCTGCGCCCAATTGGTCACGAAGTCTCGCCGCGCCAGCGCGGTTTCGTACTCCCCCGCGGCTTGCGGCCCGAGCGATTTGCCGATGAAGGCGATGTACTGGCGCTTCACCCGATCTGTGACCGTGGGCGAGGCGCGATAGCGCGTAGAGGGGACGGAGGCGCGGGATGGCGGGGTTGCGGCGGCGGGGCCCGGTTTGGCCGCGCCCACGGCAGAGCGGCTGATCGCCTGGGCTACGGATTCCCGCACCGGCTGCATCATCAGCTGGTTCATCGCCATGGCCGGCGCGATGCCGCCCCCGGCGGTGAACATCTGGGCGGCCGCGGCGACGGGCGTCGTGATTCCAACAAGGGCGACGGCGGCCCTGAGCCAGACGTTGCGCACCGGAAACCTCCTCTGCCTCGGGCGCAATCCTCGGTCGTGAAAGCGGCGAAAGACAGGCGTGGGGCGTGCGGCCCGTCGGTTCAGGCGCTGGACCGGACGAGCTCGGCCATCACCGAGCGCCAGCCTTCTTCGTCGCCCGGCCCGGCGCGGTCGAAGGCCGACTGCAGCAGCTCCATCTGGGCGCCGGTGAGCTCGGCCTCCAGGCGCTCGCCTTCCGCGGTGAGGCGCAGGTTCTTCGAGCGGCGGTCGACCGGGTCGCCGACGGCGCTCACGAGGTCCATGTCGAGCAGCTGCCGCAGGGGCGCGTTCAGCGCCTGTTTGCTGACGGCCAGCAGATCCAGCAGGCCGCGGACCGAGACGTCCGGGCGGCGGCCGATGAAGTAGAGGATGCGGTGGTGCACGCGGCCGAGGCCGCGCCGCTCCAGGATCCGGTCGGCCCGGTCGGTGAATCCCCGATAGGCGAAGTAGAGCAGCTCGATCGCATTTCGCAGCTCCTCTGGGCGCAGCTCTTCCTGGCGCTTTAGGTCAACCATATTGACGTGGATAGCCGCTTCGGCTTAACGATGTCGATAGGTCAATATCATTGACATTGTGGAGCCCTCGATGGCGCGTCTCTCGATGCGGACCGGCGATCTGCACGCCTCGCCGGTCCGCGACATGCTCAATGTGGCGATGCGGCCCGAGGTGATCTCCTTCGCCGGCGGGCTGCCTGCGGCGGAGACCTTCGCCGGCCTCGATGTTCCCACGGCCCCGCGCGAGCTTCTCCAGTACGGCCCCACCGAGGGGGAGCCGGAGCTTCGCGCCCGCATCGCCGAGGAATTGAGCGGGCTGGGGATCGACGCCTCGCCCGAGCGGGTGCTGGTGCTGTCGGGGTCCCAGCAGGGCATCGACCTGGCGGCCAAGCTGGTCGTCGATGCGGGCGCTGGCGTCGCCGTCGAGGAGCCGGCCTATCTGGCGGCCCTGCAGGTGTTCCGCTTCTTCGGCGCGCAGTTTTCCGGGCTGGATCGGGCCGACCCAGCACGGGGCTGGGACCAGGCGCCGCCGAGGCTGGCCTATGTGACGCCGACCTTCCAGAACCCGACGGGGATCTGCTGGACCGCCGAAGAGCGGCAGGCGCTCGCCGGCGCCTGCGACCGCCATGACGTGATCCTGTTCGAGGACGATCCCTATCGCGATCTGGCCTACGAGGCCTGCGAGCGCCGGCCGGCCGTCGCGAGTTGCGAACGGGCGTCCTGGATCTACCAGGGCTCCTTCTCGAAGACGGTCGCGCCGGGGCTGCGGCTGGGCTTCCTGGCGGCTTCCGAAGACCTCTTCACCTATCTGGTGCGCCTGAAGCAGGCCGCCGACCTGCACACCAACCGGCTGAGCCAATGGATGGTGCTGCAATACCTGAACGCGCCGGACCGCGCCCAGCGGATGGGGCGGGTCACCGCCTTCTACCGTGAGCGGCGCGATACCTTCGACCGGGCGCTGCACCGCCACCTCGGCGGCCTGGCGGACTGGACCGCGCCGGCCGGCGGCCTGTTCTTCTGGGTGACCCTGCGCGGCGGGATCGACGCCCAGGCGCTGCTGAACAAGGCGCTCGAGCGAAATGTGCTCTTCACGCCCGGCGGCCACTTCATGGCCCAGGGCGGCGCCAGCGCCTCCATCCGCCTGAACTTCAGCCTGGCGGCCCCGGACGACGCCGAGCGGGGGCTGCGGATCCTGGGCGAGCTGCTGCGGGAGGCGGCGGCCTGACGCCGTAGCCGTCCTGCCGGGGCCGCCGAACCCGATCCCTGTGGGCGGCGTGGCGCGCACGCGCGCCCTATCGAGTCCCTGGCGCGAAATGTCGATACGTCTGCTCACTTTTAGGCGCCGCTTCATCGGATCAACGAGAAGCTGGCCAATCCGGAGAAACAATCCGGCACGGCGGCAAGGGGAGGGCTGCCTATGGACCGCCGTTCAAGCAAGCTGCGCCTGCTCGTGGGAGTCGCGCTTACGAGTCTGGGGCCTGCGATCCCGGCTCTGGCGCAGAGCCAGGAGGCTGCAACCACCCTCGGCGATGTCATCGTTACAGCGCGCCGCACGCAGGAACGCCTGCAAGACGTGCCGATCTCGATCACCGTCTACAGCGAAGAGCAGATCGCCAACCGCAACATCGTCACCGCGACTGACCTTGGAACCTATACGCCCTCACTGTCGGTCAACCAGAGATTCGGTCCGGAGAAGAGCTCCTTCGCCATTCGCGGCTTTGTCCAGGAACCGAGCACGGCGCCTTCGGTCGGCGTCTATTTCGCCGACGTCGTCGCCCCGCGCGCGCAGGGCGGCACGACGTCAGGCAACACAGCCGTCGTCGGCTCGTTCATGGACCTGCAGAACGTGCAGGTGCTGAAGGGGCCGCAAGGCACACTGTTCGGTCGCAACACCACCGGCGGCGCGGTGCTGCTGGTGCCCAACAGGCCCGTCGACAGCCTCGAGGGCTGGGTCGAGGGCCAGGCCGGCGACTACAACATGTGGCGCGCCCAGGGCGTGCTCAACGTACCGGTCAATGACAAGCTGAGGTTTCGTCTGGCCCTCGATCGCAACAAGCGCGATGGCTATATGAAGAACAAGTCGGGGATCGGGACCGACAACTACAATGACGTCAACTATTTCGCGGGCCGTCTCAGCGCCATTGTCGATCTGACGCCGGATCTCGAGACCTACACGATCGGAACATACAGCAATTCATTTTCCCGTGGCTACGGGACGCGTATCGCTGTGTGCAATCCCAATGTGACCCCGGCGAGCGGCGGCGCCATCTTCACCGCATTGCCGGCCTGCGACCAGATCGCGCGAGCGGAAGCCCGGGGTGACGGCCCGCTCGACGTCGACATCAACAACCCGGATCCGTATCTGAAGCTGCGCCACTGGGCGGTCATCAACACCACGACCTGGCGGGCGAGCGACACGCTGACGATCAAGAATATCGTCAGCTATCAGGAGTTCCGCGAACGGGCGAGCTTCAGCCTCAACGGCGACAACTTCACCTCCCGGTTCCCGGCCGGTTTGCCGGCCTCGCGGTTCCCGAACGGCGTGCCCTTCAGCTATATTCTGCTCAATCCAGCGGGCGACGGAAACAATTCGGCGCAGTCGACCTTCTCGGAAGAACTGCAGTTCCAGGGACGGGCCGCCGACGATCGCCTGACCTGGCAGGCCGGCGGCTATCTTGAGCAGAGCGATCCGATCGGCTTCAGTGCGGGCTATACCGGCATTCTGGCCACCTGCACGAACCCATCCATTCTGGCCTGCACCAATCCGTTCGGATCCGGACAGATCTCCGCCTCTGCGACCAAGTTCTGGTTCAGAAACAAGGGGGTCTATGCTCAGGCGACCTATGAGCTGACCGACCAGCTGAGCCTGACAGGCGGCATCCGCTATACGTGGGACAAGACCCGGGCGCTCGCCCAGAGCACCCGGATCGCCCCGCAGGCGGACGGCAGCTTTGTCGAGACCTGCAACGACGTCGTGCGCTTCTTCAACGGCGCGCCGGGTGTTCCGCTGGTCGTGACCGATCAGGCTCAGTGCCGCTTCCAGCCGCCGGCAGAGAAGTCGAAGAAGCCGACCTGGCTGATCGACGTCGATTACAAGCCGACTGACGATGTCCTGCTCTACGCCAAATATGTGCGCGGCTATCGCGCCGGCGGGATCAACATGACCTCGATCGGGCTGGAGGGCTGGGGGCCGGAAAAGGTCGACAACTATGAGGTCGGGGTGAAGACCGGCTTTCGCCACGGCGCGGTGCGCGGCAGTCTCAACGTCGCCGCCTTCTACAACAAGCTGAGCAACCAGCAGCTCAACGTCAGTGCGCCCTCCAGCGTAGCCGGCTTCGCGGGGGCCCAGCCCACTGTCAACGCCGGCAAGTCGAAGATCCAGGGCGTCGAGGTCGATGGCGTCGCGACCTTCTTCGACAGGCTCAGGTTCGAACTGGGCTACACCTACCTCGACACCGAGCTGATCAGCATCAACGTGCCGCCGATTCCCGCAGGCGCACCCTATTCGGCGTTGATCCCGACCGCCGTCGCGGGCGGACCGCTCGCGCTCGCGCCGAAGAACCGTGTGTCGCTGACAGGAACCTATACGCTCCCGCTGTCTGACAGAGTCGGGGAGGTCTCTCTGGCGGCGACGTTCGTTCACACCGACAAGCAGACGATTACGCAAGCCACGCTTCCCGACTTCCGGGAGGTGCCTGCCACCGACCTGCTCAACCTGAACGTCAACTGGAACAACGTCATGAGCAAGCCGATCGACCTGGCCTTCTTCGTCACCAATGTGACGAACGAGAAGTACCCGGTCTCCGTCGGCAGCACCTATAATTCGGCCGGCTTCGAGAACCTTCTCTATGGCGCGCCGCGCATGTGGGGCGTCCGGCTGCGCTACAGTTTCGGCGGCTGAGTGGGCGCTGGCGGTCCTGTTTGGACCTCATGCCTTTCCGGGCATGTAGCCGTCGCTCCGAGGTCTGTCGGGTCGACGGCCGCCGCCGTGAAAGCGCCCGCGGATGACGCCCCAACTGCGCCTCAGCGTTGCAGCAGGTCACGAAGTGAAGGGACGAGCGACACCACCAGAAGCGCAGCCATCGACAGGTTGAAGGCGCGCAGAACGCCCGGCCGGGTGAGCGCTCCCCTGAGCCCGACGCCGAAGCCCGTCCATGAGGCGATGCACGGCAGGTTGATGGCCGCGAACACGGCGCCGATCAGCAGCACATTGGCGACATAGGCGTCTTGCGGCGCAAAGGCGGTGACGGCTCCAAGAGCCATCGCCCAGGCCTTCGGGTTGACCCACTGAAACGCCACCGCTTCCCAGAATGTCTGTGGGCGCGCGGCCGACGCCTGGCTTCCGCCCAGGTGCTTCGAGGCGCCGATCTTCCACGCCAGCCATAGGAGATAGGCCGCGCCGATCACCGTCAGCACGTCGTGCAGGGCGGGGTAGGCGTGGAACAACCCGCCCAGGCCGAGGCCTACCGCGAGCACCAGCACCAGGAAGCCGATCGAAACGCCCGCAAGGTGCGGACGCGTGGCGCGGAACCCGAAATTTGCGCCCGAGACCATGAGCATGGTGTTGTTCGGCCCGGGCGTGATCGAGCTGGCGAACGCGAAGATCGCGAGCGCGCTCAGCAGATCGGGCGTCAGGGTCGGACTGGGAAACGTAGGCATCGGAAGCTCCTGGGCTGGAGACTCCGACTGCGGATCAGGATCGGAACCGAAGCCCCCCGCCGTCGGAGGGGCTGCGGACTCGTTCGGCTAAACCGAATTCAGATCCCGCCTTCCTCCCATGCGCCTGCCGTCCGCCAGGCGATTGCCGGGCGGCTCATAGCTTTGGCTACGGCGCGCTGGAGGGAGTGGATCATGCGCAGCCGCATAACACGGTCATGCAAGCTTGGCCACATGTCGCTTCTGGAATCCGGTGCGGGAGGGCGAAGATCTGCCTTCGACCCGGCCGGACTATGTCGGCCATTGGAAATCACGAGGCGCTACCTGCCCGCCGACCAGCTTCTGATGGCCGAGGCTATGCCGTGGGCGTCTTCCTCGAGCGCGAAATGTCCGGTGTTAAAGTACCGGATCTCGACGTCCTTGACGTCCCGCCGGAAGGCTTCGGCCCCAGCCGGGGTGAAGCCCTGATCGTTCTTGCCCCACACGACCAGCGTCCTCGGCTGGAACCTTCGCAGGTAGTCCTGCCACTGCGGATAGAGGCGGATGTTCGTGCGGTAGTCGGCAAGCAGGGCCGTCTGGATGCGGCGCGCCTCCGGCCTTTGCAGCGCCGCTTCATCCACCGTCCAGGCGTCAGGATTCAGCCCCGCGACGTCCCGGGCGCCGGTCTGGTACATGAACCGGATGAAGCTTGGGGATACGAGGCCGGCGTCTTCCGATCGGCCGGCCGGCTGTGGCGGAAAGCCCTCTACATAGGCGTTTGCATTCTGCACGATCAGGCCGCGGACCCGGTCGGGGCGGGCGACCGCCATCCTGAAGCCGACGGGCCCGCCAAAATCCTGGACGTAGAGCACGTAGGACTTGACCCCCACCGCCGCGACAAATTTCTCCATCATCGACGTCAGCTCGGAAAAGGTCGGTGCGAAGACGTCTGATCGCGGCGCATCGCTGTAGCCGAAGCCAGGATAGTCAGGCGCCACCAGGTGGAAGCGGTCGGACAGCAATGGCATCAGGTCGCGAAACATGTGCGATGATGAGCTGAAGCCATGCAGGAGCAGGATGGTTGGACGCTTGGGGTCTCCGGCCTCGCGGTAGAAGAGGCGGACGCCGTCGACCCCCACCCAGCGGTAGCGGATGCTCGTCTGATCCTCGATCCGCGTCACATCGCGGGCGGGGCGCTGCGCCTCGGCGGAGGCGGCCGTCGACACGGACGCCGCGGCGATCGCCGCGGCGAGCAGGAGGACGAGGGCTCTGGGACTCGGCGACGCAGGCGCGGCCATCAGCTGAATCTCCGACCGTGGCAGGGGTGCAAAAGGGAGCACGACCGCACGGGCGGACATATCCAATTCATCTTGTCGACTTGATCAGCGCGGCTGAGCGTAATCCGCGGCCGAGCCGAAGATCGGGGCGCCATCGCCGCTCACGTCAAAGCCTAGGCCCCCAGCAACCTCGCCGCCCGCGGGGCGAAATAGGTGATCACGCCCGCCGCGCCGGCGCGCTTGAAGGCGCCCAGCGTCTCCAGGATGGCGCGCTCCTCGTCCAGCCAGCCGTTCTGGGCGGCGGCCATCAGCATCGCGTACTCGCCGGACACCTGGTAGGCGAAGGTGGGGACCTGGAAGGCGTCGACCACCTGGCGGACGATGTCGAGGTAGGGCAGGCCCGGCTTGACCATGACCATGTCCGCGCCCTCGGCGATGTCGAGGGCGACCTCGCGCAGCGCCTCCTGATGGTTGGCGGAGTCCATCTGGTAGGTCTTCTTGTCGGACGGCGCGCCGCCTGTGCCCAGCTTGCCCGAGCCGATGGCGTCCCGGTACGGACCGTAGAAGGCCGAAGCGTATTTGGCGGCGTAGGACATGATCATGACGTCCGTCAGACCCTCGGCCTCGAGCGCCTGGCGCAGGATCCCACAGCGGCCATCCATCATGTCTGAGGGCGCAAGGATGTCGCAGCCGGCCTTGGCCTGCATCAGCCCCTGTTCGACCAGCCGCTCGATGGTGGCCTCGTTGTGGATGCGCCCCTCGCGGACGATCCCGTCGTGGCCGTGGTCGGTGAAGGGGTCGAGCGCCACGTCGCACATGATCCCGACCTCGGGGGCGGCGTCCTTCATCGTCTTGACCGCCCGGGCGATCAGGCCGTCGGGGTCGTGGGCCCCGGTTCCGACCGCGTCCTTCTTGGCGCCGTCGATGTGCGGGAAGACGGCGATCGCCGGAATTCCCAGGGCCTTGGCCTCCTTGGCCGCGGCGCCGACGTCCTTCAGCGACAGGCGCGAGACGCCGGGCATGGAGGCGACGGGGATCTGGCCTTCGCCCTCGTGCACCACCATCGACCAGATCAGGTCGGCCGGCGTCAGGACGGTCTCGCGGACCAGACGGCGGATCCAGTCGGCCTGGCGCAGCCGGCGCAGGCGCAGGGCGGGATAGGCGGCGAGGGGCGCTTTGCTCATCTTGCGGGTCCTGAACCTTCCGCCGTCGAGGTGCAAGACTTCCGTTATTGACAGGCGTCCAGGCTCGCGCCAGTTGCGACCCATGGATTTCAATCTCACCGAAGACCAGCGCGCGATCCAGGACATGGCTCGCGACTTCGCCGCGGCTGAGCTTGCGCCGCACTCGGCCCACTGGGACGAGGAAAAGGTCTTCCCGGTCGAGGCGCTGCGCGCCGCCGCCGCCCTGGGCCTGGCGGGCATCTATATCAACGAGGACGTCGGCGGCTCCGGCCTCGGCCGGATGGAGGCCTCGATCATCTTCGAGGCGCTGTCCTACGGCGACGTGGCGACGGCGGCCTTCCTGTCGATCCACAACATGTGCGGCTGGATGATCGACAAGTTCGGCGCCGACGAACTGCGCCAGCGATTCCTGCCGAAGCTGACCACCATGGAGCTGGTGGCCAGCTACTGCCTGACCGAGCCGGGCGCCGGATCGGACGCGGCCTCGCTGTCGACCCGCGCGGTCAAGGACGGCGACGCCTATGTGCTGACCGGCTCCAAGGCCTTCATCTCCGGCGGCGGCGTCTCGGACGTCTATGTGGTCATGGCCCGCACCGGCGGCCCCGGGCCAAAGGGGATCTCGGCCTTTGTGGTGGAGAAGGGGACGCCCGGCCTGTCGTTCGGCGCCCAGGAAAAGAAGATGGGCTGGAACGCCCAGCCGACCGCCCAGGTCAATTTCGACGATTGCCGGATTCCAGAGGCGAACCGTATCGGGGCCGAGGGCGACGGCTTCAAGTTCGCCATGGCCGGCCTCGACGGCGGGCGCATCAACATCGCCTCCTGTTCGCTGGGCGGGGCGCGTCTCGCGCTCGACACCGCCAAGGCCTATCTCGAGACCCGCAAGCAGTTCGGCCAGCCGCTGAAGGAGATGCAGGGGCTGCAATGGCGCATCGCCGACATGGCGACCGAGCTCGACGCGGCCCAGCTGATGGTGCGCCGCGCGGCCTTCTCGCTGGACAACAAGCTGCCGGAGGCGACCAAGCACTGCGCCATGGCCAAGCGGTTCGCCACCGACGCCGGCTTCGAGGTCGCCAATCAGGCGCTCCAGCTGCACGGCGGCTATGGCTATCTGAAGGACTATCCCCTGGAGCGGATCGTGCGCGACCTGCGCGTCCACCAGATCCTCGAAGGCACCAATGAGATCATGCGCGTGATCACCGCGCGCGAGATGTTCCGGCAATGAGCGAGCCCCCCATGAGCGCGATTGGCTTGAACGAAGCGGAAGTCCTGGTCCGCGTCGAGGGACGGGTGGGACGCCTCACGCTCAACCGGCCCAAGGCGCTGCATTCGCTGACCCTGAACATGTGCCGCCTCATGACTGAGGCGCTGCTGGCCTGGCAGGACGACGCAGGCGTCGAGCTGGTGCTGATCGACAACAGCGGCGAGCGCGGCTTCTGCGCCGGCGGCGACATCCGGGTGCTCTACGACAGCGCGGCCGACGACGGCCGGCTGGCCCGCGAGTTCTTCTTCGTCGAGTACCAGCTCAACGAGCTCCTGTTCCGCTACGCCAAGCCGGTGGCGGCGATCATCGACGGCGTCGTCATGGGCGGCGGCGTCGGCATCTCCATGCCGGCGACCTTCAGGGTGGCGACCGAGCGAACCACCTACGCCATGCCGGAGACCGGCATCGGTCTCTTCCCCGACGTCGGCGGCGGCTGGTGGCTGCCGCGCATGCCCGACCACATCGGCATCTGGCTGGCGCTGACCGGGGCCCGCATCAAGGCCGCCGACTGCGAGCTGGTCGGCGTCGCCACCGACTATGTGCCAAGCGCCCAGATCGAGGCGCTGAAGGCCGCCATCATCGCCGATCCGGCCGCGATCGAGACCCTGCTCACCGAGTTCGAAGGCGACGCCGGCCGGCCGACCATCGCCGCCCACCAGGACGAGATCGCCCGGATCTTCTCCCTGGACGGCGTCGAGGCGATCGTCGAGGCCCTGAAGGCCGCCGACACCGACTGGGCGCGCCAGCAGCTGGAAGTGCTGGCCACCAAGTCGCCGCAGACCGTCAAGGTCGCCTTCCGCCAGCTGCAGCTGGGCGGCCAGGCCAAGACCTTCGCCGAGAACATGGCGATGGAGTACCGCATCGGCGCCCGGGTGGTCATGCGGCCCGACTTCACCGAAGGCGTGCGCGCGGTGATCGTCGACAAGGACAATGCGCCGCGCTGGAACCCGCCGACCCTGGAAGGGGTGACCGAGGCGCTGCTGGACGAGATCTTTGCGCCCCTGCCGCCAGAACAGGAATGGACGCCGCTGCCGTAAACTGGCGTCCTGCACGGCGTCGTTTGGATCTTCGGAGACTTGGATGTCACGCAAGCTGTTGATGGCCGCCACCGCGGCGCTGGCTGTCGCCCTGAGCGGCGGCGCCTTCGCCGGACCGCACGAGGCCCACCATGGCGCGGCGGCCCAGGCGATCGCCGATCCGGGCCGTCCGGCCGCCGACGTGGCGCGTGACGCCGACCGCAAGCCGGCCGAGATGCTGGCCTTCGCCGAGGTGAAGCCGGGCGAGGTGGTCGCCGAGCTGCTGCCCGGCGGCGGCTACTTCACCCGGATCTTCTCCAAGGCCGTCGGTCCCAAGGGCCGCATCTACGCCGTGGTCACCGAGGCGCAGGCCAAGGCCGAGAAGCCGCCGGCGGTGAACGCGATCGCCGCGGATCCGGCCTATGCCAATGTGAAGGTGGTCGCCGCCCAGTTCGCCGCCCTGGCGCTGCCGGAAAAGGTCGACCTGATCTGGACGTCGCAGAATTACCACGACCTGCACCTGGCCAAGTACAACGACGACGTCGCGGCGGTGAACCGGGCGATCTACCAGGCGCTGAAGCCCGGCGGTCTCTATGTCGTGCTCGACCACGCCGCCGCGGCCGGGACCGGCCTCGACATTCCCGACAAGCTGCACCGGATCGACCCGGCGATCGTCCGGCGCGAGGTGGAGGCCGCGGGGTTCCGGTTCGAGGGCGAGAGCTCGGTGCTGCGAAATCCTGCCGACGACCACACGCTTCAGGTGTTCGATCCGGCGATCCGCGGCCACACCGACCAGTTCGTTTATAAATTTCGAAAGCCGAAGTAAGGCCTTGGGCGGACGATCGGCGAACCTTCGCGGCGCGATGCGGGCGCTGCTTCTGGACATGGGCCGCGCGCGGTGCGAAAAGCCCCGCAATTGCACGGGAATCCCGCCGCGCGCGAGATCGCCGAACGCTGGGCGGATTGCATAGGTCGATGGATTACAGAGACGCCTTCCGGGTTGCTTTGGACAAGGTCCGGGGCGAGGGCCGCTATCGTGTGTTTGCGGACCTGAAGCGCCACCGCGGGGATTTCCCGCGGGCGACCTGGACGCGTGGGGACGGGACGACGGCGGAGGTCGTGGTCTGGTGCTCGAACGACTATCTCGGCCAGGGCCAGAATCCGGTGGTGCTGGACGCCATGCAGCGGGCTTTGGAAGAGGCCGGCGCGGGCTCCGGGGGCACGCGGAACATCTCGGGCACCACCCACTATCACGTGGAGCTTGAGCGCGAGCTGGCGGACCTGCACGGCAAGGAAGCCGCGCTGCTGTTCACCTCGGGCTACGTCTCCAACGAGGCGACGCTGTCGACCCTGTTCAAGATCCTGCCGGGTCTGATCGTCTTCTCCGACGCGCTGAACCACAATTCGATGATCAGCGGCATCCGGCTGGGCCCGAAGGCGCAGCGGCGGGTGTTCCGCCACAACGACCTTGAGCATCTCGAGGAGCTGCTGCGCGAAGCCCCGGCCGACGCGCCCAAGCTGATCGCCTTCGAGAGCGTCTATTCGATGGACGGCGACATCGCCGACCTGCCGGCCACGGTGGCGCTGGCCAAAAAATACGGCGCGATGACCTACCTCGACGAGGTGCATGCGGTGGGCATGTACGGCCCCCGCGGCGCGGGCGTGGCCGAGCGCGACGGGGTGATGGGCGAGATCGACATCGTCGAAGGCACCCTGGGCAAGGCGTTCGGGGTGATGGGCGGCTATATCGCCGCCGACGCGGTGATCGTCGACGCCATCCGCAGCTACGCCGACGGCTTCATCTTCACCACCTCGCTGCCGCCGGCGCTGGCGGCCGGGGCGGCGGCCTCGATCCGCTGGCTGAAGGACCACAATGAGGTGCGCGTGGCGCACCAGGCGCGGGCCGCGACGCTGAAGGCGCGGTTCGCCCAGGCGGGCCTGCCGGTGATGGCCTCGGCCAGCCACATCGTCCCGGTGCTGGTGGGCGATGCGCATCACTGCAAGCTGATCTCGGACATCCTGCTGTCGGACCACGGGGTCTACGTCCAGCCGATCAACTATCCGACGGTGCCGAAGGGGACCGAGCGGCTGCGCTTCACGCCGTCGCCCGGCCACACCGACGCGATGATGGACGACCTGGTCGCGGCCATGGAAGCCCTCTGGGTCCGCTGCAACGTCGCCCGCATGGGCGGGATCGCCGCCTAGCCGCGGCGTCCCACCCGCGCCTGAGCCCGCCCACCTCAGTATCGATAGCCGTAGCCGTAGCCGTAATAGGGTTCGCGCTCGTACCGCCTCGAGTAGCTGTCGTGGCGGTGGTGACGACGGCGATTGTCATACCGATCCCATTGGTCCGGCCGACCGTCGCGGTCCCGATCCCGGCCCCATTCCACGCGGTCCGGGACGCCGTCTCGATCGCTGTCGCGGTAACCGCGGCGATAATGCCCGCCGCGGGATTCCCAGCCGTAACCGTAAGCCGGCCGATCGTAGTAGGAGCCGCCATAATAGCCATGGGGATGGGCCATCGCCGCCCCGCCCATGAGGGTCATTGCAGCCGCCGCTGCGGGCAGAAGCCACTTTTTCATCGGGAGACCTCCTCAGTGTCCGCCCGCAGACTGCGCCACCCCGCCTGAACGTGGGCGGGGTGGCGAATTCATCAGCCGTTCACCCCGTCGGCGGTGGCCTGTCGCCGCAGTGTCCACCCTTGGACTTGACCTGTGCAAAGATGAGGCGCCATTGCGCATCTCGTAGGCGATTTCGTGCGTCAGCACGGCTTCTCCATGACGTAGCTCGGATCAGGGACCTCACCTCTGCTTAGTCGCCCCGGTATGCGAGTCTTGGTGGTTGATCCTGATCCCGCCCGCGCCGCCCTGGTCGTGGAGGGCTTGGCCGGCGTGCATCCGCTTGAGGTGCGCCACGCCACCGTCTTCGACGAGAACGAGGCCGCGGTCTTCGAGCCGGACGTCGTGGTGGTGGCCGCCGACAGCCCTGATCGCGACACCCTGGAAAATCTGCAGGATGCCAGCGTCCTCAATCCGCGTCCGGTGGTGATGTTCGTCGACCGTTCGGAGCCGGGGCTGGCCGAAGCCGCCGTGCGAGCCGGCGTCGCCGCCTACATCGTCGACGGCCTGGCGCCGGCCCGGGTGCGCGACATCCTCGAGGTGGCGATGAGCCGCTTTCGGCTGATGCACCAGCTGCGGCAGGATCTGGAGAAGGCCAAGGCGGACCTAGCTTCTCGCAAGACGGTCGAGCGGGCCAAGGCGCTCCTGATGAAGGAGCGGGGCCTTGAGGAGGAGCAGGCCTACAAACTGCTCCGCAAACTTTCGATGGACACTGGCCGACCGCTCGGCGCGGTGGCCTCCGACCTGCTGGCGTTCGCGGGCGTGCTTAAGGGAGACGGAGCGTGAGCCGGGCGAGCGACCTTACCCTGGGCTTCGTGCCCCTCAACGACGCCGCGCCGCTGGTGGTGGCGCAGGAGCGCGGTTTCTTCACCGCCGAGGGACTGTCCGTGCGGCTGAGCCGCGAGGTTTCCTGGGCGACGGTGCGTGACAAGGTGGCGGCCGGCGCGCTCGACGGCTCGCACATGCTGGCCCCGATCGCGCTCGCCTGCACCCTGGGCGCCGGCGGCGATCCGCAGCCGATGATCGCGCCCATGGCGTTGAACCGCAGCGGGGCCGCCTTCACCCTGTCGCGACGGCTGACGTCGACGTTCGCGCCGGGCGAGACCCGGCGTGCGGCCCTGGCCCGGGTGATCGCCCAGCGCCGCGCCCAGGGCGAGGCGCCGCTCGTCTTCGCCGTGGTCTTTCCCTATTCGATGCACAACTACCTGCTGCGCTACTGGCTGGCGGATGGAGGCATCGACCCCGACCTGGACGTGCGCATCACCGTCGCGCCGCCTTCGCGCATGGCCAGCCGCCTGGCCGCCGGCGAACTCGACGGCTTCTGCGCCGGCGAGCCCTGGAACGCCGTCGCCGAGGATGGAAACCTGGGCGAGGTGGCGGTCCGCGCCTTCGAGGTCTGGCGGGATGGGCCGGAGAAGGTGTTCGGCGTCACCGCCGACTGGGCGACGCGCAATCCGGAGGCGCTCCAGGCCCTGTTGCGTGCGCTCTTGAAGGGCGCCGCCTGGGCCGACGATCCGGAGAACCGCGCCCAGCTGGCGCAGATCCTGGCCCAACCGGAATATGTCGACGCGTCGGTGGGCAGCATCGCCCGATCGCTGCCGACCACCAGCTTCCACCGCAACGCCGCCAACGCGCCCCTGCCGGTCCAGGCCGGCTGGCTGCTCAGCCAGATGATGCGCTGGGGCCATGCGCCGCCTGATCTCGACATCCGGGCCATGGCAGAGGCGGTTTATCGGCTGGACCTCTACAATCAGGCCGCCGCGGATCTCGGCTGGTCCACGGTCAGTGCGCCTGAAGCCGCCGACGGCTTCGCCGACGGCCGGGTCTTCCGGCTCGGCGAGGCGCAGGCTTACGCCCAAAGCTTCACGCTCGGCCGGCTGATCGGAAGCTGACGTCCTGACCCCTGGGGCGATCCCGGCGCCTGGCGGCCGAAAGGCGCCCTGGAGTCGCTAGGAGCAGCCTTCGGCGTAGCGTCGACGTCCTCCTCGGCTCGCCTTCGGCCGAACGCCTCGGTCTTCCGTCGCGAAGGACGGGCGACCTGCCAATCTCCGCACATCCTTGCGACGCCGGCCCGGCCGACTTGCGCGCGCCTGCGAACCTGCCCGCCTGCCGGTATTAGGTCGTTTCCCGATACTCTTTCACCTCGCGTCGGTGATCGTTCAGTGGGCTTTGATGGATCGGTTGGCGATATAATGAGCAACGTCGGCGCGGCTTGCCTGGGCGATTCTTGCTCACGCCGCGAGTTCCACCCCGGTTGTGCCTCAACATGAGTCAAAAATGCGCTCTCGAACCTTGGCGCCCACTTGGCGCCCACGATCTGAGCGCTGGAATCTGCATTATATTTGGGCGGCGCCGGCGTTTTCGGCGCCGCGGAGCTGGGCAGATTCGCCAAATACCCGCGGTTTGAGCGTTGCGGGTGCGAAGGAATATTGCCGTCCCCGTCGGGCCAGGGCGACATCACCCGGCGATCGCGGGGCAACGAAGTCTCGCGACGGCCAAAAGGCCTTCGGCGCAGCGATTGCGCCGAATTCATCGGACACCGACGTCCGCACGGGGCTTTACGCCCCGCGCGGGCGTTTTTTTTGGCTTGGGGGATAAGCCTTGAAACGACTGAAGACAGCGCTCGTCGCGAGCGCCGCCGGCGCCGCTTTGACCTGGGCGGGGCTCGCCCAGGCGCAGACTACGACGCAGGCCACGCCGCCGGAAGCGACGGCCACCGCGGACGCGGACGGCCTGGGCGAGGGGACGGCGGCGACCGCGCCGCCGGCCGCCGAGCCGGTCATTGCGACGCCCGAACCGGCCGCCGCGCCGGCCCCGCCGCCGACGGTCAGCGACGCGGTCGCCGCCGGGAAGGTGATCCTGGAAGTGCGGGCGCGCTACGAGTCGGTCGATCAGAAGAAGACCGCCACCCTGACCCGCGACGCCGAGGCCTACACGGTGCGCACCCGGCTGGGCTGGGAGACGGGCGCCTGGCACGATGTGAAGGGCCTCGTCGAGTTCGAGGACGTCCGGCTGATCGGTCCGGAGCACTATGCGGTCAACGTGCCCGGCGCGACGACCGCGCCGCTGAACGGGGCGAACAAGGCCAAATACCCGCTGATCAACGATCCGAAGGTCACCGAGCTCAACCGGCTGCAGCTGACCTGGACGCCGAACGCCGCCTTCTCCGCGACCATCGGCCGGCAGCGGATCCTGCTCGACGACCAGCGCTTCGTCGGCAACGTCGGCTGGCGCCAGGACGAGCAGACCTTCGACGCCCTGCGACTGGACGGCGCCTGGGGCCGCTTCAAGGGGACCTACGTCTACGTCAACCGGGTGAACCGGATCCTGGGCGAGCTCAGGGACTGGGACTCCGACAGCCATCTGGCCAACCTGACCTGGTCGCCGGCCGAGCAGCTGCGGCTGCAGGGCTTCGTCTACGCTCTTGATTTCGAGAACTCGCGGCCGAACACCTCGCTGACCTACGGGGTGAAGGCGGGGGGCAAGACCTGGGTCGGTCTCTACCAGCTGGCCTACAACGCCACCTGGGCGCGGCAGAGCGACTACCACAACGCCACCCCCAAGTACGAACTGGACTACTGGGGCGCGGACCTCGCCGGGACCTTCGACATCTACACCGCCAAGGTCTCCTACGAGTCGCTGGAAGGGAACGGGACGCGCGGCTTCACCACGCCTCTGGCCACCGTCCACGCCTTCCAGGGCTGGTCCGACGCCTTCGTCCAGCCGCTGGGCGGCAACAAGGGCTTCGTCGACGGGCTGAAGGACTTCAACGTCAGCCTGAACGCCAAGCCGCGCTTCAAGCGGACCTACTTCTTCAACTCCGACATCATCGTCCGCTACCACATTTTCGAGGACCAGCGGACCGGCGCCAGCCTCGGCAGCGAGTGGAACGTCCAGCTGCTGGCTGCGATCACGCCCAAGCTGACTGCGGCCCTGAAGTACGCCGACTTCGAGCGCGACAATTCGGTGCCGCTCGGCACGGCGGCCCCGCCGCCTTCCCGCACCAAGGTGTGGTTCACGCTGGAATACAAGCTGTGAACCGAAACGCCTCCAATTCCTCAAATTCGCAGGACATTTCCATGACCGATCCGAAACCGACCGGCCTCACGCGTCGAGGCGCGATCACCGCCGCGGCCGCCACCATCGCCGCCGCCAAGACCCTGCTGCCGTCGGGCGCCTTCGCCGCCGGGCCCGGGCCCGAAGTGGCCAAGGCCAAGCTGGGCTTCATCGCGCTCACCGACGCCTCGCCGTTGATCATCGCCAAGGAGCGCGGCCTGTTCGCCAAGTACGGCATGCCCGACGTCGAGGTGCTGAAGCAGGCGTCCTGGGCGGCCACCCGCGACAACCTGGTGCTGGGCTCCGGCGGCGGCGGCATCGACGGCGCGCACATCCTCTCGCCGCTGCCCTATCTGATCACCACCGGCCAGGCGACCGGCGGCCGGCCGATGCCGATGAACATCCTGGCCCGCCTGAACACCAACGGCCAGGCGATCAGCGTCGGCAACGACCTGAAGGCCGTGAAGGTCGGGCTGAACAGCGCCGGCGCCAAGGCCAAGTTCCTGCAGCTGAAGGCCGCCGGCAACATGGCCAAGGTCGCCATGACCTTCCGTGGCGGCACCCACGACCTGTGGATCCGCTACTGGCTGGCGGCCGGCGGCATCAACCCCGACGCCGACGTCTCCACCATCGTCATCCCGCCGCCGCAGATGGTGGCCAACATGAAGTCCGGGACCCAGGACGCCTTCTGCGTCGGCGAGCCCTGGAACGCTCAGCTGGTCAACCAGCGCGTCGGCTACACCGCCTGCCTGACCTCCGAAATCTGGATGAACCACCCGGAGAAGGCGCTCGGCATGCGCGCCGACTGGGTCGCCAAATATCCCCGCGCCGCCCAGGCCATCACCATGGCGGTGATGGAAGCCGCCATCTGGTGCGACAAGATGCAGAACCGCCCGGCGATGTGCTCCATCGTCTCTGGCCGGCAGTACATCAACGTGCCGATGAACGACATCCTGCCCCGGCTGCAGGGGAACGTCGACTACGGCGACGGACGCAAGGCCCAGGGTTCCGGCCACGTCATGAAGTTCTGGGCCGACAACGCCTCCTTCCCCTTCAAGTCCCACGACCTGTGGTTCCTGACCGAGGACGTCCGCTGGGGGGTGCTGCCGCAGTCGACGAACAAGATGGCCCTGGTCAACAAGGTCAACCGCGCCGACATCTGGCGCGCCTCGGCCAAGGCGCTGGGCGTTCCGGCGCCGGCCTCCGACAGCCGCGGCGTCGAACGCTTCTTTGACGGCAAGGTCTTCGATCCGGCGAACCCGGCTGCCTACTTGGCGAGCCAACCCATCAAGAAGCTGGTCTGAGAGGAGGCTGAGCCATGGCTCTACGCGCCGTTTCGATGAACCCTGACCCCGCGGCCAAGGCGCCGGCGGAGATCCTTCCCATGCCCACGCCCAAGCGCCCGTCGCGCCTCGTCGTCAAGTTCGGGGAGGCGACGCGTGAGACTCTTGGCCTCGTCCTTCCGCCGCTGGTGACCATCAGCATCCTGCTGTTCTTCTGGCAGATGATGGCGGTCAAAATGCCCGCCGGCCTGCCGTCGCCGACGACGATCTGGACCGACTCTCGCGAGCTGATCCTGCATCCGTTCTTCGACAACGGCGGGGTCGACAAGGGGCTGTTCTGGCACGCGCTGACCAGCCTCAAGCGCGTCGCCATCGGCTTCAGTTTCGCGGCGGTGGTCGGCATCGCCTTCGGCGTGCTGGTCGGCTCCAGCCGACTGGCGCACCGTGGTCTCGATCCGATCTTCCAGGTGCTGCGGACGGTTCCTCCGCTCGCCTGGCTGCCGATCTCGCTGGCGGCGCTGCACCAGGCCAATCCCTCGGCGCTGTTCGTGATCTTCATCACGGCGATCTGGCCGGTGATCATCAACACCGCCGTCGGCGTCCGCAACGTGCCGGAAGACTATCGCAACGTCGGCCGGGTACTGCGGCTCTCGCCCACGGGCTATTTCTTCAAGATCCTGCTGCCGGCGGCCACGCCCTACATCTTCACCGGCCTGCGCATCGGGATCGGCATGAGCTGGCTGGCCATCGTCGCGTCCGAGATGCTGCTCGGCGGCGTCGGCGTCGGCTTCTTCATCTGGGACCAGTACAACGCCTCCCGCATCTCCGACATCATCGTGGCCCTCGTTTGGGTGGGACTGGTGGGCTTCGCCCTCGACCGTCTCGTCGCCCTGCTTGGCCGTATCGTCTCCCGCGGCGCGTCGGCGGGCTGAAGGAGCACATCATGGTCAAATCCTATCTCTCCATCGAAAACGTCGGCGTGACCTTCAAGGGGCGCGGCGTGGTCTCCGAGGTGCTCCGCGGCATCGATCTGCAGGTCGATCAGGGCGAATTCGTCTCGATCATCGGCCACTCGGGCTGCGGCAAGTCCACCCTGCTGAACGTGGTGGCGGGCCTGGTGCCGGTCAGCATGGGAGCGGTGATCCTCGACAAGGTCGCGGTCGAAGCTCCGGGGCCCGAGCGGGCGGTGGTGTTCCAGAACCACTCCCTGCTGCCCTGGCTCAGCGTCTACGAGAACGTCCGCCTGGGCGTCGACCAGGTGTTCAAGGGGACCCGCAGCCGGACCGAGCGGCACGAATGGACGCTGCACAACCTCAACCTCGTGCAGATGACCCACGCCAAGGACAAGCGGCCGTCGGAGATCTCCGGCGGCATGAAGCAGCGGGTCGGCATCGCCCGCGCCCTGGCGATGGAGCCGAAGGTCCTGCTGCTGGACGAGCCGTTCGGCGCGCTGGACGCCCTGACCCGCGCCAACCTGCAAGACAGCGTGATGGAGATCCACGCCAAGCTCGGCAACACGGTGATCATGATCACCCACGACGTCGACGAGGCGGTGCTGCTGTCCGACCGGATCGTGATGATGACCAACGGACCGGCGGCCACGATCGGGCAGATCCTTCCGGTCGATCTGGCCCGTCCGCGGCGCCGGCTCGAGGTCGACATGACGTCGACCTATGTGACGGCGCGCCACGCGGTCGTGGCCTTCCTGCATGAACGAGCCCCTGGGGTTCGTGCGGCCGCGTGAGCCCAAAACGGAGGCGCCCGGTCTCGACCGGGCGCCGTCTTTTTGCGCTTCGGTAAGGAAGTGCTTGTGAATTGACGTTTGAGGCATGACCCGCCGCCGTGGGCATGCTTCTTCTTCAGTCAGGCCCAGTGAACAACGGCGTTCGCAGCCAGACCGGTTCGAAGACGAACCGATCAAACCCAGGCGACGCCGCCGCTCCACCGCAATCGCACGGGGCACTCACATGCTGAGCCGTTCATTCCTGAAAGCCGGCCACGCGCCGACACTGTTCTCCGCCTTCCTGTATTTCGACCTGTCCTTCATGGTCTGGGTGCTGCTGGGCCCATTGGGCGTGGCGATCGCCAAGGACTTCCATCTCGATCCCGCCCAGAAGGGCCTGATGGTGGCGCTTCCCGTGCTGTCCGGTGCGCTGCTGCGCCTGGTCGCCGGCGTCATGGTCGACCACGTCGGCCCCAAGAAGACCGGGATGATCGGCCAGCTCATCGTGCTGAGCGGCCTGCTGGTCGCCTGGAAGCTCGGCGTCCACAACTATAACCAGGTGCTGGCGCTGGGCGTGTTGCTCGGCGTGGCCGGCGCCTCCTTCGCCGTGGCCCTGCCGCTGGCTTCGCGCTGGTATCCGCCGGAGCACCAGGGCCTGGCCCTGGGCATCGCTGGCGCCGGCAACTCGGGCACGGCGCTCGCCGCCCTGTTCGCGCCGGGCCTCGCCCAGCACTTCGGCTGGAGCAATGTGATCGGCCTAGCCGCCCTGCCGCTGGCCGTCGCCTTCATCGTCTACATGATCTTCGCCAAGGACGCGCCGAACCGGCCTGCGCCCAAGAAGCTCGCTGAATATCTCGACGTGCTGAAGATCGGCGACGCCTGGTGGCTGATGTGCCTCTACGGCGTCACCTTCGGCGGCTTCGTCGGCCTGTCGTCCTCGCTGACCATCTACTTCAACGCCGAGTATGGCCTGCCCGCCGTCACCGCCGGCTTCTTCACCGCCGCCTGCGTGTTCGCCGGCTCCTTCATCCGCCCGGTGGGCGGAGCGATCGCCGACCGCATCGGCGGGGTGCGGACCCTGACCGTGGTCTATGTGCTGGCCGCCCTGGGCCTCGCGGTGGCGAGCTTCAAGATGCCGAACACCTGGATGGCGCTGGGCGTGATCATGTTCGTCATGGCGAGCCTGGGCGCAGGCAACGGCGCGGTCTTCCAGCTCGCCCCGCAGCGCTTCGGCAAGGAGATCGGCGTGGTGACCGGCTTCGTCGGCATGACCGGCGGCGTCGGCGGCTTCTATCTCGCCTCCAGCCTGGGCTGGGCCAAGCAGGTCACCGGCTCTTATCAGGTCGGCCTGCTCGCCTTCGCCGGCCTCGCCTTGCTGGCGCTGGCGGGTCTCACCGGGGTGAAGGCGCGCTGGCGCCGGACCTGGGGCGCCGACGCCACCGCAGCCGTTCGTCTCTAGCATCGGGGATCAAGCGTCATGACTAAGGAACGTCTGGTCGTAATCGGCAACGGCATGGCCGGCTGCCGGGCGGTGCAGGAAGTGCTCAAGCGCGACCCGAACCGCTACGAGATCGCCATCTTCGGCGCCGAGCCCCGGGTCAACTACGACCGGATCATGCTCTCGCCGGTGCTCGCGGGTGAGAAGGCCTTCGCCGACATCGTCATCAACGACGAGGCCTGGTACCGCGATAACGGCATCACTCTGCACTCAGGCCACAAGGTCACCGGCATCGACCGCGCGGCCAAGGTGGTCCGCGCCGAGGGCGGCGTGGAAGCGCCCTACGACAAGCTGCTGCTGGCGATGGGGTCGGACCCCATCCGCCTGCCGCTGCCGGGCGCGGACCTGAAGGGCGTCGTCACCTTCCGCGACCTCGACGACGTCGAGGCGATGATCGAGGCGGTCAAGCCCGGCGCCCGCGCCGTGGTGATCGGCGGCGGCCTGCTGGGCATCGAGGCGGCCTACGGCCTGGCCCGCAGAGGCATGGGCGCCACGGTCGTCCACCTGATGGACGTGCTGATGGAGCGCCAGCTCGACGCCTCGGCGGGCTTCCTGCTCACCCAGGCGATGGCCGAGCGCGGCGTCGACACGGTGCTGGGCGCCAATTCCGAGGAGATCGTCGGACAGGACGGCCGGGTCGCCGGCCTGAAGCTGAAGGACGGCCGCACGCTGCCCTGCGACCTGCTGGTGATGGCCGTCGGCATCCGCCCGGCGACTGCGCTCGCCAAGGCCGCCGAGCTGGAGACCGGCCGCGGGATCATCGTCGACGACGCGATGCGCACCTCCGACCCCTCGATCTACGCCGTCGGCGAATGTGTCGAGCACCGCGGTCAGGTCTATGGCCTGGTCGCCCCGATCTGGGAGATGTGCAAGACGCTCGGCCTGTCGCTGACCGGCGGCGACGGCGCCTACGAAGGTTCGGTGCTGTCGACGCGGCTGAAGGTCTCCGGCGTCGATGTCTTCTCGGCCGGCAAGTTCGCCGGCGGGGAGGGGTGTGAGGACATCATCTTCCGTGACGCCGGCCGCGGTGTTTACAAGCGGATCGTGCTGGAGGACGGCAAGGTCGCCGGCGCGGTGCTGTTCGGCGACGCCGCCGACGGCGGCTGGTACTTCGACCTGATGCGCTCGGGCGAGCTGGTCGGCGACATCCGCGAGACCCTGGTGTTCGGCCAGGCCGTCACGGAGGGCCTTCGGGGCCTCGACCCTAGCGCAGCCGTTGCCGCCATGGCCGACGAGGCTGAGATCTGCGGCTGCAACGGCGTCTGCAAGGGAACCATCACCAGCGCCATCGCCGAGCAGGGCCTGACCACGCTGGAAAGCGTGCGCGCGGTCACCAAGGCGTCGGCCTCCTGCGGCTCCTGCACCCCGCTGGTCGAGAAGATCCTGATCGCCAGCCTCGGCGACGCCTTCCAGGTCCAGACGGGACCGAAGCCGGTCTGCGGCTGCACCGAAAAGGGCCACGACGAGGTGCGCCGGCGGATCGTCGCCGAGGGCCTGAAGTCCATGCCCGGGGTGATGCAGGCGCTGGAATGGAGCACGGCCGACGGCTGCGCCTCCTGTCGTCCGGCGCTCAACTACTACCTCCTCTGCGCCTGGCCCGGCGAATACCGCGACGACAAGCAGTCGCGCTTCATCAACGAGCGGGTGCACGCCAACATCCAGAAGGACGGCACCTATTCGGTGGTGCCGCGGATGTGGGGCGGGGTCACCACGCCCGACGAGCTGCGCGCCATCGCCGACGTCGCCGACAAGTTCAAGATCCCGACGGTGAAGGTGACCGGCGGCCAGCGCATCGACCTGCTGGGGGTCAAGAAGGACGACCTGCCGGCGGTCTGGGCCGACCTGAACGCGGCCGGCATGGTCTCCGGCCACGCCTACGCTAAGGGCCTTCGGACCGTGAAGACCTGTGTCGGCTCCGAATGGTGCCGGTTCGGCACCCAGGACTCCACCGGCCTGGGCGTCCAGTTGGAGAAGATCATGTGGGGCTCCTGGGCCCCGGCCAAGGTCAAGCTCGCGGTCTCCGGCTGTCCGCGCAACTGCGCGGAAGCCACCTGCAAGGACATCGGCGTCATCTGCGTGGACTCCGGCTACGAGATCCACATCGGCGGCGCCGCCGGTCTCCACATCCAGGGGACCCAGGTGCTGACCAAGGTGGCGACCGAAGAAGAGGCGATCTGGGCGATCTGCGCGGTCATGCAGCTCTATCGCGAGAACGGCTGGTACCTGGAGCGGATCTACAAGTGGATGGCCCGCGTCGGGCTGGAGAGCATCCGCGCCGAGATCGAAAATCCCGAGCGACGCCGCCAGCTCTATGACCTCTTCGCCTACTCGCAACGGTTCGCCCGCATCGACCCCTGGGCCGAGCGTGTGGCGGGCCGCCACGCCGACGAGTTCAACCCGCTCTCGCGCCGCATGGAGTTCGCATGAACGCGCTCATGACCGACCTCGCCGACTGGATCCCCGCCGACTGGACGGACGTGGGCGCGGTGACCGACATACCGCTGCGCGGTGCGCGCCGCGTGCCTACGCCGAAGGGCGACGTGGCGGTGTTCCGCACCGGCGACAACCAGCTCTACGCCCTGGTGGATCGCTGCCCGCACAAGGACGGTCCGCTCAGCCAAGGGATCATCCACGGCCGGGCGGTGACCTGTCCGCTGCACGCCTGGAACATCGACCTCGCCACCGGCCAGCCGTTGGGCGCGGACGCCGGCAAGGGCTGCACCCCCGTGGTGCCGCTGCAGATCCGCGACGGCCGGATCTTCCTGGGGCAGGCGTAAACCGATGACCGAGGGGCTCGCGCGCTCGGTACGCACCACTTGCGCCTACTGCGGCGTGGGCTGCGGGATCTCGGCCCAGGCCGAACCCGACGGGCGCAGGCTCGAGCTCGTGGGCGACGGGGCGCATCCGGCCAACTTCGGCCGGCTGTGCTCCAAGGGCAGCGCGCTGGGCTCGACGGTCAGCCTCGACGGGCGGTTGCTGCACCCGATGATCGGGACCAAGCGGGCGGGCTGGAACGAGGCCGTCTCGCTGGTGGCGCGCCGCTTCAAGGAGGCAATCGCCAAGCACGGGCCGGACTCGGTCGCCTTTTACGTCTCCGGCCAGCTGCTGACCGAGGACTATTACGCCGCCAACAAGCTGATGAAGGGCTTCATCGGCTCCGGCAACATCGACACCAACTCCCGGCTCTGCATGGCCTCGGCGGTGGTGGCGCACAAGTTGGCCTTCGGGGCCGACCTGGTGCCGGGCTGCTACGAGGACCTCGACCTCGCCGACCTGGTGGTCTTCTCCGGCCATAACGCCGCCTGGACCCATCCGGTGCTGTTCCGCCGGATGGAGCAGGCCAAAGCCCGTGGCCAGAAGCATGTGGTCATCGACCCGCGCCGCACCGACACGGCCGAGGGCGCCGACCTGCATCTGCCGCTGAAGTCGCAGATGGACGTGCGGCTGTGGAACGGCCTGCTGGCGGACCTGATCCGCCGCGGCGTGGTGGATCGGGCTTACGTCGCCGCCCACGTGGCGGGCTTCGAGGCCGTCGAGGCCGAGTTGTCGGCCGCCGACCAGTCGGTCTCGGCGGTCGCCGCCGACTGCGGCCTCGCCGTCGCCGACCTGGAGCTCTTCTTCCGCTGGTTCGCCGAGACGCCGCGGACCGTCAGCCTCTTCTCCATGGGCGCCAACCAGTCGGCGCAGGGGGTGGCCAAGGGCTCGGCCATCATCAACGCCCACCTGGCGACGGGCCGGATCGGCAAGCCGGGCGCCTGTCCCTTCTCGATCACCGGCCAGCCGAACGCCATGGGCGGGCGCGAGACCGGCGGCATGGCCACGACGCTCGCCGCCCACATGGACTTCGACGCGGCGAGCCGCGCGCGGGTCGGCCGTTTCTGGGGCGCCGAACGGGTCGCCGAAAAGCCCGGCCTGAAGGCCGTCGAGATGTTCGAAGCGGTCCGCGAGGGGCGCATCAAGGCGCTCTGGGTGATGGCCACTAATCCGGCCGTCAGCCTGCCGGACGGCGAGCGGGTGCGCGAGGCGCTGGCCAAGTGTCCCTTCGTCGTGGTCTCCGACTGCATGGCCGAGACCGACACCACGGCCTATGCCCATGTGAAGCTGCCGGCCATGGGCTGGGGCGAGAAGGACGGCACGGTCACCAATTCCGAGCGCCGCATCTCGCGCCAGCGGGCGCTGTTTCCCGCCGTGGGCGAGGCCAAGGCCGACTGGCGGATCGTCGCCGAGGTCGGGACCGCCATGGGTTTCGCCGACGCCTTTTCCTGGCGCACGCCGGCTCAGGTGTTCCGCGAGTACGCGCGGATGACCGCCTACGAGAACCCGAACCGCTTCCTCAACCTCGGCCCCTTCACGGGCCTGACCGCCGACGGCTACGAGGCGCTTGAGCCGGTGCAGTGGCCGGTGACGGCCGAGGGCGGGACAGCGCGCCTGTTCACCGACGGCCGGTTCCAGACGCCGGACGGTCGCGCGCAGATGGTCCCGGTCGCCGCCGCGGGCCCGGCTGAAGCCGTCGATGCGGTCTATCCGCTGGCGCTCAACACCGGCCGCGTCCGCGATCATTGGCATACGCTGACGCGCACCGGCCTGGCCCCCGAGCTCTGCCGTCATACGCCCGAACCCTATGTCGAGATCCATCCTGAGGACGCCGCCCCGCTCGGCGTCGCCGACGGCCGGCTCACCCGGGTGCAGACCCGCCAGGGCGAGGCCATCGCCATCGCCCGGGTCAGCGACCGCCAGCGGCCCGGCTCGGTCTTCATGCCGATGCACTGGACGGCGGTCTACGCCGCTCAGGGACGCTCCAACACCCTGGTCGCGCCCAAGGTCGACGCCCGCTCCGGACAGCCGGAGTTCAAGCACACCCCGGCGCGGGTGCGGCCGTACCGCGAAACCTGGCGCGGCTTCTTCCTCGCCCGGCAGGGCTGGGCCGCGCCCGCGGGGCTCGACCTCGTCTGGCGGCGGATTCCCCAGGCCGGGTGCCAGCTGCACGAGTTCGCCGGTCGTGGCGACGAGGCCGAACGCGAGGCCCTGCGCCGGGCCCTGACCCGCGAGGCCGGCGCCGACGTGCTGCGCTTCGAGGACGCCAACAGCGGCGCCCTGCGCGAGGCCTATTTCTCCGGCGACCGGCTCGATCGCGTCCTCTTCACCACGTGTGGCGGCGCCCTGCCGCCCCGGGAGTGGCTGGCGGAGCTGTTCGCCGCCGAAGCGCTCACGCCGCTGGACCGCGCCGTCCTGCTGGTCGGCCGTGCGCCGGGCCAGCCGGTCGAGACCGGTCCGGTGGTCTGCGCCTGCCGCGGTGTGCGTCAGGTAAAGATCGAGGCCGCCATCGCCGGCGGCTGCGGCACCGTCGACGCCGTCGGCGACGCCACCGGCGCGGGGGCCGCCTGCGGCTCCTGCCGTCCCGAGATCGCCCGTCTCCTTGGCAAGGCCGCCAAACCGGAGGTGCGGCATGCCGCGTGAGGTGAAGCCCGGCTTCGTCCAGCTGGTGGGCGCGGGCCCCGGCGCGGCCGACCTTCTGACGCTGCGGGCGCTGCGGGCCATCGAAGGCTGCGAAGCGCTGCTCTACGACGCCCTGATCTCGGAAGAGGTGCTGGCGCTCGCGCCGAAGGACTGTCTGAAAATCCAGACAGGGAAACGCGCCGGACGCACCAGCATGAAGCAGGAGACCATCAACCGGCTGATGCTGCGCCTGGCGCGTCGCGGCCTGCAGGTGGTGCGGTTGAAGGGCGGCGATCCCTCGGTCTTCGGCCGGGTGGGGGAGGAGGCGGACTTCCTGAACGCCCACGGGATCGGAACCGCGGTGGTGCCGGGCGTCACCGCGGCCTGCGCTGCGGCCGCCCAGTTCAACTTCCCGCTGACCCATCGCAAACAGGCCCGGCGGGTGGTGTTCACCACGGCCCGGCTCGAAGCCGGCGCCTTGCAGGCCGACTGGTCGTCAGCAGCGGATCCCGAGACCACGCTGGCCATCTACATGGGCGGCGGGGCGGCCGCGGAGCTGAGCGCTCGGCTGATCGACGCCGGCCGCGCCGCCAGCACCCCGGCCCTGGCCGTGGAAAGCGCCGGCACGCCGCGCGCGCGGCTGCGGCGCGGCACGGTCGGCGAGCTCGCCCGGCTGGTCGAGGACGGCGAGGGCGGCCCGGTCCTGTTGGTCATCGGCGAGGTCGCAGCCCTGGCTGACGCGCGCGAGATCAGCGACGAGCTGGACGCCGCGCGGGCGCTGAGCGCGTAGCATTTCGCCCTTCTCCTATCAGGAGAGATAGTATGTCGAGCGTCGGCGTTCGTGCTTAGGTCGGCGCGTGGCGCTAGGCCATGACAGCGCTTGGCCTTTTCCGCAGCGGCGATGTCACAGGGTCGCTCGTGCGCGGCTCTGGACGGGAGCTGCGTCCAGGCTCTAAAGCGACGTTACGAATCGGAAATCCCGGCTTCCTAGAGCGCGGATAGCGTGACCGGGGGCGGGGATGTCAAAAGCGGGCGCGGAAACGCGTCCGGCGTCGGAGTAGATTGAGGCATGCACACCGCGCTCCTTCTCGAGATGGCGTCTGACGCCGCGCCGGAACGGATCATCCTGGGCGAGCTCAGCAGCGGCGTGACCCTGGCCGAGCTGGGCGCGCGCGCGCGCGGCGCGGCCGCCTGGCTCGCCAAACAGCCCGGCGAGACCGTGGTCTTCCTGGGTCTCAACAGCGTCTATCTGCCGGTGACGGTGTTCGCCTCCGGCCTGGTCGGCAAGCCGTTCGCGCCGATCAACTATCGCCTGTCCGACGAGGAGCTGCGCCGGCTGCTCGCACGGACCGCGCCCTCGGTGGCCGTGGTGGACGACGCCATGCTGCCGCGCGCCGAAGGCGTTCCCGGCGTCCAGACGGTGGCGCTGAGCGCATTCAAGAAGATCTGCGCCGACCCGGCGAACCGCGCCGAGGAACTGCCCTACGCCGATCCGGACATCGGCGTCCTGCTGTTCACCAGCGGCACCACAGGCGAGCCGAAGGCCGCGGTGCTGCGCCACCGCAACCTGACCTCCTATGTCATTTCGACGGTGGAGTTCCTGGGCTCGGACGCGCACGAGGCCGCCCTGGTCAGCGTGCCGCCCTACCATATCGCCGGGATCTCGGCGATTTTGACCGGGATCTACAGCGGCCGGCGCATCGTCCACATGCCCGCCTTCACCCCTGACGGCTGGGTCGGTCTGGCCGCCCAGGAGAAGATCAGCCACGCCATGGTCGTGCCGACCATGATGGGCCGGATCCTCGACCTGATCGAGCAGCGCGGCGAGAAACTGCCCCACCTCAAGGCCCTGTCCTACGGCGGCGGACGCATGCCGCAGGTGGTCATCGAGCGCGCGCTGAAGCTGCTGCCGCACGTCGACTTCGTCAACGCCTACGGCCTGACGGAGACCAGCTCGACCATCGCGGTGCTGGGCCCCGAGGATCACCGCATCGCCATCGCGTCGGACGACCCGGTCGTCCGCCGCCGGCTGGGCTCGGTCGGCAAGCCGCTGCCGACGCTGGAGCTGGAGATCCGCGGGCCGAACGGCGAGCTGCTGCCGGCGGGCCAGTCCGGCGAGATCTATGTCCGCGGCGAGCAGGTCTCCGGCGAATATCTGTCGAAGAAGGTGATCCGCGAGGACGGCTGGTTCCCGACCAACGACGGCGGCTGGATCGACGAGGAGGGCTTCCTCTACGTCGAAGGCCGGCTGGACGACGTCATCGTCCGCGGCGGCGAGAACATGTCGCCGGGCGAGATCGAGGACGTGCTGCGCGCCCACCCGAACGTCGCCGACGTCGCCGTGCTCGGCGTGCCGGACAACGAATGGGGCGAAAAGGTCGCCGCGGTCGTGGTGATCAAGGACGGCCAGCCGACGGCGGAGGAGTTGGCGGCCTGGGTGAAGGCGCGGCTGCGCTCGTCCAAGACCCCCGAGATCTGGGCGTTCCGCGAGGCTCTGCCCTACAACGACACCGGCAAGCTGCTGCGCCGCGTGCTCAAGGCCGAGCTGTCCAAGCCGGCGGGCGAGCTGGCGGGCGCCTGAGCAGGACGAAGCCCCTGTCCCCGGCGGTCGGAGAGCTTTTCGCAGCCCTGACCGATCTGGGCGGGGCGGGGCTGGTGACGGTCGACCTGGCGGCGGGGCGCGCCGCGCCGTCCCGGCCGGGCCCCGGCGTCGTCCATGTAGGCGTCCATCGCGGCGGCGCGCTTCCGGATGCCGCCCTGGACGATTTCGACATCCTGCTGAGCGTCGAGCCGTCGGCGCCGGCGCCCTGGGTCGGTCTTCCGCCCGAGCGCCTGGAGGCTGCGCTGCAGCGGCTGCGCGAAACGGTCGAGGCCCAGCCCGCCGCCGCCGCCGTGGCGGCCCAGATCCTGCGCATCTCGCTCGAGATCTCCTTCGACCAGGCCCTCGTCGTCGAGTCGCTCGGCTATTCCATGCTGCTGGCGACGGACGGCTTTCGCGCCTGGCGGGCGACCACCCCCGCGCCAGCCCGGAATGATCAGGACCAGTCCCGCGTCGCCGTCTCCCGCGAGGGCGAGACGCTCGCGATCCGGCTCACCCGGGCAGGCGCCCACAATGCGGTCGACGCGCGCATGCGCGACGCGCTCTGCGAGGCGCTTGAGTTCGCCCTGATCGACCCCGACCAGGCCCCGGTCGTGCTGAGCGGGGAGGGGCGCTGCTTCAGCGAAGGCGGCGACCTCGCCGAGTTCGGCAGCTTCGACGATCCGGGCCGCGCCCATCTGGTCCGGACGCTGCGCGCGCCCGCGGCGCTCGTGCGGCGCCTCGGCCCGCGGGCGACGGCGAAGGTCCACGGGGCCTGCATCGGATCTGGAATTGAGATCCCCGCCGCCGCGGGCCGGGTCGTCGCCAGGCGCCACGCCTGGTTCCGCCTGCCGGAGGTCTCCATGGGCCTGATTCCGGGCGCCGGGGGCACGGCGTCGATCCCACGGCGGATCGGCCGCCAGCGCGCCTGCTTCATGGCCGTCTCCGGGCTCGACATCCGCGTTTCAACGGCGCTCGACTGGGGCCTGGTGGACGCGGTGGAGAACCCCTGATGAGCCCCGTTGCGGGTCTGCTCGCCAAGCTGGCCGCACAGATCGCCGCGCTGAGCGGCGACCTCGGGCGCCGGGCCACGCTCGACCTGCCGGGCCTGACCGAGCGGATGGGCGACTTGCCGCTGGAGACGCCCGGGCTCTGGTCGCCGAACCGGGCCTGCCGCCTGGTCCAGGCGGCGGACGGCTGGATCGCCGTGAACCTGGCGCGTGAAGACGATGTGGCCCTGGTTCCGGCCTGGCTGGGTTGCGAGCCGACGGACGAGCCGTGGCCGGCGATCCTGGCGGCCGCGCGGCGGCGCGCGTGGCGCGACCTGGTGGACGGCGCGCGCCTTTTGGGCCTGCCTGCGGCCGGCGTCGGCGAGGTCGCGGCGGAGACCATGACGTCGCCGCTGCTGCCGGCGGGACGGGCCGCCGCGCACGGCGGGCGAGACCTGCGCGTGGTCGATCTCTCGACGCTGTGGGCCGGACCGCTCTGCGGCGCCGTGCTGGCGGCGACGGGCGCCTCGGTGACCAAGGTGGAAAGCCGTCGCAGGCCCGATCCCAGCCGTGTCTCGACCCCAGACTTCTTCCGCCGGCTGAACGGCGCCAAGGCCGATCTCGTCCTCGACTTCGCCGAGGCGAGCGATCGCGCCCGGCTGCGGGAGATGATTGTCTCCGCCGAGGTGGTGATCACCAGCGCCCGGCCGCGGGCCTTCGAGCAACTGGGCCTGGCGCCGGCGGACCTCTTCGCCGAGCGGCCGGACCTGACCTGGGTGGCCATCAGCGGCTACGGCTGGACGGGCGAAGCCGCCGAGCGGGTGGCGTTCGGCGACGATGCGGCCGCGGCGGGGGGCCTGGTGCGCTGGACGCCAAGCGGCGAGCCGAACTTCCTGGGCGACGCCCTGGGCGATCCGCTGACCGGACTTGCCGCCGCGGCGGGCGCGCTGCGGGCCCTGGCGCAGGGCGGCGGATTGATCGTCGATGCGGCCCTCGCCCGGACCGCCGCGGGAGCCGCGGCCGAGCTCGGCCTGCGGGCGGCCGCCTGATGGAAGATCGCGACCTGATCCTGCGCAACGTCGAGGTCGCCGGCCGGCCGGGGCAGGACGTGCGGCTGGCGCGCGGCCGGATTGCGGAGATTGGCGAGCGGCTCTGCGGGCCGGGCGACAGCCTCGACGGCCGCGGCGGCGCGCTGCTGCCGGGTCTCGTCGACCATCACATCCATCTGCTCGCCAGCGCCGCCCGGGCGCAGTCGGCGCTCCTCGAGCGCTCACGCGACGCCGTCGAGTTCGAACGAACGCTGCGCGAGGCGCTGGCCGCCCGGCCGGCGGGGGCCTGGCTGCGCGCCACCGGCTATCACGAGCGGATGGCCGGGGACCTCGACCGCGATGTCCTGGACCGTATCGCGCCCGGCCACCGGCTGCGCGTCCAGCACCAGACCGGATCGTTGTGGATCCTCAACAGCCTGGCCCTCGAGAAGGTCACAGCCCAGGGGGCACCCCCAGAGGCGGAGCGCGACGCCGCGGGCCGGCTGACCGGCCGCATCTGGCGCGGCGACGCCTGGCTGCGTGCGCGGCTGGCGAACGATCCGCCGGACCTGTCGGCGCTTGGCAAGACCCTGACGGCCCATGGGATCACCGGCCTCACCGACGCCAGCGCCACCACGGACGGCCAGGCGGCGGGGCTGCTCGCCCAGGCGCACCGCCTCGGCGTGCTGCCGCAGCGGCTGACCCTGATGAGCGCCGGTCCGCTGGCGGCGCCCGAGGACGGCGCCTTCGAGGTCGGGCCGGTGAAGGTGCTGCTCGACGACGCGCGGCTTCTCGACCTCGCCGCCTTCGTCGAGCGGATCGTCGAGGCGCGGCCGCAGGGGCGGGCCGTCGCCGTCCACTGCGTCACCGCCGGCGAACTGGCGCTGACTCTCGCCGCATTCGAAATCGCCGGCGCACGGCCAGGCGACCGGGTCGAGCACGGCGGGGTCATCCCGGCCGACGCGATTCCGGTCCTGAAGCAGCTGGGCCTGACGGTGGTCACCCAGCCGGCCTTCGTCTTCGAGCGCGGCGACCGCTACCTGGCGGAGGTCGATCCCGCCGAGCAGGGCGACCTCTATCGCTGCGCCTCGCTGCTGGCGGCGGGCGTGCCGACCGCGGCGAGCTCGGACGCACCCTACGCCTCTCCCGATCCCTGGAGCGGAATCCGGGCGGCGATCCGGCGGCGAACGCGCGACGGCCAGCCGATCGGGACGGCCGAGCAGGTGGGCCCGATGACGGCGCTCAACCTCTACCTCGGCGAGCGCCGCGCGCCGGGCGGCCAGGCAACCTCGATCGCGCCTGGCGCTGCGGCCGACCTGTGCCTGCTCTCGGCGCCGCTCGCCGAAATCCTCGCCGAGCCCAGCGCCGAGCGGGTGCGGGCGACGATCGTCGCGGGCCGGGTGGTCTTCGCGGCGAACTAGGCAGCAGGATTCCGGAGACGCCCTTGTCGACAGTCCAGGCTCGCGCGCCGCTCCGCTGGCTGGTCCTGCTCTGGCTGGGCTGGGCGGTGCTGATCCTGGGCTACCAGGCGGTGGCGGCCGGCCGGTTCGAGCCGCAACGGCCCGACCGTTCGACCCCCTGGACCGCGGGCGAGACCCTGGCCGGCAGCCACAAGGGCCAGCCGGACATCCTCGATCCCTTCCTCAACGCCCAGGTGGCGTGGGATTCCGAATTCTACATCTCCATCGCGCTCCACGGGTACGACGACCCGCAGATGCGCTCGGCGGCGCCGGGCTCCGACCTGGGCGACGAGACGCTCGGGCCGCATGGCGCCCACCCCCGCTGGACCTCGCTGAACGCGGCCTTCTTCCCGGCCTATCCGCTGGCGATGCGCGCCCTGGCCTGGCCAATGAAGCCGCTGGGCCTGACGCCGATCGCTTCCGTCACCTTGGCGGGCGTGCTGATTTCGCTCGCCGGGACGCTGGCGGCGATGATCGCCATCGCCGACCTCGCCGCCGAGGAGGACGGGGCGGGGGCGGGCGAGGGGATGCGGGCGGCGGCCTATCTGCTGGTCTGGCCGGCGAGCTTCTTCATGGCCCAGGTCTACACCGAGGGGATGTTCCTCGGGGTGTCGTTCGGCGCCCTGGCGCTGGCCCGGCGAGAGCGCTGGCTGTGGGCCGGGGCCCTGGCGGCGGCGGCGACCTTCACCCGTTCGACCGGCGCGATCCTGCTCCTGCCGCTCGGCTGGATGTGGCTGGCGGGCGGCGGGCTCGCGCGGCTGCGCGCGCGGCCCTGGTCGATGGAGCTCGCGAACCTGGCGGCGGTGGGGGCGCCGGCGGCCGCCTACCTCGTCTGGCGGGCGGTGTTCGGGGCGCATTTCGACTTCATCGAGACCCATTTCTTCGGCCGCGGCCTCTTGTGGCTGTCGCTCTCCTGGAGCTCCTGGCGCGAGGCGTTCGACCTGGTGGCGAGCGGCGAGCCGCAGGCCCGCGCCTACTATCTGGTGGAGGTCTGGGGCGTCCTGGCGGCGGGAGTCGCTTCGCTGCTGCTGCTCCGCGGCGATCCGGCCCTGGCGCTCTACGGCCTGGCCATCCTGGGCGTGGCGCTCACCAGCGGGGCGGCCCAGGGCATGCACCGCTATGTGCTGAGCCTGCCCGCGCTCTTCCTCATTCCCGCTCGCCTGGGCCGACAGCCGGTGTTCGATCGGCTGTGGACCCTCGGCAACACCCTGGCCCTGGCGGTCCTCGCCCTGGCCTTCTCCTGGGACTTCTGGGCAGGCTGAGCCCGGCCATCGTCAGGCGATCGGGGTGGGGACCACCTCGTCGAGCGCGGCTTCCTTTTCCGCCGCCGTCAGCTGGCCGTGGTGACGTTCCTTCAGCAGCAGGATCAGGCCGCCGCCGATGAGGACGACGACGCCGACGCCCAGCAGAGCCGGAGCATAGCTGCCGGTGACTTCCTGGGTCTTGGCGATGGCGAAGGGCACCAGGGCCGAGATCGGGATGAAGGCCATGGCGAGGCCGAAGGCCCGGCCGAAGCCCTCGGCGCCGAACTCCGCCGCCATCCCCGCGGCCAGCAGAGTCGCCCAGCCGCCGCCGAGGCCGATCAGGGCGGCGCCGATGAAGGCGAGCGGCAGGCTGGAGCCGAAGGCGAGGGTCGCCGCGCCGGCCGCGACCACCAAGGCGAGGCCCGCGAACGGGATCCGGTTGCCGAAACGGTCCGACAGAACGCCCAGCCCCAGGGTGGCGACCAGGTGCGCCAGGCTGAACACCGAAATCAGCGCCCCGGCCATGTCCGTGCTGAAGCCGTGGCTGGCGGCGTAGGGCGCCAGGTTCTGACCGACGCCGCCGTTGATCGCCATGATCGGCAGCCAGGCTGCGATGAGCAGCCAGAAGGCCTTGCGCTTGAGGACGTCGCGCGTGCCCAGCGTGCTGGGGCCGCCATGGCCGTGGCCGTGGTCAGCGGCCGCCGCGCCGTCGCCGGAGAGATAGTGCAGCCCCTCCTTCTCGGTCGGCTGGTTGCGGATGATGAGGAGGACAGTCGGAAGCACGACCACGACGGTGAGCAGCGCCCCGGCCTGCCAGATCGCCCGCCAGCCGATCGCCGGCAGGGCCGCGGCGATGATCGGCGGCAGCACGACGCCGGCCATGCCGATGCCGAAGGCGCTCAGGCCCAGCGCCAGGCCCCGGCGCTTCACGAACCAGCGCGAGATCAGCGCATTGGCCGGGATCGCCGTGGCGCAGCCGAGCGCGAACGGCACGAGGCCGGCGTAGAGGGCGATGAGCTGCCAGGTCGCCGTCGCGAAGCTGATCCCCACCATGAAGAGGGCCATGCCGAGCAGGCCGAAGGCGAAGATCCGACGCGGCGGCGTCTTGTCGGCCAGGGCGCCGATGAAGGGCGAGGTGAGGGCGCACATGACGCCCATGCCGGCGATCGGCAGCTGCAGCAGGCTGATCGGCGTATGCAGCTCCTCCGACCAGCTGCGCAGGAAGAGCGAGTAGGCGTTGTAGGTGAGGCCGTTGCAGGCCACCTGCGACAGAATGCAGGCCGCGACGATGTTCCAGCCGTAGTACCAGCCGCCCTTGGGCCCGGCTCCTGCCGCTGACGCCATTCCCATTCCCTCCCGAGCGCAGGTCGAGCCGCGCTATCCGATTTTCGTTGCCGGGCACTGTGCGACGGCCGTCGCGTAAAGCAAACCGTCGGCCGGCCTTGAGAGTCGAATGCGTCCGGATTTCGGCGCCCGTCCCGATCTCGAAACTTATCGAGTTTTGACGCCCAGGCTTGGGGCGATCGCGCGCGGCGAGCGAGATGGCTCAGGCGGGGAAGTAGTCCCGCATGAGGCGCTGAACCTCGTCATCCGGCGGATTGCCGTCGGTGGCCACCGCCCAGAGCTCGAAAGCGCGGCGACGTACGCCCACGCGGCCGAAGCCTGCGGCCAGCAGCGCCTGTATCAGGCTCGTGCGGGTGAAGCCGCAGCGGTGGGCCATGTGCAGATAGCCGCGGGCGAGCTGGGTTCCGAAGCCGTAGAGGGTGTCGTGGGGCGTGATGCCGCCGGCCCGGGATTGGTAGGCGGGCTCGTGCAGCTTGTCCTCGGCGATCAGCGCCGCCATCGACTGCAGGTCCGGACAGCCGATGACGGCGAAGCCGCCGGGCTTCAGCACCCGGCGGAATTCGCGAAGGGCGTCTGGCACCTGGTGGATGTAGAGGTGCTCGATGTTGTGCGAGGAAAACAGCGCCTCGACCGACGCCGAGGCGACCGCCGACATGTCGGTCATGTCCGAGACGACGTCCGGGGCGACGCCCGGATCGATGTCCAGGCGGATCTCCGACCACTCGGGCCGGTCGAAGCCGGCGGACGTCTGGGCCTTGCGCTTCTCGCCGCTGCCGACGTGCAGGAAGGTGGGCATGACTAGTTCACCGCCGCATGTTGTCTGGCCCAGAGCGGCGCGAGCGCCTGGGTGTCGTGGATGACTCGGTCGAGGACCGAAGTCCAGTCGCCGGGCGCAGGCTGCCGATAGAGCCGCATCGTCGGATACCAGCGCGAATAGGTCCCGCTCGCGCCCCAGCGCCAATCCAGCTTCTTGTGCGGCAGCAGCACCCAGCATCGCTTGCCCATGGCGCCGGCGAGGTGGGCGAGCGCGGTGTCCACCGTGACCACCAGGTCGAGGTCGGCGACGATCGCCGCCGTCTCCATGAAGTCCTTCGCTCCGGTGGCGTCCGGCGCCAAATGCCGACCGAGCGACAGAAGCCGTTCGGCGGCCTCCGGCGGAAGGGAGCGGTTGGCGTCGTTGCCCAGCAGGGGACTGCCGAAGGTCATCACGCCGATCCCGCCGCCGGCGCCCAAGGGAACATCCAGATAGACCGGCGGCGGCGGCAGGCTGAGGCCCAGCCGATAGGGCAGGGAGCCGATCAGGGCCCAGTAGTCGGTCTGCGGCAGCGGCGCGTTCGTGTAGAGCGTGGTGGTGGAGAAGCCGGCCTTGCCGAACACGGGCGCCACCAGCGGGTGGCAGGCGACGATGATCTTCGCCCCGCGCTGCCTGAGAATCGGCAGGTAGCGGCCGAACATCATCTGGTCGCCGAAGCCCTGCTCTGCGGAGACGGCGATGGTCCTGCCCTCGAGATCCTCGCCCGCCCACTCGGGGCAGAAGACCTGGGGCTCGAAGATCGGCGGCTTGCTGAAGCGCCGGCGCGCTTCGAACAGCGGCCAGGCTTCGGTGAACTTCCCGTCCGCGAGAAGGCGCATCGATTGTCCGTAGGGGCTCACGGGCGCGAACCTATCGGCCGCGCCTGCGTCGCTCAAGTCGCAGTGTCGCGGCCGTCAGAGCCAGCCGGCCCCGTGCACGCCGTCGTAGGCCGGTAGCAGGCCGTCCAGGATCCGGGTCCAGCCCTCGCGGTTGCCGTCGACGTAGTCTTTCGGCACGCCGTCGTTGGTCAAGGTCAGCCGGCAGCCGTCGCCGTCGGGGACGATGTCGATGGTCACGGTGGTCATTCCCGGATCGAACTGCGGAACCCCAAAGCTGAAGACCAGCCGGCGCGGGCGGTCGATCTCCAGGTATTCGCCGACGTGACGCACCTCGCCCATATCCGGCCGGCGCTCGATGAAGACGTAGCGGCGGCCGATCCTGGGATCGATCTCGGCGGCGATCATCTCGCCGGTGGCCGTGGCGAACAGGAAGCGCCGCGCGATGTTCACGTCGAGGAAGGCGTCGAACACCCGCTCCGGCGAGGCGGCGTAGCGGTGCGTCACCACCACGGACTGAGTGGTCGTTTCGGTCATGGCGTGTCCTCCTTAAGAATCCGGTCGAGCTCGGCCAGCCGCCAGGTCCACAACGCGCGCTGTTCCTCGATCCACGCCGCCGCAGCGTCGAGCGGCTGGGGATTGAGCGCCAGCAGATGCTCGCGCCCTTGCCGGCGTCGCCGCACCAGGTCGGCGCGCTCGAGAATGCGGATGTGTTTCGAGACCGAGTTCAGCGAAATCGGAAACGGGGCGGCGAGGTCGGTGACCCGCGCCTCGCCGGCGGCCAGCCGGGCCAGGATCGCCCGCCGCGTCGGATCGGCGAGGGCCAGCATGGTGTCGTCGAGTTGATAATATTCACCCATAGGGATGAATATGCGTCGGGATCGGCGCGCCGGCAAGCCCGGTCAGGTCTGCAGGCGTCCCCATGGGCCGGTGATGGCGAGCGTCAGGCCGGGCCAGTAGACGTTGAGGAAGAGGGTGGTCCCGTCCGGCGAGAAGCAGACCCCGGCGGTCTCTGTGTTGGCTCCGACGTCGCTGGCGCCGGGAGCGGCCTGGCGGCCGACGGTGTAGACCTTTCCCTGCGGCGTCACGGCGCGCAGGTAGTTGACCGAGTTCTCGCCCACCTTGTCCTCGCAGACGAACAGGTGGCCCCAGGGCGAGACGGCGATGTTGTCCGCCATGTCCATCACCTTGGGATCGGTCGGCTCGACGAAGAGCTGCAGGCGGCCCGGGTCGTCGCGTTCGCCCGGCTTGCCCTCCTGGGGGCTCGGCCGGTAGCGCATGATCTGGCCCTTCCGGTTCGGGCCGCCGATCGTGCAGGTGAAATAGAGCTCGTCCCGGCCGAAGAAGATCCCTTCGCCGCGGGCGAACCAGGCCGCGCCCTTGGCGTGGCCGCGCGCCCGGAGCGTTTCGTCGGGGTTGTCGGTCCCGTCGAGGTCGACCCAGAACACCTTGCGCCAGTCGCCGACGCGCCAGTCGGTCTGGTCCCAGTTGCGGCTGTCGCCGTATTCGCGGTTGTCGGCGAAGCCCAGGGCCTGCAGGCGGCCGCCCTTGTGCAGGTCCGTCCGGTCCTCGGGCAGGAAGCGGTAGAACAGGCCGTAGCCGTCGCCGTCGTCCTCGGTGAGGTAGACGACGCCGGTGCGGGGATCGTTGCACGTCGCCTCGTGGCGGAAACGGCCGAGGCCAAGGATCGGCCGCGGCTCGACCGGTCCGCGCGCGGCGCTGGGGACCTCGAACACCCAGCCGTGGGACTTCAGCACGCCACGCCCATTGGGCTGGATCCCGGCGGGCTGGGTGGTCTCCTCGCAGGAGAGCCAGGAGCCCCAGGGCGTCACCCCGCCGGCGCAGTTCTTCGACGTGCCGGCCAGGCTGAGGAAGGAGCTCTCCAGCGTCCGCTTGCGCAGGTCGTAGACCAGGGTGGTGGTCCCGCCGGTCAGCAGGCGGCCGTCCTGGTCGCGGTCGTAGACGCGTGCGGCGTCGACCTGATTGGCCAGGCGCTGGGAGACGCCGGCGGCGCCGTAGTCGACGTCCTCGGGGGCCAGCTCATGGTTGCGCACCAGGACGACGCGGTCGTTGTCCAGCCGGAAGCAGCCCATGCCGTCCATCTTGTAGGGCGTGACCAGGCCGTCGCTCATCCGGTCGCCGGCGCGGGAGATCACGGTGTAGGAGAAGCCCTCCGGCAGGTCGAAGACGCCGAACGGATCGGTCCGCAACGGGCCGTAGCCGGCGACCTCGCTGGCGTAGCTGTCGGCCTGGATGTCGGCCGGATAACCGGCGGCGGCGGCGAAGCGGGAAAAGCCGGCGAAGGCCGCGCTCGCGGCGACGCCGGACAGCAGATGACGACGGGATGTGAGCATGGCCGAGCTTATCAGGCAGCCCTGTGACGGCGCCATGACGGACGTCCGTCGAACGGGTTCCTGGGGGCGGGCCCGGAAAGGGCGCCGACTGCAGGGCAGCGCCGTGGTAGGTTTTCGGCTCGTCTCGCAAGGGTGGAGCCTTCACCCCGGGCGCGGCCGGAAAGGCCTCTCATGAAACCCCAACCTTCTTACGCCGCGACCCCGGTTCGTCGCGACCTGCTGGATTCGCGCTCCACTGGCGGCCCGGCGCCCCAGACCAACCGCAAGACCCTGCTGAACGACCGGCGCAGCACCCGCTGACGGGCCCTTCTTCCGGCCTGGGCGCGTCTCAGGTCGGGAACGGCGCCTCGTGGCTGGTGACCTCGAACTTGACGAGGTCCGCGACCCCGAAGGTGGCGGCGATGGGGACGTCGACGGCGTCGCGGCCGCGGGCGATCAAGACCCGCGCCATCCGCGGCATGTTGTTGCGCGCATCGAAGGTGTACCAGCGGCCGCCGAGGTAGACCTCGAACCAGGCGCTGAAGTCCATGACGCCGACGACGGGCACGCCGATGTCGCCCAGGTAGCCGGTGCAGTAGCGCGCCGGGATGTTCATGCAGCGGCAGAAGGCCACCGCCAGGTGGGCGTAGTCGCGGCACACCCCGGAAGCCTCGATCCAGGCGTCATAGGCCGTCTTGCTGGGGCGGGCGTGGGCGTAGTTGAAGACGATGTGGTTGTGCACATAGTCGGTGATCGCCTGAACCCGGGCCCAGCCTGGAGGCGTGTTCTGAAAGAGCGACCAGGCGGCTTCGGTCAACCGATCCGTCTCGCAGTAGCGGCTGCCCAGCAGGTAGAGCAGGGCGTCGTCAGGCAGGTCCTCGACCGGGTGCTGCACCGCCTCGGGGGCGTATTCGTCGATCAGCCCGGTGTCGCGGATGATGAAGTCGGCCGAGAGCGTCAGCCGGCCGGCGGGGGCCAGCACGCGGCTGCAGATGTTGCCGTAGCCGTCAATATATTGGCGCACGTCGAGCGGCGGCTCGGTGCGCAGCCAGTCGGGCGTCTCCAGGTCGTCGCGCCGGGAGGGATGCACGCTGAGCATCAGCAGCATCGGCACGGGCGCGGGGCATTCGTAGGCGATCTCGAAACCGGTGGTGATGCGCATCTACGGCCTCCCACGGCATGGACGGAAAAGTCGGGCGCGCTGAAGGTGTCGCGACGGCGGTCGATCCACTGTGGAATGGAATGCGGTCAACCGGTCAGCTTCCTCCGGATATCAGGGCGTCGAAATCGAGGATGCTTCTTTTGAGATCTGCGATGGCGGCTTCCGAGACATTCACATCGTTCGATCGCAGCGTCAGAGCGCCGGTCTCGAACATGTCGAGCTGCTGGATCAGCATTTCCCGCAGGTCCCGCCACCGCTTTGCGAGCTGCTCGTGAGTTGGGACGAAGGCGTCGCTCACGGACGCTGCAATTTGCCGACGCAGGCGCGCAACAGCGAGACGCGATGCGACGGCAGGCCCGGCGTCTTGAGTTCGTCGAGCGCACCTTCGAGCGGCCAACCCTGGTGGCGCGTTCCGAGATTCCAGATCTCAGCCCGGATCTCGGCGTCGGTGACTTGAGGGCCCGGAAGCCAGGAGAATAGGCTGGTCCCCGCGGCGGGCTTCTTCGGCCGGATGATTTTCCAGCCGCCTTGGAAAAACGCCAGCAGGCGGGCGCGGCGCAGCTTCGCCGCGTCGCGGGGATCTTGTGGCTTCAAGGCTTTTGCCTCCAGCCAAGGAGATCAAAGATGCGCGGCAGGACAAGGACGCTCAGCACGCTGAACGCGGACGCTAGAAAGAGCGTGGCCATCGGGTCTCTGGACAGCGTCGCGTCGGGAAGGATCGACCGCTTGCCTGGCGGCACACGCTCGACGGCGCGCCCTATAGGTGGGGGTTTCGCCGGGAAATAGCCAGCGTCGCCGCAGATCGTCCGCCCACGGCGAGGCAACTCGCCACGGGCGCAGGACTTCAAGCTGGTCTCATGGGCGCCGGTTCGTCGCGCGCGGGCAGGCGTAAGACTACATCCCCATTCGCTTGAGGATCAGCATCGCGCCGGCCACCACCAGGCCGCACAGGGCCGCGGCGACGGCGAAGCCGCTGGCCGAATGCTCGAACGGGATGCCCGGCACGTTCATGCCGAAGGCCCCCGTCACCAGGGTCGGCGGGATCAGCAGGGTGGAGATGATCGTCAGCGCCCGCATGCTGCGGTTGGTGGCGTTGTTGATCTGGGTGTCGATCTCCTCGTGCAGCAGCCGGCCGCGCTCCTGCAGGACGCCGGCGTCGCGGTCGACGTCCTCGACCGAGGCGATCAGGTCGGCGAGGTCCTCGCTGAGCGCCGCCACCCGACGCCCCTGGCGACCGGCGTGGGCGCGGGCGAGCGCGCTGCGCAGGCCCTGCAGCTCGCGGCGGCGTCGGGCGATGTCGCGCCGCAGCGGGCCAAGCTCGGTGTCGCGCGGGTTCGCAGGCTCGGTCAGCACATAGTCCTCGACGGCGGCCAACTGATGGCCGGTCGTCTCCACCAGCATCTCGACCTGGTCGATGTAGAAGGCCGTGCAGGCCACGACGGCGGCGGCGGGGGCCTCGAAGGTCTCGCCGCGCTCGACGGCGCGACGCAGGTCGTCGACGGCGCGCAAAGGGTGCAGGCGCGCGGTCACCAGCCGTGCGGCGTCGAAGGCGAAGACCAGCCGTCCGGCGTCCTGCGGCCGGCCGGAGAGGTCGCGCTCGAGGTCAGGCAGGACGCCGAAAACCCAGCCGGCCTCCTCCGCAATCTGCACCCGGGTCTCGCCGGTGAGGAACAGCTCCAGAGCGTCGGCCGGCAGGTCGGCGATCCCGCGGATCATCGCCAGGGCGCGGACGTCTCCCAGTCGAAAGTGCGTCCACGACCAGTCGCCGGGCGCGCCGACGACCGCGCTCAGCTCCGGCGTGCGCACGGCGCTTGCGGTTCCGCCGCTGAAGCGGAAGCTCCAGATCACGCCGGAGGCCGGCCCCTCCCAGGATTCGAAGCCGCCGAGGGACAGATCAGGCGCCCGTGGTCTGGCGGCGCCGAGCGGCGCGGTCGCGTCCTGACATCCTGGAGATTCGCAGCTTCACGGCGCGACCCTGCGCGCGCTGTAAGACACTAATGCGACAGGCGGCCAGGGAGGTTGCGGCGGCCCCTTCCTGCTCAGCTCGACCCGCTCGCCGCCACAGCGGCTATTCGGCGGCGCGCTTCGGGTCCTCGGCGCCGAGCTCGGCTGGGCGGTCGGCCAGCACCCCTTCGACATAGACCATCTTGGTCAGCACATAGACCACCACCGCCAGCGGCGTGGCGAACAGCACGCCCAGGGGGCCCAGCAACACGCCCATCGCCAGGACGGCGAACAGGGTCACCGCCATCGGCAGCTGCGCCAGGCGCCGCAGAATGAGCGGGGTGATGAGGTTGGCCTCCAGCTGCGAGGCGGCCAGATAGACCGCCCCGGCCCACAGGAAGGTCTGCGGCCCGGCCGCCAGGCTGACCAGCAGGCCCGGCACGGTGGCCGCCATCGGGCCCACGACCGGCACGAACTGGCCGATGCCGGCGATGACGCCGAGCGCGAAGGCCGAAGGGACTCCGACCAGAGCCAGCCCCACGCCGGTGGTCACGCCCACCAGGATCATCGAGAAAAGCTGGCCGACCAGCCACTGCTTCAGCGCCAGGCCGGTCGCTTCGAGAACCGTCCTGGCGCGCGCCCGAAGCCTGGGCGGAAAGAGCCGCAGGAACCCTCTGAGGTAGGACTCCGGATGATAGGCCAGGTAGAGGCCGGCGAAGAAGACGATCACCGTCCCCGCGACCGCTCCCGCCGCCTGAGCGGCCACCTTGGGGCCCAGGTCGATCAACCATCCCGCGCCAAAGCGGTCGTCCAGCTCGCGCAGCATCGCCGCGCCCAGGGGGGAGGCGCTCAGGCGGGCCTGCAGTTGCACCCAGGCGCGTGGCAGCAGATCGCTCAGGCTGGCGAACTGCGCCTCGACCTGGCGGCCGAACGTCCAGACGGTCGCGACCACGGCGAGGGCGACCACCAGCACGGCGACGGTGAGGGCGGCCGTGCGACCCATTTTGGCCCGGCGCTGCAGCGGCTCGGCGATCGCGTGCAGCAGCACCGCGATCAGCCCCGCGCCGAATGTCATCAGCAGCACATCGGCGAGGCGCACCGCCAGCAGCCCCAGCGCCACCAGGCCCAGGACCAGCAGGACGCCGCGCTGGAGGTCGTCGCGCGGCGACGATGAGCGGGGAGGCTCCATGCCGCCAGCCTTGCGGCCGCGCCCGCCCGGCCGCCTTGAGGCGTATCAAATCGTGTGATCCGGAAGTTGGATAGGATCCTCGTCTTGCGACTGGGGAACGATGCTGAGCAATACGGAGCCCCCGATGAGCCTCGCCGACATGCTGCTGCAGATCGACGCCTATCCGGACGTGACGCCGAACGCGTCGATCGACCAGGCGGTGGAGTTCGCCAGGCTCGTCGGCGGGGGGCTGGCCGCGCTCGCGGTGGCGGTTGACCTGCCGGTGAAAAGCAATCGGCTGGCGGACTATCTCGTGGGCTTGACCAAGCTCGAGAAGGACGAGGAGGCCAAGAGCCTCGCCGCCGCCCGCGGGGCCATCGACCATTTCACCGTCCAGGCCAAGACCGCCGACGTGTTCACCGCCGCCGTTGTCGAGAAGGCCGCGCTCTACCGCGTCCCGGAGCTCGTGGCGAAGCGGGCGAGGACCCGCGATTTTTGCATCGTGCCGCTCGGCGGCCGCTTCGATGGCCAGGCGGAGGTCGCCGTTACGGCCATCTTCGATTCCGGCCGCCCCGTCCTGGTCTACAAGGGCGAGAGGCAGAACTTCACCCGCGGCGCCCTGGAAGAGGTTGTCGTCGCCTGGGACGGCGGGCGGAGCGCGGCGCGCGCGCTGGCCGACGCCCTGCCGATCCTCCAGCGCGCCAAGGCGGTGCGGCTGCTGACGATCGCCGGCGAGAAGCCCGACCTGCCGCGTTGCGGCGGCGCCGATGCCGTGCGGCACCTGCGAAGCTATGGGATCGAGGCCGCCGCCGATCGGGTGGCAGGCGAAGGCCATCCGATCAGCACGACCCTCGGCGGTTATCTGGACGACCGTTGTCCGGACCTGCTGGTGATGGGCGCCTACGGCCATTCCCGGCTGCGCGAATTCATCCTCGGCGGGGCGACCGAATTTGCGGTGCAGAACGCCCCGGTCCCGATCTTCTTCTCGCACTAGGCGGTATCGACCTAGGCCGACGGCGCGTGGGCCTGGCCCCCGTCCTTAAGCCGAGGCGCAGCGATGGTCGGGCTGGCGCGAGGCCCGGACCGCGACCTGAACCGTCAGGATCTCCGCCGCGACAAGTCTGCGCCGTGAGACGTGATGCACAGTATTCGCCCGACTACAGCCTCGTCGAACTTTGCTCTGCATCCCCGCGAAACCGCAGCTGTCGCCCTGTCGCGGGGGCGACGCAGGTACTCGTCATAGTCGTAGTTTTACGTCTCCGCAACTTGAAGACATGAAGAGATGCCGGTCCGTCAGCCGCGGGAAGGATGGGCGCGGCGGGCGGTCGCGCTCCATTAAGAATGTCTATAGCATCCGATGTGAACGGTCACTTTGTGTGTCAGTCCCTCCCGACCGCCCGGAGGAAATTCACCAACCTATATCCCACGATAACTTGTTAACAAGTTCGTGAATTCAGTCTAACCTTTGGTTGTGACAAGCTCATGTCTGCTGGGTGGACGCAAAAAATAAGCACCTCGTGTCGAAGATTTTGCGTACGCGAGATCTGTGATGTTGCAATGCAACGAAAGTTTTTCGCGACCAAAGCCGTTGTCACTGGAAGGGGACTGCGATGTCTATGGTGCTCGAAGGCGAAATCAAGGCGCGCGGCCGATCCATTACTTCTCTCGGCGCGGAAGAATCTTCCGTCGACGTGAAGACGGCGCGGAGCTTCTGGCGGGCGGTTGAGAGAATACAGCCCGGCGCCAGCATCTCCAGCGGGCCAGCCGGTCGAGAGCGGACGATTGTCGTCGTGTCGGGCTGGGTGTCGGAAACCCGGATTTTGCCGGATGGTCGCCGGCAGATCTTCTCCTTCCTGTTGCCAGGCGACGTGGCGGCCATGACCCACGCCTCGAATATCGGCAACCGCGGACTGGTGGCGCTGACCAACGTGGAGATCGCCGACGCGGGCGCCTTGGGCGGCGGCGAGGCCGGGGAAGGTCCCGGCGCCTGGCTGACGGACGCTTCGCGGCGGCGTGAGGAGCGCCTCTTTGAACAGATCGTGCGCATCGGACGCCTGTCGGCGAAGGAGCGGGTGCTGAACCTGCTGCTTGAACTCTACGACCGGCTGGACGCCATCGGTCTTGTGAAGGAGTCCGCGTTCCGGATTCCTCTGACGCAGGAGGTCTTCGCCGACGCTCTCGGCCTGAGCGTCGTCCATATCAACAGGACCCTGCAGCAGTTGCGTCGTGAGGGCATGGTGACGATGGGGCGCGGAACGGTGATGCTCCACGACCGCCAAAGGCTCGCCAGCTTCGCCTGCTATCAAGCAGAGATCCATCATGGCGGCTTCGACCAGTCGCGGCGTGCGAGCGCGGCCCGATCCAATTGAGGGCCTGCGCCGGGGCGGGGGAAGGTAAACCCCCGCCAGGCGGCCAAACCACTGTCCGTATTGGCGAATGATAAGGAAGCTGCGCTCCGAAGCCTGATCTTGGAACCGTGTTCTGCAGGCGCAGGTGTCGCGCGCTGCAGCCGGATCCGACAGATGCAGCAGCCGAGCGGCCTCCACAGAACCGACGCCGAGCACGCCCTCGCGGGATTGGTGAGCGTCTCCGGGATGTCGGGCTTGAGCGCCGAGACCTTGCGGCGACTGATCGGTCCGATCGAACGCTATCCCGCCGGAGCCGTCCTGAGCTCCATCTCCCCCGCGCCAAGATTGAAGTGGATCCTCAGCGGCTGGGTCTGCGAAATGCGCGTTCTTCCCGACGGCCGCCGGCAGATCTTCTCCTTCTCCACGCCGGGCGACGTTGTGCTTTCCCGGCCCGTCAACGTCACCAGTCCCTGTTCCGTGGTCGCGCTCACCGGGGTGGAGTGCGTGGACGTGGCGCAGACCCTCGCCCGGGCGAAGGAAGCTGATCGCGCCGAACTCTGGCGGGCGATGTATCTCGCCCTAACGGTCGCGGAGGAGCGCCGGTATGAGGAGATCATCCGCCTGGGACGGCGATCCGCCCTCCAGCGCCTGGTGGATCTGCTGATCGAACTGCATGACCGGCTTGACCAGATCGGCATGGTGAAGAATGGCAGCTTTAGCCTTCCGATCACCCAAGAGCATATCGCAGACGTGCTCGGGCTGAGCGTCGTGCATGTGAACCGCAGCCTCAAGACGCTGCGCCTGAAGAACTTGGCGACCTTTCGCTTCGGTCGCGTCAGCGGGCTCGACCGGGCCGGCCTGGAGCAGTACCGCGAGGGCTGAGCGCAGGCCTCTAGTCGCGGTCCTGCGCCTGGTAGGCGGTGATGACGGCGCGCAGTCCGGCGTTCGGGTCGGTGGAAATCGACATCTGGGGCTGGTCTTCCACGGTCTTGAAGTCGCCGGCCGCGTAGGGTTCGCCGCCGAGGTCGAAGCCGCCGGCGAGAACGAGGATTTCCGCCATGCCAATCGGCCTGTGCAACGGAATCTTGGCGGCGGGAACGGCGCGAAGCATGTAGACGGTCTCGCCGATCCCGCTGGCTGAGGGAGCCGTCGCAACCTCCACCCCAGGGGCGATGCTGGTCCACGGTCCCTGAGGACCGATTGCGGTCGGCGACCCCGCCGCGCCCATCTGCTGTATAAGGCTGCGGCAGTGGGGGCAGATCTCGAAGTGCAGGCCCAGCAAGGCCGCCGTTCCCGAGGAGCAGTCGCCAATCAGGTAGTCCGCCAGCGCCTGGGGCGCGGGATGGTGATTGGGCGTCATCGGCAGGCCGTCGCCAAAGGGCCGGAAAAGCGCTTGGCTAACCGTCTGCACGTCCTGCTCCTGAGCGGTCTGTCGCGTAGCATCTGCCTCGATCATTTGGCGTTCGCAACCTCAAGGCTGTGGCGCAGGCCACATCTCGCAACCGGTGCTGCAGATAAGTCGTTCTGCGCCGTCCATCGCCGGGTTTGTGCTTATTCGCCAAAATTCGTCCAATGCAAAGGCCCCGCCCAAGCCGATTTCGGCACGCGCTGGAGGTAACTTTGTGTCCTTCGAATCCAAGCTGTGCAGTTTTCTGCCCTTTGGCCATGTTTCCCGGATGCGCGCCCGACCGCTTGAAACCTGCGGTGGGCGCCGGGCGGGGTGATGCGTCGTCGCCGCCGCCTTCTTCGGGATGGGTTCGCTGCGCCATTCGAACCGGGCGGCTGGGCTGGCGCTTAATCTCGAAACGCGATGTCCAGTCGCGCGGACGTCGCAGCAAGCCGGCCACTGATCTCTTGGCGGGTTCGGAAGATCCGCCTTCGGTATTCGTCCGGCACCAAGCTGTCGGCTGCTCTGGTTCTGATTTCCGAGCGATGTTCGAAGATTCGCCCCTGAAGCCGGGTCCTCGCTTCGAGAATTGATGAACAGCAACGGGCCGTTGGTTAGCGCTCTGGATCCCCGCAAAAGTCAAAGTGCACGGATTACGCGTGGTAAATTGGCGAAAGACAATTGTAGGTAATTATCATCACGGCTTGGTGAATTTGTTAGGATTGGAGGGGGTGACACTCTGAATCCCATACAAATGCTGCATTCAGGAAACCGGGGCTGTCGTCAATATCGCGTATTCGTAGCGTTAATCGGCGCTTCTCACGGTATTGGTGTGGAAGGGGTTGTTTATGGACATGTTGCGTGACGTCGGCGTCGTCTCGTGCGACGGCAGGTCTAGGTCCGTCGGAGGGCCTGACCTCCGAGAGGTTGACGTCGGACAGGTAAAGAACTTCTGGCGGACCGTGCAGAGGATCCCAGTCGGCGCCAGCGTGACCGCAGATCCTGGCGGTCGGAAGCGCCAGCTTGTGGTGGTCTCAGGATGGCTCTGCGAGGTGCGGATCCTTCCGGACGGCCGGCGGCAGATCTTCGCCTTTCACTTGCCCGGCGACGTCGCGAGCTTCAGCGGCGTCTCCGACGTGGGCGACCGTGGCCTCGTGGCCTTGACCAACGTCGAAATCGCCGACGCCATAGCCTTGGTCGCCGGTGAGCGGGCGTCCGCCTCCGTTGCCGATGCGGTCCGCCGAGGCGAGGACCGGCTCTTCGACCATATCGTGCGGATTGGGCGGTTGACGGCCCGGGAACGGGTGCTGAACCTTCTGTTCGAACTTCACGACCGGCTGGAGGTGATCGGGCTCGTCAAGGCGGGCGCCTTCCGCCTCCCCCTGACGCAAGAAGTGTTCGCAGACGCGCTGGGACTAAGCGTGGTGCACATCAATCGAACGCTGCAACGGCTACAGCGCGAAGGGTTTCTGACAATCGGGCGTGGCATGGTCACGCTGCACCAGCCTCAGAAGCATGCGGCGGCGGCCTGCTACCAGTCTGAGGTCGAGCAGGTTCGTCTCGAGCGTTAGCCGCGGCCCAGTGACATTTCGGGGTCAATCCAAGCCGACAGAGGACTGTTCGCCAACCGGGTGCAGTCCTTTGTTGTCTTCGTAAATATCCAAACGCCGAGTTGTATTCCTACGTTCAAGATGGCGAATGTTAGTGAGGTCGCCACCCCAGACTGCTCTTTCAGGACGCGCTCTGTCGCCCCGTTTCAAGCGCCAGAATCGGAAAGAAAGAGATGCCGACGTCGAGCGGGACTTCCGAATCCCTGGCGCACCCGGCGGCCGAGGGGCTGATCCGGAACGCTGGATTGCCGCAATCCATGGCGGAAACCTTCACCGAGCTGATCCGTCCCATAGAGCATTATCCCGCAGCCGCGGTGATCAGCTCGTTCGCCCGGACGCCGCGCCTGAAGTGGATCCTGAACGGCTGGACCTGCGAGATGCGCGTGCTGCCGGACGGAAGGCGGCAAATCTTCTCCTTTGGGATCCCCGGGGACCCGGTGCTCTCGCGCCCGGTGAATCGCGCCAGACCGTGCTGCGTGGTCGCATTGACCAGCGTCGAATGCATCGACGTGGCCCAGACCCTGGTCCGGGCCAAGGACGCGGAGCGGGTCGCGATCTGGAAGGCGATGAACGACGCGGTCGGCCTCGCCAGGGAGCGGCGCTACGAGGACGTGGTTCGGCTCGGCCGGCGCTCGGCGCTGCAGCGCCTCGCCGACCTTCTGCTCGAGTTGCATGATCGGCTGGACCAGATCGGCGTGGTGAACGAGCGCAGCTTCTACCTGCCGCTGACCCAAGAGCACCTCGCCGACGCGCTTGGCTTAAGCGTGGTGCACGTGAGCCGAAGCCTCAAGGCCCTGCGGCTTCAGGGTGGCGTGACGTTTCGCTTCAGCCGGGTCAGCCACGTTGATCGCGCCCGTCTGGTCGAACTGGCCCAGGGGCTGCATCGGGCGGACCACGCCGACGTGCTTCCGAGCCCCACGCAATAGCGGCAAGCGTGCCGCCGCTCGCCCTTAGGGGCTCTATCTTCTGATCGCCGAAGGCGTCGCCCGGGCGACGAGCGCGGCCCTTCAAGCTGTGGCGTCACGCCATTGAGCCGGCGCCGTTTTCCGTTTCACGCAGACGTGAGGGCGGCCCGCGGGGGCGCCTATCTTCTGGTGTGTCGGGGAAGATCACCGACGAGCACATCACATCCTTGGGTGCGAACTTGGCGCTGCCCAACGCCGCAGCTGTGCGCGAACGGCGCCGGCGCCGCAGCACTGGATGGGTAGATGGCGACCTACACGTTCGAGACGATCACCTCCGCCCAGGCCGCGAGCTACTCGGCGGCAAGCGACACGCTGCAGTTCGCAACCGCCGGGGCGAACGCCAAGCAAGCCAGTCTCGTCTTCAACCCTGATGGGGCGTTTGGTGGATCGCCACTGTACGTGACCATCACCCTGGGCGGCCGTTCCGTGGACTTCGGCTTCGGCATCCATGGTAGCGACGCTCGCTTCCCGGATGGAAGCCTGCTGTTCGTGGGGTGCCCGTTCAGAGAGGATTGGTGGCTCGGCAGTGCGGCCGGCGACGCAATGTATGGCGTCGAGGGCAACGACAGCCTCTCGGGTCTCGCAGGAGCCGACCACCTGCTGGGTGACGACGGGCGGGACACCCTGATCGGCGGAACGGAGAATGACACCCTCGACGGCGGAGCGGGCGCCGACACCCTGGACGGCGGCGCGGGCGCCCTGGACGTGGCGAGGTTCTCCGGCGACAGCACCGATTACGTGGCCAGCGACCTCGGCGGCGGCGTCCTGGGGATTTCAGGACCGGATGGCTTCGACCGGCTCACCGGGATTGAAAGGCTGGCGTTCGACGACGGCGTCTTCGGCGAGAACGAGGCGCCGTCCGGCGCGGACTTTAGCAGCACGCTCGCGGCCGGGACGTCGCACACGCTGGCGGTGAGCGACTTCGGCTTCAGCGACGGCCAGGGCGACGGGCTTGAGGCTGTCAAGGTCGCCACCCTGCCGGCCAGCGGCCAGCTTACGCTGAATGCGACGGCCGTGACCGCGGGCCAGGTGATCAGCGCGGACGACATCCAGGCGGGCGACCTGGTGTTCACGCCGAGCGGCGTCGGAACCACCTCCTTCACCTTCCAAGTGCGCGACGACGGCTTCGTCGGCTGGGGCGAGAACGAGGACGCCACGCCCAACACCATGACGTTCACCGTGCCGGAGCCGCCACCGCCACCTCCACCGCCACCTCCACCTCCACCTCCACCTCCACCTCCGCCGCCTCCGCCTCCACCGCCACCGCCACCGCCACCGCCGCCAACCGACGGCGGCCCGACCGTCATCACCGGCGGCTCCAGCGGCACCGCCGAATCCGACGTCGTCCAGCTGGGAGCCTCGTCGGACCACTTCTCCGCCGGGGAGGGGGGCGACACCGTCACCAGCGGCGGCGGCAATGACTGGGTGCACGGCAACGGCGGCTTCGACAGCATCGCGGGGGGCGCAGGCGACGACACGGTTCTCGGCGGCCGCGACAGCGACCGCATCTTCGGGGACGACGGTGGCGACCAGCTGTTCGGCGACGCCGGCGACGACAGCGTCTACGGCGGCCTGGGCGACGATCGGATCGAGGGCGGCGACGGGGCCAACTACCTGCGCGGCGAGGACGGGAACGACCTCGTCGTGGGCGGCTCCGGCGCCGACAACATCCACGGCAACATCGGCGAAGACACGGTCCGCGGCGGCCTGGGCGCCGACTGGGTGCTCGGCGGTCAGGGAAACGACCAGGTGTCCGGCGACGCCGGCGACGACATCATCAACGGCAACCTCGGCTCGGACACCTGCGCGGGCGGGGACGGGGCGGACATCGTCCGCGGCGGTCAGGGGGACGACCTGCTGGACGGCGGCGCCGGCGACGATTGGCTGTCGGGCGATCGCGGGAATGACGTCCTGACCGGCGCCGCCGGGGCGGATGTCTTCCACATTTTCGCCGGAGGCGGCGTCGACCGGGTGCTGGACTTCAGCGTCGCCGAGGGGGATCGGGTCCAGCTTGCGCCCGGTCAGTCCTACAGTCTGAGCCAATCAGGCGCGGACACGGTGATCGACCTCTCCGGCGGCGACCAGCTGGTCCTGGTCGGCGTGCAGCTCTCAAGCTTGCCGGGCGGGTGGATTTTCGGCGCCTAAGACACCCACCCCAAGCCGACGCTCCTGGATGATGTCCACAGTCTCCGCCGCCAACCGCGGCGAGACGCCTGAACGATAGTTCCCCCGGTCCTCTGATCCCCATCGAGACTGGCGCCGCACTCGCGGATGGAAGGCGTCTTGGCCGTCAGCATCGGGAAGATTTCGGTGCGTCGTGCTGCCTCATCCGGAGAAATACGGGGGCAATCCCCCGGAATTTCACCGGCACATCAATTGATGGACATTGGCTTCGACGGGCGCTGATCACCACGCCGATCAAGTTGAACCGTCAGTCGGGGAAATACAGGGGGTTGGTCATGTCTATGGCGAGTGAGGTTAGCGTCGTTTCGCATAGCGGGGGGTTCACGTTCGCCGCAGCAACTGACGTCCGACAGGTCAACGTTGGACGCGTGCAGAACTTCTGGCGGACCGTGGAGCGGATCCCGGCCGGCGTCGGCGTCTCCGCGGATCCCGAAAGCCGGCGCCGCCAGATCGTGGTGGTGTCAGGATGGATCGCCGAGACGCGGATCCTTCCGGACGGCCGGCGGCAGATCTTCGCCTTTCTCCTGCCAGGGGACGTCGCGAGCATCAGCGGCTCCTCGGACGTGGGCAGCCGCGGCCTGGTGGCCTTGACCAATGTCGAAATCGCCGACACAGCGGCCCTGGCGACCGGCGAGCAGGTCTCCGCCTCCATTGCAGACGCCATCTCTCGACGCGAGGCGCGGCTCTTCGACCAGATCGTGCGGATCGGGCGGCTGACGGCCAAGGAGCGGGTGCTGAACCTTCTGCTCGAACTTCACGACCGGCTCGAGGTGATCGGGCTCGTCAAGGCGGGCGCTTTCCGCCTCCCTCTCACTCAGGAGGTGTTCGCAGACGCGCTCGGGCTGAGCGTGGTGCACATCAATCGAACCCTGAAGCAGCTGCGGGGCGAGGGGTTGCTGACGGTCGGACGCGGCAGGATCACCCTGCACCAGGATCACAGGCTCGCGGCCCTCGCCTGCTACCGGTCTGACTCCGAGCAGGTCCGACCCGAGCGTCCGCGCTGGCCCAGCGCGGTTCGGGACTAAGCCCAGCCGGCCAAGTCCCAAATGCGGGTCGCCACCTCGCGTGGCCACAAAGCGGGCGGGCGCAGGGATCCAATCTTACGCGTGACGTGGGCTGAAGAATTATTTCCGCTCATTATTGTCGAACGTCTCACGCGGACGTCGTCCGAACTCCGTCGGGCGACGCTGACGGCGAGGTATCGGGTGATGTGCTGCAATTAATAGTCTGACGGAGCAGGTTCCACGGAACAGAAGCATCCGCGTCAGGGTTATGTGCTGCGTTGCCGCTCAACGTATCGTTGCGTCGGGCTAGGCAATTCGGCCCGCTGCGCGGGCGTTTCGCGAGGAGCTTCCCATGGCAGACGTTCAAAACACCGGCCCCACGCTCGCCTCGAAGAATGGCGGTGAAGATGCCGCGGAGGCCGCCCGTCGTGTCGCCAACGCAGGTGCGCGCCAGGCCAAGGAGGGCCTCCGCGCCGCCGAAACGGTGGCGGACAAGAGCGCCGAGGCGAACGGCGCCGCAGCCAAGGCCAACAGCGAGATCCTGCGCATCCAGCTCGAGACCGCCCAACAGGCCGTGCACTCGAGCCTCGAGGTGGGGATTCGCAGCTTCGAGGGCCTGACCCAGAACTTGACACGCGCACTCGACGTCGCGACGCCGAACCGGGATCTGAGCGAGCAGTCGGCGCAGAACGTCCAGGCGGTGTCGAAGGCGTCCAGCGCGCTCGCCAAGGGAGCCCAGGACGCGTCCCGCGCCTGGTTCGAACTGACCCAGAAGACGGTGCGCACCAACCTCCAGGCCTTCGGCCGGTTGGCCGGCTGCCGGACCCTGCAGGACGTGGCGGCCCTGCAGAGCAACCTGTTGCGCGACAACCTGCAGCTGGTGATCGAGAGCAGCGACATCGTCGCGCGGACCCAATCCGACGCGCTTAAAGAAGCCACCCGGGCGATCCAGCCGCGGGCCCAGCCCGCAGCCTGAAACGACTAAGGCGGCGGGTTCTGCGGGCCTTGAGGCGCCGGGCCCGCCTGCCACTGCGGCTGCACCGGCATAGGGCGGCCGGAACATCGCATTCATCCGACTCCGCGCTTTGCTTTTGATCGATCACCCCAGGTCGACCTGCGGCAGGCTGATGACTTCAGCCTATCCGGCCGCGCCCATGGATGCGCCGCGGCTTCCGGGGATTTGCCAATGGCGAAGAGATCGATCGATACGCTGCAGGACACCATCGCCGCCGCGCGCTCCGCCGCCCAGCACTCGGGCGCCGAACCGCGCCACGCCGACCTATCGCCCGCCGACGCCGGGCGCGATCACTTGGTAGAAGCGCGTCTGAAGCCTGAACCCGGGCGCGAGCGCGTGTGGGACGTCCGCACGGCGGTGCACAGGCGCTGAGCACATGCGCCTAAGCCGCGCTTCCGTGACATCTCGATTCTGAATGAGCAGCCGGGCTGGCTTCGCCGAAGCCGGCGAACGCATCGCCGCGACGGGTCAGCGGCGGAACGATCCGTGGAGAAACTCGACGTGAACGGACGACGAGACGTTGCAGATGAATCGGCGCCCAGCGGCGCCGTCGTCGCCACCCCCGGCAAGGCGCGGCCCTATGCGGTCGTGGTCTGCCTCAAGCGGGTGATCCTGCGCAGCGAGCCGGTCGAGAGCATCGACCAAGGCAACCGCCTCTTGCTGCGTCTGCTGACCGAGGCGGCGGGGGAGACGAATCCGCCCGTCGAAGACGCCGGCAGCGACGGCTGACCAGCGCCCGCCGCCCATAGGGTCCGGCCCGGCACAATCCCGCCGCTGTCGCCGAAAAAATCCTGCACGTCGCCGCCCGCGGGGCCTGGCCCATGATGTCTGGTTTCAGCGGCGCTACCTGCGGTGTTGCGGCGAGGTCCGCTCTGCGGAATGCTGTCGTCCATGCCCCCGGCTCGACCCGGCGGCGGGGAGGAAAAGATGACGGTGATGATGCAGGCCAAGGACGCCCGTACGGGGGACGTGCCGTTTCTAATCGACGATCCGGAGTTCATCCCGTCGCGGCGCTACTACGACGAAGCCTTCTTCAAGCTGGAGTGCGAGCGCCTGTGGCCGCATGTCTGGCAGATGGCCTGCCGGCTGGAGGAGGTTCCGAACGTCGGCGACTGGGTCGAATACACCCTCCTCGACAAGTCGATTATCGTGGTCCGGACGCAGACGGGGGTGAAGGCCTTCCACAACGCCTGCCGCCATCGCGGCGTGAAGTTCGCCAACGGCAGCGGCAACTGCGAGGTCCAGGGCTTCAACTGCCCCTTCCACGGCTGGCGCTGGAACATCGACGGCAGGAACACCTTCATCTACGAGCGCCGCTACTTCAGCGAGGACGCCCTGACGCGAGAGGACGTCAATCTGCTGCCCTGTCGGGTCGAGCTGTGGGGCGGCTGCGCCTTCATCAACTTCGACGACGATGCGCCGCCGCTGCGCGAGAGCCTGGGCTCCTTGGCGGACCGGCTGGAAGCGCACAATGTCGACAAGCTGAAGGTGGACTGGTGGCATTCGGCGGTGCTGCCGGTGAACTGGAAGCTCGCCATGGAAGCCTTCATGGAAGGCTATCACGTCATGCGGACCCACCCGCAGCTCCACGTCCTGACTCCGCCGGGCATGAGCCTCTACGGCTCCGAAGGGGCGAGCACCAAGGCGCCGCCTGGCCGGGTCAAGTCGGTTCGGGACTATGTCGAGCTGATGATCGACTTCATGCGCAGCCTGCACACCGGCATGGCCGGGATGATCGACCCCCGGGAGATGGCGATCATCGAGGGCCTGCGCGACGTCGAACTGCCCGACGACCTGGCGACGGCGCCACAGGCCTTTTTCGGCCGCATCAATGGCGAGATCACCCGGCAGGGCCGGGAGCAGGGGATTCCGACGCCCGACCTGAACACTGTGGCCGCGACGCATCCGATCTCGGCGGTCGAATACATCTTCCCGCATTTCTTCCTGCTGCCGTTCTTCAGCGCGATGTCGTCCTATCGGGTCCGCCCGCTCACGCCGGAAACCTGCCTGTTCGAGATCTGGGCGCTCTCGCTGCACCCCGAAGACGAAACCCGCGAGCCGCCCAAGGCGCCCGCGCCGAAGTCGCACGACGACCCGAGCTTCCCGGAGATCCCGCAGCAGGACTATTCCAACCTGCCGCTCCAGCAACTCGGCCTGCACAGCCAGGGCTTCAACTACATGCGCCTCTCCAAGGACGTGGAGGGCATGATCAGCAACTACCAGCGGCTGATCGACGGCTATCTGACCGGGGTGGATGCGGCCAGGCTGTCGAAAGCGACCCAGGTCGTCTGCAGCGGCTACGACAGCCCGATCCGCGACCTGGGGTTCTGACGCCCGCTGCGCCCCTTCCCGGGCCGGAGGGTACGGCGCTCAGCGCGCGGGGCGAAACTGGATCTGGGACACCGCCCGACGGCCTTCGCTGCGCGTGAGCTGGATGAAGATGTCGACAACGCCGCGGACGTAGGCGGCGATCTCCGCGCGTCCGAGGTTGAGCCCGGCCTGGAGGACCATGAGGCTGAGCTGTTCGACCGCGCCTTCCGGGCTGTCTGCGTGCAGGGTGGTGATCGAGCCGGGGTGTCCGCTGTTGACCGCGCGCAGGAAGCTCGCAGCCTCGCGGCCCCTGAGTTCGCCCAGGATGATACGGTCGGGGCGCATGCGCAGGCAGGCCTGCAGCAGGTCCTCGGCCGCGACCTTGGCCTCGCCGGTTTCGCCGCGCACCGCCAGCAGGCCGATCGCGTTGGGATGCTCGATCCGGATCTCGGCGGCATCCTCGATCAGGATCAGCCGCTCGTGGCGCGGGATCTCCTTCAAGAGCGCGTTGACGAAGGTGGTCTTGCCGGTGGAGGTGCCGCCGGCGACGACGATGTTCTTGCGCTGGCGGACGGCCTCGCGAAGGAAATCGGCGGTCAGGCCGCCGTCGAGCAGCCGGCGCAGCTCCGCATCCACCGCCTCGACCTGGGAAACCCCGTCGGTCCGCACGCGGGCGAAGAAGCCGTCGCGCGCGTAGTCGTCCAGGCTGAGGTCGGCGACCACATGTTTGCGCACCGCCACCGCCATCGGGCCGCGCGTCGCCGGTGGGGCGATGATCTGCACCCGGGCGCCGTCGGGGAGGGTGGCGGACAGTAGGGGGTGCTCGCGGTTCACCCCCTGGTGCGAGAGGCTGGCGATCTGGCGCGCCAGCCGCCAGAGCGTGGTCTCGTCGAGCCCTGCGGCCTCGTGGCGTTCGAGCCCGCCCTGAAGGGTCTCCACCCAGACCTCGCCCGGGCGGTTGACGTAGAGGTCGGTGACGTCGGGGCGGGCGAGCAGGGTCGCGATCGGCGCAAGATAGGTGGTCAGATAGACGGCGGCGGGCTGGGCGTTCACCACCCCGTTCCCGCATTGATCGGGCCCGCATTGACTGGGGCCACGGCGGAGAAGTCCAGGTCGCGGGCGACGAAGATCCGGATCGCCTCGCCCTGCGGGACCTTGATGGTCGGAGGAACGGATTCCGGCTGGACCAGGGAGGCGGCCGCAGCGGCCTGACCGGGGGAGCCGATGGCGACGGTGGTGGTCGGGCCCTTGGCGATCGAGGCGACCCCGGCGTTCAGCACCGACAGCAGGATCGAGCCGCCGAAACGGGTGAAGAAATGCCGGTCGACGTCGCCGGTAAGCCCGCCGCGGCCGAGCTGATCGGTTCCGGGCGAGCCGATCTGCACGGTGACGCCGTCGGGACGGGTGACACGCGACCAGATCACGAAGGCCCGGGATTGACCCAGTGAGACGGCGCTGCGGTATTGGCCGATCAGCCGGCTGCCGCGCGGGATGAGCACCGTCCGGCCGTCGAAGCTGCGCACGTCGCGGCTGACGATCGCGCGCGTGTAGCCCGGCAGGTCGGAGTTGATCGCCGTCTCCAGCACGGCTGGAATGACCGCGCCTTGCGGGATGACGAGGCCAAGGTCGCCCATCTGGGTGGCGATGGCGGCGCCCGGGGTCGAGCCGCCGAGCTGCAGCCGCTGGGCCATGCTTTCCACCGCGCCGGGACCGGGCTGGCCTTCCAGCGCCTGCGCCATGGCGGCGCTCGCCGAGGTCTCGCCGGTCGCCGCGGGGCGCGGCGGGGCCGCCGCCTGGGCCAGGGTGAGGGGCCGGTTCTGCCCGCTGAGATCGACGACCACGGCGGGCGCGCTGAGGCGGGTCCTGACATCGCTGGCGACGGCGGGCGGGGGCGAGGCGGGCGCTGGGGCCGGTGACGGCTGTGGGAGCGCAGGCTGGACGGGCGCGGCCGGCGGCGTCTCCGACGGTGCGGCGGGGAGTTGTAGCGGAGCGGCGGGCTCGCTGGGCGCGGCGTCGGGGGCGGGCGCCGTCAATGAGCGGGCCTCGGCCTGGCTGCGGCGGCCGTTGAGGACCAGGAAGAGCGCCACCGCCAGGACGATGAAGGCGGCGATGATCAGCGGCGTGGGCAGGCCGCCGCTGGTGCGCGCGACGCTCAGGCGGGGCTGCAGCTCGAGGGTTTCGGGATCGGCGCTCGGGGGCGTCATCGTCACCTCTGCGCCGTCTGTTGCGTGGGATAGCCGCCGTTGACCACCGTCGCGACCTGTTTGCCGTTGCGCAGGACGAAGCGCGGCGCCAGCTGCTGGACGACGACGTAGGGGCCGCGCACCGCGTAGTTGACCATGCTCTCCGACCCGTCGCCGGCGACGGCGAAGATGGCCGGCGCGGCGCTCTGGGGCGGCCATTCGAAATAGGTCATCTCGCCGTCGTCGAAGATCCGCGACGGCGCGTTCTCCGGCGAGCCGGTGACCGTGTAGGCGGCGTTGGCCACCCGAGGCTCCGGCTCGCGCTGGGGGATGACCGCCGCTGTCGCCGGCGCGGGGTAGAGGAAGCGGACGGTGTAGGCCGGCGACGCCTTGGCGCCCTTGGCCGCGAGGCGCAGGTCGAACAGATAGCGGCGGGCGTCGGTGACCACCGTCATGTTGGTCGCGGTCCCGTCGATCGGCTTCAGGAAGACGATGTTGGCCCGCCGGTTGGGCGTAACCTGCCAGCCGAGGGAGTCGCCGATCGAGACGTTCTCGATCCGCTCGTCGGGCGCGAACTCAATCATCAGCTGGTAGCCGAGAGCGGCGCGGATCGGCGTCACCTTGTCCGGGTCGAAGTCGACGAGCTGCACCCGCCGGTCCAGGCCGGCCGCCTGGGGTCGCGGTTGCGCCGAGGCGGGGCCGGCGACGAGCGCCGCCAGGACCAGGAGGATCCCCAGGCGCTTCACGGCGCAGTTCCGGTCATGGCGGGCTGGACGACGCCGGGCGTCGGGGCGCCGACCGTCTCGGAGTCGCGGCGGTAGGCAGTGACCTGGAAGCCGAGCGGGTTCAGCAGCCGGTCCTCGTTGCGCATCGGCGCGCCGGTGTAGCGGAAGCCGACGACGGCGGCGTAGGCGCGGCGCTCGCCGGCGAGGTCGCCGTCGCGGCGTTCGGTCTCGAACCGCACCAGGGCGGAGTTGGAGGCGATCAGCGAGACGCTCTTGAGAGTCGTCTGAACGACGGTGGTGCGGCTGTAGAGGGCCGTTGGGCTCTGTGGGTTCTGCGGCTGCATGGCGTGGATGTACTGGCTGCGCGCAGGTCCCTGCGACCAGGCCGTCACCTTGCGATAGTTGGCCTGCAGGTCGTGGGCGTCGAAGGTCTCGCGCGCCAGGACGTACTGGGCGAGGAAGGCCTGGGTCACGGCGGCGTCCTGCGACAGGTCGCCCGCCTTCAGGGCATGGGCGGTCTCGATGTAGCCGGTCTGGCGGTCGACCAGGATGGTGTAGGGGACCACCGTCTTCAGCGGCGCCAGCGCGGCCAGGGCTGCAGCTTCCAGCGCCGCCACGCCGACCGCTACGCCGGCGATGATCCAGGCCAGGCGGCGTGAGGCGCGCAAGGCGCCGTGCACGTCCTGGGCCCAGGTCGCGGCCTGGGCGTAGTAGGCTTGGCGGTCGGCGGCCGCGGGCTTTTCGATCTTCATCGGTCTCTCCGCAGGCTGCTCGCCGACGCCGGCGGCTGGGCCGATCTGCGCCGGCTGACGCCCGCCTGGCGCGTGAACTCCGAGGCGCCCTGTGGGCTATAGTTTGAGACGCCGGCGGGCCGGCCATGACCGGCCTGCTCGAGCAGAAGGCGGCTGTCGCGGCGCTCCAGAGCCGCCGCGGCCGAGGCGACGGCGGCGATTCTGGGCGGCGGCTCGAAATCGGTCGGCGGCGCAGCGGCGCGCTCAACCCAGGCGGCGCCGGCCGCAGCCCCCGTTGCGCTGGTCGGTGCCGCCGAGGCGGAGCGTCCGAGCGGCAGCCTCAGGCTGAAGCCCACGACGCCGGACGTGGCGAGGCCGGCCAGCGTCACCATCGCCGTGGTCAGGGTGATCACCAGGACGGCTACGGCCGGCCCGGCCCCAGCATCCGCGCCGCCCTGGGCGCGCATCGCCGCCAGGTCTGCCAGGTGCGGCTGCACGAGCTGAAGCTGGAGAACCAGGGCCAGCAGGGCGAACAGAGGCGCCAGCGCCAGGCCGATCGCCGCGCGCAGCCAGCCGACGAAGATCCCGCGCGTGCTCTGGAACAGGAAGAAGCCGAGGAAAACCGGGCCGGCGACCAGCAGGGCGGCCAGGACGATCTTCAGGCCCAGCAGGACGCCGAGGGTCGAGACCAGCATCAGCACCGAGGAGAGGTTGAGGGCGGCGGCGCTGAACCCTGCGCCCCCCAGCCAGGGCGAGGCGCCGCCTGGCGTCTTCTGAGCGTAGACGTGGGCGGCGGCCTGCATCTCGTCGAAGGCCAGCTGGAGGCCCCCGCGCAGGGCTTCGATCGGCTTGCCCGCGGCCGATCCCATCAGGAGCTCCCCGGCGAGCTGCTCGGGGCCGTGGAACAGGGTCTCGAAGACCAGCCGATGGTAGAGCGGCCAGTTGGTGGCGAGCGCCAGGACGACGCCGATCTTGACCGCCGCCAGGGTGAGGTCGCCCACTCGCAGCGCGCCGAGTCCCAGCATCAGCCGCAGGCCCAGGAGCGCGACATAGATGGTCAGCACGGCCGTCAAAGCCGCGATGAGGTGCGACTCCGGCCCGGCCAGCGCCCCGTAGCCGGTCTGCACCAGGTCGGCGATGTGGCAGTCGGTCGAGCTCAGCAGCCCCTCGACCAGCCCGGTCTGGTTCGCCGCCGCGGCGCAGGCGTCGGCCATCACGCCCGCTCCAGCAGACGCGGCAGCCAGGCGTCGGGGCTGTCGCCGACACTCTGGAGGATCTCGTCGAGCAGGCGCACCGTCCGCTCGCGTCCCGACAGGATGGTGAGGAGTTCGGGTTCGCCGGCAAGGTTGAGCCGGGCGACGACGCTGTCAGTCCCGTGCTTGATCAGGAAACAGCGCGAGGTGTCCGGCAGCGAGCGCACCAGGCCGAACTCGTGCTCGGTCAGGCCGAAGCCCTCCATGTAGTCGCGCGCCTGGGCCTTGGGATTGGCCATGAAGATCTGGGTCGCGGCCTGTTCGACGATGGCCGAGGCGATGCGGCTCTCTAGCGCGTCCTGGGCGCTCTGAGTGGCGAAGCCGACGACCCCGTTGCGCTTGCGGATGGTCTTTTCCCAGTCCTTGATCCGGGCGACGAAGACGTCGTCGTCCAGCGCCTTCCAGCCCTCGTCGATGACGATCAGCGTCGGATGTCCGTCGAGGCGCTGCTCGACCCGATGGAACAGGTACATCATCGTGGGCGTGCGCAAGGACGGCTCATCCAGCACCTGGGTCATGTCGAACCCGAGGGTGCGGACGTCGAGGTCGAGCGCGTCCTCGGCGTTGTCGAACAGCCAGGCGAGATCGCCTTCGCCCCACCAGGGGCGCAGCCGGGCGGCGATGTCGGCGCCGTGCGGGCGGCGGTCGCCCCGGAACAGCTCGGCGAAGTAGCGCAGCCGGCGGAACTCGGGCAGCTGGGCGAAGTTGGCGTCCACCGCCTCCTTGATCCGCTCGACGTCCTCCTGCGGCAGCACCTCGCCAGGCTGGGTGACTAAGCGCCGGCTCCAGTCGACCAGGAAGGCGCGGTTGGCCGGGGTGTCGGCCAGTTGCAGCGGGTTGAAGCCTGTGGGCCGGCCGGGCCGGATGACGTCGTATCGCCCGCCGATCGCGCGCAGGAAGATCTCGGCCCCGCGGTCCTTGTCGAAGAAGACGATGCGCGGGTCGAACTTGCGGGCCTGGGCCAGCAGGAAGGCCAGCACCACCGTCTTGCCCGAGCCGGACGGACCGATGAGGGTGAAGTTGCCGAGGTCGTTCTTGTGGAAGTTGAAATAGTAGGGACCGGCCGAGGTGGTCTCGAGCAGGGTGACCGCCTGGCCCCAGTGGTTGTCCTCCGCCTGGCCCAGCGGGAAGTTGTGGCCTGAGGCCAGGCCCGCGAAGTTGGCGGTGGAGATCAGGGCGCGGCGGGCGATGTCCTTGAAGTTGCCCGGGAACTGCGCCCAGAAGGCGGCTTCGAGATTGACGTCCTCGCGCACCGCGATGACCCCCATGTCGGTGAAGGCGGCCTGGACCTCGGCGCAGGCCTCGTTCAGGGCGGCGAGCGACGACGCCCGGACCATCGCCGTCAGATGGTGTTCGCCGAAGGCGGCGCGGCCGGCGGCCACCTCGTCCTTGGCGGCTATCAGGCCCTGGCGCAGGGAGACCGCCTCGTCGTCGGCCGCGCGCATGCGGCGCAGCGCCAGGTTCATCCGGCCGAGGCTGGCCTGGCGGTCGACGAAGCCGAAGCTCTGGCTGATGGTCAGCTCGCAGGGCAGGCGCAGCAGGTCGTCGAGCATGCCGGCGGCGGTCTGCGGCGGGTAGTCCTTCACCGAGATCATGGCGGCGAAGGCGCGCGGCAGGGCGCCCGCGGCGGAGAGCTCCAGGGCCTCGGCGCCGAAGCTGACCCGGCGATAGGGCAGGTGCCGCCCGAGGTCGCACGCCGGCAGCAGCACGGGGCGAACCTCGCCGTTGAACAGGGTGGACAGAAACTCCAGCGGCTCGGAGCAGGGGCCGTGCGCCGTGTCGTAGACCTGGAGGGCGCGGGCTCCGTAGGGCGCAAGCGCCGCCGTCAGGGCGTCGCGCGCGGCCGCCAGTTCGCGCAGCTCGATGGCCTGGTCGGCCTGGGCGCGGGCGGCCGAGGCGCCGCCCAGACCGCGCATAAGGGTGTCAAGCACGCCCACCTTTCCCTGAAGCGGCCGGCGCACCAGGGTCAGATAGAGGTCGTTCACATAGAGCTTCTTGGCCGACAGCCGTCGGCGCCAGGCCGCGTCCAGCTCACGGCTGAAGGCGTCAGTGAACTCCGCCTCGAGCCGCGGGGCGACCTCGCGGCGGACGATGTGGTGATAGAGGGCGAAGCGGGAGCTGGCGATCGTGCGCAGGGCCGCGTCGCGCAACGCCTTGCGGTAGTTGATCTCGTCGTTGTCGACGGTCTCGAAACGGAGACCGTCCAGGCGGGTGAACTGCATCAGCAGCCCGTCGCGGGTCTCGATCGTCAGATCGTCCAGGTGACGGGCGTAGGGCAGGCGGTCGCCGGCGGCGGCCTCGCGTCGCGGATCGAGGTCTCGGGTCATGGCCGGTACGAATTGCAGCGCCACGCCCGCCAGTTCCGGACGCGGGGGTGGCGGGTGAGCCGGGTGATCCAGAGGTCGAAGATCCGCGGCTCCTTCAGGCAGGCCATATAGCCGATCACGTGGAGCAACAGGGCCGCCAGCAGCGCCCAGGGCGACTTGGTGATGAGGAAGATCTCGGTGGTGACCACCGCGTTCAGCACGAAATAGCCATAGGTGACGCCGGCGAACATCTGCGGCCGCGTCAGGGCTCCGAAGACCAGGTCCTGCTGGAGCTGGGCCACGGCTCAGAAGCCTGTCGCGGTCTGCCGGATGCCGGCGACGATCGCCGTGGCGCCGAACAGGATGAAGCAGCCCAGCACCACCGTCGCGGCGTGCCTCCAGTTCATGCGGCCGGTGAGAGTCATGAAGCCCACGGCCGCCACTGCGATCACCGCGGCGACGGTGGCCACGGTGCCCAGCAAGGTGCCCTGAAGCCACCCCAGAGCGCCGGAGATCGCGCCGGAGCCGGCGGGGTCGAGCGACTGCGCCTGCGCGACGCCGGCGAGCCCCATGGCGGGGAGGGCGACGACAAGTCGGATCACGGATTTTGCAATGCGCATGGCGAGCCCCCTTAGATCCGCCCGTTGCTGCCTCAATCGTGTGACGGTTTGATCCCGCTTCCTTCGAAGTTTTGTGACGATGCGCCGCGGCGGTCATTCCGTCGGCGATTGACCGTCTACGGAGTTGTCACGCTGTTGTTGTCGTGGCGTCACAAAAACTTGGAAATCAAAGGATAGGCATCCCCGGACCGCGCATTAGCGCAGGCATACTGTTTCCGGGGGCCACGTGAGCAGAAATAAAGATCTGAATCATTCCTATACGGATGGCATCCTGGACACGAATGTCTCGGAAAATGCTAGCCTTCAGGACATTGTAGACGCTCGCTATTCCCGGCGTAACCTGCTGAGGGGTGGATTTACCGCGACGGCGCTCGCGGTGTTCGGCGGCCTGCCGTTGGCGGCCTGCGGCGGCGGCGGCGACGATGCGCCAACGGTCACCGCCGGTCAGTCGGCGACCACCAGCTCCGGCAAGGCCGTGTCGCTGGCGGGCACGGCGACGGACGACGGGACGGTGTCGAGCGTCGCCTGGACGCAGATCTCCGGGCCCACGGTCGCCCTGAGCAACGCCAACACCACGACCGCCACCTTTGTCGCGCCCAGCGTCACCGCCGCGACCGCCTTCGCCTTCCGCTTCACGGCCACGGACAGCGGCGGCAAGACCAGCTTCGCCGAGACGACCATCACCGTGCAGCCGGCGCAGCTCGGCTTCACCGCCGTGGCCAAGAACCTCAACGACATCGTCACCGTGCCGGCCGGCTACACGGTCACGGTGCTCTATCGCCTGGGCGACCCGCTGACCGCGGCGACGCCGGCCTACGCCAACGACGGCACCGACACGGGCTTCTCGTCCCGCGCCGGCGACCACCATGACGGCATGGCCTATTTCGGCCTGGCCGCCAGCGGCGCGACCCGCGACGACAGTTCGAACACCCGCGCCGTCCTGGCGATGAACCACGAGAACATCACCCAGCGCTATCTGCACGCGAACGGCGCCACCACCACCGCTGGCGTTCGGCCCGAAGCCGAGGCGCTCAAGGAGATGGAGGCGCACGGCGTCAGCCTCGTGGAAGTCACCCGCGGCGCCTCGGGGTGGGGCTATGTGCAGAGCTCGACGCTCAATCGCCGGATCACCCCGCTCACCGTCATGACCTTCACTGGACCGGTCGCCGGTTCGGCGCTGCTGCAGACCGTCTATTCGCCGACGGGGACGCAAGGGCGCGGCACGATCAACAACTGCGCCGCCGGCGCCAGCGGCTGGGGCACCTATCTGACCTGCGAAGAGAACTGGGCGGGCTATTTCCGCCGCGCCGCCACCGACAATGCGGCGCGCACGGCCAAGGAGGTCACCGCGCTGACCCGCTACGGCGTCGCCCAGGGCGCCAACGGCAACTTCGGCTGGAGCACGGTGGTCCCGGCCGACGCCTCGAGCACCATCTACGCCCGCTGGAACGCCTCGGCGACGGGCGCCAGCGCGACGGCGGACTTCCGCAACGAGCCCAACCAGTACGGCTGGGTGGTCGAGATCGACCCCTACATTCCGAGCGCCGCGCCGCGCAAGCGCACCGCTCTGGGCCGCATGGGCCACGAGAACGCCCGCCTTTCGCTGCTGAAGCCGGGCGTGAAGCCCGCCGTCTACACGGGCGACGACTCGCGCAACGAGTACCTCTACAAATTCATCTCCGGCACGGCCTGGAGCGCGGCTGACGCCACCGCCACCGATCGTCTGGCGATCGGCGACAAATACCTCAATGCTGGCGTGCTCCACGTCGCCAAGTTCAACGCGGACGGCAGCGGCCAGTGGCTGCCGCTGGTCTTCGGCCAGAACGGGCTCACGGCCGCCAACGCCACCTACGCCTTCGCCGACCAGGCCGACGTGCTGGTGAACACGCGCCTCGCGGCGGACGTTGTGGGCGCCACCAAGATGGACCGACCCGAGTGGGTCGCGGTGAACCCGGTGAATGGCGAGGTCTATCTGACCCTCACCAACACCAACTCTGCGTCCCGCCCGATCACCGCCACCGACGCCGCCAACCCGCGCTTCTATAACGACCCGAAGGGCGCCAGCGCGACCGCCCAACTCGGCAACCCCAACGGCCACATCATCCGCCTGCGGGAGACCGGCGACACCACCGAGGCGACCAGCTTCACCTGGGACATCTACGCCTTCGGCGCCGGCGCCGACCTCAACGCGGCCAACATCAACATCTCGGGCCTGGACGCGACTAACGACTTCTCAAGCCCGGACGGGCTATATTTCTCGCGCGCGACCAACCCCGCCGGCCTGGTCTCGCCGCTGCTGTGGATCCAGACGGACGACGGCGCCTATACCGACGTGACCAACTGCATGATGCTGGCGGCCATGCCGGGGACGGTGGGCGACGGCTCGACGAAGACCATCACCAACACCAGCGGGACGACGACCGCGACCCAGGCCACGCGAGTCGGCAAGGCGCCTGGGGCCACGCTCCGTCGCTTCCTGGTCGGACCGAAGGAGTGCGAAATCACCGGCATCGACACGACGCCGGACGGCCGCACCGTCTTCGTCAACATCCAGCATCCCGGCGAAGACACCTCCACCGGCTTCCCGAACACCTTCCCGAGCAACTGGCCGGCCAGCCAGACCAACGCTTCGGCGGTGTCGCGGCCGCGTTCGTCCACGATCGTCATCACCAAGGACGACGGCGGCGTTGTCGGCCTCTAGGCTTAGATCTCCGCAACGACAGGGGAGGCCCGCTTCGGCGGGCCTCTTTTGCGTTCAGCGGGGTGTCTGGCCGAGGCGTGTGAGGATGGCGCTGACGTAGCGCTGGGTCTCGGCGAAGGGCGGCACGCCGCGGTAGCGGTCGACGGCGGCGGGACCGGCGTTGTAGGCGGCGAGGCTGAGCCGCAGGTCTCCGTCGTAGCGGCGGAGCAGTTGGGCCAGATAGGCCGCGCCGCCCGAGATGTTCTGGGCCAGATCGAGGGGGTCGACGCTCAGCTCGCGCGCGGTGGCCGGCATCAGCTGCATCACGCCCAAGGCCCCTTTGGGGGAGACGGCGCGATGCTGCAGGCGCGATTCCTGCCAGGCGACCGCCTCCACCAGCTCGCGACTGACGGCGTATCGATCCGCCGCCTGGGCGATGGCGGATCGGATGGCGCCTACATCGTCGGACCTCGGAGACGGCCGGGCCCGCGGCGCGACGACAGCGGTCGCGCCGACGTCGGTGTAGACCATGGCGCCTCGATAGGCGGTCACGGATCCGTCGTCGGCGATCGCCAGCACGTCGGCGCGGGCGGGCGTCGCCATCGCGCAGAGCCCTGCAAGCGAAGCGCTTATCGCCACCGCCGATCGCCACTGCGGACGCATGTTTCGCCCTCCACCCTAGTGGGCGGGACCTGGCGCACGGCTGTGACGCTATGATGAAGGCGCCGTCAGCGCAGCCGAGATGGAGCCTGGAGCGACCAACTTCGTCCACCTTTCCGGGGCGGATCAGCAAGCGAACTTGGGGATTGTTCGTGCGTTTCCCTGGCGCGAGGTGGACCATGCACGATCACAGCACTGAAGGCTCGGACAGGCCTCTCGACGAACGTCCCGCCGAGGAACGCAGCGGAACGCCGCTGCGCGGTCCGGCGATCGTTCCAGGTGCGGGGCTGCTGAACGTGACGCGCGAGACATCCGACGAAGACCACGGCGCGGGGGCTGATATGGGACCGTACGGGCCTGACGGCGCTGGCGCCGCCGAGAACCGGGACGACTAGATCTGTGCGGTCGCGGAAGACCCTAGACCACGCTTTCAAATCGCCGAGGCTACCGGCGCTCGTAACTTGATCCCGCCAGCCACAGGGTCGAAGCGCCGCCTTCCGCGCTCGTCATGGCCGTCAGGCCTTCGGTCCGGCCGTCGTCGTACCGCAGGACAAGGACCCACCCCTTGACCTGGTAGCGGCCGCTCCGGGTCTTGCTGGAACGGCTGGCGACGCCGCCGGCGTTGGTCCCGGCGTTCGTGTTGAGCGCAAACCCGCCGTCGTTGGAGAGAGTGAGGGTGCGCGAAGCCGCCACCATGGGACCGCCCGCGCCGCCAAAGCCCGACAGGCGCTCATAGGTTCCGCTCGTGCGCCATCCGTCGCCAAGCGGCTTGGCTTGCACCCTGAACGTGACCGGCCGCCATTTCTCCGCCCACTTGACCTGCAGGCCATCCCCGGCCTGCCTCCACGCGCCCATGGCCTCGGGCCGCCGCCGCCGCAGGTCTGAAAGGTCGAGGGATGCGAGGTCCTCGTCGAGGCAGCGACACGCCACGCCGCCGCTCAACAGCATGACCGGGCGAACCTGCATCGCCGCACCGCCAAAGCCCGCGGTCACGCTCATGTCGAAGACGATGCGGTCGACGATGACGCCGCCGCCTGCTGCTTGTGACCTTGTCGTTGGCGCAGGCGGCGGCGCGGGGACGGCGGCGGCCCGGCCGGCGCCGGCGAAGCGCAGCCCGCGGCCGTCCACTGTGAGCTCGTTGGCGGCCCGGCCGACGAAGCTGGCCAGATAGGTCTCGCTGACGGCGCGCAGCTGTCTTTCGGCCGCTACGTCCGGCCGCTGCTTCAAGGCGCTCCTGGTGACGGCGATGTAGGTTCCGAGGATCGCCAGCCGTTCATAGGTTTCCCGCTGCCGGTCCGGGCTGATTTTCCGAAAGCCGGGCGAGATCATCGTTCGCAGCTGCCGGTGCAGGATCCGGAAGTCCGCATCCGAAACATCCCGGTCCTGATCGGCCATGTATCCGGCGGCGATCAGCGCAGCGGCGGCGCCGGCCACGTCGCCTTCCGCAATTCCCAGCCTTGCCTCCAGCTGATGGTAGCCGGCCAGGAGTTCGGTGAAGAGCTGCTGCGCCTTGGGACGCTCCGCGGCTGGATAGGCCGCCGCCAAGCTCGCAGCGCCGCCTCCCTTGCGGCCGGAAGCCAGGGCCGCGCTCGCCGGCGGGAGGAGGGCCGCTCGCCCGACGAGGTCCGCAAGGTCGCCGCCGAAGACCAGAAGACGGTCGCGCTCGAGAGCCGCTCGCGCGGCATGGGTCCCGCCCGCAGCGGCTGCCAGATCCGGCCTTGGAGGCGTCGTCCGGGCGTGTCCCGTCAGGGGCGTCAGAGCTGTGGCGGCGCTCAGGAGCAGAACGGCCGGCCACCTGCGCATCACCGCCGCGCCACCGGGGTCCGTCGCATCTCTTCGATCGCGGATTGACCACATGCTCAAGTCCCCCGGAGGGTCCATCTCTACGGAGCGGCGCATTGCGCCGACGCCAGTGCCGCCTGCGCCACAACTCAAGGTCGATCTTTTGGTCGAAATGACGTCCGTCGCCATGGGAAGGCCCGCCGGGCGAGCTGACACGCCTCCGGGTCGTGCGCCGGCCGGCGAAGGTCCGGTTTCCGGACGGACGCGAATGTCTGCAAATTGGCGGCGCGCGGACCTGGCCGGTTCATTCGAGCCAGTCGCCGCAGCCGACGTTCGGGACGACCGGGGAGGGGGCCGCTGCTCTCGCTAACCTCCGAAGATCCATCCCGCGGGCAGGCTGCTCAGGGTGACCCCGCTCAGCACAGTTGCGCTGCCGTCAGCGAAGGTGATGACCGTGTCGGCGCCCGATTGCTTCAGGCTGTAGGTCGAGCCCCCGTCGACCGCTACCCTGTCTCCCGCGGCGGCATTGAACTCTGTGATGCGGTCCATGCCGCCGCCGTTGAAGGCGCGGAAAATGTCTGCGCCGGCGTCGCCAGTCAGGGTGTCGTCGCCGAGGTCGCCGGTGATCCAGTCGTTCCCGACCCCGCCCGCCAGCATGTCGTCGCCCTGGCCGCCCCGGACAGAATCATCGCCCGGGCCGCCGTCGCAGGTGTCGGCGCCGAGATTGCCGTTCAGAATGTCCGCGCCGTCATCGCCGTAGAGCAGATCGGCATCTTTGCCGCCTAAAACCCAATCGTCGCCGCTCCCACCGCGGACGGTGTCGCGCCCCACATTGCCGTTCAGGTCGTCAAAAGCGCCGCCGCCATCAAGGCGGTCGTCGCCGGCGTCTCCACGGAGGCGGTCGAACCCTCCGCCGCCTTCCACGGTGTCATTCCCGTCGCCGGCGAGCACGCCCCCAGTCACGGCGCCCGAGACGCTCGTGTAGTTGTCATCGCCAGCCCCTAAATCGACGCGCCCGTCGATCCAGCCGTTGTTGGCCAAGCGGTCGGAATAGTCGCCTAGGCTGACGTTCCCAATTATCCGTCCACCGGCGCCGTTCGTGAGGTAGGTCACGCCCGCGCCGTAAGGGTTTTCGTAGACCGCGTCCTTGGCCACGATGAGGCCGGTGTTCGTGACTTGGGCGCCGTCGCCGCCGGGCAGGAGCTCCACGCCGCGGGGCCGCATATTTGGCAGGGTCGATTCAGCCCTGATCTCCCCCGTGTTGATCACGGTCCCGCCGCGGAGCAATTGCACGGCGGTTGCTTCGAAACTGTGATCCGACGTGGAGCTGAAGGCTGCGACGTAGCCCGAGTTCTCCACGCGCGCGGAATTGCCGAAAATGATTGCGTTGGTTTCGCCGTCGCTGCGGGCGACGATCTCGCCCGAGTTTCGGATCTGCGGGTCAACTCCATCCCAGCTCTGGAACGCCAGCGCATAGCGGTGGCCCTCGACCACCAGCCTGCCGGCGTTCAGCAGATCAGGCCCCCAGCTGAACGCCCAATATCCTCGGGCCTCTCCGTTGGGCGCCCTGGCGATGAGATCTCCGTGGTTCTCCCAGGTTGTCGCGGACCAGAATGAACTCGAGTAGTCGACCCAAAGGAGGATTACCTCGGCGTTCGGGTCATCGCTCACGTATTCAACGGAGCCGTAGTTCCGGAAGACTGGATCCGCCCCACCTTCCGGGCGGATCATCTGAAAGGCCATGTTGCCCTGGCCCTCAGGGAAAACACCAAACCGCCACACAGGACGCACGACTTCCCCTGAAAGAACGGTGACGTCGCTTGTGTATCGGGTCATGGCCCCTCCCACCCGACCACACCCTTAGGTGGTTTTATTGTCAAGCCGGTGGGGTCGGTCCTGGTCAGGTCATCGGAATATCGGGCCGATATGTCTCGGCGGATGTGCAATATGGGACGCTCGTAGCCCTCGCGGCCGGCTTGCGACCGTCGTGCCTCCGGAAGGGTGCGAAGGTCCGCAATCGGCGCATCTCGCCTGATGAGCGAGTTCGAGCGGCGCAGCGGCCGCTCGGAGCGTCAGGCGGGGGGAGCGGATCTCTCGGCCGTCCTCATTTGGGCAGCGGGACCAAATCGAACTGTAGATAGCTCAGGACCTGGCGCCGGATCCGCCATTTGCCGTCGGCGCACTTCACATATTGCTCGCGGTAGTGCCCGTAGCCGGTGTGCCCGAGGTCGCCCATCGCCTCAATGCGATCCTCGCCCCAGGCCACCCGATCGTTCATGGCCCAGATCACGTCGGCGCTCTGGCCGTCGGCGGCGAAGGTGATTTCGGGGTTGTGGACCTGGTGCGCGGTCTTGGCCGTCTCGACCGAGCGCCGGATGGTCCGGATCGCCTCGTCGCGACCCTCGACCTTATAGCCGCCGGCCGGGCTGGTATCGAGCACGAGGTCTTCGGTGAAGACGTCCGCGTAGCCCTCCCAATCCTTTGTGTCGAGGCAGCGGCAATACCTCGCCTTGGTCTCGCAGATCGCCACCCAGTCGGCGAAGTTTGCGGTCATATCCCATTCTCCTTCTGTTGCTACGCGGGCCGGAAGTAGGCGGCCGTCGCGGCGAAGGCCGAGACGTCCAGGCCCGCCTCGGCGGCGCTGGCCATCGCCGTGGCGACGTCCTTCTCGAGGTACGGACGCGTCGCCGCGAGCACCGCCGCCGGCGGGGCGGGCTTCTGGAACAGCCGCATCGCGAAGCTTGCGCCGCTGCAGGCCTGCAGCACCTCGGTGACCACCGAGGGCTCGAACCCCTCGCTCTCCGCCAGCCGGCGCAGCTCCGCGGCGTTCATCATATTGGTGGCGAACAGGAGGTTGTTCAGCAGCTTGAGCCGCTGGCCGTGCCCGAGCGGACCCACGTGGTGGATCTGCCCCGCATAGGCCTCCAGCGCGGGTCTGGCGCGGCCGAAGGCGTCGCCGTCGCCGCCGACCATCACCGTCAGCTCGCCGCGTGCGACCTCGCCCGGGCCGCCGCTGAAGGTCGCGTCCACGACGCTCACGCCGTGCGGCGCGCGCTCGCCGATCTCGCGCGCCAGGGCCGGCGAGCCCGTCGTGTGTATGACCACCACGGCGCCGGCGGGAACGGCCGCGAGGGCGCCCTGGTCGAATAGGACATCGCGCACCTGGGCGTCGTTGAACAGGCAGACCACCAGCAGATCGCGGCCGCCGGCGACCCGCGCGTAGTCGAGCGAAGTTTCGGCCCCCGCCGCCTCGACGTCCGCTAGGCCGGCGCCGCGGGCATAGGCCGTCAGGTCGTGGCCCGCGGCCAGCAGGCGCCTGGCCATCTGCGCGCCGATGGCGCCCAGCCCGATCCAACCGATCTTCATTCCGTCACGTCCCCATAGCCTCAGGCTTGTTCATCGACGCCGGTCTCCAGCAGGAGCCGTGTCAGCCGGTGCTCCTTGATCAGCCAGCGGCCGTCGCGCTTCTCGTAGACCTGGCGGTAGTGGCCGTATCCCCGCATCCAATGCCGCTTGCCGTCGCGCATCCGCGAGAGGACGTCGTTGAGCGGCCAGACGCCGGTCGCGCTCTCCGACGACAGGATCTCAATCTCCGGGGCGTGGACCTGGTGGGCCGTCGTCACGTCGTGAAGCGCTGCGGCGACGCGCTCGGCGATGATTTGAGCGCCGATGATCTTGTCGTCAGGCGCTTCGGGGCGAACGAAGGAATAGGACACCGCGTCGGGCGTGTAACAGGCAGCGAAGCCCTCCCAGTCCTTCTCGTCGAGGCAACGGACTCGCCGCGCCATCAGAGCGCGGATCTCTTCCAGCGCGATAAGCTTCTCGACAGGGTCCATGTGTCCTCTAGAGGTCAGGCGCGCTGCGCGCGGTCGACGGCGGCGATGAGATCGTCGCACCGCGCCACCAGTTCGTCCCGGTAGGCGCCGTGGCTAACGATGAACCGCTCGTTGGCGGCCAGCTCGGCGAGGAGATTTCGCGTGGCGTGCTCCGGCGTGGCGACATGCTCGGCGGTGTCGACCTTGCGGCTCGCCATCATCACGTCGATGTCCTCGCGCGCCAGAACCGAAGGCCCAAGCTCGGCCGGCCGCGCCAGCCGGCTGCTTTCCAGGTGGCGCGACCGCATGCCGGCCGGGAAGAACACCGAGACGCCGATGTCTTCGGGCGCGAGCTCCATCCGCAGCGTCTCGCCATAGCCCATGACAGCGTACTTGCTGGCGATGTAGGCGGCCATGCGCACGCCCGGCACCAGCACCGAGGACGAAGCGGTGACGACGACCCGCCGCACGCCTTCGCTTTTCCGCAGCAGCGGCAGGAAGGCGCGCACCGTGTGCACGACGCCCAGAACGTTCACGTCCAGCACCCAGCGCCAGTCGTTCTCGGTCAGCTTGTCGATCGCGCCGAACTGCTGGACCCCGACATTGGCGCAAAGGACGTTGCAGCCGCCGAACTCTTCGCGCACCGCCGCGACCGCCTGCTCCAGGGCCGCCGGATCCGCGACGTCGACGCGCATGGCGATCGCCCGTCCGCCTCGGTCGCGGACCGCCTGCGCCTGCTGTTCGGCGCGCTCACCGTCGATGTCCAAGGCGACGATCGACATGCCTGCCTCGGCGAAGCGATCCGCCATCGCGGCTCCGAGGCCCGATCCGGCCCCCGTCACGACGGCGGTTCCAGTCCAGAAGTGGTCGGAAGAGGACATGGCGGGTTCGCTTGTGCTGATTGGGGCGACGCTCTGGAGCGAGCTGAGCCCCGCATCTGATCTGCGACGCCATGCGATCGCAACGACTTCGAACCGCAGGATGTCGCCGGATTATCGAGATCTGGCCGCCGTCTTCATGTTCGAAGCTTGCCGAGGCGGGAGCCTGACTGCGCGCGGTACTCGCGCGGGGTCAGGCCCGTCGATCGGCGGAAGGCGTAGGTGAAACTCGCCGGCGAACTGAAGCCGAGACCGCGCGCGACCGCTTTGACGCTGTCCGGGCCTTGCAGCTTGCGCTTCGCCAATTCCGCGCGCCGCTGGGCGATGTAGTCCCCGACGGTGCATCCCCGGCTGGCGCGGAACGCCCGGAGAAGCTGGCGGACGCTCAGGTTGCAGAGCTCGGCCAGCTCCGAAAGCGACGGAGATCGCCCGTCTTCCGCCAGCCGCTCGTCGATCCGGCGCAGCCGCCATGGCGCAAGCCCCGCGCCGCCCTGCGCCCCGCGGCCCTCAACGCAGAACCGGCCGACTTCGAGTGCAAGCTGCGCCGTCACCATTTCGATCATGCTGTCATGCGCCAGGCCCGGCCGGCGCAGCTCCTCGACGATGCGCCGCATCAGCGGTCGGAACCTGGACGTCCCGGCGCTCAGGCTGGCCCGACGATGGCCGTCCGACCACACCACCTCCTCGCCCAGCCATTTCGAAACCTGGTCGGCCCGCAGTTCGCAGACCAGGGAGCTGGTGATGCTGGGGACGCACTTCACCTGCAGCGCCTGGTGCGGGGCCAGCAGATAGACGCCGCCAAAAGGCTCGAACTCGTTGGAACCCCAGTGATCGCGGTAGCGCGCCAGCGCTCCCGACGGACGCGGCGTCAGGCACATGTCGAGGCGGTAGACGTGCTCGTTCAGCAGGAGGCGTTCATCGGGTTCCGAGATCTCGAACCGGGCGACCTGCGTCCTCGCGAACGGCAGGGTGCGCTCCCGTTCGATCTCGACGTGTCCGCGCAGCGGTGTTCGCACGCCAACCATTCCTGCCCTTGCGACTTATTATGGCGGACGTGAGCAGTTCGCCTGAGACCATCGATAGGCGCTCGCGCGCCGCAAGCGCAAGGCCGCCGCCATGCGATCGCCGCCGGAGGCGAACCCGTGCGGGCCGCTTGCGGCGGGGCGCAGGGTCACGGCAGGCTTCAGCGTAAGAGCACGGCCGTTACGCGGTTCACGGGGCGGAAGCCCTGGTCGGCGCCGCCTTGCGGGGCTTCGTAGCAGAGGCGGCTGGCGAGGCGCGTGACGAGTGCGATGCCAAGACCGCCCTCCGGCGCGCTGGCAAGGTCGGTGAGCGGGGCGGGCGCCGCTCGGGCCAGGGGATCGAAGGGAAGGCCGTCGTCTTCGACGACCAGGGTCAGCGCCTGCGCGTCCACGGCGGCGCAGATCCGGACCTGCTGGCGCGAGCCTTGGACGAAACCATGCCGGATGACATTGGACGCCAGCTCCTCGAAGATGACCTCGAACCGATTTTGCAGGCGGGGGCCGAGCTGCGCGCCTTCGCCGAAGGCCTGCAGGTTCGGCAGGGCCGCCGCGATCTCCTCGATGTCGTTGTCGAGCGTCAGGACCAGGCGGTCGGGGGCGAGCTGGACGTCGCGCACCAGGCGTGGCGCGCGCCTAGAGCATGCAGCCAGGCGCAATCGCCCGACCGCTCACGCGTGCTCTGAAACAGGGAGATAGCGCCTCGTCTGGTCGCAACACGGTCTCCACCTGGCGGAAAGCGCTCTAGCCCCGGATCAAGGCGAGGGCGGCGCTTTCGTCCGCCACGACGGGAATGATCTCTCCCAGTCCCATCACCTCGATGATCTCAGCCACCTCGGGCGTGGCTCCGAACAGGACCATGCGACCGCCACGCGCCGCCAGGACGCGGCCGGTGCTGATGAACATGCGCACCGCGAGGGACGCGAGGAAGGATACGGCCGTCAGATCGACGATCACCGGCTTGGCGGCGGCGCCGACCTGGGCGCTGAACGGCATTTCGATCCGGCCGACCCCAGCGGTGTCGAGGCGGCCGTCGAGTGCGATCCGCACGACGTCGTCGAGATTTTGATTGTCAATCTGCATGGCGAGCCCCTTAGACGAGCTGGACTATGACAAGAGAGAAGTCGTCGTCAAGTTCGGTCGTTCGAGATTTCGCCGTCACAGCCTGGAATATCCGTTGGGCTTCGCCAGAGATGTCGCCCGGATCTGTTAGAAAGTCTGTCACAAAACTGTCAATATTCCCTATCTCGCCACTGGGGCCGACGGTCTCGAAGACCCCGTCGCTGAACAGATAGATCAAGGCGCCCGGGGCGACCGTGACGCTTTCTGATCTGTACTGGCGCGCGGGAATGGCGCCGATAATCGGGTTCCGGGCCTGAAGCGGCGTCGCCTGGTCGCCCCACGGGGGGGAAAGGTAGGCCGGATGGTGGCCGGCGGCGGCGTAGGTCAGCTGACGGGTGGTCGCCTCATACACGCCGTACCAGATGGTGAAATACATGTCGGCGTGCTGTTCCATCGGGAACAGGCTGTTGAGCGCGGCGAGAACCGAGCCCGGATCGGCCATGTCTGCGCCAGGGAGCATGCGCTGGCGCAGGACGTTCATCACGCTGACGGCGTGCAGGGCGGCGCCGGCCCCATGTCCCGACACGTCGATCACGTAGAAGGCGAAACGGTCCGCATCGAGGAAGGTGTAGCCGAAGGCGTCGCCGCCGAGCTGGGTGCTGGGGACGTAGCACCAGTCGGTCCGGATCGGCCCCTGGGCCAGCGGCGGGGGAAGCAGGGCCTTCACATAGGCGGTCGCGGCGGCGACCTCGCGGTCCATCTCCGAGGACTTGCGAAGCTGGCGTTCCGTGAGCAGCTCGTGCTTGAGGATCCGCGTTCCGATCCGCAGCACCGCGCCGACCGGCAGGGCGACGGAGCCGGTGACCCGAACTTCGTCGACGAAGGTGCCGTTGGTCGATCCGAGGTCGGTGACGACCAGCCCGCTCGAATTTCGCGTCAGGCGGCAGTGTGCGCGCGATACGTCGGCTTCCGGCAGAATCAGGTCGGCCGGCGCCAGGCGCCCAATGATCAAGCCCGCGTCCGGAACGTTGACGCGCCGTCCGGCGTCCGCCCCGCTCAGATGCTCAAGGCAGTGGGCCCGGGCGCGATCCGACAGGTCGGCGTTGGCCGGCAGGGCGTAAAACGTCGTCCGTTCAGCGACCACGCGCGCGCCTCCTTACATACAATCGGCAGTTTACAACCTTGCGCGGTATACCATCCCGACGCAAGTTCCGGACGCACACCCCTGGATCGTCTGGATGAGCCTGACGAACATCTACAACGCGGGCGCTTGATCAAGCATTGAAGCGCGGCAATTTCCGGCGCCTGACGGCTCACCGCCGTCCTGAAATGGCGCTGAAGAAGCTGGATCCGGCGTTGGTCGCGTCGAACGGGTGCATGCCCAGGTTCTCGGAAAGGTGGATGCAGCACAGTTTCCCGCGCACCGAGTTTCCGACCTCGTCCAGGCGCGGCGAGAAGACGCCCACGCCCAGCTGGCGATTGACCACGCCCATGATGCCGCCGCCGACACCGCTCTTGGCGGGGAGCCCCACGCGGGTCGCCCAGTCGCCGGCGCCGTCGTACATGCCGCAGCCGAACATCACCGAAAGGGTGTCCCGCACGGCCTCCAGCCCGAAGACCGGATCGCGGGTCACCGGATGGGCGCCGAGATTGCTGAGCGTCGCGCCCATCATGGCCAGGTCTTCGGCGGTCACCAGGACGGAGCACTGACGGAAATAGAGGTCGAGCACCTCGTCGACCGAAGCGTGGAAGACGCCGGCGGCGCGCAACAGATGACCGATCGCGCGATTGCGGTGGCCCTCCTGCCGCTCGGACTCGAACACCTTCTCGTCGACGTCGAGAGCTCGCCCAGCCGCGCGCGAGAACGTATCGAGGATCGCCTCGAACGCATTGGGGCCCAGAACCTCCCGGAGCCGGCCGGCCACGGCGATGGCGCCGGTGTTGACCATCGGATTGAACGGCCGGTTGGTGCGCGGATCCAGGGTGATGGCGTTGAACGGGTCGCTGCTCGGTTGCACGCCCACCAGACTGTAGATGCCCTCGCGTCCGATCAGGTCGAGCAGCATCGGGAAGGTATACACCTTCGAGATCGACTGGATGGTGAAGGGGTAGGAGGCGTCGCCCACGGCGACCGTGCGTCCGTCGTGCAGGGTGACGGCGATGCCGAACAGGTCCGCCGGCGTTTTCGTGAGCTCCGGAATATAGTCCGCGACCTCTCCCTCCCGCAGGTCGCCATAGTGCTCATGCTGCCAACGCAGGAGCGACTCGATTTCCGCTATCACGGGATCGTTCATCGCGGCGGCCTCGACATCCTGCGGGATCTGGATCGCCTCACCTGCTCGTAGCAATCGCGCGCCCCCGACCCCTAAGACAGAAAGCCCCTTTCTGTCACATTGAGGCTTCAGGTCGCTGCCCGGCCCAGGCAAGGCGAGAGATGCCTCACCGTTGACAGGTCGCGCCGTTCGCGCGGAGCTGCCCAATAATCGGGCGGAGCGTGGCCGCGAAGCGCGTTGAGGCGGCGCCGCTCGGGGTTGCGGGGGGGTCCTGCCCAAACTGCGTCCATTCGCCGGCGACGCTGCGGTCGTGAGTGCGGCTCAGCCCTTGCCCTGCTGAACCGTCCGATACCAGACCATATCCGTCTTCCAGCCGCCCTGGGCCGCGGCGCTGCGGAAGCTCTCGGGCCAGTCCGCGCCGCGTGCGGCAGGGTCGCCTTCAATCAGCGCAGGATCGACGGGCGCCTTGCCGGTGATCAGAAGCAGGCCCGACCAGCCAGTATGGTCGGTGTTGACCACCAGGCGGTAGGCGCCGCCGCCGAGCTCGGAAATCGTGCCCGCGGCGACCGCAGCGTCGAAATCGGCGCGGCTCTTGATCAGGACGGTCATCTTGCCGCTGGGCTCCAACCCCACCAGAGCCACCTCTTGCGAGCGATCGGGCGGGCGCATGTTGATCACCGCGCGCGCCTCCAGCTTTCCGTCGTCGGACTGGCGGGTGATCTCGAACTTGCGCTGCGGGATGCTGATGCCGTCGGTTGTCGCCGCGCGCAGCGGGCGGAAGACGTCGAGCGGTGCGCAAAGCGCCTCGCCGACCGGCGCCACCTCGTCGAGGTTGAGGTCGGCGAGGGTGGTTCCCGCTCGGCCGGTCGCCCCGGTGATCGCGTTCTGCGCGGCGCCGGGCCGCCCGGCGACGCCCTTCAGCCGCACCGCCGCCCCAGCCGGGCTCGCCTGCACATCTCCCACGTCCAACCAGCTGCAGCCCACGGTCGGCAGGGTTTCTTCGACGCTTCGCCGCAGGCTCGCGGTCATTTCCGAGGCGACCGCGGCGGGCTTGGGTCGGTTGGTCATCAGGAAGACGGCGCCGCCGCCCGCGAGCAGGACCGCTGCGGCCGCGCCGAGGATCAGCGGCGTCCGGTTCGCCTTGGGCTTGGCGGCGGGCAGCGTCGGTTCGAACGTCGCCGGCGGCGCGGCGAGGGGACGATCGCCGTCGAGGGCGGCGATCACCGCCTCCATGGACCGCAAGCGCCGAGCCGGGTCGGCCGCCAGCATGCCGGCGAGAACCGGCCGCAGCTCCGGCGGGGCGACCGACAGGTCGGGACCCGCGCGGCGCTTGTCGATCGCCTCGACCAGGGTGGTCCCCATGTCGACGTCGCGGCCTTGCGCGGCGGCGAGGATCACCAGACCGAGGGTGTAGACGTCCGTCCACGGACCGACCTGCCGATCAAAGGCGCCGAACTGCTCGGGGGCGACATAGCCGAGCTTCCCGGCGAAGCCGTCGCCGACGATGGTGCCCTTCGACGGGTCCATGTCCTTGGCGATGCCGAAGTCGATGATCTTGGCATGCTCGATCCGCCCGTCCGGCAGCAGCACATTGTCGGGCGACATGTCCCGGTGCACCGCGCCCAGAGCATGGGCGGCGCCCAGGCCCTTGGCCAGTCGCCGCGTCAGGAGCTTCAGCTGGACGGGCGTCGGCTGCAGGGTCGGCAGGAGTTCGGACAGCGTGGCGCCCTCGATGAACTCCGTGACGATGTAGAAGATTCCAAGCGCCGGCTCCTGCGCCAGCACCCGATATTGCACGACCGCCGGATGGTGCAGCCGGGTGAGGGTGCGCGCCTCCTTGAAGAACATCGCCTGGACATTGCGATCGGCGGCGAGGGCGGGAAGCATGACCTTGATGGCCACGCGTTCCTCCGTGTTGACGTTGAAGCCTTCGTACACCTCCCCCATGCCGCCGCGGGCAAGGAAGCGTTTCACCTCGTAGATGTTGTTGAGCACGCTTCCCGGAGCGACTTGCGGGCGCGGAGCTGGAGCGGCGTCCGGCGGCGCCGGCCACTGACCGGAGGCGGGCATAGGCGCCGCCGTCCATTGGGTCGCGCCCGGCCGCCCCCCCTGGGCGGGTCCGGCGGGCTCCTCGGGGGCCGGCAGGAAGACCGTCCGCTCGGAACCGCCAGGTGCGTCCGGATCGCCGCTCATCGCGCTCTCCCCTGACCCGATCGGCGGCTCATGCGAGCGCCAGCGAGGTGGTCGCCTCGCAATGTACGATGACGACGCTCACATTGTCCGGCGCGCCTCGCTCGAGGCAGACCGCCACCATCTGTTCGGCTGCGACCGCCGGCAGCTTGCCCTTCATCATGGCGGCGATTTCCGGATCCCCGACCACCCGCGTGAGCCCGTCGCTGCACAAAAGGAAGGCATCTCCGGCGCGGGCCTCGTCCGCCACCATTTCGAGGTCCAGCTGCGCCTGGGCGCCCACCGCGCGCGAGAGCACGTGGGCCATGGGGTGGGTTGCGGCCTCCTGGGGGGCGAGGCGGCCCGTCGCCACCAGGTGCTGCACATGCGAGTGGTCCGTGGTGAGCTGGCGGATCACGCCATCGCGCAGCAGGTAGCAGCGGCTGTCCCCGGCCCACAGCACCACAAAGCGCGGGCCGTGCAGCAGCAGGGCGGCCACGGTCGAGCCCATGGGCCTGCCGACCGTCTGAGCCTGGGCCCAGATCCGGCTGTTGGCCGCGTGCAAGGCGTCGGAGGCGGCGCGCGCCCGGGTCTCCTCGTCGCCGTCGCCGCTCGCCTGCTCCAACGCGGCGACGACCGTCTGCGAAGCCCACTGCCCGTTGGCGTGTCCGCCCATGCCGTCGGCGACCGCCCACAGGCCCTCGCGGGGGCGGGCGAGGACGGAGTCTTCGTTGACCTCGCGCACCTTGCCCTGGTGGCAGCGAGCGGCGTCGTGGATTCGCAGGTCCTTCTGACCCATGGCCACCCTCCTGTGGGTTCGCGGCCGCAGCACCAGCAGCCCGCCGACGATGAGGCTCAAGACGAGGGTGAGCGCAAGGCTCCCGGTCAGCCCGTCCGGGCCGCCGCTCCAGACGGCGCGTCCCACGAGATCAAGATCCACCAGCGCTCCGAACGGCCCCAAGCCCGGATTGGGGTCGAGACCGAGGCCGCAAGCCTCGATCCAGTTCCAGCCGGCGTGCGCGCCGAAGGCCGCCCAGAGCCCGCCGCTGCGCAGCGCCAGGAGGCCGAACATGAGGCCGGCGAGCATCAGGTTGAGGATCGCCAACTGCCCGTGCGGGGCGCCGGCGAGGTGCAGGAGGCCGAAGCTCGCCGCCACCGTCACCAAGCCGATCCAGGGGCCGAAGCGCGCGCAGAGCACCGGCTGCATCCAGCCGCGGAACAACACCTCCTCCGCCCCGGCCTGATAGCCGAAGACGAGCAGGCCGAGCGCCACGCCGACGGCGCTGGTCGTTCCGCCGTCGATCGCTCCCCCGCCGGCGCGGACCACGCCCGCGCCGGCGGCCAAGCCGACGGCGATGGCGAATCCACCGAGTGCGAGCAGGAGGCCGGCGGCCCCCGCGAGCACGGCATGGCGTTCGGCGCGCCAAACCACGCGTCCCTCGGCGAGGCCGCCCAGGCCGGCCGTGACCCACAGCGGCAGGAAGACCACAAGGTACAGGGCCGCGACGCCGAGCATCACGCCGATGGCGCCGGGCATGTGGGCGGAAACGGCGGCCGGTATTTCCGGGCCTAGTCCTCGGGCAAGCGCCCCAATGGCGACCGCGCTCGACACGCCGACCAGCAGGACAAGCCACGGCGGCGCGGCGCGGCGCCCGCTGCGCACGCCAACGATCCAGGGATTGTCGAAGGCCAGCCGCTGCAGCGACGCCTCGGCGCGTGCGCTCATGGCGGTCTCCCGCGCCTTGCGATCAGTTGATACGCAGCCCCTCCACGCGCCGGTTCGTCGGCGAGTTCGGATGGCGGGGATCGGCCTGACGGGTCGAGCCGTAACCCTTCGCCTCCAGCCGGGCTTCATCGACGCCTTCGGCCACCAGGAACGCCTTCACGGCCTGGGCGCGGGCGTTTGAAAGGACCTGGTTTCGGCTCACGGAGCCGCTGGCGTCGGTGTGGCCGCCGATCGCAAAGCGGTGACCGGAGAGCTCCGGCGTCTTCAAGGCGGCGGCGAAGGCGCGGGCGTTGGATCGGGCCTGAGGGGTCAGATCAGCGGAACCGAGGCGGAAGCCGATCAGCAGGTCCCCCGGCTTCGCGCGCGCCATCAAGGGCGCGCTCGCAGCGTAGACGCCGTGGCTCGCCCGCGCCGGGCCCGTCCGCTTCGAGGCGCCCGCCTTCGGAGCCCCAGGCGTCGCCAGGCTGAAGCCGCGGGTGCGCACGACGGGGTCGCAGCTGCCGTCCTCCGCGGCGACGGTTCCGGGCGCACAGCTCGCCGCCGCCGCGCCGCTGTAGGCCTTGACCACGTCTTCCGGCCTGTACTGCGCCGGCGGATCGGCCGCGTGCGCCGCGCCTGCCGAAATCACCAGGGCCAGCCCGGCCAGCCTCACCCAGGTCTTCATCGATCTGCGCCCCGTTAACCAGCCCGCCCGCAAGCTATGCCTAGGCCGCAACGGCGGCAACCCGCCTCTGTCCTAAGGGGGCGAGGTCGGGAAGGGGGGTGAAACGCATCGGAACGCGTTGCTTCAATATAGGCCTTCGATGTGGCGAGGTTGATTAAGGTTATATCCAGTTAATCAAGTCGGTTCGGCCTCTATCAAAGTTTCCGCGGAATAGTCACGGTCTGATGGAGCCTGAGGGGCCGTCGACATGGTTCGCGGAAATCGATCGGTTCTGGCGGCGATTGCGCTGCTGTCGATCAGTGCAGGTCTGACCTCAACCGCATGGGCGGCCGACGGCGGCCAGAGCATGGGCGCTTCGCCGTCCGAGCGCCTGGGCCTCGCGGACTGGCGCGGACAGGCTTTCGACGGCCGAACCACAGCCAATGGCGACCGGTTCGACATGTACCAGCTCACGGCGGCCAGCGCCGACCTGCCGCTGAACAGCTATGCGGCCGTCACCAACATGGCGACGGGCGAAAGCGTGGTGGTGCGGATCAACGACCGACTGCCGACCACGGCTGGTCCGGCGATCACCCTCTCGTTTGCGGCGGCCCATCGTCTTGGGGTGGATGCGCCAGGGGCGGCTCCGGTGAGGATCAGCACCCTCGGCGCGCCGCCGTCGCTGGTGAAGCCTGCGAGACGCGTTACCTCCGTGGCGATGAATCCGGCGAGCGGCGGCTGGTTCGCGGGCCTGCGTCTGGCCCGATTGAGCGACGAACTCTCCGGCGACGTGCTCGATGAAGCGCGGCAGGAGGGGGCGCGCGCGTTTCTTCGCGGCCGCGGTCGGCGCCAGCCGCTGATGGTCACTTGGGCCGAGGACACGCCTGTTCCGCTGCCCGGTCTTTAGGGCGCGTCACAAGCCGCCAAGGGCCTTTCCTGCATTCTGAGCCTGCCGGGCCGTTGGCCTTGCCGCCTGCGGCATCGCTCGAGCGCTGTCGCCGACGATGGAGAAGGCCGCCCAGTAGAAGGGATGCGAATAGGCGTCGCGGCGCGCGATGAATACCTGTTGCGCCGCCTTCATCGCCGCGCCCTGGGTGGCCGCCTGCGATTTGAAGAGGGTGCTCATCAAGAGCTCGGTCGCCTTGGAGTCGACCATCCAGTTCGACACCAGCAGATTGCGCGCGCCGGCATAGGTGAAGGTGGCCACCAGGCCGCCGAGCGCCGCCCCGCCGCCGCCCGCGCCGTCGCTCGACTGGCCGGTGTTGCACGCCGAGAGCACGACCAGGTCGGCGTCGAGCTTGAGGCCGGGGATCTCCTTGGCGTCGAGCAGACCGTCGCCGCCCTGCAGGCCCGGCGACGTCACCAGGGATGGCTGCAGGCAGCCGTTGGTCTGGGGCAGCAGGCCATGGGTCGCAAAGTAGAGCACCCGGTACTGGTCGAGGTCATCGCTTCCGCCCATCTGCTTGACCCGGTCGTCGGTGAAGGCCGCACCGAGAATGATGCTCTGCGGTGCGCCGATGGCGTCTGCGACGGCGCTGACCTCCGTCGCCGTCTCCGGCAGCCGGGGCAGCTGCATCAGCTGCCGCCGCATGCCGGCGCAGAAGTCGACGCCCGAGCTGCGGACCCAGGCCGCAGGGGCCGCGACGCTCGCAAACGCCGTCGTGGAATGGGCGTCGATCACCGGATCGGCGAAGCCCAGGAAGGGGCGTGGCGCGTTGGATTCACGTACACGGCGAGCGTTGACGAAGGCGGCGGTGGAGACCGAGACGGAAACCTGAACGCGGTCGGCGAGCCATGATACGCCGTGATACGAAAGCGTGGACTTGGTCCGGACGGCGGTCTGGATGTTGTCGCGCATCACCTGAAGGCTGGCGTCATCCGTCACCAGAGCGCCGATCGGCGCCCCGACGAGGGTGGGATCCGGCTGGTAGATCAGTGTCTGGACGCCGGCGAGCTGGGTCTCCACCGGGCCGAACAGCTTGAGGTAAAGCGCCCGGGCGAGCGCCACGTCATATCGGCCGAGGCGTCCCGTGCCCGCCTCATCGAACGGCTTGCGCAGCCGGGCGGCGAGCTCACGCGCCTGGGCGCGGCTGAGCTCGACGGCGTAGGGCCGGCTCTCCGTCGGCGTGATGAACAGGCCGTAGCCACGGTTCGCCAGGATCAGGATCTTCGCATAGGCCTCGCCCGGCCGCAGCGTGGCCTGCAGGTCCGCCAGGAGCGCATTGGTCTTGAGCGCGGTGCGATATCGGGGATCGGCGGCGAACATCCGCTGCTCGAGGTCGTTGGCCTGCACCCTGAGAGCCTCGATGGCGCTGGCGGACTGCTTGCGCTGGTCGGCGGTCAGCGTGCCGGCCTGCTGGGCCTGGCGCACCTCGAGCAGCTTGTCGTCGATCTGGCGCAGGGTCGCATCCCGGGTCCGGGCGAGGCCGGCGGTCGCGGTGTCGCCGGACGTCAGGCGCTCGGCGAACTGCAGGGCGGCGGCGGCCGTGGACTCGCCCACCAGGGCCTCGGAGCTCTCGAAGAAGCGTCGCACCTCCACTGGATGGGCGGCGGGATTGTCGCCGATGCGATGCAGCAGGATGTCGAAATAGGCGCCGGCGATGTCCGCCGACGGTCCGAGCGATCCACGCTTGTCGCGGAAGATCTGGAAGGCGTTCTCATAGTCCACGAGCGCCTCGTCGTCCTGCCCGGCGGCGGCCTTGGCGCGGGCCAGCTCGATCAGGAAGTGACCCGTGACCAGCGAGGCCGGATCGCGCCCGCTGTAGGCGTCGATGGCGTTCTGCAGGCGTCTCACCGCGGCGCCCGCATCCCCGCGGTTGCGGTCCTGGCGGGCGAGGTCGGCCTGGATGCGCGCGGTGAGCCAGGGCGCGTACTCGCCCAGGCGGCGCCCGCCCCATGTCTGCTCAAGCGTGGCGGCGGCGGCCTGCAGGCTGGCGCGGGCCTCGGTCTCGCGGCGCAGCGCTTCCTGGGAGGTGCCGATCACCTGCAGCGCCTGGGCCTTGCGGATCAGCGCCTGCTGGTGCTCGCCAAGCTGGATGTTCAATCCGCGGCCCTGAGCGTTCAGGGCGGCGGCCGCGGATTTTCCGAACTCGACGTCGCCGTCGCCCGTCCGGCTGATGTCCAGGCCGCTGCTGACGGTCTCGGCTTCACGGATCGCGTTGGCCTGCTGGGCGAGGACGATGGCCTCCTCGAACTTGCGCTGGTTGCGCGCGTGAGCAGCCTTGTCGTTCAACGCGAGCGCGGTCAGGGCGTTTGACCGCGCCTGCTGCACGATCGGATCGGCGGCCTTGAAGTAGGCGTCGGCCTCGACGAAACGCTCGGCGTTCGAGGCGTTCATGGCGACGTTGAGATAGGCCTCGGCCCGGTCCGCCGGACTCATGTCGCCGGAGACCTCCGCCAGGCTGCTGAAGCGCGCCTCGGCCGCGCCGAACCGCCAGGAGTGGGCCTCGCGGTAGGCCGCTTCCCGCTGCTTGTCGACGGAATCGACGCTGGAGTCGGCGGCGGCGTTGAGGCTCTCGATCTCGCCAGTCACCCCGGTCCCGCCCTGGTCGGCGATCGCCGCGGGCGGCTTGCTGCGTCCGGCGGCGACCTGGAGGCCGGAGGCGAGCACGTCCGCCACGCCCGAGAACCCCTCGGCGACGATCAGGCCGCGACCTTCACGGACGCTGAAGACCACATAGCTGGCGCTGGCCGGCCGGCTCTTGCAGCTGAGCGCCGTGGCGCCTGCAACCTTCGGCAGGTCGGCCTTGCTGGACGGATCGCAGGCGGCGCGGGCCGCCAGCGCCTTGCGCCAGTCCGCCTCGCCGGCCTCGCTGTCACGCTGGAGGTAGTAGATGCGGCCAAGCGTCTGGGACCAGCCGCGGCAGCGGACCTGCCACGCCCGCCGTCCGGCGCCCGTCCCCAGGACGTCGTCGAAGTCGCGCACGGCCTGGCAGACCGCGCCGCTGATGCTGCTGCGTCCCAGGTTGAAGTCGTCGCGGGGGGCGGCGGCTTGGGCGGGGCTCGCGGCCAGGACGGCGGCCGCGATCGCGCCGGCGAAACCGCAGACCTTGGGGAACGCCTGGCCGAAGGTCATGGGCGTCATTCCGGATCGCGCCAGATTTCTTCGTTGGTCGCGCTGGCCACGGTGGGATCCTCGGCCACGCCTGCGTCCTGCGGGTCGATCAGCTGCAGCGTGGTCAGACGGTTGGGGGAGAAGCCGGTGTCCGGCGTGCCGCCCTGGGCGCTGCAGGCGCCGGTCTGCAGGATCACGCAGCTGTTCAGCCGGTAATAGGGGTCGGGCCGGTTCAGGTTGATCAGGTTGGTGAGCGCCGCGCTCTCGTTGACCAGCACGACTGAGCCGTTGTTGATCGCGCCCGAGAGCTCGATCAGCTCTGGCCCAACCGCGTTCGCGCCCGGCTCGGTCGTGCCGAGGAAGAGCGGGCCGTTGATGTAGATGCCGGTGCGGGTCAGCGAGGTCGGATTGCTCGTGTCCTGCTGGCCGATCCGACCGGCCCGCAAGGAGAGCGATCCAGCCGTCAACAGCATGAGCGGTCCATTCTCGCCCTGCGGCGCGCTCAGGGCCCTGACCAGCGCCGGCACTTCGTCCGGCGTGGCCGTCGCGAGACGGTCGATGAAGCTCTGATAGCCCATCAATATGCTCTCGCGCGCGTTCAGCTCCACGGCGCCGAAGGCCCTGACGCCCGTGAAGATCCGGCCGTCCGTCGTGGTTGATTGGCCGATGGATCCACCGTCGTCGGCGATGATGCGGATCGAGCGCGGCGTCCAGTTTCCGACCGTGGCGTCGGCGGCGCCGATCCGCAGCAGGGTGCTGTTGGCCGCCTCGGTCGACGGCGCAAAGGCGCGCGTGATCAGCACGTCCGCGTTCGATCCTGCGTAGAGTTCCAGCCGGCTCCGGATGCGCGCCAGGTCCACGGAGAGGGCGCCGATGGCGAGCCCCGCGCCGCGCATGGCGCCGGAGGTGTCGCCGGCGAAGATCTGCACCGTGTCGGCGTCCAGCTTGTTGAACTGCGCATTGGTCAGGATCGCCGCGCCGGCCGGCGCGCTCGCCCCGTCGCCGAGGACCAGGCCGGTGGGCGAGGTGGCCTCGATCCGCACCGTCGAGGCCCGCCAGTCGCCGCCGATGGTCAGCCCGCTCGCTCGGACGAAGATCAGCCTGCCGGCGGTTATCGAGGCCAGCGAGAGCTCGCCCGGGGTTTCGAAGCGCGCGCTGGGGCCGCTGGCCTGGACGGCGCCGCCGACGCTCACCCGGCCGCCGCCACGCACGTCGATGGCGCCGCCCGAGCTGTCGAAGCTGCTCACCTGGTCAAGCGCCGCCGAGTCCGCCGCCCAGCGGATGGCGCCGCTCGCCGCCAGCAGGCGGTCGCCGGCGCCTGCGGCGTCCGCCGGACCCGACGTGAGGCCGCCGCTGACCGTCACGTCCTGCGCCGAGCGAAGGATGATGTCGTCGCCGGCGGCGGCCGACTGCAGGGCGACGCCGCCCGTACGCGCGCGCACCGCCACGTCTCCGGAGGCGGCTTCGACCGCGCCGGCCGTCGCCGAGGCGCCGTCGAGCAGGATGTCGCGGCCGGCGGTGACGGCCGCGACCTGGACTGCGCCGTCGCCGGCGGTCTGCAGCCGCGCGTCGCGCGCGGCCGAGATGGCCCCGCCCACCACGATCGGCCCGTTCGCCGACCGAATGTCCACATCCGAGCCGGCGAGATCGAAGTCGCCGGAGAGGCTGGTGCGATCGGCGCCGAACAGGGCGTCGGCCGCGCCATCGCCGTCCGCCGTTCCCTTGCTGACGAGGGCGCCGGCCGCCTGCACGCCGCCTGCGCCGCGCAGGACGAGATCGTCGCCCGCCGAAGCCCGGTCGAGCGTCACGCCGGCGCCCGTCGAGCGCAGGGCGACATCGCGATCGGCCGCGATCGCGCCGGCTCGCACCGCGCCTGTCGCGTCGATCAGCACGTCGCGCCCGCCCGTCACGCCGGCCAGGGCGATGGCCCCGGTCGATTGGAGGCGCACGTCGGCGCCTGCTGTCGCGTCGGCCCCGACGCTGACGCCGGCGCCGCGGACGTCCAGGGTGTTGCCCGTCAGGTCGAAGTTGCGCCCGGCGACATTGATCGCCCCTTCCACGCTGACGAGCTGGTCGCCGGCGCCCGCAACGTCCGAGCCGCCGTTCGCCGTCAGCGCGCCGAGCGCAGCGAACGCGCCTGCGGCGCGCACGACCAGATCGTCGCCGGCCGCCGCGGAGCCGACGTTCACCCCGCCGTCTCGCCCGCGCAGGGCGATGTCGCCGCCGGCGGCCAGGTCGCCGGCGCGGACCGAGTCGGCCCCGCCGCCGTCCAGCAGGATGTCGCGACCGGCGGTGACCGCTGCGACGTGCACCCCGCCGGAGCCGACGGTCTGGACGCGGACGTCGACGCTCGCGGCGGCTGCGCCCGAGAGCGTCACGCCGCCGCTGCTGGTCTTGACGTCGATGTTGGCGCCGCTCAGGCCGAAGTCCGCCGACAGGCGGCTGCGGTCGGCGCTGAAGATGAGGTCGCCGACGCCCTCGCTCTCGCCTGCGCCCGCGGCCGAGAGCGTCCCGGCGGCGCTGATGTCGCCGGCGGCGCGCAGCACGATGTCGTCGCCGGCGCTGGCCTGGTCCAGGGCGACGCCCGCGCCGCTGGAGCGCACGCCGACGTCGCCGCCGGCGCTCAGGCGGCCCATGCTGATCGCGCCGCCGGCGTCGGCCAGCACGTCAGCCTCGGTGGCGGCGACATCGCCTGTGGCGATCGCCCCGGCCGCCTGGAAGCGGGCGTCGGACCCGGCGGTCGAGACGCCGGTGACCGCGATTGTCCCGGCCTTCAGGTCGATGTCGCCGCCGCTCAGGCCATAGCTTTGACCCGCGAGCGCAACCGCGTCGGCGCCAGCCAACAGGTCGCCGGCCTGGTCCGCGGCGGCGGAGTCGGCGCCGGCGGCGCTCAGAGCGCCGTCGACCTGGATCGCCTGCTCGCCGCGCAGGACGACGTCGTCGCCTGCCGCCGCGCTGGCGATGACGAGGTCCGACGTCGCGCCTGTCGAGCGGATCCCGACATCGCGCCCGGCGCTAAGTCGGCCCATGCTGATCGCGCCGCCGGCGTCGGCCAGCACGTCGGCCTCGGCAGCGGCGACATCGCCCGTGGTGATCGCCCTGTCCGCCTGGAAGCGGGCGTCGGACCCGGCGGTCGAGACGCCGTTGACCACGATCGTCCCGGCCTTCAGGTCGATATCGCCGCCGCTCAGGCCATAGCTCTGACCCGCGAGCGCAACCGCGTCGGCGCCAGCCATCAGGTCGCCGGCCTGGTCGCCGGCCTGGTCGGCGGTGGCGGCATCGGCGCCCCCGGCGCTCAGAGCGCCGTCGACCTGGACCGCTTGCACGCTGCGCAGGACCACGTCGTCGCCGGCCGCTGCGCTGGCGATGACCACGTCCGACGTCGCGCCGGTCGAGCGGATCCCGACATCGCGACCGGCGCTGAGGCGGCCCATGCTGATCGCGCCGCCTGCGTCGGCCAGCACGTCAGCCTCGGTGGCGGCGACATCGCCTGTGGCGATCGCCCCAGCCGCCTGGAAGCGGGCGTCGGACATGGCGGTCGAGCCGCCAGCGACCGCGATCGCCCTAGCCTTCAGGTCGATATCGCCGCCGGTCACGCCGTAGCTGTGGCCCTGCAGCGTGATCGCATCGGCCCCGGCCATCAGATCGCCGGCTTGGTCGGCGGCGGCGGAATCCGCGCCCGAGCCAGCGCTCAGGGCGCCGTTGACCCGGATCGCATGCTCGCCGCGCAGGACCACATCGTCGCCGGCCGTCGCGCTGGCGATGGCGACATCGGAAATGGCGCCGGTGGAGCGCACGCCCACGTCGCGTCCGGCGCTCAGCGCGCCCGTTCCGACGGCGCCGCCGGCGTCGATCAGGACGTCGCCCACGGCGGCGGTGACAGCGCCGGTCGTCACGCCGGCTGAGGCCTGCAAGCGTGCGCTCGATGCGGCCGTCGTCGAGCCGCTGATGTTGATGTCCTGGCCCTTTACGTCGACGCTGCCGACCACGGTGGCGACATCGTAGCGATGGCCGGAGAGCGTCAGCGCGCCGCCCTTGCTTGCGAGCACCAGCTGGTCGGCCCCGCCGCCCGGGCCGGTGCCCAAGCCGGAGCCGGCGCTGATGGTTCCGCTCACGGCGACCGAGCGCGCCGCCCGGATCGCCACGTCGTCGGTCGCAGAAAGCGCGCCCAGGGCTGCGCCGCCGTTGCGGCTCCACACCGCCACGTCGCCGCCGGCGGTCAGGCCGCCCGTCGTGATCGTCGCGATCGGTCCGGAATCTGCGCCGAAGGCCTGGAGGCGAACGTCGCCGGTCGTCGCCGTGGCCAGCCCGCCGAGGCGGATCGTATCGCCGGGGCCCTGGGCCAGCGAAGAGCCGGATTGAATGCGGACGGAGCCGGCGGCGGCGACGGCCCCATCCAGGTCGACGCCGCGCCCGACGACGACCACGTCGCCGGCGCCGCTGATGAACGGCCGGCTCGCGTCGTCCAGGTCGAGATAGCGGATGTAGGCGGCGAGGCGCTCGGCTGCGCCGTCGCTCGTGTCGCCGGTCGAGTCCGGCTGGAATTGCGGGTAGCTGTGGTGCGCCGTGACCGGCCCCAGGACATGGTTGCGACCCCAGACGCTGTACATGACCACATGGCGCCCGGCGGCAGCCGAGCCGATCGTGGCGCCCAGGCCATGGGAGAGCGGATCGGTCTCGGTGGTCTCGTCGAGGCCCCGGGCGAGAACCGCGACGTCCTGTCCGGCCTTGAGCGCGCCCGCATCGACGCCGCGGCGGGAGTCGATCTGGATATCGCGCGTCGCGGTGACGTCGCCCACCAGGATGGAGGCGGCGAGCCCCGCCGTCGCCAGGCTCTGGCCTCCGCTGCGCAGCCGCACGTCGGACGGCGTCGTGTCGCGCAACGTCGCCGCATCGGGATTGTCGCCGCCCGGCTGCTGCACCCCGGCGACGATGGCGCCGGTGACCTTGATGGCCTGCGCCTGGATGTCGACGTCATGGCCCTTCAGCACGAAGTCGGTCGTCGAGGCGGGGTCGAAGTCCGGGAAGTTGGCGCCGGCCACGACGCCGTCGGCCGCGCCGCCCGGATCGTCCGTCCGCGTCACCCCCGGCATGTCACGGCCGGACTTGACGTCGCCGGTGACCGTGACCCTGCCATAGAGGGCGCGGATGGCGACATCGTCACCGGCGGAGACAGACGCCAGGGTGACGCCGCCGTCGGCGGAGGCGACGCCGACGTCCGCGCCGGCGGTCAGGGGGCCCGCGGTGATCGAGCCGCCGTCGCCCGCCGTCCCTGCGCCGAGATCGGTGTCGCGCAGCAGAATGTCCTTGGCGGCGGTCACAGCGCTCACGCTCAGCATGCCGTGGCTCGCGGTCACCTTGACGCCGCCATTGGCGGCGACCAGCGGGCCGCTGATGTTCACCGAGCGGCCGCTCAGGACCAGGTCGCCGGTCGTCGTGGCCGCGCCCGCGCCCGTGATGTCGCCGGCGGTGGCGGCCAGGGTCAGGGACGTCGGCGACGTCAGGGTGGCGAAGCTGACGGCCGCGCCAGTGACCGAGACGCCGCCCGAGCCGCCATCCAGCGGGCCGTCCAATGTCAGCGCGCTGGCGTCCACCACGTCGACGCCGCCGGCGCCGGTGTTGGTCACCGATCCCAGACGGCTGAAGGTGTTCGCCTTGTCGAGGGAGAACCCGCCCGCCGAAGCGCCGGTGATCGTCCCGGTGCTGACGACGCCCCCGCTCTGAAGGATCGCCCCACCGGCGACCAAGGTGGTGGTCCGGCCGGCGCCGGTCGTGACGTTGGCGCCGAGCGTAAGCGCGCCGCCCCCCGTGGTCGTCAGCGCGATGTCGCCGCTCGTCGCGGTCAGCGCGCCCGAGACGGTCAGCGCGCCGCCGCCCTGGGCCGTGATGGAGAGATTGCGCGACGCGGTGAGCGCGCCAGCCGTCAACGCGCCGCCGGTGTCGACGATCGTCAGGTCGCGCCCGGGCGAGGCCGCCAGCGCCGCGCCGACGAAGTCCTGCGCCGTGACCGCATAGTCGCGGCCGGCCGAGACGGCCCCGGCGACGCCGAGCGCGCCGGAGGCGGTCAGGCCGGCGTCCTGGCCGGCGGACACCGACCCCAGGCTGGCGCCACCGCCGGTCGCCTTGACGACGAGATCGCGTCCCGCAGTCGCCGCGCCGTTGAGGACGATGGTCGCCCCCGTCAGCTTCAGGTCTCCGCTCGCCGCCGCGCCGGACGCGCCGGTCAGCGCGCCGCTGGTCGCATCCAGCGTCAGGTTCTGCTCGGCATTCAGGGAGGTGAAGGTCAGGCCCGCGCCGGAGAGGCTGATGGACTTGCCGGCCACCGGGCCGTCGATCGTCAATGCGTCGGCGTCGACGATGCTGATGGATTGGCCCGGCGCGCTGGTCGCGCCGAGGTGGCTGAAATGGTTCGCCTGCGTCAGGCTGATCGCGCCGCCAGCTTCGGCCAGCAGCACGCCGGTCTTGATCGCGCCGCCGCTCTGCGAGATCGCGCCGGCCGCGCTCAGCGAGACCTGGGCGCTCGACGCGGTCGAGATCCCGCTGGTCAGCGAGAGCGCGCCCGCGCTGGTATGCAAGGCGACGTCGCCGGCCGTGGCCCTGACGCCCGCCACCCCATCCACCGCGCCGATCGACAGCGTCCGGGAATTGGTGAAGTCGAGGCCGCCGCTGGCGATCGAGGCGGCCAGGGTGCTGATGCGATTGGTCGCTGCAAAGGTCGCCGTTCCCGCGCGGACAGCAAGTCGCGTCCCGCTCGAGCCCGCAGTCCCGACGGCGCCGTTGAAGCTCGCCGCGCCGGAGCCGACATCGGCCGACAGGATGGCGTCTTTCGCCATGGCCACGGCCTGGAAGGTCGCGCCGCCGGCGGTGATCCTGCGCGTGCCGGAACCGGTCAGAGCCGCGGCGCTCAGGAAGTCCACCTCGTTCAGAGCCGAGATGTCGCCCTTCAGCGCGATCGGGCCGCCGCCGGCGAAGCTGGCCGACTTCAGGCGGCCGCTGTGGCCGATCCCGCCCAGCGTGAGCGTCGATCCGGCGGTGATGGCGAGGTCGTTGAGGTCCGCCGTCGCGCCGCTGATGTCGCCGGCCTCGAAGGCGCCGCCCGCGGAGAAGACCACAGCGCCGGCCCCGCCGAGGCTGACGCCGTGAAGCGTGACGTCGCCGGTCGCGGTGATCGCCGCCCCCTTGAACAGCAGCGGGCCGGCGCCGACCGTCAGGCTCGCCAGCGGCGTCGTCGCGCCGATGTCGTCGGCGATGGTGGTCTGGCCGGGCGTGCTGATCGTCAGGTCGCCTGGGCCATCCACCGTCGAGGTCAGCGACACCTGGCCGCCGGCTGTGAGGGTGGACCCGCCGGCGCCGACGACGACCGGGCCCTGGAGCGTCAGCTTGCCCGCCGCCGTGGCGGCGGAAACTGCGATCGAGCTTCCCTGGACGGTCAGGTCGCCGGCGGTCGCGGTAAGCACGCCGGCGTCGACCTCGCCGGTCGCCGTCAGGCTGACGGCGCCGCCTTTCGCCGTCTCGACGGTCAGCGTGGCGCTTGACGACAGGACGATGTCGCCCCCGAGGGCGACCTCCGCCGTATCCGCCGGCGTCACGTCGCCCATGCTGATCAGGGCGGCGCTGCCCTGGATCGCCGCCATCGCGCCGGAAAGGTCGCCGGAGCCGAGAAAGGCGCCTTCGTTCAGCGTCCCGTTGCTCATCAGCACGCCGCCGGCGGCCGAGATATTCCCGCCGTTCACCAGCACGCCGCCCGGCGAGAGAAACCACAGGGCGCCGCCGCCGGTGACCGAGCCCTCGATGACCATCCTGGAGGTTGCGCGGTTCACCGCGATGTCGCCGGCGCTCATCCCACCGAAGGCGACGGTCGAGGCGCTGCCGACGTTGAAGCTGTCCCAGGTGATGATCGAGCGGCTGGAGCGGACATCGACTGTCAGCAGGTTCGGCGCGGTGGTGAAGCCGGGGGCGGCTCCCACGCCGGAGCCGCCCGGGCCCAGGGCCCCAAACGCCGTCGTCGCGCTCGCGGCGTCCGGCAAGGCGCTGGGCGGAAGGATCGCGCCGGCCAGCGCCGGTTGCACGAACAGCGCCGCCGCCCCGCAGATCGCAGAGCCGCCCAGCAGCCGGCCGCGCTTACGAGAGGGGAGCGGGAGCGGGGGATGCGTCATCAGCGGACCATGACCAGCTGGACGATGATCCGATTGCTCGGCTTCTTCGGTTGGTTGGGAAAGGGCCTGTCGAAAGGATGGGCCCAGGCAAGGTGCGCCCGCACAGCGTAGGGACTACGCACGTCGACGCCGACGCCGGCGGATCGCAGCGTGCGGCTTCGCGAGCCAGGATCGAGGTTCTCGACCCGCGAGGCGTCGCAGTAGGCGAAGGGCGTGACCCCCCAGTTGTCGCCGAAGCGCAGCTCCTGCGGGCTTAGCTTCAACTCCCCCGCCACGACCCGCTCGCCCGAAAGCACCGCCGGCTCATAGCCGCGGCCGATGCTCAGGTCGCCCACCGCAAGCTCCTCGTAGGAGAGCAGCGGCTTGCCCGCGTATTGCGCCTGAAGTCTCAGCCCGAGGACGCCGAGGCGGTTGGCGATCTGGTTGTCGCTCTCCAGGCGGACCACCCAGGCGTCGGGTCGCCCCTCGATCCGCGAGAGATCGGCGTCGCCCGTCTTGCTGGCGCCCAGGCCGGAAAGACCCTTGCGCAACTGCAGGTTCGCCTTGCCCGAGGCGAACGCACGGTCCGCGAACAGCGGCTGCTGGTACTCGCCGGCCAGGCTCGCCCAGGCGACCCGCAGCTTGTCGTTGGCCAGCAGGCCGCCGCCGGGGAACTTGGTCTTCTGTTCGACCAGGTCGAAGCCGGCGCCGGCGTTCAGCGTCGCTCGCTTGAGCTTGACGATCGGGTATTGGATTTCGGGCGTGAAGATGAGGGAGTCGCCCTGCAGCGAGAGCGGCTTCAGCACGTCGCCGGGATGGGATTGGCCGTAGGCGAGCGCGACGCGGCCGAGCAGGCCGGAGGTTCCGAACCGGGCTTCCTCGATCACCTGGACGATCCACTGCTCGTCCTGGGGCAGGGAGCGATAGGCGATCAGGGTCGTGCGCTCGCCAAAGCGCGTAAAGCTGTTCAGGTCCACGCGCGCCAGCGCGCTCCAGGGGCCGAGGGCGTCCGAGCCCGAATTCTGGACGGCGCCGACGGCGTCGTAGGCCCTGCGGCTCACCTGCACGTCGAGGTCGATCGCGCCGCGTCCTTCCGAAGACGGACGCAAGGCGGCGCTGATCCGCACCCCCGGCACGTCGTTGGCGAGCAGGAGATAACGCTGCGCGGTCCGCAGGTCGAAGGGGGCGAGGCCGCGGAGCTTGTCGAGGTAGGCTTCGACCTTGTCCTGGGCGGGGCCGATGTCGCCCCGCACGCGGACGGAGACGATCCGAGCTTCGACCACCACCAGCTTCAGACGCCCGCCCGAGATGGTCTGGGCCGGGGCCTCGACGCGCGCCAAAAGCCCTCGCCGGAAGAGGGCCAGGGCGAGTCGGTCGCGGATCTGGCAGATCACCGAGACGGGGACTATCGAGCCGATCAGGTCCTGGTAGGCGGGCGTGAGCCTGCCAGGCGAAACGGTCGCCCCGGCGATCTCGACGCTCTCCAGCCTGAAGGTGACCTTGGAGCCGGCCAATGGACAGGGCAGGGCGGCAGGCGCGGAGAACAGGTCCCTGGAGCGGGTCTGCGGCGCGGGCGCCTGGCGTTCCGGATCGAGCTGTTCGCGCGACGGTTGGCGGACGCCGGACGGAAGGGGACCGGGCGGCGTCTGCGCCCGCGCAGGTTCCACGAATGTCGTCGCGCCGATCGCCGTCATGGCTCCCAGCGCTGCAAACGTGCGGCCCCCAACGCCCCCCAATTCCGCCCCTAGCCTCGTCTGAAAGACCCGCCTGCGCCCCAACGGCCGCAGGCTAGCCCGCGCGTTTGACTTCCACACGGCGGTTGGCCGCCGCCCCGGGGTCCGACGGGACGGCCAGATCCCGCGACCCGACGCCGCGGGCTTCCAGCCTGGCCGCCTCCACGCCTTGCTGCACGAGGAAGGCCTTGACCGCCTCGGCGCGCGCCAGGGACAGCTTTCGGTTCAGCTCGGTCGAACCGGTCGCGTCGGTGTGCCCGACGATCTGGAAGACGCCGCCGACGAGGCGCGGGTCGTTCAGCGCCTGGGCGAAGTTGCGGGCGTTCGCCGCGCCCTCCGCGGTCAGCTCGGCCGAGCCGCGCCGGAAGGTGAGCCGCAAATCGGCCGCCGAAACCCGCGCGGGGCCGAGGGAGGCCACACGGGCGCCGGGCGCGCGGGCGGTGCGTGGCCCGGACTTGGCCGTCGGGGCCGCGGGCGTCAGCGGCCGCGCCGCACCCGGCGTCGCCAGGCTGAAGCCGCGGAGATGCTCGACCTGGCCCTCGCAGGTCGGGCAGTCGAGGTTCATCAACGCATCCGCGTAGTCGCTGGCGGTGGGGTTCGAGGTCGCCGGACCGGCGACGGCCGTCGGCGAGACCGGCGAGGGCTGGGCCAGAGCGGCGCCCGTGTAGCCGACGCACCCCGCCAATATCAGCGCGCCTAGCGTCCTCATGTCTTAACCCCCAAGTGGTAAACCTTACTATGCGATAACCAATGGGTGTAAAATTGCAAGCTTAAGGTATGAGAACGTCAGCGAATTCAGCATTTTGGCGTGTAACATAGTAAATTGTGACGTTTCATGCCGAGAAACTCTCCATCGAACCCAGATGAAGTCGCTGAGTGCTGGTGCTCCGGAGACCGTCGTGCACAGTCGAGGCGAACGTCTCGCTCCGTCGCCGATGGCGTTTGAGCCTTCTCTGTCGCTGTGAGGTTTGGAGGTGGCCGACGCGGGGCGGTGGCGAGCTTCCGTGCGTCCAGCTGACGGTCGCGCGTCGACGCCCCACGAGGGCAAGAGATTCTCAGACAGCGGCCGAATTCAGCTGGGCGATAGAAGCGGTCCGCTGCTCTAAGCAACCGCGCAGGTCGAGCCGCCAAGTGTTGGAAGAAGCGGGGAAAAGAATGGTGGATGCGACAGGGATTGAACCTGTGACCCCCTCGGTGTGAACGAGGTGCTCTGCCGCTGAGCTACGCATCCGCCGGCGCGGTCGGTCTGGCCGCCGCGAGGGAGGCGCATATAGCCTGGAGACTTATTCGCCGCAAGCGCCCAACAGCCTCGCGCAGCCTTCGACGAGTTCATCGAAGTGGTCGATGAGGAGGTCGGCGCCGAGGTCGCGGGCGGGGACCTCGGTGTAGCCGAAGCTGACGAGGATCAGCGGGGCGCCTGCGGCGCGTGCGGCGCCGGCGTCGGTGCTCGCGTCGCCGACCAGGATGGCCTTCTCCATGGTCCCGCCGGCGGCGGCCACGGCGGTGGTGAGGTGGCGGGGGTCCGGCTTGCAGGCGGGCGTCGCGTCGGCGCCGATCACCGCGTCGAAGCGGCGCGTCAGGTCGAGCGCGTCGAGCAGGGCCAGGGAGAGGCCGGTGAGCTTGTTGGTGCAGACCGCCAGCCTGGCGCCCTCGGCCCTGAGCAGGTCGAGCGCGGCCTCGACGCCGGGGAAGGGCCGGCTCTCGTCGGCGATGTGGTCGAGGTAATGGGCGATGAAGCGGTCGAACAGCTCCGGCGCGCGGGCCTCCTCCAGGGTCGCGCCGGCGGCCTGGAAGCCGCGCTCGAGCATCCATTTCGCGCCGCGGCCGATGAAGGGCCGGGCCTCGCTGAGCGGAAACGGCGGCAGCCCCTCCTGCGCCAGCAGCACGTTCAGCGTGCCGATCAGGTCAGGGGCCGTGTCGACCAGGGTGCCGTCGAGATCGAAGGCGATGGTCGCGCCCCTGAGAGAGGAGGGGGGAAGAGAGGAGGGTGGTTTCGCCATGCTTTCGCGCTAGCCGCCGCAAGGATGCGGCGCAAGCCTTCTCGCGCACGGCCGAAAGGCTTGGTAAGGCTCGGCCGACCTTGCGCCTGAATCGCGGCGCCTGACTCGCCCGGAGGCTTGCCGCCATGACCGCCCGCGCCGCCGTGATCCTCGCCGCCGGCCAGGGAACGCGGATGAAGTCCGCGACGCCCAAGGTGTTGCACAAGGTGGGCGGCCGCACCCTGCTGGACCGGGTGATCGACACCGTCGAACAGATCGGCTGCGAGCGCGTGGTCGTCGTCGTCGGGACCCATAGCCCGGCGGTGCGCGACCTGGTGGAACGGCGGCTGGGCGCAGGCGCGGTCGCCGTGCAGGATCCGCCGCTCGGCACCGGCCATGCGGTGATGGCCGCAGGCCCGGCCCTGGAGGGGTTCGAGGGCGACGTCCTCGTCACCAACGCCGACTGTCCGCTGCTGCTGCCGGCGGACCTCGAGCCGCTGTTCTCTATGCGCGCGGACGGCGTTCACCTGGCGCTGCTCGGCTTCGAGCCGGCCGACGCCCTGCTCTATGGGCGGCTGATCCGCGGCGCCGAGGGCCAGGTGCTGAAGATCGCCGAGCCCAGGGACGCCAGCCCCGAGGAGCTGGCGGCCCGGTCCTGCTACGCCGGCATGCTGGCGGCGGAGAAGAACGTCCTGATGGGCTGGCTCGGCCGCACCGGCAACAACAACGCCAAGGGCGAGTACTATCTGACCGAGATCGTCTCCCTGGCGGTCGGCGACGGCCTGGCCGTTCGCGCGCACATCGCGCCGGAGAGCGCGGTGATGGGCTGCGACACCCCCATGCAGCTGGCGGCGGCCGAGGCGGTCTTCCAGCAGCGGGCGCGGGCCCAGGCCCTGGCCGACGGCGTCGCCCTGCAGGCGCCGGAGACCGTCCACTTCGCCTACGACACCCGGCTCGCCGCCGGCGTCACGGTGGAGCCCTTCGTGGTCTTCTTGCCCGGAGTCGCGGTGGAGACCGGCGCGGTGATCCGCTCCTTCAGCCATCTGGAAGGGGCGACCGTGCGGGCGGGCGCGAGCATCGGCCCCTACGCACGGCTGCGGCCCGGGGCGGACATCGGCGAAGAGGCCCACATCGGCAACTTCGTCGAGGTGAAGAAGGTGACGCTCGGCAAGGGCGCCAAGGCCAACCATCTGAGCTATCTCGGCGACGGCACGGTGGGGGCGGGCGCGAACATCGGCGCCGGCACCATCTTCTGCAACTACGACGGCTTCGACAAATACGAGACCCATGTGGGCGAGGGGGCTTTCATCGGCTCCGACACCGCCCTGGTGGCGCCGGTCAGGGTGGGGGCGGGCGCCTTCACGGGCACCGGCTCGGTGATCACCCAGGACGTGCCGGACGATGCGCTGGCCCTGGCCCGGGGTCTGCAGGTGGCCAAGCCCGGCTGGGCCGCCAAGTTCCGCGAACGCAAACGGGCCGAGAAGGCCGCACGTTTGAAGAAGTGATGGGGAAAGACGTGAGCGACGCCGACAGTCAGAAGCGCGCCGCCGGCGAGGCCGCCGCGGCCCTCGTCGAGAACGGCATGGTGGTGGGCCTGGGCACCGGGTCGACCGCCGCCTGGTTCGTGAAGGCCCTGGGGGCGCGGAAGCTGGACGTCACCTGCGTCTGTACCTCGCAGGCCACGGCCGACCTCGCGCTCAGCCTCGGCCTGAGGCTGGGCGAGCTGGGCGAGACCGCCGAGATCGACCTGACCGTCGACGGCGCCGACGAGATCGGTCCGGGGCTTTCGCTGATCAAGGGCGGCGGCGCGGCCCTGCTGCGCGAGAAGCTGGTCTGGGAGGCCTCCAAGCGCTGCGTGGTGATCGCCGACGCCGCCAAGCGCGTGGCGGTGCTGGGCAAGTTCCCGCTGCCGATCGAGGTGGTGGCTTTCGGGCACAAGACCACGGCGCTTCGGATCTGCGACGCCCTGGTCGAATGCGACATCGGCGCGGCGCCGCGCCTGAGGATGAAAGACGGCCAGCCGGTGCGAACCGACGGCGGCAACCTCATCTATGACGCAGCCTGCGGACGGATCGCGGAGCCGGCCCTGCTCGCCGAGGCGCTGAAGAGCGTCACCGGCGTGGTCGACCACGGCCTGTTCCTCGACCTCGCCGACCAGGCGCTGATCGGCGCGCCCGAGGGCGTGCTCACCTTCGAGCCCTAAGGAGCCCGCCTTGGCCAAGTACGACTGCGACCTCTTCGTCCTCGGAGCGGGCTCCGGCGGGGTGCGCGCCGCGCGGCTCGCGGCCATGTCCGGGGCCAAGGTGCTGGTGGCCGAGGAGCACCGGGTCGGGGGCACCTGCGTGATCCGCGGCTGCGTACCCAAGAAGTTCATGGTCTACGCCTCGGAGTTCGCCCATCACTTCAAGATGGCCGAGGGCTATGGCTGGACCGTCGGCGAGAGCCGCTTCGACTGGCCGGGCTTCATCGCCGAAAAGGACAAGGAGATCGCCCGGCTCTCGGGGATCTATGTCCGCAACCTGCAGAACGCCGGCGCCGAGCTGGTGCATGGCAAGGCCCGGCTGGTCGACGCCCACACCGTCGAGGTCGAGGGACATGGGACGGTGACCGCCGACAAGATCCTGGTCGCCGTCGGCGCCCGGCCCTGGATGCCGGCCGAGCTGCCCGGCGTCGAGCACGCCATCTCCTCCAACGAGGCCTTCCACCTGCCGGAGCTGCCGAAGCGGATCGTCATCGCCGGCGGCGGCTATATCGCGCTTGAGTTCGCCGGCATCTTCAACGGCCTGGGCGTCGACACCACCCTGGTGCACCGCGGCCCCAACGTGCTGCGCGGCTTCGACGACGACGTCCGCGCCCATATCTCCGACGAGATGGAAAAGCGCGGGATCAAGGTGATCCTGGCGACTCAGCACGCGGCGATCGAGAAGACCGCAACCGGCTTCGTCAGCCGCTTCACCAACGGCCATCACTGCGAGAGCGACGTGGTGATGTTCGCCCTGGGCCGCGAGCCCTATGTCGAGGGGCTGGGCCTCGAGGCTGCGGGCGTCAAGCTGGCCGAGAACGGCGCGGTGGTGGTCGACGACTATTCGCGCACCAACGTCGAGAACATCTGGGCCGTCGGCGACGTCACCAACCGCATCAACCTGACGCCGGTGGCGATCCGCGAGGGCCATGCCTTCGCCGACACTGTCTTCAACGACCGGCCGACGAAGTTCGATCACGAGATGGTCGCCTCGGCGGTCTTCTCGCAGCCGCCGATCGGCTCGGTGGGCCTCTCCGAGGCCGACGCCCGCCACAAGCTGGGCAAGGTCGACATCTATCTCGCCCGCTTCAGGCCGATGAAGTACGCGTTCACCTCGAGCGCCGAACGCTCGCTGGTGAAGCTGGTGGTCGAGGCCGCGACCGAGAAGGTGGTCGGCTGCCATGTGGTGGGGCCGGACTCGCCGGAGATCATCCAGCTGGCCGCCGTGGCCATGAAGATGGGCGTCACCAAGAGCCAGTGGGACTCCACCTGCGCGGTGCACCCGACGCTGGCCGAGGAACTGGTCACCCTGCGCGAGAAGTACACGCCGCAAGGTTTGGGCCAGGCGGCGTGACGACGACGCTTGCGAGCGCCCCGCAGCTGGAGCGTGCGGCCCCCGAAAGCCCGACCGGCGGGCGTCTGGCGACCTGGTGCGGCTGGGTCATGGTCGGCGCCGCCGGCCTGACGCCGCTGCTCGCCTGGCTCTCGCCGCTCGGCTTTGCGCCGCTGCTCGCCTTGATGGGCCTCCTGTGCCTGCCGGCCTTCCGCATGACGGACGAGGATCGGCCGCTGGCGATCGTGCTCCTGGGCGCCCTGGTCTGGGCCGCGGTCTCCTCGACCTGGAGCCCCTTCCAGCCCAAGCCCGGCGGACACAGCGTCGTGCTGGAGGTCGCGCTCGGCCTGCCGCTGTTCTGGAGCGCGATCTGCGGCGCGCGCCGCGCCGATCCCCGCCTCAACACGCTGGCGCTGAACGTGCTGGCCTGGGGCGTAGCCCTGGTGGGCGCAGTCATGGTGGTCGAGAGCTTCACCGGCGCCGCCCTCTACCGCCGCCTGCACGAGGCCTATTACCAGCCGATCCGCATCGACCTTGCCCAGACCAACGTCGCCCATTCCTGCTTCGTCCTGGCCATCCTCTGGCCGGCCGTCCTGGTCGGCGGCCTGCGCCGGGCGTGGCAGATTCCGCTGCTGTTGACGGCGGTCGCGGGAACCGTGCTGGCGGCGCACACCTTCCTCGCCGACGCCCCGGTTCTCGCCCTGCCGCTGTCGGCGGTGGCCATGCTCGTCGTCTGGCTCGCGCCCAGGGTTGGGCCGCTGCTGATGGCGGGCGGGGCGGCGGCCATCGGCTTCCTGATGCCGGCCCTGGTCTGGGCTGTCCGCGCCACCGGCGACTATGGCCGGCTCGAACAGGACGTGCAGCTCTCCTGGTCCGCGCGGATGAGCTACTGGAGCCGCACCCTCGACTGGATCGAGGCGCAGCCGGTTCGCGGCTGGGGCGTCGACGCCAGCCGCGCTATGGGGCCCGGGATCCAGCTTCATCCTCATAATGGCGCCTTGCAGGTCTGGCTGGAGCTGGGCCTGATCGGCGCGGTCGCGGCGGCGGCCTTCTGGGGGCTAAGCCTGATGCGGCTCTCGCGGGGCGCGTCCAACCTCGGAATGGCTGGGGTCGCCGGCTCAACGGCGGCCTACATCATGTTCGCCTGGGTCAACTTCGGCCTCTGGCAGCAGTGGTGGCTGGCGCTCGGCGCCCTGATATCTGTCCTGGCGGCCATGCTGGAAAATCGTGTGGCTATCCCGAAGTCGACCTGACCGGCCTATCGGAGTAGAAGGCCCGCTCGCCCCGCGGCCCCGCGCGGGGGCTGGAGCCTGTTCGAGACGACGATGGAACACTGGACGCCCGCTTCCTGGAGAGCGAAGCCCGCCAAGCACCTGCCCACGGACTATCCCGATCTGGCCGAGGTGGCGAAGGTCGAGCAGATGCTCCGGGCCATGCCGCCCCTGGTCTTCGCCGGCGAAGCGCGCCGTCTGAAGAGCCTCTTGGGCGATGTCGCCCAGGGTCGCGCCTTCCTGCTGCAGGGCGGCGACTGCGCCGAGAGCTTCAAGGAATTCCACGCCGACAACATCCGCGACACCTTCCGCCTGATCCTGCAGATGGCGGTGGTGCTGACCTTCGCAGGTGGAAAACCTGTCGTGAAGGTGGGCCGGATGGCCGGCCAGTTCGCCAAGCCGCGCTCGGCGCCGATCGAGACGCAAGGCGAGACGACCCTGCCGTCCTACCGCGGCGACATCATCAACGGCATGGACTTCAGCGCGGAGGCCCGCACGCCGGACCCGAGCCGGCTGATGCAGGCCTACGGCCAGTCCGCGGCGACGCTGAACCTGCTGCGCGCGTTTGCGACCGGCGGCTACGCCGACCTGCACAACATCCATCGCTGGACCCTGGGCTTCGTCGCCGGCTCGCCGCAGGGCGCGGCCTACGAGGAGCTGTCCAAGCGGATCAGCGAATCGCTGGCCTTCATGGAGGCCATCGGCGTCACGCCGGAGAGCCATCCCAGCCTGCACCAGGTGGAGTTCTTCACCAGCCACGAGGGCCTGCTGCTGGGCGTCGAGGAGGCGATGACCCGCGTCGATTCCACCTCGGGCGAGTGGTACGACACCTCCGCCCACCTGCTGTGGATCGGCGAGCGCACGCGCGAGCTGGACGGCGCCCACGTGGAGTTCTTCCGCGGCATCCGCAACCCGATCGGGGTGAAGTGCGGGCCGACCATGGAAGGCGACGACATCCTGCGCCTGATGGACGTGCTCAATCCCAAGGACGAGCCCGGCCGCTTGACCCTCTACGGCCGCTTCGGCGCGGACAAGATCGCCGATCGACTGCCGAAGCTGCTGCGCGCCACCAAGGCCGACGGCCGCAGCCTCGTCTGGGCGATCGATCCCATGCACGGGAACACGCTGACGGCAGCCAACGGCTACAAGACCCGGCCGTTCGACCGCATCCTCTCTGAGGTGAAGAGCTTCGTGGAGATCTGCAAGGCCGAGGGCGTGCACCCCGGCGGCGTGCACCTGGAGATGACCGGCCAGAACGTCACCGAATGCCTGGGCGGGGCGCGCGCGCTGACCGAGGGCGATCTGGCGGACCGCTACCACACCCATTGCGACCCGCGCCTGAACGGCGAGCAGGCGCTGGAACTGGCGTTCCTGGTGGCCGAAAAGCTCAAGCACGAACAGGGCGAGCCGGCGCAGCGCGCGGTCGGCTAGGCAAGATCCTCTCCCCACAAATGGGGAGAGGGGCCTTGCGGCGCAGCTTCGCAACCCCAATGTCCCCCGCCTCTTTGACAACCCGGCAGCGCGTCCATGGACCGTCCCACGGCCCAAACGGTCTCCGTCGCCGGAGGCCGACATGATCCCGTCCGCATCGAACTCGCCCAGCTGCTGAAGCTGGCGGGGCCCGTGGTGATGGCCCGGCTCGGCATCATGACGATGGGGCTGAGCGACGCCATCGTCGTCGGCCGCTATTCGGCGGCGGAGCTCGGCTATCACGCCCTGGGCTGGGCGCCGACCAATGTGGTCATCACCATGGTGGTGGGCCTGCTGAGCGGGGTCCAGGTGATGACCTCGCGCGCCGTCGGCGAGGGCCGGCCCCAGGAGGCGGGCGCGGTGCTGCGGCGCGGCCTGGTCTACGCCTTCTGGGTCGGCCTGGCCTCGACGGCGGCGCTGCTGCTGGCCGGACCGGCCTTCCTGCATGCGATCGGCCTGGGCCAGGAGCTCGCCGACGGGGCGACGCCGCCGCTGCTGATCTTCTCCCTGTCGCTGCTGCCCTATGCGGTGAGCGTCGCTGCCAGCTTCTGGCTCGAAGGCCTCTCGCGCCCGGGCCCCACGGTCTGGGCCATGTGGGTCGCCAACGCCTTCAACCTGGCCCTCGACCTGCTGCTGGTCCCGGGAACCTTCGGCTTGCCGGCGATGGGTGCGGTGGGCGGGGCCTTCGCCACCCTGGGCGCGCGCACGGCGCTCTGCATCTTCACGCTGATCTACATCGCCCGGATGCGGGAGGCCGAGGCGCTGGGGGTCTTCGCGCGGCCGCCGCGCGACCGGGCGGCCGAGGCCGAGCAGCGCCGGATCGGCTTCGGCGCAGGCCTGTCGAACGCCTTCGAGGTCACCGCCTTCAACAGCCTCAACATCATCGCCGGCTGGATCGGCGCCCTGGCGGTGGCCGGCTGGGCGATCGTGCTGAACGTCACGGCGGTGATCTTCATGGCGCCGCTAGGCCTGGCGACCGCCGCGGCGGTTCGGGTCGGGGCGGCTTACGGCGCGCGAGATCCGGCCGGCGTGCGGCGCGCCGCGGGCGTCGCGATCGGGGTGACCAGCCTCTACGGCGTGCTGCTGTCGCTGGTCGTCTGGCCGCTCGCCGGGCCGATCGTCGGCCTCTACACCAGCGACGCCGAGACCCTGGCGATGTCGGGCGCCGGCCTGGTGCTGGCCTGCCTGATGTTCCTGCCGGACGGGCTGCAGGTGGTCACAGCCCAGGTGCTGCGCGCCCGCGGCGACGTCTGGGTTCCAACCGGCACGCACCTGATGAGCTATATCCTCGTCATGGCGCCGCTGGCCTGGCTCCTGGCCATACCGCTGAAGATGGGCGTGCAGGGCATGGTCTGGGCCATCGTGATCGCCAGCGTGATCTCGTGCGCCCTGTTGCTGGCGCGGCTGTGGGCGCTCGGCCGGCGCGACGCCTGAGCCGCCGGTTTTTGCGCTAGGCGCCGGCCCCCAGGATCCAGCCTTCCTCGCGTTCGGCGTCGAGCACCACGTCCGCCGGCGTGCCGGCCGGCGGCGCGAACAGGGCGCCGAGCTTGTTGGCCTCGTCTAGCTTGGCGAAATGCTCCGCCGCAGCGCGGACTTGCGCCAGATCCTTCACCTCGCCGGGCGCGACCTGGACCTTCAGCAGCGAGGGATAGACCTCGGCCACCACCACCTCGACGCCCGCGAGCGAGTCTTCGGTCAGCGCGTGGAATCCGGTCTCGAACGGCCAGGCCTTCACCCCTTCGCCGCGGGCGAGTTTCAGGCGGCGCACCGCCGGGATGCCGAGGATCGACTGACCGCCGACCGAGCCGTTGTAATAGAGCTTCCAGATCGAGGCCGCGCCCTTGGCCGCGAGGTCGGCGTGGCGAAACTCCGGCAGGTCGTCGGGTCCGTGGGCGCGGACGCGCTTGGGCTGCAGCGTGGTCAGGGCGTCCTTCGGCGGGCAACCCCAGAAGGGAAAGGGACCGCCGGTGATGCGCCGGTTGATCTCGGCGCCGACGCCGAAGCGGTTGTTGGTGTTGTCGGCCTTGTCCTTGGCCATCTTGTCGATCTGGTCCCAGACCGCGCGCCAGGGCGGATCGCCGCCCAGCTTCAGCGCCGCGGCGAAGCCGCGCGGGAACCCCAGCGAGAAGTCGAAGCCGAGCAGGGCGCGCTCGCCGCGCTTCTTCAGGTCGTCGAGGATGATCGCCAGCCGTTTCTCGGCGTCGGCGCGGGTCGGCGGATTGTAGCTCTCGAACGCCATGCGGAAGCGCACGTCGCGCTTGAGGACGCCGATCCAGATGGAGTCAGCGCCGGCGGTCGGCTTGGAGGCTGCGCTCCAGTCGACGATGATGAAGGCGCTGAACAGGCGCGGCACGAGAGGCTCCGATCGAGGTGAAGGATGGGTTCTACCCTGCAGGCGGGGGCAGGGGAATTGCCTTCGGGTGGCGCCGGCCGCTTTGACCTGCTAGGCGCACCGGCGCGATCCGGAGTGTACCATGGCTGAGTCATTGCGAGGCGGCGTCATCGGCGCGGGCGTTTTCGGGGGCTATCACGCGCGCCAGTACGCCAAGCAGGACGGGGTGGTGCTGTCGGCGGTGCTGGACACCCATCCGGAGCGTGCGGCCCTGGTGGCCATGCCGCTCGGCGGACGCGCCTTCCACGAGATCGACGCCTTCCTGGAGGCTGTGGACGTGGTCACGGTCGCCTCGCCGGGCACGCGGCATGCGGAACATGCGCTCGCCGCCCTGGCCGCCGGCAAGCCGGTCTATGTCGAAAAACCGATCGCCGTGGTTATGGCGGAGGCTGAGAAGATCCGCGCGGCGGCGGAGGCCGGCGGCCTGATCGTCGCCTGCGGCCATCAGGAGCGGGTGGTGTTCCGCGCCATGGGCCTGTTGGACGTGCCCGAGCAGCCGCTGCGCCTGGAGGCCCTGCGCCATGGCCCGCCCTCGGCGCGCAGCCAGGACGTCTCGGCGGTGCTCGACCTGATGGTGCACGACATCGACCTGGCGCTGTCGCTCTCCGCCGCCCAACCGAACGGCCGCGACGGCCGGTTCAGCGCCTCGGGCGGCTGGGATGAGATCCAGGCGGAAATCGGCTTCGACGACGGCTTCACCGCCGTCTTCGACGTCTCGCGCCAGGCGCCGGCGCGCAAGCGGACCATGCGGGTGGTCTTCCCCTCCGGCGAGGTGGAGATCGACTTCCTGGCCCGCACCTTTCGCAACACCACGCCCTTCGTGCTGAACCCGGACTTCGCCGACACGCCGGCGGGCCGCGATCCGCTGGGCGCCAGCGTGGCGAGTTTCCTGATGGCGGTGCGCGGCGAGGCGCCCCGGCCGGTGGTCGACGCCGACGAAGCTATCCGCGCCCTCGACCTGGCGCTGGCCGTCGAGCAGGCGATCAACTAGGGAGCGACCGGCCCTTCGGCGCGGCCAGGGGGCGGTCGAGCATCTGCAGCAGCAGGACGTCCCAGCCGTAGACGTCCGGGCGGAAGGCGATGTGGTCGCCCTGCGGGAAGGCGGTCAGGTAGATCAACCGCACCGGCGTCTTGTGGGTCAGCTGGATGTGGGTCGTCTCGCCCGACGCAATGACCTCGTCGACGCGCTGCGGCGACCAGCCCGGCTCGTTGGAGAGCAGGAGCTTGGCGAAGTCCACCGCCTGGGCCAGCCGCACGCAGCCGTGGCTGACCGCTCGCTGGGTGCTGGAGAAGGCGGCCTTGGCGGGGGTGTCGTGCATATAGACGGCGTAGGGATTGTCGAAGTCGAACTTCACCAGCCCGAGGGCGGCTTCGGGCCCGGGCTGCTGCACCAGACGGCCGTCCTTCGTCACGAAGCCCTTGGCCCGCAGATAGGCCTGGCCCTTGGGGATGATCTCCTCCTGGGCAATCCCCTCGGGAACGTTCCACGGCGGGTTCAGCACGATGCGGTCGACGGCCGAGGCTAGCATCGGCGTCTCGTCGCCCGGCTTTCCGGAGGTGGCGAGCATGTGGACGACGAGCTTGCCGTCTGCGAAATAGTCCATCTGGGCGGCCGGGATGTTGACGTCGATGCGTGTCGGCGGGTCCTGTCGCGGCAGCCAGCGCAGCCGCTCCAGGCTGGCGCGGATCTGGGCGGCGCGGCCGGCCGCAGGCACGTTCAGCTGCTCTATCGTCGGGGCGTCCAGCTGGCCGGTCGCGCCCAGGCCGTGGGCGGCCTGGAAGCGCTGCAAGGCTGCGACCAGCTCGCCGTCGCCCAGACCCGCGGCCGGACGCGCGGCGAGTTGCGGATCCTCGAAGGCGAGGCGCTGACGCAACGCCGCGGCCTGGGTCGGGTCGGCGCCCGGTTGCGGCGAGGTCACGACCACCATCGGCCAACCGCCGCCGGCCTGGATCTTCAGATAGGCGACATAGGCCTTCTGCAGCGCCTGATATTCGGCCGAGGCGGGCGGTTGCGCGTCCAGCCAGGTCTGGAGCCTTCCGTCCTGCAGGGCCTGGGTGAGGCTGGCCTCGGCATCGTAGGCCGCGGGCTTCAGGCTCCAATCCTTTGGAAAGGCCCGGCTCGGAACGGTCAGGCCGTGCTGGGCGCGGGCGTAGTCCACCAGGGCGGCGCGCAACTCGCGTGCGCCTTCGGCCTTGTCGCGGCCGTTTGTCGAGGCCAGCAGCGTCTCGATCCTGTCGACGTGGAAGCGGTCCGCCGGAATGCCATGCGCCGGGGCGGTCTTCAGCGTCTCCAGCGCTAGGGCGGCGGTCTTGCCGGCAAGGACATCGGGTCTCTGGCAGGCGCCGAGCGCCAGCAGGCCGGTCATCGCCAGCGCCAGGCCGGCAAGGTGATACGAGCGGAAACGCGCCATCGGCGGCCGCCGAACGACAGAGGCAAGCAAGGTCATGGGGGCGCAACGCGCGAGCGCGGCCATGGGCGCCAAACGGCCTTTGGACGATCCGCTACGGGCCTTTTCCGATCCTCGCGCGCTTAAGATGTTTGCCCCTTCTGCGGAGAGCCGAAGATGCATCGCAAGCCGGACGGCGGCTGGGACAAGTCGCGCCTCCCCAGTCGTCACGTCACCGAAGGCCCGGAGCGGGCGCCGCACCGGTCCTACTACTACGCCATGGGACTGGGGAGCCGGGAGATCGGCCAACCTTTTGTCGGCGTGGCCTCCTGCTGGAACGAGGCTGCGCCCTGCAACACCACCCTGATGCGCCAGGCGCACGCCGCCGCTGACGGCGTGAAGCGGGCCGGCGGCACGCCGCGGGAATTCGTCACCATCACCGTCACCGACGGGATCGCCATGGGCCACGAGGGGATGCGCTCGTCCCTGGTCAGCCGCGAGGTCATCGCCGACAGCGTCGAGCTGACGATGCGCGGCCACGCCTATGACGCCCTGGTCGGGGTCGCCGGCTGCGACAAGAGCCTGCCGGGCATGATGATGGCCATGCTGCGGCTGAACGTGCCGAGCGCCTTCATCTACGGCGGCTCGATCCTGCCCGGCCAATGGCGCGGCCGCGAGGTCACCGTGCAGGACGTCTTCGAAGGCGTCGGCAAGCACGCGGCCGGCCAGATGAGTCTGGAGGATCTCTGCGACCTGGAGCGCCACGCCTGTCCCGGCGACGGCGCCTGCGGCGGCCAGTACACCGCCAACACCATGGCCTGCGTCTCGGAAGCCATCGGCCTGGCGCTGCCGTTCTCCTCGGCCCTGCCGGCGGCCTACCTCGACCGCGATCGGTACGCCCAGGCGACCGGCGAGGCGGTGATGAAGCTGATCGAGCAGAACATCCGCCCGCGCGACATCTGCACCCGCGAGGCGTTCGAGAACGCCGCCGTGATCATTGCGGCGACCGGCGGCTCGACCAACGGCGGCCTCCATCTGCCGGCGATGGCGCACGAGGCGGGGATCGCATTCAGCCTCAGCGACGCCTGCGCTATCATGAAGCGGACGCCCTATCTCGCCGACCTGATGCCCGGCGGGCGCTATCCGGCCAAGCGGATGGGAGAGGCGGGCGGCGTGCCGATGCTGCTGCGCACACTGTTCGACGCTGGCCTGATCCACGGCGACTGCCTGACCGTCACCGGCAAGACCATCGCTGAGAACCTCCAGGGCGTGGTCTGGCGCGACGACCAGGATGTAATCCGGCCGGTTTCGAACCCGCTCTCGCCGACCGGCGGCGTGGTCGGCCTGTGGGGCTCGCTCGCGCCCGACGGAGCGATCGTCAAGGTGGCCGGGCTGGAGCACCGCCAGCACCGCGGACCCGCGCGGGTGTTCGACGGCGAAGAGGCCTGTTTCGCCGCGGTCCAGGCGGGCGACTACAAGCCTGGCGACGTGCTGGTGATCCGCTACGAAGGTCCGCGCGGCGGGCCGGGCATGCGCGAGATGCTCTCCACCACCGCGGCCATCTACGGCCAAGGGATCAGCGACAAGATCGCCCTGATCACCGACGGCCGCTTTTCCGGCGCGACCCGCGGACTCTGCATCGGCCACGTCGGCCCCGAGGCCCAGGCGGGCGGGCCGATCGCCCTGGTGCGAGACGGCGACATCATCTCGATCGACGCCGACGCAGGCGTGCTCGATCTGGAGGTCGATCCCATCTCTCTGGAGCACCGCGCCCGCGAGTGGACCGCGCACATGACCGGCTACAATTCCGGCGCGCTGTGGAAGTTCGCCCAGCTGGTCGGGCCGGCCTACCTGGGCGCCGTCACCCACCCCGGCGGCAAGGCCGAGACGCACATGTATGCGGACATCTGAACGAGATGCTCCCCCTTAGGGGAGCATCGGGTCAGAGTCGGGCCTGGTCGTCGACGTCCTCGTCCCACGGCGCTTCGCCCTCTTCGAACGGCAGCTCCTGGCGGCCGCCGGGCGGCGGGGTCGGACGATGCGCCGGGGCGGCTTGCGCCTGGGCGGGCGCGGTGGCCTGCGGCATGGCTCGCGGGGTCGAACGGCGGGCGGCCTGAGGCGACAGCGGGGCGGGCTTGCGGCGGAACACCGACTCGACGCGTGCGAGCCAGCGGTTGCCCTCTTCGACCGCCTCGTTGGCGTCCGGCGCGCCCCGGCGCCGGGCGCGCGCCGCGCTCCACAGCTCGAGGACGAAGTCGGCGTGCCTGGGGTCGTCGAACACCAGCCGCAGCACCACCTGGCGCTCGGCGCCGCCCAGCACGTCCAGCGGACGCCGCGGCTCGCCGCGGTAGGCGCGTCCCGCGACCTGGCCGTCGACGATCAGCTCCAGGCCCAACAGCTCCTCGACGTGATAGATCAGGCACCAGCTGCCGGCGTCCCAGGTCACCGCCATGGTGTTGCTGGTGAAGTTGAAGCCCGCGCCACGGCCGCTGCCGTGGGCGATGATCTGGGCGTGCGGATCGCCCTTCAGCACATGGCGCAGTCCGCGCCGCATCCGCCGGTTCTCCTGGTTGAACCAGGCCACCATCGCGCCGAGCGCGGCCAGGGCCACGGCCGCCAGGCCGATCAGAACCAGAAAAGGGCCGAGCTGAGTCATTTTGCGGAAGCTAAGCCGTTTCGCTCCGCTGGAAAATTGGAATTGGCGGCCTGCGTGCTTCGGCCGCTTCGGCGGTCAGATGTCGAGCTCGATGACCAGCGGAACGTGGTCGGACGGCTTTTCCCAACCGCGTACGTCGCGGTGGATCGAGACGCCGCGCAGCCGGTCGGCGGCCTGGGGGGAGAGCAGGGCATGGTCGATGCGGATGCCGTTGTTCCGCTGCCAGGCGCCGGCCTGGTAGTCCCAGAAGGTGTAGGCGCCCGGCGCGCCGTCGGCCTGAAGATAGGCCTCGGTCAGGCCGAGCCACTTCAGGCTGCGGAAGGCCGCGCGGCTCTCCGGCTGGGCGAGCGCGTCCTCGACCCAGTTCTGCGGGAATTCGGCGTCGCGATCCTCGGGGATGACGTTGTAGTCGCCCACAAGGGCCAAGGGCTCCTCGAAGGTCAAGAGGTCCTGGGCGTGGCGGCGCAGCCGCTCCATCCAGGCGAGCTTGTAGGCGAACTTCTCCGTGCTGATCGGATTGCCGTTCGGCAGGTAGATGGAGGCGACTCGCACCGGCTCCGGGCCCGAGACCACGGCCTCGATGTAGCGGGCGTGATCGTCGCCATCGTCGCCGGGCAGGCCGCGCCGGACGTCCTCCAGCGGACGCTTCGAGAGAATGGCCACGCCGTTGTAGCTCTTCTGGCCATGGATGGCGATATTATAGCCAAGTCGTTCAAAGGCTTCGGACGGGAACTTCTCGTCGACGCACTTGATCTCCTGCAGGCAGGCGACGTCGGGTTGAGCCTCTTCGAACCAGCGCACGACGGTCTCCAGACGGGCGTTGACCGAGTTCACGTTCCAGGTGGCGATGCGCATGATGACTCCAGGGTGGCGGCGGCGAAGCTAGTGGTCGCGCGGGTCCGGCTCAAGGCGGCTTGCCTCACCGCGATGGAAACGCTTAAGTCGTGACTTAACAAATCTGCGAAGGACGCGGCCCATGGCGCTTGAACTGCATCTGCATCCCCTGTCGTCCTACTGTTGGAAGGTGCTTATCGCTCTCTATGAGCAGGGGACGCCGTTCGAACCTGTGACCGTGAACCTGGGCGACGCCGAGATCCGGGCGGCCTACCTGCAGATCTCGCCGTTCGGCAAGATCCCGGCGCTGGTCGACACCGAACGCGACGCGACGGTGTTCGAGACCAGCATCATCATCGAGTACCTGGACCAGAACTATCCCGGCGCCACGCGGCTTATCCCGCAGGATCCCGAGCGGGCGCTGGAGGTGCGGCTCTGGGATCGCGTGTTCGACCTCCATGTGATGAACGCCTTCCAGCCGATCGTCGACGACCGTCTGCGTCCGGAAGGGCGGCGTGACGCGCTGAGCGTGGAGATGGCGCGCGCCAAGCTGCGGCAGGCTTACGAGGTGCTGGAACGGCGCCTCGCCGGACGGACCTGGGCCGCGGGCGAGGCGTTCAGCCTGGCCGATTGCGCCGCGGCGCCGGCGCTGTTCTACGTCGCCCTGGCCGAGCCGCTGGACGGCCATCCGACGCTGGCGGCCTACCGTCAGCGGCTGCTGGCCCGGCCCAGCGTCGCCCGGGCGATCGAGGAGGCGAAGCCCTTCTTCCACATGTTCCCGGCGACCGAGGCGGAGCGGGCGCGGATGCCCGGCTAAGCGTGTTCGTCGTCCGTCGCGTCAGATTTCTCGACGGCGGCCTGCAGGCGCGAAATCAGGTCGCCGACGTTGGTGAGCCGCGGCGCTTCCTGCCGCAGCACGCAGGCCAGGGCGCGCGTTTTGAGCGCGGCTATGTCGAGGCCGGCGTCGGCGATCGGCTTGGCGGCGGTGCTCGCCAGAATGTCGAACAGGCGATCGACGGCGTTGAGCCGGCCCCAGAGGTAGTCGTTCTCCCGCGTCGAGCGACTGAAGAAGCCGCCGAAGCCCGCCAAGGTGCCGCCTCGAAGGATCGGACCCTCGTTTTCGACGCGCAGGCTCGCGGCGTCCTCAGGGCTGATCCGGTCGACGCGAATTTCCTCAAGCGTGATCGCGGTGCTGCCCGTCGGAACCATCGGCAGCAGCACCATGTCCCAGAAGAGGTAGCCGATGTAGCTGATCAGCAGCTCGCGCTGGCAGGCGGCGCCGAGCGCCGCCACGCTGGGGGAGGCGAGCAGGGCGTCGAGCTCTTCGTCCAGTCCCGCCAGGTCACATTCGTCGCCCAGGCGGTCGAGGATCGAGGAGATCGTGTCCCGGTGTTCCTGGACGAAGACCTCCGGGTTCGGCAGGGCGTCTTTCGCGTCCACCTCCGCAAGGCGACCGAACAGATCCTGGATCCGCCACATGAGTTCGGCGCTAAGAAATTGAGCGTCATCGTAAATGTTCAGCGCATCCAGGCTGCGATATAGCCTTCGCTTTACGACATCTAGGTCTTCGGACGCGACGTAACATGAATCGCTTGCGGCCCGATGGTACAGGCGATTTGTAGACTGGATGATGAAAGAGTTTCGCCGCTTCTTGTAGAAGACGCTGAAGTTGGCCACGAACCTTGCGTAAAGCGGGAGCTCGGCTTCTCGTCGGACGGGCGGATGGATGCGGCTTTCGGAATAGATTCCGACGCTTCGGGCCCAGGCGTCGATAACCTCTTCAATCCAGCGAAGGCGCGGCGAGACTTCTGGATAGGCGCAGGCCTGGCAGATGAGCTGGGCGACGACCTTGATGGCTTCGATGGTCATCAAACGAAGCCAGCTGACGCCGCTGAGGTTGGCGCCCGGCTGGATGCGAGGACCATTCAGCCGCCATTGGCGAACGCTGGCCTCGTCGACCTCCTGGGGGAACTCGCCTCCGGTGATCAGCGTGACCAGGGCGGACACCTGATCACGGGTGGCTTCGACCACGGCCCGGCGCTGGCGGATCTGGTCGTTGAACGCGTCGATCTGGGCCAGCTCGTCATAGATCGGCTCGTTGCGCGGCAGGTCGGAGAGCGCCCCGCGCAAGGTCGCGAAGAAGCCGGGCGTGCGGTGGGGGCGTGCGGTCTCCTTGTAGGGGTGCGGGTCGATGTAGACGAGGCGCCGGTCGACCTCCCGGAAGGCGCTGTGCGTTCTGGCGGCGGCGATGGTTTCCGACAGCGGCTTGTTGTTCAACACGCTGCCGTCCACCAGAACGGCGTCTTCCGGCATGAGGCCCGCGTCGGTGTAGTGGCGGAAGTTGGCGGCGATGAACCGCCCGCGGCCGGGCCAGGCCTCGCGCCGCCTGGCCAACAGTCCGTCCATCTCGCCCAGCTGCGCCGGCGGGAAGGCTCCGGGATAGGAGGCCGTGGCGCGGGCGGCGAAGGCCAGGGAGGGGACGTGATCGCGTCCAAAGTCGCTGACCGGCGCGCCGCCCGGGGGATGCTCGAAGGCGAAGCGCAGCACATGCCGGTGCTCGCGCTCGCGAACGATCGGAGGATCGTGGACGAAGATCGCGCGCGCCGAGCCGTAGAAGTCGGTGACGGTCACGACCAGGTCCAGCCTGTGCCCGGCCGGCAGCAAGGATCCGCTCTCCGATCGCCCCCCGCCCATCGCCTGCAGGCCGGTGAGCAGGCGCGCGGTGAAGCCCGGCCCGTCCAGCGGCGGATGGAACCAGCGCGACCGCAGGAAGGTGGAGATCGCCGAGCGCATCTCGAGGTCTGGGGCGGCGGGCAGCACGCCCTCGCGGCCAAGCCGGCCCAGCAGCGGCGTGATAAAGGGCAGGAAGTACCACTTGCTCCATTGCCGGGCCTTCGCCTCGGGAGCCAGCAGCCGCTGGATGTCGGCCTCGGAGAGCCACATGTCGGTGAGCGGGTCGAGGGTCAGGTCGTGCGCCAGGGCGCGGGCCAGGGTGATCCCGTTCACGCCGCCGGCCGACGATCCGGCGATGACGTCGACGACGACGCGCAGGTCCAGGGCCGCGCCGATCGCCTTCAGCAGGTCGAAATAGACCTCTTCGGTGCAGCTGTCGGGCGCGTCGCCGTCGCGCGGCGCGAAGCGATAGGTCGGCGCCTGGCGCGCGGAGACGTCGGGAATGGCGTGATAGGCTCGCGAGGCCCTGACGAGATTCAGGATCTCCTTGGTGATCCCGTGCTCGTAGAGGGCCAGGGAGACGCCTCCGTAGCAGACGAGCGCGAGCCGAAGTTCCTTCTCTTTCAAAGGCGGCGCCTTTCCTGGCGGCTCCCTCTAAAACGCTGGAGCTTGCAGAAAGTCGCCGAAGGCTCTGGGCTTGGCGTCAGAGCGTCAGATCGAGAAGCTGACCCCGCAGCCGCAGCTGGACTTGGCGTTGGGATTGCGGATGCGGAACTCCGCGCCGGCGAGTTCGTCCACGAAGTCGATCTCCGAGCCCTTCAGCAGGGCCAGTGAGACTTCGTCGATCAGGGCGGCGGCGCCGTCGCGCTCGATCTTCAGGTCGTCGGGCTGGGCCTCGTCGACCAGGTCGAACAGATACTGGAAGCCCGAGCAGCCGCCGCCTTCCACCGACACGCGCAACATCAGGGCTCGGCCTTCGGCCGCGCCGATGGTTCGGATCCGCTCAGCGGCGGTCGGGGAGAGGGTCAGATCGAGACTGGCGGTCATGGGCCTTCGATGAAAATCCGGGCTCTTCGAGGAATATCCGGCTTAGCCTATATGATGTCCCCTGCGGCTTCGACCAAGAGGCCTGTTTCACGAAGGCTCAGATGCCGCTGATTCCCGACCGCGCGCCGTATGCCGAAAATCCCTCTCGCTCGCGCGGCCGCAAGGTCCCCGAAGCCGAGAGCCGCACGCGCACCGCCTTCGCCCGCGACCGCGACCGGATCATCCACACCAGCGCCTTCCGCCGGCTGAAGGAGAAGACCCAGGTCTTCGTCGCCCACGAGGGCGATCACTTCCGCACGCGGCTGACCCACTCGCTGGAGGTCGCCCAGATCGCCCGCTCGGTGGCCACCGCCCTGGGACTCGACGGCGATCTCGCCGAGACGGTGGCGCTCGCCCATGACCTCGGCCATCCGCCGTTCGGCCATGCCGGGGAAGACGAGCTGCAGATCCAGATGCAGGACTTCGGCGGCTTCGACCACAATGTGCAGACCTTCCGGGTGGTGACCCGGCTGGAGCGGCGCTATCCGCGCTTCGAGGGGCTGAACCTCACTTGGGAGACCCTGGAAGGGATCATCAAGCACAACGGTCCGGTCGTCGATAAGCTGGACCGGCCGTCGTGGCGGGCGATCGCCGAGTTCGACGCCCAGTACGATCTGCGGCTTTCCGGCTGGGCGTCCGCCGAGGCCCAGGTCGCCGCCCTGGCCGACGACATCGCCTACAACAACCACGACGTGGACGACGGCGTGCAGGCGGGGCTCTTCAACCTCGACGAACTGCGCCAGGTCCCGCTGATCGGGCCCAATGTGGAGAGCTCGCTCGCCGACTTCCCGGACTGCGATCCGACGATCATCCGGCTGGAAGCCGTGCGGCGGATGATCGGCGCCATGGTCGACGACGTGCTGGCGGAGACCGGCCGGCGGGTGGCGGCCGGCGGGGTGGAAAGCGCCGAGGACGTGCGCAACCTCGGCCACGCCCTGATCAGTTTCTCTCGCGACATGGCCGAGGATCTGTCGGCCCTGCGTCTCTTCCTGATGGAGCGGATGTACCGTCACTGGAAGGTCAACCGCACGCGCAGCCAGGCGCGCCGCATCCTGGCGGAGATGTTCCAGCTGTTCATGGCCGAGCCGGAGGTCATGCCGACCGAATGGTTCCAGCGCGCCCAGGGGCGTGACGAAGCCGGCCGCGCGCGGCTGATCTGCGACTATATCGCCGGCATGACCGACCGCTTCGCGATCGAGGAGCACCGCAAGCTTTTCCACCTCGAAGTCTGGAGCTGAGGCCCTTGCGCCTGCGGCGGCGAAAAGCCCCCACAGGAAATGGCTTATCAGCAGTTCGACCGGGCGCGGGGTCCGCTAGAGTTCCGCCTTGAAAGCGTGCGATTCGCAGCGTTTGCCTGCGCACGTCTGAAATCTCGGAGCTGGTGGATGTCCGAACACGACCTCGGCGCCTATGCGCCCCCGACGGCTGACGCGCCGCTGTCGTTCGACGCGCGTCATCCCGTGCGCGGGGCCAGGCCGTTTCCGGCGACCCTGGTCATCAGCGGTCTGGTGCTGCTGGGCCTGGTGGTGGCCATCTTCCTCTTCTACCGCTCCGGCGTGCGCGAGGCTGGACAGGCGCCGAAGACTATCGGAACGCCGGTGGCCGAGATGAAGAGCGCGCCGCCCGCCGACGCCCAGCCGCAGGATCCGGCCGCGGGCCTGCAGATCTATCAGACGGAAGGCGGCCAGCCGCAGGGCGCGACCCAGCCGAACTTCGTCGCGCCGCCCGAGCAGCCGACCGCCCGGCCGGAGCCCTCCTTCGTCGCACCGCCTCAGGCCGCCCCGACGACGCCGGTTGCGGCCGCGTCCACCCTGCGGCCAGCCCTGCCGCCTGCGCCGCCGCCGCCGGCCGCGCTGACGCCTCAGCCCGCCCCCAAGCCGGTGCAGATCAAGCCGGTCGCCCCGCCGCCGGCGAAAGCCGCCGCCGTCAAACCCCTCCCGGTGAAGCCTGCGCCCGTGAAGGCGGCTGCGTCCGAAGCCGCCTCCGCCAAGCCGGCTGCCCCGGCGCGGACCGCGGGCGTCGCCGCCGTGCAGATCGGCGCAGTCTCTTCGACGGCGCTCGCCGACAAGGCCTGGAACGATGCGGTGGGGCTGGCCCCCGGCCTCGCCGCCGGCAAGGGCAAGGGCGTCGAAAGGATCGAGAAGGACGGCCATGTGCTCTACCGCACGGCGGTCACCGGCTTCGCCAGCCGGACCGACGCGGCCGCCTTCTGCGCCAAGCTGAAAGCCGCCGGAAAGGCCTGTTTCGTCAAGTGAGCCAGCGCGCCTGCATCCTCGGCTGCTTGTCCACGACGCTCAGCCGCGAAGAGACCGCCTTCTTCCGCGATGTGAAGCCCTGGGGCTTCATCCTCTTCGCGCGAAACGTCGAGACGCCGGACCAGGTCCGCCGGCTGGTCGACGCCCTGCGCGAGACGGTCGGCCGGGACGACGCGCCGGTGCTGATCGACCAGGAGGGCGGCCGGGTCCAGCGGCTGAAACCCCCGCATTGGCCGGTCTATCCGCCCGGCCGCGTCTACGGCCAGCTTGCCGGGAACGATCCGCTGCTGAAGCGCGAGATCACCCGCCTCGGCGCGCGGCTGATCGCCCACGACCTGGCGAGCCTGGGGATCAACGTCGACTGCGTGCCGGTGCTCGACGTACCGGACCCGCAAGGCCACGAGATCATCGGCGACCGCGCCTACGGCCAGACGCCGGACGAGGTGGCCTATCTCGGCCGCGCCGCCGCCGAGGGCCTGATCGCCGGCGGGGTGCTGCCGGTCATCAAGCACATCCCGGGGCATGGCCGCGCCAAGGCCGACAGCCACCTGGAGCTGCCGGTGGTGGACGCCAGCTACGACGAATTGGACGCCCGCGACTTCGCTCCCTTCCGGGTGCTTTCGGACATGCCGATGGCGATGACCGCCCACGTCATCTATTCGGCGATCGACCCGAAGCGGCCGGCCACCACCTCGAAGAAGGCCATGCGCAAGGTGATTCGCGGGGCGATCGGCTACGACGGCCTGGTGATGAGCGACGACCTGTCGATGAAGGCGCTCAGCGGCGACTTCGGCGAGCGGGCCGAACAGGCGCTCGCCGCCGGCTGCGACGTGGTCCTGCACTGCAACGGCGACATGGACGAGATGAAGGCGGTGGTGGACGGGACCGGCGCGCTGAAGGGCCACGCCAAGCGCCGCGCCCTGGCCGCGCTCGGCCGTCTCGCCCGGGTCCCGGAGCCGCTTGATCTCGACGAGGCGCGGGCGCGGTTCGCCGCGGCGCTCGGGGCGGCGTAGGATCCGGCGCCCATGAGCCAGCCGTTCCAGCCGAATCTGGACTTCACCGCCGCGGCGAGCGCCGCGGAAGACGGCGAGGCCCTGATCATCGACCTGGACGGCTACGAAGGGCCGCTGCACGTATTGCTGGCGCTGGCCCGCAGCCAGAAGGTCGACCTGCTGCAGCTCTCGGTGCTGAAGCTCGCCGAACAGTACCTGGCCTTTGTCCAGCAGGCGCGGCGGGTCCGCTTTTCTCTGGCCGCGGACTATCTGGTGATGGCCGCCTGGCTGGCCTACCTGAAGTCGCGCCTGCTGCTGCCGAAGCTTGAGCGGCCCAAGGCCGAGGAGCCGCCGGCCGAGGAGATGGCGGCCCGGCTCGCCTATCGGCTGGCCAAGCTCGACGCCATGCGCAACGCCGGCGAGGCGCTAAAGACCCGCCCGCAGCTCGGCCGTGACGTCTTTGTCCGCGGCGACCCCGAAGCCATCAAGGTGATCCCATCGGGCCAGATCGAGGGCGACCTCTACGGACTGATGAGCGCCTACATCGGACAGCGGGCGAAGGCGGTCGCCCGCCACTACACGCCGCGTCCGCCCCAGGCCTATCCGCTGGAGGACGCCCGCGAGCGGCTGCGCCAGCTGCTGCCGGATCTGGAGCGCTGGACATCGCTCGTCGGGGTGGCGCCGACAGGGTCGGGAGGGCAGGGGCCGTCGCGCGCCTCCTATGTGGCCTCGACGCTGTCGGCGAGCCTGGAGCTGGTCAAGGAAGGCGCCATGGAGGCGCGCCAGCTGGAGGCCTTCGCCGACATCTACATCCGGGCGAAGGAAAGGCGGCCGCATGCGCCGTTCGGCGCTGGCGAGGGCCGCGTATGACCGGGCTTGATGAGACCGAGCGCGAGGTCGAGGCGCTGTTGTTCGCCGCCGCCGGCCCGCTGAGCGAGGCCGACCTTGCGCGCCGCCTGCCGGAAGGCGCCGACGTGACCGGCGCGATCGCCGCCCTGCAGGCCCGTTACGCGGGCCGCGGGGTGGAGCTGGCCTGCGTCGCCGAACGCTGGCGCTTCCAGACCGCGGGCGACCTCGCCTGGCTGATGACCGAGGAGCAGCAGGAGCCCCGGCGTCTCTCCAAGGCGGCCCAGGAGACCCTGGCGATCATCGCCTACCACCAGCCGGTGACCCGGGCCGAGATTGAGGCGGTGCGCGGCGTTCAGGCCAGCCGCGGCACCCTCGACGTCCTGCTGGAGCTGGGCCTGGTGCGGATGCGCGGCCGCCGGCGCGCGCCCGGCCGGCCGGTGACCTTCGGCACCACGGACGCCTTCCTGGAGCACTACGGCCTGGCCAGCCTCGCCGACCTGCCGGGGATGGCGGAGATGAAGGCCGCCGGGCTGCTCTCGCTCGACCTGCCGCCGGACTTCGAGATGCCGAACCCTGAAGGGCCGATCCTCGACGAGGACCCGCTGGAGGTCGAGGCGCCGGAGTTCCACGTCGATTTCATGGGCGGAGACGAGCCGGGACGATAGGCCGCTTCCCAACAGCCGTGGCGCATCCCGTCGCGAGCGACTATATACCCCGCTGAATCTTAGCGACGCGCGTGCAGGTTAGCGCCGCCGCACATGGAGTTTTCGCCGTCATGGGCTCTCTTTCCATCTGGCACTGGCTGATCGTTCTGGTGATCGTGGCCCTCGTCTTCGGTGGCCGCGGCAAGCTTTCCGGGCTGATGGGCGACGCCGCCAAAGGCATCAAGGCCTTCCGCGAAGGCCTGAAGGACGACGAAAAGCAGGAGGCGTCAGCCAAGCCGCTCCCCAAGGAAAACGAGAAGGACAAGGCGCACAGCTGAGAGCACGCGCCGCCCCCGCTTTCCCCGCGGCGGCGAAGCGCGTAGAGCCACGGCATGTTTCCTGAAGGACGCGCCCTCGAGTTCCTGTTGGCTGCGGTCATCGCGCTTGTGGTGGTCGGGCCCAAGGACCTTCCCATCCTGATGCGCAAGCTCGGCCAGTTCGTCGGCCGGATGCGCGCCATGGCGGCCGAGTTCCGCGCCAGTTTCGACGAGATGGCCCGCCAGTCGGAGCTCGACGAACTGCGCAAGGAGGTCGAGGCCATGCGCCGCGGCCAGTTCGCCGACGTGGCCGCCCAGGCCGGTCAGGCCGAGGTCCACGACGCCTTCGTCGACATCCAGCAGAACCTGAGCGGCGTCACCGCCGACCTGCAGGGCGTCTCGAGCCCGCCCTATGCGGAGCCCTACGCTCCGCCGGAGCCGGAGCCGGAGCCTGAGACGCCGCCCGCGCCCAAGCCGCGCGCGAGGCGCAAGACCGCGGCCGCCCCGAACAAGGTGGTTCCGAACAAGGCGGTTCCGGCCAAGGCCGCTCGGGCCAAGGCTGCGCCGAAGACAACCCGCAAGGCCAGTTCGGCCAGCGTCGCGGCGCCAAAGACGGCGCCGGCCAAGCCGCGAACCCGCAAGACGCCGGAGCCCAAGGCGTGAGCTTCGAGCCTGACGAATCGGAAATCGAGGCGTCGCGCGCGCCGCTGCTCGATCACCTGATCGAGCTGCGCAAGCGGCTGGTCATCTGCCTGCTGGCGCTCGGCCTGGCGTTCGGCGTCTGCTTCGCCTTCGCCACCCAGATCTTCAACTTGCTGCTGCATCCGTTCTCGATCGCCGCCCAGCTGCTGGCGATCCGCGAGGCGGAAGCGCACGCCGGAGCCTTCGACTTCATGGCCGTCATGGTCGGGTCGAAGAACATGTTCCTGGCGCTGACCGGGGCGATCGACCTGCCGGCGGCGCCGGGCAAGGTGACCAGCCTGGTGTTCACCGCGCCGCTGGAATTCTTCTTCACCAAGGTCAAGCTGGCCGGTCTGGGCGCGGTGGCGCTCGCCTTCCCGGTGCTGGCCTGGCAGATCTACGCCTTCGTGGCGCCGGGGCTCTACAAGCGCGAACGCCACGCCTTCCTGCCGTTCCTGCTGGCCGCGCCGCTGCTGTTCATTCTGGGCGCGGCCCTGGTCTACTATATGATCCTGCCCTTCGTGCTGTGGTTCTCGCTGTCCCAGCAGATCGTCGGTGCGGGCTCCATCTCGGTGCAGCTCTTGCCCAAGGTCTCGGAATACTTCGACCTGGTGACGAACCTGGTGATGGCTTTCGGCCTCTGCTTCCAGCTGCCGGTGGTGCTGACCCTGCTCGGCATGGCCGGGATGGTGTCGTCGAAGACCCTGATGAGCGGCTGGCGCTATGCGGTGGTCGGGGTCTTCGTCGTCGCCGCGGTTGTGACCCCGCCGGATCCCATCAGCCAGACGCTGCTCGCGCTGCCGATCATCCTCCTCTACTTCGTCTCCATCGGCTGTGTGAAGCTCATCGAGCAGCGCCGCGCGAAGGACGAGGCCGGGCAGGACGTGGTCGCAATTTGAGCTGATCGCGCAGGCTGCCACTCTGGACTTGGCCGGCTCGCCAACGCGCTCTAGACAGGGCGGCCCTCTACGTCGCCAGCGGTCCCATGCACGACATTCGAGCCATTCGCGAAACTCCCGAGCTCTACGAAAAGCATTGGGCGGCGAAGGGCCTGTCCGGCCGCGTGGCCGAGCTGCTGGATCTCGACGGCCGGCTGCGCGCGGCCCAGACCACGCTGCAGGCCGCCCAGGCCGAGCGCAACGAATCCTCTAAGAAGGTCGGCCAGGCCAAGGCCCAGAAGGACGAGGCGCAAGCCACGCGCCTGATGGCCCACGTCGAGACCCTGCGGAAGACCCTCGAGGAGCAGGCCGAGGTCGAGCGTGAGGTCGGCGAGCAGCTGCGCCAAATCCTGGCCGCCCTGCCGAACCTGCCGGTCGCCGACGTCCCGCCGGGCGAGGACGAGGCCGGCAATGTCGAGGTCCGCCGCTGGAGCGAGCCGCGCAGGATCAACGCCCCGAAGGACCACGTCGACCTGGGCGAGGGCCTGGGGATGCTGGACTTCGAAGCCGCCGCCCGGATGAGCGGTTCGCGCTTTGTCATCATCAAGGGCCCGCTCGCCCGGCTGGAGCGGGCGCTCGGCCAGTTCATGCTCGACCTGCAGACCGCCGAGCACGGCTACACCGAAGTCTCGCCGCCGATCCTGGTGCGCGACGAGGCGCTCTACGGCACCGGCCAGCTGCCGAAGTTCGCGGAGGACCTGTTCCACACCACCGACGGCCGCTGGCTGATCCCCACCGCCGAGGTTTCGCTGACCAACCTGGTGCGCGGACAGATCACCGCCCAGGAAGAGTTGCCGCTGCGGCTGACGGCGCTGACCCCCTGCTTCCGCTCGGAAGCCGGCGCCTCAGGGCGCGACACCCGCGGCATGATCCGCCAGCACCAGTTCTACAAGGTCGAGCTGGTCTCGATAACCGCGCCCGAGCAGTCTGAGGACGAGCACGAGCGGATGGTCGACTGCGCCGAGGCGGTGCTGAAGCGGCTGGAGCTGCCCTTCCGCACCATGCTGCTCTGCGCGGGCGACATGGGCTTCTCGGCGCGCAAGACCTACGACCTGGAGGTCTGGATCCCGTCGGAAGGCCGCTATCGCGAGATCAGCTCCTGCTCCAACTGCGGCGACTTCCAGGCCCGCCGCATGGACGCCCGCACCAAGGCCGCCGGCGAGAAGGGCACGCGCTTCGTGCACACCCTGAACGGCTCGGGCTTGGCGGTCGGCCGCACCCTGGTGGCGATCCTGGAGAACTACCAGGACGAGGGCGGGCGGATCGCCGTGCCGGCCGCGCTGCAACGCTATCTGGGCGGGCTGACGCACATCGAGGTGGGCCGTTGAGGATCCTCCTCACCAACGACGACGGGATCAACGCCCCGGGGCTGGCGGCGCTCGAGCGGATCGCCCGGCGGCTCACCGACGACGTCTGGACCTGCGCGCCGGAGTACGAGATGTCCGGCGCCAGCCGGGCGCTGACGCTGGCCGACCCGATTCGCGTGCGTGAAGTGGGCGAGCGGCGGTTCGCCACCACCGGCACGCCCACCGACTGCGTCATGCTGGCGATCCGCGAGCTGGTGTCGGGGACCAAACCCGACCTGGTGCTCTCGGGCGTCAACCGCGGCGCCAATCTGGCCGAGGACGTCACCATGTCCGGCACGGTGGCCGGCGCGATCGAAGCCATGGCGCTCGGCGTGCCCGGCGTGGCCCTCTCGCAAATGGGCGGCTACGAGCATGGCGACAGCTATTTCGAGGTCGCCGAGACCTTTGCGCCGGGCATCCTCAAGCGGCTCGTCGAGGTCGGCTGGCCCAATGACGTGGTGATGAACCTCAACTTCCCGAGTGCGCCCATTGCGGAGGTGACCGCCGTCGAGGTCACCCGCCAGGGCTTCCGCGACGTGCAGGTCCGCCACGCCGAAAAGCGCACCGACCTGCGCGGCCGCGACTATTATTGGATCGGCTTTCGTCACGAACTTTCCAAACCCGCCGAGGGCACCGACCTGCGCGCCCTCTACGAAAACCGCATCTCGGTGACGCCGCTGCACATCGACCTGACCCACCTGCCCACCGTCCATGATCTCAAGGGCGTTCTGGGCGGGGCGCCGCCGAGGCTCTGAAGACATGAGCGAGCCGCACGACGACACGCCGCAATCGCGCATGGCGCGCCTGATCCTGGCGCTCCGCACTCAAGGCGTGACCGACGCCAAGATCCTGAAGGCGATCGAAAGCACGCCGCGTGAGCTCTTCACCCCGGAGCTCTTCAAGGAACGCGCCTTCGAGGATTCGGCCCTGCCGATCGCCTGCGGCCAGACCATCAGTCAGCCGTTCATCGTCGGGCTGATGACCCAGGCGCTGAAGCTCGATCGCCGTTCGCGGGTGCTCGAGATCGGCACCGGCTCCGGCTACCAGACCGCGATCCTCTCCAAGCTGGCCCGGCTGGTCTACACGGTGGAGCGCTACCGCACCCTGATGCGGGAGGCGGAGGCGCGCTTCAAGGAGCTCGGTCTCACCAATGTGATCACCCGCTTCGGCGATGGCGGGGACGGATGGCCCGAGCAGGCGCCTTTCGACCGCATTATGGTCACGGCGGCGGCGCCGAGCGAGCCCACAGCCTTGCTTCAGCAGCTCAAGCCTTCGGGGATCCTCGTCGCGCCGATCGGCCGCGGGCCTGTCCAGACGCTGCGCCGCTACACCGGCGACGCCAAGGGCGGGTTCCAGGTGGAAGACCTGATCGATGTCCGCTTCGTACCGCTGCTGGAAGGCGTGGCGAAGGAACCCTAGTCCTGACGGCGGTTTGGAGGGTGGCTCGGGGGCGCGGGCTGACCGATGATCGCCACGCTCCCCGATTGATTCTCTCCAACGCCCTAAGCCCAACTCCGGAGCGGTGATGACGCATTTCCTGCAGCGGACGGCCCTGATCGCGCTGGCGAAGGCCGCCGTCCGTATCCGTCGTCGAACACGCGCCGATCGTCGCCGCGCCCGCGGCCCCCGTCGAGCAGCGTCCGCTGGAGGCGCTGCCGCCTGCACGTCCGACGACACCAACGCCGCCGCCGCCGCAGCGCGCCGTCACGCCGCCGCCTGCGCCGGTCTACCGCACCGTCACCACCCGCTCGGTCACCGGCAAGGTGGTCGAGGTGGAGGGCCGCGCCGTCACCTACAGGGTCAAGAAGGGCGACACGCTCGACGAGATCTCCGACAAGCTGGGCACGACGGTGCGCCAGCTGCGCGAGGACAACGACCTTTCCAAGCGGGCGAAGATCCACCCTGGCGACGTGCTGAAGGGCCCGCGGCGGACGGCCCGCGCCTATGTCACGGGGCCGGGCGACACCCTTTATTCGATCGCCAAGCGCTTCGGCGTCACCGCCGACGCGATCCGCGACGAGAACGATCTCGGACGTAACGCCGGCCTGCGTCCCGGCCAGAAGCTGCGCCTGCCGACCGGCTATCGCGATCACGGTCCGCTGACCTCGACCAGCCGTGTGCTGGTCGCCGGCGGCGCGCCCGCGTCTACGGCCGAGGACGCCGCGCAGGACATCGAGGACGCGCCGCAGGCGCCGCGCGCTGCGCCGTCGCGGCCTCAGACCTCCTATCCGGCGCCGTCCGGGCCGAGCTATCGGACCGTCACCGTCCGCTCGGTCACCGGCAAGGTGGTCGAGGTCGAAGGCCCGGCGGCCACATACAAGGTCAAGAAGGGCGACAACCTCGAGAAGATCGCCCGCAAGCTCGACACGACCGTCAGTCAGCTGCGCGACGACAACGACATCGGCCGCCGCGAGGCCATCCAGCCCGGCCAGACGCTGAAAGGCCCGCGCACGTCGGCCAAGGCCTATGTGGCCGGGGCGGGCGACACCCTCTATGCGATCGCCAAGCGGTTCGGCGTGACGGCTGAGGCCTTGCGCGCCGAGAACGACCTGTCGCGCAACGCCAGCCTGCGGTCGGGCCAGAAGCTCCGGCTGCCGGACGGCTACAAGGACCAGGGGCCGCTGACCTCCACCACCCGCGTGCCCGTCGCGCCGCCGGTGAGCCAGTCGCCGCCGCCCGCGCCGGCGCCGCGACCCTATTCGCCGCCGCCCGCGCCGCCGCAGGCCGCGCCCCAAACCCCGTCAACCGCTCAACCGGCCCCGCGTCCCTACGCGCCGCCGCCCGCGATCTCGGTCCCGCGGCCTTACGTCCCGCCGCCGCGTCCCTATACGCCGCCAGCGCGGCCCTACGCGCCGCCGCCGGTCTATACGCCCCCGGCTGGCGGCCAGGGTCCGGCCGCCGGGCCGACCTCGGCGCCGACGCCGGCGGACGCCCAGCTGTCGGAACTTGGACGCGGCCGGTTCGTCTGGCCGTTGCAGGGGTCGATCATCTCGGACTTTGGACCCAAGGCCCCGGGCCAGCGCAACGACGGGATCAACATCGGCGCCCAGGTCGGCGCCTCGATCCGCGCTGCGGCGGCGGGCGACGTGGTCTACGCCGGCGACCAGGTGCCGGGCTTCGGCAACCTCGTGCTGATCAAGCACGCCAACGGCTGGGTGACCGCCTACGGCCACCTGTCGCGGGTGATGGTGAAGATGCAGCAGAAGGTCGCCCAGGGGCAGGAGATCGGCCTCGCCGGCGCCACCGGCGGCGTCTCCGAGCCGCAGCTGCACTTCGAGGTCCGCTACGCGCCCAGCCCGCTGGAACGCGCCAAGCCGATCGATCCGAAACTGGTGCTGCCGAGGTAGGGGGCGGGAAGCGCCCCAACGCCCCCTCAGTCGCTTCGCGACAGCTCCCCCGCAAGCGGGGGAGCAGCTGGGCCTCGCTCCTCCACCGCGAAAGCGGGGGAGGTGGCTCGCGAAGCGAGACGGAGGGGGCGTTCGCTGCCTCTACAGCGGCAGCGGCTTGCCCAATTCCCCCGCCAGATCGCGAATGAACTGCCAGGCGATACGGCCCGAGCGGCCGCCGCGCAGCTGGGCCCATTGCAGGGCGCGACGATCGAGGTCGGCGATCCCCAGACCGTAGCGTCCGGCGTAGCCCTGGACGGCGGCGAGATAGGTGGTCTGGTCCATGGCCTGGAAGCCGATCCACAGGCCGAAGCGGTCGGAGACGCTGACCTCTTCCTCGGCGTCCTCGGCCGAGGCGATGGCGCCACGGTCCTCGGTGTGGGTGCGCGGCATCAGGTGGCGACGGTTAGAAGTGGCTACAAAGAGCACATTGGACGGGGGGCCGGAGACGCCGCCTTCCAGCGCCGACTTCAGCGCCTTGGCCGCCGCGGCGCCCTCCTCGAAGGAGAGGTCGTCGCACAGCACGACGAATCGCTCCGGCCGCTCGCGTAGCTGGTCGAACAGGGCGGGCAGGGCGGTGACCTGGTCACGGTCGACCTCGACCAGCTTCAGCGCCGGATCGGCGAGGCTGGCGGCCATGAAGGCGGCCTTGGCCATCGAGCTCTTGCCGGCGCCGCGCACGCCCCAGAGCAGGGCGTGGTTGCAGGGCAGGGCCCGGGCGAAACGCTCCAGGTTCTCCAGGAACCGCGCCTTCTGCCGGTCGACGCCGACCAGGCTGTCGAGCGCCAGGGGATAGTCCGGCGCCGGGTGGAAGGCCCCGGTCGCCGGTTCGTGGCGAAAGAATCGGGCGCTTGAGAAATCCGCGGTCGGCGGCGCAGGCGGCGCCATCCGCTCCAGGGCGTCTGCAATGCGGATCAGCAGGGAGTTGAGCTCGGCGTCCATGGCCGGACGCTTAGCGCTCCAGCGGTTCCATTGCAAAAGCAGGGCGCAGCGCATAGCTTCCGCCGACCTTAAACGGGGGCCGCAATTCGCCCCCCAGATCGCGCTTCCGGAGAGGCCATGTTCTCGACTCCCGCCTACGCACAAGCCGCCGGCGCCGCCCCTGTCGGCGGGCCCCAGGACATGCTGATCCAGTTCCTGCCCCTGATTGGCCTGGTGGTGCTGTTCTATTTCCTGATGATCCGGCCGCAGCAGCGGCGGGTGAAGCAGCACCAACAGACCCTCGCCGCCCTGAAGCGCGGCGACACGGTCGTCCTGTCGTCCGGCGTGATCGGCAAGGTCGTCCGCGTCGAGGACAAGGAAGTCGGCGTCGAGATCGCCACCGGCGTGACCGTGAAGGTCCGCAAGGGGATGATCACGGAAGTCACCACCCGCGGCGAACCGGCCGCGGCGAACGATTCGAAGAACTAGGCGAAACGCCGCGCCATGATGAACCTTTCGCGCTGGAAGGTGATCCTCGTCGTTCTGGCGACGATCTTCGGCGCTCTCTTCACCCTGCCCAACATGCTGCCGCCGGACGTGCGCGACCAGCTGCCGGGCTTCCTGCCGAAGAAGGCGCTGAACCTGGGGCTCGACCTGCAGGGCGGGTCCTACCTGCTCTATTCGGTGGACACCCAGGCGCTTCGCACGGAGCGGCTGACCAACCTCACTGAGGACGTGCGCAAGACCCTCAGCGACGCCGAGATCCCGTTTACGGATCTTGGCCAGGTGAGCGGCGCGCTCTCGGTGCGGATCACCGATCCGGGCCAGGTCAACAAGGCGCAGAACGCCCTGCGCGAGGTCGTCGGCGCGCCGCTGCCCGGCGCGGCCAGCGGGCGTGACGTCACCGTCAATGCTCAGGGCGATCAGCGGCTGAGCATCGCCTTCGCGCCCGAGGCCTTCGACGCCGACGCCTCGCGCGCCGTCGAACAGTCCATCGAGATCATCCGCCGCCGGATCGACCAGCTCGGCACGCGCGAGCCCAACATCGTGCGCCAGGGCAAGGACCGGATCGTCATCGAGGCCGCCGGCGAGAGCGACCCCGAGCGGCTGAAGAGCGTGATCGGCCAGACCGCGAAGATGACCTTCCAGATGGTCGACGACAGCGTTTCGGCCCAGGAAGCCGCCGCCGGCCGGGTCCCGCCGGGCGCCGAGCTGCTGCCCTCCACCGACGGCTACGCGCCCGCCTATGTGGTCAAGAAGCGCGCCGAGGTGACCGGCGAGATGCTGGTGGACGCCCAGGCCCGCTTCGACCAGGAGACCGGCCATCCGATCGTTCAGTTCCGCTTCAACGGCCAGGGCGCGCGCCGGTTCGGCGACGTCTCCAGCCAGAACATCGGTCGGCGCTTCGCCATCGTGCTCGACAAGAAGATCATCTCCGCCCCGGTGATCCAGGGCGCGATCACCGGCGGCAGCGGCCAGATCACCGGCAACTTCACCGAGGCGACCGCCAACGACCTGGCCATCCTGCTGCGCGCCGGCGCGCTTCCCGCTCCGCTGAAGGTCGAGGAGCAGCGCACCGTCGGCGCCGAGCTTGGGGCCGACGCCGTGCGAGCAGGCGCCGTCTCCGCGATTATCGGCCTGGCCGGCGTCATCGTCTTCATGATCGTCATGTACGGCTGGCTGTTCGGCGGGGTCTCGATCCTCGGCCTTGTCGTCAACGGGCTGATGATCATCGGCCTGATGAGCGTCACCCAGGCGACCCTGACCCTTCCGGGGATCGCCGGCCTGATCCTGACCCTCTCGGTCGCGGTCGACGCCAACGTGCTGATCTACGAGCGGATGCGCGACGAGTTGCGCGCCGGCCGCAACGTGATCACCTCGATGAACGCCGGCTTCTCGCGAGCCATGGGCACCATCATGGACGCCAACATCACCCACCTGCTTTCGGCGGCCATTCTGTTCGGCTTCGGCGCGGGACCCGTGAAGGGGTTCGCCTGGACCCTGTCGATCGGCGTGCTGACGACGGTGTTCTCCGCAGTGCTGGTCACCCAGATCCTGCTCGCCTGGTGGTTCCGCGTCACCCGGCCCAAGACCTTGCCGATCGCGTGAGAGGGCCTCAACGATGAAATCCTGGCCCCTGATCAAGGTCCTGCCGGTCCGTACGAACTTCAAGTTCGTGCGCCTGGCGAAATACTTCGCGCCGATTTCGGTGCTGCTGGTCCTGGCCGCCTTGGCCGTCACCGCCTATCCGTTCAAGCCGCCGTGCTTCGGCATGGCCTGCGGCATCGATTTCAAGGGCGGCTCCGTCCTGGAGATCTCGACGGCGCCGTCGGCGGTGGACGTCGGCCGCGTGCGCGCCGCACTGGGTTCGATGAACCTCGGCGACGTGCAGGTGCAGGGCTTTGGCGCGCCGTCCTCGGCGATGATCAAGTTCCAGACGCCCGAAGGCGCCAGCGCCAGCCATACCGCCGACGCCGTCCGGGCCAAGATCGCCCAGACCATCTCGCCGGTCCGCTTCGTGCGGACCGACGTCGTCGGACCCAAGGTCTCCAGCGAGCTGCTGACCAAGGGCCTGCTGGCGCTCGGCGGCGCCATCCTGCTGATGCTGGTCTACATCTGGTTCCGTTTCGAGCTGCAGTTCGGCCTGGGCGCCGTCGCGGCCCTGTTCCACGACATCTTCCTGACGTTCGGCCTGATCACGCTCGCGCGGATCGAGTTCAACCTGACGGCGGTGGCGGCGCTCCTCACCATCATCGGCTATTCGATGAACGACACGGTCGTCGTCTTCGATCGCTTCCGTGAGAACCTGCGCAAATACAAGCGCATGCCCGTGGCCGAGGTGATCGATCTGTCGATCAACGAGATGCTGAGCCGGACCATCATCACCAGCCTGACCGGCATCTTCGCCCTGATCGCCCTGGCGCTGTTCGGCGGCCCGTCGCTCTGGGGGCTGTCGGTCATCATGCTATTCGGTCTGCTGATCGGCACCTACTCCTCCATCTACATCGCCGCTCCGGTGATCCTGCTGTGGGGCGTCAAGCGCGGCGGCGAGGACGAGGCCGAGGCGCTGAAGCCCGCCAAGGCAAGGCCTTAAGGCGCGCGGGAGAGGCCGCCATGTCCCGGGATGCGCCTTCCATCGACGCCTACGGCGAGGGTGGCTTCCGTCTCGACGGGGCGCGTCATGAGGGCTCGCTGCTGATCGTCAGCGACGAGGCGCGCAACTGGCCGGTGCGGGCGCTGCCTGAGCTGACCCCGGAGAGCTTGGCGCCGGTGCTGGAGGCCGGCCGGGCCGAGGTGGAGTTCCTGCTGCTGGGCGTCGGCGCGCGCAATGCGATGCCGCCGCGCGCCGTGCGCGACGCCCTGCAGCGCGCGGGCATCGGCCTGGAGTTCATGGACACTCCGGCTGCGGCCAAGCTCTACAATGTTCTGACTGCCGAAGGACGCCGGATCGCGGCGGCCCTGATCGCCGTCTGACGAGGCGCGGGAAGCTTCCCGCCCGCGACGAAACGCCCTATACCTGACCGCCACGGTAGGAACTCCGAGGGGGACTCGATGGCTGGACTACTCTCCAATCTGCGCAACACGGTGATCGTCAGCTTCGTCCTGGCGCTGATTATCATCGTTGGTTACGCCATGCATTACGGCTCGACCGATGCGATCTTCTTGCAGGCGGTGTTCCGCTGGCTGCACGTGCTGTTCGGAATCATGTGGATTGGGTTGCTCTACTATTTCAACTTCGTCCAGATCCCCACGATGCCGAAGATCCCGGCGGAGCTGAAGCCGGGCGTGTCGAAGTACATCGCGCCGGAAGCGTTGTTCTGGTTCCGCTGGGCGGCCCTGTTCACCTGGGTCATGGGCGTGATCCTCGCCTTCAACCGCGGCTATCTGGTGGAGGCGTTCACCCTGGGCGCCACCGAGGGCTTCAAGGTCCCGCAGCATAGCTTCATCGGCCTGGGCATGTGGCTCGCGACGATCATGTTCATCAACGTCTGGGCCTTCATCTGGCCGGCGCAGAAGATCGCCCTGGGCCTGGTCGAGGCCGACGCCGACGCCAAGGCCGCGGCGGCCCGCAAGGCGATGCTGTTCTCGCGGACCAACACCCTGCTGTCGATCCCGATGCTGGTCACCATGACCATGAACCAGACGCTCTTCGCCTGATCCAAGGCCGAAGGGACTGCGAAAGGCCCGCCGGCGACGGCGGGCCTTTTTTATGCTCCGCAGCTTCGCGAAACCGGGATGGCGCCCGAATGGAAACGCGACGGCGCGAACGAACTGGCCGTTGACGAACATCGCGCGAGGCTTCAGGGCAGCGCGCCATGGCCAGCGACGCACCCTCTGATCCGGACGACCTCGACGCCCTGGTGCGGCGCGTCGATCCCGACCGCTGGCTGTCCAGCCGCTTCATCGCCGATCCGGGCCAGCGGGCGGACGTGATCGCCCTCTACGCCTTCGACCACGAGCTGGCCCGCGCGCCGCGCATCGCCTCCAACCCGCTGCTCGGCGAGATCCGCCTGACCTGGTGGCGCGAGGTCCTGGAGGAGATCTTCGAGGACCGCGCCGTGCGGCGGCATCCGACCGCCCAGGCGCTGGCCGGCGCGGTCGCGCGCCGCGGCCTCGCCCGCGAGCCGCTCGAGACCATGATCGACGCCCGCTATCGCGAACTGGACCCGGAGCCGCTGAGCGCGGCCGAGGCGGTGGCCTGGGCGCGGGACACGGCGGGGCGGGCGGCGCAGGCGGCCGTCGCCGCCCTCGATCCGGCCGCATCAGGGGATCAGGCGCTGGCCGCCGCCGGGGCCTGGGCGCTGGCCCGCCGCGTCGCCGAGCAGCCGGACCTGCGCGGCGCCTTCGAGCGATTGCTCGCCGAGGGGCGGCGCGAGGCGGCGCGGCTCAGTCCGGCGGCCTTTCCGGCGGTGGCGCATGGGGTCTTCGCCGCCGCCCGGGCGCGCGGCCGGACGACCGAAGACCTGGGGAGCCGGTTGAGAATCACTCTCGCCGTGGCCCGGGGCCGGATCTGAGGCCTATTCCGCGGGCTCCAGCGCCGGGGCCCCGGCTCGCCAGGCGTCGAGGTCGGCCAGGGCGCGCTCGCCGACCAGCCGCTTCTTGGTCCGGCCCTTTTCCTTCGAGCCGAGCCTGCGGCCGTCGTCGGCGCGTTTCGGCAAGTCGTCGATCGGCGGCATCAGGCCGTAGTTGATGTTCATCGGCTGGAAGGAGCGGGCGCCGGCGTCGAGGTGGCCGCCGGTGATGTGGCCGACCAGGGCGCCCAGGGCGGTGGTCGGCGGCGGCGGCGGCAGCGTGCGGCCCAGCCGCTCGGCCGCGGCGTAGCATCCGGCCAGCAGGCCCACCGCGGCGCTCTCCACATAGCCTTCCACGCCGGTCACCTGGCCGGCGAAGCGCAGCCGGCCGTCGGCCTTCAACCGCAGTTGCGCGTCAAGCAGCCGGGGGCTGTTGAGGAAGGTGTTGCGGTGCAGGCCGCCGAGCCGGGCGAAGACCGCCTTTTCCAGCCCTGGGATAGTGCGGAAGATCTCGGCCTGGGCGCCGTGCCTCAGCTTGGTCTGGAAGCCCACCATGTTCCAAAGGGTGCCGAGCGCATTGTCCTGCCGCAGCTGGACGATGGCGTGGGCCTTTACGGTGGGGTTGTGGGCGTTGGTCAGCCCGACCGGCTTCATCGGCCCGTGACGCAAGGTCTCGCGGCCGCGCTCGGCCATCACCTCGATCGGCAGGCAGCCGTCGAAGTAGGGCACGTTCTCCCATTCCTTGAACTCGGACTTGGGGCCGGCCAGGAGGGCGTCGATGAAGGCGTCGTACTGGGCCTTGTCCATCGGGCAGTTGATGTAGGCCGCGGCCTCGCCGCCGGGGCCTTCCTTGTCGTAGCGCGACTGGCGCCAGGCGACGTCCATGTCGATCGAGTCGAGGTGCACGATGGGGGCGATGGCGTCGAAGAAGGAGAGCTGGTCCTCGCCGGTCAGGGCCAGGATCGCCTCGGCCAGGGCGGGCGAGGTGAGGGGGCCGGTGGCGACCACCACGCTGTCCCAGTCCGCCGGCGGCAGGCCCGCCACCTCTTCCCGCGCGATGGTCACCAGGGGATGGGCTTCCAGCTTCGCGGTGACCGCCTCGGCGAACCCCTCGCGATCGACGGCCAGGGCGCCGCCGGCCGGCACCTGATGGGCGTCGGCGCAAGCCAGGATGACCGAGTCCAGCCGCCGCATCTCGGCGTGCAGCAGGCCGACCGCATTGCCGGACCAGTCGTCGGCGCGGAAGGAATTGGAGCAGACCAGCTCCGCCAGGCTGTCCGTCTGGTGCGCCTCGGTGCCGCGCACGGGCCGCATTTCGTGCAGCACGACGGGGACGCCAGCCTGCGCGATCTGCCAGGCCGCCTCAGATCCGGCGAGGCCGCCGCCAATCACATGTATCGGTTTCGTCGTCATGCGTGGCTAACTAGCAACGTTGCGCTCGCATCGCGAGCGGGGCCTTGCGCCAGGCACGGCCGCACCCGAATTTGCAGCCGAAGGTGTCGTCGATTCGTTCTCCTGAACGTTTCGCGCCAAGGGATGGGAATGATCAGATTTTCGGCGAGCGAAGCCGCGCTCGAGGGCTTCCGCCTGACCCGGGAGCGGCCGGGGACGATTTTCGGTTGGGGCGTGGTCTACGCCGTCTGTGTGTTCGTCATCGGCCGGCTGATGCTGGTCAGTCTCGATCCCCAACTGATCGAGCTGACCCGCAAGAAGGATTTCGACCAGAAGGACATCGATCAGATCTCCAGCCTGCTCGCCCAGTCCTGGCCCGCCTTCCTGCTGGTCGTCGTGCTGCTGTCGGCCCTGTTTTCGGCGCTGATGGGCGGCATCTACCGCCTCGTGCTCCGGCCGGGCGAGAAGGGGTTCCTGCACCTGCGCTTCGGCAAGGACGAGCTGCGCCTGACCCTCGTCAACCTGCTGCTGATCGCCTTCGGCATGATCTGCCTGACCGCCGAATTGGCGGCGGTCGCAGCCGCCGACCAGCAGGGCGGGATGGCCACTGTGGCGGCCCTGGTGCTGCCGGTGGTCACCGTCTGGCTTGGCGTCCGGCTGTCGCTCGCCACGCCGATGACCTTCGCCCTGCATCGCTTCGCCATCCGCGACTCCTGGCGGGCTTCGCGCGGCAAATTCTGGTCGCTGTTCGGCATGATCGCCCTGGCGGTGATCTTCTACGTCATGGTCTGGCTGTTGATCAGCGTCATCGGCGCGGCCCTGATCGGCCTCGCCGGCGGCGCCGACGCCCTGGCCAACATCCGCAGCCTGGCCGGGCCGGCGATCATCGGCGTGGCGCTCTATTTCTTCCTGCAGCTGATCCTTCAGGTCATCCAGCTGGTGATGATCTATGCGCCTTTCGCCGTCGCCTATCAGCAGCTCCATGGCGATCAGCCGGCGAATCCGTTGAGGGCGCGGTCAGAGGACAGCTAAGGTTTGGGCGGCAGCGCGTCCCGCAAAGGTGGAAAACCGATTTCAGAACGCGCGCAGACTGTTGATAGGAGCCATCCCCGATCAATCTGATCGGAACTGGCTCGGGGCTCAGGGACCCGACATGACCGAGTTTTCCGCCAGCGACGCGGCGCTGGAGGGCTTCCATCTCATCCGGCGGCGCTGGCGCGTGGTTCTGGGCTGGGCAGGATTCACCCTGCTGGCCCTGGTCATGATCGTGGTGCTGTCGGCGGTGCTTTCGGTCGTCGCCTCAGCGGTCGGCGGCGGCGGCGACGCGGCGCGCAATCCTGCGCTCGGCGTGGCCGGCGTGATCGTGCTGTGCAGCTTCCTCTTCACCCAGGCGATCCTCGTGGCCGGCGTCTTCCGGCTGGAGATGCGCCCCGAAGAGCCGGCCTTCATGCATCTGCGGCTCGGGCGCGATGAGCTGCGCCTGCTGTTGGTCTGGCTGATCACCATCACCGGCGCCTGGGTGCTGGGCTGGCTCGCGGCCGTGATCGGTCACGCCCTGGGCGCCGGCGGCGTCGGGCTCGAGCTGCTGGCGGCGGTGCTGGCGATCTATCTCGGCCTGCGCTTCGCCCTGGCTGCGCCGATCAGCTTCGCCGAGCGCAGGATCGATTTCTTGCGCTCCTGGCGGCTGACCCGCGGCCGGGTGCTGAGCCTGTTGGGCATGAGCGCCCTCAGCCTCTGCCTCATCCTCCTGGTGACGCTGACGGTCTTCGTCGCCCTGGTGCTCGTCGCCCTCGGCTTCGGCGGCCTGGACGGCCTGTCCGGCGTGTTCGGCGGCAGCGAGGCGCTGCAGAGCCACCCCGGCATCTTCCTCCTGGCCTTCGTCATCCAGATCGTCCTGGCGCCGGTGGTCTGGACGCTGGGCATGGCGCCTGTGGCGGCGGCCTATCGGGCGTTCGCCGACGGCGACGGCCCTAAGACGGAACCGGCCTGAACCGCGGCCATGACCGGGGACGGCGGTGGATCAGGCCCGCTTCCGCGCCTCGACCCGCCGTTCGCGGTGGCGCTCCAGCAGTTCGGCCAGGTAGCGGCCGGTCCAGCTCTGGGGTGCGTCGGCGACCTGTTCGGGCGTGCCGAAGGCGACGATCTCGCCGCCGCCGTCGCCGCCCTCCGGGCCGAAGTCCAATAGCCAGTCGGCCGTCTTGATGACGTCGAGGTTGTGCTCGATCACCACCACCGTATTGCCCTGGTCGACCAGTTCATGCAGCACCTCGAGCAGCTTCTTGACGTCTTCGAAGTGCAGGCCGGTGGTCGGCTCGTCGAGGATGTAGAGGGTCTTGCCGGTCGCCCGGCGTGACAGCTCCTTGGACAGCTTCACCCGCTGGGCCTCGCCGCCGGACAGGGTGGTGGCCTGCTGGCCGACCTTCACATAGCCCAGGCCGACCCGCTTCAACGTCTCCATCTTGTCCCGGATCGGCGGGACCGCCTTAAAGAAGTCGGCGGCTTCTTCCACTGTCATATCAAGCACATCGGCGATATTCTTGCCTCTGAACATCACCTCGAGGGTTTCGCGGTTGTAGCGGTGGCCGTGGCAGACGTCGCAGGTGACGTAGACGTCCGGCAGGAAGTGCATCTCGATCTTGATCAGTCCGTCGCCCTGGCAGGCTTCGCAGCGGCCGCCCTTGACGTTGAAGCTGAACCGGCCGGGGCCGTAGCCGCGCGCCTTGGAGTCCGGCAGGCCGGCGAACCAGTCGCGGATGGGCTGGAAGGCGCCCGTATAGGTCGCCGGGTTGGAGCGTGGGGTGCGGCCGATCGGCGACTGGTCGATGTCGATGACCTTGTCGAACAGCTCCAGCCCCTCGATCCGCTCGTGCGGGGCCGGCGCGTCCGAGGCGTTGTGCAGCCGCCGCGCCGCGGCCTTGTAGAGGGTCTCGATGGTGAAGGTGGACTTGCCGCCGCCGGAGACGCCGGTGATGCAGGTGAAGGTGCCGACCGGGATCTCGCCGGTGACGTTCTGCAGGTTGTTGCCGGTCGCGCCGACGACCCGCAGCATCTTCTTCTTCGAATAGGCCCGGCGCTGTTCCGGCACCGCGATCTCGCGCACGCCGGAGAGGTACTGTCCGGTGATGCTGCGCGGCTCGGCCATGATGTCGGCGGGCGCGCCTTGGGCGATGATCTCGCCGCCATGGATGCCGGCCGCCGGGCCCATGTCGATGACGTAGTCGGCGGTGAGGATGGCCTCCTCGTCGTGCTCCACCACCAGCACCGAATTGCCGAGGTCGCGAAGGCCCCGCAGGCTGTCGAGCAGCCGGCTGTTGTCGCGCTGATGCAGGCCGATGGAGGGCTCGTCGAGCACATAGAGCACGCCGGTCAGGCCGGAGCCGATCTGGCTGGCCAGCCGGATCCGCTGGCTCTCGCCGCCGGAAAGAGTGCCGGAGCCGCGGCTGAGGTTGAGGTAGTCCAGGCCGACGTTCACCAGGAAGCGCAGCCGGTCGTTGATCTCCTTCAGGATCCGCCGGGCGATCTCCATCTGCTTGTCGGAGAGCTGGTCGTGCAGGCCCTCGAACCACTCGCGGGCGTGCTTAATGGCCAGCGTCGAGACCTCGCCGATATGCTTGCCGTCGATCTTGACCGCCAGGGCCTCGGGCTTGAGCCGGTAGCCGGAGCAGGCTTCGCACGGCGTCTCGGACTGGTAGCGGCCGAGCTCTTCCCGGACCCAGGCGCTATCTGTTTCCCGCCAACGCCGCTCGAGGTTCGGCAGCACGCCCTCGAAGGTCTTGTTGACCTCGTACTTGCGGGCGTTGTCGTCATAGACGAAGCGGATCTTCTCCTTGCCGGAGCCCTGCAGCACCACCTGGCGGGCGGCGTCGGAAAGCTTCCACCAGGGCTCGTCCATCGAGAAGTCGTAGTGGCGGGCGAGCGCCTGCAGGGTCTGGGTGTAGAGCGGCGAGGGGCCGCGCGCCCAGGGGGCCACCGCGCCCTTGTGGAGGGTCTTGTCCTTGTCCGGCACGACCAGGTCGGCGTCGAAGGCCAGCTTGGCCCCCAGGCCGTCGCACACCGGGCAGGCGCCGTAGGGATTGTTGAACGAGAACAGCCTGGGCTCGATCTCGCTGATGGTGAAGCCGGAGACCGGGCAGGCGAACTTCTCGGAGAAAATCAGCCGGCGGGGCTCTTCCTCTTTGTCGGTGCGTATATCGGCCCATTCGGCGACGGCGATGCCATCGGCCAGCCGAAGCGCGGTCTCCAGGCTGTCGGCATAGCGCTGTTCCTGGCCCGGCTTGGCGACCAGCCGATCCACCACCACGTCGATGTCGTGCTTGAACTTCTTGTCGAGGGTGGGCGCGTCCTCGATCGGATAGAATTCGCCGTCGATCTTCAGCCGCTGGAAGCCGGCCTTCTGCCACTCGGCCATTTCCTTGCGGTACTCGCCCTTGCGGCCGCGGACCACGGGGGCCAGCAGGTAGAGGCGGGTGCCCTCGTCGATGGCGGACAGCTTGTCGACCATCTGGCTGACGGTCTGGCTCTCGATCGGCAGGCCGGTGGCCGGCGAGTAGGGCACGCCCACCCGCGCCCACAGCAGGCGCATGTAGTCGTGGATCTCGGTCACCGTGCCGACGGTGGAGCGCGGGTTGCGGCTGGTGGTCTTCTGCTCGATGGAGATGGCCGGCGACAGGCCCTCGATCAGGTCGACGTCGGGCTTGCTCATCAGCTCCAGGAACTGGCGGGCATAGGCCGAGAGGCTCTCGACGTAGCGGCGCTGGCCCTCGGCGTAGATGGTGTCGAAGGCGAGCGAGCTCTTGCCCGAGCCTGAAAGCCCGGTCAGCACCACCAGCTCGCCGCGTGGAATGTCCACGCTGACGTTCTTGAGGTTGTGCTCTCGCGCGCCACGCACGCGGATCTGGTTCAGCTGCTCGGCCATCTTGTTCCGGAAACTCGGTCGGCCCGCCGGGGGTCCCGGCGGACGTGGGCTAATGTAGGTCCGTGACTCCTGGATATCACCAGAACGCAACCGGAACAAAGCGGCTGCGGTCAGGCGCCGCGGGCTGCTGACACCACGCTGGCAGCAGGCGCCGGCTTTCTGGCCCCAGGTTGTCTCAGCTTTGGGCGCGTCGCGCCGTCCAGCCGTAGAGCAGCAGCGCCGTGGCGGCGTAGACGGCCAGCGCCAGCGGCGTGGCCGGACCGAAGTCCTCCGGAACCACCGCGAGCGGCGCGCCCTTGCCGGTGGCGACGATCAGGCCGGCGTAGGCGACGTTCAGCAGGCTGTCGCCGACGATGTAGCCGGAGACCAGCAGGACGCCGAGCCGCTTGGTCGCTTCGGGATTGGGCCGACGCTGGGCGGCGCGGTTGAAGGCCCAGCCGGCGAAGGCGCCGAGGATCACCGGGACGGTGACGCTGGAGGGCAGGTAGATGGCCAGCGCCGCGCCGAGCGGCGGCAGGCTGTAGCGGCCTCCGCGGCGCAGCAGCTCGTCGACCACCACCAGGGCTGCGCCGATCAGGGCCCCGACGCCGATCAGGCCCCACTGCAGGTCGCCGCCGACGACTCCGGAGGCGATGGTGCTGATCAGGGTGGCCTGGGGCGCGGCGAGCGGGCTGTCGGAGATGGCCTGGCCGGGCGCGCCGGCGAAGCCGTAGGCCTTGTTCAGCAGGTTGAGGATCACCGGGATCGCCGCCGAGCCGGCGATCACCCCGATGATCAGCGCCACCTGCTGGCGCCAGGGGGTGGCGTCGACCAGCTGGCCGGTCTTCAGGTCCTGGAGGTTGTCGTTGGCGGCGATGGCGACCGAGATCAGCACACTGGTGACCAGCAGGGCGAAGGCGACCAGCGGCCGGGTGTCGCCGCCCTTCAGCACCGGCAGGCCGATGGCGGCGATCAGCAGGGCCGCGCCCAGCACCGACAGGATGGCCATGCCGGAGACCGGGCTGTTGGACGAGCCGATCAGGCCGGCCATGTAGCCGCAGACCGCGGCGACGGCGAAGCCGGCGATCACGATGTAGAGCACCGCCCCGATCGTCAGCGGCACGACCAGCCCGCCGAGCGGACCGCCGGAGAGGAAGGTCGCCAGCACCACGGCCACCGGGACCAGGCAGATCAGCGAGATCACCAGCATCACCCCGATCGGGATGTCCTGCTCGACCCGCGTCAGGCTGGCGGCATGGCCTTCGCCGCGACGGCGCTGGGCGGCGAGCGCGCCCGTGACGCCGGTGATCAGGGGACCGGCCAGCTTGGCGAGGGTCCAGATCGCCGAGACGCCGATGGCGCCGGCGCCCAGGAAGCGGACCTTCTGGCTCCAGACGCTGAGGGCCAGGTCGGCGGCGTCGCCTGCAACCGGCGCGGCGGCGGTGAGGACGGGGACGGCCGCGCCCCAGGCGATCACCAGGCCCACGAGCATGGCCGCGCCGACGGCCGGGCCCATCAGGTGCCCGGCGCCGAAGAGGGCCAGCGACATCTGCGCGCCCAGCCCCGTCGCTCCGCCGTTGGCGGTGCGGAAATAGGCGCCCACCTCTCCGGTGAAGATCCGCATGGCCGAGAAGGCCGCATAGACGGCGGCGGCGATCGCGCCCACCGAGATCGTCAGCAAGCCGAGCCGGCTGTCGGCCTCGGCGTCGACGGTGTCGCCGTATGCGCCGGAGCCGACGATCAGCACCTCGGCGGCGGCGACGCCTTCGGGATAGGGGAGGTTTGAATTGGTGACCAGCGCCCGGCGCAGGGGGATGGTGTACATCACCCCCAGAACGCCGCCCGAGGCGCAGACCCCGAAGGTGGTCCAGAACGGAAAGCCGGTCCAGGCGCCGATGATCACCAGGCCCGGCAGGACGAAGACCACCGAGGCCATGGCCCCGGCCGCCGACGCCACCGTCTGGACGATGTTGTTCTCGACGATGGTGGCGTTGCGGGTGAAGGCGCGCAGCACCGCCATTGAGATCACCGCCGCCGGGATCGAGGTGGCGAAGGTCAGGGCCACCTTCAGCCCGAGGTAGACGTTGGCCGCAGTGAAGACGAGGGTGATCAGCACCCCCATCACCACCCCCCGGATGGTGAGCTCCAGGCGGGAAGTTTCGGTGTGGTCCGCGGCGGCTGCGGTCATACGGCGTTCCGACTCCTGAAACGGGCGAAATCAAGTCCCGTCCGCTGTTAGAGCCGGATGCGCGCGCGGGCTCAAGCTCGCTCGCGTCAGTTGCGGGCCGAGGCTCAACGCGCGTCGTGAAAAATGACGCCCAGGGCGAAGCGCCGGCCGGAGCGGATCCGGCTGACGCCATGGCGAAGGGTGACGCGATAGACGCCCCGCGTCCCGCGGACCGGGCGCTCGCGGACTGGAAAGACGACGGCGTCGCCCTGGCGCAGGGGAACGACCTCGACGCGCGACTGCATGCGCGGCCGCTGCTCGGTCAGGACGAACTCGCCGCCCTCGAAGTCGCGTCCCGGCTCCGACAACAGGATCGCGACCTGCAGCGGAAAATGGTGCTCGCCGTAAAGGTCCTGGTGCAGGCAGTTGAAGTCGCCCGGCCCGTAACGCAACAGCAGCGGCGTCGGCCGGGTCTGGCCGGCGGCGTGGCAGCGGCGCAGGTAGGCGGCGTGCTCCGACGGAAAGCGATCGGCCGCGCCGAGCGTCTCGGCCCAACGATTGGCGATGGCGGCGAGCGGCGGATAGAGCCGCTCCCGCAGGTCTCGCACGGGCGGCGGCAGGGGATCGGCGAAATAGCGGTATTCCCCCCGGCCGAAGCCGTGCCGGCCCATGACCACCGTGCTGCGGAACCGTTCGGCGGCATCGTACCAGCCCGCTGCGGCCTCGCACGCGAGCGGCGTCAGCAGGCGCGGAATCCGGGCGCAGCCATGGGCGTCGACAGCTTCGGCGACCTCAGGCCAATCCGGCTCGGCGAACGGCTCAGCAAACGGCGGGGCGAGGGGGGCGTTCATCCGCAATCAAATCGCGGAAGATCCCCGTCGTCTCAATGCGGATTTCGAAACACAGGTCCGAAACCCGCCAGCCGCGGCCGAGCCGGTTCAGGCCCGCCGATTGAGCGTGATCGCGGTTGCCGCGCCGGACGACGACGGCGTCCGCGCGCCCGGACCGTAGCCGGCGAGCTGGTCGCGCTGACTGGCGACTTCCTCGGCGATGACGCGGACCAGGCCCTCGGTGACGAACTTGGCGGCCATGACGGCGCGGCCATGGCGCGCCAGCACCGCGTCGAAGGCTTCGGTGGCGCGGATCAGCCGCTGGCGCAGCTCGACCGGGGCGGCGATCACCAGGCCGGGATCGGCGCGCACCCGCATCGACTCATGCCGATAGAGGTTGGCCAGCCTGCCGGCCTCCTCCATCAGCAGGCCGGCGTCCTGCGGCCGGTGCTGCTCGAAGCAGAGGCTCTGCTTGGCGATCACGTCCGTCAGGCGTTCGGTCAGAATGGTCAGTTGGTCGACGCGTTCTGTGGCGTCATTGGCGGCGAGAGCCATGGGCGGTCTCCTTACTTCAAACCCTGCATCTTGAGCATTTCGCGTTGGACCTGGGCGGCGATGCCGATCCCGCCGGTCTTGGCCACTTTCTGGGCCATGGCTTCCGTGAGGAAGGACTTGAACATCTTCTCGCCCTCGCCGCCGCCGAACGGGGCGGCGACCTCAACGTCCTGGAACATCTGCTGCATCATGCTGGACAGGAAGGTCGCCTCGAACTTCTGGGCGGTCTCCCTGATCTGGCCGCGCTTGGCGAGCTCGGCGACGCTGGCGGCCGGGGACTGGCCGCTCAGCAGCTGCGGATCGACGAGGACGGGGTTGAAGCCTGCGACGTTCATCACATCACCTCGATGTCGGCCTGGAGGGCGCCGGCCGCCTTGATGGTCTGCAGAATGGAGATCATGTCGCGCGGCGTGACGCCGAGGGCGTTCAGGCCCTGCACCAGGGTGGAGAGCGCAGCCCCGCTGCTCAGGGTGACGAACTGGCGGCCCTTTTCCTCGTCCACCGAGACCGTGCTCTGCGGGACGACGGTGGTCTGCCCGCCCCTGGAGAAGGGCGACGGCTGGCTGACCGCCGGGCTCTCCTGGACGGTGATCGTTAGGTTGCCCTGTTGGATGGCGACGGTGGAGACGCGCACGTTCTCGCCCATCACGATCACGCCGGCGACCTCGTCGATCACCACCTTGGCGGGCGCGTCGGGGTCAACGGCGAGGTTCTCCACCTGGGCCACGAAGCTCATCATGTCCTGGCCGGCGCCCGGGCGGATGGCGACGATGGTCGGGTTTTCGGCCAGGGCCGAGCCCGGATAGCGGGTGTTGATCACGTCGGCGATCCGCCGCGCCGTGGTGAAGTCCGGATTGCGCAGCGTCAGGCGCAGCTTGTCCATGCTGGCCAGCCGGAACTCGATCTCCCGCTCGACCAGGGCGCCGGAGGCGATCCGGCCGGAGGTCGGCACGCCTTTCGAGATCGTGCTGCCCGAAGCGCCGCTGGCGCTGACCGAGCCGGTCTGCACCGTGCCCTGGGCCACCGCATAGGCCTGGCCATCGGCGCCGAGCAGGGGGGTGACCAGCAGGGTGCCGCCCAGCAGGCTCTTGGCGTCGCCCAGGGCCGAGACCGTCACGTCCATCTGCGAGCCGGCCGCGGCGAAGGCGGGCAGGCGGGCGGTGACCATCACCGCGGCCACGTTCTTGGTGTTGAGGTTGGCGTCGCGGGTGTTGACGCCGAGCCGCTCGAGCATGCCCTCGAGGCTCTGCTTCGTCATCGGCGCGTTACGCAGGGCGTCGCCGGTGCCGTTCAGGCCGACGACGATGCCGTAGCCGACCAGCATGTTGTCGCGCACGCCCTCGAATTCGACGATGTCCTTGATACGCGACTTGGCGACGGCCGGCGTCACCGCGAGGCTGGCCCCGAAGCTGGCGATGACGACGGTGGCGGCGAAGAGGCGAAGGACGCGAAGCATGGTTAACCGCAAAGCTGTTCGGGGCTCGCTATGCGACAGCCGTGCCAACTCGCTGCGGGCAGGAAAGATAAGTAAAAACAGTAGGGGTGGGGCGGGGTCGGCCCGGTCTTCGGCGCCCTCGGCAGAAATTGCCCGGCATTAACCATACCGCAAGCGCGCCAGCCGAACCTGCAGCCCTTAGAGTGTGTGGGGGAGTGTGAGTCGCCACATGAAGATCACCGGACCCAACGGAACAGGATCCGCCACCGGCCCCAAGGGGACGCGTGCGGGCGCCAGCGGCGGCTTCAAGCTGCCGGGGATGGACGACGCCGGCGCGGCTGCGCCGACGGGGGGCGTCAACCGCGCGAGCAGCGTGATGGGCGTGGACGCATTGCTGGCCCTGCAGGACGTGGGCGGGCCTTTGGAGCGCAAGCGCCGGGCCGTGCGGCGTGCGAGCCGCATTCTCGACGTTCTCGACGAGGTGAAGCTCGCTCTGCTCGACGGACAGCTCAGCGCAGGGCAGCTCGACCGGCTGCGCCGGGCGGTGCGCGCCGAGCGGGATCTGACCGAGGATCCGATGCTCGAAGGGCTTCTGGACGAAATCGAATTGCGTGCGGCGGTGGAAGTCGCAAAACTGGAGCAAGCCGCGCATGCGGCATAAAAGTACGAATGGGGAGAGCGCCGATTGAAAGCGTTATGCGTTTCGTTGTACACGCAGCACGTGTTTCTAGGCGTCCAGGGGGCGTGAGGTTTTCATGAGCACAGCCACGGTTATGGCTGAGAAGGCCGAGTATCGTCCGACTGAGGACGAAGAGTTTATGAATGAGAGGCAGCTTGAGTATTTCAAGCAGAAGCTTCTCGACTGGAAGGAAGAGATCCTCCGCGAGTCGCGGGAGACGCTCACCCACCTGCAGAGCGAGACCGAGAATCATCCAGATCTGGCCGATCGCGCCTCGTCTGAGACCGATCGGGCTCTGGAGCTCCGCACTCGCGATCGCCAGCGCAAGCTGATCTCCAAGATCGACGAGGCGATCCGGCGAATCGAGGACGGCAGCTACGGCTACTGCGAAGAGACAGGCGAGCCGATCGGCATCGCCCGGCTCGAAGCGCGGCCCATAGCGACGCTGAGCCTCGAGGCCCAGGAGCGGCACGAGCGCCGCGAGCGGGTCCACCGCGACGACTGAGACCCGACGGCCCCGCGAGGGGCCGTTTTGGTTTCGGGGTCGGCGAGGCGGACAAGCCGTTGAACGGCGACGCCCGTGGTCGATGGCGGCGTAGCTTCAGCGTGTCTTCATCCTTTGCCCTTAGAATTCCCGCGGAGTTCGAGCAGGGCGCGTGGGATTGCAGAGAGAGACCTCTGAGTATCGCAGTGTCGCGGCGCTCTTCTGCATCGCCATTCTGCTGATCGTCGTCAGCGGCGCCGCGCTGATCGGCTTTTCCTGGCGCGCTCTGGACCAACAGGAGGCGTCTCGCGAGACGCTGGTCGCGCACCGTTACGTTCAACGGACCCTGCGGCGGATCGGCGCCGAGGTGCTCTCGGGCACGCAGTGGGACGAGGCCTGGCTGCATACGCGCAACGGTCTCGAACCGAAGTGGATCGATGATCATCTCGTGGCCGCCTACTACCAGGGCTCGTTCGGGCACAACCTCGGTCTCATGTGGGATTCGCACGGCAGTCTGGCCTACGCCGCCCGCGAGCGGCGACGCGCGCCGGTCGCTTCCGTCGCAGCCTGCGCGAGCGCGCTTCGTCCGATGGTGCTGCAACTCCAGCGCCAGGAACTGGCCAGGCGCCGCGGGCTCGACGCCTCGGCCTCACCGGCGCCGGCCGTCGGCTACACCAGCTGGCGCACGACCGCCTTGTCGTGCGGGGATGAGGTCTATCTACTGGCGCTTTCGACCCTCGGGCCGTCCGATGGCCGGACCTCCGGCGCTCAGCCCGCCAGCGTGGTGGCCAGCGGCTTGCGGATTGACCGCGAACTGCTGCGGCAGTTCGACGACGATCTCGGCGTGTCCGGGGCGAGGCTTCTCCACGGCGGCGAGCCAGGCATGGGGCGGGTCGTGCTCGTCGACGCCGCGCCGGGACCGTCGCCGGCGATCGCCTGGCGCGTCGCCCGGCCCGGACCGGAGGCGCTTTGGCGGGCGCGGGGATATGTCCTGGCGGCGCTCGTCCTGCTGACCTGCACCTTCGACCTGCTCAGGCGACGAATTCGCCGACTTTTGCGGGCCAGCGAAGCGTACGATCGCGCCCGACGCGTGGCGCTGGCGGAGGCGCAGGCGGCGAGCAAGATGAAGTCGGAGTTCATCGCCAACGTCAGCCACGAAATCCGCACGCCCCTGAACGGCGTGCTCGGCATGGCGCAAGCGCTCGAACGTGAGCCGCTCACCCCAAGGCAGCTCGCCCGGGTCCAGACCATTCGGCGGTCCGGAGAGGTCCTCCTCGACCTTCTCAACGACGTGCTCGACCTGTCAAAGATCGAGGCTGGCCGCCTCGAGATCGAGACGGCCGCTTTCGATGTCGAAAGCATGGTCGCGGATCTGATCACGCTTCATCAGGAGGTCGCGCGGACCAAGGGCGTGCGCCTGAGCGCGAAGGTCGGCGAGGCGGCCGTCGGCCAATGGCGGGGCGACCGGGCGCGGTTGCGACAGATCCTGCAGAACCTGCTTTCGAATGCGGTGAAGTTCACCGCCCACGGCGAGGTCTCCGTCGAGGTGTTCAAGGCGCCTGGCGGCCTCGGCTTCGCCGTCGTTGACCAGGGAATCGGCATTGCGCCGGACCAGCTCGACCGCCTGTTCCAGAAGTTCAGCCAGGCGGACGGGTCGATCACGCGCCGCTACGGCGGCACGGGGCTCGGGCTCGCGATCTCGCGGGAGCTGGCGCAGAGGATGGGCGGGGACATCCAGGTCACCAGCGAGCTGGGTCGAGGCTCCCGTTTCGAAGTGGTCCTGCCGCTGGCGCCGGCGTCGGAGCCGGTTCCGGCGACCGAGGACGAGGCGCCCTTCGAGTTGCGGCCGCGGGATTCCGCCCCCGTGCGCGTGCTGGCGGCCGAAGACAACCCGGTGAACCAGCTGGTCCTCAAGGCCTTGCTCGAGCCTCTGGAGATCGAGCTGACGATGGTCGCCGACGGGCTCGAGGCTGTCGAGGCGGCCAGGCAGGCGCCGTTCGACCTCATTCTCATGGACATGCAGATGCCGGTGATGGACGGCCTCGAGGCCACCCGCCAGATCCGGGCCGACGAAAAGGGCGGCGGCAGGCGCACCCCGATCATCGCGCTGACGGCGGACGCCATGGCGCATCAGATCGAGGCGGCGACGGCCGCGGGCGTGGATGGGCACGTCCCCAAGCCGATCGAAAGTCAGGTCCTTTACGCGGCGCTCGATCTTGCCCTGCGCCTGGGCTCGGGCTCGGCGGACGCCGAATCGACGGTCAGACGGGCGTGACCCAGAGGCAGGCGGGACGCAGGCCTTTTGCGCCGGAGCCGGGGTTCCTCTATATATGCTCAGAGTGAGCATATTTCCGGGCCGGCGGCGCCGCCTGGGCGCCCGGTGAGTTGGGTGATCAAAAGCCGACGGAGCCCGAGCGCGTGACCAGCCCGTTCTACGCCATCCACACTCAAGGCTTCGTCCGCACGGCGGTCTGCACGCCGCGCGTGGCGGTGGGGGATCCCGGGTTCAACGCCGCCGAGACCCTGGCCCTGGCCAAGCAGGGACACGCCCAGGGCGTCGATCTGATGCTGTTCCCGGAGCTCGGGATCTCGGCCTACGCCATCGACGACCTGCTGCTGCAGGACGCCCTGCTGCGCAGGGTGGACGCGGAGCTCGCGGGCCTGGCCGCCGCCAGCGTCCGGCTCGATCCCGTGCTGGTGGTCGGCGCGCCGCTGGAGCATGGCGGGCGGCTCTACAATTGCGCGGTGGCGATCGCCAAGGGCAGGGTGCTGGGCGTCGTCCCCAAGAGCTTCCCGCCCAACTACCGTGAATATTACGAGCTGCGCTGGTTTACCCCGGGCTGGGGGGTGCAGGGCCAGGAGATCGAGGTCGCGGGCCAGCGCGTCCCCTTCGGGACCGACCTGATCTTCGAAGCCGCCGACCTGAAGGACTTCAGCTTCGCCGCCGAGATCTGCGAGGACTTCTGGGCGCCGCAGCCGCCCTCGACCCGGGCCGCGCTCGCCGGCGCCCTGATCCTGTTGAACCTGTCGGCCTCCAACATCGTGGTGGGCAAGGCCGACGAGCGCGAGATCCTCTGCGCCTCCCAGTCGGCCCGCTGCCATGCCGCCTATCTCTATTCCGCCGCCGGTCCCGGCGAGAGCACCACCGATCTCGCCTGGGACGGCCAGGCCAGCATCCACGAGCTGGGCAAGCGGCTGGCGCAGACCGAGCGCTTCCCGACAAAGGGCCAGATGGCGATCGCCGACATCGACGTCGAGCGGCTGCGGCTGGAGCGGATGCGCACGCCGACCTTCAACGCCGCGGCGATGGCGGCGGGCTATCCGGAGAAGGCCTTCCGCTGCGTCCGCTTCGAGCATCGGCCGCACGGCCGCGACGTCGGCCTGACGCGGGCGGTCGAGCGCTTCCCCTTCGTGCCGAGCGACCCGGCCCGCCTCGACAAGGACTGCTACGAGGCCTTCAACATCCAGGTCCAGGGGCTGTCCAAGCGGCTGCAATCGACCGACGCCCAGAAGGTCGTCATCGGGGTCTCGGGCGGGCTCGACTCGACTCACGCCCTGATCGTCGCCTGCCGGGCGTTCGACGCGCTGGGACTGCCGCGCGCCAACATCCTGGGCTTCACCCTGCCGGGCTTCGCCACCAGCGAGGGGACCAAGTCCGCCGCCTGGGGCCTGATGCGGGCGCTGGGCGTCACGGGCCGGGAGATCGACATCCGACCGGCGGCGGAGCGGATGCTGGAGGACATCGGCCACCCGTTCGCCGACGGCAAGCCGGTCTATGACGTGACGTTCGAGAACGTGCAGGCCGGTCTGCGCACCGACTATCTGTTCCGCCTGGCCAACCAGAACAACGGCTTCGTGCTCGGCACCGGCGACCTCTCGGAGCTGGCGCTGGGCTGGTGCACCTATGGCGTCGGCGACCAGATGAGCCACTACAATGTCAACGGCTCGATCTCGAAGACCCTGATCCAGCACCTGATCCGCTGGGTGGCGGAGGGCGGCCATTTCGATCCAGCGGCGGCGAAGATCCTGCTGGAGGTCCTGGACACGGAGATTTCCCCCGAACTGGTGCCGGCCGACGCGACCGGCGCGATCCAGAGCACCCAGGCCATCGTCGGTCCCTACGAGCTGCAGGACTTCAGCCTCTACTACATCACCCGCTACGGCCTGCGGCCCTCGAAGGTCGCCTTCCTCGCCTGGCACGCCTGGAAGGACGCCGGCCGCGAACCCTGGCCGCCGCACTTCCCGGCCGAGGCGCGCCACGCCTACGACCTGGCGACCATCAAGCGCTGGATGGGCGTCTTCCTGTTCCGGTTCTTCCAGACCAGCCAGTACAAGCGCTCGGCCATGCCCAATGGGCCGAAGGTCGTCTCCGGCGGCAGTCTCTCGCCGCGTGGCGACTGGCGCGCGCCCTCGGACGGGACGGCGAAGGTGTGGCTGGAGGAGCTGGACGCCAACGTTCCCTGAGCCGCGGTCGACGCGGCCTTCGCCGGAGCGTTGTCTGCGACGGTACGGCTTGCCCGTATCGGCCTGCGGAATTAAGCCCTGTTATCGATCATGGCCGGCCCGTCGCAAGGATGGAGCCGAGCGATGCGACCCCTGATCAGGCTGGGTTCAACAGCCGAACGTCGGGGCGTCGGTGATCAGCGCGACTTGGAGGAGACGAGCATGGCGAAGACAGCATTGGTGACGGGCGCGGCGGCTGGGATCGGGCGGGCGTGCGCCCTGCGCCTGGCGCAGGACGGGATCGCGATCGGCGTGCTCGACCTCAACATCGAGGACTGCGAGCGCACCGTCGCCGAGATCAAGGCGGCGGGCGGCCAGGCCGTCGCGCTGAAGGCCGACATCACCCAGCGCGGCGAGGTCGTCGCGGCGGTGACGAAGCTGCGCGAGGCGTTCGGCCCGGTGACCATCGTGGTGAACAACGCCGGGATGACGGGCTTCGTCCCGTTCAAGGAGATCACCGACCAGCAGTGGGACCGGATGATGGAGGTCAACCTCAAAGGCACCTTCATCGTCACCCAGGTCGTCCTGCCCGACATGGAGGCGGCCAAGTGGGGCCGCATCATCAACCTCTCGTCCTCCAGCGCCCAGACCGGCGCGATCAATATGGCGGCCTATTCGTCGTCGAAGGGCGCGATCGTCACCCTGACCCGTTCGCTGGCTCAGGAACTGGGTCCGCTGGGCATCACGGTCAACAACATCCCGCCCGGCTCGGTGATGAACACCATCATGTCCGAGGCCAACAAGCAGCGCTTCCAGATCCCGGAAGAGGTTCTGCTGCAGACCATCCCCGTCCGCCGCATGGGCGAGCCGGAAGACATCGCCAACGCCTGCGCCTGGCTGGCGTCGGAAGCCAGCAGCTACGTCACCGGCCAGACCATCGGGGTCAACGGCGGGCGGGTCGTTTCGTAAGACCGCTGGGATCAGCGATGGAAGGCGAGGGGGCGGACGGACGGTCCGCTCGCCGCCGGATCGCTCTCCGACGTCGGGCCCTCGAGCCTCAGTCCGACGCCGGCAGAGTCTTCGGTGTCATCACCTCGAGCGGGACGCCGTCGAGCGCGAGCCGACCGTCGCCCTGGCGCAGGCATAGCAGCTGCAGCCGGCCGTCGGGCGAGCGGTAGCGCTTCCCAAGCAGGGTCCCGCAGGCTTGGCCGCCGGCCGGGGTCGACGCGGCGGCCTCCGACGCCCCGGACGCGGGCGCCATCGGCTTCCCGCCGCAGGTCAGGACGCCCGCGCCGGGCGCGACCACCAGCACCTCGGTCGTGCAGGTCGCGCTGCGAAGCCGCCGCCCCGGCGTCAGAGCCGTCATCAGATGACGTCCCGCTGGCGCAGCGAGGCGACCTCGTCCCAGTCCAGGCCGAGCAGGTCGATGAGGATCTCCTCCGTATGCTCGCCGAACTCGGGCGCCCGGCGCTGGATGCGGGCTGGCGTCTCCGACAGGTCGATGGGGAAGCCCGGGACGCGCACCTGTCCCCACGCCGGATGGTCGAAGTCGGTGATGTAGCCGTTGGCGATCGCCTGCGGGTCGGACGCGGCGTCGGCGGTGGTGTTGATGGCGCAGACCGGCAGGTCGCCCTTGGTCGTGAGCCGCTGGAGCCACGCTTCGCGCGGCCGTGCCGCGAAGATCTCCTCGAGGATGGGGACGCAGGCCTTGGCGTTCTCGCAGCGTCGCAGGTGGTCGACGAAACGTTCGTCCTTGGCCAGGGAGTCGGGGTTCCCCAGCGCCTCCAGCACCGTCGGCCAGTGCGGATCCGACTGCAGGATGGCCAGCGCGATCCATTTTCCGTCGGCGCACTTGTAGGTGTTCCAGAGCGGATTGCCCGGATCGAGCCGGGTCGGCCGCTTCGAGGTGATGTGCTTGGAGAATTGCGAGGAGGCCGCCGCGCCCTTGTGCCTCATGAGCTCCACCGCAACGGGCAGGCCGCGCAGCCAGAGCATGCTGCCGAGCAGCGAGGTGTCCACCTTCTGGCCGACGCCGTGGCGTTCGCGGGCCACCACCGCGGCCAGCACGCCATAGGCCAGCATGATCGCGCCCATCTGGTCGGCCATGCCGCCGTCCGGGATCGCCGGTTCGTCCTCGTGTCCTGGCCGAAGCAGGAGGCCGGATCGCGCCTGGCCCAGCAGGTCATAGGCGCGGGCGGTGCGGTCGGGGCCGCGAGCGCCGAAGGCGCTCGCCGAGGCGTAGATGAGCCGCGGGTTCAGCGCCCGCAGGGTCTCGTAGTCGAGGCCCACCTTCTCCGCGACCGAGGGCCGGAAATTCTGGATGAAGACGTCCGACTGGGCGATGACCTTGCGCACCAGATCGGCGCCCTCCGGCTTCTTCAGGTCGATGGCGAGGCTGCGCTTGTTGCGGTTGTTGACCTCGAAATAGGGCGAGGCCCCGGTCTCGGGGAATACGAAGATCGCCCGGCCGGAATCCCCGCCTTCGCGCTCCTCGATCTTGATCACGTCGGCCCCCAGGTCCCCCAGCATGGCGCCCGCGACCGGCCCCTGCTGCCAGATGGTCCAGTCGACCACGCGGATTCCCTCAAGCGGTCCGGGAAGGGCCGTGCCGGCGGCCGGTTCCATCGTGTCCATGGCTGCGTCGTTCATCTGGAGCCTCCGCCCGGGTTCAGTCGCGCGACCAGATGCCCTGGCGACGGTATTCGTCGGCCAGGGCGGCGATCCCTCGCGGGCCCTCGATGTAGGTCGTCGCCCGCCGTGCGATGTGCTTCGGATTGTCCAGCTCGATCCGGGAGTGAACCTTGGCGGGAACGCCGAGGGCGAAGCTGTAGGGGGGCAGTTCCGCGCCATCCATGAGCACGCTTCCCGCGGCCAGCGTCGAATGGGCGCCCAGCCGGGACATCGGCATCATCGAAGCGGTGTTGCCGAGCATCGAGTCGTGGCCGATGAAGCCCTCGATGCAGCAGCCATGACCGATCATCACATTGTCCTCGATATGGGTCGAGGTGTGGAGAATTGAGTTTTCCTCGATGTGGACATTGGCGCCGATGCGAATTGGCGTGGTGTCTGAACGGATGACGACGCCGGGCCAGATCGAACAGTTCTCGCCGATTTCGACGTCGCCGATGATGATGACATTGTCCGCGATCAGCGCCGACCTGGCGATACGCGGGGTTTTCTCATGGAAGGCGTAGATCTTCATGTGGAGACCTTTCAGGCGATCGGGATGTTGTAGACGCGGGCCGCATTGGTGCTCAGCACCTTGTCCCGCTCCGGCAGGGTGAGGCCGCTCAAGCGGGCGTCGAGGTCGTCGATCGGGAAGAGGCAGGTCGGGTGCGGAAAGTCCGTCTCGAAGAGGACGTTGTCGACGCCGACCTTGCGGATCATCTGGGAGATGTCGTCCTTCTCGAACCAGAAGCAGGCGTAGAAGTTGCGCTTGAAATACTCCGACGGCCGCATCTCGAACCTGCGGTTTCCGGCCATGCCGTCGAGCTGGTGGTCGAGCGACTCCAGCAGGAACGGCACCCAGCCGATGCCGCTCTCCACCGAGACGAACTTGAGCTGCGGATAGCGGTCGAGCGCGCGGCTGTAGATGATGTTGGCCATGACGCGGCCGTTGTTGAAGAACAGCATCGAGCCGCTCAGCGCGCCGCGCAGGGAGGTGTCCAGCGAAGGCCAACCCTGGCCGCCGACCCAGTCCATCGACTGCTCGCTGGCGCCGATGTGGAAGTTGATCGGCATGTCGAGCGCCTGGCAGACTTCCCAGAGGGGATCCCAGCGCGGCGAGCCGAGGTCGGGGATCGGCTGGCCGTCTTCGTCCTTGTGGGTGTGTGGATCGGAGTTGATGTTGACGCCGCGCAGGCCAAGCGTCTTGGCGCGCTCGGTCTCCTTCACCGCCGCCGCGAGGTCCCACCAGGGCAGCAGCGCCATCGGGAACAGCCGCAGGCCGGACTCCGCCTGCATCTCCGCCGTGGCGTCGTTGTAGATCTGGACGCAGGCGAGCCGCAGCGCCGGATCGACCTTGGCGGCGCCCTGGCCGCCGAAGCCCAGGATGTTGGGATAGACGATCTGCGCCCAAACCCCGCACCGGTCCATCTCCGCCAGGCGCGGCTTCACCGCGTAGGAGCCCGGGTGAACGTCGGCATAGGTGAGGGGGCCGAAATCTTCGACGTCCATGACCTTGCCGCCGTCCTTCAGGACCGCGCTGTAGGGGTTGGCGCCCAGGCCGATCGGCTTGTCGCCGTCGATCACCCAGGAGGTCCGGCCGTTGTACTGCTTGATCTGCGGCACCCGGTCGCGCAGCGCCGCCGGCGCATGCTTCAGCCAAAGGTCCGGCGGCTCGGACAGGTGGGTGTCGGCGTCGATGATCTTCAGCCGGGTCTTGCTGTCGCCGTGCTCGAGCGTGGCGGTCGTCATCAGGGCCATCCAGGTCAGCGCCGTCTCGGCAGGCGAGGGGCTTGGGATCGCCCGCCTGCACGGCTTGTCGTTGGCGCTGACTATGTTGATGGCGCGCGGCGGTTACGCGCGCTGTTCGGCCAAAGCCTCGCTCTGAGCGGCCAAACCGGGCGGACTCGGACCGCGCCAGGCGATCATCGGTCGACCGGCGTCCCCGTGACCCGGTTGCGATAGGCGCTCGGGACTTCGCCCATCGCCACGCGGAACGCCTTGGCGAAGGCGGACGGGCTTTCGAAGCCGCAGGTCGCCGCGATCTGGACGATGGTGCCGTCGGTCTCGCTGAGCAGGGAAACCGCCTGCAGCAGACGGCTGCGCTGGCGGTAGGCCTCCCAGGTCATGCCGGTCTCGGCCTTCAGGTGCCGGCGCAGGGAGCGCTCCGACATGCCGGCGTGGCGGCTGACGTCCGAAAGCTTCAGGTCGGCGCGCCTGGCCGTGACGTCGAGCGCACGGGTCAGGCGCGGGTCGTTGCTGGTCGGCAGGAAGAGGTCGGCTTCGCGCTCGATCCACTCGCTGCAGAGCCCGGCCATGGTCTTGAAGAAGCTGGTGCGCAGCGGGCCGTCAGGGCCCTGCAGCGGCCAGCGCATGGCTTCCCGCATCATCTCGCGCATCAGGGCCGAGACGGTCACGGTGCGAATGCGCGTCTCCGGATCGCGGACCATGTCGACGGTGAAGAAGATCGAGCCCGAGCGGACGCGATGGATGCTCGCGCGATGCGGCGCGCCGGCCGGGATCCAGGCGGCGACCTGCCGGGGGATCAGATGCCGGCCACGGTCGCCTTCGAGCTCGACCGCTCCCTCGAACGCGAACAGGAGTTGATGCATGTCGTGGAAATGCCAGTGCGAATCCACGTCCAGTTCGTCGCTGCAGACCGCGCCCGGCCGCGGACGGGCGCCCGGCGCATACATCTGCAGCAAGGCGGCGCTCTGCTGGCAGCCGAAGGCTGGCGTCTGCGGTGGCCCCGGACTGAGCAGATCCCTGAGAGCGGTCAGCTCCTGGGGTTCAAACAGGCTCGGCATGCCCACGTCTCATCCGGTTCCTCCCTGATGAGAGACGTTGCGCCGTCTCCTCGATCTTCCGAACGCAATCTAGTTTGCGGGGGAGGCGGTGGCCAGCGGAAGCCTCAGCCCGTGCGGGCGACCTTGAGGGAGGCGTCGTCGGGTTGGGGCTCGGCGGCGCGCAGCGCCGGGACGACGTCCTCGATGTGGTCGACGGCGGTCCAGGCGTTCATGAATCCGGCCGGGGTGAGGCGGGCGTCGACTGTATGCTGGAACAGGTCGAACAGCGGCTGCCAGAAGCCGTCCGGGTTGTAGAAGATCACCGGCTTGGCGTGCAGGTCGAGACGGCGCCAGGAGAGCAGCTCGACGACCTCCTCCAGCGTGCCGATGCCGCCGGGCAGGACGACGAAGGCGTCGGAGCGATCGAACATCAGCATCTTGCGCTCGTGCATATTGGCCACGACCACGTGCTCGACGCTTTCCAGGGCCTGTTCGCGTCCGACCAGGAAGTCGGGAATGATCCCCAGCACCCGGCCGCCGGCCTCGTGCGCGGCGCGCGCGCAGGCGCCCATCAGGCCCACCCCGCCGCCGCCGTAGACCAGCTTCAGGTCCGCCGCCGCCAGGTCCCGGCCGAGGCTTGCGGCGGCGCGGAGGTAGGCGGGATCGGCGGCGTCCGAAGAACCGCAGAAGACGCACACCGAATCCACGCTATCTGTCGCATGCCTCATAAACCTACTCCGTCAGGCCCAGCTTGCAGCTGCGGGCCGAAGTCATCATTACCTATAGCTAGGGTTTAGGAGTTTGGTTCGCCACGTGTCGTTGGGAAAGGCGCAAATCGCCGCTGCAGTGCTCATCTGCTTAGGCGGCTGCCAGGCGCCGTCGCCGCGCGCCTCGGGCCAGGTCGCGGAGGGCGACGCCGGCTATATTTCGCCGCCGGCTGTGGTCGAGGCGACGCCCTCGGCAGGCCTTGTCCTGTTGCGCGGCCAGGCGGCGGCGGGGGCGGAGGTGCGGCTGGCCACGCCTGGCGGCCCGACGGCGACCACCCGGGCCGACGGCAAGGGCGCGTGGCGGCTGCAGGTGGCGACCGGCGTGGCGGCGCAGATCTTCGGCCTCTCGGCGCAGGACGGCGCGCGGCGCGTGCAGGCCGAGGGCTATGTCCTGGTGGGGCCGCGCGGCGAGACCGCGCTGCTGCGCGCTGGCGCGGCTGCGCTCAGGCTCGACCGGCCGGCCGGCTCGCGGATCGCCGCGCTTGATTTCGACGCCGAGGGGGGAGCGCTGCTCTCCGGCTGGGCGGCCGCCGGCACGGACGTCGCCGTGCGGCTGGACGGCCGGGCGCTGGGCGATGCGCGGACCGATCCGGACGGCCGGTTCAGCTTCGCCATCTCCCGGCTTTCGCCCGGGCCTCACCAGGTCGAAGCGACCGGCGTAGGGTTCACCGATGCCATTGGCCTGGACGCCACCCCAGCGGCGCCCCTTGTCGAGGGACCGCTGCGTAGCCAGTTGACCGGGCGCGGCTTGCGCGCCGACTGGTTGACGCCGGGGGGCGGGGTGCAATCCACCCTTCTCGCCGGTTAGCGGAGCCCTACTTGGCCTTTTTGCACGCACAGGCGGCCCGCCGGTTCGGCGAGACCGACGCGGTTGCGCCGAAGGGCGTCAAGTTCGACTTCTGGACCTCGATGGCCGACCTCGGCCGGCTGGTGCTGCGGTCCGGCGCGCCGAACCTGCGCCTGCGCATCGGGGCCGCCCTGGCCCTGGTCGTCGTCGGCAAGCTGGCCAGCGTCTGGAGCCCGGTGGTGCTGGGCGACGCGGTCAACACCCTGACGCCCCAGGCTGGCGGGATTCTGCCAGGCGGAACCTTGGGAAGCGGCTTCGTCGCCGGCGCCCTGATCTTCGCGGCCCTGAGCTTCATCGCGGCGGGCGCGCCCTACGTTCGGGACGTGATCTTCACCCGCGTGGCGCAGTCGACCATGGCGCGGGCCGCCGTCGAGACCTTCCAGCACGCGCTTAGCCTCTCCCTGGACTTCCACCAGTCCAAGCAGATGGGCTCGCTGTCGCGGATCATCGATCGCGGTTCGCGCTCCACCGACTTCCTGATCCGCAGCGTGGTGTTCAGCATCGGCCCGACGCTGATAGAACTGGTCCTGGGCATGGTGGTGATGATCACCCGGCTCGACTGGCGCTTCGCCCTGACCGCCTTCGTCAGCATCGCCATCTATGTGGTGGTCACCTTCCGCATCACCGATTGGCGGCTGTCGCATCGGCGCGCGCTGAACGATGCGGACAGCCGCACGGCCGGGCTCTCGGTCGACGCCCTGATCAACTATGAGACGGTGAAGACCTTCGGCGCCGAGCGCCGGGTGGTCGGGGCCTATGCCGAGGCGATGGACGCCTATGTCGACGCCAGCGTCCAGGCCAACACCTCGCTCAACCTGCTGAACGCCGCCCAGTCGGTGATCCTCAACCTGGGCCTCGCCGTGATGACGGTGATGGCGGGGCTGGCGGTGATGCACGGCGAGATGCGGGTGGGCCAGGTGGTCACCGCCGTCCTCTTGCTGCGCGGCCTCTACCAGCCGCTCGGCGTCCTGGGCTTCAACTACCGCGAGATCCGCCAGGCCTTCATCGACATGGAGCAGATGGTCGACCTCACCAAGGTCGCGCCGGAGATCGTCGATTCCCCCGACGCGCGCGACCTGCCGCCGGCGAGCGGGCAGGGGGCGGCGGTGGCCTTCGAGCACGTCGGATTCCGTCACGACGCCCGTTCGCTGGGGCTGAACGACGTCAGCTTCGAGGCCCGGCCCGGCCAGACGGTGGCGCTCGTGGGCCCCTCCGGCGCCGGCAAGACCACGGCGGTGCGGCTGGCCATGCGGCTGATCGATCCGCAGGAGGGCCGCATGCGGATCGACGGCGTCGACATGCGCCAGGTGAAGCTGGACGCCCTGCGCGGGGCGGTCGCCCTGGTGCCGCAGGACGTCGCCCTGTTCAACGACACCCTCTACCGCAACATCGCCTTCGCCCGGCCGGACGCCAACCCGCAGGACGTCCGCGCCGCCGCTGACGCCGCCGAGCTGGGCGCCTTCATCGACAGCCTGCCGCAGGGCATGTCGACCCGGGTCGGCGAGCGCGGGCTCAAGCTGTCCGGAGGCGAGCGCCAGCGGGTCGGCATCGCCCGCGCCCTGCTGGCCAATCCGCGGCTGCTGATCCTCGACGAGGCGACGAGCGCGCTTGACGGCCCGACCGAGGCGGCGATCCAGGACACCCTGCGCAAGGCCCGCGCCGGGCGCACCACCCTGGTCATCGCCCACCGGCTCTCGACCATCGTCGACGCCGACCAGATCCTGGTCCTGCGCCGCGGCAAGATCGTCGAGCGCGGCGCCCACGCCGAGCTGCTGGCCAAGGGCGGCGAATACGCCGCCCTGTGGCGGCGTCAGACGCGGGCGGCCTAAGCCTCGCGGTTCCGGACCGCGGCTTCCGGAATCCGCGTCTGCGTCTCGCCGAGGGTGCGGTAGATCAGGACGCCGCGACGCCGGCCCAGGGTGTCCACGCGATTGACAAGGTCCGCAGGCGCATCGGGACCGATCCGCACGCGGATGCGGCCGTCGGCGTCGGCTCTGGCGCTGAGGTCGTGCGTCCCGGCGCTGGGCAGGGACTCGCACCAGTGATTGTAGGCGTGGAGCGACCAGTAGCCCGTCACGGCCGGCGGCATCAGCGCCTCCAGCCATTCGCCGGGCGCCAGGTCGTAATAGGCGAAATAGTAGCCGGTGTCGGGGTCGCCCTGGACCTCCTCGGCGATCCGTTCCGGCGGGGTGATGAAACGGTTGCGGGCCTCGCCGATCAGCGCGCTCCACACCAGGAACTGGCGGACGCTGGCCAGCAGAGTCCGCCCGGCGAGGGTCAGGGCGCCGGCGGTGGTTCCCGTGGCGGGCGTCAGCGGTGGCGGGGCTGCGCCGCCGGAGAAGCTGAGGCAGCAGGGCGCTCCTGCGCTCCGGTGCAGCAGGCGGACGATCAGCACCCGGCCGTTCGGCGGTATCGCCAGGCCCCCGGGGCCCTCGGCGTCGGCGGCGAGGTCGAGGCGAAAGCCGCCGTCGGCGTCGACCTTGCTGCGGTCGAAGGCGGCGTAGCCGGCCAGCAGGACCTTGCCGTCCGCGCCCACGGCGTAGAGGCCCACGCCGGCGCGCTCGCTGTCGTTGAGCCGGCCTTCGAGCCGGTAGCGACGGGCGGGGTCGATGGCCGCGTGCCCCATGATGTAGTCGGGGTTGGGCCCGCCGCGGGTGGGGATGGCGCGGGTCAGGCCGCCGGACCGAAAATGGTCGCCGAGGAAGCCGTCGCCGAGCGCGCTGGCCGCCACCCGCATCAGATAGGCCTCGGCCTCGATGGCGGTCCCGGCGTCAGGGGCGGCGGCCATCAGCTCCGCGCGCGCGGCGGCGATCGCGCCATTGAAGGCCTCCCAGGCTGCAGCGTCCTCGGACTCGGCGGCGGGACTATCGAGCATCGAACCCTCCCGGATGGTCTCTGTCGCGGCGCTGGAGGCCATGCGGCCTTGCGCGGCAGGTTAGGCCGGCGGTCGAAAGGCGGTCGAGCCTATTCCGCCGCGCGCGGAAGATCCTGCGCCACGGTCTCCACGGGCGCCGGGCGGCGGCGCAGCTTGCGCCAAAGCGCGCCGGTCCGCTCCGCCACCACCTTCGGCGCGGCCAGCATGACCGGGGTCAGGACCAGGGTCAGCACGGTGGAGAAGCTCAGTCCCCAGACCACCGCGCCGGAGAGTTGCACCCACCATTCGGAGCCGGGCGCCTTGTACTCGAAGTGGCCGCCGCGGAAGTTGGGGTGGATCTGGAACATCAGCGGCAAGAGACCGGCGATGGTGACCAGCGTCGTCAGCATCACTGGCCGGAACCGCTGGGCGGCGGCGCGCACCGCCGCCTCGTCGGCCGCATGGCCCTGGCGGCGCAGCTGGTAGAAGGTGTCGACCAGCACGATGTTGTGGCCGACGACCACGCCGGCGAGGGCGACCACGCCGGTGCCGAGGAACAGCACCGAGACATAGTCGAAGGTGTGGGCCAGGTTTACCTGCACGCCCAGCAGCACGCCGACGGTCGAGAGCAAGACCGCCGAGAGCGTCACCAGCACCCCGTAGAAGCTGTTGAACTGCCACAGCAGGATCAGCCCCATCAGGAACAGCGAGACCAGCATGGCGATGGCGAAGAAGCCCATCGCCTTCTGGCCCTCCTCGTCGGCGCCGCGGAAATGCACGCGCACCGACGGGTCGATGCCGGCCTTCTGCATCCAGGGCTTCAGCTCGGCGATCTTCTGGTTGGCGGCGACGCCGGGCGCAGCGTTGGCCTGCAGGATGACCACCCGGGCGCTGTCGCGGCGCTGGATGGAGGTGACCTGGGGGGCGGGGGTGCGCGTGATGAAGTAGCTGGCGGGCACCGGGCCCGCGGCGGTCGGGATCTTCAGCTCGTCGAAGGCCGCGACGTTGCGGGCGCTCGCCGGGAACCGGACGCGGATGTCGAGCTCGTCGTCGGAATCGTCGGGCCGGAATCGGCCGGCCAGCACGCCTTCGGTGACGAATTGGATCGCCTGGCCGACGCTCAGCACGTCGACGCCGTAGCGGCCGGCGGCCTCGCGGTCGACGGTCAGGTTCAACTCGATGCCCGGCGAGGTGCGGTTGTCCTCGACGTCTCGCAGTTGCGGATCGGCAGCGAGCCTGGCCTTGATCCTCGAGGCGGCGGCGTCGAGGACGGCGGGGTCGCGCCCGCGCAGCTCGATCTGGATGTCCTTGCCGACTGGCGGCCCGGCCTGGGGCTTGCGCACCTCGGCCTGCAGCCCCGGCAGGCTTTCGACCCGCTTGCGGATCACGCCGACGATGTCCTCGCCGGTGACGCCGAGCGCCCGGCGCGCCTCATAGTCGACGAACTCGACCTGGATCCTGCCGATGGTGTCGTTCGGCGCGCCGTTGAAGCCGCCCGGGCTCATCGGCCCCGAGCGGACATAGATCGCCTCGACGCCGGTGATCGCCCGCAGGCGCCGCTCGACCATGGCGACCAAGAGGTCGTCGGACTGCGGCGTGAGATTGCCGCGAGCCTTCACATAGACGGCGACCTGGTCCGGATCGCTGCGCAGAATGAATTCGGTGGCGTGCGGAGTCTTGGCGAACCAGATGAAGATGGCGACCGTCACCACCAAGGCCGCGCCCAGGCAGGCGAACGGCCGTTTCGCCAGATGGGACAGGGTGCGGGCGTAGCGGCCCATGAAGCCGCTCATGCTGCGCGGATCGCCGTGCTCGGACTTCTCGATCTCGGCCAGCTGTTCGGCGTCGATCGCCGCGGCGCGCCCGAACACCGATCCGATCGCCGGCGTGAAGACCAGCGCCACGAAGATCGAGGTGCCCAGCACGAAGAACAGGGTCAGCGGCACGAAGCTCATGAACTTGCCGACGATCGAGTTCCAGAACAGAAAGGGCAGGAAGGCGCAGAGCGTCGTCAGGGTGCCGTTGACCACCGGCCAGAACATCCGCTTGCCGGCCATGGCGAAGGCCTCGGCCTTGGGGGCGCCTTCGGCCATCTTCCGATCGGCGAATTCGACGACGACGATGCCGCCGTCGACCAGGATGCCCACCGCCAGGATCAGGCCGAACATCACCATCTGGTTCAGGGTCACGCCCTTGGCCTGCAGCATCAGGAAGGCGATCATGAAGCAGACGGGGATGGCGGCGCCGACGATCAGCCCCTGGCGGACGCCCAGGCTGGCGACGACGATCAGCATCACCAGCAGGGTGGCGGTGATCAGGCCGGACTCCAGCACGATCAGGGTGCGGCCGATGAATTCGGAATCGTCGAAGGTGTAGTCGACCTTGATGGTGTTCGGCCAACGCGCCTGCTCGGCCTTCACCATCGCCCGCACCTGGCGGTTGGTCTCGATCACGTTGGCGCCGCTGCGCTTTTGCACCTCGATGGTGAAGGCGGGCTCGCCGTTGAAGCGCGTGATCGAGCCCGCCTCCTTGAAGGCGCGCCGCACCTCGCCGACGTCGCCGATCGTGATCAGCCGGTCGCCGTTCTTCTTCACCGGGAGCGACAGGATGTCGGCGGGCTCGCCGATCACCCCCGGCACCTTGACGGCGAAACGTGCGCCGCCGGACTGCAGGGCGCCGGCCGGGACCAGCTGGTTGTTGCGCGCGATGACGCTCTGCAGGTCGCCGACGGTGACGTTGTAGGCCTCCATCCGGATCGGATCGACCGTCACCTCCATCATCTCGTCGCGGGCGCCGTTGACCTCTGCGCCCAGCACCCCGGGCAGGGTCTCCAGGCGTTCCTTGAGGTCGCGGCTGATGCGGAACAGTTCGCGCTCGGGGGCCGGTCCGTGCAGGACGATGCCGATCACCGGATTGAGCGAGGTGTCGGCCTCCTCGATGATCGGTTGCTCGGCGTCGGGCGGGAAGCGGGCCCGGGCCAGGTCGACCTTGGCGCGGACGTCCGCCAGCGCCTTGTCGCGGTTGAACTCGGGGACGAACTCCAGGTTGACGATCGCCACGTTCTCGCGGGCGACCGCGTTCATCTCCTTGAGGCCTTCGAGGTTCTGCAGCTGCAGCTCGAGCGGCTTGACCAGCAGGCGCTCGGCGTCCTCCGGGCTGACGCCGGGGAAGGGGACCACGACCGAGACGAAGGGAAAGGCGACCTCGGGGTCGGCTTCGCGCGGCATGGCCAGATAGGCGAAGAAGCCGAAGATGGTGGCGATCAGCGCCACTCCCAGGACCACCTTGCGCCGGCGGATGGCGCCGTCGATGAGGGCGTCGATCATCCGCTCAGCCGCCGGTCCGGCCGATCAGGACCTTCTGGCCTTCGCTGACGTAGGACTGGCCGACGGTGATCAGCTGGACTGGACCGTGCAGGCCGCTCACCCAGGCGCCGTCCGCGGTCTGCTCAACCACCTGGACCGGGGCGAAGGCCACCCGGCCGTCGGCCAGGACGTAGCGCACCCCCTGGCGGCCGGCGGCGTCCAGCACCAGGGCCGAGACCGGGGTCAGGTGGGCCGGGCCGACGCCCGCGCCGATCCGCACTTCGGCGGAGAGACCGGAGCGGATGTCCATCCGCGGATTGGCCGCGGCGATCTCCAGGTGATAGGTGCGGGTCTGCGGGTCGGCGTCGCGGGAGATGTAGCGCACCCGGCCCTGGATCACCTCGCCCGACACCAGCCTCGCGCTGGCCGCGGCTCCCACCTTGATCTTCGATGCCTCGGTCTCCGGCAGGTCGCCGACCACCAGCAGGGGGTCGAGCTCGATCATTGTCCCGCACGGGTCGCCGGTCGCCAGATAGGTGCCGATTTCGGCGTCGCGATGGTCGAAGACGCCGGTGAAGGGCGCGCGGATGTCCACCTGGGCGCGGGCGATCTCCGCCTGACGCACCGAGGCCTGGGCGGAATCCAGCGACGCCTGGCTCTCCAGCACCTGGGTCGGCGACCGAAAGCCCTTCTTGCCGAGCTCCACGGCGGCCTGGTGCTGCAGCTGGGCCGAGCGCAGGGCGGCGCGGGCCTGGTCGAGGCTGGCCTGCCGGGCGTCGACCGCCAGGCGGCAGAGCACGGCCCCCTGGGCGACGACCGCGCCCTGCATCACCGGCGCCTGGGCGACCACGCCCGCCGTCTCGGAGCGCACCACCACGGTGCGGGTCGACTGGGTCCGGCCACGCAAGGTCACGTCGTGGGGGCGCAGAACCTCGGGCGTCAGCCGGACCTGGACGCTCGCCGGCGCCGGTCCTGTCGGCAGGGCGTGCGCCGTGCTCGCCGAGGCGCCGCCGACCAGGGTGCGTACGAGGAAATAGAGCATCACCACCGCCACCACGGCGATGACGAAAACGTACCGGGATTTCATACGCATGACATTTCCCCCGAGCCCGCGGCTCGCGGGATCAGCGTCCTCCCTTGTCCTCGTTCCCTTACTTTGGGTTCAGGATTCGCATTTTTGCCACCGCAGCGCGACGGGCAACTTAATTCGGTGTTATGTGGCGTTCGCCTCGGTGTCGTCGCGGCCTTGGGTTGCTATCTCCGCAGTCGGGCCGGGTTTTCGCTGATTTTCCGGTCCCTCAGGAATGGAGAGACCCCTTGCGATACCTCCACACCATGGTCCGCGTCGCCGATCTCGACGCCTCGCTCGACTTCTACTGCGGCAAGCTGGGGCTCGTGGAGATCGCGCGCCACGAGCATTCCCAGGGCCGCTTCACCCTGGTCTTCCTGGCCGCGCCGCAGGACGCGGAGGCGGCGCGGACGAAGCAGGCGCCCACCGTCGAACTGACCTACAACTGGGACCCCGAGGACTACGGCGGCGGCCGCAATTTCGGGCACCTGGCCTATGCGGTCGACGACATCTATGCCGCCTGCCGACGGCTGATGGACGGGGGCGTCGTGATCAACCGCCCGCCGCGCGACGGCCGCATGGCCTTCGTCCGCTCGCCGGACAATATCTCGGTGGAGTTGCTGCAGGCCGGCGAGGCCCTGGCCCCGGCCGAGCCGTGGGTCTCAATGCCCAACATCGGCGTTTGGTGATCATCGTCCTTCAAGGAGAGGCCGCATGTCCGCTTCGTCCGTCCAGAGTCCGCCCAAGCTGGCGTCGCCCGTGGTGACGCTCAACGACGGCCGAGCCATGCCGCAGGTCGGCCTGGGCGTGTGGCGGACGCCGCCGGCCGTCACCGCCGAGGTGGTTTGCACCGCCCTTGAAGCCGGCTATCGCACGATCGACACGGCGGCGGCCTACGTCAACGAGGCCGGCGTGGGCGAGGGGGTGCGCGCCTCCGGCGCGCCGCGCGACGCGGTCTTCGTCATCACCAAGCTGTGGAACCGCGACCACGGCTATGACGAGACCCTGGCCGCCTTCGACAAGAGCCTGGAGCGGCTCGGCCTGGGCTATCTCGACCTCTACATGATCCACTGGCCCGTCCCGTCCCAGGGCCGCTACATCGACAGCTGGCGGGCGATGGTGCGGCTGCAGGAGGAGGGGCGGGTCGGTTCGATCGGGGTCTCCAACTTCATGGTCGAGCACCTTCGGCGGATCATCGGCGAGACCGGGGCGATCCCCGCGGTCAACCAGATCGAGCTGCACCCGAAATTCCAGCAGACCGACCTTCGGGCCTTCCATGCCGGCCAGGGAATCGTCACCCAATCCTGGAGCCCGCTCGGCCAGGGCCAGCTCCTGAAGCACCCGGAGATCGCGCGAATCGCTGCGCGCCACGGCAAGACCCCGGCCCAGGCGGTCATCCGCTGGCACATCGATTCGGGCCTGGCGGTGATTCCCAAGTCGGTCCACGCCGAACGGATCGCCGAAAATTTCGAGGTCTTCGACTTCCGGCTCGACGCAGAGGACATGGCCGCCGTCGCGGCCCTCGACGATCCGACCGGGCGGATCGGCTTCGATCCGCTGACCTTCAGCTGAAACGCGTCTCGGGTCTTGCATTCCGCCCATTGACTTAGAGCGCGCTCGAACTCCTAGGCTCGGGGGCGTCGTGGCGAAGAAGGCGGCTCATGAAGATTGGCGAACTGGCGAAGCGTTCGGGATTGTCGGCCCATACGATCCGCTATTACGAGCGGATCGGGTTGCTTCCCTATGCCGACCGGGACCCGTCGAGCCAACGTGACTACGACGCGTCAATCCTGGTCTGGATCGCGTTTCTCGCTCGTCTGAAGACGACCGGCATGCCGATCCGGGAGATGCTGCGCTACGCAGCCTTGCGGGAGCGCGGCGTCGACACCCAGGCGGAGCGTCGCGAACTGCTGGAACAGCATCGCGAGCGCGTCCGCGCCCATGCGGCCGAACTGACGGCCAGCCTTCTCGTCCTCGACGCCAAGATCGCCGGATACTCCGGCGCGAAACAGGGGACGAAGGATCATGACGCAGCCTTGCCAGAACGACGGCGAAAGTCGGCTGGAGCGCGGCCGGCGGGCGCTCGCTGAGATCGACGGAGAGGCCGGCGAAAATGTCGTCGCCGCCTTGGCCGACATCGCGCCGGATTTCGCCCGCTACGTGTTCGAGTTTCCGTTCGGCGACATCTATTGCCGCCCAGGTCTCGATCTGCGGGCCCGCGAGATCGCGACCATCGCCGCGCTGACGGCGCTCGCCAACGCCGGCCCGCAATTGAAGGTTCACATCGAGGCCGGGCTCAATGTCGGCCTCAGTCGGGAAGAGATCATCGAGGTTATCATGCAGATGGCCGTCTATGCGGGCTTCCCCGCCGCGCTCAACGGACTGTTCGCCGCCAAGGAGGTCTTCGCCCGCCGCTTCCCCATGGCGCCGGCGCAGGCGGAATGACGGAATTACGCCGCGCGGGCCTGTCGCGACGCGGCGTCAGCTTCCACAAAATTTAAGGAGGCGCCCCCAGATTGGGGACGGCTCCCCAATCCAATCAACGCTCTATGGCTCCCCGGGCAGGACTCGAACCTGCGACAAGTCGGTTAACAGCCGACTGCTCTACCAACTGAGCTACCGGGGACCAGAGCCGTTGAGGGCCGGGGCTATACGATACGACCCGCGGCCACGCAAGCGGCTGTGGGCTAACTTTCCCCAGCCATCTGATCGGGCCGCCTGCAGGTCGCTGACGGGATGGAAAAAAAGAGCCCGGCGCGAACGCCGGGCCAAGAAAGTGGTGATGGTGGGTGTCTTCAAGGAAGACAGCTTGAGCCTCCGGCGCGTCGGTGAATCCATCGTTAATCTTGTGCGTCGCCTCCAACTCCGGGTTTACCGAGATGGCCAAAACCCTAACCGCGCCATCCGGGGCCATTCAGCTGGCGTTCAGGCGGAAAGGCCGATTTCAACGGCCGCCTGTCCGATGGCCTATGTTTGGTCGCGTAGTCCGCCAGGCCGCGCGCCCGGTCTCGCGAGGGGCATTTCTCGCGTAGGCCGGGCGCGTGTGACATCTGCGTGTTCCGGAGCGTTTCGCCCAGACGCGCCGTCGCCGCCCCGTTAGGATTGGGCATGCGCGATTATCGGATCTATCCATTGACCCCGTCGGGTCAGATCGACGCCCCGGTGGACGCCGCATGCGCCGACGACGCCGCAGCTCTTCTCGCCGCGCGGGCGCTCGCCGAGCAGGTGCGCAACGGCTGCGAGGTGTGGGAGCTCACGCGTTTCCTGGGCCGCTTCCATTTCCCGGCCCCGCAAGGGGGTTGAACAGGCGCGGCGGCGCACGCTCTTGCCCCTGAGCGGGGCTGGCCCTTGCCGCTGGCCGGGGCAGGGCCCAGATTGGCCGCATGCCGCAGGAGCGACCGCCGATCACCGACGCCGAGTACCGCGTCGTCCATGGCCCCTGGCCGCGCTGGGCGCTGCATCTCGGCCTGATCAAGCTGATCGCCTGGGGCGCGAGCTGCGTCGGCGTGACCATCCTGATCGCGCTCGCGCTGATCGCGGCGATCTTCGGCTAGGTCCGGTCCGGACGTCCGGTGAAGACGCAGAAGCCCTGGGTCTCGGCGATGGCCAGCATTTCGCGATCGCCGGCGGTGTCGCCGTAGGCGGCGGCGAGCCGCAGTCCCTGACCGAAGCGGGCTTCCAGGCGGGCGACCTTTTCCCGCCCGCGGCAATTCGCCGTCGCGAAGCCGCCGCTGACGCGATCTTGGCTGTCATAGGCCATTTCGGTGCCGATCAGCTCGTCGGCCTGCAGCCGCTCGGCGAACGGCCGCACCACCACGGCGGGCGAGGCGGTGACGATCACCCGCCGCGCGCCGCGCTCCCCCCAATCGCGCCAGGTCGCCAGGGCGTCCGGCCGGAACAGGGCCTGGGCCTGCTGGGCCGCGAACTCGGCGGCGAGACCCTCCAGCTCGCGCCGGGGCAGGCCGGCGAGAAATTCCCGGGCGGCCGCCGCCTTGATCCGGCCGCGATCTCTGTCGATCAAATAGCGGATCGCGGCGGGAATGAGACTCGCCATGCCGAGCGCGTAGCGGGTCGGCCCTGCGCGCCACTGCAGAAAGGCCGTGAAACTGTCGCGAACCGTCAGGGTGCCGTCGAAATCGAAGGCCGCGATCGGCCGTTCATCCACAGCTACGCGGCCAACTGTCCCGCTCTGGGGCGCCGAGGGGCCTCTATCTTGTCCCATTTCAGCCCGTCCCCATGTAAGAAGACGGCGCCTGGAGCTTCGGCGCCGTGTCGCCAAATGTCGCTTCGGCGTTCGAAGGCTTGTGATCCCGTCGCGGATCGGGGAATGTCAAGACTTAGACAACCCGCGGCGCATAATCTGCATTGAAGGCGCAGACGCCCGCAGGGGCGGCGAACGCCGGGCCCGACCCGGCCGCCTAGAGAGTGAGAAACGACCATGACCAAGGCCGCCAGCGGAGACTCGAAGAGCACGCTCTATTGCTCTTTCTGCGGCAAGAGCCAGCACGAGGTCCGCAAGCTCATCGCTGGGCCGACCGTGTTCATCTGCGACGAATGCGTCGAGCTGTGCATGGATATCATCCGCGAAGAGCACAAGATCTCGTTCGTGAAGTCCAAGGACGGCGTTCCAACGCCGAAGGAGATCCGTGAGGTCCTCGACGACTACGTCATCGGTCAGGACCACGCGAAGAAGGTCCTCTCGGTCGCCGTCCACAACCACTACAAGCGCCTGAACCACGCGACGAAGAACAACGACGTCGAGCTGGGCAAGGCCAACATTCTGCTGATCGGCCCGACCGGCACCGGCAAGACGCTGCTCGCCCAGACCCTGGCGCGCATCATCGACGTGCCGTTCACCGTGGCCGACGCGACGACCCTGACCGAAGCCGGCTACGTCGGCGAGGACGTCGAGAACATCATCCTGAAGCTGCTGCAGTCGGCCGACTACAACGTCGAGCGGGCCCAGCGCGGCATCGTCTACATCGACGAAGTCGACAAGATCAGCCGTAAGTCGGACAATCCCTCCATCACCCGCGACGTGTCGGGGGAGGGCGTCCAGCAGGCGCTGCTGAAGATCATGGAAGGCACCGTCGCCTCCGTGCCGCCGCAGGGCGGGCGCAAGCATCCGCAGCAGGAATTCCTGCAGGTCGACACGACCAACATCCTGTTCATCTGCGGCGGCGCCTTCGCCGGCCTGGAGAAGATCATCTCCGCGCGCGGCCAGGGCACCTCGATCGGCTTCGGCGCCAAGGTGTCGGACCCGGACGAGCGGCGCACCGGCGAGGTTTTCCGCCAGGTGGAGCCGGACGACCTGCTGCGCTTCGGCCTGATCCCGGAGTTCATCGGCCGTCTGCCGGTGATCGCCACTCTGGACGACCTGGACGAGAAGGCCCTGGTGAAAATTCTCACCGAGCCGAAGAACGCCTTCGTGAAGCAGTACGTCCGCCTGTTCGACATGGAGAACATCGGCCTGACCTTCACCGAGGACGCGCTGAACGCGGTGGCGCGCAAGGCCATCCAGCGCAAGACCGGCGCGCGCGGCCTGCGTTCGATCCTCGAGGCCATCTTGCTCGAAACGATGTACGAGCTGCCGACCTACGACGGCGTCGAGGAAGTGGTGGTCAACGCCGAGGTCGTCGAGGGCCGGGCGCAGCCTCTGCTCATCTACGCCGAGCGCCGCGACAAGGGCGGCGCGGCCTAGAGCTCCGTCGACCGACGAAAAGAGGCCCTGCAGCATGTCTGCGGGGCCTTTTCCTTGGGGGTAGATTCTGCCCCGGACCTGCGGCTGCGCGGCTTGCCAAATGATAAGCGGCTTCCCAGATACCTGGCGTGAACGGGGTAAAACCTTGCGCGGTTGCGTAGCTTCGGACGGTGTGTGTCAAGAATGGACCACGCTGAGACCGAGTGTCGCGCAAGCGTCTTGCTTAGCTTGAACCCCGCGTGAAACCGTCCACATTTAATCAGAACCAGCCGCCGTCCGCCGGCGGGACGGGTCGTCCGACTCAGGCGCATCGTCTGAGTGACCGCGATCCGGCCGTCGAGCCCGTCGCCCAAGCGGGCCGGCAAGGAGTTGAAGCATCATGTCAGAGATAAAGATCCTGCCGATCCTCCCCCTGCGGGACATCGTGGTCTTTCCGCACCAGCCGGTGCCGCTGTTCGTGGGGCGTGAGAAGTCGGTGCGCGCGCTGGAAGAAGCGATGCGCAATGAGGGCAAGGAGATCCTCCTGGCCACGCAGAAGGACAAGGACGACGACGATCCGGCGCCGGCCGCCATCTACGACGTCGGCGTCGTGGCCACCGTCCTGCAGCTCCTGAAGCTGCCGGACGGCACGGTGAAGGTGCTGGTCGAGGGCCGCGCCCGCGCCGGCGTCACCCGCTTCACCGAGCAGAGCGAATATTACGAGGCCGAGATCGCCTATGTGCAGGAAGACGGTTCGGGCTCGCCCGAGGCCGAGGCCCTGTCGCGCGCGGTCGTCGAGCAGTTCGAAAACTATGTGAAGCTGAACAAGAAGGTCCCGCCGGAAGCGCTGGCGGCCATCCCGCAGATCGAGAACCCGGGCGAGCTGGCCGACCGCATCGCCAGCCACCTGTCGGTCAAGATCTCCGAGAAGCAGCAGCTGCTCGAGGTCTTCAACGTCGTGAAGCGCCTGGAGAAGGTCTACGCCCTGATGGAGGGCGAGATCAGCGTCATGCAGACGGAAAAGAAGATCCGTAACCGCGTGAAGCGCCAGATGGAGAAGACCCAGCGCGAGTACTACCTGAACGAGCAGATGAAGGCGATCCAGCGCGAGCTGGGCGAACAGGACGACTCCCGCGACGAGCTGATCGAGCTCGAGAAGCGCATCAAGAAGACCAAGCTCTCCAAGGAGGCCCGCACCAAGGCCGATGCGGAGCTGAAGAAGCTGCGCAACATGAGCCCGATGTCGGCGGAATCCACCGTCGTGCGGAACTACCTCGACTGGCTGCTGTCGATCCCGTGGGGCAAGACCAAGCAGAAGCCGATCGACCTGCAGAAGGCCGAGGACATCCTCAACGAGGACCACTACGGCCTGGAGAAGGTCAAGGAGCGGATCCTGGAGTACCTGGCGGTGCAGAGCCGCGTGGGTTCGCTGAAGGGGCCGATCCTGTGCCTGGTGGGTCCCCCCGGCGTCGGCAAGACCTCGCTCGGCAAGTCGATCGCCAAGGCGACGGCGCGCGAGTTCGTCCGGGTCTCCCTGGGCGGCGTGCGCGACGAGGCCGAGATCCGCGGCCACCGCCGGACCTACATCGGCTCCATGCCCGGCAAGATCATCCAGTCGATGAAGAAGGCCAAGTCGACCAACGCCTTCTTCCTGCTCGATGAGATCGACAAGATGGGCTCGGACTGGCGGGGCGACCCGTCCTCGGCCCTGCTCGAGGTGCTGGATCCGTCGCAGAACTCGACCTTCGCCGACCACTATCTGGAGGTCGACTACGACCTGTCGCCGGTGATGTTCGTCACTACGGCCAACAGCCTGAATATGCCCCAGCCGCTGCTGGACCGCATGGAGATCATCCGCATCCCCGGCTACACCGAGGACGAGAAGCTGGAGATCGCCAAGCGTCACGTCCTGCCGAAGCTGACCAAGGACCATGGGCTGAAGCCGGAGGAGTTCATCGTTCCGGAGGGCGCGATCCGCGACCTGATCCGCTACTACACGCGGGAAGCCGGCGTCCGCTCGCTCGAGCGGGAGCTGGGCAACCTGGCGCGCAAGACGGTGCGCGACCTCGCGCGTGAGAACGTGCTCTCGATCACCATCGACGAGGAGCGGCTGGCCAAGTACGCGGGCGTCAAGAAGCACCGCTACGGGGAGACAGACGAGGAGGATCAGGTCGGCATCATCACCGGCCTGGCCTACACCGAGTTCGGCGGCGACATCCTGACCATCGAAGCGGTCAAGATGCCGGGCAAGGGCCGCATGACGGTGACCGGCAACCTGAAGGACGTGATGAAGGAATCGATCTCGGCGGCGAACTCCTACGTTCGCAGCCGGGCGACGAAGTTCGGGCTCGAGCCGCCGCAGTTCGAGAAGACCGACGTCCACATCCACGTGCCGGACGGCGCGACGCCCAAGGACGGTCCGTCCGCCGGCGCGGCCATGGCCACCGCCATCGTCTCGGTCCTGACCGGGATCCCGATCCGCAAGGAAATCGCCATGACCGGCGAGGTCACCCTGCGCGGCCGGGTCACCGCCATCGGCGGCCTGAAGGAGAAGCTGCTCGCGGCGCTCCGCTCGGGCGTCAAGACGGTGCTGATCCCGGCCGAGAACGAGAAGGACCTGGCGGACATTCCGGCCAAGGTGCGGGAAGGCCTGGAGATCATCCCGGTCTCCACCATGGACGAGGTGCTGGCCAAGGCGCTGACGCATCTGCCGACGGCGATCGAATGGTCTGAAGCCGACCAGCCGGCGGTCGTGGCGGCGGAAGATCCCGACGTCGAGACGGTGGTCACCCACTAGGGACCCTGTCCGATCACATCGTGTGACAGCGGAGCGGCGCGGGAGAGATCCCGCGCCGCTCTCGTTTGACGGGTCCCGCAAGTGGGACATAATCCCCGCAGGCGTGGGGGGCGTCTGCGAACGGCTCCCCCTGCGTCAACAACACGGCGGTGGGAGACAGATGCATGACCAAATCCGAATTGGTCGCGGCGATCGCCGATCGGGCGGGCCTCAATAAGGTGCAGGCCAGGGACGCGCTGGAGGCGTTCATCAGCTCGGTGTCGCACTCGCTGAAGGCCGGCCGGGAGGTGCGTCTGGTCGGCTTCGGCAGCTTCACGCCGGTCTGCCGCCCCGCGGGCGCCGCGCGCAATCCGCGAACCGGCGAGACGGTTCCGCGTCCGGCCTCGCGCACCTGCCGTTTTCGGGCGGGCGAAGCGCTGAAGAACGCGCTGAACGCCTGAAGAGCCCCGGATATGGGAGAAGGGCGGCCGCGCGCGGCCGCTTTTTCATTGCGCCCTTTTTCATTGTGCGGGGGATGAGCGCCGGCTAATCAGCGCTCATCTCGGGGAGTAGCCGTTCGCAAGAGAGCGAAGCCCGCGTCAACAGACTTGCCCGCTTCGGCGGGCATGGCGCGGCGACGGATCCAGGGGCTTTAGGCCCTCGGCCATCCGGATTGGTGAGACCGACGATGCAGACCACGGCGGCGGGCCGGCGTGGGACTGGATCGTCGTGTGTTCGCCTGGCCCGGGAAAGACTGCAGTTCCATGATCCTCGAACCCCTGCTGATCTCCACCGGCGTCGTCGCCGTCGCGGAGATCGGCGACAAGACCCAACTCCTGGCCATCGTGCTGGCCGCCAGGTTCCGCAAGCCGGCGCCGATCATCCTGGGCATCCTCGCCGCGACCCTGCTCAACCATGCCCTGGCTGCGACCCTGGGCTATCTGGTCGCGCAATGGCTGAGCGGCCGGTTCTTCCAGATCCTCGTCGGCGTCGCCTTCGTCGCCATGGCCGCCTGGGCGCTGGTCCCCGACAAGGAGGACGATGGCGCGCTGAACCGCTCGCGCGGCGGCGTCTTCCTGACCACGCTCGTGGCCTTCTTCTTCGTCGAGATCGGCGACAAGACCCAGATCGCCACCTCGCTCCTGGCCGCGCGCTTCCACCAGATCGTCTTGGTCACCGTCGGCACCACCCTGGGCATGATGCTGGCCAATGCGCCGGCGGTGCTGTTGGGCGAGGCGGCCACCCGCATCGTGCCGCTGCACATCGTGCGCAGGGTGGCGGCCGGCATCTTCGCCCTGATCGGCGTCTGGGTGCTGTTGAGCGCCTTCGGCGTCGTCTAGGACCCAGCGCCGCCGCGCTCGGGCGGGGAAGGGGCAAAGCTTGCCTCCCGGCCATTGGTCGAGAAGAGCTCGCTTCCGGGCCTGACCGGTCTCTGGATTTCGGTTAGAAGGCTCGCGCGGGCGGCTAGCTCAGCTGGTCAGAGCACCTGGTTTACACCCAGGGGGTCGGCGGTTCGAACCCGTCGCCGCCCACCATGCCTCTCCTCGAGGGGCGTCGCGATGCGCCCGCAGGCGCTAGTCTTCGTTCCAGGGCGGCGGCAGCTGCCCCGCCTTGAACAGGATCACCGGGTTCTCGTCGTAGTCGCCCATCTCGACGTCGGCGGTCGCGGCGAAGGCGACGACGCCCAGGCGGAGCGGGGCGAGCCGCTCGGCCTTGCGCCGGGCTTCCTCGGCCGTCTTGCAGCCGACCTGCTGCTCCGCCTTCAGCGATTTCCCGCGCCCCTGGACGTAGGTCTGGAGGATGTAGACGGTCTCGATGGCCATGCCTCGGCATAGGGCATGCCAGGCGGCCGCTGGCTATCTCTATCGCGAACAACCCGCGGCCTCGGGAGGTGCGGCCGCCTCGTTGCCAAGACGATCTCCTCCGGCGAAAGTCGGCCTCTTGCGGGAGCTGCCATGGGCGCGATCGGCGCGGATCAAAGGCTGATGTTCGGCGCACCCGTCACGTGACCGAGGTCATCGTCATTGGCGCCGGCCACAACGGCCTGACCTGCGCCGCCTATCTGGCCGCCGCCGGCCTCAAGGTGACCGTCCTGGAGCGGCGCGAGGTCGTTGGTGGGGCGGCGGTGACCGAGGCGTTTCACCCAGGCTTTCGCAACTCGGTGGCCAGCTACACGGTGAGCCTGCTCAATCCGAAGGTCATCAGCGACCTGCAGCTTGCGCGCCATGGCCTGAAGATCGTGGAACGGCGGATGTCCAACTTCCTGCCCCTGGACGGAGACTATCTCGCGGTAGGCGAGGGGCGGACGAAGGCCGAGGTGGCCCGTTTCTCAGCGGCGGACGCCGAGCGGCTGGACGCCTACGGGCGGCGCCTGGAGGCGATCGCCGCGCTGCTGCGCGACCTCGTGCTGCAGACGCCGCCGAACCTCTCGGAGGGCGGCCAGGCCGAGGTCATCCCCGAGCTCCTGAAGAGCGTCAGCGTTGGCCGCCGGCTCGGGAAGCTGGACCTCACCGCCAAACGCGACCTGCTGGCCCTGTTCTCCCAGTCAGCCGGCGACTGGCTCGACGGCTGGTTCGAGAGCGACCCGATCAAGGCGGCGTACGGCTTCGACGGCGTGGTGGGCAACTACGCCAGCCCCTATACGCCGGGCTCGGCCTATGTGCTGCTGCACCACGTCTTCGGCGAGGTGAACGGCAAGAAGGGCGCCTGGGGTCATGCGATCGGCGGCATGGGGGCGATCACCCAGGCGATGGCCGCCTGCTGCCGCGAGCGCGGGGTGGAGATCCGCACCGGCTGCGGCGTCGTCGAAGTCATCACTGAAAAGGGGCGGGCCACCGCAGTGGTCACCGAGGGCGGCGAGCGCCTGCCGGCGCGGATGGTGGTCTCGAACCTCCACCCGCAGCGGCTGTTCGGGAATCTGGTCGATCCCGCCGTACAACCGGCCGACTTCGCTGAGCGCATCCGCCGCTACCGCTCGGGCTCCGGGACCTTCCGGATGAATGTGGCTCTGTCCGAGCTCCCGCGCTTCACCTGCCTGCCGGCGCCGGGCGACCATCTGACGGCCGGCATCATCATCGCCCCGAGCCTCGCCTATATGGAGCGGGCCTATATGGACGCGCGGGCTCATGGGTGGTCGCGCGAGCCCATCGTGGAGATGATGATCCCGTCGACCCTCGACGATAGCCTGGCCCCGCCCGGCCGGCACGTGGCGAGCCTGTTCTGCCAGCACGTGGCGCCGACGCTGCCGGACGGCCGCGCCTGGGACGACCATCGTGACGAGGTGGCCGACCTGATGATCGCCACGGTCGACCGCCATGCGCCGGGCTTCGCCGCCTCGGTGATCGGCCGCCAGCTGCTGTCGCCGCTCGACCTGGAGCGCACCTTCGGCCTGGTGGCGGGCGACATCTTCCACGGCCGCCTGTCGCTCGATCAGCTGTTTTCGGCGCGGCCGGTGCTGGGCGCCGGCGACTACCGCACGCCGATCCGGGGGCTCTACCAGTGCGGCGCGGGCACGCATCCGGGCGGCGGGGTCACCGGCGCGCCTGGCCACAACGCCGCCCGCGAGGTGCTGCGCGACGCCCGCCGGCGCAGGGTATGAGAGCAGCCGTACAGTTGTGGAGCGCGGCCCTGGGTTATAGATCGGCGCGCGCAGGCAAGGATGAGCTGAACATAGATGAGTCTCCACCGCGTCCCTGAGCCGGTCCTGGTGCTGGGCGCGACCAGCCTGATCGGGCGCTATCTGTTGCCGAGGCTCGCGGACATGCGCTCGGTGACCGCCGCGGTCAGCCGGCGCGACCAGGGCGAAGGTCCTGGCGGCGTGCGCTGGATCCGGGGCGACCTGACCGCCCCGGAGACGATCGCCTTTCCCTATGCCGAGATGGTGTTCGGGCTTTGCCCGATCTGGACGCTGACGGCGGCCCTGCCGGCGCTGAAGGCGGCGGGGGTGAAGCGGCTGGTGGCTTTCTCCTCCACCAGCGTCTCGGTGAAGGCCTCGTCCTCCGATAGGGACGAGCGGCGCGTGGCGGCCCAACTCGCCGAGGCCGAGGCGGCGGTGCGCCGCTTCTGCGAGGCGAACGACGTCGCCTGGACCCTGCTGCGCCCGACCCTGATCTATTCCGAAGGCCTGGACGGCAATGTCAGCCGGCTCGCCCGGATGGCCGAGCGCTTCGGCGTGCTGCCGCTGGCCGGCAAGGGGCGGGGGCTTCGCCAGCCGGTCCATGCCGAGGATCTCGCCTGGGCGGCGACGGCCGCCGCCGCCTCGCCGCTGGCGGCCGGCCGCGCCTACGACCTGCCGGGCGGGGAGACCCTGACCTACAAGCAGATGGTGGAGCGGATCTTCTTCGGGATGGATCGTACGCCGCGGATCCTCTGCGCGCCGCTGCCGCTCTGGCGGCTGGGGTTCCGGCTGGCCGGAGACCGCCTGCCGGGCGCGACGGCGGCCATGGGCGAACGGATGAACCAGGACCTGACCTTCGATGGGGCTCCCGCTGCGCGGGACTTTGGCTGGGCGCCGCGGATGTTCAAGCCGGTCTTCCCTCACGTCGAAACCGCGCCGGCCGGCTGAGGGTTGATCCGCCGAGCGGGCTGGATGGCCCGCGAGCACGACAACCAGGGGCAAAGACGAAATCATGCGCCGAGCCGGTCTCGTCCTGTTGCTCCTCCTGGGGGCGTGCGAGCGCCCCGGAGACCCCGCCTCCGCCGCGCCGCCGAAGGCGCCCGCGGTCGCCGCGCCGGTGAACCCCGATCCCGGCGTGCGCACCTATCGCTGCGACGACGGCCGCAGCGTGCAGGCCGGCTATCCGGACCGTGACACCGCCGTGGTCGACGTCGACGGCCACGCCTACACCCTGAAGGCCCAGGCGGCGGCGAGCGGCGTCCGCTATGTGGGCTTCGGCCTGCAGTGGTGGACCAAGGGGATGGACGAGGCGCGGCTCTCGCGGCTCAAGGACGGCGAGACGGTGGCCAGCGAGGCTGGAGTCGTCTGTCGGACCGGTCCCGAGGTTCCCGTTCAGCCGCCGTCGCCAGGCGCGCCCGGCGGCCTGGCCGACGACCGGACGCCGCTGGCCGAAGGAACGATCGCGCCGACCAGCGCCCAGGGCGCAGCGCAGGTCGTCCAGAGCTACTACGCCCTGCTGGAGGCCGGCCGGCGTGCGGAGGCGTGGCGGCTCTGGTCCGAGGGCTCCCCGGACCGCGCGGCGAATGCTGCGGCCTTCGCCCATCAGTTCGACCGCTACGCGGACTACCACGCCCAGGTCGGCGCGCCCGGGGCGATCGAGGGGGCGGCCGGCTCGCTCTACGTCGAGGTCCCGGTGGTGATCTACGGCCGGCGGACCTCCGGCGGTGAACTGCATCAGTCGGGCAAGGTCACGCTGCGGCGCGTCAACGACGTGCCGGGATCGACGCCGGACCAGCGGCGCTGGCGGATCCACCGGATCGAGCTGAAGGGGTAAGGACGGGTTCGGCGTGCCAAAGGGGGCGAGCGCTGGGCGCTCCGGCCATCTCGACGAGATGGCGCGAGTGACGGGACTCGAACCCGCGACCTCCGGCGTGACAGGCCGGCGCTCTAACCAACTGAGCTACACCCGCTTGCGAGGCCCCGTGGGGCCGTGCGAGGGGCGCCTGATACGTCCCCCCCGGAATCGTGTCAACGCCTGAGTGCGTCGGAGCCGCGGAGTCTGTGGATAGTGCGCGTTCGCGCCGCGCTCTACGAGATCACCCGGCCGGTGCGCGTCCGTCGATCGACCGCCTCGCTGAAGGCGCCCGCGGCTCCGACCCCTTGCACCTCCGCACCGAGTTCATCACCTTGATGGGCGCGGCCGCCGAAGCCCGCCCGTTGAACGACACTGGCGACTAGGCCGCTGCAGCTCACAGGCGATCTTGCGCCGCAAAAATGGCATCGAGCCGGCGCCGGCGGCCATGGCCGGCGTCAGGATCAAAGCGCTGTTTGAATCGGCGAGAGCGCTGGTCTAGAAGGGCCCGCGACTCCCTCCGAGGACTCCATGAACGCCTTCCTTCTGCAGTACCTGCCCATCGTGATCTTTCTCGGGATCGCGGCGGCGCTGGGTATCGCCTTCATCCTGGCCGCGGCGGTGCTCGCACCGAAGGCGCCGGACCCTGAGAAGCTCTCCTCCTACGAGTGCGGCTTCAACGCCTTCGACGACGCCCGCATGAAGTTCGACGTCAGGTTCTACCTGGTGTCGATTCTCTTCATCATTTTCGACCTTGAAGTGGCCTTCCTGTTTCCCTGGGCGGTGACCCTGATGAAGCTGCCGCCGGCCGTGTCCCACTTCGCCTTCTGGTCGATGATGTCCTTCCTGGGCGTGCTCACCGTCGGTTTCATCTACGAATGGAAAAAGGGAGCCCTGGAATGGGAGTGATCGTTCCTGCGGGCGCTGGCGGCCGGACCACGGTCGAAGGTTACGACCCCAAGAAGCACGACCCCTATTTCGACGGCGTCTCTCAGCAGCTGGCGGACAAGGGCTTCGTCACCGCCGCGGCCGACGACCTGATCACCTGGGCGCGCACCGGCTCGCTGATGTGGATGACCTTCGGCCTCGCATGTTGCGCGGTGGAGATGATTCAGGCGGCCATGCCGCGCTATGACGTCGAGCGCTTCGGCTTCGCCCCGCGCGCCAGTCCGCGGCAGTCGGACGTGATGATCGTCGCCGGCACCCTAGTGAACAAGATGGCCCCGGCGCTACGCAAGGTCTACGACCAGATGCCGGAGCCGCGTTACGTCATCTCCATGGGCAGCTGCGCCAACGGCGGCGGCTACTACTACTTCAGCTATTCGACCGTCCGCGGCTGCGACCGCGTGCTGCCGGTGGACATCTATGTCCCGGGCTGCCCGCCGACCGCCGAGTCGCTGGTCTACGGGATCCTGCAGCTGCAGAAGAAGATCCGCCGCACCGGGACCATCGTGCGATGAGCTGGCCGACCCCCCACGCCGAGCTGGAGCAGTTCGGCCAGACCCTGGTCGCCAACAGCGCCGGCGTCTTCACCGCCTATGAGGTGGCGTTCGGCGACCTCTCGGTCACCGCCCAGCTGCCGCAGATCGTCGGGGCCATGCGCCTGTTGCGCGACGCCGAGGGCTTCCAGCAGCTGATCGACCTCTGCGGGGCGGACTATCCGGAGCGCGAGCGGCGCTTCGACGTGGTCTACCACCTGCTGTCGATGACCCGGAACCTGCGGATCCGGGTGAAGATCCAGGTCGACGAGGACACCGCCGTGCCCTCGATCACGCCGGTCTATCCGAACGCCGACTGGTACGAGCGCGAGGCGTTCGACATGTACGGCGTCTTCTTCGACGGCCACCCGGACCTGCGCCGGATCCTCACCGATTACGGCTTCCACGGCCACCCACTCCGCAAGGACTTCCCGATGACGGGCCATGTGGAGGTCCGCTACGACGACGAGCTCAAGCGCGTCGTCTACGAGCCGGTGAAGTCAGTGGAGTGGCGCAACTGGGACTTCCAGTCGCCCTGGGAAGGCGTGGAGCGGGGCTTCGGTCCGCTGCTGCCGGGCGACGAGAAGGCCACGCCGGACGCCGCCAAGGGGGCCAAGTGATGGCCCCTGCCGAACGGCTGCGGCAGCTGCCCGGCTATCTCGCCTTCAACTCGGGCGTGATGTTCTTCATCGGCCTGGCCAGCAAGCTGACCAGCGAAGGCGAGGGCGCCACCCTGGGCGCCGGCCAGCTGCGGGTGATGGGCTTTGCCGTGCTGCTGGCGGTGCTGGCCATGGCCGCAGGCTTCGCCTCGGTGGCGCGGGTCGAGTTCGCCAAGCGCGAAGGCAAGCGCTTCTCGCTCGTCTGGATCGCGCCCTCGGTGGCCATCGGCCTGCCGCTGGGTCGCGCCGTCGGCGCCGGCGGGCTGACCCAGGCCGCGCTCATCGCCGCCGGCGCGGGCGCGCTGGCGGCGCTTCTTGGCATGACGTGGCTGGCGTTGCGCGCCCGCCAGGAGATCAAGGCATGACCGGCGCAACCACGCCTGCCGTTCCGCTCGACGAAAGCGTCGAAGGCGGCGAGACCAAGATCCGCAGGTTCAACATCAACTTCGGCCCGCAGCACCCGGCGGCCCACGGCGTGCTGCGCCTGGTCCTGGAGCTGGACGGCGAGGTGGTCGAGCGGGTCGACCCGCACATCGGCCTCCTGCACCGCGGCACCGAGAAGTTGATGGAAGCGCGGCCCTACGCCCAGTGCATCCCCTATTTCGACCGGCTGGACTACGTCGCGCCGATGAACCAGGAGCACGCCTTCGTGCTCGCCATCGAGCGGATGATCGGCATCGAGGCCCCGATCCGCGGCCAGCTGATCCGGGTGCTCTATTCCGAGATGGGCCGGATCCTCAGCCACCTGCTGAACGTCACCACCCAGGCGATGGACGTGGGCGCGCTGACCCCGCCGCTGTGGGGCTTCGAGCAGCGCGAGAAGCTGATGGTCTTCTACGAGCGCGCCTCGGGCGCGCGCCTGCACGCCAACTACTTCCGCGTCGGCGGCGTGCGCCAGGACCTGCCGCCGGAACTGGTGCAGGACATCTCCGACTGGTGCGACCAATTTCCGAAGATCCTCGACGACATCGAGGGTCTGATCACCGACAACCGCATCTTCAAGCAGCGCAACGTCGACATCGGCGTGGTGACCAAGGACGAGGCCCTGGCCTGGGGCTTCTCCGGCGTGATGGTGCGCGGCTCGGGCGTCCCCTGGGACCTGCGCCGCAGCCAGCCGTACGAGTGCTACTCGGACTTCGAATTCGACGTGCCGCTGGGCCTGAACGGCGACTGCTACGACCGCTACCTCTGCCGGATGGAAGAGATGCGGCAATCGACCAAGATCATGAAGGAAGCCTGCCTGCGCCTGCAGAAGACGCCTGGCCTGGTGCTGTCCGACGATCACAAGGTCTCCCCGCCCAGGCGGGGCGAGATGAAGCGCTCGATGGAGGCGCTCATCCACCACTTCAAGCTCTATACCGAGGGCTACCGCACGCCGGCCGGCGAGATCTACGCCGCCGTCGAGGCGCCCAAGGGCGAGTTCGGCGTCTATCTGGTCAGCGACGGCACCAATAAGCCGTACCGCTGCAAGATCCGCGCGCCGGGCTATCCGCACCTGCAGGCGATGGACTGGATGAACCGCGGCCACATGCTGGCTGACGTCTCCGCCATCCTCGGTTCGCTCGATATCGTGTTCGGGGAGATCGACCGTTGACCGCTGCCGGCAAGCTTTCCAACGTCGACCTGATCCAGGCGCAGCTCGAAGCCTACAACGCTCAGGATCTGGACGCCTACTGCGCCTACTTCGCCGACGACATCCAGGTCGGCGACCTGAACCGGCCGCCGCACACCTCGGACATCGAGACCTACCGGAAGAACTACGCGGGCGTGTTCGCGAAATTCCCGGAGAACAAGGCCGAGCTGCTGAACCGCATCGCCGTGGGCTCGACCGTGATCGACCACGAGAAGGTCATCCGCAGCCCCGGCGGCGAGACCTTCGAGGTGATCGCCATCTACACCATCGCGGACGGCAAGGTCGCCCGCGTCGACTTCGTGAAGTGAGGCCGAGTTGAGCGTCCGACGCCTTTCGCCGAACCAGCCGGAAAGCTTCGCCTTCAGCGCCGAGACGCTGAAGCAGGTGAAGAGCTGGATCGCCAACTATCCGCCCGGCAAGCAGCAGTCGGCGGTGATCCCGCTGTTGTGGCTGGTCCAGAAGCAGGAGGGCTGGGTCTCCGAGCCGGCGATCCGCGTGGTCGCCGAGACGCTCGGCATGCCGGTCATCCGGGTGCTGGAGAACGCCACCTTCTACACCATGTTCATGCTGGAGCCGGTCGGCGACGTCGCGCTCGTTCAAGTCTGTGGAACGACGCCCTGCATGCTCCGCGGCGCGGGCGACCTCATCAAGGTCTGCAAGTCGAAGATCGGCCCGCACGACCACCGCTCGGCGGACGGCAAGTTCTACTGGCAGGAAGTGGAGTGCCTGGGCGCCTGCTCGAGCGCGCCCATGGCGGCCATCAACGACTACTACTACGAGGACCTGACGGCGGAGAGCTTCGGGAAGATCCTCGACGACTTCGCCGCCGGCAAGAAGCCCAAGCCGGGCTCGGCCATCGGCCGGCAGTGCGCGGCGCCAGAAGGTGGTCCGCTGACGCTGACCGATCCGTCGCTCTACGACGGCTCGCGCGCCAAGAAGATCAAGATTCCCAACCTCCCGGCGCCCAATCCGCCGCAAAAGGAGAAGGCGTGATGGTCGGGATCCTGCAGGATCAGGACCGCATCTTCACCAACCTCTATGGCGTCCACGACTGGGGCCTGGAGGGCGCGAAGAAGCGTGGCGCGTGGAACGGCACGAAGGACATCATCGCCCAGACGCCGGAATGGATCTGCGACCAGGTCAAGGCTTCCGGCCTGCGCGGCCGGGGCGGTGCGGGGTTCTCCACCGGGCTGAAGTGGACCTTCATGCCCAAGCAGGAGAGCGAGCGGCCGCACTACCTCGTCGTCAACGCCGACGAGTCCGAACCGGGCGCCTGCAAGGACCGCGAGATCCTGCGCAACGACCCGCACCTGCTGATCGAAGGCTGCCTGATCGCCTGCCGGGCGATCCGCGCCCATACCGCCTACATCTACGTGCGCGGTGAGTACGTGCACGAGCGTGAGCGGCTGCAGGCGGCGATCAAACAGGCCTATGAGGCCAAGCTGGTCGGCCCGGGCAACGTCCACGGCTGGGATTGCGACATCCGCGTCCACCACGGCGGCGGGGCCTACATCTGCGGCGACGAGACCGCGCTGATGGAGAGCCTGGAAGGCAAGAAGGGCCAACCTCGGCTCAAGCCGCCGTTCCCGGCCGGCGCCGGCATCTGGGGCGCGCCCACCACCATCAACAACGTCGAATCGATCTCGGTCGTCGGCACGATCCTGCGCCGCGGCGCGGGCTGGTTCGCCGGCTTCGGCACCGAGAAGTCGACGGGGACCAAGCTGTTCGCGGCGTCTGGCCATGTGAACAAGCCCTGCGTCGTCGAAGAGGCCGTCGGCATCTCCGTCAAGCAGCTGATCGAAGACCACTTCGGCGGCGTGCGCGGCGGCTGGAGCAACCTCAAGGCCGTCATCCCCGGCGGCATCTCCGTGCGCATGATCCCCGCCGCCGAGTGCGAAGAGGCGGTCATGACCTACGAGGACCTGCAGGCGCGCGGCTCCGGCCTCGGCACCGGCACCATGATCGTCATGGACAAGGACGCCGACCTGGTGAAGGCGATCGCCCGGGCCTCCTACTTCTACAAGCACGAGAGCTGCGGCCAGTGCACCCCGTGCCGCGAAGGCACCGGCTGGATGTGGCGGGTGATGGAGCGGATGGTCACCGGCGAGGCGGAGATGTCGGAGATCGACCTCCTGCTCGACGTGGCCTCCCAGGTCGAAGGCCACACCATCTGCGGCCTCGGCGACGCGGCGGCCTGGCCGATCCAGGGCCTGTTCCGCCACTTCCGCCACGAGGTGGAAGACCGCATCACCCAATATCGCGCGCGCCCGGGCGTCTACGCCGGCGCCAAGGTCGCGGCGGAGTAACCGGCATGCCTAAAGCCAAGGTCGACGGGGTCGAAGTCGAATTCGAGCCCGGCATGAACGTGCTTCAGGTGGCGGAGCTGGCGGGGAAGGAGATCCCGCGCTTCTGCTACCATGAGCGGCTGTCCATCGCCGGCAACTGCCGGATGTGCCTGGTCGAGGTGAAGCCCGGCCCGCCGAAGCCGCAGGCCTCCTGCGCCCTGCCGGCCGCCGAGAACATGGAGATCTTCACCGACACGCCGATGGTGAAGAAGGCGCGTCACGGGGTGATGGAGTTCCTGCTCATCAACCACCCGCTGGACTGCCCGATCTGCGACCAGGGCGGCGAGTGCGATCTGCAGGACCAGGCCATGGGCTATGGCCGCGACGACAGCCGCTATGGCGAGAACAAGCGGGCTGTCGAAGAAAAGTACATGGGCCCGCTCATCAAGACGGTGATGACGCGGTGCATCCAGTGCACCCGCTGCGTGCGCTTCATCACCGAGGTCGCCGGCGTGCCGGATATCGGCCTGATCTCGCGCGGCGAAGACGTCGAGATCACCACCTATCTCGACAAGGCGGTGAGCTCGGAGCTCTCGGCCAACGTCATCGACCTCTGCCCGGTCGGCGCCCTGACCCACAAACCCTGGGCGTTCAACTACCGCCCGTGGGAGCTGAAGAAGACCGAGACCGTCGACGTGATGGACGCCCTGGGCTCGGCGATCCGCGTCGACAGCCGCGGTCCCGCGGTGCTGCGCGTGCTCCCGCGCATCAACGACGACGTCAACGAAGAGTGGATCAGCGACAAGACCCGCTATGTCGTCGACGGCCTGGCGCGCCAGCGGCTCGACCGTCCCTTCGTCCGCGAGAACGGCAAGCTTCGCCCGGCGAGCTGGAACGAGGCGCTCGACGCCGTCGCGGCGCGCCTGAAGGCCGCCAAGCCTGAGCGGATCGGCGTGATCGCCGGCGACGTGCAGGACGCGGAGTCGATGAAGGCCGCCCTCGACCTGTTCCGCGGCCTGGGCGTGCAGAGCACCGACTGCCGCCAGGACGGCATGGCCCTGGGCGCCGGTCCGCGCGAGAGCTGGCTGTTCAACTCGACCATCGCCGGGGTCGAAGAGGCCGACGTGGTGCTGCTGGTCGGCGTCAATCCGCGCCTCGAGGCCCCGGTGCTGAACGCCCGCCTGCGCAAGCGCTGGCTGGCGGGCGCCTTGCGCGTCGGCGTGATCGGCGAGCAGGCGGATCTCACCTATAGCTACGACTACCTGGGCGCAGGCGCCCAGACCCTGACCGGCCTGTCGCGTCAGCGCAGCGACTTCGTCAAGGCGCTCAAGGAGGCCAAGGCCCCGGCGATCATCGTCGGCGCCGGCGCCCTGGCCCGCGCGGACGGGCCGGCGGTGCTGAAGGCCGCGGCGGGCGTCGCCAAGAGCTTCGGCCTGCGCTGGAACGTGCTGCACTCGGCTGCCAGCCGGGTCGGCGGCCTCGACCTCGGCTTCATTCCGGGGGAGGGCGGCAAGACCGCCGGCGAGCTGGTCCAGAAGAGCGCGGCCGACGTGCTTTTCCTGCTGGGTGCGGACGAGACCGACCTTTCGAAGACCGACGCCTTCGTCGTCTACCTGGGCACCCATGGCGACGCCGGAGCGCACCGCGCCGACGTCATCCTGCCGGGCGCGGCCTACACCGAGAAGAACGGCCTCTACGTCAACACCGAGGGCCGGGTTCAGCTCGGCGCCCGGGCGGTCTTCCCCAAGGGCGAGGCCAAGGAGGACTGGGCGATCCTGCGCGCGCTCTCCGAGCGGCTGGGCGCCAAGCTGCCCTACGACACCCTCGACCAGCTGCGCGCCAAGCTGTTCGCCGACCATCCGACCTTCGGGCGGATCGACTATGTGGCCGATCCCGCCGGCGTCTCGCTGGACTTCGGCGCGCTGGGCGGGGCGGGCGAGGTCTCCGAGGAGCCCTTCGCCAGCCCGATCAAGAACTTCTACCTGACCAACCCCATCGCGCGCGCCAGCGTCACGATGGCCGAATGCGCGGCCCTGGTTTCGGGCGCCGCCAAGATCGCCGCGGAGTAGGGGATGCAGCCTGCTGTGACTAGCTTCTGGGCCACGCCGGGCGGTTGGACCCTCATCACCGTCGGCCAGGTCCTGGCGGTGACGATCTGGATCCTGCTGTCGCTGGCCTTCCTGCTGCTGGCCGACCGGAAGATCTGGGCCGGCGTGCAGATGCGCAAGGGCCCCAACGTGGTGGGCCCCTTCGGCCTGCTGCAGTCCTTCGCCGACTTCCTCAAGTTCGTGCTGAAGGAGATCGTCATTCCGGCGGGCGCCGACAAGGCGGTCTTCCTGCTGGCGCCCCTGATTAGCTTCGTCCTGGCCTTCGGCGCCTGGGCGGTCGTGCCTCTGGCCCCGGGCTGGGTGGTCGCCGACCTCAACGTCGGCATCCTCTACCTGCTCGCCATTTCCTCGCTCGGCGTCTACGGCATCATCATGGGCGGCTGGGCGTCCAACTCGAAATATCCCTTCCTGGGGTCGCTCCGCTCGGCGGCGCAGATGGTGTCCTACGAGGTCTCCATCGGCTTCATCATCATCACCGTGATCCTGCTGGCCGGAACCATGAACCTGCAGCAGATCGTCGAGAGCCAGAAGGGCGGCTTCTGGAACTGGTACGTGTTCGGCGGGCCCGGCGGCCTGGCCAAGCTGCCGCTGATCCTGGTGATGGTTCCGATGACGGGGATGTTCTTCATCTCCGCCCTGGCCGAGACCAACCGTCCGCCCTTCGACCTGCCCGAGGCGGAGTCGGAGCTGGTCGCCGGCTATCAGGTCGAATACTCCTCCACCCCCTACCTGCTGTTCATGATCGGCGAGTATTCGAACATCGTCCTGATGTGCGCGATGATCGCCGTCCTGTTCTTCGGCGGATGGCAGGCCCCGTTCCCGACGGACTTCACGGCCACCTGGGCGCCGACGGCTGTGAGCTTCTTCGGGTTCATGTGGTTCTTCCTGAAGATCATTTTCTTCTTCTTCCTGTTCGCCATGGTCAAAGCGATCGTGCCTCGCTACCGCTACGACCAGCTGATGCGGCTGGGCTGGAAGGTCTTCCTGCCGACCTCGCTGGTCGCCGTGGTGGCCGTCTCGGCCTGGCGCGTGTTCGGGCCGGCGGCGTGATGCGGGCCCTGGCCTTCGCCCTGATCGTGGTCTCGCTCGGGGCCTGCGCCGGCCCGGCGCGGCGCGACGGGGGCGTGGCCACCCTGGACGCGCTTCGCGACGTGCAGGCCGCCTGCGCAGCGCAGGGCAGGACGATGAAACTCAAACCCGAAGGCGATGCGCAGTCGATCGACGCGTACGCCTGCGAGAGGAACTAGGATGTTCAATCGGATCGGACAGGCCGCGAAAGGCGCGGCCCTCATGGACTTCGCCGGGGCCTTCGGCCTGGCGATGAAGTACATGATGAAGCCGAAGATGACCGTGCAATATCCGCACGAGCGCAATCCGCAGAGCCCGCGCTTCCGCGGCGAGCACGCGCTTCGCCGCTATCCCAACGGGGAAGAGCGCTGCATCGCCTGCAAGCTTTGCGAAGCGGTCTGCCCGGCCCAGGCCATCACCATCGAGGCCGAGCCGCGCGCCGACGGCAGCCGCCGCACGACCCGCTACGACATCGACATGGTCAAGTGCATCTACTGCGGCCTGTGCCAGGAGGCCTGCCCGGTGGACGCCATCGTCGAAGGGCCGAACCTGGAGTTCGCCGTCGAGACCCGCGAGGAGCTCTACTACGACAAGGAGCGGTTGCTGGACAACGGCGACCGCTGGGAGCGGGAGATCGCGAAGAACCTGGAACTCGACGCGCCCTACCGATAAGAGACGGGCGCGATTCCAAGCGCCGCCATTAGCTGTCGCGCCGGTTCCTGTGGACATGGGCCGATCGGCGCCCACACGCCGTCGGGAAGACCGGCGGAACGAGTGAAACCGAGGGGTTGAGAAGAGCCTTATGGCCCTGCAGGCGATCGCATTTTACCTGATGGCGGTGACCACCGTCGTGGCCGGCTTGGCCGTCGTCTCGGCGCGCAACCCGGTGCACTCGGTGCTGTTCCTGATCCTCGCCTTCTTCTCGGCGGCGGGCCTCTTCGTGTTGATGGGCGCGGAGTTCCTGGCGATGCTGCTGGTGGTGGTCTACGTGGGCGCGGTCGCCGTGCTCTTCCTGTTCGTCGTGATGATGCTCGACGTCGATTTCACGGCGCTGCGGCAAGGCTTCGCCCAGTACCTGCCGATCGGCGGACTGATCGCGATCGTCCTGGCCGCGGAGATGGTCTTCGTCTCCGTCACGGTCGCCACCAACGGCGCGGCCCGGCTCAACGACACGCCGATGGCCTCGGGCCTGTCCTCGGTCACCAACGCCGAGGCGATCGGCCGGGTGCTCTACACCGACTACGTCTACTTCTTCCAAGCCGCGGGCCTGGTGCTGCTGGTGGCCATGATCGGCGCCATCGTCCTGACCCTGCGCCACAAGCCAGGCGTCAAGCGCCAGATCGTGGCGGACCAGGTGCTGCGCTCGCCCAGGACCGGCATGCGCGTCGTCAGCCTCAAGCCCGGCCAGGGAATCGACCAATGACCATCGGGCTCGCCCACTATCTCGCGGTCGCCGCGATCCTGTTCACCATCGGGGTCTTTGGCATCTTCGTGAACCGCAAGAACATCATCGTCATCCTGATGTCGATCGAGCTGATCCTGCTGGCCGTGAACATCAACCTGGTGGCCTTCTCGGTCTATCTGCACAACGTGGTCGGGCAGATCTTCGCCATGTTCGTGCTCACCGTCGCCGCCGCCGAGGCCGCCGTCGGCCTGGCCATCCTGGTGACCTTCTTCCGCAACCGCGGCGATATCTCCGTCGACGACGCCTCGATGATGAAGGGCTGAGGACGCGAACATGGATCCCAAGTCCCTCGTCACCGTCATCCTGTTCGGGCCGCTGATCGGCGCGCTCGTCGCCGGCCTGTTCGGTCGCCGGATCGGAAACACCGCCTCGATGGCGGTCACCACCGGCTTCCTGTTCCTGGCGGCGATCCTGTCCTGGACCGTCTTCGCCCAATGGACCTGGGGCGGGCTCGAGCCCTTCACCCTGACCTATCTGCCGTTCATCCATGTGGGCGAGTTCGTCTCCAACTGGTCGTTCCGCCTGGACGGCCTGTCGGCGGTGATGCTGGTCGTGGTGACCTCGGTCTCGAGCCTCGTGCACCTCTATTCCTGGGGGTACATGGCTGAGGACGACTCAAAGCCGCGGTTCTTCGCCTATCTGTCGCTGTTCACCTTCGCCATGCTGGCGCTGATCAGCGCCGCCGACTTCATGCAGCTGTTCTTCGGCTGGGAAGGCGTGGGCCTGGCGAGCTACCTGTTGATCGGCTTCTGGTTCAAGAAGCCCACCGCCAACGCCGCCTCGATCAAGGCCTTCGTCGTCAACCGCGTCGGCGACTTCGGCTTCGCGCTCGGCATCCTGACGGTCTTCTGGGCCTTCGGCTCGATCCAGTTCGCCGAGATCTTCCCGCAGGTCGCCAGCGGGGCCGCCCGCACCTGGGCGTTCGCCGGGCAGAACTGGAAGCTGGTCGACCTGGCCTGTGCGCTGCTTTTCGTCGGCGCCATGGGCAAGTCGGCGCAGTTCTTCCTGCACACCTGGCTGCCGGACGCCATGGAAGGCCCGACCCCGGTCTCGGCCCTGATCCACGCCGCCACCATGGTGACGGCGGGCGTCTACATGGTCTGCCTGCTGTCGCCGATGTTCGAGTTCGCGCCGACCGCCAAGCACATCGTGGTCTTCATCGGCGCCATCACCGCCCTGTTCGCCGCCACGGTCGGCATGACCCAGAACGACATCAAGCGGGTGATCGCCTATTCGACCTGCTCGCAGCTGGGCTACATGTTCATGGCCGCGGGCGTCGGCGCCTACCAGGCCGGCATGTTCCACCTCTTCACCCACGCCTTCTTCAAGGCGCTGCTGTTCCTGGGCGCAGGGTCGGTGATCCACGCCATGGCCCACGAGCAGGACATGCGCCGCTACGGGGGCTTGGCCAAATACCTGCCGGTGACCTTCGCGGTGATGACCATCGGCACCATCGCCATCACCGGCCTGGGCATCCCCGGCGTCGAGCTGGGCTTCGCCGGCTTCTATTCCAAGGACTCGATCATCCACGCCGCCTACACGGCCGGCGCGGCCGGCGATCCCATGGGCTATTTCGCCTTCGTGATCGGCGTCTTCGTCGCCGGCCTGACCGCCTTCTATTCGTGGCGGGTGGCCTTCTTCACCTTCAACGGCCACGCCCGCTGGACGAGCGAGGACCTCGAGCACCACTGGCACAACCGCGACCATGACGCCCATGGCCACGGCCGCCTCGACAACCATGCGAGCGACGCCCAGATCGAGACCCATGACGAGCCGCTGGCGGACCATGCTGCCCACGGGCACGACCATGGCCACCATGGCCCGGCGCTGCCGCACGAGAGCCCCTGGACCATGCGCCTGCCGCTGATCCTGCTGTCGCTCGGGGCGATCGGCGCGGGCTTCGCCTTCCACGAGAAATTCATCGGCGCCGAGCAGCACGAGTTCTGGAAGGGCGCGATCTTCACCGCCGCCAACAACCATGTGCTGGGCGAGCATCATGCGCCGCTGTGGGTGGTCTGGGCGCCGCTGGTGGTGTCGGTGCTGGGCCTGCTGGTCGCGGCCTACGTCTATATCGCCCGCGAAGGCCTGGGCGAACGGCTCGCCGCGCGCCGCGGCCCGCTCTACGTCTTCTTCTACAACAAGTGGTTCTTCGACGAGATCTACCAGGCGACCTTCGTCCGCGGGGCGCAGCTGCTGGGGGATCTGTTCTGGAAGGGCGGCGACCAGAAGATCATCGACGGGCTGGGCCCGGACGGCGTCTCGGCGGTGTCCTACGCGATCGGCCGCAACGGCAGCCGGCTGCAGACCGGCTACCTCTACCACTACGCCTTCGTGATGCTCCTGGGGGTGGCGGGTCTTCTGACCTACGCCCTCTGGGCCTGGGCCCGCTGAGGGGAGACTGACCGATGCCGATACTCTCCCTCATCACCTACGCGCCGCTCGTCGGCGTCGCGGCCATCCTGGCGCTGCGGTTCACCGGCCGTCCGGACGACGCCAAGGCGGTCGCCGCGGCCAAGTGGATCGCCCTGATCACCACGCTGGCGACCCTGGCGCTCTCGGTGCTGCTGGTCGTCCAGTTCGACCCGAACACCGCAGCCTTCCAGTTCGTCGAGGACCACGCCTGGTTCGCCAGCCTGCATTACCGGATGGGCGTCGACGGCATCTCGGTGCTGTTCGTGCTGCTGACCGCCTTCCTGATGCCGATCTGCATCGCGGCCTCGTGGCGCTCGATCGAGACCCGGGTGCTGGAGTACCTGATCGCCTTCCTGGTCCTGGAGACCCTGGTCATCGGCGTCTTCTGCGCGCTCGACCTGGTGCTCTTCTACATCTTCTTCGAATTCGGCCTGGTGCCGATGTTCCTGATCATCGGCATCTGGGGCGGGAAGCGGCGGGTCTACGCGGCCTTCAAGTTCTTCCTCTACACCCTGCTGGGCTCGGTGCTGATGCTGGCCGCCATCCTGGCGATGATCAACATCTCCGGCACCAGCTCGATCCCCGAGCTGATGACCTATCACTTCGATCCGGCGATCCAGACCTGGCTGTGGCTGGCCTTCTTCGCCTCCTTCGCGGTGAAGATGCCAATGTGGCCGGTGCACACCTGGCTGCCCGACGCCCACGTCGAGGCGCCCACCGCGGGCTCGGTCTTCCTGGCCGGGATCCTGCTGAAGATGGGCGGCTACGGCTTCATGCGCTTCAGCCTGCCGATGTTCCCGCAGGCCTCGCACCTGTTCACGCCGCTGGTGTTCGCCCTGTCGGTGATCGCCATCGTCTACACCTCGCTGGTCGCCTTCCGGCAGGTCGATATCAAGAAGCTGATCGCCTATTCGTCCGTCGCCCACATGGGCTTCGTCACCATGGGCATTTTCTCCGGCAACGTGCAGGGCGAGCAGGGCGCGCTCTTCCAGATGCTGAGCCACGGCCTGATCTCGGGCGCGCTCTTCCTCTGCGTCGGCGTGGTCTACGACCGCATGCACACCCGCGAGATCGCCTTCTACGGCGGGCTGGTGACCCGCATGCCGGTGTACGCCGCGATCTTCCTGCTGTTCACCATGGGGAACGTCGGCCTGCCGGGAACCTCCGGTTTCGTCGGGGAGATCCTGACCATGGCCGGGGCCTACGGCGCCTCCACCTGGACGGCGCTGATCGCCGCCACCGGCGTCATCCTGTCGGCGGTCTATGCGCTCAGCCTCTATCGGCGCGTGGTCTTCGGCGATCTGACCAATCCGAAGCTGGCCGGCATCACCGACCTGGACTGGCGGGAAACAGCGATCTTCGTGCCGCTGATCGCCGGCACGCTGATCCTCGGCGTCTATCCGAATTATGTGTTCAACCTGACCCAGACCTCGGTCGACCATCTCGTGACGGTCTACCAGACGGCTGTCGGCGGGTGAGGGGCTCGACCTTTAGATGAACGTCTCCGCCGACCTTAGTCTGGTGTTTCCGCAGCTGATCCTCGCGATCGGCGCGCTGCTGCTGCTCGTCGTGGGCGCCTTCACGCCGAAGTCGACGACGGCGATCTGCGGCGCCTCTGTCGTCACCCTGCTGGTTGCGGCCTACGCCGCGGCCACCGCTCCGTTCGGGCACGCCTTCGCCGGCGGCCTGGTCTCCGACCAGGCCTCGGCCTTCGCCCAGGTGGCGATCTATGTCGCCTCGGCGATCGCCATTCCGCTCGGCCAGCCCTGGTTCGAGCGCCGCGGCGTGCGGGTTTTCGAGTTCCCAATCCTGATCCTGCTGGCAGCCCTCGGCATGGGCATGATGGCCGGTTCCGGCGACCTGATTTCGCTCTACATCGGCGTCGAGCTGCACTCGCTGGCGCTCTATGTGCTGGCCGCCATGCACCGGGACAACGCCAAGGCCTCGGAAGCCGGGCTGAAGTATTTCGTGCTGGGCGCGCTCTCGTCCGGCCTGCTGCTCTATGGCGCCAGCCTGATCTACGGCTTCGCCGGCTCGACCGTCTTCAGCGACATCGCGGTCGCGGTGACGCACGGCGCCGACACCGGGGTGCTGTTCGGCCTGGTCTTCCTGATCTGCGGCCTGGCCTTCAAGGTCTCCGCCGCGCCCTTCCACATGTGGACGCCGGACGTCTACGAGGGCGCGCCGACCCCGGTCGTGGCCTTCTTCGCCGCTGCGCCCAAGATGGCCGCCATGGTGCTCTTCGCCCGCGCCCTGGCGCAGGGCTTCGGCGGCGCCGCCGAGCAGTGGCAGCAGGTGCTGGTGATCATTGCCCTGACCTCGGTCGTGGTCGGCGCCTTCTGGGGCCTGGCGCAGAAGAACCTCAAGCGCCTGTGGGCCTATTCCTCGATCGCCAACATCGGCTACGCCCTCCTGGGCCTGGCGTCGGGCGACGCCCAGGGCATCCAGGCCATGCTGGTCTTCATGGTCCTCTATATGGTCGATGTGACCGGCTTCTTCGCCTGCCTCGCGGCGCTCTCGCGCCAGGGCCGGTCGATGGAGACGATCGACGACATGGCGGGCCTCATCAAGGAACAGCCCGGCATCGCGCTGGCCATGACCGCCTTCTCGCTCTCGGCGCTCGGCCTGCCGCCCTTCTCGGGCTTCTGGGCGAAATACTATGTCTTCAAGGCCGCCCTGGGCGCCGGGCTCGATTTCGCCGCCGTCGCCGGCCTGGTGGGTTCGGTCGTCGCCGCCTTCTACTATCTGCGCCTGATCAAGGTGATGTGGTTCGACGCCAGCGAGGGCGTCACCGACCATCCGCCGGTCGAGGCGCGCGCCATCGGCATGGTGCTGGCGCTCTTCTCCTTCCCGGTCGTCATGGTGGCGCTGATCTGGATTGATCCGCTGGCCCACGCAGCCGCCGCCGCCTTCGGTCTCGCCTGATTTGGCCGCCCACCCGCCGATCGAGAATTACCACGAGCTCGATTCTACGAACGCCGAAGCGCGCCGCCGAGCCGAGGCGGGGGAGGCGGGGCCCGTCTGGATCGCCGCCAGGTCGCAGACCGCCGGCCGCGGCCGCAGGGGCCGCGTCTGGGTGTCCGACGAGGGTAACCTCGCCGCCACGCTCCTGATGACCACCGCGGCGCCCGCCGCGGAGGCCGCCCAGGTCTCCTTTCTGGCGGCGCTCGCCGCCGCCGACCTGGCCGACACCTGCCTGGGGCCCGGCGCGGCCCGGTTGAAATGGCCCAACGACGTCCTCCTCTACGGCAAGAAGGCGGTCGGCATCCTGGTGGAGTCCGGCCCCCGAGCCGACAAGCAGCTGTGGCTGGCGGTCGGCGTCGGCGTGAACCTCGCCCGTCATCCCATCGACGTGGACCGGCCGGCGACCAGCTTCGCCGAGCACCGGGCCGGGCCCGCGCCCGAGCCGCGCGAAGCGCTGGAGATCCTGGCTGCACGGTTTGAGAGCTGGCGCGCGCTTTGGGCCGCCCAGGGATTCGCGCCGATCGCCCAGGCCTGGACCGATCGCGCCCATGGGCTCGGACAGGTCTGCGAGGCGCGGCTGCCCAATGGTACCATCACCGGCGTCGCGGAGGGCCTTGAGCCGGACGGCGCGCTCCGGCTGCGGCTGGAGAGCGGGGCCGTGGAACGGATCACCGCGGGCGACGTCTTCTTCGGTGGAGCATGACCGGCATGCTGCTGGCGATCGAACAAGGCAACACCAACACCATGTTCGCCGTCCATGACGGCGAGCGGTGGATCGCGCAGTGGCGGGCGGCGACGGAGAGCACGCGCACCGCCGACGAATACGCCGTCTGGCTGTCGCAGCTGCTGGCCATGGCCGGGCTGCAGATGGGCGCCTTCAACGGCTGCATCATTTCGAGCGTGGTGCCGCAGTCGATCTTCAACCTGCGCAACCTGGCGCGCCGCTATCTGCACGTCGAACCGCTGGTGATCGGCGAGAACGCCGAGCTGGGCATCGAGGTGCGCATCGACAAGCCGTCCGAGGCCGGCGCCGACCGGCTGGTCAACGCCATCGGGGCGCACATCGCCTATCCCGGCGAGCTGATCGTCATCGACAGCGGCACGGCCACCACCTTCGACGTGATTGCCGCGGACGGCGCCTTCGAGGGCGGGGTCATCGCGCCGGGGATCAACCTTTCCATGGAGGCGTTGCATAACGCCGCCGCAAAACTTCCGAGAGTCGCGATCCAGAGACCGCAGCGCGTGGTGGGCACGGACACCGTGGGCGCCATGCAGTCCGGCGTATTCTGGGGCTATATTGGTCTCATCGAAGGGCTTATCGCGCGCATCAAGGGCGAGCGAGACGCGCCCCTGACGGTCGTCGCGACCGGCGGGGTGGCTTCGCTGTTCCACGGCGCCACCACTGCGATCGATCACTTCGACTCGGATCTGACAATCCGCGGCATGCTGGAAATCTGGCGCCGCAATACGAAAGCCGGGTGAGGCTGATGGCGTCCCAAATCGACGAACTCGTTTTCCTGCCGCTGGGCGGGTCCAACGAGATCGGCATGAACTTCAACCTGTACGGCTTCGGTCCACCGCACGACCGGCGCTGGATCGTGGTCGACCTCGGCGTGACCTTCGGCGACCAGCTGACGCCGGGCGTCGACATCATCCTGCCGGACCCGAGCTACATCGAGGAATACGCCGACCGCATCCTCGGGATCGTGCTGACCCACGCCCACGAGGATCACCTGGGCGCGGTGGCCTGGCTGTGGCCCCGGCTCAAGGCTCCGGTCTACGCCACGCCCTTCACCGCCTTCCTCCTGCGCGAGAAGCTGCGCGAGGCCGACCTGCTGGACGAGGTCGAGATCCACGTGGTGCCGCTCGGCGGGCGCATTGAACTCGGTCCCTTCGACATCGAGCTGATCACGCTCACCCACTCCATCCCCGAGCCCAACGGCCTGGCGATCAAGACGCCGCTGGGCACGATCCTGCACACCGGCGACTGGAAGATCGACCCCGATCCGCTGCTGGGCGCCGTCACCGACCAGGATGCGATCCGCAAGCTGGGCGACGAGGGCATCCTCGCCATGGTCTGCGACAGCACCAACGTCTTCGTCGACGGGACGGCGGGGTCGGAAGCCGACGTGCGCAAGACGCTGATCCCGCTGATCGGCCAGATGAAGGGCAAGGTCGCTGTGGCCTGCTTCGCGTCGAACGTCGCGAGAATGGATTCCGCGGCCCGCGCCGCGGAGGCCAACGGCCGTCGCGTCTGCCTGGTCGGCCGGTCCATGCACCGCATGGCGGCGGCGGCGAAGTCGGTGGGCATGATGCAGGACCTGCAGCCCTTCATCACCGAGCAGGACGCCCGGAACTTCCCGGCGCACGGCATTCTCTATCTCTGCACCGGCAGCCAGGGCGAACCGCGCGCGGCGCTCTCGCGCATCGCCGAGGGCACCCATCCGCATGTCGCCCTGGGCGCCGGCGACGCCTGCGTCTTCTCCTCGCGGGTGATCCCGGGCAACGAGATCCCGATCCGCAACCTGCAGAACAAGCTCGCTGACCGCGGCGTGCGCCTCTACACCGAGCGCGACCACCCGGGCATCCATGTCTCCGGCCACCCCTGCCGCGACGAGCTGGCCGAGATGTACAGCTGGGCCCGGCCGACGATCGCGGTGCCGACCCACGGCGAGCGCCGCCACCTGCTGGAGCACCTGGCCTTCGCCCGCGACCTGCAGGTTCCGCAACAGGTCGCGCCGCGCAACGGCGACATGGTGCGCCTGGCGCCCGGCCGCGCCGAGATCATCGACGAAGTGCCGGCGGGGCGGCTGTACGTCGACGCCGGCGTGGTGACGCCGGAGAACGGCGACGCCCTGCGCGAGCGCCGCCACGCCGCGCAGAACGGCATGGTCGCGGTCTCCGTGGTCCTGGACGGGCGCAGCCGCATCGTCGCCGGCCCCGCGGTCAAGGCGGTGGGCCTGCCGACCGACGAGGACTATCCGCTGGACGAGGCGCTCGACGATCTCTCGGAAGCCGCTGAGGAGGCGCTGAACCGGCTCTCCGGCGATGATCGCGACCTCGACGACAAGATCGAGACGGCGCTCTCCCGCGCCGTCAAGAAGGCCAGCCAGCGCATCTGGGGCCGCCGCCCGGTCGTCGAGACAACGGTGCTGCGGGTCTAGGGCGGCAATCCCCATCCGTCATGGCCGGGCCCCGTCCCGGCCATCCATGAACGTCGAAGGCGCAGGAGGGTCTCCGTCTCGCCGTGTGCATGGGTTCCCGGCACAGGGCCGGGAATGACGGTGGGGAAGGGTGGCCGAGGGACAGGCGAAGGAGGCGCGGGGTGTAGGCCTCTTCCCCCTCTCGCGCTTCGCCGCGCAAAGCGGTATAGCGGCGGCCATGATCGGGAAGCTCAATCACGTCGGCGTCGCCACGCCCTCCATCACAGACGCCATCGCGCTCTACCGCGACATGCTGGGCGCGACCTCCATCACCGAACCCTTCATCATGGAGGAGCAGGGCGTGCGGGTCTGTTTCGTCAACCTGCCGAACAGCCAGATCGAGCTCCTCGAGCCCTATGGCGACAAGTCGCCGGTCCGCGCCTTCCTGGAAAAGAACCCCAAGGGCGGCCAGCACCACGTCTGCTTCGAAGTCGAGGACATCATCGTCGCCCGCGACGACATGGTGGCCAAGGGCGCCACGGTGCTGAACGACGGCAAGCCGCGCATCGGCGCCCATGGCGTTCCCGTGATCTTCGTCCACCCGAAGAACATGGGCGGCGTCCTGGTCGAGCTGATGGAGACCACGAAGGGCGCGCACTGATGGGCATCGCCACAGGCATCGCCATCTACCTGACCATCTGGTGGACGATCCTGTTCGCCGTCCTGCCGCTCGGCGTGAAGAGCTACGCCGAATCCGGGATCGATCCGCAGGGCGGGGACCCCGGCGCGCCGGTCAACCCGAACCTGAAGCGCAAGTTCATCACCACCACCTGGGTCTCGGCGCTCATCATGCTCGTGCTGGTGGCCGTGATCCACTTCCACCTGGTCGACCTCAGCCGCATTCCCTGGCGCACCTGACGCTCGCGCGTTGCCAAGGCGGGCACGCCGAGGCTATCTGACCGGCTCTTCGCTGCAGCCAGGGACGCCCGACCACCATGCGCCTTTCGCGTTACTTCATGCCGACCCTGCGCGAGGCGCCGTCCGACGCCCAGATCGTCTCGCACCAGCTGATGCTCCGCGCCGGGATGATCCGGCAAGAAGCCGCCGGCATCTACGCCTGGCTGCCGCTGGGCCTGAAGGTGCTGCGCAAGATCGAGCAGATCGTCCGCGAGGAGATGGACCGCGCCGGCGCCGTCGAGGTGCTGATGCCCACCCTGCAGCTCGCCGACCTGTGGCGCGAGAGCGGCCGCTACGACGACTACGGCGAGGAGATGCTGCGCATCAAGGATCGCCACGATCGCGATCTGCTGTACGGGCCGACCGCCGAAGAGGTGATCACCGACATCTTCCGCAGCTACGTGAAGTCGTACCGCGACCTGCCGAAGAACCTCTACAACATCCAGTGGAAGTTCCGCGACGAGCGGCGTCCCCGCTTCGGCGTGATGCGCGGCCGCGAGTTCCTGATGAAGGACGCCTATTCCTTCGACGTCGACGAGGCGGCGGCCCGGCGGTCCTACAACCGCATGTTCCTGGCCTATCTCAACGTCTATGCGCGGCTGGGCCTGCAGGCGATTCCGGTGCGGGCCGACACCGGCCCGATCGGCGGCGACCTGAGCCACGAATTCATCATCCTGGCCGAGACCGGCGAGAGCGAGGTCTTCGCCCACCGCGACCTCGTCGAGATGGGCGCGCCGGGACCGGACATCGACTGGGACGGCGACCTGCAGCCGCTGGTCGAGCAGCGCACCCGCCTCTATGCGGCGAGCGACGAGATGCACGACCAGGCCCGCTTCGAGGCCGAGGCGCCCGAGGACAAGCGGATGTCGGCGCGCGGCATCGAGGTCGGCCACATCTTCTATTTCGGCGAGAAGTATTCCAAGCCGATGAAGGCCGTGGTCGCCGGTCCGGACGGGGTCGAGCGGCCGGTGCAGATGGGCTCCTACGGCGTCGGCGTCTCGCGCCTGGTCGCCGCCATCATCGAGGCCAGCCATGACGGCGCCGGCATCATCTGGCCCGACAGCGTGGCCCCGTTCGGCGCGGCCGTGGTCAACCTGCGGGTCGGCGACGCGGCGGTCGACGCCGTGGCCGAGCAGGCCTACCAGGCGCTGCTCGCCGCCGGCAAGGAGCCGCTGCTGGACGATCGCGACGACCGGCCGGGCGCGAAGTTCGCCTCGCTCGACCTGGTCGGCGTGCCCTGGCAGCTGATCGTCGGGCCGAAGGGCGTCGCTGACGGCGTGGTCGAGATCAAGCGCCGGGCGACGGGCGAGCGCCAGAGCCTGCCGCTGGACGCCGCGCTGAAGGTGATCTGCGGGTGAGCGAGCCCACGGCGGCGCCAGCCTCGGGTTCGTTCGGCGGCCGCGCGCCGCCCTTTGGCTACTGGGAGCGGATGCTGGCCGGCCGGTATCTGCGCGCCAAGCGCAGTCAGGGCGGGGTGGCCCTGATCTCGGCCATCTCCTTCATCGGCATCATGCTAGCCGTGGCGGTGCTGATCATCGTCATGTCGGTGATGAACGGCTTCCGGACCGAGCTGCTCAGCCGCATCCTCGGTTTCAACGGCCACCTGTTCGTCAGCGGCGCGGTGCTGGACCGGCCCGACCGCGACCAGATCACGGCCAAGATCGCCAAGGTTCCGGGCGTGATCCAGGCCGCGCCGATCATCGAGGCCCAGGCGATCGCCATGGGCCCGGCCCAGATCTCCGGTGCGATCGTGCGGGGGATCCGGCCCCAGGACCTGGCCGCCACGCGGCTGGTCTCCGGCAACCTGACCAAGGGGACGCTGAAGGACTTCGGCGCCGGCGACTACGGCGGCGAGACGATCGTCGTCGGCGAGCGGCTGGCCCAGTCGCTGGGCGTGCAGCCGGGCGATCCCCTGACCCTGATCTCGCCGGCGGGCGGGGCCACCGCCTTCGGCGGCACGCCGCTGCAGAAGACCTATACGGTGGGGGCGACCTTCACCGTCGGCATGAGCCAGTACGATCAGGCCTACATCTACATGCCGCTGGCCCAGGCCCAGCTGTTCTTCGGCCGCGACAGCAGCGTCGACGCCATCGAGATCAAGATCAAGGATCCGGACAAGGTCGGCGCGATGAAGGCGGGCGTCGCACGGGCGGCGGGGCCCGGCGCCATGGTCACCGACTGGACCCAGCGCGACAGCTCCTTCTGGGGCGCGCTGAAGGTCGAGCGCAACGTCATGCGCCTGATCCTGATGCTGCTGGTCGCGATCGCGGCGATGAACATCATCTCCGGCCTGGTCATGCTGGTGAAGAACAAGGGCCGCGACATCGCCATCCTGCGCACCATGGGCGCGAGCGGGGGCTCGATCCTGCGGATCTTCTTCATGTCGGGCGCCATGGTGGGGGTGCTGGGCACCGCCGCGGGCCTCGCGCTCGGCGTGCTGGTGTCGGTCTACATCGACCCGATCCAGTCCTTCGTGGAATGGGCGACCGGGCAGGCGGTCTTCTCCTCCGACGTCTATTTCCTCTCGCGCCTGCCGGCCCGGGTCGACTGGGCGGAGGTCGGACTGATCACCTTCTGGGCCCTGGCCATGTCCTTCGTCGCCACCCTGCCGCCGGCGTGGCGGGCCTCGCGCCTCGATCCGGTGGAGGCGCTTCGCTATGAGTGAGCCGGTTCTCTCCATTCGTGGCCTGGAGCGCCGCTACAACACCGGCGCCGGTCCCCTGACCGTGCTGCGCGGCGTGGACCTGGACGTCCGCCCGGGCGAGATCGTCGGCCTGATAGGGCCTTCGGGCTCGGGCAAGTCGTCGCTGCTGCACGCCGCAGGCCTGCTGGAACATCCTGAGGCCGGCCGGATTTCCGTGCTCGGCCGCGACTGTTCGGATCTTGGCGAGCGGGCGCGAACGCGGGTCCGGCTGGCCAATGTCGGCTTCGTCTACCAGTTCCACCACCTGCTGCCGGAGTTCTCGGCACTCGACAACGTGGCCCTGCCGCAGATGATCGCCGGCCTGTCCCGCCGCGCCGCGCGGGAGCGGGCGAAGGGGCTTCTGGACGAGCTGGGCCTAGCCGCCCGCACCGAACACCAGCCGGCCCAGATGTCCGGCGGCGAGCAGCAGCGGGTGGCCATCGCCCGGGCCATGGCCAATGCGCCCAAGCTGCTGCTGGCGGACGAACCCACCGGCAACCTGGACCCGGCGACCTCGGGGACGGTGTTCGACGCCCTCTACAAGCTGGTGCGGAGCCAGGGCGTGGCGGGGCTGATCGCCACCCACAACCTCGAGCTCGCCCGCCACATGGACCGGGTGTTCGCGCTGAAGGACGGGCGTCTTGAGGAACAGCCCAAGGGCTGAGGGGGCTCGAAGGCTCAGCGTCCGCGACGACGAATGGTGTCGCCCGCCAGCGCCAGGCAGGCGACGAGCAGCGGCAGCAGATAATAGACCAGCCGGTAGCCCAGGAAGGCGGCGGCCAGCGGCGCCGGGCTGGCGTTCGGCAGCAGGGCGGAGATCGAGCCCTCGAAGACCCCTGCGCCGCCGGGCACGGTCGAGACCAGCCCCGCCACCGCCGACACCGCATAGGCGCCGACGAAGGTCTGGTAGTGGACAGCCTCGGACGTCATCAGCAGCCAGATGATCGCCGCGGCCACGCCATTGTCGACGATCCCGATGACGAGCTGGGCCATGGCGTCGCCGGCGGAGGGCAGGGTGAGGCTGCGGCCGTAGGCGCGCAACGGCGCCTTGCGGACCCCGCACAGGATCACATAGGCCGCGACCGCGACCATCAGCGCCCAGCCCAGGGAGCGGGCGACCTCCAGCGGGATGGCGGTCGCGGCGATCTGGCGCGCCGGCGAAAGCGCCAGGCCGGCGCCGCCCAGGGCGGCGACGCCTACCGCGAACGACATGCCGCTGAACAGGGTGGTGGCCGCGACCTGGGCCAGGGTCACCCCGTAGCGGTCATAGAGCCTGGCGCGCAGGGCGCCGGACACCAGCAGGTTGGCGCCGACCGAATGGGCGATGGCGTTGGCCACGAAGGATCCCGCCAACACCGGCCCCCAGGGCATGCTGGCGCCGGACCAGCGCACGCCCAGCCACTCGACCACGCCCATCAGGAAGAAGCTGAAGGCTGACAGCGCGATCGCCAGCAGGATGCGGCCGTGGCCCCAGGCGTTCATCGACTGGACGACAGCCGCCAGGCTGAGCTGGTGGAACTCCCGCCAAAGGACGACGGCCGCCATGGTAAGCAGGACGACCGACGCCAGCCGCAGCGCCCAGCGGCGGGCGAGCGCGGCGAGGCCTGCCCCGCCTTCCGGAATCGCTTCGGCAAGTTCGTCGGTCAGCGGCTCCGGCGGACCGGAGCCATGGCGTGAGGGGTCGTGGGAATTGAGCACAACGAGGGTCTCTCCCGAGTCGCAGCCTCGGTCACGGTCTGCCCGTTGTTTGCGGCAGGTTCCTGACGGCGCGCCGACTGGCCTCTAGCAGAATTGTCTCCGCCGGAGCCCGGTCAAACGCCGCAGACATGCGCCGCCCGCGGGCAGACGATTCGGAACCGAAAGTCACGGCGCAGGTTTTTCGCCCTGAGCCGTTACGCAAGGAGAAGCACCATGCCTCGGGATTGGATGCGCGATGAGCGCGGACGCAGGGATTTCGGCCAGGCCGACTACTCGCGCGACTACGCCTATGACCCGGAACGGCGGACCGGGTATCGCACCGCCGACGAGACCGTTCGCGACGACGACTACGGCCAGGCCGACTACTCCACCGACTACGCCTTCGACGCGGAGCGCGGCCGCGCCTATCGGCGGTTCTCCGACAAAGATCCTGGTCGCCCCGCGCCGACGGAGCCGGATCGGGCCTACGGCCGGCGGATGGACGAGGGCGACTACCGCCGCGGCCCGGACGTTGGCGAGCGCGGCCGATCCTGGACCGAGCGCGCCGGCGCCTTCTTCAGCGGCCACGACGCCAGCCCGGCGGTGCGCCGTCGGCGCGGCCCGTCGGACCGGGTGCTCTGGGCGATCATTGTCGAGCGCCTGGAGGACGCGCACAACCTCGACCTGCGCGACGTCGAGGTGCTGGTCGATGACGCCGAAGTGACCCTCAACGGCACCGTTCGGCGCAAGGAGGACAAGCGCCGGATCGAGGATATCGCCGACCTGGACGATGTCCGCCACGTGCAGAACAACCTGCGGGTTCGCGACTCCGGTCGGCGCTGGTTCGGCTAGGACGCTGCGGGCCTGGGAAAGCGGCGGCGGAAGCGTTCGATGACGATCGGGACGACCGCCGCGCTCACGCCGCCCAGGTCTGCGACCCAGTTGCGCATCAGGGGTACGAAGGGCGCGCCTGCCGGAAGATGGCTGGCTTCCAGCAGGGTGGCGAAGATCACCAGGCCGGTCGCCACGCGGCGCAGTCGGGCGCGCTGCATGGCGGCCAGGGCCGAGAGCATCAAGACGTAAAAGGCCGCGAAATGCTCCAGGTAGTTGGAGCGGGTGAACTGCGGCACCATCTCCGGCGGCAGGAAGACGGCGACCACGACCGCGATGACAGCGATCACGCAGCACAGACGGGCCAGGACGGCGAGCGGCCCGGCGTCGGGATAGCGGCCGGATCCGAAGAGAGTGGGGTCCTCGTGCATCGCGCCGTGTTACCTTGCCGGTTCGGAACCCCCAAGCCCGGTTGAGCCGTTCTATGTCCATGACGAAGGCCATCACCCTGACCATCCCGCACGAACTCGGCCGCGCCGAGGCGCGCAAGCGGATCGACGAGGGCTTCGCCAGCTTTTCGCAGCACATGGGCGCGGTGGCTGGGGCTCTGTCGAAGACCTGGACCGGCGACCGGCTGGACTTCGGCTTCGCCGCCCTCGGCCAGAAGATCAGCGGCACGATCGACGTGGACGATGCGGCCATCCGGCTGGAGGTGCTGCTGCCGAACCTGCTGGCGATGATGGCCAATAAGATGAAGCGGCGCCTGAAGACCGAAGGCCAGGTCCTGCTCGAGAAGAAGTAGCCCGCGGCTGCCTCGATTCGAGACAATACACGACCCATCCCCAGCGCAGCGCGATATTTCCACAGGCTTGGGCGGCGCGCAGTTGCATGACCGGCGAACTAGGCGGTTAGCTGGCTAGGCAACCTGGAGTGCGTCGCCGTGGACCTCGACCGCCTTTCGCCTCCCAACAGGGAACTGTTGATGCAGGCGCTGCCCGACGGCCGCCTGGTCAATGTGCTCTATGACGGCGGCGCCCGGATCGAGGGCGGTTACGCCCGCGAGCGTCGTTGCTTTGCTCTGGGCGAGCGCGGCTGGCTTGATTTCATCGGCTGGGAAGGTCGCCCGAAGGCGGGGGCCCGCTGTCTCAGCCGCTGGGCGCTGACAGATGAAGCCCAGGCGCTGCTGAAGCCGGCCCGGGCGCGGCAGCGTCGCGGGGAGGCCGACGATCGCGTCGTCGTCGCCCCAGGTCTCTGACCGGAGGGTTAGGCCGCAGGCCGTCGCAGGACCTCAGCCAGCCGCAGGAAGCCGGCGAGATCGACCGTCTCGGCCCGCACCTGTGGGTCCAGGCCGGCGGCGACGACGAAGGCTTCGCCGCCCAGCACCTTGAGACTGGAGCGCAGCATCTTGCGACGCTGGCCGAAGGCGGCGGCTGTGACCCGTTCGAGCGCCTTCAGCAGGTCAGGCTCGGGCCGGTCCGGCCGTGGGACCAGCCGTACGACGGCGGATTCCACCTTCGGCGGCGGGGTGAAGGCGCGGGCGGGGACGTCCATCACCCGCTGGGCCTGGCAGGTCGCCTGAACGACGACCGCCAGCCGGCCGTAGGCCTCGTCGCCGACGGTGGCGACGATCCGGTCGGCCACCTCCCTCTGGAACATCAGGGTCAACGAGGCCGGGGTCCAGGGACCGGTCAGCCAGTTGATCAACAGCGGCGTGCCGACGTTGTAGGGCAGGTTGGACACGACGTGCGCCGGCGCGCCCTGGGCCAGGGCGGCTTCGTCGACCTGCAGGGCGTCGCCGAACACCAGGCTAAGCGCCGGACAGAGCGTGGCCAGCTCCTCGAGCAGCGGCCGAAAGCGCTCGTCCTTCTCGATGGTGGTCACCCGGGCGCCGGTCTCGAGCAGGGCGCGCGTGAGGCCGCCCGGACCGGGGCCGACCTCGATCACGTGGTCGTCGGCGCCGACCGCGGCGAGCCGGGCGATCTTACGGGTGATGTTGAGGTCCAGCAGGAAGTGCTGGCCGAAGGACTTCTTGGCCAGCAGGCCGTGGGCGGCGAGGCTGTCGCGCAGCGGCGGCAGGCCGGCGAGGGCTTCGCTCATGCCGCGCGCCTGTGCTTGACGATCTGCTCGGCGAGGCGGATGGCCGCCAGCAGGCTGTCGGCGCGCGCCAGGCCGCGGCCGGCGATGTCGAAGGCGGTGCCGTGATCGGGGGAGGTGCGCACGATCGGCAGGCCGAGGGTCACGTTCACCCCACCCCAGAAGTCCAGCATCTTCACCGGGATCAGGGCCTGGTCGTGATAGAGGCAGACCGCAGCGTCGTAGCGGCTGCGCATCTCCGCCGGGAACAGGCTGTCGGCCGGATAAGGGCCCGTGGCGTCGACGCCCAGGTCGCGCAGTGCGCGCACGGCAGGCTCCACCAGCTCGATCTCCTCACGGCCGATGCCGCCCGATTCGCCCGCATGGGGATTGAGACCCGCCACGGCCACCCGGGGCGCGGCGACGCCGAAGTCCCGGCGCAGCGCCTGGTCAGTCACCAGGCCGGCGTTGACGATGGCCTCGATGCTGAGCAGCGACGGCACGCGCGCCAGCGGCGTATGGACGGTCACCAGGGTGACGCGCAAGTCCTGGGCCGTGAGCATCATGATCGGCCCGCGGGCGCCGTCGTAGCTGGCGGCGGAGGTGAGGTCGCCGAGGAACTCCGTATGGCCCGGGAACTTGAAACCGGCCTCGTAGAGCGGCGCCTTGGCGATCGGCGCGGTCACTACGCCGGAGACGTCGCCGCGCAGCGCCAGCCCGACCGCGGTCTCGATCCACTGGATCACCGAGGGCGCGGCGGAGGCCGACGGCTGGCCGGCGATCACCGGCGTGCGCAGCGGAATGTCGAGCACCGGCAACGCGTCGCGGAAGATCCGCGGGGCCTCCTGAGGCGAGGTGATCCGCCGGAGGATCGAGGCGCCTGCGGCCGAGGCCGAGGCGAGCGCCTGGAAGTCGCCGACCACCAGGAAGCTCAGCGGCTCGTTGCGCAGCGCCTGCCAGGCCTTGATCGTGATCTCCGGACCGACGCCGGCCGGATCCCCCAGCGTCAGCGCGAGCGGCCGGGATTTCACCGCGTCTCGATGGTGGCGGAATTGCGCAGGTCGCGCATGTAGCGCCGCGCGACCATCGAGAGTTGCTGGCCGAACAGCCGGTTCTCGATCTGGTCATGGGAGAGCTGGGCGGCGCCGGAGGCGTGCTTGCCGCAGACCGCCACCAGGTGGAGGCCCACCTTGGTGCGGATCGGCTCGGAGACCTGACCCGGCGCGAGAGACTGGGCCGCGTCGCGGAATTCCGGCGCGAGGTCGGCGATCTCCGCCTCGCCCAGGTCGCCGGCGACAACGCCCGGCGACTTGGCCGCGACGCTTTCGAGGTCGTCGCAGCCCTTGGTCGCCGCGCGGACGCCCATCAGGGTGGCGCGCGCCGCCGCGACGTCGGCGCTCGAGGCGGTCTCCGGCAGCGACACGGCCGCCTGCTTCAGGTTCACCAGGGTCGCGCCGGCGCCGGCGCGCTTGTTGCGCAGGTAGACGATGTAGACTCCGTCCTTCACCGGGATCGGGGCCGACAGCTGGCCGGGGCGCAGCTGATCGAGGGCGGCGTCGACTTCCGGCGGCATTTCGCCGGGGCTGACCCAGCCGGCGTCTCCGCCCGAGGCCGCGGTGGGGGCGGCCGAAAACTGCCGGGCGACGGCGGGGAAGGGCGCGCCCTGCTGGATCTGGCTGACCAGCTGCTGGGCGCCCTGCAGCGCCTGCGGCATGCCGCCTGCGCGGTTGGCGTCGATCAGCACTTCGCTGACCTGGTACTGCGGCTTGGAGGCGACGGACTCGAGATGGGCTTGGGTCGCCTTGATCTGGTCCTCGCCGACCCGCAGGCGGCTGCCGTAACGGCCCTGGATCCACCGCTGCCAGCTCATCGAGGCGCGGACCTGCTGATAGAGGGTTTCGGAGCCGATGCCCTGGGCCTTCAGCACGCCCAGGAACTGGTCGACCGACATGTTGTTCTCGCTCGCCATGCTGGAGATCTCTTCGCGGACCTCGTCATCGGTGGCGATAATGGACATCTTCTGCTGCTTCTCGACGCGCTTCAGCTCGTGCAGCTGCAGGTGCTCGTCGACCAGCGAGACCAGCGCCTGGCGCTGGAATTGCGGCAGGGTTTCCTGGGACGGCTGGATGCCGGAGGTGGCGATCAGCAGGCGCATCCGCTGCGCCAGGTCATAGGTCGAGATGATCTCGTCATTGACGATCGCGGCGACGGATTCCGAAAGCGGGCGCGGCGCGGTCGACGCGGACGGCGCGGCGGAAGCCGGAGCCGCGGGCGCGGCTGCGGCCGGACCGGCCTTGGCGGCGCGGGCTGGGGCGGCTTGCACGTCGAGGGGCAGGGCTGCAGACACAAGAAGCGCGAGCAGAGTCGCGCCGCGCGCCAACTGGCCCGGGACGTCACCGGCGTGCATCATGGATAGGATCATTCCTTCGAGCGGCCGCACCGGCCCGCATTGTCTATCTGTCATCAATGTGTCCCGCCCAATGTGGCGAGCGTTAGGCGCACGACGATCTGCTCGTTGCGGCCCAGCTGCCGCAGCTGCGTGTTGTCGAGCAGATAGAAGACGGCGTCTTCCTTGCGATAGATGACATCCACCCGGATACAGTCGTCGCGATAGAAGACGCCGACGTCGCGCACGGCCCAGGCGTTGGAGACCATGTCGCGGCTGCCGTAGAGCGAGGCGCCCCAGTTCTTGCCGAAATAGGTCTCGCCGCCGACGTCGAGGTTTTCCTGCTTGCCGCCAGACAGGCTGTTGGACGACGCGCCGGTGATCTCGGCGTCGTTGCTCAGATAGCGGACGAAGCCCGAGGCCCACTTCGTCTGGGCGTTGGCCCCCGCCTCGATGCGATGGACCTTCAGGGTGTCGGCGTCGAGCCGCGTGCGCGCGAACAGCGACAGGCCCTTCATCGGCTGGGCGTCGCCGGCGACGATCCAGTCCGAGGCCGTTTCACGCAGCCCCGAGCCGTTGCGGAAGATGGTGTTGCGCTGCGAACGGAAGCTGCGGCCGACGAGGAGGCTCGCGCGCCGTCCATCGTCCCAGAGCACCGAGCCGCGGGCGGCGACGTTCAGCCGCGCGCCGTCCTCATAGAGGTCGTAGCCGGGGAATTTGTCGGTCTTGAAGAGGTTGGTCTCATCGAACTCAAAGGTGGCGCTGTCCTCGTTGAGGTAGATCGGATTGCCCGACGCGTCGTGGCCGACGACGATCTGTTTGGCGTTGGGCGACACGGCGAGCTGGGCCAGCGGCTCCAGGACCACGGTGGCGTCGCGCCAGCGGCGATAGACCGGATAGGAGATGTCCGCCCCGGCGGTCGCCAGCCCGCGCCCGACGGCCGTCGAGTGGACGCCGACGCCGGACGCGCGCGGCACGTCGCCCAGGCTGTAGGCGTCGCCCCGGATGCTGACGAAGGGGTCGACCCGTAGGCCGGCCGCGGAGGTGAAGCTGCGGCGCCAGTCCGCCTGGGCTGTGACGCGGCGGCTGTCGATGCCGGGCAGGGTGGGATCGGCCGGGGACTGGTCGCGGGTCAGGGCCACGGCGCTGCCGGTCAGACGCAGCCGGCCGCCGAGCACGGTCGTGTTCGGCGAATAGCGCTGCTCGATCAGCGGCGCGATCACCGGGATGGCGCCATTGTCCTCGATCGTGCCGGCGACGGAGCCGGCGCGCAGGCTCTGGATGCTGATCGCCGCGGCCGAGAAGTAGGACTGGCTGTCCTCGCGGATCGCATAGAGCTGGGAGATCAGCCGCCGGTCGTCGGCGACATAGGGGCCACGGCTCTCGTAGACCTTGCCGACGTCGTACTTGTCGAAGATCAGCGGATCCGAGGCGCGTTCGGCGGTGAAGCCGAGCAGCCAGTTGTCGTCGATGTGGAAGGCGCCGCGGGCGAGGACGTAGCTGCGGTTGGTGCTCTCGCCGAAGCGGTCGCCGCTGCCGTCGACGTTCTTCTCGTGGGTGTAGCCGAACCGCAGATCGACATCGCCGGAATAGAAGCGCTTGCGAACCTGTGCGTTGAGGAAGGGGTTGACCTTCGTGTTGAGCTGCGGGCTCACGATGACGTCGGTCGAAGGCGAAGCCGCCCACAGATAGGGCTGCTCGTAGGAGAAGCCGCGCCGGTCCGATTCGCCCAGGCTGGGCGTAAGGAAGCCCGAGGCCCGGTTCGCCGTCGGATCGGCGTGCCAGAACACCGGCAGATAGAGCACCGAGACGCCCAGCACGCGCACGCGGGCGTTCCTGTAGAAGATGAGGCGCTTCTTCTTGTCCTGCACGACGCGCGTGGCGCGGATCGACCAGGTCGGTTGCTTGGCTTTTCCGTTGGCGGCGCAGATGGCGCAGGGGGTGTAGATCGCCCGGTTGAGCTCCTGGATGACCTCGGAGCGGCGCACCACGGAGGTCGCGGCGAGCTTGCCGTTGTCCGGCAGCCGGGCGGCGAAGCCGCGGCCGACGCCGGCGCTCATCTTGTCGTCGAGCGTCAGCTCGTCGGCGAACTCGACGGAGCCGTCGGAGCCGATCATCTGCACGTGGCCGAAGGCGCGAATCACGCCGGTCTGACCGTCTGCGCCCTGGTCGTAGACGAGGCGGTCCGCGCGCAGGGTGCGGCCCTGGTAGCGGATCTCGACCGAACCTTCGGCGGTCGTGCGGTTGGCCTTGTCGTCCCGCGTGAGGACGTCGGCCTCCATGTAGAGTTCGTCCGGCGCGAGACCGTCGGGCGTGGCGGCGGGCGCGGCCTTGGCCGCCTTGGCCGGCTTCTCCTCGGCGGGCAGCTGGTCGCGCCGCGTCTGGGCGTGAGCAGGCGACTGCGCGAGAATGGCGGCGAGCGCGACACCCATAAGCATGGCGCGCTTAGCTGCGGAAGGCGTCAGCCGACCCGGACTCATCGTTGCTATGATCCCCTCTGGCGTCCGCGCCGCGCTTTTGCGCCGTTCGCGGATGCATAGACCCGCCGGCGAACGATTCAACCGTCTTCGGTGTAGCAGAGCAGAGTCAAACCCGACAGCAGGGCCACGATGGGCGGCGCCCAGGCCGCGGCGTAGAGCGGGATGATGTCGCCCTTGGCGAGGGCGCCAGCGAACTGGTTGAAGAAGAAAACCACGAATCCGAGCGCCACGCCGGCGCCTGCGAGGCCCGCCAGTCCGCCCAGCCGGGCCAGACGCAGCGAAAAGGCCGCCGCCAGCACCGCCATGGCCGAAAACAGGATCGGCGTGGCCAGCAGCTGATGGAAGCGCAGCTTGTAGCCCGAGGCGGAGAATCCCGCCGCTTCGGTCAGCCGGATCGCGGCCGGCAACCGCCAGAAGGCGATCGCGTCGGGCGCGGCGAACCGCTCCATCGCCGACTCCGCGTCCAGCGTCGAGCGAATCGACAGGCTGTCGGAATGCACCGAATTCTCGCCGGCGGTGGCCTCGCGGACGTCCCGCAGCTGCCAGAAGCCCGGCATCAGCCGCGCGTCGGCGGCTTCCAGCCGGCGCTTGAACTGCGGCCGTCCCGCCTGGTCCTTCTGGTAGACGAAGAGCGAAACGCCGTGCAGGTGGACCACGCCTTCGGCCATGTCGCGCGACCGGGCGTGGATGACGATCTGGTTGGTCTCGTCGCCCTGGCGCAGCCAGACGTCCTTGGGTGCGCCCGGCAGGTAGTTCTCCATCATCCGCGCGCGATCGAGCTCGAAGCGCGAGTTGAGCGTCGCGGCCAGGGGATTGATCACGGCGACCGTCAGCACCCCGGCGATGAAGGCCGCCAGGGCGGAGGGCAGGATAAAGCGCCAGGCCGAGACGCCCGCGGCGCGCATCGCCACCAGCTCGCTCTTGCGATTGAGGCCGACGTAGGCGGCGATCACGCCGAACAGGAAGACGAACGGCAGCAGGATCTGGATCACGGAAGGCGCGCGCAGCAGTGTCAGGCCAAACAGCTCTCCAGGCCCGACGTCGGCCCGCACGCCGACCTGCCGCGACAGGTCGACGAATTGGACGAGCACGATCACCGCGGTGATCACCGCCAGCGCCGAGCCCACGCCGCCCAGGGTGCGCGCGAGCATGTAGCGTTCGAGGCGTCCCACTCTCATGCCGCCGCCCTCGAGAGGCCGGCGGGGCGACGCTCGCGGGCGCCGGACCGGCTGGTCCGTTGCCGGAAGATGCTGCGCAGGGCGAATCCGAGCGCGATCAGCGGCACCGCGTACTGCAGCAGGTTGAGCCAGACGTCGTCGTCGCAGGCGGCCTGGACGACGAAGCCGATGATCCGGGTCAGGGTGGCGAGCCCCGCCATGACGGCGATACGCCGGCCATAGCCCAGGCGCGAGAAGCCGCCGCCGATGATGGCGGCCAGGGCCATGGCCATGAAGGCGATGTTGTAGAGCGGGGTGGCGAGGCGCGCGTGTCCCTCGGCGAGCAGGCTCTTGCGATTCCGCCGCTCCCAGTCCTGTTCCAGGTCGGGAAAGAACAGCTCGTGCATGTAGCGGTCCGAGGGCTTGTAGTGGACCAGGCCCGAGCTGTCGGTGAGCGGCGACAGGTCGAATATGTACTCGTCGAAGGTCAGGAAGTTCAGCACGCCGGTACGTGAAAATTCCTGCGTCGAGCCTTCGTGCATGATCAGCACGGGCCGCCCCAGGCGCTTGGCGAGCCGGCCCTGGTCGGCCGTATAGGTGGTGGCCGCGTCGTCGCCCTTCGTCTGATGAATGAAGAGGTTGCGAAGATTGCCTTGTCCATCAATGCTTTGTGTATAGACGGTGAGTCCGGGCGTCGGCTCGGTGAACTCACCCTCGCGCACGAGGGTGGAGGCGAGGTCGGTGCGCACCGCGAAGAGCTCCTCGCGCAGCGCTCGGAAGGCCGCCGGCTGCACGAAGAGGTTCATGACCAGGGCGAAGAAGGCGATGGCGCCCGCCAGCCGCATGGCCGGCGAGATCACCCGCCAGCGACTCATCCCGCCGGCGAAGCAGACGACGATCTCCTGCTCGGTGTGCAGCCGGTTGAAGGACACCAGCGCGGCGACGAACACCGCGATCGGCAGGATCATGTTGATGAGCTGCGGCATGTAGAGCAGCGTGACCTTCAGGAAGACCACGGCGCTCTGCCGCTGGTTCACGATCAGGTCGAGGCCGGCTAGGCTCTGACTGAGCAAGGCGACGCCGGTCAGGGCGCCGGTCGCAAGCAGCGTCGGGCCTAGCATTTGGCGCAGCAGGTAGCGGTCGATCAGGCGCATCGGTTAAGAAAACGGCTTGCCCGGAGATTTCGCCGCGCCGCGGCTGCGGAGCTGTTCTAAACCATGCGTTGCCCCGTCGCACAACAGCGTCGGGGCGGGCCCACAGCAGCGCGGCGTGCGTTGCAGGGCATTGAGGCGGAGCTGAGAGAGTTCGTATGGAGATCGAGTTCGTCGCGGCCGCAGCCGCGCTGCAGCCGAAAACGGCGGTAGCCCAGATCGTGTTCGAGGGCGAGGCGCCGAAAGGCAAGCTCGACCAGGCGGTGGCCGCCAGCCGGTTCACCGGGGCCAAGGGCCAGACGCTCGATCTGGTCACGCCGGCCGGGCTCGACGTCGCGCGCCTGGTCCTGATCGGGACCGGCAAGCGCGAGGGCTTCGACGCCCTGGCGGCGGAGCATGCGGCGGCCAACGCCTACGCGGCGCTGAAGGCCACGGGCTTCGAGATCCTGCGTCTGGAGATTCCCGAAGCTGACGCCGAGACCGCGGCGCACGCCGCGCTCGGCCTGCGCCTCGCCGCCTACCGCTTCGACAAGTACCGGACCAAGGAGCCGGCGGATAAGAAGCCGTCGCTGCTGAGCGCGCAGATCGTCACGGCCGACCCGGACGCCGCGCGCACCGCCTTCCCGCCGCTGGCCGCGGTGGCCGACGCGGTGAGCTTCACCCGCGACCTGGTCTCCGAGCCCGCCAACATCCTCTATCCGGTCGAATTCGCCCGGCGGGTGAAGGAGCTGGGGAGCCTGGGCCTCGAGGTCGAGATCCTCGGCGAGCCGGAGATGACCAAGCTCGGCATGGGCAGCCTGCTGGGCGTCGGCCAGGGCAGCGTGCGCGAGAGCCAGCTGGTGGTGATCCGCTGGAACGGAGCGGCGGACAAGGCCGCCCAGCCGATCGCCTTCGTCGGCAAGGGCGTCTGCTTCGACTCGGGCGGCATCTCCATCAAGCCCGCCGAGGGCATGGAGGACATGAAGTGGGACATGGGCGGCGCCGGCGCCGTCGCCGGCCTGATGCACGTGCTCGCCGCGCGCAAGGCGAAGGTCAACGTGGTGGGCATCCTCGGCCTCGTCGAGAACATGCCCGACGCCAACGCCCAGCGTCCGGGCGACGTGGTGACCTCGATGTCCGGCCAGACCATCGAGGTGATCAACACCGACGCCGAAGGCCGCCTCGTGCTCGCCGACGCCATCTGGTACTGCCAGGACCGTTTCAAGCCGAAGCTGATCGTCGATCTGGCGACGCTGACCGGCGCAATCATCACGGCCCTGGGCAACGAGTACGCCGGCCTGTTCTCGAACAACGACGAACTGGCCGCCAACCTGCTGGACGCCTCCCAGAAGGAGGGCGAGCTGCTCTGGCGCATGCCGCTGCCGGACGCCTACAATAAGCAGATCGACTCGGTGATCGCCGATGTGAAGAACACCGGTGGCCGGGCCGGCGGTTCGATCACCGCGGCCCTGTTCATCCAGAAATTCATCAACGGCGTGCCCTGGGCCCATCTCGACATCGCCTCGACCGCCTGGAAGAAGCCGTCGAGCACCCCCACCATTCCCGACGGCGCCACCGGCTACGGCGTGCGCCTGCTGAACCGGATGGTGCAGGAGAAGTACGAAGGTTGATGAACGGTCAGAGGCTAATCCTGCTGCACAGCCCGCTGCTGGGGCCCTACAGCCTCAGGAGCACGGCGGCGGAGCTCACGGCGATGGAGTTCCGGGCCGACGCCCCGGTCTGGCCGAAGCTATCAAGCATCAGCGGGAGCTATTACGAGACGCTCGCCCAGGCGATGGCCGCGACCATCGACGGCGCCGGGGAGGATCCGGTCGTGCTGGTCCCGCACAGCGGGGCGGGCGCACTCATGCCGGCGCTTGCGACGCATCTGCGGGCCCCAGTGAGCGGCGTGATCTTCGTCGATTCCATCCTGCCGCATCCCGGCCGCAGCTGGCTCGACACGGCGCCGGCCGATACCCGCGAGGCGCTGCGGGCCGGCGCGCCGATGGGCCAGCTGCCGCCCTGGGACGACTGGTGGCCGCCGGGCGCTCTGGCCAAGCTGTTGCCGGAGGCCGACGTTCTGGACGCCCTCGTGGCGGAACTCGAGCCGCTGCCGCTGGCCTATTTCGAAGAGGCGGCGCCTCAGGTCGAGCTGACGACGCCGGGGGCCTATCTGCAGCTCAGCGGCAGTTACGGCGACGAGATCCGGTTGGCCGGGCGTTTCGGCTGGTCGTCGATCAGCCTGCCGCTCAATCACCTCGGGCCGCTGTCCCATCCCAAGGCGGTGGCCGCCGTGATCCGGTCCCTGGCGGCGAATTTTGCGGCGAAGCCGCATGGCTGAGGGCTGCGAGGTCTGGTTCTACCACCTGGAGCGGACCGGCCTCGATCAGGCCCTGCCTGAGCTGCTCGAAAAGACCCTGGGGCGTGGCTGGAAGGCGATCGTCCGCGCCCGCCAGGCCGAACGCATCGAGCATCTGGACGGCTGGCTGTGGACCTATCGCGACGAGAGCTTCCTGCCGCACGCACCGGCCGCCGAGCCGGGCGCGGCGCGCCAGCCGATCCTGCTGACCACGGACTTCGAGAATCCAAATCAGGCCGACGCCCTCTTCCTGATCGACGGGGCGGAGCCGGGCGAGCTCGGCGGCTACAGCCGCTGCCTGGTCCTGTTCGACGGCGCCGACGACGCGCAGGTGGCCACGGCCCGGGGCCAATGGAAGACCATCAAGGCAAGCGGCTTCGCCGTCTCCTACTGGAAGCAGCAGGGCCGCGGCTGGGCGAAGGTCGGCTAGACCCTTCCCGGTTCAGGTGGAATCACCTGAACCGGGAAGGGTCTATCTTCAAGAGTTTAGAGCGTGACGGCCGCCGCAACCGGCATCCATTTGCGGCTGTCACGCTCTAGACTCTAGATGGCTGGAATCTGCAGGCCGAGCTGAGCCATGAGGTCGAACCAGGCCGCGCGTCCGCCGGCGCGGCTGAATTTCGCCACCGCCGTCTCCCGCGCGGCGGCGCGCAGCGGGGCGGACGCCTCAGGCGCGCGACAGGCGGCGATCAGCGCGTCGGAGAGCGCGTCGACATCGAAGAAGGGCAGCAGCCGTCCGTTCACCCCGTCCACGATCGCGTCGCGCACCGGCGCGGTGTCTGAGCCGATGACGTAACAGCCGCTGGCCATGGCCTCGACGATCGACCAGGAGAGGACGAAGGGGTAGCTGTAGTAGACGTGGGCCGTGGAGAGGCGGAGCGCCGCCAGCATCCGCGCGTGCGGCACCTTGCCCAGGAAGTGGACGCGGGCGAGGTCGAGCTGCGGCTCGAGCGGGGCGAAGATGGCCTGTTTCCAGGTTTGGCCGCCGGGCGCGTCGGCCCCGTAGCCGCGGGTCTTCTCCTCGCCGATGATCACCACCTGCGCGTCGGGGACTTTGGCCAGCAGCCGGGGCAGGGCGCGGGCGAAAGAGTGGAGCCCGCGCATCGGCTCCATGTTGTTGTTGATATGGGTGATCACCGGCGCGCCTGGCGTCAGCACCCGGCCGTCGGCGAGCTGGAAGGGTTCGGCCGGCCCTGGCCGGATGGCCTCCACGTCGATGCCCTCGTGGATCACCCGGGTGCGGGCGTGGAAGGCCGGCGGCAGGCGCGAAGCCTGGAACGCGGTCGGGGCGACGATCACCTCGGCCTCGGCGAGCGCCATGGCCATGACCGCGTTCTTGGCCTTGCCGCGGATCAGCGCCTCGTCGTCGCCGTTCCAGAACTCCGGGTCGAAGTCGATGTCCGAGTCGCGTCCGTGGTAATAGAATTCCGAGAAAAGCACTTGTTTTGCTTGCGGAAACACGTGCGACAGCAGCGAGGTCTCCCCCCACCCCGGGTGGCCGACGATGAGCTGGGGATCGTGGCCCTGCTCCTTCAGCCAGCGCGCGCCGTCGAGGGCGGAGCGCCCGCGCAGCAGGTCGGCCTCGGCGCGAATCGCCAGCGGGAAGACGTCCTTGCCGGTGCCGCGCGGCAGGCGGTAGCGCACCAGGCTGACGCCGGGGACGCCCGGCGAATGTTCGAAGCCGATGGCGAAGCAGGGAACGCCCCGGGCGACCAGGCCCTCGGAGAGGTCCCGGAACTGGGCGGGGAAGTTATTGTGGACGAAGAGGACGCCGGCGGCCATGGCGCACTTCTGCCCGTGCGGCTCCGGGCTGTCACCTCCCTTGGTCCAGTTCCTGCTCCAGAGCAGCGACGGTCTGGTGGTGACGCAGCGCCAGGTGGAAAACCTGTTCGCGGAAGTCGGTGAGCATGCGCGAGGCGTGCGGCGCAAGCGACAGACTATGGTCCACTCGACGGATCCAGCCTTCCTCGACCAGGGCCGTCACCTTGCGCCGGACGCTTTCCTTCGGGATGCCGGTGGATTCGGCGATCGAGCGGACATTGGTCGACAGGCTCGGATGGACCTTGAGCACGCCCTCGGGATCGATGTCGAGCGCACGCCTGTCCTCGGCGGTGCGCAGGGCGACCACCAGGATGATCAACAGCTTGTCGAGGTCCCCCCCACAGATCGCGCGCCCGATGTTGAGGGTGTCGAGCATCGGCGAAAGCAGGTCTTTGGCGATGTCGGGATAGTGCTGCCGTAGCAGCGGCATGAGCGGGGAGGGCATGTCTCCTCCATTGCGAAAGAACGGCGAAGCGGCGCCGTTGTTCCGCTGCGGATGTGTCCCGCCAGCCGGGGCGGCTTGACGAGGAGAACAAAAGGGGAATAAGAACGAACTGAGAACAACGCGGCGGTTGTCCACAGACCGCCCACAGCAAGGTATGCGACAGATGGTTCGTCTCGCGCGAGAATCGCTGGCCTTTGTCTCCGTGGCCAGCTTTGTCTGGATGATGTGTACGGTGGCCGGCTACGTGGGCTGACCGCCATGCGGATGGGGGAGGCGGCGGAGGTGAGCGCGGAAGGCGAAAACCCAGGCGCCGCTCCAGGCTCCCAAGGTCCGGCGCCTCAGGGCTTCGTGCACCTGCGGACGCGTTCGGCCTATTCCCTGCTCGAAGGGGCCATCAAGGCCGACAAGATCGGCGTGCTGGCCAAGGGCTGCGACATGCCGGCGGTGGCGATCGCCGATCGGGCCAACCTGTTCGGCGCCCTGGAATTCTCTGTCGCCACCAAGGACGCCGGCGTCCAGCCGATCATCGCTTGCGCCCTGCCGGTCAGCGGCCTCGGTGAGCGCCCGCCCGAACGCTGGGCGCGCACCCCGACCGTCGTGCTGCTGGCCCAGAGTGAGCAGGGCTATCTGAACCTCGCCGAGCTGTCCTCGATCGCCTACGTCGAGTGCGAGGCGACGGACGAGCCGCATGTGCCCTGGGCCCGGGTGACGGCGCTCGCCGAGGGCCTGATCCTGCTGTCCGGCGGACCCGACGGGCCGGTCGACTCCCTGTTCGCCGCCGGGAAGGTCAAGGAGGGCCGCGCGGCGCTGGCCGAGATGCACCGGGTCTTCGGCGACCGCTTCTACGTCGAGCTGCAGCGGCACGGGCTGCCGGGCGAGGCGGCGGCCGAGGGCGAGCTGGTGGCCTTCGCCTACGAGGCCGACGTGCCCCTGGTGGCGACCAACGACGTCTATTTCGCCAAGTCGGCCATGTATCCGGCGCACGACGCGTTGATGTGCATCGCCGACGGCGCCTTCGTCGGCCAGGACGAGCGCCGGCGGGTGACGCCGGAGCACTGGTTCAAGCCGGCCGCAGAGATGCGAACCCTGTTCGCCGACCTGCCGGAGGCCTGCGACAACACCCTGGACATCGCCCGACGCTGCGCCTTCACGGTCGCCAAGCGCGGGCCGCTGCTGCCGAGCTTCCCGACCGAGGGCGGCCGCTCCGAGGCTGAGGAACTGGCGCACCAGGCTCGCGAGGGCCTGAAGATGCGCATGGGCCTCGGCCAGGCGAACACCGCGCCGGCGGAGGAGTACGAGGCGCGACTGGAGCGGGAGATCGGGATCATCACCCAGATGGGGTTCCCGGGCTACTTCCTGATCGTTTCGGACTTCATCAAGTGGGCGAAGGCGCATGACATCCCGGTGGGGCCGGGGCGGGGCTCGGGCGCGGGCTCGCTGGTGGCCTACGCCCTGACCATCACCAACCTCGACCCGCTGCGTTACGGCCTGCTGTTCGAGCGCTTCCTGAATCCTGAGCGGGTCTCCATGCCCGACTTCGACATCGACTTCTGCCAGGAGCGGCGGCAGGAGGTGATCGACTATGTCCAGCAGCGCTACGGCCGTGACCGCGTGGCGCAGATCATCACCTTCGGCACCCTGCAGGCGCGCGCCGTGCTGCGCGACGTCGGCCGGGTGATGCAGATGCCGCTGGGCCAGGTCGACCGCCTGGCCAAGATGGTGCCGGCCAACCCCGCCAATCCGGTGACGCTGAGCCAGGCGATCGACGTCGAGCCGCGGCTGCGCCAGGCCCGGGACGAGGACGAGGCGGTGGCCCGGCTGCTGGACGTCTCCCTGCAGCTGGAGGGGCTCTACCGCAACGCCTCGACCCACGCCGCCGGCGTGGTGATCGGCGACCGGCCGCTGACCCAGCTCACCCCGCTCTACCGCGATCCGCGCTCGGACCTGCCCGCCACCCAGTTCAACATGAAATGGGTCGAGAGCGCCGGCCTGGTGAAGTTCGACTTCCTCGGCCTGAAGACCCTGACGGTGATTGACCGGGCGCTGAAGCACCTGGAGAAGCGCGGCGCCGGGGTCGACATGGACACCCTGCCGCTCGACGATGTGAAGACCTACGAGCTGATGGGCGCGGCCCAGACGGTGGGGGTCTTCCAGTTTGAAGGCCAGGGGATGCGCGACACCCTGCGCCAGCTGCGGCCCAACTGCATCGAGGACGTCACCGCTATCGGCGCCCTCTACCGGCCGGGCCCGATGGACAACATCCCGGCCTTCATCGACTGCAAGTTCGGCCGCAAGCCGATCGACACCCTGCACCCGACGCTGGCCCCGGTGCTGAACGAGACCTACGGCATCATCGTCTACCAGGAGCAGGTGATGCAGATCGCCCAGATCCTGGCGGGCTACAGCCTGGGCGAAGCCGACCTTCTGCGTCGCGCCATGGGCAAGAAGAAGAAGGAGGAGATGGACCAGCAGCGCGCCCGGTTCATCTCCGGCGCCGAGGCGAACGGCATCCCGGCCGAGCAGTCGGGCGGCATCTTCGACCTGGTCGACAAGTTCGCCGGCTACGGCTTCAACAAGTCCCACGCCGCCGCCTACGCGGTGGTCAGCTACCAGACCGCCTGGCTGAAGGCGAACGCGCCCGTCGAGTTCTTCGCCGCCTCGATGAGCCTCGACATCGCCAACACCGACAAGCTTTCGGTCTTCTACCAGGACGCCAAGCGCCTGGGGGTGAAGATCCTGGCGCCGGACGTGAACCGTTCGGCGGCCGACTTCGAGGTGGCGGACGGCGAGGTGCTCTATGCGCTGGGCGCCATCCGCAACGTCGGCCTGCAGGCGATGGAGCACGTGGTCCAGGTCCGCCGCGAAGGCGGACCGTTCCGCGACATCTTCGACTTCGTCGAGCGGGTCGATCCGCGGCAGGTCAACAAGCGCACCTTCGAGACCCTGGCCCGCGCCGGCGCCTTCGATTCCATCCACCCCAACCGCGCCCAGCTGATGGACGCCGCCGACCTCTTGCTGAGCTTCAGCCAGAGCGTGGCCGCCCAGCGGGCCTCCGAGCAGGCCGGCCTGTTTGGCGACGGCAACAGCGAGTTCGTCGAGGCCCAGAAGCGCAAGATGCCCCGGGTCGAGCCGTGGACGCCGACGGACCGGCTGGACCACGAGCTGGCGGCGGTCGGCTTCTACCTCTCCGGCCACCCGCTGGACGACATGGTCGAGCCGCTGCGCCGCAAGCGCACCGACCTCTACGCCGACGCGCTGGCCAAGGCGGTGGGCGGGGCCGAGGCCTTGCGCATGGCCGGCGTCGTGCGACGCAAGCTGGAGAAGCCCGGGCGCACCGGCGAGAAGTTCGCCTTCGTGACCCTTTCCGACCCCACCGGCGAATACGAGGTGCTGTTCCCGCCGGAGACCCTGCGCCGCTGTCGCGACTTCCTGGAGCCCGGCAAGGCGGTGTCGATCAAGGTCCGCGCCAAGGCCACCGAGGGCGAGGTCCGCTTCTTCGGCGACGACGCCCAGCCGGTCGAGAAGCTGCTGGAGAACTCCGTGGCGGGGCTGCGCGTGCATGTCGCCCCGCGCAGCGCCGAGATCGAGGCGCTGAAGACGCGGCTGCAGGTTTCCGAGCGCGGCGGCGAGATCCTGCTGGTCGCCGGCCTGGGCGACGGCAAGGAGGTCGAGCTGAAGCTGCCCGGCCGATTCAAGCTCGACATGGCCGTGCGCGGCGCACTGAAGACCTCGCCTGGCGTGGTGTTCGTCGAAGACATGTAGGCGCGGGTCAGGCGACGGCCGCGGCCTGGGCGGACGATCGTCGGCGGGCTATGTTCGGGCCGAAACCGCGAGACATTCGTATGCCCGGGCGAGCATCGTTTCGGCCATGACCCCTCCTTCCCGCACCCCTCCTTCCCGGCCTGGGGCGGATCACCCGCTGGACCGCGCCGTCTGGGCTGCGCTGACCACCCGTCAGGCCGATCTGACACTGGGGGAGGGGAGGGCGCGCCGGCTGGCTCCGGATTACGGCCTTTTCACCGCCGCCGCCGACGGCTCGGACGAAAGCCTCGGGGCCCTGGCTTCACTTATCCGCGCGCATGGCGAAGCAGCCCTGTTCGAGGCCGATCCGCCGCGCGAGCTGGCCGGCGTGGCCATCACGCCGGGCGACCCGGTCTCGCAGATGATCGCCGAGGCGCCGGTCCTGCAAAGCCCGGACTTCGAGGTCCTTGCGCTGGGCGACGCCGACGCCGCCGAGATGTTGGCTCTGGCGACCCTGACCAAGCCCGGCCCCTTCTTCCGACGCACCCACCGGCTCGGCGATTTCGTGGGGGTGCGGGTCGACGGGCGGCTGGCGGCGATGGCCGGCGAGCGTCTGCGCCTGCCCGGATACACCGAGGTCAGCGCGGTCTGCACCCACCCGGACTTTCGCGGGCGTGGCTACGCCGCCGGCCTGATGGCCGTGGTCACCGAGGCGATCGTCGCGCGGGGGGAAACCGCCTTCCTGCACGTCTACGACCACAATGAGAGCGCGATCCGGCTCTATGAGACCCTGGGGTGGCGTCGCCGCGGCGCGATGACGGTGAGCTTCGTCCAGGCGGCCTGAGGTGGTAAGACCTCGTCGCAGGGCCGCGGCGCAGGGGACTGATCTTGCGCTAAAGCTTGCATTTTGGCGGCCATGCCCCTATGTGCCCGCCTCATTCCACACGCAGGTGTTTGGGACGTGGCGGGGAGACATCCCGTCCGCTCCATTCCGGTCCTCGGGTCTCCGGGGGTTTGCCTGCGGAGGTTAACCGGAAAAAGGACCAAAGACGCCCATGGCTCTTCCTGACTTCTCTATGCGCCAGCTCCTGGAAGCCGGCGCCCACTTCGGCCACCAGACGCACCGCTGGAATCCGAAGATGGAGCGCTTCATCTTCGGCAGCCGCTCCAACATCCACATCATCGATCTGTCGCAGTCGATTCCGCTGCTTCACCAGGCCCTGGTGAAGGTGCGTGAAGTCGCCGCCGGCGGCGGCCGCATCCTGTTCGTCGGCACCAAGCGCCAGGCGTCCGAGCCGATCGCCACCGCCGCCAAGCGCTGCGCCCAGTATTATGTGAACCACCGCTGGCTGGGCGGCACGCTCACCAACTGGCGCACCGTGTCCGGCTCGATCGCGCGTCTGCGCGAGCTGGAAGGCGTGCTCGACGGCGACAGCGGCCGCACCAAGAAGGAGCTGCTGCAGCTCACCCGCGAGCGCGACAAGCTCGAGCTGTCCCTGGGCGGGATCAAGGACATGGGCGGCATCCCCGACCTGATGTTCGTGATCGACACCAACAAGGAAGCGATCGCCATCCAGGAAGCGCGCAAGCTCAACATCCCGGTGATCGCCATCCTCGACACCAACTGCAACCCGGACGGCATCACCTATCCGATCCCGGGCAACGATGACGCCGCGCGCGCCATCCAGCTCTACTGCGACCTGATGGCCGACTCGATCCTGGACGGCCTGGCGGCTGGCCAGGCGGCCTCGGGCGTCGACCTGGGCGCCTCGGAAGCGCCGATGGAGCCGGCCCTGGCCCGCGCCGACGCGCAGGCCCCGGCCGAAGCTCCGGTCGAAGCCGCTCCGATCGCCAGCGGTTCGGTTGAAGCTGCTCTGGTCGAAGCCGCCGAGACCCCGGCTGAAGCTCCCAGCGAGCCCGCGGCCGGCTAAGTCCCTCTCGGGGGACCGCTACAATCAACTGACTGTCACGGCGGGCCCGTAAATCCGGGCCCGCCGGTTACATAAACCTGAAGGAGCTGACCCATGGCGGAAATCACCGCTGCGCTGGTCAAGGACCTGCGCGAGAAGTCTGGCGCAGGCATGATGGACTGCAAGAAGGCGCTGCAAGAGAACAATGGCGACGTCAGCGCGTCGATGGACTGGCTGCGCACCAAAGGCCTGGCCAAGGCCGCCAAGAAGGCCGACCGCGCCGCCGCCGAAGGCCTTGTGGCCGGCAAGATCTCGGCTGACGCCAAGACCGGCGTCGTGGTCGAGTTCAACGCCGAGACCGATTTCGTCGCGAAGAACGAGGGCTTCCAGGCCGCCGCGCGTGAGTTCGCGGACGTGGCGCTGAAGACTGACGGCGACGTCGACGCCATCCTCGCGGCGAAGACCTCGAAGGGCGAGCTGGTCAGCGACGTGGTCACCAACATGATCGCGACCATCGGCGAGAACATGCGTCTGCGCCGCACGGCCAAGCTGTCGGTCGGACAGGGCGCCGTGGCCCTCTACCTGCACAACAAGCAGGGCGACGACGTCGCCCGCCTGGCGGTGCTGGTGGCTCTGGAAGGCGCCGGCGACCAGGCCCAGCTGGCCGAGGTCGCGCGCCGCATCGCCCTGCACGTGGCCGGTACGCCGACCCCGCCGCTGGCGCTGACGCCTGACGAGCTCGATCCCGCCATCGTGGCGAAGGAACGCGAGATCCAGACCCAGACCGCGATCGAGTCCGGCAAGCCGCGCGAAATCGCCGAGAAGATGGTCGAAGGCCGCATCCGCAAGTGGCAGGAGGAGGTCGTCCTCCTGAAGCAGCCCTTCGTGATGAACCCGGACCAGACGGTCGAACAGCTGGTCGCCGAAACCGCCAAGGAGCTCGGCTCGCCGGTGACCCTGAAGGGGTTCGTGCGCTTCGCCCTCGGCGAAGGCGTCGACAAGGGCCCGGCAGGGCCGGACTTCGCCGCGGAAGTGGCGCAGCTCTCCGGGCAGAGCTAAGGGTAAAACGATCCGGCGTCGCGCACGCGCGCGGCGCCGGACGGCCCTGAGCATTCTGCGGTTTCGAACGAACCGTCGAAGGCTCATCAGGTTCTAAAGTTAGTCCATTCGCGACGCCGAGCCGGCCTCCACTTCGGCGGCGAATGGTCTGGACCGGACGATTTGCGGCTGCGGTGCGGCTTCCGCTTGGCGGAAAATTGTCCTGGTCTATGTTCCCAGTACTCCAGCGACCCGGACCCAGCGATGCCTGACGCCCCCCTGCGCTACCAGAAGATCCTCCTGAAGGTCTCCGGTGAGGTTTTGATGGGGGAACAGGGTTTCGGGATCGACACCGCCACGATCGAGCGCACAGCCGAGGACATCGCCGAAGTCGTCAAGACCGGCGTCGAGCTCTGCCTGGTGATCGGCGGAGGCAACATCTTCCGCGGCGTCTCGCTCGCCGGGCGCGGCATGGAGCGGGCCAGCGCCGACTATATGGGCATGCTGGCGACGGTGATGAACGCGCTCGCCCTGCAGGGGGCGCTGGAAAAGATCGGCGTCTACACCCGCGTCCAGTCGGCCATCCCGATGGAAGCCGTCTGCGAGCCCTATATCCGCCGCCGCGCGCTGCGGCACCTGGAGAAGGGCCGGGTGGTGATCTTCGCCGCCGGCATCGGCAATCCCTTCTTCACCACCGACACCACCGGCGCCCTGCGCGCGGCCGAGATGGGCTGCGACGCGCTGTTCAAGGGCACCAGCGTCGACGGGGTCTACACCGCCGACCCGAAGAAGGACGCCAGCGCCCAGCGCTACGAAGAGCTCAGCTACCAGGAGGTCCTCGCCAAGGACCTGCGGGTGATGGACGCCTCGGCGATCAGCCTGATGCGCGACAACCAGATCCCGATTGTGGTGTTCTCCATCCGCGAACGCGGCAATTTCCTGAAGGTCCTGAAGGGCCAGGGCGTCTTCACCACCATCGCCTGAGCCTCACGAACCAACGAAACAGATAAGGGAGAACTCCCATGGCCACCGCCGAAAAACCGGTGCTTTCCCGGTACAAGGACCGCATGGACAAGGCGGTCTCCGCGCTGAAGGAGGAATTCGCCTCGCTTCGGACCGGCCGCGCCTCGGCCAACCTGCTCGACCAGATTCACGTCGACGCCTACGGCTCCAGCGTGCCGATCACCCAGGTCGGCGCCGTCAACGTGCCCGAGCCGCGGATGATCAGCGTCAACGTCTGGGACCGCGCCCTGGTGATCGCGGTGGACAAGGCGATCCGCAACTCCGGCCTGGGCCTCAACCCCATCGTCGACGGCCAGAACCTGCGCATCCCGATCCCGCCGCTCACCGAGGAGCGGCGCAAGGACATCGCCAAGATCGCCAGCAAGTACGCAGAACAGCAACGCATCGCCATCCGCAACATCCGCCGTGACGCCAACGACGACCTGAAGAAGGCCGAGAAGGACGGGGCCATCAGCCAGGACGAGCAGAAGCGGATGGAGACCGAGGTTCAGAAGCTCACCGACGAGGCGATCAAGCGCGTCGACGAAGCCTTGAAAACCAAAGAACAAGAGATCATGCACGTTTAGTCGTGCGAGCGCCGTCGCGCCGTTAAGGAACTCCGACGCCCATGGCCGCCCAAAAAGACAGTCCGCCCACGCCCGTCTCGTCCTCAGGCGCCGCTTCCGCGAACGCCGGCGCAACGGGCCGGGGCGAGCAGCCGCAACGGCCGCTGCATGTCGCCGTCGTCATGGACGGCAACGGCCGCTGGGCGAAGCGTCGCGGCCTGCCGCGGACGCTCGGCCATCGCGCCGGGGTCGAGGCGCTTAAGCGCACGGTCGCCGCCGCGCCGGACCTGAATATCGGCTGGCTGACCGTCTACGGCTTCTCCACCGAGAACTGGAGCCGTCCGGCCGCCGAGGTGGCTGAGCTGATGGCCCTGCCCAAACGCTACTTCGAAAGCGACATCGTCCGCCTGGAGCGCGACGGGGTCCGGGTGCGGGTGCTCGGCCAGCGGCAGGGGCTCTCGCCCGAGCTTGTGCGGATGATTGAGGACGCCCAGGCGCGGACGGCGAAGAACGAGCGCTTCAATCTCAACATCGCCTTCAACTACGGCGGCCAGGCCGACATCGTCGAAGCCGCGCGTGCGTTCGCCGCGGAGGTCGCCGCCGGCCGCGCCCGTCCGGAAGACCTGACCGCGGCAGGGTTCGCCGGCCGCCTCGCGACCGCCGGTTCGCCGCCGCCGGATCTGGTCATCCGTCCCTCGGGCGAGCAGCGGCTCTCCAACTTCCTTCTCTGGGAATCGGCCTATGCAGAGTTCGTCTTCCAGGACGTGCTCTGGCCCGACTATGGCGCCGAGCACCTCAAGGCCGCGCTGGAGGTCTTCGCCGGGCGCGAACGCCGCTACGGCGCCGTCCTTCCCGATGATGTCCTTGCCGCAGGCTAGACGCTTCGACTGGACAAACCTGGGCCTTCGCTTCGCCTCGGCCCTGGTGCTCGTTCCCGCCGTCGTCGCCGCGGTGATGATCGAGGCGAACTGGCCCTATCTGGTGCTGGTCTCGATGGGCGTGGCCCTGCTCGCCATCGAATGGGGCGGGATGAGCGCGCCGCGGGCGCCGCTCAGGGTGTCGGCCGCCGTCGCCGCCGCGGTGCTGGCGGCGCTGTTCCTGACGCACCTGCAGCATCCGGTCTGGGCCTGGCTCTCGATCCTGGTGGGCGCCGCCGCCGCCGCGCTCGTCGCGCGCGGCGTGGCCGAGCGTCCAGCCGATGCGGCGTTCGGCGTGATATATCTGGCGCCGGCCGCCGTCTGCCTCGCCTGGCTGCGGCTGACCAACCAGGGGCAATGGTGGACGCTGATGCTGTTCCTGGTCACATGGTCCGCCGACATCGGCGCCTTCGCCGTCGGCAGCCTGCTCAAGGGGCCGAAGCTCTGGCCGCGGTTCTCGCCGAACAAGACCTGGTCCGGCTTCTTCGGCGGCTTGGCCTGCGCCAGCCTGGTGGGGGCGCTGATCGCCGCGCCGTCGGCTCTGCACATCACCTTGCCGAACGTCGTCATGCCGGCCTTTCAGCTCAACCTCTGGGCAGCGGCCCTGATCGGCCTGGCGGTCGGCCTGGCGACCATGGCGGGCGATCTCTGGGAATCAGCGCTGAAGCGGCGTTTCGGCGTGAAGGATTCGGGTGATCTGATCCCCGGCCACGGCGGTCTGCTCGACAGGGTGGACGGGCTGATGTTCGCGGTCGTCGTGATGGCGCTGGCGCGTCTCGCCAATCATTGGGGATGGGGCCATTGAACCTGCCGCGTAAGGTGACCGTACTGGGCTCGACGGGGTCGGTGGGGGTCTCCACCCTGGACCTGTTCGAGCAGGCCGGGGCCGAGGTCGAGATCGTCGCCCTGGTGGCCGGCCGCAACGCCGACCTGCTGGCCGAGCAGGCGCTGCGTTGGCGCCCCGAGATCGCCGTGGTCGAGGACGAGCGCGCCCTGCCGCGGTTGCGCGAGCTGCTGGCCGGCAGCGGCGTCGCGACCGCCGCCGGCGTCGCGGCGGTGACCGAGGCCGCCACACGCGAGACGCAGTGGGTGATGTCGGCGATCGTCGGCTTCGCCGGCCTGGCGCCGACGCTGGCCGCCGCGCGGAGCGGCGCGATCATCGCGCTCGCCAACAAGGAAAGCCTGATCTGCGCCGGCCCGGAGCTGCTGCGCGCCGCCAAGCGGGCGGGCGGGGCGGTGATCCCGGTGGATTCCGAGCATTCGGCCATCTTCCAGGTGTTCGAGCCGCAGAACGCCGGCCAGGTCAGCCGACTGATTCTCACCGCCTCGGGCGGGCCGTTCCGCGGCTGGAGCCGCGAGCAGATGGCGGTCGCCACGCCCGAACAGGCGCTGGCCCACCCCAACTGGAGCATGGGCGCCAAGATTTCGGTGGATTCCGCGACCATGATGAACAAGGGCCTGGAGGTGATCGAGGCCGCCTATCTGTTCGCCATGCCGCCGGAGCGCGTCGACGTCTTGATCCACCCGCAGTCGATCGTTCACAGCCTGGTGGAGTACGCCGACGGTTCGACCCTGGCCCAGCTTGGTCCGCCGGACATGCGCACGCCGATCGCCTGCGCCTACGCCTGGCCGGACCGGCTGCCTTGGCCGAGCGAGCGGCTGGATTTGGCGCGGATCGGCCAGCTGACCTTCGAGGCGCCCGACGTCGAGCGGTTCCCGGCGCTGGCGATCGCCAAGGCCGCGCTCGAGACCGGCGGGGCCGCGCCGGCGGTGATGAACGCCGCCGACGAGATCGCCGTGGCCGCCTTTCTCGATCGGCGGATCGGCTTCCTGGACATCGCCCGCGTGGTCGAGGAGACTCTCGACCGAATGACCGCCGAAGGCTGGGGTCGACGCAACGAAGGCGATGTGCTGGAGGCGGCCCGCGCCGCCGATGCGACGGCCCGCCGCGTGGCGGAAGAGGTCGCCAGCGGCCTTATGGCTTCGGCCTGACCCAGACGGAGTAAGCGGCCATGTCCGTCGTCCAGAATATTCTGCTCTACATCCTGCCTTTCATCCTGGTGATCGGGGTGGTGGTGACGGTGCACGAACTCGGCCACTTCCTGGCCGCGCGCTGGCTCGGCACCTCGATCGACCGCTTCTCTATCGGCTTTGGCCGCGCGATCGCCTCGTGGCGGGACAAGCACGGCGTCGAATGGCGGATCGGCTGGTTGCCGCTCGGCGGCTATGTGAAGTTCGCCGGCGACGAGAACGTCTCCAGCCTCCCCGACGCCGACGACCTGGCGACCCTGAGACAGGAGATCGTCGCGCGGGAAGGGGCGGGGGCGCTGGACCGCTACTTCCACTTCAAGCCGCTCTGGCAGCGGGCGATCATCGTCGCCGGCGGGCCGCTGGCGAACTTCCTGCTGGCGATCAGCATCTTCGCCATCCTGCTGATGACCCTGGGCAAGCCTGTCTCGCCGGCGCGGATCGACGTCATCCAGACGGGCAGCCCCGCCGAGCGCGCCGGCTTCCAGGTGGGCGACGTGGTGCTGAAGGCCGACGGCAAGACCATCGAAGATTTCCGCGATATCCGGCTGGTGGTGGCGCTGCGCTCCGACACGCCCACCGACTTCGTGGTGCAGCGCGCAGGTCGGCAGCTGACGCTGACGGCGACGCCGGTGCGCACCGCCGTCGTCGACCAGTTCGGCCATGTCCAGCGCTACGGCGCCCTTGGCGTTCGGCAAGACCTGCGGCCCGACGAGGTCTCGATGCGTCGCTATCCGCCGATCGAAGCGGTGGGCGAGGGCGCGAAACAGGCCTGGAGCCAGGTCGTGACGACAGTGAAATACCTCGGCCGCCTGGTGACCGGCCGGGAGACCGCCGACCAGCTCTCCGGGCCGCTGGGGATCGCTCAGCTCTCCGGCGACATCGCCAAGAAGACCGCCGAGGTTTCTCCCAACGTACCGACGCTGCTGGCCAATTGGGGAATCACCCTGCTTGAGCTGGTCGCCAGCATCTCGGTGGGAATCGGCTTCCTGAACCTGCTGCCCGTGCCCGTCCTCGACGGCGGCCACCTGCTCTTCTACGCCTTCGAAGCGGTCGCAAGACGCCCTCTTACCGCCAAGGTTCAGGCGGCAGGGTACCGGCTGGGACTTGCACTGGTGCTCGGATTGATGTTGTTCGCGACCTGGAACGATCTGCAGCGCCTGAATGTGTTCAAATTCTTCGGCGCGCTATTCTCCTAGCGACCGGCATTTCCGAAACGGCTGATTCGATGCACAGACTCCGCGCCCGCAGCGCTGCGCTATCCTCCGGCCTTGGCCTGTTGCTGGGGAGCACCGCACTGGCGACCCCAGTTCTCGCCCTGGCCCAGGCGGCGGAAGCCCCGCCGGCGGCGGCCGCAGCGCCCGCGGCTCAAGCGGCTCCCGCCCCAGCGCCGGCGGTGCGCGAAGGCATGGTCCGTCGCATCGACGTGCGAGGCAATGAGCGGATCGAGCCGGCGACGGTGATCTCCTACCTGCCGATCCAGGTCGGCGAGACGATCGATCCGGCCAAGATCGACCTGGCGCTGAAATCCCTCTTCCGCACCGACCTGTTCGCCGACGTCAGGATCGACCTGCAGGCGGACGGCACGCTTCTCGTCACCGTCGAGGAAAACCCGATCATCAATCGGGTGCTCTTCGAGGGGAACAAGAGCATGAAGGAAGACAAGCTGAAGGACGAGGTCAGCGTTCGTCCGCGCGGCATCTTCACCCGGTCCAAGGTCCAGACGGACGTCGCGCGGATCGTCGAACTCTACCGCCGTTCGGGCCGCATCTCGGCCAACGTCACGCCGCAGATCGTGCAGCTGCCGCAGAAGCGCGTCGACCTGATCTTCAAGATCGACGAGGGTCCGAAGAGCGGAATCCTGCGGGTCAACTTCCTGGGCAACAAGGCCTACTCGGACAACGACCTGCGTGACGTCGTCGTCACCGAGCAGTCGCGTTGGTACAAATTCTTCTCCTCGAACGCCAACTACGATCCCGACCGGCTCGAGTACGACCGCGAGCAGCTGCGCAAATATTACCGAAACCGCGGCTATTACGATTTCCGGGTCTCCTCGGCCGTGGCCGAGTTCGCGCCGGACAAGAACGGCTTCGCGATCACCTACACGATCGACGAAGGCCGCGCGTTCAAGTTCGGCAAGGTCAATGTCGAGACCGACCTGAAGAAGCTCAATCCGGACGTCCTGAAGGCCCTGATCCCGTTCCGTTCAGGCCAGGTCTACGAAGACCAGAAGATCGAACAGGCGACCGACGCCCTGACCTTCGCGGCCGGCGCCGCGGGCTTCGCCTTCGTCGACGTCCGCCCGCGCTACACGCCGAACCGCGAGACCGGGCTCGTCGACGTCACCTTCGAGGTGAAGGAAGGTCCGCGCGTCTACGTCGACCGGATCGACATCGTCGGCAACACCCAGACGCTGGACTATGTGATCCGGCGCGAGATGAACCTGGTCGAAGGCGACCCCTACAACCGCGCCCTCGTCGACCGATCGAAGAACCAGGTGAAGGCGCTCGGCTTCTTCAAGGACGTCGACATCACCGAGACCCCGGGCTCGGCGCCGGACCGCACCAACCTGCAGGTGAAGGTCACCGAGCAGCCGACCGGCGAGTTCTCGTTCAGCGCCGGCTATTCCTCGGTGGACCAGGTGGTCGTCGACCTGGGCGTGACCCAGCGCAACTTCCGAGGCCGCGGCCAGGATGTGCGCGCGCGCCTGTCGCTGGGCTCGGTCCGTCAGCAGCTGGATCTCGGCTTCACCGAGCCGCGGTTCCTCGGCCGCGATCTCGCCGCCGGCGTCGACGTCTACTTCTACAAGTACGATCTGACATCGTATTCAACCGCGCCGTACCAGACCACCAGCGTCGGCACGAACCTGCGGCTGAACTTCCCGATGAGCCTCAATTCCCGCGGCTCGCTGATCTACACCCTGCGCAACGACGACGTGACGGTCGGCGACTCCCTGTGCACCGCGGCCTACCAGGCCTCGTCGCTCTGCTCGCAGCGCGGCTCGTTCCTGACGTCCCTGGTGGGCTACGGCTATCGGCTCGACCACCGGAACGATCCGATCAACCCGACCCGCGGCTACTACCTGCAGTTCAACCAGGATTTCGCCGGCGTCGGCGGTGCGGTGAAATACATCCGCACCGAAGGCGAGACCGGCTGGTACCACGGCTTCACCAAGAGCCTGATCCTGAGCGCGGTCGGCTCGGCCGGCTATGTGAACGGCTGGGGCGGCGACGCCATCCGGATCAACGACCGCTTCTTCAAGGGCGGCAACAACTTCCGCGGCTTTGAGACCGCCGGCATCGGTCCGCGCGACATCACCGGCGGCCGCAGCGACGCGCTCGGCGGCAAGGGTTACGCGATCGGCTCGGTGGAGCTGACCGTGCCGACCTTCCTGCCGGAGCAGTACGGCATCAAGGCCGCGCTCTTCAGCGACTTCGGCGTGCTCGGCGGGCTGGATTCGGAGTACAAGGCGCAGAATGGACAGCTCATCGATCCGACCGATCCGACCCTGGGGCGTGTCGACATCCGCGACAGCTACGCGCCCCGCGCCTCGGCGGGCCTGAGCGTCTTCTGGCGCTCGCCGATGGGTCCGATCCGCTTCGACTTCAGCCAAGTTCTGGCGAAGGAAGACTACGACAAGACGGAACTTTTCCGTTTCTCCACAGGAACCAGGTTCTAGACCCCATGACCTTCAAGACACTGGCGCTCGCCGCCTGCGCCGGCGCCGCTGCGCTGGCTTCCGGCTCCGCCGCCCTGGCGCAAGCCGCCGCCGCGCCTGCCGCCGCGCCCGCCATCACCTATGGCCCGCCGATCGCCGGCCTGTGCACCCTGTCGATCGACGGCGTGATCGCCGGCTCGACCGTCGGCAAGTACGTCGAAGGCCGCCTGCAGCAGATCGGCGCCCAGGTGCAGGCCGAACTGACCGGGGAGAAGACCGCCATCGACACCGAGGCGCGGACCCTGGAGAGCCAGCGGGCCACCCTGGACCAGAACAGTTTCGAGCAGCGCGTCGCGGCCCTGCAGGTCCGCCAGAACGCGCTCGAGCGCAAGGCGCAGCAGCGTGACCGTGAGATGCAGGCCACCCAACAGCAGGCCGTCGGCCGCGTGCTCAACGAGATGAAGCCGCTGATCGCCACCGCCGCTCAAGCTCAGAAGTGCGCCATCGTCGCGGACCGCAGCACGGTGATCATGGTCAATCCGGCCATGGATCTGTCCCCGGCCGTGGTGACCGCGCTGAATGGCAAGCTGACCACGTTCGCCTTCGAGCGCACGCGCCTCGACCAGCCGCAAGGCGCGGCGCCGCCGGTTACCCAGACCCCGGCGCAGCGCCCGGCGACCAAGAAGTAAACCCTGACGGACCGGCGGATCGCCGTACGCACACCATGCCCGATCCGCGATTCTTCGAAGACCTGGGACCAGCCCCGCTCGGCGAGCTCGCAGAGCTCGTCGGTGCGGCGCTTTCCGATCCCGCCGCGGCCAGCCGACCGATCCGGGCGGTGGCGATCCTGAGCCGCGCCGGCCCGGAGACCGTCACCTTCCTGACCGACCGGCGGCGGCTGGACGGTCCGGTCGCGACGGCGGCTGCGGCCTGCTTCGTCGCGACGGAGGACGCCCAGGCCCTGCCGGCAGGCTGCGTCGCCCTGGTGACCTCCCGGCCTCAAGCCGCCTATGCGCTCGCGGCCCAGCGGCTGCATCGCGCCCGCGCCTTCGCCGAGGTCGCGATCGCCCCCGACGTGCGGCTGGAGCCGGATGTCCGGCTTGGGCCGGGCGTCGTGCTGGGCCCTGGCGTGCATATCGGCGCCGGCACCGAGATCGGGGCCAATGCGGTGATCGGGGCCGGCGTGGCGATCGGCCGCGACTGCCAGATATCCGCCAACGTCACCATCGGCTTCGCCCTCATCGGCGACCGGGTGAAGATCCTGGCGGGGGCGGTGATCGGCGAGCCGGGCTTCGGAGCCACGGCGGGACCGACCGGGCTGATCGACATTCCGCAGCTCGGCCGGGTCATTCTACAGGACGGGGTGACAGTCGGAGCCGGCAGCTGTATCGACCGCGGCGCCTTCGACGACACGGTGATCGGCGAAAACACCAAGATCGACAATCTCGTGCAGATCGCCCACAACGTGCGCGTCGGACGCAATTGCGTGATGGCGGCGCATACCGGGATCGCCGGGAGCGTCACGATCGGCGACGGCGCCCAGTTTGGTGGGCGCGCCGGGATCGCTGATCACCTGGTCATCGGCGACGGTGCGCGCATTGCGGGCGGCGCAGGGCTTATGCACAACGTGCCGGCGGGCGAGACCTGGGGCGGCGTTCCGGCCCGGCCGATCAGACAATGGATGCGGGAGACGGCGTGGCTCGGCAAGCACGCCGCCCGCCGCGAAGGGGGAACTGAATGAGCTCGAAGTCGCCGGCAGGCGAGGGGGCCGCCGAGATCGACATCATCGAGATCCTGGCGCGCATTCCGCACCGCTATCCGTTCCTGCTTGTCGATCGCGCCGAAGAGTACCGGCCGCACGAATCGATCGTGGGCATCAAGTGCGTGACCGTGAACGAGCCCTTCTTCCAGGGCCATTTCCCAGGCTATCCGGTGATGCCGGGCGTGCTGATCGTCGAGGCCATGGCCCAGACCGGCGCGGTGCTGATGTCGAAGTCGCTGAACGTCGATGTGGCCGGCAAGACCATTCTCTTCATTTCGGTCGACAACTGCCGTTTCCGCCAGCCGGTGCGGCCGGGCGACGTGGTCCGCATGCATGTCGAGGTGGTGCGCGCCCGCGGCGACGTCTTCAAATTCCGCGGCCGCGCCCTAGTGGGCGAGAAGGTGGCGGCCGAGGCGGACTTCGCGGCCATGGTGGTGGAGACTCCCGTAAAGTGAGCGTCGAGATCCATCCGACGGCGATCGTCGCCAAGGGCGCCGAGCTGGCGGAAGGGGTCAGCGTCGGCCCCTTCTGCGTCATCGGCGAGCGGGTCCGGCTGGGCGCGGGAACGCGGCTGCTCTCCCACGTGGTGATCGAGGGGCGAACGGAACTCGGCGCGGGCAACACGGTGCATTCGTTCTCCGTCTTGGGCGGACCGCCCCAGCACACCGCCTACGCCGGCGAGGACACCCAGCTCGTCATCGGCGACGAAAACGTCATCCGCGAGCACGTGACCATGAACCTGGGCACGGTGCGCGGCGGGGGGGTGACCAAGGTCGGCTCCAACGGCTTCTTCATGATCGAGAGCCACGTCGGCCACGACTGCATCGTCGGCGACCATGTGATCCTGACCAAGCAGGCCACGCTCGGCGGCCACTGCCTGATCGGCGACTATGTGATCGTCGGCGGGCTCGCGGCCGTGCATCAGTTCACCCGGGTCGGGCGGCACGCCATGATCGGCGGGCTGGCGGCCGTGGTGAAGGACGTCATCCCCTACGGCTCGGTGTGGGGAAACCACGCCCATCTCGAGGGGCTGAATCTGGTCGGCCTGAAGCGCCGTGGCTTCAGCCGCGAAAGCATCAACACCCTGCGCGCGGCCTACCGGCTGCTGTTCGCCGACGAGGGCACCTTCCAGGAGCGGCTCGCCGATACGGTGGACACCTATGCGTCGTCGCCCGAGGTGATGGAGATCATCGACTTCATCCGCGCCGACGCCAACCGCCCGCTCTGCCTGCCTGAACGCGAGGTCTGATGCCCAAGCTCGGCCTGATCGCTGGGGGCGGAAGGCTGCCCCTCGAGATCGCCGAGCATTGCCGGCGCGTCGGGCGGCCGCTGTTCGTAGTGCGCCTGAAGGGTATCGCCGAACCCGCGCTGTCCGGTTTCGAGGGCGCCGATGTCGGCCTCGCCGAGCTCGGCAAATGCATCCGGACCCTCAAGCGCTCCGCCTGCCGCGCAATCTGCCTCGCCGGTCAGGTCAGTCGGCCGGACTTCACCCAGCTCACCCCGGATCTTCGCGGCCTCGCCGCCCTGCCGGCGGTGATCGCCGCCGCCCGCAAGGGCGACGACGCCCTGCTGCGCTTCCTGCTCGGCGAGTTCGAGAAGGAAGGCTTCGCGATCGAGGGCGCCGAGGCGGTGATGGGGGGCCTCAGCCTGCCGCGCGGTCCGCTCGGCCGCCATGCGCCGACGCCCGAACAGTTGGCCGACGCCGAGAAGGCGATGCAGGTCGCCCGCGCCATCGGCGGTCTCGACATCGGTCAGGGCGCCGTGGTCTGCGACGGCCTGGTGCTGGCGGTGGAGGCCCAGGAAGGCACCGACGCCATGCTGGCCAGGGTCGCGACCCTGGCGGCCCATCTGCACGGCCATGAGGGCGATCGCCGCGGGGTGCTGGCCAAGGTTCCCAAGCCGATCCAGGAGACGCGCGTTGACCTGCCGACCATGGGGCTGGCGACGGTGCGGGCCGCAGCCACGGCGGGCCTGGTCGGCATCGTCGGCGAAGCCGGCCGCCTGCTGGTCCTCGACCGGCCCGAGGCCGTGGCCCTGGCCGACGAACTGGGCCTTTTCGTCCTCGGCGTGGAGCCGCAGGGCGGATGAGCGCGCGCGCGCTGACGGTGATGCTGGTGGCGGCCGAGCCCTCCGGCGACGAGCGCGGCGCGGGCCTGGCGCGGGCCCTCAAGCGTCGGCTGGGGGAGGGAGTGCGCTTCGTCGGCGTCGGCGGCGAGCGGATGGCCGCGGAGGGCGTCGAGAGCCCTTTCGACATCACCCAGCTGTCGGTCCTGGGCCTGGTCGAGGGGCTGATGGCATATCCCCGCGTGGTGGCGTGCGCGGACGCCACTGCGGCCCTGGCGGCGCGGGAAAGGCCGGACGTGGCGATCCTCGTCGACTCCTGGGGCTTCACCCTGCGCGTCGCCCAGCGGCTGCGGCGCCTCGACCCGGCCCTGCCGCTGATCAAATACGTCGGGCCGCAGGTCTGGGCGACGCGGCCGGGACGGGCCAAGACCCTGGCCGCGAGCGTCGATCACCTGCTGTCGATCCACGCCTTCGACGCGCCCTATTTCGAAGCTGAGGGCCTGCCGACCACCTTCGTCGGCAATTCGGCGCTCTCGCTCGACTTCTCCCGGGCGGATCCCGAGCGGCTTCGCGCCCAGATCGGCGCCCCGGCCGGCGCGCCGATCCTGCTGGTTCTGCCGGGCAGCCGGCCGGCGGAGATCGAACGCGTCCTGCCGGCGTTCGGGGAGGCCGTCGCCCTCCTGAAGGCTGAGCGGCCCGAGCTGCAGGTGGTGATCCCCGCTGCGCCCACTGTCGCCGAGGCGGTGAAGGCCCGCGTCGCCGGCTGGAGCTGTCGCGCCCACGTGGTCGAAGGCGAGGCCGCCAAGCTCGACGCCATGAAGGCCGCCACGGTGGCGCTCGCCTGTTCCGGGACGGTGACCACCCAGCTGGCGCTGGCCGGGACGCCCATGGTCGTGGGCTACCGGATCGGGCCGGTGACCTACGCCATCCTCAAGCGGCTGGTGCGCACCCGCTACGTCACCCTCTTCAACATCGCCGCCGAGACCGAGGTCGCTCCGGAGCTGATCCAGGACGCCTGCAACGGACTGGCGTTGGCGGCCGAGGTCGGTCGGCGGCTGGACGACGAGACCCTGCGCCGCGCCCAGGTCCGCGAGCAGTACGCCGCTCTCGACAAGATGGGCCGCGGCGGCCCGGATCCTGACGATGCGGCCGCAGACGCGGTGCTGGAGGTGCTGGCGGCGCGCAAGGCCTAGACCTCCCGCACGCAGCGGCGGGGCGCCGCATGGCGGAAGGCGGCGCGAATGTCGGACGAGTCCGTCGCGCCTAGTTGGTCAGTCGATCTCGCCGCACCGACAACCGTATGACCAAGCCTTCTGGCCGCCAGTCCCTGGAGAGTTCGCCGCCCAGTTGGCTGGTCACCGTCAGACGCGCCAGCAGGCTGCCGAAGCCCTCGCTTGTCGATTGGCCTCCGATAGGCGGACCGCCCCGCTCGGTCCATTCCAGACAGAACACGTCCGGCTGCTCGGAGCATGCGACGTCGACGCGACCTGTGGGCGTCGAGAGCGCGCCATACTTTGCGGCGTTGGTTGCAAACTCATGCAGCAGCAGGGCGAGGCCGGTCATCGCTCGGCCGGTGATCGGCACATCGGGCCCGGTGACTGCGATCCGCGCGCCGACATCCTCCGGACCGTCGTCGTAGGGCGCTCCAATCGCGCTGATCAAGGCATGAAGCGTCGTCGATCGCTGGGCGGCGGGCTCGAGGTCGGAGGCGGGGGAAAGGGTCAAGGCGTGCGCGCGCGCCAGTGCGGACAACCGCCCTTGCACCGCTGAAGTAAGGTCGCTGACCGTGCCGGCCGAGCGGGCGCTCAGGGCGACCACGCTGCTGGCGACGGTGAAGAGGTTCTTCACCCGGTGATCCATCTCGCGCAGCAGCAGCTGCTGCTGTTCCTGCGCCTGCCGGCGCTCGGTGATGTCGCGCGCGATCTTCGAGGCGCCGACGATCCGTCCCTGGGCGTTGCGGATCGGCGAGATGGTGAGGCTGATCTCGACGAGGCTTCCATCCTTGCGGCGGCGGATCGTATCGAAATGTTCGACGCGCTCGCCCGCGCGGATGCGGCGGAGGATTTCGGGCTCCTCGTCGAGCCGGTCGGCGGGAATGAGCAAGGTGATCGGCCTGCCGATGGCCTCGTCGGGCGTGTAGCCGAACAGCCGCTCGGCGCCGCTGTTCCAGCTGGTGATGACGCCGTCGAGATCCTTGGCCAGGATGGCGTCCTCGGCGGACTCGACGATGGCGCTGAGCTGCTGCGCCGCCCGTTCGGCGTCCCGGCGGTCGCTGATGTCGATCAGCATGTTGACGGCGCCGACGAGGCGTCCGGACGCGTCATGCAAGGGCGTCGGGTACGGGACGAACGGCACCCGGGTTCCGTCAGGGCGTTCTGCGATCGCCTCCAGCCCGCGAGCGGGGCGCCCCTCTCTGAGCGTCACCGCCATCGGACACTGATCGTGGGGGAGAGGGCGACCGTCAGGCCAAAAGAGTCTCCAGGATCCACACCACTGGGCCTGCCCCAGGGCCGGCCGATGTCCCCACAGCGCCGCGGCCGCCTCGTTGTAATAGGTGATCCGACCCGCGGCGTCCGTGACGTAGACAGCGGCGGCCAGGGCGTCCAACACTTGGCGGTCACCCAGTTCACTTTGGAACAAGGCCGCGTCCGTGGGGTGAAAAGCGGCGTGTTCGAGCCGTGTGGACCCGAGTCCTGCCTGATCGGTCGTGCCATCCATGGCGGGGCTATCCAGTCAAGGCGACGCCGGTCTACGCCGACGACTTAGCTTTGACCCTGAATGTGGCGATAGTGAAGTCGGTCTGATGACGACATGGCTGACACGCCTGGCGACTTCGCCGGACAGGTAGAAACAAAAAAGGCCCGCAGTCGCCTGCGGGCCCTTGTCTTGTCGGCTGAAGAGGATCAGCGCCGGTCGATCGAGGTGTAATCCCGCACCGGCGCGCCCGTGTAGAGCTGGCGCGGACGGCCGATCTTCTGCGACGGATCCTCGATCATTTCCTTCCACTGGGCGATCCAGCCGACCGTCCGCGCGAGCGCGAAGAGGACGGTGAACATTTCCGCCGGGAAGCCGAGGGCCCGCAGGGTGATGCCCGAGTAGAAGTCGACGTTCGGATAGAGCTTGCGCTCGACGAAGTAAGGGTCGTTGAGCGCGATCTTCTCGAGCTCCATGGCGACCTTCAGCAGCGGGTCGTCGGCGTGGCCGACTTCCGCCAGGACTTCGTGGCAGGTCTTCTGCATGACCTTGGCGCGCGGATCGTAGTTCTTATAGACCCGGTGGCCGAAGCCCATCAGGCGATACTTCCGGTCCTTCACGCCCTGGACGTACTCGGGGATGCGGTCGACCGAGCCGATCTCGATCAGCATGTTCAGCGCTTCTTCGTTCGCGCCGCCGTGGCTCGGGCCCCAGAGGCAGGCGATGCCGGCGGCGATGCAGGCGAACGGATTGGCGCCCGACGAGCCAGCCAGGCGCACCGTCGAGGTCGAGGCGTTCTGTTCGTGGTCGGCGTGCAGGATGAAGATGCGGTCCATCGCCCGGGTCAGGACGGGGTTCGGCTTCCAGTCCTCGGCCGGGACCGAGAAGCACATGCGCAGGAAGTTCTCGGCGTAGGAGAGCTCGTTGCGCGGATGGACGAAGGGCTGGCCGCGGAAATATTTGAACGCGCGGGCGGCGATCGTCGGCATCTTGGCGATCAGCCGGTGCGACGAGATCATCCGCTGCTCGGGATCTTCGACGTTGGTGCTGTCGTGGTAGAAGGCCGAGAGGGCGCCGACCGCGCCGACCATGATCGCCATCGGGTGCGCGTCGCGCCGGAACCCGCTGAAGAACTTGTCGAACTGGTCGTGCAACATCGTGTGGTAGGTGATGTTGTGTTCGAACTCGGTGAATTGGGCCGCGTTCGGCAGCTCGCCGTGCAGCAGCAGGTAGCAGACCTCGAGGAAGCTGGACTGTTCGGCCAGCTGATCGATCGGGTAGCCGCGGTGCAGCAGGACGCCCTTGTCACCGTCGATGAAGGTGATCTTGCTCTCGCAGCTGGCGGTCGAGGTGAAGCCCGGGTCAAAGGTGAAGACGTCGGTCTCGCCATAGAGCTTGCGGATATCGACCACGTCCGGGCCCGCGGTGCCCTTCAGGACCGGTAGCTCGACCGTCTTGTCGCCGATGCCGAACTTCGCCGTATCGCCCATGCCAACCCCTTTCATCGGAAACGTAACGCTCGTTTGAGCGGGCCTTATACTCGTTTACGGAGCGGGCGAAAGCACATCGTCAAGTCGGCCGAGGCTTTCGTGTTTCCCCAGTGAAACCAGAGCTCCAGCCAGGTCCGGCGCCGGCGAGCCGCCGGCAAGGACCGCGCGCAAGGCGGGACCGAACTTGCCGATGCCAACCCCTTCCGATTCCGCAAAGGCGCGGATCTGAGTCTCCAGCTCGGCGACCTGCCAAGCTTGGGTTTCAGTCAAGACATGTCGGAGGCGTGAAAGACGGGCCCGTGTCTCTTCGGTGAGCAGGGCCTGCGCCTTTTCGGGCAGTTCCAGCGGGCGCTGCCGGAGCACGAAGACGGTGGCGTCGGCCAGCTCCAGCGTGGTCTTGGCCCCGTCCCGCACCAGCGGAACGGTCCGCTCCAGCACGGGCAGGTCGGCCTCGCGCAGTTTCCAGTCCCGGCTTTTGTGAATTTCGGCGACCAGGGCGGTCAGCCGGCTCACGTCCGCCTGACGGATATAGTGGTTGTTCAGGTGGTTCAGCTTGGCCCAGTCGAGTCGGGCCGGGGCGCCCACCACGTCCTTGATGTCGAACCAGGCGACGGCCTGCTCGTCGGCGAAGATCTCGTCGTCGCCGTGGCCCCAGCCGAGCTTGGCCAGGTAGTTGCGCATCGCCTCGGGCAGATAGCCCATGTCGGCGAACTCGCCGACCGCCTGGGCGCCGTGGCGCTTGGAGAGCTTGGCGCCGTCGGGCCCGTGAATCAGCGGCAGATGCGCCCAGACCGGCGTCTCCCAGCCCAGGCCCTCATAGATAAGCGTCTGGCGCGCGGCGTTGTTCAGGTGGTCGTCACCGCGGATCACGTGGGTCACGCCCATCTCATGGTCGTCCACCACGACCGCCAGATTGTAGGTCGGCGTGCCGTCAGTGCGCAGCAGGATCAGGTCGTCGAGATCCTTGTTCTGGAAGGTCACGCGGCCCTTCACCTGATCGTCGATCAGGGTCTCGCCCTCGATAGGCGCCTTCAGGCGAACCACGAACGGGCGGTCGGGAGCGTCGTTCGGCGAAAGGTTGCGCCAAGGCGAGCGCACGACGCGGCCTTCCGCGCGCGCCAGCGTCCGTTCCGCCTCGAGCTCTTCCGGCGTCATGTAGTCGCGATAGGCCGAGCCTCGCGCCAGCATCTCGTCGACGGCCTTCACGTGGCGGTCGGCGCGGCTCGCCTGGAACACGGGGGTCTCGTCCGCCTCGAGGCCCAGCCACGCCAGCCCGTCGAAAATCACCTGCACGGCGTCCTTGGTGGAGCGCTCGCGGTCGGTGTCTTCGATGCGAAGCAGGAACTTGCCGCCCGTGTGGCGAGCGTAAAGCCAGTTGAAAAGCGCCGTGCGGGCCGTGCCAATATGCATCGAGCCGGTGGGCGAGGGGGCGATCCGGGTGACGACGGGGCGGTCAGACAGCGAGGGGGCGGACATCGATGAGGCTGATTTTGATGAGGTTGCGCCCGCCGGCGGCGGCCGGGCCGCGCCTCTTAGCACGGGGATTCGCCCGCCTCCTAGCCCGGCCGCCGTCCGGGCCTGGATCGCTGAGCAGGTTGCGCGGCAGGGCGGGCGCTGGAAGCTCTGGGCGCCGGTGGCGTTCGGCGCAGGGTCAGGGATCTATTTCATCCTTCTGCGCGAGCCGCAGGCCTGGGTCGCCTGGCTCATGCTGGCCGTCGCCGGCCTCCTTCTGGCGGGCGCACGCCGAACCTCGGCGCCCGTCGCCGCCAGCCTGGCGCTGATCGCCTGCGGGCTGGCCGGCTTTTCGGCGGCCAAGATCCGCATCGAGCGCGTCAAGGCGCCCGTCGCCGCCGAAACGGCGGCGCCCCAGCGGCTAGAAGGCTGGGTGCTCGACGTGGCCTCGCCTGGCCAGGGCGGCCAGAGGCTGCTGATCGCCCCCTATCGACTGGGCGAGCTGGTCCCGGAGGCGACCCCGATCCGGGTGCGGGTCACCCTGCGCGGCGGCGCGCCGATCCCCGCCCCGGGCGACGCCGTCAGCCTGACCGCGGTGATCAACGCCCCGCCGCCGCCGGCCAGCCCGGGCGCCTACGACTTCGCCCGTGACGCCTTTTTCGACAGCGTGGGCGGGGTCGGCTTCGCGCTCAGTCCGCCGCGGCCCTGGTCGGCGCACGGCGAGCCGCCCTGGCGGCTGCGGATGGCCATGAAGATCAACCGCCTGCGCTGGACGATGACCGAGCGGATCGTCGGTATTCTGGGCCCGGAGACCGGCGGCCTGGCCGCCGCCATGACCACCGGCCAGTCGGCCTATATCCCGCAGAGGCAGGTCGACAATCTGCGGGCGTCCGGTCTGGCGCACATCATCTCCATCTCCGGCGTGCACATGGCGATCGTCGGGGGCTTCACCTTCGCAGGGCTGCGCCTGCTGATCGCCGCCTGGCCCTGGTTGGCGCTGCGGATCAACGGCAAGAAGGCCGCCGCGGCCGTGGGCCTGGCGGCGGTTCTGGCCTATCTGGTGCTGTCCGGCGCGCCGCCGCCGGCCGTCCGCGCCGCGGTGACCGCGTCCATCGCCTTTTGCGCCGTCCTCGCGGACCGCCAGGCGATCAGCCTGCATTCGCTCGCCGTCGCGGCCTTCGTCGTGCTTCTGCTGCAGCCGGAGGCGGTGACCCAGCCCGGGTTCCAGATGTCGTTCGCCGCGACCGCCGCCCTGGTGGCGCTGGCCGGCGTGTGGCCGCGGCCGGTCAAGGAGATCAACACGCCCTGGCCGATCCGCCTGGTGCAGGGCGCGGGGACCTGGATCCTCGCCGGCGCCGCGATCAGCCTGGTCGCCGGCCTCGCCACCGCGCCGTTCGCCATTCAGCATTTCAACCGGGTCTCGACCTGGGGCCTGATCTCCAACCTGCTGGTCGAGCCGATCTCCTCGCTGCTGATGATGCCTGCGCTCGCCGTCGGGGCGGTGCTGATGCCCTTCGGACTGGAGGTCGGGCCATTGCGGCTGGCGGGCTTCGCCATCGGCCTGATCAACCGGATCGCCGAAGCCGCGGCGAACGCCCCCTACGCCCAGGTGATCATCGCCAGCGGGCCGGCCTGGACCCTGCCGGCCACCTTCCTGGGGCTCTTATGGATCTGTCTCTGCCGCGGGCCGCTGCGCTGGCTCGGCCTGCCCCTCGCCCTGGCGGTAAGCCTGGTTCCCAAGCCCGCGGCGCCGGACGCCTGGGTCAGCGCTGACGGGGCGGCGGTGGCGGTGCGGGCAGGGCGCGAGGCGCTGCTGTTCCGCCCGGACGTGAAGCTGTTCGGCGCCGAGCTCTGGTCGCGGCGGCGCGGCCTGGCGCCCGTCGCGAGCCAGCCGGCGCGGGACGCGGCCTACGATTGCGACCGCCAGAGCTGCGCCCCGCGACCTTCGGCGCCGGTGCGGCTGGCGGCGACCTGGAACCTCAAACGCCCCTTGCCCCCGGGCCGGTTGAACGCTCTCTGCTCAGCGGCCGAGGTGGCGGTGCTGCGCAACGACGTCCGTCCCGAGGGCTGCGCCGCGCCGCTCGTCCTCACCGGCGCGGACTTCCGCCGCGGCGGTTCAGCTGAGCTCTATCGCGCCCCCGACGGCCGCTGGCGGGTGGTCTGGGCCCAGCCGTCGCGCGGACGCAGACCCTGGACCTGGGGACTCGATCTGCGCTGAGCGCGGGATGGATGCTAGTAGCGAGCGGCGTCCTTGGCGGCGTCGTTGGCCGCGCCGGCGGCTTCCTTGGCGGCGTCCGCAGCCTTGTCGGCGTGATCGGTCGCCGCCTCGGCGCTGGCGTTGGCCACCTCCGGCATCGAGGTCGCCTGGCTGGCGTCGGCCGCAGCGTTGGCGGCGGCGGCTTCCTGGCTGGCGGTGCTGGCGCTGTCCTCGGCCTTCACGGCCTCGGTCTTCTTGCTGCAGGCGGCGCCGGTCAGGGCGATGGCGGCGATGGCCGCGACGGTGATGATCCGCATTCGAGATGTCCCTTGGTACGGCCGGACCTAAGCCGTCCGGCCCGCCGCTAACGCATCGCGACGCTCAAGGTTCGCCCCCGGTCAGTGATATCGGCGGATCAGGCCGACGAGCTTGCCCTGCACGGCCACCTGGTCGGGGCCGAAGATGCGGGTCTCGTAGGCCGGGTTGGCGGCTTCCAGCGCGATCGAGGCGCCCTTGCGACGAAGCCGCTTCAGGGTGGCTTCCTCGCCCATCACCAGGGCCACGACGATGTCCCCGGAATTGGCCGCGTCGGTCCGCCGGATCACCACATAGTCGCCGTCGAGAATGCCGGCGTTGATCATCGAGTCGCCCTGCACCTCGAGGACGAAATGCTCGCCCGCGCCCAGCAGGGTCTCCGGAACCGGGAGGCGGTCGCGCTCCTGCTGGATGGCCTCGATCGGCGTGCCGGCGGCGATGCGGCCCAGCACCGGCAGGTCGCGGCTGTCGTTCGCCGCCAGCGGCGCGCCCGGGGGGGATTCCACCAGTTGCGGCTTGAACGGGGCGCGGCCCTTGGGCGGCGCGGCGGCGGTGGCCTGCTGCGGCAGCTTCACCACCTCGAGCGCCCGCGCCCGGTGCGGCAGCCGGCGAAGGAAGCCGCGCTCCTCGAGCGCCGTGATCAGCCGGTGGATGCCCGACTTCGACGCCAGGTCCAACGCTTCCTTCATCTCGTCGAAGGAGGGCGAGACGCCGGTCTCCTTGATCCGCTCATGGATGAACATGAGCAACTCGTGCTGCTTGCGGGTGAGCATGACGGCGACACCTTAAGACCTGGCGCTTCAAGGAACAAAGCGCAAACGCTTCAAATGTTCTCTAGGTGTTCCGGGTTAATGTCAAGTTACTGGCGACCGCGCTGAAATTGCGAAGCTTTCCGCTGGCGAAGGACTTCTGCTGCGGGCTGTTGATTCGAGGTTTCGGCGTCGCTGCCTACGCCGCCGGCGCTTGCACCCCAGCGAGCAGGGCGCGGGTGGCGGCGGTGACGTCGGCCTGGCGCATCAGGCTCTCGCCGACCAGCATGGCGCGGGCGCCGCAGCGCTCCAGCCGGGCCGCGTCTTCGGCGGTGAACAGCCCGCTTTCGGTGACCAGCAGGGCGTCCTTCGGCGCGAGCGCCGCGAGCCGTTCGGTGACGCCCAAGTCGGTGACGAAGGTGCGCAGGTCGCGGTTGTTGACGCCCACCAGGTCCGCGCCCAGGGCGCCGGCGCGGGCCATCTCGGCCTCGTCGTGCACCTCGACCAGGGCGTCCATCTCGAAGCGCCGGGCCTCGGCCATCAGGGCGGCGGCGACGGCGTCGTCGACCATGGCCAGGATCACCAAAATGGCGTCCGCCCCCAAGGCGCGGGATTCCGCGACCTGCCACGGGTCGACCAGGAAGTCCTTGCGGATGCAGGGCAGGGCGACGGCGTCGCGGGCGGCGGTCAGGTATTCATCCGCGCCCTGGAAGCTCGGGCCGTCGGTCAGCACCGACAGGCAGGCCGCGCCGCCTGCCTCATAGGCCTTGGCGAGCTTCGGCGGATCGAAGTCGGCGCGGATCAGGCCCTTGGACGGCGAGGCCTTCTTGATCTCGGCGATCAGCGCCAGGCGGCCAGGCCCATGGGCCCGCTCCAGCGCGGCGCGGAAGCCGCGCGGCGGGCTAGCCTTGCGGGCGGCGGCCTCCACGTGAGCGGTCGCGCGCTCGGCCTTGCGGGCGGCGACCTCCTCCAGCTTGTAGGCGGCGATCTTGGCGAGGATGTCGCTCATACGGGCTCCGGAGCCTTGGTGACGGCGATCAGGCGCGCCAGCGCGCCGGCGGCGCGGCCGTCGTCGATCACGGCGGCCGCCAGCTCGACGCCCTCGCGCAGGGTCTCGACCTTGTCGGCCACCAGGAAGGCGGCGGCGGCGTTGAGCAGGACGATGTCGCGATAGGCGCCCTTGGCGCCGTCGAGCAGCGCGCTCAGAGCCGTAGCGTTGTGCGCCGGCGGTCCGCCGGTCAGGTCGGCGAGCGCCGCGCGCGGCAGGCCGACGGCTTCCGGCGTGACGCGGAACAGGCGCACCTGGCCGTCGCGCCATTCGGCGACCTGGGTCTCGCCCGTGGTGGTGATCTCGTCCATGCCCTGACCGTGGACGGTCCAGGCCCGCTCGGCGCCCAGAGCCCCCAGCACGCGGGCGAGCGGCTCGACCCAGCGGGTGTCGTAGACGCCGAGCAGCTGGCGCTTGGCGCCGGCCGGATTGGTCAGCGGCCCCAAGAGGTTGAAGATGGTGCGGAAGCCCAGCTCGGCGCGGATCGGCGTCACGTGGCGCATCGCTCCGTGATGGGCCGGGGCGAACATGAAGCAGATGCCGGCTTCCTCCAGCGCCTTCACCTGCTGGTCGGGCGTGGCGGCGATGTTGACGCCGAGCGCGGCCAGCACGTCCGCCGCGCCGGACTTCGACGACAGCGCCCGGTTGCCGTGCTTGGCGACCTTCAGGCCCCCGCCGGCGGCGACGAAGGCCACGGCGGTGGAGACGTTGAGGGTGTGCAGGCCGTCGCCCCCGGTGCCGCAGACGTCGATCGTCTCGAACGGGTGGTCGAGCATGACCGCGGCCCGGCGCATGGCGCGCGCCGAGGCGGTGATCTCGCCGACGGTCTCGCCGCGCAGCCGCATCGCCGTCACGGCGGCGGCGACCTGGGCCGGGGTCGGCTCGCCGCGCAGGCAGGCGGCGAAGAACTCGCCGGCGTCCTCTTCGGAGAGGGTCGCGCCGTCGGCGAGGCGGTTCAGCAGCGGTTTGAAGGCGTCGGACATGGCGCGGGGCTCAGACCTCGGCGAGGCGCCTCACGCCGGCGATGTCGAGGAAGTTGGCCAAGAGCTCGTGGCCGCATTCCGTGGCGATGGATTCCGGGTGGAACTGCACGCCGTGGATCGGCCGGGTCTTGTGCTGCACGCCCATGATCTCGCCGTCGTCGGTCCAGGCGGTGATTTCCAGCACCTCCGGCGCGGTCTCTTTCTCGATGGTCAGGCTGTGGTAGCGGGTGGCGGTGAAGGGGTTCTTCAGCCCCGCGAAGACGCCCTTGCCGGTGTGGTGGATCGGGCTGGTCTTGCCGTGCATCAGCTGGCGCGCGCGGATCACCTTGCCGCCGAAGGCCTGGCCCATGGCCTGGTGGCCGAGGCAGACGCCGAAGATCGGCAGGTCCTCGGGCGCCGCCGCCAGCAGGCCCAGGCAGATGCCGGCCTCGTTCGGCGTGCAGGGGCCGGGCGACAGCAGGACGCCCTGCGGCTTCAGGCCCAGCGCCTCCTCGACCGAGAGGGCGTCATTGCGCTTGACGAGCGTGTCCGCCCCCAACTCGTTCAGATAGTGGACGAGGTTGTAGGTGAAGCTGTCGTAGTTATCGATCACCAGGATCATGCGCCCTCTCTAAGCTCTGGTCGCGCCCGAGCCAAGGGCGCCATGGCGCCTCGCCACGGATCACGCGATCCTCTCCAGATGGCGATGAACGATTCGGCCCTCAACCCCGAAGAGACGGCGCGCATCCGCGCCCTCCTGAAGCCGCGGAAGAAGACGGAGCGGATGTGGCCCCTGCTGGGCGCCGCCTTCCTCGCGGCCGTCTCGGCGCTCGCCTTTGCCGCCGCCATGATCGTCGCCCCGCCGGTCGTCAGCCAGCACGTGGTGCAGAGCGCGCCCTGAAGGGGCTGGCGACAGACCGCTCCAGCGTGGCACGATCGCGCCGCCGGCCCGCTGAACGCCCCGAGAGGCGCCAGCGCCGGCTTGGAGGACGGACAGATGAGAGGCGACCACGCGGACGTCCAGGAGCTGATCGACCGGCAACGCATCTGGGAATGTCTGCTGCGCTACACGCGCGGCATGGACCGGCTCGACCGGGACCTGGTGCTGTCGGCCTATCATTCCGGCGGGATGGAGGACCACGGCGTCTTCATCGCGCCGTTCGAGGTCTTCACCGACCAGGCGCTCGGCTTTCACCGGGACGCCGAGGTGCGGACCCAGCACATCATGAACAACCACTGGTGCGAGATCGACGGGGATGTGGCGCATGCGGAGACCTACGTCGCCTGCTACGCCGTCACGTCCGCGGGCAAGGAGAGCTATTCGCTCGGCCGGTTCATCGACCGGCTGGAGAAGCGGGGCGGGCGCTGGGGCATCGTCGATCGCGTCTGCGTACGGGAAGGCTCGACCGACCTCCCGAGCAACGGAGCCCTGGAAAATTTCGCGCCGGAGCCCCGGTCGTTCGCCCGCCCGACCCGCGACCGCAACGATCCGTCCTATCTGCGGCCGCTGAAGGTCTGGCAAGCCTAGGATCCTTCCGCCAGCGAGGGCGAAGCTTTGGAAGACGAAGCACAGACCGAAGGCCGCGGGCCGCTGGCTGGACGGGTCGCCCTGGTCACCGGCGCCTCCTCGGGAATAGGCGAGGGCGCGGCGCTGGCCCTGGCGGCGGCGGGCGCCGCGGTGGCGGTCACCGCCCGGCGGGCGGATCGGCTGGTGGATCTGGCGCGGCGGATCACCGAGGCGGGCGGGACGGCCCTCGCCCTGCCGGGGGACGCCGGCGACGAGGCGGTGGCCGCCGGCGTCGTGGCGCAGACGCTGGAGCGCTTCGGGCGGCTGGACATCCTGGTGAACTCGGCCGGGATCATCCGGGAAGGCGGGGTCGAGGGGGCGGACACCGCCGAGTGGCGACAGGTCCTCGAGGTGAACCTGCTGGCCTGCCTCTACTTCTGTAAGGCGGCTCTCGGGCCGATGAAGGCGCAAGGGCGCGGCGACATCATCAACATCACCTCGCTGGCGGCCCGGCAGGCCGGCGGGCCGTTCGGCTCCTATGGGGTCAGCAAGTTCGGCCTCGCGGCGATCACCGAAGGATTGCGTCAGGAGGTCGGGGGCTCTGGAATCCGCGTCTGCGCCATCGAGCCGGGCGCCACGGCCACCGAGGTGGCGGAGGGGGTCAAGGATCCGAACCTGCGGCAGTTCCTGCGCGACTACGTCGCCCGCGACGGCGGGATGAAACCTGAGGACGTCGCCGACGCCATCGTCTTCGTCGTTTCCCTGCCGCCGCGCGCCAATGTCTCGCGCCTGCGCATCCGCCCGACGATCGACACCGTGGCGCATCCGGCGATGGCGACCAACGAGGGGTTCATTCCCTAGGTGCGGCGGCCATGGCGTATGCCGCAAACGCCCCCTCCGTCGGCTTCGCCGACACCTCCCCCGTTTCACGGTGGAGAATCTGGGCCGCGATGCTCCACCGTGAAACGGGGGAGCTCCCGCGAAGCGGGTGAGGGGGCGTTCGGCGCCGCGTCGAGGGAACGCGAACTTTCGGTGATGGTGTGGACGGCCCTCACGGGCCGGCCGCCGGGTTCACGGCGATGCGGCCTGGGGCGCCCTCGGCGACGGATCGGCGGGGGTGGTCTCCGGTTCCGGCGGGTCCAGCCATCGCAGCGCCATGAGCGGCGATCCCGCAGCCCCGCCGTCGATCTCTTCCTGGGCCCAGGCCTCCTCAGCCAGCCGGCCCCAGTCGGGCGCCAACCCTAAGTCCCGGCAGACCATCGCTATGATCTCGCTGACCGGCTTGGCCGAGAGGTCGCCGTAGATGTCGTCGTGGTCGAGGCGCTCATAGGCCTCGTCGGCCAGCCGGTCGACCTCGGCCTCGTCGCCGACCTCGGTCCGGATCATCCGCTCGACGATGCGCTCCACGCGCGCCTTGCGCGCGGCTTCGCGCTGCTGGCGCTCCCGGCCGGCGTCGGCCGCTTCGCCGGCCCGCTTGCGGGCTGCGGCCGCGTCGATCTCCTGGAGGTCCTTCACCAGCCTGGACTGCAGGGCGACCGTCAGGCGCACGGCCCGAGACACCCGCCCGTAGGCCAGGGCGAGGCCCTGCACCACCTGAACCGCCTCAGGCGTACCCGCCTCTGGAGAGCCCGCTTCGGCCGCCATCACCTGCCGCTCGACGGCGAGCGCAATGTTGAGCCCCGCCTCGGCCAGCCGGCCCAGGAGCCCGAGCTGACGCTCGATCAGCGCGCGCGCCATGCCCTCGGCCCCGGCGGGCGCCGGGCCGTCGCCTTGGCCTGGGAGGGTTGAGACTGTCGCGGGTTCGGGCATGTGAGAACAAAGAGTGAACAAATGGAGCTGATTTGTCAAGTTGCTCGCCGCGGAATCCGGCGGCGGGGGCCGGCCGTATGCGATCCAGGGATTTCAATTCTGGGACGGTGAGGCGCGCTGGGGATAGGCATCCTGTCCCCGGGATCTCCTATTCGCGGACGAGGCCGGGCGGTTCTCGGAATCGCTCAGGCAGCTCAGGCAGATGGCCCCTCGTCTGCGCGCTCCACTGCTCCGCAGAGTCTCCCAGCTGGATCGTGATCACGAACGCCAGATAGGCGAGTTCCTGCGCCCACAGCGTCGCTCTGTAGGCATCCCGGCAACATCCAAAGGGTGTGCGACCTCCATGGCACCGCCGATCTGTATTCATTTCCTCGTTCAGCACGTGGCTCGAGGGATGTCGCATCGTATTGGTCGTCACAGCCACGAAATCGCGGATTTCCTACTGGCTCCGCTCAAGGGGGGGCGGGGCGACAGACGTCTCTGTTGTCATCCGTTGGGCGGCCTCAGCCGCCTGTCGCATCCAGGACAATGGCGACGGTCTTGCCCCGGGACAGCGGATCCCATCCCGCCACGATGGCCGAGGCGATGGCCTTGGCCACGACGTGGGGCGGGATCTGCGCCGGCTGCAGCAGCGGCGTCCCGCGTCGCGGCGCCGGCGCCGGCGGAAATTCGAGCACGGCTTCGCGCTGCCCTTCCTGGTGACGCACGGCGATCGCCATGCCGCGCCAACCGGCGGCGTCGCTGGACCACTGGGGCTGGCGTTGAACGCGCCAGACGTAGGGCTCGCCATCGACTTCGATGTCGAGCTCAAGGGTTCGCTTTTTGTGCGACATGCCAGGGCGTTATCCCGGCAGCCGCCCACACGCCACCCCAACTCGTGCGAAATCGGAGGCGCGGGGACAATCGGAGCTACGGGGGAATATGGGGGCAGCATACTCATCCCTCGGGTGTGAATGGGGAGGCGCGAGATGCGTCCCCGCCTTCAATCTCACGGTAGATGCGAGACCGGCGGGCATCATGGCCGCCATGAGATCTATGGCTCCTGGTGTTCTGGGGAACGCCTGACCTATCTCGCCTGTGATCTCGGTGTGCATGTCCAGCCATCGGCCACAGGCGGCTCCCTGCCGGCCGCTCGCCCCCTCCACCATGGGCTCTTCGCTGCGCTCGGCCCGTGGTCCCCCGCCCCCGCTTCGCAGGGGAGGAGCGGTCTTTACGCGAACCGCCGGCTGGGACTTGTGGAGGGCCGTCGCCTACCGCTTCTGCGGTTCTCCCGCCTGGGACTCGCTCTTGGCGTTCGACGCCAAGTCCTGTTCGGCGACGGCGGCCAGTCCCGCCGCCGAGGGCTGGGGCGGGGTCTCGACAGTCTTTGGCGTCTCCGGCTTGGGGAAGGGGACTGGGCTGGCGCTCAATGTGCTCAAGAACGCGATAAGGTTTGCGCGGTCCTGCGCCTTGCGGAGGCCGGCGAAAGCCATCTTGTTGCCGGGAACATCCTTGGCCGGATTGAGCAAATAGTGGTCGAGCCGCTCATATGTCCAGCTGCCGGTCTGCGCCGCCAAGGCGCTGGAATATGTGAAAGTCCCGCGAGAGGCGACGGGACGCCCCACGACGCCCCAGAGACCCGGACCGATGCGGTCCTGGCCGCCTTGATCGAAGGTGTGACAGGACGAGCAGACAAGCGCGGTCTGTCGGCCTTTTTTCACGTCCGCAGCCGCGAGCAATGTCCCCAGATCGACCTGCGGCGCCGGCGCTGCGAGAGCTGGCGGCCTTTCGGCGCTCGAGGGAACCGCGACTTTCTCAATATTGCTCATGTAGCCGCGAAGCTTCGCGCGGCCCGGCTGGCTCAAGCCGCCCGGCCAGCTCTTCTGGAGGGAGGCGAGATCGACAGCGGGTTCGTTCACACCGGGAACCTTGTAGGCCGGTTCGGTGACGTAGGTCTCGGGGAATACGAGGTCGGTCGTCCAGCGAAGGACAGAAATCAACAGAACGACGCCCGCGATTGCGGCGCCAAACTTGAATTTCTCCCAGCCATCCATCACGCGCACCCGCTGTCGTCAGGCGCGATCTCCTGTGCGCCTGGACCGGGCCGACGCTCCGGTATTTGATCCGGGTCCATTCGATCCAAATCCGTCAAGGAGCTTTGCCGAAGAAGATGATCCGCGTCCAGAACGTGTAGTCAGATTCAATGGCCATGAGGAGAACAAGAGTCCCCAAGCAGAGGGGAGGGACGAGAATGGCGTACACCAAGGCGAGGCGTTCCCAGGCCATGTGCATGAAGATGGCGACGATCAACCCCGCCTTCAAAAGCATGAATGTAAGGATGAGCACCGTCCTTAGAACGCCCTCGACCTGAAAATAGTCGACGAGGTAGGACATCGCGCTGAGGACGAACAGGTAACCCCAGACCTTCAGATAGAGTCCGATGGGATGTTGCCCCGGCGCGTGAGCCGTCTGCGATATCCTGGCCGGCGCCGTTTCGTGCAATGAAGCAGGTTGGGGGGCGACTTGGGCCGCCTGTTGAATGACGCGTGGCGCGACGTCGTCGCTGTCGGCCGTCATCTTTTTCATCCTTACCAAAGATAAAATAGCGCGAAGATGAAAACCCAGACGAGATCGACGAAATGCCAATAGAGCCCGGCGATTTCGACGGCCTCGTAATTGCCCTTCCGCTCGTAACGTCCGCGCGCAACCTTGGATGCGATGACCGAAAGGTAGATCACGCCGCCCGACACATGCAGGCCATGGAAGCCGGTGATCATGAAGAAGCAGGCGCCGAATTGCGCGGCCCCCATGGGGTTTCCCCAAGGACGCACGCCCTCTTCGACAATCAACTTGGTCCATTCGAACGCCTGCATGCCGACAAAGGTCGCGCCGAACGCTGCGGTCGCGAGCATCAGGAGCGTCGTCTTCAGGCGATCGCGGCGATAGGCGAAGTTGACCGCCATCGCCATCGTTCCGCTGCTGCTGATCAGGACGAAGGTCATGATGGCGATCAGGATGAGCGGGATCGGGCGGCCGCCAATGGTCAGGGCGAAGACTTCGCTCGGGTTTGGCCACGGCGCCGTGGTCGACGCGCGCATCGTCATGTAGGAGGTCAGGAAGCAGGAGAACACGAAGGTGTCGCTCAGCAGGAAGATCCACATCATGGCCTTGCCCCAGTGGACCTGCTTGAACACCTCCTGGTCCGACGACCAGTCGGCGGCAAGGCTCCGCAAGCCCTGCGCGGGCGCAACGCTGTCTGCGGTCTCAGTCAATGGGGTCGGCGTCATCTTCGATTCAACAATAAAAGCCCAAACATCACGAGCCAGACCAGCAACAGGAAGTGCCAATAGATCGCACAAAGGCCGACGCTCTGCCTGACCTCGGCCACCTCGGCTCTCCGCAATACTTTGACGGTCGTTCGCCCCCACACCGCCAGGCCGCCCAGCAGGTGCAGACCGTGCAGCGCGGTCATGAGGTAGAAGAAGGCGCTCATGGTCGTGGCCGTCATGCCGCAACCGGCGTCTTCGAGTTGCCGCCATACGGTCAGTTGGCCCGCCAGGAAGACAAGGGCGAGGACGCCGCCGGCGATGAGGCCTGCCCGCAAGTTCTCCATCTGTCCCCGGCGCCCGGCGACGTGGGCCCATTGCCAGGCCGCACTGCTGAGGATCAGAACGCCAGTGTTGAACCACAGGAGCGGCGGCCAAAACATCGGCTTCCAATCCGGTTGTTGGCCCGTACTCGGTCCATGCCCGCCCATGCGCATGACGAAGGTCACGGCGATCAGCAGGAACATGACCGTCGCAACGCCGAAGTAAACGCGAAGACCAACCGCGGCCGCAGGCAAGGACGCCAGGCTTCCCGCATCCGGCTCGGTCAATGGATCCACGCCCGGCGCCAGCCAGGGCTTCTCGGTCAGTCTACCTAAAAGGCCCACATCTCATTCTCCGGCAGGATTTGGTGTCGCGTGATCACGGATCACGCCGTCATGCGGAACATTTTGTGGAATGAAATCCTGTGGCGCGTCTGGCACGCTGTAGTCGTAAGCCCAGCGATAGACCACAGGGAGCTTGGGCCCCCAATTGCCATGAGCCGGCGGCGTCTGAGGCGTCTGCCACTCCAGCGTCGTGGCGCCCCAGGGGTTGGGGTCGGCCTTGGGGCCTTTGAACAGGCTCCAGATCATATTGTAGAAGAAGAGGATCTGCGCGACGCCGACAACCAGGGCGGCGATCGTGATGAACTCATTCGCCAGATGGGCCGAGGGCGGAATGAACGCCGTCTCGCCCAGAGCATAGTATCGCCGCGGCACGCCGAGGAAGCCCAGGTAATGCATGGGCAGGAAGATTGCATAGGCCCCGAGGAAGGTGACCCAGAAGTGGATGTGGGCCAATGTCGCGTTCCACATGCGCCCGGTTATCTTGGGGTACCAGTGATAGATCGCCCCGAAGATCACCAGGACGGGCGACACGCCCATCACCATATGGAAATGGCCGACGACGAAAAAGGTGTCGGACAGGGGCACATCCACACTGACATTGCCGAGAAACAGGCCGCTCAATCCACCGTGTATGAAGGTGAAGATGAAACCGATGGCGAATAGCATCGGGACTCTGAGGTGAATGTCGCCACGCCAGAGAGTCAAAATCCAGTTGTAGACCTTGATGGCGGTCGGGACTGCGATGACCAGAGTCGATGTCGCGAAAAAGAACCCAAAATAGGGGTTCATCCCGCTGATATACATGTGGTGCGCCCACACGAACATGCTGAGGGCGCCGATCACGACAATCGCCCACACCATCATTCTATAGCCGAAGAGATTCTTCCGCGCATGGGTGCTGATGAGATCGGAGACGATGCCGAAGGCCGGCAAGGCGACGATATAGACCTCGGGATGCCCGAAGAACCAGAACAGGTGCTGGAACAGCAGGGGGCTGCCGCCGTTGAAGTTCGTCTGCTGGCCCATCGACACCAGCGACGGCATGAAGAAGCTCGTGCCGACCACGCGGTCCAGCATCATCATGACGGCGCCGACAAACAGGGCCGGAAACGCCAACAGCCCGAGGATGGCCGCGACGAAGATGCCCCAGACCGTGCACGGCATGCGCATCAAGGTCATGCCGCGCGTGCGGGCCTGCAGCACGGTGGTGACATAGTTCAATCCGCCCATGGTGAAGGCGACGACGAAGATCGCCAGGGAGGCCAGCATGAGAATGATCCCCCAGTGCTGCCCTGGGGTTCCCTCGAGAATGGCTTGCGGCGGATAGAGCGTCCAACCGGCCCCGGTCGGACCGCCGGGCGCAAAGATGCTCGCCACCAGCACGAGCACGGCAAGCAAGTAAATCCAATAGCTTAGCATGTTCACAAACGGGAAAACCATGTCCCGCGCGCCAATCATCAGCGGGATCAGGTAATTCCCGAATCCGCCGAGCAGCAACGCGGTCAACAGATAGACCACCATGATCATGCCATGCATGGTCATAAACTGAAGATAGGCGCTGGGCGTAATGAACTTGAACGCGTCCGGAAATCCAAGCTGCAGCCGCATGAGATCGGACAACACCAGGGCGACCACGCCGACCGCGATGGCCGTCACCGAATATTGTATGGCGATGACCTTGTGATCCTGACTCCAAATATATTTCCCCACCCACGTCTTTGGATGGTGAAGCACCCCGGTGTCGTCTGCGATGGTGTAGGCCATTGCGCTCCTCAATTCACGGATTGGGTCGGCCAGCTTCCGCCCTCAATTGCGCGAAGGTCGGTTGCTGAAGGAGCCACGCATCAAAGGCGGGCTCTTCGTCTACAACCATGGCGCCTCGCATCGTGTAATGGCTGACTCCACAAAGCTCAGCGCACAGGATTTCGAACGTTCCTGTACGCGTCGGCGTGAACCAGAAATAGGTGATCATCCCCGGCACCAGATCCATTCTGGCGCGGATCTGCGGCACAAAGAAATCGTGCAGGACGTCTTTGGATCGAAGAACGACCTTGACTGGCCGGCCGCGCGGAAGGTGCACTTCACTGCTTTCCACGAGAATGTCGTCCCGTCCGAAAGGGTCGTCGGGACTGAGGCCGAAGGGATTGTCGGCGCTAATCTGTTGCGAGTTGACCGTCCCCAATACGCCGTCTTTTCCAGGAAACCGAAAGCTCCACTGCCATTGCTGGCCCACGGCTTCGACGACCGAGGCGTCCTTCGGCACCGTGACGAATTCTTTCCAGGCGATCAGGCCAGGCGCCAGGAGGGCGGCGATGCCGACCGCCGTCCAAACGGTCAGCCGCCGCTCGAGGGCCACGCTTTCGGGGTCGTAGTGGGCCCGATGACCTCGGCCATGCCGGTAACGGAAGATCGAAAAGGCCAGGAACAGATTCAGCACGACAAAGAAGAAGCCGCAGACCCACATCGTGACGTGGAGGGCGGTATCGATCGATTTCCAATTGGACGCCAACGGCGTCAGCCACCAGGGCGACAGCAGTTGAAACGCAATCGAGAGCAAGACCAGCACAGCTATTGCGATTGCTATGGCCATGACTGGTCCCGCCTAACAGCTGATCTTCAGCCGTCGTGCGTCTTGGCCTCGGAGCTCCTTAAGAGGTCGGAGATATGTTCGATCGACGCCGGGCCTGGCGTCGCCAAGAAGACCAGCGCCGATGCGGCGCTGCTGTACCTTCGCTTGTGTCAGTGCCGCCCGGGTCATCATCGACACCCTCGAACACCCACGCGGCGGAAGCCTCACATCCCGCGGCCATTGTTGGCTTGCGGCAGGGTGCGGGAACCACCTCGTTCATCACCGACTATATAGTTTTATGGCGCCAAGAGGAAGCTGCGCCAAAGCGCGCTCAGCCCGCACCCCTTGCCGCCAGAGCTTAAGGGGAGACGCCCATGTTGCTGATCTCGCTCGGGGCGCTTTGCATCATCGTCGGCATCGTTCTCGCGACCGTGCGGACGCTGCGAGGCGGCCGCCTTAGCCAGCCTCACCGCCTCACGACCGACGAAGCCTCTGATACGCTGGAGCCCAGCGGGCGCGGTGACCGACTGAACCTGGCGGCCGACCTGCCGGGCATCGGCCTCGCACTCGTCGGCGCAGTCCTGATCTTTGTCGGCGCCTTTATCTAGCTGCAAGCCGCCAGGCGCGGGATCTTTGGGGTAGGAGTCGTGTCCCCAGATCCCTGGCGTCAGCCGCCTGTCGCATCCAGGACAATGGCGACGGTCTTGCCCCGGGACAGCGGATCCCATCCCGCCACGATGGCCGAGGCGATGGCCTTGGCCACGACGTGGGGCGGGATTTGCGCCGGCTGCAGCAGCGGCGTCCCGCGTCGCGGCGCCGGCGCCGGCGGAAATTCGAGCACGGCTTCGCGCTGCCCGTCCTGGTGACGCACGGCGATCGCCATGCCGCGCCAACCGGCGGCGTCGCTGGACCACTGGGGCTGGCGCTGAACGCGCCAGACGTAGGGCTCGCCATCGACTTCGATGTCGAGCTCAAGGCTTCGCTTCTTGTGCGCCATGCAAGGGAGTTATCCCGGCAGCCGCCCACACGCCACCCCAACTCGTCGCGTGGGGGGCCTACTCGAACCGCCAGCTTTCCTCGGCGGCGCGGCGCAGGGCGCGGGATTTGTGGAGGGTCTCGTCGTACTCGGCGTCGGGATCGGAGTCGGCGACCACCCCGCCGCCGGCCTGGACGTACATGGTCCCGTCCTTCACCAGGGCGGTGCGCAGGACGATGCAGGTGTCGACCGAGCCGTCGGCGCCGAAATAGCCGACGCCGCCGGCGTAGCCGAGGCCTCGCTTCTCGATCTCCAGCTCGTCGATGATCTCCATCGCCCGCACCTTGGGCGCGCCCGACAGCGTGCCGGCGGGGAGGGCGGCCATCACCACGTCGACCGGATCCAGGCCGTCGGGGGCGTCGCCCTCGACGTTGGAGACCAGGTGCATGACGTGGCTGTAGCGCTCGATGAAGAAGCTGTCGGTGACCCGCACCCGCGGCGGCCGGCGCCGGCCGGATTCGGCGGGCGGGGCGTTGGCGCCGCCGTCCTTCAGCATCGCCACGCGTCCGACGTCGTTGCGGCCAAGGTCCAGCAGCATCAGGTGCTCGGCCCGCTCCTTGGGATCGGCCAGCAGCTCCTGTTCGAGCGCCAGGTCTTCTTCGGGGGTCGCCCCGCGGGGGCGGGTGCCGGCGATCGGCCGGATGGTGATCTTGCCGTCGCGCAGCCGCACCAGGATCTCCGGCGAGGAGCCGACCAGCTGGAAGTCGCCGAAGTTCAGGTAGAACAGGAAGGGCGAGGGGTTCATTCGCCTGAGAGAGCGGTAGAGGGCGAACGGATCGCGGCGGAAGGGCGTGCGGAACCGGTGGCTCGGCACCACCTGGAAGATGTCGCCGGCGCGGATGTATTCCTTCGCCCGCTCGACGATCGCCTTGTAGTCGTCGCGCGAGATCGGCGTGGTGAAGCCGTCCGGCTCGGGCTGGCCGTCGCCCTTGAGCTGGGGCGTCGGACGGCGCAGGTCGGCCAGGACCGTCTCGATCCTCGCGCGGGCGGCGGCGAAGGCCTCCGTCGCCGAGCCCTCGCCAGGCCGTACCTGGGTCACCAGGATGATCTCCTGGGCGATGGCGTCGAAGATGGCGACGATCGAGGGGCGCGTCATCACCCCGTCGGGCAGGCCCAAGGTGTCGGGATTGACGTTCGGCAGGCGCTCGACCAGCCGGATCATGTCGTAGCCGATCGCCCCGAACACGCCGGCGGAGGGCGGCGGCAGGCCGGCCGGCAGCTCGATGCGCGAGGCGGCCACCAGGTCCTTCAAGGATTCCAGCGCGCCGCCGGGCTGGGCCACGAAGCGGCCGGCGGCGATCGCCTCGGCGCCCTGGGCGATCTCGGCCTGGTCGCCGCGGCAGCGCCAGACGAGGTCCGGGTTGAGGGTGATGATCGAATAGCGGCCGCGCCAGGCGCCGCCCTCGACGGATTCGAAGAGGAAGGCGTAGGGCCGGCCGTGGCCGATCTTCAGATAGGCGGAGACCGGCGTCTCCAGGTCGTCGATCAGCCGGGTCCAGACCAGCTGGGGCGCGCCGGCGTCATAGGTGGTCTGGAAGGCCGCGAACTCGGGCTCAAGCTTCACTTCGCCGGCTCCGTCTTGCCCTTCGCGGTCGTGTCCTTCGTGGTGAGGGGCTCCAGGCCGATGGCGGTGCGGGCGAGGTTGTAGTCGACCTTGGTCTTGAGCGTCTGGCGGGCCGCGCCCTGGGCGCTCTGGCCAATTTCCCGGAAGATGGTCTGGGTCATCTGCGGGCGGGCCTGTTCGGTCAGCTGGGCGAGCTGGGCGGGATCGCCGACGTGGGTCGCCTCGACCTTGCCGACCGCCATGTCGAAGCCGCGGCCGCGGGCGGTGAACACCTCGCCCGGCTTGCCGCCGAACACCGCGCCGAGGATCTCCTGCGACATCAGCGGGTTCTGCGGGCCGGTCCGGCGATCGACGCCGGGAACGCGGGTCAGCTTGGCGCCGGAGCTGGCGGCCACCGCCTCCAGGCTCTCGCCCTTACGGACCCGGGCGGCGAGCGCCTCGGCCTTGGCCTGCATGGCCTTGCCGACCTCGCGCATCATCCAGGCCTGGGTCAGCTGAGGCTTGATCGCCGCCAGCGGCGGCATGGCCGGCGGGACGACCTTCTCCACCCGGACGGCGAAGTACTCGCCGTTCCCGGCCTCGACCACCTCGCTCTCGCCGCCGCTGGGCAGGCTAAACGCGGTGTCCATCAGCTTCTGGGTGAGGCCGCCGACCGGCTGGCCCTGCTGGTCGCGGCCGTCCTTCGATACCGGTCCGATGGTGGTCGCCGCGACCCCGGCCTTCTCGGCGGCCTCGGTGAGGTTGGCGCCCTTCTGATGGGCGTCGCTATAGGCCTCGGTCAGGGCGTAGACCTTCTCGGAGGCGGCGTCCTTGCGCAGCTCGGCCTCCAGGGCTGGGCGCGCCTCTTCGAAGCTCACCGTCTTGCCGGGCGTGACGCCGGTGATCTTCACCACCGCAAGGCCCAGGTCGCCCTGGACCATGCTGACCTGGCCGGGCTGCAGCTTGAAGGCGGCGGCCGCGACCTTGTGGTCGGCGATCGCGCTCTGCGGCTTGCCCTCGTAGGCGATGGCGTCGACGCCGACGGCCTTGGCCACGGCGGCGGGATCCTCGCCGCGCTGCAGGCGCGCGCTGATGGCCTGGGCGGCGGGGGCGTCCTTCGCCGGGATCTGCACGAGACTGCGGGTCTCCGGCGTGGAGAGGGTGTCCTTGCGGAAGTCGTAGCGCTTCTTCAGCTCGGCCTCGTCGACGGCGAGGTTCGCGCCGACCATCAGCGGGCTGAAGCGCACCAGGGTGAGAACCCGGAACTCCGGCAGGGTGAGCTGGGCCGCGTTCTCCTTCATGAAGGCGGTCAGCTGGGCGTCCGTCGGCGCGGCCGGCTGGGGCACGCTGGCCGGACCGACGGTCAGATAGGCGACGTCGCGGTTCTCCAGCGCATAGATGGCCGCCATGGCCGAATAGGCGCGCGGGATCTGCAGCGAATTGGTCAGGGCCGCGACCAGGTGCTGCTGGGCCATCTCATCGCGCAGCATGCCTTCGAACCCTGCGACGGTCATGTCGTTCTGCGCCAGCCGCTGCTCATACTGCTCCTTGTCGAAGCGGCCGGAGACGGAATCGAAGAAGGCCGGGATCTTGGCGATCTGCTCGACGACTTCCTTGTCCGAGGGCCGCACGCCGATCTTGTGCAGCAGCTCGGCGAAGGCTTCGCGGGTGGCGACGCCCTGCAGCACCTGACGGTCCAGGCCGTTGGCGGCGGCGACCTCGGCGGTGATGGGCTGGCCCATCTCCTGCTCGGCGCGCTTGCGCATCTGGTCGAATTCGCGCCGGAAGTCGGTGGGCGAGACCTTTCGCGAGCCGGCGACCACGACCGAATTGCTGACGTTCTTTTCGAAGATGTCGTCGAGGCCGAAGACCGCGAAAGCGACAACCAGCAGTCCGATCAGCACAGCGGCGACCCAGGATTTCGCAAAGGTGCGGAAGGCGGTGAGCATTTAATCCCTTTCAGGGGCGCAAGAAGCGTCGTCGGTATAGTGGAGGCCGCTTGCCCGCGGCAAGCGCGTGACAGACGCGGCCGCTTGGCTTAACCGCCCGGCTGACCGCAGATATTCGTGAGGGCCAATGACCACGCCGACGCCGCTGATCGCCGGAAACTGGAAGATGAACGGGCTGGCGAGCTCGCTCGCCGAAGCCAAGGCTGTGGCCGAGGGGGTCGGAACCACCTCGGTCCGGGTGGGAATTTGCCCGCCGTCCCTGCTGATCCATCGGATGACCGAGGCGCTGGCGGGCACGAAGGTGCTGGTCGGCGGCCAGGACGCCCACACCGACGACACGGGGGCCTTCACTGGCGACATCTCCGCCGAGATGCTGGCGGACGCCGGCGCGAAGCTGGTGATCCTCGGCCACTCCGAGCGGCGCGACGCCTATCGCGAGAGCGACGCGCTGGTGGCGAAGAAGGTGCTGGCCGCCCTGCGGCACGGCCTCGAACCGATCATCTGCGTCGGCGAATCGCTGGAGCAGCGCAAGGCCGGCCAGGCGCTCGAGGTGGTGACCGCGCAGGTGAGGGGGTCGTTGCCCGCGGAACTGAAGGGCAAGGCCTTCGCCGTCGCCTACGAGCCGATCTGGGCGATCGGCACGGGGCTCACCCCGAACAATCCGCAGATCGAAGAGATCCACGGCGCCATCCGCGAGACGCTGACCGCGATGTTCGGCGAGGACGCCGACAAGGCGCCGATCCTCTACGGCGGCTCGGTGAAGCCCAGCAACGCCGCCGAGATCCTGCACGCCCGCGAAGTCGGCGGCGCCCTGGTCGGCGGGGCTTCGCTCAAGGCCGAGGACTTCCTGGCGATCATCCGGGCGGTGTAATCCGACCCGAACTGTCATCCCGGTCTTCGCTTCGCGAAACCGGGATGACAGCTGGGGGAGGGGCGACCGCCCTAAGCGTCCGGAGCGTAGGCGCGCAGGAAGGTGTCCACCGCGGTCTCCGCGCGCGCCTGTCGCTCCGCCGGGCTGGGATCCGGGATCACGCCCCAGAGCCTCAGGTGGTAGACTCCCGACAGCGACAGGTCCTTGAGCTGGTGGGCGGCGAGCGTCGGATCCGCGCGACGCAGCTTGCCCTCGGTCATCAGCTTTTCGAACATGGCCGCGGCGCGGGCGATGCCGGTGCGGGGCCCGGCCTCGTAGAACAGCCGCGCGAGCTCGGGGAAACGTTCGCCCTCGCCGACGACCAGCCGGTGGATGGCGATGGCCTCCGGCGAGAGCAGGTGGTCGAGGAATGCGCGGGCCATCTGCACGAGGCGGGGGCGCAGCTCGCCGTCCTTCGGCAAGGACTCCAGGTCCAGATGCAGGCTCGCACAGCGGCGCCGCACGAAGGCGTCGAACAGCTCCTCCTTCGATTTGAAGTAGTTGTAGAGCGTGCCCTTCGAGCCGCCGAGGCGCGCGGCGATGGTCGACATCGAGGTCGACCCATAGCCCTCCGCCACGAAACATTCGTAGGCGACATCCAGAATGGCGTCCCGGCGATCCTCCCGCCGTGCCTCGCGCGCTGGCGTGCCCATTTCAATCCTGCAACCGTTTCCAACTTGACCAAGCCATTCTAGCACGCGTAAAGCTGACCGTACAGTACGGTCATAATTGGTCGCCTCGATCTGCGTTCCCCTGAGGCTTCATGCAAAAATTCCTCGTCGTCCTGACGGCCGCTGGCGCGCTGAGCGCCTGCGCCGCAGTTCCGCATCTGGGGTCTGAGCCTCAGGCGAAGCCTGCGTCCGCCTACGCCAGCGCCCAGAGCTTCCAGGCCCCGGAGACGGCCTGGCCGCAGGACGGCTGGTGGCGCCGCTACGACGACCCGCAGCTCGACGCCCTGATGGCCGAGGCGTTGAAGGCCTCGCCGAGCCTCGCCCAAGCTGAAGCGCGGGTGCGCCGCGCCCAGGCGCTGGCCGAACAGCAGCGGGCGGCGGGCCGACCCAGCCTCGCGGCGAACGCAGAGGCCGCCGAGAGCCGGCAGAGCTACAACATGGGCATCCCGCCCGAGTTCGTGCCCCGCGGCTACAATGACACCGGCCGGCTCAGCCTCGACCTCGACTGGGACCTGGACCTGTTCGGCCGGAACCGGGCGGCCCTGGCCGCCGCCACCTCTGAGGCGGAGGCGGCGCGGATGGACGCCGCCGAAAGCCGGCTGATGCTGACGACCAGCGTGGCGGCCGCCTACGCCGACTTCGCCCGGCTGTTCGGCGAGCACGACGCGGCGGCTCGCTCCCTGGTGAACCGGCAGGCCAGCGCCAGGCTGGTCGCCCAGCGGGTGCAGGCCGGTTCGGCCAACCAGGGCGAGGCGCGTCAGGCCGAATCCAACGCCGCGGCCGCGGCCCAGGATCTCGCCAGCCTCGACGAGCAGCTCGGCCTGGCCCGCAACCGTCTCGCCGCCCTGGCGGGGCAGGGGCCGGACCGCGGCCTGGCGCTGGCGCGCCCCGCCGGCCCGATCGCGGCGGGCTTCGGCCTGCCGCCGAACGTGGCGGTCGATCTGGTCGGCCGCCGCCCGGACGTCCAGGCCGCCCGGCTCCGCGCGGAAGCCGCCGCCCGGCGGATCAAGGTCGCCCGCGCGGGCTTCTATCCGAACATCAATCTCGCCGCCTTCTTCGGCCGCCAGGCCCTGGGGCTGGACCTGCTCAAGTCGCCGAGTTCGCAGATCGGCCAGGCGGGGCTGGCGCTCAGCCTGCCGATCTTCTCGGGCGGACGGCTGGAGGGCGCCTATCGCGGCGCCCGCGCCGACTATGACGCCGCCGTCGCCGCCTACGACCAGACGCTGGTGCAGGCGCTGCAGGATGTCGCCGACGCGGCGGTCTCCGCCCGTCAACTGCAGGCGCGCCTGACCGAGTCGCGGACGGCGCTCGCCGCCGCCGAGGACGCCTACCGGATCGCCGGCCTCCGCTACCAGGCCGGTCTCACCAACTATCTCCTGGTGCTTTCGACGGAGGATGGGGTGATCGCCCAGCGGCGCTCCGTCGCCGATCTCGAGAGCCGAACGCTCGCCGTCGACGCCGCGCTCGCCAAGGCGCTGGGCGGCGGCTTCCACAGCAGCTGACGACCCGCGCCGGACGAGGGACCACCATGAACCAAGAGACCAAGATCGAGGCGGCGGCGCCCCTGTCCAGCACGAATGGGGCCAACGCGAATGGGGCCAGCGCAAATGCGGGGCGTCGCAAGCGGCTCTTCACCCTCTTGGGCGCGGCGATCCTGGCAATCGCCGTGCTCTGGCTGCTCTACTGGGTGCTGATCGGCTCCCGGAGCATCTCGACGGACGACGCCTATGTCCAGGCCGACACCGCCCAGGTGACCGCCCTGGTCGCCGGACCGATCGTCGCCGACCCCACGGGCGAGACTCAGGTCGTCCGCAGGGGCGATGTGGTGGCGGTCATCGATCCGGCCGACTACCGGCTGGCTGTGGCGCGCGCCGAGGCCCAACTCGGCCAGGCCGAGCGGAAGGTGCAGGGCTATTACGCCAACGAGGACCTGGCCGCGGCCCAGAGCGAGGCGCGGACCGCAGACCTGAACCGCGCCCAGGCGCAGCTCCTCTCCGCCCGCTCCGATCTCGTCCGCGCCGAGGCGGAGTACGCCCGCCGGAAGAACCTGGCCGGCAGCGGCGCGGTCTCGGCCGACGAGATGAACGAGGTGCAGAACCGCCGGCAGACGGCCGCAGCGGCGGTGACCGCCGCGGAGGCTGCGCTCGGCCAGGCGCGCGCCAACGTCAGCGCCGCCGGAGCCACGCGGCAGGCCGCCGCCGTCCTGGTGCAGGGCGCCGACCTGAAGTCCAACCCCGAGGTCGCCGCCGCCCGCGCCCAGCTGAACCAGGCGCAGCTGGATCTGCAGCGCACCGTGGTGCGCGCGCCGGTCGACGGCATCGTCGCCAAGAAGAACATCGAGATCGGCCAGCGGGTGCCGGCCGGCGCCGAGCTGATGACCGTGGTGCCGATCCAGACCGCCTATGTCGACGCCAACTTCAAGGAAGTGCAGCTGCGCAAGGTCGGCGTCGGCTCGCCGGTCGTGCTGACCAGCGATCTCTATGGCGGCCGGGTGAAGTTCCACGGCCGGGTGGTCGGCATCGCCGGCGGCTCGGGGGCCGCCTTCGCCCTGATCCCGGCGCAGAACGCCACCGGCAACTGGATCAAGGTGGTGCAGCGCGTGCCGGTGCGGATCGCGCTCGATCCGAAGGAATTGGCGGATCATCCGCTGCGCGTCGGTCTGTCGATGAAGGCGGAGGTCGAGGTGCGATGAGCGCTCAGGGCGCGACGCCTCAACCTCTTACAGGCGCGGCCCTGCTGGGCGCGGCCGTGCTGCTCAGCCTGGCCAACTTCATGGTGGTGCTGGACACCACCATCGCCAACGTCTCGGTGCCGCACATCGCCGGCGGCCTGGCGGTCTCGCCCTCGCAGGGCACCTGGGTGATCACCTCCTACAGCGTGGCCGAGGCGATCACCGTGCCGCTCACCGGGTGGCTGGTGCAGCGCTTCGGCGGGGTGAAGGTGTTCGTGGTCGCCCTGCTGGGCTTCGGCCTCTTTTCGATGGCCTGCGGCCTGGCGCCGAGCTTCAGCCTGCTCGTGGCCTTCCGGGTGCTGCAGGGGCTCTGCGGCGGTCCGATCATGCCGACGTCGCAAACCCTGCTGCTCTATATCTTCCCCAAGCACCGCAGCGCCCAGGCGCTAGGGATCTGGTCGATGACGGTGGTGGTCGGTCCGATCGCCGGGCCGCTGCTGGGCGGGATCATCTCCGACACCATCGGCTGGAGCTGGATCTTCTTCATCAACATCCCGGTGGCCATCGCGGTGGCCATCGGCGCCTGGACCGTCCTGCGCTCGCGCGAGACCCAGACCCGGCGCGTGCCGGTGGACTATGTGGGGCTCGCCCTGCTGGTCGTCTGGGTGGGCTCGCTGCAGATCATGCTCGACAAGGGCAAGGAGCTGGAGTGGTTCGCCTCAACGACCATCATCGGCCTTGCGGTGGTGGCCGCGATCGGCTTCGCCTCCTTCCTGATCTGGGAGCTGACAGCCGAGAATCCGATCGTCGATCTCAAGGTCTTCCGGCACCGCGGCTTCGTGGTCGGGGTGATCACCCTGAGCCTGACCTTCGGCTCCTTCTTCGCGACGGTTGTGCTGATCCCGCTCTGGCTGCAGACCAGCATCGGCTACACGGCGACCTGGGCCGGCTATGCAAGCGCGATGAACGGCGTGCTGGCGGTGGTGATGTCGCCGATCGTCGCCCGCCTGATGGGAAAGGTGGATCCGCGCGCGCTGATCTCGTTCGGCATCGCGGGGCTCGCCATGATCGGCCTGTGGCGCTCGCAATTCACGACGGACCTGACGTTCTGGGGCATTGCGATCACCTTCCTGGCCCAGGGCTTCTTCGTGCCCTTCTTCTTCGTGCCCACGACGGGCCTGACCCTCTCGTCCGTGCGGCCTGAGGAGACGGCGTCCGCCGCCGGGCTGTCCAACTTTCTGCGCACCTGTGCAGCGGCCTTCGCCACCTCGATCATGACCACGATCTGGGACAACACGGCGACGGCCAAACGCAGCCTGCTGGTCGGCCATCTCAACGACGTGCCGGCCACCATCGGGACGCTGGGGGGGCGGGGCTTCTCGCCGGATCAGGCCTTGGGGCAGATCGACCGGTTGGTGCAGGTCCAGTCGACCATGCTCGCAACCAACCACCTGTTCCTGATCGGCGCCACGCTGTTCGCGACGGCGGCCAGCGTCGTCTGGTTGGCGCCGAAACCGCGGCGCGGCGGCGCGCCCATGGGCGGCGGCCATTAGGTCGAGGGCGGCGCCTTGAGTTCGACCGTATTGCCCTCCGGGTCGCGGACATAGAGCGAGGGGCCGTCGCCCTGGGCGCCGTAGCGCGCGCCGGACTCGACGACTTCGACCCGATGCCGGGCCAGGTGGGCGCGGATCGCCGCCTCGTCGAAGGGCGCGACCTGCAGGCAGAAGTGATCGAGGTTGCGGCCCTCCGCGCCTGGACCTGCGCCGCCCAGCCGGCCCAGCGGCCCGTCGAGGGTGACCAGGTCGATCAGCTCGCGCCCGGCGCGGATGTGGGTCAGCCCCAGGTCCGGCCGGTCCCAGTCCACCGAACAGCCCAGCGCCTCTGTGTAGAAGGCGACCATCCCCGCCTTGTCGCGGATCCGCAGCACGATGTGGTCGAGGCCCTGGATGGCGATGGGATGGGTCATGGGGAAGAGATAGGCGCGGGGGAGGGCGCGCTCCAGCGGCAGCGGCGATTGCAAGCGCGTCGCCGGCTAGGGTTCAAACCCCTACCGTCATCGCCGGGCTTGTCCCGGCGACCCATGAACACGTCGGGTCAGAGCAATCCCACCAGACTCCGAACGCATGGGTTCCCGGCACAAGGCCGGGAATGACGGAGTGAGAGGGGACGGGATGACAGCTCAAAGCTACAGCAGCAGGCCGAACAGGTGGCAGTCGCGGCGTTCGCCGTCGCGCAGGATGTGGCCGCGCAGCAGGCCCTCCTCCTTGAAGCCCAGGGTCTCCAGCAGGATCTCCGAGCGGCGGTTGCCCAGGTGGGTGCGGGCGGAGAGGCGGCGGATGCCGGCGGCGGCGGCGTAGGCCACGACCCCGCGCATGGCCTCCAGCGCATAGCCCTGGCCCCAGGCTTCGCGGTGCAGGAAGAAGCCGATCTCGCCGCGCTTATGCCAGCGGTCGATCTCCGAAAGGCTGCAGCAGCCGACGAAGGCGTCGTCGGCGAGGCTGCGGATCGCCCAGTGGATCGCCTGGCCGGCCACGGTGGCGGCGACCCGAGCCTCGACGATCGCCGTCACCAGGTCCGGATCGTCGATCGCCGGGACGTCCCAGTAGGCCATCACATCCGGGTCATTCATCAGCGGAAAGAGCAGGGGCGCGTCGGAGCCCGCGAGCGGCTGCAGGCGCAGCCGCTCGGTCTCGAGGATCGGCGGGTGTCGTGCGTCAGGAATCATCGCTCTTGGGGGAGGCTGCGACGTCCTAGGTATGGCGCTGGTCCGCGTGCGGTGATAGAGCGCGCGCTTCATTTCGGTGCGGCATGACCGCCCGAGCGCACTGGATGCTGGCCTCGTATGCTCCTCAACCTTCTGCTTGTCCTCGAGATCATCATCAGCCTCGCGCTGGTGGTCGTCGTGCTGCTGCAGCGCTCGGAAGGCGGGGCGCTCGGCATGGGCGGCAGCCCGGGCGGCTTCATGACCGCGCGGGGCGCCGGCGACCTGCTCACCCGCACCACCTGGGTGCTCGGAGCGGCCTTCTTCATCCTGGCGCTGCTGCTCACCATCCTGTCGGGCCGCGAGCGCGGGGCTTCCTCGGTCGTCGACCGGCTGAAGGTGGACGCGATCGATCCCACCACCCTCAACCAACCCGCGCCCCAACCGCCCGCCGGCACGGCCCAGCCGGGCGCTCCGAGCGCCGCGCCGGCGCCGTTGCAGGCCCCGACCCCGACGGTCAACAACCCGTTCCTCGGTCAGGACGCCGCACCCGCGGCGCCCGCGCCGACGCCAGCGCGATAAAGTCGTGGACGAAGACGTTCGAAGCCCGCCATTTGGCGGCGAATCACGGCTAATCTGAACGCCCATGGCCCGGTACATATTCATCACCGGCGGCGTGGTCTCTTCCCTTGGCAAAGGTCTCGCGTCCGCCGCTCTCGGCGCGCTTTTGCAGGCGCGAGGCTACAAGGTCCGCCTGCGTAAGCTCGATCCGTATCTGAACGTCGATCCGGGGACGATGAGTCCCTATCAGCACGGCGAGGTCTTCGTGACCGACGACGGCGCTGAGACCGACCTCGACCTCGGCCACTACGAGCGGTTCACCGGCGTCAACGCGACCCGCAACGACAACATCACCACGGGTCAGATCTACAAGACCATCATCGAGAAGGAGCGCCGCGGCGACTATCTCGGCGCGACGGTCCAGGTGATCCCGCACGTCACCGGCGAGATCAAAGACTTCGTCCTGTCCGATCCGGGCGAGGGCGTGGACTTCGTGCTGGTCGAAGTGGGCGGCACGGTGGGCGACATCGAGGGCCTGCCCTTCTTCGAGGCGATCCGCCAGCTCGGCCAGGAGCTGCCGCGCGGCCACGCCTGCTACATCCACCTGACCCTGCTGCCGTACATCAAGACGGCCGGCGAGATGAAGACCAAGCCGACCCAGCACTCGGTCAAGGAGCTGCGGTCGATCGGCATCCAGCCGGACATCCTGCTGTGCCGTGCGGAACAGGAAATCCCGGAGAGCGAGCGGCGCAAGATCGCCCAGTTCTGCAACGTGCGGCCGAGCGCCGTCATCCAGGCGCTGGACAGCGCCAACATCTATACGGTGCCGCTCGACTACCATGCCGAGGGGCTGGACGCCGAGGTGCTGGAGGTCTTCGGCCTGCACGACGCCCCGAAGCCGGACCTCGGCCGCTGGCAGGGGATCGCGCACACGCTGAGCCATCCGGACGGCGAGGTGAACATCGCCATCGTCGGCAAGTACACCGGCCTGACCGACGCCTATAAGTCGCTGGTCGAGGCGCTGATCCACGGCGGCCTGGCCAATGACGTCCGCGTGCGGTTCGAATGGATCGAGGGCGAGGCCTTCGAGAACGACGAGCAGCTGATCGGCATGCGCCTGGCCGCGGTCCACGGCGTCCTGGTGCCAGGCGCCTTCGGGGAACGCGGTTCGGAAGGCATGATCCGCGCGGTGCGCTTCGCCCGGGAGCACGGCATCCCCTATTTCGGCATCTGTTTCGGCATGCAGATGGCGATGATCGAGGCGGCGCGGAATCTGGCGGGCATCCACGACGCCTCCTCGACGGAATTCGGCCCGACCTCCGAGCCGATCGTCGGCCTGATGACGGAATGGGTCCGCGGCAACGAGAAGGAAGTCCGCGCGGCGGGCGGCGAGCTCGGCGGCACCATGCGCTGCGGCTCCTACGACGCCGTGCTGCTGCCGGGGTCGAAGGTGGCGGAGATCTACGGCGGCGAGGCGATCGCCGAACGCCACCGGCACCGCTACGAGGTCAACATCAGCTATCGTGAGCGGATCGAGAACACCGGCCTGAAGTTCACCGGCCTGTCGCCCGACGGCCTGCTGCCGGAGATCTGCGAGCGCCAGGACCACCCGTGGTTCGTCGGCGTCCAGTTCCACCCGGAGCTGAAGAGCCGGCCCTTCGATCCGCACCCGCTGTTCGCCAGCTTCGTCGGCGCGGCCAAGGTGAGAAGCCGTCTGGTCTAAACTTCCCTCCCTTGATGGGGAGGGAGGTTGATCCGGTTCGACTCTTCAGGCATAAGCCGCGCCTCACGTCGGCGGCCCGTTCGGCCGCCGTCCTAGTTTCCACGCCTGCCGAGATTTCCCATGGCCGTTCCTAAGCGCAAAACCTCGCCGTCGCGGCGCAACATGCGTCGTTCGCACCACGCGCTCGGCCCGAACTCCTTCGTCGAGGACAAGGAAACCGGTGAGCTGAAGCGTCCGCACCACGTCGACCTGAAGACCGGCATGTACAAGGGCCGCCAGGTCCTGACGCCGAAGGAAGACTAAGGCTTTCACGGCTTCGGCCCTGACGGACTTTCGACGCCGGTCGCTCATGCGGCCGGCGTTTTGATTCGGGGCGAAGCTCCTCCGCTCCCCACCCCATTCCTCCGTCATGGCCGGGCCTCGTCCCGGCCACCCATGAACGTCGAAGGCGCAGGACCATCTCGGTCTCTCCGTGCGCATGGGTTCCCGGCACAAGGCCGGGAATGACGGTGGGGGAGGGAAGGGGCCTAGCGCCCAATCTCCGAGCGGTTTGCTCGCGATAGAGCGTCGCCATGGCGATCTCCGGGCCCGCAACGGCCCCTGTCGAGCGCTCCAGGGTTGTTTGCGCGGCGTCTGATCGCTAAGCCTCGCGCGCCCCATTCGCATACGAGGACCCGATGACCGAGATCGTCGACATCAACGCCCGCGAGATCCTGGACAGCCGCGGCAATCCCACGGTCGAGGTCGACGTGGTCCTGGAAGACGGCTCGATGGGCCGCGCGGCGGTCCCCTCGGGCGCCTCCACCGGCGCCCACGAAGCGGTCGAAAAGCGCGACGGCGACAAGAGCCGCTACCTCGGCAAGGGCGTTCGCCTGGCCGTGGATGCGGTGAACGGCGAAATCTACGACGCCCTGGCCGGGGTCGACGCCGAGGACCAGCGCCGCGTCGACAAGCTGCTGATCGAGCTCGACGGCACGCCGAACAAGAGCCGGCTAGGCGCCAACGCCATCCTGGGCGTCAGCCTGGCCGTCGCCAAGGCCGCCGCCAGCTCCGCGGCCCTGCCGCTCTACAAATACGTCGGCGGGGTCTCGGCCCGTGTCCTGCCGGTGCCGATGATGAACATTATCAACGGCGGCGCGCACGCCGACAATCCGATCGACATCCAGGAGTTCATGATCCTGCCGACCGGCGCGGCCACCTTCGCCGAAGGCCTGCGGATGGGCGCGGAGATCTTCCACGGCCTGAAGAAGGCGCTGCACGGCGCCGGCCTCAACACCAACGTCGGCGACGAGGGCGGCTTCGCCCCGAACCTGTCGAGCGCCGAAGACGCGCTGGCCTTCATCGTCAAGGCGGGCGAGGCGGCGGGCTACAAGGCCGGCGACGACTTCGTCCTGGGCCTGGACGTCGCCTCCACCGAGTTCTTCAAGGGCGGCAAGTACGTCCTCGAGGGCGAGGGCAAGACCTTCGACGCCGGCGGCATGGTCGACTACCTTGCCGGCCTGGTGGCCAAGTTCCCGATCGTCACCATCGAGGACGGCTGCGCCGAAGACGACTTCGCGGGCTGGAAGCTGCTCACCGAGCAGCTCGGCTCCAAGGTCCAGCTGGTCGGCGACGACCTCTTCGTGACCAATCCCGTGCGCCTGGCCGAGGGCGTCGAGCAGGGCCTGGCCAACTCCATCCTGGTGAAGGTCAACCAGATCGGCAGCCTGTCGGAGACGCTGGACGCCGTCGACATGGCCCACCGCGCCGCCTACACCGCGGTGATGAGCCACCGCTCGGGCGAGACCGAGGATTCGACCATCGCCGACCTGGCGGTCGCCACCAACTGCGGTCAGATCAAGACCGGCTCGCTGGCGCGTTCGGACCGCACCGCCAAGTACAACCAGCTGCTGCGCATCGAGGAGGAACTGGGCGACCAGGCCATCTACCTCGGCAAGAAGGCGCTGAAGCAGACGTTCTGATCCCCACTCGGTGTCATCCCGGTTTTCGCGCAGCGAAAGACCGGGATGACACGGTGGGAGTGGGGATCTTAGCGGCCCCTTAACCACGGCCGCAGCATCTAGCCGAGGTCCTCTTAGGGATTCGCCGTGCTCGCCCGCCTACGTCCTTATCTGCCGACCGCCGCGCTGGCGTTCCTGATCTTCTACTTCGCTTTCCACGCCTTCACCGGCGATCAGGGCATTTTGAGCTCCGGTCAACGCAGCGAGACCCTCACCGCCAAGACTCGCGAGCTCGCCTCCCTGCGCGCCCAGCGCCAGGATCTGGAGGTCCGGGCAAAACTGCTGCGCGACACCAGTCTTTCAGCCGATCTGCTGGAGGAAAGGGCGCGCTCCCTGCTAGGCTTCGCGGACCCGAGGGACTATGTGATCCGCATGAACCCCTAAACCCGCCTCGCGGGTTTCAGGACGTCCCCGTCGAGGGTGGTCAGTCGAGAGTGGAGAAACGCATGGCGCGTGGGCAAGCCGGCCCAGCTGGTCGGCGGAAGGTCAACGGCGCGACGACGCGGAAGACGTCGTCCACACGCGCGGAGGCCTCGGCCGGCAAGGACGAGCTCCTCAAGCTTTATCGGGACATGTTGTTGATCCGCCGGTTCGAGGAACGGGCGGGCCAGCTTTACGGCATGGGCCTGATCGGCGGCTTCTGCCACCTGTACATCGGCCAGGAAGCCGTGGCGGTTGGCGTCCAGTCGGTGAAACGGGCCGGCGACCAGGTCATCACCGGCTATCGCGACCACGGCCACATGCTGGCCTGCGGCATGGACCCGCGTGAGGTGATGGCCGAGCTCACCGGCCGGTCCGGCGGCTCCTCCCGCGGCAAGGGCGGGTCGATGCACATGTTCTCGATGGAGGCCGACTTCTACGGCGGCCACGGGATCGTCGGCGCCCAGGTGCCGCTCGGCACGGGCCTCGCCTTCGCCAACCGCTACCGCCAGAACGGCAATGTTAGCTTCACCTACTTCGGCGACGGCGCCGCCAACCAGGGCCAGGTCTACGAGAGCTTCAACATGGCGGAGCTCTGGAGCCTGCCGATCGTCTACCTGATCGAGAACAACCAGTACGCGATGGGCACCTCCATCGAGCGCTCGTCCTCGGAGACCCATCTGTACAAGCGCGGCGCCTCGTTCCGGATTCCGGGCGAGGAGGTCGACGGCATGGACGTGCTGGCGGTCCAGGCCGCGGCGCGCAAGGCCGCCGAGCATGCGCGCTCGGGCAAGGGGCCCTACATCCTCGAGATGAAGACCTACCGCTACCGGGGTCACTCGATGAGCGACCCGGCGAAGTACCGCACGCGCGAGGAGGTGGACGAGATCCGCAAGACCCGCGACCCGATCGACCATGTCGAGGACATGCTCGAGGAGAAGGGCTGGGCCGACGAGGCGACGCTCAAGGCCATCGACGCCGAGGTGAAGCGGATCGTCGCCGACGCCGCGGAATTCGCCCGCACCTCGCCGGAACCGGACGCCTCCGAACTCTACACCAACGTCTACACGGAGGCGCGCGCGTGACTGAGGTATTGATGCCCGCGCTCTCGCCGACCATGCAGGAAGGCACGCTCGCCAAGTGGCATGTGAAGGTGGGCGATACGGTGAAGTCCGGCGACGTCATCGCCGAGATCGAGACGGACAAGGCGACCATGGAGGTCGAAGCGGTGGATGAAGGCGTGATCGAAGCCATTCTCGTCCCGGAAGGCTCCTTGGAGGTGAAGGTCAATACGCCGATCGCCCGCCTCGCCGGCGAAGACGGGGCCGCGCCCGCCATAGACGCCAAGCCGATCGACGCCGTCGCCGAGGCGCCTGTCGCCAAGGAGCCGTCCGGCGACGCGGAGAAGACGAGCCCGTCCGAGGCCAAGGGCCGACCGGAGGGCGAGGGCGCTGCGGCGGTCACCCCGCCGCAGCCGCTGACCGATCCCAACCTGCCCGAAGGCGCCAAGCTGGTGCGCCAGACCGTGCGCGACGCCCTGCGCGACGCCATGGCCGAGGAGATGCGCCGCGACGGCGACGTCTTCCTGATGGGCGAGGAAGTCGCCCAGTACCAGGGCGCCTACAAGGTCAGCCGCGACCTGCTGCAGGAGTTCGGCGAGCGTCGCGTGATCGACACGCCGATCACCGAACATGGCTTCGCAGGCTTGGCTGTCGGCGCGGGGATGGCGGGCTTGAAGCCGATCGTCGAGTTCATGACTTGGAACTTCGCCATGCAGGCGATCGACCACATCATCAATTCCGCGGCCAAGACCCTCTACATGTCAGGCGGCCAGCTGAAGACGTCGATCGTCTTCCGCGGACCCAACGGCGCGGCCTCCCGCGTGGGGGCCCAGCACAGCCAGGACTACGCCGCCTGGTACGGCAACGTCCCGGGCCTGAAGGTCATCGCGCCTTATGACGCGGCCGACGCCAAGGGCCTGCTGAAGGCCGCCATCCGCGACCCGAACCCGGTGGTCTTCCTGGAGCACGAGATGCTCTACGGCCAGGAGTTCGACGTGCCGGACGGCATCGACTGGGTGCTGCCGATCGGCAAGGCCAAGGTCCGTCGTGAAGGGACCGGCGTCACCATCGTCGCCTATTCGCGGATGGTCGGCTTCGCCCTGGAAGCCGCCGAGCTGCTGGCCAAGGACGGGATCGAGGCGGAGGTCATCGACCTGCGCACTATCCGGCCGATGGACCACGAGACCATCGTCGAGAGCGTCAAGAAGACCAACCGCCTGGTGACGGTCGAGGAAGGCTGGAGCCCGATGGGCATCGGCGCCGAGATCGCCGCGCGGGTGGTCGAGCAGGCCTTCGACTATCTGGACGCCCCGCCGGCGCGGGTCACTCAGGTCGACGTGCCCTTGCCCTATGCGGCCAACCTCGAAGCGCTGTCGCTGCCCTCGGTCGAGCGGATCGTGCAGGCGGCCAAGGCGGTCAGCTACAAGTGAGCGACGAGCTCTTCACCTGGCGGTCGGGCGGCTGTCATTGCGGCGGCGTCCGCTTTGAGGTCGCCCTGCCGGCCGAGGTGGAGGCGCAGACCTGCAACTGCTCGATTTGCGCCAAGACCGGCTTCGTGCACGTCATCGTGCCCGAAAGCCGCTTCCGCATGACCCGGGGAGCTGAGCGGCTCGTCGAATACAGCTTCAACACCCGGGTGGCGAAGCACCTGTTCTGCGCCGAATGCGGCGTGAAGAGCTTCTACCGGCCGAGGTCCAATCCCGAGGGCTGGAGCGTCAACGCCCGCTGCCTGGACGACCTGGAAGGCGTCACCCTGCAGATCGAGGCCTTCGACGGCCGCAACTGGGAAGCCAACGCCGCGGGCCTCGCCCACCTCTCCCGGGAGCCGGGATGAGCGAGATAAGCTGTCGGGCGACGGCCTTGACCTTTGACGACCGGCCGCGCTTGGCGCAAGACGCGCTGGGCCGCCTCGTCCGTGTCCACGACCAGACCAAAGCCTGAGAAAGAATCCATGACGATCGACGTCCTGATGCCCGCGCTGTCACCGACGATGCAGGAAGGCACGCTCGCCAAATGGCACGTGAAGGTCGGCGATACGGTGAAGTCCGGCGACGTGATCGCCGAAATCGAAACCGACAAGGCCACCATGGAGGTCGAGGCTGTGGATGAGGGCAAGATCGACGCCATCCTGGTGGAGGAAGGCTCGCAGAACGTGAAGGTCAACACGCCGATCGCTCGCCTGGCGGAAGAGGGCGAGGCGCCCGCGCCGGCCCCGAAGGCCGCAGCGCCCGCTCCGGTCGCCGCGCCTGCGCCCGCCGCCGCCCCGCCGGCGGCCAAGCCCGCGGCCGCCGCTGCGCCGACCGCCGCCGCCGCTGTTGCGGGCGACCGCGCTGGCCTCGCCGCCGCCGCCGGGTCGCCGAGCAGAAGGGCGTGGAGCTGTCCGCCGTCCAGGGCTCGGGCCCGCATGGCCGCATCGTCATGGCCGACGTCGAGGGCGAAGCTTCGGCGGCGCTGGCTGCAGGCCGCTGCGCCGGCCGCCGCGCCGAAGCCCGCCGCTGCGGCTCCCGCCGCGCCCGCGGCCGCCGCCAAGCCGGGCGTCTCCTCGATCGAGCAGATGGGCATTCCGGCCGGCAGCTACGATCTCAAGCCGCTCAACATGATGCGCAAGACGGTCGCGCGCCGGCTGTCGGAATCCTTCCGGGACATCCCGCACTTCCCGCTGACGGTCGATCTCGAGATCGACGCCCTGCTGGCCGCCCGGACCAAGATCAACAAGGCGCTGGAGAAGCAGGGGATCAAGGTCAGCGTCAACGACCTGGTGCTGAAGGCCGTGGGCCTGGCGCTGAAGGCCGTGCCGGACGCCAACGCCTCGTTCAGCCCGGAAGGCATCGCCTACCACCACCACGCCGACATCTCGATGGCCGTGGCCATCGACGGCGGCCTGATCACCCCGATCATCCGTCAGGCCGAGCTGAAGAGCCTGGCCCAGATCGCTGTGGAGGCGAAGGACCTGGCCGAGCGGGCGCGGACCATGAAGCTGAAGCCCGAGGAATTCATGGGCGGCACCTTCTCGGTCTCCAACCTCGGCATGTTCGGCATCAAGTCGTTCGGCTCGATCATCAACCCGCCGCAGGGCTGCATCCTGTCGGTCGGCGCCGGCGAGAAGCGGCCGGTGGTGCGCGGCGACCAGCTGGCGGTGGCGACGGTCATGACCGTCACCCTGACCTGCGACCACCGCGTGGTCGACGGCGCGGTGGGCGCGCGCTGGATCCAGGTGTTCAAGGGCCTGATCGAAGACCCCATCACCATGATCGTCTGATCCGGCCCAAGGTCCGGGCTCGGGTTTCCAGGAAGCAATCAGCATGGCTCCCGGCCGCCGTCGGGAGGAGCGGAGTATATTATGGCCGTTGACTTCGACGTTCTGGTGATCGGCTCCGGCCCCGGCGGCTATGTGGCGGCCATTCGCGCGGCCCAGCTGGGGCTGAAGACCGCGATCGTCGAGCGCGAAGCGCTCGGCGGGGTCTGCCTGAACTGGGGGTGCATTCCCACCAAGGCGCTGCTGAAGTCCGGCGAGGTCTACGAGTCCCTGGACCATCTGGCCGACTACGGCCTGTCGGTGGAGAAGCGCGGCTTTGACTTCGCCAAAGTGGTGGAGCGCTCGCGCAAGGTGGCCGCCCAGCTGAACGGCGGCGTCGGCTACCTGATGAAGAAGAACAAGATCGAGGTGATCGAAGGGACCGCCCGGCTGGAGAAGGGCGAGGGCGCGCCCAAGGCGATCGTCGCCCTGAAGGCCGGCGGCGAGCGCACCGTCCAGGCGAAGAACGTCATCCTCGCCACCGGCGCACGGGCCCGCACCATCCCGGCCGTCGGCCTCGAGCCGGACGGCGAGCGGGTCTGGACCTACCGCGAGGCGATGACGCCGAAGGCGACTCCGAAGTCGCTGATCGTTATCGGTTCGGGCGCCATCGGCATCGAGTTCGCCAGCTTCTATCGGGCCCTGGGCTCGGACGTGACCGTGGTCGAGGCCCTGCCGCGCATCCTGCCGGTCGAGGACGAGGAGGTCTCCGCCGCGGCGAAGAAGGCCTTCGAACGGCGTGGTCTGAAGTTCCGCGTGCCGGCCAACGTCAAGAAGCTGACCAAGTCGAAGACCGGCGTCGCCATCGAGATCGAGGTCGGCGACAAGGCCGAGACCCTCGAAGCCGAGGTGGCCATCGTCGCCGTCGGCATCGTCGGCAATGTCGAGAACCTGGGCCTCGAAGCCCTGGGCGTGAAGATCGAGAAGACCCACGTGGTGACCGACGGCCACGGCGGCACGGGCGTGCCCGGCCTCTACGCCATCGGCGACCTCGCCGGCCCGCCGTGGCTGGCGCACAAGGCGAGCCACGAAGGCGTCCACTGCGTCGAGCACATCGCCGGCCTGAAGCCGGTGAACGTCAACTCGCCGATCCCGGGCTGCACCTACGCCAATCCGCAGGTCGCCTCGGTCGGCGTGACCGAAGCCCAGGCCAAGGAAGCCGGCCGCGAGATCAAGGTCGGCCGCTTCCCGTTCAAGGTGAACGGCAAGGCCATCGCGGCGGGCGAGATGGAAGGCTTCGTGAAGACCATTTTCGACGGCAAGACCGGCGCCCTGATCGGGGCGCACATGATCGGCCACGAGGTCACCGAAATGATCCAGGGGTATGTGCTGGCGATGACCCTGGAGGCGACGGAGGCCGAGCTGCAGGCGACGGTGTTCGCGCACCCGACCATGAGCGAGGCCATGCACGAGGCGTCGCTCGACGCCTACGGGAAGGTGATCCACCTTTAGGGGCTGGACGACCGCCCCAACGCCCCCTCAGTCGCTTCGCGACAGCTCCCCCGCAAGCGGTGGAGCATCTTCGGCCCAGATCCTCCACCGCAACGCGGGGGAGGTGGCTCGCGCAGCGAGACGGAGGGGGCGTTTAGCGCCCGCTACGCCGCCTTCCTGATCGCCCGGTCCAGGCTCCAGGGGCCGCCGCCGGCGAAGGCCAGGTAGAGGAAGACGAAGCAGAACAGGATGGCCGCGTCGCCCTGGTTGATCGCGGGCCAGAAGCTCCTGGGCGCGTGGGCCATGAAATAGGCGACCGCCATCTGGCCCGAACAGACGAAGGCGACGATGCGGGTGAAGAGGCCGAGCGCGATCAGGCCGCCGCCGACGATCTCGATCAAGGCCGCGGCCAGCATGATGGGCGGCAACGGGTCCGGGGCGCCCGGCTGGGGCGCCGGGAAGTGCGCCAGCTTCATCAGGCCGTGTTCCATGAAGAGCAGGGCGGTGATGATCCGCAGAAGACTCAGCACGCGCGGCGACCAGGCGGTCAGGTTCGGCATCGATTGCTCCTGTAGCGGGCCGGCGTCGACCGGCCCGCTTCCAAGGTAAGGCTTGAGTCCGGTCTTCAGACCACCCTGCTCAGCTCCGCATCGACGATCCGGCCCAGGGCCACGTAGTCGGTCTTGCCGGTGCCCAGCACCGGGATCTCCGGCACGCGGATGATGCGCTTTGGCACGACCAGCTCGGTCGCCCCGACGTGCTGGGCATGGCTGAGCAAGGGGGCGGTCTCGGCGTCTTGCTTGTCGGTGACCAGGATCAGGCGCTCGCCCTTCTTCGGATCGGGCACGGCGACCACGGCGTGGCGACTGTCCGGCCAGACGGCGGCGGCGAGGTCTTCGGCGGCGGTCAGCGACACCATCTCGCCGCCGATCTTGGCGAACCGTTTCACCCGCCCCAGGATCTTGATCCAGTTGTCGTCGGAGAGCGAGACCACGTCGCCGGTGTCATGCCAGCCGTCTTCAGGCGGCTCCATTCCGCCGCTGGCGTTCAGGTAGCCGGCCATGATGTTGGGCCCGCGGACAAAGAGCCGCCCGCCGAGCGGAATGCCCTCCACCGGCTCTAGGCGGGCCTCGAGGCCGGGAACCAGGCCGCCGACGGTGCCCCGGCGGTTGTCGGTCGGCTTGTTCACGGCGATCACCGGCGAAGCCTCCGTCGCGCCATAGCCTTCGAGCACCGGGATCGGGCCGAACCGCTCGGCGATCAGGTTGTGGGTCTCCTCGCGCACCTTCTCGGCGCCGCAGACGATGAACTTCAGGCCGGACAGCTCGCCGGCGCTGGCGGCGCGGGCGTACTGGTTGACGAAGGTGTCGGTCGCCAGCAGCACGGCGGCGCCGGAGTCCTTGATCAGCGCCGGAATCTGCTTGCTGTGCAGCGGCGAGGGGTACTGGAAGGCCTTCAGGCCGTTCAGCAGCGGCAGCAGCACGCCTCCGGTGAGGCCGAAGCAGTGGAAGACGGGCAGGGGATTGAAGAAGACCCAGTCCGGATCGAGCGCGATGTGAGCCGCCACCTGCATGGCGTTGGCGATCAGGTTGGCCTGGGTCAGCACCACCGCGCGCGGCGCGCCGAAGCTGCCGGAGGTGAAGAGGATGACGCCGGGGGCGTCGGGCCGCGTGCGGGCGGCGAAACGCTTCGGAAAGGTCGCGGCGACGACGGCGAACGCCTTGTCGGCCGTTCCCACCGTGCGACGGACATCTTCCAGGTAGGTGATGGTCGCCAGCGGCTCCAGGGCGTCGATCAGGTCGTGCAGCTTGCCCTGTTCGACGAACCGATGGGAGGTCAGCACCCGCTTGACCCCGGCAAGTTCGCACGCCGCCCGGAGATTTCGAAGACCGGCGGTGAAGTTGAGCATGGTCGGCGTGCGGCCGAAGGCGTGCAGGGCGAAGAAGGTCACCACCGCCGCCGAGCTCGACGGCAGCATGACGCCGACCCGCTCGCCAGGCTGGGTGAGGCTCGCCAGCTTGCGGCCGAGCGCGAAGGCCGCCCGCATCAGGTCGAGGTAGGAGAGGGGGCTCCGCTCCTGGTCCTCCAGGATGGATTTGTTGCGGCCATGCCGGCGGCTCGCGTCGGCAAGGGCGTCGAACAGCGAGATCTGCGCTTTTCGGGGGTCGAACCTGGGCGTCAAAGGACGAATACCTCCCCGGACCGGTCCGGACGTCTTTGCGCAGGACCCTACAGAGACGTTCCAACGTTGAAAAGAATGGACACGTTGCGTGATCAGCCGGGACCTAACCGCAGGCTGGGGCAAATCGCGGCTTGATCCCGAGCCCTTGACCGACGATCTAGGGACCATGGCCGTGGTCATCGACACAGTGGGCGGCAAGCGCCCCCGTCACCCTGAAAAGCAGAACCGTCCCGACACGCCGCTTCTGAAGAAGCCGGACTGGTTGCGCGTGCGCGCGCCGGGCTCCAAGGGCTATCGCGAGACCGAGGCGATCGTGAAGGACCACAAGCTGGTCACGGTCTGCCAGGAAGCGGCCTGTCCCAACATCGGCGAGTGCTGGGAGAAGAGCCACGCCACCATGATGATCATGGGCGAGGTCTGCACCCGGGCCTGCGCCTTCTGCAATGTCACGACCGGAAAGCCCGAGGCGCTCGACGCCGACGAGCCGGCGCGCGTCGGCGAGGCGGTGGCCAAGATGGGCCTGGCGCATGTGGTCATCACCTCCGTCGACCGCGACGACCTGGCGGACGGCGGGGCGGCCCACTTCGCCGCCGTGGTGCGGGCGATCCGTCTGGCTTCGCCCTCGACGACGATCGAGATCCTGACCCCGGACTTCCTGCGCAAGCCCGTCAGCGCCGCCGAGCTGGTGATCGACGCCAAGCCCGACGTCTTCAACCACAATCTGGAGACCGTGCCGCGGCTCTATCTCTCGATCCGGCCGGGTGCGCGCTACTACCACTCGCTGCGCCTGCTGGAGCGGGTGAAGGAGCGCGATCCCACCCAGTTCACCAAGTCGGGGATCATGGTCGGCCTTGGCGAGACCAAGGAAGAGATCATGCAGGTGATGGACGACATGCGCTCGGCGGGCATCGACTTCATCACCATCGGCCAGTACCTCCAGCCGACGCGCAAGCACGCCGCCATCGACCGCTTCGTCCATCCCGACGAGTTCCGCGCCCTCGAAGAGATCGCGCGCGCCAAGGGCTTCCTGATGGTCTCGGCCAGCCCCCTGACCCGCTCGTCGCACCACGCCGGCGAAGATTTCGCGCGCCTCAAGGCCGCCCGGCTCGCCCACCAAGCGCGCTAGAGGCCCGACCGTGCGCCACCACGTCTCCAAGGTTCTGCCCTACGCCCCCGACCAGCTGTTCCAGCTGGTCGGGGGCGTGGCCGCCTATCCGGACTTCGTTCCCTGGATCACCGCCATGCGGACCTGGAACGCACGGCGGCTGAGCGACGGCGTCGACGCCGTCGACGCCGAGGCCGGCGTCGGCTTCTCCTTCCTCAGGGAGAAGTTCGCCACCCGGGTGCGGCGCGACATGCACAATCGCCAGATCGACGTCAGCCTGCTCTCCGGGCCGTTCAAGAAGCTGGAGAACCGCTGGCGCTTCCTCGACGCGGGCCACGGCTGCACGCGGATCGAGTTCGACATCGACTTCGTCTTCAAGTCGCGCCTGCTGGAGACGCTGCTGCGGGCGAACTTCGGCCAGGCCGTGGACAAGCTGATCAGCTGTTTCGAAGACCGCGCGAGAGTCCTCTATGGCGCGGCGGCTGCGCCGGCGCCGGAAGCTGTGGCGACTGCGGACGCGGGCTAGTCGTCCGGCAGCGCCGCAACGCCCCCTCAGTCAGCTTCACTGACAGCTCCCCCGCGTTGCGGTGGAGCATCTTCGGCCCCGATCCTCCACCGCAACGCGGGGGAGGTGGCTCGCGCAGCGAGACGGAGGGGGCGTTCGGCGCCGGCCTTCAGCTCACCCGGTCTCGCAGGGCCTGAAGCGCCGCCTGGACGGCGGCCAGCTGGACGCCTTCGCGGGTGGGCTCATCGAAGAACTCCTCGCGGTGCATCAGCGCCGAGTTGGAGCGGGCCGTGGCGATGTGGACGGTGCCGACAGGTTTCATCCGCGTCCCGCCGCCGGGTCCCGCCACGCCGGTGATGGCCACGGAGATATGGGCGTTGGACGCCTCCAGCGCGCCTTCGGCCATCATCCGCGCCACCGGCTCGGACACCGCGCCCATGTCGGCGATCAGATCGCCGGGGACGCCCAGCAGCTCCTGTTTGGCGCGGTTGGAATAGGTGATGAAGCCGCGCTCGAAGACCTCCGAGGCGCCGGGGACCGCGCAGATGGCGGCCGCCACCAGGCCGCCGGTGCAGCTTTCGGCGGTGACGATCCGCAGCGATCGTTGGCCCGCCTCATCGACCAGCAGCCGGGCCAGCGTCTCGATCTCGAGCGGGAACATGCGGGCGATACTCCGAAACGACAGCCGGCGCATGGCCGGGGCCAGACCACATCATCGGACCTGCGCGGCTTCAAGCGGTTTGGCCGTCGCGGGCGTCGCTTCGCGCGCGTCCGGACGGGTTTAGAGCGGGGTCTCGACCGCCACGACCGCCTGGGCCATCAGGCCTTCCTCGCGGCCGGTGAAGCCCATGCCCTCGGTGGTGGTGGCCTTCACGCTCACCCGGTGGATCGGCAGGCCGAGCAGGTCGGCGATCCGCTGGCGCATGGCGTCGCGGTGCGGCTTGATCTTCGGACGCTCGCAGATCAGCGTCACGTCGGCGTTGAGGATCCGCCCGCCCTGGGCGGCGACGCGGCCAACCGCATGGGTCAGGAACTGATCCGACGAGGCGCCCTTCCAGCGCGGATCGGTGGGCGGGAAATGGTCGCCGATGTCGCCGTCGGCGATCGCGCCCAGCACCGCGTCGGTCAGGGCGTGCAGGCCGCAGTCTGCGTCGGAATGGCCGATCAGGCCCATGCCGTGCTCGATCCGGACGCCGCAGAGCCAGACCACGTCGCCAGGCCCGAAGCGATGGGCGTCGATGCCCTGGCCCATGCGCACGATGCGGCGCGAGCCCGCCAGCTGCTCAGCCATCATGAAGTCCTCGGGATAGGTCAGCTTCATCAACATCGGGTCGCCGGGCGTCATGGCGACGTGGCCGCCGGCGCGCTCCATCACCGAGGCGTCGTCGGTCGGCTCCTCGGACGCGGGCCACCGCCGATAGGCCGCCTTCAGCCGGCCGAAGCGAAAGGCCTGCGGCGTCTGGGCGCGCCAGAGGCCGTCGCGCGAGACAGTCTCCTCCACCAGCCCGTCGCCACGCTTCAGGGTGTCGGGGACGGGGAGGGCCGGGACCGCGCCGTCGGCCAGCTCCAGGGCCGCCAGCAGCCGGTCGACATGGGTGCGGGCGACAAAGGGGCGGGCCGCGTCGTGCACCAGCACCGCCTCGTTGCGGCCGCAGGTCAGCGCCGCGAGGCCCGCCTGCACCGACTCCGCCCGGGTGCGCCCGCCGGTCACCGCCCGCCAGCCGACGAGGCCCTCGAGCGCATCGTCCACCTGGGACAGGCGGTCGCGCGCGACCACCACCACGACCTCGCCGGCGCCCGCCGAAAGCAGGCCTTCGACCGACCACCGGACAAGCGGCCGCGAACCCAGCATCCGCCACGCTTTGGGCTCGCCCGGACCGGCCCGCAGGCCAGAGCCCGCCGCCACCACAACTGCAGAAAACGCCATGCGCCTCTTTAGGGCGGAGGCCCCTTACGATCCAGCTTTACGCAGCTTAGGAAATTGCCTAAAAACAGAGCGGAGAGGGTGACTACATAATGAGCAGTACCCTAGGGGTCGGCGCCGTCGAGGTCCACGGCCGGGCCTGGATTGCGCCCATGACGGGGGTCTCGGACCTGCCGTTCCGACGCGCCGCAAGCCGTCTCGGCGCGGCCTATGTGGCGACCGAAATGGTCGCCTGTGCAGAGCTTTCCCGTGGCCGGCCGGATGTTGTGCGTCGGGCGGCGGTGGGTGAGGGGCTGCCGCTGATGGTGGTCCAGCTGGTCGGCCGCGACCCCGCCCATATCGCCGAGGGAGCCCGGATGGCGGCCCGCGCCGGCGCCCAGATCATCGACCTCAACTTCGGATGCCCGGCCAAGGAAGTGACCGGCGCGCTCTGCGGCTCGGCCCTGATGCGCGACCCGGAGCTGTCCGCCCGGCTGATCTCCGCCGCAGTCGAGGCGGTGGACGTGCCGGTGACCGTCAAGATGCGCCTCGGCTGGGACCAGGCGTCGAAGAACGCGCCCGAGTTCGCCGCCCAGGCTGAGCGGCTGGGCGTCGCCGCGGTGACCGTGCATGGCCGCACCCGCAGCCAGTTCTACAAGGACAAGGCCGACTGGGCCGCGGTGGCCGATGTGAAGGCCGCAGTGTCGATCCCGGTGATCGTCAACGGCGACGTGACCGACGGCGCCAGCGCGCGCGCCGCGCTGCAGGCCTCCGGCGCCGACGCCGTGATGGTCGGCCGCGCGGTCTATGGCCGGCCCTGGATCGCCGCCCAGATCGAGTCCGAGCTGGCCGGACGCGCCTATGAGGCGCCGCCGCTCGAGACGCGGCTGGACATCGCTCTCGACCATTTCCGGGACAGCCTCGCCTTCTACGGCGATCGGCTGGGCCTGAAAATCTTCCGCAAGCACCTGGCGGCCTATATCGAGCAGGCCCCCTGGCCAATGAGTGCGGAAGCCCGGCGCGAGGCGCGCAGTCGTCTCTGCCGGCTGGAGGAAGCCCCCGCCGTCGAACGCGGCTTGGAAGAGCTCTGGACCCGCCAACAACCCAGGCTCGCCGCATGACAACTCAGACGAAACGAAAACCTCCGGGGGTCGGCGTGGATGCGCTCAAGGCTGCTGCCTTTGACCTCAGTCCGGACCCCGCCCTGGTGGTCAACGCAGACGGCGCCCTCGTCGCCGTGAACGAGGCCGCCGAGGCGCTGTTCGGACAGGGGCTGGGCCTTCTGGCCCGCGGCCGTTTCCGTGCGGCCCTGCCGCCGGGCTCGGCCCTGGTCTCCCTGCTCAACCGGGCGATCGAGCAGGACTCCCGGGTCCGCGAACGGGGCTTGCAGATCAGCCTGTTCGGCCTGGCGACGTTCGAGGCGGACGGCGCCGCCGCGCCGCTCGGCGACGGCTCGGTGCTCCTGACCCTCTCGGTCAAGACGGGGCTCGGGCCGGACCGGGGCGGGGCGGAAGCCGCGGGCCTGCGCTCGGTCGTCGGCCTGGGCCGCATGCTCGCCCACGAGATCAAGAACCCGCTGGCCGGCATTCGCGGCGCGGCCCAGCTGCTCAAGAGCGGGGCCAAGGCCGAGGATGCGCCGCTCGCCCAGCTGATCGTCGACGAGACCGACCGGGTGCGCCGCCTGGTGGAGCGGATGGAGGCCTTCTCCGACGACCACCTGCCGGAGCGCCAGCCGATCAACATCCACCGGGTGCTCGACCGGGTCCGCGCGCTCGCCGCCAATGGCGTCGCCGACGGCCTGGGGCTGAAGGAAAGCTACGATCCCTCGCTGCCGCCGGCCTTGGGCGACGAGGATCAGCTGATCCAGATCTTCCTGAACCTGGTGAAGAACGCCGCCGAAGCCGCTCATTCGCGGGGTGACGGCCGCGGCGAGATCAGCATCTCCACCGCCTACCGTCACGGCGTGCGGGTGAGGGCGGCCAAGGGCCAGTCCCTGCGCGGCGCGCCGCTCGAGGTGCGGGTGCAGGACAATGGTCCGGGCGTGCCGGTCCACCTGCGCGATCACCTCTTCCAGCCCTTCGTGACCTCCAAGGCCAACGGCGCAGGCCTCGGTCTCGCCCTGGTCGCCAAGCTGGTCGCCGGACATGGCGGCCTCATCGACTTTGAATCGGAGCCCGGCCGGACAGTGTTCCGCGTGCTTCTGCCGATCGCTTCCGAAGGAGACCTGCCCGCATGAACGCCGCTCAGAAGAAGATCCTGATCGCCGACGACGACTCCTCGATCCGGTTGGTTCTGAGCCAGGCGTTCACCCGGCTGGGCTATCAGGTTCGGGCGACCGGCAACGCCACCACCCTCCTGAAATGGGTGTCGGACGGCGACGGCGACCTGGTGGTGACCGACGTGGTCATGCCTGACGAGAACGTCTTCGACGTGCTGCCACGCATCCGCAAGGAGCGCCCCAAGCTGCCGATCATCGTCATGAGCGCGCAGAACAACCTGGTGACGGCGGTCAACGCCGCCGAGGTCGGCGCGTTCGACTATGTGCCCAAGCCCTTCGACCTGGACGACATGACCTCGGCGGCCAAGCGGGCGCTGTCGCGTCCCGCCGACGCCGAGGCGGCCAAGGCCCAGGCCCGGGCGGTGCGCGACGACCGGCTGCCGCTGATCGGCCGCTCGGCGCCGATGCAGGACGTCTATCGCACCATCGCGAGACTTGTCGGCGCGGACCTGACGGTCCTGATCACCGGCGAGTCCGGCACCGGCAAGGAGCTGGTGGCCCGCGCCCTGCACGACATGGGTCGGCGTCGGGACGGCAAGTTCGTGGTCATCAACCTCGCCGCCACCCCGCGCGAGCGGGTCGAGACCGAGCTGTTCGGCAAGGAGGACGGCGACTACGGCAAGCTGGTCGAGGCCGACGGCGGCACCCTGTTTCTGGACGAGATCGGCGACATGCCGCTCGACGCCCAGACTCGGCTGCTGCGGGTCATCGACGGCTCCGAGCCGGCGCTGAATCCCAAGACCAACCGCCGGCCGAACGTGCGGATCATCGCGGCGACCAACCGGGACCTGCGCGGCCTGATCCAGCAGGGCCTGTTCCGCGAGGACCTGTTCTTCCGGCTGAACGTCGCCCCGCTGCGCCTGCCGCCGCTGCGCGACCGGGCCGAGGACATCCCGGACCTGGCGCGCGCCTTCCTGCTGCGGGCCAACCGCGAGGGGCTGCCGGCCAAGACCATCGACGCGGCGGCCCTCGACCGGATGAAGCTGCACCGCTGGCCAGGCAACGTCCGCGAGCTGGAGAATTTGATCCGCCGGGTCTGCGCCCTCTACGGCGAGGACCTGATCACGGCGCGGATCGTCGAGCGCGAACTCGCCGATCACCAGCCGACGGTGGAAGGCCAGCAGGGACCCGAGACCCTGTCCCAGCTGGTCGAGCGCAAGCTCGCCACCTATTTCGCCGACGAGCCCGACGGCCTGCCGCCGGCCGGTCTCTACGACCGGGTGCTGGAGGAGGTCGAGCGGCCGCTGATCCAGCTCACCCTCGCGGCGACGCGAGGCAATCAACTCCGCGCCGCCGAGATCCTGGGCCTGAACCGCAACACCCTGCGCAAGAAGATCCAGGACCTGGGCGTCGAGATGGCCCGCGGACGGCGCTGATTTCGGGGAGGCGGAGAAGCGGCTCCGCCGAACGCCCCCTCAGTCGAGTTTACCCCGGAGCGGACCTGCCAAGGGCCGGATCCGGGGCGACAGCTCCCCCGCAAGCGGTGGAGCATCTAAGGCCCAGATCCTCCACCGCGACGCGGGGGAGGTGGCTCGCGTAGCGAGACGGAGGGGGCGTTGCGGCATATGCGATAGCCCTCCCCCAAGAGGGGAGGATCAAGATGCCGTCCGGCAACATCGCTGTTGAATTTGGGGCACAGTGCCTTAGGCTCCCCGGCTTGATGTCGTGGCTTGCCAATCGCATCCGTAACAGCCCGGGCGTCCAGCGTGTCTGGCGCATGCTGCAGGCGCGCGTCGTCCTGGGCGCCGGCTACGGGATCGCCATCGCGCTGACGGCGGTCAGCATCATGCTCGCCGCCTCGCCGCCGGAGAGCGGGCCGATCGGTCCGGCGAGCCGGCTGATCCTGACGGTTCTCGGCTTCAACCTGGTGCTGATCCTGGCCCTGGCGACCGTGGTCGCCCTCCAGTTCGTCGGCCTGGTCCATGCGCGCGAGAGCGACGCGGGCGCCCGGCTGCACCTTCGCTTCGTCACCCTGTTCGCCTTCGCCGCCGTGGCGCCCGCCGTGGTCGTGGCGTTGTTCATGGGGGTGCTGGTCAACCAGGGCGTCGACCGCTGGCTGGGCGGGCGGGTGCAGACCGTGGTCGAGAACTCCGCCACGGTCTTCCGCTCCTATGTCGACGACCAGAAGCGCTACATCGGCGACCACGTGACCACGATGGGCGGCGACCTGAACCGCGAAGCGCCGCATCTGCGCTCCAGCCCGATCAGCTTCAGCCACTATCTGGCGGTGCTGGCCTCCTACCACGCCTTCCCGGCCGCCTATCTGGTCGACCATGAGGGCCGGGTGCTCGCCCGGGCCGAGAGCGGCGACGCGCCCGGCTACGTCGTCCCTCCGGTCTCGAGCTTCAAGGCCGCGGACGAGGGCGATATCTCGGTGCGCCCGGTCGAGCAGGCGGACCTCATGCGCGCCGTCTATCGGCTCAGCGCCTATCCGGACGCCTACCTCTATGTGGTCCGGCCGGTGGAGAAGGGCATCCTCAACCACCTGCGCGAGGCCGAGGGCTCGCTCGTCGCCTATCGCGAAGCGGCGGTCAGCCGGGCCCGCATCCAGGCCATCTTCGCCCTGAGCTACGCCGAGACGGCGCTGCTGATGGTGCTGGGCGCCGTCTGGCTCGGCATGGCCGCGGCGAGCAACATCTCCGCCCCGGTCGCGCGCCTGGTGCAGGCGGCCGGCCGCGTGGCCAGCGGCGATCTCAGCGCCCGGGTCGATGCTGAAGCAGATCCTGAAGAGATCGCCGTCTTGTCCCGTGCTTTCAATAGTATGACCCATGATCTTCAGGATCAGCAGGAAGCGCTTCGCCGCGCCCGCGAAGAGGCCGAGAGCGACCGTCAGTTCATCGAGACCGTGCTCGCGGGCGTCAGCGCCGGCGTCATCGGCCTGGATGCGCGGCGCCGCATCTCGGCCGCCAACAGCCAGGCGGCGGCCTTGCTCGGCCTGCCGGGCGATCCGCGCGGACGGCCGCTGAACGAGGTCGCGCCGGAGTTCGTCGCCGTGCTGGAGGCCGCCGGATCCGGCGCGGCCGAGGAGGAGGTCGACGTGGTTCGCGGCCGCGAGACCCGCCGGCTGAGGGTCCGGGCGAGCCGGTCGGAGGACGGCCTGGTGCTGACCTTCGACGACATCACCCGGTTGGTCACAGCCCAGCGCAACGCCGCCTGGCGCGACGTCGCCCGCCGCATCGCCCACGAGATCAAAAACCCGCTGACGCCGATCCAGCTTTCGGCCGAGCGGCTGCGCAAGAAGTACCGCAAGGATATCCAGCCGGCCGAGCTCGAGACCTTCGACCGCTGCACCGACACCATCGTGCGCCAGGTCGGCGACATCGGCCGGATGGTCGACGAATTCTCCGCCTTCGCGCGGATGCCGACGCCGAAGTTCGCCGAACAGGACGCCGCCGAACTGCTGCGCGAGGCGGTCTTCGCCCAGCGGGTGGCGAGTCCGGAGATCGACGTCGACCTGGACGAGCCGCCGGCGGTGACCCTGCTCGCGGACGGGCGGATGCTGGCCCAGGCCCTGACCAATGTCCTGAAGAACGCCGTCGAGGCCGTCGAGGCCCGCCGCGCCGGCCAGCCCAAGGCGCCGGGACGCGTTCACGCCCGGCTGATCGCCGACGAGCACGGCGTCGCCTTCGAGGTCGAGGACAATGGCGTGGGCCTGCCCGCCAAGGATCGCGACCGGCTGACCGAGCCCTATGTGACCACTCGCGAGAAGGGCACCGGCCTCGGCCTCGCAATTGTAAAGCGAATCCTGGAAGACCACGGCGGCGAGCTGGAGCTGACGGACGCGTCCGCCGGCGACGGCGCGCTCGCCATTCTGAGATTGCCCGCCAGCGCGCGGGTGCGACCGCAATCCGCGGCCCGAACCGTGACCGCTTAAAGGACTTGTTGCATGGCGTCTGACGTACTCGTGGTCGACGACGAGGCCGACATCCGAGACCTGGTGGCGGGGATCCTCGCCGACGAGGGCTATTCGGTGCGCACTGCGGCCAGTTCCGAGGAGGCCCTGGCGGCGTTTCGGGCGCGCAAGCCGGCGCTGCTGATCCTCGACATCTGGATGACCGGCGGCGGGATGGACGGGCTGGAGCTGCTGGACATGGTCAAGGCGCTCGACGCCGACCTGCCGGTGATCATGATCTCCGGCCACGGCAACATCGAGACGGCGGTCTCGGCGATAAAGCGCGGGGCCTACGAGTTCCTGGAGAAGCCGTTCAAGTCCGACCGGCTGCTGCTGGTGGTGGAGCGCGCGCTCGAGACCACCAATCTGCGCCGTGAAAACCGCCGGCTGCGCACCCAGGCGATCACGCCCGAGGGGCTGATGGGCCGTTCGATGGCCTCGCAGCAGCTGCGCCAGACGATCGCCAAGCTGGCGCCGGCCAACAGCCGGGTGCTGATCTCGGGCCCGCCGGGGGCCGGCAAGGAGACGGTGGCGCGGCTGATCCACACCGGCTCGCCGCGCGCCCGCGGCGAGTTTGTCGCCATCAGCGCCGCCGGCATGACGCCCGAGCGCATGGACGTCGAACTGTTCGGCGAAGAGGGCGAGAACGGCCGGCCCGCCAAGATCGGCGTCTTCGAGCGGGCCCACGCCGGCACCCTCTACCTCGACGAGGTCGCCGACATGCCGCGCGAGACCCAGAGCCGGATCCTGCGGGTGCTGGTCGAGCAGCGTTTCCGGCGCGTGGGCGGCGACAGCGACGTGCAGGTCGACGTGCGCGTGGTCTCCTCGACCTCTCGCGACCTGCGCGAGGAGATCGCCGCGGGGCGATTCCGCGAGGACCTGTTCCACCGCCTGAACGTGGTGCCGGTGAACGTCCCGGGCCTGGCCGAGCGGCGCGAGGACATCCCCGAGCTGGTGGACTATTTCATCAACCGCATCTGCGAGGCGACCGGCATGCCCCGGCGGCTGCTGGCCGACGACGCCCTGGCGGCGCTGCAGGTCCGCGCCTGGCCGGGCAACCTGCGCCAGCTGCGCAACAACATCGAGCGGATGCTGATCCTGGCCTCGGGCGCGCCGTCGGAGCCGATCACCGCCGACATGCTGCCGGCCGAGGCCGCGGTGAACCAGGCGAACGCCTCGCTCGGCGCCGAACGCATCATCGCCCTGCCGCTGCGCGAGGCGCGCGAGGTGTTCGAGCGCGAATATCTCAACGCCCAGATGCTGCGCTTCTCCGGCAACATCTCGCGCACCGCCGCCTTCATCGGCATGGAGCGCTCGGCCCTGCACCGGAAGCTGAAATCGCTAGGCCTCACCAGCGGTCGCGCCCTGGAAGAAGAGGTCGGCTGATGGGGCGGATCGCCTATGTGAACGGCCGCTTCCTTCCGCATGGCCAGGCCGTCGTCCACATCGAGGACCGCGGCTACCAGCTGGCCGACGCGATCTACGAGGTCTGGTCGCTGTTCGACGGCAAGCTCGCCGACGCCGAAGGGCATTTCGCCCGGCTGGAGCGCAGCCTGTCGGAGCTGCGGATCGCCATGCCGATGAGCCGCCGGGCCCTGACGCTGGTGCTGCGCGAGGCGGTGCGGCGCAACCGCATCCGCGACGGCCTCGTCTATCTGCAGGTCAGTCGCGGCGTCGCCCCGCGCGACCACGCCTTTCCGACGGACGTGCGTCCGGCCGTCGTGATCACCGTCAAGGCCGTCGACCGCGCCGCGGCCGAGGCCAAGGCCGCCAAGGGCGTCTCCGTGGTGACGACGCCGGAGAACCGCTGGGGACGTTGCGACATCAAGACGGTGGGTCTGCTGCCCAACGCGCTGGCCAAGCAGAAGGCCAAGGAGGCGGGCGCGGCGGAGGCCTGGTTCGTCGACGACCTGGGCTTCGTCACCGAAGGCGCCTCGTCGAACGCCTGGATCGTCGACGCCGACGGGCGGCTGCGCACCCGCGACACCAACGCCAACATCCTGCGCGGCGTCACCCGCCTGACGCTGATGGACGTGATCGCCGAGGAAGGCCTGCAGCTCGACGAGCGGCCCTTCACGCCCGCCGAAGCGGTCGCGGCGAAGGAGGCCTTCATCACCGGCGCCGGCGCCCTGGTGCTGCCCGTCGTGGCCGTCGACGGCAAGCCAGTCGGAAATGGTTCGCCAGGGCCGCTGGCGACAAGGCTCCGTCGCCTCTATATCGAGCGTGTGCGGGCAGGGGCCGTCTGATCCAAGCGAGCGGTTGCGCGCGGAATGGATAGTTGCTTAGCCTAACTTTGCGTGTGTGGGCGGCGCTTGGCCGCTCGTCTAAAAAAAGAGGCGGAAAAGCCGATGAGCGAGAAGAAACAGAACCTTCAGGACACCTTCCTCAACAGCGTGCGCAAGTCGAAGACGCCGCTGACCATCTTCCTGGTAAATGGGGTCAAGCTGCAGGGGGTCGTGAGCTGGTTCGATAACTTCTGCGTTCTGCTGCGCAGGGACGGACAATCCCAACTGGTCTACAAGCACGCCATCTCCACCATCATGCCGGCCCAGCCCGTGCAGCTGTACGAGCCGTCTGAAGACGACGCCGATTGAGCTCATCCAAATTCGTTGACCGCGAGGCGCCCGTCCAAGGCGCCGTCGTCATCCATCCCGACAGAGAAGGCCGCGGTACTTCGCGAGGCGCATTAGCGCGCCTCGAGGAGGCCTGCGGCCTGGCCCTCGCGCTCGATCTCGAGATCCGCGAGAGCATGGTCGTGACCCTGCGCAAGCTCACGCCGGCCACCCTGTTCGGCAAGGGTAAGGTCGAGGAGATCGGCCACCTGGTCGAGGACCGCGAGGCCGATGTCGTCATCGTCGACGACGCCCTGACCCCGGTGCAGCAGCGCAACCTGGAAAAGGCCTGGCAGGCCAAGGTCATCGACCGCACCGGCCTGATCCTGGAGATCTTCGCCCGCAGGGCCCGCACCCGCGAGGGCCGGCTTCAGGTCGAGCTCGCGCGGCTGTCCTATGAGCGCTCGCGGCTGGTGCGCACCTGGACCCACCTGGAGCGCCAGCGCGGCGGCTTCGGCGTCATGGGCGGTCCCGGCGAAACCCAGATCGAGACCGACCGGCGGCTGCTGGCCGAGAAGATCGGCAAGCTCAAGCGCGACCTCGTGGAGGTGCGGCGCACCCGCACCCTGCAGCGCTCGGCGCGCAAGCGCGTGCCCTATCCGGTCGTGGCCCTGGTCGGCTACACCAACGCCGGCAAGTCGACCCTGTTCAACCGGCTGACCCAGTCGGAGGTGGTGGCCGAGGACATGCTGTTCGCCACCCTGGATCCGACGCTGCGGTCGCTGAAGCTGCCGGACGGACGGCCCGCCATCCTGTCGGACACGGTGGGCTTCATCTCCGACCTGCCGCACGAGCTGGTCGAGGCCTTCCGCGCCACGCTCGAGGAGGTGCGCGAGGCCGACGTGGTCCTGCATGTGCGCGACATCGCCTCGGAGGAGAGCGACGCCCAGGCCGAAGACGTCCGCGCCGTCCTCAGACGGCTGGAGGTCGACATGGAGGCGCGCCGCATCCTCGAAGTCTGGAACAAGTTCGACCTGGTCCCGGAGGACCAGCGCGAGGGCCTGCGCGGCGACGCCCGCCGCGCCCACCCGCCGGCCATCGTGGTCTCGGCCGTGACCGGCGAAGGCTGCGCCGAGCTGCTGCAGGCGATCGCCGGCCTGGTCGACGAGGCGCCGCCCGTCGAGGTCGTCCTCGCCGACGGCGACGGCGCGGCCGTCGCCTGGCTCTACCGCAGCGGCCGGGTGCTGGAGCGGCAGGACTTCAAGGACGGCGGCGTGCGCCTGGAGGTCAGCCTGTCGGCCCAGGCGCTGGGACAGTTCGAACAGCTGTATCCGAAAGCGGAGGTTCGGCTGCACTAGGGTTCAGGTGGAGGGCCACGCGCGACAGCAGACGTCCGTTGGCTCGCGGGATCCGGACCTTGAGCCAAGGTTGTCTCCTGCATTCATCGAATGCTGGAAGCCCTTAAGGTCCATGGCGAGATTGGAGCTCTGGTTTTCGCGCCCGTCAAGGAGCGCGCCTCCGGCGCGCCCGCTTCGCGGCGACCCTTCGGGTCGTCCTTGACGGGCGCGAAAGCCAGAGCAGACTTGCCGCCGTGAACTTAGGGGCCGCTCTGTCGCGGGGAGTCGGCCTGATCGACGAGGCCCCGCCGATAGAGATCAGCACGGACGACGGCGATGGGGCGGCTGCCAACGGGTGTTGCACTTCGTTGGAGAACTTCGGGACCCGTTTGCCTGATCCTCCCCTTCTCAACGTCATTCCCGGCCTTGTGCCGGGAACCTATGCACACCGAGTGGGGGAATCCTGCACCTTCGACGTTCATGGGTGGCCGGGACGGAGCCCGGCCATGACGGAAAGATTGGGAATGGGGCCTTGGGGGAAGAGCGGATCTGAAAGGCCCCTAAGCCGCTGACTTCGCCGGCTCCTGCTTCTGCGCCTCTTCCGCCCGCCGCGCGTAGGACTGGGCGATGATGGCGCAGGCCATCAGCTGGATCTGGTGGAACAGCATCAATGGGAGCAAGGCGACGCCTGCCGTCGCCGGTGGAAAGAGCACGCCGGCCATCGGCGCGCCGCTCGCCAGGCTCTTCTTCGAGCCGCAGAAGACGATGGCGATCTCGTCTTCCTTGGAGAATTTGAGCGCGCGGGCGGCGAAGGCGGTGACCGCCAGCACCACGGCGAGCAGCACGCTGCAGAGGATCAGCAGGCGCACGAGGTCGAGGGCGCCGATGCGCGACCAGACGCCTTCCACCACCGCCCCGGAGAAGGCGGTGTAGACCACCAGCAGGATCGAGCCGCGGTCGATGTAGCCGAGGATCTTGCCGCGGGCCTTCACCCAGTCGCCGATCCAGCGGCGCAGCGCCTGGCCGGCGATGAAGGGCGCGAGCAGCTGCAGGACGATGGCCCAGACCTGGCCGGCGGAGACGCCGCCCTGGGCGTGCAGCAGCAGGCTGACCAGCAGCGGCGTGAGGAACATGCCGAGCAGGTTGGAGGCCGAGGCCGAGGCCACGGCGGCCGGCACGTCGCCGCGGGCGATCACGGTGAAGCCGATCGAGCTCTGGATGGTCGAGGGCAGGCAGCCCAGAAAGATGATGCCCGAGGCCAGGGCCGGCGGGGTGATCCAGCCGGGCAGGGCCGCGGCGCCCAGGCAGAGCAGGGGGAACAGCACGAAGGTGCAGGCCAGCACCACCAGGTGCAGCCGCCAGTGGGTGATGCCGCCGATCACCGCCTCGCGCGACAGGCGCGCGCCGTGCAGGAAGAAGACCAGGCCGATGGCGACCTTGGTGATCCATTCGAAGGCCTGCGCCGCGGTCCCGCGCGCCGGCGCGAGCGAGGCCGCGACCACCATGAGGACGATCAGAACGAGATAGCGGTCGATCTTCAGCCGACCCACGAGCCGGCTGAGGCCCGGTTTCCGCGCCGCTTCTGGACTCACGCGTCGACCAGGAAGGAGAGCTGGCGTTCCACCGCGTCGTTGCGGCCGAGCGCGATTTCGCGGTCGAGGAGGCGGGTGGGATAGTCGCCGGTGAAATAGTGGTCGGTGAACTGCGGACTGGCGGCGTCGCGGACGCCGGCCTCCATGGCCCAGTAGAGGCCGTCGACCGACAGATAGCCCATCGAGTCGACGTTCAGGATCTTGGCGATCTCTTCGACCGAATGGTTGGCGGCGAGCAGGTTCTCGCGGTCCGGCATGTCGATGCCGTAGTAGTCCGGCCACTGGATCGGCGGCGAGGCCGAGCGCAGGTGGACTTCCTTGGCGCCGGCCTCGCGGACCATGCGCACCACGCGCACCGAATTGGTGCCGCGGACGATGGAGTCGTCGATCAGCATCACCCGCTTGCCCGCCAGCACCGAGCGGTTCGGGGCGAGCTTCATGCGCACCCCCATCTCGCGCTGGCCCTGGGTCGGCTGGATGAAGGTGCGGCCCACATAGTGGTTGCGGATGATGCCCATCTCGAAGGGCAGGTTCGCCTCCTGGGCGAAGCCGAGCGCGGCCGGCACGCCGGAGTCCGGCACCGGCACGACCACGTCGACCTCGGCCGGGGTCTCCTGGGCCAGCCGGCGGCCCATGCGCTTGCGCACCTCATAGACCGAGCGGCCGTTCACCACCGAGTCCGGCCGGGCGAAGTAGACGTATTCGAAGATGCAGGGGCGGGCCTGCTGGGCCGGGAAGGGGCGGATGCTCTCGATTCCGGTGTGGTCGATCACCACCATCTCGCCGTGCTCGATGTCGCGCACGAACTGGGCGCCGATCATGTCTAAGGCGCAGGTTTCGGACGCCAGCACCGGCTTGCCGTCCAGCTGTCCCAGCACCAGCGGGCGGATGCCCAGCGGGTCGCGCACGCCGATCAGCTTCTTGTTGGTCAGGGCGACCAGGGCGTAGCCGCCCTCGATCTGCATCAGGGCGTCGATGAAGCGCTCGATCAGCCGGGCTTTCCGCGATCGGGCGAGCAGGTGGAGAATGACCTCTGAATCCGAGGTGGACTGGAAGATGGCGCCGGCGGCGACCAGCTGCTCGCGCAGGGTCAGAAAATTGGTCAGGTTGCCGTTGTGGGCGAGCGCCACGCCGCCGCTCTCGAGATCGGCGAACATCGGCTGGACGTTGCGGATGAAGGAGCCGCCCGCGGTGGAGTAGCGGGTGTGGCCGATGGCGAAGCGGCCCGGCAGGCGTTCACCGAGGCCGCCGCCGCCGAAGGCGTCGCCGACCTGGCCCATGTGCCGTTCGGTGGTGAACTTTTGACCGTCGAAGGCGGCGATGCCGCAGGCTTCCTGGCCGCGGTGCTGCAGGGCGTGCAGGCCCAGCGCGGTCAATCCCGCCGCCTCTTCAGCGTCGTAGATGCCAAAAACGCCGCATTCGAGCCGGGGCGTGTCGTCGTCCGGATCGCGCTGAGGTGCAGAATATCGCTCAAACACCTGAGTCATCGGGATTTCTCCACCAGGTCATCCACCTCGCCGCGCTGGCGGGCGTCGTACCCTTCCGTCGTGCTTCTGTCACGCGGCGGTTCACGCACCGCGCGTTCGAACGCCGGCTTCAGCCGTCCCGCGACGTCCAGCCCCTTGGGGACCAGGGTCTGCAGCAGCCTGCCCATATTGGCCGCGAGCGGCCAGGTTCGGGCGCCGGTGATCCACTTCGGCTGCAGATCGGCAGGCGTTGCGGCGATGAACATCAGATAGAGGGCGCCCAGGACGACGAGCCCCCGCACCAGGCCGATCAGCAGTCCGACCGTCCTGTCCAGGGCGCCCAGCACATTGGTTCCGTGCACGCGCCGCACAAGGCCTGCGCCGACGAGTCGCACGACGACGTAGACGGCGACGAAGACGACGATGAGGGTGGCCGCCACGGCCAGCCAGTGCGGATGGATCAGCCGGTCGGCGATCGGGGCGGCCGGGCGAAGGCCGAACACCGCCGCCGCCGCCCCGCCCAGGAGGGCGGCCACCGCCACGATCTCGCGCGCGGCGCCACGGCTGAAGCCCACCAGGCCGGACAGCAGGAGCAGCGCCAGGACGATGTAGTCGAACTTGGTCACGTCAGCTCAACCCCAGTCCGCTTCGCCGATGCGGCGGATGGCGTCGGAGAGGCGCGAGGCCCCGGTGACGTGCAAGGCCGCGGCGGCGTTCCCGGCGTCGGTCGGGCCAAGGGCGCGGCGGAAACCCAGCTTGGCGGCCTCTTTCAGGCGCGAGTCCATGCGGCTCACCGCCCGGACCTCGCCCGACAGGCTGATCTCGCCGAAGACCACGCAGTCCTGCGGCAGGGCCTGGTCGAGGGCGGAGGAGGCGAGCGCGGCGGCGGCGGCCAGGTCCGCGGCCGGCTCGGTGATGCGCAGGCCGCCGGCGACGTTGAGGTAGACGTCGCGATCGCCGAAGGCCAGGCCGCAGCGGGCTTCCAGCACCGCCAGCACCATGGCCAGGCGTCCTGAGTCCCAGCCGACCACGGCGCGCCGTGGCGTGCCATAGGCCGAGGGCGCGACCAGGGCTTGGAACTCGACCAGCACGGGCCGGGAGCCTTCGATGCCGGCGAAGACGGCGGCGCCGGCCGCCCGCTCGCCGGAGGTGTTGAGGAAGAGGGCTGAGGGGTTCTTCACCTCCGCCAGGCCGGCGTCGCCCATTTCGAACACGCCGATCTCGTCGGTGGCGCCGAAGCGGTTCTTGGCGCCGCGAAGGATGCGGAACGGATAGCCGCGCTCGCCCTCGAAGGCGAAGACGGCGTCGACCATGTGCTCGATCACCCGCGGACCGGCGATCGCGCCCTCCTTGGTGACGTGGCCGACCAGGATCATCGCCACGCCGTGCTTCTTGGCCAGGCGCACCAGCTCGCCGGCGGCGGCCCGCACCTGGGTCACCGAACCCGGGCCCGCCTCGTGAGCGTCGCTCCACATGGTCTGGATGGAGTCGATCACCACCAGGTCGAACTTCTCGCGCTTGAGGCCCTCGGAGATCGCCCGCAGCGAGGTCTCGGCGGCCAGCTTCACGGGCGCGTCGCCCAGGCCCATCCGCTGGGCGCGGCCGCGGACCTGCTCGACGGCCTCCTCGCCGGAGATGTAGGCGCAGGCTACGCCCCGGCGCGCCGCGTGGCTGGCCACCTGCAGCAGCAGGGTGGACTTGCCGACGCCGGGATCGCCGCCCAGCAGGATGGCCGAGCCGGGCACCACGCCGCCGCCGCAAACCCGGTCGAACTCATCGACGCCCGTGGCGATCCGCGGCGGGGGAAGGGTCTCGTCCTCCAGCCCCTCGAAGGTGAGGCCGCGGGCGCGCGAGCCCTTGGCCGGGGCCATGGCGCCGGGCGGACGGCTCTGCGCCTCCTCGACCAGGGAGTTCCACGCCCCACAGCCGGCGCACTGGCCGGCCCATTTGGTCTGGGCGGACCCGCAGGACTGGCAGACGTAGACGGCGCCGTCGCGGGCCAAGGCGTTCTCCTGATTCGGACGGGTGAGTGTAGCCGACGGCAGGGGTAAGCCGCGTGATGATCCTTGGTCGAGGTCACGGGGGTGGAGACTCCGGACGCCCCCTCAGTCGCTTCGCGACAGCTCCCCCGTTTCACGGTGGAGCATCTTCGGCCCAGATCCTCCGGCGCGCAGCGGCGGAGGTGGCTCGCGTAGCGAGACGGAGGGGGCGTTCGGCGCCTCAGATCTCGCCGACGTACGTCCGTTCGCCCCGGCGTCCCAGCCGCACCAGCACTTCGTGGGCCACGGTTCCGGCCGCGGCGGCGAGGTCGTCGAGATGGACGTTGTCGCCGAGCAGTTCGACCATCTCGCCGGCCTGGGCCTCGGCGTCGCCCAGGTCGATCGCCAGGAGGTCCATGTTGACGAACAAGAGCGCGCGACGGGCGCCGGCGAACCAGGCGTAGCCCCCGCCGCCCGCCGCCCGGATCATGCCGTCGGCGTAGCCCGCGCCGACCATCGCCACGCGGGTGGTCCGCTCGAGCACGACCTTGGCGCCGTAGCCCAGGCGCTCGCCGGGACGGACGGTGCGGATGTCGAGGATGGGCGCGGTCAGCCGCGCCACTGCCTTCAGCCTCGGGTCGGGCCGCTCCTGCGGGCCGCCGCCGTAGAGGCTGACCCCCGGCCGCACCAGGTCGAAGCGATAGTCGGGCCCGAGGAAGATCCCCGCCGAGGCCGCCAGGCTGGCGCGCGCCTCGGGAAACAGCGCCCGGACCGCGGCGAAGCGTTCGAGCTGCCGGCCGTTGTGGGGATCGGCAGGATCGGTTCCCGCGCCCAGGTGGCTGATCACCAGGCCGAGGTCGAGGCCGCGCAGCCGATCGATCGACTGGGCGAGCGCGCGGGCCTCGTCGGGCGTGACGCCCTGGCGGTTCATGCCGGTGTCGACGTGCAGGCCGGCGGTGAGGGGCCGGCCCAGCTGGCGGGCGAAGGCCGTCGCCGCGCTGACCTGGGGCAGGCTGGACAGCACGGGCGTCAGGCCGGCGGCGACCAGGCGCGGACCGCTTCCCGTCGTCAGGCCGTCGAACACATGGATGGCGGCCGGCCGTTCCGGACCCAGGCCTTCGCGCAGGGCCTCGCCTTCCGCCAGCCGGGCGACGAAGAAGCTGCGCGCGCCCTCGGCCCAGAGCCGGCGGCCGATGGCGACCGCGCCGAGGCCGTAGCCGTCGGCCTTGACCACCGGCGCCACCGCCGCGCCGGCCGCCTCCGACGCCAGGACCCGATAGTTGTGGGCGAGGGCGTCGAGGTCAATGCTGAGCTGCGCGACGGCCTCGCTGGGCAAGGGAGCCTTACTCTTCGCTCTGGTGGAAGCGGGCGTGGTGGTCGCGGGCGAGGTTGCCGAACTTGGTGATGTCCTCATTGAACGCCAGCTTCACGGTCCCGATCGGACCGTGCCGCTGCTTGCCGATGATGATCTCGGCCAAGCCCTTCACCTGGTCCAACTGTTCCTGCCACTTGAAGTGCTCTTCCGTATTTTCGCGCGGCTCCAGACGGCTCAGATAGTAGCTTTCGCGATAGACGAACATGACCATGTCGGCGTCCTGCTCGATCGAGCCGGATTCCCGCAGGTCGGACAGCTGGGGCTTCTTGTCCTCGCGGTTCTCGACCTGGCGGGAGAGCTGCGACAGGGCGATGACCGGCACCGCCAGCTCCTTGGCCAGGGCCTTAAGGGACTGGGTGATCATCGAGACTTCCTGCACCCGGTTGTCGGACCCGGAGCCGCCGCCGGTGATCAGCTGCAGATAGTCGACGATGACCAGGTCGAGGCCGACCATCCGCTTCAGGCGCCGCGCCCGGGCGGTCAGCTTGGCGATCGAGAGGCCGCCGGTGGCGTCGATGTAGAGCGGCGCTTCCTGGATCTCGAGGGCCGCGTCGCGGATGCGGCCGAACTCCATGGCGTCGATCTCGCCCTTGCGCAGCCGGTCGCCCGAGACGCCGGAGACTTCGGCGAGCAGGCGCATCGCCAGCTGCTCGGCGCTCATTTCCAGCGAATAGAAGGCGACGACTCCGCCGCGGACGGTCTTGCGCGTTCCGTCGGGCTGCGGCTCCCAGGCGTAGTTGCGGGCGACGTCGAAGGCGATGTTACAGGCCAGCGAGGTCTTCCCCATCGAGGGGCGCGCGGCCAGGATCACCAGGTCGGACGGGTGCAGGCCGCCGATCTTCTGGTCGAGGTCGATCAGGCCGGTCGAGACGCCGGCCAGGCCGCCGTCGCGGCCATGCGCCTCAGCCGCCATGGCCACGGCGCCGTGCAGGGCGTCGGCGAAGGTGACGAAGCCCTGTGAGACGCCGCCGGTCTCGGCGAGGCTGAACAGCTTCTGTTCAGCCTGTTCGATCTGGTCGCGGGCGGTGAGGTCCGCGTCACCCTTCTGCGCCATCGCGGCGATGTCGCCGCCGATGCGGATCAGCTCCCGGCGCAGCGCCAGGTCATAGACGGCGCGGGCGTAGTCCGGGGCGTTGGCGGCCGGCGGCGCCCGGTCCACCAGGTCGGCCAGGTAGCGCACCCCGCCGAGCTCTTCGAAACCCGGATCCCGGGCGAACTGTTCGGCGAACAGGATGGGCTCGGCCAGCTGGCCCTTGCGGATGTTGGTTTCGATCGCGGTGAACAGCCGCTGGTGGAACGGCTCGTAGAAATGCTGCTCGTTGAGGAAGTCGCCGATCCGCTCGAAGGCGCCGTTGTCATAGAGGATGGCGCCCAGCAGCGCCTGCTCGGCCTCGACGTTGGCGGGGACGTGCTGGATCGTGATGTCGTTGGAGACGGAGCGGAGGTCGAGCGCCGGGACGATTGCCATATGTTACCGTTAGCCTAACGGCCGGCGTGTGTTCACTGCGGCATCCCGGCCTGGGGCCACCTGTCCACATACTTCACCCCAGGCTGTGGACAAGCGGCCGGCCGGGCGTCGTGACGGAAGATGCAATCAGAACGGGTGGTCAGGCGAGCGGGACGCCGGCGGCGCCTGCGGGGTCGTCGAGGCCGACTTCACCCGGGGCGAGGATGGAAATGTGTCGCGCAGCGGAGGTCGCCATATAGATCACCAGGGCGCAGCCGATCGGGAACATCAATTCGTTGACCACGGCGCCGGCGAGCGCCGGAAACTTCGCCTTGGCGAGGTGGGCGGTGATCCAGATGTTGACGCCGCCGAAGACGACGCCGACGGCGAGCCCGGCCAGAGCGAAGCCTCGGGCGCTGGCCTGCGGCCGGCTGAGAAGCCAGCCGAGCACGGCGCCAAGGCAGGCATATTCCACCGTCTTCACCGAGCAGAGCGCGTAGACGGCCGGGGTGATCTTGTCCACCGGCGCCTCCATCAGACTCTGCAGACCGCGCTGCAGGCCCTTGGCCGCGCTGAACCCCAGGGGCGCCGAGATCAGACCGAGCGCGCCCATGGCGGCGCTGCGAGCGCGCGCGGCGACGGAGCCCAGCACCACGCCGGCGCAGACGAAGACCGCCCAGGTGACCCCGTTCAGCAGGTCCGGCAGCCATTTCAACCCGGGCCACGGCGCGCCTGCGGCGGTGCGGGTCGCAAGCACCAGGACCTGCAAGGCGACGCCGAGGGCGATCGCCATCCAGACCGTCGTGAGCAGGCGGGAGATCGCCTGCTGCGAGGTAACGCTCGGGCGGGCAGGCTCCGTCATCACCACCTCCGATCGACAGGAAGGTAGCTTAACTTAACGGGCCGATAAGGGAAAATATCCGCCGCAGGGCGGCGGAAGTCTATTGCGCCGCGAGCGCCAGGGCTTCGGACTGGATCTTGCGGCAGCGCGACAGCGGAGCGAGCTGATCGGCTCCGTTCTGCACGTTGCGCACCCAGGCCATGTCGCCGTGCACGGCGATCACCTCGAAGTGCGGGAACAGGTTCGTTCCCGAACGGACGAGGTCGCCGGCGAGGATCTCTTCGTCATACTCGCGCTCGTGGCGGATCGAGAAGACGTCGGAGTAGCTGGAGAGGGACATGGCGCCCTTTCGAGAAAAATACGGTCGAAGGCCTTAGGCCTTGGGTGGTTTGCGGCCGGGCCGGGCCCAGAGGCTCGTCGCCAGGAGGCTGACGGCGAACAGGGCGAAGGCTGCGATCACCAGACCGAGATAAATCGTTTGGGCGAACATGTGAGGGCTCCATTTCGTCGCACTCAGCCTCCGCCAGACGCCGCTTGCCGGGAATTCCGGGCGTCTCCCTAGGTAGTGGTCCGGAGGCGACAGGGCGTACACCTGCGGCGCAGCCTCGAATCTGCAGGAGATTCCGATGCGTCGTTTTGTCCTGGTCCTGGTGCTCGCGACGCTCTCTGCCGGTTGCGCGAGCGTCGGCGGGGCGCAGGACTGGCGCCCCTGGCGCAGCCGGGCCGAGGCGGGCCACATCTTCGTCCGTCGCGCCTGCGCCGGCTGCCATGCGGTCGGCGTCCGGGGACTGAGCCCTAATCCGCTGTCGCCGCCGTTCCGCACGCTCGCCGAGCGGCTGCCGGGCGCGGCGCTGAAGGCGGACCTGTCCGCCATCGCGTCGCGCGGGCATGCGCAGATGCCGCCCATCTATATGACGCCTGGGGAAATTCGCGCGGTGGCGGCCTATATCCGCTCGGTGGCGCCGCGCAGCGTGACCTGAGCGGCAGGCCTTGCGATCTTCGGCGGCGATGCGATCTCATGCCGATGACCGAAACGCCCACAACCCCATCCCGCCGCATCGGGCCCGGCCTCGCCGCAGGCGTCGACGAAGCGATGATCCAGCGGCTGGTGCACGCCTTCTACGCCAAGGTCCGGCAGGACCCGACGCTCGGGCCGATCTTCAACCGTGAGGTCGCCGACTGGGACGAGCACCTGGCCAAGCTGTGCGACTTCTGGTCCTCGGTCCTGCTGATGAGCGGCCGCTTCAAGGGCCAGCCCATGGCGGCCCACGCCCGGCTGTCGGACGTCACCCCGGCCCACTTCGTCCCCTGGCTCCGGCTCTTCCACGAGACCGCGGGCGAGGTCTGCCCGCCGGAGGCGGCGGCGCTGTTCCGCGCCAAGGCCGACCAGATCGGCGAGAGCCTGCAACTGGGGATTTCGGTCGGTCGCGGCGAGCCGCCGTCGCCGCGCGCGCGGCGCATGCTCACGCTCCCGCGGAAGCCTACGTAACGGTCCCGAGGTGTCGCCAAGGACGAGACACCCTATCTGCAACACACATCCCGGTCCGAACCAGGACCTCAAGGTCAGTGAGATGGATTACAGAGACGCCTTCCGGGTTGCTTTGGACAAGGTCCGGGGCGAGGGCCGCTATCGTGTGTTTGCGGACCTGAAGCGCCACCGCGGGGATTTCCCGCGGGCGACCTGGACGCGTGGCGACGGGACGACGGCGGAGGTCGTGGTCTGGTGCTCGAACGACTATCTCGGCCAGGGCCAGAATCCGGTGGTGCTGGACGCCATGCAGCGGGCTTTGGAAGAGGCCGGCGCGGGCTCCGGGGGCACGCGGAACATCTCGGGCACCACCCACTATCACGTGGAGCTTGAGCGCGAGCTGGCGGACCTGCACGGCAAGGAAGCCGCGCTGCTGTTCACCTCGGGCTACGTCTCCAACGAGGCGACGCTGTCGACCCTGTTCAAGATCCTGCCGGGTCTGATCGTCTTCTCCGACGCGCTGAACCACAATTCGATGATCAGCGGCATCCGGCTGGGCCCGAAGGCGCAGCGGCGGGTGTTCCGCCACAACGACCTTGAGCATCTCGAGGAGCTGCTGCGCGAAGCCCCGGCCGACGCGCCCAAGCTGATCGCCTTCGAGAGCGTCTATTCGATGGACGGCGACATCGCCGACCTGCCGGCCACGGTGGCGCTGGCCAAAAAATACGGCGCGATGACCTACCTCGACGAGGTGCATGCGGTGGGCATGTACGGCCCCCGCGGCGCGGGCGTGGCCGAGCGCGACGGGGTGATGGGCGAGATCGACATCGTCGAAGGCACCCTGGGCAAGGCGTTCGGGGTGATGGGCGGCTATATCGCCGCCGACGCGGTGATCGTCGACGCCATCCGCAGCTACGCCGACGGCTTCATCTTCACCACCTCGCTGCCGCCGGCGCTGGCGGCCGGGGCGGCGGCCTCGATCCGCTGGCTGAAGGACCACAATGAGGTGCGCGTGGCGCACCAGGCGCGGGCCGCGACGCTGAAGGCGCGGTTCGCCCAGGCGGGCCTGCCGGTGATGGCCTCGGCCAGCCACATCGTCCCGGTGCTGGTGGGCGATGCGCATCACTGCAAGCTGATCTCGGACATCCTGCTGTCGGACCACGGGGTCTACGTCCAGCCGATCAACTATCCGACGGTGCCGAAGGGGACCGAGCGGCTGCGCTTCACGCCGTCGCCCGGCCACACCGACGCGATGATGGACGACCTGGTCGCGGCCATGGAAGCCCTCTGGGTCCGCTGCAACGTCGCCCGCATGGGCGGGATCGCCGCCTAGCCGCGGCGTCCTGCGAGGGAAGAGACGCCCTCAGCCGGCGATCAGGCCGTAAAGCTTGCAGCGCGCGCTCCAGCCGCCCTTGAAGGTGGTGAGCACCTCGACCTGGACCTCGTGCATCGCGCCATGGCTCTCCAGGGTGAAGGTCGCGCCGATATCCGGGGGCAGGGGGTCGACCGACCAGATCACCACCTCGCCGGTGGTCAGCAGGTCGTGATCGAGGATTTCGTAACCGCTTTCGTTGAACGGCCTGAGGCCTGGCGCGCGCAGGGAGGACATTATTTGCGTCTCCGTACGCCGCGGCCCAGGCCGATCTGTTTGGCGAAGTCCGATCGACGCGCCGCGTAGGCGGGCGCGACCATCGGATAGTCTGCGGGGAGGCCCCAGCGACGCCGGTAGTCGTCCGGGCTCAGGTCGTAACGCGACCGCAGGTAGCGCTTCAGCATCTTGAGCTTCTTACCGTCCTCGAGGCAGACGATGAAGTCGTGCTGGACGGATTTCGAGATCGGCACGGCGGCCTTGGGCCGCTCCTCGATCGGCGGCGGCGCGACGCGGGAAAGCCCCTCAAGGGCGTGATGCACGGTGCGGATGATATCCGGAACGGCTTCGGCGGAGACAGCATTGCGGCTCACGTAGGCCGCCACAATCTCGGCCCCGAGGCGCAGTATCTCTTCCGGAGAGCGGCCGTCGGGGTCGGGTCCAACGCTCATTCAGTCCCCCTTTTCCACACATTCATGGAACCGGGCCGCGTGCGTGGCGACGCCCCGGATTACAACCGCAACGCGGTTGCTTCGGCGTTGGTTCCTCGCGAAGCGGTGCGGCCGATGCGCTCAGGCGTTGGAACCGCGGCCGCAACCGGTTAAAGAGCGGCTTCCGCCCGTCCTGTTCCCTAAAATGCCCTCGGAAAGGCGCCGCCTTGACCCTGCACGTGCAAGCCCAGTCCTCCGCCGACGAATTCTTCACCCGCGGCGTCGGCGAGACCGATCCGGACCTCGCCAAGGTTCTGCAGGGTGAAATGAAGCGTCAGCAGGACCAGATCGAGCTGATCGCCTCCGAGAATATCGTCTCGAAGGCGGTGCTGGAGGTCCAGGGCTCGGTGCTCACCAACAAGTACGCCGAAGGCTATCCGGGCAAGCGCTACTACGGCGGCTGCGAAGTGGTCGACGAGGCCGAGCGCCTGGCCATCGAGCGCGCCAAGCAGCTGTTCGGCTGCGACTACGCCAACGTCCAGCCGCACTCCGGCAGCCAGGCGAACCAGGCGGTGTTCATGGCCACCATGGCGCCGGGCGACACCTTCATGGGCATGGACCTGGCCTCGGGCGGCCACCTGACCCACGGCAAGAACGTCAACCAATCCGGCAAGTGGTTCCGGCCGGTCCACTACGGCGTCCGCGCCCAGGATCACCTGATCGACTACGACCAGGCCGAGGAGGTCGCCCTGGCCGAGAAGCCGAAGGTGATCATCTGCGGCGGCTCGGCCTATTCGCGGCATATCGACTTCGCCCGCTTCCGCGAGATCGCCGACAAGGTCGAGGCTGTCCTGATGGCCGACGTCGCCCACTATGCGGGGCTGATCGTCGGGGGCGAATATCCCAATCCGTTCCCGCACGCCCATGTCGTGACCACCACCACCCACAAGACCCTGCGCGGTCCGCGCGGCGGCATGGTGATGACCAACGACAAGAAGCTGGCCAGGAAGATCGACAGCGCCGTCTTCCCCGGCCTGCAGGGCGGACCGCTGATGCACGTCGTGGCGGCCAAGGCCGCGGCCTTCGGCGAAGCCCTGCGGCCGGAGTTCAAGCTCTACGCCCGCCAAGTGGTGGAGAACGCCCGCGCGCTCGCCGACAGCCTGCAGGCGGCCGGCTTCAAGATCGTCTCCAACGGCACCGACAGCCACCTCATGCTGGTCGACCTGACGCCGAAAGGCGTGAACGGGGCCGACGCCGAGATCGCCCTGGAACGCGCCGGCATCACCACCAACAAGAACGGCATTCCCTTCGACCCGCTGCCGCCGATGCAGACCTCGGGCCTGCGCGTCGGCTCGCCGGCGGGCACCACCCGCGGCTTCGGCGTCGGCGAATTCCGCCAGATCGGCAAGTGGATCGGCGAGGTGCTGGACGGGGTTGCGGCCGGCGGCGACAACTCGGCGGTCGAGGCCAAGGTCCGCTCGGAGGTTCTGGCGCTGACGAAACGGTTCCCCATCTACAGCTAATAGCGGTATGGGAACCGCGGGAGGGCCAGATCATGCGTTGCCCGTTCTGCGGCAGTGAAGACAGCCAGGTAAAGGATTCGCGCTCGTCGGAAGACGGCGCGGCGATCCGGCGTCGGCGGCTTTGTCCCGATTGCGGGGGCCGCTTCACGACCTTCGAGCGGGTGCAGCTGCGCGAGCTGACCATCCTGAAGCGGTCGGGTCGGCGCACGCCGTTTGAACGCGATAAATTGGCGCGTTCGATCGCGATCGCCACCCGCAAGCGGCCGGTGGATCCCGAGCGGATCGAGCGGATGATCTCGACCATCGTGCGCCAGCTGGAGAGCATGGGCGAGACCGAGCTGCCGTCCTCGGCGGTCGGCGAGCTGGTGATGAAGCAGCTGAAGCAGCTCGATGACGTGGCCTATGTCCGCTACGCCTCGGTCTATCGTGACTTCCGCGAGACCCAGGACTTCGCCCGGTTCCTCGGCGAAGAAGGCCTGAGCGAGACCGAGCAGACCGAGACCTAGGGTGTCGGGCGCTTGCGTCACCCTGAAGCTGGCCTCGTCGCTGGACGGCCGCATCGCCACCGCGTCCGGCGAGAGCAGGTGGATCACCTCCGAGGCCTCGCGCGAGGCCGTCCACCGCCTGCGGGCCGAGTACGACGCGGTGCTGGTGGGGGCGGAGACCGCGCTCGCCGACGATCCCGAGCTCACCGTGCGTCTGCCCGGCTACAACGGCCGCCAGCCCGCCCGGGTGGTGCTGGACAGCCGCCAGCGGCTTTCGCCCGTCTGCAAGCTGGTCGCCACCGCGCGCGAGATTCCCACCTATGTGGTTTCGACCACCCCGCCTGAGCCGCTGCTGGTCGACGCCGGCGTCAGGGTCCTGCAGGTCCGCGCAGTCGGAGAGGACCGACCGGAGCTGAAGGCCGTGATGGAGAGGCTAGCGGCGGAGGGCCTGCATCGGCTGTTCGTCGAGGGCGGCGGCCAGGTGGCGGCGAGCTTCCTGCGCTGCGGCCTGGTGGACCGGATCGAATGGTTTCGTGCGCCGATCGTCATCGGCGGAGAAGGCCGGCCGGCGGTGGGCGCTCTGGCGCTCGCCGGCCTCGCCGACGCCCCGCAGTTTCGCCGCAGCGAGGTCCGCGACGTGGGCGTCGATCTCTGGGAACGCTACGAGAGGGTCTGAATGTTCACCGGCATCGTCACCGACGTCGGCCGCGTCCGCGCGGTCCGCGACACCAACCGCGACCGCAGGTTCGAGATCGAGACCGCCTATGACGTGGCGACGATCGAGATCGGCGCCTCCATCGCCCACGCCGGCTGCTGCCTGACCGTGGTGGAGAAGGGCGAGGGCTGGTTCGCCGTCGAGGTTTCCGGCGAGACCCTGGAGGTGACGACGCTCTGCGACTGGACCGAAGGGCGCCGGGTCAACCTGGAGCGCGCCGCGCGGGTGGGCGACGAGCTCGGCGGCCATATCGTCTCGGGCCATGTCGACGGCATAGGCGAGGTGATCTCGGTGGAGGCGGAGGGCGGCTCCCACCGGGTCCGGATCCGCGCGCCGCGGCCGCTGCATCGCTTCATCGCGCCCAAGGGCTCGATCACGGTCGAGGGCGTCTCGCTGACGGTGAACGAGGTGGAGGACGACGTCTTCGGCCTCAATCTCATCCCGCACACCTGGGAGGTTACGACGCTCGGCGCGCTCGCGCCGGGGGCGCGGGTCAATCTCGAGATCGATATGCTCGCGCGCTATCTCGCCCGCTGGCGCGAAACGGCCTAAAGCGTCGGCGACATTCGTTTCAAGGACGGCCCCTGAAGATGAGCGACACCAAGATCCGCGTCCTGATCGTCGAGGCCAGGTTCTATTCGGACCTGGCGGACGAGCTGCTGCGCGGGGCGGTCGACGCCCTGGAGTCCTTCGGCGCGGCCTATGACGTGGTCACCGTCCCGGGCGCGCTGGAGATTCCCGGCGCGATCGCCGTGGCCGAGGAGGGCGCGCGCCGTCCGACGGGCAGCGACCCCTACGACGGCTATGTCGCGCTGGGCGCGGTGATCCGTGGCGAGACCTACCATTTCGAGATCGTCTCCAACGAATCCGCCCGGGGCATCATGGACCTGACGGTCCGCGAGGGGCTGTCGATCGGCAATGGCGTGCTCACCGTCGAAGACGAGGACCAGGCCTGGGCGCGTGCGCGGGTGAGCGAAGGCGACAAGGGGGGCGGGGCGGCGCGCGCGGCGCTGACCATGATCGCCCTGAAGCAGCAGTTCCAGGGCGCTCGCTCATGACCGGCCCCGCGCGGCAGGCGCGTTCGGTGGCCCGGCTGGCCGCCGTCCAGGCGCTCTATCAGATGGAAGTCTCCAGCGTCGGCGCCGAGGCGGTCATCCGCGAGTTCGGCGAGCACCGCTTCGATCGCGGCGTCGACGACATGACCCTGGCCGGCGCCGACGAGCCCTTCTTCGCCGATCTGGTGCGCGGCGTGGTCGCCCACCAGGGCGAGGTCGACAAGGCGGTGTCCAAACGGCTCGCTCAGAACTGGCGGCTGGAACGGATCGACGCCACGGTGCGCGCCATCCTGCGGGCCGGCGCCTACGAGCTCACCCACCGGGCCGACGTGCCCACCGAGGTGGTGATCGACGAGTATGTCGAGCTCGCTAAATCCTTCTTCGAGGGCCCGGAGCCCGGCTTCGTCAATGGGGCGCTCGACGGTGTGGCACAGGATGTCCGGCGCTGATGAATTCGACGAGATCGAACGCCTCTTCCGGCCGCTGACCCGGGGGGCGCCGGGCGCGTTCGACCTTTTGGACGACGCGGCCGTGATCCCCTCGCGCCCCGGCTACGATCTCGTCGTAACCAAGGACGCCCTCGTCGAGGGCGTGCACTTTCCGCGTGGCGAGGCGCCGGATCTGATCGCCCGCAAGCTGCTGCGGGTCAATCTCTCGGACCTCGCCGCAAAGGCGGCCGAGCCGTTCGGCTGTTTTCTCGCCGTGGCTTGGCCGAGCCATTTCGACGTCCGCCAGCGCGAACGCTTCGCCATGGGCCTGGCCGCCGACCTGGAAAGCTACGACCTGCACCTGCTGGGCGGCGATACGGTCGTCACCGACGGGCCGTTCACCGCCAGCCTGACCGCCATGGGCTGGGTCCCGCACGGGCGGATGGTGCGGCGCGCCGGCGCCCGGCCGGGCGATCAGCTGCTGGTGAGCGGCACCATCGGCGACGGCGCCCTGGGGCTCGCCGCCGTCCAGGGGGCGATCGCCGACGCCGAGGGCTTCCTGGCCTTCCGCTATCGCTTGCCGCAGCCGAGGCTGGACCTGCGCAAGCCGCTGCGCGCCTGGGCGACCGCCTCGGCGGACGTCTCGGACGGACTGGTCGCCGACGCCGGCCATATCGCCAAGGCCAGCGGCGTAGGCTTGATCCTCGACCTCGACCAGCTGCCGCTGTCGCGCGCCGCCGCCACCTGGCTCGAACAGCAGCCAGACCCGCAGGAGGCGCTGATCCGCCTCGGCACCGGCGGCGACGACTATGAGGTGGTCTGCACCATCCGCGCCGGCCAGGCCAAGCCCGCGGGCTTTGCGGTGATCGGCGAGGTGATCGCCGGCGACGGGGTCGAGGTGCGCGCCGCCGGTCGGCTGGTGGACGCGGGCCAGGGCGGCTGGCGGCATATTTGAACCGAATCGCACGGCACAGGCATTCACCCATGAGCGCTGTGGAGCGGCGCCAGGAGACATAGATGGCCTCGCCTGTCGGACTGCTGTCGCTGGCGACGGCGTCGCCGCCGCACGAACTGCCGCAGAAGGACGCCCTTGCGGCCGCGCGGATCCTCTTCGGAGACCGGTTTCCGCAGTTCGAGCGCATGGCCCCGGTGTTCGACGCGGTGGGCATCCGCACCCGTCAGATGGCGATGCCGCTCGAATGGTATTTCGAGCCTCACGACTGGGCCGAGCGGAATGCGGCCTATGTCGAAGCGGCGACGGCCCTGTACGAGGCGGTCGTGCGCCGCGCCCTTGACGAGGCGGGATTGACGGGCGGCGATGTCGACATCCTGGTCACGGTCTCCACCTCGGGCATCGCCACGCCGAGCCTGGAGGCCCGTTGCGCCGGCGCGCTCGGCTTTCGCACCGATGCCTTGCGGATACCCGTCTTCGGCCTGGGCTGCGCGGGCGGGGTGACGGGCCTGGCGCTGGCGGCCAGGCTGGCGGCCGCCGAGCCCGGCGCCCGGGCGCTGGTGGTGTGCCTCGAGCTCTGCAGCGTGTCCTTCCGGCTGGAGCATCCGTCGAAAGCGGACATCGTCGCCACGGCCCTGTTCGGCGACGGCGCGGCGGCCTGCGTGCTGCAGGCCGGGGAGGGCGGCTTCGCCCAGATCACCAGCGCGGCGGAGCATACCTGGCGCGATACCCTCGACATCATGGGCTGGCGGGTCGACCCGCATGGCCTGGGCGTGATCTTCGCCCAGTCGATCCCGCCGTTTGTTCGTACGAAGCTGCGGCCGGCGATGGCGCAGATGCTGGCCCGGCAGGACGTGGCCTTCGGGGAGGTCGACCGCTTCCTCTGCCATCCCGGCGGAACCAAGGTGATCGAAGCGCTCGAGGCCGCGTTGGACCTCGGCCAGGGGGCGCTGGATCACGAGCGTGCGGTGCTGGCCGACCACGGCAATATGTCGTCGCCGACGGCGCTCTATGTGCTGGACCGCGCCCGCCGCGCGGGCCTGCCGCCCCGCTCGGTGCTGACGGCGCTTGGGCCGGGCTTCACCGCCAGCACGGCCACCCTGCAGGCGGCATGATCGCCTCGATCCTGATCCTCGCCTTCGTCACCGCCCAGCGGCTGGGCGAGCTGGCGCTCGCCCGGCGCAACACCCGCAGGTTGCTGGCGCGCGGCGCCAAGGAGACCGGCGCGGAGCACTATCCGCTGATCGTCGGTCTGCACGCCGCCTGGCTCGGCGGCCTCTGGGCGCTCGCCTGGGACCGTCCCGCCAACCTCGGCTGGCTGGCGGTCTACGCCGTCCTGCAGATCCTGCGCGTTTGGACCATCGCGGTGCTCGCCGAGCGCTGGACGACCCGGATCCTGACCGTTCCCGGCGAGACCTTGGTCCGCCGCGGCCCCTACCGGCTGGTCTCGCATCCCAATTACCTGGTGGTGGTCGGCGAGATCGCGGTCTTGCCGCTGACCTTCGCCATGCCGCTCTACGCCCTGGTGTTTTCGCTGCTCAACGCCTCGGTCCTCTGGGTGCGGATCTCGGCGGAGAACGCCGCGCTGCGCTCCGCCCAGGCGCATGAGGGGTGAACCGCTAGGCGGGGTGCAGGTCGAATCGCACCTGGGAGCGGCCGTAGTCCAGCGAGACGGCGCGGAACTGGCGCAACAGGTCCATGCCGAGCAGCACCGCCGGGATCTCCGCCACGCCCCAGATCCGGAAGGCGTGGGTGTCGGCGTGCACCACCGGCACGTTTCCGAGCTCGAGCCCGCCGAGGCGCAGGAAGGGCAGGTAGAGCAGTTCGCCAGCGAACGGCTCGCCCAGGATCGAGACCATCTGCACCATCTGGCGAGGATCGCGCGAGCTGCGGCGGCGCTCGATCATCCGGCGCAGCGGGGCGTTGCACAGGCTGGCCTCGGAGCCCGAGTCGATCAGGCAGCTGATCCGCTTCTCGCCGAGCTCGGCGTCGACAATGGTCAGCTGGCCGAGCCGGCGGCGCGCCTGGACGATGACGCGTCCGGGACGGGTGAAGTCGTGTCGGGAGTCCGCCAGCTCCAGGCTGTTGCGCGTGAAGTCGAGGGTCAGCCGCAGGTTCTGCAGCCAGTCCACGGCCAGGACGCCGCCGAGCCGCGGGTCGTCGAGCTCCAGGGCGAGCGCGGCCATGCCGCGGCGCGTCTGGCGACCGACCGTCAGTTCATCGATGAAGGCCAGCGGCTGCGACCGCACGCCGACCATGGTGTGTACGGGACGCGACGGCCGGACCGGCAGGGCCAGGGCGTCGGCCAGCCGCCGGGCGACGCAGGAGATGTTCGCGCCGGTGTCGACCATGAAGGGGTAGGGGCCGTGGCCGTTCAGCGTCACCGGGACGGTGAGACGATCGAAGGGGTCGCTGGCGCCGTCCACCAGGCCGTCCGCCAATGGCGCGGAATCAGCCGGGCGCGGCGTCATGGCCTGCGCGACGGGGCCTGTCGTTTCCGGCCTGAGCGGCGTGGCGGTGGACCAGGCCGGGGGCGCGGCCAAGCCAGCTGCGGATGCAAGCAGCATCTCAATCGCGTGACGGCGTGACGGCGACATGCGCCAGCCTCCTCCCAGGGCGGCGAAGGATACCACGGTTCGCCTGTCTGCGCTCGCGCGCGGCCTCAACGCGACGGAAACCTGTCCGGGCTAGGGTTGCGCCATGCTTCGCCGCCTCCTGAGCTTCGCCCTGCCGCTTCTGCTGCTCGCCGCCGCGCCGGCGGCGGCCGAAGAGGGCGCTGCGGCCAGCAAGCAGGTGGGCCAGTACGTCGACCTGCAGCCGATGGCCCTGCCGATCATCGTCGACGGCCAGCTGGCGAACTATGTCTTCGTCTCGGTGCGGTTGAACCTCGCCAGCGGCGCCGACACCAATCGCTGGCGCGCCAAGGAGCCTTTTCTCCGCGACGCCGTGGTGCGCGCGGCCCACGCCACCCCGTTCACCGTGCCGAGCGACCTCCAGAAGATCGACGTGGCCAGGCTGACCGCTTCGCTGATGCGATCCTCGGCGGTGATCTTCGGTCCCAACGTGGTCCGCTCGGTGACGGTGACGTCTCAGGTCTCCAGCCGGCGGGCGCGCCCCAAGGCCTGACCAAGCTTGGTCCGCGCGCAGACCACGGCTTGCCGAGCAATGATGCGCCAACCATTGCGTGCGTCGGCGATCCTTGGCACCCTCCGGCCCGTTAATAAGCGGGCGCGCCAACAAGAAGAGCGCCGGCACTAGGGAAACCGGGGCGGGAAATCTAGGATTCGGCCGCTTTCGACTGCGGCAGGACCCGCCCCCGCGAAACGCAAAAGGGGCGCTTTTATGAGTTCAACTCTGTTGCTGGTGATCGTCGCCGGCCTGTTGGCCGTGCTGTACGGCGCCGTACAGACGGGCGTGCTGTTGAAGGCTCCGGCCGGCAATGCGCGCATGCAGGAGATCGCCGCCGCCATCCAGGAAGGCGCGACAGCCTATCTGCGGCGGCAATACACCACCATCGCCATCGTCGGCGTGGTCATCCTCGTGGCGGTGGCCTTGCTGATCGGCCCGCTCTCGGCGATCGGCTTCGCGATCGGCTCGGTGCTGTCGGGCCTGGCGGGCTTCGCCGGCATGCTGATCTCGGTGCGGGCCAATGTGCGCACCGCCCAGGCGGCGTCCGAAGGGCTGGAGAAGGGCCTCAGCCTGGCCTTCCGCTCGGGCGCCGTCACCGGCATGCTCGTCGCCGGCTTCGCGCTCCTCGGCGTCAGCGTCTACTTCTGGATCCTGACCGGGCCGCTCGCCCTCGATCCGACCAGCCGTGACGTCGTCGACAGCCTGGTCTCCCTGGGCTTCGGCGCCAGCCTGATCTCCATCTTCGCCCGTCTCGGCGGCGGCATCTTCACCAAGGGCGCCGACGTCGGCGGCGACATGGTCGGCAAGGTCGAGGCCGGCATCCCGGAGGACGACCCCCGCAACGCCGCGACCATCGCCGACAATGTGGGCGACAACGTCGGCGACTGCGCCGGCATGGCCGCCGACCTGTTCGAAACCTATGCGGTGACCACGGTCGCCACCATGGTGCTGGCGGCGATCTTCTTCCGCGGGACCGCCGAGGTGGGGACCATGATGCTCCTGCCGCTGGCGATCTGCGGCGTCTGCATCATCACCTCGATCATCGGCACCTTCTTCGTCCGCCTGGGCAAGAGCCGCAACATCATGGGCGCCCTCTACCAGGGGTTGATCGTCACCGGCGTCCTGTCGCTGATCGCCATCTGGTGGGTGATCACCAATATGGTTCCCGGCGTGCTCACCGTCGGCGCCAAGAGCTTCGACGGCATGAGCCTGTTCTGGTGCGGCGTCGTCGGCCTCGCCGTGACCGCCGCCATCGTGGTGGTCACCGAGTTCTACACCGGCACGAACTTCCGGCCGGTGAAGTCGATCGCCAAGGCTTCGGTCTCCGGCCATGGCACCAACGTCATCCAGGGCCTGGCGATGTCGCTGGAAGCGACGGCGCTTCCGGCGCTGTCGATCATCATCGGCATCATCGTCGCCTACAATCTGGCGGGCCTGTTCGGCATCGCCATCGCCACCACCTCGATGCTGTCGCTGGCGGGCTTCATCGTCGCCCTCGACGCCTTCGGCCCGGTGACCGACAACGCCGGCGGCATCGCCGAAATGGCCGGCCTGCCGCCCGAGGTGCGCGTCTCGACCGACGCGCTCGACGCCGTGGGCAACACCACCAAGGCGGTGACCAAGGGCTATGCGATCGGCTCGGCCGGCCTGGGCGCCCTGGTGCTGTTCGCCGCCTATACCGAGGACCTGAAGTTCTTCGTCGCCAACGCGACGCCCGGCTCCTTCTACTACGGAGTGGGCGAGGTCGCCTTCGACCTGTCCAACCCCTATGTGGTGGTCGGCCTGCTGTTCGGCGGGCTGCTGCCCTTCCTATTCGGCGGCCTGTCGATGACCGCCGTCGGCCGGGCCGCCGAAGCCGTGGTCACCGAGGTTCGCCGCCAGTTCAAGGAGAACCCGGGAATCATGACCGGCGAGGTGAAGCCGGAATACGGCCGCGCCGTCGACATCCTGACGAAGGCCGCCATCCGCGAGATGATCGTGCCGTCCCTGCTGCCGGTCGCCTCGCCGATCGTGCTGTTCTTCGTGATCCGCGCCATCGCCGGCAAGGCCGAGGCCTTCTCCTGCCTGGGCGCCATGCTGATGGGGGTGATCGTCACCGGCCTCTTCGTCGCCATCTCGATGACCTCGGGCGGCGGCGCGTGGGACAACGCCAAGAAGCTGATCGAAGAGGGCCACTACGGCGGCAAGGGGTCGGACGCGCACAAGGCGGCGGTGACCGGCGACACCGTCGGCGACCCCTACAAGGACACGGCCGGCCCCGCCGTGAACCCGATGATCAAGATCACCAACATCGTGGCCCTGCTGCTGCTCGCCGTCCTGGCCCACGGCGTGGTCGGCTGATCGCCTTCAACGGCTGAAAAGAGAAACGCCCCGGAGAGCGATCTCCGGGGCGTTTTTCTTTGGGGCGCCGGTCCGGGGCCGGCTGGCCGGAGCGCCTAGCGGCGGTCGCCCGGACGTTGGCCGGGGACGCCCTCGTCGTCGTTCGGCAGCATGCTGCCGCGACCGACGGTGCCCAGGACCTGTTCGAGGATCGACAGCTGCCGGCCGAGGGTCGGCGTCTCGCGTTCGTTGAAGGCGATCACCCGCCCATCCTTGAGGGTGTAGTTGTTGACCGCCGTGACCTGCTCGCTCTCCTTGTCGAAGGCGATGGCCGTGACATGGCGGGCGACGACCCTGGGCCGCTGGAAGGCGACGCGCTCCTTCACCTGGTTCATGTAGAACCAGACATTGGGATCGAAGGTCGAGGTGGCCGAGGGCGAGCCCAGCTTGCCGCGTACGGTGGACTTGGTGTCGCCGCCGACCTTCACGTCCTTGGCGGGATCGGCGTCGATCGCCTGGAAGCCGGAATAGCTGGAGATCGGCGCGCAGGCGCCTGTGGAGAGCAGGCCTAAGGCGCAGGCTGCAATGAGTGCGCGGCGAAACATGTGCTGAAAGGGCCCGTTCTTACTGGAGGCTTTGACCTATCGCTCGTCGCCCCTTAGTTCAATGCCGCCTTTAGTCCGCTGATCGGGCGAAATCGAGGCCCTGATGCTGAAACGCCTGTTCCGACCCAATCCGGCCCGCGATATCGGCCGCGCGCTCTATGCCGCCGCGGTGGAACAAGCGCGCGCGCCCGCCCTCTACGCGACGTTCGCCGCGCCGGACACGGTGGAGGGTCGCTTCGAGATCTACACCCTGCACGTCGTCCTGCTGCTCGACCGGCTGAATCAGCCCGGCGACAGGGTGAAGGCGACCTCCCAGGGGCTGTTCGACGCCTATGTCGGGGCGCTGGATCACGCCCTGCGCGAAATGGGCGTGGGCGACCTCTCGGTCGGCAAGAAGATGCGCAAGCTGGGCGAGGCCTTCTATGGCCGGGTGAAGTCCTACCACGCAGCCTTCGCCGCCCTGCCGGAGCGCGGGGCCCTGCACGATCTCCTGGCGCGCACGGTCTACGCCGAAGGCGACGCCGGCCGCGCCCCGGCGCTGGCCGACTATGTCGCCGCCCAGCGCGACCATCTGGCCGCCCAGCCGCTCGACCAGCTGCTGGATGGCCGCGTCGATTGGAGACTGCCGTGAGCGGGGCCACGAAAGGCGAATGGAACCGGCCAGTTCGGCTGCATGAGATCGGCCGCGGCGAATTCAAGCTTCGCCTGGAGCCTGACGCCGCCGAGCGGGCGCGAATCGCCCGTGAGCTCGACCTGGAAAGCCTGCCGGCCCTGACCGCCGACATCACCGTGCGTCCGTGGCTCGACGGGGCGGAGATCATCGGCCGCTTCAAGGCGACGGTCGGCCAGCTCTGCTCGGTCTCGGCCGAACCCTTCGAACAGCCGCTGCAGGGCGAGATCGAGATCAGGGTTGTCCCGGCCGGCAGTCCGAATGCGCCGGGTGAGAGCGTGCACGAAGTCGAGCTGGAGCTCGACGCGCCGGATCCGCCGGACGTCCTGGAGGGCGACGCCATCGACCTTGCGGCCTATGTCGTCGAACACCTGGCGCTGGAGATCGACCCCTTCGCGCGCAAGCCCGGGGCCGAGTTCACCTACGAGCCGCCGACCCAGGAAGAATCGCCTTTCGCTGTGCTGAAGGGCCTGAAGACGCCAAAGCCATGAGGCGGCGGAGTTTTCTTCGCGTATAGCCGGGCGTATCGTCGCCCCGATTCCTCGGACGCGGCGTGATCGCGAATTAATTTGTCAGGAGGGAGCATTCCCGGCCGCGCGCCGAACGCTCCAGCCTTGAAGGACGATATAGGCCGCTTTGAACGAACCTCTGGTGATCTCGATCGACGCCATGGGCGGAGACCACGGGCCGTCCGTGGTGATTCCGGCCGTCGCCCTGGCGCTCTCCGCGCTGCCGCCGAACGTCCGCGTGCTGCTGCACGGCGACGAAGCCGTGCTGACCCCGGAGGTCGCGCGTCGCCCAAGCCTGGCCGCACGGGCGGAGGTGCGCCACGCCGAGCGCGTCATCGGCAATGACGAGAAGCCCGCCCAGGCCCTGCGCCGCGGGAAGGGCACCTCCATGTGGAACGCCATCGAGGCGATCCGCGACGGCAGGGCGACCGCAGCGCTGTCGGCCGGCAACACCGGCGCGCTGATGGCGATTTCCAAGCTGCTGCTGCGGATGAGCGCGGACCTCGAGCGGCCGGCCCTGGTGGCCAGCCTGCCCAATCCGCGCGGCTTCACGACCTTCCTCGACGTGGGCGCCAATGTCGATTGCGACGCCGCGCGGCTGATCGAGTTCGCCATCATGGGCGAGGCCTTCCACCGCGCCGCCCACGGCGTGGCGCGGCCGACCGTCGGCCTGCTCAACGTCGGTTCCGAGGAGATGAAGGGCCACGAGGAGGTGCGCGAGGCGCACCGCGTCCTGCGCGAGGGCGGCCTGTCGCTGAACTACAAGGGCTTCGTCGAAGGCGACGACCTGACCGGCGGCGCGGTCGACGTGGTGGTCACCGACGGCTTCACCGGCAATGTCGCCCTGAAGGCCATGGAGGGTGCGGCCCGTTTCATCACCAACGAGCTGAAGACGGCGCTGACGGCCAATCTGACCGGCACCATCGGCGCGGCCCTGGCGCGACCGTCGCTGCGACGCTTCCGCGACCGGCTGAGCCCGCCGCCGGCGGCGCCGCTTCTGGGCTTGAACGGCATGGTGCTGAAATGCCATGGCGGCGCCGGCGAAAGCGATTATGCGCATGCGGTGCGCGTGGCGGTGGATCTGGCCCGAAGCGACTTCTCGGGCGAGATCGAACAGAATATGCGGCGTCTACCCTCGGCCATGGCCGAGCAGGTCCAAAGGCCCGTCGAAGGAGGGGTTTAAGTGTCCATCGTCCAGCGTAGCGTCGTAACGGGGGTGGGCGGCTACCTGCCGGACCGGATCGTCACCAACGACGAGTTGGCCAAGGTGGTGGACACCTCCGACGTCTGGATCACCGAACGCACGGGCATTCGCCAGCGCCATCGGGCCGCCGACGACCAGCCGACCTCCGACCTCGCCGTGGCGGCCGCGCGCCGCGCGCTGGAGTCCGCCGGCCGGACGACCGACGACGTCGACCTGATCGTGGTGGCCACCACCACCGGCGACCAGACCTTTCCCGCCACCGCCACCATCGTCCAGCGCAAGCTCGGCTGTCCCGTGGGTCCGGCCTTCGACGTCCAAGCGGTCTGCTCGGGCTTTGTCTATGCGCTCTCGGTGGCGGACGGCTTCGTCGCCCGCGGCCGATCGAAGTGCGCCCTGGTCATCGGCGCCGAGGAAATGACCCGGCTGATGGACTGGACCGACCGCGGCACCTGCGTGCTGTTCGGCGACGGCGCCGGCGCAGTGGTGCTCGAGGCCGGACGCGGGGAGGGGACCAAGGCCGACCGCGGCGTGCTGGGCTTCGCGCTGATGGCCGATGGCACCAAGCAGGACCTGCTCTATGTCGACGGCGGGGTCTCGACCAACGGCCAGATCGGTTACCTGCGGATGCAGGGCAACCAGGTGTTCCGCCACGCGGTGGTGAACATCTCCGAGGCCATCCTCTCCGCGGCGGCCGACGCCGGGGTGGAGGTGTCCGAGGTCGACTGGTTCATCCCCCACCAGGCCAATCTGCGGATTCTTGAAGGCGTCGCCCGCCGGCTCGGCATCGACGAGGCCAAGGTCATCACCACCGTGGCCGAGCACGCGAACACGTCAGCGGCCTCGATTCCTCTAGCATTGGATGCGGCCGTGCGCGACGGACGGATCAAAAAGGGCGATCTTCTGCTGATGGAGGCTATGGGCGGCGGCCTGACATGGGGCGCCTGCGTCGTGCGCTTCTGAGAGGCGCCCTAACCAGGAATACGAAACGGGGCCTTGAAGTCTTTGACCTAATAGGACAATCAAGGGACATGAACAGCATCGCTGCAGAAAACGGGCAAAGGATGAAGGGCGAGACCGTCACCCGCGCCGACCTTTGCGAAGCGGTCCACGAGGAAGTGGGCCTGACACGCCAGGATTGTGGCGAATTGGTGGAACGTGTCCTGGAGCTGATGGCCCAGGCGCTCGAGCGTGGGGAGCAGGTCAAGCTCTCCGGTTTCGGCGTCTTCCAGGTGCGCGCCAAGAACGCCCGCATGGGACGCAATCCCAAGACCGGCGAGCCCGCTCCCATCGATCCCCGCCGGGTGATCGGATTTCGCGCCTCGCAGGTGATGAAGGCGCGGGTCGATCGCGCCCTCTCCCGGTGAGGACCGCCGCGGTGAGGATCCGCTGAGCGCCGTGACGAAGGGCCCCGAAGCCTTTCGGACGATCTCAGAAGCAGCCGACGAGCTGAGCGTGCCGCAGCATGTGTTGCGGTTCTGGGAGACCAAGTTCGCCTTCATACGTCCGATGAAGCGGGCGGGGGGCCGTCGTTTCTACCGGCCGCAGGACATCGCCGTGCTGCAAGGCGTGCGCCGGCTGCTGCACGAAGAAGGCTACACCATCAAGGGCGTCCAGCGGCTCCACCGCGAGGCGGGGGTGGGCCGGCTGGTCGCCGCCGGCCAGGGCGAGTCGCCGCCGCCGGAAGCCGCCTTCACCGAGCTGTTGGGCGGAGACCTCGACGAAGACGTCCGCGACCGGCTGAGCGAGACGCTTGCGGACCTGGAAGACGCCAAGACCCGGCTCGACGCCCTCCTCAAGCGATGATCGGCGGCCGGGACCTGTCATGAAGGTTCTCGTCGTCTTCTGCCATCCCGTCCGCGAGAGCTTCTCCCGGGCGATTCTCGACCGCTGCGTCGCCGACCTCAGCCGCGCGGGACACGAGGTGACCGTCAAGGACCTCTACGCCGAAGGCTTCGAGCCGGCGCTCTCCACCGAGGAACGCCGCGCCTACGAGGACGTGGGCGCCGACCGCCACGCGATCGCCGGCGAGATCGCGGCGTTGAAGGCGGCGCGCGGCCTGCTCCTGATCTATCCGACCTGGTGGTACGGCCTGCCGGCCATGCTGAAGGGCTGGTTCGACCGGGTCTGGCTGCCAGGCGTCGCCTTCGACCTGGATGACAAGCGGGGAATCTCCACCCACCTCCTGAGCGGAATCGACCGGCTGATGGTGGTCACCACCTATGGCGCGCCGCGCTGGTACATCCGGCTGTGGATGGGCGATCCCGGCCGCAAGCTCATGCTGCGCGGCTTCCGGCCGCTCCTGGCGCCGGGTTGCAGGACGTCCTGGTCGGCGCTCTACGCCATGGACCAGGCCACGCCGGCCAAGCGCGCCCGCTACCTCGAGACGGTGAGCCGCAAGCTGGCGCTCTTCCGTCCCTGATGGCCGTTCCAGGCAACCGGGCCTGTCGTCGACAGACCAGCGGACCGCACGCGGCGAATTGAACGCTGCGCCCGCCGGCGGCAGGGTTGGACTTGGAGGGCGTCTTGGCGCGCAGCCATAGGCGCGCGGGCCGTCCAGGGAGAGAGCGCGTGATCCGGACCCTATCTCAGATCAAGGACGAGCTCGCCGACCGCGAGGCCATCCGCGACTGCCTCTATCGCTATTCCCGCGGGACCGACCGCTGCGACGAGGAGATGCTGCGCAGCGCCTACTGGCCGGACGCCATCGACGACCACCTGGTCTTTTCAGGCGACCGCGAGGCGCTGATCGCCTGGATGCTGCCGATCATGAAGGGCGGCATGGACCAGACCATGCACCTGATCGGCAATATCCTGATCCAGCTGAACGGGGCGGAGGCCCATGTGGAGTCCTACTTCTACGGCTTCCACCGGATCCGCGGCCAGGACGGCAAGCCGCACGACACCATCGGCTCCGGCCGATACCTCGACCGCTTCGAGCGCCGCAACGACGAATGGCGCATCGCCAAGCGGGTCGTCATGACCGACTGGTTCCGCGACTATCCCGACTCCGCCGACTGGGAGACCGGCCCCTTCGGCATGAAGGTCCCGCCCGGCGGCCGCTATCCGGACGATCCGAGCTACGGGTTTTTCAGGGGCGAGTAGGGCCGCTGCGGGTCGCCGCCGTCTCGGCGACGTTTCACCAGGGCGCGCAGCTGGCGCGTTCGCTCCGGAACGCCTGCCAGTGACGATCGAACTGCGTCACCGCTTCGGCGCTCCAAAGCGTCACCGACTTGCGCTGCACCGCGCCGTAGACCTCGGTGCGGACCGCGACCAGTTCGTCGTGACGCTTGGAGGTGTGCGTCTCGAGGAAGCGATAGACGGCGGTGTCGAACAGCCCCTCCAGCGCGTCGTCTTGGATATCAAACGAGTAAACGTACATCGGTTCCCGTCCAAACATTGGACAATGGGTAATGGGCTAAGCAATGGGCGTGCCATTGCGTGGGGTGGCGCCAATTAGACTGGAATCATTACCGGTAGGCTTAATTCATCAGCTGGATGGAGATTGGCGCCGGGCAGATTGCCGCATGGGTGATTTGGCGTGTTCAGCCAAATCAGCCGCGGCTCTTCAATCTGCTGATCTCGTCTCTGCTCTAAGGATTGATCGATCGGCCGACCCGCAAAATCCGCCAAGTGCTTGATTTTGCGATGGTCGGAGCGACAGGATTTGAACCTGCGACCCCTTGACCCCCAGTCAAGTGCGCTACCAGACTGCGCTACGCTCCGACGCCTCGCGGCGAGGCGGTTCTTCTAACCGCTCGGCGGGGGAGGGCAAGCGCAAACTGTGGGCCTCCTCTCCCCGTTTGCGGGGAGTAGGGTGAGGGGTGGCGCTGTGCAACCGCTCCCACCGTTCGCGCAGCCTACGGGCGCTTCTGGCTGAACCTTGGTGCGGATGGCGGCTCTGAGCCGCCCGTCACCCAACCCTCTCCCCGACGGGGAGAGGGCTTTTTGCTCACCGACCGCTGTTCATCCAGCGGAGCAGCGGCAGGATGGGCAGGCCCCAGGCCATGCCGACGACGACGTAGAAGGCCAGTTGCACGGCGATGTTGTTGGGCAGGTGGTCGGCGATCTTCGAGGCCGCCAGGGCATAGGCCGCCACGAAGATCAGGATGCCGATAAGGCCGATGAATTTGCGGACACGCGCGGACATGTTCCGCTCATAGCCGGCCCCGCCCGGCGGCGGAAGCGCGCTCGTCGGCGCCGACATGGACGTGGGCGCGATTTCCGGGTAGCGAGCGCCCCAGTTCAGACGGAAAGGGCGCGGCATTCGCCCCATGACCTCGTTCCTGCGTTCCGACCGCTCGCGCGCCGTCGCAATCTGGCTGTTCGCCGTGGCCGTCCTGGTGATGGCCATGGTCGTGGTCGGAGGGTCCACCCGGCTCACCGGCTCGGGCCTTTCGATCACCCAGTGGCGGCCCGTCACGGGCGCGGTTCCTCCGCTCAGCCTGGCCGAATGGCAGGCGGAGTTCGCCCGCTACAAGACCATCCCGCAGTACCAGCTGGTCAACCGCGGCATGACGCTCGACCAGTTCAAGGGGATCTACTGGTGGGAGTGGACCCATCGGCTGCTCGGGCGGCTGGTCGGCTTCGCCTTCTTCGCGCCCTTCGTGATCTTCGCGTGGCGCAAGGAGATCCCGCAGCGCCTGCTGCTCAGGCTGGGCGGCCTCTTCATACTCGGCGGCCTGCAGGGCCTGGTCGGCTGGTGGATGGTGGCCAGCGGCCTGGCCCACCGGGTCTCTGTCGCCCCTGAGCGGCTGATGATCCACCTGGGCCTGGCCTTCGCTCTTCTCGGGGCCCTGGTCTGGACCGCGCTCGACGCCTGGGCGGGCGGGGCGCGGCAGACGCTTCCCGGCCCCTGGGGACGCCGGGCGCTGGGCCTGGTCGGCCTGATCTTCCTGCAGGTGCTGCTGGGGGCGCTGGTCGCCGGCAACCACGCCGGCCTAGTCTACAACGACTGGCCGCTGATGAACGGCCAGGTCTTTCCCGCCGATTACGCCGGCCCCGGGATCTGGGCGACCCTGGCGCACAGCCAGGGCGCGGTGCAGCTGCACCATCGGCTGGTCGCCTATCTGCTGACCGGGGTCGCCATCGCCTGCGGGATCGGCGCCTGGCGCTCGACCTATCTGGCGGACGACGCCAAGCGGCTGGCGCTGGCGGTGACCGCCGCGGTGCTGCTGCAGGCCGGCCTGGGCGTGGTCACCCTGATCGCCGTGGCGCCGGTCGGCCTGAGCCTGGCTCACCAGGTGATGGCGGCCGTCACCCTCTGCCTCGCCGTGGCCTTCGCCTGGCGGGTTCGCCGGGTTTGATGCAAAAAGGCGCGGTATTATGTTACCGCAATATATAAGCGGAGGATTTTAAACGGGTTTTCGGGTTTGTTGGAATTTTCCCGGCCTTGACTTCGCGGCCGGTACTGGGCATATGCCCGCCTCCAACTCGGGGCGCGTATCCGTCCCGATAATCTAACGGATCGCACCCATGATGAAGACCACGGCTTCGCTGAAGCCCGCCGAGGTCGAGAAGAAGTGGATCGTGATCGACGCCCAGGACGCCGTCGTCGGCCGCCTCGCGTCGTTCATCGCCAATCGTCTTCGCGGCAAGCATCGGCCCGACTACACCCCGCACGTCGACTGCGGCGACTTCGTTGTCGTCGTCAACGCCGACAAGGTGCGGTTCACCGGCCGCAAGCTGCAGAACAAGATCTACTACTGGCACACCGGGCACCCGGGCGGCGTCAAGGAACGCACCGCGGACAAGATCCTCGGCGGCCGCTTCCCCGAGCGCGTGCTCGAGAAGGCCGTTGAGCGCATGCTGCCCAAGGAAAGCCCGCTCGCCCGCAAGCAGCTGACGCACCTGCGCATCTACGCCGCCGGAGAACATCCGCATGCGGCGCAGAACCCCGAGACCATCGCGTTCGCCGAGCTGAACGCCAAGAACGTGCGGAGCGCGTAATCATGTCGGAATCCCCCACCACCACGGGCGAGGGCTTCGATGCTCTGCGCGGTCTGGGCACGGCGGCGGCTGAGGCCGTTGTGCGCGAGCCCAAGATCGACGCTCAAGGCCGCGCCTACGCGACCGGCAAGCGGAAGAACGCCGTCGCCCGCGTCTGGATCAAGCCGGGCAAGGGTCAGATCACGATCAACGGCCGCGACCAGGAAATCTATTTCGCGCGTCCTGTGCTGCGGATGATGCTCGCCCAGCCGCTGGAGATCGCCGATCGCCTCGGCCAGTTCGACGTCATCGTCTCGGTCGAAGGCTCGGGCCTCTCGGGCCAGGCCGGCGCCATCCGTCACGGCATCTCCAAGGCCCTGACCTACTACGAGCCGGGCCTGCGCGCGGTGCTGAAGCCGCACGGCTTCCTGACCCGCGACTCGCGCGTCGTCGAGCGGAAGAAGTACGGCAAGGCCAAGGCCCGCCGTAGCTTCCAGTTCTCGAAGCGCTAAAGCCGCACGCGAGAGATCGCGTATTTCGGAAAGGGCGCTTTGGGCAACCGAAGCGCCCTTTTCTTTGTCTGTCTTGTCTGTGAGGCGAGCCCATGGCCCACACGGTTTTCATTGACGGCGAAGCCGGCACCACCGGCCTGCAGATCCGCGAGCGCCTGGAAGGCCGCGAGGACCTGGAGCTGGTCTCCATCGATCCGGCGCGGCGCAAGGATCCGGCCGCCCGGGCGGAGCTGCTGAACGGCGTCGACGCCGTGGTGCTCTGCCTGCCGGACGACGCCGCGCGCGAGGCCGTGGCGATGATCACCAACGAGCGGGTGCGCGTCATCGACGCCTCGACCGCCCACCGGGTCGCGCCAGGCTGGGTCTATGGCTTCGCCGAGATGTCCAAGAGCCAGCGGGGCGACCTGCGCGCGGCGACGCGCGTGGCCAACCCCGGCTGCTATCCGACCGGCTTCATCGGCCTGATGCGCCCGCTGGTGAGCGCGGGGCTGATCCCGGCCGACTTCCCGATCACCGTCAATGCGGTCTCCGGCTACTCCGGCGGCGGTCGCGGGCTGATCGAGGAGTTCGAGACCAAGGCCGCGCCTGAAGGGACCCGCGACGCCTTCCGCGCCTATGGCCTCAACCTCGCCCACAAGCACCTGGGCGAGATGCAGACCTATGCGGGGCTGGGCCACGCACCGCTGTTCGCGCCCTCGGTCGGCCGTTTCGCCCAGGGGATGATCGTCGATGTTCCGCTGCAGCTCTGGGCCATGCCCGGCAAGCCGGCGCCTGCCGATCTGCACGTCGAACTCACCGCGGCCTACGCCGGCGAGACCTTCGTCGAGGTGGCGAGCGGCTCGGAATGCGCCGAGCTGCAGACGACCCGCGCCGGCGCCGGCGGCTATGTGGCGGCGCTCGATCCCGAGACGCTGAACGGGACGAACCGCATGAAACTGTTCGTCTTCGCAAGCGCGGCGGGCGACCAGGCGCGGCTGGTGGCGGTGCTCGACAACCTGGGGAAGGGCGCGTCCGGGGCGGCGGTGCAGAACCTCAACCTCATGCTGGACCTGCCAGAAGGGGCCGGGCTTTAGGTCGGTTGACCGCGGCAGCGGTCACCCGCCAAAGTTGCCAAATTAGAGAACCCTTAGCTCAGCAGGGGTAAGGCTGGCTCCAGAGTTTGACTTTGGAGGTCGCGGAGCCATGCGAAAGGCGCTCGCGTTTCTGGCGATGTTCGTGGGCGTGTTTGCGACCGCGCCAGCCCTTGCCGCCCCGTCTCCGGGGCTGGAACTCGCCGCCTGGGTGAGCCAGAACACCGACCTTCCGGTGTCACAGATCGCCATCGCAGGGCGAGAGAACGTCTACAGCCTCGAACCGTTGGGGCCCCGGGTCTCGACGGGAGAGGTGCTCGCCCTGGTGCGGACCGAAGCGGTGGCCGCTGAGTGGAGCGCCGCCCACGACCTGCAATCCTGGGACGCGCACATCCTGTTCGACTGCAGCAACGGACGCCTCCGCGTCCTGCGGAGCGCGAGTTACGCCGAACCGCACTGGCAGGGACTGGCCAGGTCCAACGATGTCGGCGAGGCGTGGTTTTCACCCGAGGTGAATACGCCCGCCGCGACCCTGCTGTCGGCAGCCTGCGATCCGGCCTTCGCCTGGCCGCTCCGCGAAAGCGCGGCGCCGTCGAAACCGGCGCCCAAGGCCGAGCCGGCCCTGATTCAAGCTGCGTCGCCGGATGCGCCCGCGCCGGCTCTGCAGGTCGCGCAGATATCAGCTCCTGAGGAGGCGCGGCCCAGCCAAGGCGAAAAGGCCGTCGACGTCGCGGCCACGCGCGAAACGCCGCCCGCTGTGGAGCGGGTCCGGCTGGCTGAGGCCGCGCCGCTCCGGCCGGTGCTGCAAGCCTCCGTGGCGGTCGAGCCGCAGCTCAGCGGATCCGTTCAGAAGGCCAGCTATATTTCGCGGCCGACCGTGCGCGAACCCGCCACCGTCGAGGAGACCGTCGCCGCGCCCCGACGCGCCGGCGTTCTTGCAACCACCGCCGCGGCCGTGAGAAAGAGCCTGCGCTGGGCGTGCGGCGGGCCCGGCTGGCTGGCGCGGCGTGTCGAGGTCGCCTTCCGCCGAGGTCCGCAGCCGCCACGCTCGGTTCCGGGAACGATCAGGCAGGCTCAGGCCTACTAGATTATGTTTATTGAATATCTATCAGAAATTACATTGGATTTGTTGAATCAAATAAGCCATCGCGCGAAGGCGTTTGGAGCGCTGGTCCCCGCGCCTTGCATCCGGAGCGAGGCGTGGCGCGTATTTCCGGCATGAGCCCTGATCGCCGAACCTTTCTCCTCACCGCGGCTGTCGCCGCCCTGCTGCCCGGCGCGGCCCTCGCCGCCGACCGGTTCGCGGCCTCGTCCTGGCGCAAGCTGACGGACGCCCAGTGGAAGTCGCGGCTGTCGCCGGACGCCTATGCGGTGCTGCGCCATGAAGGCACGGAGCGGCCGGGGACGTCCGCCCTCCTGAAGGAGCATCGCAAGGGGACGTTCGTTTGCGGCGGCTGCGGGCTGCCGCTCTTCAAGTCGGACTGGAAGTACGACAGCGGCACCGGCTGGCCGAGCTTCTACACCGCCATCCCCGGCGCGCTCGGGACCAAGATCGACACCGCCTTCTTCATGCGGCGCACCGAGTACCACTGCGCCCAGTGCCTGGGTCACCACGGCCACATCTTCAACGACGGGCCGCGGCCGACGGGGCTGCGCTACTGCAGCAATGGCGTCGCGCTCCGGTTCCTGCCGGCCTAGCTCGCCCGGTTCAGGTGGTGCGCTCCGGCCCGCGGTCGTCGTCATCGTCGTCCCCGGCGGTGACGCTGTCCTGGCCGGGCTGGCGGATGTGGCCGGCGCCGGAGACGTGGCTTTCGAGCGTCTTCGGACGGGTCAGCAGGTTGACGTCGCCCATGCCGGAAATCTCCACGCGCGCCCAGTCTGTCGGCCCGACGGTGGCGGCGCCCGCGCCGCTGATGTCGATGTCGGCGCCTGCGGTCTTCAGCTGGGCGAGATCGGCGTCGCCGGCGCCGGAGACGCTGAGCTTCACAGACTTGGTCTCGCCCTGGGCGCGGATCTCCGCATGTCCGCTGGCGCTCAGGGTCAGCTGGTCGTGCTTGTAGCCGGTGATGTTCAGGCTGTTGGCGCCGTTCAGCTCGAAGCGCGTCACGTCCGGGGCGGTGAGGGTGATCTGGAGGTCGCTCCAGCGCATCGCGCCGGTCAGACTGATGCGGCCGCCTTCGACCCGCACCCGATCCAGCGCCGCGGCGGGACCCTTGATGGTCAGCTTGGCCGGGCCCGCGGCCTGGACATAGTCGATCGTGGCCGGGGCGTTGACCTCCAGCCGGTCGCCGCCGCCCCAGGGGAAGTCGCGTTGGGTCTGCGGGCCGGACGCCTCGCGCATGTGGCGCCAGCCGTGCGAGCGGTCTTTCCAGTCCCAATCCCAGGACCAGGCGCTGCGCGCGATGGCTTCCGGGCCGCCGATGGCGACAGCTGCGGAGATGCAGGCCAGCGACATCAGGAAACCGCCGACGGCGATGATGACGAGGGCGCGGATCATTGGACGGCTCCTTGGCTCTCGGGGCCCAGCGCCGGCTTCAGCAGGCGGTAGTGAAGCCGGCCATACCAGACCAGCGCGTTGACGAGACCGATGGTGACCAGGGCGATGACGGCGCCGAGCGCGGTCGCCCCCGACATCACGCCCAGGCCGCCGAGGATGGCGGCGGGCGGGCCGCCAGGAAAGTCGGCGAAGGGGCCGGCGGCGAACATCGCCCCTCCGGCGAACAGGCCGCCGATCGCGGCGATCGCGCCGCCGAACAGCACCCCGCCCAGGGTCATCAGCACCGGCAGCAGGATGAAGAGGTCGAGCGCGCCCAGGCCCAGCACGGCGAAGATGGCGGCGGCCGCGCCCGAGGGGCTGCGTTCCTCTTCCCAGCGCTTCAGGCCGATCTCGGCGCGCAACTCGCGCGCCAGCCGGCCGGGATCGCCGAGCGCGTCGGCCACCTCGGCCTCGGTGCGGCCGGCGGCTTCGCCGTCGGCGAAATGGGTCTCATAGTCAGCCACGATCTCGGCGATGGTCTGCGGCGGCAGGCCGCGCAGTCCGTCGCGCAGTCGGGCGATGAACGCCTGACGGGTCATTGCGCCCCTCCAAGAATGTTTTGCATGGCCTGGGAGAAAGAGGCCCAGGCGGCTTTCTGCGAGCCGAAGCTCGACTTCCCGGTCTCGGTGAGCCGGTAGTATTTGCGCGGCGGGCCGGAGGAGGACTCCACCAGATAGGTGTCCACCAGGCCGTCGTTCTGCAGTCGCCGCATCAGCGGGTAGATGGTGCCTTCGCCCATGCCGATGGACTCGGCCAGGCGGCTGGCGATCTCGTAGGCGTAGCTGTCGTGCTGCGAGAGCAGCGCGAGGACGCAAAGCTCCAGCGCGCCCTTCTTCAGCTGGATGTCGATGGCTTCCGGCACGACGTGCTCCTTCCAGGCCCTAGGTACCGATAGGTACTGGGCGACGCAAGGTAGCAATCATTAAAAGATAGTAAGGCGCGAGCGTGCCGACGTGATCGGCAGTGGAGGCGTCCGCGCAACATCCCGGACGGCCCGCAAGGCCGATCCGGGACCCAGGGTACGCACGGCCCTGGGTCCCGGCTCTACGCTGCGCTTCGGCCGGGATGACGGGCTGAAGTTGATCTCGAAGTCAGCTTCCTAGGAGCGGACCTTCACATAGTCGCCCGGCGCATCGCCCAGGGCCGGCAGGGGGCCGGCGGCGGGGTCGCGGGCGGGGACCAGCGGGCCGGAGCGGGCCTGCAGCCATTCCATCCAGTTCGGCCACCAGGAGCCCGGCTGCGGGATCGCGCCGGCCTGCCATTCCTCCAGGGTGTCGGGGAGGGCGCCGCCCAGGGCGTCGTTGCTCCAGTGCTGGTATTTGTTGGCGGCCGGAGCGTTGATCACGCCGGCGATATGGCCGGAGCCCGCCATCATGAAGGTCACCGGCCCGCCGAACAGCTTGGCGCTCTTGTAGACCGAGCGGGCCGGCGCGATGTGGTCGTCCTTCGACGACTGCATATAGACGGGAATGGTGACCTTCTTCAGGTCGAGGGTCTCATTGCCGATGACCAGCTCGCCCTTGGCGAAGGCGTTTTCGGCGTAGAACTTGCGCAGGTAGAAGAGGTGCAGGGTCTTGGGCATGCGCGTCTGGTCGGAATTCCAGTACAGCATGTCGAAGGGCTTCGGCGCCTTGCCCAGCAGGTAGTTGTCGACGAAGAACGACCAGATCATGTCGTTCGAGCGCAGGACGTTGAAGGTCTCGGCGAGCGCCTGGCCGTCGAGCACCCCGCCGCCGGCGTCCATCCGGCGCTCCAGCTCCTTCAGCCAGGATTCGTTGGTGAACAGGCGCAGATCCCCCGCTTCGGAGAAGTCCTGCTGGGCGGCGAAGAAGGTCGCCGACGCGATCGGCGAGACGCCCTTGGCGGCCATGTGCGCCAGGCTGACGCCCAGCAGGGTGCCGCCGATGCAGTAGCCGACCGCGTTCACCTGGCCGACGCCGCATTGCTTCATCGCCGCGGCGGAGCCTTCGTAGACGCCCTGGCGCATGTAGTCTTCGAAGGTCTTGGTCGACAGCTGGGCGTCGGGATTGACCCAAGAGGCCAGGAAGACGGTGATCCCCTGGGCGGTCAGCCAACGGATCAGGGAATTCTCGGGCCGCAGATCCAGGACGTAGAATTTGTTGATCCACGGCGGGAAGATCACCAACGGGATCTGGCGCACCTGCTCGGTGGCGGGCGAGAACTGCAGGAGCTCGATAAGCTCGTTCTTGAACACCACCTTGCCGGGCGCGGTGGCGACGTTCTTGCCGATCTCGAACTTCTGGTAGTCCGTCTGGCTGATGGCGAGGTCGCCGTTGCCGCGCTTCATGTCGGCGGCGAAATTCTCCATGCCCTGCGCCAGGCTCTCGCCGCCGGTCTCCATGAGAGCCTTCAAGGCGACGGGATTGGACGCCAGGAAGTTGGTCGGGGAAAAGGCGTCGGTCAGCATCTTGGTGAAGAACTCGACGCGCCGCTTCTCCAGCGGATCGACGCCTTCGACGCCGGCGACCAGCTCGTTCATCCAGTTCGACGAGAGCAGATAGGACTGCTTGATCACGTCGAAGACCGGATTGTCCTGCCACTCGGGCGCGGCGAAGCGCTTGTCGCCCTTGGCCGGAGCGACCACGGGCTCCACGGTCTCGCCGGCCATCTTGCGGGTGGCCGACTGCCAGAGGTCCATGTAGCTGTCGAAGAGGTTGGCCTGCGCCCGCATCAGCCGTTCGGGCTGGGCGGCGAGCCGGCCCATCACGTCGGTCAGGGCAGGGCCGACGTTGAACGGGTCGGGGCTCATGGCCGCCGGCCGGTCGGCGTGCTTCCTCGCCACCTCGGCGATCGCGCCCTGGGCGGCGACCGCCGCGCGCGCCAGGTTCATCGACAGCTTCTCGAGCTGCGCGCGCTGGTCGGCGGTGAAGGCGGCCATGTCGAAGGCGGGGGCCTCGCCGGGGACGGCCGCCTCGGCCGAGAGGGGCGGTTCTGGCGACGGGGGAGGGGCGACCGTCGCTTCGGGCTCGGCCGCGGCGCCTGGCTCCATTGTGGCGGGCACGGAGATCTGCGCGATTATGAACTCCGCCGATTCGGGCAGCGGCGGCTTGGGCGAACCCTCGGGCGTCACCGGAATGATGGCGTCCTCGACCAGCGCTCCTGAGGCCTCTGAGCCGGCGCGCGGCGAAACAGGTTCGGAGCCAACTGTCAGTTCGTTCATCGACGTCTCCTCCGGGGACGAAAGCACGCGTGCTCTTTCGTCTTCAACGATCATCGCATAAGACCAATAAGGACATGAACGCGCTCGACCGCAAAATTATGAACGCCGGCAACAGCACGATAGCTGCACGGGTTTTGGGCGTCGCCTCCGTGGCGGCCCTGGCGGCCGGCTGCGTGGGGTCGATCGCGAGCACGAAGGTCGACCCCCGTTCGCCGATCGCGGGCGATGTCGCCAGGCTTGCGACCGCCGACAAGGACTATCCGAAGTTCAGCGAGATCCCGCCGAAGCCGACAGATGTGCGGCCGGCCCGGGTCTACGGCGAACGCGCCGAGGCGGTCCTGGCCGCGGGCGCCGACCTGGACGCGGCCACCGCGCCGAACACTTGGACGCTCAACGCGACGTCGAGCTTCGCCGCCAAGGCGCGCACGGACGCGGGGCCCGCGCTCGGGGCGCCCACCAACGCGGACACCGAGGCCTTCGCCAACAGCGTCCGCAAGCGAGCTACCCCGCCTCCGCCGGCCAAGCGTTAGGCCCCGCGGAGGCGTAAAATTCCTCATCATTGGCTTGGCTGACTCCTGCCCGGAGTCTATCCATGCCGAGGCTTCAGCTCCCTTCAGCCGCACTGGGCAGCTCGCGGCGCAAGAGCTTTTCAAATGACCCCCGAATTTCACCGCATCCGTCGCCTCCCGCCTTACGTTTTCGAGGAGGTCAACAAGATCAAGGCCCGCCTGCGCGCGCAGGGCGTGGACATCATCGACTTCGGCATGGGCAACCCCGACATGCCGACGCCGAAACATATCGTCGACAAGCTGGTCGAGACCGCCCGCGATCCCAAGGCCGGCCGCTACTCGGTCTCCAAGGGCGTGTCAGGCCTGCGCAAGGCGATGGCCGGCTATTATGACCGCCGCTTCGGCGTGAAGCTCAATCCCGACACCGAGGTGATCGCCACCCTGGGATCGAAGGAGGGCTTCGCCAACCTCGCCCAGGCGCTGACCGCGCCCGGCGACGTGATCATCTGTCCGAACCCGGCCTACCCGATCCACGCCTACGGATTCATCATGGCCGGCGGCGTCATCCGCCACGTCCCGGCGCCCTCGCCGGAGGAGTACCTTTCCGGGATCAGCAAGGCGATCAAACACTCCGCGCCGCCGCCCAGCGTGCTGATCGTCAGCTATCCGTCCAACCCGACGGCCCAGTGGGTCGACCTCGACTTCTACCGCGACGTCATCGCGCTGGCGAAGAAGCACGACATGCTCGTGCTCTCGGACATCGCCTATTCGGAGATCTACTTCGACGACAACCCGCCGCCCTCGATCCTGCAGGTCGAAGGCGCCAAGGACATCGCCGTCGAGGTCAACTCGCTGTCGAAGACCTTCGCCATGGCCGGCTGGCGCGTCGGCATGGTGGTCGGCAACGAGCGGATGTGCTCGGCCCTGGCGCGGGTGAAGTCCTACCTCGACTACGGCGCCTACACGCCTATTCAGGTCGCAGCGGCGGCCGCCCTCAACGGTCCGACCGACTGCATCGACGAGATCCGCTCCATCTATAAGAAGCGTCGCGACGTCCTCGTGGAATCGATGGGGCGCGCCGGCTGGGACGTTCCCTCGCCGCCGGCCTCGATGTTCGCCTGGGCCCCCTTGCCGGAGCAGTACCGCGAGGCCGGCTCCATGCTGTTCGCCAAGCTGCTGATCGAGGAGGCCGGCGTCGCCGTCGCCCCGGGCATCGCCTTCGGCGAATATGGCGAGGGCTATGTGCGGATCGGTCTGGTCGAGAACGAGCACCGCATCCGCCAGGCTGCGCGCAACGTGAAAAAATTCCTGTCGCAGAGCGAAGAGATCCTCGCCCGCGCCCACAACAACATGGCGGCCCAATGAGCAAACGGGATTGGCGCCTCGGCGTCGCAGGCCTGGGCACCGTCGGAACGGGCCTGCTTAAATTCCTCGACGAACGGCCCGAGTTCGCGCCGGCCGGCGGCCGGGCGATCGTCACCGGCGTGTCCGCGCGCTCGCGCTCGCGGCCGCGGTCGTTCGACATCTCGCACCTGACCTGGTTCGACGATCCCGTGGCCCTGGCGACCTCGCCGGACGTCGACGTCTTCGTCGAGCTGATCGGCGGCTCGGACGGGCCGGCGAAGGCCGCGGTCGAGGCGGCGCTGGGCGCCGGCAAGCCGGTGGTGACGGCCAACAAGGCGCTGATCGCCGAACATGGCGCCGAACTGGCCGCCCTGGCCGAGGCCAAGGGCGCGCCGCTGCTGTTCGAAGCCGCGGTGATGGGCGGCACGCCGGCGGTGAAGATGCTCCGCGAGGCCCTGGTCGGCGACGACGTGAAGTCGGTGGCCGGCATCCTGAACGGCACCTGCAACTACATCCTGACCGAGATGGAGGCCGCCGGGCGGACCTTCGCCGACGTCCTCGGCGAGGCCCAGCGCCTGGGCTACGCCGAAGCCGATCCGACGATGGACGTCGGCGGCTTCGACGCGGCGCACAAGATCTCCATCCTGGCGGCCCTGGCCTTCGGCTGCGCACCCAACTACGCGGCCGCCGAGATCGAGGGCATCGAACAGGTTGAGCTGCTCGACATCCAGATGGCCAAGGACCTGGGCTACCGGATCAAGCTGGTGGCCTCCGCCGACCGTTCGCCGGACGGCGTCCTGGTGCGGGTGCATCCATCGCTCGCTCCGCTGGCCCATCCGCTCGCCCAGGCGGGCGGCGCGCTGAACGCCCTCTTCATCGAGGGCGAGCGCATCGGGCGGATCTTCATCCAGGGTCCCGGCGCAGGCTCCGGGCCGACCGCCGCGGCGGTCGCCGCCGACGTCGCGGACGTCATGACCGGGGCGGTGCGCCCGGTGTTCCAGCGCCCGGCCGGTTCGCTGGAGCCCTTCACCCCGGTCGACCCGTCGAAGAGCCTGAGCCGCGCCTATCTGCGGTTCCTGGTGAAGGACGAGCCCGGCGTCATCGCCGCGGTGTCCGAGACCCTCGCGGAAGCCGGCGTCTCCATCGAAAGCTTCCTGCAGAAGCCGGTGGAGAAGGCCGAAGGCGTGCCGATCGTGCTCACCACCCATTCGGTGGCCGAGTCGGTGCTGAAGGCGGCGATCGAGAGGATCGCCGACCTGCCGGCGGTTCTTGAGCGTCCTCGCCTGTTGCGTATCGCGCGGATTTGAGAATCCAGCCAAGGTTGCGTGTTGCACCGCCTTCGCCTGCGGGAGAACAGTAGGAATATGAGCGAGATGGTTCTCGACCGCAGCCTGATCCTCGCCGCGGTGCGAGTGACCGAGATCGCCGCGATCGCCGCCTCCAGCCTGGTCGGCCGTGGCGACGAGATGGCCGCCGACCAGGCGGCCGTCGACGCCATGCGCACGGCGCTGAACGAGATCGAGATCGACGGCGAGATCGTCATCGGCGAGGGCGAGCGCGACCAGGCGCCGATGCTCTACATCGGCGAGAAGGTCGGCCTGGGCGGCAAGCACAAGATCGACATCGCGCTCGATCCGCTGGAGGGCACGACGCTCACCGCCAAGGCCAAGGGCAATGCGCTGGCCGTCATGGCCTGGGCGCCGCGCGGCACCCTGCTGAACGCGCCCGACACCTATATGGACAAGATCGCCTGTGGGCCGGGCGTTCCCCCGGGTTTGATCGACCTCGACAAGACGCCGGCCGAGAACGTCGCAGCCCTGGCCAAGGCCAAGGGGGTGGCGACCTCGGAGATCACCGTCTGCATCCTCGACCGGCCCCGCCACGCCGAGATCATCGCCGCGGTGCGCGCCGCGGGCGCCCGGGTGGCCCTGATCGGCGACGGCGATGTGGCCGGCGTCATCAACACGGCCGACCCGGACACCGGGATCGACCTCTACCTGGGGCAGGGCGGGGCGCCGGAGGGCGTGCTGGCCTGCGCGGCGCTGAAGTGCGTCGGCGGCCAGTTCCAGGGCCGGCTGGTGTTCCGCAACGCCGACGAGCGGGCCCGCGCCCGCAAGGTCGGCATCGTGGACTTCGACAAGAAGTACGACCTGCACGAGATGGTCCGCGCCGACGCCATCTTCGCCGCCACCGGCGTCACCAAGGGCGCGATCCTCGACGGCGTCAGGCTGAAGGACGGCTTCGTCCACACCCATTCGCTGGTGATGAACTCCGCCACGCACACCGTGCGCGAAGTCCGGATGCGGCGGCCCGCCTAGGATGGCCGACGGCGCCGTCCCCTCCGCCTACCTCGGCGTCCATCGCTCGCTCACCGGTCGCGCCTGGCGCGAGCGGGCCCATGACCTGGAGCTGGTGCGGCGCCATCAGCTGAACCTGGGCCTCTCCGAGCCGCTGGCCCGCGCCCTGGCCGCGCGCGGGGTCGGCCTGGACGAGGGCCGCGACTACCTCAACCCGACGCTGAAGGCGCTGTTTCCGGACCCGTCCTGCTTCACCGACATGGACAAGGCTGCGGCCGTCCTGGTCGACGCCCTGGAGCGCAGGCGGCCGGTAGCGGTGTTCGCCGACTACGACGTCGACGGCGCCTCGTCCGCCGCCCAGCTGGTGCGCTGGTTCCGGGTGATGGGCCATGAGATCTCGATCTACGTCCCGGACCGTGTCGCCGAGGGCTACGGGCCGTCGCCGGCGGCCTTCCGCCAGTTGCAGGCGGACGGGGCCGAGCTGGTCGTCACCGTCGACTGCGGGGCCGCGGCGCACGACGCCCTGGCCTGCGCCGCCGAGATCGGCCTGGACGTGGTCGTCATCGACCACCACCTGATGCGCGGCGACGAGATCCCCAAGGTCGCGGCCCTGGTGAACCCCAACCGGCCCGACTGCCTCTCCGGCCAGGGACATCTGGCGGCGGCCGGCGTCACCTTCGTGCTGCTGGCCGCCCTGAACCGCGAGGCGCGGCGGCGCGGCCTGTTCGGCGACCGTCCCGAGCCGGACCTGCGCCAGTGGCTCGATCTCGCCGCCATGGGCGCCATCTGCGACGTGACCCAGCTGGTGGGCTTCAATCGCGCGCTGGCGGCCCAGGGGCTGAAGGTGATGTCCGGCTGGCGCAACCCGGGCCTGAAGGCCCTCCTGGAGGTCGCCAAGAGCCAGGGGCCGGCCTCGGTCTTCCATGTCGGCTTCGTGCTCGGCCCGCGAATCAACGCCGGCGGGCGGATCGGCCGCTCCGACCTTGGGACGCGCCTCCTGTCCACCGACGATCCGGAGGAGGCGAAGGCGCTGGCCGAGGAGCTCGACGCGCTGAACGCCTCGCGCAAGGAGGTCGAGCGCGAGGTCGTCGAGGCCGCCGTGCTGATGATCGACCGCCAAAGCAACCAGGCGGACGCCCCGGTCCTGGTGGTCGCCGCCGACGGCTGGCACCCGGGCGTCATCGGCATCGTCGCCGGCCGGCTGCGCGAGCGCTACCGCAAGCCGACCCTGGTGATCGGCGTCGATCGCGCGGCCAATGTCGGCAAGGGCTCGGGCCGCTCGCAGCCGGGGGTCAATCTTGGACGCGCTGTCCAGGCGGCCTACGAGGAGGGCCTGCTGCTGGCCGGCGGCGGCCACGCCATGGCCGCGGGCCTGTCGGTGCGGCCGGACACCATCCCCGAGCTTCGTGAGTTCCTCTGCGAGCGGCTGGCGGGCGAGACCGAGGCCGCCACCGCGGCCGACGGCCTGGAGATCGACGCCGTGGTCACCACCGCCGGCTGCGATCGCGGCCTGTGGCAGGATTTCCAGCAACTGGCGCCCTTCGGCCCCGGCAATCCCGAACCGCTGTTCGCCATCGCCGACGTGCGGGTCGAGCGGCCGATGGCGCTGCGCGGCGGCCATGTCCGCTGCACCCTGGTGGACCGCACCGGCGGCAAGCTGAAGGCGGTCGCCTGGCGAGTCGAGGATTCGGAGATGGGCCGGCGGCTGCTGCAGGAAGGCGGGGCGATTCATGTCTCCGGCCGTCTGAAGCCGGACGATTGGCAGGGCCGGGAAGGCGTACAATTCGAGATCGAAGACGTCGCAGACCCGCGTCGTGTCTAATGTTTGATCGGGGGGCTTGTGGCCTCCGCACAAGCTGGCTATAGAGCCGCCCTCCGCGCCGCGGTCCCTTCGTCTATCGGTTAGGACGCCAGGTTTTCAACCTGGAGAGAGGGGTTCGACTCCCCTAGGGACTGCCACGCGATCCTCCCCAAACTGCCCGCCAAAGCGGCGGCGGCCGTGCGCCGCCGCGCAAAACCCCATTGACGGCCGTCCGTTTCCACGAACACTGTTATAGTTGGCCTTTTCCGATGGTGATCGGGGGGTAACGGGCCGAGGGGCACATGGCTGGGTACGAAGTCGAGCAGGTCGAGCAGGTCGATACGTCGGCGCCGAGCGTGCGGATCACCGGCCGCATCAAGTGGTTCGATGCGGCGAAGGGGTATGGCTTCATCGTGCCGGACGAACCGGACCGGACCGACCTGAAGGACGTCCTCCTGCACGTCACCTGCCTGCGCAGTTCGGGCCGCGAGAACGCGCTGGAAGGCTCCACCATCATCTGTGACGCGGTTCGCCGCGCCAAGGGCTGGCAGGTCGCCGAGGTGGTCGACCTGGACGAAACCTCCGCCGCGCCGCCAGGAGAGCGCCGGGTGCGCGAGGACAATCCCCGCCGGGAGCGGGAGAGCTTCAGCAGCATGCCGCCGCGGCCGCGGCGGCTGATCCAGCCCAGCGGGCCGCTGGAGCCCGCCAAGGTGAAATGGTTCAACCGCACCAAGGGCTACGGATTCGTCGTCCGCGACGGCCAGCCCGGCGACATCTTCATCCACATCGAAACGCTTCGCCGGTCGGGCATGGAGGACCTCCAGCCGGGCGAGGACGTCCTGGTCCGGTTCGCCGAGGGCCCGAAGGGGCTGGTGGTCGCCGAGATCGAGGTGTCCGCCTAGATCCCGTTCCAACTGCCCAGAAGAGAACGCGTCTGGTCGGCCTTGATGATTCCATCCGAACCTAAAGGGCTCTAGACTCGAGGCCGGTTCGGAGACTGCGATTGTTCAACCTCCTATTCGGCCGGCGCGCCCTCATCGCTGGGGCCGTCGTTCTTGTGAGCGCCGGGGGCGCCTTCGCGGCGCCGCTAGCCATTCCGCCCGCCTGCACGGCCGGTGCAGGCCAGGCCGAGCTCAAGCCGCTGCAGCCCCTGACCCTGGTGACGGACAAGGGCCGGTTCGCCTTCAGGGTCGAGGACGCCGACACCTACGCCCGACGCGAGACCGGCCTGATGTGCCGCAAGGCCGTAGCCGCAGACCGCGGCATGCTGTTCGACTTCCGCAAGCCGACCGACAACGTCGCCTTCTGGATGCGCAACACCCTCATCCCGCTGGACATCATCTACATCCGGCCGAACGGACGGGTGCTGTCGATCGCGCGCAACGCCCGGCCGCTCGACGAGACCCCGCTGCCGGCCGGCGGGCAGATTCGCGGCGTGCTGGAGCTGGCGGGCGGACGCGCCGCCCAGATCGGCCTCATGCCCGGCGATCAGGTCATCCACCGGATCTTCCCGCAATAGGGGCCAAAGCGGCGGCGACGCCTGCCCATGTCACACGGCCGGTTGGCGATTGGTGCAGATGCGGCTATCACCCGAACCGTCGCGGAGCGCCTGGCCGGCGTGCTCGCGGGACGTGTTGGAAAAGTTGTGGAATCGGGGCGTAGCGCAGCCTGGTAGCGCATCTGGTTTGGGACCAGAGGGTCGCAGGTTCGAATCCTGCCGCCCCGACCACGACTTGGCTGACCACGATTGGGCCGACCACGGCGCCGGCTGACGGGTTTTGAGGGGGTTTCATGCTCGCGCGCATCTTTCGGCCGTCCAAGACCGCCATGCAGTCCGGCAAGGCGAAGACCAAGGACTGGGTGCTCGAATTCGAGCCCAGCGCCGCGCGCCGTTCGGACCCGCTGATGGGCTGGACCCAGACCAGCGACACCGAATCCAGCCAGGTCCGGCTGTCGTTCGAGACCAAGGACGAGGCGGTGCGTTACGCCGATCAGCACGGAATCCCCTTCCAGCTGTTCGAGGAGAAGCCCGCCAAGCGGATCATCAAGGCCTATGCCGACAACTTCGCCTTCGGCCGCAAGGTCCCCTGGACACACTGAGCGACCCGATGCGGCCCCTTAGCTCAACCGGATAGAGCGCCGACCTTCTAAGTCGGATGTTGCAGGTTCGAGTCCTGCAGGGGTCGCCACCCTCCGCCATCAGTCCTCTTCGTCCAAGGCGAGCTCGGAGGGGTACTCGCCGTTCAGAAGATGGGCGACCTCATCCTGGGCGCCCGCCACCATGAGCGGCTCGCCAGTCGTGAAATACAGGCAGGTCTCCGGTGTGCTGGCGCTGCTCGCCTCAGTGCGAATGACGAGGTCAGCATTGACGTAGCTGTACTCGCCATTGGGCAGGAGCAGCTTCTTGAAGTTGGCCATGGCCTCAAGTCTCCGATCGCCGTGAGGCGAGGAGTATGACCCCAACCGAGGCAAGCGGACGTAGCATCGGATACCCGCGTGCGCGGAGAGCTTCCGTCAGTCGTCGGGGGCGATCGGGGTCCGATCTTCGGCGAGCGGAAACACCAGGCGCGCGCGCTCGGGCAGTTCGGCGAGCATCCAGCGGGTCAGCCGCTCGTAGTGGGCGACGAAGCGGGCGACCTCGGCGTCCGTCATGCCCGCGCCGGCGCGGGCGACCAGCTTGCGCTCCTGCTCCTGGCGCCAGCCCAGCACCACCTCGAAGCTCGGCGGCTGCAGGTAGACCAGCTCGTGCATCTTGGTGAACAGCTCCTGGTAGGGACCGTCGAGCTGGGCGTTGACGTAGCCGCGCCAGCGGCCGTCCGGGTCCTCTTCCGTTTCCAGGGCGTTGACCGGCTGGGCGAGGGCGGCGGCGCCCTGGGCGCGGGAGCCGACGCACCAGCCCTCGAAGATCACCGCGTCGACGGGGGTGGCGACCGTGCGCCAGGCGGCGCGAGGCGCGCGCTCGTCGGCGGCCTTGTCGAAGGCGGGCAGGGCGACCCGCCCTGGCCGCCGCAGCTGCTCCAGAACCGCGCCGGCCAGGGCGATGTCGTGGGTGCCTGGCGGACCGCGGGTGGCGAGCAGCGGATGGACGTCCTGCGCCAACCGCTCGCGGGCCGACTTGGACAGGTAGAAGTCGTCGAGCGACACCGCCACGGCGGTGAGGCCGCGCTCCTCCAGGAGCTGTACGGTCGCCGCGGCGATCGTCGACTTGCCGGAGCCCTGCGGTCCGGCCAGCCCGACCACGATGACCTTCTTGCGGGCCTGGCGCAGGCGCGCGAGGCGCGCGGCCAGCGGCTCGCAGATCGTCTGGACGGTGGCGCGGAAGCTCTTCGGGAGGCCCTCCTTGGCGATGTATTTCGAGATCCAGTCTTTGGCCAACACGGCCCCTTTCATTCGCTCGCCGCAGATCGGCGAAGGTTCAACCCGTCTTATCCACGAACCACACGAACCACACGAACACCTTGTGGTCGCGCACCCCAAGGGAAGCGGGCCGAATGCGCTAGCCGATCGCCGCTCGGTAGGCGTCCAGCGCCCGCCGCAGGTCGTCGATCAGGTCGTCCGGAGCCTCCAGCCCCACGTGCAGCCGCACCAATGGCCCGGGATAGGCGCGCTTGACGCGCCGCTGGGTCAGCTGAGGGTCGACGGAGATCGCCAGGCTTTCGAAACCGCCCCAGGAGAAGCCCAGGCCGAACAGCTCGAGCGCATCGAGGAAGGCGTTCACCGCCGCCTGGGGGCCGGGCTGCAATGCAAAGGTGAAGAGGCTGGCCGCGCCGCTGAAATCACGTTTCCAGAGGTCGTGGTCGGGGGCGCCAGGAAGCGCCGGATGGTAGAGGGCCGCGACCTCGGGCTGGACGCCCAGCCAGTCGGCGATGCGCAGACCGTTCGCGCCCTGGCGTTCGAGCCGCGCCGGCAGGGTGCGCAGGCCGCGCAGCATCAGGTAGGCGTCGTCCGGCGAGACCGCCCAGCCGAGATGCAGGATCCCGTCGTTGAGCTTGCGCACCAGGGCCGGATCGCTGGCCGCGGCCGAGCCCATGAAGACGTCGGAATGGCCGCCAACGTATTTGGTCAGGGCCTGGATCGACAGATCGATCCCGTGTTGCAGCGGCTTGAAGAGATAGCCCGCGCCCCAGGTGTTGTCGCAGGCGGTCAGGATTCCGCGCGCCCGGGCGAGCTCGGCGACGCGGGTCATGTCCTGCATCTCGAGGGTCAGCGACCCGGGGCTCTCCATGAGGATGAGCCGGGTCGCCGGCGGCGCCTTGCCGACCAGGGTCTCCGGCGGCGCGTGCGGATCGAAGTAGCTGACCGTCACCCCGAAGCGCTTCAGGACGTGGTCGCAGAAGCGGCGGGTGGGCGCGTAGATGGTGTCGACCAACATCAGGTGGTCCCCGGCCTTCAGCACGGCCAGCAGGGCGCCGGTGAGCGCCGCCAGTCCCGAGGGGTAGAGGGCGACGCCGACGGCGTGCTCCATCGCCGCCAGGGCGTCCTGCAGGGCGGCCTGGGCTGCCAGGCCCTGCCGGCCATAGGTCACCTGGTCCCAGTCGTAGAGCGAGGCGGCGTTGGGCATCAGCACGGTCGAGCCGCGCTGGATCGGCGGCCCCACGGTCTTGGCGAGCGTTTGCGGGACCGCGCCGGCGCGGATCAGTCGGGTCTTGTCGTCCATGCGCCTGCAGTTAGAGGCGGAGGCGCCGCCGGATCAAGCGTGCTCGGCGGCCAGCGCCGCCTGGACCGCTGCGACGACCGGCGCCCAGTCGCCTGGCCTGCTCTGGCGGAACAGCCGCATCGATGGATACCAGGGGCTGTCCTCGCGACCGGCCTGCCAGCGCCAGCAGCAGTTTTCGCCCGCCAGCAGCAGCCAGGTCGGCTTGCCCATGGCGCCGGCGAGATGGGCGATGCTGGTGTCGACGGTGATCACCCGCGCAAGGCCCCGGATCATCTCGGCGGTCTCGGCGAAGTCGCCGGCCCGGGTGTCCTCGGGCAACAGGCTGACGGCGCCGGGCAGGGCCTGGAGGGCGGCGCGGTGCTCGGGCGTCAGCGAGCGCGCGGGATTGGTCGGATGTCGCGGATCGCCGCGCCAGGCGACGCCGTGGCCCGATCCGCCCGAGGCGCCGGGCAGGTAGGCGTCGCGCGGCAGGCTGGCTTCGGTGACGCCGAGGCGGCCGGGGATCGAGCCTGCGGCGATCCAGTAGTCGTGGCGTGGAAGGCTTACCTGGCCCGACGCCTCGATCAGCCGCGCCGGCAGGCTCGCGAACAGCCGGGTCAGCGGCGGCGGCGTCAGCAGGCTCACCTCGGCCCCCATCGCCGCCAGCACCGGGACGAAGCGCGCGAACATGATCTGGTCGCCGAAGCCTTGCTCAATCCAGATCAGGATCGAACGCCCGGCCAGCGGCTCGCCCTGCCATTCCGGAAACGAGAGCGTGGGCTTCGGCACGCGGCCCACGGCGCGGGTGAAGCGGATGTCGTAGCGGCGAAAGCCCTCGCCCAGGTCACCGGCGCCCAGCAGGGCGAGGCAGAGGTTCTCCTCGGCCATCTCCAGGCCCGGCGACCGGCCCAGGACCTCGCGGTAAAGCTCGACGGCCTCGCCATAGCGGCCCAGCCGGTGCGCCTCGGCGGCGCAGCGAAATAGGGCTTCGATGGCGTCCATGGCGCTCAGGCGCCAGTGACCACGGCGGTGTCGCTGCGGCCGCCCCATTCGCTCCAGGAGCCGTCGTAGACCGCGACGTCCTCGCGGCCGAGCCGGGCCAGGCCAAGCGCCAGCAGGGCGGCGGTGACGCCCGATCCGCAGGTTGTGACGATGGGCTGGGCGAGATCCACGCCGCCGGCGGCGAACACCGACTGCAGCTGGTCGCGGGTCTTCAGCAGGCCGTCCTCGCCGACGAGCGCGTTCCAGGGCACGTTGCGGGCGCCCGGCATGTGGCCGGAGCGCAGGTCGGCGCGGGGTTCCGGGGTCTCGCCGCGGAAGCGGCCGGCGGAGCGGGCGTCGACCAGCTGGGCGCTGTGCCGGGCGAGATGGCCCTCCACCGCCGCGAGATCGCGCACCAGGGCGGGGTCGAAGGCGGGGGCGAGCCGGGTCGCGCCGGGCGACGGCGTCGTCGTCTCCAGCGGCCGGCCCTCGGCGCGCCAGACCTTCAGCCCGCCGTCGAGCACGAAGACCTTGGAAAAGCCCATGGCCCGGAGCGTCCACCAGACCCGCGGCGCCGAGAAGATCCCGCGCGCGTCATAGACGACGATCGTCGCCTCGCGCCGCAGCCCCAGCGCGCCTGCGGCCGCAGCGAAGGCCTCGGGCGAGGGCAGCATGTGCGGCAGGTCGACGGCGTGGTCGGCGATCTGGTCGATGTCGAAAAAGACCGCGCCCGGGACGTGGCCGGCGGCGTAGTCGGCGCGGCCGGAGCCGTCCTCGTTCGGCATGTACCAGGTGGCGTCGATCACCTGAACGTCGGGGTCGCCAAGATGCTTCGCCAGCCAGGCGGTGGTGACCAGCGGATCGCTCATGCCGGGGTCGCTCATTCTGGGAACCAGGGCGGCGTCGGCAGGCCGCGCGCCTTGAGAAACTGCGGGTTGAAGATCTTCGACTGGTAGCGCTGGCCGTGGTCGCAGAGGATGGTCACCACGGTGTGGCCGGGTCCGAGATCCTTGGCCATGCGGATGGCGCCGGCGAGGTTGATCCCGGTCGAGCCGCCCATCACCAGGCCTTCGTGCTCGACGAGGTCGTAGATCGCCAGCAGCATCTCCTCGTCGGAAATCCGGTAGGCGCGGTCGACCGTCAGGCCTTCGAGGTTGGCGGTGATCCGACCTTGGCCGATGCCCTCGCTGATCGAGGTCCCCTCCGCGTGCAACTCGCCGCTCGTGTAGTAGCTGTAGAGCGCCGCGCCATAGGGGTCGGCGAGGCCGATCTGCACGCCCGGGCGGCGGTCGCGCAGCGCCTGGGCGACGCCGGCCAGCGTGCCGCCGGAGCCGACGGCGCAAATGAAGCCGTCTACCTTGCCCTCGGTCTGGGCCCAGATCTCCGGGCCGGTGCTCTGAACGTGGGCCTCGCGGTTGGCGACGTTGTCGAACTGGTTCGCCCAGACCGCTCCGGCGGGCTCGGTTTCATTGAGCTCCTCGGCCAGGCGCCCGGAATAGCGGACATAGTTCATCGGATTGGCGTAGGGGACGGCGTCGACCTCGACCAGCTCCGCGCCGTAGAGCCGGATGGCGTCCTTTTTTTCCTGGCTCTGGGTGCGCGGGATGACGATCACCGACCGGTAGCCGAGGGCCTTGCCGACCATGGCCAGGCCGATGCCGGTGTTGCCCGCCGTACCCTCGACGATCACGCCGCCGGGACGTAGCAGGCCGCGCGCCTCGGCGTCGCGGATGATGTGCAGGGCGGCGCGGTCCTTCACGGACTGGCCGGGGTTCATGAACTCGGCCTTGGCGAGGATCTCGCAACCGGTCAGCTCACTGGCCCGGCGCAGGCGGATCAGCGGCGTATTCCCGATGGCGTCAATGAGGCTCTGTGCGATCGTCATGGTCCGCTACTTAAGATGCTGAGGGCGATCGGAATAGAGGGGGGAGGGCGCGCACCGCCTCCAAACCCTCCCGTCATCCCGGACGGCCGAAGGCCGAGCCGGGACCCAGGGGCCAATGCACTGCAGAACCCCCTGGGTCCCGGCTCTTCGCTTCGCTACGGCCGGGATGACGGGAGGATTTGCAAACCGCCTCGGCGCAGGCCACTTACCCCACGAGCCCTCAGGACTTTACCCGTGACCCAGCCCAACGCCGTCATCGAGATCAAGACCGCCGAGCGCACCGTGCGCATCGGCCAGGCCGAGCAGCTGGCGGTGATCGCCGGCCCCTGCCAGCTGGAAAGCCGCCAGCACGCGCTGGAGACCGCGCACGCGCTGAAGGAGATCGCCGACCGCCTGGGGATCGGGCTGATCTACAAGACGTCCTTCGACAAGGCCAACCGCACCTCGGTGAACACCGCCCGCGGCATCGGCCTGCGCGAGGCCCTGCCGATCTTCGCCGAAATCCGCGAAGCCACCGGCCTGCCGACGCTCACCGACGTCCACGAGATCGACCAGTGCGCCGAGGCCGCCCAGGCGGTCGACGTGCTGCAGATCCCCGCCTTCCTCTGTCGCCAGACCGACCTGCTGCTGGCGGCCGGCCGCACCGGCAAGGCCGTGAACGTCAAGAAGGGTCAGTTCCTCGCCCCCTGGGACATGAAGAACGTGGTGGCCAAGGTGCTGGCCGCCGGCAATCCCAACGTCATGGCCTGCGAGCGCGGCGTCTCCTTCGGCTACAACACCCTGGTGTCCGACATGCGGGCCCTGCCGATCATGGCCGATATCGGCTGCCCGATCGTGTTCGACGCCACCCACTCGGTGCAGCAGCCGGGCGGGCAGGGGACCACCTCCGGCGGCCAGCGCGAATTCGTGCCGGTGCTGGCGCGCGCGGCGGTCGCCGTCGGCGTGGCGGCGGTCTTCATGGAGACCCACCCGGACCCCGACAACGCCCCTTCGGATGGGCCGAACATGGTGCCGATGAGCCAGTTCGAGGGGCTGATGGCCGAGCTTCTCGCCTTCGACGCGCTCGCCAAGCGCCGCCGCGCAGCGGCTTGACCCGGCGCCCGACCCGCCGCACAGGCTAGGACAAATGGACCTTTCCGCCCTCCAGCACCTCCTGGGCCTGGTTCCCGGCCGCCGCGTAGCCTGCGTCGGCGACCTGATGGTCGACCGTTTCGTCTATGGCGACGTCACCCGCGTCTCGCCGGAAGCGCCGATCCCGGTGCTCGCCCGCACCCGCGAGCTGGTGATGCTGGGCGCCGCCGGCAATGTCGCGCGCAACGTCGCCGCCCTCGGCGGGGCGGTGGCGCTCGCCGGCCTGATCGGCGACGACGCGGAAGGCCGCGAAGCCCAGCGGCTGGTCGGCGGGGCGGCCGGGGTGGAAGGCTATCTGGTCTCTGACGGCGGGCGGCCGACGACCCTCAAGACCCGGTTCATTTCCGGCGGCCAGCAGCTGCTGCGCGTCGACCTCGAGGAGAGCCGCCCCGTAGCGGGCGATGTCGAGCAGCGGGTGGTGGACGCGGTTCGCCGGCTCGCGGGCGGCTGCGGCGTCATCCTCCTCTCCGACTACGGCAAGGGCGTCGTCACCGACGCCGTGATCGCCGCCTGCCTTCAAGCCGCCAAGGCGGCGGGGGCGAAGGTGGTGGTCGATTCCAAGGCGCGCTCCTTCGCCCGCTATGGCGCGGTCGACCTGATCAAGCCCAACGCCTCGGAACTGGCGCACGCCACCGACCTGCCCACCGGAGACGACGCCGAGGTCGAGGCCGCGCTCGCCCGGGCGCTGGAGCTCTGGCAGGCCAAGGCGATCCTGGTGACCCGCGCCGGCAAGGGAATGTCGCTGGCTGTTCGCGGCCGTTCGGTGCGCCACTTCCCGACCCAGCCGCGCGAGGTGTTCGACGTTTCAGGGGCCGGCGACACGACGCTGGCGGCGCTGGGCCTGGCGCTCGCCGCCGAGGCGCCGATCGAAGACGCCATCGCCTTCGCCCAGCTGGCGGCGGGCGTGGCGGTCTCGAAAGTCGGCACCGCCACCGTCTCGCCCGAGGAGATGGTCGAGGCGGTCATCACCGCCCACATGGCCCCGGCGGAGGCCAAGGTCGCCACCGCCCAGCGGCTGGCCGACGAGGTCGCCCGCTGGCGCGTCAAAGGCCTGCGGGTGGGCTTCACCAACGGCTGTTTCGACATCCTGCATAAGGGTCACGTGGCCTACCTGGCCCAGGCGCGCAGCTGGTGCGACCGGCTGGTCGTCGGTCTCAACTCCGACGACTCGGTGCGGGCGCTGAAGGGCGAGGGCCGCCCGGTGAACGACCTGGAATCCCGCGCCCTGGTGCTGGCGGGCCTGGGTTCGGTGGACCTGGTGGTTCCGTTCGAGGAAGCCACGCCGATCAAGTTGATCGAAGCCGCCCGGCCGGACGTTCTGATCAAGGGCGCCGACTATGCGGAAGATCAGGTGGTCGGCGGCGACCTGGTGAAATCCTGGGGCGGCGAGGTGAGGCTCGCCCAGCTCGTCGACGGCTATTCGACCACGGCCGCCATCGCCCGGATGACCAAGGGCAAGGCGGACAACAAGACCGATAAGGAGCAGGCATGACCCGCAAGATCGCCTTCATCACCGGCGGCGCGGGCTTCATCGGCTCGAACATCGCCGCCCGCCTCGCCGAGGACCGCGACCTCGACGTGGTGGTCTGCGACCGGCTGCGTGAGGCCGACCGCGGCAAATGGCGCAATATCGCCAAGCATCCGATCGGCGATTTCGTGGCGCCGGAGGAGATGTTCGACTGGCTGGAGAAGCGCTGGCGCGACGTCGAGGTGGTGATCCACATGGCCGCGGTCTCCTCCACGACCGAGCCGGATGCCGACAAGATCATCCATTCCAACTTCACGCTCAGCCGCGACCTCTTCCGCTGGTGCGCCGACCGGCAGCGCCGGCTGATCTACGCCTCGTCCGGCGCGACCTATGGCGCGGGCGAAGGCGGCTTCGACGACGACAACGACTTCGAGGCGCTGGCGAGCCTTCGGCCGCTCAACACCTATGGCTGGTCGAAGGCCCTGTTCGACCTGTTCGCCGTGCGTCAGGCGGCCCGCGATTACGCGCCGCCGCAGTGGGTGGGGCTGAAGTTCTTCAATGTCTACGGGCCGAACGAAGAGCATAAGAATTCGATGAAGTCGGTGGCGGCGCAGATCTGGCCGCACGTGCACAGCGGCCACAGCGTTCAGCTCTTCAAGAGCTACCGCGCCGACGTGCCGGACGGCGGGCAGAAGCGCGACTTCGTCTATGTCCGGGACGTGGCCGACGTGACCCAGTGGCTGATGGCCAATCCACAGGTGAACGGCGTCTTCAACCTGGGCAGCGGGACGGCGCGCAGTTTCGCCGACATGGCTGATGCGGTCTTCAAGGCGGCGGGCCGGGAGCCGGCGATCGAGTACACGCCGATGCCGCCGGCGATCCGCGACAAGTACCAGTATTTCACCGAGGCCAAGATGGACCGGCTGCAGGCCGCCGGTTATGCGAAGCCGATGACTCCTTTGGAAGAGGGGATCGACGACTACGTCTCGCGCTACCTCAGCCAGCCCGACCCCTATCGCTGAACCATGCCCGAGGGCCGAAGGCATCCGATCCGCTGGCTCGCCCTGCTGATCCTGAGCCTGGCGCTGGTGCTGGGCTTGGCGACGGGCGTGTTTTTCGACGATCTGATGAAGACGGCGCTCGACCCCAAGACGCCGTTTCAGACCTATAAGCCGCCGCCTGCGCCCGACTATGCGCGGCAGGACGCCTGGGCGCTGTTGCCGGCCCATCCCGCTGCGCCGGCGCCAGGCGACGGCGCGGCCGACATCTTCTTCATCTCGCCCACCACCTTCGACGGCGGCCGCCATTGGAACGGGCCGATCAACGACGCCAAGGCCGAGCGGGTGTTCAAGCGCGTGATGGCGCCCAACTACGCCGGGCCCTTCCTGCAGGTCGGCCGGGTGTTCGCGCCGCGCTACCGCCAGGCCAGCCTCTACAGCCTGCTCACCCTGCGCGAGGACGCCCGCGCCGCCCGCGCCTTCGCCTATGGCGATGTCGAGCGCGCCTTCAGGACCTATCTGGCCCGCTTCAACCACGGCCGGCCGATCGTCATCGTCGCCGTGGAGCAGGGGGGCGTGCTGGCCGAGCGTCTGCTGGCCGAGGCGGTGACGGCGGACCCGGCGGTGCGCGAGCGGCTCGCCGTCGCCTATCTGATCGAGACCGCCGCCCCGGCGGACGATCCGCCGATCCCGCCCTGTCGGCGTCGCGGCGAACCCGGCTGCCTGGCCGCCTGGATCAGCGTGCCGGAAGGCCAGGCGCAGCGTGCGTCCACACTCATCGACCGGACCCTGGTCTGGGGGCCGGACGGCGAGCTGGTCAATCTGGATGACCGCCCGGCGCTCTGCTTCAACCCGATCCTCGGCCGGGTGACCGACGACCCCGCGCCGGCCCGGCTGGCCCTGGGCGCCGCCAACGCCACCGGTCTGGAGTGGGGGGCGCGGCCCGGCTTTCTGGCCCGCCAGGTGTCGGCGCGATGCCAGAGGGGCGTGCTCTATGTGAGCCGCCCGAAGTCCGCCTCGCTGGAGCGCCAGGGCGACTGGGCGGACCGCCGCAGGGTGCCGGGGCTGAACCTCTTCTACGCGGATCTCGAAGCCGACGCCCTGGCCCGCGTAGCGGCGCTGGCGGCGCGGCCGCCGGCCGTGAGCGAAGCGCCGCAAGCCACACCCTGAGCCTCTTTCCCGTTTTGCGGAGCGAAGACCGGGATGAACGCGTGGAGATCGCAGCGCTAACCCGCGTCCTTCAGCGCCAGGCCGGCCTTCCAGTCGAACAGCTCCTGCAGGATCTGCAGGGCCTTGCCGCGCTCGGAGGTGAGCTCCGGATCCCGCGCGACGATCAGGCGGGCGTCGTCGCCGGCGGCGGCGATCAGGTCGCGGTGCGCGAAGGGGTCGGCGAAGACGTAGGCGGGCAGGCCGGACTGGCGCAGGCCCAGAGGATCGCCGCCGCCGCGCAGCTCCAGGTCGGTCTCGGCGATCTGGAAGCCGTCGTCGGTGCGCCGCAGGATGTCGAGCCGCTTCTGGGCGATCTCGGAGAGCGGCGGGTCGTAGAGCAGGACGCAGGAGCTCTCCCGCCGGCCCCGGCCGACGCGGCCGCGCAGCTGGTGCAGCTGGGCCAGGCCGAAGCGTTCGGCCTGTTCGATGATCATGATGGTGGCGTTGGGCACGTTGACGCCGACTTCGACGACGGTGGTGGCGACCAGAACCGAGAGCCGGCCCTCGGCGAACTCGGCCATCACCGCGTCCTTGGCCGCCGGCGGCATCTTGCCGTGCACCAGGCCGACGCTGGCGCCCAGCCGGGCCTTCAGCTCGGCCGCCCGGGTTTCGGCGGCGGCCAGGTCGGTCAGTTCGGATTCCGACACCAGCGGGCAGATCCAGAAGGCCTGGGCGCCGGCGGCCGTCGCCTCGCGCAGCCGGGCCTCGACCTCCGGCAACCGGGCCATGGGCGAGGCGCGGGTGACCACCGGGGTGCGGCCGGGGGGCTTTTCGTCGATGCGCGAGACGTCGAGGTCGCCGTAGAGGGTCAGCTCCAGGGTGCGGGGAATGGGCGTGGCCGACATGGCCATGACGTGCACCGCCTCGCCCTTGGCGAGCAGCCGCTGGCGCTCGGCCACCCCGAAGCGGTGCTGTTCGTCGATCACCGCCAGCTGCAGGCGGTGGAAGACCACGTCGTCCTGAAACAGCGCGTGGGTGCCGACGACGATCTCCACCTTGCCGGACTCGAGGCCGGCCAGCTTCTCTCTGCGGGCGGCGCCCTTGTCGCGGCCGGTCAGCAGCATCGCCTCGACGCCATGGGCGGCCAGCGGCGCGGCGATGGTCTCGTAGTGCTGGCGCGCGAGGATCTCGGTCGGCGCCATGAAGGCGGTCTGGGCGCCCGCCCCGGCGACGTCGGCCATGGCGCACATGGCCACCACGGTCTTGCCGGAGCCCACGTCGCCCTGAATGAGCCGGCTCATCCGCTCGCCGGAGGCGAAGTCGGCGCGGATGTCGGCGAGCGCCCGGTCCTGGGCGCCGGTGAAGGCGAAGGGCAGGTCGGCGCGGATCGCCTCGGCCAGTCCGCTGGCTGCAATTGTCGGGGCTGGAAGACGCCGGCGCTCGGCCTTGCGCTGGGCCATGGCCAGCTGCTGGGCGAGCAGTTCGTCATAGGCCAGCCGCTTGATGTGCAGGGCCTGGGGCGACAGGTCGGCCTCGCTCGACGGCTCGTGGAGCCGGCCCATCGCCTCGCGCCAGCTGGGGAATCCCTCGCGGGCGAGCCAGGCGGGATCCTGCCATTCCGGCAACTCAGGGGCCCGGGCCAGGGCCTCGACCACGAAGCGGCGGACGGTGCGGGCGGGAAGCCCGGCCGTTGCGGGATAGACCGGCTCCAGCTCCGGGACCTCGGCGGCCTTGTCCGGCGCGACCATGTAGTCGGGATGGACCATCTGCCAGCCGTAGCCCTGGTCCTCCACCTTGCCGGAGATGATGCGGCGCGAATTGACCGGATGGCGCTGTTCGAGCTGGCCGCCGAAACTGCCGAAGAAGACCAGGGTCATGAAGCCGGTGTCGTCGAACACCCGCATCCGCCACGGCTGCTGGCCGCCGCGCGGACGCTGGAAGCTCTCCACCGTCACCTGGAAGGTCATGACCTCGCCGTCGAGGGCCTGGGCGATCTGCGCCTGGGTGCGGCGGACGACCGAATGCGGCTTGAGGAACAGCACGTCGCGGACGATCGGCCCCGCCAGCTTCTGCAGCAGGGGCGCAATGCGCGGCCCCACGCCTTTCAGCGTGCTTATGGGCGAAAACAGCGGGAACAGAATCTCGGGCCGCATCTTTGATCTATAGCCCGTCTAGCGTCCCAAGCGATCCAGCGCACTGGCGCTCGGACCGCGCGCGCTCTATATCGCGTCCCTCTCATGAGCATAGATGAAGCACGGCTGAAAAAGCTGAAGTTCCGCGCCTGGCGGCGGGGCTTCCGGGAAGCGGACCTCATCCTGGGTCCGTTTGCGGATAAGCATGTCGCGGGGTTCACCCCCGACCAACTGGACGAGTTCGAGCGGCTGCTCGAAGTCCCCGACGTCGACCTCTACGCCTGGATCTCCGACCGAACGCCCATCCCGTCGGAATGGGATAGCGATTTGATGCGTCAGATCAAAGCATTCCGATTCGAAGTTCATGAAGTGCGTGGGGATGAAAATGGCGGCTGACGGCTCGCGCCCACCCAGTCAGGCGCAGCTTCGGCGAGTCGCCGAGGATCCTGGACGCCTCGATCTGGTGGGTGCGCCGGAGGGCTTCGACGCCCTGGTCATGGCCGACGTGGTGCGGGCGCGAAAGGGGCTGTCGGTCTTCGTCGCCCGCGACGCAGGGAGGCTCTCGGCCTTCGCCGACGCCTTCCGATTCTTCGCCACCAACGTCGATCTGCTCTTCTTTCCAGGCTGGGACTGTCTGCCGTACGACCGGATCGGTCCCTCGGCCGCCGTCGCCGCCCAGCGGATGTCGACCCTCTCGACCCTGGCGAACGGCCTGGACGAGAAGACGCCCCGCCTGCTGGTGACCACGGTCCCGGCGCTGATCCAGCGCCTGCCGCCGGTCAAGTCGGTGCAGCGCGCGAGCTATTCCGCCCGCGCCGGCAACAGCGTCGAGATCGCCGACCTCGAGGCCTATTTCGCCGTCAACGGCTACCAGCGCGCCTCCACCGTCTCGGAGCGCGGCGAATTCGCCATCCGCGGCGGCGTCATCGACGTCTTTCCGCCGACCGCCGAGGAGCCGGTTCGCCTCGACCTGTTCGGCGACACCCTGGAATCCATCCGCGCCTTCGATCCCGAGACCCAGCGCTCGACCAAGCAGCTGAAGGAGGTCAGCCTCCTGCCGGTGAGCGAGGCCCTGGTCGACGCGGACTCCATCTCCCGCTTCCGCACCGGCTACCTGGAAGCCTTCGGCGCCCCGGGCGATGATCCGCTCTACGCCAGCGTCTCCGAGGGCGGCCGTCGCGCCGGCATGGAGCACTGGCTGCCGTTCTTCTATCCCTCCATGGCGACCCTCTTCGACTATCTGCCGAAGAACGCACTGATCGCGCTGGACCATCTCAGCCGCGAGTCCCGTGACGAACGGCTGGCGATGATCCGCGACGCCTACGAGGCGCGCGCCCAGACCGAGCGCAAGCTGCACTACCACCCCCTGGAACCCACCAGGCTTTACCTCGATGAGGAGGAATGGCGCGAAGCCCTGGCGGTTCGTCCGACGCGCCGCTTCTCCGCCTTCAACGAGGCGGAAGGCGAGGTGGTCCTCGACATGGGCGCGCGCCAGGGCAGGAGCTTCTCGGCTGAGCGCAAGCTCGACAGCGTCAACCTCTTTCAGGCGACAGCCGATCACGCCACGGCGCTGTCGGGCGCCGGCAAGCGGGTGCTGTTCGCGTCGTGGTCGGAAGGCTCCTCCGAGCGGCTGGGGACGATGCTGGCCGACCACGGCCTGACGCGCGTGCCCTACGCGGCCTATTGGGACGCGGCCAAGGCGGCGGATCCGAAGACGCCGCAGCGCGTAGTGCTGCCGCTGGAGCAGGGCTTCGAGACCGACACCCTGGCGGTGGTCTCCGAGACCGACATCCTGGGCGACCGGCTCAGCCGGCCCAAGCGCAAGCGCCGCGCCTCCAACTTCCTGGCGGAAGCCTCCTCGCTGACGCCCGGCGACCTGGTCGTCCACATCGACCACGGGATCGGCCGCTACGACGGCCTGAAGACCCTCGACGTCCAGGGCGCGCCGCACGACACCCTGGAGCTGCAATACGGCGGCGAGTCCAAGCTCTACCTGCCGGTCGAAAACATCGACCTTCTGACCCGCTACGGCTCGGACAGCGAAGGCGTTGTGCTCGACCGCCTCGGCGGAGCGGCCTGGCAGGCGCGCAAGGCCCGGGCGAAGGAGCGGCTGCGCGAGATGGCCGACGGCCTGATCCGGATCGCCGCCGAGCGGGCGATGAAGCAGACCGACGCGGTCGATCCGCCGCATGGGGTCTTCGACGAGTTCTGCGCCCGCTTCCCCTACGACGAGACCGACGACCAGCTGGCGGCGATCGCCGATGTGCTCGGCGACCTGGGCTCCGGCAAGCCGATGGACCGGCTGATCTGCGGCGACGTCGGGTTCGGCAAGACCGAGGTGGCGCTGCGCGCGGCCTTCGTGGTGGCGATGAGCGGCCAGCAGGTGGCTGTGGTGGCGCCCACGACGCTGCTGGCGCGCCAGCACTACAAGACCTTCGTCGAGCGGTTCGAGGGCTGGCCGGTGCGCGTGCGCCGGCTGTCGCGCCTGGTCACCGCCAAGGAGGCGGCCGAGACCCGCGAAGAGCTGAAGAACGGCGAGGTCGAGATCGTCGTCGGCACCCATGCCATCCTCGGCAAGCAGGTCGGCTTCCGGAACCTCGGAATGGTGATCGTCGACGAGGAGCAGCACTTCGGGGTCAAGCACAAGGAGAAGCTCAAGGAGCTTCGCGCCGACGTGCATATGCTGACCCTGACCGCGACGCCGATCCCCCGAACCCTACAGATGTCGCTCAGCGGCATCCGGGAAATGTCGATCATCGCCACGCCGCCGGTCGACCGGCTGGCGGTGCGGACCTACATCACCCCCTACGACCCGGTGGTGATCCGCGAGGCGCTGCTGCGCGAGAAGTACCGCGGCGGCCAGGCCTATTACGTCGCCCCGCGGGTCAACGACCTGCCGGCCCTGGAGCGCTTCCTGCGCGAGCAGGTGCCGGAGGTAAAGTTCGTGGTCGGCCACGGCCAGATGGCGCCGACCCAGCTCGAGGAGGTGATGAGCGCCTTCTACGACGGCCAGTACGATGTGCTCCTGGCGACCAGCATTGTCGAAAGCGGGCTGGACATCCCGACCGCCAACACCCTGGTGATCCACCGCGCCGACATGTTCGGCCTGGCCCAGCTCTACCAGATCCGCGGCCGGGTCGGGCGCTCCAAGGCCCGCGCCTACGCCTATCTGACGACGCCGGCGGAGAAGCCGATCACGCTCTCGGCCGAGAAACGGCTGAAGGTGCTGCAGTCGCTGGACAGCCTGGGGGCCGGCTTCCAGCTGGCCAGCCACGATCTCGACATCCGCGGCGGCGGCAATCTGCTGGGCGAGGAACAGTCCGGCCACATCCGCGAGATCGGCGTCGAGCTCTATCAGCAGATGCTGGAGGACGCGGTCGCCGAGATCCGCGAGCGGGCCGGGGCCGAGGCCCTGCACGCCGACCGGGGCTGGTCGCCGCAGATCAACACCGGCGCGGCGGTGCTGATCCCCGAGGACTATGTGCCGGACCTCAACGTCCGCCTGTCGCTCTACCGCCGGCTGTCGGACGCCGAGAAGGCGCAGGATCGGGAAGCCCTGGCCGCCGAACTCATCGACCGCTTCGGCCCGCTGCCGCCGGAAGCCGACCAGCTGCTCAAGGTGGTGGCGATCAAGGGGCTGTGCCGCGAGGCCAATGTCGCCAAGATCGACGTCGGCCCGAAGGGCGCCGTCGTCAGCTTCCGCAACGACGACTTCAAGAACCCGCTGGGGCTCGTCCAGTTCGTCGGCAAGAACCAGGTCGCCTGGCGGATCCGGCCGGACAACAAGGTGGTGGTGAAGGGCGAATGGGAGACGCCGGCCCAGCGGCTGGCGGCCGCCGAGCGGGTGCTGGCCGAGCTGGCCAAGCTGGCGGCGTAGGGCGCTAAGCTAGCCCAATCCAATCGGGGGGCAGGGTGGAGAGCTGGACGCCGGCCAGGACCATCTGTCCGCCGCCGTCCATGTTGACGACCGTATCCGAGCCCACCTGCGCCAGGGTGTAGGTCGTGCCGGCGTCCAGGATCACCCGGTCGCCTTCGGCCAGGTTGAAGTCCACGACGTAGTCGAGGCCCGCGCCGCCGAAGGTGTGGAACAGGTCGGCGCCGAGACCGCCGGTCACGGTGTCCGCGCCCCTGTCGCCGGACACGAAGTCGTCGCCGGCGCCGCCGAGAACCTGGTCGTTTCCCTGACCGCCTCGGACTATGTCGTCGCCCAGGTCGCCGGCGACATAGTCATCGTCCTCGCCGCCCTGGACGATGTCGTCGGCCTGTCCGCCGTGCACGGTGTCAGCGCCCTTGTCGCCGAAGACATTGTCGGCCCCGGTGTTGCCCTGGACATGGTCGCTGCCCTGTCCGCCGCGTACGACGTCGGCCCCAATCCCGCCGAAGACATCGTCGTTCCCGGCGTTGCCCTGCAGGACGTCGTCGCCGTCGTCCCCGGCGATGCTGTCGCTTCCGAGCCCGCCGCTCGCCGTATCATCGCCCGCTCCCGCCGCGACGGTGTTGTCCAAGTCGTTGCCGACGACGACGTCGGCGAGCCCGGAGCCCGGCAGGTCCGTCGGGGGCGGCGTGGTCGTATCGATCGCATAGCTGTTGGAATCCGTCGTGCCCGTCCCGGCGTTGCCGGCGGCGTCCGCGACGCCGGTGTTGTCGAGGGTGATGAGGTTGGTGGCGTCGGTGATCGCCGCGGTCGGGGTCAGGGTCGCGGTCCAGGTGATCCCGCCGTCGCTGGACGACACGGCCGAGAGCGTACCGTTGGCGATCGTCAGGTCGGCGTTGGTGAAGCCGGTGACGGCTTCGGAGAAGGTGAGGGTCACCAACGCGGTCTCGCCGACGGCCAACGCGGTGTCGGCGACCACGATGGCGGCGGTCGGTCGGGCCGTATCGATGGCGTAGTTGTTGGAATCCGTCGTGCCGGTCCCGGCGTTGCCGGCGGCGTTCGCGACGCCGGTGTTGGCGAGCGTGATCAGGTTGGTGGCGTCGGTGATCGCCGTGGTCGGCGTCAGGGTCGCGGTCCAGGTGATCCCGCCGTCGCTGGAGGACACGGCCGAGAGGGCGCCGTTGGCGATCGTCAGGTCCGCGTTGGTGAAGCCGGTGACGGCTTCCGAGAAGGTGACGGTGACCAGCGAGGTCTCGCCGACCCTCAGCGCGGCGTCGGCGATCACGATGGCGGCGGTCGGCCGCACCGTAGAGACCGCGTAGTTGTTGGAATCGGTCGTGCCCGAACCAGCGTTGCCGGCGGCGTCGGCGACGCCGGTGTTGGCGAGGGTGATGAGGTTGGTGGCGTCGGTGATCGCCGCGGTCGGCGTCAGGGTTGCGGTCCAGGTGATTCCGCCGTCGCTGGACGACACGGCCGAGAGGGCGCCGTTGGCGATCGTCAGGTCGGCGTTGGTGAAACCGGTCACGGCCTCCGAGAAGGTGACGGTGACCAGCGAGGTCTCGCCGGCCAAGAGCACCGTGTCGGCGACCGCGATGGCGGCGGTCGGGCGGGCCGTATCGATGGCGTAGTTGTTGGAATCCGTCGTGCCCGACCCGGCGTTGCCGGCAAGATCCGCGACGCCGGTGTTGTTGAGGGTGATGAGGTTGGTGGCGTCGGTGGTTGACGCGGTCGGCGTCAGGGTGGCTGTCCAGGTGATCCCGCCGTCGCTGGACGACACGGCCGACAGCGTGCCATTGGCGATCGTCAAGTCGGCGTTGGTGAAGCCGCTGACGGCCTCGGAGAAGGTGACGGTGACCAGCGAGGTCTCGCCGGCCAAGAGCGCCGTGTCGGCGACCACCAGGGCGGCGGTCGGGCGGACCGTGTCGATGGCGTAGTTGTTGGAATCCGTCGTGCCTGTCCCGGCATTGCCGGCGGCGTCAACGACGCCGGTGTTGTCGAGGGTGATGATGTTGGTCGTGTCGGTGATCGCCGCCGTCGGGGTGAAGGTCGCCGTCCAGGTGATCCCGCCGTCGCCGGACGACACGGCGGTGAGCGTGCCGTTGGCGATCGTCAGGTCGGCGTTCGTGAAGCCGCTGACGGCCTCTGAAAAGGTGAGGGTGACCAGCGAGGTCTCGCCGATCCTCAGCGCCGTGTCGGCGACCACGATGGTGGCGGTCGGGCGCACCGTATCGATCGCATAGTTGTTGGAGTTGGTGATGCCCGAGCCGAACGTCACCGTGGCCAAATCGGCAACGCCGCTCATGTCGACCGCGATGACGTTCGTCGCGTCCGTGATCCCGGCGCTCGGCGTGAAGGTCGCCGTCCAGGTGGTCCCGCCGTCGCTGGAGGACACGGCCGTCAGCGTGCCGTTGGCGATGGTGAGGTCGGTGTTGTTGAAGTCGATCACGCTTTCCGAGAACGTAAAGGTGACGCCGCCCGCCTGGCCGATGGCGAGACTGGTGTCGTCGATGAAGACGGTGACGGTGGGAGCTGCCATGGGAATGCGCCTGATTGTGCGCGGTGGCCGGCCTCACCGGTTCCGCGGGAGCTGCGCCGGAATCTCGGCGTCGAGAGATCTGGGCGCGCAGACGTCAGTCTGCGGACGCCAACATCAAATGTCGGATCGCGGAGGTCTTGGTGACGGCCGGATCGCTGCCAGCATTCGGCGGCGGCGATATTCAGCCGGTCTCTAAGTCTGTAGTTTCAACTATGACACGCTGTTTCTGGGCGCACAACTATCACGTGTACACACGGCCAGGCTACAAACTCTGATCGAGCTCTACTGTAGTTCTGGCGACCGGCGACCGGCGACCGGCGACTGGCGAGAGACCATCATGGTGACGGCGATGGCCGGGCCCAGCGGCGCTTGGCTTCCCAGCCGCCCATGGCGGCTCGCCGTCGGCTAGCTCGCCTTAAGGGCCTGGGCCTGGGAGGCGGCGATTTCGAGCGCGTGGCCGACGGTCTCGGGCGAGGTGACCTCGGCGGCGCCGATGTCGAATTCGACGACGAAGGGCGGCTTGCCGTCGCCGGCCTCGAAGGCGGTGCAGCCGATCACCGCGGCGATCCGCTCGCCGGCCGCCTGGCCCGCGGCGAGGTTGGTCGCCGGCAGCGCCAGGGCGAAGACCTCCGGCGCCAGGCGTGCGGCGGTGTCCTCCACCCGCACCAGCCGGCCGATCATCGAGCCGATCTGCGGAATGGCGCGGGCCATCCAGCCGCCGGCGCGGGCCGCCGCCAGCTCGGGCTTCTCGGCCACCCGCAGGACGCAGACGCTGAGCGGCCGGTTGCGCACGCGCGAGGCCTGGGCGATCCGCGCCAGGTGGGCGGCGAACAGGTCGCGGGTGAAGAGGCCCGTGGCGGCGTCCATCAGGCCCGAGCCGCGCGCGCCGTCGAGCGCATGGCGCACGGCGCTCAGCCGGCGATGGTTGCGCGCCAGCTCGAGGACCCGGCGGGCGGTCTCGTCTTCCGGGGTTTCCGGCGAAGCCACGTCCGACACGCCGCGGTGATAGGCCTCGGCGGTGGTGATGTAGGAGCCGTGGCGCATGTAGAGCAGGGCAGGCGTGTGATAGAGGCGGGTGTTGCGGCGCAGGCCCGCGGCGATCGACAGCGCCTCCTGCGGATTGTCGCCCGCCCACAGCACGACCCCGTCGAACGGCCGCTCGTGCAGATAGTCGAAGGCGGTGTAGGCGGTGAAGGCGCCGACCACCTCGGCGCCGTCGCGGGTGAGCGCGTTGGACAGCGCCAGAAACTGCGGCGCAGGCTCGCCGATCGCCAGGATCCGCAAGGGGCTGATGTCGGGCTCGGGCAGGGTCAGCGACCGGCTGCGCACCGCGAAGGTCTCGATGCGGAGCTCGAACTCCTCCTCGGCGACCGCCAGCCGCACCAGGCTCTCGAGCCGCATCGCCGCCTGGGACGGGTGCAGCGGCGCGGCCATGGTCAGGTCGAAGCCGTAGGTGGCGAGCGCGGGATCGGGGTCGCCGATCGCCAGCAGCGGCAGGCGCCTGGGCGCGCAGCCGGCCTTCAGCCGCTTGGCCAGCTCCAGGACCGTGTCGCCCGAGGCGAGGTCGAGAATGGCGGCTTCGATCTGCAGGTCGGCGATGCAGGCCATCGCCGCCTGGGCCGTGCGCGCCGTGACCGTGCGCCAGCCAAGCCGGTCCAGCCCTTCGGCCAGCGGGCCGGCGAGTTCATCGTCACGCGCGACGATCAGCACTCTCGCCTGGACGCTTGTGGCCATGTTCCCCCGAACCTCTCGCGAACCTCCCGTAAAGCACGGAATCGAGCCCCGGCGAATAGGCAGAAACGTCCCACCTGGGTCGCGCGCGTCCGCCGCTCGCGCTCAAGAGGCCGGATCGGCGGGGCTCGCCCCCTGGGGGCGGACACTAAAAACCCGGAGCCTATGCCTGGCCCTCGACGTCGCCCGTCGCGGCGAGCTCAGCGTGGAAGGCGGCGCCCAGTCGGTAGCCTTCGCCGCGGACGTTCTCGATCGCGTCGGGGCCCAGGACCTTGCGAACGTGGGCCACCTTGCAGCCGACGAGGCTGGCGACGCGCTCGTCGACCTGATCGCGCCCTGGCAGCGCCTCCAGAATGTCGTAGCGATGCAGGACGTTCGGATAGGCCGAGAAGAGGATGCCCACCAGAGCGGCCTCTTGCGGCTTCAACTTCGCCAGCAGGGGATGACGCGCCGGGGTGAAGGGCAAGCCCGCCGCGCAGAGCGCTTCCTTCAGGGTGGCGCAATAGGCGGTCAGGTCTGCGACTTCGCGCTTCAGATAGGCGAGCAGTTCCGAGGGGCGTGCATGGTTGAGATCCGCCAGCGTCATCGGCGTTGGCCGTCGAATGCGCGCGCCAGGAGACTCGAGTTCGATGGCAAGGGAAGTGCTCATGGGTTCAATCCCGAGTTACACGTTGACCGACTATTGCATGCAAACAAACGCAACCCATGCGACCTGTTGTCCGTGTCGGATTTAGAGTTCCTTTAGATGCGACATTCTGTCGGAACCAAAATGGATCAATGTGATTGATATTCGTGAGTCGATTTAAGGTATAGATGAAATCTAATATTGTTAAGATTGCAGCAGTATTTGCAATTGACGTGCGACCAGATTGCGCAGCGCACGCCATCGTTGAGTTGGTAGGTAAATTCTATTCCAGACGTTTGCTGGTTGCGGCCGGCGGATGTAAGTGGCTGAGGGCTGTATTACAGGTTTGTCACGCAACCGCCGGTGGATCGCTGGCCGGGAAACTCTCGGCCAAGGCTTCGTCGAGCGCGACGTCCTGCGCGATGCGCTCGGCCGGCAGCAAGATTCCCGCCGTCCAGAGGGCCACATTGGCCGCATATTGACGAACGTGTCGCAGGGCCTCCGGCGAGGCGGCGAGCCCATGGCCGGGCGGTTCGCTGACAAAGCTCGGCGCCCCCATCGCCGGATTCCAGTTGTAGTCGGCGAAATGATGGAAGGTGGACTGGGCGATCGCGCGACCGCCGGCCTCGGAACGCTCGAAGGCGACGGCGATGTTGAAGGTCGCGCCGGTGGCCTTGCTGCGGCCGACGGCGATCACGCGGGCGCTCGCATCGTCCGGCGGCGCCCCGACGGCGCCCTCATGCGGATGGGCGGGGAGGAAGCGCAGGCGGCCGCCCGGGCTGTCCGGATCGCTCAACACCGGGTGCAGGGCGCCGACGGGCTCGATCTCCTGGGGGTCGCCGTTCGCGCCGGAGTGGTAGTTCGGCCAGAGGATGTAGGACGTCTCGGTGTCGTCGATCACCCGGCGGCTCTCGTCCGGGTCGGGATTGCGGCTGTGGAAGAAGTGCGCGGCGCCGACCCCGCCCAGGGTGCAGACCGAGGACCCGAGGTCCATGTGGTCGCGGGTGACCATCAGGCCGCGGCCGTTGCGCCGAAATCGGCTGATGGCCGCGCATTCCTCCGCATTCAGGCCGTCGCCGGTGTCGACGGCGAACAGCCACAGCGCATCGAAGTCGCTCTCGTCGAGATGGGAAAGGACCGGATCGGAACCTTCCGTCGTCGCTCGATCGCGGGCCGTCACCGCGAAGACTGGATCGCCATTCTCGTCCTTCAGGTCGCGCAGCAGCTGGGCGAGCAGGCTGAAACGGGCGATCGACCAGTCGTCGTTGACCGGCGTGATGGTGGTCTGAAGCAGAATCCGGGCGGGGGCGGTCATGCGGGATCTCCCTCTCAGACGAAGCGTGGAATGGGGCCGAGCTGCGGAGTCGCCTCGTCGCCCAGCTCAAATATGAGTTCGTCGACGTAGCACCAGGCCCAGCCCTCAGGCGGGTCGTAGCCTTCGATGATCGGATGCTTGGTCGCGTGGAAATGGCGGGTCGCGTGGCGGTTCGGCGAGTCGTCGCAACATCCGACATGGCCGCAGGTCCGGCAGAGCCGCAGGTGCACCCACGGATCACCTGTCTTCAGGCAGTCCTCGCAGCCGCGCGCGCTGGGCGTGACCTTCTGGATCTTGGCGATGTGGGAACAGGTGGTCATCTCGGCTCGATCTCCGCCGCGTGGTCTGACGAGTGTCTTCCAGGGCGGCCGCGGCGTCGAGGGCCGGCGGCGTGACGGCGCGGCCGGGACAAATGCAAGGTTTCCTGACGCGCGCGTTCAGCCTGGGTTCAGCCGGCGGGGCGCAAAACCTCACTCAGGTTGGCCGTCGCGCTCTCCCGTCCCTCGAAGCGGCGGCCGACCTGATGGAACGACACGCCCATCGGCGGCGCGCCACCTTCCCGGGTGGCGCGCCGTTTCCATAACCAGCCCTTGCCATCGGTAGTCCCGTTGACGCACCTTCCGCGCCGATGATCCGATCGAGTCTCAGGCGACTGCGCCAGGTGGACTGGGATCCGCTTCACGCCCTCAGGGTCGTCGTTCGGATCCTGCTGCGTGCGCTGGTGCGGCTCTGGGGCCGCGACGTGATGCTGTTCACGGGCGGCGTCTCCTTCTTCATCATGCTGGCGATCTTCCCGGCGCTGGCCATCCTGGTCGGGCTGTACGGCCTGCTGGCCGATCCGGCGCAGGCGGCGCGCGAGGGCGAGGCGCTGTCGCGCCTGATGCCCGTCGGGGCGCGCGACATCTTCCGCAGTGAACTGCTGCGCCTGACCACCACCCCCCATGGGGCGGTCTCGACCCAGAGCGGCATCGCCCTGATGATCGGCGTCTACGCCGCGCACCGCGGCTTCAAGGCCTTGCTCGCCGGCCTCTCCTTCATCCACGACGAGGACAAGCCGCGCGGCTTCGTCGGCTTCAACCTCCTGGCCCTGGCGGTGCTGGTCATCACCTTCTCGGCCCTGGGCGTGGTCTCGGCCGCCTTCTTCGGCCTCAGGGTGATGGGCTCGGCGTTCGAGCTGCGGCCGCTGCGCGGGGTCTCCTGGCTCTACAGCGAGTGGACCTGGGCGAGCGCGGCGCTCAGCCTGGGCCTCGCCGCGATCTACCGCTTCGCCATGTCGAGCCGGTCGGTGGACTGGCGGGCCTCGCTGATCGGCGGCGTCGTCGCGGCGGCGCTCTGCCTGGGGGCGTCCTGGGCGATCGCCTTCTACGTCGAGGGGGTGGCGCACCTGGGCGCAACCTACGGCTCGATCGCCACCGTCGTCGTCTTCCTGATCTGGCTGTCCTGGAACGTGAACGCCATCTTCTTCGGCGGCGCGCTGGCCACCGAGGTCGAGCAGGCGTTGGACGAGATGGAGGTTCACCGGCGTCCGACGCTGCTGAACGACCTGCGCGGGTCTAAGCCGCTGATCTGGCCACCAGAAAACTGAGCACGCCATCGGTCTCGCCGCGCTCGATCACCTCGGCGCCGGCCTGAGCCGCGAAGTGCGGCACGTCGATCCGGGCCAGCGGATCGTCGGCCAGCAGCCGCACCCGGGCGCCTGGCGCCGCCGCCTCCAGGGCGCGCCGCAGCCTGAGCGTCGGCACCGGACAGCGGTGGCCGCGCGCATCCACCAGGATCTCGTCGGAAACGTCGGAAGCCGCCATGAGCCCGCCCATACACCGGCGAAGGGACGGAACCCAAGCTTCGCCCTTTCGGTTCCGCCAACCGGGCTTCAATAAAAAGCGGAACGACCATGCGCCGGACGGGGGAGACGTTCGAGACCGACGTGCCGGCCAGATTGGACCGGCTGCCGTTCGCACGCTTTCACTGGCTGGTGGTGACGGCGCTCGGCGTCACCTGGATCCTCGACGGGCTGGAAGTGACCCTGGTGGGCTCGCTCTCGCCGGCCATCGCCAGCCCCGCGGCGCTCGGCCTGACCAGTCGCGAGGTCGGGCTGACCGGCAGCGCCTACATCCTGGGCGCAGTGCTCGGGGCGATCCTCTTCGGCCGGCTCACCGACAAGTTCGGCCGGCGCAGGCTCTTCACCATCACCGTGGGCCTCTACATGGCGGCGACCATCGCCACCGGCCTGAGCTGGGATTTCTGGTCCTTCATGCTGTTCCGTTTCCTCACCGGAGCGGGCATCGGCGGCGAGTACGGGGCGGTCAACTCGGCCATTCAGGAGCTGATCCCGGCGCGTCTGCGCGGCTACACCGACCTGGCGATCAACGGCAGCTTCTGGATGGGAGCGGCCCTTGGGGCGGCGGGCTCGCTGGTGGTGCTGGACCCCGCTGCGGTTCCCCAGGCCTGGGGCTGGCGGCTGGCCTTCGTGATCGGCGGCCTGCTCGCGACCGCGGTCATCTTCGTCCGCCGATTCATCCCGGAAAGTCCGCGTTGGCTGCTCACCCATGGCCGGCCGGAGGAGGCCGAGGCCATCGTGCGCGACATCGAGCGCCGGGTGGAGGCCCAGCGCGGCGCGCCCGCCTCGTCGGGTCCGCACCCGAAGCTGCGCCTGACGCACCGCGAGCGGACAAGCTGGCGCGAGATCGGCGTAACCCTGCTGCGGCGGCGCCCGAGGCGGACGGCGCTGGGCCTGATCCTGATGGCCACCCAGGCCTTCTGTTACAACGCCATCTTCTTCACCTATGCACTGATCCTGACGAAGTTCTACGGCGTCGCCCCCGCCCATATCGGCTGGTTCATGCTGCCGTTCGCACTCGGCAATTTCACCGGCCCGCTGCTGCTTGGGCGGCTGTTCGACAGCGTCGGTCGCAAGACCATGATTTCTGCAACCTATGCGATTGCGGGCGCGCTGCTCGCACTGACCGGCTGGATGTTCGCGCAAGGCATGCTGACGGCGGTGACCCAGACCCTCGCCTGGACCGGGATCTTCTTCTTCGCCTCCGCGGCCGCCAGCGCGGCCTATCTGACGGTCGGCGAGCTCTTCCCGCTGGAGACCCGCGCGGTCTGCATCTCGCTCTTCTACGCCTTCGGCACGCTGCTGGGCGGAGTGGCTGGGCCTGTGGTGTTCGGGGCGCTCATCGACACCGGCGAGCGCGGGCAGATCCTGGCGGGTTATCTGCTGGGCGGCGGGCTGATGCTGTCGGCCGCGGTGGCGGAGCTCCTCCTGGGGGTGAACGCCGAACGGATGCCGCTGGAGGCGGTGGCGCCGCCGCTGTCGCTCGCCGAGGACGAAGTCCCTAGGTAAAGACCAATTGCCGCAGGCGGATCTCTGTATTCGGTGAGGAAGTCCAGGGTTATCACATCGAATATTTGAGCGAGACCATTGCATCTTTCCGCAGATGCTCAAGCCCGTCGCCTTGGTTTCATGGAAAACGGCAGGTTAATATACTTATGCGTGCATGAGCTCATGTGTCGCGGCCTCAGATAGTACAATTTCTCAACATATTTCGCCTATTGTCTGACGTGATCTTGGCCGTTTGGGGCCGCCATCGTTGTCGGGGCTGATGTGGCGACGGACATCGTAGAAGTTTCCGCCGACGGGCCGCTCGCAGCGCCGGACGGCGCGTCGGGCGCTGGATCGACCCTGTGCTTGGTCAGGTCCGCCGGGGCGGTCGTCGGCAAGGTCGAGCTGCCGCATGTCGCGCGGGCCATCGACGCGCGGGAGCTTTCGGCGCGGATCGCGCGCGATCTCTACAGGGATGTGGAGTATGCGCGCCATCGCGACCTCATCGCCCGCCTGAACCCGGTCAAGCCGCCGCCGGTCACCGCCACCGTGGCGATCTGCACGCGCGAACGGCCGGAGCTGCTCGCGGCCTGCCTGGAGGGGCTGACCGCGGCCAACCTGCCTTGCCTCGAAATCCTGGCGGTCGACAACCGGCCGACGACCGAACGTACGGCCCAGGTGGTCGCGAGGTTCCCCTCCGTCCGATATGTGCGGGAGGATCGCCCGGGCCTGAACTCCGCCCGCAACTGCGCCTTCGCGCACGCCTCCGGGGACGTCATCGCCTTTGTCGACGATGACGCGGTGGTCGATCCGGACTGGCTGCATCACCTGCTGGCCCCGTTCGAGGATCCGGAAGTCTTCTGCGTCACGGGACTGACCCTGCCGCTGGAGCTGCGGACGACGTCGCAGGAGCATTTCGAACGGTTCTCGGGCTTCACGCGCCGAGGGTTCCGCCGGCGCGCCTTCCGCTGGCCGTCGCACAATCCGATTTCGACCGGCATGGTCGGGGCTGGGGTCAACATGGCGATCCGCCGGAGCGCGGCGACCCGGCTGGGCGGCTTCGATCCCGCCCTCGACGCCGGCACCCCGACGCGCAGCGGCGGCGACCACGAGTATTTCGCCCGGATTCTGCGCGCCGGGTACAAGATCGTCTACGAGCCGCGCGCCATAAACCGGCACTCCCATCGCCAGACCTGGGACGATCTGGCGGACGTCTTTCTCGCCTATGGCGTGGGGACCTACGCCTATTGGACGCGACTGCTGGTCGTCGAGAAGGAATTCGGGGTCTTTCAGCTCGCCTGGAAATGGCTTTCCCGGGACCAGGGCCCGCGGCTTGTGCGAACCCTGCTGAACCGGGGGCGGGGCGTCGAGCGCCGCCTGCTGCTGGCGGAGCTGTGGGGCTGCCTGCTGGGGCCGTGGCGCTATCTGAGCACCCGTCGACGCCTGCAACGGGCGGGCGTGTGACCATGCGGGTCAGCATCGTCATTCCGTCGCGCAATCGCTGCAGCCAGCTGGTGCGCACCGTCGAACGTCTGCGCGACGCCGTCGGCGACGACCCCGGCGTGGAGATCATCGTCGCGCTCAACGGATGCCGCGACGACAGCGCCGCGGCGATGGGCCGCCTGGGCCCCGGGATCGCGGTTCGTACCGTCGATCTCGCCGTCGGCAACGCGGCCTCGGCGCGAAACGCCGGCGCGCGGGCCGCCCGCGGCGCGCTGATCGTCTTTCTCGACGACGACATGGACGTCGCGCCGGGCTTCGTGGCCGCCCACGAGGCGGCCCAGGCCGCTCGTCCGGGGGCCGTTGTGCTGGGCCATGCGCAGCCCTGCATCGAGGGGCTCGGCTGGTACGACCAGGGAAAGCGGGCCTGGTGGAACGACCATTTCACCCGGCTGGCCCAGCCCTCCTGCCGGTTCACCTATCGCGAACTGCTGTCGGGCAATTTCTCGATCGGACGGGAGCTGTTCCTGGGTCTTGGCGGCTTCGACGAGGCCTTCGCCTGCCGGGAGGACTATGAGCTCGGCTATCGACTGCTGGAGCAGGGCGTTCCGTTCGTCTTCGAGCCGCGTGCGCTGAGCCTGCATCACGACGAACGCACCCACGGCCAGGGCTTTGACCGCGCGAGGCGGGAAGGCGAGGCCGACGTCCAGCTGGCGATCAAGCATCCGGCCCTGTTCTCGCTCTCGCGCCTTGGACCGCAGTCGCGGAAGTTCGAGCGCGCCTGCGCGCTCCTGGGCGAACGGCGGCTGTGGGCGACGCTTTCCGCAGTCCTCGGCCTCCTGAACCGGTTGCGGGCGAGATCGCTATGGCTGCGGCTCGACGCCGCCGCCCGCGCCTACGCCTATGCGCGTGGCCAGACCGCCTCGCTCGACCCCGTGGCGATCGCCGCGACGCCGCGGCACGACGCCTTCCCAGTCTATGACCTGGCCTGCGGCTACGAGACCGTCCAGGCGCGTCTCGATCGCGAACGACCGAGCGCCGCGGAATTCCGCATGGGATGGCGAGAGGTCTTCTCGATCGCCCCGCAGCCCGGCGCCGAACCGCTGGCGGGGCGGCACCTGCCGCGCCTGTTGACCGAACATCTCAACGCCGTCGTTCGGGCGGACGCCGCGAGCCGGCTTCCGCCGATGCTGGCGCCGGCGCCGCCCCCGGGCGCCGATACGGCGGCGACGGTGCTCGGAGAGCTGGATCTCGAAGATCCGCGGCCTGAGATGCTGGGCGTCTCGGCCGCCAGCCCGTCACGGTGGCTCGTTCGCTGCGGCGCCCGGCCGCTGGGCTGGGTCAGGCACCAGGCCCGTGAAGGCGAGGTCACCGACGTGCGCAGCCTCGTGGCGGGCCAGCTCGCCGCCGCCCTGGTGCAGGAGCAACTGGCCCAGCGGCTCGAGGGACCTTCGTCGGTCCGCCTGCCGCCGATCTCGGTGGTGATCTGTACGCGCGATCGCCTGAGCACCCTGCGCCGCTGTCTCTCCGCGGTGCGGGCGCTGGACTACCCGAACTATGAGATCATCGTTGTCGATAACGCCCCCTCGACCGAGGAGACGGCGGAGCATGTGCGCAGCCTTCGCGGCGTGCGCTATGTGCGCGAGCCGACGCCAGGCCTCGACTGGGCGCGCAACCGCGGGGCCGCGGCGGCCCGCTACGCGATCGTCGCCTACACGGACGACGACACCCGCGTCGATCGCGGCTGGCTGAAGGGCCTGGCCGAGGCCTTCGCGCAGGACGAGGTCGACGTCGTGACCGGCCTCGTCGCGCCGATGAAGCTGGATACGCCGGCCCAGCTCTACTTCGAGGACGTCTATGGCGGCATGGGCAAGGGGATGTCCCCGCGCTGGTTCCGTGGCCGCGAGATGTCGCCCGCCGCCCTGCTCTGGGCGAGCGCCTGCGGCGTCGGCGCGAACATGGCCGTGCGCAAGCGGACGATCGCCAAGGTCGGGCCATTCGATCCCGCGCTCGACGTCGGGACCGCCACGCGTGGCGGCGGCGACATCGAATTCTTCCACCGCGTGCTGGCGGCCGGCGGAACCCTGGCCTACGCGCCCTCGGCCCTGGTCTGGCACGAGCATCGGGACGACTTCACCCGCCTGCAAGGACAGTTGCGCGACAACGGCTCGGGCTTCGTCGGCTACCTGCTGACCTGCATCGAGCGCAAGAGCGTCAGCCGCGCCGCGGTCCTGCGGTTCATCCTGGTGAACTGGGGCTGGCGCTGGCTGCTCCGGAACCTCGTCAGGCCCGGGGGGCACAGCCGCGGGCTGGTTCTCGCAGAAATTCACGGCGCCTTCCTCGGCTTGAGCCGCTACCGGGTCGCCCGGCGGGAAGCCGCGCGCCTGGCGTGGACGCGCGTCGAAGCCGCGCCGGCGGAGCTGGCCCATGCGAGCTAGGGCGCTGCACTTCTGGGACGTGATCCTCACCCTCGTCCGGCGCGACTTCCTGGGTCGCTATCGCAACACGGCGATCGGCATGCTCTGGGCGCTGGTCAGCCCGCTGATGTACCTGGCCGTCTTCTATGTGCTCTTCGGCCACGTCCTGAAGCTGGGCATAGACCGCTACGCCTCCTTCGTGCTGATCGGCGTGCTGTCCTGGGGACTGACGCAACAGGCCATCCTGCAGGCCGTGACGGCGATCACCGGCAACGGCAACATGTTGTCCCAGCCCGGCTTTCCCGTGGCGGCCCTGCCCATCGTGGCGGTCGCCTCGAACCTGGTCACCTTCGTCATCACCCTGCCGCTCCTGCTGATCGTGATGATGGCGGAGGGCGTCCGTCCGAGCCTGTTCGCCGTGCTCGTTCTGCCGATCATGGTCGTGCAGTTCGTGCTCACCCTGGGGGTCTGCTACCTCGTCGCCGGATTCAACGTCGTCGCGCGCGACGTCCAGTTCATCGTGCCGGTGGTGATGCAGGTCGGCTACTACGTGACGCCGATCTTCTACAGCCTGGACAAGGTCCCCGAGAGGTTCAGGACGATCCTGAGCCTCAATCCGATGGCGATCGTGGTCGACAGCTACCGGGCCGTTCTCCTGGAAGGCCACGCCCCGAACTGGCTCTACCTCGCCGGCGCGCTCGCCGCCGGGCTGGTGACGCTTGGCCTGGCCGTGAAATACTTTCGGCACGCCAGCCGCAGCTTCCTGGAGGACGTCTAGTGGGCGCTGGAAGCATGACGGCCGTCGACGTGGGCAAGCGGTTCCTCTGGCGTTCCGGGGGGCCGCGCGCGCGCACCCTGAAGCAGATGGCGCTTCGCGGCTTCCGCAGCGCGCCGATGCAGGAGCATTGGGCGGTGCGCGGGGTCAGCCTTGACGTCAAGGCCGGCGAGGCGGTCGGGGTCCTGGGCCACAACGGCTCGGGCAAGTCGACACTGCTGCGGATGCTGGGCGGCGTCATGCAGCCGGACGAGGGGGCCATCACCCGCGTCGGCAAGGTGCGCGGTCTGCTCGAGCTGACCACGGGCATCCACGGGGACCTTTCCGGTCGCGAGAACATCTACATCAACGGCGTCATCGCCGGTCTGACGCGGCGTGAGATCACCGCCCGCATCGACGAGATCATCGCGTTTTCCGAGCTCGGCGAGGCGATCGATACGCCGGTCAGGACCTACAGCTCGGGCATGAAGCTGCGGCTCGGGTTCTCGGTCGCCGCCCATGCGGATCCGGACGTCCTGCTGATCGACGAAGTGCTGAGCGTCGGCGATCTGGCCTTCCAGAAGAAATGCCTCGATCGGATCCACGCCATCCGCGACGGCGGCTGCGCGATCGTCCTGATCACCCATGAACTCGACCAGATCGAACACATCTGCGAGCGGGCGATCTGGATGAGCCAGGGCCGCTGCATCGCCCAGGGCGCCCCTGGCATGCTGGTCGGCGAATACCGCGTCGCCATGGATGTCGAGACGAGCCTGCGCGCGCCCAAGGACGTGGAGGCCCTGGTGCTGCCGAGCGGCGTGCGGCTGGTCATGGGCGAGAACCGCTTCGGAAGTCTCGACGCGGAGATCGTCGATGTGCGGATCCTTAACGCCCAAGGCCGGCCCGTCCGCGAGATCGCGCCGGGGGCCGGACTGTCGGTCGAGCTCGACATCCGCGCCCACAAGCCCATCCACGGCGCGCGGGCCTGTCTCTCGATCGGCCGCGGCGAGCTCGACGACGTGCTCGACCTCAACTCCGAGCGTGACGGCTTCAAGGTCGGCGACCTCAACGGCGACGCGCGTGTCCGCATCGACATCGAGCGTCTGGATCTGGCGCCGGGGCCGTTCGAGATGAGCGTCGGTCTTTACGAGGCCGAATGGCGCTACAGCTACGACTATCACTGGCGGGCCCATCCGCTCGTCGTGGAGGGCGACAAGCCGGACCGGGGCTGGCTCGGGCCGCCGCGGACGTGGCGGCGGCTATGACGGCGTCTTCGACCCTCGCGGCGCCGCGCATCAGCGTGATCATTCCGGCGCACAACAGCGCCGCGACCCTGGCCGGCGCCCTGGACAGTCTCATCCGTCAAACCGAGACGGAGTGGGAGGCGATCATCGTCGACGACGGTTCGACCGATCGAACCCACGCGCTCGCGTCCGGCTTCGCCGAGCGTGACCCGCGCCTGCGCGCCCTGCGCCGGGACCGCGGCGGCGTCAGTGCGGCGCGCAACGCCGGCCTGTCCGAGGCCCGGGCGGACTGGGTGCTGTTCCTGGACGCCGACGACAGGTTGGATCCTTCGCATCTCGCCCATCAGCTCGACGCACAGACCCGCCATCCGCAGGCCGACGTGATCTGCGGCGACTGGCGGCTGGCGCGGCCGCAGGGGCTGGGGCCGGTGCAGCCGCCGATCGATCTCGCCGAGGTGTTCGGCGTGGCCGCCAGGCGCCCGCCGTTCGTGATCCACGCCGCCCTGACCCGCCGCAGCCGATTGCAGCAATGCGGCGGCTTCGACGAAGGCCTGGCGTCCGCGGAGGACTGGGACCTCTGGCAGAGGATCGGCCGGACCGGGGCGAATTTCGCACCCGCGCGTACGGTCGCCCGCTACAGCTTCCGCGCGGACTCGCTCTCGAGCGATCTGGCCCTGCGGCTGAGAAGCGGGCTAGCGGTGATCGAGCGCGGGCATGGCCCGGACCCGCGCGTCGTCGACCCCGCGCCGGCCTATGCCCAGGGCGCCCCGCGACAGGGCCTGCCGCATGCGAAAGCCATCTTCGGCCTCGGCGTCGCCGGCGCGGCGATTGGCGCCGGACAGGAACATGTTCTCCCGGAGGTGCTGGCCGTCTGCGGCGGCGGGCTGCTCGACCCGGATGAGGTTGCGACCGCACTCGTGGAGGGGCTGGCGCGCGCCACAGAGGCGGAGCAGGGAACCTGGATGTCGGTCTGGCCGACCGTGGCCCCGCGCGTCGAGTCCTTCCTCGGACAGCTGGAGGCTGACCAGTTCGCGCCTCGGCTGACGCGCCGGGTGCTCCGACGCATCGAGCTCAGGCTGGCGAACAGCCTGTGGCCCGACGAACACGGCGTCATCGGGGCCCTTCAGGTCGTCGCCTGTGATCGCTCGCCAAGGAACGACCTGCGACCCGCGCGAGGCGCCGAGCGCGTGCGGCTCGTCGTGCGTGAGCGGGACGGAATCCTGGGCCGGCTGGACCTGGTCTCGGCGGAGACCTTCGAGCGCCCTCAGCTGAACGCCCTCATCGTCGGGGAATTTGGCGGTCCTGCGACGCCGGCCCGGCGGCCGAGGCCTGCGCGCCGGATCCGCAGCCTGCTGGCGAAGGCCTCATCGCTCCCGACGTCCGCAAAGATCCGACAGACGGTTCGCGCCCGCGTCCTGGCGGAGCGATCGAGGCTCGCCAAGCGGGTCCTGCGCGCGCCGGCCACGCCGGCTGACGCCGAGCAGCCTTGGGTGACGCTCGCCTACCATCGGGTCGCCGACGAGGGCCCCGCGGGACTGGAAGACTTCCGGGTGTCGCCAGAGCGCTTCGCCGAGCACATGCGCTGGCTGGCGGAGCAGGGCTACGTCGCCCTGTCGCTCGAGCAACTCGACGCGCACGTGTGGAGCGGAGCTCAGCTGCCGCGCCGCGCTGTCCTGATCACCTTTGACGACGGTTACCTCGATGTGCTGACCCAAGCCGCGCCGGCGATGGAGCGCTACGGCTTCGTCGGCACAGTGTTTCTGGTGACGGAGGAGATGGGCGGGACGGCCCGCTGGGACGCCGCCTATGGACCGCCGGCCCGCCTGATGGACTGGGCCCAGGCCGAGGCGCTTCGCGCCCGGGGGTGGAGCTTCGGCGCGCACAGCGCGCGTCACCTGCCCTTGACGGGGCTCTCGCCCGACGAGCTTCGGCGCGAGCTGACGGAATCGCGGGAGGCGATCGCCGGCCGCCTGGGCACGTGCAGCGGCCTGGCCTATCCCTATGGCGACGTCGACGAGGCGGTCGCGCGGGAGGCTTTTGCGGCCGGCTATCGGCTGGCCTTCACCTGCGTGCCGAGCCTCTGGCGCCGCGGCTCGCCGATCATGATGCTGCCGCGGCTGACGGCGCTTGGCGGCTGGTCCTCGGACGAGCTCGCGGCCGCGATCGGACGCCTCGCATGAAGACCTGGCCGAAGATCGAGACCCCGGTCGTCACCGTCGTGATCCCGGCCTACAACGCCCAAGCCACCCTGGCCGAAACGCTGGAGTCGGCGCTCGCCCAGAACTGCCGCGACATCGAAGTGATTGTGGTCGACGACGGCTCCTCGGACCAGACCGTGTCGATCGCCGAGGCCTATGCCGCGCGCGATCGGCGGGTCCGCCTGGTCGGCCAGGCGAACGGCGGGGTGGCGCGGGCGCGCAACCGGGGCGTCGCCGAAGCCCGGGCCGCCTATGTCGCGCCGTTGGACGCCGACGACCTGTGGCATCCCGCCAAGCTGGAGCGGCAGCTTCGCACGCTTCAGGCGGCGGGACCGAATGTCGGGCTCGTCTACAGCTGGACGCGGCTGATCGACGCCGAGGGCCGGGTGACCGGCGCGCAGCCGCCGTCCTACGCCGAAGGCTACGTCCTGCATCGGCATCTCGCCTGGAACTTCGTCGGCAACGGCAGCACGCCGCTCATCCCGACCGAACTGCTGCGCCGTCACCCCTATGACCCGGCGCTGCGAGATGCGCACCGCGGGGGCGGGGAAGATTATCTGCTGCAGCTTCTTCTGGCCCAGCGACACATTTTCGCCTGCGCGCCGGGCTTTCTAACTGGCTATCGGAAGACCGCCAGGACGATGTCGAGCGATACGATTTCCATGGTTCGCTCGGTCAGCATGGTCTTCGCCCTGCTGGACAAGCAGTTGAGCGGATTCGCCCGACATGTCGCTCGCAGGCGCCGGGCCGATTACCTGCTTTGGGAGGCCGGCCACCACCTCGGCGCCCGCGACTGGCCGCAGGCAGCGCACACGCTTCTGGATGCAGGGCGGTGCGCTCCGTCGGTGACAATGCGATGGCTGGTGAACCGTGGTCTGAAGCGATCTTTGCGACGCGTTGAGCAGAGTGGGGCGGCTGATCTAGGGAATTTTCACGACCAGGATCCGGATGTCCTTGATCAGAGACAAGATCAGCAACTAAGTATCAAGGTTAACCAGAGGTTGTCCAGGGCGGATCTCGGATATGGTAGATATGTCGGGTGTTCGACTGAGTGTATCGGGTAGGTAATTACTGTTTTCCGTACGATTTGTTAGCAATCGATCAGATATACTTGGGTCAAATCAAAGCCGCGCGTGATGCGTGTGGACCAAGATGTTGGGGCGTTTACATTGAAGAAAGTTCTTGTGGCCGGTGGCGCCGGCTTTCTCGGCTCACACCTTGTCGACCGCTTGCTGCGCCGGTCCGATCTTGAGCGCCTCGTCGTCATCGACAACCTTTGGACCGGAACGCTCGACAACCTGGCGCACATCCGTGACCCGCGTCTGCAGGTGGAAGTCGGCGCCGCCGAGGACCTGGTCACCGACATGCGCTTCGACGAGATCCTGCATCTCGCCAGCCCAGCCTCGCCGCCGTGGTACATGCGAGATCCGGTGCGAACGATCAAAGCCAACGTCGTGGCGACCATGCACCTGCTCAACTTCCTGGCTCCGGGCGGGCGCTTCAGCTTCACCTCGACCTCGGAAGTCTACGGGGACCCGCTGATTTCGCCGCAGCCGGAAAGCTATCGCGGTTCCGTCGATTGCACTGGCCCGCGTTCGTCGTACGATGAGAGCAAGCGGTGCGCGGAGGCGCTGCTGTTCGAATCCCAGCGTGTCCACGGAATCGATGTGCGGGTGGTCCGACTGTTCAACGTCTACGGCCCGCGCACCCGTCTCGACGACGGCCGCGCCGTCTCCAACTTCCTGTCCCAGGCCCTGACCACCGGTGAGCTGACGGTCTACGGCGACGGCCTGCAGACCCGCAGCTGGGGCTATGTGGATGACATCGTCGAAGGCCTGGAGCGGTTCTTCTGGCGCGACAAGATCAGCTACAAGGGCCCGCTCAACGTCGGAAACGACCGGGAAATCTCGGTGCTGGACGTCGCCCGCTACATCACCACCCTGGCGCCCGGCTCGCGGATCGTTTTTGCGCCGCCCATCCCGCAGGATCCCACCAATCGCCGGCCCGATCTGACGGTGATGCGCGGCGTGCTGCCGGGCTGGGAGGCCGCCACGCCCTATGAGGAGGGCGTCGCTAAGACGCTGCAGTGGTTCCGCGAGCAGATGGAGCATGAGCTGACGGCGCCCGTTGCGCCGGGGCCGGTTCGTCTGCAGGCCTCCGTCAAGCGGCCGGGACCCGGGTCCGCAAGCGTCCTGGCCATGCGGAAGCGGCGCCGGAGCCAGCTGGCCTAGAGCCGCACCCGCGCTCAGCCCGTTTGCCGCATCGGCTTGATCCGTCGCTCCGCCTTCAGGAGCGCCCAGCCCTCACGGGTGAGCACGAAGGCGTGCGGCGAGCCGCCCCATCCGTTGGCCTGGGCGACGGAGCCGGCGCGCTGCAGGAGCCTGCGGCCGCACAGGCGCAGACAAAGCCCCACCTGCGCAGGATCTCCGTCAAGCAACGGGCCGCACAGCGCCGCCTTCAAGAGGTCGCGTTCTTCCTGGGGTAGCGGGTGGGGGTCGATCATAAGCGTCAAACGCCAAGCGACGCCGTCTGTTGCGGACAGAATGAGCGTCGAGCGCGATCTGCCCCTTCACTTCCTCGCAACCGGTTGAGAGAAGAGGCGCAACCTCGTTCAGGAAGCCGCCATGAAGACCCGCGCCGCCGTCGCTTTCGAAGCCAAGAAGCCTCTGGAGATCGTTGAAGTCGACCTCGAAGGCCCCCGCGCCGGCGAGGTGCTGGTGGAGATCAAGGCGACCGGGATCTGCCACACCGACGCCTACACCCTCGACGGCTTCGACTCCGAGGGCGTCTTCCCTTCGATCCTGGGCCACGAAGGGGCCGGGGTGGTGGTCGAGGTCGGCCCCGGGGTGATCAGCGTGCAGCCCGGCGACCACGTCATCCCGCTCTACACGCCGGAATGCCGGCAGTGCAAAAGCTGCCTTTCGCGCAAGACCAACCTCTGCACCGCGATCCGCGCCACGCAAGGCAAGGGGCTGATGCCCGACGGGACCAGCCGGTTCTCCTACAAGGGCCAGACGATCCACCACTACATGGGCTGTTCGACCTTCTCGAACTACACGGTGCTGCCGGAGATCGCGGTGGCCAAGATCCGCAAGGACGCCCCTTTCGACACCGCCTGCTACATCGGCTGCGGCGTGACCACCGGGGTGGGCGCGGTGGTCAACACCGCCAAGGTCGAGCCCGGCGCCAACTGCGTGGTCTTCGGCCTGGGCGGGATCGGCCTCAACGTCATCCAGGGGCTGAAGATGGCGGGCGCCTCGATGATCGTCGGGGTCGACATCAATCCGGATCGCGAGGAATGGGGCCGCCGCTTCGGCATGACCCATTTCGTCAATCCGAAGGCGATCTCGGGCGACGTCGTCCCGCATCTGGTCGAGCTGACCGACGGCGGGGCGGACTACACCTTCGACGCCACCGGCAACACCGTGGTCATGCGCCAGGCGCTCGAGGCCTGTCACCGCGGCTGGGGCGAGAGCATCGTCATCGGCGTCGCCGAGGCGGGCAAGGAGATCTCCACCCGCCCGTTCCAGCTGGTCACCGGCCGGGTCTGGAAGGGCACCGCCTTCGGCGGCGCGCGCGGCCGCACCGACACGCCGAAGATCGTCGACTGGTATATGGACGGCCAGATCCAGATCGACCCGATGATCACCCATCGCTTCCCGCTGGAACGGATCAACGAGGCCTTCGACCTGATGCACCGCGGCGCGAGCATCCGCAGCGTGGTGGTCTACTGAGATGGCGCTGGAGACCGTCTCCACCACCCGTTCGTTCGGCGGAACCCAAGGCGTCTACCGCCATCAGAGCCGCGAGACGGGGACGGAGATGGTCTTCTCCGCTTACCTGCCGCCGCAGGCGGAGCAGGGGCCCTGTCCAGTGGTCTGGTACCTGTCCGGCCTGACCTGCACCCACGCCAATGTCACCGAGAAGGGCCAGTTCCAGCGGGTCTGCGCCGAGCTCGGCCTGATCTTCATCGCTCCGGACACCAGCCCGCGTGGTCCCGGCGTGCCGGACGACCCGCACGGGGCCTGGGACTTCGGCCTGGGCGCCGGCTTCTACGTCGACGCGGTCCAGGACCCCTGGGCCGCCAACTACCGGATGGAGAGCTATGTCGCGGCCGAGCTGCCAGAGCTGGTCGCCGCCGAGCTGCCGGCGGACCTGAGCCGCCAGGGGATTTTCGGCCATTCGATGGGCGGACACGGCGCGCTGACGCTCGCCCTCAAGAACCCCGGCCGCTGGGGCAGCGTCTCGGCCTTCGCCCCGATCAGCTCGCCGATGCGCTGCGGTTGGGGCGAGAAGGCGCTGTCGGGCTATCTCGGCGCTGACCGGGCGGCCTGGCGCCGCTACGACGCCACGGCCCTGCTCGAGGACGGCGCGCGGCTTGCCGACCTGCTGGTGGATCAGGGGGAGGCCGATCCCTTCCTGGACCAGCTGCGGCCGGATCTGCTGGAGGCGGCCTGCGCCCAGGCCGCCGTCCCGCTGACGCTCCGCCGCCAGCCCGGCTACGACCACAGCTACTTCTTCATCGCCACCTTCATGGAAGACCATCTGCGCTGGCATGCGGAGCGGCTCACCCAGCTGTAGGCCTGGAAGCCGCCTTCAGACGGAGATCGCCTGGGGCGACCAGTCGACCTGGCGCACGCCCGGGCGTTTGACGAGACCGACCAGGAAGTCCGGCGGACGGGCGCGGTCGCCGATTTGGCCGTACCATTCCAGTTCGGCGCGGGCCTCGTAGCTGTCGCCGCCGTCGCGGTAGGTGATCGCCCAGGCGACGACGCCGTGGCCGCAGTCGCGCAGAATGTCACGCAGCTCGCTTTCCGGCAGATGCGCCGGCTCGGCGCATACGGTCAGGCCGGCGCGGAACCGGCGGCGGATGGCGTGGTCGACGCGCTCCAGGCCCGACAGCACGACGAGGCCCGCCGCGGTGACCGCGCTTCCCAGCCCCAGCTGTCCTGCGCCGAAGGTCAGGCCGACGAGGGTCATGAACCAGAGGGTGGCGGCAGTCGCTACTCCCATCACCGAGTCGCCGCGCCGGACGATCGCGCCCGCGCCGATGAAGCCGATGCCGGTGAGCACGCCGAGCGGCAGCCGCATCACGTCCAGCCGCAGGAAGTCCCTGGGCTCGGGGCCTTCGGTTTTCAGCATCAGGTTGGCGAGCACCATGGACAGGCAGGCGGCCACGCAGACGAGGGTGGTGGTGCGCAGGCCCGCCACCTGGCTGTGGGCTTCGCGATTGTAGCCCACCAGCACGCCTGCGAGGGTCGCCAGCCCCAGGCGCAGGGCGATGTCGAGCCAGGTGGGATCCGTCAGCATCCGGAATTTCTATCGCAGTGTGGTCAGCCTGCGGCCGGGGTGATCGGGCGGATCGGCAGCCATCTGGAGAGCTGGGCGTCCACGGTCTTGGTCAGGTCGCGGTTGAGCTCGCCGGTGATCGTCGCCCTGGCTGCGAGACCCCGCCGGAGCGCCGCGATCAGCCGGGCCGGCGCGGCGAGGAAGACGCCCTGGTAGGCGCCCTTTTCGACCAGTTTCGCGGCCTTCTCGGCGACCTCGGCGGCGAACGCCTCCTTGGCGGAGCGCAGGAAGTCCTGGCGGTTGAGGGAATGACCGCCGGGGTAGCTCTGATGGACGGTCCGCGCCGCGGGGCTCTGGCGCAACTCGTTGCGCAGCGCACGAAGCCGGGGTTGGCCGTCGATCTCCTCGATGGTCACATAGTGGCCGGTCTCGCGCGAGCGCTCAACGAAGCGGGCGCGGGCGCCGTCGGCCAGGAGGAAGAGCACTTTCGGGCTGGGCATGGATGGCCTCCGATCGGTAGGCCCTGCGCCGCCTGACGCGAGGCAGGGCCGGGGGAATGGGGTCGCCTCTGGTGGTGATAGCCCTTTGCGGCCGCCGCGCTGCATCAAAGAGGCGTGGAAAGGCCTCTAAAGCCGGTCGATCTGCAGCCTGGCCGGGCAGGCGGGGTTGATGCGGCTCAAACGCCGAATGAGTCCGCGCGACGTCTCGAAAAGCTGGAGGATTTCCGCTAACAGGTTCGCGGCGGCGCCCGGGCGGGGCGGCTGCAGGCTATTGGAGACTCTGGTTTCGTGATCAAAACCGGTCCGCATCTGAAGCAGGCGCGGGAAGCGCTGGGCTGGACGCCCGTGCAGCTGGCCCGCGCGCTGAGGCTCGCCGGCGGCGACAAGCAGGGCGAGAAGCGAGTCCTGGAGATGGAGTCGGGGCGGCGCGACATCTCCGGCCCGGTCACCGTCGCCGTGGAGTCCTTCCTGCACGGCTACCTGCCCGTCGGCTTCAAGCCTGACGGCGAGATGGTCGCGGCCGAAGAGGCTCAGCGATAGGGCGGTCTGGGGATCGAGGTCTGGGCCGCGCGGAGCGCCGCCGACCAGCGGTCGTTCAGGTCCCGATAGTATTCGTCATGGTCGTCGATGCGATGCACCAGCCGCGCCCGGCTTTCGCCTGAACGGGCGATCATCAGGTCGATCGGCAGCCCGACGGCGAGGTTGGACCGCATCGTCGAGCTGAACGAGATCAGCCCGATCTTCACCGCCTCGTCGAGTTCGGTGTCATAGGTCATCGCCCGGTCGAGGATCGGCTTGCCGTACTTGGTCTCGCCGATCTGCAGATAGGGGGTGTCGGGGCCGCATTCGATGAAGTTGCCGGCACTGTAGACCAGGAACAGCCGGGTGGGTTCGCCGCCGACGCTGCCGCCCACCAGCAGGGTGGCGTCGAAGTTGATGTCGCCCTGTTTCAAGCCCTCCATCTCGTCTCGCGTAAACCGCACGGCCTGGCCCACCAGATAGGCCGCGCGGTGGATGGAGGCGACGCTGTCGAGGGATTCCAGCTCGCCGCTGTCGGGGGCGACGAAGCCAAGGCTCACCCGCTCCATCGCCTGCTGGGTCGTCGATAGGCTGCCGGCCGAGGCGACCGTGATCAGGCGGCGGCCGTCGTTCCCGTAGATCCGCAGCTTGCGATAGGTCGAGACGCTGTCGACGCCGGCGTTGGTCCGGGTGTCGGCGAGCATGGCGAGGCCCTGCCTCACCAACAAGCCCACGCAATAGGTCACGTCGCCTCCCGATCAGTCCTGGCGCTGGCGCACCGACTGGCGCGCGAGCACGGCGACGGTGAGGTGCTCCTGTCCCCCGCCGCGGCGCGCCCCTCGAAGGGGCGCAGCATCCAGATAGTCGAGTCCCGTGGCGACGCGAAGATAGGTTTGATCGGGACAGACGGCGTTGACGGGATCAAAGCCCGTCCAGCCGAGCTCCGGGATATAGGCTTCGGCCCAGGCGTGGGCGGCTTCCTGCTCGCCGCCCTCGGTGCGGCAGAGGTGGCCGGAGACATAGCGGGCGGGCAGGCCCATTCGGCGCGCGGCGGCGACGAAGATGTGGGCGTAGTCCTGGCAGACCCCGTGACCCTGGCCGAAGGCCTCGGCCGCGGAGGTCTCGACCCCCGTCGCGCCGGTGTCGAACCGCATGCGGCTGCTGAGCTCCTCCATCAGCCGGTGCAGGCGGGTGAGATGATCGCCGCTCGGCAAGCCCGCCACCCAATCGGCTAGGGCTGCGCTGGGCTCGGTCAAGGGCGTCTTTCGCAGGAAGACGCTGGGCGGGAAGGGCTCAAGGGCGCCGCGCACCACGCCGGCGGTCTCGCGCACCTCGACCTCGCCGGTCACCCGCACGGTGATCCGGTTCACCGCGCCTTCGGCGTAGAAGATGTGCAGGACGTTGCCGAAGGCGTCGCGACCCTCGCGCAGGAAGCCGTCGACGTCGACGTCCACCCGCCAGTTGAGGACCAGCTGGCCCTCGTGATCGCTGGGCGTGACCCTCAGCGCCTGGATGACGCCGTAGGCCGGCGAGTCATAGGTGTAGCTTGTGGCATGGCGAACGCGGATGCGCATGGTCAGAACGCGAATTGCTCGGCGATGGCGACGCCGAGACGGTTGTTGTCGACGATGAAACGCTCGATGAACTCGTGAAGGCCAGAGGCGAACACAGTCTTGATGTCGCCCTCGCGCAGCTGAAGCTGGATCTGCGAGGCCTGACGGTGCGCCGGTCCGCGGCGGCCGCTCCCCGAACCGAGATAGTCGAGCAGCTCGACGACGGTGTCGTAGCAGCAGGCGAGCGAGCGCGGCATGCGGTCGTTGAAGATCAGCAGGTCCGCGACCAGCAATGGCTTCACCACGTCGCGATAGACCCAGCGGTAGGCCGTGAGGGCTGAGACGGTGCGCAGGATGGTCGACCACTGGAAGTAGTCGAGGCTGCCGCCCACCGGCTCGTCCCGCGGCAGCAGCAGGTGGTATTTCACGTCCAGCAGGCGGGCGGTGTTGTCGGCGCGCTCGACCGCCGCGCCGAGCTGCAGGAACCAGTAGGCGTCATCGCGCAGCATGGTCCGTTGGGCCGAGCCGTCGAAGACGGCGACGGAGCGCTGCACGGCCTCGGTGAACTCGCGCACGTCGGTCTTCGAGAGATCCTGGACGCGCAGCCGCTGCACCTCGTGCCAGGCGGCGTTGAGCGCCTCCCAGGCCTCGCGGGTGAGACCGGTGCGGACCGCCCGCGCATTGCTCCGCGCATGCTCGATGCAGGTGCAGATCGCCGACGGGTTTCCCGTGTCGACGGTCAGGAAGTGGATGACGTCGGCCTCGGTCGGCTCGCCATGGGTCAAGGCGAAGGCGTCGGCCGCGCCGGCCGCGGCGAGCGCCCCCGACCAGGCCGTGGGATCGCCCCCATAGGTGGTCGGCAGGCTGGACAGCCGGGCGGTCGCGTCCAGCAGGCGGGCGAGGAAGTCCGCCCGCTCCATGTAGCGGCCGGTCCAGTAGAGGTTGGCGGCGGTTCTCGAAAGCATTCGTCAGCAGCCCGCCACCCAGGTGTCCTTGGTTCCGCCGCCCTGGCTGGAGTTCACCACCAGCGAGCCGGGGGTGAGCGCCACCCGCGTCAGCCCTCCTGGGGTGACCTTCACACCGTCTGCGCCGGTCAGGACGAAGGGGCGCAGGTCGACGTGGCGGGGCTCGAGCCGGCCCTCGTGCAGGGTGGGGCAGGTGGACAGCGCCAGCGTCGGCTGGGCGATGAAGCCCTGGGGGTCGGCGCGCAGCTTGGCGGCGAACTCGTCGATCTGGGCCCGACTGGCGTGCGGGCCGACCAGCATGCCGTAGCCGCCGGAGCCGTTGACCTCCTTGACCACCAGCTCGGGGAGGTGGTCCAGCACATAGGCGAGGTGCTCCGGTTCGCGGCAGCGCCACGTCGGCACATTGTGGAGGATCGGCTCCTTGCCCGAGTAGAAGCGGATGACCTCGGGCATGTAGCTGTACATCGCCTTGTCGTCGGCCACGCCGGTGCCGACCGCATTGGCCAGGGCGACGTTGCCGGCGAGGTAGGCCGAGAGCAGGCCCGGCACGCCCAGGGTCGAGTCCGGGCGGAAGAACAGCGGGTCCAGGAAGGCGTCGTCGATCCGCCGGTAGATGACGTGCACCCGGCGGGGCCCCTCGGTGGTGCGCATGTAGACCAGGTTGTCGCGCACGAAGAGGTCGGCGCCTTCGACCAGCTCGACCCCCATCTTGTCGGCCAGGAAGCTGTGTTCGTAGAAGGCCGAATTGTAGGGGCCGGGCGTCAGCACGACGATGGTCGGCTCCGCCTCGGGGCCGTCCGGCGCGACTGAGCGCAGGGTCTCCAGCAGCAGGTCCGGATAGGTCTCCACCGGCGCCACATTGGCGCGGGCCACCAGGTCCGGGAACAGCCGCATCATCATCTCCCGGTTCTCCAGCATGTAGGAGACGCCGGACGGGGTGCGGGCGTTGTCCTCCAGCACGAAGAAGTCGTCGGGGCCGGTGCGCACCAGGTCGACGCCGGCGACATGGACGAAGACGCCCTTGCTGGGCCGGTGGCCCATGACGGCCAGCTGGTGCTCCGGATTGAGCCGCACCAGCTCTTCGGGGATTACGCCGGCCTTGAGGATCTCCTGAGCGCCGTAGAGGTCGGCGAGCAGGGCGTTCAGCGCCTCGACCCGCTGCACCAAGCCCAGTTCGATCCGCCTCCATTCGCCGGCGGTCAGCACCCGCGGCACCAGGTCGAACGGGATCAACCGCTCCGAGCCGCCGGGATCGCCATAGACATTGAACGTCACCCCGGTGCGCCGGAACAAGAGCTCCGCCTGGGCGCGCCGGGTCTGCAACAGCTCGCTGGGAGCCGCGTCCAGCCAAGCCCGGACCTGGGCGTAAGCATCCCTGGTCCCGTCCCCTGGCCATCCGTCCATTTCGTCGAAGGCCGTCGACATCTACACCGCCGTAAGCTGCACCCCGTCAGCCAAGGCGAAAGCGGAGGCGGCGCACAGGTTCCGCCGCATCGGTCGCCGCCGGCGAGGCCGGGCGCCGACAATACGCGCAAACACCAGGGGTGGCGCGCCTGGAATTCAGGCGCCCTGGACTGCGGAGACGCTCCGCCGGGCCTCGCGGAAGGAGATCAGCCGGCCGGCGGCCTCGTCCCACAGGCTCAGCCGCATGGCCCGGAAGCTGTCGATCAGGGAGATTCGGCTCATCGTCTTCAGCTGTGGGTGGTCGTTCATCACCTGGGGCAGGCGATAGAATGGGATCCGACTGCCGACGTGGTGGACATGGTGCGCGCCGATGTTGGCCGTCAGCCAGCGCAGGGGCGCCGGCAGGTGCAGGTAGGAGGAGCCGTGCAGCGCCGCCTCGTGCAGGCTCCAGCGCTCGTTCCGGGTCCAATAGGCGCCTTCGAACTGGTGCTGGACGTAGAACAGCCACACCCCGATCGAGGCGGCGAGCACGACGATCGGCAGGTGCACGGCCAGGAAGGCGGTGGGGCCGGCCAGCAAAATCTGGGGGACGATCAGGAGCGCCAGTCCCAGGTTGTTGCCGGCGACGCTGAGCCAGGCGCGGCGCTCGCGCATCAGGCCGATCGGCGCGCGGTGCTGCAGCACGAACATGTAGCAGGGGCCCAGCCCGAACATGATCAGCGGATGGCGATAGAGCCGATAGGCCGCGCGCATCAGCCAGGGCCGGGCGCGGTATTCCTCGACGGTCAGGGTGTCGACGGCGCCCAGGCTGCGCCGGTCGAGGTTGCCGGAGGTGGCGTGGTGGATGGCGTGGGTCCGCCGCCAGTAGTCATAGGGGGTCGCCGTCAGCACCCCGATGATCCGGCCGGTCCAGGCGTTGGCCTTCGGCGAACGGAAGAAGGCGGCGTGGCCGCAATCGTGCTGGATCATGAACATCCGCACCAGGAAGGCGGCCGCCGGCAGGGTCAAGGCCACGCCCCACCACCAGCCATGGCTCACCGCAAACAAGGCCAGCCCCCAGAGGACGACGAGCGGGATCGCGGTGATCAGGATCTCGAAGGCGCTGCGCCGATGGCTCGGCCGCTGGTAGGGGGCGAGCGCCGCTCTCAGGGCGGCGGGGTCGGTGGGGAGATTCATTGAGGCTCGCTAGGGACTGGGGCCGAGCGCTTATCGGGCTAATGCGACGGATTGTGGGTGGTCTTTCAGGACTCCAGGAAAAAAGCCAGTCGACGGCGCGGCGGTCGCGGCGGACTTGAACCCGTCGTGCGGGGGCAATATCGCTGCTGTCCGATAAGGCTGATCACCCGCCACAGGAGGAAGACACATGCCCAACGCAATTCAGGACGTGCCGCTGAAGACCATCACCGGCGACGACGCCAAGCTGGCCGACTACGCCGGTAAGGTGCTGCTGGTGGTGAACGTCGCGTCCAAGTGCGGGCTGACGCCGCAGTATGACGCGCTGGAGAAGCTCTACGCCGACAAGCGCGACGAGGGCCTGGTGGTGCTTGGCTTCCCGGCCAACGACTTCGGCGCCCAGGAGCCGGGCACCAACGAAGAGATCCAGGACTTCTGCCGCTCGACCTTCGGCGTCGATTTCCCGATGTTCTCGAAGATCGCGGTGACCGGACCGGAGATCCACCCGCTCTACAAGGCCCTGACCGAGACCTTCCCCGAGGCGGTCTCGACGAGCGACACCGACTTCCGCGCCAAGCTGAAGGGCTACGGCATGACGCCCAATCCCGAGCCCGGCATCCTGTGGAATTTCGAGAAGTTCGTCATCGGCCGCAATGGCGAGGTGGTCGCCCGCTTCGCGCCCGATACGGCCCCCAACGACCCGGTCGTGCTGGAAGCTCTCGACAAGGCGCTCGCCTCCGCTTGATTCACCCGCGTTTACCGAGACTAAACCTCGGTGACGGAACAGTGTGACCTGGGGAAACCGGGGGGCGATGAGCATGACGGGCACTGCTGGACAGGCGGCCATGACGGACGTGCTCTCTGCGGTTGCGGGGGAGCTGGTGCTCGCCCAAACCACCTGCGCTCGCCTCGACGGCGCCCTGGGTCAATTGTTGCACGGCGCGCCCGCCGAACAGCGCGGCGCGGTGATGCGTGAGCTGCACGTCGTCGATCTGCTGAATCAGCAGATCGCGGCGGTGGCCGGCTTCGTCGATCGGATCTCCTCCGGGCTCGGCCACGGCGTCACCGTGGAGGTGGGCGAGGCCTTGAGCGGCATTACGCTGGGCGAGGTGGCGCAGCGGATCGGCCAGGGCGTCGGCCATGTCGCGAGGGCGACCGAAGCGGTCAGCGAGGACGTCGATTTCTTCTGACGACGGATGAGGGCTGCGACGCAACCAATGGCGTAGCTTTTGCTTTTTACCTCCAGACGATGCGTGGCGTCGGTCCGCGCCATCCTGGAGACCCATGCACATGATCACCGACGAAGCCTCATTCGAAGCCGCACTCGTGCAGGTCGCGGCGTTCCTGGAAAATCCGCCGCGTCAAGGCACCGCTCAGGACTTCGAGTTCGCGGGCCTCCTCGAAGAGGTCGCCCAGTACGAGACCCAGCTGCAGTCGCTGCCGACGACGTCGGCCCTGGAGGCCGTGGTCGCCCGCGCCCACGAGCTGATGCGCGACGCCGCCGCCTTGCGACAGGCCCGCGAGGCCGCTCAGCGTCCGCGCTGGAGCAGCTTCCCAGAGGACGGCGAAGGGATCGGTCCGACAACGGGCGTCTGACGGCGCGCCAAAGCCAGTTTCCAGCTCCGGCGAGCCCGGCTAAAGCTCCTGCCCGACATGGGGGGCGCCGTGACCGAACCGACCGTTCTTACCTATCAGACCCGTTCCGGCCCCATGCTGGCGCTGCGGACGGACTACTACATGACGCGAGCGCTCGAGCTCTACGGGGAGTACTGCCCCGACGAATGGCGCCTGCTGCGCCAGTTGATCCGGCCCGGGATGACGGTGGTCGAGGTCGGCGCCAACATGGGCACCCACAGCGTCGACATCGCCCGCGCCTGCGCGCCAGGGCCGTTTTACGCCTTTGAGCCGCAGCCGCGGATCTTCCAGATCCTCTGCGGCAACCTCGCCCTGAACGACGTCGGCAACGCCTTCGTCTACCCCGAAGGCTGCGGCGAGGCGGAAGGAGAGGCGGTCGTCCCGCCGCTGGACTACGGGCGCGTCGGCAATTTCGGCGGGGTCGCGCTGCAGCCGCAGAGCGCCGTCGGGACCAAGGTGCGGATCCGGCCGCTCGACAGCCTGGAGCTCGCCAGCTGCGGCCTGATCAAGATCGATGTCGAAGGGTTCGAGCCGCAGGTGCTGCGGGGCGCGCGGCAGACGATCGCGCGCTGCCGGCCGGTCCTCTACGTCGAGAATGACCGCGCCGGCCAGCAGCAGGAGGTGATCTCCCTGGTGGCGGAGCTGGGCTACCGCCTGTTCTGGCACCTGCCGCCGCTCTTCAGCGCGGACAACTTCAAGGGCGTGCAGGAAAACATCTTTCCGGGCATCGCCTCGGTCAACATGCTCTGCATTCCGACCGAACGTAACGCCAAGCTCGACGGCTTCCAGGAAATCGATCCGACCAACTGGACGTCGCCGGTCGATCTGACACGCTGACCGGCCCAGTCGAGGCGCGGTGCGGTGCGTCCGGCGCTTCCGATCACGGAGACTCATGTGAAGCCAAGTCGCGGAACGGGCGTGTTCGGCCTGACCGTGTTGATCGCAGCCGGCGTGTTCGTCGGCGCGCCGCACGCCCAGGCGCCTCAGCCGCCGCAGGCCCAACCGCGGGCGGACGCCTGGGTCCCCGTCGCCGGCTATCTGCCAGAGGCGGAGCGAATCGACAGCCTGGCGCTCGCGCCGCCGCCTCCGGCGGCGGGGTCGGCGGCTCTGTCGCGCGACGAGGCCGCTGCAAAGGCCGCCGTCGCCCTGCAGGGCGAGCCCCGGTGGGGTCTGGCCGCCCGCGACGCCGAGCTGAAGCTTCCGCGGGCGGCGCAGACCTTTTCCTGCGCGCTCGGCGTCAAGCTCGATCCGGAGCAGGCGCCGCGGCTCTTCACCCTCCTGGCGCGCACCATCGCGGACCTGGGCCTCTCCACCTACGCCGCCAAGACCCACTATATGCGGCCGCGGCCGTTCACCGTCGACGGCGCGCCCAGCTGCACCCCGGACAATGAGGCGGGTCTACGCCGCGACGGTTCCTACCCTTCCGGCCATAGCTCCATCGGCTGGGGCTGGGGCCTGATTCTCGCCGAGCTGGCGCCCGACCGGGCGGACGCGCTCCTGGCGCGTGGGCGGGCCTTTGGCCAGAGCCGGGTGTTCTGCAACGTCCATTGGCAGAGCGACGTCGACGAAGGCCGGGTGGTCGCCGCCGGAGTGGTCGCCAAGCTGCACGGGGACCCACAGTTCCGTGCGGACCTGGAGGCGGCGCGCGCTGAGGTCGCAGCCCTGCGCAAGGGCGAGGCGGCGCCCGAGGGCGATTGCGCGGCGGAAGCTGCGACCCTCGCCGCCGGCTGAGGCCGGTGGCGGCGCTGGCCCGGGGGGGGCGGCCCCCCGCAGACCGGAGGGGCAGAGGGAGGCCGCCGTTCGGAGGGAGCTGGTGCGCAGCTGGGGCGCATTCCGTCCGAGTCAGGGCCACGGTTTGGGTGGCGGGGCCCTGCTGAGGGAAGCTGCAGTGTGAGCCGGGCGGCAGTTGGGCGCTTCGGTATCTCGATTGTATCGGTCAGGCCGCGCGCATGACCGCGGCGACGCCCGGCAGGCGGGCGCGGGCGATCAGGCCCTGCTCGGCCGAGACGAGGACCAGGTCGCCGCCGTGCGAACGCAGGACCGAGCGCGACACGGCCAGGCCCAGGCCGACGCCCGGGGCGCCCGAGGTGCGGGCGTCGGAGCCGCGATAGAAGGGCTTGAAGACCTCCGCCAGCTCCTCGGGCGGCAGACCGGGACCTTCGTCCGCCACCTCGATCACCACGTCCCCGCCGTCGCTGAACAGGCTGACCCGCGCGCGGCGGCCGTATTTGATGGCGTTGTCGACCAGGTTCTCGAACACCCGCTGGATGGCCAGGAGGTCGACCTGCACCGGGATGGACGCGCCGGGCTCCAGCTCCGCCGCGTCGCCGGCGTCGTCGACGACGCATTCGAGGATCGAGCGCAGGTCGGCCGTCTCGCGCACGCTGCCGCTGAGCTCGTCGCGCATGAAGGCCAGCACCGAGGAGATCATCGCCTCCATCTGGTCTACGTCGCGCGCCAGCGAGGCGCGCACGGCGGGCGAGGCCCGTTCGAGCTTGAAGCGCATCCGGGCCAGCGGGGTGCGCAGGTCGTGGGTGATGGCGCTGATCATCCCCGTGCGGTCCTCGACATAGCGCCTGAGGCGCAGTCGCATGGTGTTGAAGGCGCTGGCGGCGCGGCCGATCTCGGCGGGCCCGGTCAGCGGCGGCAGGTCCGCTGTGGGCTCCCGGCCGAGCCGCTCGGCGGTGTCGGCGAACTGCTGCAGCGGCGTCACCAGCCGGCGGGCGAGCAGATAGGCGGGGGGGACGACGAGCGCCAGCGAGAGGGCGAACCACAGGAGCACCCGCCGCTGCCAGCTGTTCGGAAAACCCTCCGGCCGGGGTCGGACGGTGACCCAGCCGGCCGGGGTCTTCAGCGCGGCGACGAACTCGCCTTCGACATAGGCGCTGGGACGCGAGATGCCGAAGACGGAGCTGGCGACCGGCGCCTCGAGGCGGATATCCGCCGGCGGCCGCAATGCGGCGGCGACCACAGGCGCGGCCAGGTTCGGCGTCGGCGCCACGGCCGGCGGCGCGACGGGCATGGCCCGTTCGATCTGCGTGGGCGCGGAGGGGGGCCTTTGTTCGAACGGTGGGAGCGGCGCAACCGTCCTGACGGGGGCGGAGGCGGCCGGCGGCGACACGGGTAGGGTGGTGACGACACGGGTGTCGAACACCGCCGCGTCGAGCGGAGAGCGGATGATCGGGCGAGTCCCCTGCGGACGATCGCCGAACGCGCCCTCAGGCCCGGGCGCCGCCGCCGTCCCGCCGGCCGGGCCAGGAGGAGACCCGAGGCGACGATCGGTCCCCGGCGCGCCGGGCGCGCGGGAAGGGCCGGCGCCCGCGGCTGGGCCGCTCGTTCCGCGCCAGGGTCGCGTCGTCTTCCTCTGGGGAGCCTCCGGCCAGCCGCCAGGCGGATTGACGCCGTTCGGCCGCCACCCGGCGCCAGCGCCCGGGCCGCCGGGCGCCATATCGCCGCGCATCGGCGGCGGCGCGCCGCCTGGGGGCGGGGGCGGCGCCTGGGCGAGCTGGAACGGTTCGGCGTCGGAGCTGGGGGCCGTGTCGCTCAGCGGAACGAACCCGGCCACCAGGACCCGCCGTCCTGACGACAGGGCCAGGGGCCGCGGTCCGCGCGGCGGCGGACCGGCCGTGCCGGCCAGCGGCGGGGGCGCGTAGAAGAGGATGCGGACGTCGCTCTCCTGGGCGTTAAGCAGGCTGGCGAGCTCGCGGGTCGTGCGCGCGGACACCACCCAGCCGGGGCTCTCCAGGCTGGGGGCGGCCTGCTCCACCGTGCGGATCAGGGGTCGGCCGTCGCCGGAATCGGCGGGGGCGCCGCGCAGCGCCTCGGCGATCTCGCCCAGCGAATGCTGCTGCGGCGGGGCGGGGGGCAGCAACAGGGTCAGGGCCAGGGTGACCACCTGCGCCACGACGAGGCCGCCGACCACCAGGGCGATGATCTGCAGCCAGATCGGCGGGCTGGGAAGCCTTCGGAAGAGGGCCGGTCGATCGCTCATTCGCTGGCGACCTTCACATCCAGCATATAGCCCACGCCGCGATAGGTGCGGATGATCTCGCCGTCGGCCTGGTCCTGGATCTTGCGCCGCAGCCGGCTGATGTGCAGGTCGATCGAACGACCGGAGACGTCCGGCTCGTCGCCCTTGAGCAGCACGGTGAGCTCGTCGCGCGAGACTACCTTCTGCGCCTTGTTGAGCAGGGCGGTCAGCAGGGCGAGTTCGCTGCGGGTGAGCAGCAGGGTCATGCCGTTCGGCGCCTGGAGCTTGTGCGCGGCGAGGTCCAGCAGGAAGCCGGCGAACCGATAGCTGGTGCGCTTCTGGTTCGACGCCCCGGGCGTGCGCCGGCGCAGCAGCGCCTTCACCCGCGCCAGCAGCTCCCGCGGCAGGATCGGCTTGACCACATAGTCGTCGGCGCCGAGCTCCAGGCCGAGAATCCGGTCGATCGGCTCGCCCTGGGCGGTGAGCATCAGGATCGCCGGGCCGCCGGCGTCGGCGAGCGCGCGGCACAGGCTCAGGCCGTCCTCGCCCGGCAAGTTGATGTCGAGCACCGCCACCTGGATCGGACGCGACTGCAGCACGCGGCGCGCCTCGGGCACGCTCGCAGCCTGCGAGATCGCATAGCCGTTGTCCTGCAGATAGGCCGCCATCTCGGCCCGCAACTCCTCGTCGTCCTCGACGAGCAGCACTTCCGCCACCGAATCTATCGCCGCACCCGTTCCCATCACGGCGATACTAAAGCACGAGGCCGGGGCGCGTGTCACAGACCGGCGTTCCAGGCGGCGCGCCGGAGTCGGCTGCGGCGCAGGCCTGGCTGACGGCGGGCGGGCGTGAGACGCGGTCATGCCGTTCCGCAATCCAGCACCCGGATGTCGACAATACGGCGTTCGCCCTCGACGCGGGCGAGCTGCACGACCACGTCGACGACGCTGCGCACATAGGCGAGGGTCTCGAGCCGGGGCAGGGCGAGGCCGGCCTGCATCACCATCAGCGCGATCTGCTCGAGCGCGCCCTCCGGCGTGTTGGCGTGCACGGTGGTGAAGGAGCCGGGATGTCCGGTGTTGATGGCGCGTAGAAAGGTCGCGGCCTCGCGCCCACGGATCTCGCCGACGATGATCCGATCCGGTCGAAGCCGCAGGGCCGCCTGCAACAGATCGTCCACCGTGACCCGTGCCTCGCCCAGGTCTCCCTTCACCGCGGTCAGGCCGAGGAGGTTCGGCTGGCGCGCGGCGATTTCCGGCGTGTCCTCGACCAGCAGGATGCGTTCCTCGGCCGGAACGATCTTCAGCAGGCTGTTGAGGAATGTGGTCTTGCCCGACGAGGTGCCGCCCGAGATCAGAATGGTCCGGCGGGCTTGGGCGGCGCAGCGCAGGAAGCCCACCGGATCGGCCAGGGCCTCGGCCTGGCTGAGCCGGCTCGCGGCGTCGCGGCCTGGCGTCAGCGGGCCGCGCTCGTAGTCGGCCAGCTCAAGATCCGTCATCTGGTGGCGGCGGATCGCCAGCGCCCAATGCCGGGCGGCGGGCGGTCCCACCATCTGCACCCGCTCGCCGCCGGGCAGGGTGGCCGCCAGCAGCGGGCTCTCGCGGTTCACCGCCTGATGGCCGACGCGGGCGATCTGGGCGGCGAGCCGTCCTAGCAGTTCGTCGCTCACTTCGGGCGCGCTGATCCGCCGCATCCGCGGTTCGCCCGCCCGCTCGACCCAGAGCTCGCCGGGACGATTGACCAGGATCTCGCTGACATCCGGCCGCTCCAGCCAGGCTACGAACGGCCGCAGGTAGCTGCGGAGATAGACCCCGGCGATGGGCGTCGCCGCCTCGGCCATCTCAGCGGCCCCCGAAGTCGAGATCGCGCGCGACGAACACCTGGATGGGCGTTCCGAGCGGCACCCGGATGGTCGGCGCGATCTTGCCGTCGGCCTGCAGCGCCTGGGCCGCGGCGCTGGTCGAATCCGAGCTGGCGTTGATCACCAGGGCGGTCGAGCTTCCGCCGGCGAGCGCGCTGGGCAGGGCGCTCACCACCGAGAGCAGCATGGCCCCGCCGAACCGTTGCAGGAAATGACGGTCGACCTTGCCGGCGAGCCCGGTCTGGCCCGCCGCGTCCATCACCGGGGAGCCCAGTTGGATCGAGACGCCGTCCGGGCGGATCAACCGGGACCAGACGATGAAGGCGCGGCTCTGACCGCTGGAAAGCCCGCTCTTGTACTGGCCGATCAGCCGGCTGCCGCGCGGAATGGCCACCTTCGTTCCGTCGAAGCTGCGGACGTCGCGGCTGACGATCGCCCGGGCGTACCCGGGGAGGTCGGAGTTGAGGGCCGTCTCCAGCACCGCAGGGATCAGCGACCCCTGCACCACGGTCGCGCTCGGGTCGCCGATGTCCTGGGCCTGGGCGCGGGCGCTGTCGCCGCCGATGCGCAGCGAGAACTGTTCGTCGGCGTTGAGCGCCTGGGCGGCCTGGCCGCCCCCCGCCGCACCGACCGCGCCCGCAGGCTTCGCCGATCCGGCCGCGCCGGCGTCGGTGTTGTCGACGATCAGCGGGCTTGCCCGGGATTGGTTTGGATCGACCTGAACCGCCGCCGGCGCGGCCGGGGCCGGGGTCGGTGTCGAGGCGACGCTCGTCGACGCCTTGATCACCTGCGCAACGGGTGCCGCCGGAGGGGGCGCCTGCGTCGAGGCCGTGGCCGGCTCGCCGCCCGACAGCGCCAGCAGGGTCACGGCGCCCAGCGCCAGGGCGCCGACGCCGCCGAGGACCAGGCCCAGATCGAGGCCGCGCGCCGGCCGGCCCACCTGGGGCGCGGCGCAGACCGACGCGAGCCCAAGCTCGTCCTTGTCGAGTTCTAGGCGCGGATCGCGTCCGGCGCTGTTGAGGAGGGGGGTCATCGGGACTTGCTCCCGCGGCCGAAGGGGCTCCGGCGCTCGGTCTGGGCCACCGCGTCCGGCCGCGGCTGCGGCGACCCGGCGTCCAGCGCCGGCGTCTGGTAGGCGTCGTTGTAGAGCACCGCCACGGCGTTGCCGCGGCGCAGGACGAAGGCCGGCGCGACCTGATCGACCACCAGGTAGTCGCCCTTGCCGGTGAAGCTCACCGGGGTTTCGGTCTTGTCCGCGGCCAGAGCGTAAACCGCCGGGGTCGACATCCCCTCGGTCCAGCGGAAGAAGGTCGCCCTGCCGTTGTCGAACACCCGGACGGGAACATTGTCGCGGGCGCCGGTGAAGCTGTAGGTCGCATTGCGCTGATCCGGCGGCGGGACAGCGGGTTCGGCCGGCGCCTGCGGCAGGTCCGCAGGCGATCCGAGCGCCGGCGCCGGCGCCGGATCGCGCGGATAGGCGAAGCGGAGGCTGTAGGCCACCGCGCCGCGCCGGCAGGCCGGGGTGTCGCGGGCGACCAGTTCAAAGGCGTACACCCGACGGTCGGTGGCCACGGTCATGTTGGAGTGGCTGGTTCGGTAAGCCGGCTTCACGAAAAGCATGTTCGCGCGCTTGTTGGGCGACACGAGCCATTGGGAGGCTTCGCCCAGGCCGACGTTCTCGATGTGCTCGTCAGGTCCGAACTGGACCATGGTCTGAAAGCCGAAGCAGCCTTCCAGCCGGACGACCGCGTCAGGGTCGTAGGCGATCCGGCGCATGCGGCCGTCGGCCTGGGCGGTGTTGGCTGTCAGCACCAGGGCCGCCGTCGCCAGCGACAGGGTCCTGAGGGGCGGAAAAAGGCTCATGGTCCGATGGTTCCAGAAAGGGGCCGGCGACTCGCGCCCGGACGAAAGGTCTGGCCGAGCCCCTCGACCCGGCGGCGGCCGCCGCGGATGTCGGAGGTCGGCAGGGAGAGCGCCTCGACCATGGCGGCCGAGCGTTGCTCGGACGCCCGCCCGGTTTCGCGCAGCACGGCCGTGGCGAGGCCGGAGACCCGGTCGTTCGAGTGGGCCGTCGTCTCGCGAAGCTCGCGCGTGGCGTCGGATAGGGCGGGAGCCGCCGCCGGGGCGGACGCCGCGTCCGGCGCGGGTCCTGAGGCGCGGATTCGCCAGCCGCGGGTGAGGGCGGCGGCGGTCGCCGCCAGCGTCGCCACCAGGCCGGCGTAGATCACGCAGGCGAGGAACAGAGTCACGATCGGCCGCAGCGCGCTCACCGCGGCGTTCGGATCGTCGGCGACGGCGGAAATCAGCGGACCGATCACCGCCAGCAGGCCGGATCCGCCCAGCACCACCAGGGTGGGGGCGATGGCGAAGGCGACGGCGGTCCGAAGCCAGCCCTCGAACAGGCCGCGGGTGGCGTCGAACAGGCTGAACACCAGGAAGACCGGCCCCAGCGCCAGCAGCACCGCCAGCACGATGCGGGCGATCACCAGGAGGCCGAGGGTGGCGAGCAGCAGCAGGATCGCGCTGGCCCAGACCAGTTTGCTGGCCAGCTCCAGGTTCGGCGCCTTGGGCATGGCGGCGAGGCTGCGGCCGATCTCCAGCACCGCGTCGAACAGGACGTCCAGCCGCGCGGCGAAGGCCCGGGTAGCGCCGGCCTTCGCGCCCAGGAAGGCCGAGGCGACCTGATCCGGCCCGCCGGTGAGCAGGCCGTAGACCACCGTCTGATAGGCCGGCCAGGCGGTCGCGAAAGTGAGCACGAAGCCGAGCGTCAGCACCTTGGGGCCGAGGGCGCCGAGGGTCAGCCGGGTGTGGCCGGTGAGCAGGCCCAGGGCGATCACCGTCAGATAGATCGTCAGCCCGGCGCTGAGCGCCAGGCCGAGCGCGCCGCCGGCGCCGAACAGGTGGCCGTAGCCCGAGGCCACGGCGTCGTTCACCTGGCAGTCGAGCGCGCCGAGCGTCGCCGTCAGCGTGGCGTCGCCGTCGATCGGGAGCGGCAGGCAGGCGGTCATGAGGCGCTCCGCAGCGGCAGGGCCGCGACGTCCGGCAGGGGCGCCGGATAGGCGCCGCCCACCAGTTCCGGCCACCAGAAGGCGGGATGGTCGCCGACCCGCCGCCGGATCTCGTCGAGCTTGCGCACGCTCGCCTCGCGCCCGGACAGCACGGTGAGGAGATCGGGCATGCTGGAGAGGTCGAGGCGCGCCACCACGCTGTGGGCGCCGTGCTTGACCAGGAAGCAGCGCGACCGGGGCGGCAGCCCCTGGACCAGGGACAGCTCGTGCTCCGTCAGCCCGAAGCCGCCGCAATAGTCTGCGGCCTGGGCGCGCGGGTTGGGCATGAAGATCTGGGTCGCGGCCTGTTCGAGGATCGCCGAGGAGATCCGGCTGTCCAGCGCGTCGCGTGCGCTCTGCGAACCGAATCCCAGGACGGCGTTGCGTTTGCGAAGCGTCTTCATCCAGTCGCGGATGCGTGCGGCGAACACCTCGTCGTCCAGCGCCTTCCAGCCCTCGTCGATGAGGATCAGGGTCGGCGAGCCGTCCAGCCGTTCCTCGACGCGGTGGAACAGGTACATCATCGCCGGCGTCCGAAGCGTCGGGTCCTCCAACAGCTCGGTCATGTCGAAGCCGAGCGTGGCCTGGCCAAGGTCCAGCCGGTCGTAGGCGTTGTCGAACAGCCAGGCGTGTTGCCCCTCGCCGCACCAGGGCGCGATGCGCGAGGCGAGATCGCCGGGCTCGGGCCGGCGGAAGCCGCCCAGCAGTTCGCGGAAGTAGCGCAGGCGTCGGTAGAGGGGCTCCTGCTCGAAGTTGGCGTCGACGGCCTGGGCGACGAGCTGCTCCTCGTCGGGGGTCAAGGCCTGTTCCGCGCGGCAGGCCAGGCGGGCGACCCAGCTGCGCAGGAAGGCGCGTGACGAGGGGCTGTCGGGCAGCTGCAGCGGGTTGAAGCCGGTCGGCTGGCCCGGCCTCAGATTGGCGTAATGGCCGCCGATGCTGCGCAGGAAGATCTCCGCGCCGCGGTCCTTGTCGAAGAAGATGGTGCGCGGCCGGATCTTCTGGGCCTGGGCGGCCAGGAAGTTCAGCACCACCGTCTTGCCCGAGCCGGACGGCCCGATGATCGTGAAATTGCCGAGATCGCCGTCGTGGAGGTTGAAGAAATAGGGGGTGGCCGACGTCGTCTCGAGGACGGTGATCGCCGGACCCCAGTGGTTGTCCGAAGCCCGGCCGATGGGAAAGCCGTGCAGCGAGGCGAGGCTGGCGAAGGCGCCCGTGGAGATCTGCGCCTTGCGTGCGGCGTAGGCCTCGTTGCCGGGAAACTGCGCCCAGAAGGCCGGCTCCAGCGCCAGGTCCTCGCGCACCGCGATGGCGCCGAGGTCGGCGAAGGTGGCGGCGCATTCGGCCACGGCGCCGTCGAGCTGGTCGAGCGAGGCGGCGCGCACCAGGATCGAAAGCTGATGCTCGCCGAGCGCCGAACGGCCGGAGGTGAGGTCGTCCTTGGCCTCGACCAGGCCGCGCCTGAGGCTCTGGGAATCGTCGTCCGCCGCGCGGAAGCGACGCAGCGCCAGAGAGACCCGCTCGACCCCGATCTGCCGGTCGACGAAGGCGAAGGCTTCCGAGAGGGTCATCTCGTAGGGGAGCCGCAGGAGGGCGTCGAGCACGCCGGGGGCGGCGGAGGGCGGATACTCCTTCAGCGACAGGATCGCCGAGAAGTCCTTGGCCGCGGCGGCGCCTTTCCGCTCGATCGCCTCATGCCCGAAGGTGATCCGGCGGTAGGGCAGGTGATGGCCGACGTCGCCAGCCGGCGCAAGCACCGGCCGCATCTCGCCGTTGTAGAGCGCCGAGAGGAATTCCAACGGCTCGGAGCATCGACCGTTGGGCGTGTCGTAGCCGCCCAGCAGCCGCGGGCCGTAGGGCTGCAGGGCCGCCTGCAGGGCCTCGCGCACGCCGTCCAGCTCGCGCAGGTCGCGCGCCAGGGCCGCCGACCGGGTCTGGGCGTCGAGGCCGCGAGAGAGAAGTCCGGCCAAGCGGTCGGCCACGCCGATCTTGCCCTTGGGTGCGCGCCGCAGGAGGGTGACGAAGAGGTCGTTGACGAACAGCCTGCGCTCGGTGAGCCGAGCCTGCCAGTGCGCGTCGATCTCGGCGCACACCGGGTCGGCGAATTCGCCATCGAGCGCCACCTCGACCCGCCGGCGCAGGATGTGGTGGTGGACCACGTAGCGAGAGTTTCCGACGGCGCGCAGGGCTGCGTCGCGGATCGCCTGCTTCTGGTTCAGGTCGCCGGTATCGGCGGTCTCGAAGGCGAAGCCCTCGAGGTGCAGCACCTGCAGGATCGACCCGTCGCGGAGGACGACGGCGTGATCGCCGAGGAGCCGGGCGTAGGGCAGGCGATCACCCGCCCTGGGCTCTTTGCGCGGACGCAGATTCATTGAACCCTCACGGCGCGTAGCTGTTGCAGCGCCAGCGCGGCCAGGTGGCGGTTCGCGGGCAGCGGCTGACGCGCGCGAGCCAGAGGTCGAAGATCCGCGGTTCGCGCAGGCAGGCCAGATAGCCGACCGCGTGCGCGACGAGCGCCGCGCCCAGCGCCCAGAACGACCGGGTGATCAGAAAGGCCTCTGTGGTGACGACGCCGTTGATGATGAAGAAAGAATAGGTGACGCCCGCGAACATCTGCGGCTGCGTCAGCGCGCGGAAGATGGGGGCGCGGGCGAGCTCGGCCATGTCAGCCCGCCGCCGCCTGAATGCCGGCGACGATGGTGGTCGCGCCGAACAGGACGAAGCATCCGAGCACGACGGTCGCGCCCATCCGCCAGTTGATCCGGCCGGTCAGCATCATGAAGCCGATCATGGCGACGGCGATCACCGCGACGGAGGTGGCGACGTGGCCGAGCAGGGTGCCCTGCACCCAGCCCAGGGCGGCGAGAATCGGGCCGGAGCCCGCGGGATCGGTCATGGCAGTTCACCTTTCGGCTCGGCCTCGGCGACCTGCGCCAGGCGAGCGAGATTGCGGCCGACATAGGCCTGGGTTTCCGTGAAGGGGGGCACGCCGCCGTAGCGGACCACGCGGCCGGGGCCGGCGTTATAGGCGGCGAGCGCCAGGTCGATGGCGCCGTCGAAGCGGTCGAGTTGCGCCCGCAGGTAGCGGGCGCCGCCGAGGATGTTCTGGGCGGGGTCGTGCGGATCGACGCCCAGCTCCGCCGCGGTCTTCGGCATCAGCTGCATCACGCCGATGGCGCCGGCCGGCGAGCGGGCGTTTGGGTTCAGCCCGGATTCGGTGCGGGCCACCGCTTCGAGGAAATCGGGATCGAGCTCCGTTGCGGCCGCCGCCGCCTCGATCTGGCCGCGGAGCGTCGCGGAAGATCGGAGCGTGGAGGCCGCCGGGCCAGGTGCACGGGAGGAGGGCCAGCCAGGCCCGACGCGTGCGGCGACGCCGTTGTCGTCGATCTCCAGCACTTGGGCGTGCAGCGCCGTGGGGCCGGCAAGGACGACGAAGGCGACAGTCGCCGCGCAGCCGATGCGCGAGGCATTCTGATGATCCTCCGCCTTTCCCAAGTCCTTCTCCCCGATACACCAGAAGCGGCGCGACAAGGGGCAGGAAATCGGATGATTGTGGAGACAGTCAGGCCGCTTTGTATCGGCCCATTATCAGCGGATGCTTATCGATACGAAGCCAATACGTTGAAGCCCTATTTATAGCCAATGTCTCCCCTTTTCTGTCCCTAGGGCCGCCCAGGCAGGGGTGCGCCGCGGAGCCGCCTGCGCGGCCGGGAGACAGGAAAACGATGCACGACCCCAAGACACCGGATCATCAGGACGGCGGCCTGCAGCAGGACCTGCAGCTGATCGCGAACCGCATGATGCAGCGCCGCCGGCTGCTTGGCCTGTTCGCCGCTGGCGGCGCGACGGCCCTGGTTGCGGCCTGCGGCGGCGGCGGATCCGACGACGGCTCGACCACAACCACCACCACCACCGACACCAGTAATACGACGACCACGAGCGGCAACACGACCACCACCACGACCACGACGTCGAGCAGCAGCTGCGTCGCCGACCCGACCGAGACGAACGGCCCTTATCCGGGCGACGGCTCCAATTCGGTCAACGGCAGCATCGTCAACGTGCTGGCCCTGAGCGGAATCGTCCGCAGCGACATCCGCTCCAGCTTCGGAACCAGCACCACGACAGCGCCTGGCGTGCCGCTGACCCTGACCATCAAGGTGGTGAACGTGAATTCCGGCTGCGCTGCGCTGTCGGGCTACGCCGTCTACATCTGGCACTGCACCCGCGACGGAAACTACTCCCTCTATTCCAGCGGCATACAGAACGAGAACTACCTGCGCGGCGTGCAGGTCACCGACTCGAACGGCGAACTCACCTTCACGACCATCTTCCCGGGCTGTTACTCGGGCCGCTGGCCGCATATCCACTTCGAGGTCTACCCGAGCCTCGCCGTGGCGACGGCCCAGACCAACGCCAAGCTCACCTCGCAGTTCGCCTTGCCGTCGGCGGCCTGCTCCACGGTCTACAACTCGGCGACCGGCTATACGGCGAGCATCTCGAACCTCTCCCAGATCACCATCGCCAGCGACAATGTGTTCGGGGACAACACCGCAGCCCAGATCGCAGCCATGACCCCAACCCTCAGCGGCAGCGTCTCGGCGGGCTACACCGGCACAGTCACTGTCGGTGTCGCCGTCTAATCGACGCGTGCGGCGGGCCGCGGAGCGTTTTCAATGAGCGCTGGCGGCTCAACTGGCCGCGGTCAGAACAGGGCCGCTTCGCCGGGCGGCGAGGCGGCCGCCGTACTTCTGGTCGAAGCCGATTCGGCCGGGCGCCAGGCCATGCGGGAGCTCCTGGTCCGCGAAGGCTACTACGCGCTGGAGGCCAGCTCGACCGACGCGGCCAGCGAGATCCTCGCCCATCGGGACGATATCGTCGTCGTGATCGCCGACCTCGACCTGCCGGGGCGGATCACCGGGGCCGAACTGGTCCGGCTGCTGGTGCGTCAGGCGCCTTGGCTCACGGTCGTGGCGACCTCGGCCGACGCCACGGCCGCGCGGCCTGGCGTCGGCTTCCTCTCAAGACCCTATTCCCCAGAGGGCATGGTCGAGGCCGTGCGTGCGGCCCTGTCCACCCTCCATCACCGTCGCGCGCGGCGTTCCCCCGACGCGCGTTAAATCATCAAGGACATCAACATGGGCGCCTTCAGCATCTGGCACATCCTCATCGCGATCGGCGTGGCGTCGCTGCTGTTGGGCGGCGGCGGCCGCCTCTCGGGCATGATGGGCGACGTCGCGCAAGGCGTTCGCGACTTTCGCAATGGCCTCAAGGAGGATCCGCCCGTCGAGCCGCCGGCCGCCGAGGGCTGATCTGGCGGCCGACGTCTGTGGGACGCCGGCCGCCGCCGACCTTAGGCGCTCACGGTGGATTGTGAGGCGCTGGACTTCCCTTGCGCAGCCTTGAAGGCGCTGAGCGCCGTCGAAAGCTCGCTGGCGCTCAGCTTGCCGTCGCCGTCGGAATCCAGCGTCCCGAAGGCTTCGGTCGAGCTGCTCGAGCTGGACCTGTCGGTCTTCAGGATCGAGTTCACCTCGTCGAGGCTGAGCGAGCCGTCGCCATCGCTGTCGGTGTCGCTGATCAGCCTGGCCGCGACGTCGTCGGACGAGGGCGCCGCGTGCGCGCGACCGCCACGTCCGGCGCGTTCGGCGTGCTTCGCCTCCAGGCCCGCCGAGAGCTCGGCGCTCGAGAGCTTGCCGTCGCCGTCGGCATCCAGCTTGGAGACGGCGGCCGAAAGCTCGTCCGAGCTGTCGACGCCCATCGACTTCTGGATTTCTTCCAGGCTCAGCGATCCGTCTCCGTCGGTGTCGCCCTCCTCGATCAGCTTGTCGGCGATATTCGAGGAACTGGACTCCTCCTGGACCGAGAGCAGGCTCGCCAGGGTGTTCGAGGCGAAGCTGCGCGCGCCGCCGCCGGGCGGGGGGCCGGGAGGCGGTCCGGGCGGAGGACCGTTCGCTGAAGCGGCGCCGGATGCCGAGCCGGCGTCGCCGCTCGGCGAGTTTTGCCCAGTCTTGCTGGTCTGCTGGAGCAGGGAGGCTAGCAGGCGTTCCGCCTGACCTCCCCCGTAAGCCCCGGAAGTCGTTGAGATATTCACGATATCACCTCTTAGGTGGTTGCGTTCGCTCCCTCACAGCGCCTCCGGTTCGCCGTGGGAGCGCGTCCTCCGTTGCAACAAGTGTGCGAGTTCGCCCGGTGTGACTTTGAGGGGGCGGCCTGGAATTCCGCAGGCGGAGCGTTGCGCCGCTTGGACCGAAGCGGTCTGAGCATTAGATACGGCCGACGGCAGTTGCGGGCGGGTGGTGGACGCGTGGGGGCGAAGACGCAGGAGGAGCTGCCGCGAGCGGTGGAGCTGGTGGCCGAGGCTCAGCGGCTCACCGCGGATCTGACGCGTCCGAACGCCAGGATCTATTGGACCGACCTGCTGCTGACGGCGGCGGTTCTCTATTCAGGATTCGCCCTGGCGGTTCTCGCGCACGGGCCGCTGGCCTGGGCGGGCGGCGTCGTTTGCGCGCTCGCCCTCTATCGCGGCGTCAGCTTCATCCACGAACTGACCCATCTGCGGTCGGACCAGACGCCCGGCTTCCGGGCGGGCTGGAACGTCCTGATCGGCGTTCCCTTCCTGGCCCCGTCGCTGCTCTACGAGGGCGTGCACAACCTGCATCATCTGCGGCAGCTCTACGGCACGCCGGAGGATCCGGAGTACCTGCCGCTGTCGCGCCGACGGCCGATCGTCCTGGCGGGCTTCCTGGCCACGGCGGCGCTGGCCCCGCTCGGCGCCTTCCTGCGCTTTGCGGTCCTGGCCCCGCTGTCCTTCGTGATCCCCAGCCTTCGCTCGGCCGTGATCGGGCGGTTCTCGGCGATGAGCATCAACCCGGCGTTCCGGCGCCAGGACGTCGCGGCGGCGCGGCGGCCGGCCTGGCGCGCGCAGGAGATCGCCTGCTGGCTGTGGAGTTGGGCGCTGATCGGACTCGTGGCCTGGGGCGGTCTCGCGGCGCGCGTCGTGCTGACCGGGGTCGCGATCATGGCGCTGATGGCCGTGGTCAACCAGCTCCGCACCCTGGTGGCGCATAGCTGGACCAGCGACGGCAAGCCGATGAGCGTCACCGACCAGTTCCTCGATTCCGTCAATGTGCCGCCGCCGGGCTGGCTGCCGCTGCTCTGGGCGCCGGTCGGGCTGCGCTATCACGCGCTGCACCATCTGCTGCCGGGCGTTCCCTATCATGGCCTCGCGGAGGCGCATCGACGGCTCGTCCAGGCGCTCCCCGAGACCTCCGCCTACCATCGCCCCCAGCATCGCAGCCTGTTCGCGCCGCTGCGCGCCTTGATCGCCCGGTCGTCGGCCTACGCCGGCGGTCCTGAGGGGCGGGCGTGAACCTGGCCGCCGAGGCGCGGCCGCAGGCCAGCGCCGGCGTGATCTTTCGACGCATTCTCGCCAACGCCAGCAAGCTGCTCGGCGGGCGGGCGGTGAACGCGGTTCTCAGCCTGGCCTACACCGCCGTCGCCGCCCGGGCGCTCGGCGTCGCCGGGCTGGGCGTGCTGGTGATGATCCACGCCTTCGCCCAGCTGCTGGGCGACGTGGTCAAGTTCCAATCCTGGCAGACGGTGCTGCAGTACGGGGCCGAGCCGCTCGCCGAGGGCCGGACGGACGAGCTGCAACGGGTGGTCCGCTTCACCGTGCTGCTGGATCTGGTCAGCGGCCTGATCGGCATCGCCATCGGCGTCGTCGCGGCGCTGGCGTTCGGATCCAAGCTGGGCTGGGGCGCCGCCCAGGCGCCGATGGCGGCGGCCTATGCGCTCTCGGTGATGTTCATCACTGCCGCAGCCCCGCTCGGCGTGCTCCGGCTGCTCGACCGGTTCGACGTGCTGGCGGGACAGGCCGCGGTGACCTCATTGGTCCGCCTGGTCGGCTGCGCTCTGGGCTACGTCCTGCACGCCGACCTCGGCTTCTTCCTGGTGGTCTGGGCGCTGGGCACGGTCGCGGGCTTTGTGCTGCTGGCCCTGGCCGCCTGGCGGGAGCTGGGGCGTCGCGGGCTGCTGCAAGGCTTCAGCTGGCGCGGATCGGCGCGCATCGAGGCGCCCGGCGTCTGGCGGTTCGCCTGGGCGACCAACCTCAACGCCACCCTGGGGGTGGCTTTCACCCATCTGGTGACGCTGATGGTGGGCGGCCTGCTGGGCCCCGCCGACGCGGCCCTTTGGCGTATCGGCCGTCAGGTGGCCGACGCCATCGCCAAGCCGGTGCGGCTGTTGATCCCCGCCCTCTATCCCGAGCTGGTCCGGCTGCGGGCGGAGAAGCGTGAAAAGACCATGTGGCGGCTGACGGGCCGCATCACCCTGGCCGCCAGCGGCGTGGGCCTGCTGCTGCTGGTGATCTCGAGCTTCGCCGGCGCGCCCTTGCTGCGGCTGGTGATGGGCGCAGGCTTCGCCGCCGCCGCCGGCATCATGACGTGGCAGGTGGCCGCAGCCGTGGTCAATCTGGTCAGCCTGCCGCTGGAGCCGATGGTGATCTCGCTGGGCCATGCGGGCGCCACGGTGCGGGTGCGGGTCGTGGTCGCAGTCGCCTATGCGGCGGCGCTGCCCTGGCTGGTGGGGCGCTTCGGCCTGGAGGCCGCCGGCGCGGCCCTGGTGGCCGCCTCCGTAGCCATTGCGCTCGGCATGCTGGGATTGCTCCTACGCAGCCGTCCGCAGAAAGCGGCTTGATCATTGTCCGACAGCCGGTGAAACAGGCGCGTGAACGTTACCCCTACAGCCCCGCACCGCGCGCTCAGATGCGCTGACTTCGCGACTTTGACGGAGGCTCTCGACTACGCCGCGAGCGGCGAGACGGGACTCAACTTCCACGATCTGCGCGGCAAGCTGGTGCTCGCCCTGCCTTACAGCGAGCTGCGCGCCCAGGCGCAGGAGATCGCCCGCGGCCTGCTGGCCGCCGGCCTGGCGGCGGGCGACCGTGTCGGGCTGCTCGCCGACACCACGGCCGACTTCGTGCGCGCCTTCTTCGCCTGCCAGTACGCAGGCCTGGCCCCGGTCCCGATGCCGCTGCCGACCCCGCTCGGGGGTCGCGAGGCCTATATCGCCCAGATCGCGCGCATGCTGTCGGCCGCGGCGGCCAACGCCGTCGTCGCCCCGCCTGAGTTCGAGAGCTGGGTCGCCGAGGCGGCCGCGGCGGCGAGCGTCGCCCGGACCCTGCGGCTGGCGGACCTGCCCGCGGCCGAGGGGCAGGCCCTGCCGCAGATCACGCCCGAGGCCACCTCCTACCTGCAGTTCTCGTCCGGCAGCACCCGCTCGCCCACCGGCGTGGTGGTGTCGCACCGGGCGCTGATGGCCAATGCGGTGGCGATCACCCGTGACGGCCTGCAGGTGAGGGCCGCGGACCGCGCCGTCTCCTGGCTGCCGCTCTATCACGACATGGGGCTGATCGGCTTCCTGCTGAGCCCGATCGCCAGCCAGATGACCGTCGACCTGCTGCCGACCGCGGCCTTCGTGCGCCGGCCGCTGCTGTGGCTCGACATCATCGCCCGCCACGGCGGGACGATCTCCTACAGCCCGACCTTCGGCTACGACCTTTGCGCCCGGCGCGCCGATGCGGCCAGCGAGGTCGACCTCTCCAGCTGGCGAATCGCCGGGGTCGGCGGCGACATGGTGCGGCCCGGGCCGCTTGAAGGCTTCGCCGAGCGCTTCGCGGGCGCGGGTTTTCGTCGCACGGCCTTCGTCGCCAGCTACGGCATGGCCGAGGCCACCCTGGCGCTCACCATGGCGCCGCTCGGGCAGGGCCTGCGGACCGACACGGTGGATGTCGACCTCATGGAGCGCGACGGCCGGGTGGCGTCGGGCGAGGCGTCGACGCGCCGGCGCAGCTTCGTCCGCTGCGGTCCGATCCTGCCTGGGCACGAGATCGAGGTCCGCAGCGAGGCCGGGACGGCCCTGCCGGAGCGGCAGGTGGGCCGGATCTTCGTCCGCGGCCCCAGCCTGATGCGCGAATATTTCCGCGAGCCGCAGGCGACCGCCGCGGTGCTCTCGGCGGACGGCTGGCTGAACACCGGCGACCTCGGCTACCTGGCGGATGGCGAGATCACCCCCACCGGACGGTCGAAGGATCTGATCCTGCTGAACGGCCGCAACGTCTGGCCGCAGGACCTGGAGTGGACGGCGGAGTCCGGGGTGGAGGGCCTGCGCAGCGGCGACGTGGCGGCCATTTCGCTCGGGGAGGACGCCGAGCAGGTCGTCCTGCTCGTGCAGTGCCGGAGCAGCGATGCCGCCATCCGCAATCGGATCCGTGAGGATGTCGCCGCCCTGATGCGGGCGCGGCATGGCGTCGACGCCCTGGTCCAGCTGGTGGGGCCGCGCGCTCTGCCGCAGACCTCTTCGGGCAAGCTCAGCCGGTCGAAGGCCCGCACGCTCTACGAAGGCGGAGCTTTCGACCTCGTGGAAAGCTGAGCCGCCATGCGCCTGGCCGCGGTCACCGGCGCCACAGGCTTCCTCGGGCGTCAGCTGGTCGCGGCCCTGGCCGCCGAAGGCTGGGCGGTCCGCGTCCTGGTGCGTCGCGACGCGGTGCTGGCCGCGCCGGCCGGCGTCGAACCCGAAATCGTCATCGGCGGCCTCTCTGATGCGGACGCCCTGCACAGGCTCTGCCGGGGGGCCGAAGTGCTGGTGCACGCAGCCGGGCTGATCAAGACGCGCAACCCTGCAGATTTTACCGCCGTGAACGTCGAGGGTGCGCGTCGCGCCGCCCAGGCGGCGCAGCGCGCGGGCACGGCGCGCATGGTCCTGGTCTCCAGCCTGGCGGCCCGCGAGCCGCAGCTCTCGGACTATGCGGCCAGCAAGCGGGCCGGAGAGGATGCGGCGGCCGAGGTCCTCGGCGCGCGCCTGACGGTGGTTCGGCCGCCGGCGATCTACGGACCGGGCGATGTCGAGACCCTGGCCGTCTTCGAGGCGGCCCGGCGGCTGCCGTTCACCCCGGTGTTCGATCCGCGTGCCCGGATCGCCATGATCCATGTCGATGACGCCGCACGTCAGATCGCCGCGGCGGCCGGTCGCACGTTCGAGCGACCCTTGGTCGCCTTGTCGGACGCGCGCCCCGAAGGCTACGGCTGGCGCGAGATCGCCGCGGCGGCTTCGACCGCGGTCGGACGATCGCCGAGACTGATTCGCCTCCCGTCGGCGGCGCTGGATTTTGCGGGTTTTCTAGGCGCCGTTCAGCGTCTCGGCGGGCAGAATCCGATCGTCGGCCCGGGGAAGGCGAGGGAGATGCGCCATCTCGACTGGAGCCTGCGTCCGGAGGAGCGCTGGACCGAGGCGCCGGCCGCCGGATTCGACCTAGCCGCCGGTTTCGTCCATACGGTCGATTCGTGGCGCTCCGTAGGGCGACTTCTTTAGTGAACCTTTTCTTGCGATTGGATCACAGAACTATGGCAATCCGGGCGAAGCATGATTAGCTGTGGCCCAGGGGCGCTGAATCGGGGGTGACATGGCCGAACTTGTCGTGGATCTGACCGTCCGCGAAATTGGTCGGGCGGCGGAAGAAGTCCTCGGAAAGCCGGTTGCCGTAACCGTAGAAACCGATATCGCCCGCGATCTCTCCGTCGACTCGCTGGCGCTGATGAACATCGTCATGGAGCTGGAGGACAAATTCGACCTCTCGATTCCCCTGGATCGGATGGCCGATATCCAGACAGTCGGCCAGTTGGCCGCACTGATCGACGAACTCCGGACGAAGGTCTGAACCTTGGGACTACTAGACAAGCATCTGCCGCAAATTCGCGCCTATTCCGGGATTCTGGAACACGGCGCGGACCCGTTCAACGTCAAGTTCGACGCCGTTCTGTCGCCGACAGAGGCTGAACTGAACGGCCAACGGGTCATCCTGCTCGGCACCAACAACTACCTCGGCCTGACCTTCGACCCCGAGTGTATCGAGGCTTCGGTCGATGCGGTGCGCCGTTGGGGCACCGGGACGACCGGCTCGCGGATCGCCAACGGCAGCTTCGGCGCCCACGTGGCCATGGAGCAGGCGCTCGCCCGCTTCTATGGCCGCAAGCATGCGATGGTCTTCACCACCGGCTACCAGGCGAACCTGGGCGTGTTGTCGGCCCTGGTCGGGCGTGGCGACCACCTGATCCTGGACGCCGACAGCCATGCGAGCATCTACGACGGGGCCCGCCTGGGCCACGCCGAGGTGATCCGCTTCCGGCACAATGATCCGGAAGACCTCTACAAGCGTCTGCGCCGGCTCGAGGGCGCGCCCGGCGACCGCCTGATCGTCGTCGAGGGCATCTACTCGATGATGGGCGACGCGGCCCCGCTCAAGGAGATCGTCGACGTCAAGCGCCAGACGGACGCCTACCTGCTGGTCGACGAGGCCCACTCCATGGGCGTCCTTGGCGAGCACGGACGCGGTCTGGCCGAGGCGGAGGGCGTCGAGGACGACGTCGACTTCGTGGTCGGCACCTTCTCCAAGAGCCTGGGCGCGATCGGCGGCTTCTGCGTCTCCAACGCCGAGGACTTCGACATCCTGCGCGTGGTCACCCGGCCCTACATGTTCACCGCCTCGCTGCCGCCGGGCATCGTCGCCTCGACCCTGAAGGCGCTGGAACTGGCCGAGGCGGACCGGACCCTGCGTCCGAAGCTGCAGGCCAACGCCGAGCGGCTGTTCCGCGGCCTCAACGCCCTGGGCTTCACGACCGGCCCGAAGCCCAGCCCGATCGTCGCCGTGGTCATGCCCGACCTGCCGACCGCTCTGGGCATGTGGAACGCCCTGCTGGCGGGCGGGGTCTATCTCAACCTCGCCCTGCCGCCGGCCACGCCGAACAATCGGCCGCTGCTGCGCACCAGCATCAGCGCCGCCCATACGCCGGAGCAGATCGACCAGGTGCTCGACATCTTCGAATGGGTGGGCCGCGAACTCGGCGTCCTGCCGGTCGAGGGTCAGCGGGCTTCCGGCTGACCCCGAGGGCTTAGCGCCGGCGCGCGCGCCAGATCCGCCACGCCGCGCCCGGCGCGGCCAGGATCGGGTGGCGCTCGCGCCAGGGCGTCAGCGGGACGACCACGCCGGTGTGGCGTTCGATCTTCCACGCCGCATAGCGGGCCGCGCCTTCGAAGGTGAAGGCCGCCTTGACCAGCCGCGCGACGTTCAGCGGCCGGCCGAACGCCTCGCGCCGCCGCCAGGCCGTGCTCAGACGGCGGGCTTCCGCCGCCGCCAGGCGCGGGCGCAGGACGCCATCCGACTCGGTGAACGCCACCCCGCCGCTCGCCCAGGCGAGCGGCAGCAGGTCGCCGTAGCGTTGCGGATCGAAGCCGATGATCTCACGCTCGCGGCCGGGCTTCTCCACGCGCAGCTCCGCGGCGTAGGTGCGGCGGAACAGCGCCTGCCAATAGTCCTCGGCGCGTCCGTCCGCCGGCCCGACGGCTGCGGCGTATCGCGCGGCCGTTTCGCAGGCCGCGGCGATCGCGTCGCCGACCGTCCCGGCTGTGGCTGGATCGGCCGCGACCACCAGCGCCGAGGGCTGCACGAAGCGGGTCCAGATGGTGGTGTCGAGAAAGCCGTCCGCCGCCGCCGCCGCGAAGGTCGAAAGCGGCATGGTCGCCACCTTGGCCTGCAGCATTCGACCGGCGACCTCGGCCTGGCGGAACGAGACGTCGGGCCAGAGCCGCCTGCCTGCCCATCCTCGCCAGCCCTTCGCGGGGCGATCCTCGGTGAGCAGGTAGAAGTCGAGAACGCCGTCGAGATCGCCGGTGCGCAGGACGGAGCCGTAGAAGAGCGCCGCGCAGGCTCCGGCCTCCCGCGCGAGCATCTCGGCGAAGGCGCGAGCCTCCGGCGGGCAGGGCGCGGCCAGCTGGCGATCGACGAAGGCCTGCAACTGCCGGCTCATGGGACCACGAACTCGACCGCATCGCCGACGCGCAGGCTGTATTCGCCGCCGGGATAGGTTTCTCCGTCCAGGACGAAGCCGCCCTCCGCGGCGACATCGATCCGCTCCACGGCGCGCCGGTGATAGCCCGCGGCTTCCAGCCAGGACGGCTCCTTGCCGGCCAGCAGCGGCGGCAGGGCGCGCAGCAGCTGCTTCGGCGGGGCCTCGACCGTCAGGGTGCGCAGGCCGTCGGGGACGTGCGCGCCGAAGGGGTGAACCCCAAGCGGCAGGCGTTCCAACGTCGAGACCAGCAGCAGCAGGATCTGGCCGTCGTGCAGGGGTTCGCTCTCGAAGCTCAGCCGCATCGGCTCGCCCGAACGCCAGCCGCTGCGCGGGCCGCCCAACAGGGTCCGCAGCGCGGCGGCGGCGAGCGTCAGGGCGACCGCCACGCTTTCGAAGGCGCCCAGCCGGTGGGCGCGCTGGGCGAGCTGGGTGGCGCGGACGAAGGCGCCGGCGCCGAAGATGAAGCCGCGGGCGAGCGGCGCCTCCGCGCCGGCGCGAAACACTTCCAGCTGCCGTCGCCTGTCGGTCCGGCCGCGCGCTGCGCTCTCCAGCAGCGCCTCCAGCGTCCATTCCCGGGGCGCGCCCAGATCGAACGCCAGGGCGTTGGTCTTGCCGGACGGGAGAACCGCCATCGTCGGCGTCCGGTCGGGAAAATGGTCCGGGGCCTGGGTCATCACGTCGCGCACAGTGCCGTCGCCGCCGTCCACCACCAGGAGGTCGACCTCCTCGGCGGCGAAATGCGCCAGGGCCGCGTCGAGCTCGTCGTGGCTGTTCGGCGTCGCCATCAGCACGCCGGCGGGCGGCGGCGCCGGCTCGGCGCCGCGATTGCGCCGACTCCGGATGTTATGGATGACGCCGACCCGGCTCACCGCGACAGCCAGGAGACGACGCCGCCCCGCGGCGCGGCGAAGCCCTGGACGAGCTGCACCACGTGCACGACGAAGGAGATGGCGGTCCAGAGCGCGACGGCTGCGAAGCCCACGTCCGGGCGGCCCAGCAGCGCCGCTCCGGTCAGCAGGATCAGGTTCGGATTGCGCCGCGCGGTGATCTGCCGGAACCAGCTGTCGAACGGCCGCCAGGCGTGTACGTGGATGCCGAAGCGGCGCATGAAGATGCCCTCGACGATCCGCTGGGCGACGTAGCCGACCAGCACCACCGCCAGCATCTCGTCGGCGTAGGGCAGGGGATGCGGACCCATCTGCACGCCTGCCCACCAGGCCCACCACCAGAAGGGCGGATGGATCAGGTCGATGCCGTGGTCGAAGACGTTGCCCCACTTCGACGACGTCAGGGTCACGCGCGCCAGCTTGCCGTCGACGGTGTCGAGGAAGGTCATGATCCAGCCGCAGAGCAGGCCGGCGGCGAACTGGCCGCGCCAGAACAGCACGAAGGCGGCGATCACCAGCAGAAGCCCGGCGAAGGTCACCTGGTTCGGCGTGATCCCGGCCACGGCGCACCAGCGGGTGACGATCCGCGCCGGCAGCGGCCAGAGGTGTTTGGTGACGAGGTCGGTGACGCCCTTGTAGGAGCCCTTGAAGAGACGGGCCTCCACGGCGCGCACCCGCTCCGGACTGAGCGGCTCCAGCACCGGCGACTCGCGTTTCCGCAGCGCCTCGTTGTAGGCCAGCGCAGCAGGATCCAGCCGTTCCAGACCGGCGAGCGCGGACGAATCGCCGCCGCCCTCCAGCGCCGCGGCGACCTCGACCGCCGCGGCGGCGTCGACGTGGGCGGCCAGCGGCTGGCCTTCGGGACCGATCAGCAGGGCGCCGCGGCGCTTGGCCAGGGCGGCGATCAGGCTCTGGTCGTACACCCAGTCGGCGCGGACCAGGACCACGCCGCCGGCTTCAGCTCCGAGCGATTCGCGCACGCCGGGGCGCAGGCCCACGCGGCGGAACATCCGCTGCAGCCGTTCCTCGCCGGTCATGCCCCAGATTCGCCCCTCGCCGGGCGCCAGAGTCACGCCCCATTCCAGCCCAGTCTCTCGCTCCAAGTCCCTGCCGCCCCTTATGCAAATTCGCCCGAGTTGATAACCAAGGCGCCGTGCCCCTGCCAGAGAGCTTTCGGTTGCCCGTCTTCCGCCTCGCGCACATCTCCGACCTGCACCTAACGCCGCCGCCGCGGCGTGGGATCGAGCTGGAGCCCAAACGGTGGCTGAGCCGCTTCGCCTGGCGACGCAAGCGCAGGCGGCACAGCGCCGAGGTCCTGGCCGCCCTGGTCGCCGACCTACAGGCGCAGGAACCCGACCACATAGCTATCACCGGCGATCTCACCAACTTTGCGACACGCGACGAATTCTCCGGCGCGCGCCGCTGGCTGGAGGCCCTGGCGCCGGCCGACCAGGTGACCGTCAGCCCCGGCAACCATGACGCCCTGGCCGGCCCCGGCGGTCATGAGCGATTCGCCGAATGGGGGCCCTGGCTGGGCGACGAGGCGGCGATCGCCTTTCCCCATGTGCGCCGGCGCGGCCTGGCGGCCCTGATCAACCTCTGCTCGGCGGCGCCCACCGCGCCGCATCTCGCCCAGGGCGTGCTCGACCCTGTCCAGCTGGCGCGCCTGCCCGGGATCCTGCGGGAACTGGGCGAGGCGGGGCTGTTCCGCGTCGTCCTGTTGCACCATCCGCCGGCCGCCGGCGCGGTCTCCCGGCGCAAGTCGCTGCGCCAGGCGCCGGAGCTCGCCGCCATCCTGCGGGCCGAAGGCGCCGAGCTGGTGCTGCACGGCCACGCTCACCAGGCGACGCTGGCGACCCTGCCGGGCCCTGTGGCGCCGATCCCGGTCCTGGGCGTCCCGCCGGCGTCAGGGGCCGGCGGCCATGGCGACGCCGCGCGCTGGCATTCGATCGAGGTCGATCCGGCCGCCGCGGGCTGGCGGGTGCGCCTGGTCGCCCGCGGGCTTGGTCCCGACGGCGAGATGACGGAGCTCGGGCGCTACCAGCTGGCGCCGGCCGGCGGGGGATAGCGCATGCCGAGGCCGGCTGCCAACGGCAGGCGTGTTCCTACTTTCATCGGCTGGACTGACTTCCTAATGTCGCGGCCGCGGCCGGTTCGGCCGCCGAGATGGTTTCATGACAAATCCCACGGCCCAGAAGTTCGGCTATCCCCACAGCCTCGTCGCCGAAACGGCGAGCTGGCTGGTGCTGGTCCGTCCCAGCCAGCCGACATTGGGGGCGCTGGTGCTGGTCTGCAAGGAGCCGGTCCTGGCCTTCTCGGAGCTGACGCCCGAGGCCTTCGCAGACCTGGCCGTGGTCACGCGGGGCGTGGAGCACACGCTCTCCGCCCTCGTAGGCTACGCGAGGATCAACTATCTGATGCTGATGATGGTCGATCGCGACGTGCACTTCCATGTCCTGCCCCGCTACGAGGGCGAGCGCAGTTTCGAGGGGCAGGCCTTCCCGGACCGTGGCTGGCCCGCCGCGCCGCAGCTCAGCCCTGCGGTGGAGCTTGCGCCCGCCGCGCTGGAGGCGCTGACCGCACGCCTGCGCGCGCTTTGGCCCGCCGGTTGAGCCGGGCCCGCCGCACGTGAAGCTCCTGGATCGCTATATTCTGAAGATGACGCTTGGCCCGCTGGGCGGGGCGCTGGGCGTGACCCTGGTCGCCCTCCTGCTGGAGCGGGTGTTGCGGCTGCTCGACGCCCTGTCGGAGAGCAGCGGCCGGTTCGGCTTCGTCGTCCAGCTCGCCGCCAACCTGGTGCCGCACTACCTGGGCCTGACGCTGCCCGCCGGCTTCTTCATCGCCCTGTTCGTCGTCATCACCCGGCTGAACGAGGGATCGGAGATCGACGCCCTCCTGGCCAGCGGGGTGTCCCTGACGCGCATCGTCGCGCCCTATATGGCGCTCGCCACCGTGCTGATGGTGGTGAGCCTGGTCCTGTTCGGCGTCCTTCAGCCCTACAGCCGCTACGCCTATCGCGCGGTCATGCACGCCGCACAGACCGCCGGCTGGAGCGGTCAGGCCGAGCCCCAGAGCTTCTTCGCGCCGGACGCCAACCTGACCATGACCGCCGACACCGTCGACGAGACCGGCGAGAGCCTCGGCCGGGTGTTCATCCGCCGGACACTGGCGGACGGCCGCGAGGAGGTGACGACCGCCAGCAGCGGCCAGTTGGTGCGCAAGGCGGATGGCGCGAGCGTGCGGCTCGAGTTGCGCGACGGACAGCAGTTCAGCACCGCGGCAAGCGGGGCCGCGCGGGTGCTCAGCTTCCGCAGCTTCGGCCTCGACCTGCCCCTGACCAGCGCCGAAAAACTGCTGCGCGGCCGCGGTCGCGACGCCCGGGAGCTCACGCTCGGAGAACTGGTGCGGCAGGCGAGGCGGCCGAATCCGTTGATCCCGCGCCAGGAGCTGCTGGCGGAGCTCTACGCCCGGCTCGCGCGGTCCTTCGCCCTGCCGCTGCTGCCGCTGCTGGCGCTTCCGTTGGGGCTGTCCACCAAGCGCGGCGGGCGCGCGCCGGGCGTCATCATCGCCGGCCTTCTGCTGATCGCCTTCCAGCACATGCTGCAGCTGGGCCAGAGCCTGGCGGCGAGCGGCCGGGCGGACGCCGCGCCGGCCATCCTGCTGCCGTTCGGCGGCTTCGCGGCGATCTGCATCCTGATGTTCGTGACCAGCCGCAAGCGGCCCGGCGAGACGCCGATCGGCCTGTTCGCGGAGCGCGTCGGCGAATTGTTCCGTCGGATTCCTAACCCCCGTCGAGACGCGAAGGCCGCCGCGTGACCCTGCCCAAGCATCTGCTGCGGATCGTCGGATTCCGCGTGCTGGCCTCCCTGCTCGTGCTGGTGTCGATCCTCCAGATCCTGGACCTTCTGGACGTCACGACCGACATCCTCGAGCGCAGGCTCGGGGTGGGCGGGGTGCTCTATTACGCCTTCCTGCGCCTGCCGACCCTGGTCCAGCAGGTGGCGCCGCTGAGCGTGCTGGCCGGATGCCTGTTCGCCTTCGCCGAGCTGGCGCGCCAGAACGCCGTGGTGGCGCTGCGTTCGACCGGCGTCTCGACCTACCAGCTGCTAGGGATGATGGCGCCGGCCGCCCTGGCGGTGGCCCTGCTGCATCTGGTCAGCGTCCAGTGGCTGACGCCGCGCGCCGACCAGGCGCTCGACGCCTGGTGGAGCCGCACCGCGCCCAAGTCCCAGCAGGCGCCGCAAGACCCGCGGAGCTTCCGCGTGGGCGAGGACATCGTCACCGCGACCATGGGCGCGCCCTCCGGGCGGCGGCTCACCGGCGTGAAGATCTATCGGCGGGACACCGCCGGGCGGCTGGTCGAGCGCCTGCGCGCCGACATGGCCATCTATCAGGGCGATGGCTGGCGCCTAGCCGCGCCCAGCTTCGAGACGCTCGGGCCGGGCGGCGTCCAGCGCGGCGCGGCGCAGGAGATCGTCTGGCGGCCGGGGCCGCAACCCCAGGACGTCCGCGCGATCTTCACCGGCGAGGAATCGCTCGCGCCGGGATCGGCGCGACGGGCGCTGAGGGGCGGGGTCTCGACCCGGCCTCCGGCCTTCTATGAAACCGCTGTCCAGCGCGCCTGGTCGGCGCCGTTCGCCGCCTTCGTCATGCTGTTGCTGACCGGGCCGGTCCTGCTCGTCAACTTCCGCAGCGGCGGGGCGCGGACCGTCGTCCTCTGCCTGGCCGCGGGCCTGCTGTTCCTGGTTATCGACGGCGTCTTTACGGCGCTCGGCGAGTCCGGAACGGTGCCCGCCCTGCTCGCCGCGTGGGCGGCGCCGGCGATCTTCGCCTCCCTCGGCGCCAGCGCACTGCTGTTCCAGGAGGGATGATGCACGGCCGGATCCAGGACACGGGCGAGCTGCGCATCGCGCCGGTCGCCTCGGCGGCCGAGCTCGACCGCTTCGTCCGCCTGCCCATGCGGCTCAACGCAGCCGACCCGAACTATATCGCGCCCCTGATGATGGAGCGGCGCGAGGCGCTCACGCCCAAGACCAATCCCTTCTTCGCCCATGCGGAGGTGCAGCTCTGGCTGGCGGTGCGCGACGGCCGCGACGTCGGCCGGATCAGCGCCCAGATCGATCATCTGGCGCCCTCGGACGGCGGTCCGCGGGCCGGCCATTTCGGCCTGATCGCCGCGGAAGATGATCCGACGGTGTTCGCAGCTCTCTTCGCCACAGCCGAGGCCTGGCTGACGAGCCGCGGCTGCGTGCGCGCCCTGGGGCCGTTCAACCTCTCGATCAACGAGGAGGTCGGCCTGCTGGTCGATGGCTTCGACACCCCGCCGATGGTGATGATGGGGCACGATCCGCCCTATGTCGCGGCTCACGTCGAGGCCTTGGGCTACCGCCAGATCAAGGACGTCCACGCCTACGCCAGCCGCCTGAGCGACGACCTGCCGCCGATGGTCCGCAAGATGGTCGATCGCGGGCCGCCTGCGGGCGTGCGTCTGCGGATGCTGGACATGAAGCGCTACGATGAGGAGGTCCGGCTCCTGACCGACATCCTCAACGACGCCTGGTCGCACAACTGGGGCTTCACCCCCACCACCGAGGCCGAGACGGCCCAGCTCGCCAAGTCGCTGAAGATGGTCGTGGACCCCAGGCTGGCCTGGTACGCCGAGATCGACGGCGAGGTGGCCGGGTTCATCGTCATCCTGCCGAACGTCAACGAGGCGATCCGCGACCTGAAGGGCAAGCTGCTGCCGTTCGGCTGGGCCAAGCTCCTGTGGCGGCTGAAGGTCCAGCGCCTGAAGACCGCGCGGGTCCCGCTGATGGGGGTGCGCCGCAAGTTCAGCCGCATGCGGCGCGGCCAGCTGCTGCCGTTCCTGCTGATCGACGCCGCCCGGGCCCAGGCCCGGGCGCTCGGCTACCAGACCGTCGAGCTCTCCTGGATCCTCGACGACAACCTGCCCATGCGCAGCATCCTGGAGGCGGCGGGTTCCAGCATCTACAAGACCTACCGGATCTACGAGAAGACCCTGGGATGACGGTTGATCGGGCGCTCGTGCTAGCCGGCGCGCGCCCGGGGCGCGATCCGGTCGCCGACTATGCGGGCGTCTCCCACAAGGGGCTCATTCCGCTCGCCGGTCGGCCGCTGCTCGAGCGGGTGGTCGCAGCCGTGTCCGCCGCCGGGATCGGACGGATCGCCGTCTCCGCCTCGAACCTCGAGGTGGCCGCGCTGGCGGCGCGGCTGGGGGCCGAGGTCCTGCCGGCCGAGACGGGGCCGAGCCTCAGCGCCTTGCGCGGGGTGGAGGCGCTGGGAACGCCGGTCTTGCTCACCACCTCCGACCACGCTCTCCTGGAGTCCGAGTGGATCACCCGCTTCCTCGCCGATGCGCCGGCGGCCGATGTCTGCGTGCTGCTGGCCCGCCGCGGGGTGGTGGAGGCGGCCGCGCCGGGGACGAAGCGCACCTATCTGACCTTCGCCGACGGCGAATGGTCCGGCTGCAACCTGTTCCTGGTGCGCAGCGCGCGCGGCCTGGCCGCCATCCAGCTCTGGCGCAGCATCGAGGCTGACCGCAAGCGGCCCTGGCGGATCATCCGCAAGCTGGGACCCGTGACCCTGCTGCGCTATCTCGCGGGCCGGCTGACCCTGGTCGAAGCCCTGCAGCGGCTGAGCCGGCTGTGCGGCGCCGAGGTCGCTGCGGTCCCGAGCCCCTTCGGCCTGGCCGCGGTCGACGTGGACAAGCCCGCCGACCTCGACCTGGTGCGCAGGCTCGTCGAGACCTAGGCTTCTTTCGCCATCCAGCGCGCCGCCAGGGCGACGTTGAAGGCGACGTCCTCGGGGAAGTCGGTCTCGCCCCATTCGAGGCCTTCGATCGACTGCACGGCGACAGCCTGGGTCGTGTGCGCCAGGTGATCGATCACGCTCAGGTACCAACGCTTGAGCCCCTCGGGGCGGCGCATCGCCTCGTCGATGGCCTGGGCGAACCGCGCGGCGCCGGCCATCGAGAAGCGCAGGAAGCCGATCGACTCGGCGTCGTAGGTCTCGATCGACTTGCCGATGGCGCAGAGCCGCGAGCCGTCGGTCTGGACCTTCATGTCGTCGGAATCGTAGGTCGGCTTGCGATCGATCGCCAGGGTGATCTCGGCGGGCGGCGCGCCGATCAGGCGCTCGGCGACCGCTGTCTCGAACAGGGTGTCGCCGTTCAGCAGCAGCACCGGCTGGTTGAACTCGCGCCGCGCCAGCCAGCACGAGGCGAGGTTGTCGGCGAGGGCGTAGAAGGGATTGAACAGGGTGCGGACCTTCATCGGGCCCGCCGGCCGATGGGCGATTTCGGCGTCGACCAGATTGGCGCCGAAGCCGGTCACCACCACTGCCTCCTTGACGCCGGCGGCCTCCAGCCGCTGCAGTTGCCAAGCCAGCATGGTGCGGCCGGACAGGTCGATCAGGCACTTCGGCCTACGCTCGGTCAGCGGCCCCAGCCGACTTCCCTGGCCGGCGCTGAGGATGATCGCTCGTTCGGAAAGGTCCAAACAGTGGCTCCTGACGCTATTTGACGTTGAGGCGCGTGTGGACGCCGCCCTTGTAGATGACCGACTTGCCCTTGTCCTTGACGGAGACCGAGCCGGCCTGAAGCTGGTTGGCGCCGCTGGCGGCCTTCACCCCGCCGGCGCCGAGGACCTCGCCGGACTTGGCGTCATAGACCGCCGACGGCGTCGCGAAGGCGCCGCTGGGCCCCGCCAGCCGGACGTCGCCCGTGAGCTCGAGCCGCCCGGCGGTCTCGTCGTAGACGCCCTTCGCCGCGGTGACTCGCATCTCGTCGGCGCCCCCCTGGTCGCGCATCAGCACCGGACTGTTCAAGCGGATTCGGCCGCTGCCGTCCTCGCGCTCGGCGGACGTGGCGGTGATCACGAAGGGGCGCTGCTTGCTGTCCGCGCCGATCAGCCGCGGGCCGACCAGCTCGATCGGGCGCGTCGTGGAGGCGGCGCCGGCGATATTGCGCAGGCCGCTGGACGCGACCGCCACGATCACGGCCAGCAGAACGGCTCCGGCGACGGCCGGCAGCAGGATGCGCAGGATCGCGATCAGCGGCGGACGCGGACGGCGAACGGCAGGAACCTCGGAGGCGGTCATCGGACCGACTTGCTAGCGCGCCGCGCCGTCCGACGCCACCACCGCCGGACGTTTCCCCGCCGCGCCGCCCGAAGTTGAAAAGGTTCGGCGAAAAAATCGGGTGGCTCCCTTGCCTAGTTCGTTACTAGATATATCTAAATACCCTGGACGTCGCCGGTCTCATCGACCAGATGGCGAGCCATATCGAAAGGTCCTGATCATGGTCACGACACAGGCTCGCGTGCCGACGGCGTCGGGCGCCAAATATCTGCAGCAGCTCTGCAAACACTGGGCCCACAAGCTCGAGGTCGAGCTTTCCGACCACAAGGGCGTCGTCCGGTTTCCCAACGCCGTGGCGAGCATGGAGGCCGATCCCGACGGGCTGACCGTCACCGTCGAAGCTCCGGACGCCGAAACCGCCGAACGGATGCGGGGCGTGGTCGCTGCCCATCTCGACCGGTTCGCCTTCCGCGAAGCGCCGCTGCCGTTCAACTGGTCCGCGTGAGCGGTCGCGGCCTCAGAGGCGCGGGCGACAGTTGCGGGTCGCGTGCACGCCGCGCAGGAAGCCCCGCCGCGCGTAGCCGGCGTCGATGGCCGCATTCATCTTCCGATCCGCCGGCGCGGCGCCCGTCACTTCCCGCACCAGCCCGCGGAATGGGATGAAGGAGTTGACCACGGTCTTGCCGCCGGCCTGGGCGAGCTTGGCCATTCGGTTCTCGCGGTATTTGGTGTCACGCTGGAAGTCGGGGCCGAGGACCTGGTTGAGGTCCTTCATGGCGCTGGCCAGCTGCCGACAGGTCCTCAAGCCTGTGAGGCCGTAGGGATCCTGGCTGGCCTTCACCAGCGCGGGCGGTATTTCGGAGCGGCTCATCCCGACGTCGCGCGCCGGCTGGCTGACGATGCCGACTGCCTCATTCCCGAAACGGCGGGTCGCGCTCTCCGGCTGCGCGGGCTGGGCAGGCTGCGCTGGAGGCGCGGAAGGCGCTGTGGACGAGCCGGAAGAAGGCTGGGCATGGGCGATCCCCGACATCCAGAACACGCAAGTCGCCGCGAGAAGGTGAGCGCCGAATTTCAAATCAAACCTCGATTACCTGCCCGAGGTGAGCTCGAACCGAGCCGACCCACCTCAGCTCTATTGAATCGCCGCGAGGCGCATTTCGTTCCTGGCGTGTGCCTCAGCGGTGGGTGAGGCCCGGATTCTCACCGGTCAGGCGCATGCGCAGGGCGTTCTGCACCATGGCGGTGGCGACATACTGGCCGACCATGATCGAAAATTCGATCAACTGGGGTTCGTCCCAGGTCTTGGCGAGCGTGGCCCAGGTTCCGTCGGAGATCGCCTGCCTCGAGAGCAGCTCCTCGACGCCGCAGAGGATCGCCGCGTCGGCTTCGCTCCAGCCCGGCGCGCCGGCCCCCTGGACCACCCGCTCGATCTCTTCCGGCGTCAGCCCGCAGCGCTTGCCGATCAGGACGTGCTCGCCCCACTCGTAGGGGGCCTGCATCAGCCAGGCGATGCGCAGCACGGCCAGTTCACGCTCGCGCGGCGGAAGCCTGCCGGTGAAAAGGGCCAGGCCCATCTCGAGTTGACGGCGGAAGAGCTCGGGATGCTTGAGCATGGTCCGGAAGTATTCGGTGTTCTCGCGGTCGCCGGTCGTGCCGACCGAAGCGCCGAGGCGGTGAATCAGGTCCCGCGACTCCGCGCTCAGCTCCTCCGAGGCGAGAGGTTCGATCCGCTGCGGCATGCCGTTGATCTCGGCCGTCCGCGCGGCGATCGCCTCTCGGTCGCAACCGCTGCGCCTGTCGATGAGCGATCCGTCCATTCGTCTCCCCTTCCGTTGTTTTGCGACAAGGCCCGTCTCACGGCCTTTGGGTGATCATAGCCTCGCACTCGGGTCTAGGGACAGGGCGACGGCCGGGAAGGGCGGTTGATAGGGATTTCCGTCACTCGATTGGATCCCGTCAGACCCGGGCCGGGACCCGATGTGACGCGAGCCAACAGGCCGCTGCTCCTCTTGCCTTCAATTTGAGCGCAAATGGTCCGTCCGTCGGCGCGGCTTCCACGCGGCCTTGTTCGCGCTCGTGCGCCTGATAGCTTTCGCGAATGCAGCATGATCCGAGCACAGCGTAATCATCGTGCGCGGCGCCACTCTGGTTCGTTCGGCGGACGAATGGCGATTTCGAGAATCCTGCCGGACTGCGGTGAAGGATCTTCTCAGCGCGATCGGCAGCGCTGATTTCGACAAGGTCCTTCTGGAATACCTCCATCTGGTGCTGCCGTCGGACCGGATCGCAGTGGTCTCGATGTCGGCTGTTCGCGACGCGACGGTCGTGGACGCCAAGGGACACGATCCGGAATATGCGCGCCTTGCCGCGGCGCAGGCCCCGGCGGCGGCGCGCGCTGACCCAGCCTCAGGCGGCGCGCCGGAATTCGCGATCGTGCAGGCGGACGGCGCGGAACACGCGACGTCGCGCCATCTGCGCGAGGCGCGCCTGACTGAGGAGATGCGGGTGATCACCCGCTTGCAGGGTGATCGCGCCTTCATGGTCTTTCTGGGCCGGGTGTCGCACGGCGCGACCTGGGGGCCGCAGGAGCTGGAGCTCGCGAAGCGAAGCCTGTCGCTGCTTCATTCGGTGATCATCGCGCACGACCGCTGCCATGCGCGCGTCCAGAACTGGAATGAGGTCGCGCCGCCGTCGAACGAAAGCCGGCTGGCCCAGGCCTTCGAGACCAGGGGGCTGACCCGACGGGAAAGCGAGATCGCCGCGATGATCCTCTTCGGCCATTCCACCTTGGCGGTCGCCATGCGGCTCGCCATCTCCGAGAACACCGTCAAGGTGCACCGCAAGCACCTCAATCAGAAGCTGGGCGTCAAATCACAGTCGGAGCTGTTCGGCTTCGCCTTCACCGCGCTGATGCAGGGCGAGCGGCTGTAGCCGCTCAGGCGATCTTGCCCTGCCGGCTTCCGAACCGGGCGTAGATGCCGGCCGCCAGGGCGATCAAGGCCAGGAAGCCGACCATCAGGAGGGTGAACCGTGTGGGATCGAGTCCCGCAGCCTCGCCTGGACCAACGGTTTTGCTGGCGAGGGCGGCCGCGACGATTTGGGCGCCGACGCCCATGCAAAGGGCGCGCGACAGTTCGGCCAGGCCCATGGCCGAGCTCGCTCGCGCTTCGTCGACCTCCTCCTGAAGGGCGATGCGGAAGCCCGGCATCAGGGCGCCGGTGACGAAGCCGCTGATCAACACCACCATCAGCAGCGTCACGAAGGCGTGGTCGACCGCCAGCAGCAGGAAATAGGGGATCGCCGCCGTGCAAAGGCAGGCGAGGAAGACCTTGTAGTGGCCGAACCGTTGGACGGCGAAGCCGGCGAGCGGGCCCGTCAGCAATCCCAGGAAGCCCTGCGGCGCCATGATGGCGGCGACCACCGTGCTGGAGAGCCCGGCGCCATAGCCGTCATGCGCCGCCGCCTTGCCGATGAAGAGGATCACATGGCCGAAGTGCATCAGGCTGAGCGACAGCAGGGCGTAGACGACGATGATCGCGGCCAGCCCCGGTTGCTGGAGCAGCCGGACGTCGACCATGGGCGTCGGCGTGCGCAGCGAATGGAAGACCCAGCCGGCGATGAAGACCGCGCCTGCGATCAGCCATCCGACGGGCGCGAGCGCCAGGCCGCCCTGGCTCAGCTCGCCGATGCCCAGCATCAGGAAGAGCGCGGCCAGGCCGAACAGCACGCCGTTGAGGAAGGGGATGGCCCGCGGCGCCTGCGCCGGACGCGAACCGGGGACCACCGCCATCAGGAAAAGCACGGCGGGAACCAGCAGCAGGGGGCCGAACCAGAAGATGTACCGCCAGCTGTGGTAGTCCAAGACATAGCCGGACAGCATGAAGAAGAGACCGGCCGAGGCGGTGGTCGCGGTCGTCACGACGGCGATCGCCATCGGAACGCGCTTGGGCGAGACGTGCTCGCGGATCAGGCCGATGTTCAGCGTCGGCACGGCGACGCCCAGTCCCTGCACGGCATGGGCGGCCACCACCAGATTGGGGTCGGACTGCAAGCCCGCCACGACCCCGGCGACGGAGACCAGCAGCAGGACCCAGATCAAGGTGGCGCGACGACCGTAGAGGTCGCCGATGCCGCCGCACAGGCCCGCGGCGATCGCGCCGACGATGAAGTAGATCGAGCTCATCCAGCCGATGACCTTCGGGTCGGTGAAGACCGAACTCAGCATCGGCGTGGCGGCGTAGATGATGGCGCTCGACCCGGTGCCGGCGATGGCGACGAAGGCGAGGGTCGTGATGATCGCCCATTCGGAGGATTTCCATTCCGCCTCGCTCACCCTTGGCGATGCGGTTGGCTTTCCGGCGGCGGTCAGATCCATCGCGAGCGTCTCCAGCTGGGGTCGGTTTGAGGACGAAGGGCGCTCAGAGGGCGAGTTGGGGCTTGTGCTGGGCCCAGGGCTGCAGCTGTTCCAGCACCCGGGCGGCGCGCAGCAGGAGGTGCTCCTGGTCCGGGCGCGCCATGATGTGCAGGCCCACGGGCAGGCCGCGGACAACGCCGGCGGGAACGTTGATGGCGCAGTAGCCCGCCAGGTTCGCGAGCATCGTGTACTGGGTGTAGAGCCACGGCGTGATGCCGGTCTCGGTGCACAGGAAGGCTGTGCGCGACGTCGTCGGGCTCAGCAGCAGGTCGCAGGTCTCGAAGACGGATGCGAGCTTCGCCGCGGGCCGCTGGCGCACGGCCGGGGGGATCGACATGGCGTACTCGAGTTCGGTCGGCCGATCCGCGCGGTCGCGGATGTAGACGGCCAGCTTGCTCCAGTTGTCGGGCTCGTTCCGGGCCATGTTCGACAGGAACCTTGCGATGGGCTTGAAGCCCTCGACGCCGGCGTAGGCCGCCTCGGCCTTGGTGAGGGTGAACTCGGGGTCCCGGTCGAGCGCGTCGTGCGCGTCCTGCAGCTTGATGTCGGGTTCGGAATAGGCGGCCGCCTGCCTGCCCAGCAGTTGGGCGGTGCGGTGGATGGTGTCCACCACCTCGTCGTCATGCGGCTTGATGAAGCCGAAATCCCGCGACCAGGCGACGCGCAGCGATCCGACGCCGTCGTCGAGGGTTCCGAGATAGTCGGGCGGCGTCGTCTGCAGCGAGAACGGCTCGCGCGCGTCGTAGCCCGCCAATACCTGCAGGGTCAGCGCCGCGTCGCGGACGTCGCGCGTCATCGGCCCGATGCCTTCGATGACAAGATCGAACAGTCTCGGTCCGACCGGAATCCGTCCACGGCTGGGCTGCAGCCCGACCAGGCCGTTGAAGGCCGAAGGCAGGCGCGTCGAGCCTCCGCCGTCGGTGCCGATGGAGATCGCCCCCAGGCCGGCGGCCACCGCCGAGCCCGACCCGCCGCTCGACCCGCCCGAGCTGCGCTCCAGGTCCCAGGGGCACAGGGTCTCGTCCGCCACCAGGTTGATCGACCGCCGGTTGAGGCCGAACTCAGGCGTATTGGTCTTGGCGAAGACGATCGCGCCCGCCTGCTTCAGCCGCTCGCTGGGGACGGTGTCGACGTCCGGGATGAAGTTTTCGAAGAGCCGCGATCCGGCCGTCGTCCGCAGCCCCTTGGTGATCAGCAGATCCTTGATGCTGACGGGAAGGCCATGCAGCGGGCCAAGCGGCTCGCCGCGCATGACCATCTGCTCGGCGGCGCGCGCGCCGGCCAGGGCGCCCACGGCGTCGATCGTCACGAAGGGATGGATTTCCGGCTGCAGGCGATCGATGCGCGCGAGCAGGTCGGTCATCAGCTCGACCGGGGACAGTTCCTTGCGGCCGATCATCTCCCGCAGCCGCCATGCCGGCGTCCAGGCCAGTTCACCCATGTCGATACTCCCCGGGCCAAAGTTCCTGTTCCGGCGCTGCTATCCCTGTTACGTTTTCGGGACGGGCCGGATCGGGGGAGATCATAGGTTGGCGGAAACGGTGCCCTATACTCCCAGCGAGTTACTCCTTCGGAAGGACCCGATCATCGCCCGCCACCAGGAGGAGGGGCGCCAGGCCTTCGGAATCCTGCTCGAAGCCGTGGGCGGCAGTTCCTTCAGCGGCCATGTGATCGCCTATCTTCGGACCTATCTGAAGATCGACAAGGCGATCATCGCCCTGTTCTCCGGCGACCTGGGCAGCTCGGCTCCAGAGCTGCTGTTCCACAACATCTTCGATACGAAGATCTGCGAGCTCTATCTCAGCTACCTCCAGGATTTCTGCCTGCCGGGCGTCTACGCCGAGGCGCGCTATCTGGCGGAACCCGTGACGGTTTTCGACGCCGCGTCGCCGTTTGACGAGAAGAGCTTCGTCCGCGCCTTCCGACGTCACCTCGGCATTGCGTCCGAGCTGCGACTGATCATGCCGCTCGACGACGGGCGGGTGGCGTTGCTGCTGCTGAGCAAGGCGGAATGGATGGGCGACGAGACGGAGCTGGCGGTGCGTTGCGCCACCTTCCTCCGCCCTGCCGTGCTGGCGCACGACCGGTCGCTCCGCCGCCAGCCTGGGCGGCGCGAAAGCGACTGGCAGGTCGACCATGTCCGCAAGCTGATCGGCGGCGGCAAGCTCACGGCGCGTGAGGTCGATATCGCGCTGCAGATTTTGAACGGCGATTCCACGGGCGCCATCGCGGAGAAGCTGGATATCTCGGCGGCGACCGTGAAGGTTCACCGGCGGCATATCTACGACAAGCTCAACATCAGCTGCCAGGCGGAGCTGTTCGGACTGGCCTTTCGCTGCCTGGCGTCATGACGGCGTAAGCCGCCGACAGAAGAAGGGAGAAGGGCGCCTTTCCGGAGAAGGGCGCCCCTGCCGCTGGCCGCTCAGCCCTGGGGATCAGAAGCGGTAGGTGACCTCGGCGAAGATCCGGCGCGGCGGCGCGGCGGCGCGGGCGACGCCAAGGCTGAAGTCGCTCGCCGAGGAGTCGTAGTGGCGGTCGAACAGGTTCGTCCCGTAGACCGCGAGCTGCAGCCCGTTGTCCAAGGCGTAGGAAACGCGAGCGTTCACAAGGTCATAGGCCGGGAGCGTCAAGAGCTCGAGGGTGCCTGCGCGGATCGCGCTGTTGTTCGAGATCACCTTGGCGGACCGGAAATAGTCCGCCGAGATCGTCAGGTCGCCCGGTCCCACGGGCATCTTGTAGCTTGCGTTCAGTCCCATGGTGTAGTCGGGCGTGAAGGGGAAAGCTTCGCCCGAGCGGTCGACGCCCGCATCGATGAACTCCGAATATTTGGCGTCGGTCAGCCCGACGAAGGTCCCCAGCGTCAGCCCCCTGACCGGGGTGACGGCGGCTTCGAACTCGAGCCCCTTGACCGTGGCGTGGGCGTCGGACGTGACGCGCCCGTTGAGACGTCCCGTGGTGGTGTCCAGGAAGGTCACGCTGCGCTGGATCGGGCCGTAGTCGTCATAGAAGGCGGCCAGGTTGATCCGCAGCCTCCGGTCCCAGAATTCGGATTTCAGCCCGGCCTCATATTCCATCACCTTTTCGGGGGCGAAGGTGGCGAAGGACGCCGGGTTGTTGCCGGTCGCGCGCGAGTTCGTGCCGCCGCTGCGCGTGCCATTGGCGATCTTGGCGTAGAGCATGATGTCGCTCGTCGGCCGGTACTCGAGGCTCGCCAGATATAGAATGGCGTCATGGGAGGTCTTGAAGGGCGCGTAGCAGACGCTGTCGTCCGGAAGGACCGCAGGGCCGAGCGCGCAGCTCTGGTTCGGCTTGCCGAGGGCGTTCACCGGGCTCGCCGCGACGAACTTGTCGTCGACCGAGTAACGCAGGCCGGTCGTCAGCGACAGCCGGGGCGCAAATCGGAACACCGTCTGTCCGTACACGGACACCGAGTCGGTGTCGTACTTCTGATAGGCGCCGCCCGGCGCGGTCGGGGTGACGCGCGGACGCACATTGGTCGGGCCCGCCGAGATGCCGATTTCGCGGAAGTAGTAGAGCCCGCCCGTGAAATCGAGCCGGTTGTCCAGCGTCGTCCCGAACGCCTGGAGTTCACCGCTCCATTGCTTGAAATTGTAAATGGCCGTGGAGTCCATCAGCTCATAGGGCGTGTGGTCGAGATCGAGACCGAACTCGACGTCCGTCGAGCGATAGCCCGTGATCGCCCGAACGCTCACCACGTCGCCCTCGACCGTCACGCGCCCGGTGATCATCTCCACCGTCGACTTCGAGGTCGCGGGATACTCGCCATATTCCAGGAAGCGCGGGGTGTTGAGATAGTTGGTGATCTTGTCGGTCGCCGGCGCCACGAGGGGAAAGTAGCTGGTCAGCGCGGGCGACACCTCCACCAGGCGCTGCGGACCGCTCAGCTCGTCGATCTCGACGCGCTCATAGCCGAGGACCGCGTCGACGTTCTCCACCGGCCGGAACCGCAGCTTGATGCGGGCGAACCAGTTGTCGTCGGTCGCCTGGCCGACGTCCCGGGTCGGATTATATCCCCAGCCGTCGCTCTTCATGACCTTGCCGGCGGCGCGCAGCCCGATCTTGTCGGCGACCAGCGGCAGGTTGAGGACGAGCTCGCCGCTGCGAAAGTCGTCCGAACCGTAGACCGCCTGGGCGCGCCCGGAAAAGTCGCTCAGGTGGGGATCGGCGCTCGTGACGACCAGGGCGCCGCCCGGCGTATTGCGGCCGAAGAGCGTGCCCTGCGGTCCCTTCAGCACCTCGACGCGCTCGATGTCCACCATGGCGGCGTTGGCGCCGGACAGCTTCGCCACGTAGATGCCGTCGACATAGTAGCCGACCGAAGGATCGAGGTTGGCGTCGAGGTTGCCCAGCGATTGCCCGCGCATGGTCATCTGCAGCAAGGATTTCTGGGCCCCCTGCGAGACGCGCAGATTGGGACTGACGGTGTTGAGGTCGATGGCGGAGACCACGCCGCGCTGCTCCAGCATCGAGCCGGAGAGGGCGGTGACCGACAGGGGCACGTCTTGCAGCCGTTCTTCGCGCCTGCGCGCCGTGACCACGATGTCGCTGACGGCGACAGCGTCGTCAGCCGCGACGGGCTTCTGCTCCGAAACCTGGGCGTACGCGAGACCCGGAAACAGAATGGCTGCTGGCGCAACGCTAAGAAGCAGTAATTTTCGCATGTGTGACCCCCGTCAATGATTGCCGAAAAGGCGGTTGCTGTATCGGTCGGACGTCGTCGGAATTATTCTTCCGATCTTCTGTCCGCATTGGCCTCCCTTCGGCATTGCCAAATTCGCAAGCCCATCGTTTTACTTGCTTCTCAGCACTTGGGCTGAGTTGTCCTCCCTCCGCGGGCAGACGCTGAACGCCGCGACCGCGGGACGTGGTCGAGCCCCATGAGCACGGTCATTCTATCGGCGGCTCGAGGGGCGGCCGATCCTGGGACCAGGGCCGCTCGCGCTCGAGGGCGCGGGCCGCGCGGAACAGAAGCTGCTCCTCGCCGGGCCGGGCGATCAGCTGCAGGCCGATCGGCATGCCGTTGTGGAAGCCAGCCGGAACCGAGGCGGCGCAGTAGCCCGAGACGTTCGCGATGTGGGTGTAGGCGGTGTACTGCCAGGGGGTGACGCTCTCGTCGCCACAGGTGAAGGCGGTGCGTGCGATCACCGGCGCCATCAGGATGTCGACGTCTTTGAAGAGGTCGGACAGCCGTGTCTTCGGCCGGTAGCGGACCTCAGGCCGGATGCTGAGCACATATTCAAGCGCGGTCGGTCGGTCGCTGCGGTCGAGAATGTAGATGGTCAGCAGCTTCTTCTTCTCGGGCGGCAGGCTCCACGCCCAGGAGAGCAGGTCCTGGTAGTCGGGGACCAGGGATCGGAACCAGTCCGCGACCTGGAGGCGTGAGTACTCGGTATCGAGCTCCATCGAGTCGTGCGGATCCTCCAGCCGGATGTCGGGCTCGCTGTAGATGGCGCCCAGCTTGGCGAAGGTTTGCGCGACCTCGTGGCAGAGTTCCGGAATGGCCGGATCGTCCGGGGTCACGCGCCCGAGGTCCGCGGACCAGGCCATGCGCAGGCCGGTCACGCCGTCCTCGAGTTGGGCGAGATAGTCGGGCGGCGGCGTGCGCATCGTCCGCACGTCGCGCTCGTCGCAGCAGGCCATCACCTGGAACAGGGTCGCGGCATCGCGGACGTCGCGGGTCATCGGCCCGATGCCCGACGTCGGCGCATGATAGAGCCCAGCGCCGTTCGGGATGCGGCCGCGGCTGGGCAGGACGCCGAAGACGCCGTTGAACGAGGCGGGAATGCGGATCGATCCGCCGCCGTCGGTGCCGACCGCGAGCGGCCCCAGGCCGGCCGCCGCCGCGACGCCGGCCCCGCCGCTTGATCCCCCGGACGTGCGGGTGCGATCCCAGGGATTGAGCGCCTCGCGCGAGACCAGGTTGAAGCTGCGCCGGTTCAGCGCGAACTCAGGCGTGTTGTTCTTCGCGAAGATGATGGCGTTCGCCGCCTTGAGGCGTTCGGACGCCACCGCGTCGGTGTCCGGCGTCAGATCCGCGAACGCCCGCGATCCCAGCGTGGTCCGCAAGCCCTTGGTGAAGATGGTGTCCTTGATGCTGACGGGGAGGCCGTCGAGCATCCCTTGCGGCTCGCCGCGGGCGAAGCGTTCGGTCGCCGCCTTGGCCTGTTCGAGCAGCAGCTCGGGAAAGACGGTGATGAAGGCGCCGTAGTGGGCGTAGCGGTCGACGCGGACGAGCAGGAACTGCGCGAACTCCAGGGGCGAAAGCTCGCGCCTTTCGAACATCTCGCGCAGCCGCCAGGCCGGGGTCCAGGCGAGCTCCTCGTCCGCCTGTCCGGCGGCCTGTCTGGCGACGTCCGCCGCACTCATGAGCAGCACGCGTCCGGGTGGATCGTGGCCGGCCGTTCGATCATATGCGTCGCCCTCCGTGGCGTGGCGGCTGGCGTACGGCGCCAGTTCTCGCCAATCCTGAGGACGCGGGGGGCGACCCGCCATACCACCGCGGAGCTAATCCCGCCGGGCGACGGCGTGGGCCCCAGGTGCGGCGCCCGCTAGCCCCGGCGTCGCCGGGTTCGGTCGAGGCTGAGCACGACGGCCGCAGCGAACGCTGCAGTCCGGCGAGCGGTTTCGAGATCGGCTGCCAGGCCCGAGATCGGAGCCCCTCGTGATGGGTTCACCTGCCAGGCCCAACCGGCGTCCGAAGGAGCGAGGCTGACCACATAGGTTGGCGGAGCATGTTCCATGAGGCCGAGGTAGCGGAACGGCATGCAGAGGGCGGCGGCGGATTTAGGAGATGTGGTGCACAGGTCGCGCAGGCCGTCAGGGCAGGGGCAGGCGGATCTCAAACAGCGCGCCGTGGGAGGACGGCGCCAGGTCCAACCGCCCCGCGCTGGCCGCCAGCAAGGAGCGCGCGATCGGCAGGCCCAGACCCGTCCCGCCTTCGGCCCGTCGGCTGGTGAAGAATGGCTCGAAGAGGCGGTCGCGATCGCCCAGCGCGACGCCGGGACCATCGTCGCTGATCTGGATGACGATCCCGTCCTGCGCGCGGCGCGCGGCGATCAGGACCCGGCGCGCACCCGCCTGGCGGCTGTTCTGCAGCAGGACGGTGAGCACGGTCTCCAAGGTCACGGCCGGGACCGCGGCTTGGACGGGGTCCTGGGGGAGGTCGAACTCGACCGTGAAGTCTGGCCCGGCGATCGCGTCAGCGGCCTTGCGCAGCGGCTGACCGATCTCGGCCGCGGCGCCGGCTTCGGGGGCTGCGAGGTCGGCGCGGGCCAGGTCGAGCAGCCGTGTCACCAAGTGCGACAGCCGTTGGCTGTCGGCGGCGATGTTGTCCAGGAACCGGCGGCGCTCGTCGCCCGACATGGTGTCGAAGTGATCTTGCAGCAGCTCGACGGCTCCGCTTATCCCTGCCAGAGGGGTCTTGAACTCGTGACTGACGGCGGCCGCGAAATCCCGCAGGTAGCCTGATCGGCGGTCGATCCGCTCGGCCATGACGCGGAAGTCTTCGTAGAGGGCGCGGATCTCCAGCGCCCCGGTGCGCGGCGTCGGTGGAACCGAACCGGTCCCAGCCGCCACATCGCGGGAGGCGGCGCTGAGCGCCTCGATCGGCCGCGTGACGCCGCGGGACACCAATCCAGAGAGCACAATCAGCATGCCAAGGATTGCGACCACGCCGAGCGCGATCTTGCCGCGATCCTCGTAGAGCCCGCGGAACAGCGCCCGCGGCGACCGCGACAACAGGAGCGCGCCGACCACCCGCCCGCCCGCCTCGATCGGCCGGGCATGGTGCAGACGCAGGGCGGACGCGCGGCTCAGCCACTCGAAGGAATACTCCGGGTGGTAGTCGCCATTCCGACGCAGCACCGTGCGCGGCTCGCCGGAGAGCGCCGTCCGCACTTCGGGGAGGGCGGAGAGGTCGCCGCCAAGCCCCGGACCCCGAACGACCCGGCCACGCGCATCCAGCACCAGGATGGACGCCAGCGTCGTTCGACTGGTCTGCGCAATGACAGGGGCGAGGCGCGCGGCGGCCGCCGTCGCGGCGGGATCGGGCGGTTGTCGAGCCTTCGTCGCAGCCGGTCGTTCAGGCAGCACCGGGCTGCGGCTGAGATCGATGGTGGTGTTCTCCGGGCGGTAGTAGCCGGGGCTGCGGAGGTTCGGATTTGGGATTGGAGTTGGGTCAGGCGTCGCGCCAGGCCAGTTCACGCTCGCCATGGCGGCCAGCGCAGCGCCCTGCGCCACCAGTTCGGCCTCGGTCTGACGCACCAGGGTGTTCTCGTAGACCCTGAGGAAGATCGCGCTGACGCCGGGCATGGCCGCGGCGAAGAGCAGGACGCTGAAAACGATGGTGCGCAGCCGCAAGGCCGGCCAGTAGCGCTTGGCGATCTCCTTGACGCGTCGGATCACTAGGACGCGCCGCGGCAGGGTCCCAGCCGGTAGCCGACGCCGGGCCGGGTCTCCACGAGGTCGTCGCCGCCCAGCTTGGCGAACTTGCTGCGCAGGTTACGAATGTGGCTGTCGATGGTGCGATCGGTGATCGCGAAGCCGGGGCCGTGCAGACGGTCGATTATGGCGTCGCGGCTGAACACCTTCTGCGGCGCGCCCAGCAGCATGCGCAGGATCTGGAACTCGGTGACGGTGAGCTCCGCGGGCGTCTCGTCCCAGCGGGCCGTCCAGCTGTCCGGATCCAGGCTGAGCCGGCCGTGCTCCCGCGGGGAGGGGGCGCTCGGCGCCGCCGCGGTCGGACGTGCGCGCCGCAGGATCGCCGTTACACGCGCCACCACCTCCCGCGGGCTGAACGGCTTGACCACATAGTCGTCGCCGCCGAGCTCGATGCCGAGCACCCGGTCGATCTCGTCGTCGCGGGAGGAGAGGAAGAGGATCGGCATGTCGCCCTTGGCCCGCAGTCGTCGGCAGACCTCCAGCCCATCCAGCTTCGGCATGTTGATGTCGAGCACCAGGATGTCGGGCCGCGCATCGGCGACCGCGACCAGCGCCGCCTCGCCGTCGGCCGCCTCGAGGGCGGTCAGGCCCGCCTTCTCCAGGGCGAACACCAGAAGCTGGCGGATGTGGGGATCGTCGTCGACCACCAGGACGGTCTGAGGCATCGGCTCATGATCCGAGTTGCGGCGCCGGCGTCAACGGCGGAGGTTTCGGCGTCCCGTCGCATCGGCTGCGGGCGATGACAGTCGGCGGCCCCGCAAGCGCCTGCGCCCGGGCGGATCGGCGGGCGCCCCGCCAGGTCCAGCTTCGCGCGTCCCGCTGCCGGTCGATCAGGTTGAGCATGACCATGTTGCGGACGTTGGCGACCCTGGGCCGGAGCGATGGCGGCAGAGGGCCCTGCTGCAGTTCCGACAGGGGAACCAGCGCGGCGGGGCCGAGCGATCGCAGATAGCAGAGGTCCAGCTCGGCGCCGCCCGTTCCCAGTTCGCGGGCGTGCCGCACGTTCCAGGCGGCCGCCACGGCGCCCAGGTCGACCGTCGCGCAGATCCCCAGGACCAGTCCCGCAGCGGCGGCGTTGGCGTTGATCAGCCAGCTGGAGCTCTTGCCGCGCAGCAGCCGCCAGGCGATCAAGGCCAGGCCGAGCGCCACCAAGGCCATCCATGCGAGCGCGGCGATGCGTAGCCGTGTCAAGGAATAGGCGTCGATGTAGGCGAGCGTTCGCAGCGCCGTGGAGACCACCAGGAAGACGTTCTGCGCCACCCAGGCGGCCACCAGCAGGCGCGCCGCCTTCAGCTTCGCCACGCTCGAGCCCGGGGCCAGGAACACCAGCACGAAGGCGCCGGCCAGCAGGGCGGTCAGGATCAATGGATAGGCGCCGCGGTGGGCGTACTCGGCGAAGCTCGTGCCCTCGGGCAGGTCGGCGCCGCCCCAAAGATACGCAAGGTCGAGGCCGTTCTGCAGGGCGAACAGGCCGTTGAAGACCACCAGCGACAGCAGCACCGATGCGCCGGGAACGCCCTTGACCTCCTTCCCAGCTAGGCGCGGCCGCAAGACGCGCAGCGTCTTCGGCAGGCCGCGCGGCCGCAGCAGCAGCCAGAAGCCGAGCGTCAACACGACCCAGAGCACCAGCCGCGGCATGTCGGGCTCGGGCAGGCGCAGTCGGTTCACATAATGGCCGATGACCGGATTGGCGTTGGCGAACAACAGCGCAAACACCGTCCCGCCGACCAGCGGCAGGCCCAGCAGGCCGACCACCCTCAACAGTGTGACGGCTTCGCCGCCGCCGGCCCTGCGGCGGGCCTTGCGGACAAGGCGCAGGTCGCGCAAAGGCGCCGATGTGGCGCGAACGGCGGCCACAGCGACCCTCACGGTCCAGCGAAGGGCGTGATCGGCGTGGTTCGCTCTCGGGGCCAGCGCCGCCACAGCCAGGGCGGTCCAGAGAAGCAGCCATCCGAGCAAGCTCGGCCGCTCAATCGGCAGCAGGGCGAGGGCGCCGGCCAGCAGCAGGGCGGAAAGCCCAAGGCGGGAACGGACCACCGCCGGGTGCGCCGCCGTCACGCCCACAGCGGCGGCGACCGCCAATAGGCTCGAGACCGCGCCGCTCCATCGGCCGTGGACCACCAGGTCTCCCATCCCGACCAGCAGCACGAGCAGGCCGACCTTGGTCCAGACGTTGAGGCGTAGCGCTGTCATGGGAGCTCCAAACGCGAGAGGTCCCTGTGGCTAAGGCAGAGCTGTCCATCCGGTGGCGAGCCGCCGTGAGGATGCCGACCGGCTGGCGTGCAGATCCGGTGCAGCCGGCTGTGGTCGGATCAGGGCTGGGTGTGCGTCGTGCTCGGGCGCGCAGCCTGCGCGGCTGTGAAGAGAGAGTGTTGGGTCAAGGATTGGACATTGGCGATCGCCGCATACCAGCTCGCCCAGATCAGGAGGGGCAAGAGGTAGAAATCGGCCGGGCCCCACGCGCGGGGGGCTCGCCAAAAGTCCGCAGTCGTCATGTAGACGAGGCCGCCGTGTGCGCCGCGAACGCGACGCAGGCCCTGTAGCTGTCGCTCCGTCAACGTCATGTGCGCGACTTGCCGCTGTAGACGCAGGAGACCTTAGCAACCTGCTCCCTTGCGAATGTGTCGGACACTCTTGCCTCCTTGGCTTGCGCTGGCCGCCTGAAGCCGCCTCGGGGCTCGGCGAACGGCTTGGACCTGCGCGCAGTCGGAAGGTCTGAAGATGCGCCGTGTACGTCTTCTTTTATCTGCGTCCAATCGTAGCGCCTGTCCGAGGCTCAGGCCGTTGGGGGGGCGCGTGACCGTCGGCCAGCGCCCGGGCCGGGCGGAGAATTCAGGCCCAGAACAGCGAATTGTTGCCAACGGCGACGCTTTGTCGCCAAATGGATCGGCGAGCGCTTGCGCTCGTCTACCTAGAGTTTGCGCTAAGCAACAGTTGGGGAGGTGGTGCTTTGACTACGTTTCAACCCTACGCAGGTGCTTTCACCGACGACGGCGAGACCTACCGGTGGAATTGCTACGCGACGAGCCCGGTGTACGAGGTTCGAAGCTACGCACATTCGCTTCCCGACGCGCCGGAGGGTCGCAAGTGGGTTCGAAAACCGCAGAATGCTGGCGGCGGTCCGGAGCTCGTGGTCCTGGTGGACGGCGCCACCACGGACTTCTCACAGATGCTGACCCAGATCACCGCCGCCCCGGTGGCCGCCCTCGCATTTTAGCCAAGGCGCCTCGCCGCGGACCGAATACGACGGCATGGCGGCGAGGCGCTCGTCAGCGCGTGGGCTTCGGGCTCTCCTTGGATTCGAGCTCCAGGGCGGCGCGTTCGGGCCTTGAGACCATCACCGCCACGGCGAGGTCGCCCGTCACGTTCAGCGCCGTCCGGCACATGTCGAGGAAGCGATCGACGCCGAGAATGAGGCCGATCCCCTCGGGCGGCACGCCGACCATTCCAAGGATCATCGCCACGACGGGAAGCGACCCCGCCGGCACGCCGGCTGTGCCGATCCCGCCCAGGATGCAGACGAGCATCACCACGAGCTGTTGGCCGATGCTCAGCTCCACGCCGAAGAACTGAGCCAGGAACAGCACCGTCACCCCTTCGAAGAGGGCCGTGCCGTTCTGGTTCGCGGTCGCCCCGACCGTGAGCACGAAACGCGCGATCCGCGGGGGCAGATGCAGGCGGTCCTCCGCCACGCGCAGCGCCGTCGGCAGGGTGGCGTTGCTCGAGGCCGTGGCGAAGGCGACGAGGATCGCCTCCTGCGAATTGCGGAAGAAGGCGACCGGCGACATGCCGCCGAACATGGCGACCGCGACGGAATAGACCACGACCTGGTGGATCCCCAGCGCCAGCAGCACGACGCCGACATAGGCGCTCAGCCGGACCAGCAGCTCCCAGCCGAACAGGGCGGCGAGGTTGAACAGCAGGCAGGCGATCGCGATCGGCGCCAGCTGGATGACCAGGCTGATGAGGATCATCGAGACCTCGAACAGCCCCTCGATGGCCGACTTCAGCGTGGTCACCGCCGGACTGCGGTTCTGCAGCAGAACCACTCCGACGCCGAACATCAGGGCGAAGAACATCACCGGCAGGATCGCGTTGTCGGCGGCGGCGCTGAACACATTGGAGGGGACGATGCCGACGATGGCCGCCGGCCCCTCCAGAGACTTGGGCGCCCGCTCCAGGATCGCCTTCGCGCCGCCGGACGCCTCGTCGAGCAGGCGTTGCGCCAGCGCCGGATCGACGCCGTCTCCCGGGCGCAGCAGGTTGACCAGCACCAGGCCCAGGACCACGGCGACCGTCGAAAGCGCCACGGTGAACAGCAGCGTCCGCCAGCCCGTGCGGCCGAGCGCGCCAAGGTCGCCCATTTCCGAGATGCCGACGACCAGGGCCGAGAACAGCAGCGGCAGCACCAACATGAACAGCAGCCGCAGGAAGATCTGGCCGACCGGCTGGGTGACGTAGTTGGTGACGGCGACAACCCATCCGGCGTCCGGGCCGGACGTCATGTGCACGATCAGCCCGGCGCCCAGGCCGAGCAGGAAGCCTGCGAGCATCCGCAGGTGCAGCGGAACTGAGCGGAGCCTTGTGAGCACGGCAGGAGTGTCGCCCGTAAGCGGGCGTTGGGGAAGCCGCCTCGGACGCAGCGGAGGCGCCAGCTTGGCGGAAAAGCCGCGCCTGTCGCGCAGGTGAGCAAGCGGCGGATCATATTGACCGGCTGGCCGCCGCAGCGAGGGGCGGGGGCCTTGGGACCCGGTAGCCCGTTCTGTCGCTGACCTCGAAGCCGTAGAACGCTCCGTCGACGACCTCCAAGGCGCTATCCCGCAAGTGTAGGCTGCCACCGGATGCTAGCCGCCGGCGGCGGCGTCATTTACCCGCGGCCTGGCCGTTTCAACTTTGACAAGCAGACGTTGGGAACGGGAGAGAGGGGTCCTTAGCGGAACTTGCGCTCAGCACGCTGCCGTTTGCGAGCGTTCGTTACGCTCTCCGAGGCGGCGTACTCAGGTGGGAGCTTGAGCTTGTCCTCGCGGTCGAACTTGCGGTCACCTTTGATCCCGACCACTTTGAAAAGACGCCACGCTCTCCACCGACAAGCAGTAGCCAAGCTACTGCGAAGGCGCCCGCCATCCCGACGCCTATCAGCGATCTGGTTGCTAGCAACGTGACGACCGCAAGAAAGCAGATGAGGAGCGAGTACCCGCCAGCGTGGATGCCCCCCGTCTTAAGGTCCCACCGATTCATCCGCGTCGGGTGCAACGCCCGCGGAGGCGACCACTAGGTCCGCTCGGCTTTCGAAAACGCCTTCCGCCGTCGGGCTGCGTTTGCGGTTGCCTGCATATGAAGGGCACGCGCAAAGGGCCCACCCGCTGGGCGGCGGATGGGCCCCTTTCTCGCGTCAGCCCTTTACGCATACGACTTGACGCAGGGTGTGAACGATGTCCACCAGGTCGGCCTGGGCGGCCATCACCGCGTCAATGTCCTTGTAGGCCATCGGCGTTTCGTCGATCACTGCGGCGTCCTTACGGCACTCGACGCCTTCGGTCGCGCGCACGTGGTCCTCGACGGTGAATCGCCGCTTGGCCTCGTTGCGGCTCATCGCGCGGCCTGCGCCGTGGGAGCAGGTGCAGAAGGAATCGCGATTACCCTTGCCCCGCACGATGAATGAGCGCGCGCCCATGGAGCCGGGAATAATCCCCAGTTCGCCTTCGCCCGCCCGCACCGCGCCCTTGCGGGTCACGTAGACGTCCTTGCCGAAGTGCCGCTCACGCGTGACGTAGTTGTGGTGGCAGTTCACGGCCTCCTCGGTCACGATCAGGTCAGGGAAGCGGGCCTTCAGGACGCCCAGCACCGCACCCATCATCGCTTCGCGATTAGACCGCGCGTACTTCTGGGCCCAGCTCACCGCCTTGAAATAGTCCCCGAACCCTTCGGATCCCTCCGGGAAGTAGGCCAGGTCCTGGTCAGGCAGGTTGATGAACCACCGGCGCATCTCGTGCTTGGCCCGCTCGATGAAGTAGCTCCCGAACCGGTTACCTACGCCGCGTGAGCCGGAGTGAAGCATCACCCACACCGCTCCGTCTTCATCGAGACAGATCTCGATGAAGTGGTTACCCGTGCCGAGCGTACCCAAGTGGCCCAAACCGCGCGGGTGGGCGGCCTTGGGATGCTTGTCGACGACGGCGGTGTAGCCCGCTTCGAGGTCCGCCCACCGCTCAAGCGCGAACGCCGATGGCTCGCCCGCCCAGGCGCCGACGTCGTTGCGCCCGCCATTGTCGGTCCGCCCGTGCGGCACGGCCGCCTCGATCGCGCTGCGCACCGCCGCCAGCGAGTCCGGCAGGTGCTCGGCCCGGATCGAGGTCCGCGCCGCCATCATGCCGCAGCCGATGTCGACGCCAACCGCGGCGGGAATGATGGCTCCCACGGTCGGGATCACCGAGCCCACTGTCGCACCCATGCCCCAATGCACGTCGGGCATGACCGCCACGTGGCTGTGAATGAAGGGTAGGCCGGCGACATTGCGCAACTGCGCCATCGCGGCGTCCTCGATGGGCACGCCTCGCGTCCACGCCTTGATCGGTACAGTCTCGCCTTCGAATACGTCGAACCCGTTCATCGGGTGATCCTTTCCTGCCGCCCCTCCCGGCGTCGCGGCGGAAACGTCCTTCCAGAAACGAAGAACCCCTCCAGGCCAGGCCGGGAGGGGTTCTGCGTACAACCGAGTTTTCAGACCTCGGACGTCAGCCCCTCCACACGCGCGCGTTCCATTGCTCGACCTGACGGTCGAGCATGGTGGCGTCGGGCAGATGGGTTGACGTTTTGAGAGACATGGTCCTCATCCTCGAGGTCTCGCAGATAACATGGGTCGATGAGGGGCGCCAGTCGCTTTTCAACTTGGAAGCGGGACAGCCTGTTTGACGGGACGTCTCCGCCCTCATTGGCCAGCCTGCTTGAACGTCAGGTTGCTGACGTCAGACCAATTTCCGCTCATGGCGCCGCTCGGACGCAGCCGCCTGCCTGGCCCTCTGCCTGGCCGCAGATCGTCGGTAGGTGTGGCCACGGTTGGAGTTACACGTCTGCCGGACTTTAGCCGAAGTTGGATGCTTACCTCGACAGTGGGCCCGAATAAGTGGCGTTCCTGGGCGTTCGTGCAGCAACCCTCCCGGAAGGCACATGCCGCCAAATCCTGAAGAGCTGATGAGGACGCAGCTTCAGCTGTTCGAGCGGTCGCATGGCTTCATGTTCCTGCTCAATGGGCCCGAACTGCGCTTTACGTTCGCGAACGCCGCCTACCTGCGCCTGATCGGTGAGGAAGATGTCATGGGCAGGCGGTTGCTGGATGTCATGCCCGACATCGAGCCGGACTACCTGGACATCATCGAGGGAATTCGCCGAACGGGGGAAGTGTTCGTTGGGCGCAGCCTGTCACGCATGCTCCACAAGGGCGGCGTCAGCCGAACCCTATACATGGACATCGTGGGCCAGCCCATCTTCGGCGAGGAGGGCGGCGTCGAAGCCGTGTTCTGCGAGAGCTATGACGTCACAGACAAGGTGGACGCCGAAGAGCGGCTGAAGCTGCTCTTGCAGGAGGTCGACCATCGCGCCAACAACCTGCTGGCCGTCGCGCAAAGCATTGTGAACCTGACCAAGGCCAATAGCGTCGAAGAGCTGAGGCGCAATGTGCTCGGGCGCATCGGCGCCTTGGCGAGGGCGCACCAACTCCTGTCCGACTCGCGGTGGCGCGGGGCGGACCTGCAAACGCTCGTCGAGGTCGAGCTTCGCCCCTACACGCTGGGAGATGTGGCGCGCGCGTATGTGCAGGGGCCGGGCGTGTCCCTCAGTCCGCCCGAGGCCGAAGGGGTGTCGATGGCCATCCACGAGCTGGCGACCAACTCTGCGAAATATGGCGCGTTCAGCACGCCGGCCGGGCGGGTGGAGGTTGTCTGGACGCTCGACAGCCTCGGCGCCCGTCACATTCGTTGGCGGGAGGACGGCGGCCCCCCTGTCGTGACGCCAGATCGCAAGGGTTTCGGCACCCGCCTGCTGGAACGCGCACTGGCCGCATTGCCGGGCGGGCGCACCCAATTGTTCTGGCGTCCGGAAGGGCTCGTCTGCGAATTCCATCTGCCGCCGAAGGACCATCCGGACAGGCCCAGCTCCATCGAAGACAAGCTTGTGGAAGCCGGGCTGCCCCCGCTGGGCGGTCGGGATTGAGGGCCAGCGCGAACGCGTATCGGGTCAACGGAGGCGGGCAGGCGCCCCCGCTGACCACAGGTTCGACGAAACGGAACGCGGGGCCGGCTGCCCGTGAAATTGTTCATCGACCAGCGCTCGGCTCCTGCTATCGCTGAGCTTCGGGGCGCGCAGTTGCGACCCGCGGACATGGATCGAGCGAAATGAATCTGGATGCTGTGGAAATCGGCGCGAACGCCCCCCACGACGTCAATGTGATCATCGAAGTGCCCATTGGCGGAGAGCCGATCAAGTACGAGATGGACAAGAAATCCGGCGCCCTCGTGGTCGACCGCTTCCTCTACACGTCGATGAGATATCCCGGAAATTACGGATTTGTGCCCCACACGCTCTCGGGGGATGGCGACCCGTGCGACGTCATCGTCGCCAATACGCGCGCCTTGCTCCCGGGATCGATCATCAGCTGCCGCCTGGTCGGGGTTCTCAGGATGGAAGATGAGGGCGGTGAGGACGAGAAGCTGCTCGCCGTCCCCTCCGCATGGCTCACGAAGCGCTATGAAAACGTCTTCGAGTACGGCGATCTCCCCGACATCACCCTTAAACAGATCGAGCACTTCTTCGAGAAGTACAAGGATCTGGAGGCTGGCAAGTGGGTGAAGGTCCGCGGCTGGGAAGGCGCCGCCACGGCGCGCGAGTTGCTGATGGAGGGTATCCGCCGGGCGCAAAGCATTCCTGGCGCTGGTCAGACCTGATCCTCGCGGAGCGCCGGATCCCACCCAAATCGGCGGACCGTCCGAGGCGGGTGGGAGGCTGCTCGCTTGACGACCAGCCTCTCAACTCCGCCACCTTGCCTCAGGAAACTAGCTGATCGCCTGCTGCATCGCGTGTAGGTTGAGTTGACGAAGACGCCGCGTCTTTCGCGCCTCCGCCGGGTTCACAAACGTTGCGCGACAGGAGATGGCGCGATGTCGAAGACGATCCTGCTCATTCACGGCGCCTGGCTCAACTCGACGAGCTGGAGCGCCGTCAAGGCGCGCTACGAAGCGAGGGGCTTCACCGTCGTCGCGCCCGACTGGCCTTATGACGACCGGACGCCTGCCGAACTGCGCGAAATGCCCGACGAGGCGCTTGCGGGGCTGGGGCAACGCGAGATCATCGATCATTATCAACGCATATCGGCCGACCTCCCCGAGGAGCCGATCCTGATCGGACACTCGGCGGGCGGCGTGTTCGTCCAGCATCTGCTTGATCGCGGCGTCGGCGTGGCCGGAGTCGCGATCGACCCGGCGCCCACGCCGGGCGTACCGTTGGGACCGCATGCGATCGTCTCGGCCCTGCCGGTCTTCCTCGACCTGGGAAGCTGGAAGCGCGCCGAGACCATGTCGCGCAGCTTCTTCCGTCATCGCTTCGCCCAACTCGTGCCGGAAGACGAGGCTGACGCCCTCTACGACAAGTACATCGTGCCGACGCCCGGGAAGGTCTACTGGGACGGCGTCGTCAACACGATCCGGATCCGCTGGGACAATCCCGCCCGGGCTCCGTTGCTCCTGATCGGCGGCGAGCTCGACTTGATCGCCGATCCGAGCATGACGACCGCCATCTACAAGAAGCAGAAGCAGGCGGCGTCCTTGACCGAGCTCAAGATCTTCCCCGGCCGCTCGCATTGGACTCTATTGGATCCCGGCTGGGAAGAGGTCGCCGACTACGCGCTGGACTGGGCCGTGCGCAACGCGCGGCTGCTTTAATCCGCGTTGATCCACGTCCGGGCGTCGTCGAGTTCATCCGGGCGGAAGGTTTTCACCTCAGCTCGCGTCAAGAGACGACCGATGTCGGTCAACCGCCGAATCCAGGCGGCGTCGGCCACCACGGCGGCCCGCGTGATCTTTTGGGCGAGGGGCATTCCGAGCTTGATGTCGGTCCAGAGGGCCGCGGGCTCCATCCCGGAAAAATGCTCGATACGCTCGAGCACCCGTGTTTTTCCGTTCTCCTCGACGTCTGCCTGCAGGCGCTCGATCGCCCCGCGGAGGTCGGAATCGGTGAGCCTGCCTTCGAGGGTGATTTCAACCACGGGCGAACCGGGCTCGGTCGCGTATCGGATCATGGTCGTTGCTCCAAAGTGCAGCGTCTCGGAACAATAGACGTCCATCCAATCGGTTGCGGCGAGCCGGCCGAGCCGGTGAGGACACCGCGGTTGTCCGCCCTCGAGAGCGCATCAGACGTAAGCGGCGCGCCGAGACCACGGTGATCGTCGGTCTGCCCGATCGGACGTAGGGTATGGGGGGCGGAGGCCTCCATGCATCCAGAGCCAGCGATAGACTCCGATCGGATCGACGACGCCGTGCTGGCGCTGCTTTTCTTGGGGCTGTGCGAGCGAGATCGGTTTACGGGCGCGGCGCGCGCCTGGAAGACGTTTGATTGGGGCGCGATGGACCGGCTCTATGAGAAGGGGCTCATTGATAGCCCGCGGGGCAAGGCCAAGTCGGTGTGGTTCACGGACGAGGGCCTCAAGCGGGCCGAGGCGCTGTTCTACAAGCTCTTCGCGAGAGCCGAGGCGCCGGCGTCCGAGGCGTAGGCCCACGGCAGCAGCTCGTCGAGACGGCTCTGCAGATGGCCGTTGATCAGCTTGGTGATGACGTCTTCGAGATAGGCCTGAGGCTCGACGCTGATGAGCTTGCAGGTGGCGATCAGCGACGCCAGCACCGCCCAGTGTTCAGCTCCGCCTTCGCTGCCCGCGAAGAGGCTATTTTTCCGCGTCAGAGCCAGCGGTCGGATCGCGCGTTCGACGGTGTTGGTGTCCAGCTCGATGCGGCCGTCGTCGACGAAGCGGGTCAGCCCGTCCCAGTGGGTCAGGACGTAGCGGATGGCCTTGGCGAGATCGCCCTTCTGGCTGATCAGTTCGAGGCGAGCGCTCAGCCAGGTCTTCAGGTCGGCCAGGATCGGCGCGCTCTTCTCCTGACGCACGGCGCGGCGTTCTTCCGCCGATCGGCCGCGGATCTCGGCCTCGACGGCGTAGAGCTGTTGGATGCGGGCGATGGTCTCGGCGGCGATGGGCGTCTTCGCCGGGCTCTTCTCATCGAGCAGCTTGTGGAAGTAGCGGCGGGTGTGGACCCAGCAGAAGGCGAGCTCGACAGCTCCCTGCTTGGCCAGGGCCTTGTAGGCGCTGTAGCCGTCGGTCTGCAGGACGCCGCGGTAGCCAGCCAGATGTTTCGCCGGCGACGAGGTCGCCCGGTCACCGGCGTAGACGAAGGCCACGCCCGGCGGCGCGGGCCCACCCCACGGGCGGTCGTCGCGAGCGTAGGCCCACAGCTGTCCGAGTTTGGTTCGGCCACGCCCAGGGTCCAGCACCGGCGCTCGGGTCTCGTCGGCGAAGAGCTTTCCCGAGCTCTTCAGCTTTTCCAGCATCCGTGCGTGCAACGGCTTCAGCAGCTCGGCGGCGGTCCCGGTCCAGTGCGCCAGGGTCGAGCGGTCGAGCACGACGCCGCGGCGGGCGTACATCTGCGCCTGACGATACAGCGGGGTGTGGTCGGCGTACTTGGCGACGACGACGTGGGCGATAGTGGCTTCCGTCGGCAGCCCGCCCTCGATCAGACGCGTCGGCGCGGGGGCCTGCACCACCACTTCCTCGCAGCTCCGGCAGCCGTACTTGGGCCGGCGGATCACCAGGGCCCGGAAGGTCGCCGGGATCACGTCCAGCCGCTCAGCCACGTCCTCGCCGATCCGGTGCAGGGCGCCGGCGCAGCACGGACAGGTCTTGTCCTCGATGTCGATCAGTTGTTCGACGCGCGGCAGGTGAGCCGGCAGGGATCCGCGGTTGGCCCGCCGCTTGGCGGCGCTCGCCGCCTTCTCGGCCGGTGACGACAGACGCAGCTCAGCGCCGGCCAGCTCCTGCTCGAGCTCCTCCAGCGCCAGCGCGAGCTGATCGGGATCAAGCTTCTCCGAGCGAGCCCCGAAGGTGGTGCGCTGGAGGTCCCGGATGATCCGGCTCAGTCGCGCGATCAGGTCGTGGTCGGCGGCGCGGGCGTCCTCATGGGCGGCGATCTTGCGGTCACGCTCCGCGAGCTCGGCGGCGTGGCGCGCGCGCTCCGCCTGGAGCAGTTCCCAGAGGGCCTCAGCGTCCATGTCGCGCGGCGTTTCCACGAGGCCAAGCAGACCATATTCCGAGGCCGTTGAGGCGCCCCCACGTGCGCCCTGAGTCATCTCGCCGCAGTGATCAGGACACCTCCTGCGGCGCCCGTGTCCGCCGCGGCGCCATCACCCGCGTCCACTCCATTCCGGCAACGAGGGCGGACAGCTGCACCGCGCTCAGCCGCATGACGCCGTCGGTGATCTGCGGCCACCGGAAGCCGCCTTGTTCCAGGCGTTTGGCGTAGAGCACCAGGCCGGATCCGTCCCAGTAGAGCAGCTTGATCCGATCGGCCCGTTTCGCTCGGAAGACGTAGATCACGCCCGAGTACGGATCGGCCTTCAGATCCTCCTTCACGGCCCGCGCCAAGCCATCCATGCCGCGCCGGAAGTCCACCGGTCTGGTCGCCACCAGCACCTTCACGCCCGCTGGCGGCCCCGATCCCGGGATCACTGGCCGGCCTTCAGCGCCTGGATCACTGCCGCGATCGTCTTGGCCTCCGCTCCGCGGTCGATCCGCACCACCACGCCGTCGATCTCAATTTCGATGCCGCCGCCCGCCCGCGGTTTGCGGCGCTTCTTCGGGGTGGGCGCCGCCGGCGCTTCCGGCTCGACCACCACGGACACGAACGCCGGCGCCGGCGCCGGCTGGCCGGCCTTGCGCGCTTCGCGCAGCCAGCCGAACACCTGCTGGGGCCGCAGATCGTGGCGGCGCGCGACCTCCGACACCGTCGCGCCGGGCGCCAGCGCCTCCAACATGATCTCGGCCTTCGCGTCGACCGACCACTTCCGCCGCCCGCCGATGCCTGTGATCACCTCCAGCCGTCGGACCACGGTCGGCTTGGGTTCGTGCGTAAGGTCGTGCGTAGGGTCAAAACTAGACATGCGGATCTCGTCCCCGAGCGAGATCGCCATTGTCATTGCTTCGATTCAGGCCTGGAAGGTGCCCTCGGAGCGCCGCTTACCATCAGACGGAGGTTCTGCGCATTCGCGCAAGATCCCGATAGTCCGAGCAAGAGCCCGAGCGCCGGAGCTGCCAGGGACTGACTAAATCGCTCCATCGCCGCGGCGGACCTCTTCGCTCCGGCCAGGATGGAGACCTCCATGTCGAACCTCAGCGTCGCCGCGTTCTGCCGGGCGCGGGCCGACACCCGCGAAACCCTGGGCCATGCCCTGCTCTTGCTCGTGGACCCGACCCGGCAGGAAGCGGGCTCGATTCGCCACGATGTCCTGCAGGCCGTCGGCGCGCCCGAGCACGTCGACCTGGCCGAGATCTTCATCATGCCGACCCAACAGCCTTGGTGACGGTGCGAGCGGGGAGGCGGCGCGTCCGCCCCCCCGTTTCCGTTGTGTTGTGGCCGGGAACCGTAGATGGGCGACGGCGTCGGCGCGAGAGGCGTGGCGCTCCGCCCGATGAGCTCGGTTGCGGCCCGTGAACATCTAGAACACCGTCAGCTCAGGTCGCTCGGTCGGCCGCTGCAGGGCGCGCCGCCGCCGTGACTCAGTGGGGCAGGCCGAGGGCCTCGTTGAGCCTGGCGTCGCCCTTCGCAGCCGCCATGTCTCTCGCGCTCTCACCCGCCCGGTTCTCGCGGTCCAGACTGGCGCCGCGCGCGCGCAGGAGGGCGGCGACGGCGGGTTGGCCGACCCGGATGCTTTTCATCAGGGCGGTCTCGCCGTCGGCGTCCGCCGCGTCGACGGGGATCCCCTGGGCCAGCAGAGCTTTCACCTCGCCAATCCGGCCGGCGGCGGCGGCGCCTCGGAGGCGCGCAGCCTGATCGGCGGGCGATCCGCCGGTCGACTTTTCGGCGAGGCTTGAGTCGTTTGTGTCAGGCTCGGCGGCCGGGAAAGCCCGCGGCGCGACGGCTGACGGCGCGAGCGCACGGCTCGCGCCAGCGTCCTGCGGAGGCGGCTGAGGAGCAGCCGGCTCCTCGATGGGGTGCGCCACTGGCGGGACCGGGAGCGGCGGAATGGTCGGAACGTTGTGCGACGCGATCGGCGCCCGTGGCGCGACGCCGAAAGCTGGCGTTGACCGACGATCGGCCCGAATCACGGCATCGGAACCGCCAGGTTCTGATTGATCGCGCGTGGCTGGCCCGGTCCGCGGCGCAAGCGCGGCAGGGGAGGGCGTTGTTGGCGGTGCGGCCGCAATCGGAGGAGCCGCGGATTTTGGAGTCACGCCGTGGGCGGCCTCTTCCGGCGCCGGTGCGGGCTCAAGCTGTACTGGAGCCGGCTGGCGGAGGTGCATCGCCAGCAATACGCTCAGACCGCCGACGATCGCCGCCGCCGCCACGCCGCCACGCCGCCAGACGGACCGCCACGTGGGGGGAGCCGCCGCCGGCGCTGCTTCCGGCTGGCGCGTAACGGCGGCGAGCACCCGTGCGCGCCGGGCCACGCGCGCTTCTTCGTCGCCCAGAAGCGTCTCAGCCTGGACATAGGCCTTGTCGATCGGATCGGGCGCGGCGTCGTGATCAGACATGATCCGACCTTTCGCTCGCGAGGGCCTGTCTCAGCCGGAGGCGCGCATAGCGCAGCCGGCTCTTCGCCGTCTCCACCGCGACGCCGGTCACGAGCGCGATCTCCGCCAGCGGCAGTTCGGCGTAGGTGAACAGAAGAAAGGCGCCGCGCTGTTCCAAAGGCAGGGCCTCGATCGCGGACACCAGCTTCTGCGCCAGCTCGTGGGACTCCACGCGCTCCAAGGGCGTCGGACCGGGATCAGGCGCCATCATCGCCCCGTCGTCGTTGGCAGACGCCAGAACGGCCACCTTCTGCCGGCGAAAATAATCCCAGACCTTGCGGCGTGCGATGGTGAACAGCCAAGTTGGGAAGCTCGCCCTGCGCGGGTCGAACTTGGCCGCGTTGTTCGCAATCGATATCCAGGTCTCCTGGTGCAAATCCTCGGCGGTGTCGGCGTGCGCGGAGCCGAGCATTCTGCGGATGAACTGAAAGCAAGGGCGATCGTAGCGGTCATACAGCCGCGCGAACGCCTGCGGATCTCCGGCGCCATGGGCTCGCAACAGCTGGGCGTCGTCCGCGGGGTCCGGCTCCATCACCAAAAGTCTAGCTGCGATACGCTTCAACAGGCAAAGGCTCAGAACTCCGGCGGCGGGTCAGGGACGTACCCTTGCCGACCGGACTTGGAAGGAAACGGCCGGGGCCGACGATCCGCGTAGGGTGAGGCGGGGATTACGCCGCTGGCGGCCAAATTGGCGTAGGTGTCGTATTCGATCTGCCGAATGCTCTGCGGGTAGCGCGTCGCCCGCTCGAACCTGACGACGGTGGCCACGGACCATTCCCGCGCACCGTGCGCGGTGCCCAGCTTCTCGTCCGGTCGCCTTGCGACGACCCCGCCCTCCGGCTGGCTCGGGGCGAGGGAGTCCCGCGGCGAGCGCATCGTCCGTCCGGCCACGACGGGCTCCTCGATGCGGTGCGCCACTGGCGGGACCGGGAGCGGCGGAATCGTCGGAACGTTGTGCGACGCCTTTGGAGGGCCGTACGGCGCACGCCGCGCTTCATCGCGCTGAACGGGTTCAGGCGGGGGCGAAACGTCGGCGGGGACCGGAAGGACGAACTTTTCCTTGAAGACGGCCATGCCGATGACGCCGACGTCGTTCGGGCGACCGGTGCGAGCGGCGTAGGACTGCGGGAGCGGGGCAAACGAGAATGCGGCGACCTCAGTGTTGGACTTGCGCCACCCGTTGATGTCGTACGACCGATGAGCGGTGAACACATAGCCTCTCTGGTCGTAGCTCGCGGTCTCGCCCGTCAGGATGTTGACGCCATCGACCGACAGGACCACGAGTACCCGGCCGTCGGTGTGGTTGGTCACGCGCAGGCCGTAACGCTTGCCCGGTTCGCCCGCGATGAACAGACGCCCATGGTGACGCCAGACCCGTAGCGGCTGACCCGTGTCGCGGTCGATCACCTGCAGATCCACCGGATCCTGATCGGCCAAGGCGCTCGTCGCGCCGAGGAGTGCGATCGTCGCGATCGCGGCCGCGAAAGCCGTCCTCCGCCGAAAGCACGTTTGAACTCCACCAGCCGACGTCATGCGCGCCTCCCAGATCCAACATGACGTTCTACGCAGCCGGTCGACCAACGGGGTTAGGACGCGACCGCCTTTTCGAATAGTTGTGCTGGCGCCAGGGGCTGCCACGAGAGGGATGCTAGTCCGCGCCGCTTCGCGGTCGATTGTCCCGAGGGGGAGGGCATAACCCGGTATAGGGGCGCGATCGCCAGGGGCCGCTGAAGCCGGCTAGCCACTCGCTCGCCCGTCAGAGGTCAATGATCCCGCGGCGGGCGGCCACCGTCACCGCGTGGGTGCGGTCTGCGACGTCCAGTTTCGTGAAGATCGCCTTCAGGTGAGCTTTCACCGTCTCCTCGGACACCCCAAGCTCCCAGGCGACCTGCTTGTTCGCCCTGCCGACGGCGACGAGCTGCAGCACCGCCACCTCGCGCTCGCTGAGGGGGTCGTCGACCACATGCAGGGCGATCTCGTCTGCGATGTGACGGTGCAGGTAGCGGCGGCCATCATGGACCTCGCGGATCGCGTCCAGCATCTCGGTGCGCAGGCTGCTCTTGAGGAGATAGCCCATGGCGCCCGCCTTCAGGGCGCGGACGGCCTGGACGTCGCCGTCATAGGTCGTGAGCACGACGATGCGGGCGTTGGGACGCTCGGCCCGGATCGCCTTGATCGCCTCGAGACCGCTCATGCCCGGCATCTGGAGGTCCATGAGGGTGATGTCCGGCTGCAGCTCGCGGAAGCGCACGATCGCCTCCACGCCGTCGCGCGCTTCCCCGACGACGACCATGTCGCTGCGGTCCTCCAGGATCAGCGCGACGCCCTCGCGCAGGATTGGGTGGTCGTCGACAACGAGGATGCGGATCGGACGCGTACTGGACTCAGGCACCGGCGGCTCCCTTTCGGAGGCGGAAGAGCGAGGACAGGCGCCGACCTGTCCTCCTGCGCATAAAGGCGAGCCGCGCGGGAACCGTGAGCTTGACGGCGGTCCCCGAGCCCGACGCGCTCTCGACGCAGAGGGTCCCGCCGATCCGCTCGGCGCGCTCGCGCATGCCGACGAGCCCAAAGTGCCCCGGTTTCTGGCCCGCGGCGAGCACGTCGGGCGCGATGCCGACGCCGTCGTCGCGAATGCGCAACGTCAGCTGATGCTCGCCAAAGCTTGCGGCGATCTCGACCGACTGCGCCTTCGCGTGGAGGGCGATGTTGAAGAGCGCCTCGCCGGTGATGCGCCCAATTTCCGTCAGGACCATGGGGTGGATCGCCCGAGGAGCCCCCTCGACGGAGATGCGGACGGGGATCGACGGATCGAACCCCGCGGCGTCGACTGCCGCCTTCAGGACGTAGGCCAAGTCGCCGCGGTCGTCGGCGACCCGGAGATCTCTGACCCGATTGCGGCCGTCCACGATGACGTCGTCGGCGCGCATAAGGGCCGTCTCGAGCAGTTCCTTCGACCGGTCGCCGGGCGGCATCTTGTTGGCGACGGACTGGAACCGCAGGGTGAGGCCCTGGACGCTTTGCAGAAGGGTGTCGTGCAGTTCGCGCGCGATCCGCTCGCGCTCCTGCAGCCGCGCCTCGAGCTCCGTGCGGATGCGGTCGGCGACCTGGGTCACACGGAACCGATAGAAGCCCCAGAACAGCAGCAACCCCAACCCGACGCAGAGCGCCAGGAAGCCGCGGGACTGCAGGAAGGTGGGCGGGATCTCGAAGTCGACGACGGCGCCGGCGCGGTTCCAGACGCCTTCTGCGTTCGCGGCGATCACCCGGAAGCGGTACTTGCCGGGCGGAAGGTTCGTGTAGAAGGCTTGCCGCCGCGCGCCGGGGTCCAGCCAGGCTTCGTCGAAGCCTTCGAGCTTGTAGCGGACCCGCGCGCGCCGCGGGTCGGCGAAGCTCAGCACGGCGTAGTCGATCTCGACGTTGGAGGTCGCCGCGCGCAGCTCGAGGGCCGCGGGATCGCGGTAGAAGCGGCGGTCCGCCGTCAGGGATCGGATCGCCACGCTCGGCGGCAGGTTGTCCCGCACGATCCGCGCCGGATCCATCCAGACCGTGCCGGTCTCTGTGGCGATCCACAGCCGGCCATCGCCGCCGCGCACGATGGACCGCTGGGTGTGCGAATGCGTCCGGCTCGTCAGTCCGTCGCCGAAGCCGAGGGACACGGTGGGCGGCGGAAGGACGCCGTTCGCAAACGCACGGTCCAGATCCTGCGATCGGAACCGTTCCAGCGTCGTTGGAAAGGCGATCCAGATGTCGCCTTCTGCTGTCTGCACCATGCCGCTGATGCGCCGGTTGCGGGGCCGCCGATCGGGCCAGACCGTCTCAAAGCGACCCGCGCGAAAGCGCGAGAGGCCGAAGGCTCCGGCGACGAACACATCGCCCTTGCCGGGTGCGTAGACGGTGAGCGGCTGCGGACCGCCTTCCCCAAAGTCCACGGGCGCGGAAACGCGCTGTGGGGCGGTTCCGAAATTCAGTGGGATCACGGTCCGTGCAGGATAGTCGATCCACGCGAGATCGCGGCGTCCCCATTGGACGATCAAGCGTCGTTGCGGGTCGTCAACCAAGGTCATCGGATAGAAGTCGTTGACGTCGGTCGGCCCGAACATCGCCGTCCACCGCCCGGCCTTGTACTGGTACAGGCCCTCACCGCCCGCGGCGTACCAATAGTCTCCGCGCGCATCGAAGGCGCAGTCGTAGATGATGCCGTGCAGGCTTCCGGTATTGGGCCGTTCTATCGACTGGCGGATTCGGCCGCCCTTCCAGACGACAATGCGCCTCGAGTAGGCGATCCAGACGCTGCCGTCAGGCGACTCGCAGATGCTCTGCGGCTCCCGGACATTGCGCAGGATCGGGGTCGGCTCGCCGCCGGGCGCGACGCGGTAGATGGTCCTCGCCTCGCCGATATAGACGCTTCCATCCGAGGCTTGCATGAGCTTGTCGCCGAAAGCGGCGGGGGCGGTGAGCTCCGGTTCGGCCCTCAGCGTGGCGGGCCGGAACTTGTCCAGGCCCCGCTCGGTGCCGATCCACACATTGCCTTCACGGTCTTCGAAGACCTGGTTTGTCACGTCGGACGAGAGCCCATCGCGTTTGCGGAAGGACTCGACGTCGGCATCGGCCGTCGACCCCGGTCCCGTGGGCTTCGCCGAGGCTAGATGCTGCACGCCGTCATAGCGCCGCGCGATCCAGAGGTTGCCGGCGCGATCGAACATGGGAGCGCCGCGGATCTGCGAGTCGTCGGTGCGGTACGGGGCGCGGAGGCGGGGCGGCGGTCCGCGCCCCCCGGAACCCGTGAGGGGATAGCTGCCGCGCGCCTCGGAAAGCCAGATGCGGCCCGCGGGGTCCTGCGAAAGCTTTCCGTTCGCGCCAGGGGTCTTCCGCACCGTTTCAAAGCGCTCTGCGCCCGCGGGCGCCCGCATGACGGAGTTGCCGAACGAGATCCAGACCGCGCCGTCGGCGGCCACCAACATGCTGAAGGCGTCGTCCAGGGGCAGGCCCTGCCTTGCATCGAACAGGCGCCACCTTCCACCGTGGTATCGGAGCACTTCGCCGTCGTACCTGGCGGTCAAGGCCCAGATCGCGCCGTCCAGGCCTTCGGCAAAGGCGATAATCCGGTTCTGAACAGCCGGCGCCTTGACGAGCCGCAACGCGCCGGCCCGGTAGATTGCGAACCGACCCGAAGCGTCGAAATTGGTCCAGACGTCGCCGTTGCGGGCGACCAGGAGCGCGCTGGTCGAGCCTTGCGCCTCCTCGCCGTCCGCGGCGTCGATCCGCTCGAAGTTGATCCCGTCGAACCGGAACAGCCCTTCGCCGGTGGCGAGCCAGAGGTAGCCGTCTCGACCTTGCGCGATTCCGAGCACCGGGCCGGGCGATTCGCTGCCTTCGGTCCAGCGCTGGTGGGTGTAGTGGGCAAGACGGCGCGGCGGTTCGGCGGCGAGGGCCCAGATGGGCTGCGCCAGCAGCATCGCCGCGATGAGAACCGCCCTGTTCAGTTGCATTCCGCGCCCTGCCGTTCCGGCGACCCGCAGCTCCGGCCTCAACACTTTGTCGTTTGGAACGCCCATGACCGTTATCCCCAAAACCGGGGATCGGGACACTCCCCTATCCAGGGGGTGCGGCTTCCCCTATCCGGGGGCGCCACTCGCGGGCGGATCGTGGCGGTATGGCGCGTCTCCGCTGGACCGACGGCGAGGTGGTGCAAATCATGAATCAGCAGCTGTTGCGCGAATTCCCGGCACGAGGCGGGACCGATAGGCAGAACGGGGCGGTAGACGACGGCGACGCCGAAGGCCCACTCGTCGTGATCGTGGACGACGACCTGGAGGTCCGCACGGCCCTGGCCGAGTTGCTCTATTCGGTGGGGCTCGACGCGGAGGCTTTCGCATCAAGCCGGGCCTGGCTGGAATCCGACCTGACGGACCGCCCGGGGTGCCTGATCCTCGACGTGCGGATGCCTGGCTCCAGCGGCCTGGACCTGCAGCATCACCTGGCCCGGACCGGCGACGTCAAGCCGATCATTTTCCTGACCGGGCACGGCGACATCCCCATGTCGGTGCAGGCGATGAAGGCGGGCGCGGTCGACTTCCTCACCAAGCCGGTGCGAGACCAGACGCTGCTGGACGCGGTCACCGTTGCGATCGAGCGCGACCTGGCGCATCGGACAGACGCTGAAGCCGTTCGCCACCACCTCGACCGTTTGGCCACGCTCACGCCCCGTGAGCGGGAAGTGCTGCGCGAGGTGGCGCGCGGGCGGCTCAACAAACAGATCGCCTTCGACCTCGGCATAAGCCAGATCACCGTGAAGCTGCATCGCAGCAACGTCATGCGGAAGATGCAGGCGCGCTCCCTGGGAGACCTGATCCGCGCCTGGGAGATGCTGCCGGCTGGCGCCCGTGAAGAGCAACCCTAGACCATGGTATGGTACCCGTCGCGTTCAGATTGCGCGACAGCTTGGCGTGGCCCCAGGGGCCACCGCGTAGAGGTACAGGCTGTTGGCGCTTTCCCCTGTGATCGCGATCGTGGACGACGACAGCGAGATGCGCGCCGCCCTCTGCGATCTTCTTCTGGTCGAAGGCCTTGCCTGCCGCGCCTTCGCGAGCGCCGAGGCGTTCCTCGCGGCCCACGCGCCGGGGGCGTTCGTATCTGTCGTCACCGACCTGCGGATGCCAGGGATGACCGGGCTGGAGCTCCTCGCCCGCATCAAGCGATCCGAGCCGGATCTGCCGGTGATCGTGGTGACGTCGGCCATCGACGCACAGACGCGTCAGAGGGCGATGGACGGCGGCGCGCGCGCCTTTCTGGTCAAGCCGATCCGGGATGCGGACCTCCTGAGCCATCTGGCGTCTATCCTCGGCTGAGGTCGGCGGCACATGGATGACTTGACTGATCGCCAGATTGCTGAGGATCCGCAGGCCGGCGAGGACCGCTTCCGGATCCTGATCCACCACACGCCCACGCCGCTCTGGTACGTGGACGCCCGCGCCGTCGGCGACATTTTCATGCGCCTTCGGGAAGAGGGCTTGAGCGACGTCGCGAGCTACCTCGACGACCATCCGGACCTGGTGGAGCTCGCCAAGGACATCGTTGTCGTCACCGAGGTCAACCGAGCGGCCGTCTCCCTGTTCCGGGCCGCCGACTCCTCCGAATTGATCCGGCCGGTCCGGTACCTCTTCGCGGCGACGCCGGACATGGCCAAACGAGTCATGACCGCCCACTTCGAAGGCCGGCGCAACTATGTCGAGCAGGCAAAGATGGCCACCCTCGACGGCGAGGTGCGGGACGTCATCTTTTCGGTGACATTTCCGACGCCGCCGGAAGACCTCGACACCACCTTCATCACGATCGAGTGCATCACCGAGCGCCTGCAGACGGAGGCGCAGCTTCGCCGCCTGCAGGCGGACTTCGCGCATGCCGCGCGGGTCTCGATGCTGGGCGAACTCGCGGCCTCCATCGCCCATGAGGTGAAGCAGCCGCTCGCCGCGATCGTCACCAACGCCGAGACCAGCCTGCGGTGGCTGGCCCGCGAGGAGCCGAACCTCGCGAAGGTGGGCGAGCTGACCACGCGCATCGCGGCGAGCGCGCAGCGGGCGAACGACATCATCCAGCGTGTGCGCAGCATGATGGCGAAGCACGAGCCGCAGCACCTGGCCCTCGACTTGGCCGAGGTGATCGACGAAGCCCTGCATTTCGTCCGCCACGACCTTGAGGCCCAACGGATCACCCTGTTGCGGGCGGACGCCGGCGTCCTGCCGGCGGTCGTGGGCGATCGGGTTCAGTTGCAGCAGGTGGTCGTCAACCTGCTGGTCAACAGCATCCAGGCCATCGGCAATGCAGATGCTCCGGAGCGCCGCATCGAGCTCCGGGTCGATGCCGACGGAGGCGATGCCGTGACGCTGTCCGTCCGCGACTCGGGGCCCGGCATCGCGGAGGAGAACTTGCACCAAGTGTTCGACGGGTTCTTCACCACGAAAGACACTGGGATGGGGATCGGCCTGGCGATCTGCCAGTCGATCGTCGCCGAGCACGGCGGCCAGATCCTCGCTGCGAACCACCCCGACGGGGGCGCCATGTTCCGGGTCGCCCTTCCGGTGGCCGGGCAGCCGCAGTCCGGCGACTGACGGGGCTCTCCACACCCGGAACCCTTCTGGCCCCGCGCGTCATCGTCATTCAGGTTTGGCCGCGGGCGTCGGGTCGCGGTTCTCTCCGCCGAGGTTCCTCACTTCCTATCCGGTATCGTCAGCATCTGGTCCTTGTCGTCGACGATGAAGACCGCGAGGATCTTTGCGGGCTTTGTCTGGCTCGCGTTTGCGCTGACCTGGTGGTGGTCTCCGGGCAGTTCCGTCCAGTTTTCGCCCGAGCGGTAGGTCTTCTCCGGCCCGCCGTTGACCTTCATGCGGACTTCGCCCTCGATAACGGTTGCGTAGATGAGCGCTGACTTCGCGTGCCTATGTGAGGGCGAATAGCCGCCGGGACCATATTCGACCAAGACGCCCTTCACGCTCTTGCCTGGAACACCGGGAATGGCGTGCTGGTAGACTTGCGTCACCTTCGCTTCCTTGGAGCCAGCCAATTTCGTCGCGTGGTCGGGTCCGCCGTCCTGGGCGTAGGCGTGGGTCGCCGTCAGCACCGCCAATGCAGCCAATGCGCAAATCGTCGCCTTCATGACTTTCTCCCTTGGTCGCCGGTACGAGAGCGCGAGCGTGCGTAGCCCCTTCGCGTCGAGCAACTGCGCACGCCGTTGCGGTCTGAATTTTCAGCCCTTGATGAAGGCCAGCAGGTCGGGGTTCACGACCTCGGCGTGGGTCGTGCACATGCCGTGCGGGAAGGTCTCGTAGATCTTCAGCGTGCTGTTCTTGAGCAGCTTGGCCGAAAGGGGCGCGGAGTCGGCGATCGGCACGATCTGGTCGTCGTCGCCGTGCATCACCAGCGTCGGGACGGTGATGACCTTCAGGTCCTCGGTGAAATCCGTCTCCGAGAAAGCCTTGACGCCATCGTAGTGCGCCTTCGCCGCGCCCATCATCCCTTGGCGCCACCAGTTCCAGATGATCGGCTGCGACGGCGTCGCGCCGGGCCGGTTGAAGCTGTAGAAGGGGCCGCTCGCCAGATCGATATAGAACTGCGACCGGTTGGCGGCGAGCTGCTGGCGCAGGCCATCGAACACCTCGATCGGCAGGCCGCCGGGATTGGCGGCGGACTTCACCATGACCGGGGGCACGGCGCCGATCAGCACCAGCTTGCCGACGCGATCCTGCGGCTGACCGTGACGGGCGACATAGCGCGTGGCCTGCCCGCCGCCGGTCGAATGGCCGACGTGCACGGAATTCCTGAGGTCGAGATGCTCGACGACCGCGGAGGTGTCCGCCGCATAGTGGTCCATGTCGTGACCGTCGCTGACCTGCGTCGAGCGGCCGTGCCCGCGGCGGTCATGCGCGATGACGCGAAAGCCCTTGGACAGGAAATAGAGCATCTGGGCGTCCCAATCGTCGGCGCTCAGCGGCCATCCGTGATGGAAGACGATGGGCTGTGCGGCTTTCGGCCCCCAGTCCTTGTAGAAGATTTCGACGCCGTCATGCGTGGTTACGGTGGACATCGTTCTTGCTCCCTTCGGGCGAGCAGGGCCGCCACGAGAGCTCAGCCTCTCATCCGAACTGAGGCGGCCTCAATGGCGCCTTCGGGTAGGGCGCGGCCGGCGTGAGGACGCCGGAGGCGGCGCCTGATCCGCCAGCCGGCGGGGCGGGCCTATGCCTTGGTATGGGACGGCCTCACCCTTCGCCCCAATCGACCCACGCCCGGCCGCCGCCCTAGCCTTCAGACGCTGGCAGTCCCGCCAAGCATCGAGGCGACGGACATGAAGATCGTGGTCATCGGCGGCAGCGGTCGCATCGGCGAGAAGCTCGTCTACAATCTCCGGCAGACCGATTGCATGGTCCTTGAAGCCTCACCCACCTACGGCGTCAACACCATCACGGGCGAGGGGCTGGACGATGCGCTGGCCGGCGCGGACGGCGTCGTCGACGTGTCGAACTCGCCGTCGCTGGACGGGGCGGCCGCGCTTCACTTCTTCGAGCTCTCGGGGCGCAGGCTGCTGGCGGCAGGGAAGGCCGCCGGGGTGCAGCATCACATCGCCCTGTCGATCGTCGGGACCGACGGCCTGCAGGCGAGCGGCTACTTCCGCGCCAAGAAGCTCCAGGAAGACCTGATCAAGGCCTCCGGAATTCCCTACAGCATCCTGCGCTCGACCCAGTTCTTCGAGTTCATCGCCGGCGTGGTCCAGGACGGCGGCGACAATGATGTGGTGATCTCGCCGGCGCTGGCGCAGCCGATCTCGGGCATCGATGTCGCCGAGGCGCTCGCCGACCTCGCGACCCGCGAGCCGTTGAACCGGACGGTCGAGGTGGCCGGCCCCGAGCGGTTCCGCCTGTCCGACCTCGCGACCGAGGTGATGACCGCCTACGAAGACCCGCGCCGGATCATCGCGGACCCGCACGCGCTCTACTTCGGCGCTGAACTGACCGACCAGTCGCTGCTGCCCGGCCGCGAGGCCCGCATCGGCCTGCTCCGGTTCGAGGACTGGCTGCGCCAGTCCCTGCAGCCGCGCGCGCCCTCTCATCTCCAAAAGATCGGGTGATCAACATGAAGATCGTCGTCATGGGCGGAACCGGGCTCGTCGGCGCGAATGTCCTCGAGCGCCTGGCCAAACAGGGCCACGAGGTGATCGCCGCGTCCCGGCGCACGGGCGTGGACGTCGTCACCGGCGAGGGTCTGCGAGAGACGCTGACCGGCGCCGAGGTGGTGATCGACGTGACCAATTCCCCCTCGTTCGACGACGAGGTCGCCCTGAACTTCTTCGAAACCTCCACGAGCCGCCTCCTGGCCACGGAGGCCGAGCTCGGCGCGCGTCACCACATCGCCCTGTCGATCGTCGGCGCCGAGCGCCTGCACGCCAACGGCTATTTCCGCGCCAAGCTGGCCCAGGAGCAGCAGGTCGCGGCGGCGGGCACGCCCTATACCCTCCTGCGCGCCACGCAGTTCTTCGAGTTCCTCGGCGCGATCGTGCGATCCAGCGTCGACGGCGACGAGGTCCGCCTGGCGCCGGCCCGGGTCCAGATGATCGCGGCGGACGACGTCGCGTCGACTCTGGCGGCTTTGGCCGCCCTGCAGCCGGTCGATGCGACCGTCGAGATCGCCGGGCCGGATTCCCATCGCCTCGACCAGATTGTGCGGACCTTCATGTCGGCCACCGGCGACGGCCGTCAGGTCGTCACCGACCCGCAGGCGCTCTACTTCGGCGCCACGCTGACGGACGAGACGCTGATGGCAGGCAGCATCCCGCGGTTCGGCCACACCGAGTTCGACGGCTGGCTGCGGAAGTGGGCGCGCGACCGCGCGACTGCCCGACAGGCGGCTTCGTCGCCCGCCAATCCCTGAATTCGAAAGGACCAAGATGAAACTCTACTATTCCCCGCTGGCCTGCAGCCTGGCCGACCACATCGCCCTCGAGGAGGCCGGCGTCGCCTACGATCGCGAACGCGTCGACCTCAGGACCAAGCGCACGGCGTCAGGCCGCGATTTCCGCGAGATCACGCCTAAGAACTATGTGCCGGCCCTGGTCCTCGAAACCGGCGAGATCCTTACGGAGAACGTCGCCGTCCTGGACTGGATCGCCTCGCAGTTTCCCCAGCTTGCCGTCGACGGGCCGCTTGGCCGGACGCGGATGCTCGAAGCGCTGACCTATGTCACGACCGAGCTGCATCACGGCTTCAAGCCGATGTGGCATCCGAGCACGGACGAGGAGAAGGCGAAGGCGCGCCTGACGCTCGCCGCCAAGCTGCGGTACGTCGCAGGGACGCTCGCCGGGGACTACCTGTTCGGGGACGAACCGTGCGTGGCCGACTTCTACCTGTTCGTCATGCTTCGGTGGGCGGTCCGCTTCGGGGTCGAGGTCCCGGCCGCCCTCGAGGCTCTTCTGGCTCGCATGGAAGATCGTCCCGCGATCCAGCGCGTCCTGCGCGAGGAGGGCCTTCCTCTTCTGGCCGCCCGCGCAGCTTAGGAACGCCTGCCCACCTGCGTGGTTGTCGGCGGCGCGACCTCTGTCGCGCCGCGAAATGAGCGGGTCGGCGTCGGCCTGATCGGCGGCCGTCGCCCCGGATCCTCTCCAGGCGATTTAGTTTGCCAAACGGAACACTTTCATTGATGGTTCTCCATATGGAGAACCATCAATCGCCTCTCGATGCGGCCTTCCACGCTCTCGCCGATCCCACCAGACGGGCTGTCGTCAGCCGCCTTACGAAGGGTCCCGCACCGGTCAAGGAACTGGCGAAGCCCTTCGACATGGGGCTGCCGTCCTTCATGAAACACCTTCGGGTCCTAGAGAGGGACGGCCTGATCAGTTCCGAGAAGATCGGCCGCGTCCGCACCTGCCGGGTGAATACCGAGAGGCTGGCGGCCGCCGAGTCCTGGCTCTCCGAGCAACGTGCGCTTTGGCAGGCCAGAACGGATCGGCTTGCCGACTATGTCGAAACCCAAATGTCCAGGAGCGTTGAAGATGCCGGCTGAAGACTCTGAACTCGCCATTGGGCGTTTCATCAACGCGCCGCCAGCCGTCGTCTGGAAGGCCTGGAGCACGCCCGAGCACCTGGCGAAATGGTGGATACCCGCGCCCATCGAATGCAAGGTGGTCAAGCTGGACCTGCGCCCGGGCGGCGGCTTCGAGACGCGAATGCGTGAGGGCGGCGGCGAATTCCAACCCCATGTCGAAGCCTGCTTCCTGGAGATCGTTCCTGAAGCCCGCCTGACGTTTACGACGGCCTTGGTCGAAGGCTGGCGTCCGGCCGAGCCCTGGTTGGCCTTGACCGCGATCATGACGATCGAGCCGGAGGGAAGCGGCGCCCGATACTCGGCCCGCGTCCTGCACAAGAATGCTGCGGACTCCCGAAAGCATGAAGACATGGGGTTCCACGACGGCTGGGGGACCGCGATCGACCAACTCGCGGCGCTTGCCGAGCGATTGGCGTGAACCGGCGACCGGGCCGCGGCGCGGCCGCCCGATCTACATGTTCGGATAATTCGGACCGCCGCCGCCTTCGGGCGGCGCCCAGACGATGTTCTGGGACGGATCCTTGATGTCGCAGGTTTTGCAGTGGACGCAGTTCTGCGCATTGATCTGGAAGCGGGGATGGCCTCCCTCGGCGTCGTAGAGCACCTCGTAGACGCCGGCGGGGCAGTAGAGCCGGGCGGGCTCGCCGTAGGTCGGAAGGTTCACCGAGATCGGGGTGGACGGGTCCAGCAGCCTCAGGTGAGAGGGCTGGTTCTCGGCGTGGTTCGTGTTCGAGACGAACACCGAGGAGGGCTTGTCGAACGACAGCTTTCCGTCCGGCTTGGGATAGGCGAGGGGCCGATGCTTGGCCGCCGGCTCGGTGGCGGCGGCGTCGCTCTTACGGTGGCGCAGGGTTCCGAACAGCGAAGAGCCGCCGAACAGGGTCTGGAACCACATGTCGAACAGGCCGAGCGTCCCGCCCAGGATGGCGCCGAACCTGAGCAGCGGCTTGGCGTTGCGCACCCTCTTCAGCTCCGCATGCACCCAGCTTCGCTCGTAGGCGTCCTGGTAGGCCGCGAGCGTGTCGCCCGCCCGGCCCGCCGCGACGGCGTCATAGGCCGCGTCCGCAGCCAGCATGCCGGTCTTCATCGCGGTGTGGCTGCCCTTGATGCGCGGCACATTCACGAAGCCCGCCGAGCATCCGATCAGGGCGCCGCCGGGAAACGCCAGCCTGGGAACCGACTGCAGCCCGCCCTCGGTGATGGCCCGGGCGCCATAGGAGATGTGGGTCCCGCCCTCCAGGTGAGCGGCTGCGGCCGGATGGTGCTTGAACCGCTGGAATTCGTCGAACGGCGAGAGGAAGGGGTTCTTGTAGTTGAGGTGCACCACGTAGCCGACCGACACGAACCGGTCGCCGAAGTGGTAGAGGAAGCTGCCGCCGCCGGTGAACGCGTCGAGCGGCCATCCCACCGTGTGCTCGACGAATCCCGGCCGATGACGCTCAGCCGGGACCTGCCAGAGCTCCTTGATCCCCAGGCCGAAGATCTGGGGATCGGCGTCGCGGCCGAGGTCGTGCCGCGCCATGATCGTCTTGGCGAGCGCGCCGCGGGCGCCCTCGGCGATGAGCACATATTTGCCGTGCAGCTCGGCACCGGGATGGAACGCAGGCGTCCGGGCGCCGTCGCGGCCGACGCCGAAGATGCCGGCGACGACGCCTTTCACACGGCCGGAGGGCTCGTCCCACACCACCTGGCTGCCCGCCATGCCCGGATAGACCTCGACCCCGAGCGCCTCGGCCTCCCGCCCCAGCCAGCGCGTCACGTCGGCGAGGGAGGCCACGTAGCACCCGTGGTTATGCATGAGGGGCGGCAGGGCGAACATCGGCAGGGGCAGACGCCTCCGCGGACCCAGGAGGAGCAGGAAGCTGTCCCGCGTCACCGGGGTTTCGAGGGGCGCGCCCCGCGCCTTCCAATCAGGAAAGAGCTCGCCCAGGGCGCGCGGATCGATCACCGCGCCGGCGATGATGTGGCCGCCGATTTCCGCCGCCTTTTCCAGGACCGCCACCGAGATCTCGCGGCCGTCCGCCTGAGCGCACTGCTTCAGCCGTATCGCGGCGGCGAGGCCGGCCGGGCCTGCGCCGACGATGACCACGTCGTAGGCCATGACCTCGCGCTCGACGCCCTTGAGCGCCTCGATCGTGGGCAGCCGGTCGAGAACAGCGGCCTTCCAGGCGTCCGGCGGGCTGGGCGCGGTCATTGATCAAGCCTCCGCGCCAGGCAGGCCAGCCGGCGGCAGGCGCAGGGTGACCGTCGTGCCTTCGCCAGGAGCGCTCACGATATCCACGCGACCGCCGGCCTCATGGGCGAAACGCCGGACGATCGCCAGGCCGAGGCCCGTGCCGCGGCCATCGGCCTTGGTCGTGAAGTAGGGGTTGAACGCCTGCGCCAAGGTCTCGCGCGACATGCCGGCGCCGTCGTCGACGACGCTGAGCTCCATGACGCCCGCGAACGCCCCCTCCGCCACGCGGCGGGCGACGATCCCGATCGAACCGCCGTCCGGCGTCGCATCGCGGGCGTTGATCACGAAGTTAAGCACCGCATTCTGCAGTTCGAGGCGGTTGCAGCGGACCAGCGGGAGGTCCGGCCCGAGCTCGATCGCCAGGGTGACGCCCGGCTCACAGATCCAGGCGAGCAGCGCCCGGATCTCGTCCAGACAGGCCGGAATGCTTTGCAGGTCCGGCGCCGCCCGGACCTCGAAACTCGGCTCAACGGTCCGGCGCCTCGTCTGATGGACCAGGGCGCCTGCGCGCTCCAGCGCGGTCCGTGCGCGGGCGAGGATCGGCTCGAGCCCGGGGTCCTGGGCTGCGCGCGGACTGCGGCTGACGACGTTCACCGCCGAGGCGGCGATCTGGATCAGATTACCGAGATCGTGGACGACGCCGGCCGCGCCGGGAAATCCCTCCGGGGCCGAGCGCGGATCGCCATCGAGGCCAGCGACAGTTACTTCACAGGGCATCGCGCCTCTCCCGTCGTTCGCCCGGCGATCCGCTGGGCTCAAGCCGCGGGGAAAACGCTAGGGCGGCGCCGCTTGGCCGTCGATTGTCCAGAAGGGTGGAGGAGGGGCATACCCCGGTATAGGGGTTCGCCCATCAAACCTCAGGCTGCGCACGCCTGAGGACGCCTTCAGGGGGAGGGCGCTCGCCGGCCCGGTGGGTCGTTAGTGGCTGACCTGCTTCAGCGGACCCGTGGGACGCTTCGCCAGCCAGATCACGCCGGCGAAGACCAGGATCAGGATGGTGGCCATGGCGTAGAAGTCGTTGGTGGCCAGCATCACCGCCTGCGCGTCCACGAGCCTTGAGAAGGCTGGAAGGCCCGCCTCGGGCGGCAGCCCTGGCGGGGGCGTCGAGCCGACCATCGGGTCGATCACCGACACCAGGTTGGCGCGGTTCGCCTTGATCATGTGGTCCCAATAGGTCGAAGTCAGCGAGGCGCCGACCGCCATGGCCATGATGCGGATGAAGTTCTGCAGACCCGAGCCGCCGGCCACCCGTTCCGGCGGAAGGTCGGCCACGCCCAGCGAGGTGAGGGTCACCAGGCACGCGGGCACCCCGGCTCCGAGCACGAACATGGCCATGGCGACGTGGAGATAATCGGCCTGGGCCGTGAGGTGCGCGCGCATGAAGAAGGAGATGGCGAGCACCCCCATGCCAAAGGTGACGATCAGGCGCGGATCGACCTTGGCGAGCAGGCGCCCGACGATCGGCGCGCTCAGCACCGCCAATATGCCCATCGGCGCCGTGGCGAAGCCTGCCCAAGTGGCTGTGTAGCCCATCATCTGCTGCAGCCAGAGCGGCGTCAGGACGATGTTGCCGAAGAACAGGCCAAACATCAGCGCGAGCGTGATTGTGGAGACCAGCCAGTTGCGCGACCTGAACAGCGTCAGATCCAGGACCGGAAGCTCGTCGGTGAGTTCCCAGATGATCAGCAGGCCCAGCGCGATGGCCGCCGTGATCGCCGCGCCGACAATGAAGCCGGACGAGAACCAGTCCAGCTCGCGCCCCTTGTCGATCATCACCTGGAAGGCGGTGACGAAGACGACCAGCAGCCCAAGGCCAACGATATCGATCCGGCTGCGCTGGATCGGCGTCTCCCGGTTGCGCAGCAGGATCCAGACGGTCGCCCCGACGAACGCGCTGAAGAAGATGTTGATGTAGAAGATCCATCCCCAGTGGGAGTTGTCCGAGATATAGCCGCCGATGATCGGTCCGAAGATCGGCGCGACGACGGTCATCAGGCCCCAGATCGATAGCGCCACATTGGCTTTGGCCTTGGGGAAGACAGAGATCAGCAGGGTCGACGACAGCGGGATCAGGGGCCCGCCCGCGAACCCCTGGAGGATCCGGAAGAGCACGAGAAAGCCCAGCGATCCCGAGAGCCCGCACGCCACCGAGAAGATGACGAAGGCGATCGTGCAGGCGATGAACACCTGGACCTGGCCGAACCGCCGCGCGAGCCACCCGGTCAGCGGCACGGTGATCGCCTCTGCGACGGCGTAGGCGGTGATGATCCACGTGCCCTCGGTCGTGGAGACTCCGACATCGCCGGAGATCGTCGGCATGGCGACGTTGGCGATGGTGGTGTCGAGCACCACCATGAAGTTGCCCAGCGACAAGGCGATCGCCGCCAGCACCAGCGACGCGCCGGTCAGAGGCGGATAGCCCTCGTCGGCGGCTGGCGGGCGATCATCGGTCATGGCGATCGTCGCCCGACAGGTCGATCTCGGCGTGCATCGACAGGCCGACCCGCAGGGGATGCTCGCGAAGTTCCTTCGGATCGAGCCGGATCCTGACCGGGAGGCGCTGGACGACCTTGATCCAGTTGCCGGTGGCGTTTTGCGCGGGAATGGCGGCGAAGGCCGATCCCGAGCCGCCGGCGAAGCCTTCGACGCGGCCGTGGTACACCACCTTGGACCCGTAGAGGTCGGAGGTGAGCGTCGCCGGTTGACCCGGGCGGACCTCGCGCAACTGGCCTTCCTTGAAGTTGGCGTCGACATAGAGGCTCTGCACGGGAACCACGACCATCACCGGCGCCCCCGGCTGAACGCGTTGGCCGACCGCGACCCTGCGCTGGTCGACAACGCCGTCGATCGGCGCCCGGATGACGGTGCGCGCCAGATCGATCCTGGCCTGTTCGAGCCTGGCCTTCGCCGCGAGCACGTCTGGATGGGTCTCGACCGTCGCGTCTTCGAACAGGACTTCGTTGGCGCGGCGGGCGCCGGCGGCGGCGCGTTTCGCGGCCTGGGCGGCGACGACGTGCGCCTGGGCCTGGGTGACGCCGGCCCGCGCCTGGCGGGTCAGGGTCTGGGCGTCGCTATACTCCTGGGCCGAGATCGCGCCGGGTCCGGCCAAGGCGGCGCGGCGCTGCTCATCGAGCGCCGCCTTGTCGAAATCGGCCTGGGCCCGCAGGAGATCGGCCTGGGCGCTGGCGACGTCGGCCGAACGCGCCCCGACCTGGCCGGCCAGGTTGGCGTCGTTGGCGAGCACCTGCCGGACCTGGCGTCGGGCACGGCCCAAGGCCGCCTCGGCCTGCGCCACCGCCAGCTGGAGGTCGGTGTCGTCGATTTCCACCAGCACCTGGCCGGCGCGCACCGCCTGGGTGTTGGTCACGGCGACGCGCTTGACCGGTCCTCCGACCAGCGGCGTCACCTGGGCGAGTTCGACGTTGGTGTAGGCGTTCTCCGTGGATTGGCTGTGGCTCGCGAAGAAGGTCGACCAGATCCACCACAACAGCACGATCAGGATGATCGCTCCGACGAAGATCAGCAGCAGCCTGTTGCGCTTGCTGCTCTTGGCGGGACGCCCTGACGCTCGGTCATCGGGCTGAACTTGAGATATCGCGACGTTCATCGGGTCGCCCCATCTGCTGGCGTTGGGCTGGTGAAAGGTGTCTGACCGCGGAAGCCGCCTCCGAGGGCGCAGGCGAGAGCGACGTCGAGGACGTAGCCGCGCAGTCTCAGCGCCGCGGCCTGGTCGCGGGCCTCGAGCAGGGCGTTCTCGGCGATCAGCACCGATTGGTAGTTGGAAAGGCCGCCCTCGTAGCGCATCCGGCTCAGGCGGTAGGCGGTCTCGTGGCGGGCCGCCGCGGCGTCAGCGCTCCGCTGCCGCGTATCCAGGCTGTGCAGCGAGGCCGCTGCGTCCGCGGCGTCGTGCAGCGCCTTGAGCAAGGTCTCGTCGTAGCGTGCGACCGCGAGATCGTAGTTTCCCCTGGCGCCGCGATAGTTGGCCTGCAGCCGTCCGCGGTCGAAAAGGGGCAGGCTGATCGCCGGTCCCGCCGAGCCAATGACGGACGCGTCCTCGAACAGGTTCGACAGACCAAAAGACGCGACGCCGATCAGCCCGGCCAGGCTGACATTGGGATAGAACCCGGCCCGCGCGACGCCGATACGCTGAGCGGCGGCCTCGACCCGCCAGCGGGCTGCGACCACATCCGGGCGCCGTCCGACGAGGCCGATCGCGATGTCGGCCGGCACGCCCGGCGACCTGCGCGACAGCAGCGTCGGCCGCTGGATGTCCAATCCCCGGTCGGGGCCCGCGCCCAGCAGCGCGGCGATGGCGTTGCGATTGAGCGCAATCGCCTCGTCGATCGCGGCCAGCGTCCCGGCGGCGGTGTCGGCGCCCGCCTCGGACTGTTCCAGGGAGGTCCTGGTATCGAGCCCGGCGTTGAAGCGCCGGCTGACCAGATCCAGAGTCGCCCGCCGCAAACGCAATGCGTCGGCCGCGACGTCGCGCCGGAGATGCAGTTGCGCCAGGTCGGCGTAGGCCGATGCCACCGCAACCGCGATCGCCAGCCGGGCGGCCGCCTCATCCGCTTCGATCGCCTGGCGATCCGAGACGGCCGCGCGCAGCGCCGACCGGTTCTTGCCCCAAAGGTCGATGTCGTAGCTGGCGCTCAACAGTCCCGCGCCCAGCAGATGCCACTCGCCGTCGGTCGGCAGGCCGATGCTCTGGGTGATGCGCGAATACCTTGCGGTCGCCAGAAGCCCCGCCTTGGGGAGCAAGGCCGCGCGCGCGAGATCGACCTGCGCCGTGGCGACCTGAATCCGCGCGGCGGCCTGTTCGATCGTCGGAGAGCCGGCCAGGGCCTCAGCGACGAGGCCGTCGAGCTGCGCGTCGCCGAAGGCGCTCCACCATTGCTCTTTGGGCCATTCGGCCCGTTCGCCGCTGAAGCTGCGCGCGGACGCATGATCGCCCGGCTGCGCGGGCCTAGCCCGCTCGCCCAAGTCGGGGATGGTCGCGCAACCCGTCATAAGAAGCATCACCAGCCCGGTCAGGACCTTGGGCGTCGTCCTCGTCCGATTGCCCTCGAGCATGGGATTGCCTCTCGTTTTGAGCGAACGGTTCGGTGTCGTTTGCGTGAGTTGGGGCCGCCGCGGGGGGACGGATCCCGTCCAGGAACAGGTCGACCGTCGAGGTCACCGCCGCCTCGATCTCGCGATCCGTCGGCGGGATGCCCAGTCCGATCACGGCCTGGGTGAAGGGACTGGCCCGCAACATGCTCAGGAAGCGGTTCGCGGCGACCTGGCAGTCGTCGACGAGGAGTTCGCCGCGGTCGCGAGCCGCGCCCAGGTGCTCGGCCAGGGCCACGCACACGTCCTGCTGGCCCTGCTCGTAACGGCTGCTGGCCAGGGCCAGGAACTGGGACGCCTCGGAGACTGCGGTACGGTGGGAGCCGACCAGCCTGGGCGTCGTCGGGGCCCCGAACGCCGCCCGGCCCAGATCGACCATGGCGCTGCGCAGATCCGCCAGCGCATGCGGCGTCGCAAGGTCGCGGCGTTCGCGGGCCTGGCGCTCGGATTGGGCGGCGGAGTAGCGAGCGACGAACTCGGCGACGCCGATCTTCTGGGTGCGATCCTCCGACAGCAGGCGCTTGAACAACGCATGGGGTGACCACACGCAATAGGACCGGCCGAGCGCAAAGACGGCGAGGCTGACGCAGTTGGCCCAGCCGCGGAACTGGCTGCCGCGACCGGGCACGTCCTCCTCGACCAGGAGCACGTCGCCCATGGCGGCCCATCGCAGGAATCGCACCGCCTGGGCCGGGCTGATCGTGCGCACCAGCAGCCGCGTCCACCAAGGCTCGAACAGCGTCCAGGTCCCGTCCGGGTTGGGCTTGAGCATCAGGACGTGCTTGTGGGTCTTGTGCACGAAGCGGTGCCAGAACTGGCCCCGCAGGCCGGGAACGAAACAGACCAGCCAGCGTGACGGTTCGAATGTCACGGGCGCGCCGTTCTCGTCCACGTCGAGGTGCTGGCTCGACTCCAGGACGCTCGCGATCGGCGGGCTCATGCGCGGCGGTCCTCGCGGAAGGCCCATAGCGCCAGCAGCCAGGTGAGAATGGCGGGCAGGGTCACCCCGGCGAAGTCACGTGCGAGCGCCGAGGGCCCGCAGATCCCGACGGCGACTTCCCAGAAATGGAACAGGGCGTGGCCGGAGAGCCAGACCGCCGTAGCGGTCCAGAGCAGGGCGCGCACGTGCGGCCTGGCCGCCCCGCCCAGGAGACCTGCGCCAAGGAGCAGATGGATCAGGCCAATGTCGCGGATGAAGTGCTGGTTGAACGGCCCGGTCGTCGTGACGCCCGGCACAGCAAGGTACCAGCTGTCAGGCGAGACCAGCATGAAGAGGCCGTTGGCTGCGGCGGCGACGCCCAGCACCACGGCAAGGCCGATACAGGTGGTCCTCAGCAACGGAGGATCTCCTCTAAGCTTGGGCGGGATCGGACCATGGCGGTCGCGTCCGAAGACGCCTCTCTCCCGGGTGGGGGAGGGGGAGAGAGGACGTCCTCGCCGGTCTCGACCCGGCGCGGGGTCGTCGACCGGTGGGGGGCCGATCAATGCGGAACGGATCCTCAGGCGGCGGCGCTCTTGGCCGCTTCAACGGGATGGACGGCGCGGGCCGCGATCTGCAGGCGGTTCCAGGCGTTCATCTGGCCGATCAGAATGGAGAGGGCGACGATCTCGCTCTCGCTGAACTGGCTCTTCACCAGCTCATAGTCGGCGTCCGGCGCATGGGTCTTGGCGATCCGGGTCAGGGCCTCGGTCCAGGCCAGGGCGGCGCGCTCGCGGTCAGTGAACAGCGGGGACTCCCGCCAGCCGTTCAGCATGATGATGCGCAGGTCCGTCTCGCCGTGCGAACGCGCGTCGGCTGCGTGCATGTGGATGCAGAAGGCGCAGCCGTTGATCTGAGAGGCGCGGAGGCGCACCAGCTCCGCCAGGCTGTGCTCGAGGCCGCTCTCGGCGAGGGCGGCCTCGACGCCCATCAGGGCCTTGGTCAGGTCGGGCGAGACTTTGAACGCGTTAAAGCGGGGGGTCATGGTCGGGTCCTGTCGGGGGTTGATGACCATCCGAGGGTGCCGGTCCGGGCCGGATGGCGGCCATCGTGCCCAGCGGCTCACCGATCTAATGCTTTCGTATAGGAGGCGCCCGTGCCGGCGGCAGGAGGCCCGCTAGACCAGCGGCTGATTTTGCGCGTGGCGCATCGGCCCTAGCTTCCTCGGACCTGATCAGCCGAGGAGAGGCGAAAATGAAGATCGTTGTGATTGGCGGCACCGGACTCATCGGGTCCAGGCTCGTGGCGCGCCTTCAGAGCCATGGGCATGAGGCGATCCCCGCGGCCCCCAATACGGGCGTCAACACCATCACCGGCGAAGGCCTGGCCGAGGTGCTCGTCGGCGCTCAGGTCGTCGTCGACGTGGCCAATTCACCGTCGTTCGAGGACGCGGCGGCCATGGACTTCTTCCAGACCGCTGGGCGCAACCTGCTCGCCGCCGAGCAGGTCGCCGGCGTCGGGCATCACGTCGCCTTGTCGGTCGTCGGGACGGAGCGCCTGCAGGCGAGCGGCTACTTCCGCGCCAAGCTGGTGCAGGAGGAGCTGATCAAGGCCTCCCCGACGCCCTACACGATCCTGCGCTCGACCCAGTTCTTCCCCTTCATCGACGGCATCATCAAGTCGGGCGCGATCGACGGCCAGATCCACCTGCCGGCCGCACTGGTGCAACCCATCCATGCCGACGACGTCGTCGCTGTCCTCGCCGAAATCGCCGTGGGCGCGCCAGTGAACGGCACGATCGAGATCGCGGGGCCGGAGACCATCGCCATTGACCGTTTCGCCGAAGAGTACCTCAGCGCCAAGGGGGACCCGCGACGCATCGTGGCCGACCCGAAGACGCCCTACTTCGGAGCGGTCCTGGAGGAGCGTTCGCTAACCCCCGGCCCCAACCCCCGCGTCGGGACGATCAGCCTGGAGAACTGGCTGCACGAGTTCATTCCGGCGGACTGATCCGACCTCTGCGGCCGTGTTAATCGGACGCGACGGGGATGGCGAACGCAGGATTTTTTCCGATTTCATCCTGCGGCCAACGAAACGGCAGGCGAGCGCCCGACCCGTCCGGCCCAAGAGTCGAGGGGGCAGCGGATGCTCGTGGCGTCCGCTGCCTTCGGCCAGGCTGAGCAAAGTGGGCGGGGCCGGTAGCGGGTGTGGGTTCCAGGCGAAGTGCAACGGGGCAGGGGGACTGGACGGGACGGGCGCGGAGCCTTCACGACGCGCAGAGCCCGACCGCCGGCCGACACCCGAGGCACTTAGGAATGATTAGCCGAGCTGCACCAATCTGATGAACTTGAGTTCGGCCAGATCGACCCCTTCGAGCGGAGAGTCTGAATAGGTAAAGCCCTCGATCAGATTGAGGTAACCGTCCTCCTCCCAGAGGACGACTCCCATTCCGTGCTCAATCCCTTCGACCTCGAAGTGGCCGCCCTTGGCGCGCATGTTCAACGGCTGGCACTTGGAGCGATCTACGATCACCCTCGCGTAGAAGCCCACAATCGTGTTGATGCGATCGACTACGCGCGCAGCCGCAATCTGCCTGCGAAAAACGTCTTCATCGGCATCGAATAGAGCCGCAATAGAGTCGAGCGCTCGCTGTTCGAAATCCGTAAATTCTGGGAACGGCGGGCACGGCGGAAGCTCGGCCAACGCGCCAGTTACCCAGCCGTCACGATTGGGAATATCCAGCTCCATAGAGCGGGAGCCTAACGACGTGATTGGCGCTCGCGCAAGTCGAGGTACAGATTATCCCACACCGACCCATCAAACGCCGCGACGTCATCGGCCCACGTGCGGCCATCCGCCAATTCGATCAGAACCAGCAGCCGAGAGAGCTCCTCGCGGATCATCGTGATCACCGTCATCCGCCGCAACCTTGAGCGCCGCAGCCAAAAGGGACGGTTGTGCCATCTCAATCGGTGAGGCCGGTGACACCCAGCCCGATGGGAATGGCGCGAGTATCGTCCCGCGGCAGGTGGTCCGAAATGCTTTGAAATTCCCGCCTGGCACAATCAAGTAACCTGCGCGAGCCGGAGCAGGGTCGAGGCCAGGAGTTCCGGCGCGGTGACGTGCGGATTGTGGCTGGTGTCGATCTCGACGTAGGGCCAGCCGTTCGCCTTCGCCTTCAGCGCTGAGGATTTCTGCGGATCGTCCGGGGGGAGCCGCGTGCACCGGATATAGGCCCGCGGCGGCAGTTCCTTCCCGGACAGGTGCAACGGTGTGGTGAAGCTGGCGAGCGGCTGCGGCGAGCGATGGGCGTTGAGCCAACGCGCATCGGCTTCCGACGTGTCGGGCGGAATGGGTCGCGGTGGCACCAGCCAGGGCGTGTCCGGTCCTGTCTTTCGGCTGATCAGATCGAACTGGCTCCGGCCGTCTTCCGGGACGAAGGCGTCCAGGTAGATCAGCCGCCTGACCCGGTCGCGCGCCCGGTCCGCGACCCCGGTGGCCACCATCCCGCCGTAGGAGTGCGCGATCAGCGTGATATCGGTCAACTCCTCGGCCTCGATCACGCCGAGCACGTCGCGAATATGCGTCTCCAGGCCGACCTCGGGGGTCGCCAGGTGGGCCCGCTCGCCCACACCCGTATAGGTGGGGGTGTACAGGGCGGAGGTGGGGGGCCTGTGCAGCAGCGGCCGCATCTTCTTCCAGACCCATCCCGCCGACCAGCCGCCGTGGCAGACCAGATAGGTCGTGGTCCCGCTCTGCGGCGCCGGCCCTGGCGCGGCGGCGGCCGGCTCCGCCATGAGGCCTGCCGCAGCGCTCACCGCGCCGGCGGCCAGGGCGTCGCGCCGGGTCATAGGAAGTCTGCTCATCGTGGAACTCCCTGGAAAATCGTCATGGGAGAGACTGCGAAACCGCCCGTCGCGATCGCCGCGCACGCCCCGACGCCTGCTGCGTGGTGCGGCATCAGACGCGCGGGGCGGCGCTGCCGATCCGATCCACGGCGATGACAGTCTGTGGAGGTGGAGACCGCCGAGCATGAACCAGAGCATGAAGCCGCCCGCGAAGGTCCGGTTGCTGATTCCGCTCCAGGGGAGACCAATCATGTCCGTTGCAAATTGATTGATCAGCGCCGTCACGCTGAACACGGCCAGGATGAAGCATCGTCCTCGGACAGGTCGCCACCGATCGCGCCTGTGAGGGAGCCAATTGTGGGTTCCAGGCGAAGTGCAACGAGGGCAGGGGACCGGACGGCGGGCGGGCGCGGAGCCCTCATGACGCGCAGAGCCCGACCGCCGACCGGCGCACGGGAGACGATGACGGCGGGTTTACCGAAGCGCGCCGGCAGGCGCGCGAGGCACGTAGGTGGATGCTTGAAATCGGACGTTCGGGAGTTCGGTTCGAGGTGGGAAGCGGGCATCGCCACAAGGCCTCCGGGCGGATCACCCGAGCTCCCATGGCAGAAGCAGCGGGCATGCCGTGTTGCGCGGCGAGAAGGCTTCGTACGAGACGCAGGCTCGCGAGCTGGGCGCCAAGAGGCGGCTCTGGGTCAGAGCGCGCGCCGGTAATGCATGGCGACGGCCCCGGTACGGAGCGGCCTGGCCGAGATCAGCTCGAGCCGTCGCGTGCTGGTTTATCAGAAGGCCCCGCAGGCGGCAGCGGCGGAATAGTCAGAGCCAGCGGCGAACCTCGGCCTTGTAGCGGCGGTAGTCGTCGCCGAACTTCGCTTCGAGATAGCGCTCCTCGCGGGCGATCACCTGCGTCTGGATCGCGATCAGCACCAACGGGAGCAAGGCGAAGGCGATCGGCCCGTCGAAGCCGATCGCAAGGCCGGCATAGATAAGCGCCATGCCGAGATACATGGGATTGCGGGTCCACCGATAGGGACCGGTCGTTGCGATGAGGGTCGTTGGCTGCGACGGCGGAACGTTGGTGCCCAGCCGCCGGAACAGCCCCGCCGCCGCAAGCATCATCGCCGCGCCGGCAACGAACAGCAGCGCGCCCGTCGCGACCAGCAACCGCCAGTCGATGCCGAAAGAGCGCAGGGTGACGAACCGCTCCGCCGCCAGCCCCAACAGCAGCGCTCCCAGATAGACGAAGGGCGGAGGGAAGCGCACACCCGCGCTGTCCGGTTCGACGGCCATGCTCATCCTCCAATCTGTGCTGTCAAACCAGCATCGACTGCTGGGCGAAGATACCCGCCATCGCACCTTGCGATGATGCCAGGGTGACGGAGGGCATTCCGGGGTTGGCGAGGTCGCCGGCGGCGTAGATGCCGGGCATGCTGGTTTCGCGGCGCTCGTCGACATTGAGGGCGATGCCGAGGGGCGTATCGACCGTGGCGAGACCCAGTGATTCATGCAGGCTTGCGGACGGCTTGTTGCGCGGATGCGCGAACAGGATGTCGACCGCGACATTGCGGCCCGTATCGAGATTGACGGTGGCGCTATGGCCCCCGTGATGGGCGATCTCCGTGATCCGGCCCTCGACGACAGGTATGTTGCGGCGCGCCAGATCGGCCCGGATTTCGGGCGGAATGTCGTGGCCATCGGCGAAGAGCGTCAACCTGTCGGTCCAATCGTGGAACAGCCTGACATGATTGTGCGACTGCGGGCCGGACCAGACTAGGCCCCAATGCTGGCCGGCGACTTCAAAGCCGTCGCAATAGGGGCAGGGCACGATGGACGTGCCCCAGCCTTCGGCAAAGCCCGGAACGTCAGGCATCTGGTCGACGACGCCATAGCTCAGGATCAGGCGGCGCGCCGCAAGGCTTTCGCCATCGCCGGTGACGACGGAGAAATCGTCGATGTCGCCGGAGACGCTGTCGGCCCGGGCATTGACCAGCCTGATCGAGGGATAGCGCGCCAGCTGCTGCCGCGCCTCGGCCAGGATTTCCAGCGGCGGCTTGTGATCGTGGCCGAGCAGGCCATGCGAGAGGCCGGCGAAGCGGTTGCGCGGCAGGCCGGTATCGAGAACGGTGACCTTGCGGCGGGCACGGCCGAGCTGCAGCGCGCCGGCGAGACCGGCAAAGCTGCCGCCGATGATGATGACGTCATCCATGGTGATGGGCTCCGTGTTGTGGATGGAGGGGTTGGGTTGGGCCCGGCTTGCACATTTTAGACACTGCATGGTATCGTAATTCAAGAATTTGGATACCGTCAAGTACTGGAATTGTCGTGACCGAAATCAGCCAGGGCCGCCGCGGCCGGCCCGCCAACGAGGCGCTGGGCCAAACGATCGTCGACGCCGCGTACGAACTCTTTGTGGAATCGGGTTTTCAAGCGACGACAATGGACAAGGTCGCCCAGCGAGCGAAGGTATCCAAGCTCAGCATCTATCGGCACTTCGAGAACAAGGAGGCGCTGTTCAGCGCGGCCATCGCGGCCCGCTGTCATCAGTTTGCCCCACAGGCCCTTTTTGAAGGCGTCGACGGTTCGGCCGAAGATCAGCTCATGGCGGTGGGATCATCCCTGCTTCGCACGCTGCTGAGCCCGGACGTCCGCGGTGTCGAAGCCATGATCATGGCCGACAAGACGAATCAAAAGTCGTTAAGCAAGCTCCATTACGAATCCGGCCCCGCCCATGTCATCGCGCAAATCGAGACCCTGTTGCGTCAGTTGCACGCGAAGGCGGCTCTGAACGTGCCCGATCCTCTCCGGTCCGCCCGCTTGTTTGCCGCGCTTTTCAAAGGATCCGATCTCTTGATTATCGCACGCTTCGATGAGGCGAGAGCAGAGGACGACAACGAAATCGAATCCTATTGCCGGTCGGCCGTCGCCATGTTCATCGCCGCGCACGGTTGGCAACGACCACGCGGGCAGATAGCCTAGACGAAGCCGCGAAGGAGTGCCTCGCTGCTACCCAGCCTTGCCAGCGGGCAGGGGCGATGCGCGCGCGTGATCCCCTCTAGGCGGCGATGGACGCCGAGATCTTGCGCCTCCAGCGGCCGGAACTCCTTTGTGATTCCGGTGAACTGCAGCCGTGAACTCGCGCAATTCGTCGCTGCTGACGTTGAAAACTTCGAAGTACCGGTTCCGCATCCGTTGCAGCTCGGGACGCCCTTGCCGTCAGAATGGTTCGAAGCGGGGATCGCGGAAATGCGCCAGGCACTTGTGCCGCCGTTTCCGCTCGACGTGAAAGACTACGACACTACTCCCGCCGTCGTATTGACCCGGACTGTTTGGATAGTAGCCGACGATGGGAGTGGAACGCTCCTCGCGTATGACCCGAGCCCAGATGGGGATTTCGCACTGGTCTGGCGTCACGCAAATCAGGACGCGCTTTCAAACATCCGCGGCGATGCGGTTGGGTGTTTCCTACGAGGTAAGCATCTACTGAGGGAAGGGGCTCACCCGACGCGAAACATATGCCCGGTCTGGTCCCGGCGCTTCGGCGCCTTGCGACTCCGCTGCTCCGGCGGCTGCGTGTCCTGATAGGCCTTGATCATCTCCAGCAGCGAGCCGAGCCGCTTGTTGTCGACGACCGCGGCCTGGTTGACCTTCCGGATCTTGTCGAAGGTGCGGTAGGCGAGTTCCTCGCCCTGATAGCGGATGGCGATGCGGCCGTCGGGATAGTCGACGACGGTGACCCGCTTGCCGATCGCCGCCTGGGCGGTCGCCGACGGCTCGACGAGGAACAGCACCTTGTCGTACTGCAGGGTCAGCGACTGGGAGAGGGTGCGCTCGACCTGCCAGGTGAACTCATCGTCCAGCTGGTCGCGCGGCGACATCGGCCGGTGCAGGTCCTTCGGGTTGGCCGGAACCTTGCCGAAGCGGGCGTTGTAGTCAGCGACGAAGCCGGGGAGGAAGACGTTGCCCTCGGCGATCGTGCTGATGTCCCGCAGCCGCAGCTCCTTCACCAGCCGGTCCTGCAAGGTCTTGTTGGCGCGCTCGACCCGACCTTTCGCCTGGCTGGAGTTGGCGCAGATGATCTCGATGTTCATCTTGCTGAGCGCGCGGCCGAACTGGGTCATGCCGTCGCCGGAGACGCCGGTCTTGCTGACGCGGAACACCGAGTGTTTGTCGCTGTAGAAGGCGACCGGCTTGCCGTGCGCCTCGAGGTAGGCGCGGGTCGCCGCGAAGTAGGCGAAGGTCGACTCCGACTCCACGAACTGCAGGTGCATCAGCCGGCTGGTGGCGTCGTCGATGAACACCAGCAGCGTGCACTTCGGCCCCGGTCCTCGAACCAGCGGTGCTCCGAGCCGTCGATCTGGATCAGCTCGCCGACGCAGTCGCGCCGGTAGCGCGGTTGGTAGACCTTCCGCTGGCGCTTGGAACGCGCAACCCACAGGCCTTCAGCGATCATCCAGGCGCGGAGCGTCTCGCGCGAGACGGTGATGTCGTGCAGCTCCTGCAGCTTCTCGGCCGCCAGCGTCGGCCCGAAATCCGCGTAGCGCGCCTTGATGATGTCGATCGCAGCGTGGCGCACATCGGCCGGCGTCCTGCGGTTGCTTGGCCGGCCACGCTTCTTCGAGATGACGCCGTCAGCGCCGCGTAATCGGTAGGCCTTCAGCAGCCGCCAGACCTGGCGCTCGCTGAGGCCCAGCACGCCGGCCGCCGCGCGCACCGGCAGCTGCTCACGATCGACATCGCGCAGGATCTCGAACTTCGACAGTTCCGCATCGCTCATGATCCGCACCGCCACCGACGCCGCCTCCCAGCCAAGCTTCGCTGAAGGAGGCTGACGTCTCTAACTTGCACGGCACTGACATTTGCACTTTGCGCCTACAGACGTACTTCGCCTAAGGAAGATTATCAGAAATATCGTTATGGGGCTGGTTGGCGCGGAGCGGTCCACTGGTGCAACTGCCGCATATGAGACCACGGCGGGTAGTGAGCGGCGACCTTGGCTGTAACGCCGCTTCAACTCGGCGCGGCGACCGACTAGTTTCTGGTCGGAAACATCGCAAGGACCGGAGTGCGCGTGCCGAAAGCCACAGAGACGGTCCCGTTCGCGCCGCGGCTCGATCCGACGGACTATCAGTCGCTGGGCGAATTCCGCCGCGCGATCCGCGACTTCCTGGCCTTCAGCGAGGAAAGCGCGCGCGATCAGGGCGTCACCACCCAGCAGCACCAGGCGCTCCTGGCCATCAAGGCCCACGTCGGGCCCGAGCCGATGAGCATCGGCGAGCTGGCCGACAGCCTGCTGATCAAGAACCACAGCGCCGTGGGCCTGGTCGCCCGGCTGGTCGAGCGCGGCCTGGTGCGCCGTCACGCCTCGGAAAGCGACCGCCGCCGGGTGCTCCTGACGCTGGAGCCCCGGGGCGACGACACCCTCGCCCGCATTTCGCATAATAATCTGCGAAAACTGGCGGTGACCGCCAAGAGCCTGCGGCGCGTTCTGACCATGCTGCGCAAGCTGGAGACCGCGCACAGCGCCAAGCCAGAAGCCGACGCCGGCTAGTGGGTCGCGGCGTCCTGCGGCAGCTGCAGCTCGCCGCGCGCCAGCTTCTGCAGGGTCTCGACAAAGAAACCGGGCTCGGCCGCGCGGACCCGCGCCTCCAGCGTCTCGGCGGTGTCTGCGGCCATCACCGGGATCGATTTGCGCGCCACCGGCGCGCCGTGATCGTATTCCTCGTCGACCAGGTGGATGACGATGCCGCTCTGCGGAACGCCCGCGGCCAGCACCGCCTCGTGCACCCGGCGTCCGTACATCCCTTCCCCGCCGAAGTCCGGCAGGGGGCCCGGATGGATGTTGAGGATGCGGCCGGCGTAGCGGGCCAGGGTCTTGGGGCCGAGCCGGCGCAGATAGCCCGACATGACGATCAGCTCGACGCCGTGCTCGGCCATGGTCGCGGCGATCTTCGCGTCGGCGCCGTCGGGATCGTCCTTGGTCGGGATGCAAAGCGCCGCCATGCCATGCGCGCGGGCGAAGTCGAGCGCCGCGGCGCTCTTGTTGTTCGAGACCATCAGCACGGCTTGCCCGGCCAGCTCGCCAGCCTCCATCGCCGCGGTGACGGCGCGCGCGCTGGAGCCCGAACTGGACGCTAAGAAACCGATCTTGAGGTATTGAGAACTCAAGGAAATCCTGCTCCGATCTGATGTTCCAGGCGAAGACCGTCATAGGCCGCCTCGACGCCCGGCGGAAGCTCGCTGGAGAGCTTCGCATAATCCAGGTCGATATGCATGTTGGTGAGGATGGCGCGCTTCGGCTTGGCGCGTTCGATCCATGAGAGGGTGCGTTCGACGTGCGCATGGCTCGGGTGCGGCCGGTAGCGCAGGGCGTCGACGATCCAGACGTCGAGGTCGGCGAGCGCCTCAAAGGCCGCGTCGTCCAGGTCGACCAGGTCGCTGGAATAGGCCAGGTCGCCGAAGCGGTAGCCCACCGAGCGCACGCCGCCGTGGTCCTGGTCGAAGGTGACCACCGGGATCGCCCCGGACGGTCCGTCGATGTGGAAGCCGACCCCATGCGGCGGCAGGCGCTTGGCCTCGCAGATCGCCGGATAGCCCCCCTCGCCTTCGAAAATGTAGCCGAAGCGCTGCATCATGGTGGCGTGGGTCGCCGCATCCATGTGGGTGTGAACCCGCTGGCCGCGCTGGCGCAGGAAGAAGGCGCGCACGTCGTCCAGCCCATGCACCTGGTCGGCGTGGTCATGGGTGAGCAGGACCGCGTCCAGCCGCTTGATCCCGGCGTTCGCGCTCTGCAGGCGGAAGTCCGGCGAGGTGTCGACCACCACGGTCGTCTCCTGCTCGGGCCCCTGCCCCTTCCGGCGGACAAGCAGGGAGCAGCGCGAGCGATGGTTTTTCAGGTTCGCCGGATCGCAGGCGCCCCAGTCGCCGTCGGCCCGCGGCACCCCGCCGGACGAGCCGCAGCCCAGGATGGTGATCTCCAGGGTCCCGCTCATGGTCGTGGAATCCGGTCGAAGACGGCGAAGAAGGCGTCCTCGGTGCGCGCCTCGGCCTCGGCCAGGCTCCAGCCGCGGATCTCCGCCAGCTTCTCCAGAACCTTCGGCAGCATGGCCGGCTCGCAGCGGCGGCCGCGGAAGGGCACGGGCGCCAGATAGGGGCAGTCGGTCTCGACCATGATCCGTTCCGCCGGCATGTCGCGGACCAGGGCGCGCACGTCCTCGGCGGCCTTGAAGGTGGCGATGCCGGAAACCGAGAACCAGGCGCCGAGCGCCGCGACCCGGCGCGCCAGCTCCGCGCCGGAGGTGTAGCAGTGCATCAGGATGCGGAACGGCCCCTGGGCGTATTCCGTCTCCAGGATCTCGGCCATGACCTCGTCGGCCTCGCGGGTGTGGACCACCAGCGGCAGGCCGGTTTCGCGGGCGGCGGCCACATGGGCGCGGAACACCTGGGCCTGCACCTCGCGCGGGCTCAGGTCGTAGTGGAAGTCTAGGCCGCACTCGCCGATGCCGACGACCCGCGGATCGGCCGCCAGCTGGATGAGCTTTTCAGCCTTAAGCTCCGGATCTTCCTTGGCTTCGTGTGGATGGGTGCCGACCGTGCACCAGATGTCCGGATGCTGGGCGACCAGCCGCACCGCGTCGTAGTTCGAGACCCGGTCGCAGATGTTGACCATCAGCCGCACGCCCGACGCCAGGGCGCGCGAGATCACCGCCTCGCGGTCTTCGTCGAATTGCGGCGCGTGCAGGTTGACGTGGCTGTCGATCAGCATCTGAAGGTCCGAGGGTCAGGCCCTTGTGGTCAGGTTCTGGCGGCCTGGCGCAGCTCCAGAAGCGCGGCGAACAGCGCGTCGGTCCGGTCGAGGTTCAGGGCCTCCACCTCCCGCGGCAGGCGCTGCAGCGTCTCCCACGCCTGGGCCCAGCGATCAAGCGCGCCAATTCCCTGGGCGGCGCGGTCGGTGACCATGGCGCGAACCCGGTCAGACAGCCGGTCGAACAGCAGGTTGAACTGCGCCTGCCCCTCCCCGCCCTTGAAGCGGTCGGCCAGCGACAGCGCCATGGCCTCGTCGACCTGCGGCAGGTGGGCGAGCAGTTCGCGCGCGGCGTCGTCCATGGGGATGGCCGCCGCGGCGGCCAGAACCCAGGCGCGTCCAGGCGCGCCGCCGGACATCCTGGAGAGCCTGAGCGCCGCCTCCTCGCTGACCTCGGTGCGGGCGCGCACGAAGTCGGCGGAAGCCTCCAGGCCCAGGGGATGGAAGGCCAGTCTCCGGCAGCGCGAGCGGATGGTGGGCAGCAGACGCCCGGGCGAATGGGCGACCATCAGCAGCACGCCCTTCGGCGGCGGCTCCTCGAGGGTCTTCAGCAGGGCGTTGGCGGCGTTGACGTTGAGGTCGTCGGCGGCGTCGATGATCGCCACCCGGTGCGGGGCCGAGGCTGGCGATTTCGAGAAGAACTCCGAGAGCCGCCGCGCCTCGTCCACGGGAATCGACTTGCGCGGCTTGCCGTCCTCGCCGACCCGCTCCAGCACCAGCAGGTCCGGGTGCGCCCGGCCCATCACCTGGCGGCTGACCGGATGGGCCGGATCGGCGCCCAGCAGGCCATGGCGCGGATCGGCCGGCGCGCCCAGCAGCCGGCGCGCGGCCCGGTAGGCGAAGGTCGCCTTGCCCACCCCCTCCGGCCCGGTCAGCAGCCAGGCGTGATGCAGCCGCCCGCGAGCGCGGGCGTCTTCAAAGGCTTCCTCGGCCGCCTCGTGGCCCTGGAGCGCGAAGACGTCGCGCGGGTGCGGGACCTCGATCTCAGTCGCCTTCGTCATGAAACAGCCAGCCTGTCGTCCACCGCCGACCAGACGGCGGCCTCGACGTCGTTGATCGAGCCCGTGGCGTCGATCAGGGCGCAACGCTCCGGCTCGGCGCGGGCGATGACCAGGAAGCCCTCGCGCAGCTGCTGGTGGAAGGCCAGGCCCTTGGACTCGAAGCGCATCTCGCCGCCGCGGGCCTGGGCGCGCTCCAGCCCGGTTTCCGGGGGAATGTCGAAGATCAGCGTCAGGTCCGGCCGTGTTTCGCCCAGCACCTGGGCTTCCAGCGACGCGATCAGGGCGGGATCGGTCCCGCCGCCGGCGCCCTGGTAGGCCCGCGTCGAGTCGGCGAAGCGGTCGCAGACCACCCAGGCGCCGCGCGCCAAGGCTGGCGCGATCACCCGTTCGACATGGTCCCGGCGAGCGGCGTACATCAACAGGGTCTCGGTGACCGGGCTCCAGCGGTCGGCGGCGCCGTTCAGCACCAGCTCGCGGATCGCCTCGGCGCCAGGCGAGCCGCCGGGTTCGCGGGTGGCGACCACCTCCAGGCCAAGCGCGCGCAGCCGCTCGACCAGCCGTTTCAACTGGGTCGACTTGCCGGCGCCCTCGCCGCCTTCGAATGTGATGAACCGCCCGCGCGTCACCCGCGCAACATGGCTCGTTCGCCTCAGAAGTCCAGGGCTGCGGGGCCGCTCAGAACGGTCCGACGACCCGGGCGTCGGCGAAGCCGGCGTCAGCGACCCGCTGGCGCAGGTTGTAGGCCTGCAATTCGTCCTGCGGCCCCGGCAGCATGACGCGCCAGAGCCTCGTTCCGTCCCGATCGACCGGCTCGACGACGGCGGGGCCGACGCTCGCCAGCTGGGCGGCGGCGCGGCGGGCCCGGGCCTCCTCGCTGAACGCCCCGGCCTGGACCCGGAAGGCGGCCGACGGCGCCGCGGCCATGGTCGGCAGCACTTCCAGCGTGCGCGACGCGGCCGGCGCCGGGGCCGAGGTGAATGCGGCCTGCTCCTGGTAGCTGGCGCTCGCGGCCTGGGTCTGCGCCGGCGTCCGGCGCGGCGGCGGCGTATTGCGCGCCAGCTGTACGGGCGCGGCCCTCGGCGGTGACGCACGGGCGACCCGCACCCCGGCCTCGCGCCCCAGCAAGGGCGCCGGGCCGACATAGCGGACCCGGACCCGCGCCAGGCCGTTGCGCTCATAGCCCAGTTCGCGCGCGGCCTCGCGGGACAGGTCGATGATCCGGTCGCCGACGAAGGGGCCGCGGTCGTTCACCCGCACCTTCAGCCGGCGGCCGTTGTCGAGGTTGGTCACCTCGACGATCGAGGGCAGCGGCAAGGTGGTGTGCGCCGCGCTCACCGCGTTCATGTCGAACAGCTCGCCGCTGGCGGTGGCCCGCCTGTGGAAGGCCGCGCCGTACCAGGAGGCGGTTCCGACCTTGTTGTAGTTGGGCTCCTCGCGCGGCACGTACCAGATCCCGTTCACCTGATAGGGCTTGCCGGTGCCGCCCACCGAGGCGATCCGCCCGCCCGGCGGCGGCGTACGATCCACGCTGGCGCAGGCCGCCAGCGAGGCGGCGGCCGCCGTGATCAGAGCCATGCGCCGAACGCAGCCTGCGATCTGCATGGTGAGCCCCCTCGCCTCGCGGCCATGTAATTGGGGGGTGAGCTTACCCGGCGCGGCTTGCCTCAGGGTTAACAGGACATTGCCGTGGAGCCCGGCGCAGACCCTTGCTATAGGCCCATCGTCGCATGCGGGCGGATGGCCGAGTGGTTTAAGGCAGCGGTCTTGAAAACCGCCGTGGGTTCACGCCCACCGTGGGTTCGAATCCCACTCCGCCCGCCAAATTCCCTCGGGAATCAGGCCTCTAACGCCTGAAACCCCCGGAAAGGCCCCCGGAGCGGGCTCCCCGCGGGGCTGACGTCGCCTAACAGTCTGCCTTTAGGTCCGCCGGCATGAATTGCCAGCGTCCCCAACGCAAAGGGACGTGACGTTCAAAGGTGATCTGGTCCGAGTCGCGGAACTGCCCAGTTGGCGGGAGGGCCATCGGCCCTGATCGAGGTGCGCGCCGCGCGGCTTTCAAGGCGTTCATGTCCGCCATCAGTTCCGCGTGCTTTTCCGGCGGAATTTCGATCTTGGGAGCAGTCGCCCGTTCGCGCCACTTGGGACGCAGCTCATCGTTCAGGGCCGTCACCAGAAAATCGCCCGCCAGTGGGGGATACGTGGCCAGACGCATGAGCCCTTCGGTCGCTATGTCCGGGTGGGCGGCGTAGTGGGTTACAAGCTTTCCTAGGTCTTTCTTGAGGTCGTGCGCCCAGACGAACCGCTGGCGTTCGTTCAAGAACATGGGCGCCAGCCGTCGGTGGAGCTTGTCGCCGGAGACGAAGATCTCGCAGAAGGGCGCGTAGTGCAGGTAGGCTAGGTCAACGCGGTTCGTGGGCCTTTCGTCATGCAGTTGGCCCGTCGCCACCCCCAGGTTGAAAATTAACTCAACACGCAGGACATGGGCGCAGTACGGCGCAAACTCCTTCAACAGCGGTCGACCAGCCCGCTTCCAGCGGTCCGCTACCTGCTCCCGCCACTTAAGGCGCAAGCCAGCCATCTCCATGCACGCCTTGAGCAACAACCAGCGGTTAGGACCGCTGTCGATGAGGCTATCCGCCAGCTCTTCCACGGCCGAGAGGTCTGCCAGCTTCAGCTTGTTGCCGTCCGGTCCGAGGATGGAGTTGATCCCCCGCGGCGTGTTCTGCACGGCGGCACGCCATGAGGCGGCGAAGTCGTGCTCGACCCGTAAAAACTGCCCTTCTTCCCACCGACGCAACGCCACCATCTCCGGTGCGGGCTCAAAAACGAGGCCTTGCTTATTGGCACCCGTGCGGACGGTCTGGCCCCCGCTGACAGCGGGAACACCCCTCATTTCTATCGGCGATCCCATGAGTTCGGAGACGCACATGCCGAGGTGCTGGGCGTTCGGATAAGAGTGCATCTTGGGGGTCTTAAGGGCCAAGTTCCCAACTACCTGCTCCGGGGTCCGGCCGTCCTTCATCTCCTTGCGGAGGTCGGCCAGCGTTTCGACGAAAAAGAGCGGCGTGATGTTGCTCGTGAACAGGGCGTCGAACACCGCAGCCTCATCGACGCTGAGGGAGTGGAGAAAGGACTTGTCGAAGAGGACGTTGGGACCCACGGCTACCGCTTCCCGTTCTACTTCCGTTCATGTAGGTTGGGCCGCAGAATAGTCAAGCTTACGCGGCGGTCGGAATCATCGACGCGCCTACGTATCACCATCCAGCGGCAACATTTGTAATGGCGCCGTCCAGGCCGTTCGACGCTGTTGCTTCAGGCCTGGAGGCGCACCTGCCATGAGCATCTATTCGGTCTTCGATAGCTTCCTCGACAGCGACACGTGGTTCAAGGGCGAGACCAGCGATAACGAGGGCTTCTTCCTAGCGCTCAGTCAGATCGTCCAAGATCCGGGGTTCAGCCCCCAACGGATGGGCGACTACATCGGGGCGAGGATGCAGTCCAAGCTGGACAGCCAGTACCTTGACGGCACCATCCATCGCCTAGCCGGCTATGCAGAGGTCGTGCACGGGTACCTGAAAGCTGTTGGTGGCCTGTGAGGCGCTGTGGACCCCAAGGCACTCCTCGACAGCGAACCTATGTTCTGCTTTTGTTCGAGTCGTGAACACCCCCGCCAAACCCCGCCGGTTCCCAGCGCCCTGGAGCGTGCAAGGTCATGCTGAGGGCTTCTCGGTGCACGACGCGACGGGATTTTTGATCCTGTATGTCTACTTCAACGACCGCGTGCTCGTGGGCACCGGGCCGGATCGCATGACGCGGGACGAGGCACGGCGGATCGCGGTGAACATCGCCAAGCTGCCGGAGCTGTTGAGGCGTTAGGCGTGGCTGCGCCAGAGGCTGGCGGCTCCCGCATCGGGCAGACCGTATCATTGACGGTTGGTCGCTTTCGATGGGCTTATTCGACGTGCGACACAGGAGCGAGCGCCGCGCCCTTGGCCTAATCGCAGTTGGCGCCGTCTCGCGTGCTGCGCAGCCAAGAACGCAGGTCTTGGCGAAGACGTCGCTAGGAGGGTCTAATGCCGAGCTTGCGCGCGCCCCGGAGCCAGTTCCCAAGGCGCATTCTTGCTCTTCCGTTTGGCAGGCGCCTTGGTCGGCGGCGGCACGTAGGTGTCGATCAGCTCAAGCAAGGCGAGCGCCAAGCCGGGGCTCACTGTGACCGCATCAGTAAAACGAACCTGCCCGCCCGCCTTCAGGCCGAAGCTTAACCGAACCATTCCGTCGATGACGTTCAGAAAGACCTGGTTCGCAAAGACCCCCGGGCGTTCCATCGCGGCCCGCTCCTCAGCACTGATCGTATCGTCGTCGCTCATGGCTTCCATCCGCAGCGAAGTTCTTCAACGTTCGTTGCTGCGTGTCGGTTCGAGGCATGTTTCAAAAGACAGGGCGATGACGGAAGCGCGCACTAGGCTCGCGCGATGTTGCGATCCGGTCGAGCCCCAACGGTTCAGGTCGATGAGTTCAAAGCGACGTGGTCGCGAGCCCCGCCCCTGCCGGCGCGCGCGCTCCTGATCGGGTCGCACCTCGACCTCAGCTATCGCGTGCTGCGGTGCGCCGCGCCCCTGTTCCAACGCGTGCACGTGGCCATGGAAGGACCGCGGAGCAACGTCCGCAAGCTGGCCGTTTCCGAGCATTGCGCCTCTTTCACCTACCTGGGCCGCGACGGCCTCACCGACGCTGGCGCGGTCGAAGCCATCAATGCGATCTGCGCCCGCAAGGGGATCGGCGTCGTCATCCCGGCAAGCGTGTCCGCCGTCCGCCTCCTGAGCCTGCGCGGCCATGACCTCGCCGTGAGGCACTACCCCGTCCCGGACGCCAGGCTTTTGAGGACCTCGCGACGAAGTGGAATTTCGCGGAGTTCTGCCGCAAGCACGCCATCGGTCATCCAAGGACTCAGTACTTTGCGGACAAGGCCGAGCTCGAAGCCGCGCCGCCCGGCAGACTGCCTGAAGCCTTCATGCTGAAACCGGTCGACCGGGACTCGGCCTGGGGCGTGATCAGGTCCAGCCGCGAGACGTTGGTCGCCGATCTGCGGCGCGTGAACTACGCGCCGATCCTGGTGCAGGAGTTCGTTCCCGGTGAGGATATCGGCGGGATCGCGTTCGCGGAGGCCGGCGTCGTCAAGGCGGCCAAGACCCTGCGATACGGCAGGCGCCCCTTCTGCAAGATTCCGTACCGGGACTCGATGGAGCTTTTCGACGACGAGCAATTCGGGGCGGCGCTCCAGACGCTGGTGCAAGGCAGCGGCTTCACGGGGGCGCTCAATATCGATGGCCGCCGACGGCCCGACGGCTCCGTGACGGTCTTGGAGTGCAACCCGCGGTTCTGGTATTCGCTGGACTGGGCGATGCTGGCGGGTGTGAACTACGTCGCCCTGGGCCTTAGCCACGTATTCAGAGACTTGCCGGCGACCACCGAGTTTGAACGATTGGTCATCAAGGGCTGGCCGAGCGTGCTCTTTGAACAGCTCGCGGGGCGAGGACGTCAGCATCCTTACTTGAGCTATCTTCTGGAGGATCCGAAATTCCTCTGGCGGGTGGAGCTTCCGCGCATGACCGGTGCCCTCCTGAGGCGTGGGGGGAGCGTCTGCTGGGGATCCGGCGGTGCACTGCATCACCTGTAAAGTCGGAGATTACTGCATCATAAGTTGAGGCTGCGACGTTTCTCCCGCGAGGAACCTTGGCTTTTCAATGGGTTGACACTCTGCGTCAGATGGGAATGTTGGGGGCACTGGGACGGAGTATCGTATGATGCGGCAGGTTGGTTCGGCGCAGAAGCGCGCGCTCATCGCTTTGGCTGAAGCCTCGAACGGCGTTGGAGATGTCCCGTTCAGGAGCGCACCCGGCCTGATCAACAAAGGCCTCGTGAACTTCGTGGCCCGGACCGACAGGCAGGACAATTCACCCTACATTTGCCAAATCACTGAAGCTGGTCGTGAGTTCGTCGCGGGTTCCACTTGGCGCGCTCCCTATGCCCCCGGTGAGGCGCAGGGCTTGCCCTTGGCGGCAGCGACCAATTCCTTTAAATAACATCTTGGCACGATCGAAGAACGTCTTGGCACGATCAAGAATGAGTCACGGCGCAAGCCTGGGCCTGGGGCGGAGGTCATCGTGAGCGAACAGGTGATCGTGGTCGTTCCTGTCGACGGTGGCTGGTCCGTCCAGTGCTCAATGACAGGTCAGTCGCTCTTCTTTCTGTCAGGCGCAAAGGCCGAGGCGAATGCGCGGAAGCTCGGCGCATGTATCGCGGAACTCGGACAGGACGTCCGCGTGATGATCCATGCTCGCGACAGCACATTGGCGGGCATGCGTAGGCATATCGCGGAACCAAGGGCAGCGAATGCTACGCCATGGCCATCGCCGGCTTCCACGAGCGGGATCAGCGACTAAATGAGGTTGAGCGGATTCCGGCCGGAGGCATGCCGAAAATAGTAAAGGAGCCGGTCCTTGCTGCCAAAGCGCCTTCTTACGCTTCCCTTCGCTGGCGCGACCGCTCGACCGATGCCGCCGCGCTCGCGAGGCTCCCCGACATTCGCTGCCGGTGCTCAACTTCGGCCATTGCGACGTCTAAACGAGCGGCTGCGCTTTGGAGCACTTCCAGCGCCTCGGCACATCGCCCGCGCGCGCAAGCGAGGTCATGCAGGACCCACCGGAAATTCACCCTGGCGGTGCTACTGTAGGCCGCGACAGCCTCCACGAGTTCCGGTCTGGTCTTCTGCACCAACGCCGCAGCGAGAACGACAGCGCGCGCTAGGTCGCCGGCTCCACTGTTCCAGCCCTCCCGTGTGAGTTCGGCGGCCGCTGCGATCGGCTCAAAGTCGACCACATCCGGCTGGCTCAAGCTCCGTCGGAGAGATCGGCCTCGTCGAGACACGCGGCGAAGTAGGGGGCGAAATACATGTCCCAGGTGTCCTCTGAAAACTCAGCTAGGACACAACCTCCGGACGGCAGCGGAGATTCTATCAAACGACATGAAAGCTCTGGTTTCCGCAGAGGCAGCTCCTGCCTGCGACGTCGTGCCGCCTGCAGCGCGAGTCCGGACCGCGCTGGCTGCGCCGCCTTGGCTCACCTCTACTGATGCGGACCGAAAAGCGCCGGCGCCCACTGCGCCCCCTCGACCGATGCGAGTGAAAGCGGAACGAAAACGGTTGGCGAGTCCATTCCAACGTGGGCGCAGAGCATACGGCCGAACTGCGGAACCGTCGCGCCGGTCTGGGCGAGCGGTGCGTCTTCCAGTAGCCCGGCGTCTATTCTCTTGCGGTCGGCGACCGGCGCTATCGACCCCACGCCAGACATTCCGCGCAGCGGCTACCCCAGATGAGGGGCGCTTAGTTCTGCTCGGGGGCGCAAACGAGCCAGATTCGTCAAGAACCTAGTAAAATTCGTTCAACTGAAGGTTTAAAGGGGTCTGAATCATGGCTGGTCAGGTATATGTAGGTCTCGATGGCGTCCTAAACACGTTCTATGGCGACGGCGTTGATTTAACGTCAACGATTGCGGGCAACGATACTGCTACTGGTGGAAACAACGGTGCATCCAACTACCTTCGCGGTGAGTCATATCTTCTCACACAAAGTACCGGAGGAGACGACCTGCTCATTGGCGGAGATCACGCAGATTGGAACATGCTGGCCGGTGATGCCGCAGTTATGACTGATAGCACCGGTGGTGATGACGTCATACTAGGCGGGACTTCTAACACTACAACTGGATACAATGAATTGTATGGAGATGCAGATGGATTAATGAATCGAAGTTTAGGCGGAAACGACACCATAACCGGTCGCTCCCCTATTACCGTTATATATGGTGATACCAATCAAATGTTCGAAGGAAGCCGCGGCGGAAACGACCTTATCTTTGGTAGTCTTGTTTATGGCGACGCCAGCGAAATGAAGTCCGGCACTACCGGCGGAAACGACACGATTACTGGTGATTCTGGCGCAAACAGTGCAATATATGGTGATAGCGCCGGTACCGACATTAGGGGCGGCGTCACAGGAGGAAACGATTCGATCATTGGTGGAGCAAACGCCCTCCCAAGCATCGTGTCCGGCGATTTTGGGGTCTTGTTCGGCCGCGGCGGGGATGACCACATCGTTGGTGGGACCGGCTCCGAAAACCACCTTTATGGTGACGCCCAGGAAGTCCTCTACGGCATCGGCGGTAATGACACGATTGTAGGCGGCACCGGTGGGTCGAATTATCTCGTTGGTGACGCTGATTTCTTGGCTGCGGGATCTTTAGGCGGCAATGACCGCCTGCTAAGCGCTCCGGGGACAACAGATTACATGTGGGGCGACGCTGCAGATAGGCAGGGAACTGGCGGGCGAGACGTCTTTGTGTTCGCGCCCGGTAACGGAAACGATTTTATCTACGACTTTCGCCAGCGCGAGGACCACATTGAGCTCGACGGATTTATGAAGTCTACGACAGGAAACCCCAGCAATCCGCGCTGGGTGAAATTCAACGATCTCAACATCCAAACTGTAGACGTAAACAATGATGGATTACGTGATAGCGTGGTGCATCTTGATAATAATCAATCCATTACTGTTTATGGGGTTTCAAACCTAAAATCCTCCGATTTTATTTTCGTCCACTAACGCCTCCGGCAACAGCGGCGCTCTCCGGTTCGCCCAGCCTGGCGCGTATCCGTTCAAGACGGCTCGGCGCGCCGAGCGCTTCATCAAGTTCGCCGCGCGTCAAACCGATCGCGTCCTGCAGCGTCCCTGCGGCCGCCCGTTCGGCCATGGCGGTAGCCTCGATCGCCTCTTCCGTGACCTGGACGACGCGCACCTTATCGGGATGGGCCAGAGCAATGGCCTGGGCTTCGATGGAGGCCTTCTGATTGGCGGTGACGCCACTGAGCTCAATAGGGGCTTCGGCGACGGCGGCGGAGATCAGGGGGTCGACAGGCCCCACCGCGAGCAAGGCGCTTCGCCTAGCGGGTTCGAGGGTGCGCAGCCAACTGCGGGTCTCCTGCCGAAGCAGGGCGCCGGCGAGGTCACTCTTGTCGATGGCGGACGTGGCCATCGAGGCTCTAAGAGCGTCGAGTTCGCTATCGGCCTTGGCCATGGCGTCACGGCATCGCTTGATCACGGGAGCGGCCTCTCGCGTGAACCAGTCACGCAGGGCGGACTTCCGACCGACAGGCGAAAGGTTCTGGTCGGCGTTGATCGCGGCCACCTTGTCGAGAGCGGCGTCCGTCAGCGCGTTGACGCTGGCGTAGGCCGGAGCGAGCGCCGCGGCGGGTTCGGGGACGCCGCCGGAGGGGAACGGCTTCACGAACTTGCCCGACTTCAGGAGCTTGAACGGCTCGGCCATGGCGTGTTCCTTTCGTGGGGTCATCGGTAGTTCTTTCGGTAGGCTTTGGCGTCAAACAGGGCGGAGCTTTGCTGGGAACCTTGCGCCCAAGCTGGCGGCGGCAAGCGGTCCTCGTCTTTGTCCTCGGTGGAGCACGCTCCGTTCCACGTTCCCGAGCTGCTGTAGCTGCCTGAAACCGCCACGCCCGTCGGGCGCGGAGGCATGGTCAGCAGGTGAACGACCCCGGCGACGCTGTTGGCGATGTCGTCGTGGCCGTTGGGGGCGTGGTCGATGCTTTCCCGGCCGCCGCGCGCTACCCGGCGCTCAAGCCCGACGAGCTGGTTCACCAACTTGGCGTGGTCCGGCAAGGCGACCGTGCCTGAGTTCAAGCTGGGCAGCAGGTTGAGATAAAGGTCGCTGCGAGGCTTCTCGGCCAACTCGTAGCTGATCCCACGTTTTCGGAACTGCTCGCGGGGCCATTCGCCGGCATAGCGGTCGCCGGTGATCCGGCTGACGCCGTAGAGCTTCAAGGTGTCGGCGAACTCGGCGACGACGCTCTCAGGCGCGAACGGCGGCTTGCGTTCGCGGATCAGATCGACCACGGCCAAGTCTCCGTCGCGGTGGCCGATAGCTAAGGTCATGCTGTCCGCCGAGCCGCCGCTGGGGTCGACAAAGGCGCGGTAATTCACGCCCGCGGCCGGGGGGCGTTCATGGACGCCGGGCATGACGCAGTCGGTGACGACCTCCAAGGTGACGAAGGCCTCAACGTCGGTCCTGAACTGGGCCAAATACTCGGCGCTGGCCGAGGCGTGGTCGCGTTCTAGCGCCCTGTCGATGTCTTCCTGGGGGACCGTAGGGTTCATCGCCCGCGTCGGCGCCTGCCATACCAGCGGGGCGCCGTCCTTCGCCCAATAGCGCTTGTGGGCGTCCCAAAGGGCGCCGCGGCGCGCGTAGGGGCTGGAGGCACAGAGCAGCATCGAGCCGGGGATGGTCGTCAGGCCGGGGCGTACGGCGTCGAGGATGGCGTAGTCGGGCTCCGCGGCGTCGTCCGTCCGCCAGAAGGCGCATTCGTCGGCGAGCACGGCGGCGAAGGTGTAGCCGCGCGTGGTGCGGTGGGAGGCGGTGCCGACCTCGATGGTGACGCGGTTGTTCAAGTGGAAGGCTTCGCTGTTGTCGCTCTCAATCAGCAGCCGCAAGGACGGGACGTCGCGCAACAGGGCGGAGATGTAGCGGAGGATGACGCGGGCCTGTTTGCGGTCGGCGGCGATGACCATGATTGTCGCCCGTTCTCCGGGGGCGAGGTGCTGCCTGTAGTCCCGAAAGCAGGCGAGGAAGACGGCCACCAAGGCCATCGTGAAGCTCTTGCCGCCGCGCCTGCCGATGATCAGCCACGCCTCGCGGCTGGGGGCGGTCGGCGGGGTGCTGCGGCCCGTGTGCTGGCGGTAGGCGGCGAACTGCTCCTCGGTCATCGGCAACGCGAAGAGGGCCGCGAGGAAGCCGAACCAAGCCGCCCAGGTCTTGCGGTCCCGGAACCAGGGCTTGAACAACGCCTCGTGTTCGCAGGCCTGGATGATGTTCACCGGGCCGCCCCCTCGATCAGGTCTTTGAGGGAGGGCGTCACGTCCCGCGGCCGGCGACGAAGGCCGAGGGCTTCGAGCAGGCGCCGCTGCGCGTTGGCCAACGCCATGAACTCGGTAAGGTCGATCTGGGCCCCGGTTAGGTAGCTAGCGCCGAGATCACGGAGCATCGCGCCCATGAGCGCGCTATTCGCAACCAGCTCGCGCTCCATAGCGCTGAGGCCGTCCAGGCCGCCAAGGTCTTCGGCGATCTCGTCTCGGAGCTTGAATGTCGCCTGTGCGGCGCGCGTCCGCCGGTCCAGATCGTTGAGAGTCCGAAGGCGGGTCTTAGGGCCGGCCTTCGGGCTCGGATCGGTGGGGCTTTGGGCCTGGAACTCGGTGGTATCTGTGCGCAACTTACTGATTCAAAAGCGATAATACCCCTATAGTATCGCTCTTTTTGTTGGCCGCGGGAACAGAAATCCGTAACGTAATCCGGGGGTTACCGGCCGTATTCGGCGAAACCTCAAGGAATACAGAACAGGAAGGCGGAGGGAGGAGCCGCCGAACTGCGGCAAAGCTATGTGGCCGCGAGAAAAACTTGGATGATATGGTCTAGGTTCGGGGCTTAGCCCGACGCCCGCCGCGTTAGGGCCGGAAGGCCGGAACTGCACCCTGTTTTCATATATCTCCCGAAAAAATACTCCCCCCCTCCTTCTTTTCTTATTTTTTTCGAGAAGTCCCGAAAACCAAGAGAAATCCGGCCTTCCGGCCCTAGATCACATCTTCGACAATTCTTCCGCCGTCTTGTGGTATTCCTTTAACCTGCCCCAGGTGGTCCCAGGCCCAACGACGAAGTTCGCCACCACGTACTGGTAGACGCCATTAATCTTGACCCGCTGTTCAGTTTTCTCAGGGTCGCGCTCCGGTTTACGAAGACCCGCTTCGCAGAGAGCCTTACTGATCGTCGTCGCGCGCTCCATCCGGTAGTTGTTGACATCGAGCTCACGCTGACTAGCTACCCACCGCCGGACGTCATCCACGATCAAGACAATCTTCTTCCCCTCATCCGCCGCCTCGGCCACGCTCTCCCCGAGGTCATAAGCAAGTTGCGAGCCCGGCGACCGTGACTCCCGGATGATCTCCGCCTTCAACGAGGTCATGGGCGCGTGATCCCCGGTCCCGACGACGTTGGCCGGGTCCTTCACGAACTCCTCGGCCCAGGCGCGGATGATCCCGAGCCCGCCGCCCTGATTCAGCCAGCCATAAAACGCGCGCCACCATTCCGCGGGCCGCGTCTCCTCAGTCACGCGCGGAACCAGCCAGCGCCGGTCCTCGTCGTCGAGGTACAGGGCCTGCATGGAGTTGGAGCTGGCCACCACAACACAGCAGATCTCGATGTCGTACTCAGGGAGGTATTTTTTGTTCACCCGCATGATGCCGTCGGTCACGACGCTCTTGAGCTTGTCGTAGGCCTTGCGATTGTGGCCTGAGTAGATCTCGCCCACGACGACGAGCCGCTTGTGCACCTGCCAGCCGTTGAAGCTTGAATCCACCACCATCTGTTCGCTGGGAAAGCTCGTATTCCAAGGCCCGACTAACGGCGCGAGGATCGCCTCGCCCAAGGTGGTCTTGCCGACACCTTGGGTCTCCGAGATCAGCAACAAGCTGTAGCGCATGCGGATCTCAGGTCGGGCGATCAGCGTGGTGATCCAGCGCAGCGCTTCGTGCCGGTCACGCTCATCCGGAATGAGGTGCTGCATGTAGTCCAGGAACGGGGCGGGGTCGCCCTCGGTCGCGGCGATCCGTGGCGGCCGGAAGGTGTTCACGACCCGCCGGCCATCGACGTTCATGACGTGCGCCCGAGCCCGCCCGCTATAGGGCTGGTAGGCGATCGTATCGACCTGCGAGGCGGCCCGGAGCGCCAGAAGCCGCGCTGTGTCTTCGACATCGCTGAAGGGGCGGACGCGCCGGTTAAAGGTCTCGGCCGAGAGCAGGCGGTCCGGTTGGTCGCGGTGGACGAAGACGGGCGGCTCCAAAGCCCACACCCATTCGCTCGCGAACTCGTCGCGGATTTTATGCGCCGGGCGTCCCTTCTCCTTCGTCGGCGGCAACTTGGTCGTCGCCCAGGTCGCCGGGTTCATGAGGTCTTCGAGTGTCGGCCCGCGGTAGCGCTTGTCTCGCCACCATTTCTCATGATCGGGCCAAGGGTCCGCGAGATCAAATGTCTTAGGGAAGTCATCATCGAAAATCACCGCCGACAGCCGGCGCCCCAGCCGCCGGGAGATCACGCTTAACGCCCCCACTCCAACCGCGTCGTTGTCGGCGACGATCACGACTTCCCGGTCGGGCGAGAGGTTCCTAATAGACCCCCAATCCGTGGCCTCAGGACGCTCGGCGCCGCCCATCCAACCCAGGTGCGCATAGTCCCCCAGGGCCTGAGCCCAAGGGTGCTCCTGGCCTTCCGCTAGCAGCTTCGTAACCGCCTCGGCGGCTTTCGGACCTTCGTGCAGCATCACCGGGCGACCACTACTAAGCTTATCCAGCCCGTAGAGCGGCAGGCCGTCGTCCGGTTCAGCCTCGTACCAGTTGCCGTCGCTGAACTGCGTCCAGATGAGGTAGCGCTTCGGCTCCTCTAACCGCTCCTGCACGCAGATGATTCCATCGCCGTCAGCGGTCCGGCATTCAAAGATCCTGCCCCGCAGCTTTGGCAGCAAGTCGTCAATGTTTCTCGCGACGATGGGCTTTTTCCAAGCTTTCGCGACCTCGGCAAACTCGGCCTCAATCGCAGCCGCGTTTTCAGGCGCCGGGACGCCGCGGCATTTTAGGAGTCCATCAGGGGAGAGGCGAACCGCGGCAACGGTCCGCCGATAGCTGCCGACGGGCTCCTCGAAGACCCAGCGCCGCAACCCGGCCCGCCGCATGGGGGCGTTAGGGCCTGCGGCCTTCGCGGCTTCAGCCAGGAACTGCTCTAGCGCCGGCCCAATCGGAAACGCCATGTCCAGGCTGTCGGCGTGCCTCGGGCGCGAGAAGCCGCCGTCTAAGGGGGCGTTCATGAATCTTCTCCCGGCCCCGGACGCCGCCAAAAGACGAAGAGTTCTTTGACGATCTTCTCAGCCACCCATCCTTCACCTGGCGGGTGTCTCATGCGGACTTCGCGGTATTCCTCTCCGTCAACGGTCTCCTCGCGAACGTCGGATGTCGTCCAGGTCGTCTGAGTCCCATCGCGCTCGAAGTTGACGTGGACAGGGTTCCAGAAGACGTCCGGATGCGGCTCCTCCTCCTCGAAGACTTCCTTTCCATCATCATGATCTATCCGGAGCCACATCGTCGGCGCCGGCGCGGGGTAAACAGTCGCGTCTATCTCACGTTCAGGAAGAAACTTCTCCGGGGTGGTATTACCGGTATACTGCCGCCAATCGCCGATACGCTGCTTAGGTGACGTCCGACGCCAGAGGCAGTTGCGCTCGTCGTAGCAGCCGGAAAGCATCCAGCCGGCACCATGCGGCTCGACATAGACAATTTCGCCGTTCTCGGCATGGGTCGGCGTCCACACTTCTTCAAGCCAGATGCCCGGATAAATCTCGTAGGTTTCGACTAGGTGTGTGAGAAGATTAGGCGGCAGCTCCGAAAAGAGATGCTCTTCACCGAAACGGTCGACATGCAACCAAAAAACTAGTGTTTCTTGCGTCTTCGCGCGATAATCTGGTTCGACCCGCTTTCTCGCTAGGTCATCCCCAGCCCCCGCTCGCCTGCCAGCGAGACGGGGGTCACTTTTCTTGGTCATCAGTCGCAGCGCGCCCGCCTGTGCAGAGCGACAGCGACCAGCTCGCGTAGCTGATCGATTTCCCTTCTGTCGTCCGCGGCTCTATGCCAATGGCAGACGGCGCGTGCCCGTTCTTTTTCAGTCATCAAATCAAGCGCATTTCGCCAGTCGTCGTAGATTTCGGCCATGTCACTGCCAGCCTCCAGCGCTCCCGGCTTGTTCAACACCTTCATGATCAGGCGTTCTAATTTGTGCACCTCGTGCATGAGGTCACGCCAGCGTGGCGGGCTCAGTTCCTCTACGGTCATCTTAGCCATCGCTCATTCAGCCTCCGCCTTGGCGGTGCAGACGGCGCGGCGGACATATTCACCGCGCAGGGCGATGCGGGTTCGAATGTAGTCCTCGACTTCACTTTCAAGGTATCCGACCGCTCGGCCGTCGTCAGAAATCTTGATCGGCCGGAAGGGAAAGCTCCCGTCGTGGATCTTCTGGTTGAACTGAGATTTACCGAGACCGAGTCGCTGCCTCGCTTGGTCTGGACGCAGGAGTTTCATTTCTTTCATCCGTTTCAAACCGACTTTCGCCGTGGACGGACGAAGAATTGCGTGGGAAATTCGTTCTCAGATACCCCTCTAAATCGGCGAATTAATCCGGAACTTCGGCGCCGTGATCGTGTCGATATTTCTCCAGCTGCTCTTTCGTCAGTTTGGGGTCTAGCTTAGCGAAGCGAGCGATGACGATGTCCATCGCTGGGTCTAGGACCCCGCGCTCTCGGCCGTAGTGCTCTCGCCAAAGGGCGAGAACCTGCGTGACTTCAGTGTTCGCGAACCGGGCCAGCCTTTGAATAGGTGTCTCGCCGGCCGGACGCCCCGGGCCGCGGAACAGCCGTTCAAAGGCGGCGCGCCTAACCTCTGGGTCCGCCGTAAGCTCGGTCAACCGACTGGCGTCATGGTCATCGATCGCCGTCTTGATCCAATACGAATAGAAAGCGGCGTCAGCTTCGGGACCGTAGCGCCGCGCCATAAGCTCCTCCGAGGTCTTTAGGTCCAACTGGTCATTGACCCAGGCCACCATCGCGGCGCGCTCGGCGGCGGTCCGACACTCCCATAGCGGAGGCTTCCGGCTCATCGCCCCGCCCCCAAGGCCACGACGTTGTCGCCCTCGCGATCGGCGGGAGTCGGCGTCTCGCAATACGTCGCCCAGTCCTTCATCAGCCGCTTACGCCAATCGAGGAGCTGCCCTCGCCGGTAGGCCGCCTCCACCTTATTTCCGACGACGTGGGCCAGGGCCATTTCGACGACATGGTTCGGGTACCGGGTGCGTTCAGCCGCCCAGTCGCGGAAGGTCGAGCGGAAGCCATGGGGGACGATCGCCTCGCCCTGAGCATCGACCCAGCGCAACTCGGGGGTGTTCATCCGCTTGACGAGTTCGGCCATGGCCGCGTTGGACAGCCCTTTACCCGCGATGCCGCCGACGAAGACGAAGGGGTTGTCGTCCTCCCGCGGCACCGTCTCAAGGATCTGAACGGCGCGCGGGCTAAGCGGGACCGTATGCGGGCGCTTCATCTTCATCCGCTCGGCCGGAATGGTCCAGCTGGCGTCAGTCAAGTTGACCTCCGACCACTTCGCGCCGGTCACTTCGCTCGTCCGCATGGCGGTCAAGATGAGAAACTCCAGCGCGCGCGGCGCGATCCCTTCCCGCCCCTTCAACTCGGCCAGGAAGACCGCCGTCTGCTGCCACGGCAAAGCAGGTTGATTCCGGTCCACGTCACCCTGAGCGGGGAGTTCGTGCTTAAGGTGGCCGACCCAGCGAGCGGGGTTCTCGCCGCTCCGGAAGCCGCGGAACGTCGCCCACGCTAGGACCGCCTCAATGCGCGTACGGACCCGCCGGGCGGTCTCCGGGCGGGCTAGCCAGAAGCGCTGCGGCCCCGCGTCGGCGGGTGCCCCCTTGCGCGGTTTGATCTCCGCGTTGAAGACCCGCAGCAGGTCGTCCGTCGTGATGGCGTCCACGGGTAGGTCGCCAAGGACGGGGAAAGCGTAGGTCTCAAGCGTGGAGAGGAACTGGGCTCGATGCTTGAGGTTCGACCAGCTCTCCTCCTGCTTCTCGAAGTAGGCTTCGGCGGCCTGCTTGAAGGTCTTGCGCTTGGCGGCTGCGCGCGCTCGCTCCGCCCGTTCGCTCTGCTTCGCGTCGAGCGGGTCTATTCCGTCCGCCAAGAGCTTCCGCTTTGCGCGCGCCAGCTCGCGGGCCTCGGGGAGGTCGAAGGTGTGAAGCGGGCCGAGGCCCATCCACCGTTCGCGGACCAGCGGCCGGCCCTTCGGATTCAGGACCGTCCGGCCGTCTTCGTCGCGGACGTTCCGCTGGTACCTGAAGAGCCAGGATTTGTTCGACGGGCTCATCACCTGGAGATAGAGCCCGCCGCCGTCGGCGTAGCGGCCAGGGTCTTTCAGACGCTCGATTTTCTTGACGGTCAGTCCCATCTCGCGGCTCCGGATCAACTCCCGGACCAGACCGCAATTTTCACGATCTGTTCGCCGGGCGTCTCCGTCCTATATCGGTATTCGCCGGCGAGAGTTAAAGGGGAATTGCTAGCAGTTCCAATGGCTTGATGAAGCTTAGCCGTCTCCTAATCGGTCGTCTCCGGACGTCTTCGGGTTAGGCGGAGGCGGACACTCCGCCCGCCAAATCCTCCCAAGGGAGATGCGCGCCGCGATGTCCCACCTTTGAGTCCGGTTCGCAGCGCTCTGGCTGTCTGGCATCAAGCCCGTGCGTTGCGACGTCTCCGATATGGGCCAAGATGCTCGCAAAGACGTCCGACCCAGGGGAAACGCGATGAAGAAGGCCGATCTGAGCCCCGAGGCGGCCCGGACCGCCGCCAGCAGCTATCCCGAGCCGCACAACCGCAAGCTCGAGGGGCGCAAGACCTGGGTGCTGACCAAGGCCTTCGGGCTCAGCCAGTTCGGGGTCAATCGGGTGGAGCTGCCGCCGGGCGCCTGGTCGACCCAGCGCCACTGGCACAGGACCAACGACGAGGCGGTCATCGTCATCTCCGGCGAACTGACCCTGGTGACCGACGACGGCGAGGAGGTGCTGGGCCCGGGCGACTGCGTCGGCTTCAAGGCCGGGGTCCCGAACGCCCACCATCTGCAGAACCGCAGCGACCAGCCGGCGGTCTATTTCGACATCGGCGGGCGCGACGCCTGGGACGTCTCGACTTTCCCGGACATCGGCCTGGAGGCCCGCACCCACATGCAGCTGCAGTTCAGGCCGCTGAAACGCTGATGCCCATCCGCCTCTACTACTTCCCCACCCCGAACGGGCGGAAGGTCAGCATCGCGCTCGAGGAGATGGGGCTCGATTATGAGATCGAGCGGATCGACATCCTGCGGGACGAGCAGTCGCGGCCGGACTTCCTGGCGATCAGCCCGAACGGCCGCATTCCCGGACTGGTGGATGAAGACGCCCATGGCGAGCGGGTGGTGATCTTCGAATCCGGCGCGATCCTGCAGTATCTCGGACGCAAGACCGGCCGCTTCTATCCCACGGGCGAGGCCAGGCGGTCCTGGGTCGACGCCTGGCTCTTCTGGCAGATGGCGGGGCTGGGGCCGATGACCGGCCAGGTCACCTGGTTCCGGCGCGCGAGCGCCAAGCCCGGGCGCGATCCGCGCGACTGTTCTTTCGCTCTGCACCGCTACGAGAAGGAGATGCGCCGGCTCTACGGGGTGCTGGAGACGCAGCTCGCCGGCCGCGACTTCATCTGCGACGACTATTCGATCGCCGACATGGCCTGCTGGCCCTGGGTCGCGCAGCATCACGACTACCTGGGCCGCCTCGACCAGTTTCCCAACATCCAGGCCTGGTCCGACCGCATCCAGACGCGCCCGGCGGTGCTGCGGGCGATGGTCGTGGGCCTCGAGGGCCTGCCTTAGGCCGCGCCAGGAAGGCGGCGCGTCGCTCACGATCGAGTGTCCGCAAGAACCGAAACGGCGTTCGCCGGTTCGTCTCATACTTGAGCTGACAGCTCCGATGAGGCGCAAGCGCGGACGCGCAACTGATCTCGGCGTCACCTTGCGATCGATAGGGAGACGTTGATGAAGAAGAACCTGATCTGTGGCGTGGGCCTCGCCGGCCTGATCCTGGCCGGCTGCGGAACCACGCCGACCGAGCGGGCGGCCACCGGCGGCCTCGCCGGCGCCGCGCTCGGGGCGGCGGTGGGCGACAGCGCGCTGACGGGCGCCCTGGTCGGCGGCGCGGCCGGGGCCGCGATCGGCTACTACACCGCGCCCAAGACCGGAGAGCGGGTGGACCGCCGACAGTACTGGGACGCCCGCGCCGGCCGGTACTATTTCCAGGACCGGTCGACCGGCCGCTACTACTGGGAAAACGGCGCGCCCCGCTACTGACACACGCCTGAAGCGGGGCTCGCCAGCGCCGCCTAGAAGCGCTGCGCGCCGTCCAGGCGGATGGTGGTGCCGTTCAGGAAGTCATTCTCGACGATATGGGCCGCGAGGATCCCGTACTCGTCGGGATCGCCCATGCGCTTGGGGTTCGGCACCAGCTTGCCCCAGCGCTCCTGGGCGTCCTCCTGGCTCATCTTGCCGTAGGCGAAGGTGAAGAAGGTGCCCGGCGCGATGGCCATGGTGCGGATGCCGACCGGGGCGAGGTCACGCGCCATGGTCAGGGTCATGCCGATGATCCCGCCCTTGGCGGCGGAATAGGGCACCTGGCCGGGCTGACCCTCGAAGCCGGCGATCGAGGCGGTGTTGATGATCACCCCGCGCTGGTCGGAGGCGAGCGGCTCGTTCTTGGCCATCGCCTCGGCGGCGTAGCTCGAGACGCAGAAGGCGCTGGTGAGGAAGACGTGCACCTGCTGGGCGAAGTGCGCCATGGACAGGCGCTTGCCCTCGCGGTTGATCGTCCGGCCGCCGGCGTCGGGCGGCGGCGGACCGCCATGGACGATGACGGCGGCCCGCAGCGGACCGATGTCCACCGCCGTCTGGACGGCCTTGGCGATGGACGCCTCGTCCATGATGTCGGTGCGGACATAGACCGAACCGTTGCCCAGCTCCTTGGCCAGGGCCTCGCCGCGTTCGTCCGCCACGTCGGCGATGACGACCCGGGCGCCCTTCTGGGCCAGTCGACGCGCGGTAGCGCCGCCAAAGCCGCCGGCGCCGCCGGTGACCAGAGCCGAGGCGTTCGTAAGGTCCATCGTGTCCTCCCTTGGAGCGTTGTCGACTGGCGGCGGGTCGCGCGGAATGGCGCCAGGGCGCCAAAGGCGGTTTCGCCGGCTCCGAAGGTGATTAGCGCGAAAGCCGTGCCGGTTGCCAGAACCGCCGTCGCTTGAACGCGTCGGCGATACTGTCAGGTCTGGTTGTGTTCGCCGCAATGGCACTTCACGACCACGTCGCTGAGGTCGCTCCCGTCGACCGCCGTCAGGATGACCTCGTCGCAGGCTCCGCACCGGTAGGAGGTTTCGCCCGGGTTCGCCTGGACGGAGGCAGCCTGCACCACCTGGCGGCGACCGATAAAGAGACCCGGGACGGTGCGCAGTTGAACGAATGACACGAGGGACGCTCCAGTTTGATGCAGTTTGCCTGCTCTGGATCAACGTGTTGCAAGGAGCGGCCCAGGCGGTGACTGCGGCACGCGCGTGCTTATGATGCCGGCGATGACCACCCCTCCCCCGCCCGAAACCCTCTCCCCCGTCGACCGGCTGCTGGCGATCATGGCCCGGCTGCGCGATCCCGAGACCGGCTGCCCCTGGGACCAGGAGCAGACCTTCGCCACCATCGCGCCCTATACGGTCGAGGAGGCCTATGAGGTCGCCGATGCGATCGAGCGGGAAGACCTGGCCGACCTGAAGGACGAACTGGGCGACCTGCTGCTGCAGGTGGTCTTCCATTCCCGCATGGCCCAGGAGGCCGGGGCCTTCACCTTCGCCGACGTGGTCCAGGCGATCAACGACAAGATGATTCGCCGTCATCCGCATGTGTTCGGCGACGGCGCCTACGCCTCCCTCGCCGACCAGAAGGCCGGGTGGGAGACGCTGAAGGCCGAGGAGCGTGGGCGCAAGGGCCGGGCCGAGAGCCTGCTGGACGATGTCCCGGTGGGGCTGCCGGCGCTGACCCGGGCGGTGAAGCTCTCCCGGCGCGCCGCGCGCGTGGGCTTCGTCTGGCCCTCGGTGAAGGAGGTCATGGAGAAGCTGCACGAGGAGGTCGCCGAACTGGAGGCCGAGCTGGCGGTCGGCGATGTGGAGAAGGCCCGCCAGGAGATGGGCGATGTGCTCTTCGTCGTCGCCAACCTGGCGAGGACCCTCGACGTGGATCCGGAGGATTCGCTGCGCTTCGCCAACGCCAAGTTCGCCCGGCGCTTCCGCTATATCGAGGCCAGGCTCGCGGAGCGGGGCAAGACGCCGGAGGATTCCGACCTGGCGGAGATGGACGCGCTCTGGGACGAGGCCAAGGCGGCGGAGAAAGGCTGAGCGCAGCGGTTTCTGAGGGGGAGAAACTCCCGGCGAAATGTTCTAGAGAGCCGCGCATGTCCGAGACCCTGCCGCTTCAAGACAAGATCGCCCTCGTCACCGGCGCCAGCCGCGGCATTGGCCGCGCCGCCGCCGTCGCGCTCGCCAAGGCCGGCGCCCAGGTGGTGGCCGTCGCCCGCACCCAGGGCGGGCTGGAGGAGCTGGACGACGAGATCCGCCAGGCCACCGGCCGCGCGACGACCCTGGTGCCGCTCGACATCTCCGACGGCGACGCCCTCGACCAGCTGGGCTTCTCCCTGCATCAGCGATTCGGCCGGCTCGACGTCCTGGTGCACGCCGCGGCCATCCTGGGCCCGCTCACGCCGGTCGCCCACATCGAGCCCAAGCACTGGGACCGGGTGCTGGCGACCAACCTCACCGCCACCTACCGGCTGATCCGCACGACGGAGCCGCTGCTGCGCGCCGCGCCTACCGCCCGCGCCATCTTCCTGACGACCAGCCGCGCGCAGCGGCCGAAGGCCTTCTGGGGGCCCTACGGCGCGACCAAGGCCGGGATGGAGAACCTGGTGCGCACCTGGGCCGACGAGCTGGAGCAGACCAACGTCCGCGCCGTCCTCCTGGAGCCGGGGGCCGTGCGCACCAAGATGCGGGCCGAAGCCATGCCGGGTGAGGATCCCACGACCCTGCCCGATCCGTCGGAGATCGCGCCGCTGATCCTGGAGCTGGCGCTCAAGGCCGATCTCGGCCTGCCGACCTCTAACGTGGACTTCGCTTATTGGAAGTCGGCCGCGAGGCCCGCTTCGGCTTGACGCCGGGCCGGGCCAGCTTCTGGGTCCGACCGCGCGGATTGCCCGGCTTGGTCTTCGGCTTCGGCGGTTTGCCCGGATTGCCGGTCTTGGTCCTGGAGGGACGAGACTTGGTGAGCGCCGCTGGCGCGGCCTTCGGCTTTGCAGCGGCCGGCGCCGTCTCCGGCGCGGCCGAAACCCGCGCCTTGCGGGGCGCAGTCCGGGCGGCGGGGCGCGGCGCCGGCTCGTCGCCGTCTGCGAAGGGGTTGCGGGTCGAGCGAAGGCTCACGCGCAGCGGCACGCCCGGCAGGTCGAAGCTTTCACGAAGCGAGTTGATCAGGTAGCGCCGATAGCTCTCCGGCAGCTGTTCGGCCCGCGTGCAGAAGAGCACGAAGGTCGGCGGCCGGGCCTTGGTCTGGGCCATGTATTTCGGCTTGATCCGCCGGCCGGCCACCGAGGGCGGCGGATGGCGCTGGGTCGCCATCGCCAGCCAGGTGTTGAGGTCCTTGGTCTTCACCTTGGTCGACCAGTCGGCGTGGGTCTTGAAGACCGCCGGCATCAGCTTGTCGAGCCCGCGCCCGGTCTCGGCCGACAGCGCGATGATCGGCGCGCCGCGAACCTGCGGCAGCTGGCGCTGGGCCTCCTCGATGAAGGCGGCCAGCGTCGCCTGGGGATCTTCGACCAGGTCCCACTTGGCGAGCACGAAGACCAGGCAGCGGCCCTCCCGCTCGACCAGGTCGGCGATCTGCAGGTCCTGGGTCTCGAAGGGATGGGTGGCGTCCATCACCAGGATCACCACCTCGGCGTAGGTGATGGCGCGGATCGAGTCCTGGGTGGAGAGCTTCTCCAGCTTCTCCTGGACCTTGGCCTTGCGGCGCAGGCCTGCGGTGTCGACCAGGCGCACGGCGCGGCCGTCCCAGTCCCAATTCACCGGAATGGCGTCCCGGGTGATCCCGGCCTCAGGGCCGGTCAGCAGCCGGTCCTCGCCGATCAGCCGGTTCACCAGGGTCGACTTGCCGGCGTTGGGCCGTCCGACGATGGCGATGAGGACCGGCTTGTCGCCCTGTTCTTCCGCCTCGTTGTCCTCGGGCGCCACCTCCAGAAGGGCGGCGTAGAGATCGGCCATGCCCTCGCCATGCTCGGCGGAGATCGGCACCGGCTCGCCCAGGCCCAGGGTGAAGGCGTCGAGGATGCCTGCGTCGCCTTGCTTGCCCTCGGCCTTGTTGGCGCACAGCACCACCGGCTTGTCGTGCTTGCGCAGGATTTCGGCGAACACCCGGTCGAGCGGCGCCACGCCCTCGCGGGAGTCGATGACGAACAGCGACACGTCGGCTTCCTCGATCGCCAGCTCGGTCTGGAGCCGCATGCGCGCCTCCAGGCTCTCGTCGTTGACGTTCTCGAAGCCGGCGGTGTCGATCAGCTCCAGTTCCAGGTCGCCCAGCTGGCCGGGGGCGAACCGGCGGTCGCGGGTGACGCCGGGCTGATCGTCGACGATGGCGAGCTTCTTGCCGGCCAGGCGGTTGAACAGGGTCGATTTCCCGACGTTCGGACGGCCGACGATCGCAAGTTTCAAAGGCATGGACTTACTCTAGACCATTCGCAGGCGAAGTGGACACCGGTTCGACGTAGCGAATGGTCTAACTTCAAGATCTTAGGAGCATTCGGCGGCCCGAAAGAACCGCCGAATGCTAGGATGCTCGTCTCAGCGCAACGCGATGAGCTGTCCGGTGTCGCTGACCAGATAGATCATGTTCCCGGCGGCGATCGGGCCGATGATGGTCGGCGCGCCGAGATTGACCCGCCGTTCGATCTCGCCGGACTTGGCGTTGACCGAGATCAGCTGACCGGTCGCGCCGGCCAGGATCAGCCGGTTGTTCGCCAGGATCGGGCTGGACCAGAGCGGCTTCTGGACGGCGCGGCCGCCGATGCCGAAGAATCCGCCGCGCTTCTTCGCCTTGAAGCCGGCGTTGAGGTCGCGGATCCAATAGACTTGGCCGCTCTCGCGCGAAGCGCAGATCAGCTGGCCGTCGCGGGAGACGACATAGACCACGTCGCCGGCCGCCCAGGGCGAGGTGACGCCCACGACCGGCAGGGTCCAGCGGGACTGGCCGGTGCGCAGGTCGGTGGCGGCGAAGACGCCCGAGTGGCTGACCGCGAAGACGTCGCCCTGGTAGATCACCGGACGGCCTGGAATGTCGCGGATCTCGGAGAGCGCGCTGGTCTGGCTGGTGCGCGACAGAGCCGCGTTCCAAAGATCGCTGCCGTTCTGCGCGCGCAGGGCGACGAGCTCGCCCGATCCGAAGGCGGCGACGACGGAATCCCCGCTCACGGCCGGGCTCGACGCCGCCAGGATGCGGGCCGGCTCCGACAGCGCCTGGTAGGTCCAGCCGGCGGCGCCGGTCGCGGCGTCGAAGGTCATCAGGGTGTTGTCGATCGCCACCGCCATGACGCGGCCGTCGACCACCGTCGGCGCGGCGTGGATCGGCTGATCCGTGCGAGTGCGCCAGCCGATTGCGCCGGTGGCGGCGTCCAGCTGGACGACTTCGCGGAAGCCTGACGAGACATAGAGCTTGCCGTTGGCGTAGGCGACGCCGCCGCCGAAAGCCTCGCGGTCGCGCTTGCCGCCGGTGCGGACATTGGTGCGCCAGACCTGGGCGCCGCTCTGAGCGTCGTGCGCCGTGACCGAGGCGTCGGCGTCCATGGTGAAGATGCGGCCGCCGGCGGCGATCGGCGGGGCGGTGACAAAATAGCCCTTGCCGGAGCCGCGGCCGATGTCGCGCTTCCAGACGATCGACAGGTTCGGCGCCGCGTCGACGTTTTCGACCGACTGCTCGGGCGTGCCGCCCGGCAGCGGCCAGTCGGCGATCGCCGTGGGCGTCGGCAGGGCGAAGTCGACGCCCTTCAGCGCCTCGGCGACTTCGAGCTTCTGGTCGGCGGGGACGATCGAGATCCGCTCGCCCGCGCTCGCCGTCTCCTTGGGGCCGTCCTTGCCGTTGAAGGGATTTATGCGGCCCAGCGTCGAGCAGCCGCTCGCCCCGAGGGCGGCGACCATGAGGACGGTGAGAAGACGGATGCGGCGCGACGTCATTGAGGACCCGGGGCTTGGGGTTGCGCCGGTTCGGTCGGCGCAAGGGCGGTGGGCGGGAGAGCTGCGGCGGCGCGGACGGTCGTGGCGACCGCCTTGGCCGATCCGGAATCGATCAGGCCGATCGCGGCCTTGGCGCGGGCGCGGGCGCCCTCGGGGGCGTCCAGCATGCCGGAGATGATCACGAAGTCGCCGCGGGCGCCGGCGTGGTCGCCGCCCATCAGCTTGGAGAAGGCCAGCGCCTCGCGAGCTTCCACGCGATAAGGGCGGCCGTCCTGCATCAAGGGCGTCAACCGCGCCTCCACGTCCTTCTTGGGCGCGGTGTCGAGGAGGGCGAAGGCGGATTTGAGGCGCGCGGCGTCGGCGATCATCGGGTCGGGCGCGGCCTCCGCGGACTTGTCGAAGAACTGCACGGCCGCAGCGGTCTTGTTCTGCGACAGCTGGATGCCGCCGAGCTGCATCAGCGCCAGCGACTTGTAGGCCTTGGCCTGGGATTGACTGACGTCGGTGAACAGCTTGGTCGCCTGGTCGGCGCGCCCCTGCTGCAGGGCTTCGAGCCCCGCCTCATACTGTTCCGAAGCCTTGCCGGTCGCCTGCTCCTGATAGTGCGACCAGCCCCACCAGGAGAGCGCCGCGATCAGGACGGCCGCCGCCAGGCCCAGGACCCATGGCAGGATCTTGAACGCAAACGTCCGGTAGCGGTCGGAGCGAAGCTGCTCCTCGACCTCTTCAAACAGATCGGCCACGAATGGGGACTCCGGACTCAGATGCGCGGCGGCGCGCAGAGGCCGGGAACCTATAGCGCGCGGTCCCGCCCTGCAACGCTCCGAAATCGAAGGCTCTCTCTTCGTTTGCGGCAGGCTCCTCTCCCCGCTTGTGGGGAGAGGCTGGGTGAGGGGTGGCGCAGGCCCGAAAGCGGGCATGGCGATTGCGCGGACGGGCGTCTCATGGCGGCGATATCAGGTGTCGTGGCGACGCCGAGCCGCCCCTCACCCTACCCTCTCCCCGCAAGCGGGGAGAGGAAGTTTATCCCGCCTTGGCGAAATAGATCTCCGCCGGGCCGGGGAACCGGCGGGCGCGGACGTCCTCGGCGTAGGCGGCCGCGGCGCGGCTGATCTCGCCCTTCAGGTCGGCGTAGCGGCGGACGAACTTCGGGGTCCACTCGAAGAGGCCGAGCATGTCGTCGGCGACCAGCACCTGGCCGTCGCAGCCCGCCGAGGCGCCGATGCCGATCGTGGGGACGGCGATGACCTCGGTGATCTCCCGGGCAAGCCCCTCGGCCACCCCCTCGACGACAACGGCGAAGGCGCCGGCCTCCGCGCTGGCGCGAGCGTCCTCGAGGATGCGCTGCCGCTCTTCGCCGCCCTTGCCCTTGGCCTTGAAGCCGCCGTCGACCAGCACCGACTGCGGACGCAGGCCGACATGGCCCATGACGGGAATGCCGCGTTTGACCATGTATTCGATGGTTCCGGCGATCAGTTCGCCCGCTTCGACCTTCACCGCCTGGGCGCCGGTCTCCTTCATCATCCGGGCGGCGTTGGCGTAGGCGACCTCGGCCGAGGCTTCATAGGAGCCGAACGGCATGTCGACGACGACCATGGCCTTCTTCGAGCCGCGCATCACCGCCTGGCCGTGCAGGATCATCATCTCCAGGGTGACGCCGACGGTGTTGGGCAGGCCATGGACCACCATGCCGACGCTGTCGCCCACCAGCAGCAGATCGCAATGGTCATCCAGGATTTCCGCGACCGGGGCGGTGTAGGCGGTCAGGCAGACGATCGGCGTCTTGCCCTTGCGGGCGGCGATGTCCGGGGCCGCCACGCGGCGGACCTGGTCCTGGCGATGCGATGACACGGGGTCAGATCTCCTCGATCACGCGGGTGAGCACGAAGCCAATCATGACAATGGCGACAGCGACGGCGATCCATACCACGACCCCGCCGCTGGGCAGCGTCGATATCCATTGCGCCGGCGCAGTTTGGGTCAGGCCTGTGGAGAGGGCGCGCGCGGAGGTCCCGGCCGACTCCATGCGATGGAAGACCCCGGAGACGACCATCTGGCTCGCCCCCACCACGCCGCCGGTGACCCCGGCGGCGCCGATCAGCCAGCGGCGCGCGGTCCAGCCGCGGTCGAGACGCTGGGCGATGCGGTCGGCGAAGGCGTCGTCGTCGGCGAAGGCCGGAGCGTCGGCGAAGAGCCGCTCCAGCCGGCGTTCGAAGTCGGGCTCAGCCATCACCGCGGCTCCCTTGCAGCGGGCCGGTAGCCGGCGCCAGTCGCGCCCGCAGCTTCTCCAGCCCGCGTTTGACGTGGGATTTGACGGTTCCAAGCGGCAGGTTCAAGGCCTCCGCCGCCTCGCCGTGCGAGAGGCCGGCGCCGAAGCAGAGGGTGACGCACAGTCGTTCGGCGGGGCTCAGCGTCTTCAGCCCTTCCTCCAGATCGATGCGGCCGTCGGCGTCGTCCGCCCCGACTTCGTCCGTCGGCGGCGCCTCGACCACCGCCGCCAGCCGCCGCTCGCGCTGGAGCCGGCGCAGGTAGAGCCGCGCGGCGATCCGCTTCACCCAGCCGGCGAAGGTCCCCTCCCCGCGAAACTCGGCGATCCGCCCGAAGGCGGCGAGGAAGGCGTCCTGGGCGAGATCGTCGGCCTCCGCGCCCGGCGCGCCCATCCGGCGCAGCAGGCCGCGCACCGCCGGGCCGTGGCGGCGCACCAGTTCGCCGAAGGCCACACGTTCGCCGGTCACGGCCTGAGCGCACAGCTCAAGGTCGTGCAGTTCCGCGAAGCGCAGCTTTCTCGCGCTGGCCATGGGCGTCAGATCCCCCGGCCGTAGCTTAGGTGCGGTCCTTGCCGAGCTGGGCGATGGCGATCAGCGCCAGGCCGATGAAGCCCGGGATCGCGGCGACCCCGATCATCGGATAGGTCGCGTCCGGCTCGCCCTGGCCGATAAGCAGGCCCATCACCACAAGGCCCAGCGCCACCGCCACCAGGATCACGCCGCGCCGCAGATCGCGCTGCGGAGAGGCCGGCGGCTTGGCGTCGGCGGTCAGCATGGTGATCACCTCGGGCGGCAAGGGCTGTCCCTTGTCGATGGCCGCGCGAAGCGTCTCGGCCATCTTCCGACGCTCCAGACTCTTCAGATAGCGCGGACCGATGACGATTGCTGCGATCATCGCGAAGAATGTCAGCGGGATTAGGATTTCCATCCGACGGAGTTCTTTCTCGACTGTTGGGCGGATCGTTCCGCCACTGCAGGGAAAGAGGCGGCGAATGCGAGCAATAGATGCAACCTAGGCCATGAAATCTTCGTCATGAAACGCCGCGGCTGCGGCTCAGCCGAACTGCTGCTCGTATTCGGCGGGCTTGAAGGCCACCAGCAGCTTGCCGTCGACGTCCAGCACCGGGCGCTTGATCATCGAGGGCTGGGCCAGCATCAGGTCGACGGCCTTGGCCGCGTCGATCCCGGTGCGGTCGGCGTCGGGCAGCTTGCGGAAGGTCGTCCCTGAACGGTTCAGCAGCACCTCCCAGCCGAGCTTGGCGACCCAGCCCTCCAGGCGCTCGCGCTCGATCCCCTGCTTCTTGTAGTCGTGGAAGTCGTAGGCGACGCCGTGCTGGTCAAGCCAGGTCCAGGCCTTCTTCATGGTGTCGCAGTTGCGGATGCCGAAAAGCGTCGTCGTCACGGCCAAGCCTCGTCCAAATGTCAGCGCCGGTGCGATCTCGCCCGATTCGCCGGCCCTTGAGGGGCTGAGGAACTGGACCTCGAGCGGCCGCTCCGGCAAAATGGCGTCGACGACAGCGCGCGGCGCGGTCCAACCGCACGCGCCCCAAGACTGGCGCCAAGGAGATCTTGATGGACCAGGGAACCCAGGAAGCCTGCCCGTTCGAGTTCAACTTCGACCCGGCCTCCTTCAAGGTGGGCGACACGGTGAGCTATCGGGTGCCCAGCCAGTTCCAGGACTTCCCCTTCGTCGGCACCCTGCTCGAGGTGCATGAGGACCATGTGATCCTCGCCTCCGATCCCAAGGACCCGAAAGACCGGATGCGCGCCACCCGCGAAAGCCGGCCGATCGTAGCCGCCGACCAGCTCGTCTGATCCGGCGCGCGGCGATCCGCGCCCACCCCTCGCCCCATCTCCGCGGGTTGACCTGCAGCGGGAACGGCCTACGTCAGCCGTTCGTCCACAGCTGTTCGGCCGCGACCCGCACCTAATTCCGATCCGAGACTCATCATGCCCGCCTATCGCTCCCGCACCTCCACGCATGGCCGCAACATGGCCGGCGCCCGTGGCCTCTGGCGCGCGACGGGCATGAAGGATGGCGATTTCGGAAAGCCGATCATCGCGGTGGTGAACTCCTTCACCCAGTTCGTGCCCGGCCATGTCCACCTGAAGGATCTCGGTCAGCTGGTGGCGCGCGAGATCGAGCGCGCCGGCGGGGTCGCCAAGGAATTCAACACCATCGCCGTCGACGACGGCATCGCCATGGGCCACGACGGCATGCTCTACAGCCTGCCGTCGCGCGACCTGATCGCCGACAGCGTCGAGTACATGTGTAACGCGCACACTGCAGACGCGATGGTCTGCATCTCCAATTGCGACAAGATCACTCCGGGCATGCTGATGGCCGCCCTGCGCCTCAACATCCCCGCGGTCTTCGTCTCCGGCGGCCCGATGGAGGCCGGCAAAGTCGTCCTGCGCGGCAAGGAAGTGGCCCTCGACCTGGTCGACGCCATGGTCGCCGCCGCCGACGACAGCATGACTGACGCCGAGGTCGACGCCATCGAGCGCTCGGCCTGTCCGACCTGCGGCTCCTGCTCGGGCATGTTCACGGCCAATTCGATGAACTGCCTGACCGAGGCGCTCGGCCTGTCGCTGCCGGGCAATGGCTCGGTGCTGGCGACCCACGCCGACCGCGAGCGGCTGTTCCTTGAAGCCGGCCATCTGATCGTCGACATCACCCGGCGCCACTACGAGCAGGACGACGACAGCGTGCTGCCCCGCTCGGTGGCCAATTTCAGGGCGTTCGAGAACGCCATGAGCCTGGACATCGCCATGGGCGGCTCGACCAACACGGTCCTGCACCTGCTGGCGGCGGCCCACGAGGCCGGCGTCGACTTCACCATGGACGACATCGACCGTCTGTCCCGCAAGGTGCCCTGCCTCTCCAAGGTCGCGCCGGCCAAGTCCGACGTGCACATGGAGGACGTCCACCGCGCCGGCGGCATCATGGCCCTGCTGGGCGAGCTCGAGCGCGGCGGCCTGATCCATACCGCCACCCCCACCGTGCACAGCCCGACCCTGGGCGACGCCCTGGAGCGCTGGGATGTGCGCCGCAGCGCCAGCGAGGCCGTGCAGACCTTCTACCGCGCGGGGCCCGGCGGCGTGCCGACCCAGACGGCCTTCAGCCAGAACCGCCGCTGGAAGGAGCTCGACGTCGACCGCGAGGCGGGCGTCATCCGCGACGTCGAGCATGCCTTCTCCAAGGACGGCGGCCTGGCGGTGCTGAAGGGCAACCTCGCCCTGGACGGCTGCATCGTGAAGACCGCCGGCGTCGACGAGAGCATCCTGAAGTTCTCGGGCCCCGCCCGGGTGTTCGAGAGCCAGGATGCGGCGGTCAGCGCCATCCTGACCGGCAAGATCCAGGCCGGCGACGTCCTGGTGATCCGCTATGAGGGCCCGCGTGGCGGGCCGGGCATGCAGGAGATGCTTTATCCGACCTCCTATCTGAAGTCGAAGGGGCTGGGGAAGCAGTGCGCCCTGCTCACCGACGGGAGGTTTTCGGGCGGAACTTCGGGGCTCTCCATCGGCCACGTCTCGCCGGAAGCGGCCGAGGGCGGGCTGATCGGCCTGGTCGAGGAGGGCGATCTGGTCGTGATCGACATCCCCGAGCGCACGATCCAGCTTTCGGTCAGCGACGCGGTGCTGGCCGAGCGCCGCGCGGTCATGGAGGCCAAGGGCGTCGACGCCTGGAAGCCCGGGCAGCGGGACCGCAAGGTCTCGACGGCCCTGCGCGCCTACGCGGCCTTCACCACCAGCGCCGCCCGCGGCGCGGTCCGCGACGTGGATCAGCCGCGCCGCTAGGCTTGGTTTTCAATACTGTTTTCCCCGTTCAATACCGGTCATCCCCGCTTTCGCGGGGATGACCGGATGTTGTGAGGCGTCTCAGCCCCCCGTCCGCTCGCCGCTCCAGGCGGCGATGATGCAGAACGAGATGAACTATCCGTGCTGCTGGCGCCGGTCGGCTGCTCTGGCGCCCCTTACCCCTACCGTCATGGCCGGGCTTGTCCCGGCCCCCCATGAACACCGCATCGCAGCGGGAACCCACAAGCCTCAGTGTGCATGGGTTCCCGGCACAAGGCCGGGAATGACGGCGTGGGAGCGGCGGCCGCAAGACCCTTGGGAGCCGCTGAGGACGGCACGCCGACGACCCGACCCCAGTTCAATCAACGCCACGCCCTCGGGCGGCAGGTCGAGCACGAGTTCCCGCGCCTTGCCGAGCTTGCGGATTTCGGGCGGCGCGAGCTCGGCCGCGGCGCGGATCTTCGCCATCTGGTCGCGCGTCGGATATTTGGGCGAGCCCAGCGCCCGCCAGGTCGGATAGGGCGAGCCGCGGTCCTGGTCGACGTAGCTCACCTTCACCGCCTGACCGGGGTTCGCGCCCTGCAGGCTGACGCGCAGCCGCTTGGGCCCGCCCACCACCTTGCGATCGCTGCTGGCGCCGGGAATGCCCGCCGGTTGCTGCACCTCGGCCAGGTTCCAGACCAGCACTGCGGCCCCGCCGCCCGCACGCCGCGTCGCCAACGCCGGCCCCGCGGCCTGCAGGCGGCGGTGTCCCAGCCGGTTCATCAGCTTGTAGGTGTTGAACGCCGAGCGCGGAACGGAGCCGCGCGACAAGAGACCCCAGCCGTTGTCGCCCTCCTTGAACACCCATGACGGCGCCTGCAGCTCCTCATAGGTCCCGCTGAGCTGCCACTGCGACATGGCGTGGCAGTACGGCAGGCAGCCGGTGATCACGTGGGCGATCATCGCCGGGCTGTCCGACGACCACTCGCCGAGCCAGAGCTCGGCGCCCTTGAACTTGCTGGCGTCGATCGCCTCGCCGAAAATCCGCGTCTGATTGTCGCCGGCGTAGACGTGGGTCGAGACGAAATCGAGCGGCAGGTCGTTGGCGGCGCAGAAGGCCAGGAATTCCGGAATCCATTGCACCGCCGAGGTGGACGGGCCGCCCACCCTGATCGCCGGATCGACGCTTTTCACCGCCGTCGCGGTGGCGCGGTAGAGCTCGAAATAGTCCGCCTGGGTCCCGCTCCAGAAGGCCGCCAGGTTGGATTCGTTCCAGACCTCGAACGGCCATTGGCGGACCTCGGCCGCGCCATATCGCTCGATCAGGTGGCGTGTGAACTGGCGAACGAAGTCCTGCCAGTCCGTCAGCGACTGCGGCGGCGTCACATTGGCCTTGTAGTTGCCGAACACCCGGGTCCCGCTGGCGAGCCGGCCCCGCATGAAGCTCATCTCGACAAACGGGCGCTGGCCAAGATCCAGCAGTCCGTCATAGACGGCGTCGACGTTCTGGAAGTTGAAGTCCGGGCTGGCCCGGCCGAACATGGGCTTGCCCCCACCCCCAGTTCGTCGTCGAAAATGCCGTGGAAGCGGACGCGCTCCAGGCCCAGCTCCTGGCGTCCGCGCTTGGCGTCCAGGCGCCAGGACTCGCGCATCGTGATCTCGGCGCGATCAGAGCCGACGCAGTGTTTCCAGATGTGGTCCAGGGCCCCTGCGTCGCGCCGCAGATCGACGTCGACGGTCTCGACAGGCGTCTGCGCAGCGGCCGAGCCGCCGAGCGCGGACAACGCCAGCAGCGTTCCGCCTGCGCCAGCGACCTCACGGCGATTCAGCATGCCGACTCCTGGAAAACGACCTTTATCGAACGGTTTCGTCCGTTTGACCTGGGCGAGGCGGCGCCTAAGGTCGCCGCGTTCGGACCGGGAGGATTATTTCTATTTATGAAATTTGTTAGAGCAATCACTCTCGCCCTGATGACGTCCTCAGCCGCCGCGGCGCTCGCGCCTTGCGCCCTCGCCGCCGACGCCGGGGCTTCCGTCGCGGACGCCCGCGCGGAGCGGACGCTGAAGCAGCTGACGCTGGATGAGCGCTTCGACCTGATCCGCGGCTACATGCCTTTCCTGCTGCCGCCGGCCGAGCAGCCGAAGGGGGTCATCTTCGGCGCGGGCTATGTGAAGGGCGCGCCCCGGCTGGGCGTCCCGCCGCTGATCGAGAGCGATGCGAGCCTCGGGGTGGCCAACATGGCCAGCGTCATGCGCCGCGACGACGTGGCGACCGCCCTGCCCTCCGGCGCCGCCATGGCCGCGACCTGGGATCCCGCCCTGGTCGAGCGCGCGGGCGCGATGATCGGCGCCGAGGCGCGGGCCAAGGGCTTCAACGTCCTGCTCGCCGGCGGCGTGAACCTGGTCCGCGAGCCGCGCAACGGCCGCAACTTCGAATACCTCGGCGAAGACCCGCTGCTGGCCGGCACGCTCGGCGGCCACGCCATCCGCGGCGTGCAGTCCGCCCGGATCATCTCGACGATCAAACACTTCGCGCTGAACGCCCAGGAGACCGGCCGGATGGTGCTCTCCGCCAACCTCGACGAGGCGGCGCTGCGCGAGAGCGACCTCCTCGCCTTCGAGATCGGCGTCGAGATCGGCCAGCCAGGCGCGGTCATGTGCGCCTACAATCAGGTCAACGGCGTCTACGCCTGCGAGAACAGCTTCCTGCTCAACGACGTCCTGCGCCGGGACTGGGGCTACAAGGGCTTCGTGATGTCCGACTGGGGCGCAGTCCACAGTCCGTCGATCCGCGCCGGCCTGGACCAGCAGTCCGGCACCCAGGCGTCCGACAAGCCCTATTTCGGGGCGATGCTGCGTGCGGAGCTGGCCGCCGGCCGGGTCACCGAAGCCGACATCGACCAGGCCGCGCGGCGGATCCTGCGCACCATCTACGCCTCGGGGGTCGCCGACCACCCGGTCAAGATGGGCCTGCCGATCGACTACGCGGCCCACGGCGAAGTCGCCCAGGCGGTGGCCGAAGCCGGGATCGTCCTGCTGAAAAACGACGGCGGCCTTCTGCCGATCGCCGCCTCGGCGAAGCGGATCCTCGTCGTCGGCGCCCACGCCGACGTGGGGGTCGTCAGCGGCGGCGGCTCCTCGCAGGTCAACCCGGTGGGCGGCGCGGCGCTGGCGCTCAGCCCTCCGGGCGAACCGGTCTGGCGCAAGAAGCTCTATGCGCCCTCCTCGCCCTTGCTCGCCCTGAGGGAAGTCCTGCCGCAGGCCGCCATCGCCTATGACGACGGAAGCGACCCGCAGCGCGCCGCCGCGGCCGCGCGCGACGCCGACCTGGTGGTCGTCTTCGCGGAGCAGTTCACCACCGAGGGCAAGGATGTGCCCGACCTCAACCTGCCCGACAATCAGGATGCGTTGATCACGGCGGTCGCCGCGGCCAATCCCAGGACCGCCGTGGTGCTGGAGACCGGCGGGCCGGTGCTGATGCCGTGGCTGGACAAGGTCGGCGCGGTGCTCGAGGCCTGGTATCCCGGCCAGCGCGGCGGCCAGGCCATCGCCCGCATCCTCACGGGCGCAGCGAACCCCTCGGGCCGACTGGCGATCACCTTCCCGGCGACGATCGAACAGACGCCCAATCCGAAGCTGCCCGGCGCAGACATTGCAGTCGGCAAGAGCGAACTGGACCTCTACGACCTGCCCGACGACCGGAAGCACTTCCCGGTCGGCTACCCGGAAGGCGCCGACGTCGGCTACCGCTGGTACGACCGCACCCGCGCCAGGCCGCTGTTCGCCTTCGGCCATGGTCTCAGCTACACCCACTTCGCCTACCGCGACCTCGCCGTCAGCGGAGGAACGGGCCTTCGCGTCGCCTTCCAGGTCGCCAACGTCGGCGCGCGCGCAGGAACGGAGACCGCACAGGTCTATGCCCGGGTGAACGGGGTGAAGCGTCTCGTGGGTTGGAGCCGGGTCGATCTGAAGCCCGGCGAGACGCGCCAGGTGTCGGTGACGGCCGATCCGCGGCTGCTGGCGGCCTTCGACGTCAAGCGGCGCAGCTGGCATGTGGCGGCCGGCGTCTACACCGTCGAGGTGTCCGCCGCGGCGGACAGGCCGATCCTCGCCGGCAAGGCCAGGCTCGCCGAACGGCGCATCCGGCCATAGGCGGGTCCGCCTGGTAGCCTCCGTCCTAGGCAGGCCCCCGTCTTAGGCAGGCCCCCCTCTTAGGCAGGCAGGGCGATCTTCATGTCCGCCAGCGCCAGGCGAAGGAGTTCGGCCATGGTCGCATGCGCCCGGTCGGCGTCCTGGTCGCGGATGGCTTCGTAGACCGCGACATGGTCCGGCAGCGGATCACGCGGCAGGGCGCGGGTGCGTTGCTTGAAGGTGGTCGTCCAGCTCACCGCCGCGCCGACGGAGCTGGCCAGGGAGGCCAGCGGCTCGTTGCATGCGGCGGCCAGGATAGCCTTGTGGAACTGTTGATCGGCCGCGCGTCCCTCCGGCGTCGCCAGCCCATGGCGGCGCATGCCCTCGACGGCCTCGCTCATCGCCTTGAGGTGGGCGTCGGTGCGCCGTCGCGCGGCGAAGGAGGAGGCGGCGGGTTCGATCACGCCGCGAAGCTCAAACAGATCGCGCACGAAGGACTCGTCCGGCTCGCCGGCGAACATCCAGGCCAGCACGTCCGGGTCGAGCATGTTCCAGCGGCTGCGCGGCGTCACCCGGGTGCCGGTCTTGGGGCGGCTTTCGAGCAGCCCTTTCGCCGTGAGGATCCGCACCGCTTCGCGATAGGCCGTCCGCGAGACCCCGAGGCGCTCGGCCTGATCGATCTCGCCGTCGAAGATCTCGCCCGGCAGATGGCGGCCCGCAAGGATCGCCGTGCCGAGGTCGTGGGCGATCGTCTGATGGATACGCAGCGCCGGTTTTCCCTTCGTCGATCGATTGTCCAAAGGCGCGTCTCCCCGGCCTTGTGTCCGATCCGGACACTAGCAAGTTCGCAGCGCCGCTGCGCGTTTCGCGTCGAAGTTCGCCCGGGCGATGATCTTCCGTCGGCGGTCAGTCTTCGAACGGCTCGACCGACCGAAAACGCCCGCAAAGGAAGGCGTCGGCCACCAGCCGCAGCGGGGCGAGGTCGACGTCGCTGCGCCCGCTCCGCACCAGCTCGGCGAAATGCCGGTACATGGCGGGATATTCGCCCTCTCGGGACGTCGCCTGGGCTGCGCCGTCGATGGCGAGCTTGGCGCCGCCGTCCGACAGCAGCATCCGGCCGTCCTCGGCCTCCACCGCGATATCCCAGCTCTGCGGGCCGGTCTGGCGGAAGTCGAAGACCGCCTCGATCGGGATTCCGCTCGTGGTCCGGAGCGAGAGGGAGGCGGCGATCGGCGCCTGGCGGTTCGACGGTGTCTCGAGGTCGGAACGGCTCAGCAGCACCGGCTCGTGGAGGATCTCGGTGAGGATGGACAGGGCGTTGATGCCCGGATCGAACACCCCGAACCCGCCGGCCTGCCAGATCCAGGTCTGGCCGGGGTGCCAGTGGCGGACGTCCTCCTTCCAGGTGACGGTCACCTTGCGCAGCGCGCGGCCGTCCAGCCAGGCGCGGGCCGGGGCGACGGCGGCGGCGTGGCGCGAGTGCCAGCTGGCGAAGAGGGTCACGCCCTGGCCCTTCGCCTGGACGATCAGCGCCTCGACCTCGGACACGGTGGCGCCCGGCGGCTTCTCCAGGAAGACATGCTTGCCAGCGGCCAGCGCCGCTCGGGCCGCCTGGTAGCGGACCTGCGGCGGCTGACACATGGCGATGGCGTCGAGCCCGGGCTCACCCGCCAGCATGGCCTCGAGGCTCGGATAGTTGGCGACGCCCGGGGCCCGGGAGTGCGGACTGGCGACTGCGACAAGCTTCGCGCCCGGCGTCGCGGCGATGGCCGGCAGGTGCTGGTCGCGCGCAATCTTGCCGAAGCCGACCAGTCCGATCCTGAGGTCTGGGGTCATAGGCTGCGAACCTTCGCCGAAGGCGCCGCCGCCGCGCGCGCCAGGGGGTTGCGCACCGGCAGAATGAAGGGCTTGGCCTCGATCTCGAAGACGTCGCCCTCCTCCGTGCGGAAGCCGTCCGAGAAGGAGAGCGTGGCGGTCCCGAAGAAGTGCACGTGCACATCCCCCGGACGCCGGAAGCCGGCATATTTGAAGTGGTGGTGCTCGAGGTTGTCGAGGGAGTGGGACATGTTCGCCTCGCCGGAGAGGAAGGGCTTTTCCCAAACGACCTCGCCGCTGCGCAGGATCCGGCTGGTCCCGCGCACGTCCGCCGGCAGGGCGCCCAGCAGCAGCTCGGGGCCCAGCGCCGCGGCGCGCAGCTTGGAGTGGGCGAGCCACAGGTAGTTGCCGCGCTCGGTCACGTGATCGGAGAACTCGTTGCCCAGGGCGAAGCCGATCCGCACCGGCTGGCCCTCGGGATCGACCAGGTAGATGCCGGCGATCTCCGGCTCCTCGCCGCCATCCAGGGCGAAGCTCGGCATCTCCAGCGGCTCGCCGGGCGCGACCAGGATCTGGCCGTCGCCCTTGTAGAACCATTCCGGCTGCGCCCCGGGCTCCGCGGTCTGCGGCTTGCCGCCCTCGACCCCCATCAGGAACATCTTCATGGAGTCGGTGAGCGCGCCCTTGGCCTCGGCGTCGCGGTGCATCTTGTCCCGGCCCTCGGCCGAGCCGAGGTGGGTCAGGCCGGTGCCGCTGACCAGCACGTGGGCGGCGTCCGGGTGGTCGATCGGCGGCAGCAGGCGCACCTCGTCGAGGTCGATCGGGTCGCGGGCGAGCTGCTCGGCCAGGGACGCCAGCGAGGCGTTGGAGGTGATCGCCCATTGGGCCAGGCGCAGCGTGCTCGGCACGTTCTCGAGCCGGCGCGCGCGGCCGTCGTCGTCCAGGGCCGCAACGCCGCGGAGGTCGCCTTCAGCGAACTGTATCAGCGACCGAATCATCAGGCTTGCTCCCTCGTCCCGTCGAGACGGCGGACGAGTCTCCAGGGGTTGGCCGCCTGCAGGGCCGGGGGCAACAAGGGGTCAGGCAGGTCCTGGTAGCAGACCGGCCGCAGAAACCGCATCATTGCGAGCGAACCGACCGAAGTGCTGCGGCCGTCGGAGGTCGCCGGGAAGGGTCCGCCGTGAACCATGGCGTGGGTGACTTCGACCCCGGTCGGCCAGCCGTTGGCGAGCAGCCGCCCGGCCTTGCGCTGCAGCGCGGGCAGCAATTGCCCCGCCGTCGCCTGATCGGCCTCGTCGAACTGCAGGGTCGCGGTCAGCTGGCCTTCCAGGCCGTCGATGACCGCCTCCAACTCCGCAGCGCTCTGGCACCGCACGACGATCGAGGCGGAGCCGAACACCTCGTGCGAGAGGGTCGGGTCCGCCAGAAAGGCCGCCGCATCGGTCTGGAAGATCGCACCGCAGGCCTGATTCACCCCCTCCCCGACCCGAGCGCCGGCCAGCTTGACGACCGCCGGGTGCCGGGCGAGCGCGTCGACGCCGCGCTCGAAGCTGGCGTGGATGCCCGGCGTCAGCATGACGGCGGGCTGGGTCTCGGACAGAGCCGCCGTCGCCGCGACGACGAATCGGTCGAGATCGGGGCTAGACAGGGCGACCACCAGGCCGGGGTTGGTGCAGAACTGGCCGGCGCCCAGGGTCAGGGATTGCACGAAGGCCTTGCCCAGCGCCTCGGCGCGCGCGGCGAGCGCTGCCGGCAGCATGACCACCGGGTTGATGCTGCTCATCTCCGCATAGACCGGTATCGGCTCCGGACGTTGTTCGGCGACGCGCATCAGCGCCAGGCCCCCGGTGCGCGAGCCGGTGAAGCCGACCGCCCTGACGTGCGGATCGGCGACGAGGGCGTGACCCAGCTCGTTCGTCGTCCCCGGCAGGAAGGAGAAGACGCCCTCCGGCAGGCCGCAGGCCGCGACCGCCCCCTGGATGGCCCGCGCCACGAGTTCGCCCGTGCCCGGATGCGCGGGGTGACCCTTGACGATCACCGGGCAGCCGGCGGCGAAGGCCGAGGCGGTGTCCACGCCGGCGACCGAGAAGGCCAGCGGCAGGTTGGAGGCGCCGAACACGACGACCGGTCCAAGCGCGACGTTCATCCGCCGAAGATCGACGCGCGGCGCCGGAGTGCGCTCCGGCAGCGCCGGGTCGATGGTGGCGTCGAGCCAGTCGCCCTGGCGCACCACCTCGGCGAACAGCCGCAGCTGGTTGACCGTCCGGACGCGCTCGCTCTCCAGGCGAGGACGCGGCAGGCCGCTCTCGGTCATGGCGCTGACGATCAGATCGTCGCCGATCGCCAGGATCGCGTCCGCCACCGTCTCCAGGAAGCGCGCCCGGGCCTCGGGCTCCAGGGTGGAAAACTGCGGAAAGGCCGCGGCGGCCAGGGCGCATGCGGCGGCGGCCTCGGCGGCCCCGGCCTCCGGGAAGGCGGTCGGAAGCTGCGCGCCGTTCGACGGATCCACTGCGTAGAAGGTCGCCTCGGTCCGACGTTCGCTGGAACCGATCAGCACTGCACCGTTGATCATCTGAGTCTCCACGCCTCTCGGACGGTTAATGGTTGTCGCGCGGCAGGCCGCGGGTCTGGGCGATGCGCTGGAAGTCTTCGGCGCCTTCGAGGATCGCGCCGGTCTGCAACTGCCCGACGAGGGAGCGCTGGATCGACTGCCAGGGCGTCTGGGAGGCCGGGTAGGCGTAGCCGCCCGCCGCGGTCAGCGCTTCACGCCGCGCCGCGAGTTCAGCTTCCGGGATCAGGACGTCGACGGTTCCGCGCTTGAGGTCGATCCGCACCCGGTCGCCGGAGCGCAGCAGCGCCAGGCCGCCGCCCGCCGCCGCCTCGGGCGAGGCGTTGAGGATGGAGGGCGAGCCGGAGGTTCCGGACTGGCGGCCGTCGCCGAGGCACGGCAGGGCGTGGACGCCGTCCAGCAGCAGATGTTTCGGCGCACGCATGTTCACCACCTCGGCCGCGCCGGGATAGCCGATCGGCCCCGCCCCGCGCATGACCAACAGGCTGTCGGCGGTGATCCCGGCGGCGGGATCGTCGATCCGCGCGTGGTAGTCCTCCGGACCGTCGAACACCACGACCGGGCCTTCGAACGCTTCGGGGTCCTCAGGGTTGCTGAGGTAGCGCTGGCGGAACTCCGCGGAGATCACGCTCGTCTTCATGACCGCGCTGTCGAACAGATTGCCGGAGAGGACGAGGAATCCGGCGTCCTTCAGCAGCGGCTGGTCGAAGGGGCGGATGACCTTTTCGTCCTCGATGGTCGCCTTGCGGCAGTTGTCGCCGAGGGTGAGGCCGTTGGCGGTCATCGCGCCTTCGCGGATCAGCCCATTGGACATCAGCTGGTTCACCACCGCTGGCACGCCGCCGGCGTGGTAGTAGTCCTCGCCGAGATATTCCCCAGCGGGCTGCAGGTTCACCAGCAGCGGGACCTTGTGGCCGACCGCCTGCCAGTCGTGGACGTCCAGCTCGACGTCGAGATGCCGCGCGATCGCCGCCAGATGGATCGGCGCATTGGTCGAGCCGCCGATCGCCGAATTGACGACGATGGCGTTCAGGAAGGCGTCGCGGGTCATGATGTCCGAGGGCTTCAGGTCCTCGCGCACCATGTCGACGATCCGCAGGCCGGTCCGGTAGGCGCACTCCTGTCGGTCACGATAGGGGGCCGGGATGGCGGCCGAGCCGGGCAGCGACATGCCGAGCGCCTCGGCCAGGCTGTTCATGGTCGTCGCCGTGCCCATGGTGTTGCAGTAGCCGGTCGACGGCGCCGAAGAGGCCACCAGCTTGACGAAGCCCTCCTGGTCGATCTCGCCGGACGCCAGCATTTCGCGGGCCTTCCAGACGATGGTCCCCGACCCGGTCCGCTCGCCCTTGTGCCAGCCGTTGAGCATCGGGCCGACCGAGAGCGCGATGGCCGGCAGGTTCACCGTCGCCGCCGCCATCAGGCAGGCCGGCGTTGTCTTGTCGCAGCCGATCGTCAGCACCACGCCGTCCAGCGGATAGCCGTAGAGCACCTCCACGAGGCCGAGATAGGCGAGGTTGCGGTCGAGACCGGCGGTCGGCCGCTTGCCGGTCTCCTGGATCGGGTGGACCGGAAATTCGATGGCGATGCCGCCCGCCTCGCGGATCCCCTCGCGCACCCGCTCGGCCAGCACCAGGTGATGTCGGTTGCAGGGGCTGAGGTCCGAGCCGGTCTGGGCGATGCCGATGATCGGCCGACCGCTCCGCAGTTCCTCAAGGCTGAGCCCAAAATTTAGGTAGCGCTCCAAATAGAGCGCGGTCATGTCGATGTTGTCGGGGTTGTCGAACCAGGCGGCGGAACGCAGCTTGCGAGGCTTCATCGACGTGTCGGTCATGGGTGATCCTAGGCGGCGCGGGCGATCGCGTTGACGGTGTCCATCAGCGGATATACTCAGACAATAACGAGATCAATGCCCTGTGGAGGACCTGTGCCCGGCCCTGTTCCAACTTCTCTCGCCGCCGCTCGGCCCCCCAAAGGGGCGTCGTCCGCGGCCTACCGGCCGGCGCTGATCCTGCTGGCGAGCCTCTTCTTCATGTGGGGGTTCATCACGGTCATCAACAACACGCTGCTCCCGCACCTGCGCAGCGTGTTCGAGCTCAACTACACGCAAACGACGTTGATCGAATCGACCTGGTTCGTCGGCTATCTCATCGCATCGCTCCCCGCCGCCAAATTGATCGAGCGGATCGGCTATCAGAAAGCGCTGGTCGTCGGGCTGGCGGTGATGACCGCGGGCTCGCTCGGCATGATCCTGGCGGCGTGGCTGCCGTCTTACGGCGTGACCCTGGCGTCCCTTTTCACCGTGTCGTGCGGGATCGCGCTGCTGCAGGTCGCGGCCAACCCCTATGTCGCGGTGATCGGTCCGCCCGAATCGTCCGAATCTCGCCTCACCCTGGTGCAGGCGTTCAACACGACGGGCGACGTGCTGGCGATCGTCTTCGGCCGCTATTTAATCCTCGGCCGCACCACCGGCGGCACGTCGGCGGAGGGCACCCACCTCAGCTACGCGCAGCGCATGGCCGACGCGCAGGCGACCATGCTGCCCTATCTAATCGTCGCGATAGTGCTGGCGCTGCTGACCATCGTCATAGCTCGCGCGCATCTGCCAGCGCTGGGCGCTGCCGCGCGCCGCGCCAATGCCGAGGAGCGCCGCCATTTGTCGCTCTGGCGGCATCGCAACCTGGTGCTCGGCTGCGGTGCGATCTTCCTCTACGTGCTGGCCGAGATCGGCGTCGGCAACCTGTTCATAAACTTCGCCTCTCAGCCGAGCATCGCCAACATCACGCACGAGCAGGCGGCCTTTTACCTCACCTTCGTGTGGGGCGGGATGATGGTCGGCCGCTTCGCCGGCGCCTTCATCATGCGCCGGTTCGCACCCGAGAAAGTGCTCGCGGTGTTCGCGCTCGGGGCGCTCGTCTCTGCGCTCGTCGCGACCTTCGTGCAGGGGCCGGGCGCGATGTACGGGCTGATCGCGATCGGGCTGTTCCACTCGGTCATGTTCCCGACGATCTTCGCGCTGGCGATCCGCGGGCTCGGCCCGCTGACCGAGGAGGGCTCGGGGCTGCTGATCATGTCGATCGCGGGCGGCGCACTGGTGTTCATCCAGGGCAACATTGCGGACCGCTACGGCATCCAATGGGCGTTCATCGTCACTGTTTTGTGCGAGCTGTACGTGCTGTTCTACGCGCTGTGGGGCAGCAAGCCGACCGGGCCGGAGGTGCTTCCCGCGCCGCAGCTAGCGAAGTGATCGAAACCGCCCGGCTGATCCTGCGGCCATTCCGCAAGGAGGACCGGGCGCCCTTCGCCGCGATCAACGGCGACCCGCGGGTCAGCGACTGGCTGGGCGGCCCGATCGATCGGGCCGCCAGCGACGCCGCCATCGACCGCATCAGCGCCCACATCGGCGAGCACGGCTTCGGCTTCTGGGCGGCGGAGCGGAAGGCCGACGGACGGCTGATCGGCATGATCGGCTTGAAGCAGATGGCTCCGGACCTGCCGCCCGCGCCGGCGATCGAGGCCGGCTGGCGGCTCAGCCCCGACGTCTGGGGCCAGGGCTTCGCCGTCGAGGGCGGGCGCGCCGCGATCGGTTGGGGCTTCGCCTATTTGGCCGCCAATGAAATCATCGCCATCACCGCGGTGGACAATCTCCGCTCTCGCGCCGTTATGGAAAAGGTCGGCATGGTCGAGCAGCCGGCGTGGGCTTTCGACCATCCCGGATTGGTGGAAAACCATCCGCTGCGTCGCCACGTCGTCTATGCGGCGACGGCGCCCTCTCCGACCTAGCTTCTGACTGCTCTCACATCATCCGGTCATCCCCGCTTTCGCGGGGATGAACGGTGTTGGAAATTGGTCCTAACCCTTCAGCGCCAGCGGCAGTCCGGCGAACATCACCGTCACCTGGTCGGCGCGCTCGGCGGCGCGGCGGTTAAGCCGTCCGGCCTCGTCGCGGAAGCGCCGGGCGAGCGCGTTCTCCGGCACGATGCTCATGCCGACCTCGTTGGAGACGAGGATGACCTCGCCGGCCGTGCGGCCCGCGGCGTCCAGCAGCGCCTCGGTCGCAGCCTCCAGGTCGCGCTCGGCGAACATCAGGTTGCTGAGCCACAGGGTTAGGCAGTCGACGACGGCGCATTCTTCCGCCGAAATCCCGGCGATCGCCTCGGCCACCTCCAGCGGCGTCTCCAGGGTTCGCCAGGCGGGGCCGCGCTCGGCGCGGTGACGGGCGATCCGCTCGCCCATCTCCGCATCCAGGGCTTCGGCGGTGGCGATCATCACCGGCGAACCGCCGCGCGCCCGCGCCTCGGCCTCGGCCAGCGCCTGGGCGTGCGCGCTCTTTCCCGAGCGCGCGCCGCCGATGATCAGCCGAAGCCCCATTCGAACACCCCTGGTTTGACGCCCGGAGACAGCACGCCTATAGCGCCTCCCACGCAACGGGTTCCCGTAAGGGATCAAAAGGGAACTGGGTGAAAAACCTGGGCTGTCCCCGCAACTGTAAGCGGCGAGCGCGATCTCACTAGCCACTGGGCCCGCCAAGGTCTGGGAAGGCGGGATCGAGCGATTGAGCCGTGAGCCAGGAGACCTGCCTGTCGCGGTCGTCATTCGGCGAGGTCGGGGATGGCCTTGGCGGACGGGTGAAACCCCGGTTCGGCGACGTCTTGTCCGGCTGCGTGCGCGCGGGACGGGCGCGTCGCGCCCCGACTGCGCCAGGCGGCCTTCGTCAGAGGGGGTCCTCGCCTTGAAGTCCAAACTGTTCATCTCCACCGCCATCGGCGTCTTCGCCGCAGCCGCGCCCATGGCCCATGCGGCCGAGATCGAGATTCCGCGCGTCGACGAGATCGTCGTCGTGGCCAACCGCTCGCCCGAGCGCGCCGATCGCGTCGGCCAGCAGATCACCGTGCTGACGTCGGAAGACCTCAAGGCGCAGCAGACGCCGGTGCTCACCGAAATCCTGAGCCGCACGCCGGGGATCAGCTTCGCCCGCAATGGCGGCGTCGGCGCCACGACCCAGGTCTATATCCGCGGCGCCGAACCCGGCCAGAGCGTGATCCTGATCGACGGGGTCAAGCTCAACGACCCCTCCTCCACCGACACCGGCTTCAACTTCGGCAACCTGCTGGTCGGCGACATCGAGCGGGTGGAGATCCTGCGCGGCCCGCAGTCAGTGCTGTGGGGCAGTCAGGCGATTGGCGGGGTGATCAACCTGATCACCGCCGGGCCCAAGGCGCGCTTTGAGAGCGACGTTGTCGCCGAGGGGGGCTCGAACAACTGGGGCTACGGCCGGGTCGGCGTCGGCGGCAAGTCGGAGCGGGTCACCTGGCGCGCCACGGCGGCCTATCTGACGACGACCGGCGTCTCCGCCTTCGACGAGCACAAGGGCGGGGCGGAGTCCGACGGCTATCGCAACGTGGGCGCCAGCGCCAAGGCCGAGATCAAGGTCACTGACCGGCTGTCCCTGGACCTGCGCACGGTCTATTCCCGCGGCCGCAACGAATTCGACGGCTTTCCGCCGCCCAACTTCACCTTCAGCGACACCCGCGAATACGGCGTGACCGAGGACCTCGTCGGCTATGCGGGCGCCAACCTCGCCCTGCTGGACGGCCGCCTCACCAACCGTCTCGCCGTCGCCTACACGCACACCGATCGCCAGCTGTTCAACCCCGACCAGCCGTTGACCGACGTCACCTTCCGCGCGACGGGCCACAACCGGCGCTTCGAATATCAGGGCGCCTTCGCCCTTACCCCGACCTGGAAGGCGGTCTTCGGAGCTGAAAGCGAGCGCTCGACGATGCGCAGCGCCTCGCCCTCCGATTTCGATCCCAACCCGGCTTCGATCCGCCGCAGCGCCGACATCGACGGGATCTACGCCCAGCTTCGCGGCGACCTCGCCCCCGGCCTGATGGTCAGCGGCGGGGTGCGTCATGACCGTCACGACGACTTCGGCGGTCACACGGTCGGCCAGGCCTCGGCCGCCTGGCGGATCAACGACGGCAAGACGATCCTGCGCGCCAGCTGGGGCCAGGCTTTCAAGGCGCCGAGCCTCTACCAGCTGGGCAGCGAGTACGGGAACCCGAGCCTGGCCCCAGAATCCTCGCACAGCTGGGACGCCGGCGTGGAGCAGCGGTTGTTCGATAGCCGGGTGGTGCTGTCGGCGGCCTATTTCGACCGGCGGACGAAGAACCAGATCGACTTCTTCTCCTGCCCTTTCGTCAGCGCCGACCCGCGCTGCGTGGGCGCCGGCGGCCTGCCGCGGTTCGGTTACTATGTGAACACCGCCCGCACCAAGGCCCATGGCGTTGAGCTCTCCGCCCAGGCGGCCGTGACCGAGGCGCTGACGCTCAGCGCCAACTACACCTGGACCGATGCGCGCAACCAAACCCCGGGCGCCAACTTCGGCAAGCATCTGCAGCGTCGTCCGCCGCGGGAGGCTGACGCCGAGGCGACCTATCGGTGGCCCACTAAGCTTTCGACCACCGTCGCCATCCACTACGCCGGCGACCGCTACGACGATGTCGCCAACCTCAATCGCCTGAAGGGCTACGTCCTCTGGGACCTGCGGGCCTCCTATCCGATCACCGAAAGGCTCGAGGTCTACGCCCGGGTCGAGAACCTGTTCGACAAGTCTTACGAGACGATCCGCAACTACGGGCAGCTGGGCCGAGCGGCCTACGGCGGCGTGCGGGCGAAGTTCTGATGCCTGCGACCGCCGCGCTGGACACGTTCAGCCGGCACGGCGGCCGGCTCACCGCGGCGGGCGCGGCCTTTCCGGCGGCGCCCCAGCCCTGGCTCGACCTCTCGACGGGCATCAATCCGCGGCCCTATCCGGCGCCGCGGGCGACCCTGGCCGAGCGGGCGCGCCTGCCGCAGCCGGAAGCGCTGCGCGCGCTCGAAGCCGCCGCCGCCCAGGCGTTCGGCGCGCCGTCCGCGCGTGTCGCCGCCGTGTCCGGCAGCGAGGCGGCGATCCGGATGCTGCCCGGCCTGCTGGGCGTCGGGCGTGTGGCGATCGCCGCGGACACCTATGGCGGCCACGCCGAGGCCTGGCGTGCGGCGGGAGCGGAGATCACCGGGTCTCCCGTCGCCGCCGACGCCTGGGTGGTGGTCCGGCCGAACAACCCCGACGGCCGGGTCGCCGAGGCTGCAGACCTGCTGGACTCGGCCGCCAAACGCTGGACCGTCGTCGACGAGGCCTTCGTCGAGACCACGCCGCAGCTCAGCCTCGCGGGCCAGGCCGGCGGCCGGCTGGTCGTACTGCGCTCGTTCGGCAAGTTCTTCGGCCTGGCCGGCCTGCGGCTCGGCTTCGTCATCGCCGACGAGGGCGTGATCGCCCGGCAGCGCGCCCAACTCGGGGACTGGCCGGTCTGCGCCGAGGCGATCGCTGCGGGGCTCGCCGCCTACGCCGACGTCGCCTGGGCGGACCGCACCCGCGCCCGCCTGGCCCGCGACGCCCAACGCCTCGACCTACTGCTCGGTCGCGCCGGGCTGGAGGTCGTCGGCGGAACCAGCCTGTTCCGGCTGGCGCGCGGGGCCCACGCCCCCACCATCTTCCAACGGCTGGCGGCGGCCGGCGTGCTCTGCCGGCCGTTCGACGATCCGCACCTTCTCCGCTTCGGCCTGCCCGGCCGCCCTGCAGACTGGGCCCGCCTCGCGGCCGCCCTATCGGGAGACCTCCCATGACCGATGACGTCGACGCCCAACCTACCGAGGCGGAGCACACGGAGGCGATGAAGGCGCTGAAGGCGGAGCGCGAGGCCATGATGGCCACCAAGCGCGAGGGAGAGGGCCTGCTGCTGGTCCACACGGGCGACGGCAAGGGCAAGTCCAGCGCCGCCTTCGGCATGGTCGCCCGCGCCCTCGGCTGGGGCTACCGCGTGGGCGTGGTCCAGTACATCAAGGGCAAGTGGATCACCGGCGAGCGGCAATTCTTCGCCAAATTCCCCGACCAGGTGGTCTACCGGGTCATGGGCGAAGGCTTCACCTGGGACACCCAGGACCGCGCCCGCGACATCGCCGCGGCGAAGGCGGCCTGGGAAATCTCGCTCGAAATGCTGCACGACCCGTCGCTGCACTTCGTCGTGCTCGACGAGCTGAACGTCGCCCTGCGCTACGACTACCTGGACATCGCCGAGGTGGTCGAAGGGCTGAAGGGCCGACCGCCTGAGAAGCATGTCTGCGTCACCGGCCGCAACGCCAAGCCCGAGCTGATCGCGGCGGCCGACATGGTCACCGAGATGACGCTGGTGAAGCATCCCTTCGAACAGGGCTTCAAGGCGCAGCGGGGGATCGACTTCTGATGAACCCCAGCCGCCGTACGGCGGTCGCAGGCGTCGCGGCCCTGGGGCTTGCCGGCGCCGCGCACGCCCCGGCACGCCGCATCATCTCGCTGAACCCCTGCCTCGACGCCATCCTGGTCGGCGTCGCCGAGGCTCGGCAGATCGCCGCGCTCAGCCACTATTCGCGCGAACCGATGGTCTCCAGCGTCGGCGCGGCCGCGCGGCGCTTCGCCTTCACCTACGAGAGCGCGGAGGAGGTGATCGCCCTGTCGCCGGACCTGGTGCTGGCCAGCCGGCATTCCTCCCTGGCGACCCGCAATGCGCTGAAGCGGCTGGGCGTCGCCGTGGAGCTGTTCGCCACTCCGGACAGCGTCGCCGAAAGCCTGGCCCAGGTGCGCCGCGTCGCCGATCTGGCCGGCCAGGCCGAGCGCGGCCGCGCCGAGGTCGCCCGGATCGAGGCGGCGCTCGCGGCCGCCGCCCCGCCCCGCGGCGCCCGGCCGGTGCGCGCCCTGGTCTTCCAGCGCAATGGCTTCTCCTCCGGGCCGGACACCCTGATCGACGACCTGCTGCGCCGCACCGGCTTCCGCAACGCCGCCGTCGACTACGGCGCCACGCGCACGACCGACATCGCCCTGGACGCGGTCGTCGCTGATCCGGCCGAGGTGCTGTTGAGCGGCGAGACCCTGCCCGGCGCGCCGACCTGGGGCGAGCGGGTGATGCGCCATCCGGCGCTGGAGCAGCTCAAAGGGCGGATCCGCGTCGTCGGCTTCCCCCAGCGCCTGATGTACTGCGGCGGCCCCAACCTGGTCGAGGCGGCCGGCCGGCTGGCCGCGGCGCGGAGGCAGATCACATGAGCGCGCTGGCCCTGCGCCGTCCTCCACCGCTCGCTCTGGGCGGCGGCCTGCTCCTCGTCCTGATCCTGTTGGTGGGCCTCTCGCTCTGCGCCGGCCGCGTCTGGATCCCGCTCAGTGCGCTGACCACCCACGACCCGCGCTGGACGGTGATCGTCGAGCTGCGTCTGCCGCGCACCCTGCTGGCGCTGCTGGTCGGCGCGGCGCTCGGCGCCTCCGGCGCGGCGCTCCAAGGCTACACCCGAAATCACCTTGCAGATCCGTTCGTTCTGGGGATTTCCTCAACCGCTGGTCTCGGCGCCGTCCTGGTTCTCTACTTCGGCCTGACCGCCGTCTCGCCGTGGCTCCTGCCAGCCGGCGCCATGGTCGGAGCGACCTTGGGGCTGCTCATGCTGCTGGCCCTGGCCGGTTCGAACTCCAGCGTCGTCACCTTCGTGCTCGCGGGCATCGTCATCCAGACCATGGCCACAGCCGCCACCACCCTGGCGCTCAACCTCGCGCCGACCCCTTGGGCGGTGGACGAGATCGTCAGCTGGCTGATGGGCGCGGTGGCCGACCGCAGTTTCGAAGAGGTGAAGCTCGCCGCCCCCTTCATCGCAGCCGGCCTGGGTCTGCTGCTCACCACCCGCCGCGCGCTGGACGCCCTGACCCTCGGGGAACTCGGCGCGCGCGCGCTGGGGGTGAACCTGGGCGCCGTGCGCCTGCGGCTTGCGGCCGGCGTGGCGCTGGCCGTCGGCGCCAGCGTGGCGGTGACCGGCGTCATCGGCTTCGTCGGCCTGATCACCCCGCACCTGATGCGGCCCTGGTTCGGCGGACGGCCTGGCGCATTGATCGTGCCCAGCGCCGTCAGCGGCGCCCTCCTGCTGCTCGCCGCCGACGTCCTCGTGCGGTTGACGCCGGCGGCGGTGGAGATCCGGCTGGGCGCGGCGATGGCCGTGCTGGGCGGCCCCTTCTTCCTCGCCCTCCTGATCCGCATGCGCAGGACCGCCATATGACCCAGGTCGTTTCCGCTTCCGGCCTCTCCGCATCGGGCCTCGCCGTCCGGCTCGGCGGCCGCACCCTGTTCGAAGGCCTCGACGCCGCCTTCCAGCCGGGCCGCATAAGCTGCGTGATCGGTCCCAACGGCGCCGGAAAGTCGACCCTGATGGCCTGCCTGGCCGGTCTGCGGCGGCCGGACGCCGGCGTCGTGCGGCTGGGCGTCGAGCCGATCCTCGGCATGGGCTCGGCGGCGCGCGCCCGGCGCATCGGCTTCCTACCCCAGACCCCGGAGATCGCCTGGCCGATCGACGTCGACGCCCTGGTCGGTCTCGGCCGCACGCCCCACCGCTCCAGCGGCCGGTCCCCGCCCGATCTCGCGGCGATCGCCGCCGCCATGGACGCCACCAGCGTCGCCGAGCTCGTCGCGCGCCGCGTCGACAGCCTGTCCGGCGGCGAGCGGGCGCGGGTGCTGATCGCCCGGGCCCTGGCCGGCGAACCGGAATGGCTGCTCGCCGACGAGCCGCTGACCGGCCTCGACCCCGGCCACCAGTTCGACGCCTGCAGCCTGTTTCGCCGCCTGGCCCACGAGAGCGGCTTTGGGGTGGTGCTGACCCTGCACGACCTGCCGATGGCGCTCAGGCTGGCCGACGAGGTGCTGGTCCTGGCCGAGGGCGGGCTGATCGCCAGCGGTCCGCCGGCCGAGGCCCTGACGCCCGAGGTCATCCGCCGGGCCTATGGCGTCGAGGCCCGGATGGTCGCCGGGCGCCACGGTCCGATCCTGGAGCTGGTCGGCCGCCATGCCGCTTGAACTCGCCGCCGGCTGGCCCGGCCCGATCGGCGCGCTCGGCGGTCTCGCCGCCGAAGCGGCGCTGGGCTACCCCGCGGCATTGCACCGCCGGATTCCGCATCCGGTGGTCTGGCTCGGGGGCGCGATTTCGGGCCTGGAGCGGACCTGGAATCGGCCGACGCTCGCGCCGGCGATCCGGCGGCTCCTGGGCGTGCTCACCGTGGCGATCGTCGCCGGTGCGGCAGGCGTCGCCGGCTGGGGTCTGCAGCGCCTCTGCGCCGCCCTGCCCTTCGGGCTCGTCCTGTTCGCCCTGATCGCCTCGGTCGGTCTCGCGCAACGCAGCCTGTACTCCCACGTCGCAGCGGTGCGTGACGCGTTGAGCGCCGGCGATCTGCCGGCCGCGCGCACGGCCGTCGGCTGGATCGTCGGACGCGACACGGCCGGACTGAACGAAAGCGAAGTCGCCGCCGCGGCGCTGGAAAGCCTGGCCGAGAGCTTCAACGACGGCGTCGTGGCCCCGGCCTTCTGGCTCGCCATCGCAGGTCTGCCGGGCCTCTTCGCCTACAAGGCGCTCAACACCGCCGACAGTTTGATCGGCCATATGGAGCCGCGGTGGCGCGCCTTCGGCTGGGCGGCGGCGCGCGCCGACGATCTGGCCAACCTGATCCCGGCCCGCTTCGCCGGCCTGCTGGTCACGCTCGCCGGACGGCGGGGCTTGCGGATCATGCTGCGCGACGCCCGCAAGCACGCCTCCCCCAACGCCGGCTGGCCGGAGGCCGCGATGGCCGGTGCGCTGGGCGTCAGCCTCGGCGGGCCGGCGACCTATGACGGCGTGCCCGTCGCGCGGCCGGACTTCGGCGATGGTCGCAAGCCGGCGCCGAGCGACCTCGATCGTGGCCTGCGGCTCTATCTGCGCGCCTGCGCTATCCTCTGGATCATCGTCGCCGTGGAAGGCCTCGCATGGCGGCTCTGATGCTCCAGGGATGCGGCTCGGACGTCGGCAAGTCCGTCCTGGTGGCGGGCCTCTGCCGCCTGTTCGCCAACCGCGGGCTGAAGGTCCGGCCCTTCAAGCCACAGAACATGTCGAACAACGCCGCCGTGACCGCGGACGGCGGCGAAATCGGCCGGGCCCAGGCGCTGCAGGCGCTGGCCTGCCGCGCCGAACCGAGCGTCGACATGAACCCGGTGCTGATCAAGCCGCAGTCGGACCGCGGCGCCCAGGTCGTGGTGCGCGGGCGCATGTTCGGCACGTTGCGGGCTGCAACCTACCAGGAGCGCAAGGGCCAGCTGCTCGAGGTGGTGCTGGACAGCTATCGCCGTCTCGCGGCCGACTGCGACCTCGTGGTGGTGGAAGGCGCCGGCAGCCCCGCCGAGATCAATCTGCGCGCCGGCGACATCGCCAACATGGGCTTCGCGCTCGCCGCCCAGGTTCCGGTGGTGCTGGTCGGCGACATCGACCGAGGTCACGTCATCGCCGCCCTGGCCGGCGCCAAGACGGTTCTTTCAAAGGATGATGCTACGGCTATTCATGGTTTTATGATCAACAAGTTCCGGGGCGATCCTAAGCTTTTCGATGAGGGCCGCAGGATCATCACGAACCTGACCGGCTGGCCCGACCTCGGCATGGTTCCCTGGCTCGCGGCGGCGGCGCGCCTGCCGGCCGAGGACGCCGTCGTCCTGCAGCATGAAGGTCCGGCGGCGGCGGGACGGCGGCTGAAGATCGCTGTTCCCATGCTCTCGCGCATCGCCAACTTCGACGACTTCGACCCGCTGCGGGCCGAGCCCGAAGTGGCGCTGAGCTTCGTTCCGCCGGGCCAGGCCCTGCCGGGCGACGCCGATCTGGTGATCCTGCCGGGCTCCAAGGCGACGCTCGCCGACCTGGGCTTCCTGCGCGCCCAGGGCTGGGACATCGACCTCTTCGCCCACGTCCGCCGGGGCGGACGGGTGCTGGGCGTCTGCGGCGGCTACCAGATTCTCGGGCGGCGGATCGCCGACCCGCAGGGGATCGAGGGCGCGCCCGGCGAAGCGCCGGGCCTCGGCCTGCTCGAGGTGGAGACGGTGCTGACCGCGGAGAAGACCCTGCGCCCGGTGACGGGCTGCGGCCTCGAGGGCGCACGGCTCACGGGCTACGAGATGCACGTCGGCGTCACCACGGGCGCCGATCTGGCGCGGCCCTTCCTGCAGCTCGACGGCCAAGGCGCGCACGGCGCCGGATCCGCCGACGGCCGCATCCTCGGCGGCTATGTGCATGGCCTGTTCGCCAGCGGCGCCTTCCGCTCCGCCTTCCTCGCCGGGCTCGGCGCGCGATCGGACGGCCTCGACCACGGCCATCGCGTCGACCAGGCGCTGGACGAGATCGCCGGCCAGCTCGCCGAACACCTGGACATCGCATCGCTAGCCGGGATCGCGGGCCTGAAGGATTTCGCCCTATGAGGCTCGACACCCTGACCTGGACGGCGCCCGAGCCGGCGCCCCTCGACCTCGCCGTGACCGCCGAGTTGCGCCGCCTGATCGACGGCAAGGCCAAGCCGCCCGGCGCCCTGGGACGGCTGGAGGCGCTGGCGGTCCAGCTGGGAGCGATCCAGGGTCGCCCCGACCCGCGCGCCGACCGTGCCGTCGTCCTGCTGTTCGCCGGCGACCACGGCCTCACCGAAGACGGGGTGTCGAGCTATCCGCGCGAAATCACCGCCGCCATGGTCCGCCTGATCCTCGACGGCCGGGCCAGCGTCAGCGCGCTCGCCCGCGCGGCCGGCGCCGAGGTGCGCGTGATCGACGTCGGCGTGGCTTCGGACCTCGCCCCGCACCTCGCCTTGCAGATCGCCAAGGTCCGCGCCGGCACGCGCAACGCCGCGCGGGAGCCGGCGATGAGCGCCGAGGAATGCGCCCGGGCGCTCAGCTGCGGCGCCGACGTCGCGCGCGCCGCAGTCGAAGCGGGCGCCGAGGTGATCGCTATCGGCGAAATGGGCATCGGCAACACCGCCGCGGCCAGCCTGCTGCTCCACCGGCTGGGCCCGGCGCCGCTCGACGACTGCATCGGCGCCGGCGCCGGCCACGACGCCGAGGGCCTGGCCCGCAAGCGGCGCGTGCTCGCCGCCGCCGCCGCCCGCAGCGACGCGGAAGAGCCGTTCGAGGTGCTGCGCCAGTTCGGCGGCCTGGAGATCGCCGCCATGGCCGGCGCGGCTCTGGGCGCGGCCGCGGCGCAACGGCCCGTGGTGGTGGACGGCTTCATCTCGACGGCGGCGGTGCTGGTCGCGGCCCGCCTGCAGCCGCGGGTGCTCGACGCCTGCATCTTCGCGCACGCCTCGGCCGAGCGCGGACACCGGATCATGCTGGAGCGCCTCGGGGCCGAGCCCCTGCTCGACCTGGGCTTGCGGCTCGGCGAAGGGACCGGCGCGGTGCTGGCCCTGCCGATCCTGAAGGCCGCCGCCGCCATGGTCCGCGAGGTCGCCTCGCTGGCCGAGGTCCTGGGGCCGGCATGATCGGCCGCGAGCTCGACCGCCTGGCCTGCGCCGCGCAATTCCTCACCCGGCTGCCGACGCCTGCGCCGCGCGTCTGGTCCGACGACCTCCTGGTCCGCTCGGCGCGCTATTTCCCGCTGATCGGCCTCTTGGTGGGCGGCGTTTGCGCCGGCGTCTTTCTGGCCGCCCGACAGGTGTGGCCGATCGGCGCCCTGCCCGCGATCCTGACGGTCGGCGTCGGCGTCCTGCTCACCGGTGGATTCCATGAAGACGGGCTGGCGGATTCTACCGACGGCCTGGGCGGCGGCCAGACGCCCGCGCAGCGGCTGGCGATCATGAAGGACAGCCGGCTGGGGACCTACGGAGCCTTGATGCTGGGCTTCGTCATCGCCATCCGCATCGCGGCCCTCGCCGAGCTGCAGGGCGCGTGGATGATCACCGCGGCCCTCGTCTGCGCCCACAGCCTCGGCCGCGCCGCCGCGGTCGTCGCCATGCGCCTGATGCCCTACACCGCCGATCCCGACGCCTCGAAGCTGAAGGTCAGGGCCCGTGACGTTCGCCGCCACGAAGCGCTGATCGCCCTCGCGATCGGTCTTGCGCCCCTGGCCCTGCTGCCGCCCTGGATCGCAGCTGTCGCCGCGCTGGCGGGCGCAGCCGCCGCGCTCTGGCCGGCGCTGGCGGCGCGTCGCCTGATCGGCGGCTATACCGGCGACGTGCTGGGCGCGATAGAACAGGCCTTCGAGACCGCCTTTCTGCTGGGGATCGCCGTGGCCGTCGCCCTGGGATTTCGATGAGATTGCTGGTCGGCCCGCTGGAGGCGGCTCCGGCGCTCTGCGAAGCGCACGGCCCGTCGCATCTGGTGAGCTGGCTTTCGCCGCCCGCCACCGCCCCGGAGATTGCGGCCCTCTTCCCCCCCGAACGCCGGCTCTTCCTCTCGTCCCACGACCTCGCCGCGCCGACCGAGGGGCTACAGGCGCCGACGGCGGACGACGTGGCTCGGCTGTTCGCCTTCGCGCGGCGCTGGGCCGAGACTGGGGTCCGGACTGAAGACGGCGCTCGGCCGATGCTGGTGCACTGCTGGGCCGGGGTGAGCCGCTCGACGGCGGCGGCCTTCGCGATCGCCTGCGCCCTTACCTCGAAGCCCGAGGTCGAGCTCGCCTGGGCGCTGCGGGCGGCCTCGCCGGGCGCGACGCCCAATCCGCTGATCGTCGCCCACGCCGACGCCCTGCTCGGACGCGACGGCCGGATGGTCGCGGCCATCGCCGAAATAGGACGGGGCGCCGAAGTCTCCCTCGGCGCCCCGTTTGAGCTCCAGCTGGGCTGACGCTCCTTAGTTCATGATCGACTGGACGGCCTTCACGATGTCGTCCGGCTGGACGAGGAAGGCGTCTTCGAGCGGCTTGGAGAAGGGCACCGGCGAGTAGGGCGCGCCGAGACGGCGGACCGGGGCCTTCAGCTCGCCGAACAGCTCTTCCTGAATGGTCGAGGCGATTTCCGCGCCGACGCCGAACTGACGAACCGCCTCGTGGACGATCACCGCGCGGCCGGTCTTGCGAACCGAGGCGAGCACCGCTTCCTTGTCCCACGGCGAGACCGTGCGCAGGTCCACCAGCTCGACGGAGATCCCCTGCTCGGCCAGGGCGGCCAGGGCCTGCTTGGAGGTCAGCACCATCCCCGAATAGGAGATGATGGTCACGTCGGCGCCTTCCTGAACGACCTTCGCCTTGCCGATCGGGATCGGCCCCTGGTCGACCGGAACCTCGTCCGGAACGAACAGGGTGCGCATGTTCTGGATCAACAGGCAGGGATCCGGATCGGCGATGCAGGAGAGCATCAGCCCCTTGTAGTCTGCCGGATTCGACGGAGCGACGACCTTGATGCCGGCGCAGTGGGCGAACCAGGCCTCGTAGTGGTCGGCGTGCTGGCCCGCGGTCTGCGCGCCGGCGCCGGTGAGGGTGTAGATGGTGATCGGCACCTGGCTCTGGCCGCCGGACATGAAGCGAAGCTTCGCCGCATGGTTCACGATCATGTCCATCGCCACGGTCGTGAAGTTCATCAGCATGATCTCGGCGACTGGCTTGTAGCCGGCCAGGGACGCGCCGATGGCTGCGCCGACGATCGCCTGTTCCGAGATCGGCGTGGACTTCACCCGGTCGTCGCCGAAGCGGGTCGACAGGCCTTTGGTGTTGCCGATGACGCCGCCGCCTTCACGGTCGGCGACGTCTTCGCCGAGCACGATGACCTTGGGGTCCGCCTCCATGGCCTCCGCGATCGCCGCGTTGAGCGCCTGGATGCCGTTCATCTTGATGGTCGCGCTCATTACGCAATCTCCGTAGCAAAGACGTCGCGCCGCAGTTCGTCGACGGACGGGAAGTCCTGGGCGAGGGCGTATTCGATCGCGTCCTCGACCTCGGCCTCGATGGACTTCTGCATCTCGGCGAGCTGATCTTCGGTGGCGATGCCATCCTTGATCAGGCGAGCGCGGAAGATCGGCAGCGGGTCTTTCGCCATCGCCTCCGACTTCTCTTCCTTGGTCATGTACTTGTCGTCGTCGCCGAAGACGTGGCCGAAGAAGCGGAAGGTGATGCACTCGAGCAGCGTCGGGCCTTCGCCGTCGCGAGCGCGGTTGATGGCCTCGTTGGCGGCGGCGTACATGGCGTCCGGATCATTGCCGTCGACCGTGTAGCCCGGCATGCCGTAGCCGATGGCGCGCTTGGAGATCTGGTCCACCGAGGTGCAGTTCTCGTAGCGGGTGTGCTCGGCGAAGCGGTTGTTCTGACAGACGAAGACAACCGGCAGCTTCCAGACCGAGGCCAGGTTCAGCGCTTCGTGGAAGGCGCCGATGTTCGACGCGCCGTCGCCGAAATAGGCCACCGCGACCTTGCGGCTCTTGTCGAGCTTGTAGGCCCAGGCCAGGCCGTTGGCGATCGGCATGGAGGAGCCGACGATGCCGGTGGTGACCATCACGCCCGTCTCGGGGTGGGTCAGGTGCATCGGGCCGCCCTTGCCCTTGCAGGTGCCGGTGACCCGGCCGGCGATCTCCGACCAGATCGAGCGGTAGGGCATGCCCTTGGCGACCATGTCGTGGATGCCGCGGTAGATGGTGCAGATGGTGTCGTCGTCATTGAGGTTCGCCGACACCGCCGACGGGATGACCTCCTGACCGCGCGCCGAATAGTACGGCATCTGCAGGCGGCCGCGCATGATGACGCGGCGGGTGGCGTCGTCGTTCCGCTCGATGCGGAGCATGCGACGATAGATGTCCAGGAGGATCTCCGGACTGGGCGTGACTGTGTTTGCGCGCTCGGTTTGCATTGTTTCCCCCGGACCTCCTGGGAATGAATTTCGCCCTACTCGGAAAGGGTCGTCATGTTTTCGGCGCCGCCGAGCCGCGCCTTAAGGTGCGTCCCGACGACGTGTTGAACTACGCCGCCAGCCCGTGCGGACTGCGGCGCGATGTCCCGATGGCGAGCATCCCATAGCGCGGCGATACGTCGCCGAGAAGTGGCTAGGCGTCGCGAACCCCGACTTGGTCCAATCAAGACGGCCGGGCGCGGATGCGCAAGGCGCCCGCCGACGCTCTACGCCCGGGCGATAAGCGGCTTTGGATCAGGCCACGCCCGCCTTGGCCCGCGGGACGCCGGCCGGGGTCACGACCGCTCCGAGCGCATGCTCGGCCGCAACGAACCCCCAGGTAAAGGACGGCCCGACGCTCGACCCCGCGCCCGGATAGGATCGGCCCATGACCGAGGCGGTGGAGACCCCGGTGGCATAGAGGCCCGGAATCGGCGAGCCGTCCTCGCGCAGCACCCGGGCGTTCACGTCGGTCACCACCCCGCCGTAGGTGCTGACGTCACCCGGCACGATCGGCATGGCGTAGAAGGGCGCCTCGGAGATGGCGCCCAGGGTCGCGGACGGCTTGTGGGTGGGGTCGCCCAGCCATCGATCATACTCGCGATCTCCGCGCAGGAAGTCTTCGTCCCGGTTCCTGGCGACGAATCCATTGAAGCGCTCGATGGTCGCCTGGAGCGTCGCGGGGTCGACTCGTCGAAGCCGCCCATACACCCTCCCTCGCCGCCAGCTGCGGTCAAGCCGCGCTACGGTCGCACTTTGCGAATTGCTCGCAGTATTCGGGGGTGGGCAAGCGGCCCGCAAGCCGAACTTGATCGGGACTTCGCCGCCTCGATCGAATCCGCCGGCTCTAGAGGCGCAGGTTCGCGTTGTCCGCGAGGAGCGGCCCGGGCGGAAGAACGGTCTCCTCCGGGCTGGCGGCGCGGAACTCCCGCGGGTTCATGTTGAACACCCGCTTGAACATCCGGCTGAAGTGGGCCGGGCTCTTGAAGCCGACGCTATAGGCGATCTCGCTGATCGAGACGTCGCTGGAGGACGACAGCCAGCTCTTCGCCTTCTTCAGCCGCTGCTCCCAGACCAGGGTCGAGAACGAGGTGCCGTGGTGCTTGAGCAGGAAGGACAGGTAGCGCGGGGAGATCCCGCAGCCGCTGGCCACCATGGCAGTGCTCAGGTTCGGGTTGGAAAGGTGGACCTCGATATAGCGCAGGACCTCCTGCAGCCGCCGGTCGGAGACGGTCTGGCGCAGCCGGCCGCAGACATTGCGGTCGCGAATCGCGTGGCTGATCACCGAGAGCGCGCTCCCCACCAGGATCTCGGCGGTGTCGGGCGCCAACTCGCCGTCGTCCTCCAGCAGGTTGGTGAGGATGTTCTCGGCGATGGCGAACTCGCGCCGCTCGGCGGAGACGGCGAAGCCGGTCGCCACTTCGTCGGAGATGTAGGCGCGCAGCACATGGGTGGGGATGATCATGTGCAGCACTTCGTGCACCTGGTCGTCGTCGGTCTGGCATTCGATGAAGAAGGGCGTCATCGAGCGGGTCACCACGAAGTCGCCGGCGTGGGCGATCTTGCTGCCGCACTGGTTGGAGACGCAGAGCTGGCCGCGCTTGACGAACCACAGGACGGTCACGTCGGTGGCGTCCTCGCGGATATGCGACCAGGAGCGGCGGAAGAAGAGCCGGCTGCGCGACTTCAGGCGCACGATCGAATTGGGGCCGACGGCCTTGCGTTCGGCGCGGACGTCGATGACCGACCCGGCCTCGATGGAATAGTCGCCGAGGTAGTATTCCTGGTCCTTCTCACCGCGGAAGCTGCTCTGGCAGTCGTGGTAGTTGTGCTCGTCGAATGCGAAAAGAGTTTCGGGCATACCTGCGTTTCCTACCTTCGCGAGCCGCATTCACCGGGCCGGGATCCACGGATTGCAGCTTTTGCGCTTTGCTTTGCGTCACGTTGCAAAAGCGGCTCATGCGAGACCGTCGAAGCCACGACAAACACGGGGCCGGTCCGACTAGGCGCATCCTGGCGGACGACATCGCGGTTGCCCAGGCGCCCAGCGAACAGGCCTGATCCACGCCTAATGTCCCACGACTGGGCCGTCGACCGTTAAACCCATCGCGAAATTCCATAAACATTTCGCGCAGATCGCCCGCAGCGTCTGCGTCGGGAAGCGAGGGCCGCAGCTCGCCCGACGGCGCGGCCGATACGGCCGGCTCAGTCGACCACCTTGGCGGCGATCAGCTGGTCGAGCTTATCCTGCGGCATGCCGAGGATTTCGCCATAGACGTAGGCGTTGTGCTCGCCGAGCTTCGGCGCCCCGCGGGTGATCGTCGCCTGCGTCCGGGACATGCGCCAGGGCGCGCCCAGCACCGGCCGGCTGCCGTTCTTGTGGTCGGAGACCAGGCGGAAGAACTCCCGCCGCCAAAGCGCCTCGTCGGAGACCAGGTCCAGGGAGTTCAGGCTCTTGAAGGCGCCTACGCCCGCCGAGCGCAGCCGCTCGGCGAGCTCGGCGGCGTCCTGGGGCGCGGTCAGCTCGGCGAGCCGCGCGTCGAGGGCGGCCAGGTTGGCCTGGCGCCCCGCGAGGGCGGCGAACCGCGCGTCGCCCGCCAGACCGGCGTCGCCGAGCGTCGCACAGAGCGCCCGCCATTCGTCGTCCGAGGCGACCGCGAGGCTGATCCAGTCCTCGCCCGCACAGGGGTAGCAGCCGTGCGGCGCCATGTCGGCGTGACGATTGCCGTCCGCCCGCGGGCTTTGTCCGGTGAGGCTGTATTCGAACAGGCTGTCGCCGACCATGCTCGACACGCACTCGACGGCGGAGACGTCGACGAACTGCCCCTCCCCGGTCTTCTCGCGGTGCATCAGGGCGGCGATGGCGGCGAAGGCAGCCGCCGCCCCCATGGTGGTGTCGCCGTAGCGGATGTTGCTGCCGGTCGGCGCCTCATCCTCGTAGCCGATCAGGTAGTTGAGGCCGCCCAGGGCTGCGAAACAGGGCGCGTAGCCGGTCTGATAGCCGAGCGGACCTTCATTGCCGTACATCTTCATCGAGACGGAGATGATGTCGGGCTTAATCTTGCGCAGGTCCTCGTAGCCCAGGCCGGAACGCTCCATGGCGCCCGGGCGGATGTTGTTGAGGACGATGTCGCTCCTGGCGATCATCTCGTGGAGGTATCTCATCCCCTCCTCCGACTTCATGTTCACCTGAACGCTCAGGATCTCCGGGTTGAGGCTGAGAAAATAGGGCGCATTGTCGATGTCGACGCCGCCATAGGCGCGCATCTCGTCGAGGTTGGTGTTGCTTTCGACCTTGATCACCTCGGCGCCCAGGTAGGCCAGCAGCTTGCCGGCGTAGGGGCCGGCCCAGACCTTGGTGATCTCCAGGACGCGAACGCCTTCCAGCGGCCCGCCACGCGACGGCGTCTTCATCTTACGCTCCCACCGGGCGGGCGCCGCCACGGACCTCTTGTGCGTGCTGGCCGAGCAGCGGCGCGGCGGACGCGAGCTTCGTCGGCGAGGCGCTGAGCTTGTAGGGGGTGGTCGGATAGAGGGCGCGACCCAGCACCGGATGCTCCAGCTCCTGGAAGAACCGCCGGTGCTGGAACTGCGGCGAGCGATGCAGGTCGGAGGCGTCGTTCACCGGCACCAGCGGAATGCCGAGCTTCTGCGCGTCTTCCGAGACCTGGTCCTTGTCGTGGGGCGACACCCAGGCCGCGAAGCCGGCGCGGAACTTCGCCACCGCCTCGTCGGTGCAGGCGTACTCCAGCCAGTTGTCGGCGAATTCGTTCATCCAGTCAGGCTGGCCCATCAGCGTCTTGATCGCCGCCCAATGCCCGCCGTGCAGGATCATCAGGTAGACGAAGCCGTTGGCGCAGGAGAAGGCCGCCCCGGGTCCGCCCATGTCGTAGGCCGTCCGCGCGCTGGAGGCCTCCGCCTCCCCGGCCAGCATGCGCCCGAGCACGGCGTCGGCGCGGGAGATCAGCACCTCGCGCTGGGAGATGTCGATGGACTGGCCCAGGCCCGAACGATTTCGCCAATAGAGGGTCGAGACAACGCAGAGCGCCGCGTCGATGGCCGCCTCGTAATCGGCGGTGAACCGGCCCGCCCCCTTCAGCGGCGGCCGCTTCGGATCGGCTGCGGTCGGGGTGTGATAGCCCCAGCCGCTGGCGTGGAAGACGTTCAGCGCCTTGGCGGTCTCCCAGCCAGCCGGTGCGTCCGCGCCGAAAGGGGTGATCGAGCAGAAGACGGCGGAGGGATAGCGCGCATCGCGCACCTCGGCGCCGAGCCCGCGCCCGGCCATCCAGGCCTCCCCGTGGTCGTCGATCACCACGTCCGCCGTGGCGATCAGCTGGTGCATCACATCGAGGTCGGCGGCCGCGGCTAGGTCCAGGGCGACGGACTTCTTGTTGGTGTTCAGATAGGCGAACAGGCCGCTGGTCTCGACGCCCTCGCCGTCGCCCGCCACCGGCGCCATCGCCCGCGTCGGGCTGCCGGTCCCGGGGCGCTCGACCTTGATGATCTCGGCGCCGAAATCGGCGAGCAGCTTGCCGCAGTATTCGCCGCTGACTCCCTCGGCCAGTTCGACGATCCTGAACCCGCGCAGTGCGCTCATGTCCATCCTCTAAACTGCGCGCACGGCGCGGAACTCCGGTGCGGACGAGGCGGCTTAAGCCGCGCCCGATCTACTTTGAGCGGCGTGCGCCCGCCACTTGGCGAAGGCCAGATCGACGCCCTTCTGGCGCTCCTCCTCCACGGTTTCGAAATCCTCCCGCAGGCGGTCGAACGACTGGGCGCGATTGCGGTTGGCGCCCGAGACGTGCGGCATGACGAAGCGAGCATAGAGCTCGTAGGACTTCTTCGTCTGGTCCCATTCGGCCCAATTGTGCGCCTGGAACAGCATGACGCCGAAGTCGCCCTGCTTGGCCTGCAGCTTCTCGATCATCACGATCGCGTCCTGCGGCGTGCCGATTACGGCGCGGCCCGAGTTGATCAGCAGGTCGACGGGGTCGCCGTGGTCCAGCAGGCCGCCCATGCCCTTCGGCGCGACCCGATCGAAGTATTCGCACCAGCGCGGCAGCCCCCGGGCGACGTCGGCGCGGGCCTGCTCGCGGGTCTCGGCGATATGCATCGGCGCGACCAGTCGCAGCTGGCGCGGATCCATGGTGCGGCCAAGTTCGGCGGCGACCGCGTTGGCTGTCCGCCAGTTCTCGCCCAGCACGTCGAAGCCCTGCGCCTCGGTCGCAGCGACACAGAGCATGCCCAGGCCCAGCCGGCCCGCCAGCATGCCGCCGGAGGGCGTGATGGCGCTCGCCACGGCCACTTCCGGATACGGCTGGGTGTAGGGCCGCAGGTGAACGCGCGCGCGGTTCAGCTCATACCAGGAGCCCTTGGCCGTGACCTCGTCGCCGCGCAGCAGGCGCAGGATCACCTCCAGGGCCTCGACCATCATGTCGCGTTGGGACCTGATGTCGACGCCCAGCATGGTGGCGTCGGTGGTCAGCAGCCCCGGGCCCACGCCGAACATCACCCGGCCCATGGTCATGTGGTCGAGCTGGATGATGCGGTTCGCGACCATCAGGGGGTTGTGGTAGGGCAGCGAGACGACGCCCGCGCCCAGGCGGATCGAGCGGGTGTTCTCCGCCGCCGCGGCGATCATCAGCTCCGGCGAGCAGATCGTCTCCCAGCCGGTCGAGTGGTGCTCGCCGAACCAGGCTTCCTTGAACCCCAGCTTCTCGACGTGCTCGACCAGCTCCAGGTCGCGCCGCAGCGCGATCGTCGGGCTCTCGTCCACGTCGTGGTACGGGGCCATGAAGACCCCGTGCTGCAGGGGGATGTCGGGCATCTCTAATCCTTGTCAGCAGCCGCCGCGAGATCGACGGCGGGCGGCAGGACCCTGTCGTGCGTCAGGTCTTCCATCTTTCACGTCGGAGCCCTCGCCTCTCGACAGGAGGTGCAAGGCCGTTGGCACTTGCTGAATCGGCGGTCCGACGACGCGGCGCACCGGCCAAAAGGAAGGCCGCCGGCGTCGCGCCAGCGGCCCCAATCCCCCTGACCTGTCCCGTGCAGGTCAGCCCCTCTTCTTGATCTCTTCGATCACCCGCGCGCGGGCGGCGACGATGTCGGCGGCATGGTTGACCGGATCGCCGGCGGTGATGCCGCCGTCGACCGGCAGGACGACGCCGGTGATCTGGGCCGCGCGGTCGCTCGCCAGGAACAGCACGGCCTGGGCGGTGTCGGCGGTGGAGCCCTGCCGCTTCAACGGCTGGTAGGACATCATCACCTTGTCGGTCTCGGCCCGGATGAGCGCGACATCCGCAGGCGACATTCCCGGCTCCCCGAAGTCGGTCATCTGGGTCTTGATGCTGCCGGGCGCGAGCACGTTCACCCGCACGCCGTACCCCGCTAGGTCGATGGAGACCGCCTTGCTGAAGCCGACGACGGCGAACTTCGAGGACCGGTACTGCAACAGCGTATAGCCCGGCAGCAGGCCCGCGATCGAAGCGGTGTTGATGATCGAACCGCCGCCGTTCTTCGCCATGTGGCGGGCGGCGAACTGGGTGCCGTAGACGACGCCCATCAGGTTGACGCGCATCACCCGCTCGTAGTCCTCGAGATCGTCGTCGAGGAAGTGCGGGAACATCCTCCCGGGCATGCCGGCGTTGTTGAACATCACATGCAGGCCGCCGAAGCCGGACACCGCCGTGTCGACCAGCGCCTGCACCTCCTCGCGCTTGCCGACGTCGGCGCGCTGGAAGACAGCCGCCTCGCCGAGCTCGGCGGCGAGCTCTTCGCCACGGGTCACGTCGAGGTCGGCGACCACCACCCTGGCGCCTTCGGCCACGAACAACTCGGCCGCAGCGCGACCGATGCCGCTGGCTCCGCCCGTGACGATCGCCACCTTGCCCGCTAGATCCTGACCCAATTCCATCCTCGACTTTCTGATCTGACGAAGCGCCGGCGACGGCGCGCGCCTAGGCCTTGCGCTTAAAGGTGAGCGGCAGGTGGTCGATCGTGTGGGTGGCCACCGTCGGGAGGTAGGTGATCTGATCCACCGGCGTCGCCAGCTTGATGTCGGTCAGGCGCCGGACGACTTCCCGCGCCGCCACCTTGATCTCCATCCGCGCGAGGGCTGCGCCGATGCAGCGGTGGACCCCGACGCCGAAGGCGACGTGCTTGCCGAGGTTGCTGCGGTTGAGGTCGAAGTCCCGCGGACAGGCGAACACCGTCTCGTCGTCGTTCCCGGAGGCGTAGAGCACCAGGATATGGGCGTCCTTCGGCAGCAGCTTGCCGCCGAGCTCGACTTCGCGCGTGGTCATCTTGGCGAGGCCGCGGACCGGCGGCTCGATGCGCAGCAGCTCCTCGACGAAGCGGTTCATCAGGCGGTCGTCGTCGACGGACTCCTGCAGCGTCTTGGCCACGTCCGGCTGGGTCGCCAGGACGAACAGCAGCTTGCCTATGGCGGTCGCCGTCGTGTCGTTGCCGGCGATGATCAAGGCGCGGATCAGCGACACCGCCTCGCCGAACTCCAGCGTCCCGCCGTCTTCGAGCTTGGCGTGCACGATGTCCGAGATCATGTCCTCGCGCGGCTCGGCCTCGCGGGCTCTCATTTCGGCGATGATGAAGTTCTGCAGGTCGCAGATCTGGGCTGCGTTCTCGAGCATGTGCTCGCGATCCTGCATCTTCGAGATCTGGGCGGTCACCGCCGCCGACCAGCGCTGGATCTTGTCGGCGTTGAACTGGGCGATGCCCAGCTGCTCGCAGATCACCCGGATCGTCAGCGGGATGGCGAATTCGGTCACGCCGTCGACCACTTCGCCCTTCTCGGCCTTCTCGGCGAGCTTCTCGACCAGATCGACGATGATGGCGGTGATCCCCGGCTCGACCGAGGCGACGCGGTGCGCCGTAAACGCCTTTTCCATCAGCCTGCGAACGCGGGTGTGCGCCGGCGGGTCATCCTTGATCGCGTCTTGAAAGAAGCCGCCGCCCTCCCGCTCGAGGATCTGCTTGAACTCCTCGAAAAAGCCGTTCGCGTACATCGCTTCGTAGCCGTGCTTGTCCGAGAAGGTGATCGGATCGCGAAGCAGCTCGACAATGTCGTCGTAGCGCGACACCAGCCACATCCCGAGCTTCTCGTCGTAGTGCACCGGGTCGTCACGGCGCATCGCCTTGAAATACTCATCCGGCCGCGCCTGGATGATGGGGTCGGTCAGCGTCGCGGTGGCCAGGATCCCCGCCTTGCTCGACACGGGGCAGACGCCTTCGGCGGTTCCAGAGCTCATCCGACAATCTCCTCTTGCGCCCGTCTTCCCGGTTCCAGCCAGGAGCGGACGCGACAACAGCGGCTTCAAAGCCAGAGTCCCGGAAGCGGGCGGGCGAAGCTATGACGGAGATCGAAGACCGCATTGCCCGCCGGGGCAATCGCTCCGTCTCCCCTTGAAAACCGGAAGGCGCGACGCCTCAGCGGATGCTGGCCTTGCCGACCTGCGCCGGAGGCGCCATCGCCATATATTTGTCGACCGCCTTCTCGAAATGACGGATGCGGATTTCCTGATAGTTCGCCAGCGTCAGGCCGGCCTTGGCGCTCGCCTCGAGGCCCTCCTGCTGCGCGAAAAGGTTGTCGGTATCCTGGTCGAGGATCTTGCCGAATCCGGGATCCATGCCCTCGGCTTCCGCGAAGGACTGGTGATCCTCAAGGATCTGGAGCTCGGCCATCTCCGGCGTCTCTCCGTTCTTCGGCTTCGGCCGCATGAACATCACCTCGTAGATGGTCCGACGATGGTCTCGGGCGTCGGGCCTGAAGCGATAGACCATCGGCAACGAGATGCCGGGGAACAGGAAGAGGTTCGGGAAGATCGTGTACGAATAGGTGTCGAGCAGCTCCGTATCCGACACATTGCTCAGGTCGGCGTTCGTCGCCTTTTCGAACATGTCCCGGAACATGTCCGCCATCACTTGACGGGCGCGCTCGCCCTCCTTCAGCTGCGGCTTCTGGCCGCCGAGCGAAGAGCTGTCGCCGAGCGTGAAATTGTCGACGATGTCCTGCTCAGTATACTTGCCGTAGAGCTTCGGGCTCACGACGCCGAGCGTCGAAATGAAGCGATCAACGTGTTCGCCGTAGACGTCATACTGTGAGTTGACGTCGCCGTTGGCGGGCGCGACCTGCGGGTGCGTGTCACCAACATGATAGGCCTCCATGAAGGCCTCCATGGTGAGCTTCCAGTTGGCCGGATAGCTCTTCTGCACGTGGAGGTAGATATAGCGGTTTTCGAGGTTCCACGCATTGAAGTGCGCGAGCGGCTCCTCGCCGAGATAGTCCTCCAGCGACGGCGCTTCCGGATCCATGTTGATCCAGACGAAGCCGCCGAGCCGAGCCACGCGCGCCTGGGGCAGGGTAAATTTCGCCGTATCGACGTGGGGGAAATCCCACTGGCAGGGAATGTTCTTGTTCGTGCCGTCGAGGTTCCACGACCAGCCGTGGAACGGACACTTCAGCTCGGTCGCGAAGCCCTCGGTTCCCGAGGTCCTAAGTTTCGTTCCACGGTGCATACAGGCGTTGAAATGCGCCTTGATCTCGTCCTCGGCGCTGCGAATGACGATGAAGCTGAAGGCGCCGAGGTCGTACACATAGTAGTCGCCGACTTCGGGGATGTGGTCTTCGCGGCAGGCCATCTGCCAGGTGCGGGTCCACAGTTTCTGGAACTCGCCCTTCGCGAACTCGGGATCGATGTAGCGATCCTTGGAAATATCCTCGCTGCCGAGATATTCGTAGCTCTCGCTCCGCGCCCATTCGGGGGCCGGCGCCTTGTCGCGCGCGATGATTTCCTGCGTGCTTTCCGCGGGGCAGCGGGCCTCGCCGGGGACGATCTTGCCGGTTTGCACGTTCATAATCTCGTTCCGATGTCTATGTGCTGCGGTGGCCCGGTCAGGTGAAGGGCGGCCGCGTCGCTGCAATCGAGGCGGGGACGGCGAGACCCTACCGGCAGCGGGCGGGTAGCCAAATGACTGGCTGAGAAGCCGCCGTTACCCCTGTCGGTCACCAGCCAGACGTTAGTTTGACATCCGTCAAAACCTCGCGCAGCTGGCCGGTGGGTCGCCAGGTGACGGTCCAACTCTGAGTTTTTCACCTCATTGCCAGAAACGGTGACGCGGAAGAGCGTGCGCCGGGTCGTTTCCGCGTGGAAGTGAAAAATAGACGTCGGACAGCCCTGCCCCGCTCAGCTCGACCCGGGCGGCACGCGTTCGGCGTTCAGCGCCTCGGGGACCAGGTATTTCGTCGTGCTCCAGCCGCCGTCCAGCGAGATCGTCTGGCCGTGGATGTAGCTGCCTTCCGGCGAGCAGATGAAGACCACCACATTGGCGATGTCCTCAGGCGTCCCCTCGCGATGGTAGGGGGTCATCTCCTGGTTCATCCGCTGGAAGCCCGGATGGTCCCAGTAGGCGTCGGTCATGGCGGTGCGGATGACGCCCGGCGCCACCACATTGCTGCGGATGCCCTTGTGGCCGTACTGCGCCGCCATGGTCCGCATCAGGCCGATCAGCCCGGCCTTTGCAGCCGAATAGGCCCCGCCGTCGTAGCCGCCGATGATGCCGTAGGTCGACCCGACATGGACGATCGACGAGCCCTGGCTCAGATGCGGCAGCGCCTCGCGGCAGAGCCGGAAGGGCGCGCGCAGCGAGGTGTTGAGGACCTCGTCAAGCATGGCGTCGCTGGTCTCATGCACCAGTCCCCAGACGCCGGCGGCGGCGTTGCTGACCAGGTGATCGAGCCGCCCGTAGGTCGCCAGCGCATGGTCGACCACCCGCCTGGGCGCCTCCTCGGCGGTGATGTCCACGGCGATCGTGGTGAGCTCCGTCCCCCCTTCGAGGTCCGCCCTCAGCTTGGCGAGCTTGTCAGCCGAGCGACCGGTCGCCACGACCCTGACGCCTGCGGCGCCGAACCGGCGACAGATGGCTTCGCCAATCCCGCCGGCCGCGCCGGTAACGATCGCCACCTGACCATCGCTCACGTCTTTGCTCTCCATGCCAAATTCAGGCGGCTCGCCTGGAGGCGGAACCTATGCGGGGGCGTCATGGATCCGAATGACCGGGCGGGAAAGCTCCATTATCCCACCGGGCGCCGGGGTCGGAGGAAACCAGGCGCCCCCTCGCCGTCCGCCCAGCCGCGGGAACGTCTTCAGGCCGGGTCATCTACCCTGGCGCAGGCGTGCAACTCGCCCATCCGGAATGCGGCTATTGTGCTTCGACGCGAAAAAATCGGCGGGCGTCGGGTTGGATGCACGCGTCGGCGGATTGAGGTGGGTCGGTGACCAAGACGGTAGTGACGCTCGACGACAAGTACGCTCAGGAGTCGGGCCAGGTCTTTCTCTCGTCGCTGCAGGCCCTGGTGCGCCTGCCGATCGACCAGGCCCGGCGCGACCGCGCCGCCGGCCTGACGACGGCCGGCTACGTCACCGGCTATCGGGGCTCGCCGATCACCACCCTCGACGCCCAGCTCTGGGCGGCGGCCAAGCTGCTCGGCGAACACGACGTGCGCTTCGAGCCCGGCCTGAACGAGGAGCTGGCGGCCACCAGCCTGCGCGGGACCCAACAACTCGAGTGGTTCGGCGCGTCCAGATACAGCGGCGTCTACGCCATGTGGTACGCCAAGGGCGTGGGCGTGGACCGCGCCTGCGAGGCCTTGAAGCTGGCCAACCTGGAAGGCGCCTCGGCCAACGGCGGCGCCCTGGTGGTCGCCGGCGACGATCACGCGGCCAAGTCCTCGGCCTCCGCCCACCAGTCCGAACACACCCTGATCGCCGGCTTCATCCCGGTCCTCTATCCGGCCACCACCGACGAGATCCTGGAGTTCGGCCTCTACGGCTGGGAGCTGTCGCGCTACAGCGGCCTCTACGTCGGGATGAAGACCATCACCGACACCCTCGACCTCACCTCGACGGCGACCCTCCCCGCCCCTGGCTTCCAGATCCTGCGGCCCGAGCTGCCAGCTGGGCGGAGCCTCAACCTGCGCAACGGCATGACGGCGCTGGAGTCGGAGGCGGTGACCGTCAACCAGCGGCTGCCGGCGGCCCAGGCCTTCGTGCGCGCCAACGGGATCGACCGCATCCCGCTGGACGCCGAGCGGCGCGAGATCACCATCGTCACCGCTGGGAAGGCCTACCTCGACGTGCGCCAGGCGCTGCAGGACCTAGGCTTCGACGAGCCCCGCCGCCGGGCGGCCGGCATCCGCGTGGTCAAGATCGGCATGGTCTGGCCGCTGGAAGCCGAGTTCGTGAAGGCCGCCTGCGCCGGCAGCCGCGAAGTCCTGGTGGTCGAGGAGAAGCGCCCGGTCGTCGAAGACCAGCTGGCCCACATCTTCTACCGGCTGAGCGCCGACCAGCGTCCGGAGATCGTCGGCAAGCGTGACCCGGAAGGCCGCGAGCTGCTCCCCGCCAACGGCGTGCTCGATCCCGGCAAGGTCCGCCGCGCCCTGGTGCGCCGCCTGGAAGCGCACGGCATGCTCGACGAGGAGACCCGCAACCGCGCGGACGCCTTCCTGAGGGCTGAGGGGGAGGTCAGCGAGCTGAAGCTGATCGCCAGCCGGCCGGCCTTCTTCTGCTCAGGCTGCCCGCACAACACCTCGACGGTCATCCCCGAAGGCAGCATGGCCATGGGCGCCACCGGTTGCCACGGCCTGGCCGCCTACATGCCCGAGCGACGGACGATGATCACCGTCGGCATGGGCTCGGAGGGGATGCCCTGGGTCGCCGCCGGCCCCTATGTCGACACCCCGCACATGTTCCAGAACATGGGCGACGGCACCTTCACCCACTCCGGCCTGCTGTCGATCCGCGCCGCGGTGGCGGCCAAGACCAATGTCACCTTCAAGATCCTGTTCAACGACGCCGTGGCCATGACCGGCGGCCAGCCGGCCGAGGGCGGGCTGACGGCCGACATGATGGTCCGCGAGCTGGTGGTCGAAGGGGTCAAGCCGGTCGTCCTGCTCAGCGAGGAGCCCCAGCGGTTCGACGGCCTCGACATTCCGGCCGGCGTGCGCGTCCTGCACCGCGACCATCTCGACGAGGTCCAGCGTGAGCTGCGCGAGACCCCCGGCGTCACCGCCGTCGTCTACGACCAGACCTGCGCCAACGAGAAGCGCCGCCGGCGCAAGCGCGGCATGGCGGCCGATCCGGACATGCGGCTCTACATCAACCCGGCGGTCTGCGAGGGCTGCGGCGACTGCTCGAAGCAATCGAACTGCATGAGCATCCAGCCGCTGGAGACGGAGTTCGGCCGCAAGCGACTGATCGACCAGTCCAGCTGCAACAAGGACTACAGCTGCGTCAAAGGCTTCTGCCCGTCCTTCGTCTCGGTGCGCGGCGGCCAGATCGCCAAGCGCTCGATCGACGCCGGCGTGCTGGCGGAGAAGATGGCCGGTCTGCCGACGCCCGCGGTCGTCGAGCCGGGCGTGGGCGGCTATTCCCTGATGGTCACCGGCATCGGCGGCACAGGGGTGCTGACCGTGGGCGCGGTGCTCGGCATGGCCGCCCACCTGGAGGGCAAGAGCGCCAAGGTGCTGGACATGACCGGCATGGCCCAGAAGGGCGGCGCGGTCACCAGCCACATCAAGATCGGCGCCGACGTCGACCAGATCCCCAGCGCCCGGCTGGGCACGGCCCAGGCCGACCTGCTGATCGCCTGCGACCTGATCGTCGCCTCCAGTCCGGACGTACTGGCCGTCACCCGGACCGACACCAGGGTGGTGGCCAACGACGAGATCGCGCCCACCGGCGACTTCCAGGCGAACAATGCGCTGGACCTTTCAAAGCCCAGGTTCCTGGCCGCCATTCGCAAGACCGTGGACGACCGCAACATCGCCACCGTGCCTGCGCACACGCTTTCGACCAAGCTGGTCGGGGACTCGATCTTCACCAACATCATGATGGTCGGGTTCGCCGCGCAGAAGGGCTGCCTGCCGGTCTCGGTCGCCTCGATCGAGGAGGCCGTGCGGCTGAACGGGGTGGCGGTGAAGGCCAATCTGCAGGCCTTCGCCCTGGGCCGCCTGGCCGCCCAGTCGGCAGACGACCTGCTGGCGCTGGCGGACGCCCCGCAGAACGAGCCGGCCTTCCCCACCACCCTGCCCGAGATGTTGGAGAGCCGCAGCCACAGGCTGACGGCCTATCAGGACGCCCGCTACGCCGGCCAGTATCAGGCCTTCGTGCGCGACCTGGAGGCCCGGCTTCGCGGCCGCGGCGTCGCCGCGCCCGAGACCTTCCTCATGGAGGTCGCCAACCAGCTCGCCCGACTGATGGCCTACAAGGACGAGTACGAGGTCGCCCGGCTCTACAGCACGCCGGAGTTCCATGCGTCCTTGCGCGACCAGTTCGCCGGCGACGTGAAGCTGTCGCTCAACCTCGCCCCGCCGCTGATCGCCTTGCGCAAGGACGCCAAGACCGGCCGGCCGAAGAAGATCGAGTTCGGGCCGTGGATCTTCCCGGTGCTGAAGGTCATGAGCCGCTTCAAAACCCTGCGCGGCGGCGCCCTCGACCCGTTCGGCTACACCGCCGAGCGGCGGCTGGAGCGGCGGCTGATCGGCGAGTATCGCCAGCTGATCTCCTCCGTCGCAGACAAGGCGACGGACGCGAATATGGCGGTCGCCGTCCAGCTAGCCGGCGCCGCCGGCTCGATCGCCGGCTATGGGCCGGTGAAGGATGCGGGCGTGGAGACGTACCGTGAGGCGGTCGCGGCCCTGCTGCCGCAGCTGGATGCGCCGTCGGAACCGTTGGCGGTCAGCAAGCGACGAACCGTGCCGGCCTGAAGCGCCCTACAACTGTCATCCCGGAATCCGCGTAGCGGATGTCCGGGACCCATGCACACCGGAGAGCGAAAATTCGCGTGGCGCGGCCGTGTCCCGACCTGCAACGCCGTGTTCATGGGTCCCGGTCTTTTCGCTGCGCGAAAAACCGGGATGACAGTCGTAAAGAGGGGAAGTTCGCTCAGCCGCCTCAGGCCGCCGGGGCGCTGAGATCCGGCGCAGACACCATGCCGGTCAGGCTGCGGAACCGCTGCGGCGTCTGGCCGGTCCAGCGCTTGAAGGCGCGGCCGAAGCTGGTCTGTTCCGAATAGCCGAGCAGGATGGCGACCTCGTCCAGGCTCATCTGGTCCTGTTTGAGGTACTCCTTGGCCAGTTCGATCCGCTGGCGCTCGAGAATGTCGGAGAACCGCACCTCGCTCCGCGTCAGGCGCGCCTGCAGGGTGCGGACGGAGACGCCGAGCTTTTCCGCGCAGCGCTCAATCGAGCAGTTCCCGGAGGGCAGAGCGCCACGCACATAGTCCTCAACCCGCTCGACCATCGTCGTGCGGTGCATGGCTTTCACGCGGGCGAGGTAGCCGTCGACCAGGCGGAACAGCAGGCGGTTGGAGGTGGCGATCGGCTGGTCCAGCACCTGGATCGGAAAGGCGATGGCGTTGGCCTGGGCGCGCGTGCGCACCCGGCAGCCGATCTCGCTCTCGATCTCGGCAATGTCTTTCGAGCGCACGTCGAGCGCCAGGCTCACATAATGCGGCGTGAACCGCGGGCCACCGAGCATGCGCAGCAGCTTCATGTTCAGGATCAGCGCCTGGTAGTGCGCCTGGTCGTTGACGCCCAGGTCGGTGCGCTCGCCCCAACGCAGCTCGACCAGGTCCTTGCCCTGGACCACCTCGACCACGCTTTCGGGCGAATGGACGACCGGCAGGTACTTCTGGAAGGATTCGATCGCCTCCCCGACCGTCGCGGCCGACCGGCAAAGGGCGGTCACGCAGCCGTAGACGTCGGGCTCCTGCAGGTGGGCCAGGCGCAGTCCGAACAGGGGATCGTTGAACTGGGCGCCGCAGTACTCGAGGGCGTCCACGACGGACTGGCAGTCGATGAAGCTTTCCGGATCCTTCGCCGTACGCGGGTCGATGCCGTGCCGCTCGAGGATCCGCCAGGGATCGCCGCCGAGCCGGCGCGCCAGCTCGGCGAAGCCGCCGAGGTTGGCCGCGCGCATCTGACGTTCCGCCGGAAGCGCATCGAGCGGGCCATCGAGGCTGTAGAAGAACTCGCCTTCACTCATCGAGGTAGACGCCTTTCGGGAGCGCCCGACTGTCAACGCAAGGCCATGATATGTCAACGCAAGTGGCGATGGCAGCCCGCCAATATTGACTCTCCGGTCAAAATTAAACGCCTGAGACCCATCGCTTTTTGCCCGTTCCCGGGAAAAAGCCCAGGCCGCTCCTAGGCCGCGCCGGCCTGCGTCAGCAGAAACCGGTCGAGCATCCGACCGAAGTCCTGGGTCTGCCAGAGGTTCAGGAAGTTGGTCAGCATGTGCAGCTGGGTGCGGGCGGTCTCGTTGCCCTTGAACCGGGCGTCGAACCGGCTCTCGGCTTCAGCGAGGTCGGGAACCTGCGACTGGATCAGCGGCGGGGCGTCCATCAACCAGGCCAGGCCCATCATCGCGGCGAACAGGCAGATGTGCAGCTTCAGCGCGCCCGGATCGAGCACCGGCCCCCCAGCGCCGCGGAACTCCGCCACGAACAGGGCGAGCAGCTCGTCCAGATGGTTGTCCCAGATCTCGATCTCCGCCGCGCTCAGCCCGCCCCACAGCGCGAGCGCGATGTTCATCTGGTTCACCCGGCCCCAGTCCATCAGGCCGCACGCGAGTTCGCCGTCTTCCGTTCGCCAGAACCAGGCGTTGTCGACGTTGGCGTTCCAATGGCACAGGGCGATGAGGTCGGGCTGGCTGTAGAGGTGATGCTTGATCGCCAGCTCGTGTTCGAGGAAGCGCGGGACATCCTCTTTCAGCTGGGCGATGAACTCCGGCGTGGCGATGTTCGTCGGCAGGATCTGCGGGTAGGTCGCCGCGAAATCGGAGAAGCGGGCGACGCGGTTCTGCAGCTGCTGGGCGCTGTAGCGGATCCTGTCGTTGGTGACCGCCTTCTCCGCGTCGAAGGGGAAGGTCTCGGAGATGTGGGCGGCGAGTCGGCCGGCCTTGTGCGCCCCGGCCAGCCGGGCGACCGCGGTGACCAGCACCCGGTAGTGCTCCAGCGGCTCGGGCATCTCATAGTCCAGGCACTTGTCCCAGGCCCGCTCGACGCGGCCAAGTCCGAACGGGATGCGCTGCGTGATCAGGACGCCTGTGCCGGAGTCATGATGGTAGTCGGCGAACAGGCAGGCCGGCACCGCGATCGGGAAGCCCGGCAGCCGTGAGATCAGCGCGAACTGGACCTCGGACTCCATCTGGTTCTTCGCCCGGTCGCGGATCTCGTCATCGAAGTCGCGCGAGTATTTCACGAACAGATCGGTGTGGAGGCCGGGCTCGGGCTTTTCGTAGACCACCCGAAGCCACTGCTTGCGCCCCGTGCTCCCGCCCGGACACTCCTCAAGCTGGGTGATCTGGGCGACGCTGTTGTCCGGGCCGATCGCGCCGGCCGCGCGGAAAGCCTTGGTGAGGAAGGCCTCGCCGCCGGCCCGCAGGGCCTCGCCATGCGCCGGAATTTGCAGGCCCAGCGCGTCTCCACGGACCCAGTCGACGACCGTCATGATGTCTCCAACCGGCCTGACGAGGGCGCAGCCGCGGCTGCGCCCCTGTCCTCTTGGCCTCTAGAGGCGCTCGATGATCGTGGCGTTGGCGACGCCGCCGCCTTCGCACATCACCTGCAGGCCCCAGCGCTTGTTCTGGTTGCGCAGGCCATGGACCAGCTGGGTCATCAGCTTGGCGCCGGAGGCGCCGAGCGGGTGGCCGAGCGCGATCGCGCCGCCATTGACGTTGAGCTTGGACGGGTCCGCGCCCGTGTTCTTCAGCCAGGACATCACGACCGCGGCGAAGGCCTCGTTGACCTCGAACAGGTCGATGTCATCGAGCTTCAGGCCGGCCCGCTCCAGCGCCTTCTTGGTCGCCGGCGCAGGCTCTTCGAGCATGATGACGGGATCGCCGGCGGTGACGGTCATGGTGTGCACCCGCGCCAGCGGGGTGAGGTTGTGCTGCTTCAGCGCCTTCTCGTTGACCACCAGCAGCGCCGCGGCGCCGTCGGTCATCTGACTGGCGTTGCCGGCGGTGATCGAACCGCCTTCCAGGATCGGCTTCAGGCCCGCCATGCCCTCGAGCGAGGCGTCGTAGCGGACGCCCTCATCGGTGTCGAAGACGCCGTCCGGGGTGGTGATCGGCGCGATCTCGCCCTTGAAGGCGCCGGCCTTGATGGCCGCGGCCGCCCGCTGGTGGCTGCCCAGCGCATAGGCGTCCATCTGCTCGCGGGTGAAGCCGTACTTGTCGGCGATCATCTGGGCGCCGATGAACTGACTGGGCTCGGCGGCGCCGGTGCGCTTCTGGATCGCCGGGCTCCACACGCCCTGGCTGAGGCCGGCGTCGACGTAGAGCTTCACGTTCGAGCCCATCGGCACGCGGGTCATGTGTTCGACGCCCATGGCCACGACCATGTCCTGGTGGCCCGACATCACCGCCTGGGCGGCGAAGCTGAGCGCCTGCTGGGAGGAACCGCACTGACGGTCGATGGTCACCGCCGGCACGCTGTCCGGCAGGTTCGAGGCCAGCACCACGTTGCGGGCGAAGGCGAAGGTCTGCTCGCCGGCGTTGGTCACGCAGCCGACGATCACGTCGTCGATCGCCGCCGGATCGATCCCGGACCGGTCGACAAGCGCGCTCAGGACCGCGCCGCCGAGATCCGCCGGGTGCACGCCCAGCAGCGAGCCCTTGCGGCGGCCACCGGCGCTACGGACCGCCATTGCGATGTAAGCTTCGGCCATATCAATCTTCCTTCAGGAACCGGGGGGCGCGTTTCTCGAGGAAGGCGGAGACGCCTTCCCGGCCCTCAAAGTTGCGGGACTGGTTGGAGATGACGCGGCTTTCCAGCGCCAGCTGAGTTTCCAGGGTGTTCGAATAGCTCTCGACCAGCATCTTGCGCGTCGCGCCGAGGGCGGCCGTGGCCGACCGGGCGAGACTGTCCGCCAGCGTCTTGGTCTCGGCCGCCAGGGCCCCGGCCTCGACCAGGCGGGTGACCAGGCCCAAGCTCGCGGCCTCCTCGGCCTTCACCTTGCGATTGGTCAGGCAGAGCTCCTGGGCGCGCCGCAGTCCAATGAGCCGCGGCAGCAGCCACGTCGTGCCGCCATCGGGCGTCAGCCCGATGCCGGTGTAGGCCAAGCTAAAACTGGCCGTCGGTTCGGCGAGCACGACGTCGCCGAGTATCGCCAGGCCGATGCCGGCCCCGGCCGCCGAACCGTTCACGGCGCAGACCAGCGGCTTCTCCATCCGCGCGAAGACCGAGATGGCCGCGTGCAGGTAGGAGGTGATCTCGCGCAGGAACACCGGAAGGTCGTCGCCGGCGCCGGCGAAGGCGGCGACGTCGCCGCCGCCGCAGAACAGCTTGCCCGCCCCAGTCAGGACGACGCAGCGGATCGCGGCGTCCCCTTCGCAGCGGATGGCCAGGTCCATCAGCTCGCGCGACATCGGGATGTCGAGCGCGTTGCCGACGTCGGGCCGGTTCAGGGTGATCGTCGCGATCGCCCCGTCGACTTCGAAGAGGACGCCGCCAGACCTGCTCACTTGGGGCGCCATGGCTATTTCGGCGCCATGCGGATGGCGCCGTCGAGCCGGATGACGTCGCCGTTGAGCATGGGGTTGTCGATGATGCTGGCCGCGAGCTTGGCGTACTCCTCCGGCTTGCCCAGGCGGCTCGGGTGCGGGACCATCTTGCCCAGGCTGTCCTGCGCGGCCTGCGGCAGGCCCAGCAGCATGGGCGTCAGGAAGATGCCCGGCGCGATGGTCATGACGCGAATCTGGTGTTGCGCCAGGTCGCGCGCCACCGGCAGGGTCATGCCGACCACGCCGCCCTTGGACGCCGCATAGGCCGCCTGGCCGATCTGGCCGTCGTAGGCGGCCACCGAGGCGGTGTTGATGATCACGCCGCGCTCCTCGCCGATCGGCTCGGCCGCCGCCAGACGGGCGGCGAACTGGGCGATCATCGTGAAGGTGCCGATCAGGTTGACCGTGACGGTCTTGGCGAAGATCTCGGCCGAATGCGGGACGTTCTCGCGGCCGACCGTCTTCACCGCCGGCGCGATGCCGGCGCAGTTGACCAGCACACGGGCCACGCCGTTGGCGGCCTGGGCGGCGTCGAGCGCGGCGGCCACGCTGGCCTCGTCCGAGACGTTGACCTTCTGGAAGCTGGCGCCGATGTCCTTTGCGTGCGCCTGGCCGACCTCTTCGTTGAGGTCGAAGATCGTGACCTTGGCGCCGGCGTCGGCCAGCATCTTCGCGGTCGCTCCACCCAGACCCGACGCGCCGCCGGTGACGATGGCCGCAATGCCCTTCAGTTCCACGCGAGTATTCCTTCCAGACGAGTGAGAGCCCCCTACACGGTGGGCCGAAATGCGAGCAATTCCGAGCCTGCAGGACTGCGGAATTCTTCCCTCAGGGACACGTCGCCGTGCCCCAACGATAAATCCCGTCGGCGACGGGGGCGGCCGGCGAGAGGGGCGTCAGCCGCCCCTCCCCGCGCAACCTCAGGCGAGTTCGACCGCCATGGCCGTGGCTTCGCCGCCGCCGATGCAGAGGCTGGCGACGCCGCGCTTCAGGCCGCGGTTCTCCAGGGCGGCCAGCAGGGTCGCCAGGATCCGCGCGCCGCTGGCGCCGATCGGGTGGCCGAGCGCAGTCGCCCCGCCGTTGACGTTGATCTTGTCGTCCGGGATCGACAGCTCGCGCGCGGCGATCATGGCGACCACGGCGAAGGCTTCGTTGACCTCGAACAGGTCGACGTCGTCGACCGTCCAGCCGACCTTCTCAAGCAGCTTCTTGATCGCCGGGACCGGCGCGGTGGTGAAGAGGCCGGGCTCATGGGCGTGGGCGCTGTGGCCGACGACGCGGGCGACGATCGGCAGGCCGAGCTTCTTCGCCACGCTCTCGCGGGTCATCACCAGGGCCGCGGCGCCGTCGGAGATCGACGAGGCGTTGGCGGCGGTGATGGTGCCGTCCTTGACGAAGGCGGGCTTCAGCGACGGGATCTTGTCCGGCTTGGCCTTGCCCGGCTGTTCGTCGGTGTCGATGACGGTGTCGCCGCCGCGGCCCTTTACGGTCACCGGCGCGATCTCGCGCTTGAAGGCGCCGCTGGCGATCGCTTCGACGGCGCGCGACAGCGAGCGCAGCGCATAGACGTCCTGGTCTTCGCGGGTGAACTGATAGTCCCGCACCGCGTCCTCGGCGAAGGCGCCCATGGCCTTGCCCGGCGTATAGGCGTCCTCCAGGCCGTCCATCATCATGGTGTCGATGATCTTGTCGTGGCCGAGCCGGGCGCCGGCGCGGTGCTTCGGCAGGGCGTAGGGCGCGTTGCTCATGCTCTCCATGCCGCCGGCGACGATCACGTCGGCGCTGCCGGCCGCGAGCGCATCGTGCGCCATCATCGCCGCCTGCATGCCCGAGCCGCACATCTTGTTGACGGTGGTCGCCTGGGTGTTGAGCGAAAGACCCGCGCCCAGCGCCGCCTGGCGCGCCGGGGCCTGGCCCAGGCCGGCGGGCAGGACGCAGCCCATGAAGATCTGCTCCACCGCGCTCGGATCGACCTTGGCCCGCTCGACGGCGGCCTTGACGGCGGCGGAGCCGAGCTCGGTCGATTTCAGGCCGGACAGGTCGCCGAGAAAGCCGCCCATGGGCGTACGGGCGTAGCCGGCGATGACGACGGGATCAGCGGTCATGGGGAGCGCTCCAGGAAGGCTATGGGGGGACGCCGAACAGGCGCGAACACAAAACTGCCTAGTCGGTAATCTACCGATGAGTATATTGGTGCCGAACTGACGTGGTCAATCGACGCGGACGCAATTTCAAGCGAAAGACCGGCCAAGTGGATCACTCGCCCTTCCGGACCCAGGCTGAACGCGTCGCACAGCGCCAGGAAAAGCGCGAGGCCGTGCTGCGCGCCGCCGTGCGCATGTTCAACAGCCAAGGCTTCCACACCACGTCGCTGGACGACGTCGCCGCCAGTCTGGGCGTCAGCAAGCCCACAATCTATCACTATCTTGGGAACAAGGATCAGGTCCTGCTCGAGTGCGTGACCCGCGGCGTCGAGCAGCTGCGCGCCGCCGCCGATGCGGCTCACGCCGAGCCCGGGACGGGTTTCGATCGCCTCGGCGATTTCCTCAGGCGCTACGCCGAGATCATCATGGACGACTTCGGGCGCTGCGTGATCCGCACGGCGGACGAACAGCTCACGAACGAAAGCTCCACGCGATTTCGCGCCCTCAAGCGCGAGATCGACAAGGCCATGCAGGCCTTGATCGCCGAAGGCGTCGCCGACGGCTCCATCGCGCCGACAGACGTGCAGCTCACCGGCTTCACCCTGGCCGGGGCGCTCAACTGGCCCGCCCGCTGGCACAAGCCCGACGGGCGGCTGCCCCCGGAAGAGGTCGCGTCCCAGATGGTCGACATTCTCATGCGCGGCCTCGCGCCGCGCTGACCGCCCCTGACCGCCTGGGGCAGTTCGATGTTCACTCCGAGCCTCGAGGTTCGGTTGACAAGCCAAGGCGGCGGGAACTACTCGCGAGTAACTTCCTGACCGCCGCGTCTCATAAAGGGTTTCCGACATGGCTCTCCGCACGCGCTTCACGGAGCTGGTGGGCATCGAACATCCCATCGTTCAGGGCGGCATGATGTGGGTCGGCCGGGCCGAACTCGCCGCAGCCGTATCGAACGCGGGCGGCCTCGGCATCCTCACCGCCCTCACCCAGCCGACGCCCGACGACCTCCGGCGCGAGATCGATCGCTGCCGGGCGATGACCGACAAGCCCTTCGGCGTGAACCTGACCATCCTGCCCTCGGTCACCCCGCCGCCCTACGCCGAGTACCGCAAGGCGATCATCGATAGCGGCGTCACGGTCGTCGAGACCGCCGGCCACAAGCCGCAGGAGCACGTCGACGACTTCAAGGCCCACGGCATCAAGGTGGTCCACAAGTGCACCGCCGTGCGGCATGCGCTGTCGGCCGAACGGATGGGCGTCGACGCCATCTCCATCGACGGCTTCGAATGCGCCGGCCACCCGGGCGAAGACGACATCCCCGGCCTGATCCTGATCCCGGCCGCGGCCGACAAGGTGAAGATCCCGATGATCGCCTCGGGCGGCTTCGGCGACGGGCGCGGCCTCGCCGCCGCCCTGGCGCTGGGCGCGGAAGGCATCAACATGGGCACGCGCTTCTGCGCGACCGTCGAGGCCCCGATCCACCAGAAGATCAAGGACTTCCTGGTCGCCAACGACGAACGGTCGACCAACCTGATCTTCCGCAAGTTCCACAACACCGGCCGCGTGGCCAAGAACACCATCTCCGACAAGGTGGTGGAGATCTCGTCGCGTCCGGAGGCGGTCTTCGAAGACATCCGCGAGTACGTCGGCGGCGCCAAGGGGCGCGTCGCGCTGGAGACCGGCGACATCGACGCCGGCCTGGTCTGGGCGGGCCAGATCCAGGGGCTGATCCACGACATCCCGACCTGCGAGGAGCTGGTCAGCCGGATCGTCCGCGACGCCGAGCAGATCATCCGCGGCCGACTGTCCGGCCTCCTAAGCTGAGGCCCCGACCGCTAGGTGACGCCGACGTCGCGTTCTACGGACGTGGCGCGGCGGCGCTCCAGCGGGGAGACATAGGTCGGATCGTGGGCGAACGGCAGCGGCTGGCCGGCCCGCAGCGCGTCAAGCACAACTGCAAAATCGGTTTCGGCCCGGAAGCCGATCACCCGCTCGGCTCGCGAGGGGTCATAGACCCGTCCGATGCGTTTCGGCAGCTCCCAGCCTCGCGCTGAAAACAGCGCCTCGGCGTCTGGGAAGAGCCGCCGGATCACCGCCTTCGCATCGTGCTTGATCGCCCCGGCCTCCGCCCGGGCGAACGGCGGCGGCGCCGAGATGACAAGCACCTCAAACCCGACGGCCGGGGCCTGGTCCAGGGCGAGGACATGCGCGCACGCCGCGTCCTCGACGGTCAGCCGGCGATGCAGAAGCTCGTTGGCCTTCAAGTTTTCGCCCGACGGTTCGGTGAGGGTGTCGTCGTCCTCCGGGAAAAAGCGGGAGGTGCGAAGGACGATGCACGGCAGCCCGTGCTCGAGGTGGAAAATGCGGCACAGACCTTCGGCGGCGAGCTTGGTCACCCCGTAGATGTTTCGCGGCGCCAGCGGGCCGGAGGCTTCGTCCAGCCAGGCCGCTGCAGAACTCGCCTCGTCGCGGATCGCCTGCGAGATCATCAGCGAGGTCGTCGAGGTGAAGACGAACCGGCTGACGCCGGCCGACACGGCCGTCCGCAGCAGGTTCAGCGTCCCGGTCACGTTGACGTCGATGAAGGCCTGGGTCGGGTGGCGCGCGATGTCCGGCTTATGGAGGGCGGCGGCATGCACGACGGCGTCGATCCCGCCGACCGAAAAGGCGCGCTCGACTGTCGCCAGGTCGGCGACGGAGCCTGTGACCTGGGTGTCGTCGCCGGGCGTCACGTCCAGGCCGACGACCTCGTGCCCCTGGCGGCGAAGCATCGGGGCGAGATACCGGCCGAGCCAGCCGGAGGATCCTGTCAGGAGGATGCGCATGGCCAGCGTCCTAGCGGCGCCGACGCCGCTCTCCAAGACACGGCGTGACCAGTCCCCTCGAACTCTTTTAGGATCGGGCGTCCGTGAAAAAGTTGTAGTCATCGCACCGCCCGGCCGCAGCAAACCCCGCCCAGCGACGCTGGCCGGGCGGCCCAGCCAATCCAGGAGAGGCCCCATGTTCATCGCGATGAACCGCTTCAAGGTGAACCTCGGCCGCGAGACCGATTTCGAGGCCATCTGGCTCGGGCGCGACACCCACCTTCGCGAGGTTCCGGGGTTCGTCTCCTTCAACCTGTTGAAGGGACCCGAACGCGAGGACCATCGGCTCTACGCCTCCCATTCGCTGTGGGCGTCGCGCGAGGCCTTCGAGGCCTGGACCAAGTCCGAGGCCTTCCGCCTGGCGCACAAGGACTCCGGCGGCAGCCGCGACGTCTACGCCGGCCATCCGCAGTTCGAGGGCTTCGACGTGCTGCAGGAGGTCGTCGCGGTCGCCTAGGCGCAGGCTTATGGCCATCATCTCGGGTGTCACGAGGCTCGCATGAGAACGAAAATATCTCTCGCCGCCGCCGCTGCGGCCTGGGTGATGGCCGCAGCTCCCGTGATGGCGGAAGTGACGGACCGGTCGCCGCAGGGCTTCGAGGTTGTCCAGATGGCGACGATCGCGGCGCCGCCGGCGAAGGTCTGGGCGGCGCTCGTGACGCCAGCGCTCTGGTGGGACAGCCGGCATTCCTTTTCCGGCGACGCCAAGAACCTGTCGTTCGACCTGACGGCGGGCTGCTTCTGCGAACGACTGGCGGCCGGCGCGGTGCGCCACATGACGATCACCTACGCTGACGGACGGTCTGCGCTACGGATGTTCGGCGGCCTGGGGCCTCTGCAGTTCACGGGAGCTGCAGGGGCGTTGGCGATCCAGCTCGAGCCGGCCGGCGCAGCCACCAAGGTGCGCTTGAGCTACGACGTCGGCGGCTACGCCAAGGGCGGCCTGGCCGAGACCTGGGCGGCGCCGGTCGACGCCGTGCTGGGCGCGCAACTCGCCCGGTTCAAGCGCCTCGTCGAGACCGGCAAGGCGGACTGACGGCTCAGGCCCCGATCGCCGCCAGCGCCGCCTCGGTCTCCAGCTCGACGAAGGCGGCGGCATAGCGCTGGGACAGGGCCTCGCAGATCGGCCGCGCCTGCCAGCCGTCGGTGCCCAGCGTCGAGAGCCAGATGGCCAGGCCGTAGATGGTCGATGCGCGATACTGCAGCCACGCGTCTTCGGCGGAGAGCGTCTGTCCCTTGGGAAGGGTGAGCGCCTGGCGGTATTCCTCGATCAGCGCCCGCTCGTGCTTGCGCCGGTCGTCTTCGGTCAGGGCGCCGATCAGGAAATAGCCGACGTCCTGGGACCAGCCGCCGCGACGGATGACCTGCCAGTCGAGGAAGCCGACCGAGCCGTCCGGCAGGACATAGGTGTTGCCGATGTGGGCGTCGCCGTGGAGCAGGGTCATGGCCTGTTTCGACAGGGTCCCGACGTAGCGGGTCCAGAGCCCAAGAACCTCCGCCCCGCTCATCCGCACGACCTGCGGCGGCAGGATGTCCGCGCCGCGTTGCAGGCCGATCGGGATGCGCTTGCCCAACCCCGCCTGCCAGCCCTTGGTCGGCTTCCAGGTCTGCACCCACCCGAGTTTCGGGTGGGTCCGCCGCGAAAAGCCCCAGTACTGGCTGTGCAGCCTGGCCAGGCCGCGCAGGCCGTCGGCGACCTGGTCGACGGTCATCGGCGTCGTCGCATCCCTGGGATCGGCGCCGCGCTGCTTGATGTCTTCCATCACCAGCAGGAAATCGAGCCGCAGGTAGTCGACGATCGACTTGTAGACCAGCGGATGGTCGACCGGCAGGGTCGCGCCCGCCTGGAAGAGGCGCGCCTCGTTGAACAGGTTGCCGTTGCGCAGATGGGTGATCCGGTGTCCCGCGGCGTGCGCCTTGAGGAAGACGGTCTCGGGCCCGGAGCCCGCGGCGTAGCTGAGGCCCAGCCGCGCGCGGCGATTGGTGCCGTCGTCGCGGGTGACGATCCGGACGTCGCCGACCCGGGCGTCCGGATGGACCGTGTGGATCGCCGCGGTCATCCAGTCCGGCGTCACCTGCTCCCACTGCAGCGGGATGCGGGACGGATTCAGGCCCCTGCCCTGCCCCATGGCCTCGTTCCTCCCGATGTTTCGTTTCTTGGTTCGACCGCTCGCGGGTCGTCTTCGACGTCGGAAAGGGCTTAGGCCTGGACCTCGACCCACTCGTCGACGATGCGGGTGGGGAAGGTCTGGATCGGCAGCGTCGCCGGATGGTTCATGGCCTGGCCGGTCTCAAGGCTGAACCGTGCGCCGTGCGCCGGGCAGGAGATCCAGCCGTTGCGGATGCGTCCGCACTCGAGCTTCTCGTCGGCATGCGAGCACTTGTTGATGATGGCGGTGATCTGGTCCTTGCTGTTGCAAAGCAGGATCTCCTTGCCGGCCACCGTGACCAGCAGGCTCGTCCCCGGGGCCACATCCGACACCCTCGCGACGCGCGTAAACGACTCTGACGTCATACAGCCTCTTCCGCCTCACATCATTCCTGCACCACAGCGCGTTCGAGCCATCGGCTCACTGAAACGCCTGAATCCTCTTGGGCGATCTCTACCTGTTCGTGGCGGAATAAGCGCCCCCCTGAGGCCCCGTTTCAACACCCCCGGATGCCGGAAGACTTGTCTCTGGGCGTTGTGCGGTTCCCGCTGATCCTGGCCCAGAGGCCCGCCGGCTTGGTCCTGGTAATTGCACCGCTTTTCCATCTCCAGCAGCCCGCGCCGCCCGTAGGCGCGCGGAAACAAGTGGCCCTGCCGCGACCGTCATTTCTCCTGCGCATGGCCGCATAGACATTGCGCGCAAATATCGCCGGACCAGCGCCATGGCCGGGGTCAGGGAGGCAGCGTCTTGAGCCGCAACTATTATCAGTTCGCCTATGTGACGAACGACTTCGACCGCGCCATGGAGGAGATCGGCCGCATCCACGCCATCACCGACTACATGGAGATGCGCGAGGCGGTGTTCGCGACGAGCGCCACGAGCAGCGCCATCTGCCACTTCGCCCTCGCCTACAAGAACGGCGTTCAGTACGAGATCATCCAGCCGCTGGCCAACGACGACCACGTCTATCGCCAGATCCTGCCGGAAAGCGGCTACGCCACCCTCTTCCATCATATCGGCCAGCACTTCGACACGCGCCAGCAGTTCGACGAGGCGCTGGCGGCGGCCAAGGCCAAGTGGCCGGTGCCGATCGGTTTCGAGACCATGGGCGGGGTCTACGCCTACGCCGACGCCCGCAAGGACACCGGCCACCACATCGAGCTCTTCCACTTTCCGCCGGGCTCGCACCTGGATGCGGTCCCCCACAACTGAGACTAGACTGCGTGTTGGCTCGCGGGCCGGCTCAGAAAAGACATCCGGAAGAAGATCATGAGCACCCCTGAAATCTATGACGTGGTCGTCGTCGGCTCCGGCGCGGCCGGGGCCACGGCGGCGCTGCGGGCCGCCGAACAGGGTCTCTCCGTGCTCATTGTTGAGAAGACCAACAAGTACGGCGGCACCTCGGCGACCTCCGGCGGCGTGATGTGGGTCCCCAACCACGACCTGGCCGAGACCGGCGACAGCCGCGAGGAAGCGCTGAAATATCTCGACAGCGTCATCAAGGGCCCGGTCCAGCGCGACCGGATGGAGGCCTATGTCGACCAGGCGCCGGAGATGATCCGCTTCCTGAAGGCGCTGAAGTTCGACCTGATCAAGGCCGACTGGGCCGACTATTTCCCCGACGCGCCGGGCGCCCGCGCCGACCGCTCCATCATCTGCCCGACCTTCGACGGCCGCCAGTTGGACGACAAGTTCATCTTCATGCGCGAGCAGTTTTCGCGCTTCAAACTGTTCCGCCGCTATTCGATGGACCTGGTCGAAACCTTCTCGATCCTGGCCCGCTCGCCGGGTTGGATGAAGAACGTCATTCGCATCATCATCAACTACTGGCTGGACGTCGGCACGCGGAGGTTCACCGCCCGCGACCGCCGGTTCACCATCGGCGCGGCCCTGATGGGCCAGCTCTACCAGCGGATCTTCGCGCGCGGCGTCGAGGTGCGGCTCGACACCAAGCTGGAGGAGCTGATCCAGGGCAAGGGCGAGATCACCGGGGTGCGGGTCTCGAATTTCGGCCGCCGCTACGACATCGCCGCCCGCCACGGGGTGATCATCTGCTCCGGCGGCTTCGAGTGGAACCAGGAGCTGCGCGACCGCTTCTTCCCGATCCCCACCCTCACCCGCTTCACCAGCACGCCCGAGGACGCCAACCGCGGCGAAGGGCTGATCGCCGGCCTGGCGGTGGGCGCGACCACGGAACACACCGAGAGCGGCTGGTGGATCCCCACCATGAAGATGCCCTCGCCCGGCGCCTCCAACTACGAAGAGATCCACCAGGCGGCGTTCGACGTCGGCCGGCCGCACAGCGTCTGCGTCAACCGCAACGGCGTGCGCTTCGTCAACGAGGCCACCGGCTACGACCTGTTCGGCGCGGCCATGGTCGAGGACCATCTGAAGACCGGCGCCAACACGCCCTGCTGGCACGTCTTCGACGCCCTCTATCGCGACAAGTTCACCGCCGGCGGCTTCATGCCGACCGCCATCATGCCCGACTGGCGCATCCCCAAGGACTGGTGGGACCATTACATCTTCAAGGCGGACACGATCGAGGCCCTGGCGGCCAAGATCCAGGTCCCGGTCGAGGCCCTGACCCAGACCGTCCGGACGATGAACGACTACGCCCGAAGCGGGGTCGACGCCCAGTTCGGCCGCGGCGGCAACGCCTATGACGTCATGTTCGGCGACCCCACCGTCAAGCCGAACCCCTGCATCGGCCCGATCCAGAAGGGGCCCTTCTACGCCGTGCCGATCAATCTCGGCGACCTCGGCACCAAGGGCGGGCTGAAGGCCGACGCCCACGCCCGGGTGGTGGACGGCGAAGGCCGGCCGATTCCGAAGCTCTACGCCGCCGGCAACGCCGCCGGCTCGCCGTTCGGCGACTGCTACCCCGGCGCCGGCGCCACCATCGGCCCGGCCATGGTGTTCGGCTTCATCGCCGCCGACGACATCGCCGCACGCACCCGCAACCAGCCCAAGTCGGGCGGGCGGCGCGCCAAGGCGGCCGCGGCGGCGGAGTAATTTCTACCAGCCCCGTCATCCCGGCCGAAGCGCAGCGTAGAGCCGGGACCCAGGGCGGTGCGCACCGCCCTGGGTCCCGGCTCGGCCTTGCAGGCCGTCCGGGATGACGAGGATTATTTGGCTTCCACGATCCCCGGCAGCAACGGCAGGTCCGGGTTGCGGCCGCCGCCGAAGTCCTTGTTCATGTAGTAGGGGTAGCGCAGGGGCCGCGCGCTCGCCTCGTCGAGCCGGGCGATTTCGCCGTCGCTGAGCGACCAGGTGGCCGCCGCCAGATTGTCGGCCAGCTGGTCGTTGGTGCGCGCGCCGACGATGATCGAGCTGACCCCGGCCTTGCGCGCCACCCAGTTCAGCGCGACCTGGCTGGCGGTCGCTCCAGCGCGTCCCTTGGCGATCTCCAAGAGCAGGTCGACCACCCGCCGGCCGCGCTCGTCGTCCATGGCGTGGAGCCGCTGGCCGTTCGTCAGGCGAGCCTTGCCGCCGTCTGCATTCCTGAACTTGCCCGAGAGATAGCCCGAGGCCAGCGGGCTCCAGATCAGCGCGCCGACCCCTTCGTGGACGCCCAGCGGCAGCAGCTCGGCCTCGCAGTCGCGGTCGAGCACCGAATACTGGATCTGCTGGCTGATGTAGCGGTTGAGGCCCAGGCGCTCGGAGGTCGCCAGCGCCTTCATCTTGGTCCAGCCGGAGTGGTTGGACGAGCCGATATAGCGGACCTTGCCGGCGCGCACGAGGTCGTCGAGCGCCCGCAGCGTCTCCTCGGCTGGGGTCAGCAGGTCCTGGTTGTGGATCTGGTAGAGGTCGATGTAGTCGGTCTTCAGCCGCTTGAGGCTGGCCTCGCAGGCCTCGACGATGTGCAGCCGGCTGGCGCCGTGGTCGTTCACGCCCTCGCCCATCTTGCCGAAGAACTTGGTGGCGATCAGCACCTGCTTGCGGCGCTCGCCCAAGGCCTCGGCCAGCACCGCTTCCGACTGCCCGGCCGAATACATGTCGGCGGTGTCGAACAGGTTCACGCCCGCATCCAGGCACATGTCGATCTGGCGCTTGGCGTCAGAGCCCTTGGTGTCGCCGATGCCGGCGAACATCCCGGCCCCGCCGAAGGTCATGGCCCCGAAGCTGAAGACGGAGACCTTCAGGCCGCTTCGGCCCAGCAGACGATATTCCATGATGCGTTTCCCTCACCTGTTCTTGTCGACGATGGCGACTATAGGCGACCTCTGGCGCGCCGGCCGCACATGACCTAGCTGAACGTCATGGAAATCGAGATCGCGGCTGAGGCCAAGGACAAGCGCCTCAACCAGGCCGTGGCCATCACCGTGGTCGTCCTCTCTGTCTTCATGGGCCTGGCCCAGGTGAAGGACGGCAACATCGTTCAGGGCATGCAGCAGGCCCAGGCCGACGCCGTTGACCGCTGGGGCGAGTATCAGGCCACCAAGACCAAGCTGCATATCGACGAGACCGCGCTGGCCCAGCTGAACCTGCTTTCCGCCGCCGCTACGCCGGCCGCGGCCGTCGAGCGCGCCCGGCTGACGGGCGAAATCGCCAAGTACGACAAGGAAATCCCCGCGCTCCGGACCCAGGCGGAAGGCTTCCAGGCCCAGTACGATGCGCTGAACGTGCACGACGACCAGTTCGACGCCTCCGACGCCCTGATCTCCATCGCCATCTCGATCTCGGCCGTGGCGGCGCTGGCGGAGAGCGCAGGCACGCTCTACGCCGCCTGGCTATTCGGGGCCGGCGGGATCGTCATGGGCCTGGCGGGCTTCTTGGGCTGGGCGCTGCACTCGCCGCTGGCGCAGTTTTTGAGCTGACCCAGGCTCACAGTTCGACAGACATGCCGTCGCGCCATTGGCGCATCACCAGATAGCGGCCATGCAGGGCGCCGCGGTCGTGGACGCCGAAGCCCAGCAGGGTTCCCTCATGACCTTCGGCGGCGGCAAGCCATTTCACCTGTTCGAGCCCCTCTCGAACGCCATCGCGCGTACGTTCCGGTGCGCGGGCCAGCCCCTCGGCGACCAGGCGGCCAAGGTCGTAGCCCTTGGCGGCGGCGAGCGCCGCGGCGGGCGAGACGCCCAGCCGCTCGCGCAGGGCCGCGAGCGTGCGGTTGCCGTCTGAATGCATGTCGACATAGGCCCAGCCGTCGATGACCTGGGCGAAGTCGGCCCAGTAGCCTCGCAGGCCGGCGGTGTTCATCGCTCGCGGCCCGTGCCAGCCGCGCGCCGTCAGGGCGCGGGCGACTGCGGGGGCTGCGAGACCCAGGCCCAGGTAGAGGATGGCGTCCGGGCGGGCGTCGAGCAACTCGTCGACCTCGGCGGTCGCCTCCTCGGCGAGCGGCGCGAGCCCGCTGATCGCGACGATCCGCAATCCCAGGATCTCCGCTTCGGACTGCAGGAATTGCAGATGCTTGCGGCCGATCGGCGAACGATCGCAGGCCACGCCCACCCGCTTGAGGCCAAGAGCGGCCAGGTAGCGGGCCAACACGATCGACTCGTCCTCATGGGAGCCCACCTGCAGGTGGAACATGTAGTCACCGCGGGCCCGCTCGGCGCCCGCCCAGTTCAGCGTCGGCGTGCGATGCCGCTCGGCGAGCGGCGTGGCGACCAGGGCGTTGTCGCCGATCGCCGGCCCGACGATCAGCAGCACGTCCTGCTGGGCGAGATCCGCATAGGCTCGTTCCACCGCAGCGGCCGTCCCGCCCGGCAGGCCGAGACCCCAGGCGTGGACGAACTCCACCTCACGATCGAGCCGACCGGCGGCCGCCAGATCGTCGACACAGAGCCGCAGCCACCGCTCGACATCGCCCGGCCCGGGCGGGCCGTCCGACATGTCATTGAGCACGCCCACCTTCAGCGGAGCCTCCATCGTCTTCCCCAGGGCAAATCGCCGCCCGGAGACGGGAAGCCTCCAGGCGGCAGCTCGATCCTACTTCCGGTAGCCGATGGTCTTGGTCTCGAGATATTCCTCGATGCCTTCGACGCCCCAGGCGCGGCCGATGCCGCTCTGCTTGTAGCCGCCGAACGGCAGGTCGCCGTTGATCGGCGCGCCGCCGTTGACGCTGATCGTGCCGGTGCGGATGCGATTGGCGACCTTCATCGCCCGATCGAGATCCGCGGAGACCACGCCGCCCGACAGACCATAGACGCTGTCGTTGGCGATGCGGATGGCGTCCTCGTCGTCCTCGAACGGAATGACCACCAGCACCGGGCCGAAGATCTCTTCCTGGGCGATGCGCATGTCGTTGGTCACGTCGACGAAACAGGTCGGCTCGATGAACCAGCCGGAGCCCTTGTCGGGCCGCAGATGGCCGCCGGCGATCAGCCGCGCGCCTTCCTGGACGCCGATGTCGATGTAAGCCTTCACCCGGTCCATCTGCTTCTTCGAGATCACCGGACCCATCGGGCAGGCGGGATCGTCGAAATGGCCCCACTTGTCCTCGAAGGCGGCGTAGGTCGCCGTCAGGATCGCGACCGCCTCGTCGTAGCGGCTCTTGGGCACCAGCAGGCGCGACTGCACGGCGCAGCCCTGGCCGGCGTGGAACACCAGGATCGACTGGGCGACCTCCATCTGGAAGTTCGGCGCGTCCTCCAGCACGATCTTCACCGACTTGCCGCCCAGTTCCAGGAAGACCCGGGTCATGGTCTCCGCGCCCTGGCGCATGATGTGTTTGCCGATCGCGGTGGAGCCGGTGAAGGTGATCAGGTCGACGCGCGGATCGGTCACCAGCAACTCGCCGGCCTCGGCAGGATCGGAGGCGGTGATGACGTTGAGCACGCCGGCCGGGAAGCCGGCCTCGGCGGCCAGTTCGCCGAAGATCGAACCCGACAGCGGAGTGTCGGGCGCGGGCTTCAGGATGACGGTGCAGCCCGCCAGCAGGGCCGAGACGACCTTCTCGACGTTCACATAGATCGGGAAGTTCCACGGGGTGATCGCGCCCACCACGCCCACGGCCTCATGGACGCTCTTGCGATAGGTGGTGAAGCCGTAGGTCTCCTTGGTCCCGCGATCCTTCTCCCATTGGACCTCGGGGAAGACGTCCATCAGGTCCTTCCAGCTGTCGAGCGCCAGGTCGACCTGGGCGCGGTTGACGGCCACCCAGGCCGCGCCGACCTCGTGCCGGGCGATGTCGACCAGCCGGTCGCGATTGGCGACGAACAGGCCGTAGAGCTTCTGCACCAGCTCGAGGCGCTTGGCGTGATTGGTTGACCAGTCGGTGGTGTCGAAAGCCCGGCGGGCGGCGGCGATCGCCGCCTCGACGTCGGCGGCCGAGGCGTCGGCGGCGACGCCGACGACGTCGCCGGTCCACGGGCCGATGTTGTCATAGAGCCTGTCGCCGGCCGCGCGTCGCACGACGCCATCGACATAGAGCTTGGCTTCCGGAAGCACTGCCATGGGGTCTCTCCTCCAATCCGCTTTTTTGCGAGAGTAGGCCTTCCTGGCGGGCAAGCTGGAGGCGCCGCATTCAAACACCGCCCCGACGATGCCCGCGAGGGGGCGTCGCGGCGGATGCGATAAGCCCCGGGCCCCGCCGGAGAGGGCCCTTCCCGCCTACAGCAGGTTGACGCCGACCTTGCCGAAGAACCGGCCGCTTTCCAGGTGACGCAGGGCGTCGGCCAGGTGGTTCAGGTCGTAGACCACGTCGACGATCGGCCGGATGGCGTGCTTGGCCGCGAAGGCGGTCATCGCCTGGTGCTCCTCGCGATTGCCGACCGACACCGGCACGATGGTCTGGCCGATCTCCTTGCCCCAGCTGAACGCGCCGTCCAGCATGCCGATGGCGGCGATGATCCCGCCGTCGTTGAGCACGCTGGCCGAGGCCTCGAGCTGGTGCGTGCCGGCCACGTCGACGACGATGTCGACGCCCTTCCCGCCCGACTGCTCGCGCGCCGCCTTCGCCCAGTCCGGCGTGGTCCGATAGTTGACCGTCACGTCGGCGCCGAGCGCGCGGGCCCGATGCAGCTTGGCGTCCGAGGAAGAGGTGACCACCACCTCCGCGCCGGCCGCCTTGGCCCACTGCAGGGCGGCCAGGGAGACGCCGCCGGTGCCTTGCACCAGCACCCGCTCGCCGGCCTGGATCGGCCTGGCGCCGAACACCGCCGTCCAGGCGGTCAGCCCCGCGCAGGGCAGGGTCGCCGCCTCCAGGTCGCCCAGCTCGTCGGGCGTCAGGCAGAGGCTGTCGGCGCGGAAGACGGCGTGGGTGCGCGCCACCCCGTCAGCCGAGCCCCCCAGCATGTCCGGAGAGTGGCGCGCGCCGGGCTCGATCCCCTGGAAGAATTGCGGATTGACCCGGTCGCCCGGCTTGAGGTCGCTGACGCCCGCGCCCACGGCGATCACCTCGCCGGTGGCGCAGGACAGCGGCACATACTCCGGCTCCTTGGCGAGGCCGGGCAGCATCCCCTTGATGAACAACAGGTCGCGGAAATTCAGCGTCGCCGCCCTCAGCCTCACCAGGGCCTCGCCGGGCCCCGGGTTCGGGATGGCCGCCTCGCGAAACTCGAGCGCCTCGATCCCCTTGCCGCCCTGGGCGAACGCGGACTTCATCAGCATTGGCATCTTCCCTGGTTTCCTGAATGACCGGCCCGCCCGTTAGGCGACAAGCTGGCCGTATAGCGCCCGGACCGCCTTCTTGTCGGGCTTGCCGACCGGCGTTTGCGGGATGGAGTCTACGAACTCGACGGCCTTTGGGGCCTGGAACGAACCCTTGCGGGCGGCGACGCTGGCGATCAACTCCTCAGGAGTCGCCGTCTGGCCGGCGCGCAGCACGATCACCGCCTTGACCGCCTCGCCCCACTTCGGATGCGGCGCGCCGATGACCACGGCCTGGGCCACCGCCGGATGCTCGGCGAGGATATCCTCGATCTCGCGCGGATAGACGTTGAAGCCGCCGGTGATGATCATGTCCTTGGTCCGGTCGACGATGCGCAGGAAGCCGTCCGGATCGCGCACCGCCACGTCGCCGGTGTGGTGCCAACCGCCGGCCCAGGTCTCGGCCGTCAGTTCCGGATTGTCGCGATAGCCGTCGAACACCAGCGGCCCGCGCACGCAGATCTCGCCCGGCTCGCCGTCCGCCACCGGCTGGTTCTCGTGGTCCAGCAAGGCCACGTGAATCCACGGCGTCGGCCGCCCGCAGCTCGCCAGCCGGCGCAGGTCGTTCACGTCGTGATCGCGCTTGCGCATATAGGTGATGACCATCGGGACCTCTGCCTGGCCATAGTACTGGGCGAAGACCGGACCGATCCGTTCGATCGCCTCCTTGAGCCGCGCCGGCGACATCGCCGAGGCGCCGTAGAAGACGGTCTCCAGGCTTGAGAGGTCGAACTCGTCGAAGCGCGGGTGGTCGAGCAGGGCGTAGATCATCGTCGGCACCACCAGCATGCAGTTGATCCGGTGATCCTGGATCGCCTGCATCACCGCGGCCGGCTCGAACCCCGGCAGGACCATCAGCGTGCCGCCCTTCAGCAGCGTCGGCAGGGCCATGGCCGCGCCGGCGTGGCTGAGCGGCGCGCAGGACAGCACCCTGGGCGGGCTCGGCCATTCCCATTCGGCCATCATCAGCTGGAGGGTGGTCTGGCTGACGCGCTGGGTGGTGGTCAGGCTCTTGGGCTTGCCGGTGGTGCCGCCGGAATAGCCCAGGCGGGTGATGTCGGACGCCTCGACCCGCGGCGCGACCAGGGGCTGGGGCGTGAAGCCGGCAGCGATCTTGCAGAGGTCGTCGGCCAGGGGCGTGTCGCCGAAGGCCACGAGCCGCAGACCGGGGACGCGCTCGGCCAGCTCGGCGGCGCGCGCGGCGTAGCGGTCCGCGTCGAAGATCAGGATCTCGACGCCGGCGTCCTGGATGACATGCAGATGGTCGCCGATCCCGGCCAGCGGGTGCATCGGCATGTAGACCGCCGCCAGCATCTGCACGGCGTGGCTGACGTGCAGCACCTCGGGCCGGTTGGCGGAGAGCAGGCCCACCCGTGCGCCGCGCTTGATCCCCAGGCTCGCCAGGGCCTGCATGTACTGGCTGGTGGCGTCGCGCACCTCGGCGACGGTGAGCGTCGGCCCGTCCAGCAGGTGCAGCAGCGGCTGGCTGGAGCCCTGGTTGAGCGCGTTGGCCAGGAGGTCGCTGACGTAGAGGGGACGGTGCAGGTCGTCGACGGCGCTCATCGCTGGATCCTCATATCGTGCCGCCCGGACTATAGGCGCAGCGCTTCAAAGCTGACGACATCGCCCTGCCGGCGCAGTCGGCCCGCGTGCGGGAACGGCAGGTGGGCAGGGATGATCAGCGCGTCCCGCTCCAGGGCCTGGGCGACGAGCCGTCGCCGCGTCTCGATCGCCTGGTCGAGGTCGTCGCAGTCGCCGAACTGGATCTCGGGACGGATGAGCTGCAACGGATGGTGCAGGACGTCGCCGGCGAAATAGCCCTCCTCGTCCTGCGAGGCGACGTGCAGCATCGCATGGCCCAGGGTGTGGCCTTGGGCCGGCTGGATTTCGAGGCTGGGCGACACCCGGTGGCGATCCATCACCAGGTCGGCCAGGCCCGCCTCGACGACCGGCAGGATGCTGCGCTCGTAGACGCCCTCGTTGTAGTCGACCGCCTTGTAGTCAGCCCCGTTCGGGTTCCAGCGCTCGTATTCCCGACGCACGAACAGATAGCGCGCGTTCGGGAAGGTCGGCACGTAGCGGCCGCCGCGCAGCTGGGTGTTCCAGCCGCAATGGTCGTGATGCATGTGGGTGCAGAAGACGTGAGTGACGTCCTCGGGCCTGACGCCGGTCTCGCAGAAGCGCTCGATGAACGGCGTGTCGAGCCCGTCGAACGGCGGCATCGGATGCGGCCGGCCGTTGCCGGTGCAGGGGTCGACCACCACCACCTTGCCGTCCACCTGCAGGATCCAGCTCCGGAAGTTGAGGCTCCAGGTGTCGCCGTCTTCAAGAAAGTGGGGCTCCATCCAGCTGCGGTTGGCTTCGATCAAGGCCGGGTCCGCGCCCAGCCAGGCGATCGGCCGCCCCGTCAGCGTCATTTCCAGCGCGGAGCGGATCTCGGCCTTCCCGAGCTTGATCGTCGCCGCAGGCACATCGGACGACAGAGGGCTGGGTCCCATGAGCTTCCTCCGCGCGCCGGGTCGGCGCCTCCCGCCACCCACTGGCGCGAAGTTATCCATGGATAACTTCGCGCTTGTCCAGCCCCCAAGGCGACGGTACTCGATAGCCATGGACCTCGCCGCCCAGCCGAAGCAGCGCAATGCGCCCCGGACCAAGGCCTGCATACTGAAGGCCGCCCAGACGGCGTTCGCGCGCGGGGGTTATTCGCAGACCGGCATCCGCGACATCGCCGACATGATCGGCGTCTCCTCGACCATCCTGCTCCGCTATTTCGGCACCAAGGCGGGCTTGTTCGAGGCGGCCTTGCTCGACCTGATGGACATCGAGAAGATGATCCCGAAGGACCGCGCCCAGTTCGGCCGCCAGATCGCCGACCTGTTGCTGCATCCGGCCCTCAACATCAGTCCGCACGCCATGATCACCCTGGCGACCGGTGACGCCGAGGCTCGCGAAATCGCTGTTCGCGCGCTTCGCGAGCGCGCGCTCACGCCCCTGGCCGAGTGGCTCGGCCCGCCGAATGCGGAGGCCCGCGCCCTGCAGGTCATCAGCCTCTGCACCGGCTTCGTGCTCTATACCTACCAGCTCACCGTCATCCCGGATCGCGACGGCGCAGATCCGAAGATGGTCGAATGGCTGGTGAACAGCCTCCAGGCCGTCGCCGACGCATAGACACGGAGCTTCAGATGGCCAGGTTCGAGGACTACAAGGACCGCTTCAAATATGTCCGCCTGGAGCGACAGGACGGCATCCTGGAAGTCACCATCCACCGCGATGGCGGCTCGGCCCTGTGGGAGGCCGGCGAAGGCGGGATTCACGACCAGCTCGGCGAAGCCTTCTACCTGATCGGCCGCGACCGCAAGACCAAGGTGATGATCCTCACCGGCGCGGGCGAGAGCTTCTGCGAGGGGATGGACCAGAGCGGCCCCAGAGCCGAGATGGGTCCCGACTTCTGGGACCGCATCCTGAAGGAGGGCAAGGACCTGCTGACCAACCTGCTGGAGATCGACGTTCCGATCATCGGCGCGGTCAACGGAAACGCCTATATCCATGCCGAGCTGGTCGCGCTCTCCGACATCGTCATCGCCGCCGACGACGCGCGGTTCGCCGACAAGACCCACGCCATCTACGGCGTCACGCCCAGCGACGGCGTCCATGTGGTCTGGCCGATGCTGCTGGGCCCCAACCGCGGCCGCCACTTCCTGCTCACCGGCGCCGAGATCGATGCGGCCGAGGCGCAGCGACTGGGTGTCGTGGCCGAGGTGGTTCCCAAGGCCCAGCTTCGCGAACGGGCCTGGGCGGTGGCCCGCGACCTCGCCAAGAAGCCGCAGCTGATGCTGCGCTACACCCGGCTGTCCACGACCCTGGAGCTCAAGCGCCGGCTTCTCAGCGACCTGGGCTACGGCCTGGCGCTCGAGGGCCTGGCCGCCATGCCCTCGCCGAAGCAGACTTGAAAGCCGGATAGACGCCCGGACGAGCCGGGCGCCCCGGAGCCTTAGTTGGCTGCGATCTGCGACGAGGTCAGCGACTTCCGAAGACGTTCGACGAAGGCTTTTATGTTCTCCTTCATCGCCGCTTCATTCGCCAGCTTTAGGCGCTGAACGCCGACCAGAGCATCCCCGAACTTGGCCGTTCCGGTAGCAGCGACGGTGTCGTCGAAAATCACCTTCTGATCACTGGTGGATTTCGCGGAGTAGCGGACCTTGGAGGTCACCGACATATCCAGTCCGGCGAGGGGGCGATCGAGCGCCTGCAGATTTGCAGTGATCTCGGCCTTTGCTTTGGCAGGATCGTCGGAGAGAAGGCCGAGGGATTGCAATGAGCTTTCCAGAGCTTTCTGGAAATCCTCGCTGGAGACTGACGACATCCAAAGGGGATTTGTCTTGCTACCACCGTCCACGTGGACGACCCGGAAGGCCTTGTAGCCCGGTTCCGCCTGGGTGACCGGCGCTCCAGCCGTATTGGTGAAGGCCATGCTGTCTGGCCGTGCTCCAGAGGCGCACGCTGTGAGCGTCGCCGCGGCCAGCACCATCACCAAGCCCGTCGCCATGCGACGGCCAGCCATTCGAAAAGACATTGAGCTACCCCCAATATGCGCGCGACCCGTCGTGCGCAAACCCCGAGCTCCGCCTCGCTAGACAGAGTCATCTTGAGCAACTTAAGGATGCACACTCCTTATGGTCAAGGTTGTTTAGGGGACGGGCGGTTGAAGCGGATCTTGGTGGTGATGGTTGGTGCGGCGGCTCTGTCAGGATGCGCGACGATAACCCGGGGGACCACCGAACCCTGGTCCATCAGTACGACGCCCTCCGGGGCCTCTGTGCGCACCAGCACCGCCTTTGCGTGTGACGCGACGCCCTGCACCTTTCAAATGCCACGCAAATCCGAATTCGACGTGACCGTCACCAAGGCTGGATACAAGACCTGGCAGGGGCACGTGTCCCGCCATGTCGCCGGAGGGGGCGGAGCAGGGTTCGCCGGCAATGTTCTGATCGGAGGCCTGATCGGTGCAGGCGTTGACGCCGCCTCGGGCGCGATGATGGACCTCACGCCCAATCCGATGAACGTCGTCCTGGAGCAATCGGCGGCGGTCGTCACCGCTTCGAACCCGTCAGCAGCGCCAGCGCACGAGGCCATTTCCGCCAACTAGATGTCTGGTTCCGGCGTTGTGGCGGGCTCTGCCGAGCTGAATGCGCACGCCGGGAGGTGCTTCCCCGGCGCCGCCGGGAAAGCGCCTCGCCGGTCTCAGGCGGCCGCCAGATTGGCGTTCGCGAAATCCCAGTTCAGCAGGTGGTCCAGGAAGGTCTGGACGTAGTCCGGACGCCTGTTCTGGTAGTCGAGGTAGTAGGCGTGCTCCCACACGTCGATCGTCAGCAGCGGCGTCTGGCCATACGCGATCGGCGTGTCCGCATTGCCGGTCTTGACGATCTTGAGGCCGCCCGCGTCCAGGATCAGCCAGGCCCAGCCGGCGCCGAACTGCCCGACGGCGGCGGCCTTGAAGGCCTCCGCGAAGCCGGCGTAGCCGCCGAACGCGGTCTCGATCAGGGCGGCGATCGCCCCCGTCGGAGCCCCGCCGCCGGCCGGCTTCATCGAATTCCAGTAGAAGGTGTGGTTCCACACCTGCGCGGCGTTGTTGAAGATCCCAGCCTTGTCCGGAGCGCCCGCGGTGGCCTGGATGATCTCTTCCAAGCTCTTGGACGCCAGATCGGTCCCGGCGACCAATCCATTGAGATTGGTCACATAGGCCTGATGGTGCTTCCCATAGTGGAAGCCGAAGGTCTCTTCGGCGATGTAGGGCTGCAACGCGTTCGCGGCATAGGGCAGCGAGGGCAGTTCGAACGTCATGCCGTCTCCAATAGGTAAAAGGGCCGGGGCCCGAGGCCTCGGCGTTAGCGACCTGCAGCCGCGGCGCCTGTGAGCAGGCGGCGGCGGCGCCCTTAAGGACGTCCACGGCCTCACGCGTCAAGCGGAACGCGGCTCATCCTCGGTAGAGTGGTGGATAGTTCTCAGCCGCGCTCCCGTCGGAGGCGAAAACACCAACTCTGTGCGCTGAGCTGAGGCGGCCGGGCCAGGGGCTGGTGCGGAGGGCGAGCCGGCAAATGCCAGCTTGGCCTGACTCGACGCCTTTCGTTATGTAGACAGGGTGCATATCGCTGGAGAGACCCTGAAGATGCTCGCTCGTCGTTCGCTCCTGGGCGCGCTGTGCGCCCTCGCCTTCGCCAGCGCCGCCGCCCCGGCGCTGGCCGCAGACACCCAGGTGGCCGTGGCCGCCAACTTCACCGAGCCGGCCAAGGAGATCGCCACGGCCTTCACCGCCGCCACCGGCCACAAGGCGCTGCTGAGCTTCGGCTCCTCCGGCCAGTTCTACGCCCAGCTGGCGCACGGCGCGCCCTACGAGGTCTTCCTCTCCGCCGACGCCGAGCGGCCGAAGAAGGCGGAACAGGAGGGCCTTGGCGTGCCGGGAACCCGTTTCACCTACGCCGTCGGCAAGCTGGTGCTCTATTCCAAGACGCCCGGACTAGCGGACCGCGGCGCCGCCTTGAAGTCCGGCGCCTTCGTCAAGCTCGCCGTGGCCGACCCGACCTCGGCGCCCTATGGCGCGGCGGCGATCCAGACGCTGCAGAAGCTGGGGGTCTATGAGGCGGTGAAGCCGAAGATCGTCACCGGCTCCTCGATCACCCAGACCTACCAGTTCGTCGCCACCGGCGCGGCCGACCTGGGCTTCGTGGCGCTGTCCCAGGTGATCGGCGAGCCTGGCGGCTCGCCCTGGCTGGTGCCCCAGGCGCACTACGCGCCCATCGACCAGCAGGCGATCCTGCTCCTCACCGGCCAGAAGAACCCTGCGGCCACGGCCTTCGTCGCCTTTCTGAAGACCCCGCAGGCGCGGGCCATCATCAAGCGCTACGGCTACGAGATCCGCTGAGCCATGGCCCAGGTCGTTTGGACAACCGCCCAGCTCGCCGGAGTCACCACCCTGCTGCTGCTGGTGCTGGCCACGCCGCTGGCCTGGTGGCTGGCGCGCGCCGGCGGCTGGTGGAAGGAGGTGGTGGCGGCCGTCGTCGCCCTCCCCCTCGTCCTGCCGCCGACGGTCCTGGGCTTCTACGTCCTGGTGGCGCTGGCGCCTGACAGCCCGCTGATGGAGCTGCTGCATCCCTTCGGCGTGCGCACGCTCGCCTTCACCTTCACCGGCCTGGTGATCGGCTCGGTGATCTACTCCCTGCCGTTCGCCGTCCAGCCGATCCGCAACGCCTTCGAGGCGATCGGCCCGCGGCCGATGGAGGTTGCCGCGACCCTGCGCGCCGGGCCGCTCGACCGCTTCTTCACCGTCACCCTGCCGCTCGCGCGGCGCGGCTTCGTCACCGCCGCCGTCCTGGTCTTCGCCCACACCATCGGCGAGTTCGGCGTGGTGCTGATGATCGGCGGCGCCATCCCCGGCAAGACCGAGGTCGTCTCGACACGGATCTACCAGCTGGTGGAGTCGCTGCAGTTCGGCGAAGCCCACCGGCTGGCCGCCGGGCTGGCGCTCAGCGCCTTCGCCGCCCTCCTCGCCCTGCTGCTGATCGACCGTCGCGCTCTGGCGAAATGGCGATGACGGGCCCGTAACGGTCCGTTTCGACGACTGACGCAGGCGTCGCCGATGCCCGACGCCCGGCACGCTGTGCGAACGCTCAGCATTTCCGTTGACGGCGGCGGCGGCGGGGCGTTATGCGCCACTGTGTATCGGACGCCAGCGACTGCGGTTCGGCGACCGGTCTATCAGTGGGGGCGAGAGCGACCTTGAAGACGCGAGCCTTGGTGACCGTCGCGGCCTGCCTGCTGTTGGCCGGGTCGGGCGTTGGATCAGCGGCCCTCGGCGGCGACGCCTCGGAAGCCAACGCCAACTGGACGAACACCGGCGGCCCGGTGGACGAGAGCGGCTTCAGCCGGCTCCGACAGATCAACAAGGCGAACATCGGCGAGCTCGGCCTGGCCTGGTCGTTGGACCTCGACGGCGAGGTGTCGCTGGAAGCGACGCCGCTGGCGGTCGACGGCGTGCTCTACTTCACCGGCAGCTATTGCGCAGTCTACGCCGTCGACGCGATCAGCGGAAAGATCCTCTGGAAGTACGACCCGAAGATCTGGCAGCGCAGCCCGGCCAAGTTCGGCTCGAACTTCGGCGTGAACCGAGGCGTCGCCTACGCCGACGGCCGCATCTTCCTGGGCGCGCTCGACGGCCATCTCACCGCCCTGAACGCCAAGACCGGCGGGGTCGAATGGGAGGTGCAGACGGTTCCGGAAACCTCGAGGCACACCATCACCGGCGCGCCGCGGGTCTTCAACGGCAAGGTGATCATCGGCAATGCCGGCGCCGACTCCAACCAGCGCGGCTTCGTCACCGCCTATGACCAGAAGACCGGCAAACAGGCCTGGCGCTTCTACACCGTGCCCGGCGCGCCGGAGCAGAACGCCGGCGACCCGATCATGGAGATGGCCGCCAAGACCTGGACCGGCGAATACTGGAAGGTCGGCGGCGGCGGCGGCACCGTCTGGAACGGCATCACCTTCGATCCGGAGCTGAACCAGATCTACCTCGGCGTCGGCAACGCCGGCCCCTACAATCCGAAGGTCCGCAACCCCGGCGGCGGCGACAACCTGTTCGTCGCCTCGATCGTGGCGCTGAACGCCGACACCGGAAAGTACGTCTGGCACTACCAGCAGAACCCGAACGAGGCCTGGGACTACAAGGCCACCGCCAACATGATCGAGACGACGCTGACCCTCGACGGGAAGCGCCGCAAGGTCCTGATGCAGAGCCCGACCAACGGCTTCTTCTATGTGATCGACCGGGTCACCGGGAAGCTGATCTCCGCGGAGAAGACCGGCAAGGTCACCTGGGCCAAGAAGATCGACCTCAAGACCGGCCGTCCCGTCGAAGAGCCGAACATCCGCTACGAGACCGGCGAGACGATCATGTGGCCGAGCATGATCGGCACGCACAATTGGCAGGCCATGTCCTTCAACCCGAAGACCGGCCTCGTCTACATCCCCTACATGCAGCTGGGCGCGCGCTACGCGACCAAGGTCAAACCCGGCGAGTTCTCCTTCGGCGGCATGACGGCCGACGGCTACAAGGCCGACGACCAGGACGGCACGGGCGCGCTGCTCGCCTGGGACCCGGTCCGGCAGAAGGCGCGCTGGAAGGTTCCGCTGGAGACCATCTGGAACGGCGGCACGCTGACGACCGGCGGCGATCTGGTGTTCCAGGGGACGGCCGACGGTTATTTCTCAGCCTATGACGCCGTCAGCGGCGCCCGGCTGTGGCGGTTCAACGCCGGCCTCGGCATCATCGCCGCCCCGATCAGCTATTCCGTCGCCGGCAAGCAGTACGTCTCGGTGCTGGTCGGCTACGGCGGCACGACGGCGGCGCTCAGCAAGTTTCTCAATGTCGGCTGGAAGTACGGCGCCCAGCCCCGCCGGTTGCTGACCTTCGCCCTCGACGGCAAGGCGAGCCCCCCCCCCTCCCCGCCGCCCGACATGGCGGTGCACGCGGTCGACGATCCGTCGCTCACGCTGAACGAGGCGGACGTCAAGCAGGGGCGCGGACTCTCGATGTTCTGCATCGCCTGTCACGGCGTGGGCCTGAAGGCGGCGGGTTCGCCGGCGCCGGACCTGCGGGAGTCGCAGATTGCGCTGAGCCAGGAGAGCCTCTGGGCGGTGGTCCATGACGGCGCCCTGCAGGACCGCGGCATGCCGAAGTTCGACATGCTGACCCGCGACCAGGTCAACAAGCTGCACGCCTACATCCGCGCCACCGCCCGCGAATCCCTCGGCCTTCGCAAGCCCGAGGGCGACACCGGCGCGTCCAGCTTCTGATCCAACCGTTCGTTTCCCAGGAGAAAGTCCAAGACATGCGCGCTCTCATTCTCGCCGCCGCGCTCTGCGCATCCGCCGCGACCCTCGCCGCCCCGGCCTTCGCCCAGCCGGCGGCAGCCGCCGCGCCGGCCTATTCGACGGCCGAAACCACCATCGGCGACCTGATCGACAACCCCGCGACCCGCGCGGTGATCGACAAGCTTCTCCCGGGGGTGTCGACCGATCCGCAGGTCGACCAGGGCCGGATGATGACCTTCCGGCAGGTCCAGTCCTATGCGCCGGACAAGTTCAGCGACGAGACCCTGGCCAAGGTCGACGCCGAGCTCGCCAAGCTGCCCGCGCCGAAGAGCTAACCCCCTGCAGCCGCCGGCCCCCGCCGGCGGCTGCTCCCCCGAACGCCAGAGAGCCGCGATGTCCGCCATAAGCTTCCGGGTCAACGGCCAGCCCCAGACCGTCGACGTCGACCCATCCACGCCGCTGCTGTGGGTGCTGCGCGACCACCTCGCCCTCACGGGGACGAAGTACGGCTGCGGCGTCGCCCAGTGCGGCGCCTGCACGGTCCATCTGAACGGCCAGCCCACGCGCTCCTGCCAGGCCTTCGCCCAGGATCTCGCCGGCGCCGAGGTCGTCACCATCGAAGGTCTGGCCGCCGCCGGCGGCGAGGACCTGCAGAAGCTGTGGGTCCAGCTGAACGTGGCGCAGTGCGGCTACTGCCAGTCCGGCATGCTGATGGCGGCGCAGGCCCTCCTGAAGCAGACGAAGGCGCCGACCGACGCCGACATCGACGCCCAGATCTCCAACATCTGCCGCTGCGGAACCTACCCGCGGGTGCGCGATGCGATCCATCGCGTCGCCAAGAGCCGGCGGGCCTGACGGGGATGAACGCCATAAAGCCCGCAAGCCTCGACCGCCGCAAATTCCTGGTTTCCGCCGCCGTGGTCGCCGGGGGCTTGTCGCTGGCCCTGACGCCGGCCCGCGGACGCGCCGCGGGAGCGGGCGCCGGAGAGACCGCAGCCGAAATCTCGCCCTGGATCGTGATCGCCCCGGACGACGCCGTGATCATCCGGTCGCCGACCACGGAGATCGGCAACGGCGCGATGACCCAGGTCGCCATGAACGTCGCCGAGGAGCTGCAGTGCGACTGGTCGAAGGTGCGGGTCGAGTTCGCCTCCCCGCGCCGCGACTACCTCGAAAAGGGGGTCTATCAGGTCGGCATGCTGCCCTTCTTCAGCGGTCACGGCACGGACCCGGATCGGATGAAGCACGCCCTGCAGCTCGGGGCGAGCGCGCGCGAGCGGCTGAAGGGCGCCGCCGCGGCGCGCTGGAACGCGCCCGTCAGCGAGATCGAAGCGCAGGGCGGCGTGCTCACCCACCAGCCCACCGGCCGCAAGCTGCGCTACGGCGAGGTCGCGGCCGAAGCCGCCTCCGTCCAGCTCGCCGACGAACCGGCACTGAAGGCCCAGAGCGATTGGACCTTCCTCGGCAAGGCCTCGCCGCCCAAGCTGAACGCCCCGCAGATCGCGGACGGCGCGGCGGTCTTCGGCATCGACGTGCAGCGGCCGGGCATGGTCTACGCCGCGCTGCTGCAGTCTCCGGTGATGGGCGGCAAGCTGAAGTCGCACGACCCCAGCGCGGTCCTGAAGATGCCGGGCGTACGCGCGGTGGTGGTCGTCGATCGCTCGAAGACCAAGGGAACGCCAGTAAAGCCGAAGTCGCCGTTCGGCCTGGCGACGACCGAGACCCAGAGCGCGGTGGCGGTGATCGCCGACCACTTCTGGCAGGCCAAGACCGCGCTGGAGGCCCTGCCCGTGGAGTGGGACGACGGCCCGGGCGCAGCCTGGAAGACGTCGAACCAGATCTACGACGCCGGCCGCGCCCTGCTCGACCAGGGCGGCAAGGTCGTGCGCAAGGTCGGCGCGCCGGACTCGGTGACGTCGGAGACGACGATCGAGGCCACCTATCTGACGCCGTACTGCGACAACGCCGCCATGGAGCCGCTCAACTCGACGGTCCAGGTGGGCCCGGACAGGGTCGAGATCTGGCATCCAAGCCAGGACCAGCAGCAGGCCTTCTGGGTCGCGGTGGACGAGACGGGCATGGCGCCGGAGAACGTCTATCTGCACCAGACCCTGGTCGGCGGCGGGTTCGGCCGGCGCACCATGGCCGAGGAGCTCCGCATGGCCGTCGCCGTGGCCAAGGAATACCCGGGGCCGCCGGTGAAGGTGATCTGGACGCGCGAGGAGACCACCCGGCAGGGACGCTACCGCACCCCGGTCATCAGCCGCTTCAAGGCCAGGCTCGGCAAGGACGGCCTGCCCGAAGCGCTGCTGGCGCACGTCTGCTACGGCGGCGAGCCCTCATTGCCCTTCGGCATCTTCGACACGCCCTATGTCGGCGGCGGCGGGATCCCCAACGCCGAATTCGCCCAGAGCCGGCTCAAGACCCACGTGCTGACCGGCGCCTACCGCGCGCCCTGCTACAACTCCCACGTTTTCATGCTCGAGAGCTTCATCGACGAATGCGCCCACGCGGCCAAGGCCGATCCGGTCGAGTACCGCCTGGGCCTGCTCAAGGGCTGGGATCCCGCCTGGAGCGCCTGCCTCAAGGTCGCCGCCCAGAAGGCTGGCTGGGGCAGGCGCCTGCCCAAGGGCCAGGGGCGCGGCGTCGCCATCGCCAACTGGCCGATGGCGTCCCAGCGCAAGGGCGGCGCCACCATGTGCGCAGTGGCCCACGTAGCGGTCAGCCGCGACGGCGTCCTGCAGGTGAAGCAGATCGACTACGCCTTCGATTGCGGACGGGTCGCCAACCGCGACGCCGCACTGGCGCAGATCGAGGGCGGGATCCTGTTCGGCCTGAACACCGCTCTGAACGAGGAGATCACCATTCGCGACGGCGCCGTCGTCGAGGGCAACTATGACGAATATCCGATGCTGCGGATGGCCGACGTCCCGCCGAAGATCAACATTCACTTCGACGCCCTATCGGGCCACGACCGTTTCGCCATGATCGGCGAGGCGCCGGTCGGGCCGGTGCAGGCCGCGGTCGGCAACGCCATCTTCCAGGCGACCGGCAAGCGGTTGCGCACCACGCCCTTCCGCAAGCAAAATCTGAGTTGGTCCTGAAGTCCGCCGGAGCGTGTCGCCGATGAGTCCCAGAGTTCGCCTATTCGCCCTCACGATCGTCCTGCTCGGCGCGGCGGCGCCCGCCATGGCGCAGGACGCGACCGCCGGCGGGCTGCTCTTCAAGCAGCGCTGCCAGGCCTGCCACACGGTCACGCCGGGCCAGCCCTCGACGATCGCCCCCGGCCTGATCGGCGTCGTCGGCCGCAAAGCCGGCGCCACAGCCTTCAGCTACTCGCCGGCGTTGAAGGCCTCCGGCCTCACCTGGGACAAGGCGACGCTCGACAAGTTCCTGGCCGCGCCGAACAAGCTCGTGCCCGGCACCCGCATGCTGGTGATGGTCTCCGACCCCAAGCAGCGCGCCGACCTGGTGGCCTACATGGCCAGCCTCAAGAAGTGACGCTCCTGTCCCCGCCGACCTGCTCAGGTCGGCGGGGACAGGAGTCGATCCTCAGGTCGGGCGGATCAGGACGCTCTCGGTGACGCCGCCCTGTTCGACCTTCACGCCCAGGAAGCGCATGGTCTCGCCGGCGAAGTTGATGTCGGTCAGGGCCAGGCTGCGATCGCGCTTGATCTGGCTTACGTCGCTCAGCGTCAGGTGCAGAAGCATGTCGTCGCGGGAGGCGCCCGCGGCTTCCGCCTTCTCGATCTCGTTGCGGAAATGGATGGCGGCGGCGGCGCGGCGCGCGGGGGTTGAGGACGCTCTCATCGGACGGCGAAGAAGCCGTGTTCGCCGCTGACGCGCACTTGGCAGGGCTTGCCGCCGTCCTGCATCTGTCGGGCCATCTTGTGAGCGGAGGCCTTGGCGACCTCCTTGTCGCCCGAGTGGCCGAAGTGCTCGCCCTCGTGCTCCACCGCCCAGCCGCCGTCGTGGCGTAAAACCGTAAGCACTGCTCTATCTAATTCAGCTCGCATGGTGCTGCCTAACACATCTCGGACCCCCCGAGGGAAGTATTTTGGGTGTTTTCGCTTGCTTTTCGGGCCTAAGAGCCCCATTCTTTGGCCGTCAAATATCGCTTAGGCTCGCCAGGCGGCCCGCCGGAATTTTAGATTTTGGTCTCGCCTGGCATTCGACCCTCTCCGAAAATTTGATCTCACCGCTCACTCTGGGCGTGAGAACTCGTGTCCGGAAAGGGACAACTATGCAAATCGGCACCGTGAAGTGGTTCAACGGCCAAAAAGGCTTCGGCTTCATCCAGCCCGACGACGGCGGCACGGATGTGTTCGTGCACATCTCGGCCGTTGAGCGCGCGGGCATGGCGTCGCTCCACGAAGGCCAGAAGGTCGGCTTCGAACTCGAGCGCGACAAGCGCACGGGCAAGACCTCGGCTGGCCAGCTTCAAGCCGCCTAAGAGCTCAGGCTCGGGAGACGGCGCCCCCGGGGTGCCGTCGTCCTTTCGAGCCGTACGCCATGACGGTCCAGGACGAGGCTCGACGCGACCCGCAAAGGCTGGTCGGTGTTCGGCCGCTGGACAGGCGACCTGGCGGCGCGGTTGAACCGGCGCCGACTGACCGGCCGCTGAAGCATTCTGCAACGCCCCTGGAACAGCCGCCTCTCTGCACGGTTCACATTCCGTCAAATGGCGCGCCCTACGTCGCGTTCGGGCCGTCCAGGAACGAACCCGCGCCCTACAGCCGCTCGCGGCTCACCCTAGACCTCCGCCCCGGCGTGAAGGTCGATGAGACTGAGCCGCGCGCACCGCAGACCAATGCGCGGCCTTAGGGCGTCCCAGAGACTATTTTTTGAACGGAGCGCGGACCCACGCTGCTCTGATGGACAAAGTATAAGTGAATTTCAGATACACACCGGACCTCGAATCTCCTCTTACGGACATCATCGCGCGCAATCCCGCGGCGAGCCTGCAAGACCTTCGACGTTCACACCCGCTCTTACGAAACATGTCGTTGGACCAACTCGGCCTTCGGCTCGGTCAGATCATCCACCGTCGAAACACCGACTGGCTGAAGTAGCCCCCGGTCAACACAGCGAAGGAGCCGTGCCGTCATGACGAAAGGCGAACTCAGAGCCGAAGAGTATCGCGCCAGGGCGCGCGAAGCCTTGGCCTTTGCGGAGGACGCGAGCCTCGATCGCGTGCGGGAACAGCGGCAACGCGCGGCCGCCACCTGGGTCGAAATGGCCGAGGCGGAGGAAGCAAGAGAGAAGAGCCGCCAATCGGCCCCGCCGGGCGCCCCGCTCGCGGCCCCGCCGGAGACGCTACCGCCGGAAACCGCCTAATGATGCGGCGCAAAGAGCGCAAAACGTTGACTAAGGCGGAAGCAAAGGCCAAGCGCGATGCGCTATACGCGGCGCGCAAGGCCCGGACATAAAACCCTCGCCGCTTCGGAGCGGCCAAGCCACCTGACGAAGGAGCCAATATGGCGAAAGAAGAACTTGTCGAGTTTGATGGAATGATCACCGAACTGCTCCCGGAAGGCCGCTTCCGCGTGCGTTTGGAGAACGATCACGAAATCCTCGCCTACACGGCCGGCAAGATGAAGAAGAACCGGATCCGCTCCATGGTGGGCGACCGGGTCACGGTCGAAATGACTCCCTACGACATGGATCGCGGCCGCATCACCTACCGGCACAAGCCCGAAGGCCTGCGCGTCGGCGGCGCGCCGCGCCCGCAATACCGGCGGCGCTAGAGCCCGCCCCCGCCCCCCGCGTCGACATCGACGCGGGCGGCCGATCGTAGATGACGCCCCCTGGTCCCGCCCGGCTTGCTGCAAGTCTGCGGGGACAGGGAGAGGCGGCCAACACCGCGCCCCGCGCCCGGCCCCCAGACCCCGCCAGGTCACGACGAAATCCCCACCTAGGACATCCGCCCGCCGGCCATCCGCGTCCTCGTTCGGCGCATCGATGACCTTTACGCCGTCCTTATGTTCCCGGCCCCAGGCCCACGTCGAACCCTGATCCGGTTCGGCGCGAAGGTGATCCCGCTCGACCTGTGTCGAGGGAGACCGAAATGCTCGACCTTCTCTATCTGGCGCTTGGCCTCGGGGCCTTCGCCCTCTTCGGCGGATACGCCGCCCTCCTGAGGCGGCTCTGACATGCTGGAGCTTCTGATCTGGGGCGCGGGCGCGCTCGTCATCGGCGGCTACATGCTGGCCGCCCTCGTCCGACCGGAGCGGTTCTGATGAACGCCGCCGGCTGGACCGAAATCCTCCTCACCATCGCCCTGTCCGTAGCCCTCGCCTGGCCGCTGGGCGTCTATCTGGCGCGGATCTGGCGAGGCGAGCGCACCTGGCTCGACCCCGTGCTGCAGCCCGTCGAGCGGCTGGCCTACGCCGCCTTCGGCGTGAAGCGCGACCAGAGCCAGACCTGGCTCGGCTACGCCGCCAGCTTCCTGGCCTTCTCGGCGGCCAGCTTCCTGGCGCTCTACCTGATCCTGCGCTTCCAGAACCTCCTGCCGCTCAACCCGCAGGGTTTCCCGGGGCTTTCGCCGCATCTGTCGTTCAACACCGCGGTCAGCTTCGTCACCAACACCAACTGGCAGTCCTACACGCCGGAGCAGACGGTCTCGACGTTCGCCCAGATGGCGGGGTTGACCTCGCACAACTTCCTCTCCGCGGCGGCCGGGATGGGCGTGGCCGCCACCCTGGCGCGCGCCTTCGCCGCCGATCGCGGCGAGGGCCTGGGGAACTTCTGGGTCGATCTGACCCGGATCAGCCTCTACCTGCTGGCGCCGGTCTCCCTGGTGCTCGCCGTCGCCTACATGGCGCTCGGCGTGCCCCAGACCCTGTTGGCCGGGGTGACGGCGCACACGATCGAGGGCGCCAAACAGACCATCGCCCTCTTCCCGACCGCCAGCCAGGAGGCGATCAAACAGCTGGGCACCAACGGCGGCGGGATCTTCAACGCCAACTCGGCCCACCCCTTCGAGAATCCCAACGCCTGGACCAACCTCATCGAGATCGTCTCGATGAACGTGCTGGGCTACGCCTGCGTCGTGGCCTTCGGGCGCATCGTCCTGGCGCGCCGCGACGCCCGCGCCCTGGTCGCGGTCATGGCCCTCTTCGTGCTCGGCGCCTCGGCGGCCCTCTATGCGGCCGAGACCCGCCCGGCGCCGGCCCTGGTCGCCGCCCACGCCGACGCCGGCGTCAACATGGAAGGCAAGGAGGTCCGCTTCGGCGCGCCCTCGACCGCGGTCTGGACCGCGGCCACCACCGGCGCCTCCGACGGCGGGGTCAACGCCATGCACGACAGCTTCATGCCGCTGGGCGGCGGGGTCGCCCTGTTCATGATCCAGCTCGGCGAGATCCTGCCCGGCGGCGTGGGCTCGGGCCTCTACGGCATGCTGGTGATGGCCCTGATCGCGGTCTTCGTGGCGGGCCTGATGGTCGGCCGCACACCGGAGTACCTGGGCAAGAAGGTTGAGGCGCGCGAGATCAAATACGCCATGCTGGCGGTGCTGATCCTGCCGCTGGCGATCCTCGGCTTCGCCGGCGTCGCCGCCGTCCTGCCGGTCGCCCTGAAGGGCCTCGCCAACCCCGGCGCCCACGGCCTGTCGGAAATCCTCTACGCCTACTCTTCGGCCGCAGGAAACAACGGCTCGGCCTTCGCCGGCCTGACCGCCAACACCCCCTGGTGGAACACCACCCTGGGGATCGGCATGCTGCTGGGCCGCTTCGGCTATGTGCTGCCGGTGCTGGCGATCGCCGGCTCGCTCGCCGCCAAGCCCAAGCTCTCGGCGACCGCCGGCACCTTCCCGACCGACGGTCCGCTGTTCGCCGGCCTGTTGATCGGCGTCATCCTCATCATGGGCGGGCTGCAGTTCTTCCCCGCCCTCGCCCTCGGCCCGATCGTGGAGCACTTCCAGGCGCTCCAGTCGGTCGCGGCGCGCTGATCGGACATCCTCACATGGACATGACCTCCCAAGCGCTCGGCGGCTCGCGCCGCCAGGCCAACGCGCTGGCCAGCAGCTTCTCCGGCCCGATCCTGGGCCGGGCGCTGCGCGACGCGGTGCTGAAGCTCGACCCACGCAAGCTGACCGGCAATCCGGTGATCTTCGCCACCGCGATCGTCGCCATCCTCGCCGCCGTCTCGACCGCGCTGGCGATCGTCCAGGGTGGCGACTGGGGCTTCGCCCTGCAGATGGCGATCTGGCTCTGGGCCACCGTACTTTTCGCCAACTTCGCCGAAAGCGTCGCCGAAGGCCGCGGCAAGGCGGCGGCCGACAGCCTCAGGGCCTCGCGCGTGACCACCAAGGCCAAGCTGATCATCGACCCCGAGCGCGGGACCATCCTGCCCACGCCGGCCCACAAGCTCGGCGTCGGCGAGGTCGTCCTGGTCGAGGCCGGCGACGTCGTCCCCGCCGACGGCGAGATCATCGAGGGCGTCGCCTCGGTCAACGAGGCGGCGATCACCGGCGAAAGCGCGCCGGTGATCCGCGAGAGCGGCGGCGACCGCAGCGCGGTGACCGGGGGCACGACCGTGGTCTCCGACTGGATCAAGGTGCGGATCACCTCCGAGCCCGGCTCGACCTTCCTCGACCGGATGATCGCCATGGTCGAGGGCGCCGACCGGCGCAAGACGCCGAACGAGATCGCGCTCGCCGTGCTGCTGGCGGGCCTGACCCTGATCTTCCTGATCGCGGTCGTGACCCTGCTGGGCCTGGGGTCCTATTCCGGCGTGAAGCTCAGCCCGCTGGTGCTGGGCGCCCTGTTCGTCTGCCTGATCCCGACGACCATCGGCGGCCTGCTCTCGGCGGTCGGCATCGCCGGCATGGATCGGCTCCTGAAGGTCAATGTGCTGGCCACCTCGGGGCGGGCCGTCGAGGCGGCGGGCGACGTCGACACCCTGCTGCTCGACAAGACCGGCACGATCACCTTCGGCAACCGCATGGCCACCGAGGTCGTCCCCGCCCCCGGCGTCCGGCCCGAACGCGCCCTGGAGGCGGCGCTGATCGCCTCGCTGGGCGACGAGACCCCGGAGGGCCGTTCGATCGTCGCCCTGGCGCACGACCAGGGGATCCACACCGAAGCCCCCGCCGGCGCCGAGATCATCGCCTTCTCCGCCACCACCCGGCAGTCCGGCCTGAACGCCGCCGGCCGCTCCTGGCGCAAGGGCGCGGTGGACGCGGTGCTCAAGTCGCTGGGCCTAACGGCGGCGGACATGCCCGCCGAGCTGGCCGCCGCGGTGGACCGCGTCGCCCGCTCCGGCGGCACGCCGCTGGCGGTCAGCCAGGACGGCGCCCTGGTCGGCGTCATCCACCTCAAGGACGTGGTCAAGCCGGGCGTGAAGGAGCGGTTCGCCGACCTGCGCCGCATGGGGTTGCGCACGGTGATGATCACCGGCGACAACCCGGTGACGGCCGCGGCCATCGCCTCCGAGGCCGGCGTCGACGACTTCCTCGCCGAGGCCACGCCCGAGGACAAGCTGCGCCTGATGCGCGCCGAACAGGGCAAGGGGCGGCTGGTGGCCATGTGCGGCGACGGCGCCAACGACGCCCCGGCGCTCGCCCAGGCCGACGTCGGCGTCGCCATGCAGACCGGCGCCCAGGCCGCCCGCGAGGCCGGCAACATGGTCGACCTGGACTCCGACCCGACCAAGGTCATCGAGATCGTCGAGACCGGAAAGCAGCTGCTGATCACCCGCGGCGCGCTCACCACCTTCTCGATCGCCAACGACGTGGCCAAGTATTTCGCCATCATCCCGGCGATCTTCGTCGCAGGCATGCCGGCGCTGGGCGCGCTCAACGTCATGGGCCTTTCCAGCCCGAAGAGCGCCATCCTCTCGGCGGTGATCTTCAACGCCCTGATCATCGTGCTGCTGATCCCGCTGGCGCTGAAGGGCGTCCGCTACCGGGCGATCGGCGCGGCCCGGCTGCTCCAGCGCAACCTGCTGATCTACGGCCTGGGCGGCATCGTCGCCCCCTTCGTCGGCATCAAGCTCATCGACCTTCTGGTCGCCAGTCTCGGCCTGGCCTGAGGAGACGCCCATGCTCGCCCAGATCCGTCCCGCCCTCGTCTCCACCCTGGTCTTCACCCTGCTGCTGGGGGTCGGTTATCCGCTGCTGGTCACCGGGATCGGCCAGCTGGCCTTTCCCGCCCAGGCGGCCGGCAGCCTGATCCGCGACCGCGCCGGCCAGGTCATCGGCTCGCGGCTGATCGCCCAGGGCTTCAGCCAGCCGCAATACCTGCACCCGCGCCCCTCGGCGGCGGGCGCCGGCTACGATCCGACCGCCTCGGCCGGCTCCAACCTCGGCCCGCTCAACCCCGCGCTCGCCGACCGCGTCGCCAAGGACGCCGAGGCTCTGCGCGCCGCCAACGCAAGCGCCCGTGTCGCCGGCGATGCGGTGACCACCTCGGCCTCCGGGCTCGACCCAGACGTCTCGCCCGCCAATGCGCTCAGCCAGGCCGCTCGGATCGCCGCCGCCCGCGGCGTCCCCGCCGCCGAGGTCGAGCGGGTGATCCGGCGGCGCATCACGCCGCCCGCGCTCGGCGTCCTGGGTCAGCCGCGGGTCAATGTGCTCGAAACCAATCTGGATCTCGACGCCGCCTTCCCGCGGGCCCAACCTTCCGGCCAATGACTCCCGACCAGCGCCTCCGGCCCGACCCCGACGCCCTGTTGGCCGCCCAGCGCCCGGGCCGGGGCCGGCTCAAGGTCTTCCTCGGCATGTCGCCAGGGGTCGGCAAGACCTACGAGATGCTGCGCGCCGCCCGCCGCCGAAAGGCGGAGGGCGGCGACGTCGTGGTGGGCGTCGTCGAGACCCATGGCCGCAAGGAGACCCAGTCGCTGCTGCGCGGCCTGGAGGTGCTGGCGCGCATGCCGATCGACTACAAGGGCCGCACCCTGCTGGAGTTCGACATCGACGCGGCCCTGGCGCGCAAGCCGCAGCTGCTGCTGGTCGACGAATACGCCCATTCCAACGCGCCGGGCTCGCGCCACTCGAAGCGCTGGCAGGACGTCGAAGAGCTGCTGGGCGCCGGAGTCGACGTCTGGACGACGCTCAACGTCCAGCACCTCGAAAGCCTGGTCGAGGTGGTCTGGAAGATCACCGGCGTGCGGCAGCGCGAAACCGTGCCGGACCTGGCCCTCTCCGAGGCCGACGAGATCGAGCTGATCGACATCACCCCGGCCGAGCTCCGCGAGCGGATGGCCGAGGGCAAGGTCTATGTGCCGGAGACCGCCCGCCTCGCCGCCGACCGCTTCTTCAAGGTCGAGAACCTGACGGCGCTGCGCGAACTGGCGTTGCGACGCGCGGCCCAGGCGGTGGACGACCAGCTGATCGGCGCCATGCGCCGGGCCGGGGTCGAGGGGCCGTGGGCGGCGGGCGAGCGGATCCTGGTGCTCGCCGGTCCCGACGCCATGGCGAGCGCCCTGGTCCGCGCGGGCCGGCGGTTGTCCGACATGATGATGGACGCGCCCTGGACGGTGGCCCACGTCGAGCGGCCGAACACCACGCCGCCGTCGACCGCCGCGGCCCAGCGGCTGCGCGAGGCGTTGAAGCTCGCCGAACAGCTCGGCGGCTCCAGCATCACCCTGACGGGCGACGACCTGGTCGCCAGCGTGATCGGCTATGCCCGGCGCAACAACGTCACCCAGATCGTCGTCGGGCGAAGCGCGCGGCGCCGCTGGCCGTTCCGCCGGGACCTGATCCGCGCCCTGCTGGACGAGGCCGGCGGGGCGGCGCTGCACGTCATCACCGAGACCTCCGACGCGGCCCTGCCCGAGCGTCCGGCGCGGCGCATCCTGCACGACCTGCCGTGGGCCGGGCACCTCGGCGCCCTGGCCACCGTCGGCCTGGCGGCCGCAGCCGCCTGGGTCGTCGACCGCTACGCCGACAACGCCAACCTGGCCATGGTCTTCATGCTCAGCGTGCTGGTCTCGGGCCTGGCGCTTGGCTTGTGGCCGGCGGTGACGGCGGCGGCGGCCACGGCCCTGGTCTACAACTTCTTCTTCCTGCCGCCGCGGCTGACCTTCTACATCGGCCATGCGGCGGACGTGTTCACCTTCGCCGTCTTCTTCGCCGTGGCCATGACCACCGGATGGCTGACCGGCCGGGTGCGCGACCAGGCTCGTGCGGTGGCCCGCCGCGCCTCGGCCATCGCCGCGGTGCTGGCCGCCACCCGCCGCCTCTCCGCCGCCGCCAAGGCCGAGGGCGCCGCCACCGTGCTCGCCGAACAGCTGGAGGCGGCCACGGGCGCCAGGGCGGTCGTCCTGACGCCGTCGGGCGACGACATCGCCCTCACCGCAGCGTCTCCGGCCGGAGAGGTCCTGAGCGCCGGCGACATGGCCGCCGCCCGCTGGGCCTGGGAGCACGGGGAGCCGGCCGGAGCGGGCACCGGCACCCTGCCTGCCGCGCTTTGGACCTTCCGTCCGCTGCAGGGGGTGGCCTCGCGCGCCGGGGTGGTCGGGGTCGCCCCTCAGGCCGTCGCCACCGAGGACGGCGAGCGCTTCGTCGCCGCCCTGCTGGACCAAGGCGCCGTCGCCCTGGAACGCGCGGAATTCGCCGCCGCGGCCGCCGACGCCGAGGCCCTGCGGCGCACCGACAGCCTGCGCTCGGCCCTGCTCAACTCGGTCAGCCACGACCTGCGCACGCCGCTCGCCACCGTGCTCGGCTCGGTCACCACCCTGATCGACTACGGCAAGTCGCTGGCGCCGCGGGTGCGCGACGACCTGCTGGTGTCGATCCGCGAGGAGGCCGAGCGGCTGAACCGCTACGTCGGCGACCTGCTGGACATGACCCGGCTGGAAGGCGGCGCCCTCGTCACCCGCCAGGAATGGGTCGACGTGCGCGACGTGCTGCGCGCGGCCGTCGCCCGGGTCCAGCGCCGGCTGGAGAGCCGCACGGTGGCCTGGGACTTCCCGACTCAGGTGACCACCCTGGTCGCCGACCCGTCATTGCTGGAGCAGGCCCTGGTGAACATCCTGGAAAACGCCATCGTCTACAGCCCCGACGGGACCGCCATCGAGGTCGCCGCCTACGAGGATCGCCGCAATGTGGTGATCAGCATCGAGGACGAGGGGCGCGGCATACCGACGGCCGAGCTCGCCCGAGTGTTCGAGAAGTTCCGCCGCATGGACGAGGCGACCGACCGCGGCAAGGGCGCCGGCCTCGGCCTGGCGATCTCCAAGGGCTTCGTCGAGGCCATGGGCGGGCGCATCGCCGCCGCCTCGCCGATTCACGATGGACGCGGCACCCGGATCCTGATCAGCCTGCCCAAGGACAGGCCGACGCCGGAGGCGCTGCTTTGAGCGCGTACAAGCCGCGGATCCTGGTGATCGACGATGAGCCGCAGATCCATCGCTTCCTGGGCCCCGCCCTGGACGCCGCCGGCTACGAGCCGGTTCGCGCCGACACCGCCGCCGACGGGCTGAAGGAGATCGCCCGCAAACCCCCGGACGCCGTGGTGCTCGACCTCGGCCTGCCGGACCTCGACGGCAAGGAGACCCTGATCAAGGCGCGCGCCTTCTACGACGGGCCGATCCTGATCCTCTCGGCGCGCGACCGCGAGACCGAGAAGATCGACGCCCTCGACCTCGGCGCCGACGACTATGTGGAAAAGCCGTTCGGCGTCGGCGAACTGCTCGCCCGGCTGCGCGTCGCCCTGCGCCACCGCCTGCGCGACCAGGGCGCCGAGCCCATCGTCTCCGTCGGCGACCTGACCATCGACCTCGTCAAACGCCTGGTCACCCGCGCCGGCGAGGCGCTGCGCCTGTCGCCGCGGGAGTACGACCTGCTGGCCCAGCTGGTGCAGGGAGCCGGCAAGGTGGTCACCCACCGCCAGCTGCTGACCGCCGTGTGGGGGCCGGCGCACGAGGCGGACGTCCAGTACCTGCGGGTGTTCGTCGGCCAGTTGCGGCAGAAGATCGAGCCCGATCCCGCCACGCCGCGCCTCATCGTGACCGAGCCCGGCGTCGGCTATCGCTGGCTCGGATGACCCTCAGCTCCGCGTCGCGATACGGCCATCGCGTTCATAGGCGGCGACGTCGTTGATCTGCATACGACCCTTCTAGCTCGACCGCCTGGGCGGAAAGAACTTGCGCCTCCAGCACTTGGACAGCCGCCGTGACGCCCGATATTAAGGTTGTTCGAGTGGACTCTGGCGCTGGAAGGCCTGATTCAGGCCTCCGTTGGCGCGTGACATGGGGATATCGATTGGCTTCCTTCTGCCTCAGCCTTCGGGCGCGCTCGTAATGCGCCGGCGGCTACTGGGCGTGCTCGCCCTGATCGCCTCGGCCTGGCTGGCCTCGGCGAGCCAGGCCTCAGCGGCGGAGCCCGACGTGTTCGGCGTCTGGCGCAATCCGAAGAACACGGTCCATCTGGAGATCAAGCCGTGCGGCGGCTCGGCCTGCGGCTATGTGATCTGGGCCTCGCCGAAGGCGCAGGCCGACGCACGCAAGGGCAGCGGCAAGGAGCTGATCGGCATGCAGCTGCTACGCGACTTCGAACGCGCCGGCCGCAGCTGGCGCGGCAAGGTCTTCGTGCCCGATCTGAACATGACCCTCGGCGGCGCGGCGCGGCCGATCGACGCCGGCCATCTGGAAGCCAAGGGCTGCCTGGTCGGCGGGCTGCTCTGCAAGTCCCAGGTCTGGTCGCGCCTTCCGCCCAGCGACAGCTAGCAGACGGAACCTAGGCAGGTCGGCGCCTCAGACCCTGCCCGCGCTGCGCGGCAGGGTCGCGGTGTAGAGGGTTTGTCCGGTCAGATCGCGGAACTGCAGCTCCATGGCCGCGTCCGCCAGCCGGAAGGCCGCGAAGCCCGACCGTCCGAGGCAGTATCGCGTGCCGTCGATGGCGACGACCTTGTTGCTCTCCGAGCCCGCGCCCGTGCAGATGTAGTCGACGCGGCCGCGCCGGATGTGCTGCAGGTCGTGGTCGTGGCCGTTGATATAGGCCTGCACGCCGAACGCCTCGAGGAGCGGGGCGACCCGGGCGAGCAGCATGGGCGAGTCGCCGTGCGCGCCGGAATAGATCGGATGGTGGCCGACGACGATCTTCCACGGCGCTTGCGAGGCGGCGAGCGCGCCGCGCAGCCAGGTCAGCTGCGGCTCGGCCTTCTCGGCCCACCAGTGACCGCGGACCAGCTGCTGCACCCGTTCATCGAGGTTGCCGACATCCACCATCGGCGCGGTGTCGATGACGAAGAGATCGAGGTTGGGCACGCCCAACTGCGCGCCCGGAACCTCGTAATAGCGGCTGGGCATGCGCCAGCGCCGGCTGAGGCGGGTATAGTCGACCTGGGCCTGGGGATCGCCGCGGTAGTCGTGATTGCCGAGCGCCGCGTACCAGGGGGTCTGCAGGGAGGCGTCGGTGTAGACCGCTTCGAAGGACTCCTTCCAATGCCGATCCGTGACGGATTTCACCCCGCCGGGATAGAAGTTGTCGCCAGCCGAGATGACGAACCCGCTGGCGAGCTCGCGCGCCGCGCCGGTCATCGCCTGGGCTACGGCGCTCTGCACCGGAGCTCCGTTTTGCCCCCAGTCGCCCACCGCCAGAAAGGCGGCGGGCGCGGCGGCTCGGCCCGAGGCGAAGGCGGGCGCCGCCGCGAGGCTGACGAGACCGGCGAGACCGGCCAGCAAGGCGCGGCGATGCACAGGCGCGCCAGCCGCATTGTCGTGCAGCCTCGCCCCCGCTAGGTGCAGTCCATGGGGCTCGGCAAGGACATCTGGCGGATCGGCGTGGTTCAGGCGCCCGCCGATCAGCTCGCGGCGGACGGCCTGGAGGACTGCGCCGTGCGCTGGGTCGACGGCGGCCGGGCTTTCAGCTTCCTCGCCGATCCGTTCGGCCTGTGGCGTGACGGCGCCCTGCATGTCTTCGCCGAAGCCTACGACTACCGGACGCGGCGCGGAGTGATCGAACACCTGCAGTTCGACTCCGGGCTGCAGCTGAAATCGCGACGGACGGTGCTGCAGGAGCCCTGGCACCTGTCCTATCCCTTCCTTCTGGAGGCCGAGGGCGAGACCTGGATGATCCCGGAGGCGCACCGCTCCGGGGCGCTTACCCTCTACCGCGCCGCCGACTTCCCCAGCCGCTGGGAGCCGGCCGTCCGGCTCGAGCTCGACACCGCCGCCATCGACCCGACGCTGTTCCGCCATGGCGACCTCTGGTGGCTGGCCTATTCCCCCGACGGGACCCAGGCCGAGAAGCAGGGGCGACTGCATCTGGCCTTCGCCGAGCGGCTCGCCGGTGCCTGGACGCCGCATTCCGGCAATCCCGTCCGCATCGACCGCGCGAGCAGCCGTCCCGGCGGGACGCCCTTCGCGTTCGAAGGGAGCCTGCGCCTGCCGGTGCAGGACTGCAGCCGGACCTATGGCGGGGCGATCCGCCTCCTGCGCATCGACGAGCTGAGCCCCGATCGCTTCCGCGCCGAGGCCGGCCCGCCGCTTGCGCCCCCGGCGTCGGCCGGCGCCTTTCAGGATGGGCTGCATACGTTCGCCTCCTGCGGCCCAGTTACCCTCATCGACGTGAAGCGGATAGACCGCTCTCCGGCCGGGCTTGCGATCGAGGTGGCGCGCCGGCTCGGGCGCTGAGCGGCAGGCGCGCCATCACCTCCGCCCCGGCCCGGGCGAAGGCCTCGGCGCCGAAGCGGTCCAGGACTCGCGCCCGCGCCGCTTCGCCCAGGGCGGCGAGCCGCTCGGGGCGCGACAGCAGGTCGGTCAGCGCCCGAGCCAGGGCCTCGGGATCGCCCGGCGGGACGACGCGGCCGGTCTCGCCGTCCACCACGCTGAACGGCATCTCTCCGACCGCCGAGACCACGGTCGGCAACCCGGCCTGCATTGCCTCGTGGGCGGCGATGCACAGCCCTTCGGACCGCGAGGGCTGGATGTAGAGGTGGAGCCCCGCCAGGACGTCCCGCGGGCGCTCGGTGAAGCCGGCCAGACTGACGTTGTCGAGGCCGTGGTTCGCGACGGCGCTTTCCAGCGCCTCGCGCTGGGCGCCCTCGCCGCAGATCCGCAGCTCGAACGGCGCGTCGGGGCGGAACCCCTGAGCGAGCATCCGCGCGAGGGCCCCGACCAGGACGTCGTAGCCCTTGACCGGGTGCAGTCGCCCGAGGCTGCCCAGGCGGATCGGCTCTCCCGGCCGCCAGGGCGCAGCCCGCGGCGCCCCGGCGTCGGCGGCGAACAGCGGCCAGACGGCCAGTTGGTCGGCCGGCACGCCGAGACGCTCGCGGGTCAGCTGCGCCACCGAGTGGGAGTCGGCGATCCAGAGGGCCGAGCGGCCCCGCTGCGCCCGCAGCAACAGCCGGTTCATCGGCTTCAGGAAGGCGGCGTGCTGCCAGCTGACCACCGGCAGGCCGCGCAGCTGGCCGACCAGCTGGCCCAGCAAGGTCGCGCGCGTCAGCGAGGTCCAGATCAGATCGGCGCGGAAGGCGCTGATCGCGCGGTCGAGCCAGCCCACGGCCGCCGCATGGTCCTGCTCGCCGCCATCCCTCCTGATGGAGGGGCGGACATGCACCGTCAGGCCGGCGTCGGTCATGGCCTGGACGGCGCGGCCGTCGCGCCGCGTCAGGGCGAAGACCTCGACGCTCGCGCCGTGATCGCGCAGCAGGCGCGCGACCGCGGGCGCCGGCAGCGCCGCGCCGCCGCCCTCGACCGAATTGATGACGTAGGCGATCCGCATCGTCAGGCCTCCGCGCTCACGGCCGCCGGCCGCGGAGCCGCGGTCGCCTCTACCAGGAAGAGGGCCAGCAGCCCCACCGCGACCAGCGCCTGCAGCACCACCTGGACGCCGGCTCCGGTCAGCCCGCGCCATTGCAGCAGGACGGGCAGCGCCAGCAGCAGCGCCGTGGCGCTGAGGAAGTTGGCGCGCATGGAGAGGCCGGGCCGGCCGAGCGCGGTCAACGCCGCGCTCATCGGCGGCCCGGCCAGCAGGATGGCCCGGGCGAGCGCCAGCCACAGCATGACCACGCCGGCGGCGGCGAACCCCTCGCCGGCGATCAGCACCGCCAGCCGCTCGCCGAACAGGGCGATGACCAGGCAGACGGGCGCGGCGGCGACCAGGGCGGCGGTCACCGCCCGGCGCAGGACATCCCTGAGGCCCTGCCCGCGGTCGCCCCTGGCCACCAGATGGGCAAGCTCCGCATAGGCCGCCTGGCCGAGGACCTGGGCCGGCTGGGCGAGCACCGACGTGGCGCGCTGGGCCACCGCGTAGAGGCCCGCAGCCCCGGGTCCGAGCACGAAGCCCACCGCCAGGGGCGTGACCCGGCCCGACAGCTCGGCCAGGGTGACGTCGATGTTGGCGCCCCACATGAAGCGCCACAGGCCGGGGTTCTCCCGCCGCACCCCGCGCAAGCCCGGCGCGAGGTCGGCCCGGAACAGCCGGCCGCGCGCGGCGAAGGCCCCGAGCGCCCACATGGCCAGCCATTCGGCCAGCGCCGCGACCAGCCAGGCGATCAGGAAGCCGCGCAGCCCTGCGTGGGTGAAGGCCGCCACGGCCGCGCCAGCCAGTCGCACCGTCGGCGCGACGAGGTTGTGCAGACCGAGGAGGTCGAACCGGCCGGTGAGCTGCAGATAGCCCGCCGGGGTCGCGCGAATGGTCGAGAGCACCGCCAGGCTGTAGGGGGCGGCGAGCGCCATGGCCGCAGGCGGCCAGCCGAGTCTGGGACCGACGACCGGCGCCAGGAGGGCGGCGGCGGCGATCGCCAGCAGGCCGCAGCCCGTCTCGACCAGGCCGGCGAAGGCGATCAGGCGGGTCAGCCGCGGCCGGTCGTCGTCGGCCAGGGTCTGGGCGCCGTAGCGGACCACGGCGTGCCAGCCGGGAAACTCGATGATGCCGGCCACCGTCATCGCATAGGTGTGGACCAGGACCAGGACGCCATAGTCCACCCGGCCGAGGGACCGCGCGGCGATGGCCAGATAGACCAGGCTGATCAGGCCGGCGGCGGCCTTGCCGCCCAGCAGCCGGCCGAGGTTGGCGTAGATGCGCCGGACGACGCTCGCAGCTTCAGGCACGGGCGACGCCCAGAAGGCCCTGCGCCGGGGCCAGGCCCGGGGCCGGCAGTCCGCAGAATTCGGCGAGCGCGCGGGCCGCCCGGATCGAAGACGGCTCGTCCGTCAGATCGAAGCTGCGCTCGAACAGAGTCTGCTGGATCGGGCGATAGAGGTCCCAGTGCTCCCGCCGGGCGGACAGCAGCGCCGCGCCGAGCTCACCCGCGCGCTCGATCACCGGGCCTGCGCGCCAGTGGGCGAAGTTGGGGTCGCCTTCCCAGGCGTGGCGACCCGGATTGAGGAAGACGCACGGCCGGGGCCGTAGAAGGAACTCGTAGACCTGGCTGCTGACGTCGCCCAGGTAGACGTCGGCCCGATGGGTGTAGGCCATGTTGGTGCAGGCCCGGCTGCCCAGGTCGATGTGGATGTTGGACGCGCGCAGATAGCGTTCCTCGATACGCCCGGGCCGGTCCAGGCGGAGCCTGTCGACGGTCAGGACGAAGCGGCGCTCGAACAGCATCACATGGGGGGCGAAGATCAGGTGATGGTCGTCGTGCTCGACGAACCAGTCGAGCACCTGCCGGCCCATGGCGAACCACGACGAGAGATGCGGCGACGGGTGCGGATTGTAGAGCACCACAGGCCGTCCGTCGTCGATCACGGGATGCACCGGCCCGCCGAGCGCCAGATCGAACTTCGGATAGCCGACGATGGAGATGACCGCGGGATCCAGGCCCGCCTCCTGCACCAGCCGGTCGCGGATCTTGGGCCCGGACACCATCACATGGTCGAAGCCCGCGCTCGCCTTGTCGAAGCCGATCGCCCGGTCGCCGGCGCCATGCCGCGTATGGACGATCCGCAGATTCTTCAGCCCGTGGCGCGTCTTCAGGATCAGCGACGTCTTTTCCGCCACCACGAGCACGTCGAGCGAGCGGAAGAAATCCAGGTTGTCGCCGTAGACCAGGAGCCTGGTCGCGGGCGCGACGCCTTCGAAGGCCTGTTTGGCTAGGCGACTCGTCGTGCGCGTCAGGCCCAGCTCCACCAGCCGGATCCGCGGGCCGATCAGCCCCAGCCCCAGCCGTATGACCTCCGCGCTCAGCCGCCGATTGGTGGTGGCCACCACGATCTCGACCGAAGACTGGGCGCGGGCCAGGGCCAGGGCGATCGGCAGGCTGTGGGCTACCTGGTGCACCTGGTCGTGATTGAAGAGGAATCCGATCTTCATGACGCGTTGACGACGCTGGCGACGACCTCCCTCAATCCCGCCGGCTGTTTTCGGCCGCCGCCGCCACGATCCGGCGATTGCGTCGGCGCGACGAATGCCCGAACAGTCTGGCTCTGTTGTTCCGGGAGTCGCCCCGCCCCCATGGCCGATCCGCCGCCGCTGATCGCCGCCTACATGCGCAAGCGTGCGGACCTCGTGCGCTTCTTCACCCTGCGCACGGGCTCGGCCGCGACGGCGGAGGATCTGGTCCAGGACCTCTACGTCAAGATCAGCGACATAGTCCCGCCGCCGGACATGCGCAGCGCCGAGGCCTTCCTCTATCGCGTCGGCTCGAACCTGATGCTCGACCGCAACAAGGCCCAGCGCCGGCAGGCCGCCCGCGACCACGCCTGGAGCCAGGCGGCCGGCGGCGACGGGCCCGAACCGGTCGACCAGGAGGCGCCGGCGGATGAGGCGGTGGCCTCGCGTCAACGATTGGAACGCCTGCTCGCGCGCCTGGACCGCCTGCCGCCGTCGGTCGCCGCCGCCTTCCGCCTGCACAAGTTCGACGGATTGAGCCACAGCGAGGTGGCCGAGCGCCTCGGCGTCTCACGAAGCTCGGTCGAGAAGTACATCATGAGCGCGCTGCGCGCCCTGACCGCGGATGAAGAACCATGACTTGCGGAGCCGGCCGAACCGCGTCGTCTAGACTCCAGGAGTCCTTCGCAAACCCATGACGGGGTCATCCGACAGATCGCCGATTCCAGACGCCGTCCGCGAGCGGGCGGCGGACTGGCACGTGCGCCTGGGCTCGGACGAGGCCGGCGACGCAGACTGGCTCGACTTCGAATCTTGGCTGGCCGAGGACCCGGTCCACCTGCAGGCCTATGAGCTCGTCGAACAGCTGTGGTCCGACCTCGACGCCCTGGCGCCTCTGGCGGCGTCGCCCCAGGCCCCCTCGCCCCCGCCCGCAAACATAACCCCGCTGCTCCCGAAGCCGCGAGCGCGGCGGACGCCGGTCTGGATGGGCGCCGTGGCCGCCAGCCTGCTGGCGATGATCGTCATCGGCGGGACCTTCGGAGGCGTGAGCTTCTGGGCGAACCGGCCCAGGACCGAGACCTTCGACACCGCCATCGGCGAACGCCGCGTGGTGGCGCTCGCCGACGGCACCCACATCACCCTGAATGGCGGCTCCCACCTTACCGCCACCCTCGGCCGCCGCGAGCGCCGCGTGGTGATGGCCAGCGCCGAAGCGGCGTTCGACGTCGCCAGGGATCCCGACCGGCCCTTCTTCATCGAGGCCGGCGACCGGGAGATCCGGGTGGTCGGGACCGAGTTCAACGTGCTGCACCAGGACGGAGACGTGAAGGTCACGGTCCGGCGCGGCGTGGTCGAGGTGCGGCCCAAGGGCGCGAAGTCCGCTCCACCGCTGGCGCGGCTGACCAAGGGCCAGTCGCTGACCCACCGCAAGGGCCAGGCCGCCGACGCCGTCGGCGCGGCCGACCCCGACGCCGCCCTGGCCTGGACCACGGGCCGGCTGGTGTTCCAGGGCGAACCGCTGTCCGAGGTCGCGGCCACCCTCGCCCGCTACGGCCGCCGGCCGATCGAGGTGGCGCCGGACGCCAGGAACATGCGCGTCACCGCCAGCCTGAACATCGGCTCGCAAGAGGAGATGGCGCACAGCCTGTCCGATTTCCTTCCGGTGCAGGTCGAGCGGCGAACCGATAGGCTCCGCCTCAGCCTGCGTCGCTAGACGCGTCGGATCGTCGGAAGCGTGATGGGAAAGAGGCCGCGCGGCCAGCGAGCCATCGGCCTCGCTGCGAGCCTGATCCTGGGCCTGCCGGCGACGGCGCGCGCGTCCGACCCTGTCTTCGCCATCCCGAAACAGCCGCGCGAGAGCGCCTTGCTCGCGCTGGCGCAGGAGGCCGGCCTGTCGCTCGGCTTCGCGCCCGACGCCCATTGCGCCGGCCACGCCAGCCTCTCCGGCGCAATGAGCGTGGATCGCGCGCTCGATCGGCTGCTCGCCGGCTCCGCTTGCCGCGCCCTGCGGCCGGACGCCCGCACCATCGTGATCCGCGCGCGGCCGGACGCCACTGCGTCGTCGCCGGCGGAGCCTGCCGCCCTTCCGGCGCCGGCGGTGGAGCCGCGGACCGTCGCCGAACTGGTCGTCACCGCCGACAAGACCCCACGGCTGCTCTCCGCCGCCCCCTACGCCCTCACCGCGGCGACCGACGCCGAGCTCGGCCGCGCCGGCGTCGCGGACGACGAGAGCCTGCCGCTGCTCGCCGCGGGGGTGACGGTGACCAACCTGGGTCCCGGTCGCGACAAGATCCTGCTGCGGGGCCTCTCGGACGGGCCGCTGACCGGCCACACCCAGTCGACCGTCGGCCTCTACCTCGGCGACCTTCGGCTGACCTACAACGCCCCCGATCCCGACCTGCCGTTGATCGACATCGAGCGGATCGAGGTCCTGCGCGGTCCGCAAGGCTCGCTCTACGGCGCGGGCTCCATCGGCGGGGTGCTGCAGATCACGCCCAATGCGCCCGACACCCGAGCCCGCAGCGGACGCGTCACGGCCTCGCTGTCCTCGACCGCCCATGGGTCGCCGTCGCACCAACTGCAGGGCCTGTTCAACCAGCCGTTCGCCGGCGGCGACGCCGCGGTCCGGGTCGTCGCCTGGTCCGAACGGACGGGCGGCTACATCGACAATCCGGCTCGCGGCCGCAAGGACGTGAACCGCAGCCGCCGCAGCGGCGTGCGCCTGGCGGCCGTTTGGCGACCGGCTGCAGACCTCGACCTCGCGCTCACCGTCATCGACCAGAACATCGACACCCGCGACGCCCAGTACGCCGACCCCGTCGTCGGCCCCCTTGCCCGCCGGTCCGAGGTCGCCGAACCGCACGACAACGACTTCCGGGCGCTGGACCTCGGCCTGCATTGGGAGCCGAGCTGGGGGCGGCTGACAGCCAGCCTCGGCGCGCTCGATCACGACGTCGGGACCACCTACGACGCCACGGCCGCCCCCTTCGCCCTGGCGCCCCCCGGCGCCAGCCCCCCGACCTTCCAGGATCGCAACGAGATTCGCACCCTGGTCGCCGAGACGCGCCTTGCTTCGACCGGACCCGGCCGCTTCCATTGGACGATCGGCGCCTTCGCCGCGTTCGGCGACCAGCGACTGGACGGCAAGATCATCGCCGCCGGACCGGCGGGGAGCTATCTCGAGATCCGCCGCGACGATCTGCGCGAACGCGCCGTCTTCGGCGAGACCTCCTACGACCTCACCTCGAGGCTGACGCTGTCCGCGGGCGGGCGGCTCTTCGATTCCCGGCTGAAGACCTATTCCCAGGTCAGCGTCGACGGCCCGGTCCGCGCCTTCAGCGGCCGCAGCAGCTACAAGGGCTTCGCGCCGAAGCTTCTGGCGGCGTACCGGCCGCGGTCGAAGCTCACCCTCTACGCCCAGGCGGCCGAGGGCTACCGGACGCCCGGCTTCAACACCGCCGGGGCGGTCGACCAGGCCTTTGCCGAACCGGGCGGCGTACAGCCGCTGCGCCGCTACGCCGGCGACGAGCTGTGGAGCTACGAGCTTGGCGGCCGCTGGCGCTCGCCAGCCCTGGGCCTGTCGCTGCGCGCGGTGGCCTTCCAGGCCGACTGGACCGACATCCAGGCCAACCAGATCCTGCCCTCGGGCCTGCCGTTCACCGCCAACCTCGGCGACGGCCGCAGCCGCGGCGTCGAGGCCGAGGCCAGCTATGTCCGAGGCCGGCTCGCGTTGAGCGGCAATATCGTCCAGCAGGATTCCGAGGTCCGCAGCCCGGCCCCCGGCCTCGCCATCCCGAAGGGATCGGGCCTGCCCGGCATGCCCGACCGCTCCTTCGCCCTCTCGGCCGCCTACAGCCTGCCGCTGCGCAACGACTGGAGCCTGGAGCTCAGGACCAGCTTCACCTACGTCGGGCGCTCGACGCTGGCCCTCGACGCGGCCGCGAGCGCGGCCATGGGAGGCTACGGCGATCTCGGCGCGGCGGCGACCCTGTCGAGCGCCAACGTCCGCGCCAGGCTGTTCGTCCGCAACCTGCTCGACGAGCACGGCGACACCCTCGCCTTCGGCAATCCCTTCGCCTTCCGCACCCAGGCGGCGACCACGCCGCAACGCCCGCGAACTCTTGGCGTCGAGGTCTCTCGCGCCTTCTGAGGATGCGGACTCCTGCTGGCTTTCTGGGCCAACTCGGAAGTTTATTGCGCAATATACGGCCCAACCGGCATTTACTTCGCTCCAGAGTCCTTAAAGTCATGAACGTGTCGCCTAGCGAGGACCTGTTTCGCGCGCGCCGATTTCGGACGGGGAGATTCGTCCAGGCGGGGCGTTCGAACTCAAACTGCGAAAGATGAGCCGCAATCGATGGCCAGCCGACGTACAGGGACGCTGAAACACCTCTCCGACGCCGTCCTGACCGAAGCCTTGGCGCGCGCGCCCTCGGATCACTTCATCATCTGGAACGGGCGGCCCTGCCCGGCGCAGTCTGGTTCGATCCGCTCCCAGGCGCTCGCCCTCGTCGCCGAGGTCTGGGAGCCGGTTCCGCTGCGGGTTCTACTGACCCGCGCCGCGCGGCTTTCCGGCCTGTCGGGCCTGGACCCGGATACGGTGCGCAGCGCGGTGCGCATGCACCAGAGCGCCAGCCAGGCCTCCTATTTCCTGGTGCGACGGACCCTCTCCGGCGACTACCTGGCGGTGGCCGACGTGCCCTGCCCTTCCTCGGGCGCCCGACGGTTGAGCGCCGGCGACCGCATCCTCGGTCGCGCCGGCGAGCGGTTCGACGACACGGGCGCCGCGAACGAGGACCAGGCCGCCGGGACGCTGCGAGTCGGCTGACAGCCGGCGGACGCGGGACACGCAGGTCGATGACGACGCCCGACCTAAAACGGCGTCGAGTTTACACAACTATAGGTAATGCCAGGTCTAGCTTGCAGCTCCTTGCAACGGAGGCCTTGATGACCTTGCCCGACCTTCGGCTCGCCGCGCTCGCTCTTGCAGCCGCCCTCAGCCTGAGTCCTGGCGCAACCGCGTTCGCACAGAACACGGAGGCCGCCTTTCGCACCTCCACCCTCAATTTGTCTGCGACGGGCGAGGTTCGGGCGCCGCCCGATATCGTCACCCTGGCCCTGGGTGCGACAAGCGAAGCGTCGAGCGCCCAGGCCGCGACGACGCAAACCACGCAACGGATCAATGCTGTCGTCGCGGCGCTTCGGCGGCAAGGGATCGCGCCGCGGGATATCCAGACCCAGTACGTCAACCTGACTCCGCGATATTCCGACAACTCCAACGCCCCCCGCGAGATCATCCCCCAACGGGCGACGACCGCGTTGATGGTGACGGTTCGGGACATCGACCGCGCCGGAGCGCTGATGGACATCGCCATCGCCGCCGGCGCCAATCAGGTCCAGGGGGTTCGATTCGGCCTCAGCGACCCCGCGGCCGCGAAACGCCAGGCGCGCGACACCGCGCTCCGCGCCCTGCAGGACAACGCCGCCCAGGTCGCCGACGTGATGGGACACCGGGTCGTGCGCCTCGTCACCGTCAGCGCCCAAGCCTATTCGGAAATCGTTATGACGGCCAACCGGGTGCAAGAACCCTCGGCGCCCGGCTCACGTTTCGAGCCCGGCGAGATCGTGATTAACGCCAACGCGAACGGCGTCTTCGAGATCGCGCCGAAATAGCCGGGCGCGCCGCCGCGGCAAAGCCGCCCTGACCGGCCGCGCGGCCTCTCCTTGCGGGTCAGCCGGCGTCGCGCAGCAGATCGATCAGCGCCGGCGCCTCGGCCAGCGCGCGCAGTGCGTCGTTCAGGTGGGTGCAACCGGCGGGGCCGGCGAGCTCAGCCAGCACCTTCTCTCGCAGGTCCGGCAGCGGCGTGCCGATCAGCCGCGACAGGTTGGCGACGGCCGACGGGCATTCGATGAAGGGCAGCACGCGCGGCTCGGCGTCGATCGACAGCACCCGCAGCGATTTGGGATCGGCGGTCACGCCCAGCCGGTACTCGTGCAAAGCCGCCCGGCCGCCCGCCGGCGTCGAGCCGCTGTCCTGGAAGGCGGAGTCGATGACGATCACCTCGTCCAGGCTGACGTCGATGCGCCGCGCGCGACGCAGGCCGACGGACTCCTGGCGGGTGAACGCATGCCAGCCTCCGGGGTCCTCGGGATGGCGCAGGTCCGGCGCCGGCGTCGGCGCCTCATTCGACGGGCTCACCCGCCCGTCCAGATCGAAGGCGCTCGAGCCCGGAACGTGACCGATACAGACGTTTTCCCGGTTCTTGAAAGCCTTGCCCATCTCCGGGTCGTTCATGGCGGCGCGCATGGTCGCCAGCCAGTCCGGATTCCACTGCGACCAGGCCCAGCCGGCGACCAGGCTCGCGCCGGAGAGGTCGTCGAGGATCAGGTAGAGCGGCGTGGCGCCGGCCCGCTCCTGCGGCATGACCTCGGTCAGTACGCCGCGCAGGCGTCCGCCGCCGCGCTGGCCGATCAGCTGGGCGATCGCCGGACGGGCGGGCCTGGCCTCGATCGCCGTGATCTTGCGTTCGGACGTCACCCGCGCCTCGAACATGTCCTCGGCGCAGACGACCGCGGGTCCGCCCGAACGGGGCGTGACGAGGTCCCGCGCGCGCCCGACGAAACGCATGTCGCCATCACGTCCGTCCGGCCAGGAGACGTCGATGCTCGAGGTTCGGCGCACCGAGCCCGGCCGGCGGAGCGGCGCGGGGCCGGCGGAGCAGCGGGGCGGGCCCAAGGCGATGTCGTTCAATGTCGTGCCCTCGCGAAAGCGGATCGGCTCGACTCTGGACCCTTCGTCCGCCGACGATCCACCTCTTTCATAATGGACCGTCCGCCGCGCCGCCCCAAGCCCGGCCCTTACACCTTGATGTTGTAGACCTTGGCGGCGTTGCCGGAGAGGACCTTGACCTTCTCCTCTTCGGTGAGGCCGGCCATGGCCTTGTCCATGTCGTCGACCGGATAGAGGCAGACCGGGTGCGGGAAGTCGGTCTCGAAGAGGACGTTGTCGACGCCGACCGCCTTGATGGTGTGGGTGAGGTCGCGCCGCTCGAACCAGAAGCAGGCGTGGAAGTTGGACTTGAAGTACTCGCTGGGCAGGCGCTGCAGCCTGGCGACGTTGGCCCCGGTCTCCTTGTACTCGTAGTCGATCGCCTCGAGGATGAAGGGGATCCAGCCGATGCCGCTTTCCACCGAGACGAACTTCAGCCCGGGGAAGCGGTCCAAGAGGCCCGAGAGGATCAGGTTGCCCATCACCCGGCCGTTGTTGATGAACAGCATGGCGCCGCCGAGCGCGGCGCGCATGTCGTAGTGCAGGCCGGGCCACCCTTGCGCGCCGACGAAGTCCATCGACTGCTCCGAGGCGCCGATGTGGAAGTTGACCGGCATGTCGAGGCTTACGCAGGCCTCCCACATCGGGTTCCAGTGCTCGTCGCCGAGGTCCGGCAGCCGCGAGCCGTCGGCGCGGATCAGGTAGTGCGGGTCGGAGTTGATGTTGATGCCCTTGAGCCCCATCGCGTGGCTCCGCTCGATCTCCTTCACCGACAGGTCGACGTCCCACCAGGGGATCAGCGCCATCGGGAAGATCCGCTCGCCGCTCTCGCGCTGGATGTCGGCCATGGCGTCGTTGAAGATCTGCACGCTGACCAGCCGCAGATCCTCGTCGACCTGCACCGCGTTCTGGCCGCCGAAGCCGAGGATGTTCGGATAGAGGATCTGGGCGGTGATCCCCATGGCGTCCATCATCTGGACCCGTTCGCGGGTCGAGTGGGAGGCCAGGTGCACCTCCTCGAACTGGTGGTTGATGAACTCCAGTCCCGGCCACTTCGAGCCGTCCAGCGTCACCGTCGAGGCCGGGACCGCCCCCTTCAGCAGGATCTTGTCGCCGTCGATCACCCAGGAGCGGACCCCGTCCACCACCTTCACCTGCGGCACCCGATCCAGGTACTTCGCCGGCGCGCGCTTGAGCCAAAGGTCGTGCGGCTCGACCAGGTGGGTGTCGACGTCGATCACCTTGCGGCCGCCGAACACGGCGGGATTGTTCAGCACGGGCTTGTTCATGGGTGGGAGCCTCCGGATTGCTTGTTAGCCGCGCGCGAGCGGCGAGACGGTGACGGGCGCGTCCGTGCGCCTGTCGCGGGGGATTGCGAGGGTCGTCCGATCGCCGCCCCTCATTGGATGACGGCGCCCGCCTTCAGGCGTGCAACCTCGGCGGCGCCGAGCCCCAGGCTGGTGAGGATGTCGTCGGTATGCTCGCCCAGCAGCGGGGCGCGGCGCGGCTCGATCGGCCCACACTTCCCGTCGAAGCCGACAGGACCGGCGGCCAGCCGCACCGGGGTCCCGTCAGAGACCTCGACGTCGAACATGTAGCCATTGGCCAGGGCCTGGGGATCCTCGGCGACCTCGTGGATCGTCTGGACCAACTCCCAGGGCGCGTCCCAGACCTCGAAGATCGGCCGCCAGTCGGCCCAGTCGCGCTCGGCGAACGCCGCGGCGATCTCGGCGGTCAGCAGCACCCCGTTCTCGACCCGGCCGTCGGCGTCGGCGAAGCGCGGATCCTCGAGCAGGTCGGTGCGCCCGATGATGCGGCACAGCGGCGCCCAATACCGATCCGGATCCAGGAACATCAGCATGACCCAGCGGCCGTCGCGGGTCCGGTAGGAGGTCCGCAACGGGAACCGCGCCTGGTCGGTGACCGCCATCAGCTGCTCAGGGGTGCGCGTCTGGCTGACCACGATGTCGGCGGAAAGGATCCACATGGCGTTGGCCAGCAGGGAGATGTCGACCACCGAGGGCTCGCCGGTCTGGGCGCGCTTGAAGAGGGCGCCGGCGATCCCATAGGCCACGGCCGTCGCCGAGGCGTGATCGCCGAGCGCGCCGCGGGGATTGATCGGGCGGTCCTGGCCAGGCGGACGCATGATGTGGCCGAAGCCGCCGCGCGACCAGAAAGCCGAGGCGTCATAGCCCGCCTTGTCGATTTCCTTGCCCTTGAAACCGACGCCATTGCCGCGGGCGTAGATCAGCTTCGGATTGCGCGCGCGCAGGGTCTCGACGCCCAGACCCAGGGCTGCGATCGCCTTCGGCCGCAGGCTGGTCAGGAAGACGTCCGCCGTTTCGATCAGCTTGAGGAACACCTCTCGCCCTTCCGGCGACTTCAGATCGATGGCGACGCTCTTCTTGCCGCGGTTGTTCTGTTCCAGCGAGAGGTTCGCGGACGCCGTGTTGCGGCCGTCGGCGATGTTGAGCGTGCGGTACGGATCGCCCGAGCCCGGCGGCTCGACATGGACCACCTCGGCGCCCTGGTCGGCCAACAAGGCCCCCGCCGCAGGCACGAAAACGAACTGGGCCAGCTCGACGACCCGGACGCCTGAGAACACGCCACCCATGCTCAATTCCGACCTCCCTATAAGCGCCTCGTTTCCCGGCACGACCGGAGCCTCGCCTGAGATCCATCGAGAGATCGTAGCAAGCGCTTGGTTTGGTAATCCGCGACGGTGACGGGGTCAAGTGCAATCGCCGCCCGCGCCAACGGACGAGCGACGTCGCGTCGGCTCGCAAAAGACGAACTTGCTTGCTAATGGAGGGTGCAGCACAGGCCCGATCTCCGGTGGACAGCGAGCTTGGAACGCTGCGTGTGAGAGGGCGAAACCGCAAGATGGCCGCGAAAGACTCTGGACGCCGCAAGGCCGTCGACGCGAGCCCGGCTCGCGAAGCGACCCGCGCCGCGTCCGTTGGCCAGCCGCCTGGCCCAACAGCCAAGCCGTCGCTGGCGGACCGCCGCGCCACCATCCTGAACGTCGCGACGCGACGCTTCGCGGAATTCGGCTTCGAGGCGACGACCGTGCGCCAGCTCGCCGACGACGTGAACATCCTCTCGGGCAGCCTCTACCACCACTTCGCCACCAAGGATGAGATGCTGCACGAGATCGTTCGTGACGCCGTCCTGCAGGTGAAGGACAACGCCATCCGCATCGCGCGCGCGCCGCTGGACGCCGAACACCGCCTGGTCGCGATGATCCTGCTCGACCTCGGCGAGATGACCCGCAATCAGGAGGTCCACGCCATCCTCTCCAACGAGCGGCGGTTCTTCCGCCGGCGCGAGGAGTTCGCCTACGTCGTGGAGGCCAAGCGCGACGCCTACCACGCCTGGCGCGCCGTCCTGCAGGACGGGATGGACACCAGGCTGTTCAAGCCGGACCTCGACATCTACCTGACGATCTCGACGATCGTTCGGATGCTCAACGCCGCGGCCGAATGGTACGCCAACGAGGACGCCTCGATGGCCGGCGCGGCCGCCGCCTACACCCTCGACCAGGTGACCGACTTCCACCTCGACTTCATCCTCAACGCCGTCCGCGCGCCCGCCAGAGCCGCCGAGCCGGTTCCACGCCAGGCCTGCGAAGAGCTGGCGAAGTTCCGCGCCTGAGCCGCGCACCGCGCCTTCAACGGCGCGTTGACATTCGGGCCCAGGAGGCAGACTCCCCAAGGGAGATCCGGGCGGGTCACGCCACAGCGTCACGCTGGGCGACGAAACCCGCGACAGGAGCCGACCATGGCCAAGGGTCAGAAGAAATCCAACAAAGAGACACGCAAGCCGAAGCAGGAAAAGGCCAAGACAGAGGTCGCGCCACGCTCCTTCCTCGGCCAGCCCGAGCGCAACGTCGGCGGCGGGGCTTCCAAGAGCTCAAAAAAGTAAAGACGCCCCCGGCGTCCACGCGTCCCGCAATGCTCGCGGGCCAGCTTGGCGAATCCTGATTCCGCGAGACGCGCCGCGGATGATCCTGCGCCCTGGCTATTGTCGCCCCGAACGCCCATCTTCAACGGGCGCCGTTGGGCGTGTGCCGCCACCGAAGCGGTCGATCGCACCCAACGCGGCGCTGATCCAAGACCCGTGATCTCCACGCTGTTCGCGTCGCTCATGTGCTGAGCGCGGTCGGCCCGGCGTCTCGCCGGGCGTCCGAACGCTGACGTTCGCCGCTGGACCATCGGGTCTCAGCCGCCGCCGCACAGGCGGCGGCTCCGACAGGAAGACAACCATGGCCAAGAAATCCAACCGCGAGACGCTCAAGCCGAAACAGGTGAAGCCCAAGGCTGAGCCTGCGGCGACCACCCTCCTCGGCGCCGCCGTGAAAGGCTTCGGTCCGTCCACCGGCGGCAAGAAGGGCGGGCGCGGGTGAGCCGCCCTCCCGTCGCCCCGGCCACGCGGCCGCTTGCCGGAGATGCGCTCATCTATTCGGAGGTGCTGGCCGCCTACGAGGCGCGCCGCCGCGCCGAGGACGCTGTTCTGCTGCGAAAGATGAACGAGGTCCGCAGCCCCCAACAGCCATCGTAAGGGGGCGCCCAGCGCACGAACGAGACCCAGGACGACTTGTCCTGGGTCGGAATTCGCGACCCTATCGACATGTTTTGGAAAGATATTTCCAATCCAGGCTCAAACGTGATCAAGCATTTCGCCGAGAAGCTGCTAGAAAGGACGTGAACCCCGAACGGCCGAGTCGCCGCTCAGGTCTAGAAAGATACGCGCAGCGTAGCTCTGGACCCGGTCTTGAAAGCTCATCTGATGAGCGTGACCTCTCAAATGGCGCTGTGTTCCGACCCGGCGGGCTGTCGAACTCTGAAGATCGCCGCAGCCTCGCAACGGGCCGGCGCATGAACGCCCCCGCGCAAGGCCCGCCCCGCGCACAAATGGAGTTTTCAACGATGACGACGCTCGAATCGCCCCGCCCGCTTTACGGCCCCGTGGACGAGCGCGCGGTCATCCCCCCGCCCCACCCGCTTCCGGTGCAGGCCCGCTCACACCGCTACGGCGAGGGACAGACCCAGAGGACCGTGACCCAGGACGAGCAGGACCGTCTCGCGTCCAACCGGCAGCCGCCCCGCGCCATCCCACGCCAGCTCAATCCCGCCTAGCGCCGAGGCGACCGCGGGCTCAGACGCCGGCGCGGGCGATAAGCGCCTCGCTCTCCGCCCAGAGCCGTTCGGCGGCCGCCTCGTCCTGAGCGGCCGGGCTGAGCTCCCCAGGCGCCCTGTTGTGGAAATAGCCGCCGGTGGCGCTTCCCGGCTCCTCAGCCGTCGCCAGCCAGATCAGGGTGTCCGCCCCCGCCTGCGCCGTGATGGCGAGATCCTTCTTGCCCTCGTAGTACCGCTGCATGGTCTCGTCGCCGCGGCTCGCGAAATTGGTGGCGACCAGCCCGGGGTGCATGGCGTGGGCGACGATTCCGTCCGCCGACAGCCGTTTCGCCAGCTCGCGGGTGAACAGGATGTTGGCGAGCTTGGCGTTCGCATAGGCGCCGACCGTCGAGAAGTTCCCGAGCCGCTGCAGATCGTCAAAGTCGAGCCCGGAACTCTGCAGGTGTGCGCTCGACGAGACGTTGACGACGCGGACCGCGCCCCGCGGCTGGTCTGCAGCCGCCGCGCGCAGCAGCGGCAGCAGCCGGCTCGTCAGCAGGAAGTGACCCAGGTGATTGCCCGCGAAGGTCGCCTCGGCGCCTTCGGACGTGACGACCCGCTCCTTGCCGATCCCCCCGGCGTTGTTGAGGAGGACGTCGACCCGATCTGTCCGGGCCGCCACCTCCTGCGCCAGGCGCGCCGCATCCGCCATCAGGGACAGGTCCGCCTTCAACATCTCGACGCGGCCCTCCGCCGCTGCAGCGGCGCGGATCTCGGCCTCAGCCGCAGCGCTGCGTCCGGGGTCCCGACCCACGCCGATCACCCGCCAGCCGGCCGCCGCCAGCGCCTTCGCCGCCTCAAGCCCGATCCCGGACGACGCGCCCGTCACGACGGCGACCCGCGCCCTGGTCTTTGCGGTCATCACGAACCTGGCCTCCTCAACACCAATAATGGCACCTTATTCGTGTCATTATGGCTTTGCAACGCGGCCGACCAGGACTCGTCGGGTGCAAGCGATGCTCGACGAGGCTCTTGAGCCGCCTCCGCCGGCGCCTTCGGGTCAACCGCGTTGGGCAACCTCGCCCCGGGCTGGCGCCGGAGCGAACGAGGGACGATAGTGAACCGTTCAAATTCCAACGACACCAGTGGGCCTGGCCGCCGCGACGGCGCTGCCGTCGTTTCTCCCGACGCAGGCCGCGGCCGCGCAAACGAGAGGAGCCCTCCACATGAGCAGCGGCACGATCACCGTGAAAGACGGTGCACAGATCTATTACAAGGACTGGGGCTCAGGTCAGCCGATCGTCTTCCACCATGGCTGGCCGCTGTCGGCGGACGATTGGGACGCCCAGCTGCTGTTCTTCGCGGCGCAGGGCTACCGGGTCATCGCCCATGACCGCCGCGGTCACGGCCGGTCGAGCCAGACCGACACCGGCAACGAGATGGACACCTATGCGGCCGACGTCGCCGCCCTGGCCGCCCACCTCGACCTCAAGGGCGCCGTCCACGTCGGCCACTCGACGGGCGGCGGCGAGGTCGCGCGCTACGTCGCCCAGTACGGCGGCGAGGGTCGGGTGTCGAAGGCCGTGCTGATCGGCGCCGTGCCGCCGATCATGCTGAAGACCGAGAAAAATCCCGGCGGCCTGCCGATTGAGGTCTTCGACGGCTTCCGCGCGGCCCTGGCCGCCAACCGCGCGCAGTTCTACCACGATGTCCCGGCCGGACCGTTCTACGGCTTCAACCGACCGGGCGCGAAGGTCTCCGAGGGGATCATCGACAACTGGTGGCGCCAGGGGATGATGGGCGGCGCCAAGGCCCATTACGACTGCATCAAGGCCTTCTCGGAGACCGACTTCACCGAGGACCTGAAGAAGATCGACGTCCCCGTCCTGCTGATGCACGGCGACGACGACCAGATCGTCCCGATCGCCGACAGCGCCCTCCTGGGAATCAAGCTGCTCAAGACGGGGGAGCTCAAGGTCTACAAGGGCTTCCCGCACGGGATGGCCACGACCCATGCCGAGGTGATCAACGCCGACCTGCTGGCCTTCATCAAAGCTTAGATCCGCCTCGCGAGGGCGGCTTCACGGCCGCCCTCGTCCAGCGCTCATGAGCTTCAGGAGCTTCGAGGGCGTCAGCGGCAGGTCGAGACAGCGCGCTCCGAACGGCGCCAGGGCGTCGGCGATCGCATTCACCAGGGTCGGCGGCCCGATGATGGCGCCGCCTTCGCCCACCCCGCGGAACCCGCCCTCGCTCTTCGACGGGGTGACGATGTGGGTGAACTCGAACTCCGGGACGTCCGCCGCGGCCGGCAGCATATAGTCCTTGAAGGTGACGGCCGTCGGATTGCCCTGGTCGTCGAAGTGGGCCTCTTCCAGCAGGACCTCGCCGATGGCCTGGGCCAGGCCGCCGGCGATCTGTCCCTCGACGATCGCCGGGTTGATCATCACCCCGCAGTCCTCGCTGCAGACCCAGCGCCGGATGTCGACGAAGCCAGTCTCGGCGTCGACCTCGACGATGCAGGCGTGGGCGGCGCTGGTCCAGGTGACCGGCGGCGGGCTGTAGCGATACTGGGCCTCGAGGCCAGGCTCCATGTCGGGCGGGAGCCGGGCCGGCTCGTTGTAGGCGACCTCGGCGATCTCGCGCAGGCTGCGCGTCATCTCCTGGACCCCCGTCACGCGCACGACGCCGTCCTCGATCCGCACCTCCTCGGGGCTGGCGTTCAGCAGGTGGGCGGCGACGCGCTTGACCTTGGCGACGAGGATCTCCGCCGCCCTGATCGACGCCCCGCCGCCGGCCACCGCCTGCCGGCTGCCGGCTGCCCCCGCGCCATAGCCGCTGCGCGAGGAATCGTCCTCGAACACCGAGACGTCCTCGAACGGGACGCCGAGGCGTTCGGCGATCACCTGGGCCATGGTGGTCTGGGTGCCGTGCCCCTGCGAGTGGGTGGTGAGCACCGCCGTGACCTTGCCGGTGGGCTCGATCCGCAGGTGGGCCACGTCGCTGGCGAGCACGGACATGGAGCTCACGGCGGTGGGCTCGATATAGGCGGCGACGCCCAGGCCGAGATAGCGCCCCTCGCCCCGCGCCGCCGCCTGCTCAGCGCGGAAGGCGGCGACGTCGACCTTCTCCAGCAGGGCGTCGAGACACTCGCTCGGCGTGATGTCCTCGAGCACGAAGCCGAAGGCCTTGTCGGCGTAGGGCTGGTCTGCGGCGGTCACCAGGTTGCGCCGGCGGATCTCGATCGGATCGAGGCCGATCTGTCGCGCGGCGACGTCGAGCATGGCCTCGCGCGCCAGGGACTCGATGGCCCAGGGCCCGCGATAGCCGCCGAGCCCGATGGTGTTGGTGTACAGCCCCTCGGCGACATAGCCGAAGCGCGGCTGTTTGTAGGCCGGCCACATGAACATCATGGCCGCAAGATTGGCGTCGGGGAAATGCGGATAGGCGCCGTTGTTGACCGCGTAGTCGGCGTGCGCGCCCAGCAGCCGCCCGCCCTCGTCGAAGGCCAGGCGAAGGGTGATTTCCTGCTCGCGCGCCAGATTGGAGGTGGTCAGGTTCTCCAGTCGATCCTCGATCCATTTCAGCGGTCGGCCCAGGATCATTCCGGCCGCGACGACCGCCATCTCCTCCCGCCAGGGCTGGACCTTCAGGCCGAAGGAACCGCCGACGTCCTTGGCGATCACCCGGATGCTGGTCGCCGGCAGGCCGAAGGCCAGCGACAGGTGGCGCGCCACCATCGGCGGGCTCTGACAGGAGATGTAGACGGTGATTTCTTCCTCGCCGTTCTTCGAGACGACGATCCCGCGGGTCTCCATGGGCGATTGGCAGATGCGCTGATGCCGGATCGTCCCGGTGACCCGATGCGGCGCGGTCGCGAGGATCTGCTCCAGCTCGGGATCCGGCCGGGCTTCGCGTCCGGCGATATTGTCCGCCATCTCCGGATGGACCGGCGCGCCGCGTCGGGCGTCGTCGAGCGTCACCGCGGGCGCTTCCGGATCATAGTCGACCATCACCAGGCCGGCGGCGTCCTCGGCGATATAGCGATCCTCGGCGATGACCATGGCGACCGGATCGCCGACGTAGGCCACACGATCGCGCGCCAGCGGATAGACCTTGGGCCCGGGCGGCGGCGACACCAGGAAGAAGCTGAGCATCTCGATGTCGAACGGCGCCAGATCCTCGGCCGTGTAGATCGCCCGCACCCCCGGCAAGGCCCGTGCGGCCTCCAGGTCGATGGAGAGGATCCGGCCCCTCGCGATCGGGCTGCGCACGAAGGCGACGTGGGACAGGCCAGGCAGGATGACGTCGTCGACAAAGGCGCCGCGCCCGGTCAGCAGCCGTGCGTCCTCCTTGCGCGGCATGCGCTGGCCGATGAACCGCGGCGCGGCGAAGCGGGGCGCGTTCATGTCAGCGCCGCATCGGCCTACGCGCCTTGATCGGCGTGGGCCCCATGCCGAACCACGCCAAGCTCGCGCGCGCGATCCGCTCCTGCTTGTTCAGCGCCGTCCAGGCGCGTGGCCGCGGAACGACGATCGCCTGCTCTCCGGTCATCTTCATGCGAGATGCGCTCCTTCGCATTCAGCGATCCGCGCCGGCGTGAGGCGCTATTCGTTCGGAATCGCGGCCGGACCGAGATCGCCTTCGACAGCCATGCCGAAGCTGTTCGTGACCATCGACAGCATGGTGTAGTCGCCCACGAGAAAGACGAGCTCCATCAGCTGAACCAGCGAATATCGCTCGGCCAGCAGCGCCCAGATCTCGTCGCTGAGCCGATGATCGCCGACCAGCTCCTCGGCCGCCGTCGCCAGGGTCCGGTCGAAGGGCTCGTTCAGACGCCCCGCCCTGGCGGCGGCGATCTCCTCGTCCGTCATGCCGAGGTTGCGCGCGATCAGCACGTGGTGCGCCGCCTCGTAGGTGTCCCGACACAGCTCCACCGTCCGCAGCACAAGGATCTCCCGGTCCCGCGGCGGCAGGTCGGACCCGCGCATCAGCTTCTCGCCCATCGGCATGAAGGCCCGGTAGAGCGTCGGATGCCGGACCATCACCTGGGTGAAGGTGAGGTCTCTCCAGTCGCCGGCGATCGCCGCCTGCTCTTCGGTGAAGTCCTGAGGCGCGACAGGCGCGATGCGGGGCGCGCTCGGGCGCATGGCGGTCCTTTCGCAATCCGAGCGGCGCCCGGTGGTACGAGCCTAGCGGCGAGCGCTGCGCCCGGCTCGACATCTTGCGCCCGCTGATCTGCAGGGCCCGCCGGGAAGCCAAGCCCTGCGGGCGCTTCGAGGGTCTGCGCCCGCGAGACGCTAGACCCCCGGCCGATCGACTGTTGGCGTCCGGCGATGTCTCGGTTATTAGAAGATTCATGCGCGCCACGCGTCTGACCTTCGCGACGATGATGATTACCACCGGCCATCATGGACGGGGGCGATCCCGCGCGGCCTGACAACCCGCTCGATCGCGAGACTTGCACCCCGCTCCGGTCAGGACGCGGGGTTTTTCATGGACCTTCTCCGGCCGGGGCCACCCCTCAGGAGAAGACCATGTCCCACCCCCTGCCCCTAGACTCCGTCGTTGAAGCGACTTCGGCCTTCGTGGCCGGCGTTCGCGCAAAAGTTCCCTGCCGGCTGGAGGCGAAGGTTTCCAGCCACGAGGGCATGCCGCTGCTTTGCGCGGTCGAGGCGGTTCTTGCTCAGCTGCTTCCGAGGGCGGCCGCCCAGGAGCTCGTCTGGCTGAGCGGAGCTCCGCAGTCGGGCGCGCACGTCCTGCAACTGCAGGCCTTCGGACCGGGCAACCAGCTTCTGGCCGAGGCGATCCATGAATTCGTCACATGAGGGCGCTTACCCCTTCGCCTTTTCCGCCTCGCGCCGCTCGTAGTCCGCGACGACGTCCTTAACCACCTTGGCCTGGTGGCGAAGGGCGAGTTCGGTCGCAACCGGCCCCGTTCCGATGTCCGGATACTTGCGGGTCAGCCCTATCGGCGGGACGGTGATCTTCGCCTGGTCCATGTCGCTTCCCAATCCCGCCTTCAGTCCTGGGCCGCCACGTCGGGGATCTGCCGCAGGTAGCGAATGCGGCTGACCGGATAGCCATCGGTCTCCATACGTCCGTCCCAGTGAGCATCTCTTGAAGCCGAGCCTCCATCGGCCTGGCTCCCATGCCGTCACCCCGGGCCATCACGCCGGGCCATCACGCCGGGATCGTCGCGAGAAGCCGGTCGATGTCGTGATCGAGCATGGCGGCGCTGACGCGGGCGGCGTTCGCCGTGTTCACCGCCTCGGTCTGGTAATGGGACTCCGTCGTGATCCAGATGAAGTAGCCGTACAGCAGGAAGATCCCGTACTGGCGCCAGGCCTCGTCGAACGGCGGCGGATCGACGCCGTTGCGGCCCAGTTCGTCCAGATAGTGCTGGAGAAGGGCGCCTTCCGAGCGCCGCCGGTCGGCGGCGTCCAGCGACGCCGACAGATGGTAGGAGACTTCCAGCAGGCCCGGTCCCCGGCTGGCCAGGGTGTCGAGGAAGCCTGGGGTTCCATCGCGGTCGATGTAGAGATTGCCGAGGTGGACGTCGCCATGCAGGACGCAATGCGGAACCTGCAGGGCGAACCGGTTGAGCCGCACGAAGGCGTCCACCATCCAGTCGCGGTCGTGGAACCGGACCGACGCCGCCGCGCCGCGCGGCATGCCGATGAAACGCCGCCAGACGTCGGGCGCCGTATACTTGTCGAAGAAGCCCTGCAGGGTTACCAGGAACTCGTCGAGGTCGCCCCAGCGCCCGCCCGGCGCCAGGTCGGGGCTGTCCCAGCTCCTGGCGTGGAAGCGCGCCAGCAGGGTCAGTCGACGGGCGATCTGCTCGTGCGACTGGGGCCGGGTCGCGTGGCAGAACTCCACCCCGCGGGCCACCAGGTCTTCCATGATGACGATGCCCTGCTGCCGCTCGGCCTCGTAGTCGGCGAAATAGCAGGCGGGGCTGGGCAAGGGCAGGACGGGGTAGACGTCGCGATACCCCCGCACCTCCTTCTCGTGCATATGGCCCAGCCCGCGGCTGTGCGGCTCGAAGCCGCCCTTGAGGATCACCAGTTCGGGGATGCCGGCGCGCCGGCCGGCCTCGTCCAGGTCGAGCCGCAGCCTGACCTTGGTCGTGGTGCTGCGGATGAGGTCGACCACTTCGAAGCCCCGCACGGTGACCCCGGGAGCCTTGATCCGCAGGGCCGCGGTGAGCCAAGCCGGAGTGATGTCCTCAAGCGCGATCGGCAGGGGGCGGCAGCTCGTGACGAGATCTGGCCTGGCGTCCACCTTCGGCAACTCCTCGCACTTCCGACCCTCAGTCGAGAGTACAGAACCTAGCGGCGGGGCGCCCACGCCGATCGACAGGTCGCGCCGCTCCGCAGCTCGTCCATGGTCGCGCCTAATCCTTGGCTTTCCGGGCGCCGTAGCTGAGGCGCCAGTCCGGCGGGAACTGCAGGTCGTTGTCCTTGACCGCATTGTTCAGCCCCTTGCCGAAGGTCTCCTCGCCGAGCTCCAGCTCGCCGTCGGACCTGACCATCGGCAGCATCGACTCCAGCCAGCCGGTCAGGACGGAGCCCATGTATTCGCCCTGCTGCTGCTTCATCACCTCGAAGAAGGTCTTCTGCATCATCACCACGTCGGTCGGCCGGGTGAGCGAGCAGGCCAGGGCGTATTTGGCGACCTCGGCCTCCAGCTGGTCGCGCGGGACCACGCGGTTGACGAAGCCGCAGTCGTACATTTCCTGCGCGGTGAAGGGCCGACCGGTGAAGACCATCTCCTGGAACTTGCGGATGCCCATCATCAGCGCCCACTGCCACATGCGCGCGGCCCAGCCGGCGTAGCGGAAGGCGGCATGGCCGAAGAGGGCCTCGTCGGACGAGATCACCAGGTCGGCGTCGGCGGTCTGATAGAAGTGCCAGCCGTAGCAGTAGCCCTTCACCTCGACGATGCTGATCTTCTTGAAGTCCTGCAGGCTGCGCAGGCCGAAGTTGGAGTTGGCGTAGAGCTGGGTCAGCGACGCCAGATAACGGTAGGAGTCCTTGGGCGGGTATTTGACCTCGCCGTCGTCCGGGATCTTGAACTCCTTCAGCAGCGAGACATCCTGTTCCTCGGAGAACATTTCGGCCTGTTCCGGCAGATCCGCGCCGCTGCCGAAGTGCTTGCCGACCCCACGGACCACCAGCACCTTGACGTCGTCGTCGACGTTGGCGCGGTGGACCAGTTCCGCATAGCGATGCCGCGCCGCGATGGTCGGCGCATTCAGGTGATCGGGCCGGTTCAGGGTGATCGTCGCGATCTTGGTCTTCGGATCCTTCTCGTAGAGGACGATCTCTTCCGCCGAAGGCTGTTCCGCCGCATCCGCCATCTTCGACCTCCCTCAGACCGAGCTGGATTGGGCGGCTGACGGCGCCGGTCTCGCCTCGCCGATTTGCGCAGAGATCATGTCGGCCAGCTCGAACAGCTTCAACTTGCCGGTCGCCGTCCTCGGCACGTCCTCGTGGCCGATGAAGACGATCTGGCGCGGGATCTTGTAGCTGGACAGCACGCCCTTCAGGGTCGCCTTGAGCGCGTCCTCGCTCAGCGCCGCGCCCTCTTTCGGCACCACGGCGGCGACGACCCGCTGGCCGAACTCGGGATCGGCAAGCCCCACCACGATCGGCAGATCGACGCCCGGCAGGGCGCGCAGCGCCGCCTCGACCTCCAGACGCGAGACGTTGGCGGCCTTGGTCTTGATCATGTCGCCGCGCCGGGCGACGAAATAGAGGTGGCCGTCGGCGTCCAGCCGCACCAGATCGCTGGTCGGATAGAAGCCGTCCGGGGCGAAGGCCTTCGAACGATCGACCTTGTAGAAGCCAGACATCAGGGCGCCGCCGCGCAGCTGCAGCTCGCCGAGCTCGCCCGGCGGCGTCTCCGTCCCGGTCCCCGGATCCACCACCCGCCGCTCGTAGCCGCCGACCGTGCGCCCCGACGAGCCGGCCTTGTCGTCTGGCAGGCGGTGGTCGAGCGGCTCGGCGCTGTGGACGGCGAAGGTCTCGCTCATGCCGAGCATGTTGACCTGCAGGCCGGGCGGAATGAGCTCGCCATCCGCGTCGCGAAACGGTCCCAGGCCGACGATCGCGTCGACGTCCACGCCGCGCGCGGCCGCCGCCTGCCGCAGCTTCACCAGCAGGTCGCCCCAGCTGTTGACCCGATTGACCCCCAGCCGCTGGATGGCGTCGACCACCGCCTCGGTGTCCGGCGTATCCGGATAGACCAGGGTCGCGCCGACGCTCAGCACCTCCATCGCCATGGCCATGCCGCCGAGCCAGAAGGCCGGCAACTGCGGCAACATCCGATCGCCGGGCTTGAGCAGGAAGTATTTGGCCAGCTCCGGCGGATGACGCGCCAGGTTCCGCTGGCTGTGCACCACAGCCTTCGGCGCGGACGTGCTGCCGGAGGTGTAGACGATCACGGCGTCGTCACTCGGCGCGACCTCGCCCTCGATCGCGGCGAGCAGGGCCGCGTCGGGCGCGTCGGCGGCGTCCGCCCGGGCCAGCAGATCCTCCACCGACAGAGCCCAGCCGAGCCCCTCGGCGTCGTCGAGCCAGATCGAGCGCAGATAGGGCGCGCCGGCCAGTCGCAGCGTCTCCGCCCGCCCCTCGCTCAAGCCCGGCAGAGCTTCGGCGAGGGTCGCGGCATAGTCGTGGCGCAGGAAGCGACGGACGCCGATGAAGATCTGGGTGTCGCTGTTGCGCAGGATGTGGGCGAGCTCAGGCGGCGTGCAGAGGGTGCTCACGACGGAGACGAGCGCGCCGATGCGCAGGCCCGCCAGGAAGGTCGTCACCCAGAGGATCCCGTCGTTGGCGTGCAGGGCGATGCGGGCGCCCTTGCCCGCCCCGATAGCCAGCAAGGCCCGGGCCATCCGGGCGGAGCGCCGGTTCAGTTCGTCGTAGCTCAAGGTCTCCCGCGTCGTGACGACGGCGTCATGCGGGCCGCGGGCGGCGACGACCTCGCCAAACAGCATGGGGAACGTCGAGGCCGGTTCAGTCGCGTGCATTCGCCCCTCCTCTGCCCTCGTTCTCTCTGCCCCGGCCGCACATCAGCGGGCGGTCCAGGAGCCGTCCACGGCGATCGCCTCAGGAAGCCCGGCCCGTCGTCGCAAAGCCAGAGGACGGCGGCCACCTCCTCCGGCCGGCCCAGGCGGCCGATCGCGCGCTTGGCGGCGAATAGAAGGCCGCCGTGCTCGGCACATCCGCGTGGATGTGTTCCAGCTCTTTTCTTCCAGGGCAGAGGATAGGTGCGGCGCTCGACGTCATCCCGACATCTCGCGCCCCGGGGTGAGCAATTTGCGCCCATTCGCAGAAAATACATGCGCGGATTTGCGCGGACTATGTGTTCGACAGCTCTAGACTAGCCGCTCGCGACGCCGCGTGAAGGCAGGCTTGGACGAGATCAGTTCGCCCTCGGCGCGGCCGGGCCGAGCATCTTGCGATTTTCAGCCGACCGGAACGCCTGCGGGGTCATGCCGGTGCAGCGCTTGAAGGCCCGCCCGAAGCTTGTCTGTTCGGAGTAGCCCAGTCGGAACGCGATCTCATCGAGCGAGCAATCGCTCCACAGCAGGGCCTGCTTGGCCTGCCGGATGCGTTCGTCCTGCACGATGTCGAGGAACTTGATCCCCACCCGCGTCAGGCGTTTCTGCAGGGTGCGAGACGAGGTGCCCAGCTTGTCGGCGCAGCCGTCGACCGAACAATGGCCGCTGGCGAGCGCGCCGCGGACATAGGCTTCGACCTGCTCGACGAAACCCGATCTTGAGGTCGTCCGCAGCTGGGCGAGCGAGCTTCCGAGCAGGTTGAACAACAGCCTGTTCGAGCTGGGAATCGGGCGATCCAGCAGGTCGGCGGAAAAGGCGATGGCGTTGGCCTTGGACCGCCCGTTGACCTTGCAGCCCAATCGATCCTGCAGCGGCTGGAGGTTGGGGCGGCCGACGCCGAACGTCAGGCTGGCGTAGCGCGGGCGGAACCCCTCGCCCCCCAACATCTGCAGGGTCTTCATCAACAGCAGCAGGCCCTGATAGTTGACCTGCTCTCCCTCGCACAGGTCGGTCCGCCAGCGTAGCTCGGCGACCTCGCGCCCCGTCACCACCTCCATCTCGCACTCCGGCGACGCCGAGAGCGGCACGAAGTCGATGAGGCTTTGCAGGCCCTGGCGCAGGGTCGGCGCGGATCGCGCCAGCGCCATCACGCAGCCGAAGACCTCCGGATCCTGCTGTTCCGCCAGATGCAGGCCGAACAGCGGATCCTGCAGATGCCGGCTGCAGTATTCGAAAAGGTTCACCGCGGCGGTGCAGTCGATGTGGTGATCCGGGTTCTCGAAGGCCAGCGGATCGATGTCGTGATGCTCGAGGACCTTGCGCGGATCACCGCCCAGGTTCCGGACCAGGGTCTTCAGCCCGCCAAGATATCCCGCCTGGATCTGGCCCTGGGCAGGAAAAGCGGCGAAAGACCCATCGACGCTGAGGACGAAGGTATTCCCGAACGGCACGTTCTCCTCCCCGCGGTCACGCCAGAGGAAGACCCGCTTCGCTCCGTACAATGACGTGGCCTCGGCGCATGACCGAGAACCTTATTGTTTTGGGAGCCTACTCCATGGCTCGTTCAGTGCAAGGCGGCTCATGGATTCGAGCTGCGCCGCACTGGATCCAACCCGTCGACCTGAGATTTCGCTCCGGTTCGTCTTCGTCTCCACAGATGAGCACTGGGAAACCTTCGACCTCTATTCGCCGAACGGCTGGACGAGCCGCAGGCTCGTCCAGCCGGGCCCCTGCCCCGCCAGAGCGCCGCCGTTTCCCACCGGCGCTCCGCCACAGCGACAACCTATCGGCTGGTCCGGCATTTGGATCGATATCTTGCGCCGCTTTATCTGCAGGCTCGACCCTCGAGGTCTTGCGTCAATCGCGAGAATCGCGCGCGCCTCACTCGACCCGGAACACGACCGCCGCCGGGTCGTGGAAGAAGCTGCTGCCGGCGCAGGTCAGGGCGGTCTTGGCCTCCGGCGCCTGGCGCGCGCCCTCCGTTCCGCGGAGTTGGCGCACCGCCTCGGTATAGAAGTTGAAGCCGCCCGCGCGGCCCTGCGAAAGGCCGCCGCCGTGGGTGGAGACCAGGGTCCGGCCGTTGAGCCGCAGGATGCTCTCCTCCGCGTCCCAGGCGGACCGAAAGAGGTCGCTGGCCTCGCCAGGCTTGCAGAACCCAGCCGCCTCGGTGAGGGCCACCGCGTTGATGGTGTAGCCGTCGTAGGGATAGAAGAGGTCCAGGTCGTCGACCTTGAGCTCGCTGCGCGCCCAGAGGCCGCGGAGCGAGATCCAGGACGAGTTCTCCGTCCACCCCAGGGTGTTCTCATAGAATTCGCCGACGCTGGAGCCGCCGAGCGACATGGCGTGCACCAGGACGGGCTTGTTGGCTAAGTCCCTGGCGCGCTCGGCGGTGGTGATGATCAACGCTTCGCCGCAGTCGACCGGCACGTCCATGTCGAACATCTGCATCGGCGCCCAGATCATCCGCGAGGCGTGATAGTCCTCCAGCGTCATGGGCGTGCGCATGACCGCGTTCGGGTTCTTCACCGCGTGGCTGCGGTTGTTCACCGCGACCCGGCCGAACACGTCCTTGCTGGCGCCGAAGTCGCTCATGTAGCGGCCCATCCAGGCGGCGTAGGGCTCGCCGGAATGGATCCAGCGGCGGGCGAAGTCGCCGAAGCCTGTGACCGCCTGACCCGCCGCGCCGAGCTCGGCCGCCCGCATGCGGAACGGGTCGTTCGCCGCCGAGCGCGACATGTTGATCTCGCGCGTATAGGCCTGGACCACCAGGGCGACGTCGCAGAGGCCGGAGAACACCGCCTCGGCCGCATAGACGAAGCACGAGCCCAGCCAGCCGTTCTTCATCCAGGTGGTCTCCTGGATGCCGAGCGCGCCTTGCAGGGTGAGGAAGCCCGCGCCGCCCATGGCGAGCGGCGTCATCCCCGTGCCGCAGATTCCGTCGATCTCCTGCCGGTCGATCCCGGCGTCCTCGATCGCCTTCACCGCCGCCTCGAGTCCGAGCGAGAGCTCAGTGCGTTTCAGGTCGCGTCCGTAGGCGGTGGAGCCGACGCCGATCACGGCGATCTGGTCCCTCAGCGGATTGCGCGCCATGCTCAGGCCTCCCCTGCCGGCGCGGGCTCGAAGGCCGGAGCCATGCGGCCGCCCTGCTCGATCCAGGTGAGGCGGACCGGCATCTCCAGCCTGATCTCATCGACCTCGCAGCCCACCACCGGCGCGAGATATCGAAGGCCCGGCTGCTCGGCCAACTCGACTGCGGCGGCGACGATGGGCCGGTTCAGGAGCCCGTTCGGGTCCCGCTCCTGGTGGATCAGGGTGAACATGAAGACGTGGCCCTCGCCGCTGACCTCCGTCGGCCTGACGTCCCACGAGAGGCATTTCGGGCACAGCGGGCGGTGCGGATAGATCCAGCAGCCGCAGGCCTGGCAGCGGTTGATCAGCAGCCGGCCGGCCACAAGGCCGCGGTAGTGCTCGACGTTGTCGCGGTCGATCAGAACGCCAGGAAAGGCGGCGAAGACCTCCGCGTCGGTGACGCTGTCCGGATCCCTCATGCCGCGACCTCCGCGTCCGCGCGCTGCTGCAGGCCGACACGGTCGAGCTTGCCGTTGCCGAGCCTGGGAAGCGCATCGACGAAGATGATCTCGCGCGGCTGCTTGAACCGGGCCAGCCGCGACTGCAGCCAGGCGCGCAACTCGGCGTCGGCGAGCGCGCGCCCCGCCTGCAGGGCCACGAAGGCGCAGACGGCCTCGCCCTTGCGCGGGTCCGGCACCCCCACCACCCCGCAGTCGGCGACCGCCTCGTGGCTGGCGACGATCCGCTCGACCTCCTCGACCGAGACGTTTTCGCCGCCCACCTTGAGCATCAGCTTCAGCCGGCCCTGGTAGGTGATGTAGCCGTCCTCATCGATGGAGACGAGGTCCTCGCTGTGCAGCCAGCCTTCGGCGTCGAGGGCGCGGGCCGTCTCCTCGGGCTTGTTCCAGTAGCCGCGCATGATGTTGCCGCGGATCCAGGCCTCTCCGACCTCGCCGGGCGCCACGTCGCGGCCGGTCTCCGGATCGACGACGCGGCACAGGTTGCCGTCCAGCATCCGGCCCGAGGTCCCGCGCTTCTCCGGCGGGTCGTCGGGGCTCGTCACCCCCGCCGGCCCATAGGTCTCGGTCAGGCCGAAGGGCTGGATGGTGGCGATGACGTTCGGCATCAGCCGGCGAGCGTCGGCGTTGGGCACGGGCGCGTTCCGCAGCGTCGGGAACGAGAGGCCCTTTTGAATCGCGGCCTGGACCACCTCCTCGGCCAGCACCCCGAACATGACGGTCGCCCCTTCCTGCGCGATCAGGTCGGCGGCCAGCGGCGCGTTGAAGGCCTCGGTGAAGACCAGCCGGCCGCCGTTCACCATGGTGGTCATCAGTCCCCAGATGCTGCCGCCTCCGTGGAAGAAGGGCATCATGCTGAAGAAGACGTCCGCCTCGCCGATCCCGATGCGGCGGGAGTGGAGGATGGCGTTGGCGACGATGCCGCCCTGCTCCAGCATCACGCCCTTGGGGAAGCCGGTGCTGCCAGAGGTGTATTTGACCATGCCAAGGTCGGAGGGCTGGGTCTCGGTCTCCAGCCGGTCGGCGAGCGCCAGAGCGTCCGGCGAGCCGGCGCCCAGGGCCTCCAGCGCGGCGAGGTCATAGGCCCCCGGGTGCTGGCCGCCGCCGCGGTTGAACGCCACGACGTTGCGCAGGTCGGGAAGCTGCGGGCTGTAGAGAAAGCCGGGCTCCGTCGCCGCGCCGAACCGCGGACAGATCTCTGCCAGCAGCTCGGACAGGCGAAGCGCACGGAAGGCGTCGATCGCCAGGAGATGGCGCGCGCCCGACTGGGCGACGACGTACTCGATCTCCGACGGCTTCAGGAAGGTGTTGACCGGCACCACTGTCGCGCCGAGCCGCTGGACCGCGAAGGAGGCGACGACCCACTCCAGCGTGTTGGTCATCCACAGCACGGCCCGGTCGCCCCGCCGCACCCCGATGTGGGCGAGGCCCGCCGAAAGGTTGCGGATCCGCTCTGCGAGGCGCCGATAGGTCAGCCGCGAGATGCGGCCGGCGTCGTCGGCGGCCGTGAGGGCGTCACGCTCGGGAAACCGCTCGGCGGCGGCGAGCACGGTCCGCCAGACCGTCTGGGCGCGCAGGCGAGAAAGGTCGTCGGCTTGAGGGCTCATAGACGGCCGTCGCTCCGTAGCAAGCTCTTGGTCGGGCAACGTAGCGCGTCTGCCGGTGTTCGGAAAATCTCCTAATACCTAATACCCAAGATCGGAATTTCCGATACCTCGGCTTCGCCGCCTGGCGCCGGAGCTATTCCGCTGCGGCGTGTTCGAGCAGGAAATCCTCGAACGCCGCCACGACGCGGCTGCGCCAGACGCCCTTCGGACGCGCTATGCTGAGGGCGCGGGTGAAGCTGAAGTCCCGCACATGAAGCCGCACGAGGCGGCCCGACTCGACGTCAGCCTTGACCAGCTGGCTCGACAGGCAGGCGACGCCGCCGCCTGCAATCGCCGCCAGGCGGACGGCCTGGTTGCTGGTGGTCTCGATGCCGGCGGGCAGGCGACCGACCTCCTCGTGCAGCAGCACGCGCAGCCGGACCGTGACGGAGGACATCGCCTCCCGAGCGCACCAGGTGAAGCCGGCGAGGTCCCGCAGCCGCAGCTTGTCCCGGCTCGCGAGCGGGTGCCCTGGCGCGACCACCAGCCAGAGCTCGTCGCTCCGCCAGCGCGTCAGCTCGACGGCCGGCAGATCGGGGAAGTATTCGATCACCGCCGTGTCGAGCTCCATCCGCTGGAGCCGCTCGAAGAGTTCGCCCTGCGACTCGGCCTGGAGCATGATCTGCACGCCGGGATGTCGCTCGCGGAACTTGACGCAGAGCTCCGGCAACATGGTCTCGGCGATCATCGCGGTCGCGCCGACGAGCAGCCGCCCCTCCATCTCCGCTTCGGGCGTGCGCTCGATTTCGTCGGCCTGCTGCAGCATGGAGCGGATCATCGGGCGCAGGCGCTTGCCCTCCTCGGTCAGCTGCAGCGTCCTCCCCTTCACGTGGGTGAACAGTGGACGGCGCAGGATGATCTGCAGGTCCTTCAGCGCCTCGCTGGCGGCGCTCTGGCTCATCCCGAGCCGCTCGGCCGCCCCGACGACGCTGCCGCACGCGGCCACCGCTTCGAACACCTGCAGCTGTCGCAGCGTAAACTTCATCTTCCCTGCGCCATCGGCGAAAGCGGCCCCGGTCGGCCGCGCCCTTCTATAGCACCGCCCTTACGGTGGAATTCTCCGGTTCTGAGCCGGTCAACCGCGGCGCAAACTCTTGAGGTCAGGGCGCGAACTGTCGAGACGGCCGCGGCGGCCGCATGGCTCCCTTCCACCCAGCGCCGGACGCCCGGCCCGCCTGGGCGCTGACTGCGGAGAGCGACGACAATGGACGCCATCGACCTCGACGGAGCTCCGGCGGCGGGGGAATGCCCGGCGCTCCGCGGTGACGAATCCCGCCTCGATCCGCTGATCCGCAACAACCCCTTTCCCTTCTACGCAGCGCTGCGCAGCCAGGCCCCGGTCTATTACGACCCCAAGCTCGATACCTGGCTGGTGACCCGCTACGAAGACGCCCAGACGGTTCTGCGCGATCCGATCACCTACTCGCTCGAGCACGGCTACCAGGATCGCTACGCGAACGGCTTCGTCGACGAGCTCGCCGAGATCATGAACCGCGATGGCGGGGGCTTCATTCGCGACATCATCGCCTGCGATCCGCCGGCCCATACCCGGTTGCGCCGTCTCATCGAGAAGGCCTTCACCGCCCATCGGGTGAAGGACCTCGAACCCCGGATCCGGCAGATCGTCGTCGACCTGATCGAGCCGCTGGCGGAGCGGGGTCGCGCCGACGGGATGAAGGACATCGGCGCGCCGCTGACGGCCCGCATCATCTGCGATCAGCTGGGCTTCGACTTCGACGACGTCGGCGTCGACAGGATCGCCCGCTGGACCACGGCGCTGCTGGCGCAGATCGGGCGCATGCAGACCCGCGACGAGATGGTCGAGAACGCCCAGCAGATGTGCGATCTGCAGAACTACATCATCCCGGTCATCCGCGCGCGGGAGGCGGCGCCGCGGGAGGACATGATCTCCGACCTGGTCCACGCCCGCCTGGACGACGAACAGAATCCGACCCTGTCCTTCGCTGAGAAGGTGTCCTGCGTCCGCGCCTTCCTGATCGCCGGCAACGACACGACGGCCGCGGCCCTGGCCAATCTGATGATGATCCTGGCGACCCAGCCGGACCTCGCCCAGCAGCTCTATGAGACCGCCGACGACGACCGGCTGCTGTCCCGCTTCGTCGAGGAGGTCCTGCGGCTCGAACCGCCGACGCATGGCTTGTTCCGCACCACCACCAGGGCGGTGGAGCTGGGCGGCAAGCTGCTGCCGGCCTACGCCCAGGTCTGCGTCCTCTTCGCCTCGGCCAACGACGACGCGGCGGAGTTCGCCTGCCCTCGGAGCCTCGACGTGCATCGCAAGAACATCGGCGCCTCCCTGACCTTCGGCGCCGGGATCCACCGCTGCCTCGGCGCCTCCCTGGCGCGGATGGAGATCAAGGTGGCGGCGCAGGAGATCATCAAACGCCTCGACAACATCCGCCTGGCGATCCCGCTCGAGGAGATCAGCTACCTGCCGACGCTCGCCACACAGACCGTGCAACGCCTGCCGCTGACCTTCTCGCGGCGCGCCATGCTGCGTCCAGGAACCCGCCTGGACGTCAGCTGAGGCCGCGCCAGCTACTTGGAAAGTTGCCCCCGGACCGCGCCGCCCGGAAACTCTGCATTGTGGACGTTCACATAGTAGGCGCCCGGATTCTGCAGGATGTCCTTGACCAGTTCACGGTCGACGGTCGCGCAATCAGAGCTCTTGCCGTCGGCCCCTGGCGCTGTGAGCGAGACGACGACCGGGCCGGCGGAGGCCGGCGGAGCCTTGTGAATATGCGCCATCGAGGCGACCCCGATGTCCTTCACCTGGAGGTCGTAGCAGATCTGCCCCTGACCGATATTTAGCTTGAGCGAGGCGGCGCCGGAGCCGTCGGGGTCGCCGGCCGTAGGCTTCTCGGCCGCGCCGGACAAGGTCGCCGCCAGGGGGCGACCACCCTCCTGCCCGTAGGCGTGACCCGTCAAGCCTGCCCCGACGGACAGGACGAGCACGGCCGACGCAGCACGAGCAAGGTCAGTGAAATTGAGGGTCATGGCGGTCTCCTCGCCAGCCCGCCCCGAACCTGAGACGCAGAGTGGACCGCCGAACGAAGCGGAGGTCAATGGACGGCGACGGAGCGCCGCCGCTCGGGAGCGGGCGATGTCACCGACAACGGCCGCCTCGCACCTGGCCAGGCGAGATTGACAGCTCTCGAAATTAAACATAGCAAGCGCTTGCTTGTACTATTGGCGACTTTCGGGCCGGTGAAGCCCGGAACACGGGGCTGCAAAGGGGAGCAATGGCGTCTCCGGGCTGGGGAGAGCCGCCGCAGCAGCCGGTCGCGCGTACATGGCGACAGTTTTCCTGCGTACACTTGATGATAATCGGCCCATGTCCGCCTGTGAAACGAGGTGGATATTCACCTGGTACCGCCGCGGCCTCAGCATTTAGTTCGGTGACGGCGATTATCGACCATCACTTCGGGTGCGGAGATCTTAGTCCAGAATTGCTCCGCCTTCGCACGGCTTAGTCGATAACGCGCCACCAATAAGAAACGACGACAAAAGGGAGAGAAACGATGAAGAGCGATCTGTTGTTCATTTCCGCAGGCGTGATGGCGCTGAGCTGTCTCAGCGCAGCGCCCGCGTCCGCCGCGCCCAGCGGCCAGGCCGAGGCAGCGCCGACTCTGGGCGAGGTCGTCGTCACGGCCCGCCGCGTCGAGGAGCGGCTGCAGGACGTGCCGATCTCGATGACGGTCTACAGCCAGCAGGCGCTGAACGATCGGAACGTCGTGACGCCCAGCGACCTGGCCACCTACACCCCGTCGCTCTCGGTCAACCAGCGCTACGGCCCGGAGAAGAGCTCGTTCGCCATCCGGGGCTTCAACCAGGACCAGAGCACGGCGCCGACGGTGGGCGTCTATTTCGCGGACGTGGTCGGGCCCCGGGCCCAGGGCGGCACGACGTCGGGCAGCACCGTGGGCGCCGGCGCCTTCATGGATCTGCAGAACGTGCAGGTGCTCAAGGGTCCGCAGGGCACCCTGTTCGGCCGCAACACCACCGGCGGCGCGGTGCTGCTGGTGCCGAACCGGCCGAGCGACCGGTTCGAAGGCTATGTCGAGGGGTCGCTGGGCAACTACGACCTGCGCCGCCTTCAGGGCGTGCTCAACGTTCCGATCGCAGACAACCTCCGGGCGCGCGTCGCGGTCGATCGCAACAAGCGCGAAGGCTACATGCGCAACCACTCCGGAATCGGACCGGACGACTACAACGACACCAACTATTTCGCCGCGCGCCTCAGCGTCGTGGCCGATCTGACGCCTGACCTCGAGACCTATACGATCGGCAGCTACAGCAACTCCTTCTCGAACGGATATGCGGCGCGCAACGTGCTCTGCGACACGCGCTTCCTTCCGGGGAGCCCGAACTTCAACCCGGCGCTGGCGGCCGATCCCCGCAACATCAACAAGCTGCGCGTCGGCATTCCCGGCTGCAACCAGATCAACCGCCAGGCCGCGCGCGGGGACAGCCTTCTCGATGTCGAAGTCGCCAATCCCGACCCCTACCTGAAGCTTAAGCAGTGGCAGCTGATCAACACCACGACCTGGCGCGCGAGCGACAATCTGACGGTCAAGAACATCGTCAGCTATGCCGAATTCCGCGAACGCGCGAGCTTCAGCCTCTACAGCGACAACTTCTTCGCCACCTCGCCGCCGCTCGCGGCCAGCTCGCCGTTCGTCGGCACTCCCTTCTCCTACATCCTGCTCAATCCGGCGGGGTCCGAGGACAACGCCAGCCAGTCGACCTTTACGGAAGAGCTGCAGTTCCAGGGCACGGCGATCGACGGAAGGCTGACCTGGCAGGCGGGCGCCTATCTTGAGCTGAGCCGACCCATCGGCTGGAGCGCGGGCTACACCGCCCAATACCTGAACTGCGCCGATCTCCAGGCCTTCCAGTGCGTCAGTCCCTACGGCAACGGCAATTTCTCGGCCTCGGCGACGAAGCTGCGCTTCGACAACAAGGGCGTGTACGCCCAGGCCACCTACAAGCTCACCGAACAGCTGAGCCTGACCGGGGGCATCCGCTATACGATGGACAAGATCGAGGCCGCGGGAGAGGGAACCCGCATCAACTTCTCCACCACGGGCGCGATCACCAGCCAGACCTGTAATGACGGGTTGCGCTTCAACGTTCCGGACGGCCCGGATCCGGGGACGGCGCCGGATGCGCTGGCGGTCGCCAGCCGGACCCAGTGCCACTTCGAGATCACCAACAAGTCGGAAAAGCCGACCTGGCTGCTCGGTCTCGACTACAAGCCGACCGACGATCTTCTGCTCTACGGTAAATACGCCCGCGGCTATCGCCAGGGCGGCGTCAACATGACCAACGTCGGCATCGAGACCTGGCAGCCGGAGAAGGTCGACGCCTATGAGGTCGGCGCCAAGGCCAGCTTCGACAATGTCGTGCGCGGCTATTTCAACGTCGCCGTCTTCTACAACGACTTCCGCAACCAGCAGATCTTCGCCGGCCTGACGGCCGACCCGACAAGCGGCCTCGCCGGCGGGGCGGCCATCATCAACGCGGGCAAGTCGCGCATCCGAGGCGTCGAAGCCGACGCCGCCGTCACCCTGTTCGAGGGCTTTCGGCTCGATCTCGGATACACCTACCTCGACACCAAGGTGCTGAAGATCACGGCGCCGGTCGCGAGCTACCCCTTCATCGCCATCACCCCCACGGTGGCGGAAGGGACCCCGCTCACCCTGTCGCCCAAGCACCGCGTGACGCTGACGGCGACCTACACCCTGCCCGTGGATGAGAGTCTTGGGCGGATGTCCATCGGCGCCACCTACACCCACACCGCCAGCCAGATCGCCAACGGCTCGGTGCCGGCGTCCGTCGGCGTCCTTCCGGCGACCGACCTGCTCAATCTCAACGCCAACTGGAACGGCGTCTTCGGCTCTCCGGTCGATCTCGCCCTGTTCGTCACCAATGTCACCGACGAGATCTATGCGGTGAACACCGGCGGCGGATTCAATTCGGCCGGCTTCGACAACATCCTGATCGGCCAGCCGCGCATCTGGGGCGTGCGCATGCGCTACAGCTTCGGCAGCTAGATCCGACTTTCACCTGAGCCTGGCGGCGGTCCTTCACCCGAGGACCGCCGCCGCACGATTTCGCGGATGGTTGATCGGCATCCGCCGAGGAAGGGCTAGGCTAGGCCGCCAGCTTGTCCTTCTGCGGCGGCAGGCGGTCGATCGCGACCACCCCATCCCGGATGACGGCCTTCAAAGCCTGCTCGGGCCGGGCATGACCGTCATTCCGCCCACGTCGATCACGGCGCCCTCGCCTGGCCCTTCCCCGATCGCCGTGATGCGATCGCCGTCCAGGGTCAAGCTGCGGCGGCCGGGCAGCATCTGGCGGCCGTCGAACAGCCGGGCGTTGGTCAGGGTGAGCACGATCTCTTCCTCCCTCGCGGCGTCGCGGTCACCCCAGGGTCCGGACCGGATCCCTTCCGTCCCAGTCCTGGGCGGCGGCGCGGATCTGGCCGAAGATCGAGTCGGCGATCGGATTGGCCTCGACCAGCTCGATCATGAATCCGAGGGTCGCGGTGGTGTCGAGCCAGCAGGTCCGGCTGCCCAGCATGGTGCAGTTGAACGCCACCTCGGCGCCAGCCTCCCGGTAGGCGGCGAGGTTGGCGTCGTAGTCGTCGCAGTAGAGCGCCATGTGGTGGAGGCCCGACTGGCCGGCCGGCACGACGTCGCGAATGAAGGACGGCTGGTCGTCGTTCTGCGCGACGACCTCGATCTGGATGTCGCCGGCCTGGGCGATCGCCGCCTCCAGGCTCAGCGGCGCGCAAGGCTGTCCGCGATAGCGACGGTCCTCGAACGGAACGGTCTCGAAAAAGAAGAAGGGCCCGACGCCGGCGCTGCGGGACCAGGTCGCCATCGCCGCATGGACGTCCGGAACCACCCAGCACATCTGCATGAAGCGACGGTCGGGAAATCGCAGCGAGGTCAAGGTTGGCCTTCCTTCAATCGAGCCGCGGGAAGCGGTCGCCGTCGAGGCGTTGATGGAGCTCCATGCCGGTGGTGTCGAAGGCCTCCGACGGCGCGCCGTTCCAGCAGACGTCGGCCGGCTGCACCAGCATCAGGTAGGCCCAGCGCGGCCTGTCCGTCAGGTTCATCCCGGCGCCATGGACGGTCAGGTGGGAGTGGACCGTGACGTCGCCGGCGGCGTAGCTCATCGGGGCCGACATCTCGAGGTCGCGCAGCTCGGAATAGACGTCGAGCAGGTCGGCGTCCCCGTAGGTGTGGTAGCCGCCCACCACCCCCAGGCGATCCGAGCGGCTGACGAAGGACATCGTCCCGAACTCGGGACCGTAGTCCTCGAGCGCCAGCCAGAAGGTCATCCCGCCGGTGCGGTCGACGGCGAAGGTGATGAAGTCCTGGTGGAAGGCGGTGGGGCCATTGCCGGCGTTCCTGGTCTTCTTCGAGGACGGCAGCTTCGGCGCGAAGAAGTCGGTGAAATATCGGACCCCCGACCCCGCCTTGCGAGCCATCAGGGCCTTGGCGTTGCGGCCGACGCCTTCGAGCAGGGCCCGGATCGGCGGGATCGCCAGGCCGCCCCCATACTCCGCGTTGAAATAGGGCTGGTTCAACCCATAGGCGGCGTTGCTGTCGCCATCCTCGCCCATGCGCTGACGCGCGATGTCCAGCAAGGTCCGGACGATTGCAGGATCCACGAAGCCGCTGAGCTTGACCCAGCCGAACTCCCTGTAGTGGGCGATTTCCTCGGCCGTCACGGATCTGCAAGGCGCGCCCGGCGACGAAATGACATTCCGCGTGGCTGTGTCTTTCATCCGGTCTCCTGTTCCCTTCCCCGGCGCGTTCGCAGCTCGCCGGGGCCTGCCCATCCAAAGGCTACCAACGGACCTCGTTGCGCTCTCGACATCGCGCGCCGCTTTGTCGGCATCCTCCGCCTCGCGACTCGAGACGGTCTTGTCCGGCGTCCGGACGGAAGCCGGCGCCGGGCGGCGGCTGCAGAAAGAGCGGCGCAAGATGTCGAGCCGCGGGCGGCAGGCGGCGCTTGTCGGCGACTTGGGCCATCTCAACTTCGCCCGGGTCATGGCGCAGCATCCGGACCTCTACGGCGCCTTCCTCCCCTTCCTCGGCAAGCTGATCCCGGGCTCGGACCTGCCGCCGCGGGACAGGGAGATCCTGGTCATCCGGACCCTGGCGCTCTGCGAAGAGGTCTACGAGGCGCACCACCACGTCCTGATCGCCGACAAGGCCGGAATGACGACGGCCGACATCGACGCCGCCAGAACGGATGGCCCGGGCCTCACGCCGTTCGGACACGCCCTCGCGAGGGCGGCGGAGGAGCTGGTCCGCGATCACCGCATGAGCGATGAGACCTGGGCCGAGCTGACCCGCCGCTACTCCCAGGCCCAGCTGATGGAGGTGGTCTTCCTGGTCGGCGGCTACGCGCTGATGGCCATGGTCACGAACAGCTTCGGCATTCAGGTGGAAGACGACCCGGACACCATCCGCCGTCTCGCCGAGTTGCGGCAGTACACCTGAGGCTTCGGGACCGCGCGAGCGGCGCCGGGTGGGCGTGACATATCTCTTCGCCCCATCATGCCATGGCACCTTAGCGCTCAAGGCCGCGCTGCGGATACGATCCGAGCGTGGATGTCTTCAGTGGACGCGTTCGAAGGCTAGGCTCACGCCCTGGCCCACGCCGACGCACATGGTGGCGAGCCCGTAGCGCCCGCCGACCGCCTCCAGCTGGCGAACGCCCGTGACCACGAGCCTCGCGCCGCTCGCGCCCAGCGGATGCCCGAGGGCGATGGCGCCGCCGTTCGGATTCACCTGCTCTGCGTCGTCCGGCAGCCCAAGCTCACGAAGCACCGCGAGCGCCTGGCTGGCGAAGGCCTCGTTCAGCTCGATCGTGGCGAAATCCGAGATCTTCATCGAAAGCCGCGCGAGCAGCTTCTGCGTCGACCCGACGGGCCCCAGCCCCATGACCCGCGGCGCCAGCGCCGCCGACGCCATGCCGAGGATCCGCGCCCGCGGCCGCAGGCCCAGCGCCTGCACGGCCTCCGCCGAGGCGACCACGATCGCCGCCGCGCCGTCGTTGACGCCCGACGCATTTCCGGCGGTGACCGTGCCGCCTGGCCGCACGATCGGCTTGAGGCCGGCCAGCGCTGCGCGCGTCGCGTCGCGCCGGATGTGCTCGTCGGTCGCAAACGGCTCGACGTCCTTGCCGCGCCGAACCTGCACCGCGACGATCTCGTCGGCGAAAAATCCGCGCTCCGCCGCGCCGGCGGCGCGCTGCTGCGAGCGAACGGCGAAGGCGTCCTGGTCCTCGCGCGAGATGTTGCGCTCTTCGGCCACGGTCTCCGCGGTCTCAGGCATGGTGTCGACGCCGTAGCGCGCCTGCATCGCCGGATTGACGAACCGCCAGCCGATGGTCGTGTCGTAAACCTCGGCCGTCCGCTGGAAGGGCGCGCTCGCCTTGGGCAAGACGAAGGGCGCACGGCTCATGCTTTCGACGCCGCCGGCGATCGCGAGTTCGATCTCGCCGGCCGCGATCGCCCGAGCCGCCTGTCCGATCGCCTCCAGGCCCGAGGCGCAAAGGCGGTTTACGGTGACGCCGGGCGTGGTTTGCGGCAGCCCCGCGAGCAGCAGGCTCATGCGGGCGACGTTGCGGTTGTCTTCACCGGCCTGGTTGGCGCAGCCGAAGATCACCTCGTCGACGCGCTCGACGATCGCCGGGTTGCGCTCCGCCAGGGCGCGTATCGGCGCCGCGCCCAGGTCATCCGCCCGGATCGAGGAGAGCGCGCCGCCGTACCGGCCGAAAGCGGTGCGGACAGCGTCGCAGATGTAGACCGGGTTCATCATGAGGTTCCTGTGTGCACGGGCTGATCCGTCAGTTCGTCCACACCGGCCGGCGCCAGCCGTTCCCAGAACGGACCCCAGGTGGGGAACGCCCCCGGCAGGGCCGGCGGGAGGTCATGGCCCGGCCAGGCGTTGAACGGCGCGCGCGGCCGTTCGAGGACGTCGGCGGCGTACCAATGCCGCTCTCGCCGGCGCGCGAAGTACCACTGCCCGCCCTGCCGCACGTAGTCGTCGAAATAGCAGATGGCCATGACGATCCAGCGGCCGCGATCTTCATGCTCGGCGCGGCAGTAGACGTGGCCTGCGGCGTGGTCGGCGTCCAGAAAATGGAACGCGTGCCCGCAGATCTGGTGGATCGAGCGATAGAAGGTGGTCAGCGGCCCCTCGATGGTCTTCCGCAGCGCCTCTCGGCCCACGCCGTGTCGCCCGCAGTCGACGTCATCCGGAAACAGCGACAGCCAGGTTTCGATGTCGCGCCCGTCAACGGCGAGCGCGTAGCGCATCGGCAGCTGCTGGATCGCCAGCGAAGATTCGATCCGATCTAGGCGCTCGTCATGGTTTTCCATAGCGCTCTCCCGGTCGCCGTCTGCCGAAAGAAATGCCGCGCCGAGACGGCGCGGCAAGTAAAGGGAGGAACGCGCCGAAGGCGCTGACCGAGTTATCCTGGATTTCGGCGCCCTCCCGCAATCGCCGTTCGCCATAAGCCCTGACCGATCAGGAATACGATGGCGGCGCGATCTTCGCGCCCAAGCCCCGACTTCAGTTCCTTCCGTGCAGATAATGGTGAAGCGTGGCGTGGAAGTTGCTGATCGCGCGTTCCTGAACCGGACTGGGGCGCGCGCCGCGGAAGCCCTGCGACTTCATCCCCTTCTGCACCTCGCCGACATTGTCGAAGTCCTGCGCCAGGATCAGGCCCCAGTCGACGGTGCGCCAATCGCCCGCCACCTCGACCTCGACCTTCGGCGCCTCGCCCTCGGCGAAGCGCTCCAGGACATAGATCTCGAAGATGCAGCTGTCCGGGTCATCGCCGTTCGGCCGCGCCCGGTAGCCCAGCAGGTTGGTCGGCTGGTGCAGGAAGACCATGTTGGGGAAGATGTGCCAGTCGGTTCCGGCGGCCATCTGCTGCTCGACCGTGATCGTGGGCCAGGGCGTGCCGTTCTTCGCCGACGCCTCACGGTGGAACTGGGCGAAGGCCGCATAGACTTCGAACGGGGTCGCCGTCTCCGGCAGCTCCATCAGTCGTTCGCCGGCGGCCAGCATCTCTTCCGTCGTCGTCGCCTTCAGGGTGTTCCAGATCTCGCTGTTGAAGGCGTGCAGGCCCTGGCGCACATCGCCCTGCGGCCCGCCGAGCCGGGGACTCAACAGGCCGAACAGGGCCGTCGGCGCATAGCCGAACATGCCGTGCTTGCCCTTGGCCTGGCTGTAGGTGAGGTCGTCGAACAGCGGCAGCAACTGACGATGGGTCGTCTGGACGTGATAGCCCTCGTTGAAGGCCTCGAGCGCGACCTTCCAGTTGCACGGCAGGACGATCTGCTTGCGCCAGCGGTAGCGCATCTTGTCGAACTCGAAGGGATCGAGATGGGCCTTGGCCGGCTCCAGGAAGGCTTCGAGGGACTCGGCCTCCGGGTCCAGGTTGACGAACACCCAGCCGCCCCAGGTCTCCGCCCGCACCCGGCCCAGGCGGATCTCCTCGTCGGGCAGGCACTCGCCCCAGTCGCCCCGGTCGACAACCTCGACGGGCTCGCCCTCGAGGCTCCACTGCCAGCCATGGAAGCGGCAGTGGAACCGTCCCATGCGCCCGCACCCCGAGGTTAGCCGCCGACCGCGGTGCAGGCAGACGTTGAAGTAGGCGGCGATGGCGCCGTCATTGAGCCGCACGACGGTGACGGACTCATCGGCGATCTCGTAGGTGTAATAGTCGCCGGCATGGGGGATCTCCTCCTCCCGGCAGGCCATCTGCCACACCTTGGGCCACAGCCGCGTCTTTTCGAGCTGCAGCCAGTCCTTGGAGATGTAGGCCTCGGCCGGCACGAAATCCTCGCGCACCGGGGGGTTCGACAACGCAGCAACGGAATTCACAGGTCTGGCTCCACTCTGAAGCTCCCGGCCCCGGGAGCCGGCCCCTCGCCCAAAAGCGCCGCGCCTTTGGCAGGCGCGGCAGTTGGCTCACAAGGTGCGCTCGCGTGAGCGCAGCCGCAGTTTCCGAGATCGCCGGGCCCGTGCAACGGGCGGCCCCGAACCATCACATCACCGCTGAGTGGGGCGTGGGCCGCGCCGAGCTTTTACGTCGCTCGGGCGACTTCCTATCATGGCGGCATGAACGGCCCCGGCCCAGCTTCCGACATGACCATCCCCGGCCTGCTTCGCGACGCCGCGCGTCGTTACAAGGCTCGCCCGTCGCTGGTCGCCGCCGACGCGACGATCAGTTTCGAACGGCTCGACGTCGAAGCCGACCGGGCGGCGCGCGCCTTTCTGGCGACGGGGCTGCAGCCTGGTGAACGAGTCGCGGTCTGGGCGCCGAACGCCTGGGAATGGGTCGCCGCGGCGGTCGGCGCGCAACGTGTCGGCGGCGTGCTCGTCCCCCTGAACACGCGGCTGCGCGGCGGCGAGGTGGCCGACATCGTCCGGCGCGCCCAAGTGCGCCACCTGGTCTCGATCGGAGCCTTCCTCGGCCGATACTACCCCGACATGCTCCGCGGCGAGCTCATGCCCGACCTGCGGCGCATCACCGTGCTGGGCGCCGCCCAGGCCGGCGACGAGGACTGGGAACGCTTCCTGGCCCTGGGCGAGACTGTCCCCGACGGCGAGTTCGCCGATCGGGTCGCCGCCGTCCGGCCGACCGACGTCGCCGACATCATGTTCACTTCGGGCACGACCGGCGCGCCGAAAGGCGCCGTCTTCGACCATCGCCGCTCGATTCTCGGCGGTGCGGCCTGGCGCGACATCGCGGCCATGACCGACGAGGACCGGTACTGCGTCTTCGGCCCCTTCTCGCACAACGCCTCTTACAAGGCCGGATGGGTCGCGGGTCTGCTCACCGGCAGCACGGTCTACTGGCCCGAGGCCTACGACGCCGTCTCGATCCTCGACCTGATCGCGCGCAACCGCATCACGGTGATGGCGGCGCCGCCGACGGTTTGGCAGGACGTGCACGGCCATCCCAACCGCCAGGACTGGGACATCTCGAGCCTGCGGTTCCTGAGCACCGGCGCCACCACCATCCCGATCGAGCTGATCCGCCGGCTGAAGCGGGACTTCGTGGGGACGATCATCTCGACCGGATATGGCATGACCGAATGCTGCGGCTCGGCCACCCAGACCCTGCCCGGCGACGACGTCGAGCGTATCGTCCACACAGTCGGGCGGCCGATCCCCGGCACGGAGATCCGCATAGCGCGGCTGGACGGATCGACCGCCGAGACCGGCGAGGTCGGCGAGGTCCTGATCCGCGACGCCAAGCTGCTGATCGAATACCTCGACGACCCGCAGGCCACCCGCGAGGCGGTGGACGCCGAGGGCTGGCTGCATAGCGGCGACATGGGCGTGCTGGACGCGGAGGGCTACCTGAAGGTCACCGACCGGCTGAAGGACATGTACATCGTCGGCGGATTCAACGTCTATCCGGCCGAGATCGAACGGCAGATGAGCGCCCTGGAAGGGCTGCACAGCTGCGCGGTGATCGGCATCCCCGACGAGCGGCTGGGCGAGGTAGGCCAGGTCTTCATCGTCCGCAGCCCCGGCTCCAACCTGACCGAAGCGGAGGTGCTCGCCTGGAGCAAGACCAACCTGGCCAACTACAAGATCCCCCGGCGCGTGACCTTCGTCGACGACCTGCCGACCAACGCCACGGGCAAGGTCCTGAAGTTCGAGCTCCGGCGTATGGCCGAGAAGCTGGACTGACGCGGATGGAGGGCTGGGACCTCTCGTCGGACCATCACATGCCGCAGCTCGTACGGCGGGCGGCGGCCGCCTACGGCGACGACGTCTACCTGGTCGAGGAGGACGGTCGCACCCTCACCTTCCGCGAGCTCGAGACGAAGGTGGAGGAGGCTGCGCGCGCCCTGATCGCGCTCGGCGTCGAGGACGGCGACCGGGTGGCCATCTGGGCGCCGAACAGCGGCGCCTGGATCGTCGCGGCCTGCGCCATCCAGATGATCGGCGCGGTGATGACGCCGATCAACACCCGCTTCCGCGGCCAGGAGGCAGGCTACATCCTGGAAAAGTCCCGGGCCAAGGCCCTCTTCACCGTGGGCGGCTTCCTGGGATCCGACTACGTGCAGATGCTGCGCTCGGCGATGGGCGGCCCCGGAGGCGACGGGCCCATCAGCGGATTGCCGGCGTTGAAGGCCGTCGTCCTCTTCGACGAGCAACCGACCACCGACGGCGCCCTGAGCTGGCGCCGGTTGCTGAACGAGCTCGCGCCGCGCGAAGCCCTGCTTCAGCGCGAGGCCGCGGTCCGGCCGGAGACCCTCTGCGACATCCTCTTCACCAGCGGGACCACCGGCGCGCCGAAAGGGGCGATGCATTCCCATGGCCAGGCCCTGTGGATGGTCCAACTGTGGAACAAGGCGAACGACCTGCGCCGCGGCGACCGCGCCCTGATCGTCAATCCCTTCTTCCACTCGTTCGGCTATCGTTCGGGATGGGTGTCCGCCCTGCTGGCCGGCATGAGCGCCTATCCGACGGCGGTGTTCGACCCGGGCGAGGCGCTGCGACGGATTGAGGCTGAGCGGATCTCGGTGCTGATGGGCTCGCCGACCCTGTTCAACGCCATCCTCGACCACCCTGAGCGCGGCGCCTTCGACCTCTCGAGCCTCCGCGTCGGCCACACCGGCTCCTCGAACGTGCCGGTCGAGCTGATCCGCCGCGCCCGCGAGGAGCTGGGCTTCGAGCTCTTCCTGACCAGCTACGGCCTGACCGAGGCGACGGCGCTGGTCAGCGTCAACACCCCGGGCGACGATTTCGAGACCATCGCCCGCACGGTCGGGCGCGCCCTGCCCGGCACGGAGCTGAAGATCGCCGCGCCGAACGGCGAGGCCGGCGAACTTCTCGTGCGCGGTCCCAACGTCATGCAGGGCTATTTCGAAGACGCGGCGGCCACGGCCAAGGCGATCGACGCGGAAGGCTGGCTGCACACCGGCGATGTCGGGCGGATCGACGCCGAGGGGCGCCTGCGCATCCTCGACCGGCTGAAGGACGTGGTCATCGTCGGCGGCTTCAACGCCTATCCGGCCGAGATCGAGCACGCCCTCCTCGCGCACCCGGCGATCGCCGAGGCTGCGGTCATCGCCGCGCCCGACGCACGTATGGGCGAGGTCTGCGCCGCCTTCGTCGTGCTGAAGCCCGGCGCCTCGCTGGCGCTCGCCGAGCTGACAACCTGGGCGCGCGAGCGCCTCGCGAACTTCAAGGTTCCGCGGCATCTGTTCTTGGAAGAGGCCCTGCCCAAGACGCCGCTCGGCAAGGTGCAGAAGTTCGTGCTCAAGCAGGCCGCGCTCGAAAGGCTCGGGGTCGGCTGAGGTCGAACCGGTGGGCTACGGCAACGCCCTCTCCCCGCTGCGGGGAGAGGGAAGTGTCAGGGATCATCCCGGTCCAATCCGTCAGGAATCAATCCGGTTGCACACGCAGGCGACCGCACGCTCTGCAGGGGGGCAACAAGGATCCTCGTTCCACCGACCGGCGACGCGACGAGGCCCCGCCGCTCCTCACCCACCCCTCTCCCCACGCTGTGGGGAGAGGGCTCAAGAGCGGCGCCGGTTGTGTATCTCGCAGCCCTGAGAGCGAGGCTCAGAGGCGCATGAAGCGCTTGCCATTATCGTACATGATCGCACGCGCCTGTTCGTAGGGCAGCTCCGTCAAGGCTTCGCCGTAGAAGTCGCGCGGCTCCGGCACGCCCTCGGCGTGCGGATAGTCCGAGCCCATCAGGATGCAGTCGGCGGTGCCGATCCGCTCGACCACGCCCTTCACGTCGTCCTCAGGGTAGGCCACCGCAAAGCAGTGACGCTTGAAGATCGCGCTCGGCCGCTCCTTGAGCTGACCGCAGGGCCAGTAGCCGTTCTTGGCCATGCCCCGCATCTTGTCCATCTTCTCCAGGAAGCTCGGCACCCAGTTGGCTCCGTTCTCGACGGAGGCGATACGGATCTCCGGGAAGCGCTCGAAGAAGTTGTGGTAGATGATGTTGGCCATGGTGATCTGCACCGGCAGCTCCGAGTAGCAGAACATCCATTGCCACGCCGTCTGGCCCGTCCGCCGCGACTGCAGCGGGGTCTCGCCGAACTCCCGGATCAGCGGGTGCATGAAGTTGGCTTCGGACACGTGGAAGGTGACGGCCACCTTCGCATCGTTGAGGATCTGCCAGACGGGATCGAAGTAGGGGTCGGCCGGCGAGCGGCCGCCGGCGGGGCCCATCGGCATGCAGACCACCCGCACGCCGCGCTCCACCAGCCACCTGGCCTCGGCGATCGCGGCCTCCAGATCCCAGAGGCTCAGCAGGCCCGTGGAGAAGACGCGGTTCTGGTAGGCGAAGCCCCAGTGCTCGTGCAGGTATTCGTTGTAGGCGTGCAGGACCCGGGCGCCGGTCGCGTCCTGGGGAAAATAGCCGAAGGTCGAGACGAACTCGCCGACGAACAGGATGCAGCCCTCGACGCCGAACTCGTCGAGCTTCGCCAGGCGGGCGGCGGGCTCCATCATGTCCTCGGTCGGCAGGCCCCAGCCTTCGACGTTGGACTTGCCCTCCTTCATCGCTTGCAGCCATTCCTTCAGCTTGCCCGGCGGAGGCACCAGCCCCTGCGCATTCGATTCCGCGTTCTCGACCATGCGGTCGCCGATGTGCAGGCCGAAGCGGCCGTCGGGACCGACCTTGCGCGCGACCAGCCACTCCGCGTGTAGATCTTGCGGCAAATATTTGCGCAGGAAGTCGTAATCGCGCTCCCAGATGTGGGAATCGCAGTCGAAGATCGGCCCCTCATAGGTGGGCAGCACCTCGCCTATGGTTTTGACCTTGGCCATTCCCCTCTCCACATCTCTACTCCCGCAATAAAGCGGCGCTCTGTTAGTGTCTGAACACTAGGCCATGGGGCGCCGCCGGACGAGACGTGGGCGGCGGTGTTCATATCTCTGATGACTCGCCCCGAAGGCTCGATCATCGCCGGGACGCACAGTTGGTGAGCGCGCTCGGCGGACGGCGCCTCAAGGTCGGGTTGGAGCCGTCCGCAGGGCCGCCGCCACCGCCGTATCCATCTCCTCCAGACCGCTCCTCGGCACGACGTAGCGGGCCTGGTCGTCGATCTCGGCGATGTGCGCCGCGAGCTCCTCGACGCTCGGCGCGGCCGCTCCCGGCTTGAACCAGCCCTCGGTCAGGCCGACGAAGATGCGCGAGTATTTCCCGCCTAGGACGGAGTACATGTTCTGCGAGCTGTCGCAGGCGCCGCTCGCCAGGTAGCAGGCCATGGCGGCCACGAAGCTGGGATCCATGCCGTCGAGATAGTGGCGCGAGCGCTCCGCGGCCGCGGCGAGAAAATCCGCGTCGGGCCGCACGTCGCCGGGCTCTCCCCCCAGGCGTCCGCCGCGCGCGTTCGGGAACAGGCAGTTCACCGCCACGCCCGGCGGGGCCTCCTGGGCGATGACGTTCATCAGCCCGATCATCGCCGTCTTGGCGGCGCCGTAGTTCGCGCGGATGGGATTGCCGAAGATTCCCGATTGCGAGCTCACCAGGACGATCCGGCCGTAGCCCTGCTTCACCATCTGGCGATAGGCGGGCTGGGTGACGAAGAAGGCGCCCTTCACGTGCACCGCCAGCACCGCATCGATGTCGTCGGCCGTAAACTCGCCGAAGCGCCGGTTGCGCTGGTTGCCCGCGTTGCTGATCACCACGTCGACGCGGCCGAAGGCGTCCAGCGCCGCGCGGATGATCGCCTCGCCGCCGGCTTCCGTCGCCACCGTGTCGTAGTTCGCGACCGCCGTCCCGCCGGACCGGCGGATCTCGTCGACGACGCGATCGGCGTAATCGGCGGAGCCGCCCTCCCCGGTCGTCGAGCCGCCGAGATCGTTGACGACAACGGCCGCGCCGCGGCGCGCCAGCTCCTTGCAGAAGGCGGCGCCCAGGCCTCCGCCAGCGCCGGTGACCACCGCCACCTGATTGCGGAAATCAATCTCATCCATGACGCGCCCTTTCCGCAGCCGACACGCGCTAAGCCGGCCCTTGCGGGAAGCGCCTGTCGAACACCCCCTCGGCGATGCGGTTGAGCAGGACCTCGACCGCGCCGCCGGCGATCATCCAGCCGCGCGTGCGCCTCAGGCAATATTCGACGAGGCCGTCCTCGCTGTAGCCGGCCCCGCCCATGATCTGCATCGCCTCGTTGGCGCAGTCGAAGCCGGCGCGGTTGCAGGCCGCCTTGGCGATCGCCGTCTCCTCGGGCGAGGGAAAACCGGCGTCGGCGTTGGTCGCCGCGCGATAGAGCAGGAGCTGGGCCGCATCGAGCTTGATCTTCATCTCGGCGAACTTCCACTGCAGGCCCTGGAACTCGCAGAGATAACGGCCGAACTGCTTGCGGGTCTTGGCGTGCTCCACCGCCCGGTCGAAGGCGTAGCGGCCGAGCGCCAGGCTGCGCGCGGTGTTGCCGATCCGCTCGACGTTGAAGCCGGACATCTGCTGCTTGAAGCCGCCCGGCCCGAGCAGGACCTTCTCCTTGGGCACGTAGACATTGTCGAAGAACAGCGGGTTCCATTCCTCGCCGGACATGAAGCGCACCGGCTTGCCGAAGGTGAAGCCCTCCTGCCCCCGCTCGATCAGGACCGAGCCGATGTTGCCGGTGCCAGGGCCGTAGCGGACATAGACGAGGAAGACCGTCGCGTGCAGGCCGTGCGTCGTGAAGATCTTCTGGCCGCTGACCCGGAAGCCGTCGCCGTCGGGGACCGCGGTCGTGGTGAGTTCCGTCACGGCCGAGCCGGCGCCCGGTTCGGTCATGGCGACCGCGATCAGGCCGTCGCCCCTCAGCAGGGCCGCGAGATAGTCCGACTGCTGCTGCTCGGTGGCGAACTGGGCGAAGGTGCGGATCGCGCCGAAGTTGCCCGCCTGAACCACGTCGGCCGAGCGGGGGCAGACCGCCGCCACCTGCTCGATGGCGATCACCGCGTCCATGAGCGTGCCGCCCACCCCGCCCTTCTCCTCCGGGATGGTGATGCCGAGCAGGCCCTGCTCGGCCATGTCGCGCGCGACGTCCCACGGATACTCGTCGGAATGCGCCCGCGCCAAAGCATCGCTCGCCAGCCGCCGCTGAGCAAAGGCGGCGACCGCGTCGCGAAACAGTCTTTGTTCTTCGGAAAGCTCGAAGTTCATGTGGGTCTCTTCTGGCGAAGCGGTTTCACCGCCGCTTAGAGCAAATATCGCTCCGCCGAGAAGCTCTCGGCGCGCCTGCGGAGAACCGAACACAAGTGCGATGACTGGCCCGGCGGCCGGGACGCTGGATTGACACTCCAGGCCCCTAAATCCTTGGTGTTCCTCGAAGACGAGTGCGCCGGCGGCGCGTTGCGCTCCGGGCGCGGGGATGTGTGCTATGTCATTGGCCAACAAAGTGGTTTCGATCGAGGTGAGCGGCGAGATCGGCCTGCTGCTGGTCGATTCCCCGCCGGTGAACGCGCTCAGCCATGCGGTCCGCGAGGGCCTGCTCGCCGGCGTCGCGGACCTGAACGCCGATCCCGCGGTGAGGGTGATCGTGCTCGCCTGCCGCGGCCGCACCTTCTGCGCCGGCGCGGACATCACCGAGTTCGGCAAGCCCAAGCGCGACCCCTCGCTGCAACAGGCCATCGCGGGACTCGAGGCCTCGGCCAAGCCGCTCGTGGCCGCGCTGCATGGAACCGCCCTGGGCGGCGGTCTGGAGGTGGCGCTGGGCTGTCATTTCCGGGTCGCCGTTCCCACCGCGCGGATGGGTTTGCCGGAGATCAGTCTCGGCATCATCCCGGGCGCAGGCGGGACGCAGCGGCTGCCGCGCATCATCGGCCCCGAGAAGGCGCTGGAGCTCATCCTCTCCGGGAAGACCATCACCGCGGCCGAGGCGCTGGCGCTCGGGGTCATCGATGCGGTGCTCGAAGGCGAGCCTCTCGAGGTCGGGCAGGCTTTCGCCCGCCGCATCCTCGCCGAAGGCCTCGCGGCGACGCCGGTGCGCGAGCGCCAGGACAAGATCGCCGCGACGCGCCTCGATCCTGCCGCTTTCGAGGCGCTGGCGGAAAAACTGACGCGCGGCCGCGGCCGCGAGGCCGGTCCAGCCGCCGCGGTGGCGTCGGTGCGGCGCTCCTTCACCCAGCCGATCGACGACGCTCTGGCGGCGGACTCCGAAGTGAACGCCGAGCTGATCGCGGGCGGCCAGTCGCGCGCGCTGCGGCATCTCTTCTTCGCCGAGCGCGAAGCGGCCAAGGTTTCCGGCCTGCCCGCCGGCGTCGCGCCGCGCCCGGTCGCGCGGGCCGCCGTCATCGGCGCCGGCACCATGGGCGGCGGGATCGCCATGTCCTTCGCCGGCGCGGGCGTCCCAGTCACCCTGATCGACGCGACGCAGGACGCGCTGGACCGCGGATTGGACCGCCTGGCGGGCAACTACGCGGCCTCGGTGAAGCGCGGCTCCCTCTCCCAGGCGGAGATGGACAAGCGCATGGGCCTGATCTCCGGCGCCGTCGAGCGGAGCGCCGCGGCCGACTGCGACCTCGTCGTCGAGGCGGTGTTCGAGGACGAGGCGCTGAAGAAGGAGATCTTCGCCGAACTGGAGCGCGTCTGCCGGCCGGGGACAATCCTCGCCAGCAACACCTCGGCGCTGGACGTCGACGCCATCGCCGCGGCGCTGCAGCGCCCTGAGGACTTCGTCGGCATGCACTTCTTCGCGCCCGCCAACGTCATGAAGCTTCTGGAGGTGGTGCGCGCCGCCGACAGCGGACCGGAGGCGATCGTCACCGCCATGGCCGTGGGCCGAAAGATCGGCAAGGTCCCGGTGGTCTCGGGCAACTGCGATGGCTTCATCGGCAACCGCATGGTCGCCAAGCGCTCGGCCCAGGTCGACCTGTTGCTGCAGAAGGGCGCCATGCCGAAGGACGTCGACGACGCCCTGAAGGCCTTCGGCTTCCCGATGGGCCCGCTGGCGATCAACGACATGTCGGGCCTGGACATCGGCTGGTCGATCCGCAAGCGGCGCGGCACGCCGTTCCCGGTGGCCGATGCGATCTGCGAACGGGGATGGTTCGGCCAGAAGACCGGCCAGGGCTACTATCGCTACGCCGCCGGCGATCGCACGCCCCAGCCCAACCCGGAGGTCGAACAGCTGATCCTGGAAGTTGCGGCCCGGCTCGGCGTCGAGCGCCGGCCGATCGGCCAGGCCGAGATGATCGAGCGCATGCTCTATCCGCTGATCAACGAGGGCGCGCGCATTCTGGAGGAAGGCGTCGCCCAGCGCGCCTCGGACATCGATCTCGTCTGGATCAACGGCTACGGCTGGCCGCGCTGGACCGGCGGGCCGATGTTCTACGCCGACGAGGTGGGGCTCGCCCGCATCGCCGATCGCCTTGAAACCTTCGCCGCGGACACCCCCGGCGATCCGTCGCTAAAGCCTGCGCCGCTGCTCGCCGAGCTGGCCGGCCGCGGCTCCACCTTCGCCGAGTGGCAGAAGCAGCGCCTCGCCGCCTGACGTCCGCGCCTGTTGAGCCAGATGAATTTTTCGGAGCCTGAAATGAGCGATTTCCCGCCGCCCTTCACGATCGACTACAGCAAGTACAAGTTCCTGACCGTCGAGACCGGCGCCGACGGCGTCTGCGTCCTGACCATGAACGACCCGGAAAAGCTCAATTCCGTCGGTCCCCACAACCACTGGGAGCTCGAGCACATCTGGGTCGACCTGGCCCGCGACGAATCCATCAAGACCATCGTCTTCACCGGAGCTGGCCGCGCCTTCTCCGCCGGCGGCGACATCAAGAAGATGGCCGACCGGGCGCTCACCGAATACGGCCTGCAGTACGCCCTGCGCGTCCCGCAGAACACGCTGCGCCTCTTCGAGCACATGCTGCTCTGCCCGCAGCCGATCATCGCCGCGGTGAACGGCGACGCGATCGGACTCGGCACGACGCTGGCCCTGTTCTCGGACATGAGCCTGGTGGCCGACGACGCCCGGCTGGGCGACACCCACATCAAGGTGGGCCTGGTCGCGGGCGACGGCGGGGCGGTGGTCTGGCCGCTGCTGGTCGGCCCGCAGAAGGCCAAGGAATATCTGATGCGCGGCAAGCTGATCCGCGGCGCGGAAGCCGCCGACATGGGCCTGGTCAACTACGCGCATCCGAAGGCCGAGGTCCTCGAACGCGCGCTGGAGATCGCCCGGGAAATCGCCGCCCAGCCGGTGTGGGCGGTCCGCTGGTCGAAGGCCTCGGTGAACAAGCAGCTCAAGGCCCAGCTGAACCAGATCCTCGAACTGTCGATCGCCTACGAGTCGATGACCATGCTGACCCACGACTATGCGGCGGCGACGGACGCCTTCGCCAACAAGCAAACCCCCGTCTTCAAGGGCTACTGATTGGCCGCGGAACACAGAGGCTGGCGGCGACCGGAGCAGGTCCGGCGGGTCGCCGTCGTCGGCGCCGGCCTGATCGGCTCGGGCTGGCTCGCCGCCTTCCTGGGCCACGGGCTGGCGGTCGAGCTCTACGATCCTTCGCCCGATGCGGCGGAAAAGGCTCGCGCGCACGTCGCCCAGGCCTGGCCCGCCATGATCGCCCGCGGCCTGGCGCGGGACGCCGCGCCGCCGGCTTTCTCAGTCCATACGGACCTGGGCAGGGCCGTGGCCGGCGTCGATTTCGTCCAGGAGAGCACGCCGGAGCGCGCCGACCTCAAGCGGGCCCTGTTCGCCGAGCTCGATCGCCTCGCCGCGCCGGACGTGGTCGTCGCCAGCAGCACCTCCAGCCTGCCGATCAGCGAGCTGGTGACGGAGCTGGCGACGGCGAACCGCTTCGTCCTCGGCCACCCGTTCAATCCCGTGCACCTGATGCCGCTCGTGGAGCTCGGCGGGGGCGAGGCCACCGATCCCGCCGCGATCGATGCGGCACAGGCCCTCTATGTCGCCATGGGCAAGCATCCGGTGCGGCTGCGACGCGAGATCTTCGGCCACATCGCCAATCGGCTGACCAGCGCCATGTTCCGCGAGGCGGTCTCTCTGGTCGCCAGCGGGACCGCCAGCGTGGAGGACGTCGACGCGGCGATCCGCTACGGCCCGGCGCTCAAGTGGGCCATCCAGGGCCAGTTCACCACCTTCCACACCTCCGGCGGCGACGGCGGTCTGGCGGCCTTCCTGAAGCACTTCTCTCCGGGCGTCATCCGGCGCTGGGAAAGCATGACCACGCCCGATCTCGCCGATCCGGAGCTCCAGGCGCTGTTGGTCAGACAGATGGCCGAGGCCACGGCGGACCGCCCGGTGGCCGAGCTGGCCAAGGCGCAGGACCGCGCTTTGCTGGCCTTGCTGCAGATCCTCGACGAACGGTCGGACGAGTAGCGGCAGCGCGTCTTCAACTCAGCGGGACCAGCCCGCCGGCCTCGGCCAGGGCGTCGAGGTGGTGGTCCGCATCGCCGAACATCAGCTCGATGGCCGTCAGCCGCTTGAAGGCGTGGCCGATCTTGTATTCGGCCGTGAGCCCGATCGCGCCGTGCAGCTGCACCGCCTGCTGGCCCACGTACCGGCCGCCGGCGCCGATCTTCGCCTTGGCGGCCGCGACGTTGCGCCAGCGCTCCTCCGGCCCGCGCTCGAGCGACAGGGCCGCCAGGATCGCCATGCTGCGCGATAGCTCGGTCTGCATCAGCATCTCGACGGCCCGGTGCTGCAGGGCCTGGAAGCCGCCGATCGCGAAGCCGAACTGGGTGCGGGTCTTGAGGTACTCCGTCGTCATCTCCAGCATCTCGCTCATCACCCCGACGGCTTCGGCGCACAGGGCGGCGTTGGCCTCCTCGAACACCCGGGCGAGCAGCTCCGCGCCCTCGCCCGCGCGACCCATCAAGGCTTCGGCTGGAAGGGCGACGTCGGCGAGATGAAGGTCCGCCAGGGCGATTCCGTCGAAGCCCTCACGGCGACGCACGGTGACGCCGGCGAGGCCCGGGTCGAGGAGGAAGAGACTGACGCCCTCGGCGGTCCGCGCGCTGACGATCAGCTCGTCGGCGGCCGCGCCCGCCAGAACCGAAACCTTGGCCCCCTTCAACACCCAGCCGTCTGGCGCCCGAACCGCCGTGGTTCGAAGCTTCTCGACGGTGTGGCGCGGCCCCTGCGCTTCCTGGTGCGCAAGCGTCATGATGCGCTCGCCGGCCACGATTTGCGGAATGCGCGCCGCCTTCTGCGCCGGCGAAGCGGCGCGGCGCAGCAGGCCGCCAGCCATCACCACGGTCGCAAGATAGGGCTCCACCACCAGCCCGCGCCCGAACGCCTCCATGACGATCATCATTTCGACGCCGCCGCCGCCGAAGCCGCCGTCCTCCTCGGGGAAGGCCACGCCCAGCAGGCCCAGCTCGGCGATGTCGCGCCAGACGGCCCGGCTGAAGCCCAGGCTGTCTCGCAGGGCGTGGGCGCGCGCCTCGAAACCGTAGCGATCACGGACATAACCGCCGACCATGTCGGCGAGCAGCCGCTGCTCCTCGGAAAGCTCGAAATCCATCTGGGGCTCCTCAGAGGCCGAGGACGGTCTTGGCGATGATGTTGCGCTGGATCTCGTTCGATCCGCCGAAGATCGAGACCTTGCGCATGGTGAAGTAGTAGGGCGCGGCCGCGGCGACCCAACCGTCGTTGCTTACCTCATCCTCATGGTCGGCGATGGCGAGGCCCGCGGGGCCGGCCAGCTCCATGGCGAGCTCGGTCATGCGCTGCTGGAGCTCGGTGCCCTTGACCTTGAGGATCGAGGCGGCGGTGTTCGCCCCGCCGCCGTGCGCATCCGCGGCGACAACGCGCAACTGCGTCAGCTCGAGCGCCCGAAGCTCGACCTCCGCCTCGGCCAGCTTGCGGCGCAGCCGCTGGCGGTCGCGCTCATCGAGCACGCCCGCCTCGGCCAGCTCGGTCTCCAGCCGGCGCAACAAGGCCAGGCGCTCTTTGGAGAGGCCGATGCGCGCAATACCGCTGCGCTCATGGCCGAGCAGATGCTTGGCGTAATCCCAGCCGCGACCTTCCTCGCCGATGCGGTTCGCCACCGGAACCCTGGAATTGTCGAAGAAGGCCTCGTGCAGGTCCGAAACGCCGTCGATCGATTCGATCGGTCGGATCGTCAGGCCGGGCGTGCGCATGTCGATCAGCAGGAAGGTGATCCCCTGCTGTCGCTTGCCGCTATTGTCGGTCCGCACCAGGGCGAACATCCAGTCGGCGTGCTGGGCCTGGGTGGTCCAGATCTTCTGGCCGTTGACGACGTAGTCCTCGCCGTCGCGCACGGCGCTGGTCTTCAGCGCCGCCAGGTCAGAGCCGGCCCCCGGCTCGGAGAACCCCTGGCACCACCAGATGTCGATATTGGCCGTCGCCGGCAGGAACCGCCGCTTCTGCGCCTCGGAGCCGAACGCGGCGATGATCGGACCGATCATGTTGACGTTGAACGGCGAGCCTTCGGGCGCATGGGCGAGCGCCATCTCTTCCTGGAAGATGTAGCGCTGGGTCGGCGTCCAGCTCTGCCCGCCCCATTCGACCGGCCAGCCGGGGACGGCCCAGCCGCGGGCGTTCAGGATCCGCTGCCAGTCCACGATGTCCGCCTTCTCGAGATGCTGGCGGGCGATCATCTTGCTGCGCAGTTCGTGCGGCAGGGCTTGGCGCAGGAACGCCCGGACCTCGTCTCGGAAGGCGCGATCCTCGTTCGTGAAATCCAGGTTCATCAATCGCAATCCGAGGCGGGTAAGCCCAATCGGAATCCGGCCTTGGCGGCCGCGCGTCAACGAAAGGAGCGGGTCTCCCAGGAAGCCAGCACATGGCTGATATCCGAGGGGCGAAAGCGGCCTCTGGGCTCAAGCCTCGCCGATCTCGGTGGTTGCGGCGCGAACGTCCTCCACCTCGCAGCGGATCTCGCAGCGAACCCCCTCCGGCGCGAAGGTGAAGGCGACCTCGCCATGCAGGTCATGGGCGAGACTGCGCTGCAGGAGCCGCGTGCCGAATCCGGAGCGGGTGGGCGCCGCGACCGGAGGGCCGCCTTCCTCGATCCAGGAGAGCGTCAGCTGCTCGCCAGATGCGCTCCAGCTGATCGTCACGCGTCCCTCCGGAACGGACAGCGCTCCATACTTTGCGGCATTGGTGGCGAGCTCGTGCAGCGCGAGCGCGAGGGCGAGCGCGCGATGCGCCGCCAACCAGACCGGCGGGCCCGAGCGGTTGATCTGCGGCCGCTGCGTCGCTTCAAATGGCGCCATGGCGCTGGCCACGACGTCGGTGAGCCGCGCGCCGCGCCAGCTTTCCGCAGTCAGCAGGTCGTGCGCGGCGGCGAGCGCCACCAGCCGTGTTTCGAAAAGTTCCCGGGCGCTTGTCAGGTCGGGCGCGGAGCGCAGCGTTTGGGCCGCGATCGACTGCACGGTGGCGAGCGAGTTCTTCACCCGGTGATTGAGCTCGTTGATCAACAGCTGCTGCCGCTGTTCCGCGCGGCGCCGTTCGGTGACGTCATCGACCACGCCGACCACCCGCGTCAGCCGTCCATCCGGAGCTGGGAAGTAGTCGTTGACGCTGACGACGTCGCGGAGCGAGCCGTCAGGCAAGTGGATCCGATACTCGCGCTCCCGTCGCGTCTGACCGACGGCCTTGTCGGCGTACGCTTGATCGCGGATTCCTTGGAGATCGTTGCTCTCGATCCGCCTGTTCACGTCCTCGATCATGAGGGTCTCGTCAGGGCCGAACCCGAAGATCTCGCGCGCGCGAGCGTTGAGTGTCGCTTGTCTGGTCTCCAGGTCCATTTCAAAGACGCCGAGGCGCGCGACGGACATCGCGGCGTTCAGCCGACGATTGCTTTCCTCGACCGCCGCCTGGGCGCGCACCTGCTCTGTGACGTCGAATCCCTCGACGAAAATGCCCGTGACCTTGCCGTCCTCGCCGGTCACAGACTGCATGACATAGTCGATAAAGTGCACCTCTTCAGGACCTTCCGGGCTCTTCTTGAGGCGGGCCGGCTGCGCCCGCGCGACATGGCGTCCACCGGTGGCGTAGATGCGGTCCAGGATCTCGACGTAGGCTTGCTCAAGCGTGTCGGCGAAGACCTCCCGATGCGGCTTGCCGATGATGTCCCGCTTGCCGATCAGGCGCATGTAGGCTTCGTTGACGAAGTCGAAGATGTGGTCCGGCCCCCGGGTGATGCGGATGAAGCCGGGCGCCTGTTCGAACATCCGCCGCTGCTGCTCGGCCTGAGCGCCCGCCTTGCGCTCGGCGAGAACGCGCTCCGTGGTGTCCACCACGATCGCCAGGACGCCCGCGGGCCGGCCGCTCTCGTCCGGAACCGGAAAGTAGTCGATGTTCAACCAGAGCTGATCCGGCTTGCCCGTGCGTTGAAGCGTCACAGCCTGGTCGCGATATTCCACGGTCGCGCCGCCCAGAACGGGTTTCATGACCCGGTCTTCGAAGTCGGCGGACTCCGACCAACCCTCCCGCACCGTGGAGCCGAGCAACTGTGGGTGGCGGGCGCCGGCGATGGCGGCGTAGGCGTCGTTGTAGATCAGGACGCCGTGCTCGCCCCACCGCAACATCATGGGGACCGGCGACCGCAGCAGAATCCCCGTGGCGGTCTTCAGGCTCTGCGGCCAGGCGCTGAGCGGTCCGAGCGGGGTCGAGGCCCAGTCGTGTTTCGCGATCAGCTCCCCCGTCGCGCCGACGTCGCGCAGGAAAGCCGCCTCGTCGTCGTGAGAGTGGAGATTTCCCATTTCGAGCAACACGTTGGCGCCTAGGAAGCACACCATCCGTGGTCGAGGGCAAGCAACTAGGACGAGAACCGGAACTCGTGCTCCCACATGCACAGTCGTGCCTCAGGACTCGTTCCGCCGCTCCCAAACAAACGCCCGGCTCATGCGAGCCGGGCGGACCTGTCATTTGGGATCGCCGCCGCGCTAGGCGACCAGGGCTCGCGGCCGATGGTTGTCCTGAGACGAGCCGACCACCTCGGCCAGGCCCTCGAAATCCGAGCTGATGGTGGCGCGCATCACGGTCGGCGGCGGCGGGCTCGGGGCCTGCGGCAGAATGTGGTCGCGCTCCTGCAGCATGATCGCCAGGATCTCCTCCCCGCGGGTCTCGATCGTCTCGCGGGTGGCGAGCACGCTCAGGGCCAGGCGCTCGACGCCGCGCCGCGGCGGCAACAGGATTGTCACCACGCCCGCGCCGTCGTCGCGCGCCTCGGGCTCGATCAGCCAGCCTTGCTTGCGCAGCTCGACCAGCTCCTGGAGCCGCTCGCTGATGCGCACCCGGCGCTCCGGATCGGGCTCCTCGGCGTTCAGCCGGTGCAAGGCCGAGCGGATATGCATGTCCCGATAGCTCGACAGGATCAGCCGGCCCTGAGGGCTGTGCAACAGCGACTCGTCACGGCCGGCGTGCTCGAGGACGGCCTGCTCAGAGGCGCCCGGCACGACGTGCAGGTGCTGCAGGAGGTAGTTCGCCGCCGTCGAGAGCAGCACCGTCTCGCCGACCAGTTCGGCCACCTTATCGACGGCGCCCAGGACGGTGCCGCCCCGGAACAGGGCTGGGTCGACCCACGATCCCAACAAGGCGACCCGCGCCTTGGGGCTGTAGGTCCGCCGATAGCGGTTGTAGTGCAGATATCCCAGGCGGGTCAGCGACCGCAGCAGCTCCGAGGTGCTGGACTGCGGATAGGCCAGCGCCCGCGACATGTCCATGACCGTCGCCGACGGGTGATCCCGGTCAAAATATTCCAAGATTTCAAGCACCCGACGCGCCGATTTGATTGTGCGCTCTTCCCTGGTCGTCACGGCCTGCTCCCTTGCTGGCTGTCTTCGCCGGCTTGCTGAAGATCTACTCCCATTCTTGCGCTTGGCAAGGTTTTTCGAATTGCGTTCGATTTTTCGAACCCCTACGAAGCTGAGGCGGATTGTCACTGGGACCGCCCGGTCTGCCGCAGGCGCAGAGAATGAAGGGACCTAAGGTGATGGCTGGACGCGGCGGGACAGGCGGCGACGGCGCGCGCTCGCGCGCAATGAGCGGTCCCACCGCCGGGCCGCGAGCCATGTCCCGGGTCCTGCGCCTCCTCGACCTGCTCGCCGCCCGGCGCGGCGGCATGACGCTGTCGGAAGCGAGCGAGGCGCTGGACGTCGCGAAGAGCACCTTGCTGGCGTCTTTGAAGGCGCTGGTGACCGACGGCTTCCTGATCAGCGAGGGCGGGTCATATTCCCTCGGTCCGGCGAGCTATCGCCTCGCCGGGGGGATCCTGGCCTCATGGTCGATGCCGGATCTGATGCGGTCCTATGTCCGCGGCCTGGCCGATACGACGCAGGAGTCGGTGGGCTTCGGAATCGCCGACTGGGAGATCGGCCAGGTCATCTACACCGACGGCGTCAACAGCCCGCAGCCGGTGCATTACGCCATGCGGGTCGGCATCCGCGCCCCGCTCTACGCGAGCGCCGCCGGCCGGGTGTTGCTGGCCTACGCGCCTGAAGAGCGGCGGGCGGCGTACATGGCGCGCATGCCCTTCAAAGCGCTGACCGAGGCCACCCTGACCACCGCCGAGCGTCTCAACGAGAACCTCCAGTCCGTTCGACAGCTCGGCTACTGCGCCAGCTTCGGCGAGCTCCTGAAGGACACGGCGGCGATCGCCGTGCCGGTCTTCGACCCGAATGACGAGATCGTCGGCGCGCTCATGGTGGCCGCACCGCTCGAGCGGATGCGCGCCAACTTCGACCAGCTGCTGACCGCCCTGCAGTCGTTCGGCCGTCGGGCGTCCGGCCTCGAACCGCAGACGCAGGATCTACCCGCCGCCGAACCATCACCCATGTGAACGGTGCGCCGCTCCCACAGCACATGGCTGTCAAATTCCGGAGCACAGCGCCTATGCTCGGGCCAAGTTCGGCGAAGGCCGAGCATGAGGGAACTCTCCAGGGCAGCGCGGGCTGCGCGAAGGTGACCATGACTCCAGCCTATGACCTCGTGATCCGCGGCGGCTCCATCGTCGATGGCTCCGGCGCAGCGCCCTACACGGGCGATATCGGCGTCCGAGGCGACCGCATCGTCGCGGTCGGCGACGTGGACGGCTCCGGGGCCGTCGAGCTCGATGCGACCGGCATGGTCGTCACCCCGGGCTTCGTCGACGTGCACACCCATTACGACGGCCAGGTCACCTGGGAGCACCGCTTGGCGCCCTCCTCCCAGCACGGCGTCACGACGGTGGTCATGGGCAATTGCGGCGTGGGCTTCGCGCCGACCAAGAGCACCGACCATGAGCTCGTCATCAAGCTGATGGAGGGCGTGGAAGACATCCCCGAGGTGGTCATGGCCGAGGGCGTGCCGTGGAACTGGGAGAGCTTCCCGCAGTATCTGGAGGCGCTCTCGCAACGCGAGACCGACATCGACTTCGCCGCCCAGTTGCCGCACAGCCCCTTGCGCGTCTATGTGATGGGCGAGCGCGGGGCCAACCTCGAGCCGCCGACCCCTGACGACCTGGCGGAGATGCGGCGGCTGACCAAGGAAGCCGTCGAGGCCGGCGCCATCGGCGTCAGCACTTCGCGCCAGCTGGCCCACCGCTTCCGCGACGGCCGGCCCGCGCCCTCGACCGCCACCGAGGTCGACGAGCTGAAGGCGCTGGCGCTCGGCCTGCGCGACGCCGGCGCCGGCGTCTTCCAGCTGATCCCGAGCACCGACAAGCTCTCGCGCGACGAGTGGCAGGTGATCGAGACGCTCAACGAGACCTCTGGCCGGCCGGTGAATTTCAGCCTGCTGACGGGCAATGCCGTGACGGGCGGATACCAGGTGCTGGTGGACGGCCTCGCCAAGGCCGCCAGCGAAGGCCGCAAGATTCACGGCCAGTTCTATCCGCGGCCGATCGGCCAGCTGTTCGGCCTCGACCTCAGCTACCATCCGTTCTCGCTCAACCCGAGCTACAAGCAGATCGCCGACCTGCCGCTCGAGGAGAAGGTCGCCCGTATGCGCGACCCGGCGTTCCGGGCGCAGCTGCTCTCCGAGCAGCCGGAAGACCCGAACCCCTTCTTCCTCTGGGTGGTGTCGCAGACCCATCTGCTTTTCCCGCTGGGCGATCCGCCCAACTACAACCCCTCGCCCGAGGACAGCATCAAACGCCGCGCGGCCGTGCTGGGCGTCGGCGAACGCGAGCTGATGTACGACGAGCTGCTGCGCAACAACGGTCGCAGCATTCTCTATTGCCCGATGGGCAACACCCAGGACGACCGGTTCGACGCCGCCACCGACCTCTTCGGCAAGCCCGGCACGGTGCTGGGGCTCGGCGACGGGGGCGCCCACTACGGGATGATCTGCGACGCCGCCTATCCGACCTTCATGTTGACGCAGTATGTCCGCGAGCAGGGCGTGCTGCCCATCGAGATGGCCGTGCGCATGCTGGCCCGGGACACCGCCGAATCCGTCGGCCTCAACGATCGCGGCCTGCTGAAGGCCGGATATAAGGCGGACTTGAATGTCATCGACCTCGAGCGGCTGCATCTTTACGCCCCGCGGGTTCAGCGCGACCTTCCCGCGGGCGGCAAGCGGCTGACCCAGAGGTCGGACGGCTTCGAGGCGACCATCGTCTCGGGCCAGGTGACCTATCGCAAGGGCCGGCCCACCGGCGCCCTGCCCGGCCGCCTCGTTCGCGGCGGCAGGTCTGACCCGGCTGGCGTCGACGGCCAGCAGCTCGCCGCCGAATGAAAAATGAGCCGGAGCCAGCGATGACCAAGCTAGACGAGAAGGGCCAACGCGGCCTGGCCGTGATCAGCAGCATGATGGGGGCGGAGTACGGCGAGAAGCTCGAAGCCTCCGCCACCTCCGGCAAGTTCGGCTGCGACATCACGCGGATGGCTCTGGACTACTCCTTCGCTGACAGCTGGGGCCGCGAAGGCCTGGCCCGGCGCGAGAAGAGCCTGGCGGTCATCTCCGCCCTGATCGCCCTGAAACAGCCCGCCGAGCTCAGGAACCACGTCAAGATCGGCGTGGCCAACGGCCTCACCGTGGCCGACTTCGAAAGCCTGCTCGTCCAGCTCTCCTCCTATGTGGGCTTCCCCTGCATCGCCACCGCCCAGACCGCGGTCATCGAGGCGCTGCGCGAGGTGGGCATGGATCCGGATGTGAAGACCTCCGAGGAGCGGGGGCTCCTCTAGCCATGGCCGACGCAGCGCTCGACGCCGACCTGGTCGCCTTTGTCCGGCAGGCGAAGGACCGCCAGGAGATCCTCGACTGCCTGCACCGCTACACCCGCGGCGTGGACCGCCATGACAAGGCGCTGATGCTGTCGGCCTACCATCCCGACGCGATCGACCAGCACGGGGTGGCGGAGGCCCAGGCGGAAGAGTTCTGCGATTGGGCGATCGGCTGGCACGGCGAGTTCCAGACCAAGCACCACCACGTCATCGCCAACCACACGGTCGAGATCGACGGCGACACCGCCCACGCCGAGACCTACTACATCTTCTGGGGCGAGAACCGCGAGGGTCCGCCCAGCCTCTGCTTCGGCCGCTACATCGACCGGCTCGAAAAGCGCGAAGGACGCTGGGCCATCGCCCACCGCGTCTGCCTGAACGAAAAGATCGGCCACTTTCTCGACGCCGACCTGCCCGAGGCCTGGGCGAAGGCCGCGGCCTCGACGGGTCCGTCCACCCGCGACCGCAGCGACCTCTCCTACGTGCGGCCGCTGATGGACGGGAAGCTGCGGGAGAGCTGAGGCGCGCGAACGCCCCCTCCGGCGCTGGAGCATTTTCACACGATTTCGAACAGCGCCGCCGCGCCCATGCCGCCGCCGATGCACATGGTCACCACCGTGGTCTTGGCCCCGCGACGCCGGCCCTCGATCAGGGCGTGGCCGGTCAGGCGCGAGCCGGACATGCCGAAGGGGTGGCCGACGGCGATCGCGCCGCCGTCGACGTTGAGCCGCTCGGGCGGGATCCCCAACCGGTCGCGGCAGTAGAGGACCTGGCTGGCGAAGGCCTCGTTCAGTTCCCAGAGGTCGACGTCCTCGACCTTGAGGCCGGCGCGATCGAGCAGCCTAGGCACGGCCAGCACGGGGCCGATCCCCATCTCGTCCGGCTCGCAGCCGACGACCTGCATGCCGCGATAGAGGCCGAGGATCGGAACGCCCCGCCGGACCGCCTCGTCGGCGTCCATCAGCACGCAGACGCTGGCCCCGTCGGAGAGCTGGCTGGCGTTGCCGGCGGTCACGAAGCCGCCATCGCGGACCGGCTTCAGCCTGGCCAGCGCCTCGAGCGTGGTGTCCGGGCGATTGCCCTCGTCCTGGGCGAGCGTGAGCTCCTCCTGGCCGGTCACGGCGCCGGTCTTGTCGACGACGTTCTTCACCACCCTGATCGGCGCGATCTCCTGATCGAGCCGACCGGCCGCCTGCGCCGCGGCGGTGCGCTGCTGGCTCTCGACCGAATAGGCGTCCTGGGCCTCGCGGCTCACGCCATAGCGCCTGGCGACGATGTCGGCCGTCTCGATCATGGCCATGTAGATGTCCGGCCGATGCTCGGCCAGCCACTCGTCCTTGGCGCGGAAGGTGTTGCGGTGCGGGTCCACCAGCGAGACCGTCTCCACCCCGCCAGCGACCTGCACATTCCCCTCCCCCGCGCGGATCCGCTGGGCGGCGAAGGCGATCGTCTGCAGGCCCGAGGCGCACTTGCGGTCCAGGGTCACGCCGGCCACGGAGACCGGCAGCCCCGCGCGCAAGGCCGCCTGTCGGGCGATGTTCGAACCCACCGCGCCCTCGCACCTGGCCGAGCCCAGCAGCACGTCCTCGACCTCCGCCGGATCGAGACCGGCGCGCGCGAGCGCGGCGGTGATCACATGGGCCGCCATGCTCGCGCCGTGGATGTTGTTGAGCGCCCCGCGGTGGGCCTTGCCGATCGGGGTGCGCGCGGTGGCGACTATGGCGGCGTCCTTCATGCCCAGGTCGTAGGTGAACCGCGTGCGCGCCCGCAATCCGCGCGGGATTTCATCACCCTCTTGATCAGTTCCCGCCCGCTTTGACTTGAGCCGGGTCATGGCGGACTCCGGAAGGCGAAGACCTGCGCGGAGCAACTCATGACGGTCCATTTCGAGCGGCAGGACGCGGTGGCGATCGTCACCCTCGACCGGCCGGAGACGAAGAACGCCATCACGCCTGAGATGCGCCGCCAGCTGTGGGAGGCGTTCGAGGACATCGCCCTGGATCACGAGATCCGCGCGGTCGTGCTGACCGGGGCGAACGGCGATTTCTGCTCGGGCATGGATGTCGGCGGCATGGGCCGCGGCGGCGTCGTCGGGTCCATGGACCGCATGCACACGCTGAACCGCATCTCCCGCGCCATCCACAGCTTGAACAAGCCCACCATCGCCGCCGTGCCGGGCGTCTGCGTCGGGGTCGCCTGGGCCTACGCCATGTGCTGCGACTTCGTCCTGGCCTCGGAGAAGGCGCGCTTCGCCCTGATCTTCCGCAACATCGGCCTGGCGCCGGACGGCGGCTCGTTGTGGCTCTTGCGCCAGCAGCTCGGGGCCATGAGGACCAAGGAGCTGGCCTATTCCGGCCGGATGGTGGGCGCCGAGGAAGCGCTGGACCTGGGGTTGGCGCTTGAGGTCCTGAAGCCCGACCAGCTGCTCGAGCGCGCCCTGGAGCTCGCCCGATCCCTGGCCGAGGCGCCCACGGTCGCGCTCGGATTCGCCAAACGGCAGGTCGACCTCGCCGCGGCGACCAGCTTCGACCAGTACCTCGACGTCGAATCACTGATGCAGCCGATCGCCAGCCGCACCGAGGACCACGAGGAGGGCCTCAAGGCCTTCCGCGAACGCCGCAAGCCGGCCTTCAAGGGGGCCTGAGCATGATCCACCCGGAGATGGAGTGGCGCGCGCACCTGGCCGAGGGCCGCTTCATGATCCAGCGCAGCCGCTCGACCGGCGGCTACGTCTTCTATCCCCGCATCGCCGAGCCCCGGACCGGGGCCGAGGATCTCGAATGGGTGAACGCCAGCGGCCGCGGCGCGGTGCATGCGGTGACCGTCGTGCGCAAGAAGGACCCGGCCGACAGCTACACTGTGGCCCTGATCGATCTGGCGGAGGGTCCGCGGATGATGTCGCGCGTCGACGGCCTGGCGCCCGACGCCGTCGTCATCGGCCTGCCAGTGCAGGCCCGCATTGTGACCGAAGGCGACCAGCCGCTCGTCGTCTTCGTTCCGGCCTGACCATGGCGCACGGATTTTCCCGGGCCCGCACCGCTATCGTCGGCGCCGCCACCTTCGGCGTCGGCGGCTGCGCCAACGTCTCCGCCGTCGACATGACCGCCAAGGCCGCCCTGCTCGCCCTGGCCGACGCCGGCCTTGAGCTGAGCGACGTCGACGCGCTCTACACCTCGGCGCCTTACGAGGCGCTGGGCGGGCTGGAACTGGCGGAATATCTCGGGATCACGCCCAAGGTCACGGACTGCAACCGCACCGGCGGCTCGGCCTTCGAGGTCTATGTTCAGCAGGCGGCGCTCGCGCTGGACGCCGGGCTGATCGACTGCGCCCTGATCGCCTACGGCTCCAACCCCCAGAGCCATCCGCCGGCGGGGGTCGGCATGACGCGCCAGTCACCGTGGGAAGCGCCCTACCGGCCGCTGGCGCCGCTCTCGTCCTATGCGCTGGCCGCCAGCCGGCACATGCACCTCTACGGCACGACCCGCGAACAGCTCGCCGAGGTGGCGGTCGCCGCGCGCAAATGGGCGCAGCTGAATCCCGAGGCGGCCGTGCGCGAGCCGCTGACGATCGCCGACGTCCTGAACGCGCGGATGGTGTCGGACCCGCTGACCGTGCGCGACTGCTGCCTGTTCAACGACGGCGCGGCGGCCGTGGTGATGGTCCGCGCCGACCGCGCCCGCGACTGCGCCAAGCGCCCGGTGGCCGTGCTGGGCGCGGCCCACACGGTGACCCATCGCGAGATCTCGTCCATGCCGGACCTGACCGTGACCGGCGCGGCGATTTCAGGCGCCCAGGCCTTCGCCCAGGCCGCTTGCGGCCCGGCCGAGGTCGACCTGGTGATGGTCTACGACGCCTTCACCATCACTCCGATCCTGTTCCTGGAAGACCTCGGCTTCTGCCCTAAGGGCGAAGGCGGCCGCTTCGTGCAGGGCGGCGCCGTGGCGCCGGGCGGGCGACTGGCGATGAACACCAACGGCGGCGGCCTCTCCTGCGTGCACCCGGGGATGTACGGGCTCTTCCTGCTGGTGGAGTGCGTCCGGCAGCTGCGCGGCGAGGCGGGCGACCGACAGTTGCAGAAGGCGGACATCGCCCTCGCCCACGGCAACGGCGGCGTCCTGTCCAGCCAGGCCACGGTGCTTCTGGGGACGACAGCGACCATATGAAGATCAGTAGAGGAACCGCGCCATGAGGCTCGAGCTGAAACCCCTTTCGCCGCACCTCGGCCTTGAAGTCGTCGGCGTCGACCTGAGCCGGCCGATCGACGAGCCGACCCGCGACGCCATCCTCGACGCCTGGATCCGCGCCGGTGTGCTGCTGTTCCGCGGCGCCGGGACCAGCGACGAGGTCCACATGCGCCTGAGCGCCGTCTTCGGCGAGATGGAGCCGGCGGCGACCGCGGACATGAACCGGCCGGACAACCCCTATCTGATGACCCTCGCCTACGACCCGGAGGACCGCGCCCCGAGATTCGCACAGCACTATGAGCTTGACGGGATCGTCCGGGCCGGCTGGCTCGGCTGGCACTGGGACCAGAGCTTCATGCCGACCATCGTCCGCGGCGCGGTGCTGTGCATGAAAGAGCCCTCGCCGGAGATGGGCGAGACCGGCTTCATCGACGCGGTCGCCGCCTATGACCGGCTCTCGCCCGAGCAGAAGGCGCGGATCGAGGGGCTCGAGGTCGTCTACGAGTTCAACCCGGACATGGCCTCGGGCCAGTTCGGCTTTCCGCCCGAAATCCGCGCCTACCGGCCGGCCGACGCTCCCCCGCGAAGCGAAAAGACCTATGACTTCCCGCCCTGCGTCCACCCGCTGGTGATCACCCAGCGCGAGACGGGCCGGAAGGTTCTGAAGCTCTCGCCGATGCACGCGCGCTACATCCTGGGCCTGGAGAAGGCCGAGAGCGACGCGCTGCTGAACGAACTCGCCGGCGTGCTGTGCGACGACCGCTACGCCTATTTCCACAGCTGGGGCCGCGACGACATGATCGTCTGGGACAACTGGCGGGTCATCCACTCGGCCAAGGGCGTGCCGCTGCACTGCCGCCGCCGCGCCGAGCGCACCACCATCATGGGCGACTACAAGGTCGGCCGCTATCTCGATCCAGAGCTGGACCGCGACCGCAAGGTCAAGCGGATCGTCGACTGAGGTTCCTCCCTTCGGGCGACGTGATTGACCCATCTGGCGCCGCCGAGCCCTCTCCCCGCAAGCGGGAGAGGGCTATTATCGCGGCGCCCTCGCCCGCAGCCTGATGCGGCCGTCGCCGAACGGCGCGTCGCGATTCTTCAGGGCGTCCTTCAGCCCGAGCTCGGCCATGTCCTGGCGGAAGCGGTCGCGCCGCGGGCCTTGCGAGAGGTGCGCGCGGGCGTCGAGTTCGGCGGCATAGCGCTGCGAGAGCCTGGCGCCGGCCAGCTCCATCTGCATGTTCACCACCCGCTTGTGCGTAGCCAGGATCTCGGCGTCGACGCAGGCGATCCGGCGGGCGAGCTCGACCGCACGGTCCTCAATCTCCTCGGCGGGATAGGCCTCCAGCACCAGGCCGATGCGGGCGGCGTCGAGGCCGCTGATGACGTCGCCGGTGAACAGCATCCGCTTCGCCCACTGCGGGCCGCAGTGGTAGAGCCACAGATTGGTCGGCGGCGTCCCGTTGGCCCGCGCCGCGGGAAACCCGATCTTGGCGTCGTCGGCCGCCAGCACGATGTCGCACGAGAAGGCCAGGTCCGTGCCGCCGGCCAGGCAGTTGCCCTGCAGCTTGGCGACGATCGGCTTGTGCAGGTCGAGCATGATCAGCGTCAGCTCCTGCTGGCGCTCCAGATGCCAGATGTCGTCATCGAGCGTGCCCGCCCGGGTGCGATACTGCGCGGGATCATAGTCCGCCGTCTCGGCCCCGCCCCCGCCGTAGCTGTCCGTCAGGTCGTAGCCGGCGCAGAAGTCCTTGCCCGCACCGTCCAGCAGGATGGCGTGCACATCCGCCCGGTCGTCGGCCTCGAGCAGCGCCTGATGCAGTTCGGCGAGCATCCGCCCGCTGAGGGCGTTGCGCTTCTCAGGCCGGTTGAGGGTGATCCGCGCGACAGAGTCCGAAACCTCGAACTTCAGCGTCTCGGTCGTCTTTAGCCATTTGCGGTTTTCGCCCACGTTCAACTCCCTGCGGCAGCCTGGCTCCCCGACCTAATTGCTGAGATTTCCCTCCGCTCGCCTAGGTCGGAGGCGGGCGCGACCGAGGGACATCACCTGCGTGATCGCTGCGCCGCCGCTCAATGGCGGCCGCCGGCGACCTCGAGGTCGCGCCCCGTGATCATCCCCGCCTCGTCGCTGCTCAGGAAGAGGACCGACGCGGCGATCTCCTCCGGCGTCACGGCGCGGGCGATCACCTGGGCCTCGCCGGCGATGGCGTTCTGCTGCTCGACGCTGAACATCCGTGCGATCAGCGGCGTGGCGGTCAGGCCCGGCGAAACGCTGTTCACCCGGATCCCGTCGGCCGCGTGGGCGCAGCTCGCATAATGGCTGAGCTGGATGACGCCGGCCTTGGCCGCCGCATAGGCCGGAGACGCCGCGGGCGTGAAGATCTTCCCCGACATGGAGGCGGTGTTGACGATCGTCCCGCCGCCGGCGGCGCGCATCGCCGGAACCTCATGCTTCATGCTGAGAAAGGTCGAGGTGAGCGTGGTGGCGAGTGTCCAGTCCCAGTCCACCCGCGTCATGGTCTCCAGCGTCCCCTCGCGCGAGAGGCCGACGTTGTTGAAGGCGTGCCGCAGCGGGCCGTGACGGGCGACCGCCTGTTCGACCATGCTGACGATGGAGTCCTCGTTCGTGGCGTCGGTGCGCTGGGCGAATGCGACGCCGCCCAGCGCGCGGATCTCCTCGACCGCCTCTCCGGCGGCGTCCGCATCGAGATCGGCGACCAACACCCGGCCGCCCTCGCGGGCGAAAGCCAGGGCCGCGGCCCGGCCGATCCCCGAGCCGCCGCCGGTGACCAGGATGGAGCGACCCTCGAAACGAAGCGCTTTCATGGATGGTCCTCCGGAAACCTCAGGTGAGCCGCTGCAGATTGGCGGGGTCGAAGGGTGCGAACGGCTCGCCCGCCCGCGCCTTGCAGAACCAGTCCGCATCGTTCAGCACCGAACGACCGACGGCGACCAGATCGAATTCACCGCGCTCGAAGCGCTCGACGACCCGCGGCAGGTTGTCGGCCGAGGCCTGGCTGTCGTCGATGTGCTTGGCGGGGCCGGCGGCCTTGCCGAGCCCCACGCCGCCGACGGTCATCGACGGCCTGCCGGTCAGAGCCTTGGCCCAGCCCGCGAGGTTCAGCGACGAGCCCTCGAAGATCGGGGTGTCGAAGAAGCGCTGGCTGGCGTCGAAGAGGTCGACACCGGCATCGGCCAACGGCCCCAGCAGGGCTTCCAGCTCGTCGGGAGACGCCGCGATCTGCGCGCGGTAGTCCTGCATCTTGAACTGCGAGAGGCGCAGGGCGATCGGCATCTCCTCGCCGACCTCCCGGCGGATCGCCCGCACCACCGCACAGCCGAACTCGGCGCGGGCGCGCAAGCCCCCGCCCCAGCGGTCCGCCCGCCGGTTGGTGACGCCCCAGAGGAAGCTGTCGATCAGGTAGCCGTGCGCGCCGTGAATGGCGACGCCGTCGAAGCCGAGCGCCTTGGCGTGGCGCGCGGAGAGCGCATAGGCCTCGACTGCCTCCTGGATCTCGGAGTCGGTCATCGCCCGGGTCTCGGGCAAGGCGCGGCTGCGGGTCTCCTGGGGAATCGAGATCACTCCGTCGTCGGGGCCCCAGACGCCAGATGGGCGCAGGCCCCCCATGGCGTCGTCGCCGGCGTGCTCGACGTTCCACATCGGGCCCTGGTGCCAGAGCTGCGGCCAGATCACCCCGCCCGCGGCGTGCACCGCCTCGACCACCGCCTTCCAGCCCTGCAGCGCCGCCTCGCCGTGGAGTCGGGGCACGCCCGGATGGTCGACCGCCAGCGGGTGGGCGACGGCCGCCCCCTCGGTGACGATGAGGCCCAGGCCCGAAGCCGCGCGGCGGGCGTAGTAGGACGCGACCTCCGGCGTCGGGATCCCGCCGGGGCTCATGTAGCGGGACATGGGCGCCATCACGACCCGGTTCGCCAGCCGGCAGCCGCGCAGCTGCAGCGGCGTCAGCAACGGGTCGACCGACGTTGCGTCCGGCGAGCGGATTGCGGGGTCAGCGCTGGAGGAACTCGGGGCGGCGTTTCTCAAGGAATGCTCTTCGCTTTTCGGCGCTGTCCTCGGTGGACTGGCTCATGAAGATGGCGCGGTTTTCGAGCTCGATCGCGGCTTCCAGACTGCCGGCGCTGGCGTTCAGCCACATGCTCTGTTTGGTGAGGGCGATGCCGATCGGGCTGTTCAGCTGGATCTGGTCGGCCAGGGCCAGGGCCTCGTCCATCAAGGTCTCGTCGGCCACGGCGCGCAGGATCATGCCGATCGAGGCCGCCTCCTCGGCCATGACCGGCCGGCTGGTCAGCAGGATCTCCGCTGCGCGCTGCGCGCCGACGGCGCGCGGGAGCATGTAGCTCACCCCAAGCTCATGCCCGGTTCCGGCGTTGTGGAAGGCGTTGACGAACTTGGCCGATCGCGCCGCGATCGTCAGGTCCGCCGCCAGGGCCAGCGCATAGCCCACGCCGGCCGCGACGCCGTTGACCGCGCAGATCACCGGCTGGGGAAGCCCGCGGAGACGCTGCGGGATCTCGCCGAGCCTGGCGACGATCGCCCGGACCATCTGCGCCTTGCCCTGACCCTGCGCGACCCAATCGGGATCGCCGCTGGCGCGCAGATCGTGGCCCGAGCAGAAGCCCTTCCCCGTCCCGCTCAGCACCACCACCCGGACGTCAGGATCAAAGCGCAGCCGCTCCAGAACGGCGAGCAGCTCGGCGTACATTGCATAGGTGAAGGCGTTGAGCGTGTCCGGCCGGTTCAGGGTCAGTCGGCAGACGCCGGGCGCCGGGCTGTCCTCGATGATGTCGCTCATGGCCTCTCTGTCCGCGAAGCTCGCACCCCACTATCGCGGAGCGGTCCGGCGGGGGCGAGCGCCCAACCGCTCGGAGGGCCAGCAGATCAGGCTTGTGATGCCCTCGGGCGGCCCGCTGACATGCGACCGCGATGTCTTATCACCGGAGGGGCTCGGCCAAAGACGGAGGCGATCGTGGGCCAACTGCCGCTCGACAACATCAGGGTGCTCGACCTGACCCGCGTCCTCGCCGGCCCGCTGGCGGCGCAGATGCTGGGCGACCTGGGCGCCGAGGTGATCAAGGTCGAGCGCCCGCTCTCCGGCGACGACGCGCGCGTGTTCGGCGAGCCCTACCTGCGCGACGCGGAAGGGCGCGCGACGCGCGAGAACGCCTTCTACCTGTCGGCCAACCGCAACAAGACGTCGGTCTCGATCAACATCGCCGACCCGCGCGGGGCCGATCTGGTCCGCCAGCTCGCCGCCCGGGCCGACGTGTTCATGGAAAATTACAAGGTCGGCGACCTCGCCCGCTACGGCCTCGACTACGAGGCGATCCGGGCGATCAACCCGCGCATCATCTACTGCTCGGTCACGGGTTACGGCCAGAGCGGCCCCGACGCCAAGAAGCCCGGCTACGACGCGGTGTTCCAGGGCCGGGGCGGACTGATGAGCGTCACCGGCCTTCCCGACCACAAGCCGGGCGGCGGCCCGATGAAGGTCGGACCCAGCATCGTCGACGTGATCACCGGGCTGAACGTCTCCAACGCCCTGCTGGCGGCGCTCTACCACCGCGATGCGCAGGGCGGCGTGGGCCAGCACCTGGATATCGCCCTACTCGACTGCGTGGTGGCGGCGCTGTCGCACTACGCGCAGATCTATCTGACGTCCGGCGAGGTGCCGGTGCGCAAAGGCACCCAGGGCAATGGCGGCATGCCGTCGAGCCTGTTTCCCTGCCGCGACGGCGCGATCATGCTGACCGCGGGCAACGACGTGCAATATGTCCGCCTGTGCGACGCCGTCGAGCGGCCTGACCTGGCCACGCACGAGCTGTTCCACACCAACAACCTGCGCGTCGCCAACCGCGAAGCCCTGACCGAGGCGTTCGACGCCATCTTCCGCCAGAACACGGTGGCGTACTGGCTGGAGCGGCTGGAGTCCTTCGGCATCCCCTCGGGGCCGATCAACGACATCGGCCAGGTCTTCGCTGATCCGCAAATCCGGCACCGGGGCATGGCCGTCTCGACCCCGCATCCGCTGGCGCCGGAGCTGCGCGTGGTGGGCAGCCCGCTGCGCTTTTCGGCCACGCCGATCGAGCGCTACGTCGCCCCACCGATGCTGGGCGAGCACACCTTCGAGGTGCTCGGCCGCGAGCTCGGCCTCGACCGCGCCGCCCTGGAGGCCCTGCGCGCCGAGGCCGTGATCTAGCGGCGCCGCTCCCTCAGGCGGACCACCGCAGGTTCAAGCGCGCGTAGGAGATGTTCACCCCCGCCTGGAAGGTGAGCTCCGGCTCGGCGAGTTCAAAGTCGGGAATGCGGCGAAGCCATTCCTCGAGGAAGATCCCCAACTCCGAACGGGCGAGCGCGGCGCCGACGCAGCGATGCGGGCCCTGGCCGAAGCTGCCGACGCTGTGGATCCGTCGTGAGAAGTCCACCTTCAGCGGGTCCGGATAGGTCTCGTCGTCGAAATTCAGCATCGGCGGCGGCGCCATGACTTGATCTCCGGCGCGGATCGGCGCCGGTCCCAGCTGGATGTCGCTGACGCACATTCGGCCGGCGCCGGCGGTGACCGTCGGAAACCGCCGAAGCAGTTCGTCGACCGCCGAGGCCAGGATGGCCGGCTCTTCGCGGAGCTGGCGGCGGTGGGCGGGATTCTCGGCGAGGAAGCGGGCGAAGAAGCCCAGGGTGTTGGCCACCGAATCCAGGCCGCCGATCAGAAGCAGCGTGCACATGCTATGCAGCTTGTCTTCGGACATGCGTTCACCGTCGACCTCGCGGGTCGACAGCCAGCTGATCAGGTCGTCCCCCGGCGCGGCGCGGCGCGCCTGCACGATGGGCTTGAGATAAGCGGCGAGGCCAGCGATCACCTCGGCCTTGTTGCTGCCCGGGCGGATGATCTTGGCGACTTCCTGCAGCAGCCCTTCGCGGTGTTCGAGCGGCAGGTCGACAAGCTTGAGGAAGACGATGATCGGCAGCTGGAAGGCGAAGTCCGCCATGAACTCGCACTGACCCTTCGGACGCAGGCTCTCGATCAGCTCGATCGCCAGCCCCCGCACGCCAGGCACAAGGTCCGCCACCGCCTTGCGCGACAGGCCCACCGAGAGATGGTTGCGGTACTTGGTATGTTCCGGGGGATCGAGCGCGATCGGCACGAAACCCTTCTCGGCATTGTTGCTGGCCGGAACCACCAATCGGCGGCTGGAGAAGGTCTCGCTGTCCTTCAGAACCTGGTTCGCCAGCGCCGCATCGGTCACGTACCAGTGACCTTCGTTGTAGCGGGTCCAGAAGACCGCCGGCGCACGCTTCTTGAGCTGGTAGAGCTCGGCGTAGAAGTCGGACCCCGGCGGACCCGGCGCATAGATGTCGTAGTCGTAGACGAGCTCGGCCGGAACGTGGTCCGGCACGATCGGATTCATTGCATAGGCGGGCACGTCGATTGTCTCCCTGAGCTGTCCTGGGCGCTCCCGCGGGTCCGGCGTGGCGCCCTGTCCGCCGCCCAGGCGCTCAGCGCGTCCCATAGCCGCCGACGCGTGGAGGCGAAGTTGTGCATGTGGGCCATCTGCGGAACCACCAGCAGACTGACGTCGCGCGACGCCGGGAAGGCGCCCGGCTCCGCGTGCGGGTCGGGGCTGACGTCCCGCTCCCCGTAGCCCAGGAAGACCGGCGCTTCGACGGATGCGGCTTCCGCGGCCACGAAACCGGGCGACATCATCGCCACGACGCAGTTCGGAAGGGTGAGGCTGCCGAAGGGCGGGGCGCTGCGACGAAGCGGATATCCGCCCCGCATGTCGGCCTCGACGATGTCCGCCGGCACGTCGCCCCAGTGGAAGGGATAGACGAAGTCCGCCACCTCCGCGCTGGAGCGCGCGACGGAGAGCTCGGCCGCCGACGTCGTGCGCGAGTACTGGTAGTGCGCCTTCGCCGCTTCGAGATCGAAGATCGTGCGCTGCGGCAGCACCGTGTGGATGGCGCTGTAGCCCAGCACTCCGATCGCGTCGAAGGTGCAGTGTCGCCCCTGCATGATGATGGTCACGCCGCCGCCCATCGACTGGCCGATGCCAACGTGCAGGGCCTGCGGGAGGGCGGGAAACCCTTCGCAGAGGCGGCCGGTCTCGATGAGGTGCTGGACCTCCAGAACGGCTTCGTTGTTGGCGTCCGCGATGTCCTCGATGGACAGGGCGGCGAGGCCGGCGACATCGCTCTCGCCCACGCCCAGGTGATCGTAGGCGACGACCACATGGCCCTGGGCGGTATGGTGCTCAGCCTGACTGTAGCCCGGGCGGCCGTCAAAGGTCATGTCGTAATAACCGCGGCTGTAACCCCCGCCTGGCGAAGCGAAGATCACGCATCCGCTAAGTTTATCGCCCTCCGGCAGAAACGCCGTCATGGCAATCCGCTCATGCGCGGCTCGGATCTGGATGGTCCTCATGGGGATATCCTCCGAGCTGCAGAATAGCGCGCCCTGGGTACTTTCGCAGAAATCATCGAGCACTGTTCTTCAGCAATCACACCCTTGATGAAGCTCTGCAGCTAAGCCGCCTGGCGGATCAGGTCGGAGGCCTTCTCGGCGATCATCACGGTCGCGGCGTGGGTGTTGCCGGACACGATCGCCGGCATGACCGAGGCGTCCACGACGCGCAGGCCGCTCACGCCGTTCACGCGCAAGCTGGGATCGAGCACGGCGTCCTTCTGGCCGCCCATCGCGCAGGTCCCGGTCTGGTGGTAGCCGGTCGAGCCGGCGGCCCGGGCGAAGGCCAGCAAGTCTTCGTCCGAAGCGGCCGCGGCCCCGGGCGTGAGCTCATGATCGACGTAAGGCGCCAGCGCCTGCTGGGCGATGACCCGCCGCGACCAGCGCAGGGCCGCGACCATGGCCCGCTGATCGGCCAAATCCTCCAGGAAGTGCGGGGCGATCGCCGGAGCCTGCCGGAAATCGGGAGAGGCCGCGTGCACCGTCCCCTTTGAGCGAGGACGCATCACATAGCCGCCGATCGTCAGCCCGGGCTCCGCCTCCATGGTCATGGCGCCCTTCCTGACGTGAGCCTCGAAGTCGACCGTTGCCGGGCTGGCGAAGAATTGCAGGTCGGGCAGGTCGAGGGCGGGATCGGATTTCAGGAAGGCCGTCAGGTTCGACCCGCCGGCCGCAAGGAGGCCCTTTCGGAAAAGGGCGAAGCGGGCGGCCTGACCGAGCAGGCCGAAGTCTCGGGAAAGCGCATTGAAGCTCGGCGCCCCGCGCTTCAGGCGCGCGCGCACCATGGCGGCGTAGTGGTCCTGGAGGTTTTCGCCCACCCGGGGACTGTCGGCCACCACCGCGATGCCCAGTTCTCGGAGGCGCTCGGCCTGGCCCACGCCGGAGAGCTCCAGCAACTGCGGCGAGTTGATCGCCCCTCCGCTCAGGATCACCTCCCGGCGCGCGCGCACCGTCCGCATCACCCCGTCCTGCAGGTATTCCACGCCGACGGCGCGTTGGCCGTCGAACACGACGCGCGCCGCGAGGGCCTGGGTGAGCACGCGCAGGTTGGGGCGCTTCATGGCGGGATGCAGATAGGCCGCAGCCGCCGAGCGGCGCAGTCCGTTGCGAATGTTCAGCTGGATCTTCGACACGCCTTCGCGCGTCGTGCCGTTCAGGTCCTCGCTCATCGGGGCGCCGGCTTCGCGGAAGGCCTCGAACATGCGGTCGAGCATAGGGTGAGCCATGGGCGAGTCGCTGATGTCGAGGCCGCCGCCCCCGGGACCCGCGGACACGCCCTGCCGCCGTTCGACCCGCCGGAATATCGCCTCGACCTCGGACCAGGACCAACCCGCGCAGCCCAGCTGGCGCCAGCCGTCATAGTCCTCCGGAAGGCCGCGCACATAGATCATGCCGTTGATGGACGACGAGCCGCCCAACACCTTGCCGCGAGGAAAAGCGTGCCGGCGGCCGTTCGTACCGGGATCGGGCTCGGTCTGGTAATTCCAGTTGACCTTCGGGTCCGCCAGCATGCGGGTGAAGCCAGCCGGAATGTAGATGTTCATCTTGCTGGAAAGCTGGCTCGGGTCCTTCCAGGGGCGGTCGTCGCCGCCGGCCTCGAGCAGCATGACCTTCGTAGACCCATCGGCGGTCAGCCGGTTGGCCAGGACGCAGCCCGCAGAACCTGCGCCGACGATCACATAATCGGCTTCCAGCACCACCATGCTCCTCCCCCGTGATGTCGGTCCCAACCCTTAAGAACCTCCGCTATTTCAAGTTTTTGAGCCGGAGGAAGCAGGCTGGGCGCCGGCGCAACGCATCAGCTTTAGGGCGCCGCCCGGGACCCGGCGAGAGGGCGAGGCTCACATCATCGATGTGATGGATCGGGCCCGGGGCTTCATCGCAGCCTCGCGCACGGCTTACCCATGTCGTCCCTGCAGACAGGATCCCGCACGTGCCGCCAAGCTTCTCCCTCTCCGGTCGGACCGCGCTCGTGACCGGCGCCTCGCGCGGCCTGGGGCGGGCGATCGCGCTGGGCCTGGCCGCCGCCGGCGCCGAGCTGATCCTGGCCGCGCGCGACGAGGCGAAGCTGCAGGGGGTGGCCGACGAGATCGTCGCGTCGGGCGGCAAGGCGCGGACCGCGGTCTTCGAGCTCGGCGACGCCGCCGCCGTGGCGCGCGCCAGTGACAGCCTGCTGGCGTCGGGCGCGCAGGTCGACATCCTGGTGAACAACGGCGCGATCGCCGGCTGGGGCGGCCTGGACAGCTCCACCCTCGACCAGTGGCGGACCATGTTCGAGGTGAACGTCACCTCGATGTACCTGCTCTGCCAGGCCTTCTCCAAGGGGATGGCCGCGCGTCGCTGGGGGCGGATCATCAACTTCGGCTCCTATGTCTCGGAAACCGGCCGCCCCAACCTGGCCGCCTATACGGCGAGCAAGCATGCGGTGCTGGGACTGACGCGCTCGGTCGCGGCCGAGCTCGCGCCGCACGGCGTCACCTGCAACGCCATCGCGCCCGGCTTTTTCGACACCGACATGGCCGCGCCCACCGTGGGCGATCCGCAGCGGTCGAAAATCTTCCGCGACGCCATCGCCATGGGGCGGTTCGGCGATCCGGCGGAGATCGTCGGGCCGGTGCTGTTCCTCGCCACCGAGGCCTCCTCCTACGTCACCGGCCACATGCTGAACGTCGACGGCGGCGTCGGCGGAATCCTGTCGCTGCCCGTCGTGGTCGAGACCTGAGCGCCACGCCGCTCCGCCCTGCCCCAAACCTGAGGTCCGAGATGAATCCCAACGCCGTCGAACTCGCCTACCCGGACCAGTTGTTCATCGGCGGCGCCTGGGTCCCGCCGCAGACCTCCGCCTCGATCGAGATCGTCTCGCCCTCCGACGAGACCCTGGTCGGGCGTGTGGCCGAGGCGCGCCAGGCTGACGTGGACCGCGCGGTGGCCGCGGCCCGGCGCGCCTTCGACGAGGGCCCCTGGCCGCGCATGACGGGCCCTGAGCGCGCCGCGGTGCTGCGCCGGATCGGCCAGCGGGTCGGCGAGCGGGCGGACCAGTTCGCCCGCGCCTGGGCCGTGCAGGTCGGCATGCCCTACGCCTATGCGGCGGCCACCGCGCCGTTCTCGAAGGGCTATTTCGACTATTTCGCCGGCCTGGCGGAGCAGGGCTTCGAGGAGCTGCGCACGCCCGCGCAGGGCGGCGCCTGCGTGGTGGTGCGCGAGCCGGTCGGCGTCACCGCCGCCATCGTGCCGTGGAACGCGCCGCTGGCGACCACGCTGCTGAAGGTGGCGCCGGCGCTGGCGGCCGGCTGCACGGTGGTCGTAAAGCCCTCGCCCGAGACGCCGCTCGAAGCCCTGCTGCTGGCGGAGTGCGCGGCCGACGCCGGCCTGCCCGACGGCGTGCTCTCCGTCCTGCCGGCCGATCGCGAGGTCTCGGAATACCTGGTCCGCAGGCCGGAGATCGACAAGGTGAGCTTCACCGGCTCGACCGCCGCCGGCCGCCACATCGGGGCGATCTGCGCGAGCCGCATGGTCCGCTACACCGCCGAGCTCGGCGGCAAGTCCGCGGCCATCGTGCTGGACGACGCCAAGATCGAGACCATCGTCGCCGGCATCCTGCCGAACCTGATCAGCCTCACCGGGCAGCAGTGCGCCGCCTTCAGCCGGATCCTGGTCTCGCGCCGCCGCCAGGCGGAGGTGACCGAGGCGCTGGCCGCGGCGTTCCGCGACATCAAGGTCGGCGACGCGTTCGACGCGCAGACCCAGATGGGCCCGCTGGTGAGCAGCCGGCAGCGCGACAGGGTCTGCGGCTACATCGCCAAGGGCGCCGAGCAAGGCGCCCGGCTGGTGACGGGCGGCGGCCGGCCCGCGCACCTGCCCAAGGGCTGGTTCGTCGAGCCGACCCTCTTCGAGGGGGCCAACGACATGACCATCGCCCGCGAGGAGATCTTCGGCCCCGTGGGCGTCGTCATCGCCTATGACGACGAGGAGCAGGCGATCGCCATCGCCAACGACAGCGACTACGGCCTCTCCGGCGCTGTGTTCACCGAGGACGTCGAGCGCGCCTACGCCGTCGGCCGGCGCATCCGCACCGGCAATTTCGCGATGAACGGGCGAGTGATCGACTTCACCCTGCCCTACGGCGGCTTCAAGCAGTCAGGCGTCGGCCGCGAGGGCGGCGTCGAAGGCCTGCACGGCTTCACCGAGGTCAAGACCATCTGCCTGCCGCGGCCGCCGGGGCATCTCGGCGGCTGAGGACGCCGCCGCTTCGCGATCCCCTTCCTCCCCAGTGGGACAGGGCACGGCGCTTCAAGGCGTCACGCGGCCCCGCCGCGCGACGTCTCGTCTTCCGGTGTGCATGGGTCCCGGTTTTCGCTGCGCGAAACCGGGATGACAGTCGTGGGAGAACCGCTCAGCTCACGAACGTCGCCTCCGCCAGCCTGCGGGTATGCCAGTCGATGTCGCCGAACAGCTTCTCGATCGTCAGGAGCCGGCGGAAGTGGTGGCTGATCGCATACTCGTCGGTGATCCCGCAGCCGCCGTGCACCTGGACGCCGTTGCGCGAGACCACCTGGCCCGCCTCGGCGATGACGATCTTCGCCGCCGACACCGCGGCGACCCGCGCGTGGCTCTCCTGATAGCTTCCGGAGATCGCTTGGTAGAGCATCGACCGCGCCTGATAGGCGGCGATGAACATATCCGAGAGCATGTGCTGGACCGCCTGGAACGAGCCGATGCTGACGCCGAACTGCTTGCGCTCCCGGACGTAGTCGCCGCAGATCTTGAGGCAGGCCTCCATCGAGCCCACCGCCTGGGCGAGTTGCGCGACGCAGGCGCGATCCACCGCCTCCTCCAGCAGCCCCGGCCCGGCGTTCGGGCCGGCGATCAGCGCGCCTCGTCCCACGACCACGTCGCGCAGGACCACGTCGGCCGCGCGGCCGCCGTCGATCAGCGGATAGGGGTCCAGCAGCACGCCCTCGGCGTCGCGACCGACCAGGAACAAGGCCGCCCCGTCCTCGCCCTCCAGCTCCGCCGAGACGATCAGCTTGTCGGCGGACGGCGCGTCAAGGACGATGATCTTGCGCCCGTTCAGCAAGAAGCCGCCGCCGGTGCGGATCGCCACCGTTTCCGCCGCGTCGGCCGCCAGCGGGTCGCGTCCGGGCTCGGCGTGCGCCAGGGCCAGCAGCAGGGCGCCCTCCGCCACCTCGGCCAGGAGGTCGTCCCTTCCTTCGGCGCCGGCCAGGATATGGCTGCAGAGCACGGCGGTGCTCACATAGGGCTCCGTCGCCAGCGAGCGCCCCAGGGCGATGTTCAGCAGGGCGATGTCCTCCAGGGATCCGCCCAGGCCGCCGACCGATTCCGGGAGCGGCAGCGCCAGCCAGCCCAGCTCGGCGAAGCCCGCCCAGCGCGCCCGGTCGAACCCGTCCGGGGTGAGACGCTGGGCGCGCCAGTACTCCACGCCGGCCTGCTCGCCGAGGAAGCGCTCGGCGCTGTCGAGCAGCATCTGCTGGATGTCGGATTTGGCGAAATCCATAGGTCTTTTTCGATCCGTCAGAGGTCGTAGGCGAGTTTGGCGAGGATGTTCTTCTGCACCTGCTTGGTCCCGCCGTAGATGGTCGCCGCCCGGGTGATCAGGGCCACCGTGGCGCGGCTAGCGGCGTAGTCCGGCCATACGGCGCTGGGCGCCGGCGGGTGGGGCGGCGGGAAGTACCGCAGCGCCTTCGGCCCGAGCGCGTCGAGCTGCAGGGTGGTGATCTCCTGCTGCAGCTCCGATCCGCGGATCTTCAGCACCGAGGCGGCGGCGGCCTCCGGATAGCCGGTCTCCTCCTTGGCCAGCACGCGCAGGACGGACCATTCGAGCGCCAGGAGGTCGGCCTTCAGCTTGGCGAACCGCGCCTGAAACCGCGGGTCTTCCGCCAGCGGCGCGCCTTCGACGATCTCGCCGCGCGCGATCTCCAGCAGGCGGTCGAGCTCGCGCTTGCTCCAATAGATGAAGGAACTGGCGGTGCGTTCGTGCTCGAGCAGGAATTTGGCGTAGGTCCAGCCCATGCCGGGCTCGCCGATCAGCTGGTCGGCCGGGACCTCGACGTTCTCGAGAAAGATCTCGCAGACATGGCCCTCGCCGTTGATCTGCGGGATTTCCCGCACCGTGACCCCAGGCGTGTCCAGCTTGATGATCAGGAAGGAGATCCCGCGCTGCGGTTTCACCGAGCGGTCGGTGCGGACCAGGAAGAACCCCCACTCCGCCTCGGAAGCGCCGCTCGTCCAGATCTTCTGGCCGTTGACCACATAGACGTCGCCGCGCAGCTCCGCATAGGTCCGCAGCGAGGCGAGGTCGGAGCCGGAGCCCGGCTCGGAGAAGCCCTGGGCCCAGTTGTAGCGCCCCTCCCGGATCGCCGGCAGGAACCGGTCCTGCAGCGCCTTCGAGCCGAAGGTGTAGAGCACCGGCCCAAGCATGTGCGTGCCCGCCCAGTCGAACTCGGGGGCGTCCGCCGCATAGAGCTCCTCGTTGAAGACGAAGAGCTGCTGGGGCGACCAGCCGCAGCCGCCGAATTCGACCGGCCAGTGCGGCGCCGAGCGGCCATGGCTGTGCAGGATCCGCATCCATTCCAGCTGGTCTTCGACGATGGCGTTGTTGCGGACCTTGGTGCGATGACGCGCCTGGATCTCGCGCGGGAGGACTTCGGCGATGAACTGCCGGATCTCGCCGCGAAAGCGCTCCAGGTCCGGGTCGTGCTGCAACTGCATGGAAGTCTCGGTCGTCCTTGGCGTAACGAGAGATTTGTCGGGCGCCCGCGAGCTGCGGGGAACCCACCCGGGCATGCCATCAGCTATCTGATGGTGTGGCTCCGGAACTGGCCGCGCGCGTCCGCATCGGGAAGCTCCATGATAGGCCAGCGGAAAGGCCCGCCGTGGCGGGACCTCATGTGAGGTGGGAGGAGCAGATGACAGGCAGGCTTGCGGGCAAGGTGGCTGTGATCACCGGCGCCGGTCAGGGCATCGGCCTTGGGATCGCTCGGGCCTTCATCGCCGCGGGCGCGGACCTGGTGATCACCGGGCGCGACGAAGGCAGGCTGGCGCGGGCCGCGGAGGAGCTCGCCGCCATTGGCGGCCGGGTCGCCGCCAGCGCCGGCGACGCCGGCGATCCGGCCGCCGCCCAGCGCGCGGTGCAAACCGCCCTCGACCGGTTCGGCGGTCTCGACGTGCTGGTGAACAACGCCCAGAGCTCCAAGCCGGGCACGCCGCTCGAGGAGACCGACGAGGCGACGCTGCGGATGACGCTGGGCTCCGGCCTGTTCGGAACCTTTCACCACATGCAGGCGGCCTTCCCTCACCTCCAGGCGCGCGGCGGCGGATCGATCATCAACTTCGGCTCGCGGGAGGGGATCTTCGGCGGCGTGGGCTTCGGCGCCTATGCGGCCACCAAGGAGGCTATTCGCGGTCTCTCACGCGTGGCGGCGCGGGAGTGGGGGCGGCACGGCGTGCGCGTGAACGTGCTCTGCCCGGCCGCGCTCAGCCCGAAGGCCGTCACCTACCTTGAGGAGCACCCGGCGGAGGCCGAGATGTACCGCAGGGAGATCTCGCTGGGGCGGTTCGGCGATCCCGAAGACGACATCGGGTCGGTCGCCCTGTTCCTGGCCTGCGACGACAGCCGGTATGTCACGGGCCAGACGATCAATGTGGATGGGGGCCAGATGATGCTCTGAGGCGCAGCGCGCGGATCAAGGACGCCAAAAGAAAAACGAGACGGGAAACGCCATGTCTGCCGAAGCGCTGAGACTGCCGGAGGCCGAGGACCTCGAGGTTCACGACGTCACGCCACGCGGCGAGCTGGAGTCCTGCAACCACCTGCTGGACGATCATTCGGCGCTGATCCGCTGCTATGAAGAGAACGGCTACATCCTTCTGCGCCAGGTGCTCGATCCGGCTTCGGTGGAGCGGGCGCGCGACGAGATGCTGGCGATCGCGGCCCGCCACGGCCTGGTCGCACCGGGCGACAAGGACGCGGTCTGGACCGGGGTTCCGATCAACATTTTCGAGGAGAGCCTTGAATTCAGCGGCATCTCCAGGCGGCTGATCGAGCACCCCGCAAATCTTCAGGTGATGGAGAAGGTGCTGGGCGAGCCCGCCTGCGCGGTGCCGATCGTGCAGTATCGTCTCTATCCGCCGAACGGCCCGATCACCCGGATCCACCAGGACGGTTTCTACAGCCCGGGAATCCTGGACTACAAACCGGTCTGGGCGCCGCTGACGCCCTGCCAGCGTGAGCTTGGCGGGTTGATGCTGGCCGTGGGCCAGAACAAGCGCGGGTATTTCCACAATCTCGCCAAACCGTCCTTTCCGGTGCCGACCGGCGTCGTCCCGGACGAGAGCTGGGCGACCACGGACTATATTCCTGGCGATGTGCTCATCGTGCATCCCTTCACCCCGCACGCCAGCCGTCCGAACAACTCCAACCGCCTGCGCGTCACCTTCGACACCCGCGTCCAGTCGGCCAGCCGCCCGAGCGCTGTCGCCGTCACCGTGAAGGCGGTTACGCCGAGATCGGTCACGGTCGAGACCGACGCCTTTGGAGAGCGCACCTACGGCGTGGACGCCCAGACCTTCATACGGGTGCTCGACCCTGGCGTCCGCGAACCCTTCCACAGCTTCGCCCAGGTGACCAAGCCCGGCATGCGCCTGGTCCTGGTCACCGAGGGTGATCGCGCGGTCATGCTGCGCCAGGCGGCCGAAGGCTGACCCTTCAGGAGATGAGGCGATGAACCAGCGGCTGAAGGACAAGGTCGCCGTCGTGACCGGGGCCGGGCGCAACATCGGCCGGGCCGAAGCCCTGCTGCTCGCCGCGCAGGGCGCCAAGGTGGTGGTGAACGACCTCGGCGGCGGGCCCTACGGGACCGAGGCGGGCGATGTCAGCGTCGCCGAGGCCGTCGCGCGCGAAATCCGCGACCTCGGCGGCGAGGCCGTGGCCGAAACCTCCAGCGTGGCCTCGCTCGAAGGCGGGGCTGCGGTGGTGGACCGGGCGATCGAGGCCTTCGGCCGGATCGACATCCTGGTGAACAACGCCGGCATCGTGCGGCCGGCGCGGATCGATCGCATGACCGAGGCGGACTGGAACCTCTGCCTCGACGTCAGCCTGAAGAGCAGTTTCGCCACCATCCGCGCCGCCGCTCCGCACATGATCGCCCAGCGCTCGGGGGTGATCGTCAACACCGGCTCGCCCTCCGGCTTCGGTCACTGGGGGATGAGCAACTATTCCGCCGCCAAGGAGGGGCTGATGGGCCTCACCCGGACGGTGGCGCGCGAGCTCGGCGAGTTCGGCGTGCGCTGCAACCTCATTCGCCCCGTCTCGCACCTGACCACCACCCACACGCCGGAGATCGACCAGACGATCCGGGAAGCCGCCCGCCTGGGCATCCCGCTCCTGTGGAACCGGCCGATGAGCGCGCCGCGCATGACGGCCCTGCCGGAGCATGTGGCCGCCCTGGCGGTCTGGCTATGCACGGCGGCCGCGGCGCAGGTGACGGGCCGCGACTTCTTCGTCCAGGGCGACGAGGTGGCGCTGCTGCCGGAGCCGGAAGCCATCCGCACCCTGTTCCAGCCCGGCGGCTGGACCCTGGAGGGCTTCGACGAGCCCGCCAACCGCGACTATCTCATCGGCGACATCCAGAATCGGTTCGTTCGGGAGGCTTGAGCGGGGGGGCAATTCAAGATTGTCCCGGCGCCCTGTTCGGAAAGCGAGCGCGCCACGCTCAGCCGGCAAAGCGCGCCCGCCGAATTTCCGGCCAGTTGATATCCGCCTTACTGCTGTAGCGCTCTCGCAGATACTCCAAGTCGGAGCACCAAAGCGCCACGGCGTGCCGCATGTTCGGCTGCGTGCTGTTCCTCCCGATTGTCAGGCCGTGGATGTGGGTGACCACGCGCTGCAGGCGCTCTTTCTTTTTGGGCACGCCCCACTCGGCTAGGTAAGAGGGCTCGAACGCTGGCATCAGCGGACCGAGGATGCAGCACTCCAAGTAAACACGCCGCAGGCTTTCAGTGAGCTTAGCCCGCTGCGCCACGTGATATCCATGCGCCGTGAGCGGGCTGCCCGCGGGCAGTTCGGACGTGTCGTCGTAAAGGTCGCCCCAGGTTATCGGCTGCCAGTCCCTGATATGGTCTTTGTCGCGGAGCACGGAGGTTCGCCGTCGGTCCCACTCCTCGTGTATCGCCTCAATGTAAGCGTCCACCATGGGCCAGCGGTCCCGGAAGCCGGGGTCGTGCCGCTTCCGTATGGCGTTACGCCACGATCCGGCGATTTCACCGAGATTCCACGTCGGAAGTAGATCGATCAGTTGACCGGTGCTCACGGCGACCCCGCACTGCTGTCGCGGCAAACATCGCAATCTCTGGCTGTGTTGCCAAGCCTGACGCGACGAGTGGGTGCAGGCGTCGCGCGCCGCCCCCTCACCCGCCCATGATCAGGCCATGCGCCGCGAGCGGCGCGATCGCGGTGACCCCGCCATCCACCGGCAGCTCCACGCCCGTGATGAAGCGCGCCTCGTCGCTGGCGAGGAAGGTGACGGCTGCGGCGACGTCCCAGGCGTCGCCTTCGATGCCGAGAGGTCCGACCTTGCGGCGCGTCTCGCGCATCTCCGCCGCCATCAGATGCTCGACGTGCGAGGTCATCACGTGGCCGGGCGCCACGGTGTTGGCGCGGATGCCGGCACGGCCATAGGCTGCTGCGATCTCCCGCGACAGCTGGGCCATCGCCGCCTTCGAGGCGCCATAGGCCAGCGAGCCGTGCGCGCGCATGCCGGCAATCGAGGAGATGTTGATGATCGCCCCGCCGCCGCCTGCCGTCATCGCCGGAACCGCGTAGCGGCTCATCAGGACGGCGCTCTTGAGATTGACGTCGAAGACACGCGACCAAAGCGCCTCGTCAAAAGAGTCCAACCGCGTCGGCGGCGAGATTCCGACATTGTTCACCAGCACGTCGAGCCGACCGTGGCGGCTCACGGTCTCGGCCACGAGGCGCTCGCAGTCGCCCGCCTGGCTGACGTCGCCGGCGACGGCGAAGGCCGCGCCGCCCGTGCGGCCGATGCGCTCCGCCGTGGCCTGGGCGCGGGCGAGGTCCAGGTCGGCGCAGCAGACCCGCGCCCCCTCGCCCGCCAGCACCGTGGCGATGGCGCGGCCGATGCCGATCCCCTCGCCTTCGGCCCCCGCCCCGGTGACGATGGCGACCTTCCCCTCCAGACGGCCGCCGTATCGCGTCGGTTCCGGCATGCTCTCTCCGCTCAGACGGTCTGTTCAGGGGCTGCGCGGCCCACCGCATGGTGCGCCGCCAGCCAGGCGAAGACAAAGGACGCCCCGATGCTCGCCCCGGCGCCGGGATAGCACCGCCCCATCACCGAGGCCGTCGAGTTTCCGGTGGCGTAGAGCCCGGGGATCGCCGTGCCGTCCTCGCGCAGCACCTGGGCGTGTTCGTCGGTGACGACGCCGCCGGCCGTCCCGACGTCGCCCGGGACCATCTTGAAGGCCAGGAACGGCGGCTTTTCGATCGCGCCGAGGTTGGGATTGGGTTTGACCGTCGGATCGCCGTACCAGGTGTCGTAAGCCCGCTCGCCGCGGTGGAAGTCCAGGTCCCGTCCGCTTCTGGCGAAGCCGTTGAACCGCTCGACCTCGGCCGACAGCGCGGCGGGATCCAGCCCCATCTTGGCGGCCAGCTCAGGAAGGGTGTCGGCCTTGAGCATGTAGCCTGAGCTTTCCCAGGCCGGCGGCGTGACGCCGGGAGGCTGGGTTCCCCAGGCGTAGCGTTTGCGGTGGCGGCTATCCATCACCACCCAGGCCGGCACGCCGGCGGCATAGAGCGCCTGGCCGTTGGCCATGTAGGACTGGCTCTCGTTCATGATCCGCTTGCCGCGCCGGTCGACCACGATGCAGTGCGGCTTGGAGAGGCAGGTGACGTGCATGAAGATCTGGCCGTCGGGCGGCAGGGTCCCGGGCACCCACCAGGCCTGATCCATCAGATCCAAAGCCGCGCCGTGAGCCTGGGCGATCTCGATCATCTCGCCGGTGTCACCTGGATTGGCGTTGGTCCACTCGGTGGAGGCGGGCTTCGGACCATATTTCTCCCGCAAGGCCTTGCTGTGCGAAAAGCCGCCGGCGTTGATCAGCACGCCGTCGCGGGCGCGGATCCGCAGGCGCCTGCCGTCACGCTCGGCGATCACACCCACCACGCGGCCGTCCTCTTCGATCAGGTCGACCACGCCGGTCTCAGTGCGGATCGGAATCCCCTTCTCCGCCGCGACCATCAACATGCGTCCCTGCAGCGAGCCGCCATAGCTCAGGATCGGCTTGCCAGTCCTGGCGGCCTTGCGCATGCGCCAGAGCAACATGGCGCCCTGGATCATCCCCGGCAGGGTGCGGGTGGCCAGGGTGATATCGCGGGTGTGCTCCACCGGCAGCGGCATGGCCATCGGTCCGAGGCGCAGCTTGTCGAACAGCGGCCCCATCTTGCGCGAATCCAGCATGGGCGCGCCCAGCGAGCGGCTGCGCGCGCACCCCCCCTCGAGATCGTCGTAATAGTCCGACCATCCCTCGGCCCGGACGAATTTCATGCCCTGGGCCTGCAGGAAGTCGATCATCGGCGGACCAGCCCGCAGGAAAGCTTCCTTGCGCGCGGGCGAAGCGCCCGGACCGGCGTCGTCACCGACGGCGGCGTCCATGTAACGGCGTCCCGCCTCCAGGCTGTCATCGACGCCGGCGGCCTTCTGCAAGGGGTGATTGGGGATCCAAAGAAGACCGCCCGACATCGCGGTCGAGCCGCCGATCTTGTCGGTCTTCTCGAGGATCAAGGGATGTCGCCCGATCGAGACGAGGAACAGCGCCGCCGCCATCGACCCTCCCCCCGAGCCGACGATCACGAAATCGGCGGTTTCATCCCAATGGCTGTCGCTCATTCCGTCCTGCCCGTCAGCTTCGATCCGGGAGGCGTCGCAGCCCGAGCCCGGCGACCGCCGATCACGCCAAGGCCGCGCCTCCCCAAGTATTTCTCTTCAGCTGGGTTCGACACCCGCCGCCTCTGGAGAGGCTAGCCCAGGCGGCGCCAAAACCCCCGCCCCCGCCAAGGACATCATGTTTGTGAAGGCTTCCGTCCGGCCGTTTGGAGGGATGTCGTCTGCCCCCGCGGCGCCCTAACATGGTTATGTGGCAAGGCGCGGGGGCGCATCGCCGCGAGCTGACCGCGACAGGAGATATCGGCGCAGCCGATGCGGACGAGCTTCACCTTCGAAGCCCAGCTTTTCCGAATAGATTTGAGCGCTGTCTAGTTTAGCTGCTCATAACTCCTGGTCGCATCCCCGGGTCGGATTCACAACCCAAGATTTGATTTCTGCGACTTCGGCAGGACGCGTCTGGGTTGAAGCGTTGACTTCAGATGCTGTGCGCAACGGCGAGCACCATGCAGGCTTAGGAATAATGCTGCGCTGCGGTATCACTTGCACAATACCAGCCAACCGAGACCGATCACACGTGTGATATCGAGCTCTCTTATTAACTTACGGGCTACTCTGCCCCAAGAGCGCGCATTAAAACTCGGCAGCGGTTGGCTTGAGGCTCGCCGGCACAATTCACGGCTCAAAGAAGCCACACCGATCCAGAGGAGGGGACGACCATGAAGATCCGAGCGACGAAGGCGATCCTGCTGGGCTGCACAATGCTGGCGACGCCCGCTGCGGTCGCCCACGCCGCAGACGCGCCGGCGGACCCAGCGGTGTCAGAGGGGTCCACGCTCGGCGAGATCATCGTGACCGCCCGGCGACGGGAGGAGAACGTGCAGGACGTGCCGCTCTCCGTTTCGGCGATCTCCGGAGACGCCCTCACGCGGGCGGGCGTCAAGGACGTGCAGGGCCTGCAGTACCAGACGCCGTCGCTGACCATCACGACCGGCGCTTCGCAGCGCAACATTGTCAGCTTTGCGATGCGCGGCCAGCGCACCCAGGAGACGCAACTCTTCACCGACCCGCCGGTCGGAACCTATTTCGCCGAAGTGGTGCAGCCGCGTCCCTACGGCTTCGGCAACTCGCTCTACGATCTCGAATCGGTCCAGGTCCTGAAGGGCGTGCAAGGCACGCTCTTCGGGCGGAACATGACCGGCGGCGCGGTGCTGGTCGAGCCGCGCCATCCCGTCCTCAACGAATTCTCCGGCGAGATTCGCGGCAGCGCCGGCAACCATCAGATGCGCGAACTGTACGCGCAGGTAAACGTCCCGGTGAACGACGTCCTGGCTCTGCGGTTCGCCGGCGTCACCCGCAGGCGCGAGGGCTGGTCTCATGAGGTGACAACCGGGCGGGACTACGACAACCAGCACTACGACGCCTACCGCGTCTCCGCCCTGTTCAAGCCGACCGACACCCTCCAGTCGCTGACCGTCTTCGACTGGTACCACAGCGACGAGCACGGCACCGCGGCCTTCCTCACCTCGATCAACACGGCCGCTCCCTCGCTGATTGCGACCTATGAGGGGCTGCGCCGCGCGGGCCTGATCACGACCAACATTCCGGCCGAGTTCGCCGCCGCGCGCGCCCTGTTCGCCAATCGTCGCTTCTCGCTCGACATGGGCGCTGGCGAGGGCGGAAACCTTGACGCCCTGGGCGCCCCCTACGAGAAGACGACGAACTGGGGGATCACCAACAAGACGACCTGGGACATCACCGAGAACCTCACAATCAAGAATATTATCGGGTATCGAAAGAACACCCGCGACACGGTTCAGGACTACGACGGCATTCCTGCCTTCTTGATTACGCCGTACCAGTTCGCAAATGTGGATTCCTACAGCGAAGAACTCCAGCTCCAAGGCAGCGCTTTCGAAAAGAAGCTCACCTACATTCTCGGCGCCTATTATTTTCGGGAGGCGGGGATTGACGGCGCCTTTGCGAACACGCTGCCTCAGCTGACGTTCGCCGGCGCGCGGGTCCCGCAATCCACGCCGGCCGCCCGGTTCATCAACTACACGGCCGGGTCGGGGCCCTCCAAGAGCTACGCCGCCTTCGCGGCGGGCACCTATCATATCACCAACCAGGTGAGCGTCTCCGGCGGCGTCCGCTACAACGAGGACAAGCGGACCATCAATATTTCGCCGAACCTTCCCAATCTGGGCGTCTGCCAGTTCGACACCAACCTCACGACGCCCGGCGTGCAATCCGTGCCGATCGGTCAGTGCCATTTCACCAACAGCAAGTCTTTCAACGAGCTCACCTACGACGGCACCCTGCAGTGGGAGCCGAGCGATGCGATCACGACCTACGTCAGCTACCGGCACGGCTACCGCGCGGGCGGCTTCTCGACCCGCGCGGTGAACGCCATCCAGCTTCGGCCGTTCGAACCCGAAACGGTCAACGAGATCGAACTCGGGCTGAAGACCAACTCCCAATTTGGTCCCGGCCGCCTGAAGACGAGCACCGCCCTGTTCCGGCAGAACGGGTCCAACGTCCAGAAGCAGCGCGCCACCAGCTTCGACACCAACGGCGACGGCGTTCCCGACACGGTGCTTACGGTGGTGGACAACACCGCCAAGCAACGCAACACCGGGGGCGAATTCGAGGCGAGCTATAATCTCGGCGACCTGACCCTGTCCGGCTTCTACGCCTACACCAAGATCAAGATCCTTCGCGGGGCCGCGGTCGCGGCCAACGGGGCCCCGGAGATCGCCCAGAGAGGCGTCCCGAAGCACTCCGCCGGCCTGACGGCCACCTATCGGAAGGACCTGCCGGACAACCTCGGCCAGATGGCGCTGACCGCCAACGGCACCTGGCGCAGCAAGATCTATCTCGACGATTTCGAGCTGGAGGGGCTCCAGAAGTCATACGCCCTCCTCAATCTGCGAGCCGAGTGGAACAACGTCCGCGGCAGCAAGGTGAACGTCGCCGTCTTCGGCAACAACGTCACCAACGATACCTACCGCATCGGCGTCCTAGGCCTGCTCGCCGAGAACCTCGGCTTCCAGTCGAGCGTCTATGGCGAGCCGCGCATGTACGGCGTCGAGGTGAGCTACCGGTTCTGAGGGGCCGGCCCTGGGCCCGCCGCCGGCGTGCTCAGGGCGACCTGTCCGACGCGCAGGAGGCGTGGAGCGATCAGCTCCACGCCTCTTTTTTTGCTTTAAGTTCCTCATCTACGTGACGGGAAGAAAACGCAGTTTACGTCCTCCAGGACAACTGCAGCTCGACGACGCCGCTGACGTTGCCCGCCTCGACGACCGGGATCGTGCCGGGCTTGATCCCGAAGTCGGGAATGCGCGCGAGCCATTCCTCCAGGAACACCTTGATCTCCCGCCGCGCCAGCACCGCGCCAGGACAGGTGTGCACCCCGTTGCCGAAAGCGGCGTGCGGGATCGGCCGCTCGCGGTGGAAGTCGACCCGCATGGGGTCGGTCACGGTCGCCTCATCAAGGCCCACGAACACGTTCGGCGCCTGGATCTGGTCGCCCGCCTTCAGGGGCGCGCCCTTCAGCACCAGGTCCTGCTTCACCAGGCGGCAGGTGTTCGCCACGCCGTGCCGGCGGATCAGTTCCTCGACCGCGTTGGGGATCAGGCCGGGGTCTTCCACAAGCTCGCGCCGATGCGACGGGTTGAGCGCCAGGAAGCGGGCGATGAAGCTCAGCATCGAGGCCACCGTGTCCAGTCCGCCGAACAGCAGGAGCAGGCACATGGCCATGACCTCCTGGTCGCTGAGCTTGCGTCCCTCGATCTCGGCCGTGGCGACTGTGCTCAACAGATCTGTCCCGGGCGTCTCCGTCCGCCGCTGGATCCAGCCCTGCAGATAGCCGGACATGTTCGCCAGCGCCTGGTTGCGCTCGGCCGGGTCGCTCGAGCGGGTCATCACCTCGGTCCAGGCTACCATCGGCCCGGCGTCGCTGAGCGGCAGGTCGACCATCTCGAGGAAGACGACGATCGGCAGCACGCGGGCGAAATCACCGACGAACTCGCATTCGCCCTGCGGCGCGAGCTTCTCGATCTGTTCGACGGCGACCTCTCTCGCGCGCGCTTCGAGACGGGCGATCGCCTTGGGCATGAAGGCCGGCTGCATCAGCCGGCGGTACGGAGCCTGCTCCGGCGGATCGAGCGTCAGCGGATACATCGGGAACGCCGTCTCGCGCGGGATCGAGATCAGGGCGTGGGAGAAGGTCTCGTGCTCGAGCTGAATGCGGACGATATCCTCGGCCCGGGTGGCCACCCAGTTGCCGCCGTACCGGGGCGTCCAGAACACCTCGCCCGGCGCCTCGTCGCGCAGCCGCCGCCAGTGCTCCTGGGCGTCCAGGCCCGGAGGCACGGGGGCGAAGGCGTCAAAGTCGTAGACCAGGTCCGGCGGGACGTGCGGCGGAACGGTGAAGCTCTCTGACATTGGACGATCCTTCAGGGCTCTCGCCGGGCGCGGCGGCGTCTGTCCGTCCCGCATCCTCCAGGATGAGGTCCGCGGCTCGCCAGGCGGCGGCGATGATCGGGCCATTGGTGTTGCACGAGACCATGGCGGGCATGATGGAGCCGTCGACGACGCGCAGCCCATCCACCCCGCGCACGCGCAGCCTCCCGTCGAGCACGGCGGCCTCGTCCAGCCCCATCCGACAGGTCCCGCAGGCGTGGTAGCCGGACTGCCCGCGGTCGCGGAAGGCGGCGATGATCTCCTCGTCGCTCTGCACCGGCGGGCCGGGCGCGGTCTCCTCGCCGATCAGCCCCTTCAGCGAAGGCTGGCGCATCCAGCGCCGGATGTAGCGGAACATCCGCACCGTCGCGGCCTGGTCGTACGGATCTGACAGATAATTCGGCCGGATGACCGGCGCCGCGGCGGGATCCGCCGCGCTGATCATGACGCTGCCTTCGCTGCGCGAGCGGAGCGGATAGCCGAAAAGGTGGATGCCGTGCCCTGCCCCGGTCGCCACCTCGCCGCGGCTGTTCAGGCCCAGCGAATAGGGCGCCATCAGGATCTCGACGTCCGGCAGCGGGTCGTCAGGATCGGTGCGGGCGAAGGCGGCGACCTCGTAGGAGCCCGCCGCCATCGGCCCGCCGCGGGTCAGAGCGTAGCGCAAGGCGTTGCGATAGAGTCGCCAGCCCCGGAACTCGGCGTTCTGGCTTCGCGGCTTCAAGAGCGCGTACTCCATCATCAGCAGCCGGTGCTCGAGCAGCCGCCGGCCGACCGACGGGCTGTCGCGCACCACCGCCACGCCCAGCGCCTGCAGCTGGGCGGCGGGGCCGACGCCGGACCGTTGCAGGATCAACGGCGAGGTCAGCGCGCCTGCGGCGAGGATCACCTCGCCCCGGCTCTTCACCCGACGCCGTTGGCCCGCGTGGCGTACGGCGACGCCGACGGTTCGCCGCCCCTCGAACAGCAGCTTTTCGACGACGGCTCCGGTGACCACCTGCAGGTTCGGCCGATGCTCCGCCGGCTTCAGAAAGGCGCGCGCCGCACTTTGCCGCCGCCCGCGCTTCAGCGTCCGCGTTGCATAGGCCACCCCCTCACGGTCCGACTGGGTGACCTCCGGGCGGCGGGGCAGGCCCATCTCGGTTCCGGCGGCGACCAGGGCTTCGCTCAGCGGCGAGCGGTCGGGGCTGGTGGAGACGTGCAGCCGACCGCCGACGCCCAGGCCCGGCTCCGCGCCCGGCTGGCCGGCCGCCTCATGATCCTCGACCGCGGCGAAGGCGCGTTGCATGTGGGCCCAGCCCCACTGGGGTCCGGCGGCAGCGGCCCAGCCGTCGTAATCCTGCGGCTGGCCGCGGAAGTACATCATTCCGTTGATCGAGCTCGACCCGCCCAGCAGCTTGCCGCGGATCCAGGTCTCCGACGGCGTGAATTCATCCGCCTCGGTCTGGAAGAAATGCACGTGCTCCGGGTCGGCGAACAGCTTGCCCATGCCCTTGGGAATATGGACCAGGGGGTTTGCGTCCGAAGGCCCGGCTTCGAGCAGCAGCACGCGCCGCCGGGGATCACGCGACAACCGATCGGCGAGCACGCAGCCGGCCGAGCCGGCGCCGATGACGATGTAGTCCCAGGAGCTCTCCGCCCAGCCGCGCGTCACCTCAGGCGAGCCCCAGCGTCTGGCGAATCACGTCGCCGACCAGGGTGCGGCTGTCCTGCTCGACCTCGACCGTGTCGAACATCCGGTTATGGCAGAAGGCGACCGCCAGTCCGCGCTCCAGGTCCGCCCAGCCGAGCGAGCCGCCCATGCCCGGGTGACAGAGGGCCTTGGGATTGCGCGGCGCCGAGACGGGCGGCCGCTCGCCGCCGAGCCAGTATCCCGCCCAGCCGATCGGCACCACCATGCCGAAGAAGACCGGATCGGCGTCGTCGTAGTGCGGCCTGGGCGCGGCGAAACTTCGCACCCGCTTCTCCGACAGCAGCCGCACCCCCTCCAGCACGCCGCCATTGGCGAGCATGGCGAAGACGCGCGCCTCGCTGCGGGCGTTGAAGATGCCGCCCACCGCCGGAATGCAGGCGCGCCGCACATAAGGCCGCTCGAACGGGTCCGGCATCAGATCGACCTGAATCGGGCAGGCCTCGCGCGTCAGGTTGCCGTCCGGCGCGACCTGGACCGCGCTGTCGTCCAGCTTAGCCACCCGGGGCTCCACGGAGTCGGGAATCCCCAGCCACAGATCGGTGCAGCCGAGCGGGTCGGCGATCTCCTCCTTCACGAACCGGCCGAAGGGGCGGTGCTCCGGATCGGTGCGCCGCACAATCTCGCCCAGCAACCAGCCGAAGGTCATCGACTGGTAGGAGGAGCGCGAGCCGGGCGGATAGAGGCCGGGCGTCTCGGCGATGCGCCGGACCATCCACTCCCAGTCGCACATCAGCTCCGGCGTCACCTCGGGCGGCATGCGCAGCACGCCGGAGACGTGGCTCAGCACATGGCGCACCGTCACGCCGTCCTTGCCGCCTTGCGCAAACTCCGGCCAGTAGCGGGCGACCGGCGCGTCGTAGTCGATCAGGCCGCGCTCAGCCTGGATGTGCGCGGCTGTGGCCGTCACCGCCTTGCTGACCGAAAAGACGTTGAACAGGGTCTCGCCATCGACCTGACGGCCGGTCGCCGGGTCGGCCAGGCCAGTCCAGCAGTCCACCACCCTCTCATCACCCAGATAGGCGCAGACCTGGACGCCGACCTCGCGCCCCTCGGCGACCAGCCGGTCGAGCGTCGCCTGGACGGCGGCGTTGGCTTCGCCCCGCCTCACGCGGCGCGCTGGGCGTTGAAGCGGACGTGCAGCGCATGCGGCCCGCGCAGCGACAGGCCGTCGATCACCGGAGGCGAGCGGTCGGTGTCCAGCCGCAGGTTCGGCAGACGGTCGAACAGCGCATTCAGCGCCACCCCCATCTCCATCCGCGCCAGGTGCTGGCCGAGGCAGATGTGCGCGCCATAGCCGAAGGCCAGGTGGCGCCCCGGCGGGCGGTGGATGTCGAACACGTCGGGCTGGTTGTAGGCCTGCTCGTCGCGATTGGCGGCCGCGAGCACGACGTCGAGCCGATCCCCGGGCCTCACCTCGACGCCCGCCAGCTCCGCAGGCTTGAGCGGCGTACGCTGGATGATCGGGACCGGGCAGTTCCAGCGCAGCCCTTCCTCGATCGCGCGCGAAACCAGGCTGCGGTCCGCACGCACCGCCTCGAGTTGGTCGGGATGAGTCAGCAAGCCCGTCAGCACGGTGGAGAAGCCGTGATAGCTGGTGTCGCCCCCGGCGTTCATCAGCTGGCGGAAGAAGGCGATGACCACCTCGTCGGGCAGACGTTCGCCGTCGACCCTGGCGTTGGCGATCGCATGCACGAAATCGTCGTCGCCGACCGGATGGTCCCGCCGCGCATGGACGAGATCGGTCAGATAGGCCTTGAGCTTCTCGATCGCCTCATAGGCGCGCTCGCGGTCGAAGAAGACGTTCACCTGGGCGAAGGCCAGCTTCTGGAAGGCGAAACGGTCCTCGAGCGGCAGCTGCATCAGCTCGTGGATGAAATGGAACGGAAAGTGCAGGGTGAAGTCGCCGACCAGCTCCGCCCGGCCCTTGTCCGCAAAGTCGTCGATCAGCCGGTCGATCATGCGGGGCACGATGGTCTCGCCCCAGCTCGCCAGCATCGGCTTCATGAACCCGGCCTGGAAGGCGTGTCGGAACAGCGGGTGCTCGGGCGAATCCATGGTGGTGATGGAGCGGCCGAAGGAGACGCCGAGGTTCTGGTTGTAGACGAGGTTGGAATAGGTCGCGGCGTCCCCCAGGACCTCGCTCGCGGCGGCGTAGCCCAGCACCACAACCTTGCGCATCTCCGTCGTGGTGATGTCCGGCGCCAGGCCGAAATGGCGGCGGATGTCGAGCGCCTGCACCGGCGCCGCGCGTCGCAGGCGCGCCAGTTCCGGATAGATGTCGCCCAGCCCGGACTCGCCGCCCGTCTCCGCGGCGGCGCTGAACGGATCGTAGCCTACATCGTCGAAATCCTGGATGCGGACGTGCGTGGTCATGTTCATCCCGCCGGGTTGGTTGTCCCGACAGCAGGCGACATCAGCCGCCTCCACTCTGCAACGTTTCGAGCCGCCGCGGCCCAAGGCATCATGGATGTGGGGAGGCGGCCTGGCGGGGGACGCGGATCCGGCGGTTCTGTAGCCTCACCGGAAATCCCTGGGCGCGGCTGCGTCCAAGCCAACGAGGGAGGCTGCGATGCAGGTCCGGTTTCCGAGGATCGACTATTCGCGCGTGCGCCCCGACTGGGCGCCGAACCGCGAGTTCGCGTGCGACCGCAACGCGTCCTCGACGATTCCGACCTATATCGAGCCCTATCTCATCAAGATCATGAACCGCGCCAAAGAGGCCCTGCCGGAGAGCGCGATCGAGTTGCGGCAGGCGGTCGAGACCTTCAACCTGCAGGAAGGGCAGCACACCCGCCAGCACAGCGCCTTCAACCGGCGCATCCGCGAATTCTATCCCGAGATCCTGCCGCTGGAGCTCAAGCTGAAGGCCGACCTCGAACGCTTCGCCGAAGCCCGGTCGCTGCGCTTCAACCTGGCCTACTGCGAGGGTTTCGAGTCCCTGGGCCCGCCGGCGGCCAAGCTCTGGTTCGAGCACAGCGACGCCCTGCTCGAGGGCGCTGACTACGAGGCCGTGGCGATGTGGAAGTGGCACATGGCCGAGGAGTTCGAGCACCGCGAGGTCTGCTACCGCACCTTCAAGGCGCTCTACGCCAAGGGGCTTCTCGGCCGGATCGGCTTCGGATGGCTCTACCGGGTCTACGGCTTCCTGTTCGTCTTCTTCCACCTGGGCGCCTACACCAAGGCGGTGCGTGACCGCATGTTGGCGAGTGACCGCAGCCGCATGACGCCGGAGGAGCTGGCGCAGTCGCGCCACAACCTGCAGGCGGTGTCGCGGTTGGCGCTCCGGCGCCTCCTGCCGGCGCTTCTGCCCGTGCTCTCGCCGTTCTACGACCCGGCGAACAAGCGACCGCCCCGCGGCATGGACGCATATCTCGCGCGCTTCGAGAAGGCCGGGGACATGGGTCGCGACACGCCCGCCCCGGCGGCAGGCTGAAAGGCCAGGCGATGCCGTCGATCAGACCGTTCAAGGTGACGATCCCAGACGAGGCGCTCTCGGATCTTCATGCACGCCTCGACCGGACCCGGTGGGCGGGCGAGTTCGAGGATCCCGATTGGGCCTATGGCGCCAACCTCCCTTATCTGCAGGCGCTGGCCACCTACTGGCGCCACGACTTCAGCTGGCGCGACGCCGAGGCGCGGGTCAACGCCTTCGACCAGTATCTGCTGGAGCTCGACGGCCTGGACCTGCACTTCATCCACCAGCGCTCGCCGCATGAAAACGCCACGCCGCTGTTGATGTGTCACGGCTGGCCCGGCTCGATCGTCGAGTTTCTGGAGGTGATCCCTCGCCTGACGACGCCCGAAGCCTTCGGCGGATCGCCGGAGGAAGCCTTCCACGTGGTCTGCCCCTCCCTGCCCGGCTACGGTTTCTCCGCCGCCCCCAGCCGGCCAGGCATGCACCCCGGCGTCATCGCCGACCGGCACCACCGGCTGATGACGGCGCTTGGCTACGACCAGTACTTGGCGCAGGGCGGCGACTGGGGCTCGCCGATCACCCAGCTGACGGCGGTGCGGGCGCCGGAGAATTGCCGAGCGATCCACGTCAACCTGCTCACACCGCAGCCGCCGCGCGACGTGGCCGATCCGATGGCGCTGCTGCGGGCGCACGAGCGGGAGTGGCTCGCCGACAACGAACGCCACCAGCGCGACGGCGCGGCCTATTCCCAATTGCAGTCCACCCGCCCGCAGACCGTGGCCGCCGCCCTCGCCGACTCGCCCGTCGGCCTGTGCGCCTGGATCGCGGAGAAGTTTCACTACTGGTGCGACTGCGAACAGGACGGCCGGCGCGACATTCGCAACGCCGTCTCGTGGGACGCGCTGCTCACCAATGTCTCGCTCTACTGGTTCTCGAACTCGATCGCCGCCTCCATGCGGCTCTACAAGGAGCTGGCCCAAGCCCTGGAGCGCCGCGAGTTCTCGCTCTCCGGCCGCCTGCCGGTTCCCCTCGGGGTGACGGTCTACCCTCGCGAAATCATCAAGTCGCCCAGGGCCTGGGCTGAGCGCCGAGGCGAGATCATCCATTGGGCCGAGCCCGCCCGCGGCGGCCACTTCGCCGCGATGGAACAGCCGCAGGCCTTCGCCGAGGACCTGCGCCGCTTCGCGAAAAACGCCCGACACGCGCTCGGGGCGTCCTTTCGCTGACGCCCGTCCGCGGCTCGGCCGTCGATGACCGATGGACACGCCCCCCTGCGCCCTATTCGGCGGGCGCCAAATCCGGGGTCCGCAGACGCAGCGCGAACGCTCCCGCAGCGAGCACCGCCATTGCTACGCCGACCACAACGAACAATCCCTGCACGCCGACGGCGTCGCTCACGGGGGCGAAGACGAAAGGATTGATCAGCGCCCCAACGAAGGAGAACGCGCTCAGCAGTCCGATCGCCCGAGCCCGCACACGCGGCGCGGCGCGGAGCGTGACGACGTGGTGGACGTAGGGGACCGTGACGCCGACGTAGACGCCCATTAGCGCCGCGCCGCCGACGGCGGCCACAGGCGTCTCGCCAAGTCCGATCAGCGCCATGCCCACGGCCACGGCCGCCAGCCCCAGCACCAAGGACCCTTGCAGGCCGAGCCTGCGCTCAATCGGCCCGAACAACAGGGAGACGACCACGCCCAGCAGGGTGATCGCGCTCATGACCAGGCCGATGGATCCGGAGGCCGTAACCCCCACCTGCGGCAGCAGGAACGCGAACTGGGTCGATCCCATGAACATGACCGCCGTGAGCGCCATCGCAAGGATGTAGAGCGGCCACAGACTCCAGGCGCCGGCGCTCCGCCCGCCCCCGGTATCGACCTCCTTGCGGTCGGCTGAATCGACGGCTGGGAATGCGAACAGCACGAGCAGGACGGCGGCCACGGCCAACAGCGGGATACTGCAGGAAGGCGAAGCGCCAGCCGAACGCCTGAGCCGTCGCTCCGCCGACGACGAGCCCGGCAAGAGACGTCGCGCTGCCAATCCCCGACGACGCGCCGATCATCCGCGCGCGGGCATGCGGCTCATAGAGAGCCGCGATCGTGGCGATGCAGGCGGTGACCAGGCACGCCGCCGCGAAGCCGACCAAGGTGCGGCTCGCCAGCAGCGTCACCGCATTCGTAAGAAACAGTCCGCCGCTTCCAGCGGCGCCGTAGACCGCCGCCGCGACAAGCGCCGTGATCCGAAGGCCGAGGCGCGCGATGATCCATCCGCTGACAAGCGCGCCGATGACGACGCCTGCAGAGGCGATGGTGACGCAGAGCTGAGCGATCAAAGCGCCATTCCCGGCGCCGTCGAAATCCCGCGCGATCGCGCCCAGCGCCGGTGTGAAGGCGGTGAATGTCAGGCCTTGTGAGGCATGACCCAGCATCAGCGCAGCGACGCTGAATGCTCCTCCCGCGACGGCCTTTGACGGTCGTTGCTGCTGCATTTTCCCTCCCGGACCGGACCGCTTCCGCCAGGCGGGCGGAAAGATCCCCAGGATGCGCAGCCGGCACGCCGTGGCTACTCGCCGCGGCGCCATATCACGTGGGTGAAGCCTGCCGGAAATGATCGAGTGGGAGTAATTTCTTCCGCCGCAGACCGATCGATAAGGTGACGATCGGGATCTTCGCAGCAGCATCAGCCGCACTCGTTGGGTCAGCAACTCGGCCTTCAGCAAAAGGCGAACGGCAGCCCTAAAGCACCTCTTTCGTTCGAGTTACCTGTAGTTCGGCGCACAGACGATATTACAGAACTTTCGAAAGATTGGTCGGCGCTGGATTCTTCAATGTCCAGACAGTGGAAAAATCTTCAGCCAGAGCCCACAAGACCGAAGCAATAGGTAGATGAAATGAGCCTGGCGTGAACCGACGCCGCGTCCCCCGTTCAACCTTCGCACTCGATCTCGAACGTCCGCCGTTCCAGCGGCTCGGTCTCCCAGGGCCGCCTTAGGACGAAACACACCGTCGCCGGCAATCGCTGCGAGATCTTAAGTCGAAAGGTGCGAACCCCGCCGCCGCCGGCGACGCCGGGCGGCGGCCCCTGCTCGAGCGACCGCTCGACAACGGCGGCCGGAGACCCCTCCTCAAGCTCCCACAGGTAGCCGCTCGTCGGTGACTCGGGGAGGCTGACCACAGCGAAGCCGTTCGCGGCTCGCACCTTCTGAACGCGCTCCGCTGGGTCCATGGTTCGCACCTTCGCGACGGCCGGCGAGGATCAACCGTACCAGTAGCTGTCCTCAACCGAGCCATTCGCGCCAGTCCACCACAGCTCCATGCTGTTGGGAATCCGCGACACCGCGGAGACCGCTCCGTTGACCGAGGCGCTGCCGGCGGCGGCGAGCTCGTAGCGTGTCCAGGCGCCGCCCTCGTACCAGAAGGCCGCCTGCATGGAGCCGTTCACCCCGATCCACCACAGCTCCATGCTGTTGGGGATCCGCGACACCGCCGAGATCCCGCCGTTCAGCGAGGCGCTGCTGGCGGGCGCCAGCTCGTAGCGCGCCCAGGTGCCGCCCTCGTACCAGTAGGCGGCCTGGACCGAACCGTTGGCGCCGGTCCACCATAGCTCCATGCTGTTGGGGATGCGCGATACGGCCGAGAGCCCGCCTGAGAGCGAGGCGCCGCCCGCAGGCGCCAGCTCGTAGCGCGCCCAGGCTGCGCCTTCGTACCAGTAGGCCGCCTGCACCGAGCCGTTCGCGCCGATCCACCAGACTTCCATGCTGTTCGGGACCCGCGACACGGCCGAGATCGCCGAGCCTGTCGCCGCGCTGCCGGCAGCCGCCAGCTCATAGCGATTCCAGGCGCTACCCTCGTACCAGTAGGCGCCCTGGATCGAGCCGTTCGGGCCCACCCACCACAGCTCCATGCTGTTGGGGATGCGCGACACCGCGCAGATCCCGCCGGCCGTCGATGCGCTGCCCGCGGGCGCCAGCTCGTAGCGGGCCCAGGCTGCGCCTTCGTACCAGTAGGCCGCCTGCACCGAGCCGTTCGCGCCGATCCACCAGACTTCCATGCTGTTCGGGATCCGCGATACGGCCGCGATGCCGCCGTTCAGAGAGGCGCTGCCCGCGGGCGCCAGCTCGTAGCGGGCCCAGGCTGCGCCTTCGTACCAGTAGGCCGCCTGCACCGAGCCGTTCGCGCCGATCCACCAGACTTCCATGCTGTTCGGGATCCGCGACACGGCCGCAACGCCGCCGCTTTGGGAGGCGCTGCTGACTGGCGCGAGCTCGAAGCTCCGCCACGCGCTGGGCGTCTGGACGCCGTCCATTCCGTACATCGGGAAGCGATTGAGCGACCCGTCGGGATCGCGATCGCTGCTGGTCTCGTCGATGCCGCACTCGCCGTAGCCGATCCGGAAGTACCCGCCGTCGCCCCAACTGGTGTCCCAGGAGTTCTTCGCGATCCAGCACCTGTCGGCGTCGGAGTAGCCGATGATCTCGACGCAGTGGTAGCCCTCATGGTCGCCGTGGACGTGGCGATAGATGTCGGTTCCGGCATGGTAGAAGTCTGAATAGACGTGGAATACGCCGCAGAGCGGGCCGCGGGTCGCGAGCCACTGCTTTCTCTCGTCCATGCTCTGCAAGGTCACGACGCTGCCGGGGCGGAAAAGCTGGTCGTCCCTTTGTGGATTGAGCTTGCAGCTGGGATTTCCCGAGGCGTCGAAGGCGCTGGAATAGGGAAAGACCCACTCAGGCGGAACGCCGCGGCGTGCAGCCTCCACGAGCGCGTCAGACGGCCACCAGCCCCCACAGCTCGGGCCGTGAGCCGAGCAGAAGTGGAGGTCGGCCTCGCTGAGGTCCACCACGCCGCCCCCTGCGATCGATACCGCCGATTCGACGGAGGCGCACACGCAGAAGGAGACGCAGGACCCGCAGTTGCCCTGGCTCTTGACCGGCGAGACGTGGTTGGCGCCGTTGACGTTTCGCCAGTCCACGGCGGCGGGCAGGCCAGCGAACGCCCTGAAAAACCGCGGTTGTCGCGCAAGCTCCGCGAGCTCTTCGCGGTTGACCTTGACGCCGAGGCGGCTGCGTCGCGCAGCGTCGTCCAGGTCGATGATGGGGCTCCATTTCGCCCGCCAGCCTGCATTCGATCGCGACAAGATTTCGTTGAGCTGGGCAGCGCCGGGAATTGGCATCGGAGTTCTCCAAGATGGGCGCCGCATCCACGGCGCGCGTGAGGTTGGGACTACGCAAAGCCGCCTCGGGGACCGTCCGACTCGCACGACCCCGAGGACTTTTCAGCACAATTTCAACGACTTGAACTTCGGCCGCATTCGCGTGGCGACGCCTAGTCGGTGGCCGGGCAGACCGTGCCGCCGGCCTCGATCACCGCCTGGCAAGCCTGAAGCTTGTTGAGCTTCAGGCGCGTCTCGAGCCGCGCGGCCTCTTCCTCCCAGACCTCGACCTCGCCCTTGCCGCGGACCGCCTTGCGCGCGGCCGCGCCAGCCTCGGCGATCTCCGCCAAGGATCCGGTGGCGTTCTCAGCCGTCGCCTCCGAGCCCCAGCTGAACGAGGACTTGCGGCCAAACTGGTCGAAGGTCATGCCGACGGAGCGCGACTGGCTGAAGCCCACATCGAGCGGCAGGTAGGTCGCCGGTCCCCACTGGGCCATCGGGACCTCGGCCAGGCCGAGGGTGTCTCCCTCCTTGCGCCCGACGAAGTTCCCGTTGTTCGCCGTCAGGGTGACGGTCGCGGGCGTCGGCTCCGCAAGGACCAGGGTCCTTGCGCACATCGGCGCGTCCCCGGCGATGGGGTGCAGGCAACGGCTCTTCGAAGGGCGCTTTTCATCCACCGTTCCGGCGACGGAGTAGCCGAGGGCGAAGTGCGCGGTCTGCGCCTTGCAGCCCGTCCCGGTGAAAGCCGAGGGCATGGCCGGCGTGCAGGGCTCCTTCTGGGGATCTTCGGACATCCACTTGGCGAGGTCCTTGATCGTCCAGTTGACGCTGGCGCCGGAGACCGGGGCGTCGCCGACCTCGAGGGGTCGCCAAAGGGAGATGGTCAGCGGGCCCGTGCTCAGGAAGGCGAGCTGGGCGACCAGCACGTCGATCTGCGCGCCGACCTTCTCCGCGTCCGCAGGGCTGGCGGTCGAGAGCGCCGCGCGCCGCTTTTGGATAGTGGCCGCCAGATCGTTCGCCTGTCGCAAGGCTTCCATCGTTTGCGCGTTGCAGAGGCTTGGCGGCGGCGGTGCAGGGCGGAGCGCCGGTCTGGCCCCCGCGCTGGCCGGCCCTGGGCCCGGGGTTACGGCGGAGAAGGTCGAGGCGACGGTGGTGAAAATCTTCAGAATGTTGGTGATCACCGCCCCCGTCCGGTCCGACGAGGCCGCGTTGAGCGACCTGATCGTCCGGTCGTCAGTGAGGTCGAGGGCCAGCTCCCGCTTCTGCAGGCTCGACAGCAGCTCACGACCTTCGAGATGGAACTCCGCCGCCGGGTCGGCCGCGCCGCGCTGGACGAGCGACAGGGTGGGCGCCGCCAGGATCCGGTCGGCGTCGCAGGCGAGCAGACGGAGATCCCCTTGCACCTCCAGTTCGGTCTTCGGCGCGAAGTAGCTGATCTTGGCGGCGTCGGGCTCGTTCCAACCGGGAGCGCCCTTGGTCGTGGCGCAGCCGGTCAAGGCCATGCAGACGGCGACCAGCGGCGCCCCGGTCGCAAGACCGGCTCGGGAGCGACCGCTCGCGGCCGCTTCCGGTGAATAGGATGTACTCGGAAGATCTCGCATGTGGCTCTGCCCCCGCGGATAAGTTTCGTCCTGGACGATGGTCACGGATCGGCGGCAAGGCCGGACCTGCCGCCGCCAGCCCTACTTCGCGGGCGCCGCGGCAGTCGCCGCCGCCGAAGCGGATGCCTTCGACGCCTTCCGGCGGTCCTGGGCCATTCGAACGGCGGCCAGCACGTCCAGCCGTCCCGCCCCGAAGTAGTCGTTGCGCCCGTTCGCGTAGGGGAACTGCCCCACCTTCTGGGCTGTGTCGGTGATGATCCGGGCCACCTGGGTCCCGGTGAGGCTCGGGTCCGCCGAGAGCACGAGGGCGCAGGCGCCGGCGACGATCGGCGTGGCCGAGGAGGTCCCGTTGAAGTTCGGGATGTAGTCGTCCGGCGTGTAGCCGTCCGCCCCGCCGATGTCCGTCGTCATGTTGTGGACGCCGGGCGCTGCGACATCGACCTCAGGCCCGTGGCAGGTTCCCCACCAGGTCTCGCCGTCACGGCTCGTCGGTGTCTTCGCCTCGTCGTATTCGTTGCTGGCCGCCACGGTCAGGACGTCGGCAAGGGTCGCCGGGAAGGTCACATCGTCGAAGGTGTTGCCGGCGGCGATCACAACCACGCAGCCGAGGCCGTTACGCCCCTGCTTCCGGGCCCGCTCGAATTCGGCGGAGATGTCGTTCGACGGCGCGCCGCCGCCCCAACTGTTGCTGAGCACGTCGGCCCCGTGGGTCCAGGCCCACTTGATCCCGTCGCGGATCACGCTGTTGCTCGTGATCCAGGGCCCCTCCCGAACCTGCGAGTAGGCGATGCGCACCGGCATCAGGGAGGCGCCGGCGGCCACCCCGCGGACGCCGATCTCGTTTCCGCCGACCGCCGCCGCCAGGCCGGCGCAAGAGGTGCCGTGGCCGTCCCAGTGATTGGGCTCCTGCTCCTGGTCCCCTTGGGTGGCGTCGAATGGGTCGACGATGGCCGCGGCGAGGTCGGGGTGAAGGGTTTGCACGCCTTCGTCGAGGATGGCGATTCGGATCTTCGGGTCACCCTCCTGCAGCTTCCAGGCCTCCGCCGTCCCCGTGATCGTCATGGCGTACTGACGCTGGATGAGCGGGTCGTTGAGGATCGGCGGCTGAGGCGGCCCTACCCGCTTCGGCACATGCCGGCCGATGGTGACGAAGTCCGGCTCGGCGTAGCTCACGCCCGGCTCAAGACTGAGCGCCTCGCTGACCGCGAACGGGTCGGCGCCCTCGCTCACCCGGACCACGAGCCGTTCCGGCTCGGCCTTCAACACCTCCAGCCCATGCTTGCTGACGACATGGGCGGCCTGGGGCGTGTCCAGGCCGACGATGACGCGGTCCGTCGTCACCACCTGGTTGCCCGCGACCCTGAACACCGGCAGGGCGTGGCTGACCCCGTCCTGCGCATTGAGCGCCCGCAGCGCCGTGCTCGCCCGCTCCATGCTGGGCCCGACGGCAGATGGCGCGGCCGCCGTCGGCACCAGGGTCAGCTCCTCGCCCGGGACCTCGAAGCGGCTGGAGAACGGCCCCACGCCCGCCGCCGCGGTCGCGCCCGCACGGAAGCTCTTGGGACCGGGCTTGAACCGCACGGCCACGACCGTGGGATCGGGATCCAGGCGGACCGGCTGGCCGGCGACCTTGTATTCGTACGACATGGTTCTGCTCCCTAGGCGATGCGGACGCTGAGGCGTCCGATGTCGGTTGGATTGGCGGCGGGGCCGATCTGGCCCTGCGCGCGGACGGGGTTCTCAAAGGACTCGACGGGACGGATCAGTTCGCCGCGCGCATCGCGCACCGACAGCGCCGCCGCGTAGGTTGCGCCGGGAGCCGCATTGGCAATGACGCGCCAGCCGACGGTGAAGGCGGTGGTCTCGGCGTCCGGCGGGCAAGGCTCCACCTGCCGCCAGACGACCGAGCTCTCGTCCTTGTAAGCCTGAGGCAGCATCCTCGCGTGCCGGCCGCAGGCCTGCACGAGCTCGGCCTCGTGCAGATAGACGTGCCGGTCCAAGGTCAGCTCGACGCTGAGCGGCCCAACCGACGCGCCGGCGGCGAGGCGAACCTCGCCTTTCGACTGCACGACTTCATCTTGAAACATTGTTTGCATGGCGATCCACTCATCCGGTTACTGACGAGCCGCCGCGGGACTGACCGACAGGATGGCGTCCCGCGAAAGCTCTAAAAAGCAAGATCTTCGAGCCGATCGAGCGAACTGAAGACCTGAACGATGATCGACTTCCTAGGTACGCGTCACGCCCGGCGGCTTCGCGTGAAATGATCGTCAATTCGACTACTTGAGCTGATCTGAATTCGCGCCCCCGGTGCGCCGCAGCCTGAACAGCGGACCGAAGCGGCCGGCTCAAGCACTTGTTTCCCAGGGGGATTGCTGAGGTCCGGCGCAGACGCGCCCTCGACGCTCATCGTGAAAACTTCGTTAAAGCAGAAGACGGCCTAGCCTCATCCCAGGCGTGTGGGTGTACGATGGCGCAGCTTGGGGGCTCCACCATGGCCACGTATGAGCCAAACCGCGCGGACGACCCGCTGATCCGGCTACGCTTGTTCGGGCCGATCGAAGCCCTGCGCGTCGGAGGCGGCAGCGTCCTGCCCCGCGGCCGCAGGGCCCAGGCGATCCTCTGCTACCTCGCGCTTTCCCCCGACGGCGCGGTGCCGCGTCAGCGCCTTGTCGACCTCCTCTGGAGCGGCCGCTGGGAAGAGCAGGGCCGCGCCAGCCTGCGCCAGAGCCTGCTCGAACTGCGCGTGGCCCTCGGCGAGCGGCAGGAGGACTACCTGTCCATCGAGCGTGACCGTGTGGTCCTGGATCGTCGCCGCCTATGGATCGACGGGCTCACGCGCCACGAAGGGGCCGCTGCGACCGCGGCCGCGCCGGAGACGCCGCCGGACGTGGACCAGCTGCTCGAAACCCTCGTCGGGCTGGATCCGACGTTCGACGCGTGGATCGCCGGCATGCGGTCGGAGGTGGCGGCGGCCCACGGTGTTCCACACGGTCCCACGCGGGCCAGGCGCGTCGCCGTCGACCGCAAGCGGCTGGTCGACGACAAGCCGGCCGCCGACGCGCGGGCGGCCGCCGACGGCCTCCTCCTATCGGTCGCGCCGCTCATCAAGATCGGCGCCGGCCAGCTCGACGACTACGTCGCCCCAGCCCTGACCCAGGAACTCGTCACCGCCCTGGCGCGCGTCCGCTGGATCCAGGTCCGCTTCAGCCCCTCGCCCCAGGGCTGTGACGCCCAGTACCGACTCGAGGGATATCTCAGCAGGACGGACGCTCAATGCCGGGTCGTCCTGCGCCTGATCGACCAGGCCGACCGCGGCGTCATCATCTGGACCGGCGTCATCCATGCACCCTACCCGCTGCACTACGCGACCCTCGGCGAGGTGGTCGAGCAGGTCGTCGAGCAGGTCGTCGAGCAGGTCGATCCCGAGATCCTCAACATCGAGACGCGCAAGGCGCTCAGGCGTCCCGACGTTTCGACGGACAGCTATGAATGCGTTCTGCGGGCGATCCCCCTAATCTACCGCTTCGACGAGGACTCCTGCCGACAGGCCGGCGCGCTGCTCGAGAGAGCCGTCGGCCTCGACCCGCAACATGGCCGCGCCTTCGCCTTCTCGGCTCTCCGCCGGGTGACGGCCCTGGCCCAGGGCTGGAGCCGCGACCCGCAGACCGACCTCCGCGAGCTCGACCGCGAGGCCGCCCACGGGGTCGCCTGCGATCCGCGGGACTCGCTCGCCCTGGCGCTGAGCGCGCATATTCGCGCCTTCCTGCACCACGATTTCGCAAGCGCCCTGGCCCTGTTCGATCGGGCGGTGCAGGCCAATCCGAGCTGCGGCTTCGCCTGGGGCTATTCGGCCCTGACGCACGCCTACACCGGCCAGACCGAGGAGGCGGCGCGCCGGCTCGCCCGCGCCCAAGCGATCATGATCCACGATCCCTATTCTTCGTTCCTGGAATCCTTCGCCGGCGTGATCGCCTATTTCTCCAGCGACTGGGCTGCGACCATCGCCCTTTGCCGTCGCCAGCTCGAGATGCGTCCGCGCTTCACCAACATACGCAAGCTGCTCATCGGGGCGCTTTGCTTCGTCGGCCGGTCCGACGAGGCGCGCGACGAGAACCAGGTCCTGGCGCAGCACGAGCCGGAGTTCACCTGGGCCCGGCACCTCGAGACCTACCCCTTCGGCCGCGCAGAAGACCGCCTGGCCCTGGAAGCCGTCCTGCGCCGCGTCCAGCTTCTGTCGGATGCGCCGTCCTCGCTGCGGCTCGTCGCGGCGAACAGTCTGTGAGCGTCCCATCCCCCATCAACCCTTTGCGCTTTTTGGAGAGGCGCCATGAGCCATGCAGACCTGTACCCGCCCTACGGTCGGATGATCTTCGAATGGGAATCCGGCCTGGGCTTCCCGAATGAGGGCTCGCCCCCGAACCACTGGAACAAGGGAAAGCCCGACGACTGGACGTCCTGGCTGAACGGAGTCGCCGACCTGCTTGGCGAAATCCTGTGGCCGCGTTGGATTCCCGGCCAGAAATGGCAAGGGTCCGCCACGGCGATCATGCACGATTTGACGCTGGCCGACTTCGAGCTGCTCAAATCCCTGCGGTCAGTCTTCGACGCGGACGCCCAGCTGCCGGGCGGCGCCCTGATCGCCCAGCGACGGCTGTTCCGCTGTGAGGACGAGGAGGATGCGAAGGACCCGTTCCGAACGGCGGGCGACGAGACGGTGCGGCTCGACATGAGCGTCGATGTCACCCTCAACAAATACTTGGAAGCCGTCCTCGACGACACCCGACGCTCGGCATTCGTGAAGGCCTATATCGACGGCCTCTGGAACAAGTCCGGCAACGTCGACCTCGAGCTCAAGCCGCTGATGCAGCGGCCGCGCGCCTATCAGATGGCGTTCATCCTGAACCAGGAGCAGTTCAGCAATCGCCAAGCGAAGTCGGCCCTGACGCCCTCGATGATCAGCGGCCATTGCCTGGAGATGTGCCTGGGGGGCGTCGACGGCTTCTACCGCGCCAAGGCGGCGGCCTTCCCTCAGGCGGCGATCGACGCGTTGGCGCAGCATACCATCGACGTCGGCGACCGCCGCGTCTTCGGCGGCGTCCACTACCCCAGCGACAACCTGTCCTCCTGGATCAGCAGCCTGCTGCTCTGCCCCAACGTCTGCGACGACGACGAAGGCGCCCAGTGGCTCTGGGCCGCCATCGAGACGCGCAGCGCCGTCTATGCGCGGGTGAGGCAGGCGGTCGAGGAAGGGGTCTGGCCCTACCAGCGGTCGTTCGATCTCCTACGGGAGATCGGCGCCCGCAAGGTCGTCACGGTCGAGCAGGCGCTCGACTGGGCCGCGGCCCGGCCTCTGGCCGCGGAATAGCCGTCAGGACCGCGCAGAGGCGCTGAGCAGCGCAGCGCCTCTGCGCCCTCCTGGGGCGGTTTCTGGCAGGGCAGCGATCGCCGCCGCCGCCAGGAGCATCGCCGCCGTCAGGCAGGCGGCCGGGGCAAGCGCGCTGCCCGTGGCGGCGGTCAGCCAGGCGAGCACGAACTGCGTCGAGCCGCCGAAGACCGAGACCGCCAGGGCGTAGAGCAGCCCCAGCCGGCCGCTGCGGTGCTGCGGCGGCAGGGTCTCCGCGATGGACGCCAGCGCCGCGGCGAGGAAGAGCGCCGTGCAGCCGGCGATCCAGGCCGAAAGCCACAACAGAAGCGCGCCCGAGCCGCTACGCGAGACCAGCCAGAACGCCGGCGAGCTCGCGACCGCCAGAACGACGACCGGGACGATCATCACCGGCTTGCGGCCGAAATGGTCGGAGAGCCAGCCGCCGACGGGGCCCAGGACCATGCCGGCCAGTCCCACCGCGGCGGTCGCCAGGAACCCGGTGTTCAGGGAGAAACCCAGCGTCCGGGTGGCGTAGGTGGTCATGTAGGTTCCGACATAGGTTGCGACCGCGCCCGCGGCCAGCAGCACCAGCGACAGGGCCGCGGTGCGCCGCCCCCCCGATGGTCCGCGCCCCCCCTGCGCGTCCGCGAGGGGTTCCGACAGCCTGCGGCGAAGGATGAGCCCGTATGGAACGATAAGCGCCCCGAGCAGGAAGGCGACGCGCCACCCCCAGCTCTCCAGAGCGGCTGGCGACAGAGCCTGAGCCAGCGCCAGCCCGACCAGACCCGCCGTCAGAATGGCCACATCCTGGCTCAGGTACTGCAGCGAGATGCAGAGGCCTCGCCGCCCTGGCGGCGGCGTCTCCAGAAGGAAGGCCGTGCTCGGGCCGAACTCGCCACCGAATGCGAATCCCTGGACGAGCCGAAGAAAGATCACCAGCACCGTTGCGGCCGGCCCGATCACGCTGTGGGGCGGCATGACCGCGAAGGCGAGCATCGCGCCGCCCATGAGGCTGAAGCTCAGCAGCATGGCCGGGCGGCGGCCGGCGCGGTCGCCATAGCGCCCGATCACCACCGCGCCCAACGGGCGGGCGAGAAAGCCCGCGCCGAAGGTCGCGAGGGAGGCGAGCAGACTCGTCGTCTCCGAATGCGCCGGAAAGAAAGTTCGGCCGATCTGCGCCGCGAAGACGGCGTAGGCCAGAAAGTCGTAGACCTCCAGCGCATTGCCCACCGCGACTGCGACCAAGTCGCGGGCTCCTAGACGACGCGATACCTGCTCCCCCACCGCCGCGCCCCCTGTTCCCGTTGCTGCGCCCGACTGTCGGCTGACATCTACGCCCGTCCAAATCCAGGTAATCCGGACGACGACACTTTGGAGACGGGCTCACGACCTCTGGACTGTCAGTGAACGACTTGTGTTCACCGGTGCGTTGTAATCGGACAATAGGCTGGACGCATTCTGGCCACGAAGGGCCCCGCCCGTCGACATGACCTGTTCATTGGGGCTTGGTCATGATTGTCGCATTCAAGAAGCCTAGCCGCCCAAGCTAAAGTCGCGTTAGCGATCAGTTAGAACAGCAAGTTGCGCGGAAAGACTTCGTTTCTTCAGCGCCGGCACGACCATCAGCAAGGATGTTCGTCGCATGATCGGTGCATGGGCAGCCCCCCAAAACGGCACATTGCCGCTCCACCGAGTGGAATATTGATTCAACTATCGTCAGATCAAAAGTAGATTTTCAGATCTAAAATATCCCTACAATCTATACTATTACTTGCTTTCCATAACCCATCTACTCCCACTCGAACATCAATGGTCCGAAAAACTACTTTAAAATCATGTAATTATGACGATCATTTGCGCCCATGCCACGAATAATACCATGTCGGGAAAAGGCTCTGCGCGTTGTGGAGGCGCGGCTACGCCACTGCCATGAAGTCAGCGCTCCAGAGTGCTGAAGCTACTGTTCGCGCAAGCGTCGCTCTTCGCGCGCGATCTGCCGGTTGGAGAACCACAGAGCAATCAGCCCCATTCCGCCGATCGGGACTCCAAAGGCGAGAGCCATCAGCACGAGCGGGTTGGTGAATGCTTCGATCATCGTTCGGACCATACTTTCAAAAATATGCCGAGAAATACGGAAAGAACAGCCGCGGGAAGGTGGGGTGGAGATGACGCTTACTCCGGACGGCGCCATTGGGCCGCTGATGCGGCCGGAACTGCCGAGCCGGACGAAAGGACAGCACCTGCTCGACACCGGCGAAGCGCGCGAACGGAGGGTTCAGTCGCGGCCGGCAGTTCCGCTGCGCCCTAGCGTTAAGCAGACATGCTAAAAGCGAACGGGCGCGGACGCGACGTACGCTCCACAATCGCCGGAAGAGGACATTCCACTTGCGTTTCGCCGTCGGCGATACCTACACCCGCAAAGAGGTCCAGGACCTGCTCAGCGTGCCTGAGGGCAAGCGCAACGGTCAATGGCAGAACGGCTACCCCAGATACCAAGGTGAGCTGTTCATCTTCTGCAATGTAGGCGCGCCCGGCCGGACTGGGCACGACTACCCCAACGCCTGGGATGGCGATGATCTGCTTTGGGTTGGCCGCGAAGGCGCCGAGCTCCACCAGCCGGTGATGCAGGAGATCGCCAACAACGCCCTGCCCATCCATGTGTTCTGGCGAAGCGAAAACAAGCAGCCCCGCTTCACCTACCACGGTCTCGCACGCACAAAGGCCGCGAACGCGAGTTCGCCGCCGCAATTCCGCTTCGGATTCGAGGCGCCTGCGTCCCTCGCGAACGCTACGCCGCGAGGCGAAACAAGCACACTCCGCCAGCTGCTCGGCCGCGATGGCCGGCTCTTCGCGAAGAGCGAATTCGGCGTTGTCGACGGCAATTGGCCGGCGCTGTCCTTCTCAGTTCGCAAGTCCGCCGCCGACCTGTTCGAACACTACAAACCGGAGCGCGACCTCGTGCTGGTCGTGGGCACGTCTGACCCCGCGCGAACGGTCATACCTGAGCACCGAAAGCATGTGCTTTGCGCCGTCCGACTCGAGCCTCGTGCGCCCATCAGCACCTCACAGATTGTCCCGGAGGATGCATGGGCTGCCTCTGTCGCAAAATGGGGTCAGAAGTGGGACTGGTCGTTGCCCGTGACCGCCAGCTACCAGTTTGAGCCGCTGCTCGAAGCCCGCCGACACATGCCTCGAACCTACGAAGGTCTCGGCCACATGGCCAACATCGGACGGTGGACGTTCGTGCATGACGAGGACCTGCCGACACTGCTCGACGCGCGACTCTTTAAGCTCGATCTCACGCTCCGCCCCAGCGTGCAGAAGATTGTCGCCCTAAATGCGAGCACGCCCGATGTCCGAAGGGCGCTGTCCCAGGTCGCACTGAACATTCAGCAGCGGATCCAGCTCAGCGGACAGGAGCGGATTGGTCAGCATCCGGTGCGCAAAGGGCCGAACCTGTCCGACATCTTGGCTGCCTTGACCGAGAAGTGGGACGAGCAAGGCGGCCACTGTTTGCTCTGCGGGGGGCGCATTCCGCTGAGCCCGAAGAACCGCCTTCTGCAGATTTCCCCCGATCGCATCGACAGCGAGGCAAAGACCTACGATCCCGCCAACGTCCACCTCACTCACCTCGGCTGCAATCTGGCCAAGAGCAGCGGCACGATGGAGGATTGGCAGGAATTTCTGGCGGTGATCCGTACCCAATCTGCGGCCGGATCTTCCGCGGAAGACGCCGACGAGTGAGCCCGACGATCTTGCGCGCGAGCACCGCCCCGAAACAGCCAGCTCCCTGCAAGCGCGGCCTTGATTCACCAGCTGGAGCGCGCCACAAGGAGACCTTCGCTCCCTTCCGGTTTCCGGACATTCGCACGAGCAGGCCCCGTCTAAGGGCCAGTTGTGTGGGCGCCTCGCTCAAAGATCTCGTGGTCCGCGGTCCAACCGCAAGCGCGACACGACCAGAGGCGCGACCAGGCCCGGACCCGCTCCCGGTATCCGACCGCTTTTTGTTTCGCGCGGCTCACGAAGTACTTCCACGCCAGCGCAAGCGTCATCATTGCCGCCAGTAGTGCGATGCTCCACTCGTGCTGCGTGAAAGAAAATAGCAACAACACGACCACGAATGTCGCGATCGAACTTGCTAGCGCATATAGCCCACATGTGAGCAGGTCATCCGGGGGATCGGGCGGCGCGAAAACGTCGGCGCTCACAGTCTGAGTCTCGATCGACCCAGCAGCCGCATGTGGCCCGACACTACCCGCCCACGTACCGGTCTGCGCCCCGTCCGCATGGGATCAGAGCCACGCGGCGAACGTTGGAACTAGAACACCTCGGACAGATCGCGCCCATTCGGTTCTCCCCCGATGCATCGCGCGGTACGTTAGGTGCGCCAAGCCCCACGTGCAATCTGAGGGTGTCAATTCCCTTACGGCCGCCTGGTACCAGGAGGGGACGTTGGCTCTGTGTCCAAGAGCAGACGCTCGACCGCCCCTCGGCCCGAATCCACTCGCGAAGCCCACCGGACGCGATCACCCAGAATCAGGCTAAACTCACCGTGCACATGCATCTGGACAACTTACAAGTCCGGCGAATTGTACGAAGAAGCGGCCTGGGATAGGATTCCCTAGGACTGAAGGAAAGAGCCGCGCGCGCGACGCCCCAGATGCAGGTAAAACACGACAGACTTATCTTGATCATGGACGACGATGAACTGGAACAGTTCTGTCGCGAGTGGGTCGATGGCCTGCCCGGTTACGTCGAGGTGCATCGTTTTGCTGGTCCGGGCGACAAGGGTCGCGACGTGGTCGGCTTCGTGACCACGCAGCGTCACGAGGGTCCGTGGGACAACTATCAGTGCAAGCAGTACCGTGAGCGGCTCGGTCTCAACGACGGCCTCCTGGCCGTCGGGAAGGTGCTCTACTGGGCGTCACGGGGCGAGTTCACGGCCCCTCGTCGGTTCTACTTTGTCGCGCCCAAGGGGTTGAACCAGAAGCTCGCCGCACTGGTGGACAAGCCGTCGGAGTTCAAGCAGTCGCTCATCGACAAGTGGGACATTGCGTGCGGCGGGAAGATCATCTCCGGTCAGAAGATAACGATCGATGCTGCGCTGCAGGCCGTCATCGAGGCGTTCGACTTCATGTCGATCTTCAAGGTCACCGTCGATGAAATGCTGAAAGATCCGGCGATCAAACCCCTGCTCTTCAAGAAATACGGGGCCGATCCCGGCGACTACCCCAAGGGGACAGTTCCTGCCGACGTCGGTGCAGAGGAACAGCGCTACTTGCGTGCGATGGTTGAGGCATACGGTGAGCGCGAAAATTCAGCATTCGCCGACCACGAGGCTGTGTTCGCACATTCTGTGCACGGCCCCGACTTGCGGGATCACCGGGAGCGGTACTTCGAGGCGGACGCCTTCCAGAAGTTCTATCGCGACAACACGTCGCCGGAGGTGATCGCCACGTTCCGGAAGGAGATCCACTTCGGCATCAAGAGCACCCTAAAGACGACGGCCGCGGACACGCTCGCCCGCATCGATGCGGTCATGGCGCAGGCTTCAACAGTCTCGCCCGCCGGGCCGCTTGCGAAGTACGCCTACGTTCCCGTCAAGCAGGGCATATGCCATCACCTCGTGAACGACGACGAAATGTCGTGGAGCGGGTCATGAGCGCGGCGAAGCCCCAGCTATTCAACAGCCCGCTGGAGACCGGTGTGCGAAGCGTCGTGCTCCTCGATGCGGCCACACCGCGCGCCTATGACCTGACGCACCTGACGTGGCTCGACCATCTAGTCGTTCATACTGAGGATTTGCCCGAGGGACCGCCGAGCCTACATCCGGACATCCCACAGCGGTCCGGCGAACTCATCGTTCGGCGATCCGTCGTGGAAGAAGGCCTCAAGCTCATGGCTCGCCTTCACATGGTCGAGGAACGATATACCGAGGAAGGCATCGCCTACGCCACGACCGAAGAGGCCTCGCTGTTCGTGCAGCTCATCCGGAGCGACTACGGCAAGGCATTGAAGGAGCGCGCGACGTGGCTGGTTGACTACGTGACGAATTCCGACCCGTCGTTCCTAGCCAGCCTCATCCAAGACAAGGTCGGCCGCTGGACCGTTGAATTCCAGAACGAGGGCGCTGCGTGATGGGTAAGGCGCCGCGACTTCGGATCAACAAGCTCGTCTTCATGGACCGAGACGACGGCTCGGCGAGCCTGGAATTCCCCGCGTCACTGTCGTTCGTTTATGGCGCGTCGAACACGGGCAAGTCCTTCGCCGTGAAGGCCATCGACTTCATGATGGGCGGAAGCCGCGAGCTGCCGAACATCGTCGAACGTCATCCTTACAGCCGCGTGCATTTGCACCTTGCAGTGGACGATACGCCGATCGTTCTGGATCGCTTTATCGGGGGCGGCGACTTCCTGCTGAAACCGGACGACGGCTCCGAGCGTGTTCTCTCTGCGCGGCATAGCGCGGAAAACGACGCCAACCTGTCGAACTACCTGCTCCGAAGCCTCGATATCGAAGGCAGGGAGCTGGCGAAGGACAAGTCCGGCACCAAGAAGCCGCTTAGCTTCCGAGACATCGTCCGCTTCTGCATCACGGACGAGACGGCGATCCAGTCAGAGACCTCTCCCGTGGAGAGCGGCGACAAGATCCTGCAGCAGGTCGAACGCAACACCTTCAAGTACCTGCTGACAGGTGTAGACGACTCCGCGCTCATCACGCAGGAGAAGCCCGCTGAATTCCGGACCGGCAAGTCCGCCCAGCTACGGTTCATCACCGAAATGCTGGCTCAGATCGAGATCGAGATCGCCGAAGATTTTCCAGATATCGACCAGCTGGACGAACTTCAGGAGAGCGTCGAGGACGAGCTGAAGGCGGTCGAGCAGGATATCGTGGCGGCGCGCGGCTCTGTCCGCGCCGCGCTGGAACGGAAGCGGCTCCTCACGAACCAGCTGAGTTCCGACCAGCAGCGCGTAAACGACATCGCGATCACGCTGGAGAATTTCGACCAGCTGCAACGCGTTTACATCAGCGATATCGCGCGCCTTGAGGCCCTTGAAGAGGCGGGCTTCCTCTTCGGCATGGACGCCAACAAGGCCTGCCCTGTTTGCGGCGCGCCGCCCGAAGCGCAGGTCCATGACCACGGTCTCGTCGAGATCGGTAGGGCGCGTGCTGCGGCGGAAGCGGAAATCGCGAAGATAAGACTGCACCAGAGCGAGCTACAGAAAACGACCGAGGCAGCGCAGTCGGAACTCGTCGCGGCAGGTGATCGTCTCCTCGAAAACCGGGGGCAGCTCGCCACGGTGGAGGCGGAACTCCGGACTGCCTCGCCGAACGCGGACGACCAGCAGCGGCGGTTCGCCGAGATCATTCCTAAACGCGACCGGATCAATCACGGCCTCTCCCTGCTGCAGCGGCGTGACGAACTGGAACGACAGCAAAAGAGGGTCGAGAGCGCCAAGCAGGTCCGGCCGAAGACGAATTTCCAACCCGGCTTGTCGTTTCAGACCGCACAGGAGTTCGCCGACGAAGTTTCGAACGTACTGACCGCTTGGGGCTTCCCCGGCGATAAGCGGGTGCAGTTCGACATGCAGTCGTATGACGTGGTCATCGGCGGAAAGCACCGGAAGGACAACGGCAAGGGCGTGAGGGCGATTACGCACGCGGCCTTCAAGGTAGCGATGCTGACGTTCTGTCGCGGCAGGAGCTTGCCTCACCCGGGCTTCCTCGTGTTGGACACCCCGTTGATCACCTATCGCGACCCGATCCGCTCCCCGCTCGGCGCGTTGTCCGCCGACGAACGGGCGATCACGCAGACGAACCTGAAGGAAGCGTTCTTCAAGCATCTCGCCGGATTGGGCCACCTCGGACAGGTCATCCTATTCGACAACGCCGATCCTCCTCCGGGTGCCGATGCCTACGCCTACATCGAGACGTTCACGAATGACCCGGACCAAGGCCGTCAGGGCCTTTTCACTGTACCTCGCCCGCCGATCGAAGAAGACCTCATCGGGTAGTTCGGCATGCTAAAAGCCACCGAAGAAGAGACCGAGGAAGTTCGAGAGTATTTCGAATGGCAGGCCCCCGATCTGGAAGTGACCTTCATGCAGAAGGTCTACTCGGAGGCCGTTTTCAACACCCGCCACGACGTGTGGGACATCCACACCAACAAGGATCGTTGGTGGGTGATCACCGGCGGCACAAACCTCTACTCCCAAGAGCAGTTCCCCAACATGGACCTGGCTCTCACCTTCCACATCGGCCTGATCCTCCGTATTCCGCGCACGGAAGAGCAACAGCAGGACGATCTTCGGATTCTCCCCTTCGCGTCAGTCTTCGAGAAGATGGAGGAGGCCACCGCGTCCCTGACGCAAGCACAGAACGTCTCGGATTATCAGGCCGTCGGGGTTCGTTGCCGCGAAGCGCTGCTCGAACTGATCGGCGCCGCGCAGGATGCGGCCGTCTGGACTGATGAGCCCCCGAAGCGTGCCAACTTCCGCGCGTGGACAGAGATCATTTGCAACGATCTTCTGCCGGGAGACACGAACAAGGAGCGCCGTGGAGCTCTCAAGAGCGCGCTTGAATCCGCGTGGACGTTTTCTAACTGGCTGACCCATTCCAAATCGGTCACCTGGGTCGATGCCGACATCGCGCAGTCGCTCATCCAGCATGCCATCGGCATGGCGACGTCGTTGATCCTGCGTGTGCTGCGCGGTGTTCCAGCTGAATGTCCGAAATGCAGCTCGCCCCGTCTCGAACCTGAGCACGGCGAAAACACCGAGGCACCTGGAGTACTCTGGGAGCGGCCGCGCTGCACCGATTGCGGCTGGGTGGGTAGACCCGTCCCCATTCTCGACGGTGGAGACGGCCAGTCCATTATCACCCGCGAAGGCGAGGAGACGGACGAGTGCGGCATCATGACGGTGCCGCTACGTACGATCCTAAAGCCGGGAGACGCCAAAATCGCACCGCTCAAAAATACGGAGAAAGGCCCTCCGGAGCACACCGTCTATTTTGCCTATGGTTCCAACATGTCGACCGCGCGGCTGCGCGAACGCATGCCGAGTTGCGAACCGCTCGGTGTGGCGACGCTGCCTGGTCATGCGCTCCGCTTTCACAAGAGAAGCGTGGACGGTTCCGGCAAGTGCAACGCCTTCGCCGCCAGCGCCGAGGATGAAGTTGTCGGCGTGCTGTTCAGCTTCGATCCTATCGAGCGTGCGCGGTTGGATAGAGCTGAAGGCCTGGGAAAAGGCTACGACCACGCCACCGTCACCGTCATCAATGACGAGGGCCGCAGGAGAAAGGTCCTTACCTATCTCGCCACCGCCAACCACATCGACGACGGCCTCAAACCTTACGGCTGGTACAAGGACCATGTTCTCGCTGGAGCGACGGAACATGGGCTGCCGCCGGGGTACATCTCCGACTACATTCAAGGGGTTGAGGCCACCGAAGATCCCGACGAGAAGCGCGAACTGAAGGAGCGGTCCACGCTCGGGACCCTTGAACAGCGACTGCAAGGGGACGCCGAGGCGGCGAGCTAGCTAGGCGTGAAGCGGACAATCGCAATGTCGGCAACGAGTCGTCGTAAGCGGCGTCTCCACCCCACCTTCTCGCGCCTGAGCTGATCGCCGAGTCTGGGCCCCGGCGTGGTCGAGGAGCTTAGAGTGGTGATGATGTCGGGTGATGATGTGCTGCCTATGCCCGAGGTCCGGCGCATTGAGGTGTTCACGGGGGCGGGTCGCCGCCGGCGCTGGAGCGTGGAGGCCAAGGCGCAGATCGTCGCTGAGAGCTAAGTCGCTTCGGTGGGCGAGGTCGCCGAGCGGTACGGTCTTCGCACGACACAGATCTTCACTTTGCGGATTCCGACCTGATCCCGCCAGCCGTTCCGGAATGATGCCGCCACCCATTCCGATTTGATCCCGCCACCTATTCCGGAATGGTCCCGCCAGGGATTCCGGTGATGCCGCCACCGCCGGGGCGGGGGCTTCGTCGACGCTAAGGTCGCTCCTTTTCGAGGAGGGGCTGATGCCGACGGAGAGGATCGCGATGCGCCGCGTGCGCGAGATGTTGAGACTGCGGCTGGACGCCGAATTGTCGGTGCAGGAGGTGGCCCGGCGAACCGGTGTCGCGCGCTCGACGCTGCGGGAGATGCTGCAGCGGTTCGCCGCCTCTGGCCTTCCATGGCCGCTGCCCTTGGCGCTGACGGATAAGGACCTCGAGCTCAGGCTCTACGGCGAAACGGGGACGAAGCAGGGCTTCCGTCGGCGCGCCGAGCCGGACTGGGCGGCGCTGAACCGCGAGCTGAAGAAGAAGCACGTCACCCTGCAGATCCTGTGGGACGAGTACATCGAGGCTCATCCGGACGGGTACCGGTACAGCCGGTTCTGCGAGCTCTACCGCAGCTGGGAAGCTCGCCTGCCGGTGACGATGCGCCAGACGCATCTCGGCGGCGACAAGCTCTTCGTCGACTACGCCGGCGACACCGTGCCGGTGATCATCGACCGCCGCAGCGGGAAGACCCAGCCGGCGCACATCTTCGTCGCGGTGCTGGGCGCCTCCAGCCTGACCTTCGCCTGCGCCACCTGGAGCGAGAAGCTCCCCGACTGGGTCGACGGCCACGTGCAGGCCTTCGTCTTCTTCGGCGGCGCGCCGCGGCTGCTCGTGCCGGACAATCCCAAGGTGGCGATCATCAAGGCCTGCCTCTACGACCCGCAGGTGGGCCGTGCCTACGGCGAGCTGGCCGCCCACTACGACACCGCCGTGCTGCCGGCGCGGCCCAGGCGACCGCGGGACAAGGCGAAGGTGGAAGCCGCGGTGCGGATCGCCGAGCGCTGGCTGCTTGGCAAGCTGCGCCATCGCCGCTTCTACAGCCTGGCCGAGGTGAACGCGGCGCTGGGCGACCTGCTGGTCTGGCTCAACGACCAGCAGGTCCGGCGTTATCAGCGCCGCACGCGGCGCCAGCTCTTCGAGGAGATCGACGCCCCGCGGCTGAAGCCGCTGCCGAACGAGCCCTATGCCCTCGCCGAATGGCGCGTGCGCAAGGTGGGCCTGGACTACCACGTCGACGTGGACGGCCACTTCTACTCCGTGCCCTACCGCCACGCCCGCGAGACGGTGGAGGTGCGGCTCACCGCCCGCGGCGTGGAGATCTTCCTGTGCGGCGAGCGCATCGCCGCCCATCTGCGCGGCTCCGGCGACGGCAAGCACACGACCCTCAGCGAGCACATGCCCGCCAGCCACCGCCGATACAGCGACTGGACCATCGAGCGGATCCTGGCCGAGGCGCGGGCCTGCGGCCCGTCTGTGGCGCTGCTCTGCCAGATGATCCTCGAGCACCGCCCGCACCCCGAACAGGGCTTCCGCACCACGATGGGGATCGTGCGCCTGGCCAAGGTCTACGGCGTCGCTCGCCTGGAGGCGGCCTGCGAGCGCGCCCTGCTGGTGAGCGCGCGCAGCTACGGCGCGGTGAAATCCATCCTCGACAACCGGCTCGACGGCCAACCGGTCCGGCGGCGCGACGGCGAGGCCGGCGGCGCCGTCGCCCACCCCAACATCCGCGGCTCAACCTACTACCACTGAGGAGATCTGATGCTGACCCATCCCACCTTCGACCAGCTCAACGCCCTGGGCCTCCAGGGCATGGCCAAGGCCTTCCGCGAACTGCTCGACAACCCCGAAGCCGGCGGCCTGGGACATGCCGACTGGCTGGCGCTGCTGCTGGACCGCGAGACCGTCCACCGGCAGGACAAGCGGCTCGGCGCCCGGCTCCGCCATGCGCGCCTGCGCCACCACGCCGTGCCGGAAGACATCGACTACCGCGCCCACCGCGGCTTGGACCGCGGCGTGCTCAGCACGCTGCTCAAGGGCGACTGGATCGACGCGGCCGAGAACCTCGTCATCTGCGGCCCGACCGGCGTGGGCAAAAGCTGGATCTCCTGCGCGCTCGGCCACAAGGCCTGCCGCAACAACCGCTCCGTCCTCTACGTCCGCGTCCCCAAGCTCTTCGACGAGCTCGCCCTGGCGCATGGCGACGGCAGCATCGGCCGACGCTTCAAGAGCCTGGCCGCCGTGCAACTGCTGATCTTGGACGACTGGGGGCTGGAACCGCTGGACGCCCAGGCCCGACACGACCTGCTCGAGATCCTCGAGGACCGTTACGGCCGGCGCTCCACCATCGTCACCAGCCAGCTGCCGGTCTCGGCCTGGCACACCGTCATCGGCGAGGCGACCTATGCCGACGCCATCCTCGATCGGCTGGTCCACAACGCCCACCGGCTCGACCTCAGCGGCGACTCCCTGCGTCGCCCGAAACCCGCCGATCAGGCTTGACCAGCCGGCCCAACACCTTCCACATCAACACCACGACGAAGCCCCCTCCGGGGTGGCGGGATCAGCCCGGAATGACTGGCGGCATGATCTCGGAATGACATGGCGGCATCGTCGGAATCCGCACTTCACTTGGCGGCGGGACGCGCGGCGTGCCGCCGGCGCGGGGTTCGCGCCGGTCTTCCTGGCCGACGCGGACGTGAGCGGTGCTGGCGAGGTCGGCGTGATCGAGGTGCGGATCGGCGAGGTGTTGGTGCGGATCCCGCGGGAGGCGGATCCGCGCATGGCGGCGGCGGTGATCGCGGCCCCGAAGGCGGCGCGGTGATTGGGCCGACAGCAGCCGTCCGCGTGATGGTCGCGACGAAGCCCGTGGATTTCCGCAAGGGGATGGACGGCTTGGCGGCGCTAGTGAAGGAGCAGCTGCGGGCCGATCCGTTCTCAGGCGTCGTCTACGTCTTCCGCGCCAAGCGGGCGGACCGGGTCAAACTGGTCTGGTGGGACGGCACGGGCCTTTGCCTGCTGGTCAAGCGGCTGGAGGATGGCCAGTTCCGCTGGCCGAAGATCGAGGACGGGGTGATGCGGCTGACGTCCGCCCAGCAACAATTCCGCACTGCGTCTCCGAGGTCTTGCACCGTGCAAGACCTCGACTCGGTCAGGCGTCGTCCTCGAGCTGGATACAGAGCTTGAATCCGGCCGCCGTGGCGATGTCGACCAGAGCGTCAAGCGAGAACTTTTCCAGCTTGCCGCGCGTCAGATCATTGAGGCGGGGCCGAGTGAGCCCGAGCCGTTTTGCGGCTTCCCCTTGAGGAACGCCCCATTTCTTCACCCGCCCGCAGACGCCGCTCATTAGCGTCGAACGAAGCTGCAAGTTGGCGGCCTCCTCGCGGGTATCGCAGATCGCGTCCCACACGCTTTCGTAAGTCTCGATCTCCATGGGAAGGCTGTATCAAAATCCATACATGCCGTCAGGACAGTGGAACTCTTGCACGGTGCAAGACCTAGTCACCCTGATCGAACCGGACCGGCCGTCTGCGGGGCCGTCGTTTGCGGGCGGCTTCGGACATGCGCGCCGCCGCGTCTGCCCTCTCGACGGCGCCGGCCGCCGCTGTCGGCCGCTCGGCGTCAGGCAAGCCCCAATTGTCGAAATTGCCGGTCATGACGGCCACGACGCGCCGCATTTCGGCGCGGACCAGCTCGGCCGCCTCCTTGGCGGCAAGGCCCTGGTGCGGCGGGTATTCGCCCATCTGCACGGCGACATTCAGCGTGCGCGCGATCTGGTTGACGTTGTTCCCGATCGCGCGCAGCTCGCGGAACAGGGCACGCAGTTCTTCCAACTCGGCCGCATTCCATTGCGGCTTGCTGGCTAGGTGGACGATCGCCAGCGAGCGAACCCAATTCGCCGGGCTTGTCCCCCGCTGCTCGGCCGCCTCGGCCAGCGCGCGCCGCTCGTCATCCTTCAATCGGATTCCGACCTGCTTCCCACGCCCGACGCCAACAGGCGCGAGGGCCGACCGGGCAGGGCTTGCACCGTGCAAGCCCCCCGCCCCACCGTCCATTGCTTCCACAATCAAACGACGCAGCGCTGCCGCCTTGCCGCCGTCCGCTCGCGCCCACGCCTCGAACCGCTCGGCAAGTGCGGCGGGAACATAGGTTCCGACCATCTTGTGACCGGGCGCCGCCGGCATAGGCTCCATCTCCGTTTTATACCTGCTACCACCAAGCATATCCTGCCCTAGCCCCTCTTCGAACCTAGTACCCCTTCGCCAACTCGGAATTGGGCAAGAGAAAAAGAACGGGGTGGGAGCGGAGCGGGCTTGCACGGTGCAAGCATGGGACGGGCGGCGTTCAAGCCTTGCACGGTGCAAGACTTGAGCGGTGGAGAGCGATTAGCTGTCGGAGAGCGAGCCGCCGGTTGTCGGCCGGATACGCTGATAAACCGCGCGACCGCCGGCTATCGCCCCTCGCCCGGCTATGGAGGCCGCCATGTGACCCGCGCCCATGACGCCGCTGCGGCCCACATGATGCGCGCCCCCTTGCCCATCGAATTGTTTGCTCCCGGTCGAGCCGACGAACATCTGAGCTGCGCGCCCGATCCCGCCCGTGTGGAATTGCACCCCCCCTGCGAGCGAAGCGGCCACGCCTGGAAGCTGAAAGGCGACGAATCCCGCAACCGCGAAAAAGATCACGCCCGCGAACAGGACTTGGAGCATGGCCATCGTATCGACGGAGCCCATGATTGCGACCTTTCCTGCGACTTGTTGTTCTACGGCCAAGACGATGTAAAGCAGCGTGACCGTCGTGATCTGGAGGATCACGCAGGAGATCAGCGAGCCGATCCAGCGTTCGAAGATTGAGCGGGTCGCAGGGAACAGCGCCAAGGCGACCAGCAAGGGGCCGATCGCGATGTAAAGCGCCAGGAGTACGCGCGAAATCAGCCAGATCGCGAAGGCGAAGACTGTCGAGATGATGGCGGCGGCCCAGAAGACGACAATGACGAGCTTCTCGGCGATGTCCTGCCAGGACAGCGTCCGATAGACTTCAAGGCCGGCGCGCCACGCCTTGATCCACACTATATCGAAGCTGTTGGCGTCGATCGTCGTCACGCCACCCGACGTCAGGGCGCTCGATAGCCCCTGTGGAAGGACCGTGAAGAAGAAGTCGTAGAAGATCCCCTGATAGGCGCCGGTGCCCGTGAGCACCCACAATATGAGCGCCATTTTCAGGAAGCGGCCAATCAGGGCGGAGCCGGCCTCATCCGTATGGCCGGTGATGATGCGGATGCCGGTGAGAGCAACATACAGGACGAGCGCGACCTTGAGCGGCGGACCTACGAACGTCAGGAAGGCACCGACGACCTGTGCAACCACGCTGATTAGCGGCGTCTCGACCTGTGAGACGATGTAGGCAAAGACTTGCCACTGAATATCGCCGCCCATGACGATTACCTTTTAGCATTCCCGGCTTCGATCAGCAGCGAGCGCCTGGCCGCGTCGCAGCCGTCGAGCTGAGGGTTGAGGCGGCACATCGAGAGCTTAGCCGCACGGGTGTTCGGATCGGCCGACCAAAAGGCCGGGTCGCGTGGATCGAGCGTGCCGGTGCGGGCGCGAGCGATTCGCAGGGCGACCTCAACACTCGCCTGATGGGCGTTGATGCAATCCGGGTCGCGCGCGAGCTGACCCGGATTGTCCATGCACGCGAGCTGCCTCAGCGCGCGCTCCTGCTGATGGTTCGCATACCAAGAGACCGTTTTCGGCGCCTGTTGGGGAGCACCCTGTCCCGCTGCCGGCGCCGAAACGGCGAGCGTGGGCAGGAGGAAAAGGGCGACCGCCAGGGCTTGCACGGTGCAAGACTTGTTCATGTCAGCCCCTGCACGCTTTGGCCTGTCTGCGCATCTGCGGATAAACCACATGGCGATAGCGCCATTGAGCCCAGCAAATGCCGATGGCGATCACGCTCATTAGGAATGCCTTTGACATGATTAAGTCGCCACCGAACATGTCTTTCAAATAGGCCGGAATTTGCAGAATTAGCAGCAAAAATTGCAGAACTCCCATGAATAGAACCAGGATTGATAACCACTCCTGCAGGGCGCGATTCACGCACTGAGCGCCGTCTTTGATTTTCTTTACATGATCAGACATCCCGCTCTCCTATTTCACTAATCGACGACGTTTTGTTTCCTGTCCCGGTTCCCACGCTTCGCCCTTGGAGAAGCGCCACACATATTCGCGGATCAGATCGCGCAGAACCTGACTTGAAACCCGATCATTGCCCTGTGCGGCGGCCTCGAATTCCGCCTTTAGCTGTGCGTCGATCACGGTTCGAATGACGGTTTTGGGCTCTGTAGTCACGCGGCGCCTGACAGTAGCTAATCAGTAGCTGCCATTATCCCCTTTAGGAGCCAGATTTCAAGATTGTCTATTTAATTCAGTCACTCGTAAATAGTTGTACGGGCCGCCTTTACAGGTATTGACGGCGATGTGGTCGTGCGCCGACCAGCAGGTGAGCGCGGATTGAGGATCAAGTCTTGCACGGTGCAAGACCTCCTCTTCCCTCCTGCCCCTCTCAAAATCGCGCGAGGGCCCGGGCGCCCTCAAGGCGCGGCGCTTCGCGCGCATGGTAGAAGTTCCCTAGAACTTCTTAGACCGGCATTTCGTCGAACGGCGAAAAGCTAGACCGAGCGCGGGTTTGCACTCGTTTTGGGGGCCTAGATCGTTGCCACCTGAGACGGGGGTAGTTGCCACCTAAGACGGGGGCGATTGCCACCTAAGACGGGGGTATTCGGCCGATCCGGCGTCCAATTTTGCCAGTCGGTCGGCTCCGGCTCGGACGTAGCCGGCCACCGGATCGGCCGGGCGCCGCCAGCCAGGTCATCCAGTCGGGGCCAGCCGTCACCCACTTCCGCTGAGCGGACGTCCGGGATGACCGTTCGGGGTGGATTTCGCCCGTTGATGAGCGAAGCTTACGGCCTCTCGCACAGCCTGGCGGGAGCCTATGCAGAAAACTCGCTGCAATGAGACAGATGGGGTCATCCAACGCCAGGCCCACGATCCAGCTTTGCGGCAGCCCTAAGCGCCCGGCGTTGTGGCGCGCCGCCGATCCTGCAACCATTGCGCGAAATCAATCGTTGACACCTGGCGGATGGAAGCATCTGTCTCGTCAGTCGTAGTTTGTGAACGCGAGGCGACGAACCCGCTGCTGAGCTTCTGGCTATCGACAAAAAGATCGGGCTCGTCCCATGCCGAAGATCGCCCGAAAGTCCGCCGACCAGAAACGGGCCGAAGCGACAGTCGAGGGCTTTCGGAGGGACCTTGGCCCGTTCGTCGTGGCGGCCGAGACCACGCGAATGCCCATGGTCTTCACGGACGCCAAGGCGCCCGGTCACCTGATCATCTTCGTCAACGACAGCTTCCTCGCCTTGACCGGCTACGCCCGGGAGGAAGTGCTGGGACAACGCCTGGACTTCCTCTCGGCCCGCAGCGGCGGCCCCGGGGCCCCGAGCCAAGTTGAAGACGCGTTCGCGGCCGGCGCCGAAGATGACATGGAGAGCCATTACCGTCGTAAGAACGGCGAGGTGTTCCGGGCGGCCCTCTTCTTCAGCGCGGTGCGCGATGAGGCGGGCGATGTTGTTCAGAACTTCATCTCACTGGTGGATCTTTCCAAGCATGAGCGCGAGGAGGAGCGGCTGCGGTTCCTCCTCGATGAGTTGAACCATCGTACTCAGAACACCCTGGCCAGCGTGCAGTCCATCGTCCTGCGGACCTTGCGCGGGCACGCCGACCCGAGCCTGATCGATACCCTCGAGCGGCGCATCCTCGCGCTCTCCAAAGCCCACGGCCTGCTGGGACGCGACAATTGGGACGCTGTGCTCCTGCGCGACGTCCTGGACGAGATAATGCGGCCGATCGACTGGAACGGCCATTCGGCCCCCCGCATCTCGCCCGAAAGTCCCAACGTTCGTCTGTCGCCGAAAGCTGTCCTCAGCCTCGCCGTCGTGCTGCACGAGATGGCGACCAATGCGACCAGCCATGGGGCGCTCTCCAACGGCTCCGACGGGAGGGTCGATGTCGATTGGGGAATGGTGCCGACGCCCAACGGCCAACGGATGCGGTTGCAATGGCGCGAAAGTGGCGGGCCGCTGGTGAAACCCCCGACGGAACAAGGCTTCGGTTCCCGTCTGCTGCAGGGCCCCTTGGCGCAGGAGCTGCAGGGAGAGGTCATGCTGGACTTCGCGCCGGCTGGCATGGTCTGCACGATCGTTATGCCAGTCTCCAAGGAGGCCGCGCATGATGCATAGCCCCCTCTCCGGCCGCCGCGTCCTCGTCGTCGAGGACGAAATGCTCGTGGCCCTGCTTCTCCAGGACATGCTCGCCGATCTCGGTTGCGTGGTGATCGGGCCAGCCGCGAGCGTCGATGAGGCCCTGTCGCTGATCGAGACGCAGTTCCTCGACACCGCGGTGCTCGACGTGAATCTCAGCGGCCAGATGAGCTACCCGGTGGCGGACGCCTTGCTCATCCGCCACGTGCCCTTCGTCTTTTCGAGCGGCTATTCGTCGAACAGGCTGCAGGAAGGCTATCGGACGCAGCGCGCGGTGCAGAAGCCGTATCACATGACCGAATTGCGCAACGCGCTTGCGGACGGGTTGGCGCAGGCCAAGTCCAGCGCCAACATTGCGCCGGGAACAGGGCCGGCTGACTTGGCGGCTTAGCCTGGAGCTCGGCCGCAGGGGCAGATGGCCAGCCACCACGCTCTGCATCCACCTGGGGCTAAGTCCGGCGGACGTCGGTAACGCAAACGTCCGATTAGGGTCGTTCCACCCCGTTAGCTCCCCTGCCAACAAGCGGACCTCGAAAGGTCGGCTACGCGGACGTTATCCGCCGCTGCTCGACCGCCGCAAGATCAGCGGCCTTTTTCAATGACATCGACCCGTTGCGGACGTCCGACAGCTCAGCGGAGGTGGACGACGGCTCGCCGCGAATGGATGACCGGGCTGGCGGCGCCCGGCCGATCCGGTGGCGATCAACAGCTTGGCCGGACCTCCGAAGTTGCCACCTAAGACGGGGGTAGTTGCCACCTAAGACGGGGTATTCGGCCGATCCGCCGTCCAATTTTGCCAGTCGAGCGGCTTCTGCCCGGACGAGTTCGTTGGGTCGCTCGGCCTGATGTCGTGCCGTCCCTCAAGGAATGGTAGTTTCTTGGGGCGGCTCACCAGCACAAAACCGTTGCTGGTCTGATCGATGGCCCAGCCGGCGCCACCTTCCAGGTCTCGTGTTCGATCTACAATCTCGTCCAGCGCGGCCCGCAACTGGCCACGCTTCTTGCTGCGGTCGGCCGCGGCGAAGCCTTCCCACGCGGCCCGGCCCCACACATGGGGCGCAAGGGTGTCGAGGTGCGCCCCGTTGCCGTTGCCCAGCGCCCGGCCAAGTCGGATGTTTGAGCAGAGCCAGCAGTGCAGCAGCTTGGCGACCTCGCCGTCCAGCTTGTTGCGCTCGCACAGCGAGACTTTGACGTGCTGCCCCCGGAGAACGGCGCCCGTAAGTCTGGGATTGGCCGCGACGTAGATCTCCCCGGTTTTGTGGTTGAAGCTAACCGCAATCAGGTTGCAGGCTCTGTCCCAGCCACTCACACGGTCAGCCTCTCGAATCTGCGTCGCTCGTAACCGATTGAGGCTTGCCTTGGCTCTTGCAAGCGCTGCGCCGCTTTCTGGGTATTTATATCCAGCGTCGATCAGCAAGCTTCGTAAACTGGTACGTTTGCTCGCCAGCGGAGCGCCATCGTCTTGCTGAAAATCCAGCGCGAGGCGCAACTGCCTGCTCATCGGTCCTGCCGCGGCATAATCGATCACGAGCCCGTCGATACCGAGCTGGGCGGTCAGGGCCAGCAAAATGGACTGGTCATCGACCCCGAGTTGCTCAAAGCCCTGGAACCCAATCTCTATCTTGCCAAACCGGCGCGGCTCTACAAGCAGACGCCCACGCCTCTTGCCGTTGGTGGGCACGAAGAGTCCGTCGAACACATGGGCAGGGTCAAATTTAGAGTAGGCGGGCCTAATACGTGGCGACGCCATAGCACTTGCCCCCGTTCTGAATCCCGCGCTCGTGCCTCGTCTCCACCAGTTCTACGGGCAACAACACGCCGCCGCCATGCCGCGAATACCAGCGGTCAATAGGTATGCAGTCGTAGTTCTGTTTGGAGATGCCGAAGCGCACAAAGTAGCCACGCCGGTCATTGCCGATGGGCTCCCGGTCATAGCTGCGGTCACTCAGGCGCCTGGCCTCTTCCTCGTTCATCTTGGCGACGAAGCCGCACCAGCGGGCGTTGTCGATCAGGGCGGATGCTCCCCTCGCTGCCTGCTGCTGATCGGTCTGGCCCTCGCGGGCACTGCCCTTGCTGACGTGGTGCAGATACAGGACGGACGCCCCGGTGCTGGCCGCGACGTGTTCTAGCGTGGCGACAAGCTGTGCCATGTCACCGTTGCTGTTCTCATCGAGAGCGTGGATGCGGCTCAAGGTGTCCAGCACGATCAGTCGCGCTCCGGTGCAGAACTCGATGATGCGGGCAAGGTGCCGATCGTCCATTACGTTCGGCCGCTTGCCCATGATCGGCTCAACGGTCAGGTTTTCCGCGATGGCTTCGCGGGCCTGCTGACTCAAGTGCTGGCCGATAGCGTGAACCCGGCACACAAGCGCAGGCGACGGGTCTTCTCCGGCCAAGTACACCACGCGACCGGTGTGCGCAGGGGCAAGGCCCACAAGGTCGCCGCCGGCAACGCTACACGCGACGGACATTGCGGCTTCCAGCGCCCAGAAGCTCTTGCCCGTGGCTCCGGGAGCAACCAGCGCCCCCACAGTGCCCGCAAGAAAACCGGGCCATATGAAGTCCAGCACAGGCGGTTCGTTCTCAAACGCCGCCCGTAGATCGATCGCCACGGCTCAGGTCGCCATACCGGGGCGCGTAGCTTGGATGCCGGACGACTTTCGGGTCTCAATCCATTCCTCGATCTCAGCCAGATCCCACGCGACGTTTCGGCTGGTGAGCGCGATCCGGCGGGGAAACTCCCCTCGTTGTTCCATGTTGAAGATCGTGCGCTCACACAGCGGGATCATCGCATGGAGCTTCTTGCGGTTGATGAGGGTCCTATTCCCCCTTCCCGATCCCTTCTCCACGTCGAGCACCTCGTTGCGTCACGTATCGAGGCTCAACTATTGCTCGGAAACGCCCGGCCTTACCAGTCCAGAATCCCGCATTTTTCAGTTAAATCAAAGACTTGTAAACAGATGTCCAGGGCATGTTGACAATTGTTGACGGCACACCGAACCCAAACCGAGCAGCAAGATCCATCTAATTTATTGTATTTATTGATATTACATTCTGCACATCGTGCGAATTACTTCCGCTACTGGAGATGCGTTCTACGAACAAAAAAGCCCACCGAAGTGGGCCTTTCATTCCGCAGCAGGAACGTTCCGACGCGCTTGGCGCGCCATGCAGCTCAAATTCACTTCCTTGGCCCCGGTTTCTTGAGCCCCCATTCGTCGATCATGTCCGCCCAGTCCTGAAGCATCGCCGTGCGTTGCTCACGGTATTCAGCCTTGTTGTAGACGGCCCTTACGCCTCTCTGCTCGTGCGCCAGGCACTTCTCGATCCAATCGGTGTTGTAGCCAGCTTCGTGCAGCAACGTGCTAGCCGTGCGCCGCAAGTCGTGCGGCCCGAATTTGGCCAGCGGCTTCCCATCTTTCTGCGCCAGCCGGTATGTCAGGGTCAGCACCTGATTGAGGGTGGCGCTGCTCATGGGCAGGTCCGAGTCATACCGCGACGGCAGCACATAGTCCGATCCGCCTGCGAACGTTTTCAGGGCAATGAAAATATCCAGCGCCTGCCGGGACAGGAACACTAGGTGTGGATTGCGCCGCTTCATCCGCTCTTTGGGGATCGTCCAAAGCGCCTCGCTGAAATTGATCTCGCTCCACGTCGCGTTGGTCAGCTCGCTCTTGCGCACCATTGTCAGCAGCAGCAACTTGGCCGCTGCCCGAATGGATGGCGCCGTCCCGATGCGCTCGATGTACTGGTACATCAAACCGATTTCGTCGGGCGTCAGGGCACGGTCGCGCGGCTCAAACTTGGCGATGGTCGTTGGCCGCACTAGCTCTGCCGGGTTCTCGACCTTCTGACCACGCTCAATGGCCCAGCGATAGACCTGGAACACCACCTCACGGGCATGTACTGCCGTTGCCGGCGCGCCCCGCTCCACGACGGCGTCGGTCAGCGCCCGCAAGTCCTCGTGGGTAATCTCGACTAGCTTCCGATTGCCGAATTTCGGCTTCAACTCGCGCTCAAACACTGAGCGACGCATGTCGCGGGTGGAATCGGCCATCTGGTAGCCGCGCAGCCACCTTTCCGCCCAAGCCCCGAACGTCTCCGCACCCTTGATGCGAGCCTTGTCCCGAGCCTTCTCCTTCGCAGGCGACTTCCCCGCTGCGATCAGCTTCTTGGCCTCGCTCAGCCGTTCGCGGGCCTCCGAAAGCGTGATTCCGCCGACGCCATAACGGCCGAAAGTGATGGTCTCCTGTCTGCCGTGGATCGCGTAGTTGTAGCGGAACGAGATCGCCCCGGCAGGCGTGACGGCCACGTAGAGGCCGTCACGGTCGTTCACCTTATAGAGCTTGTCCTGCGGCTTGAGGTTTCGCAGCTTGGTATCGGTCAGCATGGCTCACTTCAAATACCACGATCGAAACTGCCGAGCCAATCGACATAAACTCGCTATAAATCAACGCATTATCTTCATTCGATACCATACATCACCCTCACAGGCCGACATGGTATCAGACACCAAACACACTTCATGGGCTGTCAGAACCATGCACTATGCCATAAAAAAACGGTGCTTGACGGTGCCAAAAGTTGCCCGGACATGCCAGACCCACAATCAAAAAATCCGGTATTTACATGGGTTTAGGTGTGTTTTCGTGCCTTTAGACGCCAGCCAATGCCGGACGCGAGATCATTCCCACTCGATCGTCCCCGGCGGTTTGGACGTCACGTCGTAGACGACGCGGTTGATGCCCTTGACCTCGTTGATGATGCGGGTGGCGGCGCGGCCGAGGACTTCCCAGGGGAATTCGAAGAAGTCGGCGGTCATGCCGTCGGTCGAGGTGACGGCGCGCAGGGCGCAGACGTTCTCGTAGGTGCGCGCGTCGCCCATCACGCCGACGGTCTTGACCGGCAGCAGCACGGCGAAGGCCTGCCAGATGGAGTCGTAGAGGCCGGCCTTGCGGATCTCGTCCAGGTAGATGGCGTCGGCCTGCTGCAGGACGGCGACCTTCTCGCGGGTGATCTCGCCCGGGATGCGGATGGCCAGGCCCGGTCCCGGGAAGGGATGGCGGCCGACGAAGGCCGGCGCGAGCCCGAGCTCGACGCCGAGCGCCCGGACCTCGTCCTTGAACAGCTCGCGCAGCGGCTCGACCAGCTTGAGCTTCATATAGTCCGGCAGACCGCCGACGTTGTGGTGGCTCTTGATCACGGCGGAGGGACCGCCGCGGGCCGAGACGCTCTCGATCACGTCCGGATAGAGGGTGCCCTGGGCGAGGAAGTCGGCGCCTTCGATCTTCGCCGCCTCGCGATCAAAGATCTCGACGAACAGCCGGCCGATGGTCTTGCGCTTGGTCTCGGGATCGGAAACGCCTGCGAGTTGTCCGAGGAATTCATCAGCCGCATCAATGTGTATGAGCGGAATATTGTAGTGATCTCGGAACAGGGTGACGACCTGTTCGGCCTCGTTGTGGCGCAGCAGGCCGGTGTCGACGAAGACGCAGGTCAACTGGTCGCCGATCGCCTCGTGGATCAGCACCGCGGCCACCGAGGAATCCACCCCGCCGGACAGGCCGCAGATCACCCTGCCCTCGCCCACCTGGGCGCGGATGCGGGCGACCTCTTCCTGGCGGAAGGAGGCCATGGTCCAGTCGCCGTGGCAGCCGGCGATGCGGTGGGTGAAGTTGCGCAGGATCAGCGCGCCGCGCGGCGTGTGCGCCACCTCCGGGTGGAACTGGATGCCATAGAAGCGGCGGCCCTCGTCGGCGATCACCGCGTAGGGCGAGCCTTCGCTGGCGGCGACCACCTCGAAGCCCAGCGGAATGGCGGTGATCTTGTCGCCGTGGCTCATCCAGACCGTTTCGCGATCGCCGACCTCGCCGAGCCCGTGCAACAGCGGAGACTCGCGCTCGATCAGGATTTCCGCGCGGCCGAACTCGCGTTCATGGCCGCTCTCGACCGCGCCGCCGAGCTGCGCCGACATGGTCATTTCGCCGTAGCAGATGCCGAGCACCGGAACGCCGAGCTCGAAGATCTTCTGCGGCGCGGACGGGCTCTCCGCCTCGTGGACGCTGGCGGGGCCGCCGGACAGGATCACCCCCTTCGGCGCGAAGCTGTCGAGGACCGCCTCCACCTTGTCGTAGGGATGGATCTCGCAATAGACGCCGCTCTCGCGGAGACGGCGGGCGATCAGCTGAGTCACCTGGCTGCCGAAGTCGACGATCAGGATGCGTTCGTGGCCCGGTTCGGGAGTCTTGGTCATGGCGGTCCGTTAGCTGGATTTCGGCTTTCGGTCATCGCGGCGCTCGAGCACAGCGACGAAAAATCCGTCGGTGGATGAGGTCCTGGGCGTCAGCCGCAGGTAGCCTTCTGGAGTCAGGCGCGAAGCAAGATCCTCGCGCGTGGTCGCGGGCTTGAGCGCGAACTGCGGCGCACGCTCCAGAAAAGCCCCCACGCGGTCCTCGTCCTCGTCCGGCAGCACCGAGCAGGTGACGTAGATCATCCGCCCGCCCGGCTTGACGAAGGTCGCGCCGAGATCCAGCACCGCATCCTGATCCTGCAGCCGCCGCGTCAGGGTCTCGGGCGTCAGCCGCCACTTGGTGTCGGGATGGCGCCGCCACGAGCCGGAGCCCGAGCAGGGCGCGTCGACGAAGACCACGTCCATGCGGTCCTCCATGCCCTTCAGCGGATCCGGCTGGATCGGCGAGCGGACCTGCAGGTTGCGCACGCCCGCGCGGTCGCCGCGCCGGATGGTGTCGGTCAGCCGCCGCGCGTCGCTGTCATAGGCGTAGACCTGGCCGGTGTTGCCCATCTCGGCGGCCAGGGCGAGCGTCTTGCCTCCGCCGCCGGCGCAGAGGTCGAGCACCTGCTTGCCCTTCACCTCGCCGGCGCAAGCCGCGGCGATCTGCGAGCCCAGATCCTGCACCTCGAACCAGCCCTTGGAGAACTGGGGGATGGCCTCCACCGCCCCGCTGCGCGCGCTGGGGTCAGGGGCGGCGATGCGCAGGGCGGTCTCCAGCACGCCGGCGGGCTGGGCGCCCAGCGGATCGAGCGCCTTCAGCGCCCGGACCGGATCGGTCTTCAGCCTATTGACCCGCAGATCCACCGGCGCGCGCTCGGACAGGGCCGCGCCTTCCAGGGCCCGGTCGTCCCCGAAGGTCCGCGCGAGCGAGGCGTCGAGCCAGTCGGGATAGTCGCCCCGCACCGGCGCGGGCGCCTCGGCGAGGTCGCGCGGACTGGCGAGCGCCTGGCGTTCGGCCTCGGTCAGAGGCCCCGGCCCATGAGGTTCGTCCGCGGCGGCCTCGGCGATCCTCTCCAGCGGCCAGCCCCAGACGAGGCCCAGGGCGCCGAGCACGGCCGCGCGCGGTCCCTCCGCCCCCATCCGCCAGGCGAGCGAACGCTTGCGGCGCAAGGCGTCCAGCACCAGGCCCGACACCGCGGCGCGATCCTTGGCGCCGGCGTAGCGGGCTGCGTCGCCCCAGGTCTTCAGCGCCAGTCGCACCGGGCGATGATGGTTCTCGATGTCCGTCAGGACCTGAATGGCCGCCCCAAGGCGTCCGCCGTCACGCAAGACGCGACCTCATAGGAAAAGGGGCCAGAAGGGGGAAAAGGGACAAGACGGCCCCGCGCCGCCCCACTCAGACCTGGCTCGGATAGTTCGGCGCTTCCCGGGTGATCATCACGTCGTGGACGTGGCTTTCGCGCAGGCCCGCGCCGGTGATGCGGATGAACCGCGCCCGCTGGCGGAATTCGGCGAGGTTGGCCCCGCCGACATAGCCCATGGCCGCGCGCAGGCCGCCGACCATCTGGTGCAGGATCGGCGCGATCGGGCCCTTGTAGGGCACCTGGCCTTCGATCCCTTCGGGCACCAGCTTCATGACGTCCTTGACGTCCTTCTGGAAGTAGCGGTCGGCCGAGCCCTGTCCCATGGCCGCGAGCGAGCCCATGCCCCGGTACGACTTGTAGGTCCGGCCCTGGTAGAGGAAGACCTCGCCCGGAGCCTCGTCGACGCCGGCGAAAACCGACCCCATCATCGCCACCGAGGCGCCCATGGCCAGCGCCTTGGCGAGGTCGCCGGAGTATTTGATCCCGCCGTCGGCGATGATCGGCACGTCGGCGTCGGCCGCCGCCCGCACCGCGTCGGCGATGGCGGTCAGCTGCGGCACGCCCACGCCGGCGACGATCCGCGTGGTGCAGATCGAGCCCGGACCGATGCCCACCTTCACCCCGTCCGCGCCGGCGCCGATCAGGGCGCGGGCCGCATCGTAGGTGGCGACGTTGCCGGCGACGATCTGCACGCGGTTGCTCTCGCGCTTGATCCGCTCGACCGCCAGGGCGACGTTGGCGTTGTGGCCGTGGGCGGTGTCGATGACGATCACGTCGACCCCGGCGTCCACCAGCGCCATGGAGCGCTCGTAGCCCGCATCGCCGACCGTGGAGGCCGCGCCGACCAGCAGCCGGCCCTGGCTGTCCTTGGCCGCGCTGGGATGGAGCTGGGCCTTCTCCATGTCCTTGACGGTGATCAGGCCGACCGCGCGGTTGTCGTCGTCGACGACCAGCAGCCGCTCGATCTTGTGCCGCCGCAGCAGGTCGCGAGCCTCCGCCTGGCTGACGCCGACGCGCACGGTGACCAGGTTGTCCTTGGTCATCAGCGCCTTGGCCGGGACGTCGTCGCGGGTCTCGAAACGCATGTCGCGGTTCGTCAGGATGCCGCAGAGCTTGCCGTCGGCGTCGACGACCGGGAAGCCGGAGATCTTGCGGCGCGCCTTGATCTGGCGGACTTCACTGAGCGGGGTGTCCGGACCGATGGTCAGCGGATTGATGACCATGCCGCTTTCGTAACGCTTCACCTCCCGCACCTGGTCGGCCTGTTCCTCGACCGTCAGGTTGCGGTGCAGGACGCCGACGCCGCCGTTCTGGGCCATGGCGATGGCCAGCCGGCTTTCGGTGACCGTGTCCATGGCGGCGGACACGAGCGGGATGTTCAGCGTGATCTCTCGCGTGAACCGGGTGGCGACATCCACCTGGGTGGGCATCACGTCGGATGCGCCCGGTTCGAGCAAAACATCGTCGAAGGTGAGCCCTTCGCGGATCTCCATGAGATTCTCCGGTTTTGCGGCGCGGGTATAAGCGGTCGGGGCCCCGTGCGGCAAGGGCTGCGCGCAAATCAATTGGGGACGCGGACGGAATGACGCTATCGAATCGGGGGCGTCCTCCGCAGGCTACGGTCAAGGTTGAGGACCGACAGATGAAGCCCCCCTGCGGCGAGGCGGCGAAACGGACCAAGGTCGCGAACGCCTGGACCCATTCGGCGCAGCGCGGGCTCGCGGTCGCGCCCCCATGATCGGCCTCATTGCAGCGCTGGCGGCCGCCAGCTCCGCCTCCACGGCCACCTACCCCGCCGCCGTCGATCGCGACGCCATCGTCATCTGGCTTCCGCAGGCGACCGGGCTGGCGGCGAACCAGGTGATCGCGGTCACCGCCTCGTCAGCCGTCGCGATCGTCACGCGGACGCGGACGCCGGAGGGCCGGGTCGGCGTGCTGCTTCGCGCCCTCCCGCTCACGCCGGAAGCGACCGCGCGCGGCGGCGTGCTCGCCTGGCAGATGCGGCTCGAGATCGACTGCCGAGCCGGCGCCGTGCGACTGGGCGGCACCACCGGCTATGACACTCAGCTCGCCGACGGCGAGGGCGTGGCGCTGGCGCCCGCCGAGACGGTCTGGCGGCCTCCGAAGGCCGGCACGCCGCTGGAAAGCGCCCAGCGCGCGGTCTGCGAGCGCGACTTCCAGCTCCCCCTGGTCGCCGCTGGCCAGCGCCTCGCCCAGGCCGCGCCTGCTCCAGCGCCGCCCCGCGCAGCCGCACCAGCGCCTGCGCCCCTGCTGGCCGCCCTTCGCCCCGCGCTGCCGGCGCCCTTCTCCGCGCCCAACGCCGCGTTCCGGACCCCCGCGAGCGTCGCGCCTTCCAAGCCGGGCCCGGGCGCCATTCAGGTGGTGAGTTCGTCAAACCCGGCCGAGGCCCGCCAGGCGCTGGCCAACCTGCAAGGCCGTTTCACCGAGTTGCAAGGCATGCGCGCGCGCGTCGAGCCGGCCCAGGTCCGCGGCCGCGCGGTCTACCGCGGGGTGATCAGCGGCTTCGATTCGCGCGACCAGGCGCGCGCCTTCTGCGAGACGCTGAAGCGCGGCGGCCGGGACTGCCTGGCGCGCTAAGGCGCTCCAGCCTCTAAGGCGTGGGCCGTCCCTTGAAGCCGGTGGCGACCAGGTAGAGTTCCGACGAATCCGCCCGGCTGGCCTTGGGCTTGAAGTTCTTCACATCGGTGAAGTGGCGCTTCAGATGAGCGATCAGCTCGGCGGTTTCGCCGCCCTGGAAGGCCTTGGCGATGAAGACGCCGCCCGGCTTCAGCACCTCGAGCGCGAAGTCGACGGCCGCCTCGATCAGGCCGACGATCCGCAGGTGGTCGGTCTGGCGGTGGCCGACGGTGTTGGGGGCCATGTCCGACAGCACCACGTCGGGCGCCCCGCCGAGCAGATCCATCAGCATCGGCCCGCAGCTCGGGTCGGTGAAGTCCATCTGCAGGATGTGGGCGGGCGGCATCGGATCGACCGGCAGGAGGTCGACGCCGACGATGTCGCGCACGCCGCGCTCGATCGCCACCTGCGTCCAGCCGCCGGGAGCCAGTCCCAAGTCGATCACCTTGGCGCCCGGCTTCAGCACATGAAGCTTGTCGTCGATCTCAGTCAGCTTGTAGGCCGCGCGGCTGCGATAGCCGTGGGCCCGGGCCTTGGCCGAGAAGGGGTCGTTGATCTGCCGCTCCAGCCAGGCCTGCTGAGAGGGCGTGCGCATCTTAGCGGTCTTCAGGCGCGCCGGCTGAGGGCGACCCTCGTCGGTGCCGCCGGTCGGCCGCTTGACCATGCGTTTGCGGGGGGGCTCGGTCATGCTGCGGTGGCCGTCAGCGCGCGGCCCGAACGTCCGCGCCGGCGACGACGGCGTCCGCCGCGCTGGTTGATCAACGAGATCAGTATGCCCTCCCGCAGGCCGCGGTCGGCCACCCGTACGCGCGTACAGGGCCAGAGCTCCTGGACCGCCTGGAGAATGGCGGCGCCCGCCAGCACGAGATCTGCACGGTCGGGACCGATGCAGGGCTGGGCGGCGCGCTCTTGGGTGGTCAGCGCCAGCAGCCGGTCTGCGGCCTGGTCGCATTCATTTCGGGTCATCCAGATACCGTCTACACGGTTTCGGTCGTAGCGCGGCAGATCCAGATGCATTCCCGCCAGGCTGGTGATTGCGCCCGAGGTGCCGACGAGGTGCGCCCGGTCGGCGTCAAACACCGGCTTCAACACATCGGCGCGACGGAAGGCGGCGATCTCGGCCTTCACCGTGTCGACCATGGCGCGGAACCAGATGTCCGTGGCGGTCTCGCCCTCGGGAAAGCGCTCAGCGAGGGTGACGACGCCGATCGGGATCGACAGCCAGGCGCGCATCGGCGGCGACTCCACCTCGCGGTCGGCCTTGAGGTCGAGCCACGACATCTCCGTCGAGCCGCCGCCCACATCGACCACCAGGGCGGCGTCGTGGCTGCGGTCGAGCAGCGTCAGGCAGCCGGCGACCGAAAGCCGGGCCTCTTCCTGCGGCGTGATGATCTGCAGCTGCAGGCCGGTTTCCTCGGCGACGCGTTCGACGAAGGCCCGACCGTTCTCTGCGATGCGGCAGGCCTGGGTGGCGATGGCGCGCAGCCGCACCACCTTGCGCCGGCGGACCTTCTCGGCGCTGACCTTCAGGGCCGCCAGCGCCCGCTCCATGGCCGGTTCGGCCAGCCGGCCGCTCTGGGCCAGCCCCTCCCCCAGTCGCACGATCCGCGAATAGGCCTCGACCACTCGAAAGCCGGTTCCCTGGGGTGTGGCGATGAGCAGGCGGCAGTTGTTTGTGCCCAGGTCGAGCGCCGCATAGCATGCAGGCTCGCGCATTGGCCTCACCCGGCTACGCATCGGGGCGCCGGGCGCGCTCGGCGCCTCAGTCATGGACCGCCTTTTCGTCCTTCGCAGGCCGCGCTACACCGACGCAGCCTGATTTCGAGAGGCAATGTAGCAAGCGCCCCGTCACCGCGGAAGGCGCAGCCTCAACAGGCGACCGTGGCGAGCGTTCACCTCCCGGTCAGAAGAGAGGGGTTAGCCTTGGTCTCATGAATACGCGACTCGCCAAATTCGCCATCGGCCAGATCGTTCGGCATCGAGTCTACTCGTTCCGCGGCGTGATCTTTGACGTCGATCCGGCCTTCACCAACACCGAGGAATACTGGCTCTCGATCCCGGAGGACATCCGGCCGCCCAAGGACCAGCCCTTCTACCACCTGCTCGCCGAGAACGAGGAAAGCGCTTACGTCGCCTATGTCTCCGAGCAGAATCTGATGCCGGACGACTCCGGCCAGCCCGTGGGCCATCCGCAGGCCTCGGTGATCTTCGAATCCTTCCGCGAAGGCCAGTACAAGCTGAAACCGCGCATCAGCCACTGAGCGAGAGATCCAGACGACACCTTCTCCCACAAGGGGAGAAGGACGAGCCACGCCACTCGATTCCGCGCAAAAGGCTTCCTGTGAATCGCCGTCGCGCCGCAAAATCCGCACGGAACTTCCCCGCGAACGGGTCCATTCTCGCAAGCATGAGCGCAGATGGCTTGGCCTTGGCGCCGCCCCCTGGCGCGCGGCCCGACTGGACGATCGACCAGGACTGGGCGGGCTACACCGCGTCCGAGCACGAGGTCTGGCTCACCCTCTACCAGCGCCAGATCGAGCTTCTGCCCGGCCGGGCCTGCGAGCCCTTTCTCCGCGGGCTCGAGACCCTCGACCTGCACCGCGCCGGCATTCCGGACTTCGCCCGCATCAACGAGGAGCTTCGCAGGCTCACCGGCTGGAGCGTCGTCGCCGTCCCGGGCCTGGTCCCCGACGAGGTCTTCTTCGAGCATCTGGCCAACCGCCGGTTTCCAGCGGGCCGTTTCATCCGCAAGCCCGAGCAGCTCGACTACCTGCAGGAACCGGACGTCTTCCATGACGTCTTCGGCCATGTGCCGATGCTGACCGATCCGGTGTTCGCCGACTACATGCAGGCCTATGGGCAAGGCGGGCGCCGCGCCCAGGGGCTGGGGCGGCTGACCAACCTCGCCCGGCTCTACTGGTATACGGTCGAGTTCGGCCTGCTGCAGACGCCGGCCGGCCTGCGCATCTATGGCGCGGGCATCGTCTCCAGCCGCGCCGAGAGCCTGTTCGCCGTGGAGGATCCCTCGCCGAACCGGATCGCCTTCGACCTCGAACGGGTGATGCGCACGCCCTACCGCATCGACGACTTCCAGCAGGTCTATTTCGTCATCCCGTCGCTCGAGGCGCTGCTCGACGCCAGCCAGCAGGACTTCGCCCCGATCTACGCCAGGCTTCAGGATCTGCCGGACATTCCGATCGCCGCGATCCTCGACGAGGATCAGGTGTTGACCCGCGGCACCCAGGCCTACGCCAAGGGCAGGCCTCAGTAGTCGCGCCGCCACCGCACCGCCAGCCGCGCGCCGGCCTGGCCGCCGAGGCGGGAAATGATCGAGAGCTGGCGGCGCACCCGCCACTCGACCTGCGCAGTCGGGCCTTCGCGGCCGCCGCCGGTCAGCTCCAGATAGACCTTGTCGGTGATGTACTTGCCGCCGGACACCGTGACCCCGGTGGTCTGGTCGCCGCCGCCCACCGCCAGGCGATCGAGACCGGCGAACGCTCGCAGGTTGCCGATGACGTCGAGGCCGCCGCCGCTGGCCATCGCCGACACCGCCGAGGCCAGCTGGGCGGCTTCCAGCGGCGAAAGCTGCGAGGCCGAAGCGCCGAACAGAACCTGCGACAGCACCTCGTCGCTAGGCAGGCTGGGCGTCGAGGTGAAGGTGATCTCCGGCTTGGCCGCGGTTCCGGCGATCTTCACCACCGCCGTCAAGGTCGGGTCGTCCCGCGTGGCGCTAAGGTCGAGGCGGATGTCGCGCGGGCGGGTCGACAGGTAGACGATGCTGGTCGGGTCGAATTCGAACCGCTTGCCCGCAAAGTCGTAGTCCCCGCGGACCACCCGCGCCGTGCCCGTAAGGTCCGGCCTGCTGGTCGTGCCGCCGACATGGGCGTCGAGCGAGAGCTCCACGTTCAGCCCCCGGCCGCGCAGGTAGATCCGGGCCGGCGCCTTCAGGCTGACGTCGAGCGCCCATCCCCCGCCGCCGCCGACGCCGACCCGCGCGGCCGGGACCGGCTCGGTGGCGATCAGCTCCGCCGGGCGGTTCTTCTCGATCACGTCCATGCTGACGACGGTGGAGCTGTTTGGCAGCCTGGGCGCGATGTCGGCGCGGTCGATGCTCAGCGCGCCGGACAGCTTCACCTGGCCGTTGGCGTCGCGGTTGATGGTGGCCTGGCCGGTGGCCGAGGCGGTCGCCTGCTCGTTGTCGATCAGCCGGAAGCCGTGCAGGTCCAGGCGGAAGCTGGAGACGCCCTGGCGCTCGAGGCTGACGCGGCCCGCCGCCGAGACCGAGCCCCCGTGGCCGTCGACGCCGCGCGCCTCGGTCACGTCCACCGCGCTGCGCGCGAACGCGGCCTTGATCGCCACATCGCGCAGCGAAAGCCCGGTGGCGCCGTCGTCGAAACGGCCGCCGGCGACCGTGATCTGGCCGGTCGCCTGCGGAGCGGCCAGGGTGCCGCCCAATACGCCTTCGGTCTGAACCCGGCCGGACAGGCTCCGTTCGCCGCCGATCAGCAGGTCCCAGAGCGGGCGCACCTCGCCGTTGGCGAAGAACTTTCCGCTCATCGGCTGTTGGCGGGCGATCGCCAGCCGGAACGGCGCGCCCGAGGCTTCCGTCGGCAGCACGAGGCTGGCGTTGGCCTTGAGGCCCTGGCCGTTGGAGGCGACAGCGTCGAGCGCCAGACTGGAGTCCGCCAGCCTGCCATGCACCACGCTGTCGACGCCGCTGGCCGCCGGCGCGCCACGGCCGCGCGCGCCGCTCAGGCGCGCCTCCAGCCCGCCGTCCAGTCGGGCGCCGCGGCCCTCGAGGGTCAGTTCGGCGTCGATCTTTCCGGCCAGGTCCTCGTCGAGCAGGTTCAGCCCCACCCCCGCCAGTTGGGCGCGGACGTCGGCTGCGTCGTCGGTGAGCCGTCCGTCCAGGCTGATGCGCCCGCCATCCGAGGCCGCCAGCCGCAGCCTGGCGCTGCGCTCGGGGCCGCCGAAACGGAAGCTGGCGGTCTCGGTGGTGCGTACGTCGCGCGCGCCCAGCCGGCCCGCGCCGTCGAAGGTCGCCTCATAGCCGGGCTGGACCTGGGAGAAGACGCCGCGGCCGTTCGCCTGGAAGGCCCCGGCGCTGGTCACCCCCTTGGCGTCCAGCGCATAGGGCAGCCGTATCAGCGATCCGTCGGCGGTCAGACGCGCCGCCGTGAGCGTGGTGGTCGAGCCCGGCGTCCGCGCGCCCTCGGCGGTGAGGTTGAGCTGGGCGCGCGGCCCTCCCGGCGTGTCGACGATCTTCATCAGCCCGCCGATGCGGCCGGCTTCGAGAAAGGCGCCGCGTCCCACCGTCAGCATCAGGTTGGCGGCCGACGGCGCGCTCTTGCGCAGCGAGACCGAGCCATCCGCCTTCAGCCCGCCCGCATCGACGGAGAGACCGGTGAGGTCCACCCCGCCTTGCGGGAAGCGGAAGTCTGCCCGGCCGCGCGCGGGGCCGAACGCGCTGGCGGCGGTGACGGCGATCATGCCGCTGGAGCCGTCCGGCTGGCGCAGGAAGCTGAGGGTCAGGTGCGTGGACTTCAACGGCAGGCGCGGCAGGTCGATCGCATCGAAGTCGGCGATCAGGTCGGCGCGCGGCGCGCCGAGCGTGCCGGTGATCGCCCCGTTGCCCTTTGCGGCGCCGGTGATCTCGACCGGGCCGGCCCGGAACGGCCCCTGGGCCTTCCAGTCGAGCTTGAAGGTGAGCTTGCCGTCCTCCCCCAGCACGCCGGCGCTGGAGGCGTTCAGCGCCGCCCCGTCGAGGCTCGCCCGCGCGACCGAGAGCCGACGGCCTTGCAGCGCCGCCTGGGCCGAGACCCGGGGCTTGGCCCCCAGCAGCCGGTCGAGCTCAGGATAGCCGGTGGCGAACTTCTCGCCCGAGCCGTCGATCTTCAGCGACCAGGGCTCGCTGGCGCGGCCCTGCCCGGCCGACCAGACGATGTTGGCCGCGCCGCTGGCGCCCGTACGCGCGGCGGCGAGGTTGGTGACGTTCGCCTGGCCCTTGAAGGTCAGTCCGCCCAGCAGGCCGCGGGAGCCGCTCGCCTGCACCCGCAGGCCCGAGCCTTGAACCTCCAGCTTGCGCAGCGCCAGCCGGCCGTCGCTCAGCCGCGCGCCTTCGAAGGTCGCGCGCGGCGCGGCGCCCAGCATGGCGGCGACCCAGCCGGCGCCCTTGCCGCCGCGGGCGGCGAGCTGAGCTTTCAGCTCCATCCCATGGACATCACGGGTGAATTCCAGCGGTCCCGAGACCTGTTCGAGCCCGTAGCCGCCGAGCGCCAGGCGACTGACCGCGGCCGCGCCCGCGAAGCGCCAGCGGGCCTGGGCGTTGGTCAGCACCCCGGTCACCCGCCCGAGCCCCATCTGTGGACCGCCGGTGATCCGCGACAGGGCCGGCGACGACGCCGTCACCGTCAGGCCCTTGGGACCGAGCTTGCGGGTCCCGAGATCGCCCAGGCCCTGGGCCCGCAGCGTCAGGTTCTCCGCTGCGGCCTGGAGATCGAGGTCATAGAAGCTCGGGTCCGCCTTGCGGCCGACCAGGTTGAACCGGACCTCCGGGCCCAGGCGATGCGCCCAGGCCGACGTCAGGCTGGAGGCTGTGAGCGAGGCCCGTCCGTTCGCCTGGCCCCCTTGAGCGCTCCACGCGCCCGAAGCCTCCAGCGGGCGCGTCGCCCCGGAGATGGCCATGGCGGTGAACCGGCCCGCCGAGGAGGTGCTCCCATCGGCGGTCACCCGCAGCAGGAAGGGGCGGTCCGCGGGCAGCCCCAGAGCGCCGGCGAGCGCGCCGCCATGCGCCTCCGCCGCGTCGGCCTGGATCAGCAACGGCCTGCGCTTGTCCACCTCGAACCGCAGGTTCAGGTGATCGCCGGGATTGAGCAGGCTACCTGCGCGGACCGTGCCGTGCATGCCCCCGCGACGCTGGACGGCGAGATAGAGGGCCAGGTCGTAGGCGCCCCGCTCGCCGCTGAAGCCGGGGAGCATCTCCACCTGGCCATGGGCGTCGTCGATGTAGAAGGAGACCGGCAGGCCGCTGCTGCCCTTTCCCTTCGGCGCGAGCGTCGGCCGGCGGATCAGCCGCAGAGTCTGCACCTCGATGCGCTGGGCGTGGAAGCGGCGCAGCAGGAGCTCCGAGTAGCGCCAGTTCAAGTGCAGGTTCTGGGCTTCCAGCCAGACGCCCTTCTCGTCGCGGATCGTCAGCCGGCGAATGCGGAAGTCGCGCCAGACGTCGCCGGACAGCCCCTCGATCTTCAGCCGCCCGAGGCGGCCGAGCTTCAATCCGTCGGTGCGCGCCTCGATCAGCAGTCGCGCCTGGGGCAGCAGCACGCCGTAGCGGGTCCCGGCGATCAGGCCGGTGAAGATCAGGGCCAGGCCCAGGCAGACCGCCACAATGGACTTGGGCAGGCGCGAGGCCTTCTTCGCCGCCTCTTCGGCGGGGGCGGCGGCGGTGTCCGTCTCCTCGCTCAAAAGCTCTGTCCAATGCTGACGTAGATCTGCACGGGCGACCCGCCCTGGGCGTTGGAGACCGGGGTCGCGACATCCACCCGGATCGGCCCGAACGGCAGGTTGTAGCGCAGGCCGAGACCGGCCCCGACGCTGAGGTTCGAGAAGTCCGGGTTTCGGGTGATGCTGATGCTGCCGGCGTCGACGAAGGCCACGACGCCCCAGCGCGCGGTCACCATCTGCCGGATCTCGGTCGAGGCCTCGATCAGCGAGAGCCCGCCTTCGGGCGTGTCATTGTCATCCGCAAGCCTGGGGCCGACGGCCTGATAGGAGAAGCCGCGCACCGAGCCGCCGCCGCCGGCGTAGAAGCGCTGCGGCGCCGGAATGTCGGAGACCGTCCCGTTGAGGATGCTGCCGATCCGCAGCCGCCCGGCGAGCACCGTGCGCGCGCCACGACCGATCGGCAGGTAGCCGGTGCCCTGGGTCTGCACGCGCAGATAGGGCAGCGTCCCGTGGCCCGCCAGCAAGGTCGGGTCGGCGATGAGGTTGAGCCGCCAGCCGCGGCGCGGATCGAGCGCATCGTTCGAGCGATCGAGGTAGACGTTGCCGTGCAGCGCGAAGGTGGCGATCTCGCGCCCGAGCGGGGTCAAAGAGCCGATGCGCAGCTCGTTGGTGCGGCTGAAGTCGGTGGAGGCGCCGACCGAGACGTAGGAGGTCTTGCCGTAGCGGCGCTGGACGTCGGAGCGGGCGGTGACGCCGGTCTGGTCATAGGCGTCGGTGTTGGCGTGGTAGGCCTCGGCGCCGAGCGTCAGGGTCTGCGCCGGCCGGCGCCAATGCGGCAATCCGACCGTGACGCCGACGCGGCTGTCGACGGTCGACAGCCGACCGAACAGGGCGAAGGTGTCGGCCCGGCGGAAGGTGTTGTAGCGCGTCCACCGCACGTCGAGGCCGAGGCCTTCGACGCTGGCGTAGCTGGCGCCGAACTCGAACGTTCGCCGCTTACGCTCGGCCAGGCCGACCAGCACCGGGCGCAGCCCCTCGGTCGTGGTCTTGTCGACCGGCGCGAGCGCCACGGTGACCTGGTCATAGGCGCCGGGATCGAGCAGGCGCCGCTGCAGTTCGGCGACCAGCTCCGGATCGTAGACGTCACCCGGCTTCCAGGGCGCCAGCCCCTCCACCCAACGCGGGTTGGTGCGTCCGGTGTTGGTGAGCTGGATCCCGTCCAGGCGCACGAGCGGACCCGCAGCGATGTGGAAGGTCGGCTGCACCGAACGGTCGGCGTGGTCGACCACCACCTGGCGCGGCTCGGCCTCGGCGTCGGCGTAGCCCTTCTGCTCCAGGGTCGAGACGATCCGCCCCTCGGCGCCCACCACCTCCGCGGCGCGACCGGGCGCGCCAGGCGAAAGCGCCAGGGCCTTCTGGGCCGCGGCCTCGTCTTGCGCCGGCGGCGCGGTCCCGACCCACTCGATGGCTGGGGCCGTGATGGTGAAGCGCGGGCCGGGCGTGATCCGCACCTTGGGGGTCGGGGTGTCCCCATCGCCCACCTCGGGCTCGACGATGGCGGCGTAGTAGCCCTCAGAGCGCAGCACGGCGGTGGCGGTCTCGGCGGCGTCACGGGCCCGTCTGCGGGCTTCAAAACGATTGTCGATGGGCCGGTCGGTCTCGCCGATCTCGCTGACGATGGCGGCGCGCAGGCTCGGATCGAGGTCGCCTTCGATCGCCGCGCGCGGTTGAGCGGCGAAGGACAGCGTCGGAGCACAAGCGGCCGCTGCTGCGACGACGGCCAAGATCAGTCGACCCAAGATCGAGAATCCCTAAGCGGCCCCCCTCCCGTGTAGCGGCGCGTCCCGGACGTGTCGACGGGGCGCGGGCGGGTTCCTGGCCGAAGATGGGGCGCTGCGGCGGGAAAGCGCTCTTGCGATGACGCTTTGGCCCACCGTCCGGAATGGGGCCGGCATCGGCGCGCCGGTCGGCCGTCGTAGCCCGCCGCAGCCCCAGAAACTTAAGGAGACGACGCGGTGAACGCAAACGCCGAGCCGCGCTGTCCGCAGGGACAAACCGGACTGATCAGCCTCGTCCGACTTGTGGAGAACGTTCAGTCGGCAGAGGGTGTCGCCACATAGAAATTCGGAGGCCAGCATGGCCAAGAAGACCAAAATCCCCAAGAAGTTCGCCAGCGTAAAGCTACCCAAGGCGCTGCGGCGCGACCTGCGGGATCTCACCGCGACCCAGACCGGCCGCACGACGCTCCTCGATGCGCTGACGGCGAGCGCGGCGCACGCCGCACCGAAGACCAGAGGCGCCAAGGCCCCAGGAGCCAAGGCCTCGGGCGCCAAGACCTCGGGCGCCAAGACGTCCAGCGCCAAGACCTCGGGCGCCAAGGCCAAGGGCGCCAAGGCGCGCGGCGCCACCGTGGCCGCCTCGAAGGCCGTCGCGCCGGCCTTCACCGAGGCGCCGGACGTGACAGAGGCGCCGCCGCAAACGACGACGCCCCCGTCCGCTTCAACCCACTAGGGGCGCATCTAGAAGTCCTTGCGGACCGTGACAAAGGCCTGCCGCGGCGCCCCGGCCAGCAGGGTCTGGGCGTCGCCCGAGTTGCCGAAGCCGTTCGACCCCACGGTCGAGACGTACTTCTTGTCGAACAAGTTGGTGAGGTTGACCTGCACCTCCAGGCCCTTGCTCCAGCCCTCGCTGGCGAAGCGGTAGCCCGCGGTCAGGTCGGCTATGACGTAGGACGGCACGCTCTGGTCGTTGGTGTAGGTATAGAAGCGCTTGCCGGTGTAGTGCCCGGAGAGCGAGCCGAACCAGCCGTCGTGGCCGTAGGACAGCGCCAGGTTGGCCAGCGACTTGGGCGTATCGACCACGGTCTTGCCGCTGGTGCGGGCGACCAGGGCGCCGGAGCCGTTGAAGACGTCGTCGTCGTACTTGGAGCTGTTGTAGGCGTAGGAGCCGAACAGGCTCCAATCCGGGGTGATCGACCAGGTCGCCGCCGCCTCGACTCCCTTGGTGGTCACGCTGCCGACGTTGGAGAGCACCGCCGGGTTGCCTGCGACGCCGGCGCCCACCGCGGTCGCCAGCAGCCGGTTGTCGAACTTCACGTGATAGGCCGCGATCTGACCGCGCACCTTGTCGAGCTGGAAGCGGTAGCCGAGTTCGTAGGTCTTGGAGGTCTCAGGCTTCAACCTTGAACGGATGGCGTCGAAGCCGGCCTGGGTGGTCGAGAACGGCCCCGAGGTGGCCGCGGACTGGAAGGCGCGCATGTTTTCGGCGTAGCCGCCGAACACTTCGCCGGCGGCGGGGCCGACGTTCCAGGCGAAGCCGGCCTGGGGCAGGAAGCTGTCCTTGGACTCGATGCTGCCGCTGTTCACCAGGGGGCCGTCGCCGTCGAGGAAGGTCGCCTTGTTGGTCACCTTCAGCGACTTGAACCCGAAGTTCAGCTTCAGGTCCTGGGTCACGCTCCAGGCGTCCTCCAGGAAGAACTGGGTGGTCTTGGTCTTGAAGGCGTAGTGCCAGCGCGTCCTGTAGAAGTTCGACTGGAAGTCGAGGGCGTCGCGGTTCGGCGCGGCGCGGTCGAGGGCGTAGTAGCGGCGCGCCTGCTCGAAGTCGTTGTCCTCGTACCAGCCGCCGGCGCGCACGACGTGGTCGCCCAGGGTCAGCTCAACGTCGCCGAACACGCCCTGGCGGTCGATGCTGTACTCGGTCGTGCGGAACGAAATGGACGAGTTACCGGTGGTGGCGCCGGCCACGCCGAAGTTCGGGCTGGGGTTGAGCGGCGCGAACCAGCTGCCCTGCCCCTTGTTCTTATGGCCGTAGTAGGTGGCCGACACCTTCAGGTTCTCGCCGATCGGCGTCTTGGCGTTGAGGTACCAGAGGTCGTCGTCACGCAGGCCGCCTGCGTCGAAATAGGCGTCGTCGTCGCAACGCACCGGCGCCGGATAGACGTTGGTCCCGTCGCCCGGGTCGGAGACGCAGAAAGCCGGATCGCCCGACGTTCCTGTGGCCAGATAGTGGCCGAGCGCGGTGTCGGCGATCTGGTTGGCCGCGGCCCAGTTGTTTGAGATGTTGTCCCAGCCGTAGCCGAGCCGGTTGATCATCTCCTTCGACATGTCCTGGTAGTCGTTTTCACGACGCTGGGACCAGTCGTAGAAGGCGGTGATCGTCGCCTCGCCGATCGGCTGGACGAACTTGACGTTGGCCTGCTCCTGCTTCTGCTCGCCCCAGCCCTTCCACTTGTCGGTCTTCTGGTTGGCGTAGCTCACATAGGCCTTGCCGCCGGTCGGCAAGGCGCCGGTGTCGAGGCGGACGAAGCCGCGATACATGTTGTCGGAGCCGTAGGTTCCCTGGACGTTGACGCCGAAGGTCTCGCTCGGATCGCGCGAGAAGAACTCGAGCGTGCCGCCAAGGTTCGAGCTCGAAGCGGTGGCGAGCGAGCCCGCGCCCTGCGCCAGCACCACCGAGCCCAGGTTCTCCGAGATCACCGCGCGGCTGATGTGCAGGCCGTTGAGGTTGCCGTAGGTCATGTCGCCGAGCGGCACGCCGTCGAGGGTGAAGCCCAGCTGGTTCTGATTGAAGCCGCGGATCGAGATGCGGGTCGACCACTCATAGGCGCCGAAGGCGTCGGCGGACTGGAAGTTCACGCCCGGCAGCTTCTGGACGATCTTGATCGGGCTGACGCCTGCGACAGCCCTTTCGATTTCCTGAGCGTTGATCGTCTGCACTTCGCGCGACTGTCCGCGACCGAAGACCACCACCTCGTCGGCGGTCGCAACAGCGGCGGCTTCCGACGTCGCCGCGGCCTCTTCGGCCATGGCCGTGTTCGCCAGCATGCAGAGCAGCGCACAGGCGGCGGCGCCGCCAAGCCATCCAGATTTCATGATCGATCCCCAAGACTTTCGTCGAGCGCGCCAGCCCTAAGGGCCGTGTTTCCACGCCTGGTTGGGTCGGTAGCGACCGTCCGTGACATTACTGCAACGCTTGGTTGTCACTCCGACGACAATGGCGGCTTCGCCCCGACGCGCAGCCGCACAGGCGGACTATCGGCTGCGCCGAGATCCTCCTTGCACCCCGGAGTCCGGCCGTGATCCCAGATAGGCGCGGCGCCCAAGGGGGCCTCGAATCGGGCGATGTTTTCCCCCTCTGGGGGGATTCGATAGATGCAGATTGCGGTGTGCCTGTCCGGGGCCGAGCGGCTGGAGAGCCCTGCCCTCACCCATTTCGCCCGCAATCTGCCGGCCGATGCGGCGATCGACTGCTACGCCTTCTTCTGGGAGGGCGGCCCGCTCAGCGACGAGGCGGCGCTGCGCGAGCTGATCAACCAGAAGACGGAAGGCCGCTTCCGCACGATCGAGGTCCAGGTCGGGCGCAACTTCGCCATGGATCTCGACCTGGCCGTCCAGGCCTACCCCGAGACCAATATCGAGAACGTCATCCGAATGTACCGCGGCATCCGCCGCTGCAACGACATGAAGCTGCGGCGCGAGCTGACGCACGGCGCCCGCTACGACCATGTGATCCGCACCCGGCCGGAGATCCAGCTCGCCTCGACCTTGGACCTGGCCAGGTTCATGCCGCTGACGCGGGAATTCATCGTCTTCCCCGAGAACGGCCACTGGCGCGGGGGCCTGAACGACCAGTTCGCCTTCGGCGCCTCGGAGAAGATGGACATGTACTCCCTGGTGATCGACTACATCCCGGAGCACTGCGCCAACGGTTGTCCCTTCCACCCGGAGACCCTGCTGCGCTTCCATCTCACCCGCATGCAGATCATGCCGATCCTGGCGCCGATCTCGGTGCAGCTGGTGCGGACATGAGCCAAGCCCTCGCCGCCGCCGAGCAGCGGCGGGCGAGGTTTGGTCGGTCAGCCGATGTCGGAATAGCTGATGTCGCTCAGCGATTTGCCGACCAGGAGGACGGCTGACTCGACCACCTGGTCGCGGCCGTCGGTGAACACCAGGACGTCAGAGCCCACCTGGACCGCGACGTAGTGCGTGGAGCCGCTGGCGAACAGGGCGTTGGCGCTGCTCAGCGCGCTGTCGAAGTCCGCCGCGGTGCTGGTGGCGTAGTTCGACGCCGTCGCCGCGCCGTGGCCCAGCTTCAGGTGGTCCTCGCCGCTGGTGAAGTCGGTGATCTGGTCGACCGTAGCTGCGGTCAGGGTCTCATGGCCGCGCGAGTGATCGATGCGGAAGACATCGTTCCCTGCGCCGCCCGTCAGCACGTCGACGCCCTGACCGCCGAAGAGGGTGTCAGCGCCGGCGGTTCCGTCGAGCGTGTCTGCGCCGGCGCCGCCGATCAGGACCTCGTCGATCGTGGAGCCCGCAATCGAATCATCGCCGGCGAGACCGTTCACCACCGTGTGGACGCCGTCCGCAACCAGGCTGTCCGCACCGGTCGTTCCGATCTGCATGTCGGCGGGCGTCGGCGGGACGCCGCCATGACCCGGCCCGTGGCCACGCGGCCCAAATCCCCCAGAACCCTTCATTCTCGCCTCCGTCATCTGTTTCGAGCCTCGCGCACGTCTGAAAGCGGTGCGGCTCGGTCAGTTCAGGAAGGCTGGGGACCTACGCCGGCCTAAGTTTGGCCGGCCGGTATCGGCAATGTATCGGGACCGCAATCTTGCGTCTGGACGGCAAGCCCCTAGCCGCTGGTCAGTCGCTCCATCCGGCGCCCAGCGCCTGGCCGACGCGGACGTAGGCGAGCGCCGAGCGGGTGCGCGCCACCGCCAGACTGTCCTCGAACCCGGCGAGGGTGCGTTCGGCGTCGAGCACCGCGAAGAAGGGATCGGCGCCCTCGCGATACCGCAGGCGGGAGATCCCGGCCGCGCGCCGCGCCGCCTCCACCGCGGTCGTGTAGTTCGCCTCGGCCTGCAGCGCGCCGGCGAGGCTCGCGAGCGAAGCGTCGAGATCCCGCGCGCCGCTCAGCACCAGCTTTTCGTAGCGCTGGTACTCCACGTCCGCCCCGGCGCGGGCCGCTTCCAGCCGCAGGGCGTTGCGGCGGAAGTCGAGCGCCGGCCAGTCGATGCGCGGCCCCAGTACGAAGGAGAAGCCGGCGTTGTTGTTCAGCGCCGCCACATTGGCGCCCGTCGCCGCCCCCTGGGCGACGAAGCTCAGGCGGGGCCACCAGTCGACCTTGGCCGCGCGGGCGCGCGCCTGGGCGGCGGCGAGCCGCGCCTCGGCCTGGCGGATGTCCGGACGCCGCCGCAGCAACTCCTCCGGCGTGCCGATCGCCAGCCGCCGCGGCGGGTCCGGCACGAGGCTCTGCGCCTTCAGCGCAGCCGTCATTTCCGGCGTCAGGCCGGCGGCGAGGACGTCGAGCGCGGCGATGTCTTCGGCGATCTGCGCCTGCAGCAGGGGCCCGGCCGCCCGGGTGGCTTCCAGCTGCGCCTGGGCCCGCATGACGTCGAGCGGCGTCGAGCGGCCGGCGTCGCGCAGCACCTCGGTGAGGCGCAGGGTGGCGGCCTGGGCCGTGGCGTTGGCTTCGGTGGCGGCCAGGCGGGTCTGGGCGCCCCGCAGCTCCACATAGGTCGAGGCGATCTGGCTGGCGATGGCGGTCATGGCGCCGCGGCGCGCCTCCTCGAGGCTCAGGGCGTCCAGCCGCGCGGCCGAGACATTGGCCCGCAGCCGGCCGAAGACGTCCGCCTCCCAGGTGACCTCGCCGCCCGCGGCGACGAACCCGCCCTGCTGGTCCAGGCTCGCGTCGCGCTGACGACCGCCGCTGACGTTGAGGCCGCCGAGCGGCAGCAGGCTCCAGCCCTCGGCCTTGGCCGAGGCGCGGGCCTGTCTCACCTGCGCTTCCGCAGCCCGCAGGTCGCGGTTGCGGCTCATGGCGTAGGCGACGATCTGGTTCAGCAGCGGATCTTCCAGCCCGGCCCACCAATCGACGCGCGGCGCGGCCGCCTCGACCGGCAGGGTCGAGACCAGCTCCGGCGCCGCGGTCGCCGAATGGGCGGCGACCGGCGCGGTCGCCAGAGCGGCGACAAGCGCCGCCAAGACCGTCTTGTTTCTCACCACTGCACCCATGACAACTTTCCTCATTCCGCCGGCGCCGGGCGACGGCGAAGACGGATCTGCGGCAGCCAGCGCGAGAGGCGGCGGCTGAGCACGTAGAAGGCGGGCGTCAGGATCAGGCCCAGGATGGTGACCCCGATCATGCCCGCGAAGACCGCCGTGCCGATGGCGACCCGCTGCTCGAACCCTGCGCCCGTCGAGAAGACCAGCGGCGACACGCCCAGGATGAAGGCGAGCGAGGTCATCAGGATCGGCCGAAGCCGCAGCCGCGCTGCGTCGATGGCGGCCTTCTCCGGGCTGAAGCCTTCCTGATCCTCCAACTGCTTGGCGAATTCGACGATCAGGATGGCGTTCTTGGCCGCCAGCCCCACCAGCACGATCAGCGCCACCTGGGTCAGGATATTGATCTCCAGTCCCCGCAGCAGCAGCCCTGCGAGCGCGCCCAGGATGGACATCGGCACGACCAGCAGGACCGAGATCGGCAGGGTCACGCTCTCGTACTGCGCCGCCAGCACCAGGAAGACGAAGAGCGCGGCCAGCAGGAAGACGCCCAGTGCGCCGCTCGCCTCGGTCTTCTGCAGATAGGCCAGCTCAGTCCATTCGAAGGCGAAGCCCGGCGGAAGCGCCTTCTGGGCGGCGCGCTCCATGGCGTCCATCAGCTGGCCGGACGAGGATCCCGGCCCGGCCGCGGCGCTGAGGTCGGCGGCGGGGAAGAGGTTGTGGCGCGGGACGCGAGCCGGCCCGGTCGCGTCATGCGCCGTGACCACGCTGGCGAGCGGCGTCATCTTGCCGTTGAGATTGCGCGCCCATAGCCGGTTTAGGTCGTCCGGCGTGCGGCGGAAGTTGCCGTCCGCCTGGGCGGTGACCCGGTAGGTGCGGCCGAGATAGTTGAAGTCGTTGACATAGGCCGAGCCCAGATAGACCTGCAGGGCGTCGTTGATCTCGGAGACCGGCGTTCCGGCGGCCTCGGCCTTGTCGCGATCGACGTCGACCTTCAGCCGCGGCGTGCGCGCCTCGTAGGGGCTGAAGGCGAAGGCCACATGGGGGTCCTTCATCATCTCGCCGATCACCGCCTGGGTCGCCTGGTCGAGCGCGGCGTAGCCCTTGCCCTCGCGGTCCTCGATCAGCATCTTGGCGCCGGCGCTGCTGCCCAGGCCCATGATCATCGGCGGGCTGACGACCACCGTCACCGCGTCCTGGATCGGCGCCAGCGCCTTGCGCAGGTCCGCCTGGATCGCCGCCTCGGTCCGATGCGACCTCGCCCGCTCCTCGGCGTCCGCATAGGGGACGAAGATGGTCGCGATATTGGTCGACTGCGACCCGGTCGCCGCCGAGAAGCCGACGAAGCTCACGTCGTGGATGACGCCGTCGACGGTGTGGATCCGCTTGACCGCGTCCTGCACCACCGCGCGGGTGCGCTGCAGGGAGGCGCCCTCCGGCAACTGGGCGAGCACGATGCCGTAGCCGCGGTCCATCTGCGGGATGAAGCCCTTGGGCGTGGCCAGGAAGGCGCCGCCAGTGGCCAGCAGCAGGCCGCCGTAGAGGATCCCGACGATGGCGATGTAGCGGACCGTGCGCGCCGTCAGCTGGCCGTAACGTTCGCCCAGCCACTCGAAGCCGGTGTTGAAGGCCCTGAAGAAACGGGCGAGCGGCCCGCGTCCATGGCCCTCCGCATGCGGCTTCAGGAGAATGGCGCAGAGCGCCGGCGACAGGGTCAGGGAGACGAAGCAGGAGATCAGGGTCGCGCTGCCGATGGTCAGGGCGAACTGGCGGAAGAACTGGCCGGCCACGCCGCCGGTGAAGGCCACCGGCAGGAAGACGGCGGTCAGCACCAGGGCGATGGCGATCAGCGCCCCGCCCACCTCGTCCATCGAGACCCGTGCGGCTTCCTTGGGCGAGAGGCCCCTGGCGATGTTCCGCTCGACGTTCTCCACCACCACGATGGCGTCGTCGACGACGATGCCGATGGCCAGGATCAGGCCGAACAGGGACAGGGTGTTGATCGAGCCGCCGGTCATCGCCAGGAAGCCGAAGCTGCCGAGGATCGAGACCGGGATGGCCAGCACCGGAATGATGGCGGCGCGCCAGCTCTGCAGGAAGACGAAGACCACCAGGACGACCAGCAGGACCGCCTCGAGCAGGGTGTGTTCGACCTTGTCGATGGAGGCGTTCACGAACCGCGTCGTGTCGTAGACGATCTCGTACTTCAGCCCGTCCGGAAAGCTCTTGGAGAGGGCCGTCATCTCCTTCTTGACCTCGGCGGCGGTCTGCAGCGCGTTCGAACCCGGGCGCTGGAAGATGCCGATGGCGACAGCCTTCTTGCCGTCGAGCGAGGCGTCGGCCTGGTAGGTCTGGGCGCCCAGCTCCACCCGGCCGATGTCGCTGACGCGGACCAGGGCGCCGTCGGGGCTGCGGGCGACCACCACCTGGGCGAACTGCTCCGGATCGACCAGCCGGCCCGGGGCTTCGACGGTCAGCTCGTAGGCCGCGCCATTGGGCTGCGGCTCCGCGCCGAGCGAACCGGCGGCCACCTGAACGCTCTGGCGGCGCAGGCCCGCCAGGACGTCGCTGGGCGAGAGGTTGAGAGCGGCGATCTTCTCCGGATCCAGCCAGATCCGCATCGAATAGTCCCGCCCGCCGAACAGCTGGGCGTTGGCCACGCCGGGAATGCGCGCCAGCTCGTCGCGGACCTTCAGGCTCGCATAGTTGGAGATGTAGAGCGGATCGTAGCGGCCGTCGGGCGAAAGCAGGTGCACCACCATCAGGAAGGTGGGCGAGCTCTTGTCGACGACGACGCCCAGCCGCCGCACCTCTTCCGGCAAGCGCGGCTCGGCGGTGGCCACCCGGTTCTGCACCAGGACCTGGGCCTTATCGAGATCCGTGCCGAGCTTGAAGTTGGCGTTGATCGTCAGCTGGCCGTCCGACGTGGCCTGGGAGGTGATGTACATGATCCCCTCGACCCCGTTGACCGCCTGTTCGATCGGCGCAGCCACGGTTTCGGCCAGGGTCTCGGGGCTCGCGCCCGGATAGGTCGCGGTGATGGAGATCGTCGGCGGAACCACGTCCGGATATTCCGAGATCGGCAACTTGCCGACCGCCAACACGCCCAGAAGGGTGATGACGACGGACAGAACGGCGGCGAAAACCGGCCGGTCAATGAAATAGCGTGGCAGACTCATCGTCGCCCCCCTTCGCCCAAACCTGGCGTCGTAATCTGTTCGGATCAGCCCTGAGGCGCGGCCGCTTGGCCGATCGAGGCGGCGGTGATGTTGGCGATCTGGCCCGGCGTCGGATGGACCTTCTGGCCCGGCCGGGCGAGCTGCACGCCGCGGATGACCAGGCGCTCATTGGCGGCAAGGCCGGTTCTCACCACCCGCAGGCCGCCCACCACCGGCCCAAGCTCGACCTGCCGGTACTCGACCTGGTCAGCGGCGTTCACCACCAGCAGGAACTTGCGCGACTGGTCGGAGCCGATCGCCGTCTCAGGAACGAGCATGGTGGGCTTGGGCGCGCCGAAGAAGACCCGCACCCGTCCGAACTGGCCCGGCGTGAAGGCGCCGTCGGCGTTGGCGAGCTCCACCCGTCCACGGATCGCGCCGGTGCCGGCGTCGACGCGGTTGTCGATGAAGTCGAGGCGGCCCGGATGGCTGAACTGGCTTTCGCCCTCCAGCTTGAGCAGAGCCTGTTGCGGCTGGGCCTGGGCCTGCAGCGGGAAGGCGCCGTCCGGCGCGGAGAACTCGAACCGGATCGGGTCGACGGAGACGATCTGGGTCAGCACGGTCTCGCCGTTGGCCACCAGATTGCCCGGATCCACCCGCCGGTCCGAGATGCGGCCCGAGATCGGCGCGTAGACGCGCGTATAGCCGAGGTCCAGCGCCTCGCTCTGTAGCGCCGCCCGGGCCGCGGCCAGGGCCGCCACCGCCTGAGCCTGGGCCTCCTTGCGGCTGTCGTATTCCTCGGTCGAGATCGCGTCCGCCGCCCGCAGGGTCTCGGCGCGCTTCAGCTCGCTGCGGGCCCGGTCGAGACGGGCGTCGGCCTGCGCCAGTTCGGCGCGGGCGCGGTCGGCGCGGGCCTGGAACGGCAGCGCATCGATGGTGAAGAGCAGCTGGCCCTTTTTCACGAACTGGCCGTCCTTGAAGTGGACCGCGCTGAGATAGCCGGAGACACGGGGGCGGACATCGACGGTCTCGGCGGCGACGAAACGCCCCGACTGCTCCGACCAGTCGGCCTCCATCCGCACCAGCGGCTTGGCCACGGTCACCGTCGGCGGCTCAGGCGCCGGACCCTGGGCCTGCGCACGGGTGCAGGCCTCGAGGCCCGCGGCGGCGAGCACGACGACCGCGCTGGCTGCGATCAAACGACGCCGGAAAAGCTGCGGCATGGCGAAACCCCTGACCCACACTATATGACGATCGTCATGCGTTATGACGTACGTCATAGTACAATGACGATCGTCATGTGGCGTTGTGAAGCTGGCGTTCAAGGGGTGACGGCTTTGGGGCGCAAAAAAGTTGCTGCACCGCAACGTCCACTCTTCGATTGGAGCCGAAAGTGAAACTGCTAAGAGTTGGACAAAGCGAGAGGAAACGCCGTTGAACCCGCTACTCAGCCGCAAGGAGGAAACCCGCCGACGCATCGTCGACACCGCGGCGCGGCTTTTCCTGGAGAAGGGCGTCGACCGCGTGGGGGTCGACGAGATCATGCGCGAGTGCGGCCTGACGCACGGCGGCTTCTATGGCTACTTTCCCAGCAAGGAGGTGCTGATCTCCGAGGCCTGCATCGCCGCCCTGGATGAGGCCGCGCACCAGTGGGAAGACCTCGCGCGCGCCCTGGCCGACGACCGGCTGTGGATGACCTTCATGGAGACCTATCTGGCGGGCGACCTGGTCTCGGCGAACAACCCCGCCTGCCCCGCCGCCATCCTCGGCGCCGATGTGGCGCGCCGCCAGGACACGCTGCAGACCACCTATATCGCCCGCCTCAAGGGGATGATCGACATGTTGACCGTCGAGTCCGGCGGCAGCCGCTCCCACGCCATCCTCAGCTTCGCCGCCCTGGTCGGCGCGACCTCGCTGGCGGCCCAGGTCGGCCAGGACAAGGACCTGGCGGCCGAGATCCTCAACGCCACCCGCGACGAACTGCTGAAATGCCGGCCGATCGCGGCCAAGACCGCAGGCTAGGGGTCCGCGGGCGGCTCGATCACGAACTTGTCGTCCTTCGCCGAGGGCAGTTTCACCACCACCGTCACCACGTCGGTGAGCGCAGTGAAGTCGGTCGCCTCCCCGGGTTCGATGGTCAGGACGTCCCCCGCCCCCCATTCCTGGCCCAGCATCCGCACCCGGCCGGAGACGATGGCGGTGAGTTCGGTGGCGACGGCGTGGTAGTGGGCGGCCTCGTGGTCTCCGGCGGCGTAGTGTTTGATGGCGACTTCGCAGTGCTCGCTGCGGATCGCGACCGGCGCGAAGTCGCCGACGAACCAGCCCTTGACCATCCCCTCCAGACGATCGTGCTTCATGCGCGGCGGGCTTCCAGCGCCTGTTCGTAGGCCTCGACCTGGGCTGTCGCCTTCAGCGGATGGTACTGGTTGGCGGCCAGCGGGAAGGTGGCGATCTTCTTCTGTTCGAGGATGAACTCGTTCAGCGCCGGGCTGATGAAGAAGCGGTCCTGCACCTGGGCGTCCTTCAGGATCATCTGCTGCAGGGCGTCGAAGAAATCCCCGGCCCGCTTGAACCAGAAGAAGCCGGCGTTGGCCGTGCGGCTGATCGGCCGCTTCTCGGCGGCCTCGGTGACCCAGCCGTCCTGGTCCGTGCGGACGTAGGAATAGCGCGGATGCAGGCTCTCGAAGGTCATGACGCCGGCGTCGGCGCCCTTGGCCCGGAAGCGCTTGATGACGGCGGCGTAGTCGACCTCGATATGGTCGGTGGCGCTGGCGACGATCAGCTCCGCCTCCAGGTCCATCTGGCCCACGGCCAGCATGGCGGTGCAGGCCGCACCACGGGTGTCGCGGCGGATCTCGGTCACCGCGCAGTCGGCGGCCATCAGGCCCACGATGTCCTTCAGGTGGTAGCGCTCGACGTCGCTGCGGCGGAAGCAGAAGACGAAGCGCGCCTTCTTGTCGAAGGACAGCGCCTTGACCTGGCGCTCCAGCACCAGGCCGTCCTCCATCTCCGACAACCAGATCGGATAGGGATCGGCGGCGTTGGGATCCACCGGCTCGCCGGCGGCGAGGATCAGGACGTTCATGCCGCCTCCCGCAGCGCCGTCTCGATCCGGCGGTCGATGTTGGCGAGGTTCACGTCGTTCACGTCGCGCACCACCAGCACATGGGCGCCCGAGGCGCGCGCGGCCTGCAGGCCGTGCTCGTTGTCCTCGACGATCAGGGTCTCGTGCGGCGAGACGCCCAGCTTCAGCATGGTGGCGATGTAGATGTCCGGCGCCGGCTTCGGCCGCTCGACGTCCTCGTTCGACAGCATCAGGTCGAGATATTTGGCCAGGTGCGCCCGCTGCATCATCGCCTCGACCGTGTTGCGCACGGAGTTCGACGCCACCGCCAGCTTCAGCCCCCGCGCCTTGAGGCTGGAAAGCGCAAACTGGTGGATGAAGCTCGGTTTGCAGCGGGTGTTGACCATCTCCATCGTGTAGCTCTGCTTGAGCGTATTCAGGAAGGAATGCAGCTCGCGCGGCAGGTCCTCGGTGGTCGAGAGGATCTCCAGCTTCTTCTTCGTCGGCAGGCCGTCGAAGGTGGTGAGGTGATCAGCGCGGCTGATCTCCAGGCCGAACAGGCCGAGCGCCTTGTTCAGCGCCTCGTAGTGCCATTCCTTGGCGTCGATCAGGACGCCGTCCATGTCGAAAACCACCGCCTTGATCATAGGTCCAGCGCCGCCTTCGCGGTCTCGGGCCAATCGGTGCAGAGCGTCACCCGAGCCTCCCCCTTCAGTTCGGCCAACCTGTCCCAGAGCGGCCGGGGCTCGCGCCCGTGAAGCTCGGAGGAAACGACGCAGACAGACTTGCCCGCATCCAGGTGCCTGCGGACCAGATCAGGCCGAATCCATTGATCGTCGGTAAAGGAATCCAGCCAGACGCCGGCGGCCGCGGAATAGAGGATCGGTTGCGGCTCCACATCGCTGTGCCGGGTGTAGAAGGGCAGGCCCTGCCGGGCGAAGACCACCGTCTGCGGCCCCGACATGTCGAAAGCGAACCAGGGCGTGGCGCTCTCGGCGAAGGCTTGCAGCAGCTGCGGCGCGAGCCCGTCGGACTTCACATTGACCGCCAACGGCAGGCCCGAGCCGTCGAACAGGGCCAACAGCTCGGACCAGGCCATCTCGCCGCCGATCGGCGGATCGTGGGAGACCACCAGCTTGCCGGCGAGGTCGCGCACGTCGGTCTCGGTCCCGAAGCCCGCCTCGATCGTGCGGGCGAAGGCCGCGCGGCTGTTCTTCTCCGCAGGCTCTTTCCAATAGCCGCGGTGGCTGATGATCTGCACGCCTAGGCCGCCACGCGCTCGGCGATCGGCAGGCTCAGGAACAAGGCCAGGTCGGAGGGCACGCCCAGGCCGTACATGCCGTCGGCCTCGGCGCCGATATTGTGGATGGCGATCTTCGCGCCCTGCTCGATCAGCATGTTGTAGACGGGCGCGACATAGAACTCGCCGTTGACCCTGAGGTCCTTGGCGATCATCTCCCGCGCCGCCTCGGCGAAGTCCCGGCCGCGGGCGAAATTATAGACCCCGACGGTCGCCTCGTCGGAAATCGGAACCTTCTCGGCCACCTCTGTGACGAAGCCCTGGTCGTCCACGGCGACGAAGGACCACTTCGGATCGCTGGCCGTCATGGTCATGATCAGGCCGTCGCAGCCCTCCATGGCGTCCAGATAGTCGTCGATGGCGATGTCCAGGTACTGGTCGCTGTTGGCGATCATCAACGGGCTGTCGTCAAGCCAGGCCTCGGCCGTCAGCACGCTGCAGGCGGCGCCCTCCGTCACCCCGTCGAGCTGGACGATGGCTGAACCCGGAGCCCAAAGGCCCAGCAACCGCTCCAGGTCGTAGGCGGCGACATGCTCACGCTGGCAGATGAAGACGAAGCGGTGCGGCCGGCTGGGCCGCAGGTTGTCGATGACCAGCTTGATCATCGGCACGCCCTTCACCGGGATCAGCGGCTTGGGATCCTTGAAGCCGGCGTCGGCGAAACGGCTGCCGCGGCCGGCCATGGGAACGACGATGGTGAGAGGCTTCTGGGGCATGAGGCGGTCCCGATTCGCCCGGGATTGTAACGCCTTCGCCCGAGTCGCGCCCCGCCGCGCCGAAGCGTCGCAGCTAGGCCGGCGTCTCCATCCGCTCAGCCCGCTCGAAAACCATGCGTCGCCCCCGCGACGGCTTGGCGGCGGAGAGGGCCGAACAGCTGCCGTAGAACTCCACCTCGGCGGACTTCAGGGTGACGCGGTAGTGGCGCCCTGCGACGCTGGCCTCGATCTCCGACGGGCTCTGTTGGGTGACGGCGATCGGCGCGACCGAGTCGTTGACCAGGCCCTGACGCGCCAGGCCGGCGCGAACCAGCTGCGTGAGCTGGGGATCGAAAACGCCGCCGCGATAGCGCGCCGGGTCGAGCCGGCCCTCCGCCTCGGCCACGCACAGCGCGCCCAGTCCCGCCTCGTCCAGGTGGGCGTACATGCTGCCGGAGGGAAAGAAGATGCCGGTCGCGGCGAACCGGTCGCCGCCGAGGTGCGAGGACTCGATCGGCGCGAAGACGGACTCTCCGCTCTCGAACAGCCGCCGCGCCGCCTGGAAGGCCGCAAAGCCGAACTTGGCGCAGCAGCGGTCGCGTGTCCCGTGGGTGCAGATCGCCAGTCGGGGCGCGCCCGTCGCGTCGATCCGCCAGCGCCGGCCGAACATCGCCAGGAGCGTCGCCAGGCCCTCGGCGGGGTGGTCGCCGCGCATGTGAACCAGCACCGGCGCATCGTCGTCGGGGGGATTGTAGAGCCGCGCCACCACCCCGGCCCCGCGCGCCGCGCGGATCGCCAGCAGCTCCTCGCGCGACGCCCAGTGGGCGTTCATCTCCGCATCGTGCCAGACTTTTTTGGGGACCGGCAGGAAGACGTAGGTCTCGCCCCGCACGCCGGTTCCGGCGAAGGCCTCATGGGCGGCGAGCGAGACACGCGAACAGAACTCCACCTAGTCCTCCTCTTCGCGCGCCACGAAGGCGCCGCGCCGGACCATGTCGCGCAAGAAGGCCTGCACGTCGGCCTCCGACGCGGCATCGGCAAAGACCGCGGCGCTTAGGGTCTCTCCGGCGAGCAGGCGTCGCAGCGGGCTTTCCAGCACCGGCGCCAGGGTGAACTCGACGCCGCGCCAGCTCAGCACCAGGTCCTCGCCGTTGCGCTCGAGGCGCGCCGGCCCCTGGGCCAGGGAGATCCTCGCCGTCGGCGCCAGCAGGGTCTCGTCGCCGATATAGGGGAAGGCCAGGCCGGGCCGCTGCGGCAGCATGGCTTCGACGTGGCGGCGATAGCTGCGGGCGAGCGCCTCGGGATCGCGCGCGGCGAGCCCGGCCAGGATCTCGGCGATCCGGGCGCCGACCGCCGCCGCCCCGGCCTCGAACGGCAGGTCGGCGCGGCCCAGCGTCTCGGCCAGCAGGTCGTCGGCCAGCCAGTGCAGCAGGTCGGAGCCGGTCTTGCGGGTCAGGCCGATCGTCAGGTGCAGGGTCGGTCCGCCCAGCCCCACCGCGGCGTGCCAGTAGCCGCGCGGCAGGTAGAGCACGTCGCCGGGCTCCAGCACGATCCGCTCCGGCTCATAGGTCGGCGGACTGGCCTGCGGCGCCGGTCCGCGCCGGGTCGGCGCAGCCTCGGTGGCGCCGTAGAGCGCCCACTCCTTGCATCCCTCGATCTGGACCACGAAGACGTCGTGGTCGTCCCAGTGGACGTCGAACCCCTGGGTCGTCCCCCAGCAGGCGTAGAGATTGGCCTGGCTGGAGGCGGTGAACTCCGCCGACAGGCCCGAGCAGAGCTGCTGCAGGGGCGGACTGATCTCGTTCACCGCATCGACGATCAGGGTCGCCCCCTCGCGCAGACGGTCCATCAGGACGGACGGATCGAGATCCTGCATGGCCGCGCCGCGCCGGGTCCGGCGGGCCTTGAAGACGCCCTGGGTCACGTCGCCGCCGGCCCGCTCCAGGCGCAGCCGGGGCGGCGTCAACCTCTGCTCGGCCAGGGCGGCGTTCAGCTGCGGCCAGCCGAACAGGCCCTGCGCCACGCCGGGCGCAAGGCGGGTCCGATGCGCCGCCCTGCCGAGCGTCTGTTGGAGAAAGACTGCAACCTCCGCCGTCCCGACCAGGGCGGCGAGGCTGCGAAACGGCGTGGCGGACTCAGCTGTCGCCGTCGGTTCCGTCGGCGTCGGCGCCGTCGGTTCCGTCGGTGTCCGTTCCATCGGTCCCGTCGGTGTCGCTTCCGTCGGTTCCGTCCGTGTCCGCGCCGTCCGTTCCGTCACCGTCGTTCTCGTCCGTGCCATCGCCATCTGGATCCTTGCCCTGCATCCGGAGCGTAGGGTCCACCGGCTCGTCGATCGCGCGAATGAGCGAGCTGTCCGATTGTACGTCTTGATTCATCACCCGTCCTCTTGGCCGAGGGGGCGGCCGCGCAGGCGTCGCGCCCCCGTCAGCCAGAACTCCGTGCGGCGCAGTTTGATCCCGCATCGCCGGGCGAATGTAGAGGTTCAGTGGATGGTGCGACGACGGGCGACGTCGGCGCCCGTGCAAGGGGCGAGGTCCGGCCTGGAAAGCCGCCGGCCGCGGTCGGACAACAGCTCGGCGACGTAGCGGAGGGCCGAACTGAGACTGGCGTCCAGCGGGCCGCCGACCAATCGCACGAGGCCCGCGTCGGCCGCGGCGCGCGCATCGCTCAGGCCTTCGTCCTGCACTGCAGCCAGAGCCGCCAGGATCAGCACCTCGTCGCGGCTGACCGCGCTGCAGCCCGGCATGTGCAGCCGAAATCCCTCCGCCGAGCGCACGCCCAGCAGCCTGACCATCACCAGAAGGCCGCAGAGGATCTGGTCCGCGGCGGGCCCGTAGAGGTCGTAGAAGGTGCGTCGCAAGGAGGGACAATCGGCCCTCCCCACCGCCACCGATCGCATCGCCCATAGAACCGCGCGATCGAGATCGTCGAGTTCCACCGAGCCGTCCAGATCCGTCGCCGAATGCAGCTGCATTATCCGCCTCCGTGAAACCCAGATTGGAAGGTTCCATAGTTGCGACTAATTCGCAATAGCACTTTATCGGCGCGCGACGCGTGCTGAGCCGACGCGATGATGACGGGCCGACAGCAGATTTTTGCGTCGGACCGAATCTGACGGGCGCCTGTGGGTTCAGCAGCCCCTGCATGCTGGAAAGCTCACAGGATCTTGTACAAGTCCTCCGTCGTCACGCGCAGCGGCGGGCCGCCGCACAGAGGCTCACGGGGTGCGACGGCGCCCGCCATGGCCCGGATCGTCGCGCAACCCCTGGCCGGGCGCCTTTTTCGCGCCGCCGCTGCGGCGTCACCTATAGGCTCCCTCCTCGCCGCCGCCCTGGACTGCGCCGTGGAACCGGCTGACGAACAGCGCGCTGCACAATATTCGATCACTCTCGACGCCCCCCAGAAGACCAGTCTCACATTAAGTTTAACGGCCGAGGCATTTGATCGCGGAGAAGGGCGGCGTATGTCCTCGGCCCATGGAAATGATCGAAAACGCCCTCGAACATCTACCTAGGTTCGCTACAATTCTTGTGGCGTTCCATTCAGAGCCATATCGCCATGAACTCATTGAAACGCTTGAAAATCGGCACCTTAGCGTGCTCGGCCCGGTCTATACTTCAGAACAGGCGCTGACGCTGGCCTCCCAGGCCGGAGCAGACCTGGCGATCGTCGAGCAGGCCGAGGACGACAGCAGCCAGGCCCTGGTCCGCCAGCTGGAGGAGACATGGGGCATCCCCTGCGTCCTGCTCGAGGCGCCGGCATGAGCAACGGCTGCGACATCGGCCGCCAGTGGGGAGGCTCGCGATGCCGCGCCTGATCGTCATCTCAAACCGGGTGAACGCGCCCACAGACGAGAACGACGCCAGCGTCGGCGGCCTGGCGATGGCCCTTTCGGCCGCGCTTCGCGAATACAGCGGCATCTGGTTCGGCTGGAGCGGCCGAACCACCACCGAGTTCACCGGCCAGCTGTCCCTGCAGCGCAGCGCCGGGGTGACCGTCGCCACGGTCGATCTCGAAGAGCAGGATCGCCAGGAATACTACAACGGCTACGCCAACCGGACGCTTTGGCCGCTGTTCCACTACCGGATCGACCTGTCGGCCTATGAGCGCTCGTTCGACAAGGGCTATGCGCGGGTGAACGCCCGCTTCGCCGACACGGTCACCCCGCTGCTGGAGCCGGACGACCTGATCTGGGTGCATGACTATCACCTGATCCCGCTGGCCCAGGAGCTGCGCCAACGCGGCGTGCGCAACCGGATCGGCTTCTTCCTGCACATTCCCTGGCCGGCGCAGCGCCTGTTCACCACCCTGCCCAACCACAGCGACCTGGTGCGCGCCCTGTTCGACTACGACCTCGTCGGCTTCCAGTCCGAGGACTCGCTCTCGGCCTTCCGGGAGTACGTCACCGACGAGATCGGCGGCAAGATGACGGATACGGGCCAGGCGACGGCGTACGGCCGCCAGCTGCAGGTGGGCGCCTTTCCGATCGGCCTGGACGCGGAGGCCTTCACGGCCGGCGCGGACAGCGAGCCCGCCCGGACCTGGCGCGGCCGGATGGAGGCGAGCCTCGCCGGCCGCCAGCTGATCATCGGCGTGGATCGCCTCGACTATTCGAAGGGCCTCGAGGAGCGGTTCCTGGCCTACGAGGAGTTCCTGGCCAACCACTCCGAGGCGCTGGAGCACGTCTCGCTGATGCAGGTCGCGACGCCCAGCCGGGACGAGGTCTCGGCCTATCAGGACATCCGCGCCCGCCTGGACGCGGTCAGCGGCCGCATCAACGGCGCCTACGCCACCGCCGACTGGGTGCCGATTCGCTACGTGAACCGGACCTACCGCCGCGACGAGCTGGCCGGAATGTACCGCGCCGCCGCCGTGGGCCTGGTCACCCCGCTTCGCGACGGGATGAACCTGGTCGCGAAGGAATATGTGGCCGCCCAGGATCCCGCCAACCCCGGCGCCCTGGTCCTGTCGCAGTTCGCCGGGGCGGCGGAGCAGATGGGGGATGCCCTGATCGTCAACCCGTTCAGCCGCGAGGACATGTCCGACGCCATTCACCGGGCCCTGACCATGCCGAGGTCCGAGCGCATCCGCCGGTGGGAGCGGCTGATGGACGGCGTCCGCAAGAACGACGTGACCGCCTGGCGCGATCGCTATGTGCAGGCCCTGGTGAGCCTGCCGGAGCCCGCCCAGCTCGAAGAAGCCGCCGTCTGCTGAACCGTCGGCGGCCTATTCCAGCAGGTGCGCCTCGAGGCGGCCCAGGGCGTCGCCGGTCAGGCCCAGTTGGTCCTGCAGATAGCGCTCCACGGAGCCATGGGCGTCGTCGATGGCGGCGAGCGCGGCGCGGATATAGCGGTCGTCCACCCCCAGGATCGCCGCGGTCACCTCCGGGTCGATATGGGCGAGCGCGGCGGCGGTGGCCGAGGCCGCGCGATCATAGGCGAGATTGGAGAGCAGATAGTCCTCGACGATCGTCTCCTCCGGTACGCCCAGCGCTTGGAGGATCAGGGCGGCGGCCACGCCGGTGCGGTCCTTGCCCGCCGAACAGTTGAACACCAGCGGCGCCTCGCCGTCGGCGAGCCGGCGGAACAGCTCTCCATAGGCCGGGGCCTGTTCGAACGGCAGCTCGCGGTAGGCGGTGACCATGGCGGCGCTGGCCTGTTCGGCGGTGGGCAGGTCCGAGGCGATGACGGCGCGGAGGTCGCCGAAGCTCAGGTCGTAGTCGCGCGCCCAGTAGCTGAGGTTGGGGACCTTGCGCCAGTCCACGGGACTGGTCTCGCGCTCCGAGGTGGTGCGCAGGTCGCAGATCACCCGCACCCCGAGCTCGGCCAGCTGGACGTAGGCCGCCTCGGTCAGCGCCGCCATGCTCCCCGAGCGATAGAGCCGGCCCCACTTCAACCGACGGCCGTCCCGCGCGACGTAGCCGCCGAGATCGCGGAAGTTCCGCCCGCCCTCGAGAAGAATCACCCGCTCCACTGTCCCGACCGTCTCCACCGCGTCACCTCTTGTTATGTGGGCTCCAGTTTGCCGGGCTTTGGCCCGGCCTGGAATAGGCCGCGACCGTCGGCGGGCGATGCTCGACTTGACGCAAGGCGTCCGCCGGCTAGCGCTCGAGAGCGGCTTGGGGCCGCGCGGTCGAAAAATTGGTAGGCCGGGTGAGGTTCGAACTCACGACCATTCGATTAAAAGTCGAATGCTCTACCACTGAGCTACCGGCCCGCATCGTCGGCGCGAAGCCCAGGACGAAGCGGCGCGGACCTTAGGCGCCGAGCCTCGCCGGCGCAAGGGCGGCGGGGCCATAACTCCACAGCCCAACTTGCGATCGGGGGTCATTCCGCGGCCTAACCTTGGGCGCAGCCCGGCTCGGGCGCGAACGCGGCGCCGGCTGGGCCGGCGCCGCATCAGGCGATCAGACGCTGATGTCCACGTGTTTGCCGACGTCGGACGGCGTGGCCGCCTTCACCGGGGCGCTAGAGTCGGTGTCTTTGGCGCCATCCGAAACGCCGGCCGTCGGCTTTGGCGGGGGAATCGGCGGCGGCGCCTGCGTAGCCGGCAGCGGAATTGAACTGACTGAACTTATGCTCATCTCGTCGGCCTCCATAGTTGACCGAGAGCAGGATACGATACCAGCGTTCTATATATATTAATTACTGATTATGATATTGTTATACACGTTCCCGTCCACCGTATACTCAACAACAATTAAGCACGTTGGCCGCACATCGGGCCCGTCCGGCAGGATCTAGGCGACCCGCTGACGCGCCCGGAAGTCAGCCCGGAAGGCGTCCAGGCGGCCCTCGGCGATCGCCGAGCGCATCTGCGCCATCAGCCGCTGGAAGAAGGCCAGGTTGTGCCAGGACAGCAGCACCTGGCCGAGGATCTCCTCGGCGCGCACCAGGTGGTGCAGATAGGCCTTGGAATAGTCGCGGCTGGCCGGGACGTCGCTCGCGGGGTCGAGGGGCGCATCGTCCTCAGCAAATCGCGCGTTCTTCAGATTGACCGGGCCTTCCCAGGTCCAGGCCTGGCCGTGGCGGCCGGACCGGGTGGGCAGGACGCAGTCGAACATGTCGACCCCGCGATAGACGGCCTCGACGATGTCGATCGGCTTGCCGACCCCCATCAGGTAGCGCGGCCGGTCCGCCGGCAGCATGCCGGGCGCGAAGTCGAGCACCTCGCACATCGCCTCATGCCCCTCGCCCACCGCCAGCCCGCCCAGCGCATAGCCGTCGAAGCCGATCTCCATCAGCCGCTCAGCGGATTCGCGCCGGAACGCCTCGGACAGGCCGCCCTGCTGGATGCCGAACAGGTTCTGGGCGTCGCGGTCGCCGAAATAGGCCTTGCAGCGCGCACCCCAGCGGGCCGATCGGCGCATCGCCTCGGCCGCGCGTCCCTCTTCCGCGGGCAGGGCCACCAGTTCGTCCAGCTGCATGACGATGTCGGACCCCAGCAGGTCGGCCTGGATCTCCATCGACCGCTCCGGCGACAGCACGTGGCGCGAGCCGTCGATGTGGCTCTGGAAGGTGACGGACTCCTCGGTGACCTTGGCGATGTTCGACAGCGACATCACCTGGAAGCCGCCGGAGTCCGTCAGGATCGGCTTTTCCCAGCGCATGAACCGGTGCAGGCCGCCCAGCCGCTTCATCCGCTCGGCGGTCGGCCGCAGCATCAGGTGGTAGGTGTTGCCGAGGATGATGTCGGCGCCGGTCGCGGCCACTTGGTCGACGGTCAGCGCCTTGACGGTCGCCGCCGTGCCCACCGGCATGAAGGCCGGCGTGCGGATCTCGCCGCGCGGGGTGGCCAGCACCCCGGTGCGGGCCTTGCCGTCGGTGGCGGCGATGGTGAAGGGAAAGCCGGTCATCAGGTCTCCGCCCGCCAGAGCAGGCTGGCGTCGCCGTAGGAATAGAAGCGGTAGCCGGTCTCGATCGCGTGGGCGTAGGCCGCGCGCATGGTCGCCAGTCCCGCGAAAGCCGAGACGAGCACGAAGAGAGTCGACTTCGGCAGGTGGAAGTTGGTCATCAGCCCGTCCGCCGCGCGAAAGCGATAGCCCGGGGTGATGAAGATGGCGGTCTCGCCGTGGAAGGGCCGGATCACGCCGTCCTCGGCAGTCGCCGACTCCAGCAGCCGCAGCGAGGTGGTGCCGACGCAGACGATCCGACCGCCCGCGGCGCGCACGGCGTTGAGGCGCTCCGCCGTGGCCGCGTCGACCTCGCCCCATTCGGCGTGCATGCGATGCTCGGAGAGGTCCTCGGTCTTCACCGGCAGGAAGGTGCCCGCGCCCACATGCAGGGTGACGAAGGCCGTCGCGACGCCGGCGTCGGCCAACCGCTGGAACAGCTCGGGCGTGAAGTGCAGCCCGGCCGTGGGCGCGGCCACCGATCCGTCCTCGTCGGCGTAGACGGTCTGGTAGTCGGCGCGGTCCTGGGCGTCCTCGCCCCGCTTGGCGGCGATATAGGGCGGCAGCGGCATGGCGCCCCGCTCGGCGATGGAGGCGTCGAGGTCCGGTCCGGAGAGGTCGAAGGCCAAGGTCACCTCCCCGCCCTCGCCCTTTTCCTTCACCGTGGCGTCGAGCGCGCCCAGCAGGCAGGCGCGGTCACCCGCCTCATGCGCCTGCTCGCCGAAGACGATGCGGTCGCCGACCGCGAGCTTCTTTCCCGGGCGCATGAAGGCGGTCCAGACGTGGGGCGCGGTCCGCCGGTGCAGGGTCGCCTCGACCCGCACCCGGCTCTCGTCGCGATGACGCACCCCCTTCAGACGCGCGGGGATCACCCGGGTGTCGTTGAGCACCAGCACGTCGCCTGCGCGCAGCAGACCCGGCAGGTCGCGCACGGCGAGGTCCTGCAGGGGGCGGCCGGGCTCGACGAGCAGCAGGCGCGCGGAGTCCCGCGGGCTCGCCGGGCGAAGGGCGATGTGGTCGTCAGGCAGGTCGAAATCGAAATCGGCAAGTTTCATGAACCCGCGCCTGAGGCCACGCGACGCCGGGCGCGTCAAGCGCCGGGCGTGCTAGAGCCGCACGGATGCGTGCGCTGCGACTCGCCCTGAACCTTCTTCTGTGGTCGCCGGTCTTCCTCATGGCGGCGCTTTGCGCGCTGGCGGGGATCGCCGCGCAATGGGGCCGAGTGAGCCTCCAGTGGGACGTCGCCGCCCAGTTCGCTCCGATCTGGCTCGCCGGATCCGCCCTCTGCCTCGTCGCCTCGACGGTCTTTCGCCGCGGGCTGCGCTGGAGCCTGGCGGCTGTGAGCCTGGTCGGGTTCGCGGCCGCCGCAACCCTGATCGTTCCGGAGTTCCTGCGCCCGACCGGCCCTCACGCCGCCGCGGACGCGCGCGACACGCTGAAGATCGTCCAGTTCAACGTCTGGCATGAGAACCCCGACCCCAAGGCGGTCCTGGACTGGCTCGACGCCGAGCGGCCCGACATCGTGGTGATCGAGGAGAATTCGTGGCGCTTCGCACAGGCCGCCGCCGCGCGCTCCCGGGGCTGGTCGGTCGCCTGCGCGCGCTGCGAGGTGATGATGCTGTCGCGTCGGCCGGCGCTGCATGTGGAAAAGGGCCGCCGCGCCCCCAACGCGCCGCCGACGCCGCTGACCCGCGCGGTTTTCCGCGACCGGCACGGAGTCTTCGAAGTCATCGGCGTCCACAACGCCTGGCCGACCGACGCCGACCAGCCCTTTCAGGAGCGGCGCCTGGCGGCCCTGATCGCCAGCCGCCCACGCGAGCGTCTGATCGTCACCGGCGATTTCAACTCGACGCCCTGGTCCTTCCAGCGGCGGCGGTGGGACGCGGCCTTCGGCCTCACCCGCCGCGACCGGGCGATCGCCTCATGGCCGGCCCGGAACTACGGGCGGCTGCGCTGGCTGGGCCTGCCCTTCCTGCCCATCGACCACGTCTACGCCGGGCCCGGCTGGGCCACGGTCAGCGTGCGTCGCGGTCCGCGGCTGAGCTCGGACCACTATCCGATCGTGCTTACCCTAGCGCCTGTCGCGCCGCGCTGAGCGCCGCCTCCAGCTTCGCCCGCCGGCTGGCGTGGTCGGCGTCCTGGGCTTGCGCCCGCCGGTCGAGCTCGGCCCGTTCGCGCGCGAGCGAGGCGCGCGCCTGATCGTGGGCGGCGTCGAGCGCCGCCAGACGCGCCTCGAGGTCGGCGACCTTCTTCAGCGCCGCCTTGGACGGACCCTGGGGCTTGGGCGGCGGTTTGGCGAGAGCCAGTTTGGCGAGCTCGTCGCGGGAGCCGGCCGGCCGGCGCAGGACCTCGCCCGGCTGGGCGGCCGCGGCCGCCTTCAGCTCGGGGTCTTCGGTCTCATGCGCCAGGCCTTCCTTGAAGAGGTCCTGACGGACCCCCCAGGCGGCGAGCGCCTTGGCCTTCGAGCTGGTCGCCACGACGTAGTCGGTCAGGCCGTCGGACATGACGAAGGCCTTCAGCCGCGGCGCCATGCCCAAACGCCCCTACTCTGCCGTCCTTAGGGCAGAAGCTCGGCGGCGTTATCGACGTCGGCGGCGACCTTCATGCTGACGATCTTGCCCGGGCTGCGCGGCGGCTCGCCCTTCGGCAGGGCGTCGATCTGCTCCATGCCGGAGACCACCTCGCCCCACACCGTGTACTGGCGGTCGAGGAAGCCGGCGTCGTCGAAGCAGATGAAGAACTGGCTGTTGGCCGTGTCCGGGTTGTTGGTCCGGGCCATCGAGCAGACGCCGCGGCCGTGGTGCACGTCGTTGAACTCGGCCTTCAGGTTCGGCTTCTTCGAGCCGCCCGAGCCGGTGCCGGTCGGATCGCCGCCCTGGGCCATGAAGCCCGGGATCACGCGGTGGAAGACCACGCCGTCATAGAAGCCTTCGCGCGCCAGCTCCTTGATGCGGGCCACGTGGTTCGGCGCCACGTCGGGACGCAGCTTGATGACCACCGGGCCGCCCTCGAGCGTCAGGATCAGGAAGTTCTCGGGATCTTGGGCCATCATTTCACCTCTGAGGGAATTTTCACGTCGCAGGCCGAAAACGCGGCCCCTTCTTGCGCCCGCACGCGGGCGAGTTCGGCTTTGAACCAAGGACCGGCCGGGTCGATCACCCGAACGTTCGGGCGATCCCCAGGCGGCAAATCGGCGAGCAGGCGCACGCGTTCCATCCGGTCCTGCGGATCGGCCACCGGTTCGCCCGTCTTGATCGCCAGGACGACGTCCTGGCCGGCGATCACACGGCCGAAGGCGGTGTATTGCTTCTCGAGCTTGGGATATTTCGCCCGCATCAGGAAGAATTGGCTGTTGGCCGAGTTCGGCTCCCCAGACCGCGCCGCGCCGGCGACGCCGGCGCAATAGAGCGGCCAGGCCTGGACCTTCCCGTCGCGGGTCATCGGCGCCAGCATCATGCTCTGGCTGACGACCGGCAGCGACTTGATGAAGCCGACTTCTGCGGCGCTCTGCACATAGCCCGGGACGAAGGGCGTGTCGGCCCCGCGCCGGAAGGTGAACTCGGCCGGCACGTCAGGCTGGGTCGAGCCGCCCATGCCGTTGTTCTGCGGATCGCCGGTCTGATCCATGAAGTCTTCGATGACCCGGAAGAAGGTCTGGCCGTCGTAGAACTGCTCGTGCGCCAGCTGGCGCGCGCGGGCGGCGAACTGCGGCGCCGCCTCGGGAACGAGCTCGACCAGAATCCGCCCCTTGTTGGTGTCGATCACCAGCACGTCGTTCGGATCGGGCGTGCGCCAGTCGGCCGGGCCCGGCGCCGCCGCCACGGGCGGCGCGGAGGGCGCAGCAGCCACCGGCAGGGACAAAAAGGCGAGCGCCAGCGTGCTCGCCAGCAGGACGGATTTCATGGGGCGTACTCAGTATCGGGACAGACAGCCGCGGACCAGCCCGGCGCAGCAGAAAAAATAGGGGCTCAACTCAGGCCCGGCCGACCTTCATCAGCAGCCGATCGGCGACGCTGGGGCTGACGAACTTGCTGACGTCGCCGCCCAGCTCGGCGATCTCCTTGACCAGTTTCGAGGCGATCGCCTGGTGCCGGGGGTCGGCCATGAAGAAGACGGTCTCGATGTCGCGGTCGAGCTGCTGGTTCATCGCGGTCATCTGGAACTCGAACTCGAAGTCGGCCACGGCGCGCAGGCCGCGCACGATCACGGTGGCGCCGACCTCGCGGGCGAAATGCATGGTCAGCCCCTCGAAGGGCAGGACGACGACCTCGGTCGCGCCGCGCAGCGGGGCCACCGCCTCCTCGACGATCGCCACCCGCTCGTCGAGCGTGAACAGCGGGCCCTTGCCTGCGTTGACCGCCACGCCCAGCACCAGCCGGTCCACCAGCTTGACGGCGCGCCCGATGATGTCGGTGTGCCCGTTGTGAATCGGATCGAAGGTGCCCGGATAAAGCCCGACGCGGATCATGCGGCCTCGCTAAGCCCAACTACCATCTTCGCCTTTCGCCGGGGCGGAGCGGTCTGGCAAGATTAATCTTTCAATGCACGCGCGATGCGCGGGGCGCAGGCTAGACCCTTCCCGGTTCAGGCGGAATCATCTGAACCGGACAAGAAGGGTCTATCTTCAAGAGCTTAGAGCGTGACGGCCGCCGCAACCGGCATCCACTTGCGGCTGTCACGCTCTAGGAGCTGTGGACACTTAGCGTAGCCAGAGGACGATGGCTGCGAGGGTGACGATGGCGAGATAGTTCCTGGCGGTCTTCTCGAAGCGTGTAGCGACGCGCCGGAACTGCTTGAGCCTGCTGAAGCAGCACTCGACCAGGTGGCGCTGGGCGTAGAGGTGCTTGTCGAGCGGGTGCTTGCGGGATCGGGACGGGTTGTTGGGGATCACCGCGACCGCGCCCTTCTCGGCGATCGCCTGGCGCAGGCGGTCGGAGTCGTAGGCGGTGTCGGCCATTACGGCCTGGGCTGGCAGGCCTTCGATCAGCGGGCCGGCCTGGGGCGCGTCGCCGCGCTGGCCAGCGGTGAGCGTGAACCGCACGGGACAGCCCAACCCTCGCACGGCCATGTGGATCTTGGTGCTCAAGCCCCCGCGGGAGCGGCCAATGGCCTGATCTTCAGGCCCCCCTTTTTCGCCCCCGCCGCGTGCTGGTGAGCGCGGACGATGGTCGAGTCGACGATCAGGTACTCGAAGTCGGGATCATTCGAGAGCGCCTCGAAGATGCGCCACCAGATCCCCTTGGCGCTCCAGCGGCTGAACCGCCGCCAGACGCTGTTCCAGTCGCCGAACACCTCCGGAAGATCCCGCCACGGCGAACCGGTGCGCACCACCCACAGCACGCCTTCGACGAACATCCGGTTGTCCCGGCCCGTCGAGCCCTTCTGATCCGGACGGCCGATGACCAGCGGGGCGATCCGCTCCCACTGGTCGTCGCTAAGCACCAAGCGGTCCATCACCCCCAAGACTGCCCCCAAAAAGCAGTCTTGAATCACGCTTCGGAGTCGCAGGGAATCCTAAGAGTCCACAGCTCCTAGGCCACACGGTGAGCCGGCCGGGCGTACGCGCGCTCGGTCTCGCCGATGTAGTCGCGGGTGATCGGCAGCACGTCCAGGCGCTTGGCCAGCTGGATCTGGAAGATGAACTGGCGGCGGTGGCGGAAGCTCTGCTCGGCGATCCCGAGATAGAACTCGAACATCCGGCAGAAGCGCTCGTCGTACAGGTCGGCGATCTCGCCCCGTTGCGCCTCGAAGCGGTCGCGCCAGTGCCGGATCGTCTCGGCGTAGTGCAGGCGTAAGATCTCCACGTCCGTGACCATCAGGCCAGCCCGCTCGATCGCCGGCAGCACCTCGCTGAGCGCCGGGCTGTAGCCGCCCGGGAAAATGTACTTGTCGATCCAGGCGTTGGTGACGCCGGTCTCAGGCCGGCCGATCGAGTGGATCAGCGCCACCCCGTCGTCCTTCATCAGCCGCGCGACGCCGTCGAAATATTCCTGGTAGTTCGGTCGCCCCACCGCCTCGAACATCGCCACCGACAGCACCCGGTCGTAAGTCCCCTTCAGGTCGCGGTAGTCCGTGAGCGAGAAGCGGGCCTTATGGGCCAGCCCCTTCGACTCGGCGCGCGCCTGGGCCACCTTGAGTTGCTCGATGGAGAGGGTGATGGCGTCCACCTCGACACCCGACTCCTCGACCAGGGTCATGGCCATGCCGCCCCAGCCGCAGCCGATCTCGACGACGCTCTGGCCAGGCTCCAGGGCCAGCTTGGCGGCGATGTGGCGCTTCTTCGCGAGCTGGGCCTCCTCCAGCGTCATGTCCGGGCGCTCGAAGTAGGCGCAGCTGTACTGCATGTCCTCGTCCAGGAAGCGCCGGTACAGCTCGTAGGACAGGTCGTAGTGGTGGGCCACGTTGCGCAGCGACTGCACCCGGTCGTTGGCCTCGCGCAGCGTGCGCCGCAGCCACCGGCGGAAGGGGCCGCGTCGCTTCTTGGTCTTGTACTTGGCGTTGGCGCCGATCAGATCGATGAACTGGCCGATCTCGCCCTGTTCCAGCACCAGGCCGCCGTCCATATAGGCCTCGCCGACGCCCAGGCCCGGCTTGGCCGCGATGCGGGCGGCCCAGGCGGCGCTGGTGATGCGCGCCACCAGCTTCGGCCCGGTCCCGTCGCCCAGCCGCAGCTCACTCCCGCCGGGCAGCTTCAGCGTCAGATCGCCTTCGCGGGCGAGGTTCCGCAGCACGGTTTGCAAGGACATGACGCCCCTCCCTATCTGAACGCGCAGACTACCGCCGTCCGGAGGTGGCCACTACCTGCCCTGCCGGACGACGACCATGCCGTGCGCGGATGCCGGTCTTCGCCATGCGACTCAGCAGGCCGCCGATCATGCGGCCCCGTAAGCGATCCGGCCTCAGGCGTCCGGAGCCTCGCCGACGTCGGCTTCCGGCGCGATCTCGTCATCGCCCTCGCCGCTGTCGGCCAGGCGGTCGACGGAGACCACGTGCTCGTCGACGCCCGTGCGGAAGATGATCACGCCCGAGGTGTTGCGGCCGACCATCCGGACCTGGCTGACCGGCGTCCGGATCAGCTGGCCCTGGTCGGTGACGAGAAGGATCTGGTCGCTGTCGTCGACCGGGAAGGAGGCCGTCAGGCGTCCTCCCCGCTTGGTCAGGTCCTGGGCGAGCAGGCCCTGCCCGCCGCGGCCGGTCCGGCGGAACTCGTAGGCCGAGGTCCGCTTGCCGTAACCCTCGGTGGAGACGGTGAGGATCACCTCTTCCGCCGCTCCGAGCTGGGCGAAGCGTTCGAGCGAAAGCGCAGCGTCGCCGGCCGCTTCTTCCTCGTCGTCCGCCGTCGCGACATCCTCGACGTCCTCGCCCTCGCCGCTCATGGCGCGGCGGTTGGCGTTGGCCTGCTTCACATAGGCGGCGCGCTCATCGGCGGTCGCATCGACGGACCGCAGGATCGCCATGGAGATGACCGTGTCGCCCTCCGCCAGGCGAATGCCTCGCACCCCCGTCGAATCGCGGCCGGCGAAGACCCGCACGTCGTCCACCGCAAAACGGATGCAGCGGCCCAGGGCGGTGGTCAGCAGGATATCGTTCTGCTCGGCGTTGCAGACCCCGACGCCGACGATCGAATCGCCTTCGTCCAGCTTCATCGCAATCTTGCCGTTGCGCTTGATGCCGATGAAGTCGCTGAGCTTGTTGCGGCGGACGTTCCCCGAACGGGTGGCGAACATCACGTCGTACTGGTCCCAGGTCGCCTCGTCTTCCGGCAGCGGCAGGATCGAGGTGATGCTCTCGCCGGGCTCGATGGGAAGCAGGTTCACGAAGGCCTTGCCACGCGACGTGGGGGTTCCCACCGGCAGGCGCCAAACCTTGAGCTGGTAGGCCTTGCCGCCCGAGGAGAAGAACAGCATCGGCGTGTGCGTATTGGCCGAGAACACCCGGGTGACGGCGTCCTCTTCCTTCGTCTGCATCCCCGAACGGCCCTTGCCGCCCCGGTGCTGGGTCCGATAGGTCGCGAGCGGCGTACGCTTCACATAGCCGCCGTGGGTCACGGTGATCACCATGTCCTCGCGGGGGATGAGATCCTCGTCCTCGACGTCGGCGTCGCCTTCGACGATTTCCGTGCGGCGCGGCACGGCGAAGTTGGTGCGAACCTCCACCAGCTCCTCGCGGACGATGCCCATGACCCGCTCGCGCGAGGCCAGGATGTCGAGGTAGCCCTGGATCGAGGCCGCGAGCGTGCGGGCCTCGCCGAAGATTTCGTCGCGGCCGAGACCCGTGAGGCGCGAGAGGGTCAGCGCCAGGATGGCGCGAGCCTGTTCGTCGGTCAGCCGGATCTGCGAGCCGTCGATCACCAAGGTGCGCGGATCGGCGATCAGCTCGACCAGCGGCAGCATGTCGCCCGCCGGCCAGTCGCGCGCGACCAGCCGCTCGCGGGCCTCGCTGGGGTCCTTGGACGAGCGGATGATCTGAATGAAGTCGTCGATGTTGGCGACGGCGATGGCCAGGCCGACCAAGACGTGACCGCGGTCGCGGGCCTTGGAGAGTTCGTACTTGGTCCGGCGGACGACCACTTCCTCGCGGAAATCCACGAAGGCCGTGACCATGTCGCGCAGGCCCATCTGCAGGGGCCGGCCGCGGTTCAGCGCCAGCATGTTGACCCCGAACGAGGTCTGCAGCGGCGTGAAGCGGTAGAGTTGGTTCAGCAGCACCTCGGCCGAGGCGTCGCGCTTCATCTCGATGACGATGCGCATGCCCTGGCGGTCGCTTTCGTCGCGCAGGTCGGAGATGCCCTCGATGCGCTTCTCGCGCACCAGTTCGGCGATGCGCTCGACCAGTCCGGCCTTGTTGAGCTGGTAGGGGATCGAGGTGATGACAATCGCCTCACGATCCTTGCGGATCTCCTCGACGCTCGCCTCGCCGCGCATGATCACCGAGCCGCGGCCGGTCATCAGGGCGTTGCGCGCGCCGCTCCGGCCGATGATCTGGCCGCCGGTGGGGAAGTCCGGCCCAGGGACGATATCCAGCAGTTCGTCGAGGGTGACTTCGGGATTGTCGACATAGGCCAGGCAGGCGTCGATGATCTCGCCGAGATTGTGCGGCGGGATGTTGGTGGCCATGCCGACGGCGATGCCGCCGGCGCCGTTGACGAGCAGGTTGGGGACGCGCGAAGGCAGCACCACCGGCTCGCGTTCGGAGCCGTCATAGTTGTCCTTGAAGTCGACCGTGTCCTTGTCGAGGTCCGCCAGGATCGCCATGGCGGCCTTGGTCATGCGGCTCTCGGTGTAGCGCATGGCCGCCGGCGGGTCGTTGTCCACCGAGCCGAAGTTGCCCTGACCGTCGATCAGCAGCAGGCCCATGGAAAAGGGCTGCGCCATCCGTACCAAGGTGTCGTAGATCGCGACGTCGCCGTGCGGGTGATACTTACCCATGACGTCGCCGACCACGCGGGCGGACTTCACATAGCTGCGGTCCGGCGTGTGGCCCTGCTCGTTCATCGAGAACAGGATTCGTCGGTGCACGGGCTTGAGCCCGTCGCGGACGTCAGGCAGCGCGCGGCTGACAATGACGCTCATGGCGTAGTCGAGGTACGAGCGCTTCAGCTCATCCTCAATGGCGATAGGGGCGATGGCCCCGCGCCGATCGTCCGGTGGGTTCGTAGGATCAGTCAAAGGTGGGATTTGCCGTTAGAATCGGACTGGTTATGAAGGGTCGTTGTTAGCATTTCGAAGGCGGGCGCCACAACTCTCGCGCGGGTGCGCAGGGCGATGGGCCTGAAGGTCTCCTTATCATGCCGCTCAAGCCCGGCGAGCCCGCCCCCTGGTTCCGCGGCGTCACGCCGTCCAACCCGGAATTCACGTTCGAGAGCGTGGCGGGACGTTACATCCTCCTGGCCTTCCTGCCCATGGCCGACGGCGCACGCCTTGAGGCGCTGAAGGCGCTGGCGGCCCGCCAGGCGATGTTCGACGACGCGCGGCTCTCCACCTTCGCGATCATCCGCGACGCCCAGACCGCGGCGGGGGCCCGGGACATGACCGGCCTGCGCTGGGTCATCGACCTGGAGGGAAAGGTCAGCGCCCAGTTCGCGCCCGCCGGCGAAGCGCCGCCGACCTGGATGGTGCTCGACCCGACGCTTCGGCTGCTGCGCAGCTTCGAGCTGGCCGAGGCGCCGGCCCTGTTCGACTACCTGACCGCCCTGCCCCCGGTCGCCGAGCACGCCGGCGTCGCGGCGCACGCGCCGATCCTGATCGCGCCACGGATCTTCGAGCCCGAGCTGTGCGAGAGGCTGATCGGCCTGCACGCAGAGACCACGGGGCAGTTGACGGGGGTGATGCGCGACCGCGGCGACCGCACCCACTATGTCATGGACGAGCTGAAGAGCCGCCGCGACGTACTGGTCAGCGATCCCGCCCTGGTCGCCGAGATTCGCGAGCGGCTGGAAAAGCGGCTGTTCCCACTGGTCGAAACCGCCTTCAGCTTCCGGGCCACCCGGATCGAACGCTATCTGGTCAGCTGCTACGCCGCCGACGACGGCGGAGTCTTCCACGCCCACCGCGACAACACCACCTACGGCACCGCGCACCGCAAGTTCGCCGGCTCGATCAATCTCAACGACGGCTTCGAGGGCGGCGACCTCCGGTTCCCGGAGTTCGGCCCGACCGTCTATCGGCCGCCGGTCGGCGCGGCTTGCGTCTTCGCCTGCGGCCTGCTGCACGAGGCCACGCGGGTCACGGCGGGGCGCCGCTACGCCTTCCTGCCCTTCTTCTACGACGAAGCGGGCGCGGAGGTCCTGGCGGCCTACCGGACGCGGACGGGCGTCGGGGCGCCCGAGGCATGAACAGAAAAACCCTCGGACGTTGAGCCGCGGTTCATATGCGGTGCGTCATAGTCCTCTACGAACTCCAGCATGAGACCCATGAAAGCGATCCTCCCCCTCCTGGCCGCGGCGGCGCTCGCCGCCCCGGCCGCCGCCCAGCCGTCGCAGCCGGACAGCACGATCCTGCCGGGCTACTGGGAATCGACCAACCGGCTGCTCTCGCCAATCCGCACGAGCAAGGTCGAGCGCCGCTGCATCACCCCCGCCGACGTGGAGAAGTTCCTCGCCGGGCCAAGCAACCGTCACTACGACTGCAGCTATCCGTCGAAGGTGATCGACAACGGGGTGATCCGGATGGCGGGAACCTGCGTCAAGCGCAAGGGCGGCGGCGGCAAGATCAAGGTCGCCGGCGAAGGGGCTTATACCCAGACCAGCTTCAACATCACCGCGACCATCGCCACCGAAATCGCCGGCATCCCGTTGAGCGGCCGCGCCTCGACCGAGGCGCGCCGCATCGCCGACAGCTGCCCGACGCCGCCGCCGGTCTGACGTCGGTCGCTAGACCTCCTGGATCCCGGCGACCTTAGCCGGCTCGCTGAGCGTCGCGCCGACGTCGAGCACCAAGGCCAGCGCCCGGCTCATGTCCGGCAGTTCGTAGGGCTTGGGCAGGATGATGAACTCGCGACCGACATTCTCGGCGTTCTGGCTGTAGCCGGTCGTCAGAAGGATCGGCAGCTCCGGCCATTCGCCCCGCACGCGCCGCGCCAGCGCCAGTCCGTCCATCGCCCCGGCCATGACGATGTCGCTGAACAGCACGTCCGGCCGGGCGCCCTCCTGAAGCGCTCCGAGCGCCGCTTCGGCGCTGGACACCACCTGCGGCCGGCCGCCGAGCTGCTCCAGCAGCGCCGCGGCGGTTTCAGCCACGATCGGGTTGTCCTCCACCACCAGCACGCGGAGCCCGTGCGGCAGACCGGTCACGACCTTCGGCGCGTCCTCGGCGGGCGGCTTGCGGCTGCGCGGCAGATAGAGGGTGAAGGTCGCGCCGCGCCCGAGTTCGCTCTTGACCGTGCTGCGGCCGCCTGACTGCTCCACGAAGCCATAGACCTGCGACAGGCCGAGCCCGGTTCCGCGGGAGACGTCCTTGGTCGTGAAAAAGGGCTCGAAGACGCGAGCCAGGATGTCCGGCGGAATGCCGACGCCGCTGTCGAGCACCGTCAGCGCCACGAACTCGCCCGCGAGCTCGGCGTCCACCTCGCCGGGCTTCAGCTTCGCATTGCGCGCCGACACCACCAGGGTTCCGCCGTTGGGCATGGCGTCGCGGGCGTTCACGGCGAGGTTCAGCAGCGCCAGCTCCAGCTCGCCCGGGTCCACCTCCACCGGCCAGACGGTCTCCGGCAGGTCCAGCTGCAGCTCGACCGCCTCGCCGAGGCTGGCGTCCAGCAGTTCGCGGAAGTTCGACGCCCGCTCGGCAAGGGACAGCACCACCGGGTTGAGCCGCTGGCGACGGGCGAAGGCCAACAGCTGGCGGGTCAGGTCCTGTCCGCGCTTGGTCGAGACCTCGATCGCGTCCAGCGCCCGGGCCGCGCGCTCGTCATCGCCGATCTTCCGGCGCAACAGCTGGGCCTGGCCGCTGACCACCATCAAGAGATTGTTGAAATCGTGCGCCACCCCGCCGGTCAGCTGGCCAATGGCCTCCATCTTCTGCGTCTGGGCGAGACGGTCGTGGGCCGTCTGCAGTTCGATCTGCGCCTGGCGGCGCTCGGTGACGTCGCGGGTGACCTTGGCGAAGCCGACCAGATCGCCCTTCGGGTCGCGGATGGCGTCCAGCACGACGTTGGCCCAGAACAGGCTGCCGTCCTTGCGCCTCCGCCAGCCCTCGGCCTCGTAGCGGCCGTGCTCGATGGCCGCCTGCAGCGCCTTCATCGGCGCGCCCGCGGCGCGGTCGCCTTCGGTGTAGAAGACGCTGACGTGCTGGCCGATGATTTCGTCGGCCGTATAGCCCTTGATATGCTGGGCGCCGAGGTTCCAGTGGGTGACCACGCCGTTCGGGTCGAGCATGACCAGGGCATAGTCGACGACGCCCGCCACCAGCGTGCGGAACTGCCGCTCGCTCTGGGCCAGGGCCTCCTGGGCCGCCTTTCGCTCGGAGATGTCGCGGGTGATCTTGGCGAAGCCGATGTGACGCCCGTCGTCGTCGTGGATCGGGTCGATCACCACCGAAGCCCAGAAGCGGCTTCCGTCCTTGCGCAGCCGCCAGCCTTCGCTCTCCCAGCGCCCCTCTTCGAGGGCGAGCTTGAGGGCCCGCGCCGGGACCCCGTCGCGACGGTCTTCCCGGGTGTAGAAGACGCTGAAGTGCTGGCCCACGATCTCGTAGGCGCGGTAGCCCTTGGCCCGCTCGGCGCCACGGTTCCAGTTGGTCACCACGCCGTTCACGTCGAGCATGTAGATGGCGTAGTCGATGACGCCTTCGACCAGGTAGCGGAACCGCCGCTCGCTCTCGAGCAGCTCCTGCTGCGCGGCGCGCTGGCCGGTCATGTCGCGGGTGACGCTGGCGAAACCTGAAATCTGCCCGTCGTCGCCACGGATGGCGTGCACCGAGGCCATCGCCCAGAAGCGGCCGCCGTCCTTACGCGCCCGCCAGCCCGCGCTCTCGATGCGGCCGTCCGCGCGGGCGCGCGCCAGGACGCGTTCCGGAAGGTCGGCGCGCTGGTCCTCGAGCGCGAAGAGGCGGGCGAACGACTCCCCCTCGACTTCCTCCCGCCGCCAGCCATGGATCCGCTCGGCCGCAGGGCTCCACGTCATCACGCGTCCCTCGACGTCGAGCCTGTAGATGGCGAAGTCGCCGACCGCCTCGACCAGTTGTTGGAAGGTCTCCTTGGATCGGGACGTCACCGCCAAATCTCCCTGCGAAGCGTGAACACGGCCGCCCTGCTCCGCCAGCGCGATGGCCCCAGCCTCGTCAGCACCGATGAAAATCCCCCATCACCCATCACTTAAAAACGCCACACTCCCGACTTGTTTCCCGCTGTCGTTCGATAGCTAAGCTTGCCCTATTGGAGGGGGTGTGCCGACCAACACGTCAATGTCGTTAACAATATTTCCGGCTCGGACAGGAAATTGGCGTTGGTTTTCGTCGACAGACGACGATCGCGGGGTTCGCGCGAGACGTCCGCTCGCGGATCATGCGGGGATGTTGGCGCGCGACTCAGTCTTCCAGGGCCATCTCTTCGGCCGCACGCGATAGTCGGCGGCGCGGGGTCGTTTCGCCGGCCCGGGTCAGGACCGCGGCGAGGCCCTGCTGTTCGGCGAACGCCCAGGCGCGCGCCTCGCCCATGACCACCAGGGCCGTCGCCAAGGCGTCGGCGGCGGCTCCGCTTCGGTGCAGCACAGTGGCGGCGAGTACGGTCTCGTCCACCGGCGCGCCGGTGGCGGCGTCCAGCGTGTGGCTGTAGCGCCGGCCGCCGTGCTCGAAGTGACGCCGGGCGCCGCCCGAGGTGGCGATGGCGATCCCGCAGGCGGCGATGAGCAGCGGCGCGTCCTCACCGCCAGAGGGATGCTCCAGCGCGACCCACCAGGGCCGGCTGTCGGGCTTGATCCCGCAACCGCGCACCTCGCCGCCGACCTCCAGCAGATAGGAGCCGACGCCGAGCGCCTCGATCGCCGCGGCGGCGCGGTCGAGGGCGTAGCCCTTGGCGATCCCGCAGAGGTCGAGCGACAGGCCGCCGGGCTGGCCAAGCCAGCGGCCGTCGAGCTGCAGATGCCTCCAGCCGACCAGTCGCAGCGCCAGGGCGACCGCGGTCGGATCCGGCGGCCCGCCGGTGAAAGGCGCGGGCCCGAAGCCCCAGAGGTCGGTCAGCCGCCCCAGCGTCGGATCGTAGGCGCCCTGGGTCTCCCGGGCGATCTCCAGCGCCGCCGCGAGCGTTTCGGCGAACTCCACGGGCAACTCATGAACGGTGGACGCCTGCGCCCGGTTGAACCGGACCAGGGCCGAATCCTGCCGCCAGGGGCTCATCTGCGCCTCCACCCGGTCCAGGGCCTGCTGGATGGCGGCGTGCACGACATCGAGCGCCACGTCCGCGGCTGCGATCTTCACCGACCAGCCGGCGCCCATGCTGAAGCCTGAAAGCGCCCGAACCGCCGCGCCGCGCGGCCGTGGCGGGAGGCGCGACATCGGCGGGACCAGAACCCGGACCACGGGACTAGCGGACCGTCAGGCTGACCGCGCCAAGCTCGGCCTCACCCGCCGCGCGCGCCGTCTGGCCGCGCGGCGAGGGCCAGGCGAGCGGCAGGCGCAGGCTCTCGCGGCCGCCCGCCTCGCGCGCGGCTTCGACGACCACGGCGTACTGTCCGGGCGGCAGGGCCGCGAGAACGGCTGAGCTGCCCTTGACGCGGGTTCGTTGCGGCCCCGGCGCGCGCGTCGGTCCCGAGACCGCGTCCGCCGAGACCCCCTGCTCACGGCCGATCTTGCGCCACCACTGGCGAAGCTCCTTCAGGTAGCGTTCGCCGCGATCGCCACTGTCCGTCTCGTACCAGGTCGCCAGGGTGCCCACCGGCGTCTGGTCGGTGCGCTCCAGCCAGACGGCGACGTAGGGCCGGTGATATTCGGCCGCCGCCTGACGCGGCAGGTCGATCTGCAGCACCAGGTCGGCGGCGGCGGCGGGCGACGCCGCCGCGGCGGCGAGCGAGCCCAGGGTGACGAGCCGGAAGGTCGAGCGCATCGGATAGCTCCTTACGTCGGATGCCAAGGCGAAGACTGGGAGCAGGTTCCGTAGGGGCGCCCGGCCTTAGCCTGGTCAGTCGTCGTCCTTCGGGATGGGGTCGTCGGCGCCGACCGCGCCGTCCTTGTTGGTGTCGTGCCGGGCGAACATCATCCAGCCGGAGTGGTCGAACTCGGGCGGGGTGATCTTGCCGGACTTGTCGCTGTCCAGGATGCCGAAGCGGACCTCGACCTGGCGCATCTCGCGCACCCGCTGCTCCTCCCGCCGCTCCGCCGGCAGGGTCGGCAGCTTGGCGGCGAGGCGCGTCTTGAAGTCTTCGACGTATTCCTCACGCGTCAGCCCGCCGTCGTGGTTGGCGTCCATCCGGGCGAACTCCTGCGCCCGGCCCGCGGAGAACTCGTCCTTGGAGACCTTGCCGTCCGCATTGCGGTCCTGCTCCCGGATGAAGGTGTCGCGGTTGTGCGAGGCGGCGTGGGCCTGGCCGGCGAGGCCCGCCAGCGTCAGCGCCGCACCGGCGGCGATCAGTTTTCTAAACAAGGCGGTCTCCTATCGGACGGCTTCGAACGTCAGGGCGTAGGTCAGGCTGCGGCCGGGCTGGCCGTCGACCGGCGCGATACGGTAGCGCGTCATGGCGAGATAGGCCCCAGGGCGCCCCGCCTTCAAGGCGAACCGGCCGGCGGCGTCGGCGACGATCTCCTGGGGCTTGTCGCCGTCGGCGTCCGCGTCGGCGCGGACCAGCAGGATCTTCTGTCCGGGCAGGGGTCGGCCGTCGAGCAGGGCTTCGAAGCGGGCCTCCTGGTCCACCGAGATGCTGTTCGGGTGCGTCAGCGGGTGCAGCTCCAGGCCGCGGCCAAGCGGCGCAAGCGCGACCTGGTTCGGCGCGCCGCGGCTGACGTAGGTCTCGGCGGTGGTGATGCTCTGCATGTCCGCCGGGACGACGCCGGCCGGAACCGGCTTGCCAGGCTCGAGGAACACCCAGTCCTCGCCCTTGCGGATCACCTTGGACATGCGCCCAGCCCGCGCGCCGCTGCTGAAGCGCCAGGTGCCCTGCCCCTCGACCGGCGCCTCGAGCACGGTGAGGTCGCGGAAGTAGCTCGGCGTCAGCGGCCGCGTCGCGCCGGTCGGGTCGGTCACGTGGAAGTGCTCGGACTTCATCACCACGTCGGGGATGAACGGATGCTCGGTGAAGGACGCCTGCAGCGTGACATGGTCGCGTCCGCTGAGGTCGAAACCGTTCGGCAGCAGATAGGGCGAATGCGCCTGCGCCCCGCCGGCGACCGCGAGCGCCGCCCCTAGAACCATCAGCCTCAGCATTTTTCGACGCATCTCCCTAGAGTCTCGAATCGCAAATGCGATGCAGTCGCATGTTAGCTTGACGATCTGCCCGCTCAACTCATAGTGAAGTTGATATTGCGAACGACTCGCATTTGCAAGACACTTTGGGGCAAGACATGACCGGGCGGTTCCGCGCAATCCTGATCACCACGACGGCGCTCGCGGCCCTGCCGCTCGGGGCTTCGGCCCACGCGGCCGAGACCGCCAGCGCCGAGGCGGCCGCCCTGCTGGACGGCGTCACCATCACAGCGACCCGCTCGGAAAAGCGCCTCGACGAGGCGCCCGCGACCGTAACGGTGATCAGCCACGAGCGCATCGAGGACGAACTCGCCACCGACATCAAGGACCTGGTGCGTTACGAGGCCGGGGTCTCGGTGCGCAACAACCCGGCGCGGTTCACGGCGGCCGGGTCCTCGACGGGACGCGACGGCAACAGCGGCTTCAACATCCGCGGCATCGAAGGCAACCGGGTGCTGATCCTGGTCGATGGCGTGCGCGCGCCCGACGCCTACAGCTTCGGCGCCCAGTCCATGGGACGCGGCGACTATCTGGACCTGGAGACGATGAAGAGCGTCGAGATCCTGCGCGGCCCGGCCTCGGCCCTCTATGGCAGCGACGGCGTGGCCGGCGCCGTCAGCTTCGTCACCAAGGATCCCGCCGACTATCTGACGGCCGCCAAGCCCTGGGCCTTCGAGACCCGCCTCGCCTACGCCTCGGCCGACGAGAGCTGGGCGAAGTCGGCGACCGCGGCCGGCCGCAGCGGTCCCTGGAGCGGGCTGCTCAGCTACACCCGCCGCGACGGGTCCGAGCAGGAGAACCAGGGCTCGAGCGGCGCGCGCAACGCCACGCGGACCAAGCCCAACCCCCAGGACATCGTTTCCAACGCCGTGCTGGCGAAGCTGGTCTTCGCGCCCGACGCGCACAGCACCGTGCGGTTCACCGTCGAGCACGACGAGCGCAAGATGGACGCCGAGGTGCTGAGCGCGATCGCCGCGCCGCCCCTCGCCTCGACCAGCGTGCTTGGTCTGATCGCCCAGGATTCCCTGCGACGCGACCGGGCCAGCCTCGACTACCGCTACCGCGGCGACGGCTGGGTCCGCGAGGCCCACGCCGCCGCCTACTGGCAGCAGTCGAAAACCAACCAATTCTCCGCCGAGGACCGCAACACCGCCGCCGACCGCACCCGCATCGGCGTCTTCGACACCCGCGTGGTCGGCGTCAGCCTCGACGCCCGCAGCCGGCTGACCACCGCAGGCCTGGACCACGAGCTGGTCTACGGCGCCGACTATTCCGTCACCCGCCAGGAGGGCCTGCGCGGCGGGACCGTCCCCCCGGCCGGCGAGACCTTTCCGACCCGCGCCTTCCCGACCACCGACTTCACCCTGGCCGGCGTCTTCCTGCAGGACGAGATCGGCTTCCTCGGCGGTCGGCTGAAGGCCTACCCGGCCCTGCGCTACGACCACTACGAGCTGGAGCCGAAGACCGGCGACCCGCTGTTCACCGGCGCCGCGCCCGCCAGCCAGAGCAAGTCCCACGTCTCGCCGAAGCTCGGCCTGGTGCTGCAGGCGACGCCGTCGGTCGGGCTCTTCGCGAACTACGCCGAAGGCTTCAAGGCGCCCGCCCCGAACCAGGTGAACAACGGCTTCGCCAACCTGGTCTCCAACTACCGCTCGATCTCCAATCCGAGCCTGCGGCCCGAGACCAGCCAAACCTACGAGGGCGGCGTGCGCCTGCGCGGCGACCGCTGGTCGGCGAGCGCGACGGCCTTCTCGGGCGAGTACAAGAACTTCATCAGCCAGGTGCTGGTGGCCGGAAACTTCACCGCCGCCAATCCCGGGCTCTACCAATTCGTCAATCTCGCGCGGGTGAAGATCCACGGGCTGGAAGGCCGCGCCCAGGCCGACCTCGGCGGCGGCTTCCGGCTGAACCTCGCCGCGGCCTACGCCAAGGGCTCGTCGCAGAGCGGCGGGGTCAAGACGCCGCTCGACAGCGTCGATCCGGTGAAGGTGGTCGCCGGCCTCGCCTGGCGGGATTCCGAGGGACGGTTCGGCGGCCAGCTGATCGCCACCCATTCCGAGGGCAAGGCCCAGAGCCGGGCCGGCGGGACCTGCACCGGCGGCTGCTTCACGCCGTCGGCCTTCACCCTGCTCGACGCCACCGCCTATTGGAACCTGACACCGACCGTGAAGCTCCGCGCGGGCGTCTTCAACATCACCGACAAGAAATACTGGTGGTGGAGCGACGTGCGCGGCCTCGCCCAGACCTCGACCATCCTCGACGCCTACAGCCAGCCGGGCCGCAACCTCGCCGTCTCTCTCGCGGCGCGGTTCTGAAACCGCCCCGGCCCGGTCCAGGGCTGCGCCGGGCAGCCTTGCATCGGCCGGCCGCGGCGCCCACCTAGGCTGCAGGCGTCACTATGAAAACCTCCCCGCGCATGACAATGACCGGCGTCCCATTGGGCGGACCCCTGCCGGTCGACATCCTCAGCCCCAATCTGGAGCTGATCGCCGCCTTCGCCTCACCGCTCGAAGCCTATCGTTACGCCGCCCTGATCTATCAGCCGCAGTTCGTGCCCAGGCTTCGCCGCGCCCAGGACGGCGCGATCATCGTGTTTCGGCCGCAGGCGGGGGTGTCGGCGCTGACCGCCTGGCTCGAGGCGGCCTAAGGCGGTCGCTCAGAGGCCGATCCAGTCGTGGGAAGGCTCTCCCGCGGCTCGGATCGGGTTGGCGCTCAGCAGGACAAAGCCGTCCGGCGCGCCGTCTCCGTCGATATCCACCTCCACACGCTGGTCGGTCACCGTTTGGGTCTGGGTCTGAGGCTGCGCCTGCGTCCGCGGATCCAGGTGGGTCTCGCTGGTCTGCGAAACGCTGGTCACCACCCTCCCGTTGACCGTGACCAGGCGGTCGCCGTCGGCTGGGCGGAAGTCCATGACCACGCCCAGAAGGGTCTGCGGGCGATCCATGACCGCAGGCGCCTGGATGACGAAGGTGTCCGCGCCCGATCCGCCGATCGCCACCACCTCGCCGGTCAGCTCGATGCGGTCGTCGCCCTGGCCGCCGTTCAGGCTGTCGCGTCCGCCGCCCCCGGTCAGGGTGTCGTTTCCGGCGTCGCCCTGCAGTCGCTCCGCGCCCGGGCCGCCTGCGAGATGATCGTCTCCGGCGGTTCCATGGACATCCGCCCAGGGCCCGTCCCTGGCGGCGACCTGCGGATCCGGGCGGATCGGCCCCGCGGACGGAGGCGAAGCCGTGATCGATGGCGGTTCGTTCGACGTCGGAACCAGGTCCTGAACCGGCGCGACCGCAGAGCGCCCGCCTGCGCCCTGCGGGGCGGGATCCACGTGCGAAGGCGACGACGCGGGCGCCGGCTCGACCGACGGCTGCGAGACCAAGGCGCCGGCGGCCGGCGTCGCCTCTGTCGCTGCGGCGAGCGCGGCCTGCGCGACAGGGTGCGTCGGCGCCTCGGATTGCGCCGGCGGCGGACTGGGGGCGACCAGAGCGGCCGGGGCGGATCCGTGAATCTCCTTGTCCAGGACCGCGACCGCCAGCAGCACCGCCAGCAGGGACTGGCCTTCGCGGCCGGCGCGGTTGAAGGCCACCACCACGCCGTCCTCGTGCGTCCTCAGCCACTCGCGCAGGGTGGAGTAGAGGTCGGCGCCTTCGGCCAGCGTGTCCTCCAGCGGGAAGTGGGCCACGAACCGTTCGCCGATCCGCGCGACATGGACCAGCACCTCGCCGTCGGGGTCCTTCACGACGCACCAGGGATCGCCCGCGTCGCTGGTTCCGAACGCCAGCTCGAGGCCCTCGCCGCCGCCACCGCCGCCGACGCTGTCCGCCAGGGCTTCCAGCCGCGCCCGCTCCGCGGGCGTCCATTGGCCGTCCTCACGGATCCGGTGAAGAAAGGGAAGAAGTTCGCCCACGACCCGACGCCCCGCGCTTTCCGGTTAGGCCGTCGCCCGGCTCTGGGCGCCGCCGGCCCCGAAGAGCAGGCGGTAGAGCTCGGGCTCGTAGTATTCCAAAAGCGTCTTGGCGAATTCGGACGGATCCAGTCCCAGCGCCTCGGCCCAGGCGGCCTGGGTCTCGATCGGCAACCGGCCGACCCCGCCCTCAACCTGCGACACGAAGGTGTAGTAGCGCAGCCCCACCTGCTCGGCGAGCTGGGCCTGGGTGAGGCCCGCAGCCTCGCGCGCCGCCTTCAGCCAACGTCCGGCCTGGGTGCGCAGAACCTTGGTCTGGGCCGCCTTCGCCGGATCGGGCGCGGATCGCGACATCGCTGCTCCTCACGCGCCGGCTTGCCAGCGCACCGTCGACTACAGTAATTACTGAACTAGCATCAAATCGACGCTGGAGCGCTTTCGATACCATGGCGCTCCACGGGGGAAAAGCTATGAAGCGCCTGTTCCTGTCCGCGGCCTTGGCGCCGCTGATCCTTCCCGACATGGCCCAGTGCGAGATCGTCATCTCCACGGCCACCACTACGCCGGTGAGGACCTCCACCGTCGCCTCCGGCCAGCCGGACAGCATCACCATCGACACGGCGGGCTCGATCAAGCCTGCGGCGGCGGGCGCGGCGGTCATCCTGGACGCGGTCGGCCGCGCGGTGACCAACAAGGGCGCCATCGCCTTCGACGGCGTGAACGGCGCGACGGGGGTTCTGCTGGTCGGCGGCGCCGGCGGCGGTTTCGTCAACAGCGGACAGATCAGCCTGACGGAGACCTTTGCGCCAACCGACGCCGACAAGGACGGCGACCTCGACGGCGCGTTCGCGCAGGGCTCCGGACGCTACGGCCTGCGCGCCGTGGGCCCGGGCGTCTTCACGGGCGACGTCCGCAACGCCGGGACGATCACGGTCAAGGGCTCGGACTCCGCCGGGATCTCGCTGGAGACCATGATCTCCGGTTCGGTGACCAGCAGCGGCGCGATCTCGGTGCTGGGGGACCGGACCAAGGGCCTGGCGGCGACGAGCGTGACCGGCGACGTCCGCATCACCGGGGCCGTGAGCGTACAGGGCGAAGGCGCCGTCGGCGTCGCGCTCGGGGATGTCGGCGGCGCGGTGGTGCTGCAGAGCAGCGTCACGGCCACGGGCTATCGCGACAGCCAGAGATTGGCGGACGCCGCGCGCGCCAAGCTCGACGCCGACGACCTGAAGCAGGGCGGCGGCGCGGTGCGCATCACCGGCGGGGTCGCCAAGGGCGTACTGCTCGACCGCGCGCCGGCCGACAAGGATCCCGACGACGCCGACGAGGACAAGGACGGGGTTCCGGATGCGCAGGAAGGCGCAGCCATCCTGACGGCCTTCGGATCGGCCCCGGCGCTCGACCTCGGCGGCGCCCAGGCGACGGCCCTGGGCGCGGTCGGTTCGGGCGACCTGGCGTTCGGACTGGTCAACAAGGGTCAGGTGCTGGCGCGCGGTCTGAACGACGGCGTGGCCGCCACAGCCCTGCGGGTGGGCCAGGACGGCGGCGGCGTGGTCACCGTCCAGGGCGGGATCAACAACCTCGGCGGAACAATCGACGCGGCGAGCTTCGGCGCCCAGTCCACGGCCCTGCTGGTCAACCCGAACGCCGTCGTCGCAACCTTGCGAAACTCTGGCGCGATCACAGCGACGCAGACGGGCGGCCAGCAGGACGCGCGCGCCATCGTCGACCGGTCGGGGAGCCTGACGCGGATCGACAACTCCGGCGTCATCCGCGCCACCATCGTCGGAACGTCCGGCCAGACGTCCGCCGGCCGGGCGGTGGCCATCGATCTGTCGGCCAACACTTCGGGCGCGCTCGTCCGGCAGGCGAAGGTCGTCGACGCCGACCAGCCGGAGATCACCGGCGACGTCCGGTTCGGCGCCGGAAACGACCGCCTGGAGCTGCTCGCCGGCAAGCTCACCGGCGACCTGACGTTCGGGGCCGGCGCCGACAGCCTGGTGATCGACGGATCGGCCCAGGTCTCGGGTCGGCTCAGCGACAGCGACGGCCGGCTCGACATCGATCTTCGCAACGGCCGGCTGGCGGCGAGCAATATCGAGACCGTCCGCCTCACCGGCCTCAACGTCGGGGCCAAGGGCGTGCTGGCGGTGACGGTCGATGCGGAGGCGAACGCCTTCACCCGGTTCGAAGTCGCCGGCCAGGCCAGCCTGGCGGACGGGGCGAAGGTGGACGTCGCCCTGAAGTCCCTGGTCCGGGGCGCGAAGTCGTTCGAGATCCTGCACGCACAAACTCTACAGGCCGGCCAGGCGGCGACCGCCCTAGACGGCGCGCCCTTCCTCTATCAGGCCAGCCTGCGGACCGAGGTCCAGGCCGGGTCGGTCTACCTGGACCTGCGCCCGAAGACCGCCGCCGAGATCGGGCTGAACCGGTCCGGCGCCCAGGCCTACGCCGCGGTCTTCGACGTCCTGGACCGCAACCCCGCGATCGAGGCCGCCGTCCTCGCCCAGACCACGCAGGCGGGCTTCACAGGACTCTACGACCAGATGCTGCCGGACCACTCCGGCGGCGCGCTGATGTCGGCCGCGGCCATCTCCAGCGCCATCTCGTCCGCCACGGCCGCGCCGATGAGCACGGGCCAGGCCGGAACCGGAGTCTGGGCCCAGGAGATCACCTTCGGCCTGCGGCGTGACCGCGACCAGGCGCAGGGGTACAAGGCCGACGGCTTCGGCCTCGCCGCCGGCATGGACCTGCTGGGCGATCGCCATGCGCTCGGCCTGACCGCCAGCCTGGTGACCGCCGACTACAAGGATCGCGGCGCGGCCGCCGGCGAGCAGGTCTCGATGAACCTGGCGAGCGGCGGGCTCTACTGGCGTCTCAACAATGGCCCTCTGCAGGCTCAGGCGCGCGCCGGCCTCGGCTACGTCTGGTTCACGAGCAAGCGGCGGCTGGTGGGTCCCGACCTGTCGCTGGAGACCAAGTCCGACTGGACCGGCTGGACCGCCGACGCCCATGCCGGAGCGTCCTACGCCCTTCGCCTCGGCGCCTTCTCCGCCCGCCCCGAGGTCTCGGTCGACTTCGTCCGCCTGAGCGAAAGCGGCCACCGCGAGCGCGGCGGCGGCGCGGGGTTCGACCTTGCCCTCGACGACCGACAAGGCAGGCTTCTGACCGGCGAAGCGACGTTGGCCTTGGGCGCACGCTTCGGCGACGAGACCAGCTGGTCGCCCGAGCTCAAGATCGGTTGGCGCGAGCGGCTGGCCGGCGACGCTGGCCGCACCACGGCGCGGTTCGAGACTGGCGCCCCCTTCACCCTTGATCCCGAGGCGCCCTTCGACAACGCGGTCGTCGCGCGCCTGGGCCTGCGCATCGAATCCTCCGGCCTGCTGTTCGCCCTCGACGGCGGCGGCAGCTTCGAGGAGGCCTACAGGGAATACGACGTGCGGGCTCTGATCCGCTGGCAGTTCTAAGCCGCTTGACGAGCGTACAGTTTTAACTAGACTATGAATTGCCTTAGTGCACCCGTCGCCCGGACCGGCAGAGCCTGCGATGCCCCGGTTCCCTTCATCGCAGCCGGCCCGGGCGCCGGACCCTGAATGACGCGCACGCCGCCACTCCAGCGTGCGCGCGGAACATCTCGCCACCCCATGCGTTTTAGTCAGCTTTGAGCGATTTCGGGGGGCGAGGCGTGATCGGTGTTGAACTGTAGCTTGGAGCGCCCCGCGTTCCTCGACCACCCCGGCGAGATGGCGCGCCGCATCGCCGGTCACGACTGGTCGCGCACCCTCGGCCCGATCTCCAGCTGGCCGACGAGCCTGCGGACCACCGTCGGGCTGATCATCCGGTCGGCCACGCCCATGATTCTGCTGTGGGGCGCCGACGGCGTCATGATCTACAACGACGCCTATGCGGCGCTCGCCGGGGACCGGAATGAGAGCCTGCTGGGCATCGGGTTGCACGAGGGCTGGCCCGAGATCGCCGACTTCAACGACCACGTGATGCGCGTGGTCCTCTCTGGCCAGACGCTGGCCTATCGCGACCAGGAACACACCTTTTATCGCTCCGGCCGGCACGAACAGGTGTGGTTGAACCTCGACTATTCGCCGGCGATCGACGACTCCGGCCGGCCGGCCGGCGTGATCGCCGTGGTCGTCGAAACCACCGAGCGGGTCGCCGCAGAGCGCCGGGCCGACGCCGAACGTCAGCGCCAGTTGCGAATGTTGCGGCAGACGCCGGGGTTCGCCGCGGTCGTGACTGGACCCGATTTCGTCTACGAGTTCGTCAACCAGGCCTTTGTCGCCATCTCCAGGCGTACGGACTTCATCGGCCGGCGATTGCGCGATGTCTTTCCGGATATCGCCGGACAGGGCTTCTTCGAGCTGCTGGACCGGGTCTGGCGGACCGGCGAGGCGGTGGTGTCGCGCGGCATGGAGGTCCGGCTGCACGGCGAGGAGACGCCGCAGTACATCGACTTCGTCCTCCAGCCGATCAGCGACGACGGGACGATCACCGGCATCTTCATTGGCGGCTATGAGGTCACCGACGCCTACCGGGCCAATGCGGCGCTTCGCGAAAGCGAAGCGCGGCTACGGCTCGCGCTCGAGGCCTCCGACATTGGCGCGTTTGTCTGGTATCCCGACGCCGATCGCGCCGAGGCTGATCCCCGCGCCCTGGCGATCTTCGACCTGCCGCCGGAGGCCGAGAAATCGCTGGCCTCGGCGCTCGCCGAGCGCATCCATCCGGAGGACGGGCCGATGTACGCCGCGTCCGTGGCCCATGCGCTCGAACCGTCCGGGGAGGGTCGCCTGCAGGCCCGAATGCGGATTCGGCTCACCGACGGATCGCTGCGATGGGTGGCTGTCACTGCACAGACCGAATTCGCCGCCGCGCCGCGCCGGGCGATCCGGCTGGTGGGCGCCGTGCGCGACATCACCGAGGCGGAACTGGCTGAGGAGGCGCTTCGCGCCAGCGAGACGCGCTACCGCACCCTGTTCGAGGCGATCGAGGTGGGCTTCTGCCTGATCGACATGATTTTCGACGAGGACGGCGATCCCGTGGACTACGCCTTCGTCGAGGCCAATCCGGCCTTCGAGCGCCAGGCCGGATTCGTCCATGTCAGCGGACGGCGGATGCGCGAGATCGTGCCCGATCACGAACCCCACTGGTTCGACCTCTACGGGCGCGTGGCGACAACCGGCGAGAGCGCGCGTGTCGAGGCCGGCTCCGGGTCGCTTGGCCGCTGGTGGGATGTCCACGCCTTCAAGGTCGGCGGCCCGGCGAGCCGCCGCGTCGCGGTGCTGTGCAGCGACGCGACCGCACGCTACCGCAATGAGCTGGCGCTGCGCGAGCTCAACGACACCCTGGAGCGGCGGGTGGCCGAGGCGCTTGCTGAGCGCAAGGTCCTGGCGGACATCGTCGAGGGCACCGACGCTCTCATGCTCATGGTGGACGCGGACGGCCGCTGGCTGGCGGTGAATCGTGCCGCCGCTGACGAGTTCGAGCGGGTCTATGGCGCGCGTCCAGTGATCGGCCAGCCCATGGCCGAGGCGTTCCAAGGCGAGCCGGAAGCCATCGCCGGCCTAGAGGCGCTCTGGGCGCGCGCGTTCGCGGGCGAAGTCTTCACCGAGACGGGCTCCCTCCCCCCCGCGGGGCGCGATGAACGCTTCTACGAGATGAAGTTCAGCCCCTTGCGCGACGCCGAAGGCCGCGTGATCGGCGCCTACCAGTTCGTCTACGACATCACCGAACGCCATCGCGAGCAGGCGCGGCTCGCCCTGGCGGAAGAACAGCTCCGCCAATCCCGGAAGATGGAGGCGATGGGCCAGCTGACCGGCGGCGTCGCCCACGACTTCAACAACCTGCTCACGCCCATCGTCGGTTCGCTGGACATCCTGCAGCGCCGAGGCGTCGGCGGCGAGCGCGAGCAGCGGCTGATCGCCGGGGCCATGCAGTCGGCCGAACGGGCCAAGACCCTGGTCCAGCGGCTGCTGGCCTTCGCGCGGCGCCAGCCGCTGCAGCCCACCGCCGTCGATGTCGGCGCGCTCGTGAAAGGCATGGCCGACCTGGTCGCCAGCACCTCGGGACCGCAGATCAAGGTGACGGTGGAGGTCGCCCCGGACATGCCGCCGGCGAGGGCCGATCCGAACCAGCTGGAGATGGCGCTATTGAACCTCAGCGTGAACGCGCGCGACGCCATGCCCGACGGCGGACATTTGCGCATCAGCGCGTCGGCTGAAGACGTCGGGACGGCGCATCACACCCAACTGCCGCCGGGCCGCTACGTCCGCCTCTCCGTCGCCGACGACGGCGAGGGTATGGACGAGGCGACGTTGGCCCGCGCGGTGGAGCCCTTCTTCTCGACCAAGGGGCTCGGCAAGGGCACCGGTCTGGGGCTTTCGATGGTGCACGGCCTGGCGCTGCAGCTCGGCGGCGCAATGACGATCCACGCCCGTCGCGGCCTGGGCACGAACGTCGAGCTCTGGCTTCCGCCCAGCACCGACGCAGTGGCCGCGCCGCTCAGCGCCCCGGCGGCGGAAGGCCCGGTGCTCAACGGCGTGGCCCTGCTCGTCGACGACGAGGACCTCGTGCGCGCCAGCACGTCGGAGATGCTGCAGGAGCTCGGCTATTCGGTGCTGCAGGCCAGCTCCGCCGAGGAGGCTCTGCGGAAGGTCAATGCCGGGCTGCGGCCGAACGTGCTGGTGACCGACCACCTGATGCCCGGCATGTCGGGCGTCCAGCTCGCCCGCGCGCTGCAGAACACCCTGCCCGGCCTGCCGGTGCTGATCGTCTCGGGCTATGCCGAGCTGGAAGGGATCGACCCGGACCTGGCGCGGCTGACCAAACCGTTCCGCAACGACGACCTCGCCGCCAGCCTCGTACGGCTGCTGTCCAAGCCGGCCGGCGACGCCACGCCGAACGCCTGACGCCGACGCGCGGCGCGCATCTACCCCGGGCAAGGCCCGCCGTGCGCCAGCTAGAGGTCCAGGCTCGCCAGGGCTGCATCCAGGTCCGCAATCAAGTCCTCCGGCGCCTCCAGCCCGATGGAGAGCCGGATCATGCCTGCGACGATGCCGAGCGCCTCACGCTCGGCGCCCGGCACGCCAGAATGCGTCGTGGTGCCGGGATGGCAGGCCAGGGATTCCGTGCCGCCCAGGCTGACGGCGAGCTTGAAGACCTTCAGGCCATCGAGAACCTTGAACGCGGCCGCCTCCCCTCCGATCACCACGAAGGAAAAGGTGCCGCCGTAAGCTCCGCATTGACGAGCGACCACCTTGGCTGCGGGAGAGTCGGGGGCCAGCTTGCCGAGATAGGCCACCTTCTCGACGCGTGGGTGGGCGTACAGCCACTCCGCCACGACAGCCGCGTTTGAAAACGCCTGGTCCATCCTCAGTCGCAGCGTCTCGAGCGAGCGGGTCAACATCCAGGCGCTATGCACGTCCAGCTGGTTGCCGATCAGATTGCGGATCGACCGCACCTTCCTCATCAGATCCGCCAGCCCCAGGACGGCCCCCGCGACGAGATCGCTGTGACCGCCGACGTACTTGGTCAGGGAATAGACGACGGCGTCGGCGCCGTGCGCCAACGGCGACTGATGGAGCGGGCCCAGCAGGGTGTTGTCGACGATCACGCGAGGCCGCTCGTCCTGGCGCGCAGAGACCTGCTCGGCGACCTCGGCCATGAGTTCGAGATCGACCACGGCGTTCGTCGGATTGGCCGGCGTTTCGACAAAGATGGCCGCCAGCGGTCCCAGCGCCAGGGCCTGCTCCACCGCCTCGCGCACGGAGGCGGCGTCCACGCCGTCCCGAAAGCTGACGTTCTTCACGCCCAGGCCGGCCAGCAGGCTATCGAACAGGGTCTCGGTGCCGCCATAGAGCGGCCGGCTGCGCAACACGACCTGACCTGGCTTCGCAACCGACAACAGGATGGTCGTGATCGCCGCCATGCCGCTGGAGAACAGAGAGCAGGCGTCGGTCTGCTCCAGCATCGCGAGCCGCTCCTCGACGATCTGCAGATTGGGATTGTTGAAGCGGCTGTAGATGAGCCCGGGCTGTAAACCGGGCGGCAGGGGGACGCGCCCGCTCATGTAGTCGAAGAGCTGCTTGCCCTCGGCGCAGGTCTTGTAGGCGAAGGTGGAGGTCAGGAAGATCGGCGTCTTCACCGCCCCTTCGGACAGCACCGGATCAAAGCCGTAGCTCAGCAACAGGGTCTCGGGAGCCAAGCCCTGACCAGCTGTCGGCGGTTTGCGATTGTCCCGGGCCATCAACGTCGCTCCACACGCCACAGCAACGCCTGAGGGTCGTGGTTGTGCCCAACCTTCGTCGGACGGGCCGACTCCGGACAAATCCGCAGGCGGCCACCGCAAAGGACAAGCCTGTCCCGGGTCAGCTCGAATACCGCGCGCATCATAACATTGGCCCAAGAGCCGCCGATCTCGTATAATTCCAACGTTCGCCCGTCGCGGCTGACGACAGAAACGAACGGGCGCTATGCTGAATTCGGCAGCCCGACCATGGCCCAAAATCTCGCGCAAAAGTTGATCCGGTCGCACCTGTTGGACGGAGACACGACGCCCGGCGCCGAGGTCCAGATCCGGATCGACCAGACGCTGACCCAAGATGCGACCGGAACCTTGGTGATGCTCGAACTCGAGGCGATCGAGCTGGAGCGGGTGAAGACCGAGGTCAGCGTTCAGTACGTCGACCACAACCTCATCCAGGCCGATAACAAGAATCCCGACGACCACCTCTTCCTTCGCAGCGCCTGCGAAAGGTTCGGCGTCTGGTATTCAGGACCCGGCAATGGGGTGAGCCACCCCTGCCACCAGGAGAACTTCGGCAAGCCCGGGAAGACCCTTCTGGGCTCCGATAGCCATACCCCGGCCGGCGGCGCGATCGGCATGTTGGCGATCGGGGCCGGCGGCTTGGAAGTCGCCCTGGCCATGGCCGGCGAGCCCTTCTCGATGCCGATGCCGAAGATCTGGGGGGTGAACCTCGTCGGCGCCCTGCCCGATTGGGTCAGCGCCAAGGACGTGATCCTGGAGATGCTGCGCCGCCATGGCGTAGACGGGGGCCTCAATCGGATGATCGAGTATCATGGCCCTGGCCTGGCTGGCCTGAGCGCGATGGATCGCCACGTCATCGCCAACATGGGCGCCGAACTGGGGGCGACGACCAGCGTCTTTCCCTCCGATCAGGAGGTTTGGCGCTTCCTTCATGCCTGGCGGCGGGAGGAAGACTGGATCCCGCTCTCGGCCGATCCCGGCGCGTCCTACGACGTCGAGGACGAGATCGATCTCGCCAGCCTCGAGCCGCTGATCGCCATGCCGTCCAGTCCCGGCAATGTGCAGCCGGTCCGCGAGGTCGCGGGCCGGCCGATCTACCAGGCCTATATCGGCTCGTCGGCCAACCCGGGTTACCGGGATTTCGCCGTCGCCGCGGCCATGGTTCACGGCCGACGGACGAGCGACCAGGTGTCGTTCGACATCAATCCGACCTCTCGGGCGCAGCTTGAGACCCTGGTGCGCGACGGCCATGTGGCCGACCTCCTTCATGCCGGCGCACGCCTGCACCAGGCCGGCTGCAATGGCTGCATCGGGATGGGCCAGGCGCCGGCCACCCACCAGCTCTCGCTGCGCACGACGCCGCGCAACTTTCCCGGACGCTCCGGAACGCGCGAGGACCAGGTCTGCCTGGTCAGCCCGGAGACCGCCACAGCCTCGGCGCTCACCGGGGTGATCACAGACCCGCGCACCCTGGGCGTGCCCTACCCGCGGGTGGCGGATCCCGTCGATCCGATCGTCAACCGCGCGATGTTCGTTCCGCCGTCGCACGAAGCCGGCCCGCGGACGCCCCTTGTGAAGGGCCCCAACATCGCATCCCTGCCCACATTCGGTCCCCTGCCGGATTCCCTGGAGACGCCGGTCCTGCTCAAGGTTGGTGACGACGTCTCGACTGATGAGATCATGCCCGCCGGCGCGCGGGTGCTCCCGTTCCGGAGCAATATTCCAAAGATCGCCGAATTCTCCTTCGATCGCATCGACCCGACCTACGCCGCCCGAGCGGCGAAGATCGGGGATCATGTCGTGGTCGGCGGCGCCAACTATGGACAGGGGTCCAGCCGCGAACACGCCGCCCTGGGCCCGCGGTTTCTCGGGCTGCGAGCGGTGCTGGCCAAAGGATTCGCCCGGATCCATGAGCGAAACCTGGCGAATTTCGGCGTCCTGCCCCTGACCTTCGTCGATCCGGCCGACTACGACGAGCTGTCGCCCGGCGACGTTCTCCGCCTCGCCGGCGTGGCCGCGGCGCTCGCCGAGGACCGTCCCCTCTTCGTCGAGAACCTGACCCGCGGCAGAACCTTCCAGGTTCGTCACGCCCTGTCGCCGCAGCAGGTTCAGCACCTGCTCAGCGGGGGTTTGATCAACTGGACGAAGGCGCGTCTCGCAGGGGTCGCGGCCTAAATCATCCGCCACTTCGACGCGGTTCATCCGTTGAGCCTGCAGGCGACAGCGCCGGAGGCTCACATGGGCGGATTTTGCGGAAGTCCGGACGGCCAGACGCATGAGGTGCTGAACCAGCCCACGCCGCTCGCCGACCTCGACCTCTTCACCTCCGACCGCGTCCTGGCGGAGGCCTCGGCCCGCGAGGGCGCGGCGTGGGCGGCCGCGCGCCTGAGAGCCCTTGGTCGAAGGCTTGGCTCCGCAGAAATGATCGAGGCCGGTTTCCTGGCGAACCGCAATCCGCCGATCCTGCGCAGCTTCGACCGGTTTGGTCGCCGGCGCGATGAGGTGGAGTTCCACCCGGCCTGGCACGCCCTGATGGAACTGGCGGTCGCCGAGGGCCTGCACACCGGGCCGTGGTCGGATCCGCAGCCCGGCGCCCATGTCGCCCGCGCCGCGGCCTTCTACATGCTGGGTCAGGTGGAGGCCGGCGTCCAATGCCCGATGGCCATGACCTATGGCGCGGCGCCGGTGATCCGGCGCGAGCCGGACATCGCCGCCGAATGGCTGCCGAGGCTGTATTCCCGCCGCTACGACCCCCGCTTTGCGCCCGCCGCGGGCAAGGCGGGCGCCCTCATGGGCATGGGCATGACCGAGAAGCAGGGCGGCTCGGACGTGCGCGCCAACACCACCCGCGCCGAACCGATTGTGGGGGAAGATCGGGTCTTTCGCCTGGTCGGCCACAAATGGTTCTTCTCGGCGCCGATGTGCGACGCCTTTCTCGTGCTCGCCCAGGCGCCGGCAGGACTGTCCTGCTTCTTCCTGCCGCGATGGACGCCGGATGGCGAGCTCAACGCGCTGCGTCTGCAACGGCTGAAGGACAAGCTGGGCGACCGCGCCAACGCCTCCAGCGAGGTGGAGTTCGAAGGCGCCTGGGCCTGGCTGATCGGCGAGGAAGGCCGCGGCGTGCCGGCCATTCTCGAAATGGCGACCTACACCCGGCTCGACTGCGTCGTCGCCAGCGCGGGCCTGATGCGCCAGGCCGTCGCCCAGGCGACGCATCACGCCGCCCAGCGCACGACCTTCCAGCGGCGGCTGACCGACCACCCGCTGATGACCAATGTTCTCGCCGACCTGGCCCTGGAATCGGAAGCCGCCACCGTCCTGGCCTTGCGGCTGGCGCGGGCGTTTGACCGCCTGGACGAGCCGCACGAGGCCGCGCTGCGCCGCCTGCTCACCCCGGCTGCGAAATATTGGGTCTGCAAACGCACGTCCGCCGTGACGGCCGAGGCGCTCGAAGTCATCGGCGGCAACGGCTTCGTCGAGGAGAGCGTGATGCCGCGCCTGTATCGCCAGGCGCCGCTCAACTCCATCTGGGAAGGGTCCGGCAACCTCATGGCGCTCGACGCCCTGCGCGCCCTCTCCCGGTCTCCGGAAGCTGGCGAGGCGGTCGCCGCGGAACTCGAGCCGGCCCGCGGCGCGGATGCGAGATTGGATCGCTACATCGCCGGCGCCCTCGACGCGCTCGCCCGAACGCCGGACGAGGCCGACGCGCGCCGGCTTTGCGAACGCCTGGTGCTCGCCGTCCAGGGCGCTCTGCTGGTGCGCTTCAGTCCGGGCGAGGTCGCCGACGGCTTCTGCGCGAGCCGCATGGACGAAGGATCCGGCGGCGCCTTTGGAACCTTGCCCCAGGGGTTGAACCTGAAGCCGATCGTCGAGCGCGCAATGCCCCTGTGAGCGCCAGGTGCTCGCCGCGGCGGCTGGCGCGTTGAGAACGACAGGCATCAAGAACGAAGGAGCGCGGCATGTTCGTGGCCGTCTACTGGTGGCGCGTGCACCCAGGGAAGGAGGCGCAGTTCCGCGAGGCCTGGCGACGCGGAACCGAACAGATCACGCGCCTCTACGGCAGTTTCGGATCGCGCCTGCATCGCGATCGCGACGGACGCTTTGTCGGCTACGCCGAGTGGCCCGACGAGGCGACCTGGCAGGCGGCGTTCGACGCCAAGATGGTCTACGACGACGCCGAGGCGCGACGCATGTTCGTCGACGCGGTCGCCGAGAGCCCGCCGCACGGCGAGCCGGTGTTCGCGATGACGGTGACCGACGACCTTCTCGTCCGCGCCGGCGGCGGGGGATCGCCGGAAGATGCGCCAGGGCGTCGTCGATGATCTCCAGCATCGCAAGGAGCGCGCGAGCGAGGGCTTGATCGGACAGGTTCAACGCCTCGGTGAGCATCAGCAACAGCGACGCCTTCGGCAGCGCGGCGGCGCTGGACGACTACAAGAAGATATTCAAGACGACCGTAGCCGGCCCCAAGGGCGTGACCAAAGGCGTCGCCGGCTACATCAACTATCAATTCACGCCGAAGTTCGGGACCTCCCTGCGCCTTGAACACCTCAATCTCAAGAACGACGTCGCCGGAACCTCCTACAACCTCGACGAAGCGATGCTCACCGGGACCTACAGGGCGACGAGCAACTTCCGCCTCAACGCGGAGGTCCGCTACGACAGAGGATCTGTCCCGGCCTTCGCCGACGGCTTCATCGCCGGAACGAGCACTCCCCGTCTCAGCAAGCACGACGGCGAGGTGAAAGTCTCCGCCGTCTACAGCTTCGGCGGCATCTGAGCGAAGACGCGGCCCGACAGCGCCGGGGCGAAACCGCCGCCGGCGCTGTTTTGCCGATCGCCAGATCGCCGCGGCTCGCTTCCCTGAGGCGGTGGCGCTCTTGAAATCGGCGTTGCTCATCCACGCTCAGGAGCCGCGCCTTTGGACGACCCTCGGTCTTGCCCTGACTTACGCCGGCCGTGCGACGGAGGCGCTGACCTTCTGCAACGAAGCGATCCGGCTGGCCCCCAATCTACCTGGCCCCCGGCATCGCGAATGTTCGATAATCGAAAGAGCTCGTTGCTGAGCCGCTCAGCCCAGCCCGGCCAGGGCTAGCTGGCAGACGCTTGGCTGATCCCAGCATCGATCCAGGCCCGCGTCTGTTCCAGGACCTCATCTGAAAGCGCGGGGTCGTCGATCGCCCGCGCGAGGATCACCGCCCCCACCATCGCCGCCCAACTGCCGATCGCCGCGCGGCGCCTGTCCGTCGCGCTTACCCCCGGCAGCGCCTCGCTGATGCGGTCGATCTGCGATCGGAATCCCTCTGTCATTGCTGCGCGCGCCGGCGCCGTCTGGTGGCGGAGGTCCGCGGCCAGACCTGCCGTCGGGCAACCATCGGCGGCGTTGTCGCGATGCCTGGGCGAAAGGTATGCCGCGATAAAGGCGCGAAGATCGCCCTCTCCGCTGCCGTCCCCGGCAAGCGAATGGGCGAGCGTCTGGGCCACCAGGTCGTCCTTCGAGCTGAAATGGCCGTAGAATCCGCCATGGGTGAGGCCGGCGGCCTTCATCACTTCCGCCACGCTGACCGCGTCGAACCCCTTCGCGCGGAACAGCCGGCTGGCCGCAGCCAAAATCCGCCGACGGTTCTCCGCCACCTGCTCTCGACTGACTCTCATTTCGGAAAATTCTCCGCCGGGGCCGTCGACATTTACATGATGGTCGTCATCTTTAGGATCATTGATGACAACCATCATCAATATGGATCCAGCCAGAGAAGAGAGCAATCCCATGGCCGCCAGCCCCTCCGTCCTGATTACCGGAGCATCCTCTGGTATCGGCGCCACCTACGCCGAGCGCTTCGCCCGCCGCGGCCACGACCTCGTGCTGGTCGCGCGTGACCGGGCGCGTATGGAGGCTCTGGCGACCCGGCTGCGTCAGGAAAGCGGCGTGGCGATCGACATCCTGCAGGCGGATCTCACCCAGCCCGGCGACCTGGCTGCGGTGGAGACGCGGCTGCGCGACGACGCTCGGATCGGAATTCTCGTCAACAACGCCGGCGCGAATGTGGGCGGAAGCTTCATCGAGCAGGCGACCGACGACGTCGCGCGGATCGTCGCGCTCAATACGACTGCGCTCCTCCGGCTCGCCAGCGCCGTGGCCCCGCGTTTTGCGAGGGCGGGCGAAGGCGCGATCATCAATATTGGTTCCGTGGTCGGCCTGGCGCCCGAGTTCAACGCGACGGTCTATGGCGCGACCAAGGCCTTCGTGCTGTTTCTTTCCCAGGGGCTTAGCCTCGAGCTTGCGCCAAGGGGCGTCTACGTTCAGGCGGTGCTCCCCGCGGCGACGCGCACCGAAATCTGGGAGCGCTCCGGCGCCGACATCAATACGCTCCCCGCTGTGATGGAGGTGGGCGAGCTGGTGGATGCGGCGCTGGTGGGCTTCGACCGCCGTGAAGCCGTGACCATCCCGCCGCTGCACGATGCTGCGCAGTGGGAAGCCTATCAGGCGGCGCGGCAAGCCATGCTTCCGGGCTTTTGGCAGGAACATGCAGCAGCGCGTTATCAAACTGCACGCTCATGAAAGCCTTCATCGTCGATCGATACGAGAAGAAGGCCGCTCTGCGGCTTGGCGAGCGGCCGGAGCCGGCGCTGCGGGATGACGATGTCCTCGTCGCGATCCACGCGTACTCGATCGTGAACATGTCCCACGGGCCGACCCAGGCGTATCTCCTCAGGGCTCATCAACTCCGCGCGCCCTGTTCGTTGTCCGGTTGGCTGTCTCGGCACGCCTAGAACATTTTGTAATTCGAACTACGCGCTGACCAACGATCGTGTTAGCTCACGGCGAAACCAGACTTTCAGAGGTGCGCCGTGGGCCTTAGCCGTCGGGATTTGATTGCAAGCGCAGCCGTCATGGCGGCGACTCCGGCCATCGCCGGAGCGGGCGCGAAGCCGTTCCCGAAGGGTTTTCTCTGGGGTGCGGCGACGGCCGGTCACCAGGTCGAAGGCAACAACGTCAACGCAGACCTCTGGCTGCTCGAGAATGTGCAGCCGACGACCTACGCCCAGCCGTCCGGCGACGCGAACAACAGCTTCGAACTGTGGCCGCAAGATCTGGATCTCGCCCGTCAGATGGGGCTGAACAGCTATCGCTTCTCGCTCGAATGGTCGCGGATCGAACCTGAGCCTGGCCGCTTCTCGATTGCGATGCTCGACCATTACAAACGCATCATCGACGGATGCCGGGCGCGCGGTCTCACGCCCATCGTCACCTTCAACCACTTCACGACGCCCCGATGGTTCGCCAGCCAGGGCGGATGGACAGATCCGGGCTCGCCGGACCACTTCGCACGCTTTTGCGAACGGGCCGCCCGCCATCTGGCGGCGAACATCGGCTACGCAACCACGCTCAACGAGCCGAACCTGCCGCGCGTCCTACGGCTGAAGGCGCCGAGCGGCAGGGCCGAGCGGCAGCGCCAGATGCTCGCCGCGGCGGCGACGCTGGCCGGGACGGCGAAGTATGTCGCCGGCAACGCCGTCAATCCCGAGGACATCGAGGTCTTCTCAAGCAATCTCCTGCTCGGGCACAAGGCCGGCCGCGCGGCGATCAAGGGTGTGCGCCCCGACCTGCCGGTCGGCGTCAGTCTGGCGATGATCGATGACCAGGCGGCCCCAGGTGGGGAGGCGCGGCGCGACGCGGTTCGGGCGGACCTCTACGGCGCCTGGCTGGATGCGGCGCGCGGGGACGACTTCGTCGGCGTCCAGAATTATGAACGGGTGGTGTGGGGGCCGAACGGGAAGTTGCCTCCACCCGCCGGCGCCGAGATCAACGGCTTCAGAGGCGAGGTCTATGCGGCATCGCTGGCCGGCGCCGTCCGCTACGCGCACCAGGCGTCAGGCGCGCCCGTCCTCGTCACGGAGCACGGCGTCGTCACGAAGGACGATGCGATCCGGGCGCGCTTCATCCCGGCGGCGCTTCGCGAGTTGCAGCACGCCATTGAAAGCGGCGTGCCGGTCAGTGGCTACGTGCACTGGTCGCTCGTCGATAACTTCGAGTGGTCCCTGGGCTATTGGCCGACGTTTGGCCTTGCCGCGGTCGATCGGACCACTTTCAAACGAACCGCCAAGCCTAGCGCCGGTGTGCTCGGCGCGATCGCACGGAGGAACGCGATCTAACGTCCGCTCAGGCGTCAGTCGATGACCTTCCGTTCGAGATCACTGAGCCGACACGGGACGCGATTGTCGCCTGGCTCAACGCTCTTCCCAAGCCGCAGTCGCCCGGAGGATCACGTCACGACGCGTCAGTACGGCCGGTCGGTCGATCAGTGGGTGGCCGCGGTTGGGCTGGAACCGCGCTCCTATGGAACCCATAGCCTGCAACGGACGGAGGTGGCGCTGATCTACAAGCGCACCGGTAATCTCCGAGCCTGCCAACTCCTCCTCGGGCGCCGCAAAATCGAGAGCACGGTTCGATACCTCGGCATCGAGGTCGACGACGCGCTCACCATGTCCGGGCAGGTCGAGTTCTGAGCCAGCCGTCCGCTGCGCGGCAAGTCGCGGTTAAAAGGGAGGCCGCGCCGCGGACGTTCGGAATGACGGTTGGCGGTGGTTTGCTGCCGTTAGCTGTTAAAGCCGACGTAGGCGATCAGACCTTCGATGGACGTGGGAAGCTCTCCTCGTTCTTCGGACCGGCTGAGCATCGCCTTCCCTCTTTGAGCCTTGGCTCTCCGCGCATCCAGGACGCCGCCGGCGTGGGCTCGAAGCCAACCCCATACCACCTCCCCGCCGTCGGGCACGGCCTGCTGGCCGGTGACCGTCACCCTGTCCTTATCGTCCACACCGAGCGTGAGGCGGTGTCCCGCGGCCGTGAACGCGAAGCCCTTGCCGGTTTCGACCCACCAATGCTCCAACCAGCCGCAAGCCTCGCCCGCACTCCGAAAGACGGAGACGTCACCAGCCGTGGCCTCGTTGCGGCTTTCATTCACTACAACTATGTCGGCAAGCCAACCGTCCACCATCACCTGATGGTGCCCACGGGCGCTAATTTCCGCAACGGGTCGCCAGCGCGCTTTGGCGCCGGCGCGGGAACCGGACATTGCGATCGGCTGAAACGGGTGGATTGCCGCCCATTGAGTTACAGCGCTTTCTCGCTCAACCTCTGGCGGAGCTCGATGGGCGATCGAGCGCTTCGACGGCAGCGTGCCCAATGGACGAAGCAGGCGCCCCCCCATCTGGCTCAAGGGGCCCGCAGCAGTCAGGCGGCATGGCCGCCAAGGGGCTAATCCTACTGCGCGACCTAGTCGCTATCGTGCTTACGGCGGTCGGGTTCGGCTTTGTGATGGCAATGGGCCTCAACTCCATTGTCGCCGGCGCCGCTGTGCCCATGGCGCTTGGGTACGCGCTGATCATCGCCTTTCCAATGGCGATGCTCGCCCGAGCCTATGAACACCATGGAGTGCTTATGGCGGCTGCGTGGGGCGCAGGAGCCGGCGTTCTGCCCGGGCTCTTTGCTCTCACCGGCAGCCTGTGGGGATTGCCCCTAGTCATTGGCGTGGGCGCGCTCGGCGGCGTGGTCGCTTGGATCGTTGTTCAATTCCAAGCTGCGATCGCATCGAGATTGCCCGTACGACTCAAGGTGCCCGCTGGATACGCACTGACACTCGGAATTGGAGCTGCAATCATCGCAGGCCTTGGCCTCAAGCTTCAGCCCGGTCAGGTCGTGAGACCGGTCGCCGCCATCGAGGCGCCCATCAGCACCGCCGCGGACCGGGCAGACTTAGTGAAACTTCTAACCAAGGAGGCTGCGGCCGATGGCGGTCTGCATGTCGACGATGCCACCGAGCGTTGGGCCAGCCTGTATGCCGCCAACAAGCGCGACGGCCATCCACTACCGCCTGAGATCCGCGCTACGATCGACATCGGAATCTGGCGAGGTAGTCGCGATGACGACCTTGAGGCCTCTGCGGATGACCGCGGGCACTTAGGACGGGTCTGGATAGTATTCTTCGAAGGTGAGCAACCGGAGAAGTCGGCAAAGGCTCGGGCAGGCATATTGGCGGCCGTCAGAGGTCGCTGGCCAGAGGCGCGTGACATCCCATTGATGCCTAACGGCGAATTGCCATCAGCAGGGGATTTGGTTTGGATGGGGCGGGCCTACACCGTAAAGCCAGAACGGCTCGCTTCCTACTCGGGCTCGCAACCTTAAGAGCTCAGTCGCGGATTTGCAGGGCTTGGCAAACGCAAGGCAGGCGGTGAGAGACAGCCCAGGCCAGGGTCCGCAAAGGGTCGAGGCTGTGAAAATTGTCGGCCGTGGCGTTGAGCGCTGCTGGCGGGCTCGGGCCATCGTCTATGCCGATCTGCAGCCGTTTCGCCCTATCGGCCGTAGGCCGCGGCGGGGACGTGCTCCAGGGCGTCGTCGATGATCTCCAGCATGTGGCGGCACTGATCGCGATTGCTGGGTCCGCCAAGCCCCACGCGGACGGCCTCCGGAGGCTTGCCGGTCACCGTGAAGGTGTCTGAAACGATCACGCCTACGCCGTTGGCGCGCAGATGATTGGCGAACTCCACCCGGTTCCACGGCTCCGGCACCGACAGCCACAGATGGAAGGCTTCGGGCTTGCTGACGAAGGTCGAGCGGGTGATGACCTGGGCGGCCAGCTTCTGCCGGGCGCGAGCCTCTTCGCGAAGCGCCAAGGTCGCCGCCCGCACAGTGCCATCGCCGATGAAACGCGTCGCCAGCCGGATGGTGAGCGGCGCCCCCATGATCACCAAGGACCGAAGGGCGGCGGAAATTCGAGCCGTGTAGCGAACATTGGGCGTGACGATGTAGCCGATCCGCAGGCCCGCTCCGAGGATCTTGGCGAAGCCGCCGATATAGAAGGTCAGTTCCGGCGCGATCGCCGCCAGGCAGGTGTGACGCTTTGCGGGCAGGCAGCCATAGGCGTCATCCTCGATGATCGGCACGCTATAGGTGCGGGCGATCTCCGCCACCGCCTCGCGGCGCGCCTGCGACATGGTCGCCGTCGTCGGGTTCTGCAGCGTCGGGTTCAGGTAGAGCGCCTTCGGCGGATCGGCCCGGCAGAGGTCGCGGAAGGCTTCCGGATCGATACCCTCGTCGTCGAGCGGCAAGCCCACCAGGCGCAATCCCAGCTGGGCGGCGATGCCCTTCACCCCCGGGTAGGTGATGGCCTCGCAGGCGATGGTGTCGCCCGGGCGCGCCAGGGAGGCGAACAGTCCGAGGATCGCGCTCTGGATGCCAGGACACACCAGCACGCGAGACGCGGTCACCCCAGGCAGATGCCGGGAGAGCCAGGCCGCGCCCGCTTCACGGTCCTCGTAGGATCCGCCGAATTCCTGATACCGCAGATAGGTGTAGAGGTCGGGCTCGTCAGCCAGGCTGGCGATCCCCTCACGAATTTGCCGCAACAGTCCGCGGTCCTGCGGCTCGGGCGGGAAGTTCATGGTCATGTCGAGATGGCTGATCGGGCTCGGCCGATGCACCGGCGTCGGAACGAATTCGCGCACGACGGTTCCGCGGCCGGCCTTGGCGTCGATCAGGCCCCGCTGCTTGGCCTCGCCATAACCCCTGGCGACGGTGGTGAAGTTGAGATCGAGCGCGACGGCGAGCGTGCGCAGAGGCGGCAGATGCTCGTTGGCCGCCAGCTTTCCCGACTGGATGTCCTCGCCGATCGCATCGGCGAGCGCGATATAGGCAGGCTTGCCGCTCCCGCGAATGGCTATCGCCCACCGGCTCGCGTGATTCGTCATACAGTCAGATCCCCAAGGTCTTCCATATCAATGATGGGCCATTGATCGCATGTCAATGCAGATGAATGCGATCATCTCGCCCTGACTGCTCCACGTCGGTCCGCACCGCGCCGACCCAAGCTTCGATAAACGATAACTATCTATTTTATATAGTAATTTTTGGCCGCAAGCGCGGATGGAGGCGTTCCACCGCCCAATGATCGGCAGGTGTATGGACGGCCTTCGTTTTCATCAAGCGGATTGATCGGGTGTTTACGGCGCGAACAATACGATCATTTTTCCAGACTTTGATCGGATCATCGTTGGCCTCTGCCGGGCGGCGCCGCATTCCATGGGGCGTCAACCAGCGAGGAGCTTTCCCCCATGCCCGCCGTCGCCGCACCTGCCCACAAGAAGGGCGACCACTTCGTCGACTACGAACAGAAGGTCTTTGAGGACATCAAGGCCGAGCCCGGCGAGAAGGCGCTGGTCACCTTCCACACCGTCGCCTTCGAAGGCTCGATCGGCCTGGTCAACATGCTCCAGGCCACCCGCCTGCAGCGCAAGGGCTTCGAGACCTCGGTCCTGCTCTACGGCCCGGGCGTCACCCTCGGCGTCCAGCGCGGCTTCCCGACGCTCGGCGACGAAGCCTTCCCCGGCCACCTCGCGGTGAACAACCAGATCGAGAAGTTCATCAAGGAGGGCGGCAGGGTCTACGCCTGCCGCTTCGCCCTGCAGGCGCTGTACGGCCACGGCGAGCCGTCGCTGATCGAGGGCATCACCCCGATCGCCCCGCAGGACGTGCTGGACCTGATGCTGCTGCATCGCAAGGCCAACGCCTTCGTCATCAACACCTGGACCCTCTAGGTCCACCCCCACGGGTCGGGAGCGCCCCCCATGTCCACCCCCTTGTCCAACTCGCCTGCCGACAAACGCGTCGTCCGAGCGGCCGCGGTGCAGATCGCGCCGGTCTTCGACCAGCCCGGCGCGACCCTGGAACGGGTCCTCAACGCCGTCGGCGAGGCGGCGGACAAGGGGGCGCAGCTGGCGGTCTTTCCCGAGACCTTCGTCCCCTACTACCCCTACTTCAGCTTCATCGAGCCGCCGTACCGCATGGGCGCGGCCCATCTGAAGCTCTACGCCGAAGCCCCCGTCGTGCCGGGCCCGGTCACCGAGGCGCTCGCCGCCGCCGCCCGCGCGCGCCGGATCGTGCTGGTGGTGGGGGTCAACGAGCGGGACGGCGGATCGCTCTACAACACCCAGCTGATCTTCGACGCCGACGGCGAGCTCAGGCTCAAGCGCCGCAAGATCACGCCGACCTATCACGAGCGCATGGTCTGGGGCCAAGGCGACGGGGCGGGTCTGCGCTGCGTCGACACCGCCGTCGGGCGTCTGGGCGCCCTGGCCTGCTGGGAGCACTACAATCCCCTGGCGCGCTACGCCCTGATGGCCGACGGCGAAGAGATCCACGCCAGCCAGTTTCCGGGCTCCATGGTCGGCCAGGTGTTCGCCGACCAGATCGACGCGGCGATCCGCCACCACGCCGCAGAGGCCGCCAGCTTCGTCGTCAACAGCACCGGCTGGCTGACCGACGAGCAGATCGCCGCGATCTCGCCGGACGAGACGCATCGCAAGGTTCTGCGGGGCGGCTGCTTCACCGCCATCGTCTCGCCGGAGGGCCAGTATCTCGCCCCTCCCCTGACCCAGGGCGAAGGCATGGTCGTCGCCGACCTCGACCTCGCGCTGGTCCTCAAGCGCAAGCGGATGATGGACTCGGTCGGCCACTACGCCCGCCCCGAACTGCTCTCCCTCACCCTCGACGACCGCCCGGCCGCCCCGGTGCGCCGCGTCTCGTCCCCGTCCGAACCGGAGGTCTGCGATGGACTCTCAAGCCCCAGCCCTGAACCGCGAGCAGCTGATCAACGAGTTGCAGTCGTTCGGAGTGCGGCTGGCTGATCCCGGCGTCGGCGCGCCGAGCCGCCGCGGCGGCGCCGGCCCCTCCGACCACAAGGCGGTGGTCATCGACGATCATGTGGTGATGGCGCCGGTGCACACGGTGGGCGCCTTCGACAGCCCCTATCTGGCCGAGCCGCCCGCCGCCGATGGGCTGAGCACGGTGATCCGCGACGGCCGCGTCGTGGGGCGGATGAGCTTTCCGCCGCAACCGAAATTCTACGGCCTGCAGACCCTTGACGGCGTGCCCTATTCGAAGATCGCCACCCTGCATGGCCGCGACGTCCTGGCGACCACGGTGCTGCAGACCTGCATCCGCTACGCGAGCCGCAAGAACACCTGCCAGTTCTGCGCCATCGGCCAGTCCCTGGCCGCCGGCCGGACGATCGAGCGCAAGACGCCCGAGCAGCTGGGCGAGGTCGCCCGCGCCGCGGTCCTGCTGGACGGCGTCAAACACATGGTCATGACCACCGGCACGCCGAACGCCACCGACCGGGGCGCCCGGATCCTCTGCGAAAGCGCTTTCGGCGTGAAGGCGGCCGTCGACCTGCCGATCCAGGCCCAGTGCGAGCCGCCGGACGACGACGCCTGGTTCCAGCGCCTGAAGGACGCCGGCGTCGACGCGCTCGGCATGCACCTCGAGACCCTCTCGCCCGAGGTCCGCCAGGCCATCATGCCCGGCAAGGCCAAGGTGTCGATGGAGCGCTATTTCGAAGCCTTCGCCGCCGCCGTCGAGGTGTTCGGCCGGGGCCAGGTCTCGACCTATATCCTGGCGGGTCTCGGCGACAGCGCCGAGGTCATCCTGGAGACAGCCGATCGGCTGATCGCCGTCGGCGTCTATCCCTTCGTCGTTCCCTTCACCCCGATTTCCGGCACCCCGCTGGAGGGCCATGCGACGCCGACGCCGGCCTTCATGCACGCCATCCTGCAGCCGCTCGCCGCCAAGCTCCGGGCCGCCGGCATGACCTCGGCGGAGGTGAAGGCCGGCTGCGGGCGCTGCGGCGCCTGTTCGTCGCTGTCGGCCTACGGGGGCTGACATGCTGGAGCCCTTCCGCCCCTTCGTCGCCCCGACCTATCGCGTGAAGTTCGCCACCGAACACTGGGAGTTCGACGGCGCCCGCGACCTGCGCCGCGCCGTCTTCTGCGACGAGCAGGGGGTGTTCGAGGTGGACGACGCCGACGCCATCGACGCCTACGCCCTGCCGATCGTCGCGGTGGACCTGGTCGCCGGCGATCCGCACCAGGTGGTGGGCGCCGTCCGGATCCACCAGTCGGAGCCCAGCGTCTGGTGGGGCTCGCGGCTGGCGGTGGCGCAGGGGTTCCGGCGCGTGGGCGCCCTGGGCGCCGGCCTGATCAAGGTCGCGGTGGGCTCGGCCAAGGGACTGGGCTGCCAACGGTTCTACGCCCACGTCCAGGCCCAGAACCGGCCGCTCTTTGAGCGGCTGCACTGGCGCGTGCTGGACCCGGTCGAGCTGTGCGGACGGCCGCACTGGCTGATGCAGGCCGATCTCGAGCACTACGCGGTCATCGAGGCGCCCGACCTCGGGATCAGCGTCCGGAGGCTGGCGGCATGACCGGCGCCCCTCCCCTCGCGGCCCCTCACTTGCCTGCCCTGGTCGCCGAACTGCAGGCCGCCGCCGGCCTGGCCCACAAGGGCGACATCGCCGGCGTGACCGCGGCCCTAGGCCTCGGCGCCCAGAGCCCGGTCCGGGTCGGCGACGACTGCGCCGCCCTGCCAAATGGCGCAGGCTGGCTGCTGCTGGCCGGCGAAGGCTTTCTGGGAGGCTTCGTCAACGCCGACCCCTGGTTCGCCGGCTACTGCAGCGTGATGGTCAACCTCAGCGACATCGCCGCCATGGGCGGCCGTCCCGAGGCGATCCTCGACATCCTCTGGGCCCAGAACGCCGCCCAGGCCGCGCCGATCCTCGCCGGCATGCGGGCCGCGGCGGAGGCCTACGGCGTTCCCGTGGTCGGCGGCCACTGCAACCTGCGGAGCGCCAACGCCCAGCTGGGCGCCGCAGTCCTGGGACGCGCGCACAAGCTGATCACCAGCTTCGACGCCCGGCCGGGCGACCAGCTGGTCTACGCTGTAGACTTGCGCGGTCGCTTCCGCGAGCCCGACGCCTATTGGGACGCCAGCACCACCAGCCCGGCCGCCCGGCTGCGCGAAGACCTGGAGATCCTGCCTGAGCTGGCGGAGGCCGGCCTGGCGCGCGCCGGCAAGGACATCAGCATGGCCGGCTTCGTCGGCACGACGCTGATGTTGCTCGAAGGCTCCGGCGTCGGCGCGCAGCTCGACCTCGCCGCCATCCCCCGCCCTGCGACGGCGCCGCTGAAGCGCTGGCTGACCGCCTTTCCGAGCTTCGGCTACGTCCTGTCCGTCGCCCCCGAACAGGCCCAGGCGGTGATCGAGCGGTTCGAACGCCGCGGGATCGCCGCGGCCGTCGCCGGCGAGGTCGTCGCCCAGCCGCAGCTGCACCTGCGCCTCGACGGCGAGGAGGCCCTGTTCTGGGACCTGGCCGCCGCCCCCCTCACGGGCTGCGGCGTCCTTCCTTCACATCCGGAGACTGTCCATGCCTGAGGTCCGCTTCCACGTCCGCTGGCCCGACGCCCGGGCCGAGGTCTGCTACTCGCCGTCGACCTCGATCAAGGACGTCTTCGTCGCCGGCGAAACCTATCCACTGGCCGACTTCATGGCCCGCGCCGAGGACGGCCTGACCCGCGCCAGCGAGCGCGTGCGGCAGGTCTACGGCTACGCCTGCTCCAGCGCCGCCGACCAGCTGCAGCGCCTGCGCGAGACCGCGGCGGCCTACGCCGAACAGCCCGACGCCAGCGTCACCGTCGAACGCATCGACGGCTGACGCCCCCTAGCCAAAGGAACCATGCCATGGTCATCGACGACGACGATCACCTCGCCGCCCCCGCCGCCGGCGAAAGCCTCCACCTCCCGGTCATCGTCATCGGCGGCGGCCAGGCTGGCCTCTCAGCGAGCTACCATCTCCAGAAGCAGGGGATCGAACACCTGGTGCTGGAGAAGAACCGCGTCGGCCACGCCTGGCGCGAGGAGCGCTGGGACAGCTTCTGCCTGGTGACGCCGAACTGGCAGTGCCTGCTGCCGGACTTCCCCTATCAGGGCGACGACCCTAACGGCTTCATGCTGAAGGATCAGATCGTCGACTATCTCGAGGCCTTCGCCGCGTTCGTGAAGCCGCCGATCCGCGAAGGCGTGGCGGTCACCGCCCTCAGCCGCGCGCCGGACGGTCGGTTCCGTCTGGAGACCAGCGATGGAAACTACACCGCCGACCAGGTGATCCTGGCGATCAGCGGCTATCACGTGGCCTCGGCGCCGCGCGTGGGCGAGCGGCTGCCGAGCCGCCTGTTGCAGATCCATTCCCAGGAGTATCGCAATCCGGACCAGCTGCCCGACGGCGCGGTGCTGGTGGTCGGGACCGGCCAGTCCGGCTGCCAGATCGCGGAGGACCTGCATCGTGTCGGCCGCAAGGTGCATCTCGCCACCGGTTCGGCGCCGCGCTCACCGCGCAAATACCGCGGCCGCGACGCGCTGGACTGGCTGCACGCCATGGGCCAGTACGACATCACGGTCGACGACCACCCCCTCCGCGAAAAAGTGCGGCTGAAGGAGAACCACTATTTCAGCGGCCGCGACGGCGGGCGTGAGATCGACCTGCGCCAGTTCGCCCTGGAAGGCATGAAGCTCTACGGCCTGCTCGCCGGCGTCGAGGGTGAACGCGTCACCTTCGCCGACAACCTGAAGAAGAACCTCGACGCCGCCGATGCGGCCTATCTGAAGATCCGCAAGCAGATCGACGACTACATCGCCGCCAATGGCATCGCCGCCCCCGAGGCCTCGCCCTATGTCCCGGTCTGGCAGCCCCCGGCCGAACCCGAGGCGCTCGACTGCGCCGCCGCCGGCGTCAACAGCGTCGTCTGGTGCACCGGCTTCCGCCCCGACTGGCGCTGGATCGACCTGCCGGCCTTCAACGGCGAGGGCTACCCCGTCCATCATCGCGGCGTCTGCAAGACCGATGGACTCTACATCGCCGGCCTTCCATGGCTGACGACCTGGGGCTCCGGCCGGTTCTCCGGCCTCGCCCGCGACGTGGCCCATATCGTCGACCATCTCACCGCCAACATGCCGGTCGCCCAGGTCCCAGGCAGCGCAGCCGCGAGCGTCGCAGTCCCGCTGGCGGCTCAGGCGGCGCTATGAATGCCCAGGCGGCTCTGCGGCCGACTAGGCCGGCTCGCCCGATCTCGCGAGCCCGAGAGCCGCTCAGGCGAGCTGTTCGATCGCCAGCTTCAGGGCGTTCATGTCGAATGGCTTCTGGATGATCGCGAAATCGCCGGTCCCTGCGACGCGGGCGTCAGCGGTCCATCCCGAGAAGAGCAGCACCTTCGTCTCCGGACGTCGCCTGCGGGCCCATTGCGCCAACTCAACGCCGGTCAGCCCCCCCGGCATGATCAGGTCTGTGACGAGGAGGTCGAATGAGCGGGTCTCGAGCGCGCGCTGCGCCTCTGGGCCGTTTGCGACGCTGACCACTTCCATCCCGAGCTCCGTCATCATGGCCGCGGTGACGCTGGCGACGGTTTCGTCATCCTCGACGAGCAGCACGCTTCCGATCGCCAGTGAAGGGGTCGCCTCGGAGGCTGCGCCAGACGCCGCATCTTTGCCCGCGACGCAGGGAAGGATGAGCTTGAAGGTCGAGCCCGCGCCGGGCGTGCTGACCACATCCACGCCGCCGCCCGTCTGGCGGGCGAAACCATGGACCTGACTCAAGCCGAGTCCGGTGCCGCGGCCCGTTTCCTTGGTCGTGAAGAAGGGGTCGAAGACGCGTGGCAGGACGTCCGGCGCGATGCCCACGCCCGTGTCCCTGACCGTGATGGCGACAGCCGTCGCCTCGACTTCGGCCAGGGCTAGCTCCTCGGCCGTCGCCGGTCTTGCCTCGACCTCGATGTCGCCCCCGCTCGGCATGGCGTCGCGAGCGTTGACGCACAGATTGAGGATGGCGGCCTCGAACTGCGCCGACTCCATACGGACGTGCAGACAATCACCAGCGTGTCGCACCTTCACTTCAACCGCCTCACCCACAGCCTTCTTGAGCAGAGGCTGTAGGCTGTGGAGAGCCGCGCCGACATCGACGTCCTGCGCGGCGACGGGCGCGCGCCGAGCGAAGGCCAGAAGCTGACTGTTGAGAGCCGCGGCCTTCTGGGCCGCTTCCAGGGCCGCCTCGATCAAGGCCTCGCGGTTGGCCTTTTTCGGGCCCCGCACGACCATGTCGAGCGCGCCGATCACCACGGTCAGAAAGTTGTTGAAGTCGTGAGTGATGCCGCCCGTGAGGAGGCCAAGCGCCTCCATGCGTTCGGCTCGACGGGCGCGCTCTTCCGCCGATCGCGTCGGGGTGAGGTCACGGCCTTCGAGCACAATGAAACGACGCTCGCCGCCCAGCCGGGTGCGGACGGGCCGGATCACCACATCGAACACGCGCCATTCGTTCGACGCAAGAATGCGGGATTCATAGTGCACGGTCCCGCGGGCGGCCCCTTTCACCGCGGCCTCGACCTTGGCGGCCTCCTCTGGGTTTCCCCCATACAGCGGGACCTCCCAGATGAATTTGCCGACGCAGTCCTCGATCCGAACGTCACCGAGCGCGAGGGACGGACCGCTGACGTCCAGCACCACCCCTTCGGCCGTGCAGAGGCACATGAACGTCATCGACGAGTTGAAGACAGCCTCATAACGCGCTTCGCACTCCCGTAGAGCGCGCGCCTGCTCCACACATCGTCGCCTCAGTTCCTCGTTCTCAGCGGCGATCAGCTTGCGGTCAGGCATTTCATCCTCGGACCACCTGTCCAGACGTCTGTCTCCTGACAGGAGCAAATGGCGTTCAGGTAACGTATGAGCGCGAACAAGGGTTGAGGGTTCATGCATTCCATAGTGTGAGCGATCTGGCACGCCATCTGCCGCAAATCCGAACCTATGGGCGTCGGCGTCCGCCCCGGCGACACCGCCGCATGGCCCCTTCATCAGCCAGGCGGCGAAGGCCGTCCTGTCCTTTGATAGATTCGCCTGGCGATTTCTCCGGATAGCTGGCGCCGCTTTTTCAGGGCGCCGGCCGCGCCTTTCGTGGCCGCGGCGCTGCCGGACGCAGACCCTTCTGGCCGCTCCAGCTTACTCATAGGTAGAAATACGGGGGGAATCCCCCGGAATTTCGCGGGCAGATTGATTGCTGGATATTGGCCTCAACAGGCGCTGATCAGCGCGCCACGACCGCCGCCTGCAACTGACTCTCAGAGCGCGGGGAAGGAGGACAGCATGGGACGAGAACAACTTATCCGCGAGGCTGAAGCGGCCGAGGAGCTGGCCAAGATGATCAGCTCCCATCCGGACAAGGACGGGTGGCTCGACCTGGCCGCGCGTCTTCGCGACGCGGCCGCGACGATGGAAGAGCGGTCCTGGACGACGACCGTGTCGCCCCTGCATGCGCAGACGCCTCAACGCCTCGACCACTGAGGCGGGCGGCTCTCCCCGCATTGCGCCACAGGAGCATCAGGCGTAAAAGGGAGCTTAATAACTATCCAGTCAGTTATTAGAGCAGAGCATGCCGTCCCCCAGCACGCCCAAGTTCCGTCGGCGCAAGGCCGACCGGCCGGCGGAGATCGTGCAGGCGGCGCTGGCGGTATTCGCCGAGAAGGGCTTTGCGGCCGCCAAACTCGATGAGATCGCCCGTCGCGCCGGCGTCTCGAAGGGCGCGCTCTATCTCTACTTCGCCACGAAGGAGGAGCTGTTCCACGCCGTCGTGGAGCAGGTGATCGCGCCGAACATGCGGGCGATGCGGGCCATGGTCGCCGGCCATCCGGGTCCCATCTCAGACCTCCTCGGGATGTTCGTCGCGCGGTTCTCCGCCCTCGTGGCCGACCAACCGGTGGGCGGGGTCGCCAAGATGGTGATCGGCGAAGCGCGCAACTTTCCGGAGCTCGCCCGGGTCTGGCACGACGAACTGGTCGCCCAGGCCCTCGGCGGCCTCGCCGAGGCTGTCGCAGCCGCCCAGGCGCGCGGCGAGGTCCGAGCCGGCGACCCGCGGGTTTACGCCCTGCAGATCGCGGCGCCGCTGATCGTCGCCGTCATCTGGCGGGAGACCTTCGTGCCTGTGGGCGCCGAGCCGTTCGACCTGCCGCCGCTCGGGCATCAGCATGTGGCGACCCTCCTGAACGGCCTGCTGGTGGAGGGTCCGGCCGCATGAACCGCCAGCGGCTCCTGGTCATGGTCCTGCTGCTCGCAGCCGCGGCGCTCGTGACGGGGCTGGTGCTGATCCCCCGCTTTGGGCGGGTTCACACCCTGTCCGGCTATGTGGAGGGCGAGCCGCTTTACCTCGCCGCCCCGGTGGCCGGAACGGTGAAGGCGGTGTTCGTGGACCGCGGGGCGGAGGTGAAGGCGGGCGCGCCGCTGTTCATCGTCGACCCCGAGCAGCCGCGCAGCCAGCGCGACCAGGCCGCGGCGGATCTGGCGGCCGCCGAAGCCCAGGCGCAGGACGCGCGCAAGGGCCAGCGCCCCGTCGAGCTCGCCGTCTTCGAGGCGCAGATCGCCGAGGCGGAAGCCCGGGCGCGGGAAGCCGGCGCCCAGCTTCGCCGAGTGGAGGTCCTCGCCCGCAAGGGGATCTACGCCCCTGCCCGGCTGGACGACGCCCGGGCCGCGGCCCAGTCCGCCAACGCCCAGGTCGCCGCCGCCCGGCGCCAGCGCGACGCCGCGGGGCTGGGATCGCGCCAGGACCAGATCCGCGCCGCGGACGCCAGGGTCGAGCAGGCGCGCGCGGCGCTCACCGGCGCCCAGGCGCGGCTCGGCGACGTCGCCCCCAGGGCCCCCGTCGCCGCCCGGGTCGAGGACGTCTTCTACCGTCCCGGCGAGTGGGCAGCCGCCAACCAGCCGATCCTCTCGCTGCTGCCGGACGAGCGCATCAAGGTGCGGTTCTTCGTGGCGGAGGCCGCGCTTTCGGCCTATCGCGTCGGGCGCACCGTCCGCTTCGCCTGCGACGGCTGCGCCAAGGGCCTGACCGCGCGGATCGCCTTCGTGAGTCCGCGGCCGGAATTCACCCCGCCGGTGATCTACAGCCGCGATGCCCGCGACCGTCTGGTCTATCTGGTGGAGGCCCAGCCCTCGGCCCGGCTCAACCCGGGGCAGCCGGTGGACGTCGAGCCGCTGGAGCCCGGGCCGTGACGCTCGCCATCGACATCGCCGGCCTGAGCAAGAGCTTCGGGACCAAGCGGGTCGTCGACGACTTCTCCATCCAGCTGGAACAGGGGCGCATCTGCGGCTTCTTGGGGCCCAACGGCTCGGGCAAGACCACCACGCTGCGCATGCTGTGCGGCCTGCTGACGCCCGACGCCGGACGCGGGACCTGCCTCGGCTTCGACATCCAGACCGAGGCCGACAGGATCAAGCGCGAGACCGGCTACATGACCCAGAGGTTCTCGCTGTACGAGGACCTGACGCTCGCGGAGAACCTCCACTTCACCGCCCAGGTCTACGGCCTCGATCGCCGGCGCGCGCGCGTGGATGCGGCGCTCGACCACCTGGGGCTCGCCAGCCGCAGGGACCAGCTGGCGGGGACGCTCTCCGGCGGCTGGAAGCAGCGGCTAGCGCTGGCCTCGGCCACTCTGCACGAGCCGAGGCTGCTGCTGCTGGACGAACCCACGGCCGGCGTCGATCCCAAGGCCCGCCGCACCTTCTGGGACGAGATCCACGAGCTCGCCGACCGCGGCCTGACCGTGCTGGTCTCCACCCACTACATGGACGAGGCCGAGCGCTGCCATGAGATCGCCTACATCAGCTACGGCCGGCTGATCGCCCGCGGGACGGCGGAGCAGGTGGTGAAGGACTCGGGCCTGATCACCTTCCATGGCGAGGGCCCGGAGGTTGGTCGCCTCGCCCGTGAGCTCGCCGGCAAGCCCGGGGTCGAGACCGTCGCCCCCTTCGGCGCCGCCCTCCACGTCAGCGGCGTGGACCGCCCCGAGCTGGAGGCGGCGATCGCGCCCTGGCGGCGCGAGCCCTACCGCTGGACCGAGCTCGAGCCGACGCTGGAGGACGTCTTCATCCAGCTGATGGGCCAGGCGCAGGACAATTTCGCATGAGCCTCTTCTCCGCTGATCGGGTGCTGGCCGTCATGGTCAAGGAGTTCAAACAGCTCACCCGCGACCGGCTGACCTACGCCATGATGCTGGCCATCCCGATCGTGCAGCTGACCCTGTTCGGCTTCGCCATCAATTCGGAGCCGCGGCATCTGCCGACCGCCGTGCTGATCCAGGAAGACAGCCGGTTCGCCCGCTCGCTCGTGGCCGGGCTGAAGAATTCGCGCTATTTCGACTTCGTCGCCCAGGCGCGGAGCCCGGCCGAGCTCGACGCCATGATCCGCCGCGGCGAGGTCCAGTTCGCGATCACCGTGCCCGGCGATTTCACCCGCCGCGTGGTCCGCGGCGACCATGCGCAAATCCTGGTGGAGGCCGACGCCACCGATCCCTCGGCGACCGGCGGCGCGGTGGCCGCCCTGGCCGCCCTGCCGCAGCAGGCGCTGGCCCACGACCTGAAGGGGGCGCTCAGCCCCCAGGCCCAGGGCGCCGCCCCCTTCGAGGTCGTCATCCACAACCGCTACAACCCCGAGGCCATCACCGCCTACAATATCGTGCCGGGTCTCCTCGGCGTCATCCTGTCGCTGACCCTGGTGATGATGACGGCGCTCAGCGTCACGCGGGAATCCGAGCGCGGCACCATGGAGACCCTGCTCGCCACCCCGCTGGAGCCGATCGAGGTCATGGTCGGCAAGCTCGCGCCCTACGTCCTGGTCGGGCTGGTGCAGACCGGCGTGGTTCTGACGATGGCGAAGCTGCTCTTCCATGTGCCCATGGCCAATCTCGGCCTCGGCCTGATGCTGGGGGTGGCCCTGTTCATCGTGGGCTCGCTGGCGCTCGGCTTCCTGATCTCCACGGTGGCGCGTTCGCAGCTGCAGGCCATGCAGATGAGCTTCTTCTACATGCTGCCCTCCATCCTGCTCTCGGGCTTCATGTTCCCGTTCCGCGGCATGCCGCTCTGGGCCCAGGCGATCGGCCAGGTGATCCCGGTGACCCATTTCCTGCGGGTGGTGCGCGGCGCCCTGCTCAAGGGTCAGGGGCTGGCGGACCAGTGGCGCGAGCTGCTGGCGCTGCTGGCCTTCGTCTGCGTCGTAGCCGCCCTGGCGATGATCCGCTACCGGCGCACGCTCGATTGAGGTAGGTCGCCGGCTATTCCGAGCCGAGGCCGGCCAGCACCGCCGGCAGGGTGTCGTGGCCCAGCCGTCGCGAAGCTTCGATGGACCAGCCTGCGACGGGGTCCGGGGTCTCCATGCTGTCCTTGAACGGCATTTCAAGCGTCAGGCTGACGGCGCCATAGCGTCGGGCGACAGCGCGCGTACACATTCCGGGAGCTTCGTCGCCGGCATAGGTCGGCGGATAGCCGACCCTGGTCTGGAAGGCGGGACTGGCGACCAGCAGAGCCGACTTGAACCGCTCGACGCCGGCGATCTGCGAAGCGGTCGCCTGCGGGTCCACGTCGGCGCCGTCGACGAAGACGTGCGGCAGGGTTTCGTCACCGTGCACGTCCAGGCTCAGGTCGACGCCAGCCGCATCCATCGCCGCCAACACCGCCGCCACCTCGGGCGCCCGGGGGTCGGGCCCATGCCATTGGCGATTGAGATCCACGCCCGCCGCGTTGCCTCGCAGATTGCCGCGCGCCGCCCCATCGACATTGATCAACGGCGCGATGTGCACCGTCGCCGCCGTCAGCAGGGCGTGGCCCGTGGCGTCGGCGGGATCGAGCAGCCGATCCAGCGCGCCCTCCATCCACCAGCTGGCCATGGTCTCCCCGGAGTGCTGGCGGCCAAGCAACCAGACCTGGCGGCGCCCGGTTCCCAGCGTAAGGCGGTCAATCGCCCTGCCCTCCACTGACCGTCCCAGCACGTCGGCGCGGGCTCCGGCGGCGATCGCGCGGGAGAGCAGCGCTTGGTGGCGCCGGCCGTCGTAGGGTGGGAAATAGGCCACCCAAAGCTCGTCGGCCGGCGGCCGATGGCGGATTTCCAGCACGCCGTCAGCGTAGCGGGTGTCGGTCCGCGTCCAAGCCTCGCCGTCCGAGCTGACGCACGCCCGGTAGCCGATCCAGCCGTCGGGATAGCTCGACGCCCCCGCATTGACGATCCGCAGGGTCAGCGCCTGTCCGGCTGCGCCCCGGACGCGGAAAAAGAACCACTGAAACCAAGGGCCATTGGAGTCCTGCCGAAGGGTCAGGTCCGCCGTGGCCTTGCCCACGGTCTGGACGAGGATATTGCCGCCATGGAAGTCGGCGTCGATCACGAGGCTCATGCAGGGCTCCTCACGGGCGTCAGGCCGCCACGGAAGTCGGCCGCGGTCAACAGGCCGAAACCGGTCGCATTCCAGGCGTCCTGGCGCACCGACGGCGACGATTTTCGGATTTCGCGGCGAGCCGGCTTGCGCCGGCTTGAGGTCCGGAGTGTTGTTGACGCGGCCCGGCGACGTCTGTTGCGCATCTGAGTTCGGGCCTTGTCAGCTTCTGGAGGCAGATGATGTCCAAGACCGAGCGCGCCGTCCTGGCTGGCGGCTGTTTTTGGGGCATGCAGGACCTGATACGGCGCAAGCCGGGCGTGATCTCGACCCGCGTGGGCTATAGCGGCGGGGACGTGCCCAACGCCACCTATCGCAACCACGGCACGCACGCCGAGGCGATTGAGATCATTTTCGATCCCCAGGTGATCGGGTTCCGCGATCTGCTGGAGTTCTTCTTCCAGATCCATGACCCCACCACCCTGAACCGGCAAGGCAACGACATCGGGCTCAGCTATCGCTCGGCGATCTTCTACACCAGCGATGAGCAGAAGCGGGTCGCCGCGGACACCATCGCCGATGTGGAGGCGTCCGGCCTATGGCCCGGCAAGGTGGTCACCGCCGTCGAGCCGGTCGGCGACTTCTGGGAGGCCGAGCCTGAGCACCAGGACTATCTCGAGCGGATTCCTAACGGCTACACCTGCCACTTCCCGCGGCCGGACTGGAAGCTGCCGCATCGCGCCGAGGCGGGGACTTGATGGCGGAGCCTCGGCTGTAGGGGCGATTTCCCGATACCTCAGCGCTGGCGGGGCGCGCGGCGGAGCAGTCCGCGCGCCATAGAGGCGGCCGAGGGCCCGAACCGGGCCGAGCGGCCGTTCTGGTCCATGCCGCCCTGCAACGGCGCGTGCACGAGCGGAAACAGCGCCCCCGCCACCAGGCCCCAGACCAGGAAACAGGCGAAGAAGCCGGTGGCGGCGCGCCCCGCCGCGATGGTCCCGCCGCCGACCAGCGGCAGGACCACGACCGGAGCGGCCATCCAGAGCACGAAGCCGAACGCCGCCCCAAAGAGCCATCCGCCGCGCCGGTCGTTCGCCGCCCGGCGGAAGACAAGTCCGTAGAGCGCGCCCGCCAAGGTGAAGGCCGCCACCAGGATGACGGCGGTCACCGGCCGCGGGAGCCGCATCACCTGGTCGGCCACGACGGTGAAGGCGCCGAGCGCGGCGAACGCCGCCCCCGCCGGCGCCGCTGCGATCAACCCGGTGATCGCGCCGGCCAGCAACGGCCGCTGCAGGGGTCCGGGATCGATCCCGTGGGCGAGCAGGAAGGCCATCATGAGAGGAGCTCCTTCAGCGCCGGACATTCCCGCATCTCGGGCGTGTCGCGGAAGGTCTCGATGAGGCGCTTGTAGGCGAGCGCGACCGGGCGCGGGTCGCGGTTCAAATCGAAGAGGCCCACCGGATTGACGTTGCCGAGGGCCTCGGACAAGGCGATGTCCCAGTCGACCTGGTCGGTCAGGCTGTACCAGGTGAAGCCCACCACCGGCACGCCGGCCTTCTGGATGAGCCGGACATTGTGCCACTGCCGCCAGAGCCAGCGCGGCGCCTCGCGCGCGTCCAGGTGGTTGGTCTCGGTGTGCATCAGCGGCTTGCGGTAACGGTCCCAGTACTGGTGGGCCACCACAAACCAGCCAAACAGCTCGCCCAGCGCCTGCGCCCGCCCCTCGGTGTCGACGAGCTTTTCGTTCCAGTCGTAATAGTCGACGCCGAGCACGAGGCGCCGGGACGGCTTGCGGCCCATGAACCATTGGTATTCCTCGGACGGCATGCCGGTCGCCAATAGATGGCCGCGCATGAGCTCGCTCACCGGCTTGGCGTAGACGAGGTCGAGCGGCAGGAAGCGGCGCTCGTTCTCCAGGTCGGCCACCTGGACGACCTCCGGATCCGGACAGCACGCCTGGTAGAACTCGCCGCTTTCGCTCGTGACAAAGACCGCGTCCGGCCGCGCTCGCTCAATCTCCTGCATCATCAGCACATTGGCCTTGGCCAGATGCCGGGCGGCCGTGGTGAAGGCCCGCTCGTCGCGCAGCTGTTCGTTCCAGAGGCCTTCAAGCGCCGAGAGCTTCGCGCAGACGTACATCTCGTTGATGGGCGTGAAGAAGCGCACCTGCGGGAAGCGCTGCGCGAAGGCTCGCGCGTAAGCGGCGAGCGCCTCCGGGACCTCCGGGTTCTGGAAGTCGGCCAGCCAACCCGGCAGGCCAAAATGGCAAAGGTCGACGATGGGCGTCAGGCCCTGCCGCTGCATGGCCTCCATCGGCCCGTCGGCCGCCGACCAGTCGAACCGTCCCCGCGCGGGATAGGTCAGGTGCAGCGGCGGTCCGTAGCGGAGGTGGGTGAGGCCCGTCTCGACCGCCCGGGCGAGGTCCTCCGGCCAGCGGCGATAGTGGCCGGTCGCCTCCATCAGGTCGCGCCGCCAGCGGCCGCCTTCCAGCGTCGGATAGCTGCATTCCACTCCGCTGGCGAAGATGAAGGCGAAGGGCGGCCGCTCAACCACCTTCGGCTCGCGACCGCAGCGACGCGGCCGGGGCGGCTTGGGCGCGCGCTCGGCCGGATAGCCCACGGGGCGCGTATAGAGCGCGCCCAGCACCGCGCCGAACACCAGGTGGCCGAGCAGCAGGCCGCCCCGCTCGCCCCAGCTGACGTCCTTCAGCAGCGTCCAGGCGTCGCCGTGCGCCACCAGCTGGTCGGCGTGCATCAGCTTCAGCTGCGGGTACATGATCAGGAGCGCGAGCGCTGCCGGCACGGACGTGAAGACGAGTCCCTGGATCAGCGGCCGCCAGGCGAACAGGGACCAGAAGAAGTAGGCGTAGAAGACCGCCCAGAGCACGCCGACGACCACATGAAGCATCAGTCCCGCCCCCCAGGCCGCCCAGCCAGGGCCGTCCGGAAAGACCAGCGCACCCAGGGCGCTCACGATGTCGGCGAGCGGCAGGCCCGCGAGGAGCAGCGGGCGCAGCAGCGCCTCCCAGGCGAGCGCGCCGGCCGCGCCCGCCACAACCGCCTTGCGGACGGAGATGATGCGGATCATCCGACAGCCTCAGGCGAGGGTCGGACCTGGGCTAGCGGTCGCGAACGCGGACGCGGGCGGTTTCCATTTCGTCCGTCACGCCGACGTGGCCGCGGTAGACCATCTCCCAGCCCATCCAGCCGTTGAACAGCAGGAGCACCACGACCACGGCGGAGATCGTCACGCCCGAAGGCGCGATGGCGTCGCGCATGTCCCCGGCCGCGCGCAGGTAGAAGTTCACCGCCTGAAGCGCCACGGCCAGCACATTGCCCACCATGTGCAGCCAGGCCTGGCGCATCCGCCGCACGCGCCTGTCGCCGAGGAAGTCGGTGAGGCCCAGGACGGCCGCCAGCAGCGCGCTGGCCAGGCCCGCGCCCAGCAGCCACATGGACGCCTCCGCGAAGCCGGCGCGGCCAGTGTTCAGGTAGATCAGGTCGGTCGCCAGGGTCGAGACGAAGAAGGCGATCGGGAACGGGATGATCATCGGATGCAGCGGGTGCCCCGCGATCTGCGCCGTGCTCTTGGGATTGTGGGTCTCGATGTCGGACACGTTCGATCCTCCACTCTGCTTCCAGGCATTGGACGACGCCGGGACCCGTCGAGTTCCCACGAGCCCGACGCGCCTCGCGCCGTTTTCACTCTGACGTCACAACGCCGGAGGCCGCGAAACGGCGCAGGCGGCAGGCTCAAAGCCTGAAATCGTGGTGATCGCCGGGGCGCCTCCGGAGAAGGCCGGCGGGCGATGCGCCCGTCGCCCCTCACCAGACGAGGCGGCAGGGTCGCTACCCGAAGCGGACCCTCACGCGCATGCCGTACATGCGAGGCGCGCCAAGTTGCGCCGTCTCGAACCCTGTCCCGGCGACGAGACCTGGGACCCAGGTATAGTATTCCTCCTTGGTCACGTTGGTTGCGAACAGTCCAATATCGACAGGCTTCCCTGCCACCGAGGACCACGTGACGTTGAGATTCAACAGGTCGTAAGCCGAAATAACCCCGAGATTCTCGAAAATCGTATTGGGGAAGGTTCTGTCGATGTAGTTGGTGACCACCTTGTCCGTGTGCGAGAAATCCGCCCCTAGGGAGATCTTCCCAATCGCTTCGTCCAGCGGCAGAGCGTAATTGGCCGAAACGACGAACTTGTTCTTCGGCGACAAGGCCAGGGGGTCGCCCTTCTGCTGGGCGCCATGGATGACGTACGGCGAACCGGGCTGAACGGTGAACACCGGGATCGAGAGGATCTTGGTGTTCAGATAGGTGTAGTCGGCCTGAAGGGTGAAGCCCTCGAACAGGGTGAGCGTCGTCCCGATCTCCAGGCCGTAGATGCGCGACTTGCCGGCGTTGATCGGCGCCGCGGTCGGAGAGATCGGCACCCCCGGCGCCGGGTCGAACCCGAGCTGGAGTTGCTGATTGCGGAAGTCGTTGTAGAAGGCCGCGGCGTTGAACGTGCCTTTGATTGGCGCGTCGAAGCTGGCCTTCAGGCCGGCTTCGTAGGTGTCCACAGTCTCCGGTTTGACGATGTTGTAAGGCGCGGTCACGTTCGGCGCGATGGTGCCGGCGCGATAGCCGCGCGCCCACTTGGCGTAGACCAGGAGGTCCGAGCTCGGCGTATAGTCGAGGCCGATCAGCCAGGTCGGCTTGTGCGACTTCTGTTTGAAGGTCAGCGTGCAGGTGGCCGCCGGCGCGGCCGGGTTGGTGCACAAGCTGAACGAAGACACGGGGATCGGCTGGAAGGTCGCCAGGTCCAGCGGGTATCCGAAGATGAAGGTCCGCTGCAGGCTGACGTTGGTCTGCTTGTCGGAGGTGTAGCGAATACCGCCGGTCAGTTTCAGCTCTTCGGTGAGCGTGTAGGTGGCCTGCGCATAGGCGCCCAGGTTCTTGAATGTCGTGCGGCCGGCCGTGAGATTGACGGCGCCAGCATGCTGCGGCGAGCCGGCCGCAAGCGTGCCGAGGAAGCCCAGGATGTCGTAACATTGCAGGGTGTTGGAATCGGTGCAGGAGATCACCACCGGTGACTGGGAGCCCACGGTGGAGAGCGGCTTGGCGCTCTCGAAATAGCCGCCCGCCTGCCAGGTCAGGCGATCGTCCATGGCGCGGCCCTGCAGTTGCAGCTCCTCGGTGAAGGTCGACTCGTCCGAAGTGTGACCGCCGGGGATCGGCGTGCTGTTGGCGAAGCCGAACCGGAAGCTGGCCAATCCCAAGGCTGGGATCGGCGGCGACGAGAAGGCGGTCCCGAAGATCGCCGACTTATAGTCGTTGGTGAGTTCGGCGTAGCTGATGATGTTCTTGACCGTCAGGTTGTCGGTCGCCAGCCAGGTCGTCGTATTGATGATCTGCCATTGTTTGAGCTTGGATCTCGGATCGACGACATCCTGCCGTGCGTCGTAGAAGCCCTCGCCCTTGGCGGCCTGATCGGCGAGTTGGGCGGCGGCGAACCCGCCCAGCCCGAACGACGGATCGGCGGCGATCAGCTTCTGGAACGTGCCGTGCGTGTTCGAGTGGGTGTAGGACGCGATCGTATAGGTCTCGAGGTCGGGCGTGACGTCGAGGACGACGCTCGCGCGTAGCGCCGTATAGTCGATGTCGGCGAAGTCGCGCGGCCCGACGCCGCTGGTGTTGCGGATGAAGCCGTCCCGCTTCTGTCGATCGACGCCGAGGCGCACGCGCAGGCTCTCGTTGAGCGGCAGGTTCACAACGCCCTGGAGGCGACGCATGTCGTAGTTGCCGATCGAGCCTTCGGCGTAGGCTTCGAAGTCGCGGGCGGGCTTCTGCGGCACCAGCAGCACCGCGCCGCCTGTGGTGTTGCGCCCGAACAGCGTGCCTTGCGGGCCCTTCAGCACCTGCACGTTCTGCAGGTCGAAGAAGCTGCCAGGTCCGGCGCCGTCGCCGGAGGTTATGCCGTTCGAGGCGCCCCGCGGGGCCACCACGTCGGCGAAATAGACGCCGACCGACGGCGCCGTACCGATGTCCTGGACGAAGCCCCGGATCACGTAGCTGGAGTTCTCGCTGCCGAACATGTTGGCCGACGACAGCGACGGGGTGAAGGTCGCCAGGTCCGCGGCGTTGACGATGTTGCGGTTGTTGATCTGGTCTTGATTGATGACGGCGATCGAGATCGGCACGTCTTGAAGCCGCTCCTGCAGACGCCGCGCCGTCACGATGATCAGGTTGGGATCATTGGGTGCGGCGTTCTGCGCGTAAGCAGGTGCTGAAAGCCCGCAGCAGGAAATGGCTGTCCCAACAAGCAAGGCCTTGATGTAGGAATCTCTCATCACGTCCTCCCAGTAGATTTTGTTTATTATGGTCATAGGCTTAGCCGGCAAATCAGAACTGGGGAAGCTTTGCCTTGGGAATAGAGCGGCAATAACCGATGCGATCGTGCACGCTACGGCCGGACCAGAACACTTGGCCGCCGAATGACAGTTCGTCGACGGCCCTTCACGATCTCTTCCGAACCGGAATTGCGCTAGCAGACTGTTTTGCAGTGGGGGCATCGGAAGGCGTTTGACATCAGGTCGAACGAGCACCGTCGCGCCGGGCTCATTTGCGCCTCTCGACCGGGGGCCTGCCCACGATCTGGCGGCTCAGGGACTGGGTGGCCGAGCAATAAAAAATGGCCGGTTCCAGAGGGAACCGGCCACTTGTAGATAGTGCAGAGCTAGGTAAGCGTCAGAACGGAATCTCGTCGTCGAGGTCGGCCGAGAAGTCTTCGCGCGGCGCCGAGCTCTGCTGCTTCGGGCCGGACGAGAAGCCGCCGCCGGACCCGCCGCCGGCGTAGCCGCCGCCATAGCCGCCCTCGTCGCCCGCCGAGTCGCCGCCCTTGCCGTCGAGCATGGTCAGTTCGCCGCGGAACTTCTGCAGCACGACCTCGGTGGAAAACTTCTCCTGGCCGGACTGGTCGGTCCACTTGCGGGTCTGGATCGCGCCTTCGACATAGACCTTGGAGCCCTTACGCAGGTAGCTCTCGGCCACCTTCACCAGGTTGTCGTTGAAGATGACCACCCGGTGCCATTCCGTCCGCTCCTTACGCTCGCCCGAGCCGCGATCGCGCCAGGTCTCGGAGGTGGCGAGGCGCAGATTGCACACCCGATCGCCGGAATTGAGAGTGCGGATCTCCGGGTCGGCGCCCAGATTGCCGACCAGAATGACCTTGTTGACGCTGCCCGCCATGTCGATGTCCTAGTTTCCGTAGCTGCGGGCGCTTCTGGCCCAGGGGCGCACGCTAACGACTCGTTAAGGCCTGAGCAAGCGGATGTTCTTGCTACGTTCCAGTCCGTCCACAGCCTATTGGGGCGGCGGCTGCGGCATGGCGCCCGGGATGGCCAGCCGGCCGTCGCCGGTGCGCACCAGAGCCAGATAGCGCGGACCGTCCAGGCTGGCGGCGCTGAAGATTCCGGCTCTCTGCACGAAGATGAAGTTGGACTGGTAGGCGCCCAGGATTTCCTGGGCCGTGCCGCCCATCCGCAGGAACTTGATGCGCATCGCCTCCAGATTGGCGGCGCAGGTCTCCAGGTTCGGGGCGTTGACCAGCTTGTGATAGACGAGCTCGCCGTTGGGCTTGAAGCTCACATTGTAGCAGACCCCCGCATCGCCCGGCGGCATCACCTCCTTGCTGCAGGCGCCGAGCGCCAGGACGGAGACGAGGGCGGCGGCGAGAACCATGCGGGACATGCCGGCGAACCTACACGCGCGCCGCGCCGCAGGCGAGACCGCCCGCCCGCCGCAGGCGAAAACCGTCAGCCCGGCCCGCCGGGAACGCTGCAACCCGGCCCTTGCTCGGCGAGGATTCGGAAGCTGTGGTTGTCCGCGGAGATCTCGATGCGCCCCGGGACCAGCCTCAGGGTCTGCTGCGCCCAACGGCCGTAGCTCGCGCCGCCGGCCGTTTCGCAGCGGCCGGCGAACAGGGCCTGGGAGCAGCCGTTGAGGGTGGTTTCGCTGGGCAGCTTGCGCCAGCGGTTGTCCGCGTAACGCCAGCACTCGCCCATCGCCGAAGCCCCGGCGCCCGGCGTGGCGACCTCTCCGCCGGCGGCGGGCGGCGCCTGGGCGGCGACCGGCGGCAGCGGGGTCACCGCCGCCGCGCCCGGCTGGCTGGCGGCGAGCGCGCCGGACACGTCCAGGCCGACATCCAGGGCGTCGGTCGTCACCCCGTTGCGCTTGGCGCAGTCCTTCAGGGTGAGATCGCCCACATAGAGCCCGCCGACGAAGCAGCGCAGCGGCTTGGCCGCATCGATTCGGCCGGCACCTGCGCCTGAGGCCTCGATCACCAGACCGCCCTGCGAGGCCGGCGGCGGCGGGGCCACCTCCCCGCGATGGGCGCGGATCATGGCGAAGGCGATCAATCCGCCGGCCGCCAGCGCAGCCAAGGCGCCCCAGAGCGCAAACCGCAGGCGAGGTTGAGCAAGAGTCATATCCTCCCGCTAGACCGCGCCGCGGTCGCTTTCAACTCGTGATGCCGAACAGGGTGAGCGTGGGATCGGTGGTGGTCGTGGTGGTGTCGCCGACCAGCCGGTCGAGCGCCGCCTGATAGTTGGAGATCTGGTTGGTCATATAGGCAGGCACCGCGCCGCTCTTGGCGAGCGCGGCGGCAGCGGCGGCGGCGTTCAGCTGCGACTTCGGCGTCGCCGCGGCGACCAGGTCCTTATAGGCGGTGCGGATCATGCCCTGGGCGTTCGCCAGCACGGCCATCGCGTGGCTGATCTGATCGGCGTTCGACAGGTTCAGATCGCTCTCCAGGCCGAGGCCATAGATGTTGGACTTGCCGTCCGCCGGCACCGTCGCACCCGCCGCATTGGTGGTGGTGGCCCGCAGGACGCCTTCCGGAATGCCGAGCTGCGACAGGCCGTCCTTGTCGCCCTTGCCAGGGCCGAAGGTGACCACGGCGCCCGGATAGGCGGGTTCGAGCTTCAACTGCTTCTGGCCGTCGGTGGTCGCAACGACGCTCATCTTGACCGAGAAATTCGAGGCGCGCTGGATCTTCAGCATCAGGGTCTCGAAGGTCTCGCCCTGGTCGATGGTGACGGTGGAGGCCGGCGCGCCGCTCTTCGAGACCGTGAACTGGTCGCCCGCCCGCAGTGCACTCACGGCCGAGAGCTGCTTGGACTCATCGAGCGTGAGGTCGCCGCTGGGCAGTCCCAGGCGGTCCAGCACGCTGGAGCCTGTCGGAGCGATGGCGATGGCGGTCGGCGCCGCCTTGCCTGAGGTCCCGGTGAAGCGACGGGACCAGTCGACCGCGCCGCTGTCGACGTCGAGGTTGGCGAGGAACCCGTCCTGCGTCCCCACCGGCGCCTCGCCCGGCAGGTCGGTTCCAGCGGTTCCGGCGATCCACACCTTGCCGTTCGAGACCGCCAGGGCCGAGGCCTTGTCGTCGCCGCTGCCCCCATAGTAGGCGAGCCGGTCGCTGGCGTTGATGCTGAGGTCCGCGGCGATGCGCGCAGCGAAGGCGTCGGTTCCGCCGGACGCGGCGCTGCTGACGGTGTCGACCGAGAGCTGCGGGTTCGCCGTGGTTCCGGCGATCACCAGCTGACCGTTGGAGTCGAGCGCGAGGCCGGCGATGTCGCCGCCTTCCAGATCGCCGAGGTCGCGGTTCGCCGTCTCGACCGGCGCGCCGCTGGAGATGTCGAAGCGGCGCAGCACGGCGCGGCCGCCCTCGACGCTGGCGGTGACGATGGACGTCCCGTCGATCACCATCCCCTTGGGCTTGTCGGCCCCGGTCGTCCCGAACCCCTGCGTGAACAGGGTGCTGACCTTGCGGTTGGCGTCGGTGGCGAAGGCCTCGATATAACCGTCCCAGTCGCCCTGGGCTGCGCCGCCGCCGGGCATGGCCGATTTCGTCTGGCCGGCGACATAGACGGTCCCGTCCGCGCCGAAGGCCACCTGATTGACCTGGTCGTCCTGGCGCGCCCCGCGGCGCTGGGTCCAGAGCTCCTGGCCGTCGTCGTCATAGAGGGTGACGAAGCTGTCGGCCTGGCCGGCGTTGGAGCCGGTGGTCCCGGAGTTGAGCGCCCCGTCGGTCGAACCGTTGAGGGCGCCGCTGACCGAGCCGCCCACCGCCACCTTGCCATCGGCCGAGACCGCGAGGCTCAGGCCGGTCGCCGTGCTCGCGGCGCCGAGGGTGCGGGTGTAGATCAGCTTTCCGGCGGCGTCGTACTTCATCAGGGCGACGTCCTGCGTCCCCTTGATGCCCTGGCCGGCGACGGTCCCGGTGACGTCGGCCAGCATATAGACCGATCCATCCGGCCCCACCGTCTGCGCATGGACGGTCCCGACGGCGCTGTCGAGCGCCTTGGCGAAGACCCGGCCATCCACCCAGTTCGCCTGGCCGGAGCCCTGCAGCGGCGCAGCGACGTCCTGGGTGTCGGTCTGGAACTTCAGCAGCTGTTGCCGGATGGTGCTGTCGCTGGTCTTGGTGTTGTCATCAGGATCGGCGTCGCCCACCTGCTGCGCCAGATAGACGGCGCCCGCGGTCTGCGGCGCCGAGAAGTTGACCGTCTCGGACGTGCCGATGGTGACCTTCAACGCCCACTGGTCCGGCCCGGCCGGCAGGGTGACGGTCTTGGTTCCGACCTTGATCTCCTGCGCGACGCCAGCGGTGCGGCTGGTGCCGAAACGGGTCTCCACCCCGGCCGCCGACAGCTGGTCGTTGACGTAGTTGACGACGTTGGCGACGCTCCGCGTCTGCTCAGGCATCTGCGAGAGGTCGATCGGGATGTCGTAGGTCTGGTTGACCCGCGTCACCTTGATATTGAACCGCACGTCGCCCTCGAAGGCCGCCGTCGCGTCCGTCGCCGAGGTGGCGAGCGGCGGGGTGATGTACTGGGTGGCCGCCTTGGGAACGGTGAGCGTCGACTTGGCGCTGGTGTTCGCATCGCCCTGCACCAGGCGCAGCTTGTCGAAATCGGCGGAGCTTATGTAGCTCGACATCTCGGACATGCCGGTCAGGAAGGCCTTCTGCAGCTGCGTCTTGCTGATGCTGGAGACGCCGGACGCCTTGATCTGGGTCGCCATGTCGCTGAGCGTGCCCAGCCCCTGGTAGAGGGCGAACAGCTTCTTGTAATCGGCGCTGGCGCCCGAGAGGTCGAGCTTGGCGGCGTTCTCGTCGATGATCTTGTGGCCGGCGAGCGCGGCGGTGACGTTGGCGCTGGCCTGCTGCGGCGTGACCTGGGACGTCCAGGGCGCGGTCGGCGCCACCTTGGGCGTGATGACCGAGCTCGTCGTGCCGTCGCTGTAGGTGACCGGCAAGCCAGCCTTGGCCTGGTAGTAGCCAAGCAGCATGCTCGAATCGATGCTTATGACCATCGGTACCGCTCCACGGGCGTGAGCCCGCGCCCCAAGGTTATCCGCGGTGGAGCTTCCAGCTCGTTAACGTCGCGGTAAAACAGCCTGGCGTGCGGCCGGCTCATCCGAGCGGACGCCCAAGACCATCACCCCTTGAACAGCTGCAGGATCATCTGCGGCGCCTGGTTGGCGATCGACAGCGCCTGGGCGCCCAGCTGCTGCTGAACCTGCAGGGCCTGCAGCTTGGCGCTTTCCTTGGCGAGGTCGGCGTCCACCAGGTTGCCGACCCCGGTCTGCAGGGTGTCGCTCAGCTTGCCGACGAAGTCGCTGTGCGCCGTGATCTGCTTGGCCTGCGAGCCCAGCGAGCCCAGCGCCTGGTTGACGTTGCCGATCGATTCGTTGAGCTGGGTCAGGACCGCGCCGGCGATGGTCACGCTGTCCAGCGAGGCCCCCACCGACATGGTGATGATGATCCCGGCGCCCGGGGACCCTGAGCTCGCCAGGCTCATGTCCTGGGCCGAAAGGGTGATGAAGGAGCTCGCCGAGGCGTTGGCGAGGAACTGGATGTTCGGCGTGCCCGAGTGCTGCAACCCGTTCAGCAGGTTGGCGCCGTCGAAGGCCGCATTGTCGGTGACCTGGCCGATCTGACGAATGATCGACTTGAATTCCGAGTCGAGGGCGGTGCGCGAGGCGGTGTCGATGGAGGTGTCCATCGCCGCGACAACCTTCTCCTTCAACTGCACCAGCAGGTCCGAGACAGTCTGCCCCGCGGCCATCGAGACCTCGGCGATCGAGTTCGCCCGGTCCAGGCTCATCTTCACCGCATTGAGCGCGCCGATGTCGGCCCGCTGGTTCTGCGCGATCGACCAAACTGCAGCGTTGTCGCGCGCGTTGGCGATCTTCAGACCGGTGTTGATGTGGTTCTGGACTTCGCCGATGTCGTCGTTGGTTCTGTTAAGATTTTGCAGCGCAACCAGGGCGGGCTTGTTCGTGTGCACGCTGATCGACATGACGGATTCTCCTAGTCACATGAGCCCGACTCGCTTCGGGCGAGTCGCGTGGGCTTCCAAGGAGGCTAGGGATTTTATGGTAATCGAAAGGTTAACGACCAGAGCGCGGAGCGGCCCAAACAGACAGTTCGATTAACCACGATCGATTTTCCGGTAACCATAACGCCACCGACGCGGGCGCAAATTCACACCGCCCCTCGCCGCGCCTGCCGCGAGGATCCGCATACGTCATAACCGGGGGATCTTGGCCATTTCGACGGCCGTCGCCGCATTCCGCAGCAGCCCCCAACTAGCCGTGATTCCGCGCCGGCGACCACCTCTGCGTTCAAGCGACAACGGGGTCGCCAGGCCAGCAGGCGATCGCCCGCAGATCGACAGCGGCGGCGCAGGTTTGGCGCAACGGTCATCGCCGCCGCCGGCGGGCCGGGGCGGGGGAAGTTTCGAAACCAGCCGCGTGGACTGGCGGATCAGGCCTTGGTGCGGATCACTTCGCCAACCTGGTAGGCGGCGGCGTCCCGTAGCCGCAGGATCTCTTCCCGCGGGTACTGCTGGACGACCTCGCCGGTGCGCCGGTTGACGGTCTTGTAGACATAGGTGCCGCTGACCTGATCCTCGACGATCTCCAATCGCAGATCGACCTCTTCCGGCGCTGCGGCGACGCCCTTGGCTCCGGCCGCGTTGGGCGCGGGGAGGGAGCCTGAACGGCCGTAGGTGGGATCGGAGGCGTTTGCGAAGGGGGTAACCTTGTTCTGCATGTCTCCTATCGCCGACGCCTAACGCCAGCGCTCCGCGTTGAGCATGAACGGCGGGAAGGTCCCCTCCCCGCCGCCACGCTGGCGCGGCCCCCGAGGGGACCGCACCGCCTTGACCCTAACGGAACAGGCCGAGAAGGATCGACGAGGACTGGTTCGCGATCGACAGGGCCTGGACGCCAAGCTGCTGCTTGGTCTGCAGGGCCTGCAGTTTCGCGCTTTCCTTCGCCAGGTCGGCGTCGACGAGGTTGCCCACGCCGGAGTCGATGGTGTCCTGCAGCTTGCCGACGAAGGTCAGGTGCGAGGCCAGCGACCGCGAGCCCGTGCCCAACTTCGAGAGCGCGCTCGAGACGTTGGTGATCGCGCTGTTGACGATCGTGATCATCGAGGCGGCGGTGGACTGCGCGCCGATCGAGGAGGTCGCGGTGATCCCCCCCAGCGCCGTCGACCCCAGCGACAGGTCCTGGGCCGCCACGGTGATCGTCTGGCTGCCGTCGGCGTTGGCCAAGGCCTTCACCGTCGCGGGATTGCTCGCGGCCGCCTTGACCATGTTGGCGCCGTTGAACTCGGCGTTGTCGACGGCCTTCTGGATCTGATCGCGAAGCGACGTGAAGTCGTCGTTCAGCGCGGTCCGGCTGTTGGTGTCGAGGGTGGTGTCGGAGGCCGCCAACGCCTTCTGCTTCATCTGCAGCAGCAGATCGGAGACGCTTTCCCCGGCGGCCATGGCCACGTCGACCGTTGACTGGCCGCGCTGCAGCGATTCCTTCACCGCGTTCAGCGAGCCGGAGGTCGCGCGCTGGTTCTGGGCGATGGCCCAGATGGCGCCGTTGTCCTTGGCCGAAGCCACCTTCAGGCCGGTGTTGATCCGGTTCTGGGTGGTCGAAAGGTCCATCTGGGTGGAGGTGAGGTTCTGCAGCGCCGCCATGGCGCCGACGTTCGTATTGACGCTATTCAAAGGCATACGACTGTTCCTTTCTCAGGGAGCCGGCGTCGTTTTGACGACCGGGGGCTTTTTGCCCGGCAAAGATTGCAGCAAGGAACAAGCCAACCCGGCAGACTTTGCCGGAACGCGTAACTCATTGATTTTATGTCGTTATAGGTCTGTTATCGACGTTTCGACCCGGCAGTTTCTGCCTAGATTGACCGGACGGACTGCAGATTTTGCCCACCCCGCACGGCAAAAATTACCTGCCACCAGGCAAAAAAAGGGCCGGACATCTCCGCGCGAAGCGAAGTGTCCGGCCCGGAACTGCCCGCCTACCTGAACAGCGACATGATGCTGTTCGGCGCTTGGTTTGCGATGGAGAGGGCTTGAACCCCGAGCTGCTGCTTTGTCTGCAGGGCCTGGAGCTTCGCGCTTTCCTTCGCCAGGTCGGCGTCAACCAGATTGCCAATGCCGCCATCAACCGTGTCCTGCAATTTGCCAATGAACGTCAGATGCGAGCCCAGGGATTTCGACCCCGTGCCGAGCGCCGACAGGGAAGCCGAAACATTGATGATCGCCTGATTGATCGTGGTGATCATCGCAAAGCCTAGCGCCTGAGTTCCAATGGACGACGTGTCGGTCAAAGCCGTCAGCGCGCCGGTGCCCAGATCCATCGGCTGGGCCAGCACCGTAATCACGGCGGTCCCATCCGCGTTCGCAAGAGCCATGATCTGCGTGGCGCCTGTGCCCAGCAGCATGTTCGCGCCGTTGAAGTCGGCGTTGTTCACGGCCTTCCGGATCTGGTCGCGCAACGACACGAAGTCGTCGTTGAGCGCGACGCGGCTGTTCGTGTCGAGGGTGGTGTCCGACGAAGCCAGCGCCTTCTCCTTCATCTGAAGAAGCAGGTCTGAGACGGTCTCCCCCGCGGCCAAGGCCACATCGACGGTCGACTGACCTCGCTGCAGCGATTCCTTCACGGCGTTCAGCGATGAGGAAGTGGCCCGTTGGTTCTGAGCAATCGCCCAGATCGCGCCATTGTCCTTCGCACTCGCCACCCGCAAGCCGGTGTTGATGCGGTTCTGTGTTTCGGACAGCTCCCTGTTGCTCTTGTTCAGGTTCTGGAGCGCCGTCATGGCGCCCACGTTGGTGTTCACTGAATTATACAGCATCGCGTCACATCCATTCTGGAGGGGTTCGGCCAGCTTCGGCTGGCGGGCGATTTTTCGCCGCCGTACGCGTCGCAAGCTCTGGGCCAGATATGGTAAACGACCTACTCGTCTGTTTTTATTAGCTTATCCTCGCCCCGACAGGGTCTCGGCGGCCACGGCGACATGGTTAACACCTGCCGCCCGGCACATGCTGCCCGGCGCCGAACGGAATTTCAGCGCTCGCTTGGCGCGGTGCGACAGGGCCGGATTGTCGCACCCCGAACTTCCGGCTTGCGGCCGGTCTAAACATCGCTCAGATTGGGGTTGCCCTTCCTGGGCGTTTCCTCCCTATGACTGCCGCGCCTTCGGGCGCGGCCTTTTTTTTGGCCGAATGGGTTCACCCGAGATCCCGCTTCGGCCGCCGCCCCGCCGGGGGCGGTCAGGAGACGCCCAACGAAAAAGGCCGCGGCGGGCGCCGCGGCCTTTCTGATGTCTCTGATGGCGCCCGCCCCCTAGGCGGCCGCCGCCTGTCCATTGCCGCGCAGGCCCTGCATGACCATGCGGTTGACCTCGATCAGCGGCTCGATCTCGTCGGTCCGGCGGATCACCTCGCTGGTGTGCTTGCCCACCCAGATGCTCAGCGAGATGATCGAGGCGCGCAGGGCTTCCGGCAGGGCGTTCTCAGGATCCGCGCACGCCGTGCCCAGCACCGACCAGACACGCCGATTCCAATCGAGCGCGTCGATCCGGCCGCGGATATCCGTCGGCTCGCACTTTGCGGCCTCCATGAGGGCCAGCGTGACCTGAGCGAAGAGACGATACTCCGTCTCCCGCGGGGTTTCAGCCCTGGTCGACGCCTGCTGATACGCTTGCAGGGACATTCCCCAACCTTTCGTCTTCGTACTCGATCAGCTTCCGACACAACATGAGCGCCTTGTAGTACTCGCGCTCCATGCAGTACTTCGAAACATCAACGCAGTCGGCGAGAACGTTCGGGTTACCAATAACCCCCATGAACTCGCTCATCCGACGCACGAATTCATCATAATAGCGCTCGGCCCCCGACTCATCGAGGTACATCATCATCACCGGGAAGTAGATTCTCCGCGCCGGCGTATTGGCCTGCTCCTGCTGCATGATGTCCTTCTCGCGAAGGACCGAGGCCTTGTTCTGCAGCACGAGGACGCCGCGACGGTCGCCGTTCTGGACGACCGCACCGTTGAGAACGAACTTCTCCCCAGGCTTGAGCGACAACTTTAACGGCAATCTCGCCTCCCGATTTCAGGCTCGCGAACCGTCATTTCTCGATTCGACTCACACATTGTCGCCTTGTCTTGGGTCGAGCGCACTTCACAACGGTTACCGGGTGACCGTTAACGGCGTCTTGCCCAGCTGCACGATCCGCGACTTAAGGTTTGATTAAACATAAGGGCGCGACCAAGGGACGTACCATCGAGGGGAATCGTCCATGCCGCGTCACGGCCAGCAGAGCGCGACGTCCGTCCAGGCGCTGGCCGCCAGCACGGCCCCGGTCCGGCCCCGCGGGGTCGACATCGCCGACGAGCTCGGCCAGGCGGGCTCAAAGGACGCCCTGGCGCGGCTGAATGCCGCAATGGCCGACATCAGGGCCCTGGCGGTCGCTCCCCTGATCCAGCGCGCCGTGGATGCGATCCGCGACGACGACGCCAAGGCCGCCACCGACTGGTCGCTGAAGGCGCTGGAGAAGGACGATCAGAGCGGCCTTGGCTGGTACACCCTGGGCATTGCGCGAGAGAAGGCCGGCGACTTCGCCTCCTCAGTCAGCGCCTATGAGTCGGCGCTCCGCCTGCTGCCCGACCACGCCGAGGTGGCCAATGACCTCGGCCGACTGGCGTTCCGCATGGGCATGCTCCAGCAGGCCGAGCAGCTGTTCCGCCACTTCCTGGTGCGCCACCCCGGCCACCCCGAGGCGGTGAACAACCTGACCTGCGCGGTGCGCGCCCAGCAGCGCTACCAGGAAGCCATCGAAATCCTCAAGCCCGTGCTGCTCCTGGCGCCGGAAAACGCGATGCTGTGGAACACCATGGGCTCGGTGGTCTCCGAGCAGGGCGACTACGCGACCGCCAAGATGTTCTTCGAGGAGGCCGTTCGGCTCGATCCCGACTTCTTCAAGGCGCGCTACAACCTCGGCAACTGCCTGCTGATGCTGGAGGACACCCCGGGCGCGCTGGAGGCCTGCGACGCCGCCCTCCTCCACGTCCGCGCCGAGGACGAGCGGCAGATGATGCGCATGGCCCGTTCGACCATGCTGGCGACCCTGGGCCGTCTCGGCGAAGCCTGGGACGAATACGAGTGCCGCCTGCACCCGCAGTTCGGCGAAGTCACCTATTTCGTCGTCGACAAGCCGCGCTGGCAGCCCGGCGCGGACGTCAAGGGCAAGACCCTGCTGGTGATCGGCGAACAGGGACTGGGCGACGAGATCCTGTTCGCCAATCCGCTGGGCGACCTGATCGCCGATCTCGGACCCGACGGACGGCTGATCCTCGCCGTCGAACGCCGGCTGGTCCCCCTCTTCCAGCGCGGCTATCCCGAGGTCGAGGTCTGCACCCACGCCACGGGCGCGATCGGCCTGCGACCTGCCCGGATCGTCCCGAGCACGGTCGACATCTCCGGAGTCGACGTCTGGACCCCGATGGCCTCGCTGTTGCGCGCCTACCGCCGCACGGTGGAGGACTTTCCGGCGAACCCGGCCAACATCGCCGCAGATCCCAACCGCGTCGCCGAATGGCGCAAGCGCCTGGCCGAGTTGCCCGGCCGCAAGGTCGGCATCCTGTGGAAGAGCAACATCACCAAGGACGCACGGCACCGCTATTTCGCCGGCTTCGAGGCCTGGGGCCCGGTGCTGAGCCAGTCCGGCGTCACCTTCGTCAATCTGCAGTATGGCGACTGCGCCGAGGAGATCGCCCAGGCCAAGGCGCAGTTCGGCGTCGACATCTGGCAGCCGCCCGGCGTGGACCTGAAGCTCGACCTCGACGAGGTGGCGGCGCTCTGCGGCGCGGTCGATCTGGTGATCGGCTTCTCCAACGCCACCTTCAACATCGCCGCGGCCTGCGGCGCGCCGTCGTGGCTGGTCACCATTCCCGGGGCCTGGCCGAGGCTCGGCCTGCCCGACCGCTACGCCTGGTATCCGCAGGTGCGGGTCTTCTCGCTCGACGCGTTCGGCGACTGGGGACCGGTGATGGGCCGGCTGGCCGAGGCCGTCGGCGAGTTCGCCCACGCCGACTGATCGATCGCCGGACGGTGGAGCCCAAGCGGCCCCTGAACCAGAAGGCGTCTTGGGAATTTGGTCTGCAGGACGAGCCGAAAGGCCGCGCCCAATCGCAGGAGCCAGCCCATGCCCGGAACCGGTTACGAGAGCGAACAGGACTTCGACGCCCAGGATCGGGCCGAGACCTTCGACGAGAGCATGACCGTCGGCGGCGAAGGCGATGTCGCGCTGGGCGGCGAGTCGCCGCTCGAGATCGGCGAAGACATGCGCACCTTCGAGGAAATGCCCGACGTCTATGACGTCACCACCCGCGCAGGCGATCGCGACCCCGACGAGGGTCTGGCGCTCGACGCCGCCGAGTTCGATCCCGACGCCATCGACGACGACGACGCCGAAGCGGACAACGAACTCGACTACGGCGCGGTGGACGCCGAGCACGAAGACGACCTCGACGGCCTGGGCGCAGAGCCCGGCGCAGGCTTCGACGAGGACCAGTTGTCGGCCCGCGACATCGAAGGCCTCGACGAGGTGCGCGACCGCGACGAGGTCTCCGGCGGCGAGGACGACTTCACCAACTTCCAGTCCCGCAACGTCGGCGACGAGGATCTCAAGCGCATGGGCTATTCCGAGACCCGCGACGGCCAGACCCGCGCCAAGCCGGACTGAGCAGAGGCAGACGCGACCCTGCCCGCCCCTGGACAAGCCAAGCGGCTTGCAACCGCCTCTGCGGCCTTTAGTTTGAGCGGCTGAAAACAGTCGTTCGATCGCGGGCCCGCGCGTCCGCCGCGGGAGCCGCAATGAGTCAGCGTTTCGAGGGCACCGACAACTATGTCGTGACCGATGACCTCAAGGTCGCCGTCAACGCGGCGATCGCGCTCGAGCGGCCGCTGCTGATCAAGGGCGAGCCCGGCACCGGCAAGACGGTGCTGGCCGAGGAGATCTCCCGAGCGCTCGGCGCGCCGCTGATCACCTGGCACGTCAAGTCGACCACCAAGGCGGTCCAGGGACTCTACGAGTACGACGCCGTCTCGCGCCTGCGCGACAGCCAGCTGGGCGAGGAGCGGGTCAAGGACGTCCGCAACTACATCCGCAAGGGCAAGCTCTGGGAGGCCTTCGAGGCGCCCGTCCGTCCCGTGCTGCTGATCGACGAGATCGACAAGGCCGACATCGAGTTTCCGAACGACCTGCTGCAGGAACTCGATCGGATGGAGTTCTTCGTCTACGAGACCAACGAGACCATCAAGGCCGCCGTCCGGCCGATCATCATCATCACCTCGAACAACGAGAAGGAGCTGCCGGACGCCTTCCTGCGCCGCTGCTTCTTCCACTACATCAGCTTCCCGGACGCCGAGACGATGAACGAGATCGTCGAGGTCCACTATCCGGGCATCAAGCAGAAACTGGTCTCCGAGGCGCTGCGGATCTTCTACGACATGCGCAAGGTGCCGGGCCTGAAGAAGAAGCCCTCGACCTCGGAGCTGCTCGACTGGCTGAAGCTGCTGATGGTCGAGGACGTCGGCGTCGAGGTGCTGAGCGAGAGCGATCCGACCAAACTCATTCCGCCGCTGCACGGCGCGCTGCTGAAGAACGAGCAGGACGTCCACCTGTTCGAGCGGCTGGCCTTCCTGGCGCGGCGCGACACCGTCCTGCGCCCGGGACAGTGACCGCCCCGGTCCAGACCGCTGCGGCCCAGTCCGCTTCGGCCCAGTCCGCTTCGGCCTGAGCCGGCTTACGGCGAATTCACTCGCCTCGAACTGCGCTCCCGGCCAGATTCCCCGCGAACGCGCCGGAGTCGTCTCCCACATGAAGTCCCTGCACCTGGCGTTCCTGGCGACGGCGGCGGTTTCGGTCGCGGGCTGCAATCGGCCGGCCGACGCGACGCTGCGCACCGCGCTTGACTGTCCGCCGAGCCAGGGAGACCTGACCCGCACCGGCCTCTCCGCCGACCGGCGGACCTGCACCTATGTCAGCGCCAAGGGCGACCAGGTCTCGCTGCGCCTGCTCCCCGTCTCGACCACGCCGGACGCCGCGCTGCGGCCTGTCGAAGCGGAGCTCCGGTCGCTGATCCCGCCGACCACGCTGCCCAGGGCCGCGAGGGCGGCCTCCGGCGGCGGAAACGAGGCCGGCGACAGCGACGAGGGCGACGGCCACCAAGCACGCGTCTCGCTGCCCGGGATCCATATCAACGCCCAGGGCGACAAGGCCGAGGTCAAGATCGGCTCGCTGCACGTCGACGCCCATGACGGCGGAGCGGTGGTCCGCGAAAGCCATGACGTGCGGCTGCGCGGCCAGGCCCTGGCCTTCAAGCGCCGCGGCTATCGCGCCCTCTACATCGTCGCGCGCGGCGACCTCCCCGGCGGCATGACCTCGGTCGGCTACGAAGCGGGCGGCCCCCGCAAGGGCCCCCTCGCCGTCGCGGTCGTGCGGATGAAGAGCCACGGCGACGACATCTACAGGGACGTCCGCCGTCTGGTGCGCCGCAACGCCGGGATCTGACGCGGCGCACCGCCTCCGCCGGCGGCCGTCACAATTATGACGGGAATCAGGCAAACGTGACTATGCAGAGTCGCATTTGACCCCCTAGACCTTGTCGCGAGGGAGGCCGCGGGCGGTCATCGCCGGCGCAATGTCCAGACATCCTCATCGTTCACCCGCCGACCAGCGGGTTGGCCGACTCACGTCTGGGTCATGGGAGGACAGCATGGCAGTGTTCACCGGCGGCGCGGGCGCCGACAGCTTCTATGGCACCACGGGCGCCGACACCCTCTCCGGCCTGGGCGGGGCGGACAGCCTGGTCGGCGGCGGCGGCGCCAACCTGGTCAAGGGCGGCGAAGGAAACGACGCCCTCACCACCACCTGGGGCGTCGACACCATCGACGGCGGCGCCGGGATCGATTCCTGGACGGGATTGCGCGGCCCGGCGACCGCGAACCTGACCTTCACCTACGACGGAGCCGCCGGCAGCGGCAGCCTGACCGGGGGGACCACGCTCAGCAACATCGAGATCGTCAACCTGACCACCGGCAGCGGGAACGACGACATTACGATCAAGAACCCGCTGAATTCGCTCCTTCTGCGCTCCAGCGTCGACGGCGGCGCCGGAACCGACAAATTGACCATCGACAACTCCGGCTCAGCGGTGGACAGCCGGATGGACGTCTTTGTGGACGGCGGAACGCTCGATGGGGACTTCAGCACCCAGTACGGCGTCAACGGCCTCGCGTTCCAGAACCTCGAGCGACTGAACATCAAGTTCGGCAGCGGCTCAGACCGCGCCTTCATCCACGATTCGCCGTTCACGGCCGGCGCCCAGCTGACGCTTGACGGCGGCGCTGGCGACGACCTGCTGAGTCTCCATCTTGGCCCGCTCCCGGGAACGATCTTTGATGTTTCGGGAGGCGCGCCGGTGACCAACGTCCCCGGATTGTCCTTCACGAATTTCGAGCGGTATTCCATCTCCGTCGGCGGCGGCGGCGACTATGTCGCCCTCAGCGGCGGTGACGACCTGCTCACCAGCGGGCCTGGCCCCGGCGCCGACACGCTTGATGGCGGTGGAGGCTCCGACAAAATCACCAGCTACATGAACGATAATCTTCTGAAGGGCGGCGCGGGCGACGACATCATCGACTCCATAAGCAGCTCCCCAACGCCCGGCGCCGACACCGTGGACGGCGGCGCAGGCGACGACACCTGGAATTTTGAATATTTCAGCTCTGCTGACATGACCTTCGTCTACGACGCCGCCAGCGGAACCGGCAGCCTCACAGGCGGCACGACGCTCACGAGCATCGAACACGCAAGCGTATTCACCGGGTCGGGCGACGACGATGTAACCATCAACAACGCGCCCTATAATCTCGCTGGCGGGTATTATAGCGGCGGCGAAGGCTTCGATACGCTCACGGTCAATGGGATAGACGTCTCCCCCGACACCTTGACCACGATTGACTCCGGCGACCGTGGCGGCCTGGCGGGGACTTTCGACGACGGCAGTTACTACTGGTTCAACGGATACGAAGCCGTGAAGCTCGCCTTAAGCTCGACGGACGAGACCATCCGCGTCAACGCCTTAGCTTTGACGTCGGGAAACAGCCTTACGATCGACGGCGGCGCCGGCGACAACACGCTGGCTGTCTACCTCGGCATCGGCAGCCCCGGCGGCATGACGTTCAAGGTCGTCGGCGACACCCTGACCAGCAATGTGCCCGGCCTGACGGCGCTCAACTTCAAGACCTATTCTCTCGACCTGGCGGGCGCCGACAGCAGCCAGGTGATCGGCGGCGCCGGCGACGACACGGTCGTGGGCGGCGACGGCGATGACACCATCGAAGGCGGCGCCGGGAACGACGTCCTCGACGGCGCCGGCGGGGCCGACATGCTCAGCTACTACCACGCCACGGCCGGGGTGACCGTCAACCTGACCTTGGCCGCCGCCCAGAACACCGGCGGGGCCGGGATCGACACGCTGAGCGACTTCCAGGATCTGCACGGCTCCCAGTACGGCGACACCCTGCGCGCCGGGGCCGGCGCCCACACGGTCGAGGCCTTCGGAGGCTCCGATCTGATCTATATCGACACCGGCTCCTCCGGCCTCTACGACGGCGGCGCCAGCGTCGACATCCTGTCGTTCGCCAACTCGACCCTGGGCGTGACCGCCTCGCTCGCGGTGACCACCAGCCAGGCGACCGGCATCGGGTCGATGACGCTGCTCAACTTCGAGCTGGTCACGGGATCCGCCTACGCCGACAGCCTGACCGGCAGCAGTGCGATCAACACCCTGACCGGCGGCGGCGGGGCCGACACGCTCGCCGGCGGCGCGGCCGCCGACGCCTTCCGCTACCTGCAGGCCGGCGACTCCACCATCGCCGCCGCGGACCTGATCACCGACTTCCACCAGGGGACCGACAAGATCAGCCTGACCGCCGTCCGCACCGGCGCGAGCGACAGCTACGCGATCTCCACCGTCGGCCCGAACACCCAGCTCGACGTCGACCTGCACGGGGATGGGTCGATCGACATGCGGATCCTGCTCGTCGGCCAGAGCGTGCTCACCAGTTCGGACCTGATCTGGTGAGCTAGCAGGCGGCGGCGCTAGCGCGCCGCCGCCTGCTTCACCTCGACCACCTTATAGGTGAGCGGCCGGCCGTCCTCATCGGTCACGGTGACATATTCCCCCACCGCGAAACGGTGCGTGCCCAGCCGGTGCACCGGCTCATCGTCGGCGGCGTCCTCCGCGTCGTAGTCGAAGAACCAGCGCTGGCCACGACGGTTCAGGCGCCCATCGACCGGATCCTCGTCGGGGGCGAAGCGGCGCACGGTGCAATTGGCGCGGGTCTTCGAGAAGGCCCCCTCGTCCAGGTGGCCGTCGTCGGTCAGAGGCGCCGTCAGCGTGTAGCCGCGATGGTCGTCGCCGCCGGCGAACTCTGTGCCAGGGTTGCGGGCGAGCCGCATGACGATCCGCGACAGGTTCATTTTCACACCCTTAGTCAAACTCAATGAGAGAGAAACAGCGATGGCCCGGCGGAGTTCAGGAGGGTCCTCGTGGTCCCGCCGAAAATGAATTCCTGGAGCCTCGGATGGCCGAAGGCGCCAGCGACCAGGATATCAGCCCTGGCCCGCGTGGTCGCCTCCAGCAGAGCATGGCCGACGTCGCTGCTGTCCGGCAAGAGCTCGATCTCGGCCTTCACCCCGCGCTGGGCGTAGTAGGCCTGCAGCAACGCCGGATCGAAGCGCCGGTTGCTGGCCTGGGGCGCGGAGACGATGATCACGCGCCCCGCCTTCTCCAGCAGCGGGGTCGCGAGCCGCGCAGCTCGCGAGGCCTCCTTGCCGCCGTCCCAGGCGACCATGACGCAGCCGGCGGCCTTGAAGCCTGGCCGCACGATCAGCACCGGACGCTGCTCGCCGGCGATCATCTGCCGGAAGTGATCCGCAAGCGCCCCGCGGCCACGCGCGGTCTCGTCGAGGAAGACCACGACGTCCGAAAGCCTTCCCTCCGCGCAGAGCCCGGCCCAAACTGGACTTTGCAGGCTGACAAAACGCCGGTTCCAGTAGCCGCAGCCCTCCAGCGCGCCGCGGGCGCGCCCTTCGCCGATGGCGGTGGCTTTCGCCAGGGTCTCCAGGGCGCTCGCCTGCACGCCGCCCATGAAGTCCTCGCCCATCCAGGGCATGACGTCCGCCGCGTCGATCGGCGCGAAGACCCCGGCGACCTCGGCGCCGAACGGCTCGGCCAGAATCGCTGCGGCGGCCAGGACCGCTGCATCTTCCTGCCCGCCCGAAAGCGGCGTCATGATCCGCGCCCAACTCATTGCATCGTCTCCTCGCCGCCTATCCATTGAACACTAGCTTCCGCCCCCGCATTGATCTTTCGCAGATGATCCTCCAGTGACGACTTGACCGTGAAAGGAATGCGCAGGTGACGAAAGGGCTGCGTCGTACCGCGAGCGCGCCGCGAGCCTGGCAGCGAATGCTGTCCGGTCGCCGGCTGGATCTGCTCGATCCATCTCCGATGGACATCGAGATCGAGGACATCGCCCACGGCCTGGCCCGGGTGGCGCGCTGGAATGGCCAGACCACCGGCCAGCACGCCTTCTCGGTGGCCCAGCATTCGGTGGTGGTCGAGGAGATCGTCGCCCACGTCCGGCCCGACGTCGAGCCGCGGTGGCGGCTCGCGGCCCTGCTCCACGACGCCTCGGAATATGTGATCGGCGACATGATCTCGCCGTTCAAGGCCGCCCTGGGCGTCGACTACCGCACCTTCGAGGACCGGCTGGAGGCCGCGATCCACATCCGCTTCGGCCTGCCGGCCAAGGCGCCCGTCGCGATCAAGAAGCTGATCAAGCAGGCCGACCGCGCCTGCGCCTTCTTCGAGGCGACCGAGCTCGCCGGCTTCAAGCGCGCCGAGGCGCTGGAGCTGTTCGGCGCGCCGCCCGAGGGCTACAGCCTGACCGTCGAACCCTGGCCTGCCCAGCTCGCGCAGACGCGATATGTGCAGCGCTTTCACCTGCTGTCGGAGGCGGCCGGCTATTCGCCCGCCCCCGCCGCCTTCGATACGGAGTAGCCTTGCCGAATTCGGTGGTCATCGGGCTGTCGGCGGTGGTCGTGGCGATCCGCGAGGGCGAGGCCGTGGTGCTGACCGTGCGCCCCCGTGGCCCGGAATTTAAGGGCCAGCAGGTCCAGGGCCTGCCCTTCGGTCCCTTCGATCCGGCCGGCCACCGCACCTTCGAGTTGGCGCTCCGCGCCTTCGTGACCGAGCAGACCCGTTTCAACCTGGGCTATGTCGAGCAGCTCTACACCTTCGGCGACAAGGGCCGCGACGCGCCCCTGGCCGACATGGGCGAAGGGCCCGGCGACGGCGCCTCGCGGGTGATCTCGGTGGGCTATCTTGCCCTCGCGCCGGCCGCCCTTGAGCGCCATACGCCGGATTCCGACTGGCAGCCCTGGTCGCGCTTCTTTCCCTGGGAAGACTGGCGCGAGGGCCGTCCGAGCGCGCTTGGGCCCATCGAAGAGGCCTTGCGCCGCTGGGCGGACGGCGACGCCCAGCGGCTGTCGCGCGCGCGCCTGATGTTCGCCCTCGACGGCGCGACCTGGAACGAGGAGCGGGTGCTGGAGCGCTACGAGCTGCTCTACGAGGCGGGCCTGGCGCACGAGGCCGCCCGCGACCGCGGCGAACACCCGCTGGACCAGCCGGAGCGCCTGAAGGCGGCGCTCGGCGAGCCGATGATCTCCGACCACCGGCGGATCCTGGCGACCGCGCTGTCCCGCCTGCGCGGCAAGCTGAAGTACCGTCCGGTGGTGTTCGAACTGATGCCGGAGGCCTTCACCCTCTCGGCCCTGCAGCGGGCCGTGGAGGCCATCGTCGGCGCGCCCCTGCACAAGCAGAACTTCCGCCGCGCGTTGGAGCGCGCCGAACTGGTCCAGGGCCTGGGGCGGCTGGAGACCGACACCGGCGGACGCCCCGCCGAACTCTTCCGCTTCCGGCGAGAGGCGCTGCGCGCCCGGCCGGTCTCCGGCCTGACCATTCCGCTGGTGCGGGACTAGGTCCCTTGCATGCAAAAGCCCTCCCGGATCGGGAGGGCTTCGCTGTTCCTGATGGAGGAGCGCCTAGAACTTGCGGTTGTAGGCCACGGCCAGGACGTCGGCGTGGCCGTCGCCGCCCTCGAACTCGTAGCGCGTGTAGTCGGCGCGGATGCCGTTCAGCCCGTCGATATTGTACTGGGCGCCGCCGCCGAAGTTCCACGACTGCTGATTGTCCGAGGCCGAGACCCCGCCAGATGAGGTGCGGATCCGCGTGTTGCCGTAGCCGACCCGGCCGATCAGATCCCACTGCGGGGTCAACGGCAGGAAGCCCACGCCGTAAATCGCTTCCTGGTGCTTCAGCTTGACCTTGGCGTCGACGCCCGGCGCGATGCTCACCTCGTCGCTGCCGAGACCGCCGGAAAGTTCACCTTCGACCCCGAACCAGTTGTTCACGCGATATCCGATCCGTCCTTGGATCGTGTCAAGATCAGCGTCGCCCGGACTCGAATGCGCATAACCGAGGTTTGCGTAAACACCCGTTGTTGGCGCGACCTGGTCTTGTGCAAAAGCAGGGGCCGCAATGGCAGCGACAGCGACAGTGGCCACAGCGATGAGAGATTTCATTGATTGTACTCCAACACTCGAACTGAGCAGCTGCCCCCAGCCGCATCTTACTTCGGGGCCAAACGCGGCGTTACAAGGTCGGTTCAGTGACTCGTCGGTGAGGCTGCGGCCGCTGTTGCCATTTCGCCACAGCGACCGCGGGCGGTCTCAGCTCCAGTCGACATCCGGCCGCACCTTCCAGGCGCGCGCCGCCTCGCGGATGTCCTGTAGGTTCACCGGGTCGCTGAGCGGGTCCTGGTCCAGCCGGGTGACGCGCTTCAGGCGGCGCTGCCAGCGCCTGAGTTCGGCGCAATAGGCCCAGACCGGGGATCTGCGCAGGTCTCCGCGGTCCTCGACCAGGTCGCAGAGGCCGTTGTGCACCCAGATCCCCTTGCCCCAGTCCGGCATGTCGACGGCCGGGAAGAGGCAGAGGCCGTGCAGATCCACCCCGCGGTCGACCGCCGCGAGCGCTTCCTGGACGACGTCGCAGAGCCAGTCGGCGCGCCCCGAGTCCAGACCGCTGGTCTCGCCGACGATCATCGGCCGGCGATAGCGCTCGTAGGCGAAGATCAGCAGCTCGCACAGCGACACGATGCGGTCATCGCCCGGCGGCAGCGCCGCATGCGGCCCCTGCTCGCGGTACTCCATCTGACCGAAGGAGTAGCAGTTGACGCCCACCACATCGAGGATGTCGGGGGCGCCGCCCAGTTCGGGATGGCGCTTCCCGCCAATGACGTCCCAGGCCAGGAAGGTGTCGTCATAGGTCTCGCGCCAGGCGACGGGCGCCAGGTCCGGCCGATCGCGTGGGGCCACCACGTTCACCAGCGGATCGATGTGGATCATCCGCGCCTGCGGATCCACCCGCCGGATCGCCTGCACGGCGGCGATGTCCGCCTCGCAGAGCTTCAACCGGAAATCGAACCGCGTCTGCCGCGAGGTTCCATAGGGCGCGGCCCAACCCCACTCCCCGGCCATGTAGGCGAAGAAGGTGATCTCATTGATGGGCGTGAAATAGTTCGGCCCGCGCAGGCGCGGGATCACATGTTCGGCGGTCGCCTGGGCATAGTCCGCGAAGCGCCGGACGAAGTCGGGTCCGAAGGGGTCCAGGCCATCCGGATAGCCATAGTGGCAGAGGTCCCAGATCGGCAGGACGTGCTGGGCGTGCATCGCCTCGAGCAGCGGCTCCAGCGGGCTGAAGTCGTAACGTCCCCCGCCCTTGTCGATCAGCGGCCAGGGCGCGCCTTCGCGCGCGACCCCGATGCCGAGGTGGCGCAGGAAGGCGTAATCCTCCTGGGCGTGCTCCAGGTGCCGGGTCTCGGCCGCGAGGTTCCGTCGGCCGGCGTGCTGCCAGTCGAAGGTGGAGCACTCGAAGCCCGACAGAAAAAAGGTCGGAAAGATGCTTTCCGCGGCCAGCATGTGCGCCTAACCGCCGAAGCTGAACAGTGTTCCAGCCCGCCGTCCGCACGCGGCCGACGGCTGCCCCGGCGGATGCAGTCTTCCGACGCTTTTCAGCGACTTGGCTTCGGCGATCACGATTCCGCACACACGTTCACGGCGGCTCTTGACCAGCTTCACAGCTTAGCGTTGAACTCATTCGAATAACGTTGGTTTTCGGAGGGCTCGGTGGAGGGCGGGATCAATCTGCTGGCGCTCGCCTTGGCGTGCGCCCTGCCATTCGCGCTCTTCGCCTCGCGCGTCATCGTGCGTCGCCAGCGGGGCGCGCTCTATAACGACCTCGTCGCCGTGCTTTATCCCGACAACGAAGCGGCCTTGCCGCTCCTGGAGCTGGTGCGGTCGAAATATGACACCGGCCTGGCGAAGACCGCGAACGGCGTCGGCGGCGCGCGACGCGAACCCCGCGGGCTCATCCTCACGGCCACGCTCTTCGCCTTCTTCAGCTATCTCGGCTTCACCCTGCTGCTCACGCCGAAATCGGACCTCTTCACGCCCGGGTCGGCGGGAAGCTCGCCGCTGGCGCTCGGCCTCTATGACGCCCTGATCTGGTCAGGCGGGCTCAGCCTGGCCGGTGTGGATGAAGCCAAGCGCGTCTCCGCCGTCGCGAGCGTGGCGGTGGCCGCCTTCCTGGGCGCCTATGTCACCGCCACGACTGTGTTGATCCGGCAATTGCTCAACTATGAACTCGGCGCCATCAGCTTCCTGCGCAGCACCTTCCAGCTCCTGCTGGGCGTGACTGTAGCGACGGTGGGGTTCCGGGCGCTCTCGCCGCTCATCGGGGCTGTACCGCAGATCTTTGGCGCGCCGGCCACGCCGCCAGGCGTGGAGCCGACATGGTGGCTGGGCGCCGCCTTCCTGGTCGGCCTGGCGCCGGAGGCGGGCCTGAGCTGGATCGCCTCCCAGCTGAAGCTGAACCTGCAGAAGCGGATCGATCTCGCCTCTCTCGACCTGGTCAGCGTGACTCCGGTGGAGGTTATCGACGGGATCGACTCGGCCACGCGCTTCCGTCTGGAAGAGAACAACATCATCGACATCCAGAACCTCGCCACCGCCAATCCGGTCGAGCTCTATGTCGAAACGCCGTACGGCTTCCTCAGGGTGTTCGACTGGGTGCTGCAGGCTCAGCTTTGCGCCGTCGTGGGCGTAGAGGCCTTCCACGTCCTGCGCACACATCACATCCGGACGATCTTCGATCTCGAACGGGCGGTCCTTCCTGAGGACGCCCCGCCGAACTACGTGCTCGCAATCGGCGCGGTCCTGTTCGAGCACGCCAGCGAGACCTTCAAGAAGCAGATCCAAGCGGCGGGCGGAACCCTGGACGTCGACGTGATCCGCCATGCGGTGGGGATCTCCTGCGACGATCTCCACGTCCATCGCCTGCGCGCGCTGTGGCAGCAGGTGATGGCCCGTAGCGGAGCGCGCGAGGCGCGGTGGCTTTACCGTCGCGGCCCGCTGCCCGGCGACATCTGGACGCCGAGCGCGATCGAAACCGCCCGACAGGCGATCAATCTCGCCGAAGCCGCCGCGGACCAGTTCCGCTCTCAGAAGGGCGACGACCCGCCGCGGTTGGAACGCCTGGAGACCGCTGCGCTCAACGCCCTGAAGGCGGCCCTGGCGCTCGCCCCGGAGCTCAGGCCGCTCATCGCGGAAAAGCTGAAGGGCGCAGGCGACAGCCCGCTCGCCTACTTCGGCGCGATCGCCGAGTTCAAGCAGCTTGTCGAAGATCCCGGAGCATCCTCAGAGGCAAGGAAAGGCCAAGATGGTTGATGATGTCGGAGACGTCAGCTTCAAGGGCGCGGCGAAGCCGCTCTCCGAGGGCGCGACCGCGCTCGCGGCCCGCACCTTGGCCTGCGACGAGGCCGCCATCCAGGCGGTGATCGACGCGGAAAGCCACGGCGGCTTCCTCGCCGACGGCCGGCCGCGGATCTTGTTCGAGCGGCACTACTTCCGCAAGCTGACCAACGGCGCCTACGACGCGCAGGCGCCCGACATCTCCAACGCCAGCTGGGGCGGCTACAAGGGCGGAGCTGCGGAGTACGTCCGGCTCCAGAAAGCCTTCGCCCTGGCGCCGGACGAGGCGTTGAAATCCGCCAGCTGGGGCGCATTCCAGATCATGGGCGCGAACTACCAGGCCGCCGGATACGCCGACGTCCGGAGCTTCTGCGACGCCATGTGCGCCTCCGAGGACAACCACCTGCAGGCCTTCGTCAACTTCGTCCAAAGCAATGGCCTGAGCGACGAGCTGCGCCGGCGCGACTGGGCGGGCTTCGCGCGTGGTTACAACGGCCCCGACTACGCCAGGAACAAATACGATGCGAAGCTGGCGGCGGCCTACGCGCTGCACGCCGCCGGCGGGCCCCGCGCTCAGGGCCCGCGCCCGCTGCGCATGGGCGATGAAGGCCCCGACGTCGTCGCCCTGCAGCAGAAGCTCGGACTGACGGCGGACGGCGACTTCGGCCCCACGACGAGGGCCGCCGTCGTGCAGTATCAGCAGCAGCACGGCCTGCTGGCCGACGGGATCGTCGGCGCGGTCACCCGCGCCGCGCTCGGCCTCTGAACGAGCCCAGGCTCCAGCCCGGGCTCGCCGATCCTAGCGGTCCTTTTCGCGCTCGCCGATGGCCGCCTGGGCGGCGGCGAGGCGGGCGATCGGCACGCGGTAGGCCGAGCAGCTGACGTAATCCAGGCCGATGCTCTCGCAGAACTGGATCGAGGCCGGGTCGCCGCCGTGCTCGCCGCAGATGCCGAGCTTGACGTCCGGCCGCACCGCCCTGCCACGCTCGGTGGCGATGCGGACAAGATCGCCGACGCCTTCCTGGTCGAGGCTGACGAAGGGGTCCTTCTCGAAGATCCCCTTCTCGATATAGGCGTTGAGGAACCTGCCGGAGTCATCGCGGCTGATGCCGAAGGTGGTCTGGGTCAGGTCGTTGGTGCCGAAGGAGAAGAACTCGGCGTTCTCCGCCAGGTCGCCGGCGCGGATCGCCGCCCGCGGCAGCTCGATCATGGTGCCGACCTTGTAGACGATCTCGCAGCCCTTCTCCTCGATCACCGCCTTGGCGGTGCGGTCGGTGAGGACCTTGAGGAACTTCATCTCCTCGCCCTTGGCGACCAGCGGATGCATGATCTCCGGGATCGGCGCAGGCCGGCCCTGGGCGACGATCTCGCAGGCCGCCTCGATGATGGCGCGGACCTGCATCTCGTAGATCTCCGGATAGGAGACCCCCAGGCGGCAGCCGCGGTGGCCCAGCATCGGGTTCACCTCGTGCAGCTCCTGGGCCCGGCGCAGCAGCTTGGCGGCGTCCAGCCCGGTGGCGGCGGCGACCGCGGCCACCTCCTCCTCGGTGTGCGGCAGGAACTCGTGCAGCGGCGGGTCGAGCAGCCGGATGGTGACCGGCAGCCCTTCCATGATGCTGAACAGCTCGACGAAGTCCTGGCGCTGCATCGGCAGGATCTTGGCGAGCGCCAGGCGGCGGCCGGCCTCGTCGTCGGCCAGGATCATCTCGCGCACGGCGGCGATCCGATCGGGATCGAAGAACATGTGCTCGGTGCGGCACAGGCCGATGCCCTCCGCGCCGAACTCGCGAGCGGTCCGGGCGTCGAGCGCGGTCTCGGCGTTGGCGCGCACCTTCAGCCGGCGCACGCTGTCGGCCCAGGCCATCAGGGCGGCGAAATCGCCCGAAAGCTCCGGCTGGACCATCTTCACATGGCCGGTCAGCACTTCGCCGGTCGAGCCGTCGATGGTGATGACGTCGTAGGCCTTGATGGTCTTGCCGCGGGCGTGGAACTCGCCGGCCTTCATGTCGATGTGGATCTCGCCGGCGCCGGAGACGCACGGCCGGCCCATGCCGCGGGCGACCACGGCGGCGTGGCTGGTCATCCCGCCCCGGGCGGTGACCACCCCGCGGGCGGCGTCCATGCCGCGGATGTCCTCGGGGCTGGTCTCTTCGCGCACCAGGATCACCGCCTCACCGGCGCCGCCCAGGCGTTCGGCCTCCTCGGCGGTGAAGACCACCTTGCCGGTGGCGGCGCCGGGCGACGCCGGCAGGCCGGTGGCGATCACGTCTCGCGGGCTGGCCGGATCGATGGTCGGGTGCAGCAGCTGGTCGAGCGAGGCGGGCTCGACGCGCATCACCGCTTCGTCCTCGGTGATCAGGCCTTCGGAGGCGAGGTCGACGGCGACTTTCAGCGCCGCCTTGGCGGTGCGCTTCCCGTTGCGAGTCTGGAGCATGTAGAGACGCCCCTGCTCGACGGTGAACTCGATGTCCTGCATGTCGCGGTAGTGGGTCTCGAGCTTCTCCACCACGGCCTTGAACTCGATGAAGACCTCGGGCAGCGCCTCTTCCATCGAGGGCTGGCGGTCGCCCATCTCTTCCCGGGCGATCTTGGTCAGCGCCTGGGGCGTGCGGATGCCGGCCACCACGTCCTCGCCCTGGGCGTTGATCAGGAACTCGCCGTAGAGGCGGTTCTCGCCGGTGGAGGGGTTGCGGGTGAAGGCCACGCCCGTCGCCGAGGTGTCGCCCATGTTGCCGAACACCATCGACTGGACGTTGACCGCCGTGCCCCAGCTCTCCGGGATGTCGTGCATGCGGCGGTAGAACTTGGCGCGGTCGTTCATCCAGCTGGTGAAGACGGCGCCGATCGCGCCCCACAGCTGATCGTGGGCGTCCTGCGGGAACGGCTTGCCGTTCTCCTGGGCGACCGCCTTCTTGTAGTCGGCGACCACGGCTTCCCAGTCGTCGGCGGTGAGCGCGGTGTCGACCTGGATGTCGAGCCGTTCCTTATGATCGTCGAGGATCTCCTCGAACATGTGGTGGTCCAGGTTGAGGACCACGTTCGAGTACATCTGGATGAAGCGACGATAGGAATCGAAGGCGAAGCGCCGGTCGCCCGAGAGCTTGGCCAGCCCCTCGACCGTCTGGTCGTTGAGCCCCAGGTTGAGGACCGTGTCCATCATCCCCGGCATCGAGGCCCGGGCGCCCGAGCGCACCGACACCAGCAGTGGGTTGGCCGGATCGCCGAAGCTCTTGCCGGTCAGCTCCTCGACGCGCGCGAGGCCTGCGGCCACCTGGTCCTTCAGGTCCGCCGGATAGGTCTGCTCGCCGGAATAGTAGTGGGTGCAGCACTCGGTCGTGATCGTGAAGCCCGGCGGCACCGGCAGGCCGAGCGCCGACATCTCGGCGAGGTTGGCCCCCTTGCCGCCCAGCAAATTCTTCATGGAGGCGTCGCCGTCGGCGGCGCCGCCACCGAAGGCATAGACCCAACGCGTCTTCACCATCGTGTCGGCCACCATATGCGTGGTCCCCTTTTTCAACCGGTCACTTGCGCGAAATCCGCTACGCGCCCCATGGCGTCACGGACCTTCACCAGAAGGCGCAAGCGATTGTCGCGCTCTTCTGGAATATCGGAGTTGACGAGCACCTTCTCAAAAAACGCATCGACCGGCAGGCGGAGATTCGCGAGTTCGCGCATGGCGCCCTCGAAATCCTCACGATCGAGCGCTTTTCCGACTTCCAGCTGAATATGCCCAGTCATGTTGATCAGAGCGCTTTCTTCTACCGGCGCGTTCGGCATGTCCACTGGCTCGCCGCCAGGTAGCACGCCTTTCTTTTCCTCGGCCCTGAGGATGTTCACCGCACGCTTGTAGCCGGCCAGCAGGTTTTTGCCGTCCTCGGTCCCCAGGAAGCGGTCGAGGTGATCCACCCGGCTGACGATGCGGACCAGGTCGTCGTCGCCCAGGGCGAAGACCGCGTCCACCAGGTCGTGCCGCTGGCCCTGTTCGCGCAGCAGCACCTTCAGCCGGTCGGCGAAGAAGGCCAAGAGGTCAGCCGAGGCGAAGCGCTTGAGCGGCAGGCGGGTGCGGCTCTGCAGGATGATGCGGATGACGCCCAGGGCTGCGCGGCGCAGCGCATAGGGGTCTCTCGAGCCTGTCGGCTTCTCGTCGATGGCGAAGAAGCTGACCAGGGTGTCGAGCTTGTCGGCCAGGGCCACGGTGGCGGCTGTCGCCTGCACCGGGACGTCGTCGCTCGGGCCTTGCGGGCGATAGTGATGGCGGATGGCGTCGACCACGTCCGGGTCGAGGCCTTCCTTCTCGGCGTAGTAGGCGCCCATGATCCCCTGCAGTTCGGGGAACTCGCCGACCATGCCGGAGACCAGGTCGGCCTTGGCCAGCCGCGCGGCCTGGACCACCTTGCTCTTGGTCTCCGCATCGTCGCGGACGAAGGGCGCGAGCTCGGCGGCGAGCGCGGCGATCCGCTCGACCCGCTCGGACATCGTCCCGAGCTTGGCGTGGTAGGTCACGCCCTTCAGCTTCTCCAGCCGGTCTTCCAGCCGGGTCTTCAGGTCCTCGTTCCAGAAGAACCGCGCGTCGGACAGCCGCGCCCGGAGCACCTTGGCGTTGCCCTTCGAGATCGTCTCGCCGCCGTCGGTCGCTTCGATATTGGCGACGGTGACGAAGTGCGGGACCAGGAAGCCGGTCTGCGGATCGCGCACGGCGAAGAAGCGCTGGTGCACCCGCATCGAGGTGCGGATCACTTCCGGCGGCAGGTCGAGGAAGGCCGGGTCCATCTCGCCCATCACCGGCGTCGGCCACTCGGCCAGGCCAGCGACCTCGTCCAGCAGGCCCTCGTCCTCGACCAGCTCGAAATTGCGCGCGAAGCAGAGGGTGCGCGCGGCGTCCATGATCCGCTCCTTGCGCTCCTCGGGATCGAGGACCACGAAGTTGCGGGCCAGGCCGTCCTGGTACTGGTCGAAGTCCTTCGCCCGGAACGACTGACGCGAGCCCATGAAGCGGTGGCCCTCTGTCAGGTCGCCGCTTTCGATCCCGTCGACGGTGAACGGCACGATCTCGCCGTCGAAGACGCAGAGGATGCGCTTCAGCGGCCGCACCCAGCGCAGCCTGCTGGTCCCGGAGACCATCGACTTCGGCCACGGGAAGCCGCGGATGATCGCCTCGACCATTTCAGCGACGATCGCCGGCGTCGACCGGCCCGGCTTGTGCGTATGGGCGAAATAGACTCCGTCGCGCTCGGTCAGCTGGTCGCGCGAGAGCCCCGTCTTGCGCAGGAACCCTTCGATGGCCTGGTCCGGAGACCCGACGCGCGGGCCCTTGGCCTCCTCGTGCCGGTCCGGCTGGGCCGCAGGCAGGCCCTCGGCCACCAGCGTCAGCCGACGCGGGCCCGCGAAGGTCTTCAGCGCCTCGGGCAGGAAGCCTTCCTTGGCCAGGGCGTCGCGCGCCATCCGCTCCAGATCCCGCGCCGCCTGCGCCTGCATGCGCGCGGGGATTTCTTCGGAGAACAGTTCGAGCAGAAGCTGGGGCATTAGTTAACGTCAGATTCCAGGGGTGTCGGCGCGAGATTGGCTTCCATGAGGGCGCGCTCTTCGGGCTTTGCGCGGTTCATCATCGAGCGCGTGACGAAGTGGCCGTAGAGCTTTCCGTTCTTTAGATACGACCAGTCGACGAGATCCTCCGGCGGGACGTGGATGACGTCGCCCAGCTTTGGCTCAGCCAGGTAGACGGGCTGGTTGGCGAGACGCACGACGACGTCGTCTTGCGCGTGTTGCAGCGGTTCGGCCCAGACGACCTCGTCGCCCCCGCCCTTTGCGTGCAGGGCGACCTTGACGAGATAGTGGCTGGCGCCCGGCTCCTTCGCGTCGAACTTCGCCCAGAAGACCGGCAGCGCCTTGATGGCTTCGCTCTTAGCCGCGTTCACGGCCTGATCGTCGGGGCTGATGAGGATGGTTCCGTCGTCCGCCTCAGCCTTGCGCGTGCACGCCGTTCCGCCGAGCAAAACCGCAAGCACGACGACGACGGCGCATTTTGGAAGCGACCTCACGCGTTCACGCCCTGCTGGGCCACCCAGGCCTCCGCGCACATTTTACACAGGTCGCGGATGCGGCCGATGTAGCTCTGGCGCTCGGCGACGGCGATCGCGCCGCGGGCGTCCATGATGTTGAACAGGTGCGAGGCCTTCAGCACGTGGTCGTAGGCCGGCAGCACCAGCTGCTGGCCCTGGCGGCCGCGGCTGGCCAGGATGCGCGGCACCTCGCGCTCCATGTCCTCGAACTGGCGCTGGAAGGTCGGCACGTCGGCCACCTCCAGCTCGAAGGCGGAGAACTGCTGCTCGTTGGCCAGGAAGATCTCGCCGTAGGTGAACTCGTCGTTGTAGGCGAGGTCGTAGACGCTCTCCTTATTCTGGAGATAGAGCGCCAGGCGTTCGAGCCCGTAGGTGAGCTCGCCGGCGACGGGGAAGACGTCCAAGCCCCCCACCTGCTGGAAGTAGGTGTACTGGGTGATCTCCATGCCATCGCACCAGACCTCCCAGCCGAGGCCCCAGGCGCCCACGGTCGGGTTCTCCCAGTCGTCCTCGACGAAGCGGATGTCGTGCACCAGCGGGTCGATGCCGATCGCCTCCAGCGAGCCCAGATAGAGCTCCTGCAGGTTCGGCGGATTGGGCTTCAGGATCACCTGGTACTGGTGGTGCTGGTGCAGCCGGTTCGGGTTCTCGCCATAGCGGCCGTCGGCCGGGCGGCGCGACGGCTGGACGTAGGCCACCTTCCAGGGCTTGGGGCCCAGGGCGCGCAGCACCGTCATCGGGTTCAGGGTGCCGGCGCCGACCTCCACGTCGTAGGCCTGGACGATGGTGCAGCCCTGGCGGCTCCAATAGTCGTGCAGCTTCAGGAACAGGGCCTGAAACGAAAGCGGCTTGTCAGACATGAATTGGGACGGTTTCGCAGGCGCAAAAAAAGTCGGCGGACCATAGGGCCCGCCGACCTTGGCTTCAACCCACGCTGCAGGCGCCTCTGCCTGCAATTTGGGCCTGCGTCTTGGGGACTGGGATCGGGCTCAGTCGCCCTTGGCGCTCGAGCGGCGGCCGGCGTGAGACATCGGTCCACCGTATTTGGCGCGGTTCTCGGCGGTGTCGGGAACCGGTCCGTTGGTGGTGGTCGTCGTCGTGACGCTGGCGCTCTGGCCGTAGGTGGTGGCCGAGGTCGCGCTCACGCCGGTGGTCGGGTCGGTCGTCGTGGTTGTCGTCGTGGCGTCGGCGGGCGCGCTCTCGCTGGTGTTGGGGCCGGCCCCCATCGCGCCGCTCGGGCCGGTCGCCGGATCCGTGGAGCCGCCCCCCGGAGCCGTCGCAGCGCCCGAAGCCCCCGCGCCGGCGGCGTCGGGGGGCGCGCTCGTGGGGGCGGACTGGGCGTAGGCGGTCCCGGCGATCAGGCCGCAGGCGGCCACAGCGCCGAAGAGATAGTTGAGCTTCATCGCATGTCTCCTAAGGTTGGTCGGCGCCCGCCCTCTGCCCCGTCGCCCCTCACCGCTTGCCCCGATCGCTGTCGCCGGACGGAGCGCTCTTGGCGTCCTTGTCGCTCGCTGGCGCCTGGACGGTCGCCGCCGCCGGCGCGGCGCTGGTCGTGGCGGCAGCCGCGGAGGCGCCCGGCGCGCCGGGCGTCAGCACCCGGTCGACCACCTGCAGCACCCCGTTCGAGGCGATCACGTCCGGCTGGACGATGGCGGCGTCATCGGCCCTGAGCGTCTCGCCCGATCCGTCGAGCTGGATCGAATCGCCAGCTGCCGAGGGCACGGGGCCCTTGGCGCCGCGGAACTTCGAAGAGTCCACCCGGGCGTTGACGATGTGATGGGTGAGCAGCTTCTGCAGTTGCGGCTTGTCGGCCATCAGAGCGTCGAGTCTGCCGGGCGGCAGGGCGGCGAAGGCCGCGTCCGTCGGGGCGAACACCGTCAGGTTCTGGTTGTTCTTCAGCACCCCGGTCAGGTTGGTCGCGTCCGCCGCCTTCAGGAAGGCGGTGAACTGACCCGAAGCGCGCAGGGTCTCCACCAGGTCGCCGCGGGCCACGACGCGAGCGGGCGGCGCCGGCGAGGCGGCGACAGGCGCGCCCGCTGTCGGCGCCGTCGCCTGCTTCACCGCCCAGGCCGCGCCTTGCGTCTGGGTTGCAGCTGGGGCGTCGGTCGTGGCCCTGCCCGTGGCCTGGGCGGCGGTCGCCTGCGTCTTGGCGTCCGGGCCGGGCGCCGCCTGGGCGAGGCCGAGGTTCGGCGCCGCGACAGCCGCCAGGATGGCCGTGGCGGCGGCGGCGTTCAGAAGCGCTTTCATCAGCATTGAAGTCCTCGGTCGGCGCCTCGACCGCGCCTTGCGCGCAGACCTGACGTCCCGCTCACTACGCCCGCGAAGCTTGGGAGTTCCGGGTTCACGCCCTCGTGACCTGGGGTCCGCCCCCGCATTTCTGGCCCGCAATCCTGCGACGCCCGAAATATTGCCCAATAATGATGCTATTTTGGATTCATCTGCACATATTGAGAGCAGCTTGGCCCTTGTTGTGACCGTTTGGCGCCGGTCGGCTCCGGTTCTGGCGCCACGCCGCTAGCGTCGCCAAGTCGTCACGCCTCGTCCCAAGCGCTGGCGTGCGGCGCAATGCAACAACGAGGGGCGGGCCTCCCTGGGGGTCACGCGGGAGCGAGCGATGAAACTGATCATGGCGGTCGTCAAACCCTTCAAGCTGGACGACGTGCGCGAAGCGCTGGTCGCGGCCGGCGTGGAGGGCCTGACGGTCTCGGAGGTCAAGGGCTACGGCCGACAAAAGGGCCAGACCGAGATCTATAGGGGGGCGGAATACCAGGTGAACTTCCTGCCCAAAGTGCAACTCGAAGTGGTGGTCGAAGACTCCACCGTGTCCAAGGCCGTCGATGCGATCAAGCAGGCCGCGGGCACGGGCAAGATCGGCGACGGCAAGATCTTCGTGCTGAACGTCGAAGAGGCGGTGCGTATCCGGACCGGCGAAACCGGCGCCGCGGCGCTTTAAGAGGGGAACGATAAAGACATGAAGCTCATCAGTTTGAAGGGGTTGGCGGGCCTTGCGCTCGCCGCCGGGATGGCGTTCGCGCCGTTCGCGCCCGCCCTCGCCCAAGATGCCGCCGCGCCGGCGGCGCCTGCAGCCGCTTCGAGCGAAGCGCCGCCGGCCGCCGAAGCCGCTCCGGCCGAAGCCGCACCCGCCGCCGCGCCGGCCGAAGCCGCCGCGCCCACGCCCGATAAGGGCGACGTCAGCTGGATGCTGCTTTCGAGCCTCCTCGTGCTGCTGATGATCCTGCCGGGCCTCGCCCTCTTCTACGGCGGCCTGGTCCGCGAGAAGAACATGCTCTCCATGCTGATGCAGGTCTCCACCGTGGCCGTCATCGGCATGATCTGCTGGGTGCTGTGGGGCTACAGCCTCGCCTTCACCGACGGCGGCGGCCTCGACAAGTTCGTCGGCGGCTTCAGCCGGGTCTTCCTCAAGGACGTGACCCCCGCCAGCAACGTCGCGACCTTCTCGACCGGCGTGGTCATCCCGGAACTCGTCTTCATCTGCTTCCAGATGACCTTCGCCGCCATCACCGCGGGCCTGGTCCTGGGCGGCGTCGCCGAGCGGATGAAGTTCGCCGCCGTGGTGGTCTTCGCCGTGATCTGGCCGCTGCTGTCCTACTATCCGCTGGCCCACATGGTCTGGTGGTGGCCTGGGCCCGACGCGATCGCCAACGCTCCGAAGGATCCGATTCGGGCGGGGCTCCTCTGGGGCTACGGCGCGATCGACTTCGCCGGCGGCACCGTGGTGCACATCAACGCCGGCATCGCCGCCCTGGTCGGCTGTCTGATCCTCGGCCCCCGCAAGGGCTACCGCTCGGAATCCATGGCGCCCCACTCCCTGACGCTGACCGCGGTCGGCGCGGGCCTTCTCTGGGTGGGCTGGTTCGGCTTCAACGCCGGCTCCAACCTGGAAGCCAACGGCTACGCCGCCCTGGCCATGATGAACACCTTCATCGCCACCGCCGGCGCGGGTCTCTCCTGGGTGGTCACCGAATGGGTCACGCGTAAGAAGGCCAGCATGCTCGGCCTGGCCTCGGGCCTGGTCGCCGGCCTGGTCGCCGTCACCCCGGCCGCCGGCTTCGCCGGTCCGATGGGCGCCCTGCTGCTCGGCCTGATCGTCAGCCCGATCTGCGTGATCTTCTGCTCGGCGATCAAGAACGCGCTGAAGTACGACGACAGCCTGGACGCCTTCGGTATCCACGGCATCGGCGGCATCGTCGGCGCCCTGGCCACCGGCCTGCTGGTCAACCCCGCCTGGGGCGGCGCGGGCGTCGTCGACTACACCACCTGCGCCGCGGACGGGGTCATCGCGACCTGCGACACCGCCGCCTATGTGTTGTCGACCCAGTTCACCGCCCAGTTCAAGGCGGTCCTGGTCAGCGTCGCCTGGTCGGCTGTCGCCAGCACGATCGTCTTCTTCATCATCAAGTTCACGGTCGGCCTGCGCCCGAGCGCTGACACCGAGGAAGAAGGCCTCGATATCGTCGAACACGGCGAACGCGCCTATCACAGCTAAGCGCGACTGCGATCCGGCCGCTTCGGCGGTCGGCATCCGGAACGGGGGTCCTTCGGGGCCCCCGTTTTTCGTTGCGGGCTACGGCTCGATCCGGCCGGGCGGTGTTCTCAGCGCTCGTCCGGCCAGGGGCCGCCAAGGCGGCAGCGGCGCACCCACCAGTGCGGCGCCATGGCCTCGAGCCGCTCGGCCAGGCCCTCGGCCTCGATGTCGCCGCCGCAGAGCGCGAAACAGGTGCCGCCCGACCCTGAGACGCGCGCCAGCAGAGTCTCGCGCTCGCCCGCCAGGGTCTCCAGCACGGCGCCTACCTCCGGCGCCGTGGCGACCGCCGGCCGCTCCAGGTCGTTGCGCTGGCTCGACAGCCAGCCGGCGAGCTCGGCGGCGGTCTCGAAGGCCTCGGGCATCGACGGTCGCGCGACCTCCCCGAAGCGCCCCGAGGCGTCCAGGGCGCGATAGACCGCCGGCGTCGAGACCGGAACGCCCGGATTGACCAGCACCGCGTCCAGCACGGGCAGCGACGGGGCTCGGGACAACCGCTCGCCCCGCCCCTCCGCCACCACCGGCCGGCCCCACAGGCAGGCTGCGCCGTCCGCGCCCAGCTCGGCCGCAAGGCGCTCCAGATCCGCGTCTTCGATGGCCAGGTCCAGGGCCTCGCGCAGCAGCCTGAGCGCCGCGCCGGCGTCGCTGGAGCCGCCGCCCAGGCCCGCGGCCACGGGCAGCATCTTCTCCAGAACCAGTCCGATCGGGGCGACCGGTCCACGCGCACGCGCCAGCAGGGCGTGGGCCGCGCGCAACACCAGGTTCTCAGCGGTCGCCGGCGCGCCGGCGGCGAACGGGCCCCGAACGTCGAGCCGCAGAGCCACCGCCTCGCGAAGCGTCAACCGGTCCCCGACGTCGGCGAAGGCCATCAGGCTGCAGATCGGATGGTAGCCGTCCGCGCCGGGCGCCCCGACGTGCAGGAAGAGGTTGACCTTGGCGGGCGCGAAAGCCGTGCGCGCCAGCACCCTACTCGCCGGCCATCTTCGCGGGCGGCCCCTCCGGCCCCAGCGGCGAGGCGATCTTGGCCTCCACCACGGCGCGCGCCTTGTCGCTGGGCTTCAGGGTCAGGACCCTGCGCCACTGGAACAAGGCCTCGTCCCGCCGGCCGACCTTCCAGTAGGCGTCGCCCAGGTGGTCGTTGACGTCCGGATCCCCGGCCTCCAGCTCGACCGCCAGCTCCAGCTTCTCGACGGCCTGCTTGTAGTCGCCGAGCTTGAAATAGGCCCAGCCGAGGGAATCAATCATGGCGCCGGAGCGGGGATTGGCCGCGACCGCCTTCTCCACCATGGCCATGGCTTCCTTCAGGCGCACGCCGCGGTCGATCCAGGAATAGCCCAGGTAGTTGAGCAGTTCCGGTTCGTCCGGCCGCAGCTTCAGCGCCGCCTGCAGGTCGGTCTCCGCCTCCGGCCAGCGGCCCAGCTTCTCGAGCGAGACCGCGCGGCCGAAGTAGAGCCGCCAGTCCGCCGGCGACCGCTGGATCAGCTGGCCGACGATCTCGGCGGATTCGGCGTAGCGGTCGTTGGCTCGCAACAGGTCGGCGTAGGTCAGCCGGGCGTCGGCGTCGCCCGAGGCGGCGGCCGCCTGGGCGATCTTCAGCGCCGTGACGTGGTCGTCGGCCTGTTCGTAGGTCCAGGCGAGCTTGCCCTGGGCTTCGAGATATTCCGACGAGCTGGGACGGGGGCGCGCGTAGGCTTGCCGCGCCGCCTCGCTGTCGCCGTCGGCCTGCATGATGTCGCCGACCATCACCCAGGCGTCGTCGCGCCCCGGATCAAGCCGCAGCAGCAGCCGCAGATAGGCGAGCGCGATCTGGTTCTGCTTGGCCGCGACCATGGTCGCGGTCGGCGCCAGCAGCGCCTGGGCCGCACCCTGCTTGATCGTCGGCGCCGCCGGGGCGGGCTTGCCATTGGCCGCACGGGCCTTGGCGAGCGTCATCGCCTCGCTGGGCGCCTCGCCCAGAGCGGATTCGTAAAGCGCCACCGCGTCCAGCCTGCGGCCGCGCCGCTCGAGGAAGGCGCCATAGGTCAGGATGGCGATCTCGCTAGGGGTGTCGCCGCTGGCGGCCGCCTTGAGCTCGGTCTCGGCCTCGTCGTAGCGCTTGGCGCGCTCGAACAGCAGCCCTCGGCCGATGCCGCCGAAATAGTCGACCAGCTTGTCGCCGCGCACCTGCGGTTGCGACAGCGAGCCGGCCACGTCCCCAGCCTGGGCCGCCGCCCATGGCGCGAGCAGGGCCGCGGCCGACTTGTGCGGAAAGGCGATGGCGCTGGAGGTGAGGTCGACCACCGCCTGCTTGCCGCGATCCTCGGCCATGGCCTCGACGCCGCGAACCAGCGCGCCCAGACGCCGGGCCGCCTCGGACGCGTCGGGACCGCTGGGCGCGAGCATCGCCGCGCGCGAAATATCGCCGGAGAGAACGGCTGCGGTGAAGGCCCGTTCGGAGATCAGCACGTCCGCGCCCGGCTGGGCGCGGGCGGCGTCGAAGAAGCGCGCGGCGTCCTGGCTGCGCCCGTGGTTCAAGGCGCCCTGCCCCGCCAGGAACATGCCGTAGGCGGACTCGGCCGGGGGCCCCGCGGCGTCAGCCCCGAGCGGGGTCCGCCCCTGCCCGGCGCACCCGGCGAGGAGCACGAGCGGGCTTACAAACAGGAGAAGCGAACGGCGCATTCAGGGACCTTCGGCGCTACGGCGCGCCGCGGCAAGCGCGGCGGCCGGTCACAGGTTCGGACGGTGTCACATGTTCGGGTAGTTCGGGCCGTCGCCGCCCTGCGGCGTGGTCCAGTTGATGTTCTGCGACGGGTCCTTGATATCACAGGTCTTGCAGTGGACGCAGTTCTGGAAGTTGACCTGGAACCGCGGGTTCTGGCCGGCTTCGTCGTAGAGCACCTCGTAAACGCCCGCCGGACAGTAAAGCCGGGCCGGCTCTCCGTACTTCGGCAAATTGACCGAAATGGGGATGGTCAGGTCCTTCAGCTTCAGGTGCGCCGGCTGGTTCTCGTCGTGGTTGGTGTTCGACAGGAAGACGGACGACAGCTTGTCGAAGCTGAGCACGCCGTCAGGCTTCGGATAGACCAGCGGCTTGTAGTCCTTGGCCAGGCCCGTGGACGCCGCGTCGCTCTTTTCGTGGTGCAGGGTGCCGAAGACCGAGAAGCCGCCGGTCAGCTTGGTCACCCACATGTCGAACATGCCGACCGCCCCGCCGAGGAAGGTGCCCAAACGGCTGATCAGCGGCTTGGCGTTGCGCACCAGCTTCAGCTCCTTGCGGATCCAGGAGGTGTTGAAGGCGTATTCGTATTCCTTCAGCTCGTCGCCGGAGCGGCCCGCCTGGATGGCGGCGAAGGCGCTCTCGGCGGCCAGCATCCCGCTCTTCATGGCGTTGTGGCTGCCCTTGATGCGCGGCACGTTCACCAGGCCGGCGCTGTCGCCCAGCAGAACACCGCCGGGGAAGTAGAGCCGCGGGATCGACTGCAGCCCGCCTTCGGAGATGGCGCGCGCGCCGTAGGCGATGCGCTTGCCGCCTTGTAGGTGCGGGGCGACCTCCGGATGGTGCTTGAAGCGCTGGAACTCGTCGAAGGGCGAGAGCCAGGGGTTCTTGTAGTTCAGGTGCACGACGAAGCCGACGGACACGTAGTTGTCGCCGAAGTGGTAGAGGAAGCTGCCGCCGCCGGTCTTGTCATCGAGCGGCCAACCGGTCGTATGCTGGACAAGCCCCGGCTTGAAGACCGCGTCCGGCACCTGCCAGAGCTCCTTGATGCCGATGCCGAACTTCTCCGGGTCGCTCTTGTCGCCGAGCCCGAACTTCGACTTCAGCACCTTGGCCAGCGAGCCGCGCACGCCTTCGCCGATGAAGACGTACTTGCCGTGCAGCTCCATGCCCGGCTGGTAGTCGGCGCCAGGTTCGCCGTCCTTGTCGAGGCCGAACACCCCGGCCACCACGCCCTTCACGACGCCTTCGGGCGTCATGACCAGGTCCGACACCGACATGCCCGGGTAGATCTCGACGCCCAGGGCCTCGGCCTGCTGCGCCAGCCAGCGGCAGACGTTGCCCAGGCTGGCGATATAGTTGCCGTGGTTGTGCATCATGCCCGGCAGCAGGAACATCGGCAGCTTGGCTGCGCCCTGCGGGCCGAGCAGGTAGAACTTGTCCTCGGTGACCGCGGTCTCCAGCGGCGCGCCGAGCTCCTTCCAGTTCGGGATGAGCTCGTTGAGGGCGATCGGGTCGATCACCGCGCCGGACAGGATGTGCGCGCCGACTTCCGAGCCCTTTTCGAGCACGGCCACGGAGATCTCCGTCCCGGCCGCCTCAGCCAGCTGCTTCAGGCGGATCGACGCCGCCAGGCCCGAGGGACCCGCGCCGACGATGACGACGTCGTACTCCATGGATTCGCGTTCGACGCCTTCGCTCATGCCCCGTAGCTCCCTTGCAGCATTTCCGGCGCCACGCCTTTTCACTGCATGCCGTTGATCAATCGCGGGTCTTATCGGAATGTCACCTAGCGGCGGTCAAGCACGAACCCCGGCCGTATGCGGATTTCCAGGTCCCTGATGAACCCAAGCCAGACTGCGCAGTCCACCGCCGCGATCGAAAGCCTGCTCGCCTTCTGGGCGGACGGGGGCGTCGACGCCATGCTGCTCGACGTCGCCGTAGACCGTATCGAGGCCGGAAAGTTTGTTCCCCCGCCGCCGCCGGCTCGCCTGCCCGCCGTCGCGCCAACGCCGATCCGGCCCGGCCAGCCGGACGTCGGGGTCGCGCTCGCCAAGGCCCAGGCCGCCGCCGCGGCCGCCCAGGACCTCGCCCAGCTGGCCGAGGCGATCTCGGCCTTCGACGGCTGCTCGCTGCGCTTCGAAGGCGCCGCGCGCCAGGCGGTCTTCTATCGCGGCCGGCCGGACGCCCCGCTGGTGGTGGTCGGCGAAGGCCCCGGCGCCGAGGAAGACGCCCAGGGCCTGCCCTTCGTCGGCCGCGCCGGCCAGCTGCTCGACCGGATGCTGGCGGCCGCCGGACTGACCGACCAGGTCTTCATCACCAACACCGTCTTCTGGCGTCCGCCCGGCAACCGCACGCCGACGCCGGCCGAGCAGCTTATTTGCCAACCGTTCGTCGAACGGGCGATCGCCCTGGTGAAGCCGAAGATGTTGCTGCTGGTCGGCGGGGCCTCGGCCAAGTCGATGCTCAAGAAGGAAGAAGGCATCCTCTCCCTGCGCGGCCGCTGGTTCGAGTGGCGCTCCACGACAGGGGAGATGGAGCTGCCGGCCATGCCGACCCTGCATCCCGCCTTCCTGCTGCGCCAGCCTGCGGCGAAGAAGCGCGCCTGGAGCGACCTGCTTACCTTGGCTGAAAGGCTTGATCGCCCGGAGCGGCCCGCCTAGCCTCCGGACCAGCGAGGGGCGCGCTGCGATTCGGGGGACTTAAGGTCCGTATGAGGCTTGCGACGCGTCTTAGGCTCGCGACACGTCATGGGTTCGCGACAGCGGCGCTCGTCTGCGCCCTGGGCATGACCCAGGCCGCGGTCGCCGCCCCGGCCCTCCAGCCGCTTTCCACCGCCGACGCCGCCCGTTACGCCGCCGCCTTCGCCGCCTGCGCGCGCGGCGACTTCATCGACGCCCAGATGCAGGCGGTGGAGATCCAGGACCGCTCCCTGGTCGGCTACCTGGCCTACGACCAGCTGATGCACCCGACGGCGCACAAGGCGAGCTTCGACGAGCTGACCGGGTGGCTGGGAAAATTCCGCGACCTGCCGCTGGCCAACCGCATCTTCGGCCTGGCGGTCCGCCGCAAGCCCGCCGACGCCGTCGATCCTCCCATTCCCTCGGTGGCCGGGCCCGTGGCAGCCGGCCTCGGGCCCGAGACGCGCGGCGTCGCGGCCGCGCCCCTCTCCGACCGGGCCCGCCGGGCGCGGGCGGCCTTCTACGCCGGCGATCTCAAGCGAGCGACGACGCTCGCCTCCGCCGCCGGCGACCGTTGGATCGTCGGCCTCTCCGCCTACCGCCGGCAGTCCTACGACCAGGCGCTCACCGCCTTCCGCAGCCTGTCGCGCGACGAGGGCCAGGACGCCTGGGTGCGCTCCGCCGCCGCCTTCTGGAGCGCTCGCGCCGCCGGCGCCCTCGGCCAGACCGCCGACGCCGTGGACGAGCTGCGGCTCGCCGCCGCCGCGCCGCAGACCTTCTACGGCATGATCGCCGCGCGCCAGCTGCGCGCCCAGCGGGTCGCCGACCGCGAGGCCGGCGGTCCGGCCCGGCTGATGCTGGCCAGTTTCGTCCCGGCCTCCGGCGACGGGGCCGCAAGCTTCGTCGTCAGCGACCCCCGGGCGCACCGCGCCGCGGCCCTGGCCCAGATCGGCCGCCTGTCCGCCGCGGCCGAGGAGCTTCGGGCCGGCCTCACTCTCGCCCGCAGCGCCGCCGAGCGGGAGCGCTGGATCGCGCTCGCGCTCGCCATCGGCGCGCCGCTGACCGCCGCCGCCCCGGCGCTGGCCGCCGCGGCGGAGGACTATCCGACGCCGCTGCTGCAGCCGAAGGACGGCTTCACGGTCGACAAGGCCCTGGTCTACGCCATCGTCCGCCAGGAGAGCCGCTTCAACCCCGAGGCCGTCTCCGGCCGGGGCGCGGTCGGGCTGATGCAGCTCATGCCGGAGGCCGCCGCCCACGCCGCCGGCGACGACAAGCTGAAGGCCGACATGCGGCCGCTGTTCGACCCGGCCTTCAACCTGCGCGTCGGCCAGGACTATGTGACCTGGCTGATGGACCGGGCCGTGGGCTACGACCTGCTGCGCATCGTCGCCGCCTACAACGGCGGCGCCGGCATGGTGCAGCGGACGGCGCAGATGCTCGGCCCCGAGGCCGCCGACCCGTTCCTGCTGCTGGAGGCGCTGCCGCCGGCGGAGACCCGCGCCTACGTCCAGAAGGTGCTGGCCGGCTACTGGACCTACAAGACCATGTTCGGCGAGGAGACGCCGAGCCTCGACGCCCTGGCCGGCGGCGCGCAGGCCGCGGACGCCCGGCTCGACCTGACCGAGCCGGCCCTAACCAATACGAACGGCGCGGCGACCCAGCTTTCGGGCCAGCTCCTGCAGCCCGCCTTGCGCTGAGGCCGCCTTGGCGCGGCCGACCACCACGCCCTGAGCCACCGGACGCAGGAAGCCGTCGCTCGGCCCCTGGAGCCGCGCCTCGCCGCGGCCGTCGCGCAGGTGATCGCCGAGCCGTTCCACCCAGCCGTCCTTCAGCCGCAGCTCCGGCGGCACGATCATCAGCCAGTCGCTGCGGGCGTGCGCCACCGCCTGACCGAAGTCGTCCGCCAGCTTGGCGCCGGTTTCCTCGCACAGGGCGTCCAGCAGGCCAGGGTCGTCGCCGGCCAGCAGGGTGACGTCGCGCACCAGCCCCTCGACCGCGGCCCCGGTCAACGCCGCCAGCAGGCCCGCGAGCCGGGCCGGGTTTCCGCGCGTGACGATCACCGAGAGCATGGAGCTGATAGAGCCGGTTCGCGGGCTGACGGCAAGGTGGTCGAGAGGGCGGAGACGCCGCAACGCCCCCTCAGTCGCTACGCGACAGCTCCCGCGCTGCGCGGTAGAGCATCTACAACCCAGATCCTCCACCGCAACGCGGGGGAGGTGTCGGCGAAGCCGACGGAGGGGGCGTTCGGCGCATCAGTGACCACGCTCCCGCAAAGCCTTCGCCCCGACCTCAGAACAGCGACATCTGGCTCCCCGGCGCCGGCGGGACCGCGAACTGGCTGAGGTCCAGCGGCGGCAAGCGGCCTTCGAGGCCGAAGCGCTTCCGGGCCAGGGCGAAACGCTGGCGCATGGCGTCGGCCACCGGCCCTTCCCCGGTCATCCGCCTGCCCCACTCGGACTGGTAGGCCGCGCCGCCGCGCATCTGCCGCACGAGCGACATCACTCGTTTCGCCCGGTCCGGATGGTCGGTCTCCAGCCACTCCTCGAACAGGTCCTTGATCTCCAGCGGCAGGCGCAGGGCCACATAGCCGGCGCCGATCGCGCCGGCCTCGGCCGAGCGCTGCAGCACCGCCTCCATCTCGTGGTCGTTGAGCGAGGGAATGGCGGGGGCGAACATGACGACGGTCGGTACCCCCGCCTCGGTCAGCCGCCGCACGACCTCGAGCCGGCGTTCGGGCGTCGCCGCCCGGGGCTCCATGCTGCGCGCGAGCTTGCGGTCGAGGCTGGTGATCGACACGGCCGCGCGCGCCAGCCCTGCCCGCCCCATCTCGCCCAGCACGTCGAGGTCGCGCAGGATCAGGGTCGACTTGGTGATGATCGAGAAGGGATGGCGGAACCGCTGGAGGGTCTCGATCACCTCCCGGGTGACGCCCAGCCGCTTCTCGTCCGGCTGATAGGGATCGGTGTCGCCGCCGATATGGATGACGCCGGGCTTGTAGCTGGTCTTCGACAACTCGGCCGCCAGCAGCTTGCCAGCTTCGGGCTTGAAGAACAGCCGGCTCTCGAAATCCAGCCCCGGCGACAGGCCGAGAAAGGCGTGGGCGGGCCGCGCGTAGCAGTAGATGCAGCCGTGACTGCAGCCCCGGTAGGGATTGATCGAGCGGTCGAAGCCGACGTCGGGGCTGGTGTTGCGCGCAATGATGGTTCGCGACTTCATCGGCTGGACCGTGGTGGCGATCTGCCCCGGCTCCTCGTCCTCCTCCCGGACCCAGCCGTCGTCGAAGGCTTCGCGCGCCTGGGATTCGAAGCGGCCGGAACGGTTGGAGCGCGCGCCGCGGCCGCGCGGGACAGGCCCTGATCTGGCGGGTGACGACATCGGCGGACTATGGCTCGCCCACGAGAACATTACAAGAACATGCGGCATCGGGCCGCCGCGTCCCCGCGAGCTCCCACTTAAGCCGTCGCTAAGGGTTGTTCGTCACACTGGAAACAATAAGCAAGAGAGGAACCCCATGGACAGCCTTGGCGAGGTTTTCCCGATCCTGAAGACGGCCAACCGGGCCGAGCGCGCCATTCTGCGCGGCGATCGCGCCATGGCCTATCGCCAGAACCGCGAAGCGCGCGTGGCCCATATCGAGCTGAAGGACGGGCTGGCGATCACCGTGCCGGAACTCGAGCGGCTCACCACCTGCCATCGAATTCAATACCGCCGGCTGGACTGGCGGGCGATCGCCGCGCGGCCCCTGGCGGCGACGCCGGTGCGCGCCCATGAGGACCTGGCGGCCTTCCAGCAAGCCTGCACGGCGGTGGCGATCCACAACACCGAGGTGCTGACCGCACGAAAGCTGCTCGACGGCGACGCCATCGCCACCCGCGAGGTGATCGTGCTCAACACCCGGCTCGCGGAATTGCGCGACGGCATGAACAGCCTGGGCATTGCGGTGCCCGAGGAAGACCGGCTGGTGGCCGTCGTCGACGCGATCGAAGAGGGCGATGTGCCCTATGAGCGGATCACCGACGGCGATCTGCGCACCGCGCGGCGCGAGCCGATCCCGCTGGCCGAGCGTCGGCAAATTCATCTGGCCGCGCTCTGCGCCGCCGCGCTGCGGGTCGGCGCCGAGCTCGTCGGCGTGCTGCCGGAAGAAGCGATCGAGGTCGTCGTCCACGTCGAAATGCTCAGCGACGACAGGACGGAGTCCCTGCCTAGGCCGGTCCTGCAGCTCCTGATGACCACCGAGGCGCTCAAGGATCTCGACTGGAAAGCCGGCGACGCCATCACGCTCGCCACCTCGCTGGGCGCGCGGATGGACTGGTCGATCGAGAGAGGCTTCGCGCCGATCTCCATCGCCCCCCTATCGAGCCTCGGCCGGCCGCTGGCGAAGTCGGCTTAGGTAAAAACCCCGTCATTCCGGACGGCCTGCAACCGATCCGGGACCCAGGGCGGCGCCACGACCCTGGGTCCCGGCTCTACGCGTAGTTTATCCTCGGGCCGGCCTACGGCCGGACCCCGGGGCTTCGGCCGGAATGACGACTGGATTTGATTCCGCCTGGGCCAGTCCGTCGCGGACCTCCGCCAGGATCTCGTAGGAGCGCACCCGCGCGGCGTGGTCCCAGATCTGCGAGGTGACGATGACCTCGTCGGGCTGGTGCCGGGCGATGAAGGCTTCCAGCCCCTGGCGCACGGTCTGCGGCGAGCCGACCACGGCGCTGGCCAGGGGACCGTCGCGCATCGGCTCAGCCTCGGCCACGCGGTCCGCCGGCGGCGGCAGGCGGCCGGGAAGGCCGCTGCGCAGGTTCTGGAAGGCCTGTTCGATCGAACTGAACAGTCGTTTTGCCTCCGCGTCGGTCTCCGCCGCCACCAGGTTCAGGCCCAGCATCACATAGGGACTGGCGAGACGCTCAGACGGTTTGAACTGGGCGCGATAGAGGGCGATCGCCTCCTCCATCTGCGCCGGGGCGAAGTGGGAGGCGAAGCCGTAGGGCAGGCCCAGCATGGCGGCGAGCTGGGCGCCGAACAGGCTCGAACCCAGGATCCAGACCGGGACGCGGGCGCTCTCCCCCGGCACGGCCTGCACCGACTGACCCGGCCGGGACGGCTGCAGGTAGTGCATCAGCTCGACCACGTCCTGCGGGAAGCGGTCGACGTCGCCGACCAGGGTGCGCCGCAGCGCCCGGGCGGTCATCTGGTCGGTTCCTGGAGCCCGCCCCACGCCAAGGTCGATCCGCCCCGGAAAGAGCGCCTCCAGCGTGCCGAACTGCTCGGCGATCACCAGGGGCGCGTGGTTGGGCAGCATGATCCCGCCGGAGCCGACCCGAAGCGTCGAGGTCGCCGCCGCGACCTGGCCGATCACCACCGCGGTCGCCGCACTGGCGATCCCCGGCATGTTGTGATGCTCGGCCAGCCAGTAGCGCTGGTAACCCAGCCGCTCGGCGTGACGGGCGAGGTCGAGGGTGTTGCGCAGCGCCTGGCCCACATCGGAGCCTTCGGGGACGGGCGCGAGATCGAGGACGGAAAGCGGGATCATCCAGCCCATATGGGGATCCGCTCAGACTTGGCCATGCCGCGCACGGGCTCAGCGCTGGAACACCGCCGCCAGCTCGATATGCGACGACCAGAGGAACTGGTCGACCGGCAGCAGTCGCTCAAGCCGGAAGCCCGCGTCGACCAGTTTGCGCGCGTCGCGCACGAAGGTCGCCGGGTTGCAGGAGACGGCGATCACCCGCGAGACCTTCGACCGGGCGAGCTCGGCGGTCTGCTCGGCCGCCCCGGCGCGCGGCGGGTCGAAGACGGCGACGTCCACCTTCTTCAGCTCTTCGGCCAGGACCGGCCGGCGGGTCAGGTCGCGGGCTTCGGGGGTGACGCCCTTGAGGCCCGGCGCGGTCGACATCGCCCCGGCGAGCGCCTGGATGGCGTCGGCGGCGAAGTCGACGGCGTAGACCGGCGCCACCTCGGCCAGACGGAAGGTGAAGGTGCCCACGCCGCAGTAGAGGTCGGCGATGCGCGCAGCGCCGGCTGCCGCCTCGGTGACGAAGGCCGTCAGCGCCGCCTCGGCGCCGGCGGTGGCCTGCAGGAAGGCGCCCGGCGGCAGCCGCACCATGGCCGCCCCCAGACGAACCTGCGGGACCCGCGCGCCGTAGGCGGTCTCGCCGTCCAGGGTGACGCGGGCGAAGTCCGCCGCCGCCGCGCGTTCGGCCAGCTGCATGCGCGCGTCGGCGGAGAGGCCGCCGCTCTTGCGCTCCACCCCGGTGATGTCGATGTCGAGCCCGTTCTCGGTCAGGGTGACGTGCAGGGTCGGGGCGGATTTCGGATGTTCGAACAGCGGGGCGGCCAACCGCTTCAAGGCGGGGATCGCCGCCTGGATGCGCGGATCGGAGATCGTGCAGACGTTGATGTCGACCAGGTCCCACGCGTTGCGGATCTTGTAGCCGAGCCGGGCTGCGTCGCGGGTCCCCCGCCGGGCGTGCAGGGCGACCCGCCGCCGGGTTCCGGGCGCCGCGGCGTAGGCCGGCAGGAAGTCGATCTCCAGCCGCTCTCTGGCGAGCGTCCCGTGCAACCTTTCCAGCTTCCACGCCAGATAGGGCTCGAGCGCCCAGTGCTGCAGGGTGCAGCCGCCGCAGATCCCGAAGTGCGGACAGGGCGGCTCAACCCGGTCCGGGCTCTCCTCCAGCACCTCGACGAGGTCGCGCTGGCCGCCGTCACCCGCCGCCAGCACCCGCTCGCCCGGGAGGGTGAAGGGCACGAAGACCGGCCCGGCGGCGACGCCGTCGCCGTCGCCGCCCACCTGGTCGATGACCAGCTCGACGGGCGGACCTTGCGGCTTCGGTCTGGGCGCGGGACGCGGACGGCGCATGCGGGGGGTATCCGTTTAAGATCTGAGGCGCGGCGGAAGACCCTGACGCCCGAAAGCCGCCGCGAAATGAACGAAGATGAACGGCTTGATCAACGGACGTTCAGCTAGGTCGGCCGATAGTCCAGGTGTCGACGCCGGCCTCGTGGCCGTCGACATACGTCAGAGGGGATACGATGTCCAAACCGTCCACCATCGCTCGGAGCGCGCTGGCCGCCGTCGCCGGCGTCATGGCGCTGAGCGCCCTGGCCGCGCCGCAGATGGCCGCGGCCCAGCCCTACGGCTATTCAGGCCAAGGGGGCTACGGCGACTCCTACTACGATCCCTGCCGTCGCTCCCAGTCCAACCGCAGCGTGGTCGGCGGCCTGCTGGGCGCCGGCATCGGGGCGACCGTGGGCTCGCAGATGGCCGCGCGCGGCCACCGCACCGACGGTTCGGTCCTGGGCGGGGCGTTGGGCGCCGTCGCCGGCGCCGTGGTCGGCAACAAGACCGCCGCCTGCGACTCCAGCTCGCAATATTACGGCTCCCAATCCTATGGCTCGCAGTACCGGGCGCCGCCCCCGCCTCCCCCGCCGCCGGAGGCCTACTACGACCGTGGCTATGCGCCGGCCCAGTACGGCAGCCGCCATGACGACGACGATCGCTGGGCCTACGGCCGTGGCGGCGAACGCTTCCGCATCGCCGAGCGCGAGGTCGGCGCGGACGGCTGCACCCTGGCCGAAAGCCCGATCTATCTGCCGGATGGCCGCGTCCAGAAGCGCTTCGTGCGCGTCTGCCAGGACTCGTCGGGGCGCTACCAGGTCGTCGACTAAGCGCCCGACGCCGCCTTCGAGCATCAACTGGCCGCCCGTCTCCCCGCGGGCGGCCTTTTCTTGTGGATCCTCCCCCTCCGGCAGAGGGGTCGCCTATGCCGCGAACGCCCCCTCCGTCGGCTTTCCCCCGCTACGCAGTGGAGGATCTGGGCCGAAGATGCTCCACCGCTTGCGGGGGAGCTGTCAGCGAAGCTGACTGAGGGGGCGTTCGGCGCAAGCTAAGCCTTCCGCGCCCAGAGCAGGAATTCGCGGTTGCCGTCGCCGCCTTCGATGGGACTCTCGGCGGCGGCCTGCACCGCCCATCCCGTCGCGCCCAGGAAGCTGGTGACGCCCTCGAGCGCCTCGACGCGCGCGGTCTCGTCCTTCACCAGGCCGCCCTTCCCCACCCGTTCGGGCCCAACCTCGAACTGCGGCTTCACCAGGGCGACCAGGTCGGCCTCGTCGGCCGCCAGCGCCAGGGCCGGCGGCAGGGCCTTCTCCAGGCTGATGAAGCTGACGTCGCTGACCACCAGCTGCGGCGGCTCGGGGATCAGCTCGGGGGTCAGCGCGCGGACGTCGGTCGCCTCCAGGCTGACCACCCGCGGATCGGCGGCGAGCCTGGGGTGCAGCTGGCCGCGGCCGACATCCACGGCGTAGACCTTGGCCGCCTCGCGGGCGAGACAGACCTCGGTGAAGCCGCCGGTGCAGGCGCCAACGTCGAGCACGACGCGCCCCTGCACCTCGACCGGCCAGGCGTCCAGGGCGTGGGCCAGCTTCAACGCGCCGCGGCCGACCCAGGGATGGGCCGGGGCCGCGACGATCTCGGCGTCGCGCTTGAGGGTCTCGGACGGCTTGGCGACCAGCCGGCCGTCCGCCGTCACCCCGCCGGCCTCGATCGCCGCGCGCGCCTTGGCCCGGCTCTCGAAGAAGCCGCGCTCCACCAGGAGGACGTCGGCGCGCTTGCGGGGCATGGGGGCTCCGGAGCCAATCCTGACAATTCTGACGCCATCATCACCCTTCTCCCCTTGTGGGAGAAGGTGCGCTTGAATCTACCCGGCGCCGCCCAGCCGCGCGAGCGCGGCTTCGAGCTTGGCTTTCGCGGCCTGGGCCTCGGCGAGGCGTTCGCGGTTCTCCTCGACCACCTCTTCCGGCGCCCGGGCGACGAAGTCGGGGTTGCCGAGCTTCTTGGCCAGCTTGTCGGCTTCCGAGGCGAGGCTTGCGACCTCTTTCGAGAGCCGCGCGCGCTCCGCGGCGAGGTCGATGAACTCGGCGACCGGCAGGGCCAGGGTCGCGCCGGCGACCACATAGGGGATGGCCCCTTCCGGAACCGCGCTCTCGAAGCGCACCTCGGCCACCCGCAGCAGCTGGGCGATCAGCGGCGCGTTCGCCTCCAGCACCTGGCGCTGGGCGTCCGAGGCCTCGACCACCAACAGCGGCGGGCGCGCCGACGGCGGCACGTTCAGCTCCTGGCGCACCGACCGGCCTTCGGAGATGGCGTCGATGATCAGGCCGATCTCCGCGTCTGCGGCGGCGTCGATCAGGCGGTCCGGCAGCTCCGGCCAGCGGGCGGTCATCAGGAAGCCGTCGTGGGCCCGCGCCGCGCCCAGGTCGGCGGTCTGCGCCCACAGCTCCTCGGTCAGATAGGGCATGACCGGGTGCAGCAGCTTGAGGATGACGTCCAGCACCCAGGCGGCGGTCGCCCGGGTCTCGTCGCGGGCGGCCTCGTCGCTCCCGTTGAGGATCGGCTTGGCCAGTTCGACGTACCAGTCGCAGTAGACGTTCCAGATGAAGCGGTAGAGGCTGCCCGCCGCCTCGTCGAAGCCGCAGTCGGCCAGGGAGGCCGTGACGGCTTGCGCCGTCCGCGCCGTCTCGCCGACGATCCAGCGGTTCAGGGTGACCTGCACCTTCGCCGGATCGAAGCCTTCCGCCCGTGCGCAGCCGTTCATCTGGGTGAAGCGGGTGGCGTTCCACAGCTTGGTGCCGAAGTTGCGGTAGCCCTCGATTCGCGGCTTGGAGAGCTTGATGTCGCGCGCCGCCCCGGACATGGCGGTCAGGGTGAAGCGCAGGGCGTCGGCCCCGAACTCGTCCACCAGCTCCAGGGGGTCCATGACGTTGCCCTTGGACTTGGACATCTTCGCCCCGGAGGCGTCGCGCACCAGGGCGTTGATGAAGACCCGCTTGAACGGGACCTCGTCCATGAAGTGGATGCCCTGCATCATCATCCGGGCGACCCAGAAGAAGATGATGTCGAAGCCGGTGATCAGGGTGTGGGTCGGATAGAAGCGCGCGACGTCCGCGGTCTTCTCCGGCCAGCCCAGGGTCGAGAACGGCCAGAGCGCCGAGGAGAACCAGGTATCGAGGACGTCCTCGTCCTGGCGCAGCGGTTCGTCGCGGCCGTAGTGCTCGCGGGCTTTCGCCTTGGCCTCGTCCTCGGTCTCCTCGACGAAGACTGCGCCGTCGGGTCCGAACCAGGCCGGGATGCGGTGGCCCCACCAGAGCTGGCGCGAGATCGTCCAGGGCTGGATGTTCCGCATCCACTCGAAGTAGGTCTTCTCCCAGTGCTTGGGGACGAAGACGGTGTCGCCTTCCTCCACCGCCTTGATGGCGGGCTGGGCGAGCACCTCGGCGTTCACGAACCATTGGTCGGTGAGATAGGGCTCGACGACGACGCCGGAGCGGTCGCCGTGCGGCACGGTGTGGCGGGTCTTTTCGATCCCGCGCAGCAGGTCCTGGGCCTCGAACGCCTCGACGACCTTCTTGCGAGCGACGAACCGGTCGAGGCCGCGATAGGCTTCCGGAACCTCGTCATTGAGGCGCCCGAAGTCGTCCAGGATGTTGATCATCGGCAGGCCGTGCCGCTTGCCGACCTGGAAGTCGTTGAAGTCGTGGGCCGGGGTGATCTTCACCGCGCCGGAGCCCTTTTCAGGATCCGCGTACTCGTCGGCGACGATCGGGATCAGCCGGTCGACGATCGGCAGGCGCACCTGTTTGCCGATCAGGTCCTTGTAGCGCTCGTCATCCGGGTGAACCGCGACGGCGGTGTCGCCCAGCATGGTCTCGGGCCGCGTGGTAGCCACCACGATCTCGCCGGAGCCATCTTCGAGCGGATAGGCGAAGTGCCAGAAGTGGCCCTCCATCTCCCGCTGCTCGACCTCGAGGTCGGAGATGGCGGTCTGGAAGTGCGGGTCCCAGTTCACCAGCCGCTTGTCGCGGTAGATCAGCCCTTCCTTGTGGAGCTGCACGAACACCCGGCGGACGGCGTCCGAGAGGCCCTCGTCCAGGGTGAAGCGCTCGCGGCTCCAGTCGCAGGAGGCGCCCAGCCGCCGCAGCTGGTTGACGATCTGCCCGCCAGACTCGGCCTTCCACTCCCAGACCTTGGCGACGAAGGCTTCGCGGCCCATCTCGCGGCGGCCGACGTTCCCCTCCTGGGCGAGTTTGCGCTCCACCACCATCTGGGTGGCGATGCCCGCATGGTCGGTGCCCGGCAGCCACAGCGCCGCCTTGCCGCGCATCCGCTCGAAGCGGATCAGCACGTCCTGCAGGGTGTTGTTCAGCGCATGGCCGATATGCAGCGAACCGGTGACGTTCGGCGGCGGAATGACGATCGAGAACGGCTCGGCGGCCGGATCGTCGATCGGCGCGAACGCGCCCGAAGCTTCCCACGCGGCGTAGAGGCGCGGCTCGGCGGTCTTGGGGTCGAAGGTTTTTTCAAGCATGGCGAGGTGAGCGGTCCTTACCTTCCCGCTCGGTCGCGCGAAAGCCTGTAACTGTCGATGGGTCGGGAGCGTGGCTCGCGCCTAACGCCCCCTCCCCCCTACCCGCCGCGGGCGATCCGGGAGACCTCGGCGTCGACGGCGCGCTGGACGATGCCCGGCAGGTTTTCGTCGAGCCAGTTCTGCATCAGCGGCCGCAGCAGCTCGCGCACCACGTCCTCCAGCGTCCGGCCGGCCGCCGGCATCAGCATCTTGCCGCTGAGCTGGCCAAAGGCGGCGGCCGCGGCGGCGGCGGCCGGAGCGCTGACCAGGGCGCCCATGACGGCGGCGTCGAGGGTTTCAGCAGGCTCGGGCGCGACGCTCGGTGAATAGACGTCCAGGTCGCCGTGGCTCTCGACCTTCTCGGTCAGCTCCAGCTCATCCTCGTCATCGAAGCTCGAGGCGGCGGCCACCGGCTCCTCCTCCTCGGGAATCGGCAGCTCCTCCGGGACGCTCTCGGCGACCGGCGGCTCTTCCGGCGGCGGCGGCGCGGGCGCGCTCTCGGCCGCCTCCGGCGTGTCGTCCTCGGAGATGATTCGCCGAATGGAGGCGAGAATCTCCTCCATCGTCGGTTCTTGCGAAGAGTCGGACATGAGAGCTGACCGCCGAGTCGATAAGAGAATCCCTATGCGCAGCCTAGGCGGACGGCGGCCATCCTGCAATTTCCACCATGGCGAAGATTACGCCTGACGCGCGAACGCGACGTTTGGTCCGGAAACGGACCGTCGGGGCCCTGGCGACTGCAGGCCTAGTTATACAGGCCTAGCGGAGCCCGCTTGACCGTCGGCGGCTTGGCTTTCGACGGCTGGGCGTCCGCAGGCTGCGCCGGCGCGGCCGCGCCGGGCAGGCCAGGCGCGATCGCCGGTTCGCGGGCGAGATCATGGCTGCGCGGAATCGTCGGGAAGGCCAGGGCGCCGTCGAGCGCGCTGATCGGCTCCTCCCACGGCGTCCATCCCCAGGTGATTCGCAGCTTCCGGAAGTTCGAGCGCGGATCATACTGCGGCTCGCGCGGGATCAGGTTGCGCGCTTCCAGCCGCCCCATGGCGGTCAGGACGGCGGCGGCGGCGGTGTATTCGTCGTGGCGCGCGCTCACCTGGCTGAGCTGCGCGGCGCGAAGCTCCTGCTCGGCGTTCAGCACGTCGAGCGTCGAGCGCAGGCCGACCTGCTCTTCCTGGTGGGTGCCCTCGGCGGCGATCTTGGCGGCGCGCACCTGCTCGTCGGTCGAGACGATGTTGGAGCGGGCGGCGAGCAGCTGGTTCCAGGCCTGGGTGATGGTCTGCAGCACACCGCGCCGCTGAGTCTCAACCGTGATCCGGTCGACGTTGTTGCGCTCGATGGCCTGGCGGATGCGCGAGGTGGTGAGCCCGCCGTTGAACAGCGGAACGGTCACGCCGACGGCGGCGGTGGCGTCACGTCGATAGAGTCCCCGGTCAAAGTTGTCGATCGGGCCTTCGCTGTAGAGGCCGCTCGCCTGGAGGGTCACGTTCGGCATCCGCTCCGCGCGCGCGCCGGCGATCCGGGCCCGGCTGGCCTGCTCGGCGAACAGCTGGGCCCGAAGCAACGGGCTGTTCTGCTCGGCGATGTTGAAGGCGTCGTCGACGTTGCCCGGCATCAGGTAGGCGAGCGAGGGCTCGGGCGCGAGGTCGCCGGGATTGCGGCCGACGAGGGTCGCATAGTTCGACCGGCTGATGGCGAGCTGGGCCTGGGCGCTCTGCAGCAGGGATTGCGAGGCGGCGAGCCGGGCCTGGGACAGGGCGACGTCGGTGCGGGTGATCTCGCCGACGTCGAAGCGCGCCTGGGATTCCTCCAGCTGGGCCTGCAGGACCTTCACGTTCTCCTGCCGGATCAGCAGGCTCTCCTGGTCGCGCCGGACGTCGACATAGGCCTGGATGACCGCCTGCATGACCTGGCTTTCCAGGCGGCGCAGGTTCTCGCGGCCCTGCAGCACATCGGCGTTGGCCGCGGTCACCGCCGCGGCCGTACGGCCGCCGGTCCAGATCGGCTGTCGGAAGGTGAGCTGAAGGGCGCCGCTATTGCCGCGCTCGATCTCGCTCTGGCCGAACGAAAGCGCGCGCGGCGGGGTCCGCCGTTCCTGGTAGGTGGCGCTCGCGTCCAGGGTCAGCGTCGGGCGCCAGCCGGACCGCGCCTGGGCGTAAGTCTCGTCGGTCACCCGCTGGCTGGCGCGCTGGGACTGCAGGTTGGGATTGTTCTGGTAGGCCTCGGCGATGGCGTCATAGAGGGTCTCGGCCGCCGCCGGCGCGACATGGGCCGTCGCGAGCCCAAGGCCCAGGCTGGCGGCCAGCAACCGGTGGTGGCGAAGGCTCTGCGGCATGAACACTTATCCCGAAGCGACTGGAGCGCGTCGAGCCAAGCTTAATAGCCCGGCGCGCGCGTTCACATCACCCCTATAAGGCGAATCCGTGGTGAGTCGCGAAGCCGGCGTTGACCGGCGGGAAGGCGTCGAAGAGGTCGCGGCGGCCCAGGCCGTCTTCCGCGCACACATAGAGCACCGCCTGGCCGACGGCGCCGTCGCGCTCGACCACGCCGAGGCGGCCGCCCAGAGCCAGGCCCGCGAGCCAGGCCGCCGGCGCCCGGCCGACCGCGCCCTCGACCACGATCAGGTCATAGGCGCCCGGGGTCACTTGCGAGAGATCGTCGCCGTCGAGGCGCTCGACCGTGACGCCAAGGGTCTCGATCACCGCCGCGGCGTAGGGCGCGCCGATCGCCAGGCAGCGCTCGCCCGGCATGGGCTTCAGCGCCTGCAGCAGCTTGGAAACGTCGCGCGGCTTCAGCAGCCAACGCCCCGGCGCGTATTCCACCTCCATGTCGGCATAGGCCAGGTAGGCCTTTCCAGGCGGCATGAAGCTCTCGCGCGGGATCGCCCGCATGGCGTCCTGGATGCGCACGTCCGTCACATCCTGGGTGCGCACCTGACTTTCCACCATGTTCAGGCGGGCGGCGGAGAGGTCAGCCATCGAGTCCTCTGGGTTGCGTGTCGCCGGCTTATAGGTCCGCGGCGCAGCCTTAGGCAATCAGCCGCTGCGCGAAGAGGTGATTGCCCCGCAGCGATCGTTCTGTTAGCCATCGCGCCCTCCGGCGGCCTGATGGCGGAGTGGTGACGTAGCGGACTGCAAATCCGTGCACCCGGGTTCGATTCCCGGTCAGGCCTCCAAATCCCCTTCAAGCCCGAAATCCCTCTCCGAAGGCCTGCGCCCGACGCGGGTCGGTCAATCCAGGCGAACCGTCATGGAGAAGGCTTCGGCGGCGCCTGGCGCGAGCTGGAGCAGGTCCGGCCTGTCCGTCAGGGCGCTTGGCGCCTGCGCTTGCGCCGACATGCCATGCCAGGGCTCGATGCAGATGTAGGGCGCGCCCGGCTTGGTCCAGATCCCCAGGTGCGGCAGCCCGGTCCAGGAAATCGCCAGCGACGGCCCGCCCGCGCCGCCGTAGCGCAGGCTTCGGCTGCGCGGCGCTTCGAAGATCAGGGCGTCCTCGACGAACAGCTCGTCGCGCAGCGGCAACAGGCGACCGTCGGTGGGCGCCGGCATCCGCTCGGCGCCGAGCAGGCCGGCCGCGTCGACACGGCGTAATGGCCCCGGCTCCTCATCCGCGAAGGTGATCGCATGGTCGCTGCGTTCGCCGGCGCCGGGCAGCGGCCAGCGAAAGGCCGGATGGAAGCCGAAGGTCGCCGGCATGGGCTCAGCCCCGCGGTTGGCGATGCTCACCGTCGTGCGCAGCTCGGCGTCCTGGATCTCGAACTCCACCTCAAGCACGAAGTCGAAGGGGTAGGCCTCCCGCGTCTGCGCGTCGGCGGCCAGGCGAAACCGCGCCAGGGCGGGCTGCTGGCGGACGACCTCGAAGGCGCGGCGCCGGGCGAAGCCGTGCCGGGGAAGCTCGAAGGTGCGGCCCGCGTGCGTATAGCGGTTGTCCGGCAGGCAGCCGACGATCGGGAACAGCAGCGGCGCACGGCCGGCCCACCAGGCGGGGTCTCCGTCCCACAACAGGTCCCTGCCCTCGCCGTCCTGCAGCCGCCACAGCTCCGCGCCGAAGGGGTTGATCTGCGCGCTCAGCGCGGGCGAGGCGATACGCACCAGGTCCGAAGTCATGGGTGTAGCGATCACGCCGCAGCGGCGAAGGCAAGACGAGGCGCGCAGGTGCGTCCCTCCCAACCTCCGCTCGTCCCCGCGAAAGCGGGGATCCAGGCTTTTTTTGTTCAGCCCTGGAGCCGGCTTCGGCGCCGAAACGAAAAACACCTGGGTCCCCGCTTTCGCGGGGATGACCGGTCGGAGGGGAAATTGGCTCACCGCCGCTCGCGCAGGATCTGCAGCGCCAGCCGCGGCCTAATCAGGAACAGCGCCGTCCACAGCGCATAGGCGGCTGCGCGGCGCGCACGGCTGGCGACCTGGCGGCGCGGGCGGATCTCGGTCTCGAAGACTTCGGCGTAGTCGGCGCAGATGGACATCGGGATCTCCTCGTTCACGAGGAGAGGGTCTAGAGCCCCGCTGCGTCAGAAACGGACGCATGCGCGCGGCGGGCGGTCTCGATCTCGTCGATCAGCGTGCGACGCAGGATCTCCGGCGCCAGCACCCGCACCCGATCGCCCCAGGTGAACAGGTGCCAGGCGAGCTCGCGCATGCCGCTGGCGCGGAAGCGCACGACCACCGAGCCGTCGGGCCTCGGCTCGATCTGCTGGTTGGCGTGGAAGCGCCAGCGCAGGGCGTCGTCCGCTCCCTCCGGCGTCACCGCCAGCACCACGTCCTCCACCGCGTCATGATAGATGCCGAAGCTCTCGTCGGCGTAGTCCTGTAGCGAGAAGCCTTCGAGACGCACGGCGGGGATGCTGAGCACCTCGACGTCATGGATGCGGTCGAGCCGCCAGTTGCGCGGGCCGGACTCCGCATCCTCCTGGGCCACCAGATAGTTGGAGCGCCCGAACAACAGGCCGAAGGGCGCAACCTCCCGCACCCGCCCGGGCGTCGAGCCGCCCTCGTAGCGGAACCTCAGGCCCGACATCGACTTCAGCGCCTCGCGGACGCCCGAGAGCACCGCCTCGTCCTCGAACGGCCGCGGACCGGCGCTGACGGCGATGGTCTCGGCCTGCAGCAGGGCCTCCAGGTCCGGGGCCAACCGGCGCCGGGCCGCGGCGCGGGTGGCCGACAGCACCTTCTGCTCCAGGCTGCGCAGCGCGCCGGCGCGGACCTGCGCGCCCTGGGCGCCGAGCATTTCAGCGGCGGCTTTCAGCGCCGCCAGCTCCTCGGCGGTCGGCGCCTGGAAGAGGCCGTCGAGGCCTGCCGGAATGCGGAAGCGGCGGGTCGGCGGGTCGTCGACCTCCTCCAGCTGCGGAAAGACCTCCCGCACGGCGTCGCGCATCCGCTCGGCGGTGCGCCGGCCGACCTCCAGCCGCTCGGCCATCTCGTCGAGGGTGAGGCCCTCGGCGGTGCTCGCCAGCATCCGCGCGAGCTCCAGCAAACGGCCGGCCTTTTCATGGCGCATCAGGTCTACGTCCGATTCTGTCGCACCGAGGGATCAGAACGGAAACAGACCCGATCTGCAACGGAGATCCCCGATGCGCCGCCGTTTCTCGTCCTCCCGCTCGTTTGCTCCGAAGATGGGCGCCTCGAAGACCGCCCGCGTGGTCCGCTCCACGGCTCAGGCGAGCGCGCCCCTCCCCGGCGCCATCGTCGACGCGGTCCTGCGCTACCACGACGAGGTGCAGGACCAGGGCGGCGGCCGTTCCCTGCTTCGCCTCAGCAAGCGCCGCCTGCACGACGCCGAGGTCGAGGCCGCCCTGGGCGACCTCGCCGACCGCGCCGCGGGCGTGGCAATCCTCTGGAACGAGCGTGAGGGCGAGATCATCCGCGTGCTCGAAACCGCCGCTGCGCGGATGGCCGCCTGAGCCGTCTGGGCGCTACGCCGCCGCTTCCCGCGCCGCGTAGAGGGCGTCAAACGCCCGCGGCAGGGCTTCCGGCAGGCCGAGCAAGGGGCCGGAGGAGAGCAGCAGCACCGCCTCGTCGCCCCGCAAGACGCTGAGCTGGCCGATCGCCTCGTCGGAAGAGCCGACCCCCGCCACCGGGACGCCCGTGGCGGCGGCGCGATCGAGGATCTCCTGGAAGCTCGACTGGTTGTGGCTGCCGGCCCCATGGCTGGGCGGCGGCGCGATCAGCACGCGCGCGGCGCCTTCGAACACGGTGTCGTACCAGGAGAGCGCGTCGCGGCTGCGCCAGGAGAAGGTGTGCGGCTCGAACACCACCACCAGCGGCCGGTCCGGATAGTGCAGCAGCATGGCCTCGATGGCCGAGCGGGCCTTCTCGTAGGAGGAGCCGAAGCCCTCGATCACCGGCACCCGGCTGGCGGTCGTCAGCCGATCGAGCCGGCGGCGAATGCCGCCGAAGCTGGCCACGGCGCGCGCCAAGGCCTGTTCGGTGACGAGGCCGCGCTCCAGCAGATAGGCCGAGACCCCGATGATATTCTCGATGTTGTGTTCGCCGAGCAGGCTGGTCGCCAGGGCGAGCTTGCCGCCGTCGGGCGCGACGAGGGTGAAGCGGGTCGTCTCGCCGAACACCACCTTCTCGCCGTGCCAGCGGGGAGCCTGGGCGCCGGCCGCCTGGGTGTCGTACCAGACCGCCCGCGCGCCGGTCTCCGCGGCGATCGCGCGGATCGCCGGATGGTCGCGGGCCACCAGCAGCCCGTCGGCGGGGATCATCCGCAGCAGTTCGCGGAACGGCGCCTCGTAGTCCGCGAAGGTCGGAAAGACGTTCACGTGGTCGTGGACAAGCGAGGTCAGCAGCACGTCGCGCGGGTGATAGAGTACGAACTTCGAGCGATGGTCGGACGGACCGACGATGTATTCGTCGCCCTCCAGCACCACCTGGGGCGCCTGGCCCCAGTGGCCGGTCGCCGGCAGCGAGGGCGAGATGGCCCCGATCATCCAGCCGGCGTCGACGCCGGCCTCGCGCAGGATATGCGCCATCAGCGCGCTGCAGGTGGACTTGCCGAACGAGCCGGCGACGACGGTGTTGTGTCGGCCTTCCGTCGCTTCGCCGACCAGTTCAGGGAAGGTGGTGATGCGAACCGCGCGGCGGCGCGCCTCGGCGACTTCCGGGTTGGCCTCGCCGCCCAGCTTGGCGCTGGCGCCCAGCACCAGGAGATCGAGTCCCTCCGGCAGGTTGGCGGCGTCGAACCGGCGGCTGAAAGGGAAGCCAAGGGCTTCGACATAGGTCGACATCGGCGGGAAGACGTCCTCGTCCGAGCCGGAGACCTCATGGCCTGCGTCGCGCATCATCAGGGCCGCGGCGCTCATGCCGGCGCCGGCGATCCCGGTGAAGTGGATGCGCATTCGAAGACCCTCCCTGGTCTGACGAAGTCCTGACTACCCTAAACGCGGCTCGCGGCCAGCGCGACGCGCCGCCAAACGGATTTGCATTTCGCCATGAGTCGCGCGGCAGGCGTGACGTGTGCGGAATGAAAATGCGCGACGAACAGGCGCGGCCGCTAGACCTTCTCGTCGAGCAGGTCCTGCACGAAGGGCGGCAGCCACGGGTTCCGACCGGGCTTCATCCGTTCGGCCCGATAGATGTGGACGAGGTCCGCATAGGCCCGGTCGAAGTCCTTGTTCACGACGACGTAGTCGTAAGCGCTCCAGTGGGTGATCTCGCGCTTGCCGAGCGCCAGGCGCGCCTGGATCACCGCCTCGCTGTCCTGGGCCCGCGCATGCAGCCGGCGCGCGAGATCGGGCCAGGACGGCGGCAGGATGAAGATGCGGACGCAGTCGTCCGGCGCCTGGGCCGCCATCTGCTCGGCGCCCTGCCAGTCGATGTCGAACATCATGTCCTTGCCGGCCTCGAGCGCGGCCATCACCGGCGCCTTCGGGGTGCCGTAAAGGTGACCGTTCACCTCCGCCCACTCGAGGAAGTCGCCCGCGGCGATCATGGCTTCGAACTCAGCCCGGCTCTTGAAGAAGTACTCGCGCCCTTCCTCCTCGCCCGGCCGCGGCGCGCGGGTGGTCGCCGACACCGACAGGATCATGTCGGCGAAGTCCGCCACGAGGCGACGCGAGAGCGAGGTCTTGCCGGCGCCGGCCGGACTCGAGACCAGCATCAGGAGTCCCCGGCGCACGGTCTCCCAGGGCTTGGCGTGATGATCGTCCGAGGTCATTCCGCCCTACTCCACATTCTGCACCTGTTCGCGGAACTGCTCGATCACCGCCTTGAGGTCGAGGCCGACGGCGGTCAAGCCGGACAAAGCCGACTTCGAGCACAGGGTGTTGGCCTCGCGCATGAATTCCTGGGTCAGGAAGTCGAGCCGGCGGCCGACCCCGCCGTCCGAGGCCAGCAGGCCGCGGGCGGCGTCGATATGCCCCGCCAGCCGGTCCAGCTCCTCGCGCACGTCGGCCTTCACGGCCAGCGCCGCGGCCTCCTGCAGGATGCGGTCCTCGCTGACGGCGTCGCCGGCGAGCTCCGTCATCCGGCGCTCGAAGCGCTCCTTGATCGCCACGGGTTGGCCGCCGGCGAGATCCTGCGCCTGACCGACCAGCTGCTCGATGCCGGCGACGAGGCCGCCGAGAATACCCAGCAGGGCCGCGCCCTCCTCGCGCCGGGCGGCCAGCAGGCCGTCGAGCGCGACCGCGATGGAGGCGGCCATGGCGGCCTCCAGCTGCGCCTGGGCTTCCGGATCTTCCAGGGCGTCGGCGGCTTCGATCACGCCGCGCAGGGCCAGCAGGCCGTCGAGGCGCGGCGCCACGGCCATGCCGGTCGCCACATAGGGCGCGCCGGCCGCCAGATAACGCTCGAGCTGGTCGATGTTGACCTTCACCGCCGCGGCGGATTCCGTGCGCTTGGCCTGGACGCCGATGGTCACCTGGCCGCGCTGGAAGCGGCTCTGGGCGCCGTCGCGCGCGGCGCGCTCCAGACCCTCGAACCCCGGCGGGCCGCGGAAGCGGACCTCCATGTTGCGGCCGTTGACCGAGCGGGCCTCGACCGCCCAGCTCCAGGCGCCGGACGCCCCTTCCGCCCGACCGAAGCCGGTCATCCCCGAGATCGCCATCAGCCAGCCTTCCCCCGCACGGCATTCCCCTGTGCGCCGCCTAGGGCGGCGGCGCCCGCTTGCACCGCCAGGCGCTGGCGCTCGATCTCGCGCCAGCGGGCGACGTTCCTCTGGTGTTCGGCGAAATTCGCGGCGAAGGCGTGGCCGCCCTGGCCGTTGGCGACGAAGAACAGTTCGTCGGTCTTCGGCGGATCGAGCACCGCCGCGATCGCCGCCTTGCCCGGGTTGGCGATCGGCGTCGGCGGAAGGCCCGCCACCTGGTAGGTGTTGTAGGGCGTCGCCGCCATGAGCTCCGCACGCGTGATCCCGCGCCCCAGCGGGCGACCGGCGGATATGCCGTAGATGGTGGTCGGATCGCTCTCCAGCCGCATGCCGGCGCGCAGGCGGTTGATGTAGACCGCCGCGATCCTCGGCCGTTCCTCCGGCAGCGCCGTCTCCTTCTCGACGATGGAGGCGAGCGTCATGGCCTCCTGCGGCGTCGTGAACGGAAGGCCCGGCTGGCGGCCCGGCCAGAGCTCGGCCAGCAGCTTGACCTGGGCCTCGTGCATGCGGGCCAGAACCGCCGCCCGCGCTTCGCCGCGACGGACCTCGTAGGTCTCGGGCAGGATCGAGCCCTCCGGCGGCGGAACCGCCAGGCCGGTCAGCACCGGCGAGCGGGTCACCGCCGCCGTGGCCATCTCGCTGGTCCAGCCCTCCGGAACGGTGATCAGGTGGCGCACCACGCGGCCGGCGCGCAGCTGCGCCAGGACGCCGGCCATCGAGGCCCGCGACGGGATCTCATACTCGCCGGCCTTCAGCGTTCCCCCGCCGAGCTTGGCGGCCAGCAGGAACAATGGCTTGGAACGGATCACCCCGGCTTCGGCGAGCTGGTCGGCGATCGCCGCGACGCCCGCGCCCCGCGGCAGGACCACGGTCACCGCCCCGGCCTTGGCCTCAGGCCCGGGCCCGGCATAGGTCCAGATCGCCCAGCCCGCGCCGGCCGTCACCAGCAGCAGCAGGACGAGCGCCCCCAGGCCTCCGCCGGCGCGCCGCGCCTTCTTGGGCGGCGCGCTTCGGCGAGGGCGGCGCCTGGCCGTCACGCGACCTTCTTGAAGACCACGGAGGCGTTGGTGCCGCCGAAGCCGAAGGAGTTGGACATGGCCACCTCGATCTTCATCGGCTTGGCCTTATGCGGCGTGAGGTCGATCTCGGTCTCCACCGACGGATTGTCGAGATTGATCGTCGGCGGCGCGATCTGGTCGCGGATCGCCAGGCAGGTGAAGGCCGCTTCGATCGCGCCCGCCGCGCCCAGCAGGTGGCCGGTGGCGCCCTTGGTCGAACTCATCACCATCTTGGCCGCCGCATTGCCGAGCAGCCGCTCGACCGCGCGCAGCTCGATCTCGTCGCCCATCGGCGTCGAGGTGCCGTGGGCGTTGATGTAGTCGAGGTCCTCGGCGACGACGCCGGCGTCCTTGATCGCCGCGCGCATGGCGCGATAGCCGCCGTCGCCGTCCTCGGCCGGCGCGGTGATATGGTAGGCGTCCCCGGCCATGCCGTAGCCCAGCACCTCGGCGTAGATCTTCGCGCCGCGCGCCTTGGCGTGCTCGTATTCCTCGAGCACCAGGACGCCGGCGCCCTCGCCCATGACGAAGCCGTCGCGGTCCTTGTCGTAGGGGCGGCTGGCCTTCTCCGGCTGGTCGTTGAAGCCGGTGGATAGGGCGCGGCAGGCGATGAAGCCGGCGATGCCGACCTTGACCACCGCCGATTCCGCGCCGCCGGCGACCATCACGTCGGCGTCGCCGTACTTGATGATCCGGGCCGCGTCGCCGATGGCGTGGGCGCCCGTCGCGCAGGCGGTCACGACCGCGTGGTTGGGTCCCTTGAAGCCGTGGCGGATCGAGACCTGGCCGCTGGCCAGGTTGATCAGGGCCGAGGGGATGAAGAAGGGCGACACCCGGCGGGGGCCCTTCTCATGCAGCTCGATCGCCGTCTCGGCGATGGGGCCCAGGCCGCCGATGCCGGAGCCGATCATGACGCCAGTGCGCTCGCGCCCCTCGTCGTCCTGCGGCGCCCAGCCAGAATCACGCACGGCCTCGTCGGCCGCCGCGACCGCGTAGAGGATGAAGTCGTCGACCCGCCGGCGATCCTTGGACGACATGGTCTGGTCGGGATCGAACGAGCCGGGGGTGTCCGGACCGCCGCCGCCGCGACCGTCGACGCGCGGCACTTCGCAGGCGACCTTGCAAGCGTAGTCCGTCGGATCGAAGGCGGTGATGGTTCCGGCCCCGGACTTGCCGGCCAGGATCTGTTTCCAGCTGTGCTCGGTCCCCTGGCCCAGGGGGGTGATGAGACCGATTCCAGTGACGACGACACGACGCATGCGCGTTCCTCAAACGAAAGCCGCCGCGGCCAGGGATGAAAGCCCAGCGACGCGGCGGCCAAAAGCTTAAGCGAATCAGTGCGCTTCTTAAGCGCCCAGGCGCTCCTGAATGAACTTCACGGCGTCGCCGACGGTCTGGATGTGCTCGGCGGCGTCGTCGGGGATTTCGATGTCGAATTCCTCTTCGAAGGCCATGACCAGCTCGACGTTGTCGAGGCTGTCGGCGCCCAGGTCGTCGATGAAGCTCGCCTTTTCGGTGACCTTCTCCGGATCGGCGTCGAGGTGCTCGATGACGATCTTACGGACGCGTTCTAGAACGTCGGACATTCGGTAGGTCCCTCAAGGCTTGGTAGTGCGTTTGCATCGGCGACGAAGACGGTGAAGTCAACTGCCGCGGTGATCTAGCGGTTTCGGGCCGCCGGGTAGCATGTTCCTCTGAGGTAGGCGAGCCTCAGATGGCGGCCCCTAGAGCATGGCCTTAAATCATCGCCATGCCGCCGTTGACGTGCAGGGTCTGGCCGGTGACGTAACCGCCCTCCGCGCTCGCCAGATAGACGCAGGCGGCGGCGACATCCGCGCCGCTCCCCAGACGCCCCGTCGGGATGGTCGACAGGATTTGGGTCTTCTGCTGTTCGTTGAGCGCGTCGGTCATCGGGCTTTCGATGAATCCCGGCGCCACGCAGTTGATGGTGATTCCCCGGCTCGCGACCTCCTGGGCCAGCGCCTTGGAGAAGCCGATCATCCCGGCCTTGGACGCGGCGTAGTTGGCCTGGCCGGGATTGCCCGTGACACCCACCACCGAGGTGATGCCGATGATCCGGCCGGTCCGGCGCTTCATCATCCCCTTCACCGCGGCGCGGGAAAGACGGAAGTAGCTCTCCAGGTTGACCTTGATCACCTGCTCCCAGTCGTCGTCCTTCATGCGCAGCAGAAGGCCGTCCTTGGTGATGCCGGCGTTGGCCACCAGCACATCGATCGGCTGGCCGGCGGCGGCTTCGGCCGCGGCGATCAGTCCGTCGACCGCGGCAGGGTCGGAGAGGTTGGCGGCCACCGCCGACGTGCGCTCGCCGAGGCTCGCCGCCAGCTCCTGCAGCACCCCCTCGCGGGTGCCGGACAGCACCACATGGGCGCCTTGAGCATGCATCGCGCGGGCGATCTCGGCGCCGATGCCGCCCGTGGCGCCGGTGACGAGGGCGGTCTTGCCGGTCAGGTCGAACATGACGGCGCTCCTTATAGAGTCTTGGCGAAGGCTTCGAGATCGGCCGGCGTGTTGACCGCCAGCGCCTCGCAGTCGGGCGCGAGCCGTTTGACCATGCCGGTCAGCACCTTGCCGGTCCCGACCTCGGCGAACCGGGTCACCCCGCCGTCGCTGGCCATCCATTGGACGCTCTCGCGCCAGCGGACCCGGCCGGTGACCTGCTCGACCAGCAGGCGGCGGATCGCTTCGGGATCGTGCACCGGCCGGGCCGTCACATTGGCCACCACCGGCGCGCGCGGCGCGACGATCGCGGCCGCGGCCAGGGCCTCGGCCATCTCGTCGGCGGCGGGCTGCATCAGCGGACAGTGGAAGGGGGCGGAGACGTTCAGCGGGATCGCCCGCGCGCCCAGCTCCTTGGCTTTCTCGATGGCGCGATCGACCGCGGCCTTGTCGCCGGAGATGACGACGTTGCCGGCGTTGTTGTCGTTGGCCACCACGCAGACGCCGAGCTCGGCGCCGGCGGCGGCGGCCTGTTCGGCGAGCGCCACGTCGGTCTTGGGCCCGATCAGCGAGGCCATGGCGCCGGCGCCCACCGGCACGGCGCGTTGCATGGCCTGGCCGCGCAGCTTCAACAGTCTGGCGGTGTCGCCCAGGCTGATGGCGCCGGCGGCGGCCAGGGCGGAATATTCCCCGAGGCTGTGGCCGGCGACGAAGGCGGCCTTGTCGATGGCCAGGCTGAACTCCCGGTCCAGCACCCGCATGACCGCGACGCTCACCGCCATCAGGGCGGGCTGGGCGTTCTCGGTCAGGGTCAGCTGGTCTTCAGGACCGTCGCGCATCACCCGGAAGAGGTGCTGGCCCAGCGCGTCGTCCACTTCCTGGAAGACCTCGCGGGCGCTGGCGAAAGCCTCGGCCAGGTCCTGGCCCATGCCCACGGTCTGGCTGCCCTGTCCGGGGAAAAGGAAGGCAAGGCTCATGGGGCGTGCTCCGAACCGGCGAATCCGAGGGGCGAGGGTTAGGGAATTTGTTTCGCGGCCGCAAGGCGGCGGCGGCGGGCGACAGCCGGGTCGCTGTAACTGAGGCGCTGCATTCCGACGGCGCGGAGGCTATCGTGGCGCGGTTCCTTGGGAGGATCTCCATGAAGAAGCGCGTCATCGCCTGCGCCGCCGTCTCAGCCCTGTTCGCCTCGGCGCTGCTCGCGGGGGCGCCCGCCTGGGCGGACCTGCAGCCGGGCGCCAAGGCCCCGGACTTCCAGGCCCAGGCCTATCTGGCCGGCAAGCCGTTCAACTATCGGCTGGCCGATGCGCTGAAGCGCGGCCCGGTGGTGGTCTACTTCTTCCCTTCGGCCCACACCGCCGGCTGCAACATCGAGGCGCGGCTGTTCTCGGAAGCCATCGACCAGTTCAAGGCGCAGAAGGCCTCGGTGATCGGCGTCACCGCCGGCAAGGTCGACGAGCTGGCCGACTTCTCCAGGGAGACCGAGCATTGCGGCGGCAAGTTCCCCGTCGCCGCCGACCCCGGCGCGAAGATCGCCAAGACCTATGACGCGCCGCTGAAGATGGCCGGCGTCAAGGTCCCGAAGGATCTCTCGGCGCGCACCTCCTATGTGATCGCCCCCGACGGCAAGGTGGTCTTCGCCTATTCGGACATGGCCCCCAACGGCCACGTGACCAAGACCCTGGACGCGGTGAAGGCCTGGCGGGCCAAGCATCCTTAGGCGGAGCTAAACGCCCCTGACGGGGTTATCGGCACAACCCACCGTCATCCCGGCCGAAGCGCAGCGTAGAGCCGGGACCCAGGGGCCGTGCGCACGGCCCCTGGGTCCCGGATCGGCCTTGCAGGCCGTCCGGCATGACGGGGATTGTTCAAACACACCTCCCCACCCCCAAAAACCCTTGCTCCAGAAGGCGTTTTCGCCTATGGCCCGCGCCTTCACGGAATGCGGTCTCACGCGGAACGCGAATGGGTCGGGAAACCCCCGGCCGCCGCGCTGAGAGCCATCGCATCCAGGGGACCTTCCGCCCCCGGACGCGCCGCATCCACACAGGAAGAAGGAAATTATGGCTCTATACGAACACGTGGTCATCTCGCGGCAGGATATCTCGCCGCAGCAGGCCGAAGCGCTCAACGACACCCTCAAGGCGCTCATCGAGGCCGGCGGCGGCGCCGTCGCCAAGATCGAGTACTGGGGTCTGCGCAACCTGACCTACCGGATCAAGAAGAACCGGAAGGGTCACTATTCCCTGCTCGCCATCGACGCTCCCGCCGAGGCGGTGAAGGAAATGGAACGCCAGCTGTCGCTCAACGAAGACGTGCTGCGCCACCTGACCGTCCGCGTCGAAGAGCTGGACCTCGAGCTCTCCCCCATCCTCGCCCGCCGCGATCGCGAACGCGAACGCCCGCGCGACGACAACAGCTTCCAAGCCTAAGAAAGGGAGGATCATCGCATGACCGACGAAACCTCCACGGCCGCGGCCCCGGCCGCCTCGGGCGGCCAGCGCCGTCCGTTCTTCCGCCGCCGCAAGGTCTGCCCGTTCTCCGGCGCCAACGCTCCGAAGATCGACTACAAGGACGTGAAGCTGCTGCAGCGCTACGTCTCCGAGCGCGGCAAGATCGTGCCCTCGCGCATCACCGCGGTGTCGGCCAAGAAGCAACGCGAGCTGGCCAAGGCCATCAAGCGCGCCCGCTTCCTCGCCCTCCTCCCCTACGTCGTGAAGTAAGGGAGCCAGGCACATGAAAGTCATTCTGCTCGAACGGCTCGAGGGCTGGGGTGGTCTGGGCGACGTCGTCACCGTCAAGGACGGCTTCGCGCGCAACTTCCTCCTGCCGCGCCAAAAGGCGCTGCGCGCCAACAACGCGAACCTGAAGGTTTTCGACGCCCAGCGCGCCGAGATCGAAGCTCGCAACGCCAAGACCAAGGAAGCGGCGGGCAAGGCCGGCGAAAAGCTGGACGGCACCTCCTACATCCTGATCCGTCAGGCGGGCGAAAGCGGCCAGCTGTACGGTTCGGTCTCCGGCCGTGACGTCAGCGACGCGATCAGCGCCGAAGGCGGCAAGATCGAACGCTCGATGGTCGCCATGGACAAGCCGATCAAGACGATCGGCCTCCACGAGGTGAAGGTCCGCCTGCACCCGGAAGTGACGGTCACCGTCTCGATCAACGTGGCCCGGAGCCAGGACGAAGCCGAGCGCCAGGCGCGCGGTGAAAACGTCATCTCCAGCCAGTTCGAAGAAGAACGCGTCGCCGCCGAAGAGGCCGCGGCCGACCTGCTCGAAGGCGGAGCGGGCCAGATCGAAGGCGACTACTCGCGCGAGTAGTCCAACCTCTCGAATGCAACGATCAGCGGCGCGGGAGCCATCCCGCGCCGTTTTTCTTTGCCGGGTGAGTCGGCGCTTCGACCGGAGCGTTTCGACGAAAGCGCCGGCCAAGCCGCCCGCAGAACGGCCTCGAACGGCCGCAGCCTGCACGCGAAACGGTCAAGCCGGGCCCACGGCTCCTCGCCGCCGCACTGCGCCTGCCGTCCCGGCGCGCTTTGCGGGCCAACTGGCGCCGCTCGCGCCGCCGCTTCGCGCGCGGGGCGAACGAGGACCAGGTCGATGGAGTTCTGTTGAGATGCGATCGGGCGACGGGGGGCCCACGCGGCGTCAGCTGCTGACGGCGATCGGCATGATGGGCGGGACGGTCGCGCTGTACCAGGCGATGACCGCCATGGCGCACGCGGCCGAGACGCAGTTCACCGGGCCGCCAAATCTTTCGGGCGCGCGTCCGGGCGCCTCGGTGATCGTGCTGGGGGCCGGGCTGGCGGGGATGCTCGCCGGCTACGAGCTCAACAAGGCCGGCTACAAGGTGCAGATCCTCGAGTACCAGCAGCGCGCCGGGGGGCGGAACTGGTCGCTGTACGGCGGGGACACCTATACGGAGCTTGGCGGTGCGACCCAGAAGGTCGGCTTCCAGCCGGGCAACTACCTCAATCCCGGCCCCTGGCGCATCCCGCACCACCACGCGACCTTGCTCCACTACTGCAAGGCCTTCGGGGTCGCGCTGGAGCCCTTCATCCAGTTCAACCACGCCGCCTACGTCCACCAGACCGATGCGTTCGGCGGCCGGCCGCAGCGGTTCAGGGCGCTCGCGGCCGACTTCGAGGGCAATGTCGCCGAACTCCTCGCCAAGGCGATCAACCAGAAGGCGTTGGATACGGCCGCGACGACCGAGGACCTCGATCGGCTCCGGGAGGGCCTGCGCGACTGGGGCATGCTCGACAAGGACTTCCGCTATGTGAAGGGCCTGCGGTCCTCCGAGCATCGCGGCTTCGAACGGCCAGGGGGCGGCGGGGTGAACGGCGCGCCGATCCCCTCCGAGCCCTTCGCCCTGCACGACGTGCTGGATTCCCGCATCTGGACGCAGATGTCGTTCTTCATGAACCACGAATTCCAGACGACCATGTTCCAGCCGGTCGGCGGCATGGGCATGATCGGCAAGGCCTTCGCCCGGCAGGTCGCGCCGCTGCTCACCTTCGGCGCCAAGGTGTCCAAGATCCTGCAGGACAAAAAGGGCGTCACCGTCAGCTACGCCGACGCCGCCAGCGGCGAGGCGCGCGAGGCGCGCGCCGACTTCTGCGTCTGCACCATCCCGCTCGGCGTGCTGAACCAGATCGAGAACAACCTCAGTTCCGAAAAGCAGGCGGCCATCGCCGCCGTGCCCTATTCCAGCGCGGTCAAGATCGGCCTGGAGATGCGCCGGCGCTTCTGGGAGGAGGATGCGGCCATCTACGGCGGCCACAGCTTCACCAGCCAGGAGATTTCGCTCATCTCCTATCCCAACTCCGACTATTTCAAGAACAAGCCGGCGGTGCTGCTGGGCGCCTTCGCCGGCGGGCCCAACAGCTACCGGCTGACCGGCATGACGCCGGAGGAACGGATCGAGACGGCCTTGGCGCAAGGGTCGGTCTTCCATCCGGACAGCTACCGCAAGGAGTTCATGACCGGCGCTTCGGTGGCCTGGAGCCGCGTGCCCTGGACCCTGGGCTGCTGCGCGATGTGGAACGAGGAAACCCGCAAGGCGCATTACCAGACGCTGGTGGCGATGGAGGACCGGGTGGTGCTCGCCGGCGAGCACGCCTCCTACGTCGGCTGCTGGATGGAGGGCGCCCTGCTCTCCTCGATCGACGCCATCACGCGCCTGCACCAGCGCGCCCTGGAGGCCTGACCATGATGACCCGGGCCTCCCTTCCGCTGGCGGCGCTGACGCTCGGCGCATTTCTCACGGCCGGCGTCGCGCGCGCCGACGAACCCGGTCCCGGCGGCGTCAGGCCGGTCAAGCCGGCGAACGGCGAGCAGGTCTACCGTTTCGTCTGCCAGGCCTGCCACATGGCCGACGGCAAGGGAGCCACCGGCGCCGCGACGATTCCGGCGATCGCCAGCAACCCCCGGCTTGTCAGCACACCCTACCTCGTCATGACGATCGCCGGTGGGCGCGGCGCCATGCCGCCGATGGCCGGGATGCTCACGTCCCAGCAGATGGCCGAGGTCGCGACCTACGTCCGCACACACTTCGGCAACAGCTACCGCACGCCGGTCACCCCCGCCGAGGTTGAGACGTTCACACCCCGCACGGGCGCGTCTGGACACTAAAACTCCGCTCAGCGCTCCTCCCAAAGCCTCCGCAGCACCTGCGGCGCCAGGCCCGGCAGGTCCTCCGAGATCAGCCCGGGCCCGTGCATCTCGCCCGCCTCGGCGTGGATCCAGGCCGCCGCGCAGGCGGCCTCGAAACTCTCCATGCCTTGGGCGATCAGACCGCCGATGAAGCCCGCCAGGACGTCACCCGAGCCGGCGGTCGCCAGCCACGGGACGCCGTGGATATTGACCGCGGCGCGGCCGTCCGGGGCGGCGACCACCGTGTCGGGCCCCTTGAGCAGGACGACGGCGCCGGCCCGCTGGGCGGCCTTGCGCGCGGCGGTGATGCGGTCCGGCGTGGCCGCCAGCAGTCCCCGGAACAGCCGCTCGAATTCGCCCGGATGCGGGGTGAGCACGTCGTCGCGGTCGAGCACCGAGAACAGCTCCTCCGGATCGTCGCGGAAGACGCTGATGGCGTCGGCGTCGATCACCAGGGCCGCCCCGGTGCGCGCCAGGGCCAGGACGTTGAGCAGGGTGGTCTCGGTGACGCCCGCGGCCGGGCCGATGACGGCGACGTCGACGTGCTCGGCGCCTTCCTCCAGCTCCAGGTCGGTGTCGAAGCCGCGCAGCATCACCGCCTCCAGATGGGCGGCGTTGGAGACCAGGGCTTCCCGGGGGGAGAAGATGGTCACCAGGCCCGCGCCGATGCGCAGGCCGCCGCGCGCGGCCAGACGGGCCGCGCCCGTGCTCCAGGCGTCGCCGCTGACCACGATCAGACGCCCGCGGGCGTGCTTGTGGGCCGTCGCGGCGGGCCAGGGAAAGCGCGGCAGCCAGAGCTCCGGGCCGTTTTCGAACAGCTGGGACTGAGTGGCGCCCAGGCCGATGTCGGCGATCACGATCTCGCCGCAGCGCCCTCGCCCCGGCTCCAGCACGTGGGCGGGCTTGCGGGCGTGGAAGGTGACGGTCAGGCCCGCGCTGACGCTGGGACCGCTCGCCTGGCCGGTGTCGCCCTGGACGCCGCTCGGAATGTCGACCGCCACCACCTTCTCCGGCGTGCTCGCGAGCCGCTGGGCCGCGACGGCGGCCGCGCCCTCGAGCGGACGGGCGAGGCCTGCGCCGAACATGGCGTCGACGAACAGCGCCGGCGGCAGATCGCCCGACAGGTCGCCCACCGGTCCATCCCATTGGTCGCGCGCGGCCTTGGCGTCCTCGCTCGAAGGCGCCGAGAGCGCCTGGACCTCCACCGGCCAGCCCCGCGTCTTCAGCAGGCGCGCGATCACATAGCCGTCCCCGCCATTGTTGCCCGGGCCGCAGAGCACGATCGCCGGCTGCGAGCGGAAGCGCGCGCTGATCGCGTCGGCGACGGCCGCGCCGGCGCGCTCCATCAACACCGTCCCTGGCGTGCCCGCCGCGATGGCGGCGGCGTCGGCCCTGGCGGTTTCGCTGACGGTGAGGATCTGACGCGCGGCCAAGGACAGCCCTCCACAATGGTCGCTCGAAGGATAAGCCGCCCCGCGCCCCACGGCGCCGCCGCCCCGATCGAGGTCTTCTCTTCCGATGCCATCCGCGGCGTCCGGGGGAAAGCCCCCTTTGTCCGGGCCCGTCAGGCACGTTTTCGCCACAACTTTCAGCACGGACGCATAATTATCACCCGCGCCGTGAAGCTTGAGAACGCACCGGAAACTCAGTTTTTTCGAGATTTCAGTGCTGACACGGGCTGCGCCAGTCAATTCGCACCGAGCTAACGTCGATCCGGGAGCGCTGCCGGCGCCAACCGACGCTCCACCCGCCAATGATGCGTAATTGTGCTTGTCGTGCCGATTAAATGGGCGCCGGCATATTCGCATCGCCTGAGGCCGTTATGGAGCAAGAGACACCCTTGCGGCCGCCCCGCCGGGCGTGCTCCGTCCGGCCGCGACCGCCGGGGCTGGCGCGCCCATAAAGCCGACGAGGCCATGAAAAAGATCGAAGCCGTCATCAAGCCGTTCAAGCTCGACGAAGTGAAGGAGGCCCTCCAGGAGTTGGGCGTCCAGGGCATGACGGTGATCGAGGCCAAGGGGTACGGCCGCCAGAAGGGCCAGACGGAACTCTACCGCGGCGCCGAGTACGTCGTGGACTTCCTGCCCAAGATCAAGATCGAGGTCGTCATCGCCGACGATCAGCTGCAGCCCGCGCTCGACGCCATCGCCGGCGCCGCGCGGACCGGCCGTATCGGCGACGGCAAGATCTTCGTCTCAGACGTCATCGACGTGATGCGCATCCGGACCGGCGAGACCGGCCCGGCCGCCATCTGACACCCACACCACCATCGAGATCGTAAAGGGGATCCATACTATGGCCACTGCCCAAGATATCCTGGCCCTGATCAAGGAAAAGGACGTCAAATACGTCGACGTGCGCTTCACCGACATTCGCGGCAAGATGCAGCACGTCACCTTTGATATCGATCTGGTCGACGACGACTTCCTGACCGACGGCACCATGTTCGACGGCTCCTCGATCGCCGGCTGGAAGGCGATCAACGAGTCCGACATGAAGCTGCGTCCGGACCTGGACAGCGCGATCATCGACCCCTTCTACCAACAGACCACGCTGGCGCTGTTCTGCGACGTCGTGAACCCCGACACGGGCACGCCCTACAACCGCGACCCGCGCTCGATCGCCAAGGCGGCGCTGAACTACACCAAGGCCGCCGGCATCGGCGACACGGTCTACTTCGGCCCGGAAGCCGAGTTCTTCATCTTCGACGACGTGCGCTGGAACACCGCGCCGCACGACACCTCCTACTCCTACGACGCCAGCGAGCTGCCGGTGAACACCGGCCGGGTCTATCCGGAAGGCAACATGGGCCACCGGCCCGGCCCGAAGGGCGGCTACTTCCCGGTGAACCCGGTCGACTCCGCCCAGGACCTGCGCGGCGAGATGCTGGCGGTCATGGGCGAGCTCGGCATGAAGCCGGAAAAGCACCACCACGAAGTGGCGCCCGCCCAGCACGAGCTCGGCCTGAAGTTCGACACCATGATCGTCATGGCCGACCGTCTGCAGCTCTATAAGTACGTGATCCACAACGTGGCGCACGCCTACGGCAAGACCGCCACCTTCATGGCCAAGCCGATGTTCGGCGACAACGGCTCTGGCATGCACGTGCACCAGTCGATCTGGGCCGACGGCAAGCCGCTGTTCGCCGGCGACAAGTACGCCGGCCTGTCGGACATGTGCCTGTGGTACATCGGCGGCATCATCAAGCACGCCAAGGCCATCAACGCCTTCTCGAACTCGACGACCAACTCCTACAAGCGCCTGGTGCCCGGCTACGAAGCCCCGGTGAAGCTGGCCTACTCGGCCCGCAACCGTTCGGCCTCGATCCGCATCCCGCACGTGGACAGCCCCAAGGCCAAGCGTCTGGAAGCCCGCTTCCCCGACCCGATGGGCAACCCCTACCTGACCTTCGTCGCCCTGCTGATGGCCGGCCTGGACGGGATCGAGAACAAGATCGATCCGGGCGCGCCCGCCGACAAGAACCTCTACGACCTGCCGCCGCGCGAACAGAAGAAGATCCCGGAAGTCTGCGGCTCGCTCCGCGAGGCTCTCGAGAACCTCGACAAGGACCGCGCCTTCCTCAAGAAGGGCGGCGTCATGGACGACGACTTCATCGACGCCTACATCGAGCTGAAGATGGAAGAAGTCATGCGCTTGCAACTCCACCCGCACCCGGTGGAATTCGACATGTATTACAAGTGCTAGTCGAACGCTCTTAAGCGAAGAGACGAGGGCCGCGGATCACTCCGCGGCCCTTTTTCTTTGCACCCGTCCCATGGAGTCAGGCGCAGCCTCCGGCCTCCGGCGCGCCTAACGGACGCGGCTGTAGAGGGTCGACAGGGCCGGGCTGTTCACCTGGCCCAGCGCGCCTTGGATCGCCTCGGTCTTGCAGCGCTCGTAGTCCCGGAAATCCGGGATGTTCTTCATGTCCGCCACGGGCGTGCAGACCTCCTCGGAGGCCTGGCGGATGCGGCCCAGCAGGGCCTGGCCGCCTTCGGACGTGTTGATGTTGAGATCGCGGAAGTTCACGACCTTGCGCCTGATCTCGACGTTCGGCTGTGGGCGGGCGCGGACGGTGACCTCACTGACCGTCGGCTGGGCGGCCGCCGGCGGCGCCGCCGCCATGGCGGCGGCGAGACCGAGAGCCGCGGTGGACAGCACGGGGAATTTGAACATGGTCGAGCTTCCTCTCGCACCCGAGGTGGCCAGCGCATCCCGTCGCGCCACACGCCGAGGCCACTGGGGATTGAGCCAGATCTCCAGCGCGCCGTCCTTGCTCTCGGTTAAGTGCGACGGCCGAGCCGGCCTTCCGAATGTCCTCGCCGCGGCCCAGCCCTTTGCGCCGGGCCGGCGGCGCGGCTAGATGGCGTGACGGTTACACTCTCCCTATCCGCGAGATTCGCCCCCTTGCAACGCGCCCTCCTCGTCCTCGCCTCGAGCCTGATCCTCGCCGGCGCCGCCCTGGCTCAGCCCTCTTCCGGCCCCCAGCCCCTCGCCCCGCAACCGCCGACCCCGGCGGCCCAGGATGTGGCCTATCCAGGCGTGATCCGGCTCACGGTCGATGCGACCGACCTCGACCGGCGGATCTTCCGGGTGCGGGAAACGATCCCGCTCGCCCCCAATGCACGAGGCGAGGCCGGGCCGGTCACCCTGCGCTATCCGAAGTGGCTTCCGGGCAACCACGCGCCGAACGGGCCGCTCAACGACTTCGCGGGCCTGGTCATCCGGGCGAACGGACAGCTCGTTCCCTGGCGGCGCGATCCCGTGGACGTCTTCGCCTTCCATCTCGACCCGCCGGCCGGGGCGACCAGCCTGGAGATCGAGTTCCAGTTCGTCTCGCCCACGGCGCGCGACCAGGGGCGGATCGTCGTCACGCCCGAGATGCTGAACCTGCAGTGGAACCAGGTGGTGCTCTATCCCGCCGGCTACTTCACCCGCCGCATCACGGTGGAGCCCGGCGTGCGCCTGCCCGCCGGCTGGAAGTTCGCCACGGCGCTGGACGGCCCGAGCCGCTCCGGCGACGAGGTGAGGTTCAAGCCGACCGACCTCGAGACCCTGGTGGACTCGCCGATGTTCGCCGGCCGCCACTTCAAGCAGATCGACCTCGACGCCGGCGCCCGCGCGCCGGTGCGGCTGAACGTCGTGGCCGACAGCCCCGACCTGCTCGACGCCCGGCCCGACCAGATCGCCCTGCACAAGGCCATGGTGGTCCAGGCCGACAGGCTGTTCGGCGCGCGCCACTTCGACCACTACGACTTCCTGTTGGCCCTCACCGACCGGATGGGCGGCATCGGCCTGGAGCACCATCGCTCCAGCGAGAACGGGACCACGCCGCGCTATTTCACCGACTGGAGCAAGAGCGCGCCTGGCCGGGACCTGCTGCCGCACGAGTTCGTCCACTCCTGGAACGGCAAGTTCCGCCGGCCCGCAGACCTCTGGACCCCCGACTACGCCACGCCGATGCGCGACAGCCTGCTCTGGGTCTACGAGGGCCAGACCCAGTACTGGGGCCAGGTGCTGGCGGCGCGCTCGGGCCTGTGGTCGCGCCAGGAGGCGCTGGACGCCTTGGCCATGACGGCGGCCCTCTACGGCCAGCGGCCCGGCCGGTCCTGGCGCTCGGTCGAGGACACCACCAACGATCCGATCATCAACGCGCGCCGGCCGGTCCCGTGGCTCAGCTGGCAGCGGTCTGAGGACTATTATTCGGAGGGCCAGCTGGTCTGGCTGGACGCCGACACCCTGATCCGCGAGCGCTCTGGCGGAAAGCGCTCGCTCGACGATTTCGCCCGCGCCTTCTTCGGCGTGAACGACGGCAGCTGGACGCCGGTCACCTATCGGTTCGACGACGTGGTGGCGGCGCTGAACACGGTGGAGCCCTACGACTGGGCGGCCTTCCTGCGGGCCCGCCTGATCGACGTCGCCCCCCAGCCGCCGCTCGACGGCCTGGCCCGCGGCGGCTGGCGGCTGACCTTCAGCGACAAGCCCAGCGAGTTCTGGAAGGACAACGAGGCGCGCCGGCGCAACGCCGATTTCAGCTATTCGCTTGGCCTGTCGATCGGCCGCGACGGCATGATCGACGGGGTTCTCTGGGACGGCCCGGCGTTCAAGGCCGGGCTGACGACGGGGGGCAAGCTGCTGGCGGTGAACGGCGTGGCCTACGAGGCCGACGACCTGAAACAGGCGATCCGAGACGCCAAGACCGGGACCGAGCCGATCCAGCTGCTGGTGCAGACCGGCGACCGCTTTAGGACGATCCCGATCGATCACCACGGCGGACTGCGCTACCCGCGGCTGGAGCGCATCGAAGGGACGCCCGACCGCCTCTCGGCGATCCTGGCGCCGCGCAAATAGGACCGAAGGACCGCCCGGCTCAGAGCCGCTGGTCGATCCACCAGTAGACGGCGAAGGCCACGGCGGCCGGCGCGCCGTAGGCTGCGGCGAAGAGCCAGGGCGAAACCGACTCCGGCAGGGCGGCGGAAATGCCGGCCCCGGCCGCCACCACGGCCAACAGGGCGCCGCAGGTTCCCAGGATATTCGCCAGCTCGGCCGGAATGGCGCGGCGGCGCCCCGCCCTGCTTGCCGCAGCGTCGCGCGGAACGGCAGATAGGGTCCGCATGTCGTCTCTCTCCCATCGCGCACTCGCCTGATCTTCGTCGGCGAGCATCGTTCTATGGCGAAGCTCGCGCTAATTTCAGGCCATGGCAAGCGACCCGCTGTGGGGGGCCGCCTGCGCCGCATTGCCTTAAGCGCGCCAGGAACCCATACGAGGCTCCAGAATCGCCCCATTTTCCCAAGAGCCATGCCCAGCAAAGCCACCGCCCAAGCTTCGCTCTTTGACGACGCGCTGAACCCCGCGCCGGCCTCACCCCTGGCCGAAACGCACGAACCGCGTCCAGATCCCGCCGTCCTAGGCCTGAAACCTGCCGTTTCGGGCTATTCCGCCGCCGACATCGAGGTGCTCGAAGGCCTCGAGCCCGTGCGCAAGCGCCCCGGCATGTACATCGGCGGCACCGACGAGCGGGCGATGCATCACCTGTTCGCCGAAGTGCTCGACAATTCGATGGACGAGGCCGTCGCCGGTCACGCCAAGGTGATCGAGGTGACGCTCGACGCCGACGGCCTGCTGACGGTCCGCGACGACGGCCGCGGCATTCCGGTCGATCCGCACCCGAAGCATCCGGGCAAGTCGGCGCTGGAGGTCATCATGACCGTCCTGCACTCCGGCGGGAAATTCTCCGGCAAGGCCTACGAGACCTCCGGCGGCCTGCACGGAGTCGGCGTCTCGGTGGTCAATGCGCTGTCCGAACACGTCGAGGTCAACGTCTGGAAGGACGGCTTCGAGTGGCGCCAGACCTTCAGCCGCGGCAAGCCTCTGGGCGCCATCGAGAAGATCGCGCCCACCAAGAAGAAGGGCACGGCGATCAGCTTCCGGCCGGACCCGGTGATCTTCGGCGACGCCTGCAACTTCAAGCCCGCCCGCCTCTACCGGATGGCCCGCTCCAAGGCCTACCTGTTCGGCGGCGTCGAGATCCGCTGGAAGTGCGACCCCTCGCGGATCCATGACCAGACCCCGCCCGAGGCGGTGTTCCGCTTCCCCAACGGCCTGGCCGACTTCCTGGCCGAGCGGGTCAAGGACATCGAGACCGTCACTCCCGAGCCCTTCGCCGGCCGCTACGCGCGTCCCGGCGAGGCCGGCAAGGTCGAGTGGGCCATCACCTGGACCCCCGCCGGCTTCGGCGAGGCCGACGGCTTCATGCAGTCCTACTGCAACACCGTACCCACCCCGGAGGGCGGCACCCACGAGGCCGGCCTGCGCGCCGCCCTGACCCGCGGCCTTAAGGCCTACGCCGAGCTCTCCGGCGAGAAGCGCGGCGCGCTGATCACCGCCGAGGACGTGATCGCCCAGGCCGGCGCCCTGATCAGCGTCTTCATCGCCAATCCGGAATTCCAGGGCCAGACCAAGGAGAAGCTCTCCACCGCCGACGCCGGCCGCCTGGTCGAGAAGGCGCTGGCCGACCCGTTTGACCACTGGCTGACCGCCCAGCCCAAGGCCGCCACCGCCCTGCTGCAGTTCGTCATCGAACGCGCCGAGGAGCGTCTGAAGCGCCGCAAGGACAAGGAGGTCGCCCGCGCCAGCGCCACCCGCAAGCTGCGGCTTCCCGGCAAGCTGGCCGACTGTTCGGGCAACGCCATCGACGGGGCCGAGATCTTCCTCGTCGAAGGGGATTCGGCCGGGGGTTCGGCGAAACAGGCGCGCAACCGCAAGACCCAGGCGATCCTGCCGCTGCGCGGCAAGATCCTCAACGTCGCCTCGGCCTCGCTCGACAAGACCGGCGGCAACAAGGAGCTGGCCGACCTGATGCTGGCGCTGGGCGTCCAGGGCGGGTCGAAGTTCAAGGAAGAAGAGCTGCGCTACGAGCGCGTGATCATCATGACGGACGCCGACGTCGACGGCGCCCACATCGCCAGCCTGTTGATCACCTTCTTCTACCGTACCATGCCCGACATGATCCGCTCGGGACGGCTCTACCTGGCGCTGCCGCCGCTCTATCGCCTCAGCCATGGCGGCAAAGCTGTCTATGCGAGGGATGACGCCCACCGCGACGAGCTCTTGAACACCACCTTCAAGAACAAGAAGCCGGAGATGAGCCGGTTCAAGGGCCTGGGCGAGATGATGCCGGCGCAGCTGAAGGAGACCACCATGGATCCTTCCAGCCGCACCCTGGCCCGCGTCACCCTCCCCCGCGCGGAAGAGGCGGTGCAGGACCTGGTCGAGGCGCTGATGGGCCGCAAGCCCGAGTTGCGCTTCCGCTTCATCCAGGAAAACGCCGAGTTCGCCCTGGCCGACCTGGACGTCTAGCCGGAGCGACTCCTACCGCCTGTTCTGCGCCGGAGCGCCCTCGGCGGTCCGGCGTTCGAACACATAGGCGGTCGGCACGAGCCTCGCCGCGCCCAGGACGCCGATCTCGTAACGCGGGAAGGTTCGCACCGAGATCTCGCCGGGGGGCGTCCCTGCGATCACGGAGATGTCATTCGCCAGGCTGGCGGCCGAGATTCCATCCCAGTTCGAGACGTGGACCGCCCAGGCCAGTACGGGGCAACCGGTCCCGACGCCGCGCGCCGCCCACAGCGCGGCCAGGTCCGGCGGGGCGCGCTCCGGCGAAAGATCGCCGAGCGTGAACGGGACCAGCCGGTCCGGCCGGGCGTCGTAGAATCCGTAGAAATTCACCTTCGCCAGCGACCGGTAGAAGGGCGTCGGCGGACCGAAGGTCGGCGGCAGGACCACCGGGATCAGAGCGCTCTCGCATGAGGGCTCCGCGCGCACATAGGCGGCTGATCCGCGCCAGTCCTCCTGCCGGGGCAGCTGTCGGTAGCGCAGCACCAGCAGGTTGGATGCGGTAAGCATCACCACGACGCCGAGCAGGACGCGCGCCGCGACAGGCCGTCGCCGGGACGACATCGCCACGTCGAAGAAGCAGCCCGCCAAGACCCAGAGGAAGGGGGCCAGCACGATCAGGTTGCGCTTGCCGAACGAGGGCGCGACGACGAACGACACGATCAGCGCAGCCAGCAGAGTGACGGCTATGACCATAACGCAAAGGCGGGCCAAGGGAAGCCGATCGACCTCCCGGTTGCGCGGCGCCGCGACCGCGACAAGCGCCAGCAAGGCGACGGCCAGGCTTGCCCCCCAGCTCCAGGATTGCAGCACCCCCGCCACCGCCTGCCGAAGAAGCTCGGACGGGCTGTTCGAAAACCAGGTGTCGGTCCGCGACGCTTCGCCAGACGACATCATAGCCAGGACATAGATCGCCACCGCCGCGGCGATGACGGCGCCCGACGCGAGAAGCAGGACGCGATCCCGAACCGTCCGCGCGCCGGCCAGCAGAACCAGGTGCGTCGCGCCCACGACAAGGAAGAGGTAGAAGTGGGTGAAACTCGCAAGCAGCGAAACCAGGCCGAAGGCCAGCCAGGTCCAGGTCCTGAATTCCCGCGCGGCGGCCTGACGCCGCAGCATCAAGGCGAGCGACAGCAGGACGGTCGCGAGAAGGACGACCAGCCCATACGATCGCAAATTCTGACTTTGCTCGAAGTAGACCCGCGAGCCGCCCGCGAGCGCGACGACAAAGGCGCGCGCCGTCGGCGTCAGCTCTCCGCGAAGGCCGAAAAACAGAATGGGAAGGCTCGCCGCCAGCAGTCCGGCGCTCAGCGCGCGCGCGCTGGCCTCGCCAGCCCCGACCAGTCCCGTCCAGATATGCGCCAGGAAATAATAGCCCGGCGGATGGTTGTCCGTCAGCGCGCGGCGAAGAACCTCCGACCATCCGACTGTGGGGTCGACCACGTAAAGGGTGAAGAGCTCATCGATCCAGTAGCTGGAATCGCCGAGACCAACAAAACCTCCGACGAGGAACAATGTCGCAAGGACAATGAATCCTGCAAAAGCAACCACATCGTAGATGTTTCTGCTGGTCATGATTTTTGTTTTTTCTGTAGATCATACGCAGACGCATCGTCCCTAATCGATGCGGTGGCGGCCGCCACGCCGGCAACATACGCCACACTTTCAATTGGCCAAGCTGCAGACTGGTGACGGTCCGCGCGACTCTTCGGGGCGGCGCCCATAATCATCGACGGCGGCGAGCGACTTCACCCGTCGTCGGCGGTGAGCTTCGATCCCGCCGTTCGTCCGCGACCGGCTGAACGGCGCCCGAGCGCGGGAAACGTTGACTTGCTGGCGGCTGGCCCTATCTTCCGCGCGCGCAGCGATCTCCGTCCGCGCCGCCGCAGGAACGCCAGCCCTCCTCTTTTAGGATGCGGCAGGCCCCGCTTCAATCGTAGTTCATGACCGAATTTTCCGAACTAGGCCTTTCGCCCGCGACCCTCCAGGCCGTCGCGGACACCGGCTACACGACCGCCACGCCGATCCAGGCCGAGGCCATTCCACACGCCCTCGCGGGCCGCGACGTGCTGGGCATCGCCCAGACCGGCACCGGCAAGACCGCCGCCTTCACCCTGCCGATGATCGACCGGCTGAAGGCCGGCCGCGCCAAGGCCCGCATGCCGCGGGCGCTGGTGATCGCGCCGACGCGCGAACTGGCCGACCAGGTGGCCTCCTCCTTCGAGAAGTACGCCAAGGGCCAGAAGCTCTCGTGGGCGCTGCTCATCGGCGGCGTCTCCTTCAGCGACCAGGAGCAGAAGCTCGACCGCGGCGTCGACGTCCTGATCGCCACGCCCGGCCGCCTGCTCGACCATTTCGAGCGCGGCAAGCTGCTGATGACCGGCGTGCAGATCATGGTGGTCGACGAGGCCGACCGCATGCTCGACATGGGCTTCATCCCGGACATCGAGCGGATCTTCAAGCTCACCCCGCCGAAGCGCCAGACGCTGTTCTTCTCTGCGACCATGCCGCCGGAGATCACCCGGCTCACCAAACAGTTCCTCAACGACCCGGTGCGGATCGAGGCGTCGCGGCCCGCGACCACCGCCGAGACCATCCACCAGTTCGTGGCGCGCATCCCGAGCTCCGATCCGAAGGCCAAGCGCACCGCGCTGCGGGCCCTGATCGAGCGGAGCGACGTGAACAACGGCATCGTCTTCTGCAACCGCAAGTCGGAAGTCGACATCGTCGCCAAGTCGCTGCAGAAGCACGGGCTGGACGCCGCCGCCATCCACGGCGACCTCGACCAGCAGACGCGCATGCGCACCCTGGAGAGCTTCCGCAAGGGAACGCTGAAGCTGCTGGTGGCCTCCGACGTCGCCGCCCGCGGCCTCGACGTCCCGGCGGTCAGCCACGTCTTCAACTATGACGTGCCGCACCACGCCGACGACTATGTGCACCGCATCGGCCGGACCGGCCGCGCCGGGCGCAGCGGCCAGACCTTCATGATCGTCACGCCGGACGACAGCCGCAACCTCGACAAGGTGCTCAAGCTGATCGGCAAGACGCCGGACGAGTGCGTGCTCGACATCGACTGGTCGACCATCCAGTCGGAGCCGCGCCAGGGTCGTTCCGATCGCTCGGGCCGCGGCCGTGAGCGCGGCGATCGCGACCGCAGCCCGCGCGGACGCGGCCGTCACGTCGAAGCCACCGGCGCCGGTGAAGCCTCGACCACGCCGATCGCCCAGCCGGTCCAGCCGACCGCGCCCCAGCCTCAGCCCAGGACCGAGGAGGACGTTCGCCCCCCGCGGCGCGCCCGTCCCCCGCGCGAGGTCGTCCTGCCCGCGGGGCCCGAAGCGGCGGCCCCGGCCCCGCGCCCGTCTCGCGACCGTTCGCCCCGTCCCGAGCGGCAGCACGAGCCGGCGGCGCGCGCCGAGCGGTCGGAACGTCCCGTGCGGCACGAGCGGAGCGAACGCGTCGAGCGGTCGGAACGGCCCGAACGGGATCGTCGCGATCGCGAGCATGACGGGGACCGGGTGGTCGGCTTCGGCGCCGATACGCCGGCCTTCCTGATGCGCGCCGTGGCGCCGCGTCCTGCGGACGATTAACACTCCCGCTTAACTCGGCGTTTGCCGCCGGCAGTTAGCTTGCTTCACGAGAGACGGACGTCGGCCACGAGCCGGTCGGCGCCGCTTCAAGGAAGAAGAGATGGCGGCCGACATCGAAGTCCTGCTACGCGGTCCCAAGGCCTACGGCCTGGCACGTCGGGCGATGGAGGCGATGGAGGCGCACAATGTGTGGCCGACGCCGCTCAACTTCGAGCTCTGGCTGCACTATGTGGCCGACGCGGACACGCCGCTCGGCAAGGCGATCGCCGGGACGGTCGACAAGGGCGAGGCCTTCACCGACGGCTTGGGCGAAGCCCTCGCCGCCCAACACCTGCCCAGCGCCAAGCTGAACGGCGAACTGCTCACCGCCGGCGACGCCCTGTCGAAGGAATTGGACACGGTCTCGCGGGCCATCGAGTCGGCGCGTGAGAGCAGCGAGGCCTATGGCGAACAGCTGGCCACCGCCAGCCAGTCGCTCGGCTCTTCGACGCCGCCGGCGGTCAAGGCCATGGTCGACAGCCTGACCAGCGCCACCCAGCGCGTGCAACGCGAGAACCAGGCGCTGGAAGACCGGCTCGCCGACACCACCGCCGAGGTGACCCGCCTGCGCAAACACCTCGAGGCGGTGCGCCGCGAGGCGATGACCGACGGGTTGACCAATCTCGCCAACCGCAAGGCCTTCGACGAAGCCCTGGACCGCGCCCTGCAGGCCGCCGACGTCAGCGGCGAACCGCTGACCCTGGCGGTTCTCGACATCGACCACTTCAAGGTCTTCAACGACACCTGGGGCCACCAGACCGGCGACCAGGTGATCCGCTATGTCGCCGGCGTCATCGCCCGTTCCGGCGCCGAGCCGCGCACCGCGGCGCGCTACGGCGGCGAGGAGTTCGCCCTGATCCTACCGGGCGAGGACGTCAGCGCCGCGCTCGCCATCCTCGAGAGCGTCCGCGAGGAAGTGGGCTCGCGCATGTTGAAGCGCCGCTCGACCAACCAGGACCTGGGCATGGTGACGGTCTCGGTGGGCCTGGCCGAACGCCTGCCGGGCGAGCCCCAGGGAAGCCTGATCGAGCGCGCCGACGCCGCCCTCTACGCCTCCAAGCGCAGCGGCCGCAACCGCACCACCCGCGCCGAGATGATTTCCGCGGCGGCTTGAACGCGAGGCTGGAGACTGCGGCGACAGCGGATCAGGGCCCCGGGCCGGTCCGCCCAATTTCCCCGCCGCCACCGCAACGGGCGGGATCGGCGGGGGCGGCCGTGGGCGCAAACTCCGGCGGGTCGAGCCATCGCAAGGCGGTGATCGGAGGCTCCGCGGCCGCGCCGGCCGCGCCGGCCCCAATCTCGCCCTGCGCCCACGCCTCCTGCGCCCATCGGCTCCAGTCCGGCGCCAGGCCCAGGTCCTGGCACACCAGGGCGATGATCTCGCGGACGGGTCTGGCCAGGAGGTCGCCGTAGATGTCGTCGTGGTCGAGCCGCTCCCAGGCCTCCTCGGCCAGCCGGTCGGCCTCGGCGCCGTCGCCCGCCTCGGTCCGGATCAGCCGCTCGACGATACGCTCCACCTGCTCCTTGCGCGCGGACTGAAGGATCCTGCGTTCCCGGCCGGCGTCGGCCTGTTGGCCGGCCGCCCTGCGGGCCGCGGTCGCGTCCAGGTCCTGGAGATCCTTCACCAGCTGCGACTGCAGGGCGATGGTCAGCCGCACCGCCCGAGACACCCGCCCGTAGGCCAGGGCGAGGGCCTGCATCCGCTGAACCGCCTCGCCCGAACCTGCTTCAGGCGAGCCCGCTTCGGGCGAGGCCTGCTCGACCGCCATCACCTGCCGTTCGACGGCGAGCGCGATGTTAAGCCCCGCCTCGGCCAACCGGCCCAGCACCTCCAGCTGGCGCCCGATCAGGACTCGCACCGCCTCCGCGTCCCCGGCGGTCGCCGGGCGCTCGCCGGGGTCTGGAAGAGCTGAGACTGGGGCGGCGTCGAGCATGTTGGAACAAAAAGTGAACAACAAACGCCGATTTGTCAAGGCGCCACGCGCCCTGAACCCCCTTGGGTCTGATGGGCGCCATCACCGGACCTTCGAGTGAGTCCGGACTCCGGACGTTCGGGGCAATCGACGATTCTCTTAGGAGCGGGGGGTTTCAGAGGGTCAACTTCACGTGGTGATGGGAGGGCGCCATGCTCAAGTCGATGATCGGCGCCGCGGATGCCGTCGTTTCAACGCCTCTACGCCGCCAGGGGATCTCCATGAAGCTGCGCTTCAGGCGCTCGACGCTTGTCACAGTGGCGAGTGTGCTCCTGCCTGCTTTACCGGCCTCCGCGGCGGATCAGCTGACGAGCCGTGACGTGGTAGTCAGAGAGCGCGGAACTCTCGGCGGCCGCAATTACCCGGAGGTCGCACAGAAAGCGGGCGTCGAAGGGTCCGCGGAGGTCATCTGCCAGATCTCCGCCAAGCACACCCTGGAGGCCTGCCGCGTCATCTCCGAAACGCCACTAGACTGCCGCTTCGGAGACGCCATCGTAAGGTTCGCCAGCGACCTTGAACTAAGCCCCCGCAAACGGTCCGGCCAAACAATCGTGGGGCGAGAGTTCAGGTTTAAGATGCGTTTTCAGCTACCGGGGGAAGTGCCCGTCGGCGAAGGAAAAACCTGCGCCGAAGTGGCGGCCGAGCTCGCGGCAAAAACGCAGTAGAGGCTTTCGCGGATTGGCCGAGCTGCGCCATTTCCGGACCTTGGCGCACCGCCAGATTCCAGACGTTCCCTGCCGAGCCCGTCAATTTCTGGATGCCCCTATCCGCGTAGGATTTTCTCCATTGGCTTTCCCTTGGCGAGTTCGTCGATGAGCTTGTCCAAGTAGCGAATCTCTCGCATCAGCGGCTCGGCGACGTCTTCGACGCGAACGCCGCAAACGACGCCCTTAATTTCAGCCCGGGCCGGGTTGGGTCCGGGCGCCTGAGCGAAGAAGGTCTCGAAGTCCGATTTCTTGGCAAGATGGGCGTCAAGCTCCTGCTGGCTAAAGCCGGTCAGCCAGAGGATGATCTCGTCGACCTCGGCCTTGGTGCGCCCCTTCTTCTCCGCCTTGGCCACGTAGTGTGGATAGACGCTCGCGAAGCTGGTTGTGTAGATTCGGTGCTTGGTCACGATGGTCTGATCCGCGTCGGTTCGGGCTCGCTTTAGCCGACTATTCAACGGGCGATTGGCCAATCCCATCGCGAATTCAGCTTCGCGCCGATTTCGTTGAAAAAGGCCGAGGTTGGTTCGGCGGCTGAGGAGCCGTGACGCGCCGACGCCGCGCCGCCTCAGGCGATCGTAGGCGTCGCCGGCGGGATGAGCTTGGAGAGTTTGCGTAGGTTCTGGGCTGTGGCGGCGAGGTGGAACTCATCTCGGGCGCCGCAGGGACCGCGAAGGCGTACGTGCTGCTCGCGCATGCGCTCGATCATGGTCCGCGCCGCGGTGACTTCCGCCGTGCGCACGGCCGTCGACGGCTCGACGTCGACGATCACCGCGTGGTCGAGGTCGATCAGGTAGTTGGTGGCGTAGGCGAAGAAGGCGAGCCCCTTGTTGGCGCCGGTCCAGCGCGAGGCCGGATCGGCCGGCGAGATAAACTTCGGCGTGACCGGCGTCGCCGCGCCGAAGGCGGCGTCATCCAGCACCGCCAGGTACTCGTCGATGGCCCGGCTGGCGGCCTCGGGCGGGCGGCCCTGGTCGCCGGGCACGCTCGCAGAGCCGCCGCTCGGAGCGGATGCCAAAACAGTAGCCCACCAGCAGCATGCGGATCAGCAGCTCGGGATCGATCGAGGGCCGGCCGATCGAGGGTATCCTCAGGGCCCTTGTCGCGCCGTGCACGGGCGGACCGATTGTTGAGTCCGGTTCACGGGCCCAGAATGGCGGTCTGCGCGCCGCGCCGTTGTGAGGACCAGACATGCAGTTTCGGCGCTCCGATTTCGCGGACCTCTCCTACTTCCTGGAGATCGCCAAGCACCGGAACTTTCGGCGCGCGGGTCTCGAGTTGGGTCTGAGCGCGTCGGCGCTGAGCCATGCCTTGCGCGGCCTCGAAGAGCGGTTAGGTGTCCGGCTGTTCAATCGCACCAGCCGCAGCGTGACGCTCACCGCGGCCGGCGAGGCGCTGCAGTCGGCGATCCAGGAACCGTTCAGCGAGATAGGCCGGGCGCTGGACGTCGTGAACCGCTTCCGCGACGCGCCGATGGGCCGCGTCCGGCTCAGCGTCCCCAACGACGCCGCTGACCATCTGGTGGCCCCTGTCCTGCCGACGTTCGTCGAGCGCTACCCCGACGTCGAGCTGGAGGTTTCGGTCAGCAACCGCATGATCGACGTGATCGAAGCCGGCTACGATGCCGGCATCCGCTATGGCGGCGCCGTCCCCGAGGACATGATCGCGCAGCGGCTCTCGGCGGACATCCGCTGGATCGTCGTCGCCGCGCCGTCTTATCTGGAGCGCTTCGGCAGCCCGAAGCATCCGAACGACCTGCTGTCGCATCGCTGCATTCGCATCCGGATTGGCGACGACAGCATCTACCGCTGGGAGTTCGAGCAGGGCGAGGAGCACCTCGCCGTCGCTGCGCCCGGCAGCCTGATCGTCGACGATGGCCGTCTCGGCGTCGCCGCCGCGCTGCAGGGCGCCGGGCTCATGTACGTCGCCGACACCATGGTCCGGGACGAACTTGCGGGCGGACAGCTCCGCACCGTCCTCGACGCTTGGGCCCCGGTGGGGGGCGGCTACCACATCTACTACTCCAGTCGCCGCCAGCTGCCCGCCGCCCTGCGGCTGTTCATCGACCTGGTGCGGGAACTTCGGCCCCTCGGTCTCTGATCGTTGAGTTCTGCGCAACGGTTCATCGCATGATCTCCGGCTTATGGAGCGGCCCCCCGATGGCTATCTCACCGCCTCGCAAGAAGCCCGCCGCCGTGAGAGTCCATGTCCGTCCAAGCCGCATCCGCGACTGAGGTCCCAAGGCCCCGCCAGGGGTGGGGCGCCGTCTACGCCCTGACGCTCTGCGTCTCGGCCCTGATCGCGTCCGAATTCCTCCCCGTCAGCCTCCTGACCCCGATCGCCGCCGATCTCCATGTGACCGAAGGCCAAGCCGGCCAGGCCATCGCCATCTCCGGCGCCTTCGCCGTGATAACCAGTCTTCTGATCGCCAGGGTCACCCGTGGCGTCGACCGCCGGCGTGTGCTGCTGGTTCTGACCAGCCTCATGATCCTGTCCGGCCTGATGGTCGCCTTTGCGCCCAACGCCCGCGTCTTCATGGCCGGCCGCGCGCTGATCGGCGTGGTCGTCGGCGGCTTCTGGTCGATGTCCGCCGCCACCGTGATGCGGCTGGTCCCGGAGGACGAGGCGCCGCGCGCCCTTAACCTCCTCAACGGTGGCAACGCCCTGGCGACCACCATCGCTGCGCCGCTGGGCGCCTTCCTCAGCCAGTACATCGGCTGGCGGGGCGCGTTCTTTCTGGTGGCGCCGCTCGGCGCGGTGACGCTCGCTTGGCAATATCTCACTCTGCCCGCCCTGCCGCAGACCTCGAGGCCACGCGCGAGCGGCGTGTTCAGCGTGCTGCGCTACCCCCGGGTGGCGATCGGCATGGTCGCCGTCGCGGCGCTGTTCGCCGGGCGGTTCGCGCTCTTCACCTATTTGCGGCCGTTCCTTGAGACCGTGACGCAGGTCGGCCCTGAGATGCTCTCGCTGTTCCTGCTCCTGATCGGCGGCGCGGGCCTGGTCGGGTCGATCCTGATCGGCCCGTTGCTGAGGACGCGCCTGCAGATCACCCTGGTCGGGCCGCCGCTGGCCATGGCGGCGCTGGCGCTAGGCCTAATCCTGCTGGGCGCGTCGCCCGTGGTCACCGCGGCCCTGCTCGTCCTCTGGGGCCTTATCAGCACGCCCTCGTCCGCCGCATGGTGGACGTGGCTCAGCAGGACCCTGCCGGAGGACGCGGAGGCCGGCGGCGGACTCATGGTCGCCGTGATCCAGCTGGCGATCACCCTGGGCGCGGCGCTCGGCGGCGGGCTGGTGGACGCCAGCGGCTACGCCGCCGCCTTCGCGGCCGGAGCCGTCATTCTGCTCGCCTCAGCCGCGCTCACGGCCGCCGCCGCCCGGACGAAGACCTAAGCCATGCCCGCCATCCCAGGAGCCCCCGACATGCCGAACCCTACCGTCTCCGCGGCGGCGTCCGGCCGCCGCGACGTCCTCAAGCTCGCCGCCGGCCTCGGGGCCATCGGCCTGGCCTCACTCCTCAACCCGATCACAGCAAAGGCGCAAACCATGTCAAAGGAATGGGACAAGACCTTCCCCAAGAGCGACAAGGTCGACCACCGGAAGGTGACCTTCAAGAACCGCTACGGCGTGACCCTGGCCGGCGACCTCTACATGCCCACGGCGCGCGGCTCCCAGCGGCTGCCGGCGCTGGCCGTCAGCGGACCCTTCGGCGCGGTCAAGGAGCAGTCCTCCGGCCTCTACGCTCAGATCATGGCGGAGCGCGGCTACGTCTCCCTGGCCTTCGATCCGTCCTACACGGGCGAAAGCGGCGGCGAGCCGCGCAACGTGGCCTCGCCCGATATCAACACCGAGGATGTCAGCGCCGCGGTGGACTTCCTTGGGCTCCAGCCCTCTGTCGATCGCGATCGCATCGGCGCCATCGGCATCTGTGGCTGGGCCGGCATGACCCTGAACGCCGCAGCCGTGGACAAGCGCATCAAGGCGGTCGCCACCACCAGCATGTATGACATGTCCCGGGTCATGGCCCGGGGCTATTACGACAAGCTCACGAGCGACGACCGCACCAAGATGCTGGAACAGATGAACCAGCAACGCTGGGCCGACGCCGAGCGGGGTTCGCCGGCCCCAGGGCCTCGCATCCTGCCAGAGACCCTGGACGGCGTCACCGACCCCGTGGCGCGCATGTACTTCGACTATTACCGCACGCCACGCGGCTTCCACCCGCGCTCGCCGAACTCGAACGGCGCATGGACGAGCACCAACGCGCTGTCATTCATGAACATGCCGCTCCTCACCTACATCAGGGAGATCGCCCCGCGTCCGATCCTGCTGATCGCCGGCGACAGCGCGCATTCGCGGTACTTCAGCGAGGACGCGTACGCGGCGGCTGCGGAGCCCAAGGAACTCCTGATCGTGAAGGATGCGATCCACGTCGACCTCTACGACCGCGCAGACAAGATCCCGTTCGACACCATCGCCAGCTTCTTCGGCCGCAACCTCTAGCGGAGGGCCTATGCGCGCTGCTCTGGCCTTCGTCCTACTCCAGACCTCCGCGGGTGGGCCTGCTCGCCGATGCAAAGAATATGGCGACACAATACATAATGCTGTCATTCAGAGACGCGACGAAAAGAGAATATGTATCGTGTCGCCGCATTAGCCCTCGGTGGCCCGGTGACCTGGACGGTCGAGGCCATCCCGTTGACCGCCCAGATGCGGACGTTCGGAACGGGCGCGAAGGGTGGTTCGCGGCCATCAGCACGGTGCCGGAAACGCGACGTTCAGGCCGTCCCCGCGAAGGGCGATAACCGCCAATAGGTCAGGGCGTGAAGTTCACCTGCAGTTTGGCGAAGAAGTCGCTGAACATCATGCGGGTGTCGACGCTGCGATAGACCCGGATCATCCGTCCGCCGGGCTGCGGGGCGGAGGTCCCGTCGGCGTTGAGATGCGGGGCCGGAACCGTCTCATAGGCGCTCGACCCGGTGCGCTCGTATTTGAACGGCCGCGGAGAGACGGCGCTCGGGCTCCAGTCGGTGAGCGCGGTGAGGACCACCAGCGGACTGTCGCCGAGCGACCAGGTCTCGCCCATGTTCAGCGCCTTCATGTACTTCAGCGGATAGTCGACGACCTTCTGGTAGAGCCAGGCGCCGATGGCGCCGTGCGGGGCGACGTAGGCCTGGATCTCGGTGTCGGACACCAGACAGGTCGCATAGACGCTGCGCGGGATCTGCCAGATGCGCACCGGGCTGTCGTTGAAGACGAACTGCGCGGCGAGGGGGTCGATGTTGAAGTTGGTCTCGCCGGTCCCGCCCGCGGGATAGGCGTCGCCGCCGATCCACACCAGGGTGAAACGGTCGGCGATCCGCGGTTCCAACATAAGGGCGCTGGCGACCTCCGTCAGCCCGCCGCCGACCGCTACGAATAGCGGCACGGTCGTGTCGGTGCGCATGGCCTCGTCGATGATCGCCTGGACGCCCGGCGAGCGCGCCGGGGCTCCGGCCGCCTTGAGCTTGCCGGGGGCGCCGGGATAGACCTTCACCCGTCCGGTCATACCCATCAGTTCGAGCATCTCACGCGCCAGGGCGGCCGAGGCTTCGGCCGTCTCGCCGCCGCGGCCGGTCCCGGTTCCGACGATGGCGCGCACCTCAGTCGACGTTGAAAGGATCTGGTGAACGCAGGCGAACAGGCCGTCGATGTCGCCGCTCAAGTCGTTGACAAAGATCGTCCGCGACCGTGGACCGGCTAGGGGGGCATACGGCTTGGCTGACGTTTGGCGACTCGCCGCGTCGGCGCGACGTGCCGCGAACACACCGCAAAGCGCGACGCCAGCCGCACTTAGGAGCAACCCTCGTCGGCTTGCTCCGATCGTCGCTGGACCTGAAACTGCCATATACCATCTACCTAGTTCGAATTTCGAACGAGCTGCGTAGCGTGTGGCCGCATCCAGCACAATGCCGCATCCCTCCAATTACGATTTCGCTGAGCCTTCTGAGGGCGCCCATCTTGCAAATCCGCGCTTTCCGAAAACCGACCTTCCGAAGGTCGGTGATGGGTCGCGAACCGCCCTCGGCGTCCGTCCAGGAAGCTGACATTCGCGACGGCCCTTCAGAGTTGTTGGCCGGCGTAGAGTTCGATCAACTGAACGGCGGGATGTAGCGACCTTCGGAGGCAGTCCAACTCCTCGACCCTGAGTTGGAGCTCCCGGATTTCGGATTTGAGGCGGCAATCTGACGGCGAAGGTCGCGCGCGCCCTCTGGACGCCTATCTAAGGGATCGAGGACAAGGAGACGCACGCCCATGTGCCGCAATATCAAGACACTGTTCAACTTCGACCCGCCGGCCACGGATGAGGAGATCCGCGACGCTGCGCTCCAGTTCGTCCGCAAGCTGTCCGGCTTCACCGCCCCTTCGAAGGCTAACCGCGAAGCCTTCGACACTGCCGTCGACGAGGTCGCCGCCGTCGCCCACCGCCTGTTCGAGAGCCTCGAAACTACCGCCGAACCCAAGGACCGCGAGGAAGAGGCCGCCAAGGCCAGGGCGCGCTCGGCCGAGCGCTTCGGCACGAAGCAACCTGCGTAACTATGGGAGTACGGGACACCTAACCTAGATTGAGGCGCCAGGAGGAGACCTTGGGATCGCTCTCGTCTCCGGACCTTCGCGCGGCGCGGAATGCCCCCTTCGGACAGGTTCCGCAATCTCACAGCCCATTCTCGCCGAGCCAGGATGCGGGCGGATCGCAGATGAGGTTCGACCCCTCGCCACAATCCCTCTTGGCGCGACGCTGACGGCGCCACGACAACGTTAGAGAGAAGCTTGACTTTAAGCCGACCTGCGACTTCGCCTCAATGACGCAGGAGGGAATTGCGGTATTGCGTCGGCGTCAGTCCAGTCGCTCGGCGGAAGGCGACGCTGAAGTTGGAGGATGAGGAGAACCCGAGACTGCCGGCGATCAGAGCGACACTCTGGCCTGCCGCCAGCAACCGCTTGGCGTGCTGCGTCTGGTTGTTGGCGACGTAGGCGCCTATCGCGCATCCTCGGCTCGCTCGAAAGCCGCGCGACAGCTGACGAATGGAAATGTGACAAAGCTCCGACAGTTCGGAGAGCGTCGGCGCCTCGCTCATTTCCTTCAATCGCTCGTCGATCAATCGCAACTGCCACGACGCAAGCCCGCCACGAAGCTCGCAATCGTCGATCGTCTTGCCATAGCGGACGAGTTCGATAGCCGTGTGCCTGGCGAGCAACTCCAGCAGCATCGCGCTGGCGAAGCCGGGCTCCCTGACTTCCTCGGCCACCCGAACCAGCAAGCATCGAGCCTTGGGATTCTGGATGTCGAGCGCTGCCGCCAGATAGGCGTCCGCGACAGCTGGAGGCTCGTCGATCAGGCCGTAAAAGTATTCGGATTGAATCTCGACGACGATGGATCGCAGTGAAGCCTCTTCGTCACTGCGGACGAGGAGGTCCAGACCCGGCGGAACCAGGAAGAGATCGCCCACTCGCTCGAAGCGATCGCTCCAAAAGTCCCGGAAACAGGCTCGCGAGCTTCGATGACGCGAGGTCAGGCAGAGTTCCACCCGAAAGCGGTCTTCCAGTCGGAGCAGGCTGTCCGGCGGGCACGCGAAATGGAACTGCGCCAGTTGCGCCGTCACGCCAGCGATTCCGCATTCGGCCTCCACCTCGATGGATCCGCGCGGGGAGCGCTGAACCGTCATGGGCCGATCCTGTGGGACAACAGTCTGCATGCTTCTGCTCCGCAAGCTTCCTAGCCGGCCTCGGTTCGACTGACGGCGCGCGTCAACGCGCTCTCCCCGAGTAGATCATAGAGACGCTCGCGGCGCATGCTGGTCATTTTGCGTCATCAATTCAGCCTCTTGGCCGGAGCGCAATCTTGCTTGTCCCTCGCTGCTGGTGGCCAGTGGGCGCCAACACAAGTGGAGGAGGTTTGGCGCCCATGAGTTCGAAGCAACATCGGGTCATCGTGTGGGCCACGGGCGACGTCGGCAAGCGTGCGATCCGTGAAACGATCCGCCATCCCAGGCTCGAGTTGGTCGGAGTGCTGACCTACAGCCCCGAAAAGGTCGGCAGAGACGCCGGCGAGTTCTGCGGCGAGGCCCCGGTCGGCGTCAAGATCACCATGAGCAAAGAGGAGATCTTCGCGCTCAAAGCGGACTGCGCCATCTATGCGGCGCGCGCCGCGGGTCCGGCTGGCCACCGCATGGGGTCGGGCATCGAGACGGTTGTCGACGATGTCGTCGGCCTGCTCGAAGCCGGCACGAACATCACGACGACGGTCACCGACTTCCATGCGTTCGGCCATCCGCGCCTCGGGGCGGGATTGGATCGCATCCGCATGGCCTGTGAGAGGAGCGGCGCCTCGCTCTACGCTGCGGGAACCGACCCAGGTTACGTCCTGGAGCAGATCGCCTACGCCTTCCTCGCCTCGCAGCGGAAGGTCGAGAGCGTGGAGATCATCGAGTTCGGCGATCTCTCGCGCCGGCCGTCACCGAACATGATCTTCGACCAGATGGGATTCGGTAAGCCCATGTCGGAGTTCTCGTCCGAGGGATGGTGCGCGCACCTGATCGAAGAATATGCGGGCCCGCTCAAGCAGCTTGCCGAGGCTGCCGGCTTCAAGATCGACGGGACGAAGGTGCGCGGCGAAGTCGCGGCGGCCAAGGAGGATACGCCGATCGTCGCGGGCCTGGTGAAGAAGGGGACGGTCGCCGGTCAGCGCTTCATCATGTCGGTGCTGTCCCAAGGCAAGGAGGTCGTCTGGCTCGATCAATACGCCTATGTGACCTTGAACGTGGATGCGCCGACCTGGGACATGCGCAAGGTCGGCTGGCGCGTGAAGGTCAACGGCGACGCCCCGTTCGACGCCGATCTGACCTTCCCGATCCCGTCCGACCGGATCGGCGAGTTCGTCCCGGCCTACAACGCCAACCTGCCGGTGAACGCGATCCCCTACGTCATCAAGGCGAAGCCCGGAATCGTGACGACCGAGCAACTGCCTCCGATCCTGCCGGCAGGTCCGATCGAAGATCGCGTCAGCTGAACCTGGCGCGTCCCTCGGGTGCTGGGTGAATTTCCGCGGCGGCTTGGGGCCGTACTGAGCAAGATCAAAGGCTCGGCCGACCCGCTCATCCCTGCGAATGCGGGGATGAGCGGTGGATGGAGACTCTGGCGGCCGAAACCTCAGTCCCGCTCCGCCGGCTGGATCGTCACGCTCTCGCCGCAGCCGCAGGCGTCGGTCTCGTTGGGGTTCTTGAAGACGAACTTGGCCGAGAGCTTGGAGACCTCGTAGTCGATCACGGTGCCGACCAGGAACAGCACCGCCTTGGGCTCGATCAGGATGGTGACGCCCTTGTCCTCGACGACCTCGTCCAGGGGCGCGGCGGCCTCGGCGTATTCCAGGACATATTCCTGGCCCGCGCAGCCGCCGTTCTTCACGCCCACGCGCAGGCCGGCGTAGGGCTTCTCGGCCTTGGCCATGATCTCGCGCACGCGCTCGGCGGCCCCCTCGGTGAGGGAGACGACCTTGGGCCGGGGCCGGCGGGCGCGAGGCGTCGGCGTGATCGAGAGTTCGGTCATCAGAACATGTTCAGTTGCAGCTTGGCCTCGTCGGACATCCGCGAGGGATCCCATGGCGGATCGAACACCAGCTCGACCGTCACCTTGCCGATGTCCGGAATCTGCTTGATCGCGTCGGCGACCCAGCCCGGCATCTCGCCGGCCACCGGGCAGCCGGGCGCGGTCAGGGTCATCTCGACCAGGACGTCGCGGTTGTCGGACACATCGACCTTGTAGACGAGGCCGAGCTCGTAGATGTCGACCGGGATTTCCGGGTCGTAGACCGACTTCAGCTTCTCGACGAGCTGGTCCGTCAGCTGATCGAGCTCCGCCTGCGGCAGGGGCGTCGTCTGGTCGATGGAGGCGGCGTCATCCATGGGCATTACGCGAAAAAAGCCTGTGTCTTGGTCAAGGCGTCGACGAAGGCGTCGGCCTCGGCCTCGGTGTTATATAGGGCGAAGGAGGCCCGAGCGCTCGACGTGACGCCAAAACGCCTCATCAAGGGTTCGGCGCAGTGCGTGCCGGCGCGAACCGCCACGCCGTAGCGATCCAGGATCTGGGCCACGTCGTGGGCGTGGGCCCCGTCCACGGTGAAGGAGAAGATCGCACCCTTGTCCGGCGCCTCGCCCAGCACCCGCAGCCAGTTGGCGCCGGCGAGGCCCTCGCGCACCCGGGCGTAGAGCGCCGCCTCGTGGCGGGCGATGGCGAGGCGGTCGAGGCCCGAGAGCCAGTCGATCGCAGCCCCCAGGCCGATCGCCTCGAGGATCGCCGGGGTGCCGGCCTCGAAGCGGTGCGGCGGGTCGGCGTAACTGATCGATTCCAGAGTCACGGCGCCGATCATCTCGCCCCCGCCCTGGTAGGGCGGCAGCGCCGCCAGCCGCTCGGCCTTGCCGTAGAGCACGCCGATGCCGGTCGGGCCGTAGAGCTTGTGGCTGGAGAAGACGTAGAAGTCCGCGTCGATGGCCTTCACGTCCACCGGCATGTGCACCACGCCCTGGCAGCCGTCGATCAGCACAAGGGCGCCGACCTCGTGGGCCATGCGGGTGATCTCGGTCACCGGGTTGATGGTGCCGGTCACATTGGACATGTGGCCGACGGCGACCATGCGGGTCTTCGGCCCCAGCAGGCGCTGGAAGGCCTCCAGGTCGAGCACGCCCTCGTCGGTGATGGGGACGAACTTCAGCACCACGCCCTTGCGCTCGCGCAGGAAGTGCCAGGGCACGATGTTGGCGTGGTGCTCCATCTCGGTGAGCACGATCTCGTCGCCCTCGCCCAGGGAGGCGCCGAACGACGACGCCACCAGGTTGATCGCCTCGGTCGCGCCCTTGGTGAAGACGATCTCGTTTTCGCCGGCGCCGATGAAGCCCGCGACCTTGCGCCGGGCCGCCTCGTAGGCGTCGGTGGTCTCGTTCGCCAGGGTGTGCAGGCCGCGGTGCACGTTGGCGTAGGAATACTCCATGGCGTGGCTCATCGCCTCGATCACCGCCCGCGGCTTCTGGGCCGAGGCGGCGCTGTCGAGATAGACCAGCGGCTTGCCGTGGACCTCACGCTGCAGGATCGGGAAATCGGCGCGGATGGCTTCGAGGTCGAGGAAGGCGGGCAGGCTCATGACTCAGCCCTTCAACCGGTCGGCCGCCCAGGCGCGGGCGACTTCGCGCGCGGCCTCGTGGTCGATGCGTTCGATGACCTCGCCGACGAAGGCGGTGGTCAGCAGGGCGCGGGCTTCCAACTCGGGGACGCCGCGTTGGCGAATGTAGAACAGCGCCTCGTCATCCAGCGCGCCGACGGTGTTGCCGTGGGCGCAGCTGACGTCGTCGGCGTAGATTTCCAGCTCCGGCTTGGCGTCCACCTCGGCATGATCGGAGAGGATCAGGGCGTGGTGGCCCATCTTCGCCTCGGTCCGGTCGGCGCCCTCGGCGACGATGATCTTGCCCTGGAAGACGCCGCGCGACTGGTCGCGCACCACGCCCTTGGTCAGCTGGTCGGTCAGGCCGTCGAGCCCCTGGTGGATCACCGCCGTGGTCAGGTCCGCATGCCGCTTGCCGGCCAGCAGATAGACTCCGTCGAGGCGCAGCTTCGCCTGGCCGCCGGGATGGACCACCCGGGTCTCCAGCCGCTGGCGGCGCGCGCCGCTGGTCAGGGTGGTCTGGACGAGCTCGGCCCGGGGCGCGAGCTCGACCTGCGCCTGGCTGACCGCCACGCTCTCGGCGTCCTCGCCGGCCAGCACGATGCGCTCCAGCCGGGCGCCCTCGCCCAGGGTGATCGACAGCACGGTGTGGGCGAGATAGCCGCCCTCGCCGCGATAGCTTTCCAGCAGGGTGGCCGAGACGCCGGCGGGGACCTCGATGCGCACGGCGGCGGCATGCGACCCGTCGCCCTGGGAGACCAGGTCCAGCGCCGCGACCTCGCCGGCGGCGAGCGTGATCTGAGCGTCGCCCAGGCCGTTGGCGATCGTCACCGTGCGTCCGGCCAGGCCCGCGAAGGGCCCGGCGCCCACGGTCTCGAGCGCGAGCGGCGCGGAGGCCTCCGGCACCGTGCGGATCAGGCCGCGGATGTCCGTCCAGCGCCAGTCCTCGTCACGGCGCCCCGGAAGGGCGTCGGCGTCGCGCGAGGTGATCGCCGCGGTCAGGTTCATGCCGCCCTCGCGTAGCGGTCGTAACCTTCGCGTTCGAGCTCGAGCGCCAGTTCCGGCCCGCCGGAGGCGACGATGCGGCCGGCGCTCAGCACGTGCACCCGGTCGGGTTTGATGTAGTCGAGCAGCCGCTGGTAGTGGGTGATCACCAGCATCGAGCGTTCGGGGCTGCGCATGGCGTTGACGCCTTCGGAGACGATCCGCAGGGCGTCGATGTCGAGGCCGGAGTCGGTCTCGTCGAGGATCAGCAGGCGGGGCTCCAGCATGGCCATCTGCAGGATCTCCATCCGCTTCTTCTCGCCGCCGGAGAAGCCGACGTTGAGACCGCGCTTCAGCATCTCGAAATCGATCTTCAGCGAGGCCGACTTCTCGCGGACCAGCTTCAGGAACTGCGGCGCCGTGACTTCCGGCTCGCCGCGCGCCTTGCGCTGGGCGTTGAGCGCGGTGCGGATGAAGGTGAGCGCCGGGACGCCGGGGATCTCCAGCGGGTACTGGAACGACAGGAAGACGCCGCGGGCGCCGCGCTCGTTGGCCTGCAGGGCCAGCAGGTCCTCGCCGTCGAGGGTCGCCGAGCCTTGCGTGACCTCATAGCCGTCGCGGCCGGTCAGCACGTAGGACAGCGTCGACTTGCCGGCGCCGTTCGGGCCCATGATGGCGTGCACCTCGCCGGCCGGGACCTCCAGGGTCAGGCCTTTGAGGATTTCCTTGTCGCCGACGGTGGCGTGGAGGTCTTGGATCTTCAGCATGGTCTTTTGAGGTTCAATCCCGCTCGCGCGCGTATTGGATGAGGAGGTCGGCGACCGCCTCCTCGATGTCGGGGATGGACTTCACCGGAACGTCGATGACGTCCGGGTCGTCGTGCGACTTGATCTCGTAGGTCATGTGGTAGTCGCCGGCCTGGTCCACCGCGACGCGGATGAAGATCGGGCCGGGGTCGATTTGCAGCTCGTCGCCGTTCAGCTCGACCTCGGCGAGGATGTGATCCAGCAGCTGGCGGTCGGCCATGATCTCGTGGAACAGCGTCTTCAGCCGCGCATGGGCCTCCTGGTAGGGCCGTTCGGCGGCCTCCTCGGCCTGCTTCTTGCGTTCCAGCTTCGAAAAATAGGCGTCCTTCAGACCCATCAGCCCACGCTCCCCTCGAGTGAAATCGCCACCAGCTTCTGGGCCTCCACCGCGAACTCCATCGGCAGCTCCTGCAGCACGTCCTTGACGAAGCCGTTCACCAGGAGCTGGACGGCCTCTTCCTGCGAGAGCCCGCGCTGCATCACATAGAACAGCTGGTCGTCGGATAGGCGGGTGGTGGTGGCCTCGTGCTCGAACACCGCCTGGCTGTTGCGCGCCTCGACATAGGGCACGGTGTGAGCGGCGCAGTGCTTGCCGATGAGCAAGGAGTCGCACTGGGTGAAGTTGCGCGCGCCCTTGGCCTTCGGGTGGGCCGAGACCAGGCCGCGGTAGGTGTTGGACGAGCGGCCGGCGCTGATCCCCTTGGAGATGATCCGCGAGCGGGTGTTGCGCCCAAGGTGGATCATCTTGGTGCCGGTGTCGGCCTGCTGGCGGCCGTTGGTGATGGCGATCGAATAGAACTCGCCCGAGCTGCCCTCGCCGCGCAGCACGCAGGACGGATATTTCCAGGTGATGGCCGAGCCGGTCTCGACCTGGGTCCAGGAGACCTTCGAACGGTCGCCGCGGCAGTCGGCGCGCTTGGTGACGAAGTTGTAGATGCCGCCCTTGCCGGTCTCCGGATCGCCCGGATACCAGTTCTGCACGGTGGAGTATTTGATCTCCGCGTCGTCCAGCACCACCAGCTCGACCACGGCGGCGTGCAGCTGGTTCTCGTCCCGCATGGGAGCCGTGCACCCCTCGAGATAAGAAACGTAGGCGCCCTTGTCGGCGATGATCAGGGTGCGCTCGAACTGGCCGGAATTCTCCGCATTGATGCGGAAATAGGTCGACAGCTCCATCGGGCAGCGCACGCCCGGCGGCACATAGACGAAGCTGCCGTCGGAGAAGACCGCCGCGTTCAGGCAGGCGTAATAATTGTCGCTGACCGGGACCACCGAGCCCAGGTACTGTTTCACCAGCTCCGGGTGCTCGCGGATCGCCTCGCTCATCGAGCAGAAGATGACCCCGGCCTCGGACAGCTCCTTCTTGAAGGTGGTGACCACCGAGACGCTGTCGAACACCGCGTCGACCGCATAGCGCGGCGCGCCTTCGACACCCGCCAGCACCTCCTGCTCGCGCAGCGGGATGCCCAGCTTCTTGTAGGTCTCCAGCAGCTGCGGATCGACCTCGTCGAGGCTCTGCGGCCCCGCCTTCTGCTTGTGGGCGGCGTAGTAGTAGCTGTCCTGGTAGTCGATCCGCGGGAAGTGGACCTTGGCCCACTCGGGCTCCTCCATCGCCAGCCAGCGGCGGTAGGCGTCGAGCCGCCACTGCAGCATCCACTCGGGCTCGTCCTTCTTGGCCGAGATGAAGCGGACGATGTCCTCGTTCAGCCCCTTGGGCGCGAACTCCTGGTCGATCTCGGTGACGAAGCCATGCTTGTACTTCTCGAGGGTCTCGACGTGTTCGACGGTCTGCTGGACAGCTGCCATCTGACTCAAACTCCTGCGGCGACGGGCGCGCGGCGCCGTGTCGTGCGCCGCTCATGCGCGGCCAACCAGGCTTGGACAAGCCTGTTCCAGTCTTCTTCGGTGCTCGCCCAGCCGCCCGATATCCGGATGGCGCAGTCGGCGAGATCCGTCCGCCCCATGGCGGTGATCACATGGCTCGGCTTCACCTTGCCCGACGAGCAGGCGGAGCCGGCGCTGACCATGACGCCGGCGAGATCCAGCGTCATGACCTGAAGCTCGGCCGGCGCCCCCGCCTCGGCCAGGCAGAGGGTGTTGGGCAGGCGGGCTGCGGCTTCGCCCAGCACCACGGCGCCCTCGGCCGTCAGCCGGGCGGCGGCGGCGTCGCGCCAGCCGGCCTGGACGGCCATCTGCTCCAGGACTTCCCGTGCGGCCTTGGCCGCGGCGCCGAAGCCGCAGATTCCGGGAACATTCTCGGTGCCCGCCCGGCGCCCCCGCTCCTGGCCGCCGCCGTGCAGGCGGCGCGAAAGGTTGGCGCGCGGGCCGAAGGTCAATGCGCCCACGCCCTGGGGCCCGCCCAGCTTGTGGGCCGAGACCGACAGGGTGTCGGCGCCGATCGCGCGGCTGTCGACGCCGATCTTGCCGGCCGCCTGGATGGCGTCGACGTGCAGCCAGCCGTCGGCGGCGCGGATGAGCTCGGCGGCCTGGGCGACCGGCTGGATCACGCCGGTCTCGTTGTTGGCCAGCATCAGGGCGACGAAGGGCCGGCCGTCGGCGGCGTCCCAGGCGGCGAGCCGGGTGTGCAGCCATTCGAGGTCGGCGACGCCGTCGCCGCTCACCGGCAGCAGTTCGACCGCCGCGCCGGACGCCCGGGCGGCCTCGATGACGCTGTCGTGCTCGATGGCCGAGACGATCAGCCGGCGCGATCCCGCCGCGACGGCGCTCTCGATCGCCAGCGCATTGGCCTCGGTGCCGCCCGAGGTGAAGATGACGGTGGAGGCAGGGGCGGCGATCAGCTCGGCGACGGCTTCCCGCGCGTGTTCGACCCGGGCCCGCGCGGCGCGGCCGGCGGCGTGCACCGACGACGGGTTTCCGCCGGCCTGCAGGGCCTGGGCGACCGCGGCTGCGGCCTCCGGCCGCACCGGGGCGGTCGCGTTGTAGTCAAGATAGATGGCGGCTGCGGTCATGCGGCGCGCCTGTCGTTCGACAGCCGGCCGTTCAGCACGTCGGCCAGGCTGACCGACGCCAGATAGTCCTCGATCCGATGGCCGAGGTCTTCCCACAGGTCGTGGGTCAGGCAGCGTTCGCCCTTGATCATGCAGCCCTTGGCCTGGGCGCAGCGGGTGGCGCGCAGCGGCTCGTCGACCGCGTGGACGATGTCGGAGATGCGGGTCTCCTCGGCGCTGCGGGCCAGGCGATAGCCGCCTCCGGGACCGCGGGCGCTGATCACCAGCCCCTTGCGCCGGAGCCGGGCGAACAGCTGCTCCAGATAAGAGAGGGAGATCTCCTGGCGATGGGCGATCTCGGCCAACGACGTCGCGCGCTCGGTCCCGCCCTCGGCGCGCGCCAGATCGGCCATCGCCATGACGGCGTAACGTCCTTTGGTGGAGAGCCGCATGGCCTTGACACCCAATGCAGTTTTCGCGCGCATCGCGAACGGGCTGTGCTAAAAGCCGCCGCCTTGCGCGGGCGAGACATCCGAACGTGACCGGACGGTTGCGACTTAGGAAGACCCAGCGCAGCAGTCAAGTATTCGAGACTCGAAAGAGGGACGGAATGCCAGAGGTGGTGCTGACAGGTGCGGCCGGCCGGATCGAAGGCCGCTATACCCAGGGCAAGAGCGAGACGGCTCCCGTAGCGCTGATCCTGCACCCGCACCCCAAGGCGGGCGGCCAGATGAACAATCCGGTCACGGTGCAGCTCTACCACCTGTTCATGAAGCGGGGCTTCTCCGTCCTGCGCTTCAACTTCCGCGGCGTCGGCCGCAGCCAGGGCGAGTTCGACAGCGGCATCGGCGAGCTGGCGGACGCCGCCACCGCGCTCGACTGGCTCCAGTCCACCAACCCGGCGGCCTCGCAGTGCTGGGTGGCCGGCTATTCCTTCGGCGCCTGGGTCGGCATGCAGCTCCTGATGCGCCGGCCCGAGACCGACGGCTTCATCTCGGTCTCGCCGCCGACCAACGCCTATGACTTCTCCTTCCTCGCCCCCTGCCCGGCCTCCGGCCTGATCTTGCACGGCGGCGCGGACACGGTGGTTCCGCCGACCGACGTCGAGAAGGTGGTCTCCAAGCTGCGCACCCAAAAGGGCATCGTCATCGATTACGAGGTGATCGAGGGCGCCAGCCACTTCTGGGTCGAAAACCTGCCGAACCTCGAACAGAGCGTCGCCAGCTACCTCGACAAGCGCCTAGCGGCTCAGCCGGCGTAGAGCCTTCCCCCGTCACCCCGGACGGCCGCCGGCCGATCCGGGACCCAGGGGCCGCCGCAACTGCAGAACCCTCTGGGTCCCGGCTCTCCGCTTCGCTACGGCCGGGATGACGGATGCAAGATGACCACCCCCGAAGACGCCATCCGCGCCCGGCGGCGGCTGACCAACAAGCTGATCGCCGCCCACGAGGCGGCGCGGCTGAAGCCCTTCTTCGCCCCGGACATCCGGCTGATCGCCGGCGACGGCGCGCTGATCCTCGGGGCCGACGCCGTGGTGGCGGCCTTCGCAAGCCAGTTCGCCGATCCGGACTTCGTCACCTACCTGCGCACGCCGGAGACGGTGGAGCTGGACGCCGCCGGCGAGCGCGCGGCCGAGCACGGCCGCTGGATCGCCGACTGGAAGGGCTCGGAGATGGGCGGGACCTACCTCGCCGTCTGGAAGAAGACCCTCGGCCAGTGGGTTCTCGAGAGCGAGCTTTACGTCACGCTGAGCTGAGCGCGCGTCCCATCGGCGAAAGCACGTCCCGCCACAGCCAGGAAATGGCGCCTCTCACACATTGGGCGAGGTGCTAGCCTCGATGCCTGTCACGCGTTGGGCCAGTCGCGCGTTGGGAGGCGTGGAGATGGACGGTTGGGTTTCCGAGGAGGGCCTTAGCTGGCGCGCCCTGGCCCCTTTCGGCGTCGAGATCGACTGTGACCTCAGCGCGCCGCACACCCCGGCCCGGAGCAAGCGCCTCGCCGGGCTGATCGCGAGGGGCGGCTATGTTCTCGCCCGCGGCCAGGCGCTCAGCATGGAGCAGCAGATCGCGCTGATGGCGCCGATCGGCCCGATCATCCGCCGCCCGCAGGAGAACGGCTACATCTCGACCGACGCCGAGGCGGCCTCGTCGCGGAGCGAGCTCAGCTTCCACGCCGACGCCGCCTATACCGACGCGCCCTTCGCCGCCCTGTCGCTGCACGCCATGGACGTGGTCGACGACGCCTCCGGCACGCGGTTCGTCAACGCCGAGCGCGGCTACGCCACCCTTCCCGCCGAGCTGCGGGACCGCCTGGACCGCGCCTCCGCCGAGATGATCTCGCCCACGCTGAGCGGCGTCGGCGTCCGCGCCTGCGACGTCCGCGAGCCCGAGGCCACCCAGCGGGCGACCTTTCCGGCGGTGCGCCTCAACCCGCGCACCGGTCGCCGCTGCATCGGGGTCAGCGAGATGCACACGGCCCGGCTTCTCGACATGGACTGGGAAGCGAGCCGCGACCTGCTGGGCGCGGTCTACGACCACCTCTACGCGCCCGGGAACAGCACCGAGCACCTCTGGCGGCGGGGCGACATCGTCATCTGGGACAACCTCACCCTGCAGCACGCCCGCGGATCGCTGAACGGCGTGGGCCGTCGGGTGCTCCAGCGGGTGGTGGCCGGGGCTTAGCGGGCGCGGCGCGCGGCGCGGAAGCTGCGTGGCGTCTGTCCGGTGGCCCGACGGAAGGCGGTCGCGAAGGCCGCGGCGTTCGCAAAGCCGACCTCCGCGGCCACCACGCCGATCGGACGCTCCGTCTCGCGCAACAGGGTCTTGGCGCGTTCGAGGGTCAAGTCCTGGACGAAGGCGCCGACCGTCCGTCCCGTCTCTTCGCGAAAGGCGCGCATCAGCTGGCGTCGGCTGAGACCGCAGAGCTTAGCCAGCTCCGCGATGGTCGGCGGGCTGTCGCCGCATCGCACACGTTCCTCGATGAGCTTCCGGCGCCAGGGCGGAAGCCCTCCCCGGCCTGCGCCATGGTCCCGGGCGTTGCGCAACGCGCGGGCGGTTTCCGCCAAGGCCGTCAGCCCCAGCCCCTCCACCAGCAGTTCGGACGCGAAGCCCGGCTCATGGACCTCGCGCGCAATCCGCCCGAGCGTCTCGCGCACCGCGTCGCTCTTCAGGTTCAGGCATTCGCGGAGCACAGGCGTGAGGTCCTCGCCAAGCTGCTGCTCGTCCGGAAACAGCCGGTTCGGACGCAGGAAGAGGTAGAGGCTGCGCTGGCGGCACACCGGGCCCTCGCCATGGAGCCGATAGCCCGCCGGGACGACGAAGACCTTTCCGTAATTTCGCGGCTCGTTGGAGACGTCGGCGAAAAATCCGCGCGAGGCGGCTGGCCGCGCCGAGAGGGCCATGTCGAAAAAATGCACGTCGTCGGAGAGCCAGGATCCGGCGATCGGAAAGTCGCGCTCGAAATCCACGACAATCGCCGTCAGCGCCGGGGTGTCCATCCGGCGCACGTCGGCCCAAAGGGCGGGAACATAGTGCTCGCCGATCGCGCCCACGGCGACGGGGCTTCCTCCCGGCACGTTCGTGACCGTGGCGCCGGCGACCTGATAGACCATGGCGTGAACCCCGAATGGCTGCTGAGCGCCAAGGAGGGCCCATCTTCGACCTGGCCAGGGCGTCGTCAAGCCGGACGTCAGAGGCGGGTCTCGATCCGCTTCTGCAGGGCGACCTTGCCCGCCCGCCACACCTTCAGCTCGGCGCTGTAGCGGCCGGGCTTCCAGCCGGTCGGCGGGCGCTTGCGTCCGAGCATGGCGAAATACTGGGCCTTGTCCCGGTCCAGCGGCGCCATCCGGTTGCTGGCGAGGGTCGCGCCGTCGGGGCCGCGAAGCGTCAGCTCCAGCTCGTCGCCCTGTTGCGGCTCGGAGACGCGCATATAGGCGACCAGCGCCGGCGCCGCGGAAGTCAGGGCTGCGATCCCGCCCGCCTCGATCGTCTCGTTGGTGACCGGCCCGGCGGCGAAGCCGGAGTTGAGGATCACCCCCGCCTTATAGGTCAGCGCCCGCGCGGCCTCGGGCGTCCACATCGACGCCTGGGCCGCGCAGGCGGCCCGTCCCTGCGCGACCGGGGCGAAGGGATCGACGATCTGGCTTGCGTGGCGCAGGGTCAGGTGCAGGTGTGGAAACTCGGTCTGGCCGGAAAGGCCGACCCGGGCGATCGGCGTCCCCGCCTTGACGACGTCGCCGACCTTCACCCGCACGCTGCCCTTCGCCAGGTGGCAGTACTGGGTCTCCCAGCCGTCGCCGTGATCGATCACCACGCCATTGCCGCACTCCTGGCCAGAGGCGGAGGGCGCGCCGGCGGCCCGGATGGAGACGTCGGCCACCCCGTCGCGCAGCCGCGCCACCCGCCCGGGCGCGGCCGCCAGCACGTCCACCCCGCGGCGCTGGGCGGCCATGTCGAGCAGCCGGATGTCGATCCCGTTGTGCTTGTCATAGGTCCGGTGGCCGCAGCGGTAGTCGCTGACGCCCGGCCCAGGGTCGCGATCGACATAGTGCTGCACCTCACAGGTCCGGCCGATCTCGCAGGCGAGCGGGAAGCCGAGCTTCGGCCCGTCGCCCGCCGCGCGGGTCAGGGCCGGCGCGAACGCGGCCCCAATGGCGACGGCGGCGGCGATGGCGGCAAGGGCGTTCGGACGCATGGGCGTGGTTCTCTCCAACGACAGCGGCCCTATGGAGCGCAGGGCCGTGGCGCTCCTGTGGCGCCTCTAGTCCGGACGGACGATGCGCCCGCCGGTCATGGCCTGGGGGACCGCCGTGGTCTTGGGGAAGGAGATCGGCAGGCCGCGGGCCGTGCGCGCCGCCAGATAGGCGAAGGCCTCGGCCTCGATGGCGTCGCCGCGCCAGCCATGCTCGTCGGCGTCGCTGACCCGGCACGGCAGGCGCTGGGCGAGCGCGCGCATGATCTCCGGATTGCGCCGACCGCCGCCGGCGACGATCACCTCGCCCGGCGTCTCGCCCATCAGCTCGCAGCCCAGGCGGACCGCCTCGGCGGTGAAGGCGACCAGGGTGGCTGCCCCGTCCTGCAGCGACAGGCCCGCGAGCGGCTGCAGGGGAAAGTCGTAGCGGTCGAGCGACTTGGGGGGCGGCATGCGGAAATAGGCGTGGGCGAGCAGCCCCTGCAGCACGTTCTCGTGCACCTGGCCCGAGGCGGCGAGCCGCCCCTCCTCGTCGAAGCGGGCCTCGCTGCGGTCCTGCACCAGCAGGTCGAGCATGCCGTTGCCGGGGCCGGTGTCGAAGGCGGCGATTTCGCCGTCGCCGCCGATGAAGGTGACGTTGGCCACGCCGCCGATGTTCAGCACCGCCAGCGGCGGCTCAAGCCCCGAGGCCCGCGCCCGGGCCAGGTGGTAGATCGGCGCCAGCGGCGCGCCCTCCCCGCCGGCGGCGACATCGGCGGTGCGGAAATCGAACGCCACCGGCACGCCGGTCTTGCGCGCGAGCAGGGCGGCGTCGCCGAGCTGCACCGTGCGGCCGACGCCGCCGCCCCGGGGACGTTCGTGCAGCACCGTCTGGCCGTGCATGCCGATCAGGTCGATGTCGGACCAGGTCAGGCGGTTTGCGGCGAGAAACCCCTCGGCCGCCGCGAAATGCTCCTCCGCGCCGGCCCGTGCAGCCTCGGCGAAGATGGCCGGCTCGACCGCCCCCCGGGGCCAGCGCAGCGCCTCGTAGGTCGCCGCCAGCATGATGTCGCGGGTCTCGTCGGTCAGCTTGCGCTCGCCGGCGGGCCCGAAGGCGGAGATGGTTTCGCCATCGGTTTCCAACACCGCCATGTCGACGGCGTCGAGCGAGGTTCCGGTCATGAATCCAAGGACGCGCATGTCGGCTTGACTGCCATGCGTCGCGGCCCCCATGCTAGTCGCATGTTCGGCAAGATCGTCCGTACCGGCCGCTATTACCGCCCGCGCAACTAGCGGGTCGCCGATCGTTTGCGCCCGCCTCTTTGGCCGGCGCCTCTCCCGAACACCGACGCCGGCCTCCTCGATCGAACAGGAAGCCCCATGTCGCTTGACTCCCCCATGTCTCTCGAAAACTCCGGGCCGCCCGTGCTAGAGCCCGGCCACCGAAATTCCGAGACCCCGAAGATGTCCGACGCGCCGTTCAAGTCCGAGTTCCTCACGACCATGCAGGCGCGCGGCTACATTCACCAGATCAGCCACCCGGCCGAGCTGGACGAGGCGGCGGCGGCGGGACGGGTGACCGCCTACGTCGGCTTCGACGCCACCGCGCCCAGCCTACACGTCGGCAATCTCATCTCCATCATGATGCTGCGCCGCCTGCAGCAGGCCGGCCACAAGCCGATCGTTCTGATGGGCGGGGGCACCACCAAGGTCGGCGATCCGAGCGGCAAGGACGAGAGCCGCAAGATGCTGACCGAGGCGGACATCGACGCCAACATCGCCAGCATCCGCACCGTCTTCGAGAAGTTCCTGACCTTCGGCGACGGCCCGACCGACGCGGTGATGGTCAACAACGACGACTGGCTGTCGAAGCTGGGCTACATCGAGTTCCTGCGCGAGTTCGGGCCGCACTTCACGGTCAACCGCATGCTGACCTTCGATTCGGTGAAGCTGCGGCTCGAGCGCGAGCAGCCGCTGACCTTCCTCGAGTTCAACTACATGCTGATGCAGGCGGTCGACTTCCTGCACCTGCACCGCAACCTGGGCGTCGGCCTGCAGATGGGCGGCTCCGACCAGTGGGGCAACATCATCAACGGCGTCGAACTGGTGCGCCGGATCGAGCGCAAGGCGGCCTTCGCCCTGACCACCCCGCTGCTCACCACCTCGTCGGGCGCCAAGATGGGCAAGACCGCCGCCGGCGCGGTCTGGCTGAACGCCGACCTGCTCAGCCCCTACGACTACTGGCAGTTCTGGCGCAACACCGAGGACGCCGACGTCGGCCGCTTCCTACGCCTGTTCACCGACCTGGCCCTGGACGAGATCGCCCGGCTGGAGGCCCTGCCGGGCGCCGAGATCAACGAGGCCAAGAAGGTGCTGGCCAACGAGGCTACCCGGACCCTGCACGGCGCCGAGGCGGCCGAGGCGGCGGCCCAGGCGGCCCAGGCGGCCTTCGTCGAAGGCCGGCTCTCCGCCGACCTGCCGACCCATGAGGTGGCGGCCTCGGAGCTGGAGGCCGGGATCGTGCTGGCGACCCTGGCAGCGGACGTCGGCCTCGCCGGGTCCAGAGGCGAAGCCCGACGGCTGGCCCAGGGCGGCGGCCTGCGGGTCAACGACAAGGCCGAGACCGACGCCAACCGCCTGGTCACCGCCGCCGACCTGGTGGACGGGGTGGTCAAGCTGGCCGCCGGGAAGAAGAAGATCGTCCTGGTGAAGCCGGTCTAGGCTCATCCCGCAGAAGATTCGGGGGCGGGAGATGGCCAAGATCGCGCGGACGCAGGGCGCCGCCATCTCGCCCTGGCTGCGAGGCCTGACCCTCGCCGTCCTGGCGCTCTATCTCGCGCTCTCGGCCTATGTGCTGTGGCGCGCGGCGGTGCTCACGCCCTATTCGGACGAGATCGACTGGATCCAGCGCTGGCGCGACCTCCAGGTCCACAGCGACTGGAGCGCCTATCTGCTGACGCCGGTGAACCTGCACCGGCTGCCCTGGATGTTCGGCCTGATCGCCTTCGACATCCAGGCGCTCGGCGGAACCAATCTTCCGCTGATCGTCTCCGGCGCGCTCAGCGTGGGCGCGATGGCCTGGCTGCTGGGCCGTGAAGCCGCCAGGGCCGCGCCGGCGCCGCTCGCCCTGCCGGCGGCGACGCTGGCGGCGATGCTCACCCTGATGGCCGGAACCATCCTCGACGCCGCCACCCCGATCTGCGTGAACTACACCCACGGCGCGGTGTTGGCGGTGGCGGCCATGGTGCTGGCGGACGGCGGCCTCCGCGAGGGCCTGAGCTGGCGCCGCGCGGCCGCCCTGCTGGTCGCCATGACCGCGGCGCTGGGCGACGCCGCCGCCCTCGCCGTCTGGCCGGCGCTCGCGCTTGGCGCGATCCGCCGACGCGACTGGGCCTGGCTGGCGGCCGTGCTGGTCGCCGGCGGGATCTTCGTCGGCCTCTACGCCTCGGGCCAGGGCGGCGACGCGCGCAGCAGCACCCACGGCGCGCTGCAGCAGCCGCTCGTCGCCCTGCGGCTCGCGTTGAACTACCTGATGCTGCCCTGGACGCGGCTGAACCTGGACCTGGCCTGGATCGGCGGCCTGCTCATCGCCCTGATCGGCCTCGCCGCCGTTCTCCTCCGCGGCGGACGCCAGGCCCCGCGCGCCGAACGGCTCGCCTGCAGCTTCATCCTCTTTTCGCTGGGCACGGCGGCGATGGCCGGGCTCGGACGTTCGGGGCTGCCGGACGCGCTGAACGTGCCCCTGCGCTATGGCGTGCTGCTGGCGCCGCTGCACGTCGGCCTGCTGATGCTCGCCCTCCCCTATGCGGGCCTGCTCTGGCGCGCGAACCGCCCGTTCGCCCAGGCGCTCTGCGCCGCGGGTCTCCTGCTGATGGCCGCTCAGAACGGGCTCATGGCGGTGAAGGTGGTCCGTGCGAGCGAGGTCGTCCGCACCACCCTCGAGGATTTCCGCCAGGGCCGGCGAACGCCGCAGATGCTGGTCTTCGTCCACCCCGACCTGGCCCACGCCGAGCGCATCTACGCCGGCCTGCGCCAGGACGGCCTCTTCCAGCACGAGCTGCACTTGAAGCGCGGGACGCCTGCGCGCTAAGCGGCGTAGGCGAACCCAGGAGACGATGCGATGAGCGGACCCGCCGAAGGCGACAAGGCCCCGGATTTCGAGCTGGAGACCGCGGACGGGCCGATCCGCCTGGCCGACTTCGCCGGCAAGACCCTGGTGCTCTACTTCTACCCGAAGGACGACACCACCGGCTGCACCCGCGAGGCGCAGGACTTCACGGCGCTTGCCGCCGACTTCGCCAAGGCCGGCGCCGCAGTGGTCGGGGTCTCCAAGGACACGGTCGCCAAGCACAGGAAGTTCGTCGCCAAATACGAGCTGGGCGTCGTCCTGGGCTCGGACCCGGAAGGCGCCGTCATCGAACGCTACGGCTCCTGGGTCGAGAAGACCCTCTACGGTCGCCAGTACATGGGCATCGACCGCTCCACCTTCCTGATCAAGGACGGCGTCGTGAAACGCATCTGGCGCAAGGTGAAGGTCGCCAATCACGCACAGCAGGTGCTGGAGGCGGCCAAGAGCGCCTGACCCCGCACCGATTGCGCAGGTGAGCTGCTCCTGGCACTCTACCGTGGGGTGTTTGGGGGCGACGCATGTTTCGGAAAGTCATTCTTGCGCTCGGCGCGTTGATCGCGTCGGGCTGGAGCGCGCACGCCGCGCCGCTGGAGGCCTACGGCAAGCTGCCAAGCATCGAGCAGGCGGCCGTCTCGCCCAGCGGCAAGCTGGTCGCCTATGTCGTCACCGATGGAGAGGAGCGCACCGTCGCGGTGAAGCACATCGCGGCCGAGAACGTGGTCTTTATCGGCCGTGCTGGCGAATTGAAACTCCGCGATCTCATCTGGGCGGGCGATGATCACCTCGTTCTGACGATGTCGACGGCCAGACAGCCGTACGGCGTCATCACCCCGAGAGTCGAACACGCCGTCCCGCTCAACCTCGACCTCAAGACGCGGCGCATCCGTCCCCTGCTCGAAAACCCGCATCGGGTCCAGAACGCGATGAACACCATCAGCGGGACGCCGGAGGTGCGCACGATCAAGGGCAAACCCGCACTGTTCGTCCGCGGCATCCACTTCATCTCAGGCCAGGGTCAGCCCGGCCTGTTCCAGGTCGACCTCGACAGCAATGCGGCGACCCTGGTGGCGCCCGGCGGCCGCGGCGCCTACGACTGGGTGGTCGGGTCCGACGGGCAGGTGCTGGCGGAGGCGCTTTACGACGACCGGGCCGGAATCTGGGGGCTCAGGGTCAAGTCCTCCTCCGGGACCTGGCGGACCGTGAACAAGGTCGTGGCCCCGATCGAAACCCCGGACCTGGTCGGCCTCGGACGCGACGGCAAGTCGGTCCTGGTCGACCTCGCGGACGAGAAAGGCGGGGCGGCCTGGCGCGAAATGTCGACCGAGACCGCCAGCTGGGGAGAGCCCATTCCGCGGTCCGACAGTCAGTCCACGATCCTCGACCCCGATACGGGCCGCCTGATCGGAAACGTCGCCCTCATAGGCGACACCTGGAAGTACGAGTTCTTCGCCCCGCAGGACACCGCGGTATGGCGCGCGGTTTCCAAGGCCTTCGCGGGCGACATTGTGCGGTTGGTCTCCTGGTCGAACGACCGCAAGAAGATCGTCGTCAGGGTGGACTCCGCCCAGCTCGGCCCGGCCTACGCCCTCGTCGACCTGAACACCGGAAAGGCGAACTGGCTCGGGAACGAGTATGTGGGCTTGAAGGCGGAGGACGTCTCTCCGGTGAAGCCCGTTCGCTATAAGGCGGCGGACGGGTTGGAGCTGACCGGATATCTCACCCTGCCCCGCGAGGGCGCTCCGCGAGGCCTGCCGCTGGTGGTGCTGGCCCACGGCGGTCCCGCCGCGCGGGACGAGCCGGGCTTCGACTGGTGGTCGCAGGCCCTGGCTGCGCGCGGCTACGCCGTGCTTCGCGTCAACTTCCGCGGCTCCGACGGCTTTGGCGGGGCGTTCCTCAGCGCAGGATTCGGCGAGTGGGGCCGGAAGATGCAGACCGATCTTTCCGACGGCGTCAGGCGCCTGGCCGCCGATGGCGTCGTCGATCCGAAGCGCGTCTGCATCGTCGGCGCCAGCTACGGCGGCTATGCGGCCCTCGCGGGCGCCACCATCGATCACGGCGTCTACCGCTGCGCCGCCGCCTTCGGCGGGGTGGCCGACCTGCGCGATCTCGTCACCGACTTCAGGTCGAAGCGCGGCCGGGTCGCCCAGCGCTATTGGCTCCGCTTCATCGGCACCGACAACACCGCAGACCTGGTGATGACACGCTATTCCCCGGCGGCGCGGGCGGCGGAATCCGACATCCCGGTCCTGCTGGTCCACGGCCGGGACGACACCGTCGTGCCGATCGCCCAGAGCCGCAAGATGGCGAAGGCGCTTCGCGCCGTGGGCAAGCCGGTCGAATTGATCGAGCTGAAAGGCGAGGACCACTGGCTCAGCACCGGTGAAACGCGGCTGGCGATGCTCCAAGCCACGGTCGACTTCCTGGAGAAGAACAACCCGCCGAACTAGGTGCAGCCCGAAAGCGTCCACAGGCGAGGGCCTCGACGCTCCACAGCCTGCGACGCCCCGACGCTTGCGAGTGGTTAATATTTGGTCAAGATCCCCCGCCGATGGGGTGGATGCTTCGGGGGATGGCCTTGGAACAGCTGGAGCGCTTACGCGCGCGCGTCGAGGGCTGGTTCCCGGAACGGCATCTCTACATCCGGCAGGGCGGCGACATGCGCGCCTTCGTCCTCAGCCAGCGCAAACAGATGATGATGGCCGGCGGCGTCGCCGCGGCCGCCCTGTGGATGGGCGTCTGCACCGCGGCCATGCTGCTCACCCTGATCCAGGGCTCCGCGGCGGACCGCCAGGCAGCCCAGGCCCAGGCCAAGTACGAACGCTGGATCGCCGACCGCCAGGCGCGGCTGGAGAGCGCGGCGTCCGCGGTCAAGCTCGGGGCGGGATCGCCGGCGGCGCTGGCCAGCCTCGTCGAGCGCCGGCACGCGGCTCTGGCCCTGCTGCTGGTCGACGCCCGGAACGCGCCGGGGGCGGCCCAGGCCCTGTCCCCGCCGATCGCCCAGGCGGTCTCCGCGGCGACGGACGCCGCCGATCCCGTTCACCGGCTGCAGGCTGTCCAGGCGTCCCAGGAACAGGTGCTGGAGGCCGCCGACGCCTTCGCCCATAGCCGCGCCGAGCGGGTGCGCAGGGCGCTCCGTCTGGCCGGCGTCTCGCCCGCGGCCGCGCTGCGCCAGCAGGCGTCGCTGCGCGGCCCCCTCGGCGGACCGCTGATCGAAGCCAATGATCCGCAAGCCCTGGCCGCCGTCCTCGACGCGGATCCCGCCTTCGCCCGGCGGATCCAGCGCGCCGCCGCCGACCTTTCCGACGCCCAGGCCCTGTCCGACGCCGCCAAGCGCCTGCCCCACGCCCGGCCGACCCAGGCGACGCCCCAGACCAGCGGCTTCGGCATGCGGATCGACCCCTTCACCCACCATTCGGCCTTTCACACCGGCCTCGACTTCGCCGGCGCGCGGATGACCCCGGTGCAGGCGACCGCGCCGGGCCTGGTGACCTTCACCGGCGTGCGGAGCGGCTATGGCAAGACTGTCGAGGTCGACCATGGGGGCGGCTTCAAGACCCGCTACGCCCACCTCGCCAGCATCGGCGTGCGGCCCGGCCAGCGCGTCGCCGTCGGCGCGCGACTGGGCGGCATGGGGTCGACCGGGCGCTCCACCGGCACCCATCTGCACTACGAGGTCTGGGTGAACGGCCGGGTGCAGAACCCCGAACGGTTCGTGCGGGCGGGCGCCTATGCGCTGCAGGGCGGCTGATCTCAAATAAGGTCCGTCATCCCGGACGGCCTGCAAGGCCGAGCCGGGACCCAGGGGCCGCCGCACTGCAGAACCCACTGGGTCCCGGCTCTGCGCTTCGCTACGGCCGGGATGACGAACGTTTTGAGACTTAGCCTTCCGTCGCGTCCCGCGTGGCGCCGACGCGCTGGGCGAGCGCTGCGCCCATGAATTCGTCGAGGTCGCCGTCGAGCACGCCTTGGGTGTCGGAGGTCTCCACCTCGGTGCGCAGGTCCTTCACCATCTGGTATGGCTGCAGCACATAGGATCGGATCTGGTGGCCCCAGCCGATGTCGGTCTTCTGGTCCTCGATCGCCTGCTGCGCCGCCTCGCGCTTCTCCAGCTCCAGCTCGTAGAGCCGGGCCTTCAGCATCTTCCAGGCCTGGTCGCGGTTCTGGTGCTGCGAGCGCTGGTTCTGGCAGGCGACCGCGATGCCGGTCGGGATGTGCGTCAGGCGCACCGCCGAATCGGTCTTGTTGACGTGCTGGCCGCCGGAGCCCGAGGCGCGATAGGTGTCGGTCCGCACGTCCGCCGGGTTGATCTCGATCTCGATGGTGTCGTCGACCACCGGATAGACCCAGACCGAGGCGAAGCTGGTGTGCCGCTTGGCGGCCGAATCGAAGGGCGAGATGCGCACCAGGCGGTGGACGCCCGCCTCGGTCTTCAGCCAGCCGTAGGCATTGGTCCCCTTGACCTGCAGGGTCACCGACTTGATGCCGGCCTGCTCGCCCGTGGTCTCTTCGAGGAAGTCGACGGTCATGCCATGGGCCTGGGCCCAGCGGCTGTACATGCGCAAGAGCATGCCGGCCCAGTCGTTGGACTCGGTGCCGCCGGCGCCGGAGTTGATTTCCACGAAGGCGTCGTTGCCGTCCGCCTCGCCGGAGAGCAGGGCCTCCAGCTCGGCGCGTCCGGCGCGTTCCTTCAGCGCCTGGAGCTGGGCGCGGGCTTCATCGAGCGAAGCCTCGTCGCCCTCCTCGTCGGCCATCTCGGCATAGCCGACGGCGTCCTCCAGCCCGTTGGCCAGCGAATTCACGGCCTCGATCTGGGCGGCCAGGCGCGACCGCTCGCGGCTGACGGCCTGGGCCTCGTCGGCGTTGTTCCACAGCGTCGGGTCCTCGACCCGCGCGTTCAGCTCATCAAGTTTGCGGAGGGCAGGGTCCCAGTCAAAGACGCCTCCTGAGCAGTTCGATCGACTGCTCGATGTCAGCCTTCGCGGCCTCGACATCCGCTCTCATGGGAGAAGCTCCGTTTACGACAAGGCGCGGGACGTACCCCGCGCCCGACCCCAATACAAGCGGCGCATCAGTACAAGCCGGTGACGTCCTCGGCCGGCCTCTTCGGCGGCGGCGGGGAGGTGGCCGCTCCGGCGTTCGGCGCGCCGGTCACCCCGTTCTGCCAGACCTTGTCGTAGGGCTGCGGCCCGACGGGGACGCCCTGCCCGGCGCCCGGCGAATAGGCCTGGGCGACCCGCGGCTCGGTGCCGGGACGGAAGGCCTCGCGGATGCCGCGCACCATGGCGAACTTGGCGTCCTTCGGCGGGACGAAATCGTCCGCCGGTTCGGTCTTGAGGGCTTCCTGCATGAACTGGACGAAGATCGGCACGGCCGAGGCGGCGCCGGTCTCGCCACGGCCCAGGCTGCGGTTGTCGTCAAAGCCGACGAAGACGCCGACCACCAGCTTGGGCGAGAAGCCCATGAACCAGGCCGAGCGGTAGTCGTTGGTGGTGCCGGTCTTGCCGCCGACCGCGCGGCCCAGCGACAGGGCCTGGGTGGCGGTGCCGCGCTGGACCACCCCCTGCAGCATGCTGGTGATCTGGTAGGCGGTGATCGGGTTCCAGACCTGGTCGCCGGTCTCGCCGATCCGGGGGCTCTCGTCGCCGCTGAAGCCGGCGTCGCAGCGGTCGCAGTCGCGCCGGTCGGCCTTGAAGATGGTCTTGCCCTCACGGTCCTCGACCAGCTCGATGAGGTGCGGATCGACCTTCCGGCCGCCGTTGACGAAGGTCGAATAGGCCGCGGCCATCTTGAAGACCGTGGTCTCGCCGGAGCCCAGGGCCATCGAAAGCACCCGGTCCATATGTTTGCTGACCTCGAGCTTCTCGGCGTTGGCGGCGATCTTGCCCATGCCGACGCCCTGGGCCAGCCGCACCGTCATGGTGTTGCGCGACAGCTCCAGGCCTTTGCGCAGCTGCAGCGGCCCGTAGTACTTGCCCTCGTAGTTCTCGGGCGACCACGCCTGGCCGTTGGCGCCGGACAGCGTGATCGGCGAGTCCATGACCACGCTGGCCGGCGTGTAGCCGTTCTCCAGCGCGGTCGCATAGACGATCGGCTTGAAGGCCGAGCCGGGCTGGCGCAGCGCCTGGGTGGCGCGGTTGAAGTTCGACAGCGAGAAGGAATAGCCGCCGACCATGGCCACCACCCGGCCGGAATAGGGCTCCATGGCCACCAGGGCGCCGTTCACCTGCGGCACCTGCTTCAGCCGCAGAACCGCCGGGTTGGCGTCGTCGGGCGCGACGAAGATCAGATCGCCCGAGCCGATCCCCTTCCCGCTCCGCGCCCAGGCGACGTCGGCGGGCGTCAGCGCGCCGGTCTGGCCCTCGATGGTCCGCACCGTGACCACGCCGCCGCCCACGTCGGTGACGACTGCGGCGCGCCAGGTCCGGCGTTCGGCGGGCTTCGAGGTCTTCTTGGCCACGGCCTCCCAGCCGCCGAGGGTGGTCACATGGCCCCAGGCCCCGCGCCAGCCATGGCGGCGGTCGTAGGCCTCCAGCCCGTCCATCAGCGCCGTGCGCGCCGCGCTCTGCATGCGCGGATCGAGCGTCGTGCGCATGTAGTAGCCGCCCTCGTTCAGGCGATCGCCCAGGGTGGCCAGGCCGCGGCGGCGGACCTCTTCGACGAAATAGTCGGCGTCGCGATACTTGGATCGCGTCGGCTCCGGCTGGACCTTCAGGTCCTGGCGCTTGGCCGCCTCGATCTCGGCCCGGCTCGCCCAGCCCATCTCGCCCATCTGGTCGAGCACCCAGTTGCGCCGCGCCAGCGCCTGCTGCTTGCGGCGGATCGGGTGGTAGTTGTCAGGCCCCTTGGGCAGCGACGCCAGATAGGCGCACTCGGCGAGGTCCAGGTCGCTGATCGACTTGCCGAAATAGTTGTAGGCGGCGGCGCCCACCCCGAACGAGCGGTAGCCCAGCCAGATCTCGTTCAGATAGAGCTCGAGGATCCGCTGCTTGGAGAGCACCTGCTCCAGCCGGCTGGCGAGGATCGCCTCCTTCAGCTTGCGGCCGATCGTTTGTTCGTTGCTGAGCAGGACGTTCTTGGCGACCTGCTGGGTGATCGTCGACCCCCCTTCGAAGCGACGTCCCTGGGCCGCGTTGACGACGTTCCTGGCCATGGCCCGGCCAAGGCCGGTCACGTCGACGCCGCCGTGCTTGAAGAAGTTGTGGTCCTCGGCCGCCAGGAAGGCCAGGGCCAGCTTGGGCGGCATGTTGTCGTAGGGGACGAAGATGCGCCGCTCGCGCGAGAACTCGCCGATCAGGGTGCCGTCCCACGCGTAGGCCCGGGTCGCCGTCGGCGCGTGGTAGTCGGCCAGGTCGCCGGCGTCGGGCATGTCGTGGAACAGCCAGGCCGCCCAGATGGCCGCACAGAAGCCCGCCACCGCAATGGCGCTCAGCACGACGACGCCGGCCGTGGCGACCCATCTTTCCGGGGGGTTCAACTTAAGCTCGCCTCCGGGGGACGCCCGATCCCCTTTCGCCCCGGTCTAGCGCGCGTCGCGGCGGGCGCCAACGGCCGTGCGCGCTTCGCGTCAGCGGGCCGCGGGATGGGGAGTGGTCGTGAAGCGACGGGGTGGTGGCCGGTTAGAGGACGTTCGCAACGGGCGTGAGGGGTGGAAAGGGGACCTACCTGCCCGCGAAGCGGCGGGAGGCGAGGCCCCCAGGGCCGCCCTCACGCCGATGAGCGTCGCGAGGCGAGAAGCTCGTCCAGTTGGGCGAATTGCTCGACCGTCATCGCCTGCATCCCTGCGACGGCGTCTGCGAGAGGCTCGGCAGACGGATAGAGTTCGCTCAGGACCAGCAGCGTCCTTTCACCCTCGTCCTCGAAGGTGACGGTCGTGACCGGCGCATCGTCGTTCTCCTCGTTTGTCCAGACGAGGCGCGAGGGCGGCGTCACCTCAAGGTACTTGCCGAAGAACGTCATGGAGTCCGATCCGTCGCCGCCGAACGTGATGCGATAGCCGCCTCCCGTGCGGGCGTCGATCTCGCAAGCGCTGAGCGCCGCGCCCATCGACTTGGGCGCCCACCACAGCCTGAAGATCTCAGGCCGGGTCCAGGCGTCGAACACCGCGCAGGCTGGGCTGTCGAAGGTGCGGGTGACGACCAGCTCGCGATCGGATTTTCGCGCGACGGTGGTGAGTTTCTTCTCCCGGTTGGGCCGACCGCTCTGGCTCATAGATCTCTTCCTTTCTCTCGAGACATCGTCCGATTCATCGGAACGACGAACGAGCGCCCCGGAAGCCGACATCGCGGAGGTCTGATGAGGGTCGCGAGCTCGCCGAGGCGCCGCCAGGTAGCGGACATTGCGAACCGCGGTTCGGGGTGGGTTGCTGCCGTTGACCCCGGTGCGGCAAGTGGACGTCCAGGGCGCACGGCCGAACGCAGCCGCCTCAAACGCCAATGGTGAGCCAATCCGTGGCTCGCCTTCTGGACCTGGGTAGCCCAGGCTACGCAGGTGCTGAACGGAGGGTTGCGTGGCGACGATTGTCTATGCCTTGAACCAGTCGCTGGACGGCGTGGTCGATCACGACGCGATGGCGCCGGACCCGGTGCTGTTCCGGCATTTCATCGAGGACGTGCGCGGCCTTTCCGGCATGCTCTACGGGCGGCGGATGTACGAGGTGATGCGCTACTGGGACGAGGAGCAGCCGGGCTGGAATGCGGCGGAGCGCGAATACGCCGAGGCTTGGCGGAGCCGGCCGAAGTGGGTGGTGTCGCGGACGCTGGGCTCGGTCGGGCCGAACGCGAGCTTGGTCAGTGAGGCGCTGGAGGCGGCGGTGCGGCGGCTGAAGGCCGAGCACGAGGGGGTGATCGAGGTTGCGGGGCCGGAACTGGCGGGGGGGCTGACGGCGCTCGGGCTTATCGACGAGTACCGCATCTATGTGCACCCGGTCGCGGCCGGCGAGGGCAAGCGGTACTTTGTGGGGCCTGCGCCGGCGCTGGCGCTGGTGGCGAATGAGCAGATCGGGGACAGGGTTGTGCGGCTGACGTATCGGCCGGCGTGAGGGGCGCCTCCGCCATCCTGGCCACCGCGCCGCCGTCGGCGCTTCTCGCCTTCCTCATGCTCGATAGCCAACCGGGCGACAATCGCTTCGGCCCCAATCCGAAAGGTGACGTCTCGCGAGAGCCAGCTATCGCCTGACACATCCGAGGTAATAAGGCGGCCTCGCCGTCTGTGCTCGGAGTTGACCTCCGCTCCTCGAAAGATGCATCGCCAGATGCTTCTGCGGCTTCAATCTCCCGGCGAGATGCGAGCCTGCCGGCCCAGGCCTGTCAAGGATCGCGCGCCGCGCGACCGCGAAGCGGCGAGCCCTTCGGGCTCGTCCTTGAGAAGCCTGGGCCGGAAGGCAGACTGGCCGCCATGAGATTTAAGCCCAGCTGTCGCGCGAGCGTGGCCGGAACCGTCCGCGCTCCTCCCGCCGCTTCGCGGCTAGGCGATTCACACATCGCTGAAACGGATTTGTTTTCAATCGCTTGGGAGGCCATGAGAAATCCTTCTCCCCTTGTGGGAGAAGGTGGCCCGCGTCAGCGGGTCGGATGAGGGGTCGAACGCCCCATCCGCGTAAGACCACGAAACAGAACGGCAATCTCCGCGAGCCCCCTCATCCGTCGGCTTCGCCGACACCTTCTCCCACAAGGGGAGAAGGGACACTTCCTTGGCTTTTTGGAGATGTGTGCATCCCATAGCGCTTCGCAGGGGAGGAGCGCAGGAAGCCCTCGCGTCAGCGGGCGGCGATCCGGGTGCTTTCAGCGAAATAGTCGTCGATGGCGGCGGCGACCCCTTCGACCAGCTCGGCGCGCTGGTGCGGGTCGCGCAGGCGCTGTTCGTCCTGGGCGTTGGAGAGGAAGCCCATCTCCAGCAGCACCGCCGGGACGTCGGGGGCGAGCAGGACCATGAAGCCGGCGCTGCGATGGCTGCGACGCAACAGGGGGGCGCGGCCGTCGAGCTTGCCGACCAGGCTTTCGGCGAAGGTCGCCGAGCGGTTCTTGGTGGCCCGTTGGGTGAGGTCGAACAGAATGTCGCTGACCCCGGGATCGGAGGTCAGGCTGGCGCGCATGAACCAGTCGTCGGCCTTCACGAAGCGGGTCGCCCGGGCGAAGGCCTTGTCGGACAGGGTGTAGACGCTGACGCCGCGCAGGCCGGGCTCGGCCGCGGAATCCGAGTGCAGGGAGATGAACAGGTCGGCGTCGGAGCGCTGGGCCACGCGCACCCGGTCCTCCAGCGGCACATAGACGTCGGCCTCGCGGGTCATCACCACCTTGTAACGGCCGGTCCGCTCGAGCTGGGCCTTCAGCGCCAGGGCGGCGACGAGGTTGATGTCCTTCTCCAGGCCCATCGCCCCGCGGGCGCCGGGGTCGTTCCCGCCATGGCCGGCGTCGATCACCACCACCTTCTTCAACGGCAGGGGCGCGCGCAGCCGGACGGCCGTCGGCGCGGCCGCCTTGGTCGGGCGGACCGGGGCCGCCTCCAGCGGCGCGATGTCGACGACGTAGCGATAGTGGTCGATCCCGTCGGCGGGCGGCAGCAGGAAGCGGCGCTTGATGCGCCCGTCGGCGGACAGGTCGATGCGCAGCCGCGCCCCGCCGGCCGTCTGGTCGGCGACCCAGGCCTTCACCAGGCCGACGCCCGCGCCTTGCGTCCCCTCGGTGGCGGCGCCCTGCAGCACCAGCACCACGCGCCGGTCGTCGGCGCCGTCGGCGATCACCTTGCCGGTGGCCGCATGGTCGAGATCGATGACGATTCGCGTTTGCGTCGCGTCCCCGCCGAGACGGATCTTGAGCAGGCCGGCGCTCACCGTGGCGGCGTGGGAGGCGGCGACCGCGGCCAGGCCGAGCACGGCTGCGGCCGCGATCAGCAGACCGCGCCGCCTCCCGCCCACGAATTGCCTCACTCGCCTGAACATCGCCGCAAACCTAGTCCGGTCGCAGATGGATAGAAGACATCATTTAGACGCAGGGGCGTAGCCAATCGGTTAATAAGACCTTTCCGACCGGCTTCCGTTCGGAACGCTTCCAATTTGCAGCTCAGTGTTGCACTGTGCGCCCGCGTGACGAGCCGCCCCGGCTTCGAGCAGGGCGAAGTTGCGCGCTAGCCGGCGTCGGCGACGGCCCCCCCTCTGAAATGTGGGTCGGCCACGACGCATCCTCCGTTCCGCGCCCGTCTGGGTGCGCCAGGGAACACATCCGATGAGCTGCGCAGCTCAAGCCTTCGTCGGCCTAAACGCCGCCCGGGACGCCGAATTCGGCGTCGTCCGCGGCTCAGCGCGCGCTCGTCCCACAAGCCGGCTGCGCGGGGCTGAAACGCCCGCCGCGCGCCGTGGAGATTCGATTTATGACAAAGACGATGTTGATCGACGCCGCTCACGCAGAAGAGACGCGTGTGGTGGTGGTCGACGGGAACCGCGTTGAAGACTTCGATTTCGAAAGCCAGAACAGAAAGCAGCTCCGGGGCAATATCTATCTCGCCAAGGTGACGCGGGTCGAGCCTTCGCTCCAGGCCGCCTTCATCGAATACGGCGGCAACCGGCACGGCTTCCTGGCCTTCAACGAAATCCACCCGGACTACTATCAGATCCCGCTCGCCGACCGCGAAGCCCTGCTGCGCGAAGAGGCCGAGGACGAGGACGACCACCACGAGCCGCGCGGCCGCGCGGCGGCGTCCGACGACGAGGATGACGACGACTCGAGCGCCGTCTCCGAGGACGACGACGACGTCATGGAAGAAGAAGTCGCCCGGCGTCGCCGGCGGCTGATGCGCAAGTACAAGATCCAGGAAGTGATCCGCCGCCGGCAGATCATGCTGGTTCAGGTCGTCAAGGAAGAGCGCGGCAACAAGGGCGCGGCGCTCACCACCTATCTGTCGCTGGCCGGTCGTTACGGCGTCCTGATGCCCAACACCGCCCGCGGCGGCGGCATCAGCCGCAAGATCACCGCGATCACCGACCGCAAGCGTCTGAAGACCATCGTCCAGGGCCTCGACGTGCCCCAGGGCATGGGGCTGATCGTGCGGACCGCCGGCGCCAAGCGCACCAAGGCGGAGATCAAGCGCGACTACGAGTATCTGCTGCGGCTGTGGGAGAACATCCGCGAGCGGACCCTTCACTCGATCGCGCCGGCGCTGATCTACGAGGAAGAAGACCTCGTCAAACGCGCCATCCGCGATCTCTACGACAAGGACATCGATCAGGTCTTCGTCGAGGGCGACGCCGGCTTCCGCGAAGCGCGCGACTTCATGCGCATGCTGATGCCGAGCCAGGCCAAGAAGGTGCAGCTGTACCGCGAGCCGACGCCGCTCTTCGTCAAGCACAAGGTGGAAGACCACCTGTCGCAGATCTATACGCCGGTCGTGCCGCTGCGCTCCGGCGGCTATCTGGTGATCAACCAGACCGAGGCGCTGGTCGCCGTCGACGTGAACTCCGGCCGCTCCACCCGCGAGCGGAACATCGAAGCCACGGCGCTGAAGACCAATATGGAGGCCGCCGAAGAAACGGCCCGCCAGCTGCGCCTGCGCGACCTGGCCGGCCTGATCGTCATCGACTTCATCGACATGGACGAGTCCAAGAACAACCGGGCCGTCGAGAAGAAGCTGAAGGACGCCCTCAAGGACGATCGCGCCCGGGTGCAGATGGGCAAGATCAGCCCGTTCGGCCTGATGGAGATCAGCCGCCAGCGCCGCCGCACCGGCGTGCTGGAGGGCACCACCCACGTCTGCGAACATTGCGCCGGCACCGGCCGGGTGCGCTCGGTCGAATCGAGCGCTCTGGCGGCCCTGCGGTCGATGGAGATCGAGGCGCTGAAGGGCGGCGGCGAAGCCACCCTCACCGTGCCGCGCGCCGTCGGCCTCTACATCCTCAATGAGAAGCGCGCCCATCTGGCGCGGCTGCACCAGACGCTCGGCCTCTATGTCACCATCGTCATCGATGACGAGATGGCCCATGCCGACTGCCTGATCGAGCGCACGGCGACCGAGACCCGCGCCGAGCACGCTGCGCCGCTGCTGGCGGCGACGCCGGCCGCCCTGCCCTCGGCGGAAGACGCCTACGACGACGAAGTCGAGTTCGACGAAGAAGAGGACGAAGACGAGGTCGAGCTCGAAGACGAGGACGAAGACGAAGAGGACGAAGACGAGGCTCTGGAAGCCGCCGAGGCCCGCCCGCAGGGCGAGCGCGGCGTCGCCCGTGCGCCGGGCGAGGAAGCCCAGCAGGACGGCGAAGGCGGTCGACGCCGTCGTCGGCGTCGGCGTCGGCGCGGCGAAGACGGCCGCGAGGTGCGCGAGGTCCGCGACGCGGGCGAAGAGCGCCCGCCGGTCCCGGCCGAGGCCCAGCAGGACGACGAGGACGGCGGCTTCGGCAGCCGGCGTCGTCGCCGCGGCCGCAGAGGTGGTCGCCGGATGCGCGACGACGGGCGTCCGCAGGACGTCTACGCCTGGACCCGTCCCTGGGTGCCCTACGGCGAGGATCCGTTCGTCTGGTTCGACCCGGCCGAGGACCTGAAGCGCGCCGCCGCCCCGCAGCCGGCCAACGACTCGCGGCCGCCGCGCCCCGAGCCCGCTCCGACGGCGATCGCCGCCGAAGCGGTGCAGGCGCCTGCGCCTTCGCTCGCCCGGCCCGCGCCGTCTTCTGACGAGGACATCTGGGTCGAGCTGCCCGCCGTCGAGGACAAGCCGAAGCGTGCGCGCCGCAGCCGTGGCCGCAGCCGGGGCGAAGCCGCCGCCGAGACGAGCCCCGAGCCCGCAATCGTGGACGCGGTGGCGGAGGCCCAGCTGCAGCCTGAGCCGGTGATCGTTGAACCGGTCGAGGCTCCGGTCGTCGCCGAGGAGGCCCCGCCGGCCAAGAAGCCGCGCAGCCGCAGCCGGAAGGCCAAGGTTGAGCCTGTCGCGGCTGAGTCGGTCGAAGCGGCTCCGGTCGAGGCCCCGCCGGCCGCCGAGCCCGTGGTCGAGGCGCCCGCGCCCCGACCGGCGCCAGTAATGGCCGAGCCTGTGATGGCCGAAGCCGCCGCGGAACCCGCTCCGGCCCCTGCGCCGCGCGAGCCCGATCCGTCCGAGATCACGTCTCCCCCGCCGGCCCCGCGCCGCGGCTGGTGGCGGCGGGGTTAGGTCTTGAGCTTCTCCGGCCCGGGTGGTTTCACCCGGGCCGGAAACGCTTTAGGCTTGGATGAGCTTTCGGGGGACGGCTAAAGAGAGTTGCGCATGGTCGCCCCAGCCCGGTCCGTCTCCCGTCTCGTTCTCGCGGCGCTGCTCACCGCGAGTCTGGTCATCCGGCCCGGCGTAGCCGCCGCGCAGGACGACCGCGAGACCCTGATCCGCGACACTGAGATCGAAGAGATCCTGCACAAGGACGCCGAGCCGATCCTCAAGGCTGCGGGCATCGACCCCAAGACCGTCCAGATCGCCCTCATCGGCTCCAAGGACCTGAACGCCTTCGCCGCGCCGCGGCTGATGGGCATCAACACCGGTCTGATCCTTGAGACCAAGAATCCCAACGAGCTGCAGGGCGTCATCGCCCACGAAGTCGGCCACCTCGCGGCGGGCCACAGCGCCCGCTCGGGCGAGATGAGCCGCGCCGGCATGCGCCCCTTCCTGCTGACCATGGGCCTGGGCGTGCTGGCGGCGCTCGCCGGTTCCGGCGACGCGGCGGTCGGGCTGATGGGCAGCGCCGGCTACTTCGGGACCCTGGGCGCCATGGGCTACAGCCGCGAGCAGGAATCCCGCGCCGACCAGGCCGGCGCCACCCTCCTTGAAAAGGCAGGGCTGTCCGGAAGGGGTCTGGCCGACTTCTTCGACAACTTCCGCTATCAGGAGGTGTTCGACGAGGCCCGGCGCTACGCCTATTTCCGCAGCCACCCGCTCTCGTCCGACCGGATCGACGCCCTGCGCATGCGGGTCGAGCACCAGGCGCACTACACTGAGACCGACAGCGCCACGGGGATGGCCGAGCACGCCATCATGAAGGCCAAGCTCGACGGCTTCATCAATCCGCAGACCGCGATCGTGAAGTACGCCGAGACCGACAAGAGCTATCCGGCCCGCTACGCCCGTTCGATCGCCTATTACCAGCTGAAGGAGCCGGACAAGGCCCTGAAGCTGATCGACGCCCTGCTGCAGGAGCAGCCGAACAACCCCTACCTCTGGGAGCTGAAGGGCCAGATCCTGTTCGAGTTCGGCCGCGCCAAGGAAGCCGAGGAGCCCCAGCGGCGCTCTGTGCAGCTGAAGCCGGACGCGCCGCTGCTGCACGTCAACCTCGGCCAGACCCTGATCGCACTGGACGACAACGCCAAGGTCGACGAGGGCATCGCCGAGCTGAAGAAGTCGCTGACCGAGGAACAGGACAACGCCGAGGCCTGGCGCCTGCTCGCCCAGGGCTATGACAAGCGCGGCAAGGAGGGTCTCGCCCGACTGTCGACGGCGGAATACCAGTTCAACATCGGCGACATGACCCAGGCGCGCATCTTCGCCATGCGCGCGCGCGAGAAGCTGCCGAAGAACACCCCCGACTGGCGGCGCGCGACCGACATCGTCCTGGTCTCCAAGCCGAGCAAGGACGACCTGCAGCAGCTGGCCCGCGAGGGCGCGATCTCGCAGGCCCAGGTTCACTGAATAGCCCGGCTCCGGGCTGGCTATCGGGCCTGACGCAGCCTATTTCAGGCGTATGAAGATCGTCCTCGGCGCTGCTCTGGCGCTTACCGCCGCCCTGGCTCTTTCCGGCTGTCAGAAATCCAACGACGAGGCCTTCGGCAAGCGCGTGCACGCCTATCTGATGGAACACCCCGAGGTGATCCGTGAGGCCGCCGACAAGCTTCAGGAAAAGGACCGGGCCGCGCAGGCCAAGGCCTCGAGCGACGCGCTCGGCAAGTTCCGCAGCCAGCTGGAGCGCGATCCGCGCGACTTCGTCGCCAATCCCAACGGCCGGATCACCGTCGTCGAGTTCTTCGACTACCGCTGCAGCTACTGCAAGATCGCCGCGCCCCAGATCCTCCAGCTGATCCGCGAGAACCCTGACGTCCGCTTCGTCTTCAAGGAGTTCCCGATTTTCGGCGACGTCTCTGAAACCGCGGCCAAGCTCGCCCTGACCCCGCAGGTCAAGGCCAAGGGGCTCGAGGTCCACCAGGGCTGGATGGCCGAGAAGGCGCTGACCGAGGACGCTCTCGATCGCCACATGCAGGCCGCCGGGGTCGATCCCGCCGCGGCCCGCAAGGCCGCCGAAGACCCGGCCATCGCCCGCCAGATCCTCGACACCCGCGCGCTCGCCACCGGGCTTCACCTGGAGGGCACACCGGCCTTCGTCATCGGCGACAAGCTCGTGCCGGGGGCTGACCTGGCCGCGGTCAGGGCCGCCATCACCGTCGCCAAGGCGGGCAAGCTGAAGCCCGTCGGCTAGCCCCTTCCCGGTTCAGGTGGAATCATCTGAACCGGGCTAAAAGGGTCTATCTTCAAGAGTTTAGAGCGTGACGGCCGCCGCAACCGGCATCCACTTGCGGCTGTCACGCTCTAGACCCTGTCCCACCTGACTTGAGGCAAGTCAGGTGGGGCGAACAGGGTCGTCGCTTCTTAGTGAGAGCCCTTCTCGTCCACTCGCGTTGATTCAACGCGAGTGGGAAGGGCTCTAGTCGATCTAGATCAACCCCGACAGCGGCGAGGAGGCGTCGGCGTACAGGCGCTTGGGCATGCGGCCGGCGAGATAGGCGTCGCGGCCGGCGATCACGGCGTGTTTCATCGCCCGCGCCATGCGGATCGGGTCGCGCGCCTCGGCGATGGCGGTGTTCATCAGCACGGCGTCGCAACCGATCTCCATGGCCAGCGCGGCATCGGAGGCCGTGCCGACGCCGGCGTCGACCAGCACCGGCACCTTCGACTGTTCGATGATCAGGCCGAGGTTGAGGAAGTTCTGGATCCCCCGCCCCGAGCCGATCGGCGCGGCCGCCGGCATGATGGCCGCCGCCCCGGCCTCTTCCAGCTTCTGGGCGTAGACCGGATCGTCCGAGCAATAGACCATCACCTGGAAGCCGTCGGCGACCAGCATCTTCAGCGCCCGCAGCGTCTCCTCCATGTCGGGGAGCAGGTGTTTGGTGTTGGACAGCACCTCGAGCTTCACCAGGTCCCAGCCGCCGGCCTCGCGCGCCAGGCGCAGGGTGCGGACCGCGTCCTCCCCCGTAAAGCAGCCCGCGGTGTTGGGAAGAAAGGTGAAGCGGTCGGGCTTCACATAGTCGACCAGCATCGGCTGGCTGGGGTCGGACAGGTTCACCCGCCGCAGCGCCACGGTGACGATCTCGGCGCCCGCGGCCTCGGCCGCCGCCGCGTTCTGGGCGTAATCCTTGTACTTGCCGGTGCCGACGATCAGGCGTGACCGAAACGTACGGCCCGCGACCGACCAGGTGTCTTCTGGGCTTTGGGATCCGTCCACGTCAGCCGCCTCCAATGAAATGCACGATTTCGATGCGGTCGCCGTCTTCCAGCGACGTCCTCTCGTACGCCGAACGCGGCACGATCTCCAGGTTCCGCTCGACCGCCACCTTGCGTCCGTCGAGGCCAAGCGCCGCCACCAGGGACGCGACATCGGTCACGCCTGCAAGGCTTCGGGTCTCTCCGTTGACGGTCAAGTTCATGGGCGCATCCTCCGGCGCGCTTGTGACCCCTGCCGAGCCCCGGTACAAGACCGCGGAATCGACGGCGGAGCCCAATGTCGAAACCGATCTATGTGCTGAGCGGTCCCAATCTCAACCTCTTGGGCGCGCGAGAGCCGGAGATTTATGGACGCGAGACGCTGGAGGACGTGCGCCTCCGGTGCGAAGCGCGCGCGAAAGCGCTCGGCCGCGAACTCGTGTTCCGCCAATCCAACCATGAGGGCGAGTTGATCGACTGGATCCAGGAGGCCCGCCAGCAGGCCTGCGCGATCGTCATCAACCCCGCGGGCTACGGCCACACCTCGGTGGCCATCCTCGACGCCCTGAAGGCCGCCGAGCTGCCGGTGGTCGAGTGCCACCTGTCCAATCCGGCGGCGCGCGAAGACTTCCGGCGGCACACCTATGTCTCGCTCGCCGCGACGGGCGTCGTCTCCGGCTTCGGCGCCGCGAGCTATGAACTGGCTGTCGAGGCGGCCGCGGGGCTAGTGTCCCGATCCCGAAGTTCGCAAGCGCCCCCGGCGGGCTCCGACGAACTTCGGGATCGAGAAGGACACTAGCAAGCCTATGTTTCGAATGTGCTTTTTGGATCTGAAGTTCGCACGGACGCACGCCCACGCGTTGACGAACTTCAGATCCAGCACACTCGCCCGCTGAGCCCTCGAAAAGAAAGCAAGGACGAACGAATGGCTAATGGTCCCAAGGCTCCTGCCGATCCGATCGACGCGCGCCTGGTGCGCAAGCTGGCCGACATCCTCACCGAGACCGGCCTGTCCGAGATCGAGGTGGAGCACGCGGGGCTGAAGATCCGCGTGGCCAAGACCCTGACGGCCGCGCCCCTCGTCCAGTACGCCGCCGATCCGCCGCCTGCGCCGGTCGCCGCGGCCGCGGCGGCCCCCGCCGCGCCGGCCCCGGCCGCCGCCCCCGCAGCGCCGACGCGCGCAGCCGGCGACGTGGTCAAATCGCCGATGGTCGGCACCGTCTACCTGCAGCCGCAGCCGGGCGCCGATCCCTTCGTCAAGGTCGGCGACACGGTCACCACCGGCCAGACCCTGTTCATCGTCGAAGCGATGAAGACCATGAACCCGATCCCGGCGCCCAAGGGCGGCCGCGTTGTCGAGATCCTGATCGCTGACGCCCAGCCCGTCGAGTTCGGCGAGCTTCTCGCCGTCATCGAGTAGGACGATGTTCGACAAGATCCTCATCGCCAACCGCGGCGAAATCGCGCTGCGGGTGCACCGGGCCTGCAAGGAGATGGGCATCTCCACCGTGGCCGTGCACTCGGAGGCCGATTCCGGCGCCATGTGGGTGCGGCTGGCCGACGAGAGCGTCTGCATCGGGCCGGCCCCCGCGGCCAAGAGCTACCTGAACATCCCCTCGATCATCGCCGCAGCGGAGATCACCGGCGCCCAGGCCATCCACCCGGGCTACGGCTTCCTGTCGGAGAACGCCCGGTTCGCCGAGATCGTCCAGGCCCACGGCTTCACCTTCATCGGTCCCAAGCCCGAGCACATCAAGCTGATGGGCGACAAGATCACCGCCAAGCAGGCGGTGAAGGACGCCGGCATCCCCGTGGTGCCCGGCTCCAACGGCGGGGTCACGACCGAGGAGGAGGCGCTCGACGCCGCGCGCGAGATCGGCTTTCCGGTGCTCATCAAGGCGGCCGCCGGCGGCGGCGGCCGGGGCATGAAGGTGGCCCAGACCGAGGACGACCTGGTCGAGGCGGTGCAGACCGCCCGCGCCGAGGCCAAGGCCGCCTTCGGCGACGACGCGGTCTATCTCGAACGCTATCTGCAGACGCCGCGGCACATCGAGCTGCAGGTGATCGCCGACAGCTTCGGCAACGTCTGCCACCTGGGCGAACGCGACTGCTCGCTGCAGCGCCGCCACCAGAAGGTGCTGGAGGAAGCCCCCTCCCCGGTCATCAACGCGGCCGACCGCGCCAAGATCGGCAAGGTGGTGGTCGATGCGGTCAAGGCCATCGGCTACCTCGGCGTCGGCACCATCGAGTTCCTCTACGAGAACGGCGAGTTCTTCTTCATCGAGATGAACACCCGTCTGCAGGTGGAGCATCCGGTGACGGAAGCGATCACCGGCATCGATCTGGTGCGCGAGCAGATCCGCATCGCCGCCGGCCTGCCGCTGTCGTTCGGCCAGGACGAGGTGATCTTCGAAGGCCACGCCATCGAGTGCCGGATCAACGCCGAGAACGCCAAGACCTTCGCCCCCTCGCCGGGCCTGGTCACCGACTTCCACGCCCCCGGCGGCCTGGGCGTCCGGCTCGATTCCGCCCTCTACGCCGGCTATACGATCCCGCCCTACTACGACAGCCTGGTGGGCAAGCTGATCGTCCATGGCCGCGACCGGGCCGAATGCATCGCCCGGATGAACCGCTGCCTGGGCGAGATCGTCGTCGCCGGCATCGACACCAACATCGCCCTCTTCCAGGAACTGCTGGCCAACCCGGACATCATCCGGGGCGACTACAATATCCACTGGCTGGAAAACTGGATGAAGGCGCAGGCGGCGTAGATTTCGCCTCCCCTGCGCAGGGCTAGGCGATTCACAGGTCGGCGCGGGAGCCTGCATAGAGGCCGAACGCCCCCTCACCCGCTTCGCGGGAGCTCCCCCGCGTTGCGGTGGAGCATCTACGGCCCAGATCCTCCACCGCAACGCGGGGGAGGTGGATCGCCGAAGGCGAGACGGAGGGGGCGTTGCGGCATTTGCGCCCCCTGCGCAGCTGTGTGAATGCCGTAGCTGCCCCCCGTCACCCCACCATCCGCTTTCCGGAAGCCGAGCGCCCCCGCTAAACTCCCGCCATGGACCACTTCGGCGCCCGCGAGCTCCTGGACTGCTACGCCCGCGGCGTGTTTCCGATGGCGGACGCGCGGGAGGACGTGCGGGTCTTCCTGATCGATCCGGAGCGGCGGGGCGTGATCCCGCTGGACCGTTTTCACATTCCCCGCCGGTTGGCCCGCACGGTGCGCGCGGAGCCCTTCGAGATCCGCACCGACAGCGCATTTGCCCAGGTGGTGGCCGCCTGCGCCGAGATCGCGCCGGATCGCACCGAGACCTGGATCAACGGCCCGATTGAGCGGCTCTACAGCCAGCTGCATGAGCTGGGTCACGCCCATAGCGTCGAGTGCTGGCTGGACGGCGAACTGGTGGGCGGCCTCTACGGGGTGGCGCTGAAGGGCGCCTTCTTCGGCGAGAGCATGTTCTCACGCCGGACCGACGCCTCGAAGGTGGCGCTGGTGCATCTGGTCGCCCGGCTGATCGCCGGAGGCTTCGAGCTGCTGGACACCCAGTTCCTCACCGAGCACCTGGCGCGATTTGGGGCCGAGGAGATCCCCAGGCAGGAGTATCGGACGCGGCTGGCGAAGGCTCTGCGCGTCCCAACCGGCTCGGAGGGGGCCGAGTTTCAGCGGCTGGCGACCGCCGGGGGCGCCGCCGCCCTGCAGTTGATCACCCAGGCGTCGTAGACCGGATGCTCCAACGGATGCAGCCCCGGCGACGAGGCGTACATCCAGCCCTTGAACACCTGCCGCGCCGGCGGCGTCGCGTGGCCAGCCTCGGCGCGGGGCTGGGAGTCGATCGTCAGATAGGCGATGGAATCCTCCACCGCCTCTTCCGGAGTCGAGCGCTCGCAGGCGCGCACGGTGAAGATCAGGCCCTTGTAGCGCACCGGCCTGCCGACAGGCGCCTCGAACACCAGGGTCTCTGCGGTGATCTTGTCGAGCGCCTCCAGCACGGCCACGTCGTAGCGCGCCCGCCGCAGCGGCGCGGGCGGCTTGTCCGGCGCCGGCGCGGCCGCCGGCGGAGTCGCGGGCGTGATCTCTTTCTCGGAGATCGACGGGACGACCACGGGCGCGGGCGTCGGAACTTCCTGCGGCGGCGCCTCCTCGGGCTCCGCGGGGCCGTCGACGCCCTGGGGCGGCGCGGCCTGGCCCGGCGCGGGCGCGCTGGGGACAGCGGGGATCGGCTGGGCCGAGACCAGGCCCGCGGCCGCCATGGCGACGACGCCGGTCAGCCAGACGCCGCGTCGGGCAGTTCTGGCGAGAGCGGTGGGGCGGGTCATCGGCGGCCTCCCGGACCCTATTCGGGCTTCCAGGCCTCGTAGTCGCCGGTCGCCTTCTGGCGTTCGCCGCCGCGGCCGATCGCGCCCTTCGGCTTGTAGGCGTGGATCGTGCCCGTCAGGTTCGGCTGGTAGTCCTTTTCCCACGACCGGCGCAGCAGCGGCTCGGTCGTCGGCGGCTCGGCGAAGGTGTGGTGCAGCCAGCCGTGCCATTCCGGCGGGACCTTGGAGGCCTCGGCGTAGCCGTTGAAAATCACCCAGCGCCGCTTGTGGTTGTCGTAGCTGTCGCTGGTGTCCTTGGCCTCGTAATAGCGGGACCCGAACTCGTCCTGGCCCACGAACACGCCGCGCTTGGCGATGGTGAAGTGGATGCCGGCGGTGGCGCCGTTCCACCAGGTGAAGATCGTCTTCAGGAGCGACACGGGGACTCTTGCGGGCTGTTTCGGGGAGGGCCGATGCGGCGCGACTATAGGCGGACGGCCCCCGAGCGTCCAGCGCCGCTCAGCCGGCTCCCGAATGCAAGATGTTGGGGATGAATGGTCGCGCGCCCACCATATCTATTGCTCGCGAACTGTGGAGCCGCCTAATCTTTCGCGATCGGGAGTCGCGTAATGGGCCACCAAGTTCCGCCGGGCGGAATCGAAGAGCGGGAGCTGGAGCTCGAGGACCGTGTCGTGACGGCGCGGGCGCCCTGCGGCTGGACCGACGCGCGGGTCGAGGCCTGGATCGATTGGGCCGGCGGCGAGACCGACCTTGCCGCCGCCGTCGGCGAGTTCGCCGAGACCCTCACCCGCCGCGCCCTGGCCAAGGGCCTGGTCAAGGACGTCGCCGAGCGGACGGAATTCCGCGACGCGCTGAGCGCCGCCATGCTGAGCGGCGCCGTCGCCATCGGCGGCGCGCCCCAGAGCCGGGCGCCGGCCGTCCTCGACGTCGACGGACAGGTCCGGGACCGAGCCAACGCGCCGCAGGCGCTGCGCGAGCTGGTCGCCGGGTTCCGTGGCGAACAGGCCGCCGCGGCGGCCGCCGCCGAACTCGGCGCGCGCCTGCAGGCGGTGATGGACGCCGTGCTCCGTTGCGAGGGCGAGGCCGCGGCCTGCGCCGATCCGGCCCGCAACCCGGGCCTCGCCCGGGCCGCCCACGCCGCGCGTCAGGCCGGGGCGTCCGCCGCCACGGTGCTCGAGGCGATCTCCCTGGCGAGGGCTGGCGAGGTCGAGTGGCGGGTCTCTCCGCCGCCGGTCGCGCCGGAGTCCGTGCGCCTGGTGCTCGCCGCCCCGCCCGAGGCCCTCGAGGGGGAGGTGGCTCGGGCGGCGGCGCTCGCCGCCCACGCCACGGGCTCGATCGTGCTCGCGCCGTCGCGCGCCGCCGCTGAAGCCATGGCGGACTCGCCACGGGCCGTGCGGGGCGGCGTCGACCTGATGGCCTTCTGGTCAAACGACGGCTTCGACATCGCCGGCTTTGAAGCCGCCGTCGTGCTGCTCGCCCAGGCCCTGGCCGCGGCGAGCGGCGGGCCTGCGCATCTCGGCCTGGCGGGCGTCGGCGACTGGCTGGCGGCGCACGGGCTCGACTACGACAGCGAGGCCGGCCGCGAGACCGCCCGCGAGCTCTACCTCGCCGCCGCCGCCGCCGTGCGCGCCTGCGGCGCGCCGCTGAAGGGGGGCGTGGCCGCCTTTACGGATCCTGAGCTGTCGCTGCGCCTTGGCGGCGGCGACCTCGCCGTCGCGCCCTTCGCCGGCGCCGTCACCCTGGCGCAGACGTCGGACGGCGCGACCGTGCGGGTCCTCTCAGACGCCGCGATCCGCGGATTCGCGATGCTTGGCCTCGACGCCGCCGAGTTGCGCGGTCAGTTGCTGGGCCGCGGCGAGCTTCGCGACGCCCCGGGCGTCGACCATCGCGCGCTGACCGCGCGCGGCTTCACCGGCCATGAGATCGCCGCGGCCGAGACGGTCCTGTCCCTGGTCCCGCGCCTGGCCGACGCCTTTTCGCCGGCGGTGATCGGCGAGGGCTTCGTGCGCGACGTCCTGGGCGCCACCGCCGAACAGCTGGCCGATCCGTCCCTGGACGTGCTGGCGCTCGCCGGTTTCGGCGAGGACGAGATCGCCGCGGCGCAGACCTATGCGCTCGGCTGCGGCGGGGTGTGGGACGCCCACGACCTAAGGCCCGACCAGGCCCGCGTCTTCCGCACCGCCGAGGACATGGGCGAAGGGCCGCGGGTCGCCATGCTGCAGGCTATCGACCCGGCCCTGGCCGCGCCGGCCCTGCTCGAGCGCATGCTGCCCTGGGACGCCGATCTGGCGGCGGTCCGCGACGCCCTGGCCTGCCCGATCCCCGTGCGGGTCCGCCGCGCGCCGGCCCCGCTCGGGCTCGAGCTCGACCTCCCGGCCCTCACCGAAGCGCCCAGGCCCGCCGTCGCGCGCGAAGCCCCGCCGCCTCCGCTGGAAGAGCGGGTGGTGGAGCGGATCGTCGAGCGCGACCGCACCCGGCGCAAACTGCCTGACCGCCGCAAGGGCTATATCCAGAAGGCCGGCGTCGGCGGCCACAAGGTCTATCTGCATACCGGCGAGTACGACGACGGCGAGCTCGGCGAGATCTTCATCGACATGCACAAGGAAGGCGCCGCCTTCCGCTCGCTGATGAACAACTTCGCCATCGCGGTCTCGATCGGCCTGCAGTACGGCGTGCCGCTCGACGAATTCGTCGACGCCTTTGTCTTCACCCGCTTCGAACCGGCCGGCGAGGTCACCGGCAACGACTCGGTGAAGTCGGCGACCTCGATCCTCGACTACATCTTCCGCGAGCTGGGCATCTCCTATCTGCGCCGCGACGACCTCGCCAACTCCGACCCCGGCGAACTGAACGCCGACGGCCTGGGCGGCGGGAGCGGCGAAACCGGACTGGACGCGCCGCAGCCGGCCAGCCGCTTCATCTCCCGCGGCTTCTCGCGCGGGGCGGCGCCCGACAACCTGGTCTTCCTGCCGGTGGTCAACCGCCCGGGCGCCTACGAGGCCGCCGAGGTCTGCGCGGCCTGCGGCGACATCGCCGTGGTGCGCAAGGGCCAGGCGATGATCTGCCAGACCTGCGGGACCCGCGCAGCCCGCACCAGCGAAGACCAGACCGGCTAAGCACTTCAAAATTACTGCGAATTAAGTGGCGCCGCAGGCCTGGCGGCATCAGATGGTGAGCCTGTGGCAGGATTTCTCATTTGAAGCTTTTCCTTCTGGCCAGCGTTGCAGCCCTCATCGCGGCCGCCCTCCCCGGCGGCGCCCTGGCGGGCGATAAGACGGTGGTCGCCCGGCGGGACGCCTTCGGCGGCGCCTGTCCGAAATGCGAGCTTTCCGGACGCAAGCTGGCCGGCGCGCACTTCATGGGCGCGAACTTCTCCGGCGCCGTGCTGATCGGCTCCGACCTCCGGCAGGCGCGGTTCCTGGGCTCGGTCTTCGTCGGCGCGGACCTGTCGCGGGCCGATCTTTCCGGCGCGAGCTTCCTGGGCGCGAACTTCTCCGGCGCCAACCTGTCCCGCGCACGGCTGCGGGGGGCCGCAGCCCATGGGGTGAGCTTCGCCGGGGCCAACCTCGCCGGCGCCGATCTCGAGGGCGCCGAGGCCATGGGGGCCAATTTCACCGGCGCCTCCCTGAAAGGGACCGACCTGGAGGGCGCGGCGCTGACGGGCGCGATATTCAGCCGCAGCGACGCGCGCGGCGCGGACTTCGATGGGGCGGAAATGCGCGGCGCGATGCTCAACGCCGGCCGCTTCGACAAGGCTTCGTTCCACGGCGCGGACCTGGGAAGCGCCAGCTTCGCCGGCGCGAGCTTCGACGGGGCGGATTTCGAAGGCGCCGATCTCGACCACGCCATCCTCGCCGGCGCCGACCTCTCGCGCGCCCGCGGCCTGGATCAGGACCAGCTCGACGAGGCCTGCGCCGATGGCCGCACCCGCCTCCCGCCAGGCCTGAACGCAAGGATCTGCGCGGCGCGGCTGATGATCCATGTGCGCCCGCCGCTGCCGCCAGCGCCGCCCGTGCCGCCTGGCCCGCCGCCCGCGCCGCGTTTCCTGGTGGCGGAGCCTTGATGAACGCCTCTCCCCGCACGCGGGGAGAGGGATCAAAGAGCTAGACCTTCAGCTGAGGCGCGAGGCGGATGTGCAGCTCTTTCAGTTGCTTGTCGGCGACTTCGGAGGGCGCGTTCATCAGCAGATCCTGGCCCTGCTGGTTCAGCGGGAAGGCGATGACCTCGCGGATGGCGCTCTCGCCGGCCAGCAGCATGACGATCCGGTCGATCCCGGGCGCCAGGCCGCCGTGCGGCGGGGCGCCGTGGCGGAAGGCGTTGAGCATGCCGCCGAACTCCGCCTCGACCACGTCCGGGCCGTAGCCGGCGGTCTCGAAGGCCTTCAGCATCAGGTCGGGCCGGTGGTTCCGGATCGCGCCCGAGCACAGCTCGTAGCCGTTGCAGACGATGTCGTACTGGTAGGCCAGGACGTCGAGCGGATCCTTGGTCTCCAGCGCCTCCATCTCGCCCTGCGGCATGGAGAAGGGGTTGTGCGAGAAGTCGACGCGCTTCTCGTCCTCGTTCCACTCGAACATCGGGAAGTCGACGATCCAGACGAACTCGAAGCGGTCCTCGTCGACCAGCTTTAGGTCGGTCCCGACCTTGGTGCGCGCAGACCCCGCGAACTTGTAGAAGACCTTCGGGTCGCCGGCGACGAAGAAGGCCGCGTCGCCCTGCCCCATGCCCAGCTGGCCCATGACCGCCTCGGTCTTCTCCGGACCGAGGTTCTTGGCGATCGGGCCGCCCCAGCCGCCCTGGTCCTCGCTCCAGAAGATGTAGCCGAGGCCCGGCTGGCCCTCGCCCTGCGCCCAGGAGTTCATCCGGTCGCAGAAGGCTCTGGAGCCGCCCTTCGGCGCGGGGATGCCCCACACCGCGTTCTTGGGGTCCTGCAGGATCTTGGCGAACAGGCCGAAGCCGCCGCCGCGGAAGCCCTCGGAGACGTCCTGCATCTGGATCGGGTTGCGCAGGTCGGGCTTGTCGGAGCCGTATTTGGCGATCGCCTCTCGGTACGGGATCCGCGGGAAGGGATAGGCGGTCACCGGCTTGCCGGCGCCGAACTCTTCAAACACGCCATGCATGACGGGCTCGATAGCGGCGAAGACGTCCTCTTGCGTCACGAAGCTCATCTCGACGTCGAGCTGGTAGAACTCGAGCGAGCGGTCGGCGCGCAGGTCTTCGTCGCGGAAACAGGGCGCGATCTGGAAATAGCGGTCGAAACCGGCGACCATCAGCAGCTGCTTGAACTGCTGGGGCGCCTGCGGCAGGGCGTAGAACTTGCTCGGGTGCAGCCGCGACGGCACCAGGAAGTCGCGCGCGCCCTCCGGGCTGGAGGCCGTCAGGATCGGCGTCTGGTACTCCAGGAAGCCCTGGCCGATCATCCGGTTACGGATCGACTGGATGACCTTGGAGCGCAGCACGATGTTGCGGTGGAGCGTCTCGCGCCGCAGGTCGAGATAGCGGTTCTTCAGCCGGATCTCTTCGGGATATTCCGGCTCGCCGAAGACCGGCAACGGCAGCTCGGCCGCTGCGGAGATGACGACGATCTCGGCGGCCTGCACCTCGATCTCGCCGGTCGGCAGATTGGGGTTCACCGTCTCGGGCGTGCGGGCCACCACCTCGCCGTCGATGCGGATGACGCTCTCGGCGCGCAGGTGCTCGAGCAGGCTGAAGCCAGGGTTCGACGGACCGACGACCAGCTGCGTCAGACCGTAGTGGTCGCGCAGGTCGATGAAGATCAAGCCGCCGTGGTCGCGCTTGCGGTGGATCCAGCCGGACAGGCGGACCGTCTTGCCGGTGTCGGCGGCGCGAAGCGCGCCGCAGGTATGCGTGCGGTAGGCGTGCATTTCTCTGGGGAAATTGGCTGTTTTACGAGCCGCGGAAGGGCGCATGGGCGCCTTGCAATGTCAAGGCGTGCGCGGGGGCGCGGGGCCGATCCTGTCAAAGGCGGGCCGTCCTGCGGACGCCGCCTTGCTGACGGGGGGACTTCGCCCCCCGCCAGCGCAGCGCCGAATATTAGCGGAAGAGAGACATCAAGACCGAGCTCGACTGGTTGGCGATAGAGAGCGCCTGGACGCCCAGCTGCTGCTTGGTCTGCAGCGCCTGGAGCTTGGCGCTTTCCTTCGCCAGGTCGGCGTCCACCAGGTTGCCGACGCCGGCGTCCAGGGTGTCCTGGAGCTTGCCGACGAAGGTCAGGTGGCTGGCCAGGGACCGCGAGCCCGTGCCCAGTTTGGACAGGGCGCTGGAGACCGCGGTGATCGCGCTGTTGACGATCGTGATCATCGACGCGGCCGTGGACTGCGCGCCGATCGAGGAGGTCGCCGTGATCCCGCTGAGCGCCGTCGATCCCAGAGACAGGTCCTGGGCGGCGACCGTGATCACCTGACTGGCGTCGGCGTTGGCCAGGGCCATCACCGTCGAGGGGTTCGAGGCGGTCGCCTTGATCATGTTGGCGCCGTTGAACTCGGCGTTGTCCACAGCCTTCTGGATCTGGTCGCGGAGCGAGGTGAAGTCGTCGTTCAGCGCGACCCGGCTGTTGGTGTCGAGGGTGGTGTCGGAGGCCGCAAGGGCCTTCTGCTTCATCTGCAGCAGCAGATCGGAGATGCTCTCGCCGGCGGCCATGGCCACGTCCACGGTGGACTGGCCGCGCGAGAGAGATTCCTTCACCGCGTTCAGCGAGCCGGAGGTGGCCCGCTGGTTCTGGGCGATGGCCCAGATGGCGCCGTTGTCCTTGGCCGAAGCGACCTTCAGACCCGTGTTGATGCGCGTCTGAGTTATCGACAGGTCCGTCTGGGTGGCGGAGAGGTTCTGGAGCGCCGTCATGGCGCCCACGTTGGTATTCACGCTATTCATCGGCACTGGAAATTGTCCTTCGTTTCGAGGGACAGGTCGCGTTTTGCTGACCTGGGGCGTTTTGCCCAGCGAAGGCCACGCAAGGCGCGGGCCACTCGGCAAAAAGGTCCACGCCACTCGGCAAAAACCGGAAGCGGCCCCGCTCTTGCCCACCCGCGACCTGCCGGGCGGCAAGTTCTGCAGGGCCAAACACGCCCACCGGCAAGAGTTGCCCGGCAATCTTAACCGGGATTCACCGGCCGCCCGGCGCGCCGGCAAGCGCACCCGGGCCAAAAAACCGACGCGCAGCCGGCCACAATCAGAACTTGCGGCATCGCTGCGCGTCCCACCACCGGCAGGGTTTGCGGGCTCCTCAGGATCCCCGCACCCGGCAAAATTATCCTCAGGCGTCCGCTACGACCCGTCGATAGAGCCGCCAGGAGGCATGCCCAAGGACCGGCATGACCAGGATCAGGCCGGCGAACACCGGGATCGAGCCCAGGAACAGGGCGCCGGCGATGATCGCGCCCCAGAGCGCCATCGGCCCCGGATTGGCGGCGACCGCCCGCAGCGAGGTCCGCACGGCCGCGGCGATGCCGACGTCGCGGTCGAGCATCAAGGGGAAGGAGACCACGCCGATGGCGAAGACGAAGGCGGCGAACAGGAAGCCCACGCCGCCGCCGACGACGATCATCGTCCAGCCGGCCGGCGTGCGGAAGACGTCGCTCAGGAAGCCGCCCAGCGACGCCGGCGGCTGCGGCCCCAGCGTCAGGGCGTAGACGCCCCAGGCCGCCGCCAGCCAGGCGAAGAAGGTCAGGGCCAGGATCGCGCCCAGGCCGAGGATCGAGCTGAACGCCGGCGAGCGGAGCACCTCGAACGGCGTCGACCACGACACCGGCGCGCCCGCCTCCAGGCGACGGCTGATCTCGTAGAGGCCGATCGCCGCGAGCGGGCCCAGCAGGGCGAAGCCGGTCACCAGGGGCAGGACGAGCGGCAGCAGGTTCAGACTGGAGAAGAACCAGCCCAGCACGAGCCCGACGATCGGATAAAACAGGGCGATGAAGACCACGTCGGAGCGGGCGACGCCCAGGTCGTGAAAGCCCTCCCGCAAGGCCGCCCAGAGGTCGGCGGTCTGGATGCGGCGAACCGTCGCCGGCCGGTCGGCCTCATGCCGCCGGGGCGGCGCGGTGATCGCGCGACGAATATCCGAATAGGCCCAACTGATCCGCTCGATCACATATTCGAAGGGATTCTCGACATGGTTCCGCGCCGGCATGCTCAACCTCCCGAGCCTTGTTGCGAAGGCGGGCCGCGGTCGAGACGCCGGCCGACAGGTCATTCAGCCGACGACGGCCACACCCGTGAACCCGGACAGTCTAGCACGTTGGCGGACGCGGTTCACCCGCTGAACAGCCCCCTCACCCCGGACTCAAGTCCATCAGGGCTCGGAAGTCCGGCGCTCCGGCCTCGCCCTTGCTGATCGGGTCGCACCAGCCGAACCGGCCGCGCGGCGCATCCGCCGCCAGGCCGGCGTCGTGGAGGGTGGTCGCCAGGTCCTGGTTGTCGAGCAGGACGCGGGCGATCGAGCGGTTGTAGGCGTCGGTCTGGCCGGTCGGCTCGATGCGCAGGTCATGGGCCGCGCGGATCAGGTCGCGGACGGCCACGGTCGCCTGCTTCGCGGCCAGAGCCTCGGCCCAGCAACGGGCGTCGGGGATCGGTTGCGGCGGCGCAGAGCCCGCCAGCCGAACATGGCGGCCGTCGACCACCAGGACGTCGGCGTTCAGCACCCGCACCCGCTCGGCGACGGAAAGGCCTGGCGGCGCCTGCAGCGGCGGCTCCGCCTGCCGCCGACAGCCCGCCAAGGCCGCGACGACGAGCCCGCTTGCGACGATCGGAGCGACAAGCTGGAGCGCCATCTCGCGCCTACTTGGGCCGGAAACGCTTGCTGGCCGGGAAGCCCTTGGGCGCGACCTTGCCCGCTCCGGCCCGCTTGCCCACCCATTCGCCCCATTCGGGCCAGGCCCGTGTCCGCCCGTCCGAGGTGGTCCAGGCGGCGCCCTCGTCACCCTTGAACACCAGGGCGTCGCGCAGCCCGCCCTCGCGGTAGGCCTGCAGCTTCACGCCCTTGCCGCGCGGCATCTCCGGCAGCTCGTCGGTGTGGAAGATCAGGATCTTGCCGTTGTCGCCGATCACGGCCAGGTGGTCGCCGGTCACCGGCAGGCAGACCGCCGCGCCCTTGGCGCCGGCGTTCAGCACCTGTTTGCCGGCGCGGCGGAAGGCGATCGCCTCGTCCTCCGGCAGGATGAAGCCGTAGCCCTCCTTGGAGGCCAGCACGCGCTTGGACCCGGGCCTGTGCACGAAGACGTCCAGCAGGCCGACCTTGTCCTCGAGGTCGATCATCAGCCGCAGCGGCTCGCCGTGGCCGCGCCCGCCCGGCAGCTTGTCGCAGCCCAGGGTGAAGAAGCGTCCGTCGGAGGCGAAGATCAGCAGCTTGTCGGTGGTCTCGGCCGGCACCAGGAAGGCCAGCTTGTCGCCCTCCTTGAACTTCAGTTCCGAGGGATCCTCGACGCGGCCCTTGGCGGCGCGGATCCAGCCCCGGTCGGAGAGGATGACGGTGATCGGCTCGCGCACGATCATCGCCTCGATGGCGGCCTCGGCGTCGACCTGGGGCGCGTCCTCGAACACTGAACGGCGCACGTTCAGCTCGCTCAGGGCGGCCTTCACCTGGCGCAGGCCCTGGCCCACCAGCTTCCACTGGGCCGCGTCCGAGGCCAGCATGCCCATGATGCCGTCCCGTTCTTCCGACAGTTCGGCGTGCTCGCGGCGGAGCTCCATCTCCTCCAGCTTGGCCAGTTGGCGCAGCCGGGTGTTGAGGATGGCGTCGGCCTGGATCTCCGAGAGGTCGAAGGCGGCGATCAGCTTGGCCTTGGGCTCGTCCTCGTAGCGGACGATGCGGATCACCTCGTCGAGATTGAGGTAGGCGATCATCAGCCCGTCGAGGATGTGCAGCCGGGCCTCGATCTTCGCCAGCCGGTGGCGGGCGCGGCGAACCAGCACCTCGCGCCGGTGGTCGAGGAAGGCCCGCAGCACGCCCTTCAGGCCCATGACGCCGGGCGTGCCGCGCGCGTCGAGGACGTTGATGTTGACCGAGAAGCGGGTCTCCAGGTCGGAGAGCTTGAACAGGCTCTCCATCAGCACTTCGGGCTCGACGTTGCGGCTCTTGGGTTCGAGAACGAGCCGCACGTCCTCGGCGGACTCGTCGCGCACGTCGCCCAGCAGCGGCGCCTTCTTGTTCTCGATCAGCTCCGCCAGCTGTTCGACCAGCTCGGCCTTCTTCACCTGGTAGGGCACCTGGGTGATGACGATCTGGTAGGTCCCGCGGCCGGTCTCTTCCTTGCTCCACCCCGCACGCAGGCGCACGCCCCCGCGTCCGGTCTCATAGGTCTGCAGCAGGCTGGCGCGCGGCTCGACGATCACCCCGCCGGTCGGGAAGTCCGGGCCCTGGACATGGGTCATCAGGGCCTCAGTCGAGGCGTCAGGCTGGTCGAGCAGCAGCAGGCAGGCGTCGATCAGCTCGCCGGCGTTGTGCGGCGGAATCGAGGTCGCCATGCCGACGGCGATTCCCGTGGTGCCGTTGGCCAGCAGATTGGGGAAGCCGGTCGGCAGAACCACCGGCTCGTCGTCCTGGCCGTCGTAGGTCGGCTTGAAGTCGACGGCGTCCTCGTCGATGCCGTCCAGCAGCAGCATGGCCGCCTCGGTCAGCCGCGCCTCGGTGTAGCGCATGGCCGCGGCGTTATCGCCGTCGATGTTGCCGAAGTTCCCCTGCCCGTCGGCCAGCGGATAGCGCTGGGCGAAGGTCTGGGCCATCCGCACCAGGGTGTCATAGATCGACTGGTCGCCATGCGGGTGGTAGCCGCCCATCACCTCGCCCACGACCTTGGCGCACTTGCGCGGCGCGGAGTCCGGGTTCAGCCGCATCTCGCGCATGGCGTAGAGCACCCGCCGCTGCACGGGCTTCAGCCCGTCGCGGACATCCGGCAGCGCCCGGTCGGTGATGACGCTCAACGCATAGGCCAGGTAGCGCCGTGACAGCGCCTCCGAAAGCGGCTCGTCGATGATGCGGTCGCCGTCGCCATCCGAGGGCGGAGGAGTATGCAGGGTCATGGCAGAATCAACTTCGGTGAAGGGCGAGCATAGCGCGTCGGAAACGCTCGCGTCGCTGTGGCGCGAAGCCCATCCCCAACTGCCGTCCCCTATATCCTCCGATCATCTCCGCGAAAGCGGGGACCCAGGTTTTTCTGTCCACGAAAAACACGAAATACACGAAAGCGCCGCGCATAGAGCGATCGGCGGGCTGGCTTGGGTTCCTCCAAAAACGACCGGCCATCGGCCGGTAAGACGACCTATTCCTCGCGCCTGCGCCCGTTCGTGTGGATCGTGTGGATCGTGGACAAGCTCTTTCGTGTTTTTCGTGTTTTTCGTGGTTCCAGAACGCCCTGGACCCCGCCCGCGCAGGAGCGTGTCACGATCCGATAACCACGTTCGTTTGGCGAACCTTAGGTCGCAGTCGGTACCCCTGTCGGCCAGGCTGGCGAGATCTCCGCCGACATGCCCAGGGACGAGATGCTGATCCAGAATTTCCGCGCGAGCGCCCAGAGCGCCCTGATCTCCTCGATCATGGCGGTCTCCACCTTCGCCCTGGTGATCGGCCCCGATGCGGTGCGCTACGCCGCGCTGGCGGCCCTGCTGGTGCTGGCGCCGACCGCCATGCTGGCGATCCGGATGGGCACGATGACCGCGCCGGACGTCGATCCGGCCACCCTGAAGACGCTCGAAGTGTCGCCCGCGGAGAAGGTCGACCAGGTGCTGATCGCCGCCTCCTGGCTGGGCGTCGCCGGCGCCTTCGTCACCGGGCTGGCGGCGGCCCAGCAGTTCGACCTCCCCGGCGGCCTGCCGCTGCGGCTGACGGCGATCGCGGCGGCGGCCCTGATGGCGCTCGGCGCGACGCCGGTGATCGCCGGCCTCATCCGCCCCTGGCCGACAGCCGAGATCGGCGCGGCGGGCGTCCGCCTCTCCGCCACCCGGATGATCCGCTGGCGCGACATGGAGTCCGCGCGCGTGGTCTGCGCCGGGATGAACCGTCTGGAGATCATCCTGAAGCCGTCGCCGCGCGACCCGGGCGGCCCGCCCCAGCGGGTCCTGGTCCGCCTGCCCGCGGTCATCGAGCCTTGGATCCGCACCGCGGCGGCGACCATGATCGCGCGCAACCTCGCGGCCTCAGAGCCGGCCCGCCTCAGTCAGCCGGTCGACAAGCCAAAGGCGCGCGGGGGGCAGCGGCCGATTCAACGGATTGAAGATAAACGCTTCCAGGAAGTGGCCGGTTAGGGCCAGCCCGGCGCCGACGTCGCCGGGGAGCAGCCCCGCCTGGGCGCCCAGCAGGAAGGGCGGAAGCGTCAGCATCCGGTCCTTGTAGGGCTCGCCCGCGGCGCGGCTGACGGCCCGGCCGGTCTTCGGGCTGACATAGATCAGGTCGTCAAGGCTGCCGGTGGCGGCGCATTTCGAGAGATCCAGGCCGAAGCCCAGCTCCTGCAGCAGGCCGGCCTCGAAACCCACGAAGACCGCCGGCCAGATGTCCGGGTGCGCCAGCGCCCGGGTCAGGGCCTCGAAGGCGAAATAGGCGCCCGGATGCGGTTCGCGCTCGGGCAGGGCGCCGGCCGCCACCGCCGCGGCGGCCGCCAGCCCCGCCAGCGCCAGGGCGTCGTCGAACAGGGCCGAGGGCCCCTCGCCCACCGGCTCCAGGGTCGCCGAGCCCAACTGGTCGGCCATCCGCGCGCGGAACCGCACGATCACCTGGGCGCCCGGCTGCAGGAAGGGCTTGATCCTGCGCGAGGCGCCGCCCGCCACGTGGGCGGCGTACTTGCCGTGGCTCGCGGTCAGGAATTCAACGATCGCGCCCGCCTCGCCGTGGGCGCGGGCGTTCAGCACGAAGGCGTCGTCCTCGAATTCCATCAGCTACCGATAGCTCCTCTCCCCGCTCGCGGGGAGAGGGCGCGCAATTCAGACGTCGAAGTCCAATCCCACGTCGCCGTAGAACTCGCGCTTGTCGGCCCAGCGTTCGTCGACCTGGACGTGCAGGAAGAGGTGCACCGGCCGGTCGAGGATGACATTCAGCTCCTCGCGTGACTTCTGGCCGATCCACTTCAGGGTCTGGCCGCCCTTGCCGAGGATGATCGGCCGCTGGCTCTCGCGCTCGACATAGATGGTCTGCTCGATGCGGATCGAGCCGTCCTTGCGTTCTTCGAACTTGGTCGTCTCGACGGCCGCCGAATAGGGCAGCTCCTCGTGGACGCGCAGGTAGATCTTCTCGCGGGTGATCTCGGCGGAGAGCAGGCGGGCCGGCAGGTCGGCGGTCTGGTCCTCCGGATAGAACCAGGGGTTCTCCGGCATCAGCTCGGCGAGCCGGGCCTTGAGGTCCTCGACGCCCGAGCCGGTCGTCGCCGAGATCATGAAGACCTCGGAATAGACCCCGGTTTCGAACAGCCGCTGGGAGAGCTCCAGCAGGTTCTCGCGCTTGACCGCATCGACCTTGTTCAGCGCCAGGATGGCCTTGCGGCCGGAAGACTTCAGCCCTTCGATGATGGTCTCGACATCGATCGCGGCGCGCTTGTCGGCGGCCTTGGCGCCGGTTTCGGCCGCGGCGATCTCGGCGGCGGCGTCGACCATGTGCACCACGGCGTCGGCGTCCTCCGCCCCGCCCCAGGCGGCGCGCACCATGGCCCGGTCGAGCCGGCGCCGGGGCTGGAAGATGCCGGGCGTGTCGACGAGCACGATCTGCGCCTCGCCGGCCATGGCCACGCCCCGCACCGGGAAGCGCGTCGTCTGCACCTTCTGGGTGACGATCGAGACCTTGGCGCCCACCAGTCGGTTGGTGAGCGTCGACTTGCCTGCATTGGGCGCGCCGATGATGGCGGCGAAGCCGGCCCGGGTCATACGCTTACCTCTTGTCCGGGCTCGGGGCCCTCTTGTTTCAATAGCATGGCCTGGGCCGCGGCCTTCTCGGCGTCCTGCCGCGAGCGACCCTTCGCCCGCTCCGGCGCCAGGCCCTCGACCGTGACCTGCACCGTGAAGGACGGCGCATGGTCCGGACCCTCGCGGCCGACCACCTCGTAGGCCGGCAGCGGCAGGCCGCGGCCCTGAGCCCACTCCTGCAGCTGGGTCTTGGGATCCTTGCTGCGCGGTTCGCGCATGCGCTCGAACTCCTCGGCCCAGAAGGCCAGGAAGAAGGTGCGCGCGCACTCCAGCCCGCCGTCGATGTAGAGGGCCGCGATCAGCGCCTCGCAGGCGTCGCCCAGCACCGCGTCGGACGTCCGGGCGCCGATCTTGGTGGCGCTGGCCGAGAGCCGCATGGCGTCGGGCAAGCCCGCCCGCTTCGCCGCCCGCGCGCAGGCATGGTAGTTCACCAGGCTCGCCAGCAGCCGCGACATCTCCCCTTCGCGGGAATCCGGGTCGAGCTCCATCAGCCGCTCGGCGGCGCAGAGGTTCAGCACCCGGTCGCCGAGGAACTCCAGCCGCTCGTTGTGGCGCACGGACTTGGCGCCGTCGCCGACGCTGGCGTGAGTCAGCGCCCGCTCCAGCAGGTCCCGATCCTGGAAAATGTGACCGATGCGGCGTTCGAGCTCAGCGACCGCGGCCACCCTGGCGTTCATCGAAATGGCGGTCACTGCAGGACGTGGAAGAACCGGCTCGGCCGCGCGCCCAGGACCCAGGTCCAGGGCTTGAAGATCGAGGCGCCGGGGTTCCACGACAGCAGGATGATCTGCGCCTTGCCCACCAGATTCTCCGCCGGGACGAAGCCCACGCCGTTGGCTTCGGGCGGCACGCGGCTGTCCGACGAGTTGTCGCGGTTGTCGCCCATCATGAAGTACTGGCCTTCGGGCACCACGAAGACGTCGGTGTTGTCGAGCTCGCCGTCGGTCCCGTAGTCGTTGGTCATGAATGACTTCCCGCCCGGCAGGGTCTCCTTGTAGCTGGCCACCTCGCGGATGAAGCCGTAGCCGGAATCTTCCTTGGTCGTGCCGGCGAACACCCGGGGCACCTGCTCGCCGTTCAGGTAAAGCAGGCCGTCCTTCATCTGCAGGCGGTCGCCCGGCAGGCCGATCAGCCGCTTGACGTAGTCGGTGTGGCCGTCGCGCGGCAGTTTGAAGACGACGACGTCCCCGCGATGCGGCTTCCGCTCCATCACCCGGCCCGCGAAGATCGGCGGACTGAACGGAATGGAGTGACGCGAGTAGCCGTAGCTGAACTTCGAGACGATGATGTAGTCGCCCTGGTAGAGGTTCGGCTCCATCGAGGCCGACGGGATCGTGAAGGGCTGGAAGAACAGCACCCGCAGCACCAGGGCGATCAGCAGCGCGTAGACGACAGTCTTGACGATCTCGACGATCTCGCTGACAGCGCCGGACTTTTCGGGGGTCTGTGCAGCCTGCACGTTCTCGCTCATGGATGATCCCTGACGGCGTCCGGCGCACCGGACCGGCTGTTGCTACGCGTTGCATAGCCGCTGAGCAAGGCCAGGCCCCGTGAAGTCTTGGACATGCCGGCGCTATGCCGCACGCAACCCGGCAGGGTCCAGCTCTGGTCCCGACGCAGGTGATCGTTCATACGCGCCTGATGAACCGCGACGCCCTGCCGCCCCTGCACCTCCTCCTCGCGCTCGCCGTGGTCGCCGTGTGGGGCGTCAACTTCGTCGTCATCAAATTCGCCCTGACGGAGCTGCCGCCGCTGACGCTCGCGGCCCTGCGCTTCACCTTCGCGCTCGTTCCGGCCGCGTTCGGCCTGAAGCGACCCGACGTTCCCTGGCGCAACCTCGTCGCCTACGGCCTGCTGATCGGCGTGGGCCAGTTCGGCCTGCTGTTCATCGCCATGCGCGGGATGATCTCGCCCGGGCTCGCCTCCCTGGTGGCGCAGATGCAGGTGTTCTTCACCATCGGCATCGCCCTGCTGGTCAGCGGGGAGCGGATCCGCGGCTATCAGCTGGCGGCGCTCGCCCTCTCCGCGGCGGGCCTGGCCTGGCTGATGTTGCACGCAGGCGCCGACATGGCGCCGCTTGGCCTCGTCCTGGTTCTGCTGTCGGCCCTGGCCTGGGCGGGCGGCAACGTGGTGGCGCGCGCCACGCCGGACGTCAACGTGCTGGCCTTCGTCGTCTGGGCCAGCCTGTTCTCCGCGCCGCCGCTGTTCGCCCTGGCGATCGTCTTCGACGGATGGCCGGTGGTGTCCCATGCGATCGCCCACGCCTCCGCCGGAGCCTGGGCGGCGGTCGCCTGGCAGACGGTCGGCAACACCCTCTTCGGCTACGGCGCCTGGGCCTGGCTGCTCGCCCGCCACCCGGCGGCGACGATCTCGCCGCTGTCGCTGCTGATTCCGGTCGTCGCGATGGGGGCGTCCTGGCTGCTGCTCGGCGAGCCGCTTTCCGACTGGAAGCTGGCGGCCGCGGGCCTGGTGCTCGGCGGCCTGGCGATCAACATCATCTGGCCCCGGGTGGCCCGGCGCACGGCCGCGGCCGCGACCTAGCTAGTGTGCTTCTCGATTCCGAAGTTCGTCGGAGCCCGCCACAAGCGCATGCGAACTTCGGAATCGGGACACTAGTCCGGCAGCGCCTCGATGATGACGAAGGCCTGGGCGTAGGGGTGATCGTCGGTCAGGCTCAGGTGGATCACCGCCGTCATCCCGGCCGGGGTGATCTCCTTCAGCCGCTCCAGCGCTCCGCCGGTCAGGCTCATGGTCGGCTTGCCGGACGGCAGGTTGGCGACCCCCATGTCGCGCCAGAAGACGCCGCGCTTGATGCCGGTGCCGAGCGCCTTGGCGCAGGCCTCCTTGGCGGCGAAACGCTTGGCGTAGCTGGCGGCGCGGTCGGGCTTGCGCTCGGAGCGGGTCCGCTCGATCTCGGTATAGATGCGGTGGGTGAAGCGCTCGCCGAACCGCTCCAGGCTCTTCTCCACCCGGCGGATGTCTGAGAGATCCGAGCCCAGGCCGATGATCATGCGGCCCTCTCCCCAGGCGCTTTCACAGAAATCGCCATCACTTCGAAAGCTCTTCAGCCATTTCATGCGAATTGGCTCGCGCCTCGTCCATCAGGGCGCGCATGCGCTGGATGGCTGGACCGAGGCCGATGAAGATGGCTTCGCCGATCAGGAAATGGCCGATGTTCAGCTCGACCACCTCGGGGATGGCGGCGATCGGCTTGACCGTCTCGTAGTCGATGCCGTGGCCGGCGTGGACCTCCAGGCCCAGCCGCGCGGCCTCGCGCGCGGCGGCCTTGAGCTGCTCCAGCAGCTGCGGCGCGCTCGGCGAGCGATGGCGCACGGCCTCGCAATAGGCGCCGGTGTGGAACTCGACCACCGCCGCGCCGACCGATTTGGCGGCCGCCACTTGAGCCGGATCGGCGTCGATGAAGCAGGAGACGCGGACGCCGGCGGCCGAGAGCCGGCCGACCAGCGGGGCGATGGTGTTGTGGCTCTTGGCGACGTCGAGGCCGCCCTCGGTCGTCACCTCCTCGCGCCGCTCGGGCACCAGGCAGGCCGCGTGCGGCAGGTGCGCCAGGGCGATGGCCTCCATCTCGGCGGTCACCGCCATCTCGAGGTTCAGCGGCCGGCCACGCTTGCGGGTGATGTCGGCCAGGGCGTCGATGTCGGCGTCGGAGATGTGCCGCCGGTCCTCGCGCAGGTGGGCGGTGATGCCGTCTGCGCCCGCCGACAGGGCGATTTCGGCGGCCCGGACCGGATCCGGATAGGTCTCGCCACGGGCGTTCCGGACGGTCGCCACATGGTCGATGTTCACACCGAGGCGGAGAGGTCTCATCACGCCACTTCGCGGAAAAGCTTCATGCATCGGAGATAGTGCGGTTTCGCGGCGTGTGAAAGATGCGGCTCCGCTTGAGCCCTCTGCCCATCCGTGGCGAGAGCGTTGGGCGAGGCGCAGCGCAGAACGTTCAAGGGCGCTGCTCTGCGACGCCTAGTTCTTCGACCGGTCCACCGTCTCGACGCTGGGGTTGGCGCGCAGCGCCGCGGCGATGTGGGTCAGGTGGCGGGCGTCGCTGACCTCGAGGTCGAAGTCGACGTCGAAGAAGTCCGCCTGGCGGTGGTGCATCCGCAGGCCGACGATATTGCCGCCGGCCTCGCCGATCACCGTGCAGGCCTGGCCCAGCACGCCGGGCGCGTTGCGGATGGTGGCGGTGAGCTTGGCCCGGGCGATGGCGTTGCGCTCGGCCTCGGGCGTCCACTGCAGGTCGCGCCAGAGCTCCTCGCGGTCCTCGTACTCGGCCAGCCGCTCGCAGTCGATGGTGTGGACGGTGATGCCGCGCCCGTCGCCCTCGAGGATGCCGACGATGCGGTCGCCCGGCACCGGCGAGCAGCATTCGCCGAAGTGGATGGCGACGCCCGGCGTCAGGCCGCCGCCGCGGACGTAGAGACGCGCGCCCTTGCCTTCCTCGATGCGCCGGCGCGCCGAGGCGGCCTCGCGCTCGGTCACCTTCAGGCCGGGGAAGATGGCGTCGAGAACCTGCGGCGGGCTGACCCGGCCACGGCCGACGCTCTCATACAGCTCCTCCTCGCCGGGCGCGGCGAAACGGTCGAGGGCCGGCCGCAGCGAGACCTCCTTGAGCGACTTGCCGGCGGCCTCGAAGGCCTGCTCGACGGTCATCCGTCCGAGCCGGGTGAACTCTTCCTTCTCGGTCTGGCGGATGTGGCGGCGGATCGCCGAGCGCGCCCGGCCGGTGACCGCCAGCGAACGCCAGTCCGGCGGCACGATCGGCTTGCCGCCGCGGATCACCTCGACCACGTCGCCGTTCTGCAGCGTCGTGCGCAGCGGCTTCAGCTCGCCGTTGATCTTCACCCCGACGGTGGTGTCGCCGATATTGGTGTGCACCGCATAGGCGAAATCCAGCGGCATGGCCCCGCTCGGCAGGCTGACCAGCTGGCCCTTGGGCGTGAAGACGAAGACCTGGTCGAGGAACATCTCGAGCTTGGCGTGCTCGACCAGCTCCTCGGCGTCGCCGCCATGCTCCAGCACCTGGACGAGGTGGCGCAGGTTGACCAGCGGGTCGCGCCCGCCGGCCGCCTTCTGGTGCTCCACATCGAAGCCGTAGGACTTGTCCTTGTAGCGCCAGTGCGCGGCGACCCCCTCCTCCGCGACCCGGTCCATGGCCTCGGTGCGGATCTGCATCTCGATCCGCATGCCCTTGGGGCCGACCACGGTGGTGTGCAGGGAGCGGTAGTTGTTGCGTTTCGGCGTCGAGATGAAGTCCTTGAACCGCTCCGGCACGCTGGGCCAGGCGCGGTGGATGAAGCCGAGCGCGCGGTAGCAGTCGTCCTCGGAGTCGACGATCACCCGGAAGGCGTAGATGTCCGACAGCTGCGAGAAGCCGATCGACTTGCGCTGCAGCTTTCGCCAGATCGAATAGGGATGCTTCTCGCGGCCGAAGACCCGGGCCGGGATGCCGGCCGCCTCCAGCCGGGAGGCGATTTCGCCCGAGACCAGCGACACCGCTCCGCCCTGGTCATGCCGCAGCGTCTCCAGCCGGCGGTAGATGGCGTCGCGGGCCACGGGATTGAGGTGGGCGAAGGCGAGCTCTTCGAGCTCGGTGCAGATCCGGTGCACGCCGATGTTGCGGGCGAGCGGGGCGTAGATGTCGAGCGTCTCGCGCGCGATCCGCTCCCGCTTCGCCGGGCTCTTGATGTACTGCAGCGTGCGCATGTTGTGCAGCCGGTCGGCTAGCTTGACCAGCAGCACGCGCACGTCCCGGCTGATCGCCAGGATGAATTTCCGAAGGTTTTCCGCCTGCCGCAGATGCTCGGAGGACAGCTCCAGCTTGGAAAGCTTGGTCACCCCCTCGACCAGCTCGCCGATCTCGGGGCCGAAGAGCTCGTCGATCTCCTTGCGCGTGACCGGAGTGTCCTCGATCACGTCGTGCAGCAGGGCCGTGACGATGGTCGCGGTGTCGAGGCGGTAGTCCGTGAGGATGCCGGCCACCTCGATGGGGTGGGCGAAGTAGGGATCGCCGGAGGCGCGCGTCTGCGCCCCGTGCATCCGCATGGCGTAGACATAGGCGCGGTTCAGCAGCGCCTCGTCGGCGGTCGGGTCGTAGGACCGGACCTTTTCGATCAGTTCGAATTGGCGAAGGAAGCGGGGCCGCTTAGCGGGAGCGGCCGGAGCCGCCCCGTCTTTCAAGCTGTCCTTCAGCGCAGCGGCTTGACCAGCCGCAGTCTTCGGGCCGGGCTTTTCCAGGACGGCCGGTTCGGCCGCATCCTTCGAGCCGGCCTTCGGCGAGGCGGCCGGATCGGCCGCCGGGATCGTGAGAGGGTCTGCGCCTTCGGGGCTCAGTACCGCTCCTCCTGACCACCGTCGCGGTCGCTCTGCAGGGCGCGAACGAGCTCGAGCTCGCTCATCTGCATGTGGGTCGGATCCGCCAGCAGGGCCAGGGTCTCGGCCTCTTCCTCGGCTTCCGAGCGCTCGTCGACGCGCTGCAGGGTGCCGATCAGGGCTTCGCGCAGCTCGTCGGCGTCGACCACGTCGTCCGCGATCTCGCGCAGCGAGACCACCGGATTCTTGTCGTTGTCGCGATCGACAAGGATCTGCGAGCCGGCCGAAATGGCGCGGGCGCGATGGGCCGCCAACAGCACCAGGCTGAAGCGGTTGGGAACCTTCTCGATGCAATCTTCGACGGTGACGCGAGCCATGGAGTCCTCGGGCGGGGAGTAGAACCGGGGAAAATAGAGGGTCGCGCCCCATTGTGCAACGCCGCAGGGGGTCGCAGGCGAGAATAGAGCCCTCTCCCCCGTGGGGAGAGGTTGGGTGAGGGGTGGCTCGGCCGGTCAGTTGCGCAAGCGGGGCGGCCGGAGGGCTCTGGCTGCGCAATCGGTCAAGACGTCGATGTCCGCGCCGCCCCTCACCCTACCTTCTCCCCAGCGGGGAGAGGAGGACAGCGTCCGTTCCCACCGTCGCCTCGGCCGCCAACTGCGCCGCCGTCCGCCCCAGGACCGGGTGACGCCAGCCCGGCGCGATCTCGGCCAGCGGGCCCATGACGAACAGCCGCTCGTGCGCGCGGGGGTGCGGCAAGGTCAGGCCGGGCGTCGCGATCACCTGCCGGCCATAGGCGATCAGGTCGAGGTCGAGCGTCCGCGGCGCGTTGCGCTGGTCGCGGCGGCGGTTGAACTCCGCCTCCACGCCCAGCAGAGCCTGGAGCGTCGCCTCGGCGTCCAGGCTGGTCGCCACCAGGGCGACGCCGTTGCGGTATTCCGGCCCCTGGGGATCAGGCCAGGCGGCGGAGCGCCACCAGCCGGACCGGGCGACCACCCGCAGTCCGGCCGCCGGCAGGGCCGCCAGCGCGGCCTCGAGCAGCGCCTCGCAGGACGCGAAATCGCCCGCCAGGTTGCTGCCCAGGGCCACCACGACCGCGGCGTCGAGGTCGGTCCCTGGATCTGGAAGCTTCGGATCGATCAGTGCGTCCTCGCGCCGGCCGCGCCCTGTTCATCCGGGGCGGCGATGTCTATGCGTGCGCGCCGACTCCTAGCGAGTCGCGCCAGGATGAGGAAGAACCAGCCGGTGACCAAGCTAGACGCCGCCGCGTGCGGCCCCGAGCCCGCGCGCGACTGCCCGATCTGCCCCCGGCTGGTGGCCTATCGCGAGGTGAACCGGGCGGCCCATCCCGACTGGTTCAACGGCCCCGCCCCTTCGTTCGGCGACGAGGGCGCCCAGCTGCTGGTTGCGGGCCTGGCGCCCGGCCGCATGGGGGCCAATCGCACCGGCCGGCCCTTCACCGGCGATTTCGCCGGCGTGCTGCTCTACGAAACCCTGCTGAAGCTCGGCTTCGCCCGCGGCCGCTACGAGGCGCGACCGGACGACGGACTGGAGCTGGTGGACTGCATGATCACCAACGCCGTGCGCTGCGCCCCGCCGGGCAACAAGCCGGAGACCTCGGAAGAGGCCAACTGCCGGCCGTTCCTGACGTCGCGCATCGAGGCCCTGCCCCGGCTGAAGGTGATCGTCACCCTGGGCGACGTCTCGCGGCGCAACGTGCTGCGCGCCCTCGGGCTCAAGGCCTCCGCCGGGATCCCCGGCCACGGCTCGGAATTCCAGGCCGGGCCGTACACGGTGCTGAACAGCTACCATTGCTCCCGCCTCAACACGAACACCGGCCGGCTGACCGCGGAGATGTTCGAGGCGGTGTTCGTCCGGGCCAAGGCGCTGATCGAGGGCTGAGCCCGGCCCCCGCCCCATAATTGTCATCCCGGTTTTCGCGCAGCGGTTGTCCGGGATGACACAGGATCTCCAGGAGGGCGGCGCTTCGCCCTACCCCAGGTTCTTCATCAGCCGGGCCTTGTCGCGCTGCCAGTCGCGCGCGGCCTCGGTCTCGCGCTTGTCGTGGAGCTTCTTGCCCTTGGCCAGCGACAGCTCCAGCTTCGCCATCCCCTTGTCGTTCCAATAGAGCTTGGTCGGGATGATGGTGCGGCCTTCGCGCTGCACAGCGCCGATCAGCTTGTCGATCTCCTTGCGGTGCAGCAGCAGCTTCCGCGGCCGGCGCGGCTCGTGGTTGAAGCGGTTGGCCTGGGCGTAGGGCGGGATGTCGGCGTTCACCAGCACGATCTGGTCGCCCTCCACCGCCGCGTAGCTCTCGGCGATGTTGGCGCGGCCGTTGCGCAGCGACTTCACCTCCGAGCCGGTGAGCGCAAGCCCCGCCTCGAAGGTCTGTTCCAGGAAGTAGTCGAACCGCGCCCGGCGGTTCTCAGCGATCAGCTTGCCGGCCATCTAGATCCCCGCCCTCCATCGGCGAGACGTGGGCATATGGTGTTTGGAACCACGAAATACACGAAAGTGGAGGCGAACCACGGAAAACACGGGCTGCACGGACGCAGAGCAAAGAGCGGTCGGCCGGAGGCTGCTAAGGCTCTTCGGTGTTTTCCGTGGCGCGATCCGTTTTACGTCAGACCACGCCCGCGTCGCGCATCGCCGCCAGGACCTCGGCGCGCGAGGCCTCGGAGGCCACCACGAGCGGCAGGCGCACGTCCTCGGTGCAGAGACCCAGGTGCGCCAGGGCGAACTTGGTCGGCGCCGGGGAGGCGTCGGAGAACAGCGCCCGGTGCAGGCGGATCAGCCGGTCCTGATGCTGCAGCGCGCCCTCCCAGTCGCCCGACAGCGCGGCGTTGTACATGGCCGCGGTCTGCTCCGGGGCGACGTTCGAGGTCACCGAGATGCAGCCGTGGCCGCCGTGCGCCAGATAGCCGAGACCGGTGGGGTCGTCTCCCGTCAACATCACCCAGTCGTCGCCGCACATCAGCCGCTGCATGCTGGCCCGCGAGAGATCGCTGGTGGCGTCCTTGATGCCGATGATGTTCGGCAGCTTGGAAAGCCTGGCCAGCACCTCGTTGGAGATGTCGGTCCCGGTGCGCGAGGGCACGTTGTAGACCACCACCGGCAGCTGAACCGCCGCATTGATCGCCGCATAGTGGGCGTAGAGGCCTTCCTGGCTCGGCCGCACATAGTAGGGCGTCACCACCAGGGCTGCGTCCGCGCCGATCGCCTTGGCGTGACGGACCAGCTCGATCGCCTCCTCCGTGGAGTTGGAGCCGGCGCCGGCGATCACCGGAACCCGCCCGCGGGCGGTGGCGACGCAAAGCTCGACGACGCGACGATGCTCGTCGTGCGACAAGGTGGCCGTCTCTCCGGTAGTGCCGACCGGCACCAGGCCGTGGACCCCGCCGTCGATCTGGCGCTCGACGAGGCGAATGAAAGCCTCCTCGTCGACGGCGCCGTCGCGGAAGGGCGTCACGAGCGCCGGGAACAGGCCCTTGAATAAAGGCTGGGACATATCTGCAAATTGCCGTGAAAAGAGCGCTTATTGAAGCGACGTTCAGATTCGGCGCGACAATATGGGTGGTGAGTCGCGGCCGCAACGTTCGTATGCGTTTGCGGTGGGCCAAGGGGGCGAGAGTTGCACGCCAAAACCCGAAACGTATTGCTGATCGCCAGCATGGTGCTGGTCTCAGGCGCGGTCGCGCGCGCGCAGCAGATGGACGCCATCGGCGCCCTGCTGCAGCGATCCGACGCCCAAGGGGTCGTCGACGCGCCTGTCCAGGCCGCCGAGCAGACCGTGCGCCAGCCGTTGTCGCCGGCGGACTTCGCCAACTTCCGGTCGGCCGTGGAGGCCGCCCGCCGCGGCGACGTGAACAATGCGCGCGCGGCGATCGCGGCTCTGAACGACCGGGCGGCGCGCAAGACCGCCACCTGGATGCTGATCGACTCGGCGGGGGATTCGCTGAGCTTCTATGAAGTCGACCAGGCGCGCCGGGAGCTGATGGCCTGGCCGCGCGCCCCCCGGCGCCAGGCCGCGGCCGAGAAGCTGGTGGAAGCCTCCGGCAAGTCGCCCAAACAGATCATCGACTGGTTCGACAGCCTGGAGCCGACGACCGCGCAAGGGGCCATGGCGCTCGCCCAGGCCTACCGCAACGTCGGCCAGCCCGCCCCCGCCGCCGAGCTGATCCGGCGCTGGTGGCGCACCAAGAGCTTCGAGCTGAACGTCCAGCGCACCATGCTCGGCCGCTTCAGCGACGTGCTGACCCAGGACGACCACGTCGCCCGCGCCGACATCCTGCTCTGCGGCTCCCAGGGTCCGGCGGCGCGCGACCTGATCCCCCTGCTCCCGCCGGAGCAGCAGCAGGCGGCCTTCGCCCGCATCGCGCTGCGCGCCGACGCCTCCAACGCCAACGAACTCGCCAACGCCCTGTCGCCGGAGCTGGCTCAAAGCCCGGGCGTCGCCTTCGAGCGCGCGGCCTATCTGCGCCGCCACGGCCTCGTCGAGCTCGCCACCGCCCAGCTGCCCTACTTCCCCAGGGCGATCCACACGGCGGAACAGGCCGACCGGATCTGGGAGGAGCGCCGGCAGATGGTGCTGGCGGAGTTGAAGCTCGGCGATTCCAAAGGCGCCTACGCCGCGGCCGCCAACAGCGGCTTCACCTTCGGCGTCCCGGCGGCCGAGGCCGAGTTCTACGCCGGCTGGATCGCGCTCACCCGGCTGAAGGATCCCGAGCGCGCCGCGCGCCACTTCGCCGTCATCGACCGCGTCGGCACCTCGCCGATCACCCGGGCCCGCGCCCTCTATTGGCAGGGCCGCGCCGCCGCGGCGCGCGGCGACCAGGCCTCCGCCCAGAGCTTCTACGCCGCCGGCGCCCAGCACCAGACCACCTTCTACGGCCAGCTCGCGGCCGAGAAGCTCGGCCAGCGGCTGGTGATCGGCGACGACCCGCAGCTGACGCCCGGCGACCGCAGCCGCTTCGAGGCGAGCGATATCGTCCAGGGCGCGCGCCTGCTGCACGACGAAGGCCAGCGCGACACCTTCCGGTCCTTCGTCCTGGCGCTGGACGACGTCCTGCCGACCGCCTCCGACCAGGCCCTGCTGATCGACCTGGTGCGCGGCTACGGCGACCAGGACACCTCGATGAAGATCGCCCGGGGGGCCGCCCAGCGCGGCTTCGTCCTGCCGCAACGGGCCTATCCCTACCGCACCCCGCCCCAGGTGATGGGCGCGCCGGAGCCGGCTCTGGTGCTGGCCGTCACCCGCCAGGAGAGCGGCTTCGATCCGTTGGTGCGATCCGGCGTCGGGGCCCGCGGCATGATGCAGCTGATGCCGGCGACCGCCGCCATCGTCGCGCGCCGCAACGGCATGGGCTATTCGCCGTCCATGCTCGACGAGCCCGAGTACAACATGCGGCTCGGCTCCAGCTTCCTCGGCCAGCTGGTGAACCAGTTCTCCGGCTCCTACGTCATGGCCGTGGCGGGCTACAACGCCGGTCCCGGCCGGCCGACGGCGTGGGCGGGCTACTGCGGCGACCCGCGGGGCGGCTCGACCGATCCGATCGACTTCATCGAGTGCATTCCCTTCTCCGAGACCCGCAACTATGTGATGCGGGTGCTGGAGGGCATGCAGGTCTACCGCGCCAAGCTGAACGGCGGCTCGGCCCCGGCGACCCTGAGCAGCGACCTGGCGCGCGGCAGCTACGCCTACCCGGCCTCGGTGGCGACCACTGCGACCGAGGCGGCAGGCGGCAGCTAAAGCCGCTTCGCCGCCACCACCAGACCGGCGCTGGTCTCCTCCAGCTTCCCGTCCAGTGCGAACGCCTGCGCGAGCACCGCCGGCGTCAGCGCCGCACGCGGCGCGGCGTCGGCGACCACCCGGCCTTGGCTCAGCACCACCAGCCGGTCGCAGGCCCGCGCCGCCAGGCTGAGGTCGTGCAGGGTGAGGACCACTCCCGCCCCGCGCTCCGCCTCGGCGCGCAGCAGCTCCAGCGCCAGCAGCTGGGCGTCGGGATCGAGGCCCGCCCCCGGCTCGTCGGCCATCAGCAGCGGCGCATGGGCGGCCAGCAGGCGGGCCAGCAGCACCCGCCCCCGTTCGCCGCCGGACATGTCCAGCACGCCGCGGTCGGCCAAGGCCGCCAGCCCCACCCGCGCCAGGACCTCGTGGGCGCGGTCGCGCGCCGCCCTGGGGGCGAGATGCGCCGCGCCCAGGCTCGCCACCCGCCAGGCCGGCAGGTTCCAGCCGATCCGCCGCTCCTGGGGCAGATAGGCGGCGAGCGCCGCGCGCTCCGGATCGCTCAGACTCTTCACGTCGCGGCCAGCCAGGACCGCGCGGCCCTGCTCCAGCCGGACCAGCCCCAGGGCGGCGCGCAGCAGGGTCGTCTTGCCCGCGCCATTGGCGCCGATCACGCCCAGCACCTCGCCGGGGCGGGCCTGGACGCTGGCGTCCTGCAGCACGATGGCGCGGCCGCGCCGCACCGTCGCGGCTTCGAGGGCGAAGGCCATCATCCGCGCCAGCTCCGCGCCGCGCGCCAGGCGATCATGGCGAAGAGCGGCGCGCCGAGCAGAGCCGTGACCACCCCCAGCTTGAGCTCCAGGTCGGTGGGGATCAGCCGCGCCGCCAGATCGGCCCCCATCAGCAGCAACGCGCCGGTCAGGGCCGACGGCAGGAGGATGCGGCCCGGATCGGCCCCGGCCCGGGTCCGCACCAGGTGCGGCGCGGCCAGGCCCACGAAGCCGACGATGCCGGCCATGGCGACCGCCGCCCCGGTGAGCAGCGAGGCCCCGGCGACCGCCGCGCCGCGCAGCCGCGCCATCGGCAGGCCGGACATGACGGCGCTCTCCTCGCCCAGGCTCAGCATCACCAGGCCGCGGGCGGAATAGGCGCAGAGCCCGGCCCCGACGCCCATCGGGATCAGCTCGCGGCCGATGTCGCCCCAGTCACGGTTGGCGACCGAACCCAGCAGCCAGGAGAAGACCTCGGACAGGGTCACCGGCGACGGCGCGAAGTTGAACACCAGCGAGGTCAGCGCCCCGGAGAAGGAGGAGATGGCGACCCCGAACAGGATCAGCGTCTCCGGCTCGCGGAACCGGGCGGCGAGCGCGGTCAGCGCCAGGCCCATGAGCATGGCGGCGATCAGGGCCGCGCCCTCGACCACCCCGCTCTCCGCGCCCAGGCCGACCGCGATGGCGATGGCCGCGCCCAGGCCCGCGCCGCCGGAGACGCCCAGCACGCCGGGATCGGCCAGCGGATTGCGCAGCAGCCCCTGCATCACCGCCCCGGCCAGGCCGAGCGCCGCCCCCACCACAGCGGCGGCGACGCTGCGGGGGCAGCGGATCCGCCAGAGCACTTCGCCGGGCGCCGAGCCCGGATCCGCGAAGCCCTGGACGAACTGAGCCCAGCTCAGGGGGACCTCGCCCAGCCACAGGCCGGCGGCGATCAGCGCCAGCACGCCCAGCAGGAGAAGGCCGTTCAGCCTGACGTCCTTCATTTCGGGGCCCGCGCCGCGAGCTGCTCGACGGCCTCGGCCGCGCCCCAGTTGGCGCAGGCGATCATCGCGCCGGGCAGGCTGGCCACGGCGCGCTGGCGCAGCACCTTCTGCATCAGGGCGTGCCGGCCGGGGGCCCAGCTCTCGCTGGCGTAGGCCTGGGTGTCGAAGAAGCCCATCACCACCGCCTCGGGCGGATCGAGGACGAAACGCTCCAGCGGAACCTCGCCGTAGCCCGCCCGCCGTTCGAGGTTGATCATCCCGGCGGCGCGCAGAATGGCGTCCGGCAGGGTTCCGGGGCCGGCGGTGAAGCCGCTGGGCGTCAGGTAGATGGCGCGCCGTCCCTTCCAGGCGCCCGCCGAGCGGGCCAGTCGCCGGTCCATCTCGGCGACCATGACCGCGCCCGCCCGGGGCTCGCCGACCGCCTCGGCGACCGCGCGGAGATTGCGGCGGACGCCTTCGAAGTCGGGCGCGTCCTCGAGCGTCAGCACCCGCACGCCCCGCCGCTGCAGCGCGCGGACGAGGCGGGCGTCGCCGCCGTAGGTGCGCACCACCAGGTCCGGGCGGGCGGACAAGGCGGTCTCGAAGTTCACCCGGCGCAGCGGCAGGCCGCGCGCCTTGGCCGCCAGCAGGGAATCGGCGTCGTCCGCCCGCGTCGAGAGGCCGACGACGGCCTCGCGCGGGCTGAGCGCCAGCACATATTCGTCCGAGCACTGGTCGAAGGAGAGAACCCGCGGGGCCGCGAGCGCGACCATTGGGGAGAGCCACAGCGCCAGCGCCGCAGCGGCGAGGCTCAGTCGCAGATCAATCCGCGCATCAGGGCGTCGAGGGTGGTGGCGATCATCTCCTCGGTCCCGGCCCACTGGAAGTTCGGGCGCGCACAGACCATCGCCACCAGCCCATGGGCGCCGGTCCAGAAGGTCAGGGCGGCGGCCTCGGCCCCCCGCGCGCGCAGCCGCCCCTGGACGGCGATTTCGCGCACCACGCTTTCGAAGATCTCGTAGCATTGGACGCTCAGATCGACCGCATCTTTGGACCAGAGCCCTGCCGATAGCGGACGCCGCGTCGAATAGACAAGCTGATAGGCGTTCGGATGGGCGAGGCCCCAGCGCAAATATTCTTCCAGCATCATGCGCACGCGCACCGTCGGTTCGAGCGGCTTGGCCGCCAGTTCGCGGTTGCGCGCCAGCAGGCGTTCGAGCGTGCGCCTGCAGATCTCCCCAAGAATCGCCGCCTTGTCGGGAAAGTGGATGTAGAGCGCGGTGGAGGAGACGCCGACCGCCTCGGCGATCTTGCGGATCGTCGCCCCCTCATAGCCCTCGGCGTCGAAGATCTGTTCGGCGGCGTCGAGGATCTCGCCGCGGCGTAGATGGCCGAGCCCCCGGGCCTTGCGGGCCGACCTGCGTCGCGCGGGGCCGGTTTCAATGTCCACCTGGATACCTCGGTTACCTTTATGTTACACGACCGCAAAACCGTCGTCCTGACAAGGCTCAGCTCGGCTGCCGCGACCACAAGGCTGGACGGCGACGCCGCCGACCGCGTAAGCCGCCGCCGATGAGCGCGCGCAACCCCCTAGTGGCCGAAGCGCCTGGCGTGATGCGCACGCTGGGCTGGGACGACTACGCCCTGCTGGACAGCGGCCACGGCCGAAAGCTCGAAAGATATGGCCGCTACACGGTCGTGCGCCCGGAGCCGCAGTGCATGTGGGCGCCCCGCCTGTCCGCCCAGGCCTGGGACGAGGCCGATGCGGTGTTCGACCCGACCGACGAGGAGGACGCCGGACGCTGGCGCTTCCGCGGCCCGGCGGTCGAGTCCTGGCCGCTCGGCTGGGGCGAGGCGAAATTCCACGGCCGCTTCACCGCCTTCCGCCACCTCGCCTTCTTTCCGGAGCAGGCGGCGAACTGGGCCTGGCTAGACCAGCGCGTGCGCGCACATGACGGCCAGCCCAAGGTGCTCAACCTCTTCGGCTACACCGGCGTGGCCAGCCTGGTGATGGCGGCGGCGGGCGCGGCGGTGACCCACGTCGACGCCTCGAAGAAGGCGGTGGCCTGGGCTCGCGAGAACGCCGAGCTTTCGGCGCTCTCCGACCGGCCGATCCGCTGGATCACCGAGGACGCGCGCAAATACGTGCAGCGCGAGGTGCGTCGCGGCTCGCGCTACGACGGGATCATCCTCGATCCGCCGAAATACGGCCGCGGGCCGGGCGGCGAAGTCTGGCGGCTGTTCGAGGACCTGCCAGAACTGGCGGGGCTTTGCGCCGAACTGCTGTCCGAAGACGCCAGCTTCCTGGTGCTGAACGCCTACGCCGAGCGGATCTCCGGGGCGGCCCTCTCCGGCCTGCTGGCGGAAAAGCTGCCCGGCCGCGGCGGGACCATCGAATGGGGCGAACTGGCCCTGACCGAGGCGGCCGGCGATCGCCAGATCGGCATGAGCTTCTACGCCCGGTGGGCCTCGTGAGCGCGCGCACCGTCACCTCGCTCGCCAACACGACCGTCAAGGCCGTCCGCGCCCTGCACCTGCGGAAGGAGCGCGACGAGACCGGCCTGTTCGTCGCCGAGGGGCTGAAGAACGTCACCGAGGGCGTCGACCTGGGCCATGCCCCGCGGATCCTGATGCATGGCCGCGACGCCGATCATCCGCTGCTGACCCAGGCGATCGCCGCGACCCTGGCCGCCGGCGGCGAGGTGATCGAGGTCACCCAGGACATCCTCGCCAAGGTCTCCCGGCGGGATAACCCCCAGGCGGTGGTGGGCGTCTTCGCCCAGACCTTCCGGCCGCTGGCCGAGGTCGACCCGAAGGCCGCGCCCTGCTTCGTCGCCTTGCACCGGGTGCGCGACCCCGGCAATCTCGGGACCATCGTGCGCACGGCCGACGCCGCCGGCTGCGGCGGAGTGATCCTGGTCGGCGAGTGCTGCGATCCCTATTCGGTGGAGGCGGTGCGGGCCACCATGGGCTCGATCTTCGCCGTACCCCTGACCCGCGCCAGCGAGGCGGAGTTCGCCGACTGGCGGAAAAGCTGGCCGGGCTCGGTGGTGGGAACCCTGCTATCGGCCACGGTCGACCACCGCGGGGCCGACTACCGCAAGCCCGCCCTGGTGCTGATGGGCAACGAACAGCAGGGCCTGCCGCCGGAGATGGCCGCGCTCTGCGACGTCGCCGTCAAGATCCCCATGCGCGGCCGCGCCGACAGCCTGAACCTCTCGGTGGCCACCGGGATCATGATTTACGCCGCCACAGGATGACGTTTTTGTCTTGAGGCCATGTCACAAATATCCCGGCCGATCCGTCCTTGCGACGTATCAAGAACGGGAGATCCAAGATGACCGAGCGGCTCAACTACTGGCAGGTCGCGCCCGAGGCGCTGAAGCCGATGCTGGCGCTGGAGGAAGGGTTCAGGAGCGGGGCCCTGCCCCATTCCCTGGTCGAGCTGGTGAAGACCCGCGCCTCGCAGATCAACGGCTGCGCCTACTGCCTGCACATGCACACCAGCGACGCCCTGAAGGAGGGCGAGCGGCCCGAGCGGCTGTTCCTGCTCGACGCCTGGCGGGAGTCGCGGATGTACACGCCGAAGGAGCGGGCGGCGCTCGCCTGGACCGAGAGCCTGACCCGCATCGCCGAGACCGGCGCGCCGGACGAGGACTACGATGGCCTGAAGGAGCACTTCTCTCCCGAGGAGATCGTCGAACTGACGCTGCTGATCACCACCATCAACGCCTGGAACCGCCTCGCCATCGGCTTCCGCAGCCACCACCCGCACGACCGGGCGTAAATAAGCCTCGTCATCCCGGCCGGAGCGAAGCGGAGAGCCGGGACCCAGGGGGTTCTGCAGTGCGGCGGCCCCTGGGGCCCGGATCGCGCTGCGCGCGTCCGGGATGACGGAGGTGGTGGCGCGGCTCTATGTCCCCCGCGGCTTCGCGCGTGTGGTCGGGGCGGCGACCGAGGGATCCTCGGGCCAGACGTGGCGGGGGTAGCGGCCGCGCATGTCCGAGCGGACGTCCTTCCAGGAGCCCTTCCAGAAGCCCGGCAGGTCCTGGGTGGTCTGGATCGGGCGGTGGGCTGGCGACAGCAGGGCGAGCGTCAGGGGAACCCGGCCGGCGGCGATGCTGGGATGCTCGGCCAGGCCGAAAACCTCCTGCACCCGCACCTCCACCCGCGGCCCGCCGTCGGCGGCGTAGTCGATGGCGAAGCTGTTGCCGGTGGGGGCGGCCCAGCGGGCGGGCGCGGCGGCCTCCAGCTCGCGCTGGCGCTCCCAGGGGACCAGGGTCCGCAGCGCCCCGTCCAGCACGTCCGACTTCAGGGCCGCGAGCGACCGTACGCCCGTGAGCAGCGGCGTGAGCCAGTCCTCCAGCCGCTCGCCCAGGGCGGCGTCCGACAGGTCCGGCCAGCTGTCGTCGTATCGGCGCAGGAAGGCCGCTCGGGCGCGCAGGGTCCGCGCCGATTCGCCCCACGGCAGGACGCCGACGCCGTCGCGACGAACCCGCTCGGCCAGGGCCTGGGCGATCAGCGCCGGATCGGGATTGTCGTCGACCTGTTCGCGCACCGCCAGCCGGCCCAGGCGGGTGATGCGCTTGACCCGCAGGCGTCCGCCGCCGCTCTCCTCCAGCCGCTCCTCGATCTCCAGCTGGTCGGCGAAGGCGTCGACCAGCTCGGCCTCGTCGACGGGCGCGGCCAGCAGGATGCGGTCGCGTCGGTCGCCGCCGCCCAGCTCGGCCACCGCCAGCCAGGTCTCGCGGGCCAGGGCGTCGGTGGATTCCAGGAAGGCGCCGCGGCCGCTGACCAGCTGGAACTCGCCCAGCGGGCCGCGCGCCCGGGCGATCCGCTCCGGATAGGCGAAGGCCAGCAGCAGGCCGTCCGCCAGCGCCTCGCCCCGCCCCGCCTTGCCGCTCAGTCCCGCCCAGCGCTCGGCGAGCGTGCGGGCGTCGCGGGCGCGCGGCGATCGGTCCCGCTCCAGCCCCTCCAGCCGATGGCGCAGGTCCACGTCGCGGCCGCCCAGGCCGCGCTCGGCGACCAGGGCGGCGATGCGCGCGGCGCGGGCCGCCTGGCCGGAGGCGGCCGCCTTCAGCACCATGTGCGCCAGCCGGGGCGGCAGCGGCATCTCGGCGAGCGCCGTGCCGTGGGCGGTCAGCACCCCCTTGCCGTCCAGCGCCTCCAACCGGTGCAGCAGCGATCGCGCCTCCTTGAAGGCCGCCGCCGGCGGCGGATCGAGGAAGGCCAGCGCCGCGGGATCGGGCGCGCCCCAGCGGGCGAGGTCGAGGGCGAGGCCCGAGAGGTCGGCCTCCAGCATCTCCGGGTCGGCGAAGGCCGGCAGGGCGCGGGTCTCGGCCTCGTCCCACAGCCGGTAGCAGACCCCGGGCTCGGTGCGGCCGGCGCGGCCGCGCCGCTGGTCGGCGGCGGCGCGGCTGACGCGCACGGTGGCCAGCCGGGTCAGCCCGCTCGCCGGGTCGAAGCGCGGCACGCGGGCCTGGCCCGAATCGATCACCACCCTGACGCCCTCGATGGTCAGGCTGGTCTCGGCGATGGAGGTGGCCAGCACCACCTTGCGTCGCCCGGCCGGCGCCGGGCTGATGGCGCGGTCCTGCTCGGGCGGGGTGAGCGCGCCATAGAGCGGATCGATGTCGACGTCGGGACGGCGGATTCGCTCGGCGAGCCGCTCGGCGGCGCGCCGGATCTCCCCCTGCCCCGGCAGGAAGACCAGGACGCTGCCGGTCTCTTCGGCCAGCGCCCGCTCGACGGCGCGCACCACCTGGTCTTCGAGGCGCAGCCGGTCATCGCGGCCGAGGTAGCGAGTATCGACCGGATAGGCGCGCCCCTGGCTCTCGATCACCGGGGCCTCGCCCAGCAGCCGCGCCACCGCCGCCCCGTCGAGGGTCGCCGACATCACCAGCAGCCGCAGGTCCTCGCGCAGCACGCCCTGGGCGTCCCGGGCCAGCGCCAGGCCGAGGTCTGCATCCAGGCTGCGCTCGTGGAACTCGTCGAAGATCACGCAGCCGACCCCGGCCAACTCAGGGTCGGCCAGGACCATGCGGGTGAAGACGCCCTCGGTGACCACCTCGATTCGGGTCCGGCCCGAGACCTTGGACTGCATCCGCACGCGGAAGCCCACGGTCTCGCCGGCCGTCTCGCCCAGGGTCTTGGCCATCCGTTCGGCGGCGGCGCGGGCGGCCAGCCGGCGCGGCTCCAGGACGATGATCCTGCCGCCGCCGAGCCAGGCCTCGCCCAACAGTTCGAGCGGGACCACGGTGGTCTTGCCCGCGCCGGGCGGGGCGACGAGCACCGCGGCGGTGTGAGCCGAAAGCGCCGCCTTCAGTTCGGGCAGGGCCTCGTGGACGGGAAGCATGGACGGGCTCTAACCTTGGTTGACCTGTCCGCCAAGGCTTGGCGCTTGACCGCATGGCGCGACGCAAGCAACCGTCCGCCCAGGAAAATTCTTGGCGGCTTTCGCTCGCCACATGGAGGAAATATGTGGCGCGTTAAGTCGCTCGACGCAATTCTTGCCACCGCTGAGAAGAAATCGCTGCACCGGTCCTTAGGCCCCGTCCAGCTGACCATGCTGGGAATCGGGGCCGTCATCGGCACCGGGATCTTCGTTCTGACCGCCGAGGCGGCGCAGAAGGCCGGCCCCGGCATGATGGCCGCCTTCGTCATTGCAGGCTTCGTCTGCGCGGTCGCCGCGCTCTGCTACGCCGAGATGGCGGCCATGGTGCCGGTCTCGGGCTCGGCCTACACCTACAGCTACGCGGTGATGGGCGAGCTGCTGGCCTGGATGGTCGGTTGGGCGCTGATCCTCGAGTACGCCATCGCCGCCGGCGCGGTCTCGGTCGGCTGGTCGGGCTACGTCGTCGGACTGATCCAGAACGCCTTTCACATCGACATTCCGCTCGCCTTGGTGCGCGGCCCCCTCGACGGGGGTTTCGTCAACCTGCCGGCCGCCGGGATCGCCCTGCTGGTCACCGCCCTGCTGGTGATCGGCACCAAGGAATCGGCGACGGTCAACGCCTTCCTGGTGGCGGTGAAGGTGGCGGCGCTGACGCTCTTCATCGCGCTGGCGATTCCGGTCGTGAACATGGAGAACTTCACGCCGTTCGCGCCCCTGGGCTTCGGCGGGATCTCCGCTGCGGCGGCCTCGATCTTCTTCGCCTACGTCGGCTTCGACGCCGTCTCGACAGCGGCGGAGGAGACCAAGAATCCACAGCGCAACATGCCGATCGGCCTGATCGGCTCGCTTGGCATCTGCACCATCTTCTACCTGCTGGTCGCGGCCGGCGTCATCGGCACCGTGGGCGCCCAACCGGTGCTGGGCGCCGGCGGCGCGGGCCTGCGGCCCGGCAGCATCGAACTCACCACCGCCTGCCAGGCGATCGGCGACGCCAAGGTGGTCTGCTCGAAGGAGGCGTTGGCCTGGACCCTGCGCACCATCGGCTGGCCCCAGATCGGCAACCTGATCGGCCTGGCGGCCGGCCTCGCCCTGCCTTCGGTCATCCTGATGATGATGTACGGCCAGACGCGGATCTTCTTCGTGATGAGCCGCGACGGCCTGCTTCCAGAGAGCTTGTCCAAGGTCCACCCGAAGTTCCACACCCCGCACGTGATCACCCTGATCACCGGCGTCTTCGTCGCGGTGTTCTCGGCCTTCTTCCCGGTCGGCGTGCTGGCCGACGTCTCCAACTCCGGCACGCTCTTCGCCTTCGCCATGGTGGCGATCGCCGTCCTGGTGCTGCGGCGGACCGATCCCAGCCGGCATCGCCCGTTCCGCACGCCCGCGGTGATGGTCGTCGCCCCGCTGGCGGCGATCGGCTGCGTCTACCTCTTCTTCAGCCTCTCAGTGGAGACCCAGATCCTGTTCTTCGGCTGGGCGGCGATCGGCCTGGTGGTCTACTTCCTCTACGGCTACCGCAAGAGCCACGTGGCGCGCGGTCAGGTCGAGATCCCGGAGCTGTCGCCCGACGTCCCGCACATCGGCATCGCGCCCATGCCCGGCGCGCCGGCGCCCGGCGAGTCCGAGCGCGATTGAGGCTCAAAAGGCCCGGACGCCTGTCCGGGCCTTTTCTTCTTCGTCCGGACGCCCGATCTTAGGCGGCATGAACGCTCCCGCCCCCGAGCCCGCCATCCGGGCCATGATCGCGCCGGTCACTCCGCTGCAGCAGAACTGCACCATCGTCTGGTGCGCCAAGACCCTGAAGGCCGCAATCATCGATCCGGGCGGCGAGGTTCCGCGCCTGCTCGACGCCCTGAAACAGCAGGGGCTGACGCTGGAGAAGATCTGGATCACCCACGGCCACCTGGACCACGCGGGCGGCACGGCGGCGCTGAAGGCCGCAACCGGGGCGGTCATCGAAGGCCCGCAGCGCGAGGACGCCTTCTGGATCGAGCAGATCGAGGACTCCGGAAAGGCCTACGGCATCCCCGACGCCAAGCGCTTCGCCCCGGATCGCTGGCTCGAGGACGGCGACCGCGTGACCCTGGGCGAGACCGAGTTCGAGGTCTACCACTGCCCCGGCCACACGCCGGGCCATGTGATCTTCTTCCATCGCGACGCAGGCTTGGCCCAGGTCGGCGACGTGCTGTTCCAGGGCTCGATCGGCCGCACCGACTTCCCGCGCGGAAACCACGCCCAGCTGATCGCTTCGATCACCGGCAAGCTCTGGCCGCTGGGCGACGACGTGGCCTTCGTGCCGGGCCACGGGCCGATGTCGACCTTCGGCCAGGAGCGCCAGACCAACCCCTTTGTCGCCGACGCAGTTCTCGCCTGATTTCAAGCGTGAAATCCGGATGATACGCTGGACTCGTTAGATGGCGGCCATGGAGATCCAAGCCGATATGAGCGCCACCACCGCGCGCATTCTGATGGTCGACGACGATCCGGGCATCCGGGACGTCGTGTCCGACTTTCTGGGGCGCCACGGGTACAACGTCGAAACCGCCGCCGACGGGCGCGAGATGGACGAGGCGCTGGGGCGTGGTCCGGTCGACCTGATCGTGCTCGACGTCATGCTGCCGGGCGAGGACGGGCTGGCGATCTGCCGCCGGCTGGCCAACACCGACGGCGGACCGCCGATCATCATGCTCTCGGCCATGGGCGAGGACACCGACCGGATCGTCGGCCTGGAGGTCGGCGCCGACGACTATGTCCCCAAGCCGTGCAATCCCCGCGAACTGCTGGCCCGGGTCCGCGCGGTGCTGCGGCGCATCGAGCAGCGCCCCGCCGAGCCCGGCGCGGTCGCCGGCTGCGAGTTCGCCGGCTGGCGCCTCGACCTGGTGAAGCGGGAGCTGCGCTCCGCCCAAGGCGTGGTCGTCCACCTGTCCTCCGGCGAGTTCGGCCTGCTGCGCGCCTTCGTCGAGCATCCCCAGCGGGTGCTCACCCGCGACCAGCTGCTGGAGCTCGCTCGCGGGCCCGAGAGCGAGGCCTTCGACCGGGCGATCGACGTGCAGATCAGCCGGCTGCGCCGCAAGCTCGATGACGGGGGCGGCCAGGACCTGATCCGCACCGTGCGCAACGAAGGCTATATGTTCAGCCCGAAGGTGAAGCGCCTGTGACGACCTGGGCGAGCGGGCGCCCCACGGCGTCGCTGTTCGGCCGCATCCTCCTCTTCGCCGCCGCCACCGTGCTCGCCTGCCAGGCGATCAGCATGGTGATGGTCTTCAAGCTGCCGCCGCCGATGCCGGACTTCTACCGGCTGACGGAGGTCGAGCAGGTGCTGCGCGGCGAGACCCACGCCTTTGGCGAACGCCGGCCGTTGCAGATCGTGACCCAGGTCGAGGCGCCTGAACCGACGCTCGACAGCCGCGCGGTGCCGATCATCCGCGCGCGGATCTCGCGGCAGCTCGGGGTCCCGCTGGATGACGTGATCATCGCCGGCGACTACGGGCCGTTCGCCGACCGACGGGTGTTCCGCACCCTGCGCAGCCGGATGGCCGAGGAGGGCGGCACCGAGGAGCAGTTCGTCATCGCTCCCTTTCAAATCGGCGTGCGCCAGCCGGACGGCGCCTGGCGGGTGGTGCAGCCGGAGCCGACCTTCGGCCTGAACCCGTGGGAACGGCTGGTGCTCATATGGTTCGCCCTGTCGGCCCTGGCCGTCGCGCCGATGGCCTACTTCTTCGCCCGCCGCCTCTCCACGCCCATCAGCGTCCTGGCCAGGGCCGCCGAGCGGCTCGGACGCGACCCCCAGGCGCCGCCGCTGACCATCAAGGGCACGTCGGAGATCGCCGTCGCCGCCGCCGCCTTCAACGACATGCAGGCGCGGCTCAGGCGCTATGTCGACGACCGCACCGCCATGGTCGGCGCCGTCGCCCATGACCTGCGCACCCCCCTCACCCGCCTGCGCTTCCGCATCGAGAGCGTGCCCGAGGACCAGCGCGCCAAGATGGCGGCCGACATCGAACAGATGGAGGCGATGATCTCCGCCACCCTGGCCTTCGTCCGCGACGCCAGCCGGCCGGCCGAACGGACCCGCCTGGAGCTCTCCTCGCTGCTGGAGAGCCTCTGCGACGAGATGGCCGAGACGGGCGCCGACACCGACATCGTCGAGCGCGCCGACAAGGTGGTGATCGAGGGCGACCCCATGGCGCTGCGCCGCCTGTTCACCAACCTATTGGAGAATGCGGTGAAGTTCGGCGGCCGCGCCCGCGCCCGGGTTTTCCACGACGAAGCCTATGCCGTGGTCGAGATCGCCGATGATGGGCCAGGCATCCCGCCCTGCGACATCGAACGGGTGTTCGAACCCTTCTACCGCCGCGAACCGTCCCGCAGCCGCCAGACCGGCGGCATCGGACTGGGCCTGGCCGTGGTCCGCTCCATCGCCCGCGGCCATGGGGGCGATGTCAGCCTGACCAACCGCAGCGACGGCGGACTGACCGCACGCGTGCAGCTCCCGCTTTAGGGCGCCAACGCCCGGCGACCGGCGTTCGTCCGAGTGCGTCACAAGCGATCGTGAACACGCGATCTGGCCGCGGTCCTAATCCGGCCAAGCTTTTCCCCGCGAAATGCGTGTGGCGCCCACGCAACCTCTGCTGCGTTTCGATGGTTAGCCTGACCACAGACCCAGCGAGACGCCATGTCCGAACCGGCGAACATCCCTGACCCCACCCCTCGCCCGGATGCGGAACCGCGGCGCCCCTCGCGTCCCGTCCATGTGCGGCCGTCAGACGACGACGGACCGCACGGCGCCTCGCCCGCCCAACCCATGTCGTCACCAGATTAGGAGAGTTGACCCCATGCCCAACGTCGAATCCGGTAAGCCCCGCGCCCGCAGAGGCTTCGCCGCCATGAACCCCGAACGCCGTCGCGAGATCGCCCGCAAGGGCGGAGCCTCCGTGCCCGGCGAAAAGCGCAGCTTCGCCAAGGACCGCGATCTCGCGGCCTCGGCCGGCCGCAAGGGCGGGGAAGCCAGCCGTGGCGGCGGTCGCTCTCGCGGCCGTGAGCCCAACAACATCTAGGCCTGCAAGAGAACGACGGCGAAAGCGGGGTGGACGCTGGTCCACCGCCGCTCGAGCCGCCACCCGGCCGCCTCGGCCAGGCGCGCGACGCCTTCGACCGTGAACTTATGGGAGTTCTCGGTATGCAGGGTCTCTCCCGCCTGGAAGCGGAAGCTTCGGCCGGCGACTTCGACCTGCTGCTCGCGCAGGCTCTCGAGATGCATCTCGATCCGGCTTTCGCCGGCGTTCCAGAGGGCTCGGTGGGCGAACCCTTCCAGATCGAAATCGCCGCCGAGTTCGCGGTTGATCCGCGCCAGCAGGTTCTTGTTGAAGGCCGCGGTGACGCCGAGCGCGTCGTCATAGGCCGCGACCAGCTCGCCTTCGGACTTCACCAGGTCGATCCCGATCAGGAACTGTGCGCCCTCGCCTAGGAGCCGCCGCGCGCGGACCAGGAAGTCCCGCGCCTCGTCGGGCGCGAAATTGCCGAGGGTCGAGCCAGGGAAGAAGCCGGTGACCGGGCGGCCGGCGATCTCCGCCGGCAGCCGCAGCGCCGTGGTGAAATCCTCCGCCAGCGGCGCGACGATCAGCTTTGGATAGTCGCGGCCGATCGCACGCGCCGCCTCCGCCAGGGCGTCCGGGCTGATGTCGACGGGCACGTAGGCGGCCAGCTGCGGGGCGGCGTCGAGCAGGATGCGGGTCTTCACGCTGGCGCCGCTGCCGAACTCGACCAGGGCCGCTCCCGGCGTGATGGCCGAGGCGATCTCGGCCGCCGCGCCGCGCAGCAGGCCGATCTCGGTGCGGGTCGGATAGTATTCCGCCAGCTCGCAGATCGCCTCGAACAGGCGCGAGCCCTCGGCGTCGTAGAAATATTTCGGCGAGATCGACTTCTGCGGCCGGGAGAGGCCTTCGAGCACGTCGTCGCGGAACCCGCCCGCCATCTGGCCGGCGCCGTCCATCGCCAGCCGCACGCCGGAGAACATCCAGCGCTGATGCGGATAGAAGAAGTTGCGGTAGCTCGCCCGCACATGGCCGGCCGGCGTCACGCAGGCCGCGCCGCGCAGCACGAACTGCCCGGCCATGAACTTGCCGTTGTATTCGCCCACTGCGCCGACCGCGGGGCGAAAGCCCGGATAGGGCGAATAGGCGCTGGCGGTCCATTCCCAAAGGTCGCCGAACATCTGCCGCAGGCCCTCGCCCTTCGGCGCGGCGGCCGCATCGATGCGGGCGCGGCCCAGGAAGCGACCTTCGAGCTCCACCGCCGCCGCCGCATGCTCCCACTCCGCCTCGGTCGGCAGCCGCGCGCCCGCCCAGGCGGCGTAGGCCTGGGCCTCGTAGAAGCTGACGTGGCCGACCGGGGCGGCGGGCTCGATCGAGCGCAGGCCGTGCAGGGTCATGACCCTCCAGCCGTCCTCGCCCTCCTCCCAATAGAGCGGCGCCCGCCAGCCTTCCGCCTGGACCCGCGCCCAGCCGTCGGACAGCCACAGCTCCGGCCGCCGGTAGCCGCCGTCGGCCATGAAGGCGCGCCATTCGGCGTTGGTCACCAGCCGATCCGCCAGCCGGTAGGGCTCGAGCCAGACCTTGTGCCGCGGCGTCTCGTTGTCGAAGGCGAAATCCGCTCCGTCGTGGCCGATCTCGACCAGGCCGCCGGCGATGTCGACGAAGCACAGCGGAGCCGGCAGGGCCGGGTCCGGCGCCCCGCGCGGCGGGGCGTAGGCCGGTTTCAGCGGCGAGCTCGCGAAGAGGTGCAGGATATCCATCAGGATCAGCTCCTGATGCTGCTGCTCGTGCGCCAGCCCCAGCTCGACCAGCGCGGCAAGCTCGGGGTCCAGCGTCTCCATCAGCCGGGCCATGCCCGCGTCGACATGGGCGCGATAGGCCAGGACGTCGTCCAGCGAGGGACGGGTCAGCAGGCCGCGCGCCGGCCTTGGCTGCCGGGCCCCCAAGGCCTCGTAGTAGGAATTGAAGAGGTAGCCGAACCGCGGGTCGAACGGCCGGTAGCCGGCCAGCCGGGGGATCAGCAGGAAGGTCTCGAAGAACCAGCTGACATGGGCCAGGTGCCACTTGGTCGGGCTGGCGTCCGGCATCGACTGGGCGAGCTGGTCTTCCGCCGTCAGGCTGCGGGTCAGGGCCTCGCTGGCGTGGCGCACGGCGCCGTAGCGGGCGGCCAGGTCGGCCGTCAGATCAGCCGACAACGCCGGCGGCGCGGCCTGGACGGCCTTACCCGGCGCGGTCCCATGCGGATAATCCATCGAACGCTCCTCGCCCACGCCTGCCCGTGTCCGGCCGCGCTTACCCCAAGGCTCCGCGGATCGGGACGCCAACGTCGGCAGGCGCCCCGAAGTTCCGGACCTTACAGGCTCGCGCCGCCCGCAAGGCGCCGGAACGGATACATAGGGCTCGCGTTGATCGGGCGCCGCAAGGCTGAGTGCATGAGCCCGCCGCGCGGGCAGATTGAGGGCGCCATGACCGCGACGTCCAGTTGGCGGGACGAAGTCGTCGCACTGATCCCAGCGCTGCGCGCCTTCGCCTGGTCCCTCTGCCACAACGGCTCCGACGCCGACGACCTGGTGCAGGACACCCTGATCAAGGCCTGGACCCACCGCGACAGGTTCGAGCCGGGCACCAACCTGCGCGCCTGGCTCTTCACCATCCTGCGGAACACCTACTACACCCACGTGCTGCGCCGCCGCCGCGAGGTCCGCGACGAACAGGGCGAATACGCCGGCGCCTTGAAGACCGCCCCGACCCAGGACTGGAGCGTCGCGGTGCACTCGCTGCAGGCGGCCCTGCAACAGTTGCCCGACGAACACCGCGAGGCGCTGATCCTGGTCGGCGCCGCAGGCCTCTCCTATGAGGAAGCCGCCGAGATCTGCGGCTGCGCGCTGGGCACCATCAAGAGCCGGGTGAACCGCGCCCGCGCCCGGCTCCTGAAGATCATGGACGCCGAGGACGCCAGCGACGTCCTGGCGCTGGAGACCATGCCGGCGGCCGGCCGCGCCTAGCACCGGAACGGCTCTGCGTCCCGGCCGTTGGTCAGCTTGGCAGCAGACCAGCTGAAGGAGGCGAAAATGCCCAGGTGGGATGATCCGCGCGGACCGCGTCACGACCCCGAGCGCGACCGCTGGCGGCGCGACCAGATCCGCGATCGCGGCCGGTCCGGCGGCGAGGAGCGCCGCGCGTTCGGCGACAGCGGCCGGCACGGTCCGGCGCGCTTCGACGCTCGCAACGACGACCCGGAGCCCGGCGGTTATGGCCGGCCTTATGAGGACGCCGGCGCGGCCGGCTATGCCCCCCGCCGCGGCGACCGCCCGTCCGCCGGCCTCTATGGCGACCAGGACTACAGCCAGGAAAGCGAAGGCGGTTTCGGCGGCGGCGCGAGCTCAGGTCCCGACTGGGGCATCGACCCGGACTCCGAGCGGCGGCGCAACTTCGACCTCGATGATCCAGGCGTCGGCCAGAGCCAGGCCGGATACGGCCAGCGTTCGCAGACTCACCCCGACCACGACTTCGATCCGGACTACCTGCGCTGGCGCGATGCGCAGCTGCGCAGCCACGACCGCGAATATCAGGAATGGCGCCGCGACCAGCACCGCCAGTACGACGAGGAATATCGCCGCTTCCGCAGCGAGCGTCAGCGCCACTTCGGCCAAGCCTTCCACGAGTGGCGCTCGCAGCGCAGCGCGGCGGACGTCGGCGCGGCTCCCGGCGTCGGCGCCTATGGCGACAAGGCCGCCGCCTCTGGCGGCGAGCACCCGCGCAATGACGAGGCGCCCCGCGACGGAGCCCGGACCAAGGACGAGCCCCCGCGGCATTAGGGACGACGGCGCGGCCGCGAATCTGAAATTCCGCGGCCGCCCTCGTCTGGCGACACCCTCAGGAACTCAGAGGCCGGGGGGCGACCTGCGCCGAGCGGCGGTGGACGCTTGTTCTCGGCGCGCCGGCCCGGGAACGACAGGCGCAGACCCGGCGCGCCGGGGCCACGGGACTAGCATGGGCGTGCGGCGGCGGTAGTCGAGGTAGGTTTCGCCGAAGGCGTCACCAGGTCGCGCTCTTCAAGCTGGATGGCGATCAGTATGTAGGTCGTGGTCATCGCCGCGAAGAGCAGGTGCGCCGTGGTCATCACGGGCGCGTACCAGAATATCGTCAGCCAGCCGATGTAGAGCGGATGGCGCACCAGCCGGTAAAGGCTTGGGGTGTGGAAACGGGGCGACAGGTAGGGCTGGCCGCGGAACTTGCGCCATGTCTGCTTGAGGCCAAACAGGTCGAAGTGATCGATCAGGAAGGTGGTGTAGAGCAGCAACGCCCAGCCGAAGAGATAGAGGCCGACCACCACCGTCCGCGCGGGGCCTTCCGACACGCGCCAGACCACGCCGCCGATCGGCTGCCAGAGCACGAACAGGGCGATCATCGCGAGCGAGCTTACCAGGACGTAGGTGCTGCGTTCGGCGGATTCGGGGACAATCCGCGTCCACCAGCGCTTGAAGGCGGGCCTGGCCATGCCGCTGTGCTGCAGGGCGAAGAGTGCGAGCAGGCCGAAATCGACGGCCAGGGCTTCGCCCAGCGGTCGGGTGGGCGGCCCGTCCAGCGACGTGGGCGTGACGAAACCGCCTATGAACCCGATCGCATAGACAAAAACCGCCAGGAACACGGCGTAGCACAGGACGCCGTAAATCAGTGTGAGCAGGCGTGACATCTCCAAACCTCCGCTTGGGCATTGTTACTTCTGGCGGCAGGAATGGCGCGCGACGCAGGTCGCCGCGTCGGGGGAACCCCCTAGATTTGCGGCCCGATCCCCTAGATTTCGGCCCTTAGATTTCGGTCCCTGGATTTGGGGCCATCAGCCCTGAAGGCTGTCCAGATGGCCGCGCTCACGGGCGATCTGGACAGCCCGCGCGCGGCTGGGGGCCTCGAAGGCGGCCAGGATCGCGCTCACGTGGTGTTCCACAGTCTTGGGCGAGGTGGCCAGGCGCTCGGCGATATCTCCGTTGGAGAGGCCGTCGGCCAGCAGGGCCAGTACCTGGTTTTGGCGCGGCGTGAGCCCGGCCGGGTCGTTGCGCCGCGCCGTGCGTGGCCCGGACGGCACCCCCCGGACGCCGGCCTGGCGCATGGCCTGGCGCAGCCTCCGGGCGGCCGGGGCCGCGCCCAGCCGGTCGAACAGGCCAAGCGCTTGGCGCTGGGCCGCCTCGTCTCCCGCGGAAAGGGCGACCGCCTGCTCGTAAGGCGCTCCCACGCGTGCCCAGGCCGCCGCGGCCTCGCGCCATCGACCGGCGACATGCTGTCGGTGCGCCTCGGAAAATCCCACCAGCACCTCGTCCGGAAGCTCTGGGGGGTCGCCCAGGACGGTCAGCCAGAGCGCGGCCTCGGCCGCCAGCCAGGGCTGGCTTTGCGCCTGCACCACCCGATCCAGCACATCGCGCAGTCGGGCGCGGGCGTCCAGCCGCGACAGGCCGAGCCAACACGCCTCGGCGTCGGCGATGGCGATGGGCGCGAGGCGCATGTTCTCCTGGCTGGCGATCGGCAGGGCGCGGGCTTCCTCCAGGGCGCCGCCGTCCCGCAGGCCGAGCCGGACGCGGGCCCGGCTGAAGGCGATCAAGGCGGGAAAGCGCGCCAGACCATGCGGATACGGTCCATGGAGGACATATTCCGCTTCGGCGATGGCCTCTTCGGCGCGTCCGAGGTCGAGCAGGGCGGCCGCCCGGGACCCACGCATGTAGGCCTCGAGCGGAGCGTTGTCCCGCTCAAGCGCGGCCTTGAGGCCGTCGCCGAAGGCCTCGAACAGACCCGTATAGCGCCGCGCCACAGTCATCACATAGGTCAGGTTCACGTACAGGCGTGGCAGAAAATCGGGCTCGTCCCGGGCTCGGGCCTCGGCGATCGCGGCGGTCGTCTGCGCCAGGCCGGCGTCGAGGTCGATCTGCGACCGCGTCATCGCCACGTTGGTCATGGCGTGGAGGTAGACGTCCCAACGGCCGAGGCGCTCGGCGCGCGCCATCGCCTCCCGACCGCGGGAAATCGCCAGATCGTTGCGGTCGGCCAGGCTGTCGAGTTGCGCCTGGCCGCTGAGCGCCAGCGCGTACTGCCAGGTGTCGTCACGGGCGCGCAGCACCTCCACCGCTTCGTGAATTCGCTGACCGGCCCGCACCGGCTGGCCCTCCAGCCAGCTCAGGCGAGCCGAAAGACGCAAGGCGTTGCCCAGTCCAAGGACGTCGCCCGCGCGGCGGTAAACGGAGATCGCCTCCTCGATGGCGCGGGTGGCGATGTCGAAGGCGCCGCACAGTTCGCCCGCTTCCGCCTGCCGCTCCAGCAGGTCCGCGCGTTCGCGGTTGGACAGCCAAGTCCCGTGCGCCAGCGCCTTGTCCAGGTGCGCCACGGCCTCGCGCAAGGCGCCCAGGTCGGAGGCTTCCTCGGCGGCGCGCGCCGAATAGGTCACCAGATCCTCCACGGCCCCGGCCTGCTCGGCGTGGTGAGCGATCTCCACGGCGCTGGCGTCGTTGCGGCCTTTCAGCAGCACCAGGGCCGCAGCGTGCAGCTCGCGCCGACGCAGCGGCGCCATGGCGTCGTGGATGGCGCGGCGGGCCAGCTCGTGGCGGAACGCCAGCGCCCCTCCGCGGGCGTTGAGCATGCCGCTGCGCAGGCATTCCTCCAGCCCCGCGTCGTCCTTGTCCTCGGCCAGGGTCCGCAGGCTCTCTTCGCGGATCTGCCGCGGGGAGATGGCCGCGCAGTCCAGCACGCGGCGGGCCCGTCGGCTCAGGCGCGCCGCCCGCGCCACAGTGGCGTCCTGCACGCTGCGCGGCACGCCTGGCTCCTCGGCGGCGAGGTATTCGGTCACGTGAAAGGGGTTGCCGCCGGTGGCTTCAAACACGTCGCGCGCCGCGCGGCCCCCGGAATGGGCGAGAGTCGACACCGCCTGCAACGACAGCGGACGCAATTCGACGCGCTCGCGGGCGTCGCGCGGCATGTCGGCCCACAGCGACGCCAGGCGGTCCTGCGAGGCGGGCTCATCGTTGCGGAAGGTCACCGCCACTAGGATCGGCGCGTCACGGATACGCCGGCCCAGGTAGCGCATCGCGTCCAGGGTGGGGTCGTCGGCCCAGTGGAGGTCCTCGATCACCAGCAGCGCCGGCCCGCGGCCGTTGGTGAGCAGGCGCAACAGGGACTCGAAGCTCGCGAGCTGCCCGCTCGCCGCCAGCGCAAAGCGGCCCTGGCTCTCCCGGGCGATGTCGCGCAAGGGCCCCAGAGGCTCAGGCGTCGACAGGTGCTCGCAGCCGCCCACATGGACGCGCGCGTCGCTGCGATGGACGTCGGCGAAACTCAGGACAAGGGAGGTCTTGCCGATCCCCGCCTCGCCCTCGATCGTGACCACCCGCCCCTTCCCGCGCCGCGCCGCCTCCAGCGCCGCCTCGAGCCTTGCGCGCGGCTCCTCGCGCTCCAGGAGGGCAGGTCCGTCGGACATGGGCGGAGTTTAGCGAGGCTCCGCCGCACGGCAAAGGCGGCCTGATGGACGTGGTCGATGCGATGGGACGCCGCGCCCAATGCAGACCCAGCTCTCGTGGCGGCGCCTGCGTAAGAGCAGGTCCCCTGTTCATCGAGGCGCTCGGCTCGAGCACCGCCAATCGCGCGAGGTCGGCGCCCCGAGGAAAAGTCTCAATGATTACAAGGAAAAAATGGCGGTGACGGAGGGATTCGAACCCTCGATACCCTTTCGAGTATGACGATTTAGCAAACCGTTGCCTTCAGCCACTCGGCCACGTCACCAGCACGTTTTTTGTCCGGGGTGGCTCCCCGACCACCCGCCGCCCGGCTCGGGCCGCGAGGGACGCTCCTCATAGCCGAACCGCGCGCCCGCGGGCAACGGTCCGTTCGGGAAAATCCGTCAGAAGATTCTCTGGGGGACCGGCGTTGGCGGTTCGAGCCGGCTGGCGGCCCTGGGGCCTCAGCCGTGGGACAGCCACTCGCGGGCCTGGCGTTGGGCCTCGGCCACATCGCCGGAGGCCATCTCGTCGGCCAGTTCCTTGCGATAGACCTTGGCCTCGATCGAGCCGCGCATCGCGGCCAGGTTGAACAGCATGTGGGCCGAGACGTAGTCGAGCGGCGCGCCGCCCTGCCCGGTCGAATAGAGCAGACCGAGGCGGAAAAGTTCGTCACCCGAGGCGTCCGACGTGGGAAGCGGCAGGCCTTCATTGGCGACTTCCAAGCGGGGCAACATCGTCCTGTATCCCTGTCATCGGCGGGAAGCGCTCCGTTCTGGAGCCCTCAAACCCGTCTTCACGACTGCAGCAAAGCCGATCTTGCCTGAACACATGGTTAAGGCGCAGATGTCCGGGGTTCAGGATGAATCCCCGCTCAAGCATTCGGCGGGATTACGGAGCCAATGTTCTGTAGGCGGATTCAGCGTCCCCGCTGGCCGAACAGGACGCGCCTCTGCTCATCGGCTTCCGGCCCTGCTGTCGCCAGATTTATGCTGCGGACCCTCTCGGCGTGGGCCAGGGCGCGCTGGACGGCCGGGCGCGCTTCAATCCGCTCGTACCAGGCCTTCAGGTGCGGGAAATCCTCGAGGTGGATGCCCTGGGCGCGCCAGGGAGTGACCCAGGGCCAGGCGGCCATGTCGGCGATCGAATAGGCGCCTGCGACAAATTCGCGTCCCGCCAGCCGCCGGTCGAGCACGCCATAGAGCCGATGCACCTCATGGGTGTAGCGGTTGGCGCCGTAGGCCAGCTGACGCTGGTCCCGCGCCAGGGACGGGGCGTAGCCGCGGAAGTGGTGCGCCTGGCCGGCCATCGGCCCCAGACCCGCCATCTGCCAGAACAGCCATTGCTCGACCTCCACCCGGCCGCGCTCGCCCTCGCCGTAGAACTTGCCGCTCTTGCGGCCGAGGTACTGCAAGATGGCGCCGGATTCGAAGACGGAGATCGGCTGGCCGTCCGGCCCCTCGGGGTCGACGATCGCCGGCATGCGGTTGTTGGGGCTGATGGCCAGGAAGGCCGGCTCGAACTGCTCGCCCTTGCCGATGTTCACCGGCCGGATTTCGTAGGCCAGGCCCATCTCCTCGAGCGCGATGGTGATCTTGTGGCCGTTCGGCGTCGGCCAATAGTGCAGCTCGATCGGCTGGGCCATGGTCTATCTCTCTACAGCTGGCGTCGGGGCTTTAGATGGCGAGAGCCGTCGGCGGGACAAGCTTGCGGCCGCGCCTATTTCGCGCACGCCTTGCGCAGCTTCTGCGTTCAGCGTCAGTTCACGCCAGACGGATGATGGTGTGCGTCATCGAGGACGTGTTTTCTGGGATAAGCCAGGTCTGGGTAAATCAGGGCCAATGAAGCTGCTGTTCCGCATCGCCGCCATTGCCGTCTTCGCGAGCACCCTGCTCGCGGGCGGCGACGCCCTGGCCGATGGGAAGGGCCGCCGCCACGATCGGGACCAGAACGACCGTCGCGAGCGAAGCGAGTGGCGGCCGGACCCGCGCGAGGGGCGCAGCGACCGCAACCCGCGCGAGGGACGCGGCGACCGCGACCCGCGCGAGGCGCGCGGTGACCGCGGCCCGCGCGGCCGCTGGCAGGACGGCCCGCCGGAACCCTACGTCGTGCCCGGGCCGGGTTTCGCCCGACACCCGCCGGCGGGCTACGGCCTGCGCCGCGGCGGCCAGGTTCCGCCGGAATACCGCGGCGCCGTGGTTCCCGACTACGGCCGCCTCAGGCTTCGCCCCCCGCCGCCGGGCTTCGCCTGGGTGCGCATGGGCGGCCGCTACATGCTGGTGTCGCGCGCCACCGGCCAGATCTTCGACGTGATCGGGGACTGAAAAAACCCGCTCATCCTCGCGGAAGCGGGGACCCAGGTTTTTTAGTTCCGGCCGCAGGGTCGCCGGCGAGTCAGCCAACAAAAACGCCTGGATCCCCGCTTTCGCGGGGACGAGCGGCAAGTGGGAAGGCGAGCGCCCCCTATCCCACGCCCAGCTTGCTGCGCAGCAGCTGGTTGATCACGCCGGGGTTCGCCTTGCCCTGGGTCGCCTTCATCACCTGGCCGACGAACCAGCCCAGCGCCTGGGGCTTGTCCTTCACCGCCTCGGCCTGGCCGGGGTTGGCGGCGATCAGGCCGTCGATGATCTTCTCCAGCTCGCCGGTGTCGGAGACCTGGCGCAGCCCCTGCTTCTCGACGATCTCGCCCGGCGCGCCGTCGCCCGCCCACATGCGTTCGAAGACGTCCTTGGCGATCTTCGAGGAGATCACCCCTTCCTCGATCAGCTGCACCAGCTCGGCGATGGCGCCGGGGCCGATCGGCGACTCGGTGATGTCGAGCCCGGCCGCCGTCAGCCGGGCGGCCAGGTCGTTGGTCACCCAGTTGGCGGTCAGCTTGGCGTCGCGGCCCTTGACCGCGGCCTCGTAGAAGTCGGCGCGCGCCTGTTCGGTGATCAGCACGCCGGCGTCATAGGCCGACAGGCCATACTGCGACTGCAGGCGCGCCTTCTTGGCGTCGGGCAGTTCCGGCAGGCTGGCCTCGATCTCCTTGATCCAGGCCGGATCGAGCACCAGCGGCAAGAGGTCGGGATCGGGGAAGTAGCGGTAGTCGTGCGCCTCTTCCTTCGAGCGCATCGACCGCGTCTCGTTCTTGGTCGGATCGAACAGCCGGGTTTCCTGGTTGATCGAGCCCCCGTCTTCGAGAATCTCAATCTGCCGGCGCGCCTCGTACTCGATCGCCTGCTGGATGTAGCGGTAGGAGTTGACGTTCTTGATCTCGCAGCGCGTGCCCAGGTGGCTGAAGCTGCCGGTCTCGCGGAACTTCTCGTAGTCGCCAGGACGGCAGACCGAGACGTTCACGTCGGCGCGCAGGTTGCCCTTCTCCATGTCCCCGTCGCAGGTGCCCAGGTAGATGAGGATGGTGCGCAGCTTCTTCACATAGGCCGCCGCCTCTTCCGAGGAGCGCATGTCCGGCTTGGAGACGATCTCCATCAGCGCCGTGCCGGCCCGGTTGAGGTCGACATAGGTCGAGTTCGGATCCTGGTCGTGCAGGCTCTTGCCGGCGTCCTGCTCCAGGTGCAGCCGCTCGATCCGCACGGTGAAGGTCGAGCCGTCGTCGCGTTCGACCAGCACCTCGCCCTCGCCGACGATCGGGTCCTTGAACTGGCTGATCTGGTAGCCCTGCGGCAGGTCCGGATAGAAGTAGTTCTTCCGGTCGAAGCGCGACCAGGGGTGGATCTCGGCCTTCAGGCCCAGGCCGGTCTTCACCGCCTGCTCGACGCAGTGCTTGTTGATCACCGGCAACATGCCCGGCATGGCCGCGTCGACCAGGCTGACCTGCTCGTTGGGCCCGGCGCCGAAGCCCACGGCGGCCCCGGAGAACAGCTTGGCGTTGGAGGCCACCTGGGCGTGGATTTCCAGCCCCAGGACGATTTCCCAGTCCCCGGTCCGGCCCTTGATCAGTTTGCTGCGGTTCACGTCGTTCATGACCGTCTCACTACCCAAAGCCGCGGCCTCGCGAAAGCCGGCGCATCGGTTCAGCCTGCGTTGACCCGGCAAATTGCTGTTCTGCGGAATGGCCGAGCTTCATCGGCGATTGAAGGGAACAGACTCCAAGATGCGATCCGTCCTCGTCGCCGCGGCGCTGGCCGCCGCCGCCCTCCCCGCGGCCGCAGAACCCGCCGCCGCCCAGACCGCCGCCACGGCCGCGCTCTCGGTCCAGACCACGCCGATCGCGGTCATCCTGAAGAACGCCGCAGCCAAGGCCGTATTCGAGAAAGAGATTCCCGGGCTTCGCCTGTTCTACGGCCGCATCGGCGCCATGACCGTGGCCGAGCTCGCCAGCCGCAGCAAAGGCCGAATTGACGAGACGAAGATGCAGGCGATCCAGGCGGGCTTCGACAAGATCCGCTAGCGCCGCGTGACGACGGCTCGGCCGCGTCGAACAGGCTCAAGTCGCGGGGCTCAGCAATCTGCCGGAGTAGCGGTCCCGTGCACGGCATATCGTCGCTCAAGAGCCGAAACATAACCCGAAGCGCTGAAATGCCGTTCGATCCGCGCGCGGCCGGCTTCGCCCATGCGGCGCGCAAGAGGCGGGTCCTCCAGGAGGACCTCGATGCGGTTCGCCAGGTGGTCAGCGTCGCCGGGCTCCACGAGGAAGCCCGTCTCGCCGTCCACCACCGTCTCGACGATGCCGCCGCAGCGGGACGCGACCACCGGCCGCCCGGCACTCATCGCCTCCGGCGGAACAAGGCCATAGGGCTCACCCTGGATGGTCGGGTAGAGCGCCACATCGGCGATGTCGTATAGCGCCGGCATCTCATCGTATCGGGCGCTGACGAACTGGACCGCCGCGGTCAGTCCAAGCGCTTCGATCTGGCCCAGCACCTGGCGACGATAGGCTGGCAAGGCGCCGTCCCAATCGGCGATTCGTTGGGTGTCGGTCAGCACCAGACGCACGTCATGGCCACGATCGCGCAGCCGCCGCAGCGCTTCCACCGAGATGTGCACGCCCTTCCAGGGCAGCAGGCGCGCCGGATGAAGCAGCACGGCTGGGCCCGTCCCGGAGAAGGGCGCGCGCACTGGGCGGAAGCGCTCCGTGTCGATCCCGGGATGCAGCAGGTCCGGCCGAAAGCCGATCAGCTCGGCGCATTGTTGCTGGATATAGCCGGAGATCGCATAGGTCCCCTCCCATCCCCGATAGAGCGGACGGTCGGTCAGGATGTCCGGCCAGGTCTCGTGGAAGGTATGGTGCGCGGAGATCCCGAGTTGATGGCGCAGCGCCTCGACGGCGATCGCCGGCGCGGGGGAAAAGTGGTGAAGGTTGTGGCCGTGGATGACGTCGGCGCCGGTCCGCGCCACCAGATCCGCAATGAGCACGGCCAGCGCGGGGGCGTCGGCTTCGGGCGTGGCGGCGTTGACGCGGGCCCGCTTGAGCGTCATCAGCGGCGAGCTGACGACCTCATAGGCCGGATGCCTCACCGGATCCGGCTCGCCCGTGAGGATGACCACCCGCCGGCCCGACGCGCTCTGCAGCCGACCAAGGTCCGCAAGATGCGACTCAACGCCGCCTGTCGTCGGTGGAAACGCCCAATGGACGTGAACGACGGCGGGCGGCATCAACCGGCCTCGGGCGGCGGCGAAGGCCGCGGCCCGAGGGCGAACGGCAGCCAATAGGCGATCACGATAGCCAGCAGAGCCAAATCCAGGCCGACCAGGCTCCAGAAGGCCCAGTCCCATTGCGGCGCATCGAAGGCCAGGACAAGGGCGGCGGCCGGCAGGAAGATGAATACCAGAAAGGGCGGCAGGCCGAAGGATCGCAGGATGACCATCCGCTTGCGCTCGTAGCCGCGAATGAACTGTTCATAGTCCGGCAGGTCCGCCAACTTCGCGGCCTGCTTCCAGGCCGGAACGATGCGGTCTTTGATGAAGTCGCCGAGATTGAAGATGTTGGCGGCGTGGTCGAACCAGACGAGGCCCAGCACGGCCGCCACGATCGGAATGACCAGCAGCAGCCGGGCGTCGCCATACTGGGAAAATCGCAGGCCGGCCAATGCGCCGAACGCCGTCACAGCAAGCTGCAGGGCGTTGGACTGAGCTTGCGAGCGGGCTGCGATCTCAGCCCTCAGCGCCTCGAACTGGGCGGCCATGGCCGCTGTCGCCATCTCGTTCACATCCGCCATCTCAGCTCTCGTGCGCTGACGATGGCGCGACCCTAGTCACTCCCGCTCAGGTTGTCTCCCGTCGAGTTCGGCTCACCACCACTTCTGCGGTTGGCTGCAGAAGTCCGCCGCCTTCTCGATGGCGCCGCCCAGCGAGAACAGCGTGCCTTCGTCGAGCGGACGACCGATCAGCTGCAGGCCGAGCGGAAGACCCGCGGCGTCGAGGCCGGCCGGCAGGCTCATCCCCGGCAGGCCCGCCAGGTTCACCGTCACGGTGAAGATGTCGTTCAGGTACATCGCCACCGGGTCGTCGGCGTTCTCGCCCAGCTGGAAGGCGGCCGAGGGCGCGGTCGGCGTCAGCAGGGCGTCGACCTTCTCGAACGCCTGGTCGAAGTCGTCGGCGATCCGCCGGCGGACCTTCAGGGCCTTGATGTAGTAGGCGTCGTAATAGCCGGCCGAGAGCACATAGGTGCCCATCAGGATGCGGCGCTTGACCTCGGTCCCGAAGCCTTCCGCGCGGGTCTTCTCGTAGGTCTCGGTCAGGTTCGCGCCGTCGACGCGCAGGCCGAAACGCATGCCGTCATAGCGGGCGAGGTTCGACGAGGCCTCGGCGGGGGCGATGATGTAGTAGGCCGGCAAGGCGTACTTGGTGTGCGGCAGGCTGACTTCGACGATCTCGCAGCCGGCCTCCTTCAGCCAGTCGACGCCCTTTTGCCAAAGCGCCTCGATCTCGGCGGGCATGCCGTCGACCCGGTACTCCTTCGGGATGCCGATGCGCAGGCCCTTCACCGACTTGCCGACGAAGGAGGCGAAGTCCGGGGTCTCGATCGGCAGGCTGGTGGAGTCCTTCGGGTCGTGGCCGGCCATCGACCTCAGCAGGATCGCCGCGTCCTCGACGGTGCGCGCCATCGGACCGGCCTGGTCCAGCGAGGAGGCGAAGGCGACGACGCCCCAGCGCGAACAGCGGCCGTAGGTCGGCTTGATGCCGACCGTGCCGGTGAAGGCGGCCGGCTGGCGGATCGAGCCGCCGGTGTCGGTGGCCGTGGCCCCCAGGCAGAGGCCGGCGGCGACCGCTGCGGCCGAGCCGCCCGAGGAGCCGCCCGGCGTCAGGTCGACGTTGGAGCCCTGGCGGCGCCACGGGTTGATCACCGGACCGTAGGCCGAGGTCTCGTTGGACGAGCCCATGGCGAACTCGTCCATGTTGAGCTTGCCCAGCATCACCGCCCCGTCGCGCCAGAGATTGGCGGTGACGGTCGATTCGTAGGTCGGCTTGAAGCCCTTCAGGATCTTCGAGGCGGCGGTCGAGGAGACGCCTTCGGTGCAGAACAGGTCCTTGATTCCCAGCGGCGCGCCGTCCAGCGGCCCGGCCTCGCCGCGGGCGCGGCGATCGTCGGAGGCCTTGGCCATCGCCAGCGCCTTCTCCGGCGTCTCGACGACGAAGGCGTTCAGCGCGCGCGCCGCCTCGACGGCGGCGACGTGGGCCTTGGTCAGCTCAGTGGAAGAAAAGGACTTCGAGGCCAGCCCGTCGAGGGCCGCCTTCAGCGTCAGCGAGGTGAGCTCGGACATCTATTCGACCACCTTCGGCACGACGAAGAAGTTGTTCACGGTCTTCGGCGCGTTGGAGAGCACCTTGGACGGATCGCCGCCCTCGGTGACCACGTCCTCCCGCATCGGCAGGGGCGTATGCACGGCCGAGGTCATCGGCTCGATCCCGTCGGTGTCGACCTCGGACAATTGCTCGATCCAGCTGAGGATGCCGGACAGCTCCCTGGCCAGAGGCTCCAGGCGCTCTTCCGGCTCAGCGATCCGCGCGAGCCTGGCGACCTTGCGGACAGTCGCCGCGTCGATGGACATGCCATCCCTCCTTAGCTTTCGCCGGTGGGTTAGCCGCGGGGAGCCCCGGATGGCAAGCAGTCCCTGGAGAATGTCGTCGAAGCGGGACCACCACCCCGCCCTTCTCCCCTCGTGGAAGAAGGGACCCTGGCCCAGACGCCTTCCTCTAAGACGCCAGCGCCGCCTCCACCCGCGCCCCGGTCGCCAGCCACTGGGCGCAGTCGGGGCCCAGCTCGGCCAGGGCGCGACGTTCGTAGGCGGCGATGTCCTCCGGACCCAGCACGTCGCGCCAGCGGCCGTTGGTTCCCTTGTTGATGAAGCTCCTGGCCCCGCCGTCGAAGATCGCCCCGCCCAGCGGCGAGACCTGCTCGGCGTGCGCCTTCATCCAGTCGAAGCTGCAGTGCTCGAGGATGACCGGCCAGCGGTCCTCGGCGATGTCGCAGTCGAGGAAGACGGCGATCGAACGCATCTCGCCTTCCAGGTCGCGCTTCAGATCGTTGAAATGGACGAGCTTGACGTTGGGCAGATGCCGCACGCCCCACCAGCTGGCGATGTTCTCCCAGAAGGCCCAGAACGGCGCGCCGTCCTGCTCGAGCCAGGTCTGGAAGTAGCGGCGGATGTCCGGATCCGGCCGCTCGATCGGCGGCCCCACGCGGCCGGGCGTGTCGTTGAGCGCGTCGTACCAGAGCTGGTTGGCGCTGGCGTGGTGGTTGTAGAGGCTCCAGACCACGTCGCGGCCGTCGCGCCCGATGTAGATGTACCTCGCCCTGGGCGAGAAATTCAGGGCGTCCAGCGGCAGGTGGGTCTTGAGGATCCGCCGGTGCTGCTGGGCCGCCACCAGCTCGAGCAGGTTCGGCGGCATGATCCGCAGGTCCAGCCAGGGCGAAATCTCGGCGATCTTGACCTCCGGATCGCCGCCGAAGATCAGCTGGCCGACGATATGCTGGGTCCAGGTCGTGCCCGACTTGGCGTAGGTGGCCACGATCACGTCGTCGTCGCGAAAGGCGAATCCGTCCCAGACCGTGGAGTTCATGTGGTGGTTGTGGATGTCGCGGGTCTTCTTCGGCCACACTGCGCTCGCGTCCGGCATCTTGAGCCTCCCCAAATAAGCTGCGCTGCTCATATCCGCGGTCCGCGACGTCGCCAATAACCAAGTTCGCCGAACTCGTCCCCAACCCAGGATAGGCCTGCGCGATGGAAAGCCCCGGCGGGCGCGGGCGTGCTAAGAGGCGCCCATGGCCGTCCTCGATCTCACAGACCTCCCCGCCACCCTGCCCGCCTATACGCCGGTGGTCGGCCTCGATCTCGGAGAGCGGACCATCGGCGTCGCGGTCTCCGACGCCACCCGCACGGTGGCCAGCCCGATGGCGACCATCCGCAAGACCAAGTTCACCGACGACGCCAAGCGGCTGTTCGCGCTCATGGAGAGCCGCGGGGCGGCTGGCGTGGTGATTGGACTGCCGGTCAACATGGACGGGACCGAGGGCGTCCGCTGCCAGTCCAACCGCGCCTTCGCCCGCAACCTGCTGCGGCTGCGCGACCTCCCCATCGCCTTCTGGGACGAGCGGATGTCGACCATGGCGGTCAACCGGATGCTGATCCAGGAAATGGACATCAACCGCGCCCGCCGCGCCGAGGTCGTCGACAAGGCCGCCGCCGCCTGGATCCTGCAGGGCGCGCTGGAGCGGCTGCGGGGGATCTAGGGCCGCTTCCTCCCGCACGGCGGACGTCGCCACCCTAAATTTCCGTCATGTCCGGGCTTGTCCCGGCCACCCATGCGCGCGGGCGCGGCCGACTGCACCCAAGCGGCAGCCGCCGTGTTCTTGGGTGGCCGGGACAAGCCCGGCCATGACGGATGGGAACGGGAGCGCGCGCGGCGCGAGAACGCACGATCAACCTTCCCTCTCCGGCCGAACACGCCTATGAGGCCGCTTTGATGAGCACCCCGGCGCCCGGTCTGAACGAGGTCCTTGGCCGGACCTTCCCCTTCCCCAAGCGTCACTTCATTTCCGTGCTGGATCTGAACGAGGTCGAAGTCGCGAACCTGCTCGACCTCGCCGACGGCTTCGTCGCCCTGAACCGCCAGACCTCGAAGAAACTCGACCTGCTCAAGGGTCGGACGCTGATGAACCTCTTCTTCGAGAACTCCACCCGCACCCAGAGCTCCTTCGAGCTGGCGGGCAAGCGGCTGGGGGCGGACGTCGTCAACATGAGCCCCCGCTCCTCCTCGATCTCCAAGGGCGAGACCCTGATCGATACGGCGGTGACGCTGAACGCCATGCAGCCGGACCTGCTGGTGGTTCGCCACGCCTCGTCGGGCGCGGCGGCCCTGCTCTCGCAGAAGGTCACCTGCTCGGTGATCAACGCCGGCGACGGCCAGCATGAGCATCCGACCCAGGCCCTGCTCGACGCGCTGTCCATGCGCCGCGCCTTCGGCCGCATCGCCGGCCTGAAGGTGGCGATCTGCGGCGACGTGCTGCACAGCCGCGTCGCGCGATCCAACGTCGGCATGCTTCAAATGCTGGGCGCCCACGTGCGCCTCGTGGGCCCGCCGACCCTGATGCCGGCCCAGGCCGAACGCTGGGGCGTCGAAGTGTTCCACGACATGAGGAAGGGCGTCGCCGGCTGCGACGTCGTCATGATGCTGCGCCTGCAGCTCGAGCGCATGGACGGGGTGATGGCCCCCTCCCAGCGCGAATATTTCCGCTTCTACGGTCTCGACCGCGAGAAGCTGGCCTTCGCCGCCGACCACGTCCGCGTCATGCACCCGGGCCCGATGAACCGCGGCGTCGAGATCGACTCCGAGATCGCCGACGACCTCGCCGTCAGCCTGATCCAGGACCAGGTCGAGATGGGGGTGGCCGCGCGCATGGCGGTGCTGGCCTCTCTGGCGGCGCGGCTGGACAACCACTGATGACCGTTCGTCCCACCGCCTTCGTCAACGCCCGCCTGCTCGATCCGGCCAGCGGCTATGACGGCCCCGGCGCCGTCATCGTCGTCGAAGGCGTGATCGCCGACGTGGTGCGGGGCGCCGATCCCGGCGCGCTCTCGCCCGAGCTCGAGATCGTCGACGTCGGCGGCAAGGCCTTGCTGCCCGGCCTGGTCGACATCCGCGTCAAGACCGGCGAGCCCGGCGCCGAGCCGAAGGAGACGCTGAAGTCCGCCGGCCTCGCCGCCGCGGCGGGCGGCGTCACCTCGATCGTCGTCCAGCCGGACACCCATCCCGTCGCCGACGACCCGGCGGTGGTCGATTTCATCCTGCGGCGCGCCCGCGACATCGAGCTGGTCCACGTCTATCCCGCCGGCGCGGCGACCAAGGGCTGCGCGGGCGAACGGATGGCCGAGATCGGCCTGATGCACGACGCCGGCTGCGTCTACATCACCGACGCCGACCGGCCGATCACCAACTCCAAGGTGCTGCAACGGGTCCTGGCCTACGCCAAGGCCTTCGGCGTCCTGGTCGCCCACCGCCCGGCCGACCCCTGGCTCTCGGCCGGCGCGGCCGCCACCTCCGGCGAATTCGCCGGCCGGATGGGCCTGCCCGGCGTGCCGGCCATCGCCGAGAAAATCATGCTGGAGCGGGATCTGGCGCTCGCCGAGCTGACCGGCGCGCGTCTGCTCGTCGACCAGATCACCACCGCCGCGGCCCTGGAGAGCCTCAAGCGCGCCCAGGACCGGGGCTTGGCGGTGGTCGCCACCACCTCGATCAACCACCTGTCGTTCAACGAAGTCGACATCGGCGATTACCGCACCTTCTGCAAGGTCGACCCGCCGCTGCGCTCCGAGGACGACCGTCAGGCGGTCATCGAGGCTGTGGCCTCGGGCCAGATCGCCATCGTCGTCTCAGCCCACGCCCCGGCGCCAGCGGAGGACAAGCGCCTGCCCTACGACGAGGCGACGCCCGGCGCGATCGGCCTGCAGACCCTGCTGCCTGCGCTGCTCGCCTTCCACCATGAAGGCCGCATCCCGCTCTTGGACCTGATCCGCACCGTCACCTGCGCGCCGGCCGACCTGCTGGGCCTGCCGGCCGGACGGCTGGTCAAGGCCGCGCCCGCCGACCTGGTGCTCTGCGACCTCAATGCGCCGCTGGTGATCGACGCCGACAAGCTGCTGTCCAAGTCCAAGAACTCGCCCTTCGACGGCCGAAGGCTGCAAGGCAAGGTGCTGCGGACGCTGGTCGACGGCCGGACGGTCTACCGGGCGGAATAGCCGCTCCCTTTTCTCCGCTCGTCCCCGCGAAAGCGGGGATCCAGGCTTTTTTGTTGTCCCGTGTGGCGTGAGATCGCAAGCGCGAGCGCCGTTACGAAAAACACCTGGGTCCCCGCTTTCGCGGGGATGACCGGGAGAGAGATGGGCGCGGGCCAGGTGACGGCGCCGCTTCCAGGCGCTACAGAAACCAGAACACTGAGGGAACACGGGATGCTGACACCGCTGCAGATCGGGCTCGCCATCGCCGGGGGCTACCTGCTGGGCTCGATCCCCTTCGGGGTGATCGTGATGCGGGCGGCCGGCGCGGGCGATCCGCGGGCGATCGGCTCGGGCAATATCGGCGCGACCAATGTTCTGCGCAGCGGCCGCAAGGGGCTCGCCGCGATCACCCTCTTGGGTGACGGCGGCAAGGGCGCCCTGGCGGTGCTGATCGCCTGGCTGATGACCCGGCAGGCCGATCTGCAGACCCAGGCGCTCGCCACCTCGCTGGCCGGCGGCGCGGCCTTCCTGGGCCACCTCTTCCCGGTCTGGCTGGGCTTCAAGGGCGGCAAGGGAGTGGCGACCTTCTTCGGCACCCTGCTGGCCGCCGCCTGGCCGGTGGGGCTGGCGGCCGCCGCCACCTGGCTCGCCGCGGCCTTCCTGCTGCGGATCTCCTCGCTGGGCGCCCTCACCGCCGCCCTGTTCGCGCCGCTCTACGCCCTCCTCCTCGGCCGGCCCGTGATCGCCGCCCTGGCGGCCTTCATGGGCGTGCTGATCTACATCCGCCACGCCGCCAACATCCGCCGCCTGCTGAAGGGCGAGGAGCCGCGGATCGGGGCGAAGAAGGCGCAGGAGCGCGCCGAGGCGTGATCCGCAAGCTCTCCGCCCGCCAGCGACGCGACTGGCTGACCCTGGCGCGGACCGAGAACGTCGGCCCGGTCGCCTTCGACCAGCTGGTCGACCGCTTCGGCTCTGCGGCCGAGGCGCTGGAGGCGATCCCCGACCTCGCCCGCCGCGGCGGGCGCAGCGGCGGCCTGAAAATTCCCAACGCCGCCGAGATCGACAAGGAGCTGGCGGACGGCGAGGCGATCGGCGCGCGGCTGATCGCCTCCTGCGAACCCGACTTCCCCCAGGCGCTAGCTGCGCTCGATCCGCCGCCGCCGCTGATCTGGGCGCGCGGCCGGCCCGAGTTGCTCGACCGTCCCGGCGTTGCCGTGGTCGGCGCGCGCGTCGCCTCCGCCGCCGGCCAGCGGTTCGCCCGCGGCCTCGCCGCCGACCTCGGCCAGGCGGGGCTGGTGGTGGTCTCCGGCATGGCCCGCGGCGTGGACGGCGCGGCGCACGAGGGCGCCCTGCCCACCGGCACGGTGGCGGTGCTGGGCGGCGGGGTGGACGACATCTATCCGCCGGACCACGCCGGCCTCTACGCCCGCCTGGTCGAGAGCGGCTGCGTCGTCTCCGAAAGCCCGCCGGGCAAGGGCGCCACGGCCCGCGACTTCCCGCGCCGCAACCGGATCATCTCCGGCCTGTCCCGCGCCGTGGTGGTGGTCGAGGCCGAGTTGCGCTCCGGCTCGCTGATCACCGCCCGCCTGGCCGCCGAGCAGGGCCGCGAGGTGCTGGCCGTGCCGGGCTCGCCGCTCGACCCGCGCGCCAAGGGAACCAACGACCTGTTGCGCCAGGGCGCGGCGATCTGCGAGGGAGTCGAGGACGTACTGCGCGCGATCGAGACCCTGCGCGGCTTCCGGGAGCGTGAGCGGCCCAGCTACTCCGGTCCGCCGGTCGAGCCGGTTCCCGGCCTGCTGCGGCGCGTGGCCGACCTGCTGTCCCCGACCCCGGTCTCGCGCGACGAAATCGTGCGGGCCGCCGGGGCTCCGGCGCCCGCCGTCTTCGCCGTTCTGGTGGAGCTTTCCCTGGCCGGGCGCGCCGAACTGCTGCCCGGCGGCATGGTGTGCAGCGGATGAGCCCCTAAAGGGGCTCTCGAAACTGCGCTCGCGAGGGCCGTTGACATGGGTGAGGCGTCGCCCCCACCTTCCCGCCACTTCAGAAAAGCCGGCCCTGCGCCCGCGGAACGCCAGAGAATAGATGAACGTCGTCGTCGTCGAGAGCCCGGCTAAGGCCAAGACCATCAACAAGTACCTGGGGTCGAACTACACGGTCCTGGCCTCGTACGGACACGTGCGCGACCTGCCGGCCAAGGACGGCTCGGTGCGGCCGGACGAGGACTTCGCCATGTCCTGGGACGTCGACGCCAAGGCCGCCAAGCGGCTGGCGGACATCGCCGACGCCGCCAAGGGCGCCGACACCATCATCCTCGCCACCGACCCGGATCGCGAGGGCGAGGCCATCTCCTGGCACGTGCTGGAGGTGCTGCAGAAGAAGAAGGCGCTGAAGGGCGCGACCATCCAGCGGGTGGTCTTCAACGCCATCACCAAGGCGGCCGTCACCGAGGCGATGAAGCATCCCCGCGACATCGACATGGAGCTGGTCGACGCCTATCTGGCGCGCCGCGCCCTGGACTACCTGGTGGGCTTCACCCTCTCGCCGGTGCTGTGGCGCAAGTTGCCGGGCTCGCGCTCGGCCGGCCGGGTGCAGTCGGTGGCCCTGCGCCTGGTGGTCGACCGCGAGCTGGAGATCGAGCGCTTCCGGACCCAGGAATACTGGAGCGTCGAGGCCGACGTCAGCGCCGGCGGCGACCCCTTCCTGGCCCGCCTCGTCAAGCACGACGGCAAGAAGCTCACCAAGTTCGACCTGGCCAACGAGACCAGCGCGCTGGCCGCCCGCGACGCGATCAAGGCCGCCAGCTTCACCGTCTCCGCCGTCGAGAAGAAGCCGGGCAAGCGCTCGCCCGCCCCGCCCTTCACCACCTCGACCCTGCAGCAGGAAGCCTCCCGCAAGCTCGGCTTCGACGCCAAGCGCACCATGCAAGCCGCCCAGCGGCTCTATGAAGGCATCGACATCGGCGGCGAGACCGTCGGCCTGATCACCTATATGCGGACCGACGGCGTGCAGACCGCGCCTGAAGCCCTCGACGAGGCGCGCCAGGTGATCGGCGGCGTGTACGGCCGGGAATATGTGCCGGAGAAGCCGCGGATCTATTCCACCAAGGCCAAGAACGCCCAGGAGGCCCACGAGGCGATCCGCCCGACCAGCCTGGCCCGCAACCCCGGCAAGCTGCGCCTCGAAGGCGACCTGGCCAAGCTCTACGAGCTGATCTGGAAGCGGATGATCGCCTCGCAGATGGAGTCGGCCCGGGTCGAGCGGACGACCATCGAGATGGACTGCGCCGACGGCAAGACCGGCCTGCGCGCTTCCGGCGAGGTCGTGCTCTTCGACGGCTATCTGAAGGTCTATCAGGAAGGCCGCGACGACGCCGATGACGAGGAAGGCGGCCGCCTGCCCCAGGTCAGCCAGGGCGCCGCCGCCCGGGTGATCGACGCCCGCGCCGACCAGCACTTCACCGAGCCGCCGCCGCGCTATTCGGAGGCCAGCCTGGTCAAGAAGATGGAAGAGCTCGGCATCGGCCGGCCCTCGACCTACGCCTCGGTCCTGTCGGTGCTGCGCGACCGCGCCTATGTGCGGATGGAGAAGAACCGCTTCATCCCCGAGGACAAGGGCCGCCTGGTCACGGTGTTTCTCGAGCAGTTCTTCCTCAAGTACGTCGAGTACGACTTCACCGCCGACCTCGAGGAAAAGCTCGACCTGGTCTCGGCCGGCGAGCTCGACTGGAAGGCGCTGCTGCGCGAGTTCTGGACCGACTTCCACGCCAAGACGGAGGAGATCGGGGGCCTGCGCACCCGCGAGGTCCTCGATTCCCTCGACGGCGCCCTGGCGCCCTTCCTCTATCCGCCCAAGGCCGACGGCGCCGACCCGCGGGTCTGCCCGACCTGCGGCCAGGGCCGGCTGAGCCTGAAGACCAGCCGGTTCGGTCCCTTCGTCGGCTGCTCCAACTATCCGGAATGCCGCTACACCCGCCCGATCGGCCAGGCCGAGGGCGAGAACGGCTCCGGCGAAGGCGGCGACCGCGAACTGGGGACCGATCCGGACACCGGCCAGGCCGTCTACCTGAAGGCCGGCCGTTTCGGCCCCTACGTCCAGCTGGGCGAGGGCGAGAAGCCCAAACGCTCCAGCCTGCCCAAGGGCTGGTCGGCGCCGGCCATGGACCTGGAGAAGGGCCTGCGCCTGCTGCGTCTTCCGCGAGAGGTCGGGCTGCATCCTGAGGACGGTCAGATGATCCTGGCCGGCCTCGGCCGCTACGGACCCTTCGTCCAGCACAGCGGCACCTACGCCAACTTGCCGACGGCGGACGAGGTGTTCGAGGTGGGTTTGAACCGGGCCGTCGCCCTGCTGGCCGAAAAGCGCGCCGGCGGCGCGGGCCGCCGGGGCGAGGCCGCGGCGCTGAAGGACCTGGGCGCCCACCCCGGCGACGGCGCCCCCGTGCGCGTGCTCTCCGGCCGCTACGGCCCCTACATCAAGCACGGCGCGACCAACGCCAATGTGCCCAAGGGCGCCGACCCCCAGGCGATGACGCTGGAGGAGGCCGTGAAGCTGCTGGCCGAGCGCGAAGCCAAGGGCGGCGGCGGGAAGAAAAAGCCGGCGCGCGCCGTGAAGGCCAAGGCCGAAACCACGGCGAAGGCTCCAGCCGCGAGGAAGACGGCGGCCAAGAAGGCTCCTGCCAAGAAGGCTCCGGCGAAGAAGGCGGCCAAGGCGAAGGAAGAGGCGTAAGGCGGGGCGGAGCATCGGATGCGCCGCCTATTGTTCCCCATTTGTTCCCATGCTAAAGCGCGACCATGGTTCTGCCAGTTCGCGAATTCTCCGCCTCGGGCTACCGGTCCCTGCAGCGGATCCACTATCCGATGTCGCGCCTCGACGTCTTCGTGGGGGCGAACGGCGTCGGCAAGTCGAACCTCTACCGCGCGCTGGAGCTGCTGCGGGCCGCGGCGGCCAACACCCTGGGCGAGGAGGTGGCGCGCGAGAGCCTTAACCTGGCTTTATGGGCTGGGCCCCACAAGGGCGGCGGGCCTCGCTGCATCCGGCTCTCCGTCGGCTTCTCCGAACCCGACCGGCTGGAGGTCAGCTACCGCTACGAGGTCGAGATCGGCTATTCGCCGCCCGGCGCTGCGGTCCTCCCGTTCGAGCCGCAGATCAAGACCGAGAGCCTGACCTATCTCAGCGGCCAGCGGCGGGTCCGACTGCTGGATCGTGACGGCCCCTCGCTGATGGCGCGCGACCCCGACGGCCGGCCGGTCAAGATCGACATCGACCTCCTCCACTCAGAGACGGCGCTCAGCGGGCTGCAGGATCCCTCGCGCTATCCCGTGCTGGACCTCGTGCGCCGCACCCTGCTGGCCTGGCGGTTCTACCACGACCTGCGCACCGACCCGGACTCGCCGATGCGCAAGCCCTGCGTCGCGGTGGCCGCCCCGACGCTCGCGTCGGACGGCGCCAACCTGGCCGCGGTCTTCGCCACGCTCGCGACCATTCGCCAGGACACGGTAGACCTCGACCGGATGATCGACCGCGCCTTCCCGGGCGTGCGCCTGGACGAGCTGGAGGCCGGCCGCGACATCAGCTTCTCGCTCAGCTTTCCGGAATTCCCGCACCGGGTGTTCGAGCCGTCCGAGATCTCCGACGGCACCCTGAGGTTCCTCGGGCTGGCCGGGGCGCTGATGGCCTACCGCCTACCGCCCTTCATCGCCCTGAACGAGCCGGAGTCCAGCCTGCATCCGGACCTGATGCAGCCGCTGGCGGAAATGGTTCGAATGGCGGCCAAGCGGACCCAGGTCTGGCTCGTCACCCACTCCGAGCGATTGGCCAAGGCGATCGAGGCCACGGGTGACGGCATGGTCCGCACCGTGATCAAGAAGAACGGCGCCACGACCATCGAGGGACTGACGCTGTTGGGGACGTTCCGCGACGAGGACGACTGAGCTTGGTCCTTTGGGAACCACGAAAGGCACGAAATACACGAACGGGCGCTGATCTGGTCGAGGGTTCGCCCCTTCCCCTATTTTCACCGTCATGGCCGGGCTTGTCCCGGCCACCCATGAACGCCGTGTCCGACGTGGGTGTGCATGGGTTCCCGGCACAAGGCCGGGAATGACGGATGCAGAGGACGAGCAGCTCAGCTCTCAGCTCGGCGCGTCTCGTGGACAATCCATCTTCAGGCGCCGCCTCCATCTCAGACTCGGCCCGCAAAACTGCTAAGCAGAATCCATGGCCAAACCTCGCTCGCCCAAGCTGACTCGCCCGCCCCAGGGCCTGCCCGACCGCGAGACCTTGCTGAAATTCCTCCGGGAGACCGGCGAATCCGACAAGGCGGCCATCGCCCGCGCCTTTGGGTTGAAGGGCGCCGACCGGCGGGCGTTGCGGCAGCTGCTTCAGGAACTGGAGGGCCAGGGCGAGCTCGGCCGCCGCGGCCGCAAGGGATTCGCCCCCGCCGGCGCCCTGCCCGAGGTCGGCGTGGTCGACGTGATCGAGCGCGATCCCGACGGCGACCTGCTGGTCCGGCTGACCAAGGGCGCCGAGGACGCCCCGATCGTGCCGCTGTCGCCCGACCGCACGGCCGAAGCCGGCCAGGCCCCGGGCCTGGGCGACCGGCTCCTGGTGCGCTTCACCAAGCTCGAGAGCGGCGACTACGAAGCCCGGATGATCAAGCGCCTGGGCCAGAGCGCCCACCGGGTGCTGGGCGTGATCCGCAAGGCGCGCCGCGAAGTCCGCGTCGAGCCGGTGGACCGCAAGTCGAAGACCAGCCTGCTGCTGAGCGAACAGGAGGGCGCGCCCTTGCGGGACGGCGACCTGGTGCTGGCCCAGGTGGGCCCGACCGCGCAGCGCTACGGGCCGCACAGCGGCAAGGTGTTGGAGGTGGTCGGCCGCGAGGACGATCCGCGCGCCGCCTCGCTGATCGCCATCCACACCCACGGCATCCCGATGGGCTTCAGCCAGGCCGCCGAAGACGAGGCGGAGGCCGCCCAGCCGCCGACGCTCTCAGGCCGCGAGGACCTGCGCGACGTCCCGCTGATCACCATCGACCCCGCCGACGCCCGCGACCACGACGACGCGGTCTACGCCGAGGCCGACGCCGACGAGAAGAACCCGGGCGGCTGGATCGTCTGGGTGGCGATCGCCGACGTGGCCGCCTACGTCCGCTCCGGCTCGGCGCTGGACGAGGTCGCGCGCGACAAGGGCAACAGCGTCTACTTCCCCGACCGGGTCGAGCCGATGCTGCCCGAGCGGCTGTCCAACGGCCTCTGCTCCCTGCGGGAGGGTGAGAACCGCGCCTGCCTGGCGGTACGGATGGTGTTCGGCGCCGACGGACGCAAACGCTCCCACCGCTTCGTGCGCGGCCTGATGCGCTCGGCCGCCAAGCTTTCCTACGAACAGGCCCAGGCGGCGATCGACGGCGCGACCGACGACAAGACCGGCCCGCTGCTGGAGACCATCCTCAAGCCGCTGTGGGCGGCCTTTGCGACGATGAAGAAGGGCCGCGACGTTCGTTCGCCGCTGGGCATCGAAAGCCTGGAGCGAAAGGTCCACATCGACGAGATGGGCCGGGTCGATTCGGTCCTGCCGCGCGCCGCCCTCGAAGCCCACAAGCTGATCGAGGAGATGATGATCCAGGCCAACGTCAGCGCCGCCGAGACCTTGGAGGCCAAGCGCTCGCCGCTGATCTACCGAATCCACGACGCCCCCTCCCCTGAGAAGCTGCAGTCGCTCGCCGACTTCCTGCACACCCTGGAGATCAGCTGGACCAAGGGCGAGGCCCCGCGGACCGACCGCTTCAACCGGCTGCTGACCCTGACCCGCGAGACGCCGCACGCCGAGATCGTCAACGAGGTGGTCCTGCGCACCCAGATGCAGGCCCACTACTCCGCGGAGAACATCGGCCACTTCGGCCTCAACCTCGACCGCTACGCCCACTTCACCTCGCCGATCCGCCGTTATGCGGACCTGATCGTCCACCGGGCGCTGGTCCGCGCCCTGGGTCTCGGCGACGACGGGCTAACCGACCGCGACCTCGCCCAGATCAAGGACACCGCCGAGCGGATCACCTTCGCCGAGCGGCGGGCCATGGCCGCCGAGCGCGACGCCATGGACCGCTACATCGCCGCCTTCCTGGCCGACCACGTCGGCGCGGAATTCGAGGGCAAGATCACCGGCGTCACCCGCTTCGGCCTGTTCGTGCGGCTGCGGGAGACGGGCGCCGACGGCCTGGTTCCGGTCTCCACCCTGGGCGGGGAGTATTTCATCCACGACGACAAGGCCCACGCCCTGGTCGGCGAGCGCAGCGGCGCGCGCTGGCCGCTCGGCATGGGCGTGCAGGTGCGGCTGACGGAGGCCACCCCGGTGACCGGCGGCCTGCTGTTCGAGATGCTCAGCGAGCCGGCCGCCCCCGATCCCAGCGCGCCCCGGCCGCGGCTCGGCATGCGCGCCCGCAACGACCGCCGCCCCGGCGGCCCAGGCCGTCCCCCGACCAAGCCAGGCCGGCCCGCGGGCATCCGCACCGGCCGCAAGACCAAGATGGGCGGCGGCAAGCGCAAGGGGCGGTGACGGCGCGCCCGGACAAGCTGCATGGGCGCTAACCGAAGGCGGGCCGCCAATCTCCTATTCTTCCGTCATGGCCGGCCCCCGTCCCGGCCATCCATGAACGTCGGCGGCGCAGGACGGTCCCCCCCTCTCTCCGTGTGCATGGGTTCCCGACACAAGGCCGGGCATGACGGTGAGAGGGGATGAGCGTCCTCCACGCGCTTTTCCCACTTTACGGGTTCAAGCCAAGCCCCTGGCCGCTTAGAGCTGCTTCGATGTCCGATGCTCTCGCCGACGCCACCAAGCCGCAGGGTCCGCCGCGCACGCCGGGCCAACGGGCGGTGCGCCCGAGGAACGCCGCCACCATGATCCTGGTCCGCCGGGACGGGCCGCAGCCCTGCGTGCTGATGGGTAGGCGCAACAGCCGGCACACCTTCATGCCGGGCCTGTGGGTCTTCCCTGGCGGGCGCGTCGACCGCGCCGACTACCGGGTCCCCACGGCCTCGGACCTTCGGCCCGAGGTCCAGGCGGTGTTCGACGCCCACATGAGGCCGGGCCTGGGCCGCGCCCTGGCCTTGGCGGCGGTGCGCGAGACGTGGGAGGAAGCCGGCCTTCTGATGGCCAGGGCCGCCCCGCCGCGGCCGGGTGCCGGCCCCTGGCGCGATTTTCTGGGCCAGGGCGCCCAGGCCGACCTCGAGGCCATCGACATCGTCGCCCGCGCGATCACCCCGCCCGCGGTCGGTAAGCGATTCGACACCTGGTTCCTGATCGCCGAGGCCGACCGCCTGATCAGCCTGGAGCGCCAGGCCGACTGCGGCGAACTGGACGAGATCGCCTGGGTCGGCTTCGACGAGGCCCTGGACCTGAAGCTGCCGAACGTCACCCGTTTCGTGCTCAGCGAGGCGGTCGCGCGCCTCGCCGACCCCGATCGGCCGCGGCCGTTCCTGAAATTCGGCGCGAGCGATCCGCGCCGGGCGATCCTCTAGCCGAGGCCGCCAGCCAGGCCTTTGCCGTCACGCCATTGACTTATGGTGGCGGATTCGTATTTTCCGCGCCTCTTATCGAACACCTGCCGACGGCGCGTCCGCTCGGCCCGCCCGAGGACTGCCCCATGGCGAAGCCCGCCTCCATTAAAATCCGCCTGAATTCGACGGCGGACACCGGCTTCTTCTACGTGACGAAGAAGAACGCCCGCACCAAGACCGACAAGATGGTGCTGAAGAAGTACGATCCCGTCGTGCGCAAGCACGTCGAATTCAAAGAAGGCAAGATCAAGTAGCTCAACCGAGCCATTGGTCTGCAACGAAAGCGCCCGGCCCAAGGCCGGGCGTTTTTGTTTTAGCCGTCGGCCGCCACGCCCAACCCAGGGCGTAATTCCGCCACCCGACCAATCCAGAGTGGCGCCGGTCGTGACAGGCTGGGGTGGAAGATGCCGCGCCTCCGAAAACTGCGCCCATCGATCCTGGGAATGTCGATCCTCCTGGGAATCGCGGCCTTGGCCACCGCCGCGCCGGCGGCGGCCCAGTTCTGGGCTCCCGACCAGCAGACCCTGTTCGGCATGGGCATGAGCCAGATGGGGCTCCAGAACATGGAGCTCAGCCGCCAAAATCTGCAGGCGGCGATGCGGAAAAGCCCGGCCAGGGCGACGCCTGCGGCGCCGTCGCGGCCTCAAAGACCCGCGGGCGCATCGCTGACCTTTGGCTCCGCCGGCGCCAGTCAAGTCACCCGGCTGATGGCCGAAGCCGCGCCTGCCGACCGCCGCAAGGAGTACCAGCAGGGTCTGGAGCGGTTGCTCGACGCGCATCGCCAAGCTGCGGCCCGCCTGGGCCTTCCGCGGAACGACGTGTCAGGCGCCCTCGCCCATTTCCTGATCGGCAACTACCAGGCGCTCTCCGGCGTGCAGCTGACCGAACCGCAAATCCGGACGGTGGTGAAACAGGTCGTGGGCGCGCTCATCGAAGACCCGACGTTCGCGCGGGCCAGCGACCAGGAGCGACAAGACCTCTTCGAGCGGCTCGCCATCGTCGGCGTCCTCATGGACACGCTCAGCCTCCCCGAGGCCCGGCGGCGCGACCCTGCCCTGGCGGCGAAGGCGCGCGAGCAGGCGCAGGCCTATCTGCGCGAGGCGCTCGGCCCCTCCGGCGACCAGCTGGTCCTGACCGACGTCGGATTCGCGATGAAGTGAGGCGCGCAAGCGCCCCGCCCCGCTCAGGCGGCGCGCATGATCACCCGGTTCCGGCCGCCGGCCTTCGCCTCGTACATGGCCGCGTCCGCGCGCTTGAGCAGGCCCTCCGTCTGCGTCTCGCCGGCGAGGCTGGCGGCCACGCCGATGGAGATGGTGACGTCGAGCGCCTCTTGCCCGCCCATCACGCGGAAGGGCGAACCGGCGACGTGGAGGCGGATGCGCTCGGCGATACGGCGGGCGTCCTCCAGCCGGGTGTCGGGCATGACCACCAGGAACTCTTCGCCGCCATGGCGGACGGGGACGTCGATGGCCCGGACGTTGGCGGATAGCCGGATGGCGAATTCGCGCAGCACCTCGTCGCCGACGTCGTGGCCGAAGCCGTCGTTGATCTTCTTGAAGTGGTCGATGTCGATGGCGAGCAGCGACACGGGCTCGCCGCCCCTGGCCGCGCGCTCGACCAGGGCCTTCAGCTGGCCGGCCATGTAGCGGCGGTTGTGCAGGCCGGTCAGCTGGTCGGTGACCGCCAGCTCCAGCGACTGGTCGAGGTTGTGGCGCAGATAGTCGGTATAGCGCTTGCGGCGGATCTGGGTCCGGACCCGGGCCGAGAGCTCGCCCGGATCGACGGGACGGGCCAGCAGGTCGTTGACGCCGATCTCCAGGGCCTTGATCAGCCGCGGCCGCTGGTCGAAGTCCACCACCGCCAGCAGCGGCAGGTTGCGGGTCGAATCGTCGGTGCGGATCTGGGCCGCGACCCGCAGGCCATCGAAGCTCTTGGCCGAGGCGTTGATGATCAGAAGGTCCACCGGACCGCGCGCGGCGATCAGCGCCTTCTCGGGATCGGCCTCGATCACCGGCCGGTGCTCGATGGCGAGCTCGGCGGCGAGCCGCTCGGCCTGCCGCGCGTTGTCGTCGACCACCAGGATCCGCCCGCCTGAGCCGCCCAGGCGCGACGCCGCGCCGGCGATCACCCCGATGCGCCGGCCGGACGCCTCGCGCTCGCGCAGCTCGTCCATCACCGCCTTCAGCCGCGTCAGGCTGCGCACCCGGGCGAACAGCATGACGTCGTCGATCGGCTTGGTCAGGAAGTCGTCGGCCCCAGCCTCCAGGCCCGCCACCCGGTCTCCACGCCCGTCGAGGGCGGTGACCAGGACGACGGGGATGTGGCGGGTCGCTAGGTCCTCCTTCAGGATGCGGCAGACGGCGAAGCCGTCCATCTCCGGCATCATCACGTCCAGGAGGATGATATCGGGGGTTTCGCGGGCCGCGAGCGCGATGCCGGACGGCCCGTCACGGGCGGTCAGCACCTCGTAATATTCGGCCGAAAGCCGGGCTTCCAGCAGCCGGATATTGGCTTCCAGGTCGTCGATGACCAAGATGCGGGCGGTCATCCGTTCAATCCAGCAGTTTTCGGATGGTCTCCAGGAAGTGGGCCACCGAAATGGGCTTGGAGATATAGGCCTCGCAGCCGCCCTCGCGGATGCGTTCCTCGTCGCCCTTCATGGCGAAAGCGGTCACGGCGACCACGGGGATCGAGGCCAGCTCTTCGTCTTCCTTCAGCCATTTGGTGACTTCCAAGCCGGAGATCTCCGGCAGCTGGATGTCCATCAGGATGAGATCGGGTCGATGTTCGCGGGCGAGCGACAGCGCCTGCAGCCCCTCACGGGTCTCCAGTATGTCGTAGCCTTGGGCTTCGAGCAGATCATGAAACAGCTTCATGTTCAGCTCGTTATCCTCGACGATGAGGACCTTCTTGGCCATTGCGGACCCGACGCTGTGTCCAGGGGACGGCGGCGCAAGAGCGCGCCCTCCCCATCTGTGATGTCCAGATCACACGCCATATCCTTAAACTTCGTTAGTCCCCGCTGAGGAGTCCCTCTCTTGCCCAACCCCGCGGCGCCGCCCCCGCTCGTCCAGGCGCCAGAACTGGCGGCGCTGGGGCTCTCGGCCGACCGGCCGCTGGTGGTCGTCGACGTCGACGAGGTCCTCGGCCTGTTCTTGAAAGGGTTCGGCGACTTCCTGGCGCTGGAGGGTCTGGAGTTTCGGATCCAGCGCTACGCCCTCTTCCAGAACATCTTCCGGCCGGGCGGCCTCGAACCTGTGAGCGAGGCGGAGGGCAAGGCCCTGTACGACGCCTTCTTCCGCACCGCTTGCGCCAGGATGGAGCCCGCGCCCGGCGCGGTGGCGGCGCTGAACCGGCTGAGCCGTCGGGCGGAGATCGTCATCCTGTCGAATGCGCCGCCGCAGGCCGAGGCGTTGCGCACCGGCTGGCTGAAGACCCATGGCCTGCCCCACCCGCTGATCCTCAACCGCGGGCCTGGTGCGCCAGAGCCGAGCACGATCGGCCTTCATCGACGACATCCTGTCGAACCTGGACTCGGTGGCCGAGCATGCGCCGCAGACCTCGACCTTCCAGCACGTCGCCGACGAGCGCCTGCGCCCCTTCGCCCCTCGCTCCGACCGCCACCGCAGGATCGACGACTGGGCCGAGCTGGGCGAGGCGGTGGAGCAGGCCGTGCTGGGGCGTTAGGGCTGTATCGGCGCGGCGCGGGGCGGCAGGGCCTCGAGCGCCGCGACCCGCGCATGCACCACCGCCCAGCGGTCGCTGTAGACGCGCCGCCAGCCGGGTTTGGAATCCATCAGCTTCGCCAGCGGCTCGCGCGGCTGCAGGATGGTCCAGTCCAGATGGTACTTGGCGGCGACCTTGTCGAAGGCGGCGGCGTCGCCGCGCACGACTCTCATGTGCTGGCTGAAGAAGTCGTCGCCATACATGTCGGCGCGGCCGTCGATGAAGGGCTTGACGCCGCGGAACACCAGATAGCCGCCCAGGCTGTAGGTGTTGAGCACCGGCCTCGCCTGCAGGGCCGCCGGGACGTGGCTCAGCGCCGTCTTCGGCGTGGTCACCGCGTCGCCGCGCACCACCGGGTCGGCCATGCGCATCCCGATCATCACCAGGGCGCCCAGGGCGAAGAGCACGGCGGGCAGCAGCGGCCGGCCGAGGTAGCGGGGCGCCTTGCGGCCGAAGCTGCGGCCGATCGGCTCGGCCAGGAACAGGGGCGCGATCAGCGCCAGCACCAGCATGTGCCGCTGATGCTGCAACGACATATGCAGGATGAACAGCACCAGGGCCGCGCGGAAGAAGGGCACGCGAACGCCGCGGCTCAGGCAGACCAGCAGGGTGAACAGGATGGCCGCCTGGAACTCCGACATGGAGCGGAAGTCCGGCGGCAGCCATTCGACGATGCCGTTCAGCGTCTTCATCGACATGATCTGGAACGGATAGGTCAGGGCGTGCAGGCCGTTGGGCGTCAGCAGCACCGCCACCAGGCAGGCCCCGGCGAAGATCCCCCAGCTTTTCACCACCGGCCACGGGTTCCGCGGCGCATCGAGGACCGCCTCGAGGGCCAGCGGCGCCGCCACCAGGGCGCCGAAGACGAAGCTGCCGTGCAGGTTGGCCCAGAACACCAGGAGCGCCGCCAGCCACATGGGCGGCGCGCGTCCGGCGGCGCGCGCGTCGAGCAGGGCGCCGGTCCAGATGATCATGACCGGCAGGGCCAGCAGGTGCGGCCGGGTGAACAGCCCCACCCACATGCAGCCGACCACCAGCCAGGCGGTCGCCGCGAGCGCGATCGGCCCCATCCAGCGGCCCAGCCGGCTCAGCAGCAGCCCCATGGAGAGCGCCGTGGCGAAGCCGAACAGCACGACGATCCCGGTCCAGCCCGCCGCGCGGTAGACCAGGGTCATGATGATCTCGGAGAGCCACTCGTGCGGCACCCAGGGCTTGCCGCCGTGGGTGTAGGAGAAGGGATCGGTGTGCGGCACCCGCAGGTGGTCCAGCATCCAGGCCCCGGCGCCCAGGTGCCAGTAGGTGTCGCCGTCGTTCAGCGCCCGCGGGTTGAAGACCACGATCCAGAAGATCGAAAGGCAGGCTATCAGCAGGACGATCTGGCGCAGCCCCAGGGAGAGGCGGAGGGTCTGGGCGGGACTGTCGGCGGCGGGAAGGGTGGCCATGGCGACTGCGCCATAGCGCTGAACGCGCGTCGCGCAAAGCGGCGGGGCTGCAGCGCCCCCTCCGTCTCGCTGCGCGAGCCACCTCCCCCGCGTTGCGGTGGAGGATCTGGGCCGAAGATGCTCCACCGCTCGCGGGGGAGCTGTCGCGAAGCGACTGAGGGGGCGTTCAGCCGCTTCGCCCCCTCAGCACACAGGAACAAATCAGGTATGAAGGGCCATGATCCGTATCGGCGTAGATTTCGGCGGCACCAAGATCGAGGCGGCGGCGCTGGACCGCGACGGCCGGTTCCTGGCGCGGGTGCGCGCGCCCTCCCCGCCGGACTATGACGCCGCCCTGCAGGCCGTGCGCGAGCTGGTGGCGGAGGCTGAGCGGCAGGCCGGCGCCCGCGCGCCGGCGGTCGGGGTCTGCGGTCCAGGGTCGCTGTCGCCGGCGAGCGGGCGGATGCGCAACGCCAACTCCACCCACCTCAACGGCCAGCCCTTCCCGCAGGACCTGGCCCGCGTGCTGGAGCGGCCGGTGCGCTACGCCAACGACGCCGACTGCCTGGCCCTGTCCGAGGCGACGGACGGCGCCGGCGCCGGCGCGGCCGTGGTGTTCGGGGCCATCCTCGGCACCGGCTGCGGCGGCGGGATCGTCGCCCACGGCCGGCTGCTGGCCGGGGCGAACCGTTTCGCCGGCGAATGGGGCCATACGCCCCTGCCCTGGCCGACGGCGCAGGAGCATCCCGGCCCGCGCTGCTGGTGCGGACGCCAGGGCTGCCTGGAGCTCTGGGTCTCCGGATCGGGCCTGGCCCGCGCCGCCGGTCGGCCCACGGAGGATCTGATCGCCGCGGCCCGCGCCGGCGAGCCCTCCGCCGCAGCCGAGCTCGACCGCTACGTCGACCGGCTGGCGCGCGGCCTGGCGGTGGTCTGCGACGTGCTCGATCCCGACGTGATCGTCCTGGGCGGCGGCCTTTCCAAGGTGGAGGAGCTCTACGACCGCCTGCCCGCCGCGATCGGCGCGCACGTCTTCTCCGACTGTTTCGCCACCCCGGTCCGCCCGGCGACGCACGGCGATTCGTCAGGGGTGCGCGGCGCGGCCTGGCTGTGGCCGCTCGGCGGTCCTGAGGACCCGCCGGCATGACGGCCTTCTGCCGCGACTGTTTCTGGCAGGGCGCCGCGGTGGTCCGACGCTGTCCCGCCTGCAGCTCGCCGCGGATCGTCGCCCACGAGGAACTGGCGCAGCTGGCCATCGCCCACATGGACTGCGACGCCTTCTACGCCTCGGTGGAGAAGCGCGACCGGCCCGAACTGCGCGACCGGCCGGTGATCGTCGGCGGCGGCAAGCGCGGGGTGGTCACCACCTGCTGCTACATCGCCCGGATCTCCGGCGTCCGCTCGGCCATGCCGATGTTCAAGGCGCTGAAGGCCTGTCCCGACGCGGTGGTCATCAAGCCCGAGTTCGCCAAGTACCGCGCCGAGAGCCGCCGCATCCTCGGCATGGCCGCCGAGCTGACGCCGCTGATCCAGCCGCTGTCGCTGGACGAGGCCTGGCTCGACCTGTCCGGCACCGAGCGGCTGCATGGCGCCCCGCCGGCCCTGACGCTCGCCCGGCTGCAGGCGCGGATCGAGGCCGAGACCGGCCTGACCGTCTCGATCGGGCTGTCGGCCAACAAGTTCCTGGCCAAGATCGCCTCGGACCTCGACAAGCCGCGCGGCTTTTCGGTGATCGGCGGCGCCGAGGCCGAGAGCTTCCTGGCCCCCAGGCCGGTCTCGATCCTGCCCGGCGTCGGCCCGGCCATGGCCGCCTCGCTGGAGAAGGCCGGGCTGCGCACCGTGGGCGCGCTCGCCCGCGCCGAGCCGCGCGACCTGATCAGCCGCTTCGGCGCCCATGGACTACGGTTGTCGCAGCTGGCGCGGGGCCAGGACGCCCGCGCGGTCGATCCCGACCAGGAGCGCAAGGGAATCAGCGCCGAGACCACCTTCGAGGACGATCTGACGGCGGTCGAGGCGCTGGAAGACAAGCTTGCGCCGCTCTGCGACAAGGTGGCGCAGCAGGCCCGCGCGGCGGGCGTCGCCGGCCGGACCGTCACCCTGAAACTGCGCGGAACGGACTTCCGGATCGTCACCCGCAGGCGGACGTTGGCTGTGCCCACCCAGACCGCCAAGACCCTGTTTGCGGTCGGCCGCGAACTGCTCGCCGGGGAGGCAGGAGCCAGGCCCTGGCGGCTGATCGGCATAGGCCTGGCCGAGCTCGTGGAGGCGGAGGCCGCAGCGGATGACTTCTTTGCGGGCGATGAGCGCCGCGCGCGCGCCAATGAGCGCACTCTGGATGTGCTGCGACAACGTTTTGGAGCGAGCGCCGTCACCTCCGGACGGATTTTGCGTGCAAAAGCGGCGCCCAAGAGAGAATGATGCGCTGACCCTCGCCGAGCGCCGCCTCGGGGCGGGCGTTGGCCGGCTGTGAGCGCTTTCGTGATGAATCCACCCTTCCAAATGGAAATGTTTGCCATATCTAATTGCGTGAGGATGGCGGGCCCGCCCCCTCAGGAGGTTCAGGCCATGGCTGAACGCAAGCAGGGTGACAACGACACCGGCGCGCGTTCGACCGTGATCACGCAGACCAAGCCGAAGACGCAGAAGCCCTCAATGTACAGAGTGCTTCTTTTGAACGACGACTACACACCAATGGAATTCGTCGTCTACGTGCTTGAGCAATTCTTCAATAAGTCGCGCGAAGATGCGACTCGGATCATGTTGCATGTCCACCAACATGGTGTTGGGGTCTGCGGGGTGTTCACATACGAAGTGGCGGAAACAAAAGTGGCCCAGGTCGTTGATACTGCACGGCGGCATCAACACCCGCTTCAGTGCACCATGGAAAAGGATTAGAGGCACTTGCCTTCATTCTCGCGCCAGCTCGAAGAGTCGCTTCATCGCGCGGTGGCCTACGCCAACCAGCGTAAGCACGAATACGCAACGCTAGAGCACTTGCTGCTCTCGCTGGTCGACGATGAAGACGCCGCCGGTGTTATGAGAGCTTGCGATGTCGACCTTGGGTCGCTTCGCACAACCCTCACCAACTATGTGGACAACGAGCTGCGCTCGCTCGTGGTGGACGACGGGGAGGACGCCAAGCCTACCGCCGGCTTCCAGCGGGTCATCCAGCGCGCCGTCATCCACGTGCAGTCCTCGGGACGCGAGGAGGTCACCGGCGCGAACGTGCTGGTCGCCATCTTCTCGGAGCGCGAGAGCCACGCCGCCTACTTCCTGCAAGAGCAGGACATGACCCGGTACGATGCGGTGAACTACATCGCTCACGGCATCGCCAAGAAGGCCGGCGCGTCGGAAAACAAGCCGGTCAAGGGCTCGTCCGACGACGAAGAGAAGCCCACCGTCAAGACCGGCGGCGAGGCGCTCGAGGCCTACTGCGTCAACCTCAACGACAAGGCCCGTCAGGGCAAGGTCGACCCGCTGATCGGTCGGGCCGCCGAGGTTGAGCGCGCCATCCAGGTGCTCTGCCGGCGGACCAAGAACAACCCGCTGCTGGTGGGCGACCCCGGCGTCGGCAAGACCGCGATTGCTGAAGGGCTCGCCCGAAAGATCGTCAACAAGCAGGTTCCGGAAGTTCTCTCCGGCTCGACCATCTTCTCGCTCGACATGGGCGCGCTGCTGGCCGGCACCCGCTACCGCGGCGACTTCGAAGAGCGCGTCAAGCAGGTGGTCAAGGAACTCGAGAACCACCCCGACGCCATCCTGTTCATCGACGAGATCCACACTGTGATCGGCGCCGGCGCGACCAGCGGCGGGGCGATGGACGCTTCCAACCTCTTGAAGCCCGCCCTCGCCTCCGGCTCCCTGCGCTGCATGGGCTCGACGACCTACAAGGAGTTCCGTCAGCACTTCGAGAAGGACCGCGCCCTGGTGCGTCGCTTCCAGAAGATCGACGTGAACGAGCCGACCATCGAGGACACGATCAAGATCCTCAAGGGTCTGAAGACCTACTACGAGGAGTTCCACAAGCTCCGCTACACCAACGACGCCATCAAGGCGGCGGTGGAGCTGTCGGCCAAGTACATCACCGACCGCAAGCTGCCGGACAAGGCGATCGACATCATCGACGAAGCCGGCGCCAGCCAGATGCTGCTGCCCGAAGCCAAGCGGAAGAAGATCATCGGCCTGAAGGAGGTCGAAGGCGTCGTCGCCAAGATCGCCCGCATCCCGCCGAAGTCCGTCTCCAAGACCGACACCGAGGCGCTGAAGCAGCTGGAGACCGACCTGAAGCGGGCGGTCTACGGCCAGGACGAAGCGATCGAGCAGCTGTCCGCCGCCATGAAGATGGCCCGGGCCGGCCTGCGCGACGCCAACAAGCCGATCGGCTGCTACCTCTTCTCGGGGCCCACCGGCACCGGCAAGACGGAGACCGCTCGGCAGCTGGCCGGCACCCTGGGCATCGAGCTCCTGCGCTTCGACATGAGCGAGTACATGGAGCGCCACACCGTGAGCCGCCTGATCGGCGCTCCTCCCGGCTATGTGGGCTTCGACCAGGGCGGCCTGTTGACCGACGCCGTCGACCAGCACCCGCACGCGGTCGTCCTGCTGGACGAAATCGAGAAGGCCCACCCGGACGTCTACAACATCCTCCTGCAGGTGATGGACCACGGCCAGCTGACCGACTCCAACGGCAAGAAGATCGACTTCCGCAATGTGGTCCTGATCATGACCACCAACGCGGGAGCCTCGGACGCCCAGCGCAACTCCATCGGCTTCGGCCGCGGCAAGGCCGATGACGAGGTGGACGAGGCGCTGAAGCGGACCTTCACGCCGGAATTCCGCAACCGCCTCGACGCGGTGGTGCAGTTCCACTCGCTGACCCAGGACATCATCCGCCAGGTCGTGCAGAAGTTCGTCATGCAGCTGGAAGCCCAGCTGGCGGACCGGCACGTCACCATCGAGACCGACGAGGAAGCCTCGGACTGGCTGGCCAAGAACGGCTTCGACGAGCTCTACGGCGCCCGCCCCTTGGGCCGGGTCATCCAGGAGCACATCAAGAAGCCGCTGGCCGACGAGATCCTGTTCGGCAAGCTGGTCAAGGGCGGCCACGTCCGCGTGGTGCTCAAGGACGGCAAACTGGCCTTCGAGATCGAGGGCGGCGAACGCGAACGCGGCGCCCCGGTCATCGAGAAGCCCGCCGAGGATCCCACCCCGGAATTCGCCGGCTAGGCCTCGAGCCTCGACAGAACGGAAGAGCCCCGGGCCTCAGGTCCGGGGCTTTTTCTTTGCACGGACGCAACCGCCCTCCCCGTCGCACCCGTGTCATCCACGCCCCCTATCTGCGCGGAAGCTTTGGGGGCTTCGATGCACAACGGACCGACGGACAGGCTGCGATCCCTACGGCGAATGCTGACGACCGGTTCGGCGGCGGCGCTGGCCATGGCCTGGGCCCTGCCGGCGGACGCCGAGGTCGACGAGATCGTGGTCACCGGCCAGCGCCAGGCGCAACGCGCGGCGATCGCCGAGAAGCGGTCGGGCTTCGTCGTCTCCGACGTCGTCTCGGCCGACGACATCGGCAAGATGCCCGACCACAACACCGCCGCGGCGCTGCGGCGCATACCGGGCGTGTCGGTGATGGAGGACCAGAGCGAGCCACGCTTTCCGACGATCCGCGGCCTGCGCTCGACCTACAACCGCACCACCATCGACGGAGCGCCGGTGACCCCGGTGGAGGACAACAGCCGCACCGTGCCGCTGGACATCGTGCCCTCGGTGCTCGTCTCCCGCCTGGAGGTCATCAAGACGGTGACGCCGGACGTCGACGCCAATGCGATCGGCGGCGTCATCAACGTCCAGACCCGCAGCGCCTTCGACACGGGCCGGCCGTTTTTCAACGGCCTCGCCTCCTACGGCGACTACGAGCGCCACGGCGACGTGCGCAACGACAAGCCGGCCTATCGCCTGGCCTTCGCTGCCGGCCGGACTTTCGGCCCGTCGGACGACTGGGGGCTGGTGATCGGCGGCTCGCTGGAGCAGCTGGACTACGACATCCCGCAGGTCGAAGCCGCCGATCCGTCGATCCGCGAATACACCGCGGCGGGCGCTCCGGTGAATTCGGGGGCGGCCAACGGCAACGGCGTCCAGGTCCCCACCCAGGTCCGGCTGTTCTGGTACAACAACACCAAGCAGCGCAAAGGCGCCAACGCCAAGCTCGAGTACCGCCCCAGCGACAGCTTCCACTGGGAGACCTCCGCCCTCTTCGCGAAGATGGAGGACGACGAGGAACGGATCGAATACCGCACCGAGCCGCTGGGCAATGTCGCCAACCAGACCGCCGCCAGCGGCAGCTTCGCCCGCGGCCGCAACATCATCCACGTGAACCAGCCGATCACCACCCGGCAGATCGGCCTCGCGCGCACCGCCTTCGAATGGCAGGCGCGGCCCCAGTGGAAGACCGACGGCGACCTCGTCTACACCCAGGGCAAGCAGGAGCAGCCCAACACCTCGCTCGAGTTCCGGACCGTGGATGCGGAGGCCAGCAAATACGCCTTCACCTACGACACCACGAACAGGTTCTTCCCGCTCTTCACGCCGGCCAACGAGGCCAACGTCCGCGATCCCGCCAACTACCGACTGCAGCAGCAGCGGGACGCCTATGCGGAGAGCAACGAACATTCCTGGCAGGGCCGGCTGAACCTCGCCTTCGACGACGGCCGCGAGGATCGCAGCCTGAAGCTGAAATTCGGCGGCGTGCTGCGCGCCACGGACCGCAAGTCGCTCTCGAGCCAGATCAACTACACAGCGGGTCCCGGCTTCATCTACACCCTGGCCGAGGTCGACAAGCCGGGCCCCAGCGAGCTGATCGCCGGGCGCTACCTGCTGACCCCGCGCATCGACGTCCAGCAGGCCATGGCCTTCTTCGACGCCAACCGCAGTCGGTTCGTGACCAGCATCGCTGCGCCCACCGGCAACTATAAGGTCAGCGAGGACGTCTACGCCGGCTATGGCCAGGCCAGCTACAAGCTGGGCGACCTGATGGTTCTCGCCGGCCTCCGCTACGAGCGGACCAAGGTGAGCTCCGAGGCGGTGCGCAGCACCGCGGGCGTGCTCACCCCGGTGAGCAATTCCGGCAGGTACGAGAACTGGCTTCCCAGCGTGCACCTGCAGTGGAACCTGCGGCGCGACCTCATCGTCCGGGCGGCCTGGACCAACACCATCGGCCGGCCGGACTACAGTTCGCTGGCCGCCAGCGAGACGCTGAGCTTCGACGGCAGCCAGGCGACGTTGACGCGGGGAAATCCGGGTCTCAAGCCGCGCGAGAGCGAGGGCTTCGACCTCTCCCTGGAGTACTATCCGAAAGACGGCATGATCTCGCTCGCGGTCTTCTCGAAGGATATCAAGAACGAGATCTTCACCCTGACCAACGTCGAGAACCTCGATGTCGGCCGCGGCGTCGAGCCGGTGCTGGTGAGCACGCCCCGCAACGCCTCCTCCGCGAAAATCCGGGGGCTGGAGTTCGGCGTACAGCAGGCCTTCACCTTCCTGCCGGAGCCGTTCAATGGGTTCGGCTTCAACGGCAACCTGACCCTGCTCGACACGGACTTCACCTTCCTCACCCGCGCGGGCCCGCGCTCGCGCGGCCTGTTCCAGCAGCCGGACATCACCACCAACGAGTCGATCTACTTCCAGCGCGGCCCGTTCGAGGCCCGGATTTCGCACAACTACATCGGCGGCTTCCTGGAGACGATCAACGACGCCATCCCCAACTCGGACCAGTTCTGGAAGGGTCGGCACACCTATGACGCCAGCGTCAGCTGGCGGCTGAATTCGCGGTTCGGGGTGTTCGTCGAAGCGCAGAACCTCTCCAACAGCGGCCGCCAGGAGGTCACCGGACCTGGCCAGCGCTACCTGCAGGAATGGGCCAACTACGGCCGCACCTACTGGGTCGGCGCGACGGCGTCGTTCTGAGGGCGCGCGCGATGATCCGCATCCCGGGCCTTCTCGCTCTCGCCGCCGCCTGGGTCCTGGTCGGCCCGGCCCAGGCCCAGCCGGCGCAGGTCCTGAACGCCTCGGAAGTCCAGAGGTGGTCCACGCCCGAGGCCACCCAGGGCGTCGCGGTCGACCGCCGCCACCTCTACGCCATCGCCAATTCGAAGATCGCCAAGTACGACCGCGAGACCGGCCGCAAGGTCGCAGAATGGGTGGGCGAACGGGCGCGCTATCCGCACCTCAACTCCTGCATCGTCCGCGCCAGGCAGCTGGTGTGCGCCGGCTCCAACTTCCCGGCCACGCCGATGACCAGCTCGGTGGAGATCTTCAATCCGAAGCGGATGATTCATTTGCGGACCATCTCGCTGGGCCAGCAGGTCGGCTCCCTCACCTGGGTGGACCACAGGGACGGCGCCTGGTGGGCGGCGTTCGCCAACTATGACGGCAAGGGCGGCGAGCCCGGCCATGGGCACAAATACACCCAGCTCGTGAAGTTCGACGCGCAATGGCGGCGGCTGGAGGCCTGGTCCTTTCCGGCCTCCGTGCTCGAGCGCTTCGCGCCGGCGAGCGCGTCCGGCGGCGCCTGGGGCGAGGACGGGCTGCTCTACGTCACCGGACATGACCGCCCGGAAGTCTATGTCCTGCGCCTGCCGAAGGGCGGCTCCACCCTCGACCACGTCGCCACGATCGCCGTCCCCATCGAGGGACAGGCCATCGCCTTCGACCGCAGCGCCCGGCGGCGACTGTTCGGGATCAGCCGGCCGAAACGCGAGGTGGTCGCCGTGGAACTGCCCCGCCTCGCGCCCTAGCTGATCTTCGCCGCGATCTGTTCCGCCAGCGCCTTCAACTCGTCCATGTCCGCCATCTTGCCGCCGGCATGGCGGCCCAGCGGGCCATCGCCCTCCCACCGCGGGATGATGTGGAAATGCAGGTGGAAGACGGACTGGCCGGTCGGCGCGCCGTTGAGCTGGAACATCATGATCCCATCCGGATTGAAGGCCGCGCGCACCGCGCGGGCGACCCGCTGCACCCCCAGGATCAGGTGGGAGAGCTTCTCGGGCTCCTCCTCCAGCAGGTTGCGAGCCTCGCTGTGCTTGGGGATCACCAGGGTGTGGCCCTTCGCTTGCGGAAAGGCGTCCATGAAGGCGTAGACGTGGTCGTCCTCGAACACCCGGGCCGATGGGATTTCCCCGCGGAGGATCTTGGCGAAGATGTTGTCGTGGTCGTAGACGCCGTCCAGGCTCATCGCGACTGCTCCTCGTTCACGCGAACGGTCCTAGCAAATCCAGTTCGCGGTGCAGAGTCACGGCGAAACAGGCAGCGCGCGACGCGCTCCGAACGACGGCGGCCGACAAAAAGTCGCTCCGACCGGTGAAGCTGAACTATCTATCCGAGTAATCACATTATACAATCTCCATAGTTGAACTGGTTGAGATGCTGCGGCGTTCGCCGCGCTTTGAGTGCGCCCGTACCGCGTACCCGTCCCCGCGACGGTTGAACCCGTTTCACAACTCCAGGAGCCTCCGATGCCGGATGTAAAACCCGCCAAGGCGGGCGCACTCCAACGCTACAGCGTCACGCCGGGCGGCAACTCCATATCCGGCCTCTCCTCCGGGGCCTATATGACGGTGCAGATCCACCTGGCCCATTCGGCGTCCTTCATCGGCGCCGGCGTGATCGCCGGCGGCCCCTACCGCAGCGTCGAGTCCTTCCGCGGCTCGGCGCTCCTGGCGGAAGACGCCTACATCCTGAACGCCGAATATATCTGCATGACGCCGCTGACGCCGGCCTCGGGACCGGACGCCGGGAAATTGGCCGCCTTGGCGCGCGAGACCGCCGCGGCCAACCGGATCGACCCGATCGAGGCGCTGCAAAGCCAGCGCGTCTACATCTTCACCGGCTCGGAGGACAAGGTCGTCCATTCCAGCGTGGTCCGCGCCACGCGCGACTTCTACCGCGAGCTCGGCGTGCGCCCCGAGGCCATCTGCTTCGTCGGCGACGAGCCGGCCGGACATTCGATCCTGACGAGCAACCCGGAGGACCAGCCGATCGTGGAGAACCGCCCGCCGTACATCAACTTCGGCGGCTATATGCAGTCGCACCGGATCCTGGACCACATCTACGCCGACCACGGGCCGCTGAAGCCGCCAGCCGAGAGCCTGACCGGGGAACTGGTACGTTTCGACCAGAGCGAGTTCTTCGCCGACTACGACGCCCGCGCCAGCATGGGGACGCTCGGATTCGTCTATGTCCCCGGTTCGGTGAAGGCCGGCGGCTCCGCCCGCGGCGTCCATATCGTCCTGCACGGCTGCAAGCAGGGCTACAGCTACGTCGATTTCGTCAACGGCCGCAGCGATCGCGCCAACCAGGCGACCTACGGGGCCCGTTATGTCATCGGCACCGGCTATAATCACTGGGCCGACGCCAACGACCTCATCGTGCTCTACCCGCAATGCGAGGCGCGCGACAGCAACGCCGCCCAGAACCCGGACGGCTGCTGGGATTGGTGGGGCTACACCAGCCTCGATCGCGATGCGCCGGACTATTATTCGAAGGACGCCATCCAGATCCGCGCCGTTCACGCCATGCTGGCGCGGGTCACCGGCGCCGATAAGCCCGCGCCCCGCAGGATCACCGCATGACCGGGATCCGCGCGGCGCCCCCAGTTTTCAGCGGAGCACGCCGATGACCTATCCGGCTCTACAACGCCCCCCCAAGACCCACGTCGCGCCGATCGACCACGCGCTGAAGGCGTCCATGTTGCAGGTCGACCAGGTGCAGCGCCTGACGCATGTCGCCGCCGCCGTTACACGGCTGGCCGCCTCGGGCGCCTATGGCTCGGTGTGGGAGGGGTGTTGGGACATCGGCGCCGCCGCCACGCATCGGCTGCATCGGTTGCAGAGCGGTTGGGTGCAGAGCTGGTTCAGCTGGCTGCATTACTGCGGCCAGATCGACGGCGCTTCGACCCTCTCGAAGTTCAGCGAGCGGGAGATCAACATCGTCAACCAGGCGCAGCAGCTGATCAGCGAGCAATCGGTCGACCTCCTTGCCTTGCTGGAGAACGTCCAGGTGGACATCCAGCATTGGCTCGACAAGCAACCCGGCACGCCCCCGCTCCCGACCACGCTGCAGGTCAAGATCGAGTCCTCGCCTCCGGCGAAGGCCGCCGTAACGGCATGACATAGCCCCCTGCGCCCGCCCCGGCGAGACGAAGCGCCGAGGCGGGCGCAGGACCTGTCAGTGGGCCTCGGGGGTGTTCTCGGAGATCTCTTCGAGCGTCTTGCCGACCGCCTTGGCCCCATAGTCCAGCGCGATGTCGCCCAGCGAGAGGATGCCGGCGAGTTCGCCGCCCTCGCCCAGGACCACCAGGCGCCGGATCTGGCGCGCGCCCATGCGCGCGGCCGCATCGGCGACGTTCTCGTCTTCACGGCAGGTTTCGACGCCGGCGGTCATCACCTCGGAGACGGAGGTGTCGAAGCTCCTGCGCTCGGCGACGGCGCGCAGCACGATGTCCCGATCGGTCACCAGGCCGACCACCTTGCCGTCATCGACCACCGGGATCGCGCCGCTCTCCACCTTGGCCATCAGCCCCGCCACCTCGGCGATGGTGCTCGACGGTCGGGCCACGGTGACCTGCGCCGTCATCACGTCTCTTACGTCCATACTGGCTCTCCTGTTGTCGCGGCGTAACCAGCCGGAGCCGCGTCGGTTCCACGGTCCGCCGCGAACGAAGAAGCCCCCGGCCCAGGGGGAGCCGGAGGCTTCAGGCCCGCGCGCCGAGGCGGCGGGAAGCGACCTAGTGGGTGGTCGGCGTATTGGCTGTCGTCGCGCCGCCGTCGACGTTGCCGGCCTGCTGCTCGACCTTGTCGGCCTCCTTGTTGAGCGCCTTCTCCTGGGCCTCGTTCGGCGTCGCCGCCGCCTGCGCCTCGAGCGAGTCCGCCTTAACCTCGGCTTGCTTGTCAGCCTTGCTCTCGCAGGCCGCGAGGGTGAGCGCCGAGCACGCGGCCGCGGCGATGATCAGAAGACGCATCCAAACTCTCCTTTGTGGATTCCGCCGACCTAAGCGCGCGAACTCGCGAAGTGTTGCGCGTGTGCGAAATTCGGATGTGGAGGATTTGGCGGACGGTTGATCAGGGCGCCGGGTTCGGCGGGACGGCCAGGGCCTTGAGCAGGGCGTTGGCGAACGCCGCGGAAGCGCCCTCGCCGCTGAGCGAAACGGCGGCGAACGCCTGGTCGCGCGGCGACCAGACGACGATGGCGTTGACCCCCGGCGCACCGCCGCTGTGGCCGATCCAGAAAAGGCGCCCGTCCTGATCCGGCGCGTCATAGACCATCAGACCCTGGCCGTAGAAGGTTCCCGCATCGAACATCGGATAGAGTTGCGCCATCAGGTCGGCGCCGGGCCTGCGTAGCAGGCCGCCCCCCAACAAGGCCTGCAGAAAAGCGACCATGTCGTCGGGAGACGCGGCGATGGGCCCTGCAGGTCCAGGCTCGGCGAGGTCCTGCGACGGCTCGGAGAGTTTGCCCGAGCGCGGCGGGACCACGCCGGCGACGGACTCGCCCGGCGCCAGGACCCGGGTGCGACGCAGGCCGAGCGGCGCCACGATACGCGCACGGACCGCGTCGGCGTACGAGCGACCGTCAACCCGCGCGATGACGTCACCGAGAAGCATGTAGCCGGTGTTGCTGTAGCGCCAGCGCTCGCCCGGACAGGACATGGCCCCGTGCTTGGCGGCCACCCTGACGGTCTCCTCCAGAGTCAACGGGCCGCCGCGACGGCGGACCTGCAGATCCTCGTTGACGCTGAACAGGCCGCTGGTGTGCGCCAGCAGATGCTCGATCGTGACGACGTCGCCATTCGGCACGCCCGGGATCCAGCGCGAGACGGGATCGCCCAGGGAGAGCTTGCCCTCCTCGGCCAGCTGCAAGACGACCACCGCGGTGAACATCTTGCCGGCGCTCGCCCAGTAGGGGAGCGCATCCGGCGGATCGTCGGGGGCCGATCTCCCCCCGCTCCAGCGGCCCTGCCCAGGCGCGGCGACCGCCACGGCGATCGACCTCACCCCAGGCGAGGCCGCGAGGCCGCGCGCCAGCGCCGCCTGCAGGCGCGCCGCAGTCTCGGGCGCCAAGGCGCCCGAGAGCGATCCGGCCGGCGGCATGCTTTCCGCGCCGGGCGGCGCGTGACGCGGCGGCCCCGCATAGGCCGCCGGCCGATCGCAATGCACCGGCCGGTAGTCCGCCGCGTCAGCGACGCCGGCGCACGTCAGCCAGAGAAGCGCCGCGAGGCGACGGGGCGCTGCGCGCCTCAGTTCGCCACGCCGCAGGCCAGGCGCGCGCCGCCGCCGCCGAGCGGCGGGACGTCGGCGTAGGTGTCGCCGCCGGCATGGATCATCAGGGCGTGGCCCTTGAATTCCTCGACCGACTTGATCCGCCCCACGGCCAGGGTCTGGTGGGAGGTCCCGTCCGCGCCGACCGCGATCTTCGGAAGGTCGCCCAGGTGGCCCGCGCCCTCCGGCCCCATGTGCATCTTGGTCATCGCCGGATCCAGGTGCGCGCCCGCCCCGCCGGCCGGCGTCACCTTGCCGTCCGGGCCGGTGGCCGGGGCGCAGGACGGATTGACGTGCAGGTGGAAGCCGTGCTCGCCCGGCGGCAGGCCGTGCAGCTCCAGCTTCATCATCACGCCCGCCGTCCCATCGCTGAGGGTCACCTTGCCGACCGATGCGCCGGGCCCCTCCGGGGTGGCGAGGGCCATCGGCACGGTCACGCTGGCGGCCAGCGCCGGCGCGGCGAGCGCCGCCGTGGTCAGACCAAGCGCCAGAGCGACGCCGAACCGGCGCGATGAGCTCAGAAGGGTCATGTCAGCTTCCTCTTGTGTCCCAGTCCGCGGCCCGACGAGGACCGCGGGGCCGCACAATGGCCGAGCTTTACGGCCCGGTCAGGGGCCTTCATGCCGGAAGGGCGAATATTCTTCGGCCAGCCACTCCATCTCGGCCTCCACCCCAGCCCGCTCGCGCTCGACGAAGGCCTCGACGGGGCCGCGCAGGGCGGGGTCGGCGATGTAGTGGGCGGAATAGACCGGGCACGGCAGATAGCCGCGGGCGATCTTGTGCTGGCCCTGGGCGCCGGCCTCGACCCGGGCCAGACCCCGCTCGATCGCCCATTCGATGGCCTGGTAGTAGCAGAGCTCGAAGTGCAGGAAGGGCACGTCTTCCAGACAGCCCCAGTTGCGGCCGTAGAGGCAGTCGTCGCCGATCAGGTTCAGCGCGCCGGCGATCCAACGCCCCTCGCGGCGGGCCATGATCAACAGCACCCGGTCGGCCATCCGCTCGCTCAGCAGGGTGAAGAACCGCCGCGTCAGGTAGGGCTGGCCCCATTTGCGCGCGCCGGTGTCGGTGTAGAAGGCGAAGAAGGCGTCCCAGTGCGCCTCCGTCAGGTCCTGGCCGGTCAGCCGGAGGATCTCCAGCCCCGCCTGGGCGTCGCGGCGCTCGCGGCGAATGGTCTTGCGCCGGCCGGACGAAAGCGCGGCCAGGAAGTCCTCGAAGCTGGCGTAGCCGCGGTTGTTCCAGTGGTACTGCTGGCCCTCGCGCCGGGCGAGCCCCCGCCCGCCCAGCCAGCGCCACTCCTCCCCGGTCGGGAAGTTCACGTGCAGGGACGAGGCGCCGAACTTCTCGCAGACCGCCAGCGCCCCGCCGAGCAGCACCGCGCGCGCCGCCTCCGGATCCACATCGGCGCGGACCAGCAGGCGCGGTCCGGTGGCGGGCGTAAACGGCGTGGCGCTGAGCAGCTTGGGATAGTAGCGCCCGCCCGCCCGCTCGTAGGCGTCGGCCCAGGCGTGGTCGAAGATGTACTCGCCCTGGCTGTGAGCCTTCAGATAGAGCGGCATGACGGCGGCGATGCGGCCGGTCTCGTCCGCCACGCTCAGGTGCCGCGGACCCCAGCCGGTGCGTTCGACCGCGCAGTCCGCCGCCTCCAGGCTGTCCAGGAAGTCAAAGCGGATGAAGGGATTGCCGGCGTAGGCCGGATTGTCGGCGCAGGCGTCCCAGGACTCGCGGCCGATCTCGGCGATGCGGTGGTGGACCTTGACCGCCGGCTCCAGCCTCATGGGCGGAAGCCTTCGAAGATCAGGTTGTCGCAGGCCTGCTCGACCGCAGACCATTGGCCAGGCTCGCGCACCGTCCAGGCGACGACCGGCATGCCTGCGGCGCGGTGGCGCGCCGCGGCGGGGCTGGGCAGCATGTCGAGGCCGAGCGCCAGGAAGTGCGGGCGCGCGATCGCCACCTGCTCGAGCCGTGCGTAGGCCGCGCGCTGGGTGGGCGCCAGCCCCTTGGCGTGGCGGTAGGAATAGCTGTCGAGGCCGCGCAGCACGGCTGGGAAGCGCTCGGCGAACCAGGCGTGCGAATAGGGATTGAAGCCGATCACCGCCACCGGGCCAGGGTGATCGACGATGATCTCCTGGACGCGCTGCTCCAGCGGACCGACGGCGCCGGCGGACGTCTTGATCTCGACCAGCACCAGGGCGCGGCGACCGACCAGGGCCAGGGTCTCCAGCAGGGTCGGGATACGCTCCGCGGTTCCGCCGAGGCGCAGCTCGGCCAGTTCGGCGGCGGTGTGATCGCAAAGCCGACCCTGGGCGCCGGTCAGCCGTTCCAGGGTCTCGTCGTGGAAGACCATGGCCTCGCCGTCGGCGGAAAGCTGCACGTCGAGCTCGATGCCGTAACCGGCGGCGCAGGCGGCCTGGAAGGCGCCCAGCGAATTCTCCGGCGGACCATCCGGGCTCCACAACCCGCGGTGCGCCACCGGCGGGCCCGTCAAGAGATCCCAGGCCTCGCCGAAGCGGCTGGTCACGGCTTGAGCGCCACCACCGCATCCACCTCGACGGCGAAGTTCAGCGGCAGGCGGTAGACGCCCACCGCCGAGCGGGCGTGGCGGCCGGCGTCGCCGAAGGCCTCGACCATCAGGTCGGAGGCGCCGTTGACCACCTGGGGGATGTCGAAGAAGCCGGGGCCGGCCTGGACGAAGCCGCCCAGCTTGACGATGCGGGCGACACGCTCGAGGTCGCCGTCGCAGGCGGCCTTCATCTGGGCGATCAGGTTGATCCCGCACAGGCGCGCGGCGCGCTTGGCGGTCTCGGGGTCGACCTCCTCGCCGACCACGCCCTTGATCCCGCCCGACGCGTCGGTCGAGACCTGGCCGGAGATGTGCAGCAGCTCGCCCTGACGGACGAAGGGCACGTAGTTGGCGACGGGGGCGTTGGGCTGCGGAAGCGTGATTCCCAGCGCGGCGAGGCGGTCTTCGATCTGCGACATGAGTTGACCTCTATCGCCGCCGACGGTTTCGGGAAAGACCCGTATGGAAAAGGCCCGGACCAGAGGCCCGGGCCTTCCCAGAGGGTGGCGCCACAGATACGCGCGGCGCCGTTTACGAGAGCTTTTTGGGCGCTTAGCGCGCGGCCTGGAACTTCTCGACCACGTCGGTCACGCGCTCGTTCAGCGGCTTGATGCTGTCCTTCACCGAGGCCGACACGGCTTCGGTCAGCTTGCCGACTTCAGCGATGTAGCTTTCCAGGAAGGTGCGGGCGAGGCTGGTCTGCAGCTCGACCACTTCCTGCACGCTCTTGGCGCCGGCCAGCGAACGGGCGGCGGCGACCTGGTCGTCGAAGGTCTTCTTGGAGAAGGCCACGGCCTGGGCGCCCACCGATTCCGCACCCTTGGCGGCGGCGGTCACCGAGGCGACGACCGCCTCGAGGTTCTTCTTCGAATTGACGTTGGCTTCGTTGAAGGCGGCGAGGGTCTTCTCGACGCCGTCCTTGAAGGCCGTGTTGGATGCGGCGGTGAACTGCTCGACGGTCGACTTGGCGGTTTCAGCGACAGACATGGGAAGCTCTCCTGATTGCGGGCGAAAAATTTTCCGCCGCAGGCGCAAAAAGCGCAGAAAACGTTGGAACTCGCGTGATTTATGCCGGCCAGCGGGATGGGTGTCAACGCGTTTTTGTGCAGTGCACAATAGAATTGGCGCCGCAGTGCATCACGGCAATGTGAACCTGCGGCCGAAGCGCGACAATCGGCGCCTGATCAAGTGCTGTTTACACGTGAGCAACCCTAAGCGTGGCATGCTATGCCAGATTCAGTCGCGGCCGCGCCCGCCCAACCCTTTGATTCGACGGACGAAGCATGTTGCGAAACGCCCGCCGCCTGTTTGTTTCCCTTGGCCTGGCCGCTGCGACCCTGCTCGCAGCCGCTGCGCCGCCGGCTCAGGCGCAAATGCCCTATTTCCGCAGCCTGCTGGCTGCGTCCGACAGCAAGTACGCCGCCATCGTGGTCGATGCGAAGTCGGGCGAGGTCCTCTACTCGAACCACGCCGACAGCCCGCGCTATCCCGCGTCGCTGACCAAGATGATGACCCTGTATCTCACGTTCGAGGCGGTCTCGTCGGGCAAGCTGCGGCTGGAAGACCGGGTGGTGTTCTCGCCGCGCGCGGCGGCTCAGGCGCCGACCAAGCTTGGCGTGGCGGCCGGGGATTCCGTCACCGTCTCCCAGGCGATCCAGGCGATGGCCATCCTTTCGGCCAACGACGTCTCCATGGCGGTGGCTGAACGGCTCGGCGGCAGCGAAGGACGGTTCACCTCGCTGATGACCCTGCGTGCCCAGGAGCTGGGCATGCAGAACACCCGCTTCGTCAATCCGAACGGCCTGCCCGACACCCGGCAGCTCTCCAGCGCCCGGGACATGGCGATCCTGTCGCGCGCGCTGATGCGCGACTATCCGCAATACTATCATTACTTCAGCCAGGGCGGCTTCAACTTCCGCGGCCGCTACGTCAAGGGCCACAACCGCCTGCTGGGCAACGGCGTCGACGGCCTGAAGACGGGCTACACCCGCAGCTCGGGCTTCAACATCGCCATCTCCGGCGTGCGCGACAATCGCCGCCTGGTGGTCGTGGTCATGGGCGGCCCAAGCTCCGCCTCGCGCGACCAGAACGCCGAGGACCTGTTGCTGACCGGCTTCGACGTGCTCTCGCGCCGGGCGCGCGGCGAGCAGGTGACCGTGGCGCAGAACCTGTCCGAGCCTTTGGCGAGCGGTCCGGTCCAACGGCCGCCGGTCGAACAGGGCGACGGCGAACAGGACAACCTGCAGATCGTCCTGGCCGAGGCCACGCCCCCGCCCCGCTCCACCCGGCTCCGCGTCGCCGAGCCGCGCCGCGCCGCGGCCGTCGAGCGCGCCGAGCCCAAGCGCCGCGCCGCAGCCAAGGACGGCTATTCCGTGCAGGTCGGCGCCTTCCGCTCCAAGGCCGACGCCCGCCGCCAGATCACCTTCGTCGAGGACCGCTTCGGCAAGCACCTTGGCGACGCCGATGGCGGGACCGACCGCCAGGCCGGCCGTTACCGCAGCGTCTTCAGCGGCCTGTCGGAGCGCGAAGCCCGCGCCACCTGCAAGGCCATGCGCGCCAAGCGCCTCGACTGCCAGGTGCTGAACAACTGAGCCTCGACCCGAGCCCCTGAAAGACCACAGCCCCGGGCTCGCGCCCGGGGCTTTTTTCGTTCGGATCATCTCGACGTCCGAGACGATGCCCCGCTCGACGCCGACGTCGAGCGGTAAATTCGCCGCCAGTTCGCTGGCGGCGCCAGCAGCCTTGCCTCGGCGTCGTAATCACCCACACAAATGCGGAATGGAAAGTCATGTGATCGCTGGAGGCTACAGGGACATCGTCCTCTTCCTGGCCACCGCCGGCGTGGTGGTCCCGCTGTTCCGGCGCTGGAAGATCAGCCCGATCCTCGGCTTCCTCGGCGCAGGCGTGGTGCTGGGCCCCTACGGCCTGGGCGCCCTCGACGAGCGCGCGCCGTGGCTGAGCTACGTCACCATCAGCAATCCCGACGAGATGGCGCAGCTCGCCGAATTGGGGGTGGTCTTTCTGCTCTTCATGATCGGCCTGGAACTCTCCTGGGAGCGTCTGCGCCTGTTGCGCCGCTATGTCTTCGGACTGGGCGCCCTGCAGGTCAGCCTGTCGCTCGCCGCCATCGCCGGCGTGGGCATGGCCTTCGGACTGTCTCCGCTCGCCGCCGCCGCGGTAGGGGCGGCCCTGGCCCTGTCCTCCACCGCCGTGGTGATGCAGATCCTCACCGAGCATCGCCGCCAGCACTCGACCGCCGGCCGGGCCACCTTCTCCGTGCTGCTGTTCCAGGACCTGGCCGTCGCGCCGATCCTGGTGACCCTGGCCGTGCTCGCCCGAGGCGGCGGCGCGGAACTCTCCCCCAAGATGCTGCTGGCGTTCGCGCCTGCGGCGCTCGGCGTCCTGATCCTGCTCGCCTTCGGCCGACTGCTGCTGCGGCCGATGCTGCGCTCGGTCGCCCGGGCGAAGAGCGAGGAGATGTTCATGGCCGCCTGCCTGCTGGTGGTCATCGGCTCGGGCCTCGTCAGCGCCCTCACCGGCCTCTCGATGGCGCTGGGCGCATTCATCGCCGGCCTGCTGCTGGCCGAGACCGAGTACCGGCACGAGGTCGAGGTCACGATCGAGCCGTTCAAGGGCCTGTTGCTGGGCCTGTTCTTCGTCTCCGTCGGCATTGGCCTCGACCTGTCTCTGCTGGCCCAGAGTCCCGTGACGATCGTCGCGATGGCGGCGAGCATGATCGCGCTCAACGCATTGGTGATCTTCGGCCTCTCGCGCCTGTTCGGGCTGAAAAGCCGCGAAGCGGCGGAAGCCGCCCTGCTGCTGGCCGGCGGCGGCGAGTTCGCCTTCGTGATCCTCTCGGCGGCCATGGACGGCGGCGTCGTCGACCGCCCGATCGGCCAAAGCGTACTGGTGGCCTCGACGCTGTCGATGATGTGCATCCCGGGGCTGGCGGCGATCGGACTGCGGCTGGGCGGGCGGCGGCTGGCCGGCGAGGGGCTGGCGGCGGAGCCGGCGGCCGTCATCGAGGATCCGCGCGTCCTGGTGGCCGGCTACGGCCGGGTCGGCAAGCTGGTGGGAGAGATGCTCAGCCGTCACCAGATTCCATGGGTCGCCGCGGAGCGCGACCCCAAGCTGGTCGAGGCCGGACGGCTGGCCGGCGAAGCGGTGTTCTACGGCGACGCCTCGCGTCCCGAATTCCTGAGGCGTTGCGGCTTGGAGCGCGCGCCGGCCCTGGTCGTCACCATGGATTCCGCCGAAGGGGTGGAGGCCGTGGTCGGCGCCGCCCGGCTGATGCGCGCCGACCTGACGATCGTCGCTCGCGCCCGCGACGCCCGCCAGGCGCAGAGGCTGTACGAACTGGGGGCCACCGACGCGGTGCCGGAGACGGTGGAGGCGAGCCTGCAACTCTCCGAGGCGGTGCTGGTGGAGATCGGCGTGCCGATGGGTTTGATCATCGCCTCGATCCACGAGCGCCGCGACGAATTCCGCAAGGCGCTGAACCGGCCGGAAGCCCTCGGCGGGCGGGGGCGCCGATACCGCCGGGCGGCCAACATCTGAGCGCGGACGATCCGCCCTATCCCCGGAGCAGCCGGTCGCGCGCGGCGTTGAGCTGGGCGGCGAGGCCCGAGGTGCCGCCCTTGTCCGGATGGACGCTGCGCATCAGGCGGGTGTAGGCGGCCTTGATCTCCTCGGGGCTGGCCGTGGGCGGGACGCCGAGAATCGAGCGGGCGTCCTCCAGGCTCATGCGGCTGGCGCGCGGCGAGGCCGGCGCCGCGCCGGGCGGTCGGCGCGTGGAGAGCGCCAGCCAGCCGCCCATCATCAGCAGCACCGCCGCCGGGACCCAGGCTTCGCGCAGACCCGCGAACGCCGCGCCCGCCAGGGTGGCGACCGCAAAGGCGCCCGTGAGGAAACGCCACTCCCGACGCTTGAGGATCGGCTTGCCGCTCGCCCTGAGGATCAGCCAGAGCGCCAGCGCGCCCAGGGCGAGGTAAAGCATCCTGGATCGCGGCCTATTCCGCCGCCAGCATCTCGCCGTCGAGGCCGCTGATGCCCAGCGCCGTCATCACCGCGCGCAGTTCCTGGCGCGCGGCCACATGCTGCAGCGACATGGCCACCGGCCGGATCCCCGGCGAGAGATCGGCGACCGTCAGGCCGAACGGAAAGAGCTCGCGATAGATGACCCGGTCGCGCAGGCCGGGGCCGATGCGGAAGCCGACCTTCTTGGCCAGCGCATTGACCCGCTCGTCCAGACGCTTGCGGTTGCGCGCCTCGGTCGGCGCCAGGCGGTTGCGCAGCACCACCCAGTCGATCATCTTGCGGTCCTTGGCGGCGCGGGCCTTGCGGCTGTTCCACACCGTCTCGGAATAGAGGCTGTGGGTGGTCAGATCGAGGGTCACCGGATCGACCACGCCCAGCATGTCGAAATCGACAAAGCTGTCGTTCATCGGGGTGACGATCAGGTCGGCCAGGCCGTGAGCCGCGCGGCTGATGGCGGTGTCCGCGCCGGGGGTGTCGATCAGCACGAAGTCGGCGCCCTGGCTGGATTCGGCGAAGGCCTCGCCGAAACGAGCCAGCGTCTCCTCCTCGGAGGCCTTGGCGAGAACCGCCCCATCGGAGCTCACCGGATGCTCGATCGGCATCGGCGCCTCGGCCTTGTTGGCCGCCAGCCAGGCGCGGCGATTGGCGAAGAAGTGGCCCATGGTCTGCTGGCGCAGGTCGAGATCCAGCACCGCGACCTTCGCCCCGGCGTGCAGCAGGGCCACAGCGGTGTGGATGGCGATGGTGGACTTGCCCGCCCCGCCCTTCTCGTTGCCGATCACGATGACGCTGGCTTGCGACATGCGCAGCTCTCCTTGCCCGTCGACGCAGGCCACGCCGACTCACAGCCCGCCGTAGCTGAGCCTGTCCCAGACTACCGCGTCAACGCGCCGAACGCCGCGTCCGCCCGATTTACGCCACAAGCCGGCTCGGCCATAAGCGACACCGCCTGTCCGGAGCTTCGAAGATGTCCCAGTCCCCCCTGCCCGTCGTCCGCCCCGTCGCGGAGCTGCGAGGGAAGGTGCGGGCCTGGCGCGCCGCCGGCGAGCGGATCGGCTTCGTCCCGACCATGGGAGCCCTGCATGAGGGCCACCTCTCCCTGGTCCAGCTGGCCCGCCAGCACGCCCAGCGGGTGGTGGTCAGCATCTTCGTCAATCCAACCCAGTTCGCGCCGCACGAGGATTTCGACGCCTATCCGCGCGGCGAGGCGCGCGACGCCGAACTGCTGGCCGCCGCAGGCTGCGACCTATTGTTCGCGCCGACGGTGGCTGAGATGTATCCGTCGGGCTTCGCCACCACCGTCACCGTTGGCGGGGTTACCGAGCCGCTGGACGGGGCCGCCCGGCCCGGCCACTTCGCAGGCGTCGCCACCGTGGTCTCCAAACTGCTGAACCAGTGCGGCCCCGACGTCGCCGTCTTCGGCGAGAAGGACTACCAGCAACTGCAGGTGATCCGCCGCCTGGTGCGCGACCTCGACCTGCCGGTGGAGATCGTCGGCGCGCCGACCGCCCGCGCGCCGGACGGCCTGGCGCTGTCCTCGCGCAACGCCTACCTGACGCCGGCCGAACGCAAGATCGCGCCGAGCCTCGCCCGCACCCTGGGCGCCGCCTGTGCGGGCCTGCGCGCCGGGGCCCGCGTCTCGGACGTCGAGGCCGAGGCGGTCGCCGCCCTGACGGCCGCCGGGTTTCGCAGGGTCGACTATGTCGAGGTCCGCACCGCGGAGGACCTGTCGCGGCTGGGGCCCGGCCCGATCACCTCGCCGGCCCGCATCCTCGCCGCCGCCTTCCTGGGCAAGACCCGGCTGATCGACAACTTCGCCGTTTGAGAGGGCGTCGCCCCCTGTACCCCAGATTGACTTTCGAACGCCGGGATCCACACCCAATCCGGTCATCCCCGCGAAAGCGGCTTCGCCCCTTCCTTGCCGTCATTCCCGACCTTGTGTCGGGAACCCATGCACGCGGAGCGACAGAGACAATCCTGCGCCTTCGACGTTCATGGGTGGCCGGGACGGCGCCCGGCCATGACGGAAGGATGGGATGCAGCCCCTCAGGTTAGCGCCCACGCGCGTTCGCGGGGATGACCGGCTAAAGTTGCTAAGCCGCCTGGGCGATCGTGAAGGACTGGGTGACGAGCTGCGCCTGTCCGAAGATCGACATGAAGGCGATGTCCGCCGCATCGCGCCCGGTCGCCACGCGCACCAGCCCCTCGGGCCGGACCTTCCCCGTCGGGTCGACGAGACGCCATTTGTCGCCGACGAAGACCTCCACCACCGCATGCATGTCCGGCGGATCCAGCTCCCAGCCGTAGGCGCTGACCGCCCGCGCCGGGATCTGCGACGCCCGGCAGAGGCTGATCGTCAGGTGGGTGAAGTCGCGGCAAACCCCCGCCCGATCGACAAAGGTGTCCAGCGAGGTGGTGGCCGCGTCGCTGACGCCCGCCACATAGTCGAGGTGCTCGGCGACCCAGGCGAGGATGGCTTCGACCCGATCGCCGCCGGCGGTGTCGCTGAACTCCCGGTTCACGAACCGCTCGAAGCGATCCGACGGACAGTAGCGGCTGGGACGAAGGTGCCGCAGCGCCTCCGGCGGCAGGTGGTCGATGGCGACGCCCGGCGCGCCCGTCAGGGCGCAGTCGCGCTCGGCGACGTCGATCTCCGCCTGATACTGGATCTGAACGGTGTCCGCAGCCAGGAAGGCCGCCCGCCGCTCACCCGTCTCCGCGTCGTCAAGGCGGGTGATGTGGGCGTTGTCCGAGATGATGAGGGATTCCCGCGAGACCCGCTGATCGCCGCCGTTGGCGGCCTCCAGCAACAGGAGCACTTCGCACGGGGTGGCGAACTGATAGGTCAGGTCAGCGCTGACGCTAAACCGCATGGGCAGGGAACCTCTCGAAGGCGGCGACGCCGGCAGGCTGTCTAACAGGGTCACCGCATACCGGCCCCATGCGACAAGCGAATTTCCGGCGGCGTCAGGGGTGGGCGCTCACCAGGCGCCCAACTCGCGCAGCTGGCGAGCCAGGTCGGGCGGAATCTCACCAGCGAGATCCGGCGCGAGATCTTCCGGCGCGTCCTTCGGCTCCAGGTAGCGCCAGCCCTGAAAAGCCCGCCTCGGCGTCGGCGCGACGCGGACGATCTCCGGCGTAAGGGTGACCTCGCAGCGGGCGTTCGGCCCCTCGCCCACGGTGGTGATGGCGAGGATCGGCTGGCGGCAGAGGATGACGCCCTTGAACACCCGGTAGAGCGAACCGCCGTCCACCATCTCGGCCGCGCGCTTGGGCGTCTGGCGGGTGTGCATCGTCCAGGGCCGGCCGCCGTCCACATCCGCCGCATGCCAGTCGACCAGGTCCTCGACCGTGTCGCAGCCGACGCAGAGCTTGATCATGTGGAGAGGCATGGGGAAATCGAGGACCAGCACGCCGGGGACCACCCCCAGGAAGCCCGCGTCTGTAGCAGACCTGGCCCCGGCGCCAATCGGCGGTCTTGTCTCATCCCGCACGCAGCCGCCGCCCCGATGGCTCGAGGCGGCGGCGCGAGCGGCGTCCGAGAGGCCTACTCAGCGGGTTCGGCGACCATCACCACGCTGCGCTTACCGAACAGCTTCCAGAGCAGGAAGGCGATCGCCAGCATGGCGACGAAGATGCCGAACAGCAGGGGGTTGAAGTAGATCATGGTCGCCATGCAGCCCAGGGAGAGCGCCAGCGCGATCCCGGGAACGATCGGATAGCCGGGCGCCATGAAGCTGCGCTCGAGGTCAGGCTCGCTGACCCGCAGCTTGAACAGGGCCGCCATCGAGATGATGTAGAGCAGGATGGCGCCGAACACCGAGAGGGTGACGATGTTGGCCGTCAGGCTCAGTCCCCCCAGCTTGACGAAGCTGTCCGAGAAGATCGCCGCGATGCCCACCGCGCCGCCGGCCAGGATGGCCCAGTGCGGCGTGGCGAATTTCGGGTGAATCTTGGCGAGAACCTCGGGCAGGTAGCCGGCCCGGCCGAGCGCGAAGATCTGGCGCGAATAGCCGACGATGATGCCGTGGAAGGAAGCGATCAGGCCGAACAGGCCGATCGCCACCATCATGTGCAGCCAGCCGGAATTTTCGCCGACGACGAGCTTCATCGCCTGCGGCAGGGGGTCGTTGACGGTGGAGAGCTTGCTCCAGTCGCCCACCCCGCCGGTGAAGATCATCGCCCCGAAGGCCAGGAAGACCAGGGTCAGGATGCCGGCGATATAGGCGATCGGCACCACCTTCTTCGGGTTCTTGGTCTCCTCGGCCGCCATGGCCGCGCCCTCGATGGCCAGGAAGAACCAGATGGCGAAGGGAATGGCGGCGAAGATGCCGCTGATGGCCGCCGGGCTGAACTCGGAGGAGCCCGCCCAGCCGTTGAGGGCGAAGCGCGCGAACGAGAAGCCCGGCGCGACCACGCCCATGAAGATCAGCAGTTCGCCGATGGCCAGCAGGGTGACGACCAGCTCGAAGGTGGCCGCGATCGTCACGCCGACGATGTTGAGGGCCATGAAGACGACATAGGCGCCAACCGCCGACATCTTCGGGTCGAGGGCCGGGAACTGGACGTTGAGGTAGGACCCGATGGCCAGGGCGATGGCCGGCGGGGCGAAGACGAACTCGATCAGGGTGGCGAAGCCGCCGATGAAGCCGCCGACCGGGCCGAAGGCCCTCAGGCCGTAGGCGAAGGGACCGCCCGCGTGCGGGATGGCCGTGGTCAGCTCGGTGTAGGAGAAGATGAAGGTCGTATACATGACCGCGACCAGGATGGTGGTCACCAGGAAGCCCAGGGTGCCGGCGCTTCCCCATCCGAAGTTCCAGCCGAAGTACTCGCCGGAGATCACGAGGCCGACCGCTATCCCCCACAGATGCAGGCCGGATAGCTGCTTCTTTAGTCCTGTCTCAGTCATGAGGAGCGCCTTCTACACACACATGTCGGGTCATTCCGGCCGGGTCATTCCGGAGCGGAAGCGGTTGGCAGCTGCGCCGCGGAGCCCGCGTTTTCCTTCAGGCCCACGCCGGTCAGGCCGAGCCTGAAGGCCTCGCGGAGCAGCCATGCGATCCGGTCGGCGGCGCCTTCGTAGGTGAGGCCGTCGAGGTGGATGTTGGAGACGCAGTTGCGCTCGCTATCCATGCGGCCGACCTTCGGCGCATGGGTGACGTAGGCGCCCAGGCTGTCCGGCGCGGAGAGGCCCGGACGCTCGCCGATCAGGATGACGACGGCCCGGGCCTGCAGCCCCTCGCCGATCTCGTCGCCCAGGGCGACACGGGCCTGTTCGGCCAGCACCACCGGGCCGACCTTCAGATCCCCCAGCCGGTTCAGGCAGGCGCCCAGCGCCGCTTCCGCATGGTGCTCGATCGCCGCCGCCGAGAGACCGTCGCCCAGCACGAAGACGACATCGAAGGGCCCGCCCTCAAGGCGCGCGGCGTCCGCCGGCTCCAGCCTGCGGCCGAGGTCCGGGCGGGCGAGATACTGGGTGCGGCTTTCGCAGCGGGAGCGGACCCGGACGGTCTCGCGCGGCGCCAGACGCTGCGCCATCGCCGCGAAGTCGACCGCCCCGTGGACCGCATCGCGCGCCCGGGCGTGGGCCAGCTGCAGCTCCAGGTTCGCCGTCGTCGGAATGCCGTCGCCGCAGCGGCCGAGGCCGATCCGCGCCCGGGTGGCGAGGCGAAACCGCGCGAAGGGATCGAGCTCGACGATGCTCATGGCGCCGCCCCGTAGTCGAGCAGCCGGCGGGCGTGCGGCGCGCCATGGCCCACGGGCGCCAGCCGCCCGGCCCCATCGAGCATCCCCATCCGCCGCAGCCAGGCCTCGAACTCCGGGGCCGGCGGCTTGTTGAACAGGTGCCGGAGGCTGACCACGTCGTGGTACGACAGGCTCTGGTAGTTGAGCATGATGTCGTCGGCGCCGGGCACGGCGATCAGGAAGTTGCACCCCGCCGTGGTCAGCAGCACGGCCAGGCTGTCCATGTCGTCCTGGTCAGCTTCGGCGTGGTTGGTGTAGCAGACGTCGACGCCCATCGGCACGCCGAGCAGCTTTCCGCAGAAGTGATCCTCCAGCCCCGCCCGGATGATCTGCTTGGCGTCGTAGAGGTATTCCGGGCCGATGAAGCCGACCACCGTATTGACCAAGAGCGGCTTCAGTTCGCGGCAGACGGCGTAGGCGCGGACCTCGACGGTCTGCTGGTCGACGCCGTGGTGCGCGCCGGCCGAGAGCGCGCTGCCCTGGCCGGTCTCCAGGTAGACGACGTTGTCGCCGACCGTCCCGCGCTTCAGCGAGAGCGCCGCGTCGCGGCCCTCGCGCAGCACCGCCAGGTCGACGCCGAACCCGGCGTTGGCGGCCTGCGTCCCGGCCACCGACTGGAACACCAGGTCGAGCGGCGCGCCGCGCTCGATCGCCTGGATGGAGTTGGTGATGTGGGTCAGCACGCACGACTGGGTCGGGATCTCGAACCGCTCGCGCAGCCGGTCGAGCAGGGTCAGAAGCGTGATGCAGGCGTCGACGTTGTCGGTGGCCGGATTGATGCCGATCACCGCGTCGCCGACCCCGTAGAGCAGCCCGTCGAGCGTCGATCCGGCGATCCCCATCGGGTCATCGGTCGGATGGTTGGGCTGCAGCCGGCTGGCTAGCCGTCCGGGCAGGCCCAGGGTGTTGCGGAAGGCGGTGACCACCTGGATCTTCGCGCCGACCACGATCAGGTCGTGGTTGCGCATCAGCTTGGAGACCGCCGCCGCCATCTCCGGCGTCAGGCCGGGCGCCAAGGCGCTCAGGGCTTCGGTCGTCGCCTCATAGGACAGGAGCCATTCGCGGAACTGGCCGACGGTCATGTGGCTGACCGGGGCGAAGGCCGCGGCGTCGTGGCTGTCGACGATCAGGCGCGTGACCTCGTCGTCCTCGTAAGGGACCACCAGGTCCTCGAGAAAGACCTTCAGCGGCAGGTCGGCGAGGACATAGCGCGCGGCGATGCAGCGCTCGTTGCTCTCGGCGGCGACGCCGGCCAGCCGATCGCCGGACCGCAGCGGACTGGCGCAGGCCAGGACGTCCTTCAGATCCCTGAAACCGTGCGTTTCTCCGCCAAGACGAACTGAATATGTCGCCATGACGCGCAGCCCCTAGGACAGGCCGACGACGACGAGACGCCAGGCCGCCGGACGCGGCGCAGCGAGACGTTCGATCCGTCCGGTCTGTTGAAGACCCAGGCGCATTCGGGAGGTATCCGCAAAGACACAGTCGGGAGCGACTGGGCGCATTGAGGACTCCGGCGTTGCAGCCTTGTCATCCGCGCCCGCCATCTCGACCCGGCGCGACGTCTCTATGCCTGGAGTCTAGGCGCCGATGGCGCGGTTACGCCTGCGTGACGTCCGGCAGGCCGGCCGTAAAGGTCGAAATCTAGGCGTCGAGCTTGGCCAGCAGGTCGCGGGCGGCCTTCACGCAGCGGCCGAGCCGCTCGTGCGGACCGACGCCGGCCTCCGCCAGGCTGCGCTGGGGGACCTCCAGGCCGATCACCAGGTCGCGCGGCAGGGCGGCGAGGATGTCGAACAGCGGCAGCTCGCCTTCGCCGGGAACCATCCGCTCGTACTTGGCCTCGTCCGCATAGCTCATGTCGGTCCGCTGAAGCGGGACGTCGCAGAGCTGGGCGTAGCCGATCAGGGCCGGGTCGAGCGCCGCCAGCTCAGCCGCGCTCCCGCCCGAGCGCATCAGGTGCATGGCGTCGACGAGAACACCGAACTCCGGCCGCCCGACATGGCGCACCGCCGCCGCAGCCGCCGCGAGATCGCCGACCGGCGAGGCCGGAAGGAACTCCAGGGTGGTCCGCAGGCCGCGCGCGGCGGCCATCTCCACCAGGGCTCCCAGCTGGTCGAAGCCGCGCGTCCGGTCCGGATCCAGGCAGAGGGTGTTGATCCGTTCCGCGCCGAACTCGCACATCAGGTCGAGATCAGCGGCGTAGGCGCTGACGTCGCGGCCGGGCAGAACGAAGAAGCCCTCGGCCAGGGCGAAGGCGACGCCGCGATCGCGAAGCGCCGCCGGAAATTCGCGACGCAGCACCGGGTCCGTCAGCGAATAGGGCGGATAGTTGTGCGGATTGGCGTCGAGCGGGGCCAGGCCCAGGCTGATGGTCTCACAGCCCAGGTCGGCGGCCAGGCCGACGAGCTCCACCGGCGACATGCCGAACACGCTGATGAATTCGATCCCGAGCTTGTGCATGTCCGCCCTCGCCGATTGTTCTTGTCGTTGGCCCGGAGACTGCGGCGAGGGGACGAGAACGACAAGCGTCGGCGGCGTCTGGCGAGAGCCGCAGTTTCGACAGCCGGCCTAAATCGGTCGCCCTCTAGTCGAACGCGACCACCAGCCGCTCGGCGAACGGTCCGTTCTTCGAAAGCCGCCCCGTCTTCCCGGGCGCGCGCCGCAGGCCCGGCCGCTGCAGCAGCGGCTTCAGCATCAGGTGCAGGGTGGCGTGGTTGATATGCCGGCCGAAGCATTGGTGCAGGTCGTAGCCGAAGTGGATGTACTCATAGGCCTGCCGGCGCGGATTGAAGGTCTTGGGATCCGGCACGCGGCGATCGTCCATCATCGCCGAGGCGAAGGCCGCCAGAACGGTGTCGCCCTTGCGCACCGTCCGCGCGCGCTTCGTCCCGCGCGCCAGGGTCCAGTCCTTCGCGGCGCGCCGCGGCAGGCCAGGCGCCAGGGGGTCGAACCGCATCGCCTCGAGAACGTAGCCGCGCAGCAGGTCGTCGTCGCCGGCGCGCGCCGCGGCCTGGGCGCCCGCCAGCGCCTCGGGGCGGCGCAGCAACTGTTCCAGGGCCTGGGGAACCACCATCGGCGGCTGCGGCGGTCCGCCGACGAACAGGCAGACGATGTTGGTGCGGATCTCGACGTCGGAATAGCCGGGCGCGCCCGCCGCCTGAAGCGCCAGGCAGCGCCCCAGCGCGTCGTCCGTCGCCGGCCCGCCGGCCGTCTTGCGGCGCGCGATCTCGGCGTCGAGGTGCGCCCGCAGGGCCGGCGCGATCACGTCCACCTCCTTGCGCAGGTCCGGGCTGTTCGCCTGGTCGGCGAACTGGAACTCGAACAGCCGGGTGGCCCAGGCCCGCAGGTCGCCCGCCGCATGGCGAGGGACGCCGAGGTAGTCGCCCATCACCTCGAAGGTCACGCGGCGGACCAGCTGGTCCACCACCTCGAGCCGCCCGCTCGCGCCGGCGACGACGGCCTCCGACGCCGCCAGCACCTCGGCCGCCAGCCGGGGCAGGTCGGCGGGCTTCACCACCGCCTGCATGGCGGCGAGCTGCGCCCGGTACTGCGGCCCGTCGTTCAGGCCCAGGAAGAAGGGCTCGCCGCCGGTGATGACCTGCAACTTGCCGTGATAGGGCGCGTCGAAGGCCGCATCGGTCCCGAACACCTCGCGCACGTCGTCGTGCAGCAGGGCCAGGACCGTCGAGCCGAACTTCGGCAGCGGCGCGACCTTGCGCAGCAGGCTGAACGCCGTCGGCGCCGCGCCCAGCATCGCGCCGGCCAGCCAGTCCTTCAGCCCGCCCGCGCGCGGCCGCAGGACATCGCTCGCTGTCGGCGCACTCATAGGGTTTCGAGATAGGCCAGCGCCGGCAGGCTCGGCAGGAAGAAGTAGTCCCCGCCCACCAGCTGCACGAAGGTCTCCACATCGACGATCCGCCGCAGCGGCTTGTCGCGCAGGGTCATGGTTCCCTTGGGGCCGACCAAGGGGTCGGTCTCGTCGAACAGGGTCGAGAAGTTCTGGTTGAGCAGCCAGGTCTGCTGCACGAATTCGAACTGCCGGGCGATGTCGGTGTTCAGGCAGATGAACAGCAGGCCCCGCGCCTGACCGTCGTCGGTCGTCGGGTCCTCCAGCTTGGGCCCGTACTTGCGTCCGCGCCTGAGGATCCGGTGGTTGTTGGCGGCGTCGAGCAGGGTCTTTCCCATCGACGGATCCGGCGCCAGGCTGTCGCGCGGATTGGCGCGGCGCACGTGCGAGCCGACCGGGCAGCCCTTCCCCTCCCCGTCCGTCGCGCGGAACAGAAACTCGTTCTGCGGCTGGCCGTAGTCGTCCAGCTCCAGGTAGCCGGCCGGGCAGAGCATATGGCCGTCACGGCTGCGCCCCACCACCCGCTCCGCCAGCCAGTCGGCGGTCACGCCGGCCGAGTGCTGCGGGTCCAGCTGCCGGATGTGTTCCGCGCCGCGGGCCAGGGAATTCCAGAAGGCGGCCACGTCCTGCTTCAGCTGGCGCACCACCATGTAGCTGCCGTTGAGGCCCAGGTCGCGGAAGCCTTCGGCCTGGGCGTGGGGCGGCAGGCCGGCGCTCTGCGGACTGTCGGGCGTCACCGGTCCCGGCGCCTTCTCGCGGTGGCCGTTCAGGTGGCCGATCAGGAATTCGCCGAGCGGCACGCTGTTGGGGCCGTCGCTCGGCGCCGGCTTGCCCTCGATGGTGACGGCCTCGGCGTCATAGGGCTGCGGCTGGGAGACGCCGTCGGCGAAGCCGAAGTGCTCGCGGCTGATCAACGAGGTCTGGTCTACGTCCAGCAGCAGCGGCAGGCGATGGACGATCTTCACCTGATGCCCGAGCAGCGCGGTCTCGACCGTCTGGGCCCAGGCGTCCGCCGCCTCTTCCGTCGCTTCGTAGAGCATCAGCAGGGCGTGCACCGTGGCGGGGGTGACGATCTCCTCCTCGTCGGGCCCGCCGGCCAGGGGTCGCCGCGGCGTGTTGGCGCTCCACCGGGGTCCGCCCTCGATCACCGTCTCCAGCCACGCGCCGCGGCGCCGGTCGCCCAGGCGCCGCATGCGGTCTTCCTGGAACATGCCTTCGCGGAAGGGCCGGGCGAAGGAGGCCAGCGCGCTCTCCGGCAGCCGCATCCGTTGCAGACCGGTCCAGGTGAAGGCCAGCGCCGCCGCCCGCTCGTCCTTGCCGTCGGCGTCGCTGATCGGCGCCAGGCCCGCCAGGGTCTTGAGCCAGGCGCCGCCGCCCCGAGCAGAGTCGGGCGACTCGCTGTCGGGCCAGGCGAATTCGAGGAACAGCGCCCGCCCGGTCGGAAGGCTTGCGAAACCGCTCACCACCAAGCCCTGCGCCTGGGTGTCGTGGGGCGATGCGAGCTTCCAGATGGGTCGCGGACGGGCCTGGATTGGGGCCTGGGCCACTACAGATCCTGCCGCCATGCTTCGGCCTCCCGGGCGTTGAGCTTTGTCTTTCGCAGGCTCACGGCGATCCGCGCCTGACGTTCGATCTGGTCGACGGTGAGGTCGCGATAGGCGCTGTACCAGAAGCGGCTCACGGTCCGCGACGCGAGCGCCCAGGCCTTGAACTGCCGCCCGTGGCTGGCGCCGTCCAGCACCAGGAAACGGGTCGGCGGAAAGCCGACGCCTGCGCCCCAGGCCAAGGTCAGGCCGCCGTGCGCCTTCTCGATGAAGTCGTCGAGATAGGAGTCCCAGCTGTGGTCGAAGTTCGAGAAGAACAGCAGCCGGCTGGAATTGTTGAGGAAGGCCCAGTGGGCGAAGTGCACCGTGCGCATGCTGCCCAGGTAGCCGTTGGTCGCCTTGACCCGCAGCACCAGCCCCAGAGCGTGGTGTCCGGCCTTGATCAGGATGGTCCTCAGCACGCCCGGCTTGATCAGCACGATCGATCCCATGTGGTTCTGGGCGATCCAGTCCTCGCGGCGGATCATCTCGCGCAGGGTCTGCTCGTCGGTCTGCGGCGCGTCGTGCGAGGAATCCCGCCGCTCCAGGAAGCGCAGCCAGAGCACCAGCAGGGTGACGACGAGCGGCACGCTGGCCAGCCCCAGCAGGACGCCGCGGAAGGTCTCACGCCACGCCTTGTCGGGCGCCCAGCCGCTTATCACCAGGACCAGAACGATCAGGATCGCGCTGGCCGCGAAGGCGTAGACGGCCAGGCCGCCCAGCAGCATCGGGATCTGGCGAAAGACGAGCCTGAAGAGATCGAGACGCCCGGGGGCCTCCTCCCCGGGCCGCGGCTTGCGCACGCGGAACACCAGGAAGGCGACAAGGGCCGTCAGCGCTCCGATCAGCACCAGATAGCGCTGCGTGGACATGGCGAACGACAGGGCGACGCCCGGCGCGGTCAGGCAGATCAGGGCGACGACGGCGAACAGCGCCAGCCGCCCGATGTCTCCCAGACGCTCGGTCAGGGGAATGCGTGTCGGCGCCGGCTGGTCGAGCCAGGGGAAGCGGCCGATCAGGACCGCGCGCAGGCCGGCGTGCAGCGCCTGGGCGGAAAGGCTGGCGTAGGGCGTCGCCGGGCCAGGGACCTTGCCCAGCTCCTCGCGGATCGCCAGGAACAGCTCGGCCTCCTGGAGGATCCGATCGCGGGTCAGGCCTCTGTTGCCGTGGTGGAAGACGCTGGGAATCTGCGTCCGGGCCTCGAAATAGGCCGCGACGGCGACGCGGGAGTCGGGCGCCGTCACCGCCTCGTAGAGCGGCCCGTCGCCATCGAGCGGCTTCTTGCAGCAGCGCAGCATGGCGCGCAGTTGCGGCCCGAAGGTCGCTTCGAGCTGGCCCCAGAAGGCGCCCGGCGGTCCATCGAAATTGGCCTCGAGCACAAAGATCGGATCGTAGTCGGCGCTTGGAAAGACGCTGATCGACATGAAGTGCAGCGACGGCGTTTCCTTGAGCAGCCGCTGGTACTGATCCGGATAGCCGGCCGGCTGCTTCTCGGTGCGCAGGTCGTCGATCAGGGTCTTCAGCCGGACGCAGCTCTCCGGCTTGACCTCCAGAGGCACCGACAAGGTCGTCTGACGCATTCGTTCCCCCCGCCGGCGTCGGTCGTCGCGGCCGTCAGCGCCGCTCGCCAATTACGGGTGAAGAACACCGTTTTACAACGTGTGGTCAAGGCTGTTGTCGCCGATCTTCGCGGACTTTACGCCCCGACTCAGCCCGGCGCGCCGCCGTCGGCGGCCCAGCTCGGCCTGCGGTGTTCGAGGAAGGCGCGCACGCCCTCCTGGCCCTCCTCGCCGGCGCGGGCGGCGGCGATGCGGCGGGCGGTCAGGTCCATCAGCCCGTGGTCGATCTCGCGTCCGGCGACCTCGGCGACCATGCGCTTGGCGTCGGCCACGGCGCCCGGCGCGCAGGCGAGAATGTCCTCGGCGATACGGTCGTGGGCGGCGTCGAGCGCGGCGGCGTCGGCGACGACCTCGGTGACCAGGCCGATGCGCTCGGCCTGGGCGGCGTCGAAGGCGCGGCCGGTGGCGAAGAGCGCGCGGGCGCGCCGCGGCCCGATGGCGTTGACCACGTAGGGGGCGATGGTTCCGGGGACCAGGCCCAGCCGCACCTCGGTGAAGGCGAACCGGGCGTCCGCCGTGGCCACCGCCAGGTCGCAGGCCGCCGCCAGGCCGGCGCCGCCGCCGAAGGCCGCGCCCTCGACCAGGGCCACGGTCAGCTGCGGCAGGTCCCACAGCTCCTTCAGCATGCGGGCGAGCGCGAAGGCGTCCTCGCGGTTCTCGTCCTCGGCGCGGTCGGCCGCCTGGCGCATCCATTCCACGTCGCCGCCGGCGCAGAAGGTCCCGCCCGCGCCGCGCAGGAAGACCACCCGCACCCCCTCGGCGCCGGCGATCGTGCGGAAGGCCTCCTCCAGAGCGGAGATCAGGTCGGCGTCGAAGGCGTTGCGCCGCGCCGGCCGGTTCAGCAACACGGTGACCGCGCCTTCGACCGTGGCTTCGATGCGCACTAGGTCGGAGGTCGGGCTGGTGTCGACCCCCTCGACCAGCGGATCGACGATGGGATTGGTCATGCAGGAACTCCCAGGCTCTCGAACCGAAACGTCGGAGTGGCGCGAAAGGTCGCGCCTGCGCAAGCCTCAGACCTCTACCTATGCCATGGCGGGTCCGTTTGGCCGGGGCTACCCTGCGCTTCGTGGGCATTCTCCCTGAGATTCCGGCCGATTCGGCGCTCGCGCGCCTCTTCCGCAAGGAGGTGGTGCAGGCGGAGGTCGCCTGGTTCTCGCTGCCCGGCGGCCAGAAGCTCTATGCACGCGGCGATCCGGCCGACCACCTCTACATCCTGCGCACCGGCCGGCTCGGGGTCTTTCGGCGCGAGCCGGGCCGCGAGCCGGAGTTCCTCGGCGTCATCCGCCCCGGCGAGCCGGTCGGCGAGATGTCGCTGCTGGCCTCGGCCCCGCATTCCGCCGACGTGGTCGCGCTGCGGGATTCCGAGATCTTCGCCCTGCCGGCCGACGTCTTCTTGGAGGCCTGCGAGCGCGACGCCTCGGTGATGACCGAGCTCGCCCGGCTGATGATCCTGCGGACCCGCCAGGAGACCTCCCAGGGCAGCGTCGGAGAGCCTTCGGTGTTCGGCTTCACCCCATTCGGCCAGCCCGGTCCGTTGCGTCCGCTGGTGGAACGGCTCGCCCGCGAGGTCGGCGCGCTCGGCTACAGCGTCACCGTGGTCGGCGCCGAGGCGTCGCGCGCGCCCACCGAATGGTATTCCGAGGTCGAGCGCACCCACGACTTCGTCCTCTACGTGGCGGAGGTCGCCGACACCGGCTGGCGCCACTGGGTCTCGCGGCAGGCCGACCGGCTGTTCCGCGTCGGCCGCGGGGACCGCACGCCGCCCCAGGCGGCGCCCAACGCCTTTCTTGCGGCCCCGCTTCAGGCCCAGCAGCTCGTCGACCTGATCCTGCTTCAGCCCCCGCATGCGCAGCGTCCCAGCGGCTCCGAAGCCTGGGTCGAGGCCGCAGCGCCCGCACGGCTGTTCCACCTCCGGCGCGACGACCTTTCCGACATCCAGCGGATGGCCCGCGTGCTGACCGGCCAGTCGGTGGGCGTGGTGCTGTCCGGCGGCGGCGCGCGGGCCTACGCCCACGTCGGCGCGATCCGGGCGCTGCGCGAGCGCAAGGCGCCGATCGACTTCCTCAGTGGCGTCTCGATGGGCGGGATCGTCGCGGCGGGCGTGGCCATGGGCTGGGACGACGCCGAGCTGCACCATAGGATCAAGGCCGCCTTCGTGGATTCCAGTCCGCTGGACGATATCGCCTTTCCGATCCTGGCGATGACCCGCGGCGTCAAGGTCAGCGAACGGCTGATCGAGCACTTCGGCGAAGCCGAGATCGCCGACCTGTGGCGACCCTACTTCTGCCTCTCGGCCAACCTGACCACCGGCGCCTACCACATGCACAAGCGCGGCCTGGTCTGGCGGGCGCTGCGGGCCAGCGTCGCCCTGCCCGGCGTTATGCCGCCCGCCATCGACGGCAACGACGTGCTGGTGGACGGCGCGGTGCTGAAGAACTTCCCCGCCGACGTCATGCGCGCCGCCCAACTCGGCCCGATCGTCGGCGTCGACGTCAGCGGCGATCGCAACATCACCGCCGACGACGTCGCGCGCCCGGAGTCCGCCTGGCGCTGGATCCTGTCCGGCCAGTGGCGCAAGGGCCCGCCGATCGTCTCGCTGCTGATGCGAGCGGCCACCGTCTCCACCGGCCGCGATCTCGCCGCCGCGCGGGAAGCCACCGACTGCCTCGTCCTGCCGCGGACCGGCCACATCGAAATCCGTGACTGGAGCGCCTACGAACCGGCCGTGGCGGCGGGCTACAAGGCCACGATCGAGGCGCTCGACCGGCTCGAACGGCCGGTCCAGTCCCTGCGGCGCCGCATCAGCCTGCAGGAGCGCGCCCGAATGGACGCCAAATCGCCGCCGCGCGCGGTGGCGCGACAAATTCCCTAGGGCAGGTTTGCGCTCGCCCAGATGCGCCCCATATTCACTGTCCTGTTCAACAGCTGAAAGGAGGTGACCCAGTGTCTCATAGTGAAAGCCGTAGCTCGGTGACCGTGACCTGGACCTCCGCTTACGAGGTCCGCGCCTAGCCCATCGGGCGATGGTCCGGAACCGCGATGCGGTCCGACTATGGAAAGGCCGCCCCCGACAACGGGGCGGCCTTTCGCATTTCCGGGCCGTCCCTCTTAGGGCTTCCAGCCCCCATCGCGCGCCGCGCGCTCGGCCGCGGCGTCGAGCGGCGCCCCGGCGATCAGGCCGTCGACCGCGGCCAGCACCGGGGCCGGAGTTTCGCTGCCAGCGGTGCGGTAGGCGGCGTCCGCCGGCGGCGACCAGGCCGCAAACGCGCGCGCGGTCCAGCCCTGCGGCTCGCGGCAGGCGAGGCCCGCCAGCCTGTCCGGCGCGCTCTGGAAGGTCCGGCAATAGCGGCCGTCCGTGCTGCGGAAACTGAGCCCGACCCGCACCGCTCCCCCCTCGGCCGCAAGCCTCTGGTCCAGCGCCTTCGCCAGGGGACCGCGGGCCACCAGCGCCCCGTCACGCGCGACCAACGGTCCGTGCTCCGGCAGAGCTGTGCGCCCCACAAGCACGCCGAGCGCCAGACAGGCCGCCATCGCGGCCCACTGCGGCGCACGCCAACTGCGTCCCGGCGCATTGGCCGCCTGGGCCGCCAGGGTCAGGCGCAGGGGAACCGGCTCCTCCAGCACGGGGTCGAAGGCGGCGGAGAGCCGTCGGCGCAAGGCCTGCTGGCGGCTCACCTCCTCTTGCAGCCCCGGATCCGCCGCCAGATCGCGCTCGAAGGCCGCACGCTCCGCCGGAGGCAATTCGTTGTCGACATAGGCCATCAGCCGTTCGCGCCGCTCCATCACGTCGTCTCCAACTGGGCCAGCAAGGCCTGGCGGCCGCGCACCAGGCGGCTCGTCAGCGTGCCCTCGGGAATCTCCAGCACCTCGGCCGCCTCCTTGTAGGAGAGCCCTTCGACCAGGACGAGCGCCACCGCCAGGCGCTGGTCCTCCGGAAGACGCGCCAGCGCGCGCTCGACCTCGGCGACTTCAAGCCGGGACTCGACCACCCGGGCGCCGGCGTCGCCGACGCCCTCGCCCTCCTCTTCCGGCGCCAGCACGGCGTTGCGGCGGCGACGTGCGCGGGTCTCGTCGATCCAGGCGTTCTTCATGATGCGGAACATCCAGCTGTCGAGCCGGGTCCCGGGCCGCCACTGGCCCTGGGCGGCGAGTGCGCGCTCCACGGTCACCTGCACGAGGTCGTCGGCGTCCGCCGGCTGTCGGGCCAGCACGCGCGCCATCCGTCGAAGGCGCGGCAAGAGTTCGACGATCTGTCGCGGCACGGGATCCAAGATCAGGCTCTGTCCTATGAATGAAACGACGCCAGCCTGGCGTTTCATCCCTAGAAGACGATCCTAGAAGACGATGAAACGCCAGGTTCTCAGGTCGAACGCATGAGAAAGCTCCACGCGCCCTGGATCCGCTGGACCGCCGGCGCCGCCGCGGCGCTCGCCTGCGCCTGTCCGGCGGCGGCCCAGCTGGTCGGCGGCGGAGGTCTGGGCGGGGTGACCGGCGCCCTGCCAGGCAGTCCGCTCGGCGATCTGCCGGAACGCCTGCCCGGCCCAAACCTGCCGTCCGCCGTGGGCGACCTGTCCCGGACGCTGGACGCGGCGTCGGGAGAAGGCCTCACCGACCTCCGTCGCCGCGCCGCCCGGCGGCTGATCCGCGAGCACCCGGAGGCGGTGGAGGCCGATGATCGCGGCGCCCCGGTGGTTCGCGGCGAAGTGCTGGCGATCTCACCCTCGGCCGAGGCGGTGGCCGCCGCGCGGCGCGTCGGCTTCTCCGTCGGCGCGCGCATCTCCGCCCCGGAACTCGGCCTGGAGAGCCTGACCCTCGTCCCGCCGCCGGGCATGTCGGCGCGCGAGGCGGTGCGCCGACTGCGTGCGCTGGATCCGCAAGGCCAGTACGACTTCGACCATATCTACCAGGAGGGCGGCCAGGTCGCGGCCCCTGCGAGGCTGGCGGCCGGCGCCCCGGGCGGAAACATCCGCGTCGGCCTGGTCGACGGCTCGGTCGCGCCCGACCATCCGGCGCTGCGCGGCGTAAGGCTGGCGCAACAGGCCTTCGCGCCCGGCGGGGCGAAGATCACGGCGCACGCCACGGCGGTGGCCTCGCTGCTGACGGGGGCGCAAGGCGGTGAAATTCTGGTGGCGGACGTCTACGGCCTCACGCCCGCCGGAGGCTCGGCGGCGGCCATCGCCAGAGGGCTGGCCTGGCTGGCCGAACGCCGTGTAGGCGTGATCACCATCAGCCTGGTCGGCCCTCCCAACCTGGTGCTGCAGGCCGCAACGCGCGGCCTCGCCGCACGCGGGGTGCTGCTGGTGGCGGCGGTGGGCAATGACGGGCCGGCCGCGCCGCCGCTCTATCCCGCCGCCTATCCCGGCGTGGTGGCGGTCACCGGCGTGGACGCCCGCCGTCGGGTCCTGCCCGAGGCCGGTCGAGGCGCCTACGTGGCCTTCGCCGCGCCGGGCGCCCAGATGGCGGCCGCCGCGCCCGGCGGAGGCCTCACCACCGTGCGCGGAACCTCCTTCGCCGCGCCGATCGTCGCCGCCGTGCTCGCCGCCGACCTGTCCGGCCCGGATCCGGCCGCGGCCGCCGAGGCGCTCCGCCGGCTGGCGGCCCGAGCCCAGGATCTTGGCGCGCCGGGGCGTGACCCGGTCTTCGGCTACGGCCTGGTCGGCTTCGAGCGGCGGCTGAACCCTGCTCGGGTGAAGGCTCGTCCCTGAATGAACCGCCAAAAAAAAATTGCGACCGGCGGGATGAACCGCCCCGGACGCGTCGTTGGACCGGTGTGAAGCCCAAGCTGCGGGCCACTCAGGAGATGGAAACGATGCGTAGAACCTGCCTCATGATCGGCGTCGCGACCGCGAGCGCCCTGCTCTTCACCGGCGCCGCCAACGCCCAGCTGCTGGGCGGCGGGCTCGGGGGCAGCCTGGGCGGCGGACTGGGCCTTGGCGGCGGGCTCGGCGGCCTGACCGGATCGGTGACCGGCGCCGGCTCAGCGACCGGCCAGTTCGGCGCGGACGCCAGCGGCCTCACGTCCCAGGTGCACGGCGCCGCAGCCCACACCCGGGGCGCGGGTCGCGGCGCGGCGCAGGCCGTCGGCGCCGCCTGCTCGGCGACCAGCCAGGCGCGCCAGGCGGCCGCAACGGGCGCCGGCCAGGCGCAGGGCGCGCTCGCAGGCGCCGCCCAGCAGGGAGAAACCGCGGCAGGGAGGCCGGTCTCGGCTGGGGCCGACGGCGGCGCCAGCGGCTCGGGCGGTCTCGACACCACCTCGGGCCAGGCTTCAGGCCAGGGCCAGGCCTCGGGCGGGCTGTCGCTGAACGTCGGGGGCCAGGCTTCGGCCGGCGCCAGGACGTCGGGGGACGCCTCCGGCGGGGCCCAGGTTCAACGCTAGGAGTTCGGCGCCAAGGTCTCGGCGGCAGCGCGCCCGGCGACATGGAGAGGCTCGATCTGAGCTCGCCAGGGCGCGCGCTCGGGGCGAAGGGTCGTCGGCGATCCGGCGGCCCTTCGCTGAACTGTCTCAGAACGAGACGCAGGCCGCCTGGGTGATCAGCAGGACCGTGTCCTGCTTGAAGCGCGTCTTGTAGGCGTTGCGCGCCGCCTCGATGCGCTTGTTCACGTCGCCCTTCGCCGGCAGGACGATCAGCACGATCTTGGAGGACTCGCGGATCAGCTTGTTTTCCGGCCCGCGCCATTGGCCGCCGCCATCGAGGATGGTCAGGCCGTCCGGAAAGCGCGGCGTCAGCTCCTCGTCGACGAACTTGCCGAAGTCCGCCTCGCTCACAGCGGGCTTTTCGTCGATGTTCCGCCCAAAGAACAACTGCGCCGTGCGCAGCCGCAGCTGGCCGTCCGGACAGGCCGGCGGCTCCGGCTTCGTGGTGGCGCAGGCCGCCAGGCTAAGGGCCGCCATGACGCCAGCTGCGAGTTGCAGAAGAGAGCGCATGAGGCTTGGCTTAACATGGGTTGCATCGATCAGCGAGACCGTGGGGCCGGCGCGCGCCGCGACATTATGGCGGTCTGAGGGCGAAATCTGGCCGCTGGACGCTAGCGGCGTTCGGCCGCGCGGGTCACGCGCTGCAGCAGCATGAAGACGGCGACAGCGACGAAACCCACGCCGGCGACCCCTGCGAGCCACCCGACCAGGAGGGGGGTGAAGACCCCCGGCCGGGGCTGAGGCGGCGCATTGAGCGCCCAGAAGACGCCGCCCGCAAAGAAGGCCAGGCCAAGGATGATCAGGCAGACGGTCATCAGCAGGCTGTCGCCGCGGGGGGCGTCAATCGGCTGCACCGGCGCAGGCACAAACTCATAGGGCGAGGTGTCGTCGATGATCACGCGCGGCGCCGGCCGATCCGCCGGCGGCGCCTCGTCGAACAGCTTCTGCGCGGGCTCGCCGTCCGGCGCGGGGGCGTCCCCGATCGGGGCCTCCGCAAGCGCGTCATCGTCGGACGTTTCGATCGGCTCGCCTTCGGCCGCCGCGGCCTCGGCCGGCGTCGCGGGCTCGGCGTCCGCCTCCGGCGCGACCGGCTCGTCGAGCGGCGCGGCGGCGTCGACCGCCTCCAGTTCGACCGTGGCCTCCTCGGCGAACAATGGCTCCGGCGGGTCGGCGAACAGAGTCTGCAGGCGCGCGGTCACCGCCTCTGCGGCGGCGCGGACGGGGCTCTCCGTCTCGAGAACAGGCGCAAGAACGGCCTCCGGAGGCGCGTTGTCCTCGCGGACGACTTCCACCGCCTCGCCTTCGAGCAAGGCGACCACCCGCGCGGGCGGGCTGCGCGGGGCCGTGTCGATTGCGTCCTCGTCCAGCAGCGGTTTCAGCACCGCGGAGGGCGCCGCCCGCCAGGCGCCGTGCGCCGGCGTGAGGAACAGGAGCTTCTCGGCCGCGCGACGGCGCACCAGGGCGTCGATGACGATCCGCTGGCCTTCGAACTCGGCCTTGCGCCAGAGCTCCATCGCAAAGGCGGCCTGGGTGAAGGCGCCCTCGTTGACCCGCTTCAGCACGTCGGAGCCGCGAAAGGCGTCGAGGCCGATGGCCAGGGCGAAGGCGCAGAGCGCGTCGAACTGGTTCTGGGTGAGATCGGCGTAGGTCAGCTCGCTGACGGTGTGGGCGACGCCGATCAGGTCGTAGAGCAGCAGGGCCTCGGCGTCGGCCTCGCAGACCTCCGCCCCCGCGCGCGCAGTCAGGGTGTGGCCATAGCCGATCGTCCAGCGCCCGTCGGGCAGCTGGGCGGCCTTGCGGCGATAGCCCTCGAACCGCTTGATCAACTCGATCGCGGTCCGGGAGACCTGATGTCGCGGCGTCATGCCTTTGTCCCGGTTTGACACAAACGCGCAGGGCGTCCCGCCCTTTCGGGCAAGATGTGGGCCGTGCGCTAGCCAAGCTTTACAGCAGGATGAGCGCCGCGATCCCCAGGAGTGCGAGGAAGCCGAAAAAATCCGTCATGAAGGTGACCACGACGGACGACGAGACGGCCGGGTCGCGCCCAAGTCGCTCCAGCACGATCGGCGCCAGGACCCCGCCCAGGGCGGCGACGAAGAAGTTGGCCAGCACAGCCAGGGCGACAACGCCCGAGAGCTTCAGGTCATGCCAGAAGAAGTAGGCCGCAAGACCGAGGAGCAGACCCACGGTCGCCCCGTTGAACAGCCCCACGGCCACCTCGCGCAGGATCACCCGCGCCGCGTTGGCCGTATTCAGCTCGCGTGCGGCGATCGCCCGCACCGCCACCGTCAGGGCCTGGGTGCCGGCGTTGCCGCCCAGCGAGGACACGATGGGCATGAGCACCGCCAAGGCCGTGAGCTTGGCGATTTCATCCTGAAAGGCGCCGACGACCCCGGACGCCACAGCGCCGGTCAGGAGATTGATCAGCAGCCACGGCAGACGCGACTGGACGATGCCGACCACGCCGGCGTCACGGCCGGCGTCGGAGACCCCGGCCAGCGCCAGGATGTCTTCTTCGCTCTCTTCCTGGATGACGCCCACGATGTCGTCGACGGTGATCTGGCCGACCAGCCGCCCGCCCGCCTCCACCACCGGGGCGGAGATCAGGTGGTACTTGTTGAAGATGTAGGCGACCTCTTCCTGGTCCATGTCGACCGGGATCTCGGTGACCGCCTCCATGATCTGGGCCAGCGGCACGTCGCGCTTGGAGCGCAGCAGGTGACTGACCGGCGCGGCGCCCACCGGCTTGTAGGCCGGATCGACGACATAGACGTCGAAGAAGAGCTCGGGCAGGTCGTCGCTCTCGCGCCGCAGGTGGTCGATGGTCTGGCCGACAGTCCAGAACTGTGGGGCGGCCACCACCTCGCGCTGCATGAGCCGGCCGGCGGTCTCGTCGGCGTAGCCCAGCGAGTTTTCGATCGCCGCCCGCTCGATGTCGGGCATGGCGGCCAGGACCTGGGCGCGCTTGTCGGCCTCCAGGTCGTCGACGACGTCGGCGGCGTCGTCGGAGTCCATCTCGCCCAGCGCCTTGGCCAGGGTCGCCGACGGGAGGTGTTCGAGCACCTCCTCGCGGATCTCGGTGTCGAGCTCGGAGAGCACTTCCGCCAGCGCCTCGGGATCGAGGTGCGGCAGCAGCTCCTCGCGGCCGCCGGCCGAGAGGAAGCCCATCAGGTCGGCGATGTCGGCTGGGTGCAGAGCCCCCAGCAGCTCGCGCAGCCGCTCGGCGTCGCCCCGGTCGAGCGCATCGGCGACCATGGGGACGAATTCGGGATTTAGGGCGTAGTCCTCGCCAAGGGCGAGGTCTTCAAGGTCTTCTTCCGGGTCGGGCGCTTCCGTCTTCGCCAGGTCCATGAGGTCGTCCGATTCACGGCTCATGCGGACCTCCTCAGGCTAATGACAGACCTATGTTTCCTACCCGGCTTGATGACCTTGATTCACTGGTGCGGTCGAGAAGACTCGAACTTCCACGGGTTGCCCCACAGCGACCTCAACGCTGCGCGTCTACCAATTCCGCCACGACCGCTCGTGGTGAGGCGCGGCAGGTAGCAAACGTCGGCGCCTTTGTGAAGCGTTCTCCGCGTCGATTACGCCGCGCCGGCCATATAGTCGTAGACATTCGCCGCGCCGGTGACCGCGATCGCGATGCGATCCTCGTTGATCTGGATCTCGCCGCGGGCGATCGGATGGTTGTTGGCGAGGATCCAGACCTCGTCGTTGACGCTGGCGTCCAGGGGAATCACCGCGCCCCGGCCCATCCTGAGAAGCTGCGCCATCGGCAGGGTGGCGCGGCCGAGCACAATCTGTATCTCGACATTGACCGCTTTGACCTGCGCCACGCCCTGAAGCCCCCAACCCGCCGAATCATTTGCCGGCTTTGCGCATGACGCGCCGGAGAGCCATGTTGAGACCCAGATGCTTGACCACGCGTTAAACCCCGACCCCGATCCTGCCCGTTTAGGGGGCTCTGTCCGTTTCGGGCGCCCAGACGGCGCGCCCGCGGGCTGGGCGGTCTCCTCCGGCTACGTCGACTACCCCGCTGCGGTCGACGCCATGGAGGCCCGCGCCACGGCCATCGCCGAGGGCCGGGCGGGCGAGCTTGTCTGGCTGCTGGAGCATCCGCCGCTCTATACGGCGGGCGTCTCGGCCAAGCCGGGCGATCTCCTGGACCCTGCCCGTCTGCCGGTGTTCCGCAGCGGCCGCGGCGGCCAGTTCACCTATCACGGGCCCGGCCAGCGGGTGGCCTACGTGATGCTGGACCTGAACAGGCGCCGGCGCGACGTGCACGACTTCGTGGCGTCGCTGGAGGCCTGGATCATCGGCGCGCTCGCCCGCTTCAATGTCGACGGCGAGCTGCGCCAGGGCCGCGTCGGCGTCTGGGTGGAGCGCAAGGCTCCCGGCGTCCCGTCCCGCGACGACAAGATCGCCGCCATCGGCGTGAAGCTGCGCCGCTGGGTCTCCTTCCATGGGATCTCGCTCAACGTCGAGCCGGACCTCTCCCACTTCGGAGGCATCGTCCCCTGCGGCCAGACCGAGCACGGGGTCACCAGCCTGGTGGACCTGGGTCATCCGGTCACGATGGACGAGGCCGACGAGGCGCTGCGGGCAAGCTTCGTGCAGGTCTTCGGGCCGGTGGAGCCGGCGCAGGCGCCGGTCTGAGCTACCCGCCCTAAACAGCCGTCATCCCGGACGGCCTGCAAGGCCGAGCCGGGACCCAGGGGGCTCTGCAGTGCGGCGGCCCTAGGTCCCGGCTCTCCGCTGCGCTCCGGCCGGGATGACAGCTTGGGGGCGGGATTGAGTACGGCGCCAAGACGCCTAGATTAGCGCCATGACTGAGCTCTCCCCCTCCGGCTTCGACCTTACTCCGCCCTCGCCCGCGGAGCGCACAAGGCTGGAGGCGACGCTGACGCGCGAGGAGGCCGACGTCCTGCTGCATCACGGCACCGAGGCGCCGTTCTGCGGCGGCCTGCTCGATCAGAAGGACGACGGGGTCTACGGCTGCCGGCTTTGCGGCCTGCCGCTGTTCCGCCACCAGACCAAGTTCGAGAGCGGCACCGGCTGGCCCTCGTTCTGGGCGCCCTTCGACGAGACGCATGTAAAGGCGGTGCGCGACACCGCCTACGGCATGGTGCGGATCGAGACCCGCTGCGCGCGCTGCGACAGCCACCAGGGCCATGTGTTCCCGGACGGTCCGCCGCCGACCCGGCTGCGCTACTGCATCAACTCGGTCTCGCTGCAGTTCACGCCGACCGGCGAGCCCCTGCCGGATCCGCTGGGCCGCGACGATGGCGTGGCGACCTAGGCCTTCACCCCATGCGACGATCCGCGCGCAAAGCGTGGCTACAGACGCCGCGCTAACCTCTGGCCCTTCTCGCGAAGAGCGCCGCCGATGAAACTCACCGCCGCCGAAGCCAAGGCCCGCGCCGACGAGGTCCGCGAAACCAGCGTCACCCTGCTGCGGGGCCTGATTCCCACCGCTGTCATCGACGCCTGGAACCAGGCCTTCCAGCCGCTGCTGGCCGCCGGCGTCGCGCGCGAGGGGGACGATCCGAACCGGGGCGCGAAACGCTACTACGTCACCCTGCCCTTCCAGGATCTCTGGGCGGACCCCGGCGTGATCGACAACGACGCCGTCATGGCCGTGGTCGAGCAGCTGGTCGGCGCCGACGGCGTCATGTGCCAGCTGGCCACCGATACGCCGCTCCTGGGCTCCGAGCACCAGGAGCTGCACCGCGACACCCAGCTGCTGTTCCCGGAAAGCGGCGTCGAAACCCCGCCCTACCAGCTGGCGGTCAACTTCCCGCTGGTCGACGTCACCGACGAGACCGGACCGATGGAATATGCGCCCGGCACCCACATGCTCTCCAAGGCGGACGGCATGGCCCGCATCGAGAGCGGCGAGATCCCGCTGGTGCGCGCCTACATGAGCCGCGGCGACGTGATGATCCGCGACGTGCGCCATATCCACCGCGGCACGCCCAACCTCAGCGCCACGCCGCGGCCGATGGTGGTGATCGGCTATTCCCGCCGCTGGCTCTTCCGCCCGGAAGTGAGCATCCGCGCGCCAGCCGAGGTCCTGGCCGGCCTGCCCGAGCGCGCGCGCCGCTGGCTGCGGTTCAACCCGGTCTTCGAAACCAAGGCGGAAGCCGCCCGGCAGGAGGAAACCTACCGGGCGTTCGCCTACTGAGGGCCGCGCTCGACGGTCCTCGTCAATTCCGCTTTCCCGCCTCCGTCGAGCGTTCCGCCCCGGCGCCGGTGCGGCCGGAAAGGTCGCCGCCGCCGCCGTCGCCCGCGTTGCGGCGCATCTCGGCCTCGAGCGCGCTGGAGCCGAAGCCGGACCCGGCGGTGGTGAGCCCCGCATTCGGATTGACGCGCAGATTGTTCTGCACGTGGCGCACGCCGGACAGGTCCTCGATCAGCCGTTCAGCCCGGTGCTTGGCCTCGCGGTTGTCGACATGGCCGGACAGGGTCACCTCCCCGCCCTTCACCTCGACCTGGATATCGGTGGCGTCGAGCCAGGAATCCTCGGTGAGACGGTCATGCACCTCGTCGCTGATCCGCTCGTCCGAGCGCTGGTAGCCTTTCGGGCCCACCCCGCGGTGGCCATGGACGGCCGCATGGGATTCGCGTCCGAAGCGCCGGTGCGCGTCCTCGTGCTCATGCTCGCGGCTGCCGCGCATCAGGTCGTCGCCGCGGAACCAGGAGCTGATGCGCTCGCCGGCCCGGTGCAGGAAGTCGCCGCCGCCTTCGCGACCGTGCTCGCGGCGATCGTCCCACGCCCCTCGGCGGCGCTCGACGTCGCCCCGATGCACGTCATTTTCCCAGGCTTCGCGCCGCTCGCGGGGCGCCTCATCGTGGGCGTAACCGGCGCGCGCTCCATAGGTCTCGCCGACGTAGCCGCGGACGGGGTAGTCCTGGCCCGTGTAGTTCTGGCCCGTGTAGTTCTGGGAGGTGAAGCGCGGGGCTTGCGGGCCATAGCGTCCCTGATCGGAGGCGGACGAATAGGGCTGGCTGCGGTCGCGGCGATGGCTCTCGCCGCCATAACCGCGTTCGTCCGCGCCGTAGCCGGGCCGTTGACGGCTGATATCCTCGTAGACGTCGCCGTCGGGGTCGGTCAGGCCCATCCAGCTGCGCTCCTCCCGGCCCCGGCCATAGGTCTCCGCTCGACGCTCGTCCCGATCGCGCCAATCCCGTCCCCGCCGTTCCTGGTCTCGCCAATTCCGGCTGCGGTCATCCATCCATCTGTCGGCCATGACGCAATCCTCCGCATCTCGTGAGGTCTTGGGGCCAATCTGCCCGTACGCGCGGAAACTCGGGGATGGGGCGGTGGTTCCGGTCCAAAGGCGGCCGGGAAATATCATCGAGCAATGTTACGCCAAATCCGGCGTGCGAGGCTTCGCCATGATCGAAACCCGCACCGTCAAAGCCGGAGTGCTTTACTGCGTGGCGGTGTCCGGCGCCGCACTTGTCCTGGGCCTGGTGCGGATCCTATGGGTGACACCGCTCGCCGGCGAGGCCGCCTCCCTGGCGCTCGAGGCGCCCGTCATGATCGCGATCGCCTGGTACGCCTGCGGCTGGGCGGCCGAGCAGATGGAGGTCTCCCAGCACTTCGTCGAGCGGCTGGCGATGGGCGGCGTCGCACTGGCCGTGATGATCGGCGCCGAGGCCGCGATCGCCATCCTCGCCGCCCAGCACTCGGCAGAAGAATTCTTCAGGGACTATGTCGGAAGCTCAATCCTGCTCGGCCTGCTGGCCCAGGTCGCCTTCGCGGTCCTCCCCCTGCTCCGGCGGCGGGGAGGCTAGAACGCGTCAGGCCAACCCGAGGAACCAGCGATCGAGCATCTCGGCTTCGGCCCGCAGGCGGCCGGCGCGCTCGGCGGCCTCGGCGTCGACGCCCCATTTCTCTTCCTGCCAGGCCTCGTCCACGCGCGACAGCTCGAAGGCCTGCACGCCGTTCAGCCAGCCGCGCTGCAGGCCGATCGCCAGGACGGCCGAGCCGAACAGGGCGGCGCCGAAGGCCAGGCCCGCCAGCGCGAAGTCGTCGAGCCCGAGCGCGATGCGGCGCACCTCGTCGAGGCTCTCCTGCGGCTGCGCCTGGTGAATGATGCCCGAAGCGCGAACGAAGGAGAGCCGCGCCTCCCGCTCCGCCCGGTCGAGCAGCGGGCCCCAGGCCTCCGTCTGACGCCGCACGAGCGCCTCAGGCTCCTCGGCGAAATAGAGCACTAGGTCGGCGCCGGCATAGCGGACGATCTGGTCGGCGGTCGCTTCACGCGCGGCGCCGATCGAGTCGATCGCTGTATTGGCCAGGCGCGTGGCGTGCATCCGCGCCAGCTCGATGGTCGTCTCCTGGGCGGCCCACTCCGCGGCGATGTCATCCGCCAGCCTGGGGCTCGGAGAGATCAGCCGCCGGCCGCCCGGCGTACGCAGGGCGCGACCGTCCAGCAGGACGGCGAAACCACCCTCGGCCTCGGCGACCTCGACGGCCTTGTAGAAGCGGCGCGGCTTTTCGACCGGCTCGTGGAAACCCTTACGCATGGCGGTGGAATGGGGACAAAGCGGCGCGGACGCAAGGGCCGGGACACGCGAGCCGCCGCCACTGTGTCCGCCGCGCCCTACCGCCGCATGCGGCTCTCGAAGGGTTCCGGATCGGCCTCGTGCTCGTCGAAGCCGAAACGCTCGAAGCCGGCGCGCATCTCCTTGCTGAGCGGCGCCTCCAGCATCAGGGTCCCGCGCGACGGGTGCGGCAGGACCAGCCGTCGCGCATGCAGCTGCAACTTCAGGCCTTCCGAAAGCGCCGCCGAGGCCCCGTTGTTGTACTTGGGGTCGCCGAGGATCGGGTGGCCCATGGCCAGCATGTGGGCGCGCAGTTGGTGTGTGCGGCCGGTGTGCGGCCACAGCGCCATCCAGGAGACCTGGCGTCCGGCGTTGGACAGCATGACGAACTCGGTCTCGGCGGTCTCCGCGTCGGGATCCTTGGGATCGGCAGGCACGACCATTTCGCGGTCGCCGACGCCGCGCTTGGCCAGCGGCAGCTCGAGCACCCCCTCCGACGGCTTCGGCAGGCCCGCGACCAGCGCCCAGTAGATCTTCTGCGCGCGGCGCTTGGCGAAGGCGCCGGCCAGCCGCGCCGCAGCCCCCGGGGTCTTGCCCAAGACGAGCACGCCGGAGGTGTCACGATCGAGCCGGTGGACCAGCCTGGGCCTATCCAACCCCTCGCCCCAGGCCGACAGCAGCCGGTCGACGTGCTTGATGGTCTTGGTGCCGCCCTGGACGGCGAGACCGCAGGGCTTGTTCAGCGCCAGCACCTCCTCGTCCTCATAGATCACCAGCGAGCGCGCATAGGCGATGTCGCGCGGGTCGAGGCGCTTGACCTCGCTGGGCGTCGGCGCGTCGGGCAGCGGCGGCACGCGGACCTGGGCGCCGGCGGCGAGCCGGGTGTCCGGCTTGGCGCGGGCGCCGTCGACCCGGATCTGGCCCGAGCGGGTGAGTTTCTGGATCTGGATGTGGTTGAGGTGCGGCCAGCGGCGCTTGAACCAGCGGTCCAGGCGCACCCCCTCCTCGCCCTCGTCCACAACGAGGGTGCGAACCTCTCTCATGCGAAAACGCGCCGGGCGATCAACATGCCGCCGAACAGGGCGACGACCGAAAGGCCGACGGAGCCGGCGGCGTAGAGCGCCGCGCTGAAGAGCTGGCGCCGCTCGATCATCAGGGCGATCTCCAGCGAGAAGGCCGAAAAGGTGGTGAAGCCGCCCAGCACGCCGACCCCCATCAACAGCCGCCAGCGCTCCTGGTCCGCGCCGCCGCGGTGGGCGAGGGTCGCGATCAGCAGCCCCATGCACAGACCGCCGACGATGTTGATGACGAAGGTGCCATAGGGCCAGCCGGTCCCGAAGGTCCGCGTGACCTGGGAGCCCACGGCGTAGCGGGCGATGGCGCCCAGGCCGCCGCCGAGGCCGACGAAGAGATAGTTCAGCATCAAACCCTTATGCGACGACAGGCTTCACCGCGCAAAGGGTCAGGCCGGGCGACCCAGCGTGCGCCGCACCGCGCGCGCATCGTAGACATCCACGCCCTCGGGCTTGGGGCCGCGGCCCATGAAGACCTCGAGGGTCGCCGCCGCCGCTCCGCCGCCGCCGCCGCCCAGGTCGAAGCCAGTGCCGACGCCCACGCCGACCGCGCTGCGACGGCCGAAGTCGGCCCCGCCGACGCCGAGGCTGATCCGCGGGCCGCGGCTTCCGCCACCGGTCGCCCGCATGGAGCGGTCGGAGACGCGGAACCAGTCATAGCCTTCGGCGAGCGCCAGGTCGGCGGCGCGCATGAGGGCGAAGTCCATCACCTGTTCCGGGGGCGCGCCCGAGCCGCCCTGGAAGGTGACGCGATAGCGGCCGGGCTCGATGCGGTATTCCGAATAGCCGATGGCGGTCGGGCCGGCGGCGGGCTGGTAGACGGTGGGCGCGGTAGCGCAGGCCGCCAGCGTCAGGGCGGCCGCTGCGGCGAGGAGGAACGGTTTCATCTGACTTTGCTCACGGGCGAAAAGCGTTGTGCGTTCCGCGACTTCGCGGATTGAACGGACCAACCTGCGCCGCCGTTCCGGTTCGGTCCAGTTTGGCGCCCGGTCAATCCAGCCTGAGGGCCGCCAGCAAGGCGGCCATGTCGGGCGGCGTCGGCGCCTCCAGTCGTTTCAGCCCGCCGCCCGGATGCGGAAAGATCAGGGCGGCGGCGTGCAGCATCAGCCGCGGCGCCGCGTGGCCCTGCACCGCCAGCGCGCCGCCGTAGCGCGCGTCTCCGGCGATCGGCCGGCCGATCGAGGCCAGGTGCACCCGGATCTGGTGCATCCGCCCGGTCTCGGGATCCAGCTCCAGCAGGGCCGCGGCCGGGGTCGCCTTCTGCGTGCGGTAGCGGGTCCGAGCGCTCTCGGCGTCGGGGTGGTCCGGCGGGCAGACGCGCATATAGGCCTCGCGGCCGATCTCCTCGCGGCGTAGCGCCGCCTCGATGACGCCCTGGTCCGGCTGCGGCGCGCCGGGCGTGACGATCGCCCGATAGGTCTTGGCGAACTTGCGCGCCATCATCGCCTTGCCGAGGAAGCCGGCGGCGGGCTTGGTCTTGGCGGTCAGGATCACGCCGGAGGTGTCGCGGTCCAGCCGGTGGATCAGCCGCGGCCGCGCCTTGCCCGGCTTGGCGAAGGCCCACAGCAGCTCGTCCAGGGTGTTGACCTGCCCGCGCCCGCCCTGGCTCGACAGGCCCGAGGGCTTGTTGAGCGCCAGGATGTCGGGGTCTTCGTAGATCACCAGGCTTTTGACGAGGGCGATCTCGTCGGCGGTGAGCTTGATGGGGACGGGCTCGGCGCGGGCCTTGCGTGGCAGGCGGGGGCTCATGCGCCGAACGCCCCCTCCGTCTCGCTGCGCGAGCCACCTCCCCCGCTGCGCGGTGGAGGATCTGCGGCCAAGATGCTCCACCGCGCAGCGGGGGAGCTGTCGCGAAGCGACTGAGGGGGCATTTTCGGCATCACCCCTTCCGCTGCGCTCGCATCGCCGCCCAGCGTTCCAGCCGCTCCTTGATGCGGACCTCGTTGCCGGAGTCGCGCGGCTTGTAGAAGCTGCGCCGGCCCATCTCCTCGGGGAAATAGTCCTGGCCGGAGAAGCCGCCCTCGGCGTCGTGGTCGTAGGCGTAGCCCTTGCCGTAGCCGAGGTCCTTCATCATCCGCGTCGGCGCGTTGAGAATGTGCTTGGGCGGCGTCAGCGAGCCGGTCTCCTTGGCCGCCTTCATCGCCTGGTTGAAGGCGACATAGACGGCGTTCGACTTCGGCGCGCAGGCCATGTGCACCACCAGCTGCGCCAGCGCGATCTCGCCTTCCGGAGAGCCCAGGAAGTCGTAGGTGTCCTTCGCCGCATTGGCGAGCACCAGGGACATGGGGTCGGCCTCGCCGATGTCCTCGGCCGCGGCGCGGATCAGCCGTCGGGCGATGAACAGCGGATCCTCGCCCCCCTGGAGCATGCGCGCCAGCCAGTAGAGGGCCGCGTCCGGGTCCGAGCCGCGGATCGACTTATGCAGGGCCGAAACGAGGTTGTAGTGCTCCTCGCGATCCTTGTCGTAGGCCGGGCTGCGCTTCTGCAGCACGCGTCCCAGCTCCTTCATGTCGAGCGGCTTGGCCGAGCCGATGTTGAACAGGGTCTCGGCCAGGGTCAGCAGGTAGCGGCCGTCGCCGTCGGCCATGGCCATCAAGGCCTCGCGCGCCTGCGGCTCCAGCGGCAGCGGCCGGCCCTCGAAGGCCTCGGCCTTGGTCAGCAGGGTCCCCAGCGCCGCCTCGTCCAGCCGCTTCAGGACATAGACCTGGCAGCGGGAGAGCAGCGCCCCGTTCAGCTCGAACGACGGGTTCTCGGTGGTCGCGCCGACCAGGGTGACGATCCCCTCCTCCACGAAGGGCAGAAAGCCGTCCTGCTGGGCGCGGTTGAAGCGGTGGATCTCGTCGACGAACAGCAAGGTGGACTGGCCCGCGGCCCGGCGCGCGCGGGCGGCCTCGAACGCCTTCTTCAGGTCGGCCACGCCGGAGAAGACCGCCGAGAGCTGCTGGAACTCGTAGCCGGCTTCCTTGGCCAGCAGGCGCGCGATGGTGGTCTTGCCGGTTCCCGGCGGCCCCCAGAGGATCATCGACGACAGCCGCCCGGCCTCGGCCATCCGCCGGATCGGGCCGCCCTCGCCCAGCAGATGGTCCTGACCCACCACCTCGTCGAGGCGCTGGGGCCGCAGCCGCTCGGCGAGCGGCGACGGAGCCTGAGGGGTCAGGCCCGCGGCTTCGAACAGGTCGGCCATGCGCCGGGCTCTATCATACCTCCTAGCGGAAGGTCGCCGAGATCTGCTGGCCGCCGCGCTCGATGGTGACCTGCCAGGCCTGGGCCGGGCGCGCGGTGGCGGCGACCAGGTCGCCCACCGCCTGGATGCGCCGGCCGTTGACCGAGCGGACGATGTCGCCCGGCTGCAGCCCGACCGCCGCGGCGGGGCCGCCGATGATCTTGGTCACCAGCACGCCCTGCTTGAAGGCGTCGAGGCCGAGATCATCGGCGACCGCCGGCGACAGGTTGACCACCGTCGCGCCGGTGAAAGGATTGCGTCCGGCGATGGTCTGTTCGTCGCGCGCCGGTGTGGCCGGCGCGGCCTGGGCGCGCAAGGCGAGGGTCTGGTCGCGGCCGCCGCGGCGCAGGCCGACGCTGACGGTGTCGCCGACCCGATGGGTGCCCACCGCATAGTTGACGGCGGAGGCGTCGACGACGGCGCGGCCATCGACCGAAAGCACGACGTCGCCCTGCTTCACCCCGGCGCGGTCTGCCGGTCCCCCCGGCCAGACGTCGGCGACCAGGGCGCCGGAGGGCGTGGCCAGGCCCAGGCTGCGGGCCATCTCCGGCGTCACGCTCTGCAGCCGCGCGCCGAACCAGGGCCGGACCAGGGTGTGGCCGCCGCCCACCGCCGTCTCCACCACCCGGCGCACCAGGGCGCCCGGAATGGCGAAGCCGACGCCCGAGGAGGTGCCCGAACGGGAGAGGATGAAGCTGTTGATGCCGATCAGGTCGCCGTTCATGTCGACCAGGGCGCCGCCGGAGTTGCCCGGATTGATCGCCGCGTCGGTCTGGATGTAGGCCGAACCTGCGTCGCTCGACGGATCGCCCGAGCGGTTCAGCGCCGAGACGATGCCGTTGGTCACCGTCTGGCCGACGCCGAAGGGGTCGCCGATCGCCAGCACCAGGTCGCCGACCTGGGCGTCGCCCAGATCGTTGATGGCCAGCGTCGGCAAGCCGGTGACGTCGATCTTCAACACGGCCAGGTCGGTGCGCGGATCGGCCAGCAGCACCCGGGCCGGGAACTCGCGGCGGTCGGCCAGCGCGACAGTGATCTCCTGGCCGCCCTCCACCACGTGGTTGTTGGTGACGATGACACCGTCGGCGCGGACGATCACGCCGGAGCCCAGCGAGCCCTCGATCCGGCTGCGGGGCGCGCCCATGCCGAACAGCTCCCAGAAGGGGTCCGTCTGCTGGCGCACCAGGCGCTTGGAGGAGATGTTGACGACCGCGGGCGCGGCCTTCTTCACCACGGGGGCGAAGGACATCTTCATCGCCGCAGCGCTGGTCGGCGGCGTCCGGGTCGCCGGCGGAAGGGTCGTCTGGGCCTGGGTGTCGCGGGGCGGCGAACAGGCGGCGAGGAGGATGATGGCGGGAATCAGGACGCGGTAGTCGCGCATAGGCTCTCCGGTTCACCTGGCGACGGCGCTCAGGGTCTCTTGCAACGGCGGAACTCAGCCAAGGTTTCGGGCGCAAATTGGGCGCTCGCGGCGCTCCCGTCCAGTCAGGCGGCCGGCTCTCGCGCGTTCCCGTGCGGCGCGACGGCCACGGCGACCACAAGGGCGCCCAGCGCCAGGAGGCCGGCGGCGATCAGGAAGGCCGCGCCGGTCGCCGCCGCCCCTCGCTCCGGCTGCGCCGACCAGGCGTAGATGTAGCCGAAGGCCGCCGGCGCGATCATGCTGGTGAGGCCGGCGATGCTGCTGTTGGCGCCCTGCAGCCGCCCCTGCTCGCTGGGGCCCACCCGACGGGTGGCGATGGCCTGGAATCCCGGCCCGAACAGGCCGAGCAGGGCCCCGACCGGCGCGCCCAGCAGAAAGAGCGCCCCGCTCGGCGCCAGGCCGTAGATGACCAGGGCCGCCGCCCCGGCCAGGAGGCCGGCGACCAGGGTCCGCACCTCGCCGATCCACCGCACGACCCGCGGCACCAGGCCGGCCTGGACCACCAGGCCGAAGACGCCGGTCAGCGCCAGGACCGAGCCTGTCACCTGCAGCGACCAGCCGTAGCGATTGCCGGCGTAGAGGATGAACAAGGTCGGCAGCACCGCATGGGCGAACTGCATCAGGAAGTTGACCACCGACAGCCACAGGAGCTCGGGGTGGGAGCCCAGGAAGCCCAGCGAGGCGACGGGATTGGCCTTGCCCCAGCTGAACGGCGCGCGATGTTCCGCCGCCAGGGACTCCGGCAGCACCAGCAGGCCGTAGACGGCGGCGACCAGGGTCACCCCCGCGGCGACGAAAAACGGCAGCCGCAGGTCGATCGCCCCCAGCAGGCCGCCCAGGGCGGGCCCGACGATGAAGCTGAAGCTCCAGATGGCGCCGGTCAGGCCGAACCGCGCGGCTCGCTGCTCCGGCGGGGTGACGTCGGCGATATAGGCCGTGGCCACCGAGAAGCTCGAGGCGGTGAAGCCCGACAGCACCCGACCGAGGAACAGCCAGCCCAGGTTGGGCGCAAAGGCCATGAGCAGATAGTCCAGGCCCAGCCCCGCGATCGAGGCCAGCAGCACCGGGCGGCGTCCGAAGCGGTCCGACAGCGCCCCCATGATCGGCGCGCCGAAGAATTGCGCCACCGCCCAGGCCGCGGTCAGGATGCCGATGTATCGCCCGGCCGCGGCCGCGTCGCCGTGCTGGAACTGCTGGATCAGCGGCGGAAAGACCGGGATCAGCAGCGCCATCGACAGGGTGTCGAGGCCCAGGCTGACCAGGATGAAGCCGACCGCCGCGCGGTCGTCGGCTGGTCTGGCGTCAGCGTTGGCTGTCATCCGCCTCCTCAGACCTTCGACGCGCCGCATCAGGCTCACGCCGCGCTCCGCAGGCTCGCCAGCTGAGCCTGCCAGAACTCCGCCAGGCGAGTCAGCAGGGCCGCATCGGGGAAGCCGTGCCGGGCGGCGCTGTCCGCCGGAACACGGTCAAAGCCGCGGTGCTCGACGCTGACCCGCGTCTCCTCTCCCAAGGCTTCGAACACCACCTCGACCTCGGTGGCGAGATCCGGCGGAAAGCTCGCCTGGCGCCACGAGAAGACCACGCGCCTGGGCGGCTCCCAGGCGAGCACGCGGCCGATCTCGAACACCTTGCCGCCCTCCAGGGTCTCGATGAGCCGACCGCCGTCGCCGCCTTCAAAGGCGAGCCGGCCGGGCGCCCGCGGGGTCGTCTGGAACAGGGCGCTCGGCCGCCACCAGGCGCCGATCTCGCCCGTGAAGACGGCGAAGGCCCGCTCCGGCGAGGCCTTGACGCGCAGGGCGACGAGCACCTTCGAGCTCATCGATCCGTCTCCAGGTGGGCCTTGAACGCGGCCAGCTGCTCGACCCACAGGTCCTCCGCCTCCGCCAGCCAGGCCTTGAGCTCGGCGATGGGTTCGCGCCGCAGGGCGTAGATCCGCACCCGCGCGTCGAACTCCGGATGGGTCTCCTCCACGAGACCGCAGGCCTTCAAGGCGCGCAGGTGGCGGCTCATCGCCGGGGGCGTCAGGCCGAGCTCGCGCGCCAGGTCGCCCGCCGCGCGAGGCCCCGCCGCCAGCAGATCGACCGTGCGCCGCCGGCTGGGCTCGGCCAGGGCCGCCAGAGTCCGGTCCAGACCGGAGCTCGGGCTCACACCCATCCGGTGATCTTCAGGCCGCTGGCCTGCTCGGCCTCCTCGCGGGACACCTGGCGCGTGGTCTGGGCGACCGTCCAGATATGCCCCTCAGGGTCACGGCATCGGTAGGTTCGCGCGCCGTAGAACTGGTCCGCCGGCTCCGCCAGGATCTCGGCGCCCGCGCCGCGCGCCCGGGCGCAGTGGGCGTCGACGTCGACGTCGATATTGATGTGAACCGTCTGGGTCGTCTTGCCGCCGATCGAGGCGGGGCTGCGATGGTCCTCGCTCCACTCGTTCCCGATCATGATCAGGGCCTCGCCGTGGCGCATCTCCGAATGGGCGAGATCGCCCTCGGCGTCCTCGATCAGCATGGCCAGCTCGAAGTCGAACGCCCGCTCCAGCCAGGCCAGGGCCGCCTTCGGGTCGCGGTAGCAGACGGCGGATATCAACCCTCTCGCGTCGGCCATGGCGATCTCCTTGCTAATTTCGACAATATTTAACCCATATCGCAACTACTTTGTCAACTGGGATCCTCCTTCCGGTGTCATCCCGGTTTCGCGAAGCGAAGAGCGGGATGACCGAGGAAGTGGCTGAAAAGCGCGCGCCTGACCGGGACTCGGCTCCGCCGCTCACACCTTGTCCGGATAGACCGGCGCGATGTCGACGGGGATGTCGCCCAGAGTGGCGTTTACGGCCCGGGCGTTGTCGTCCAGATGGGCGTATCTGTCGAACAAGGCGACCATTCCGGCGTAGTCGCCGTCGCCCTGCAGCCGGACGATCTCGGCCGTGAGGTCGCGGATGCCCACGGCCATGGCCGCCTCGTCCACCCGGAAGCGCTTCTGGCCGGCGTCCCAGCTGAAGGCGCCCTTGCTCTTCAGATAGCCGTATTGCAGGGCCGCGCCCCGGCCGTGCGCGTCGCCCTCGCCCCAGCGCGCGGCGCGCAGCAGGCCGGCGAAATAGGTGACCAGGATCTGCGGCCGCTCGGCCGCCGGGATCTGGCCCTTCTGCATCATGAAGAGAACGTTGTAGGCGCCCATGACGTCGGCCTTGGCCTCTTCGGCCGTGCCGTGGATGTCCTTCAGCTCCGCCTGCACGGTGGTCGCGCGGCCGTTCAGCGTGATCGAGCCCGGGCCCAGGCTGTGCGACAGCTCGTGGAACAGGGTCTCGTAGATCATGTACTGGCGCGTCACGAGCGGGACCTGGTCGGCGACCAGGGCGCGGGCGGCGATCGGCTGCAGGATCTGCTGGTACTTGGCGCCCAGGACATTGGCGAGGATCACCTTCTTGGCGCCCTTGGCCTCGCGCACCCGCTCGTCGTTGGGCAGGTTGAAGGCGATGGTCTGCGGCCCATGCAGGTTGTCGCCGCCGCCGCGCACCTGATCAGCCACGGCGATCGGCGAGGCGGCCCCGCGCTTGAAGTTCTTGTAGCGGTCGTCGACCGGCAGGTTGGCTTCCATGTCGCGCAGATAGCCTTTGAAGACCGCCAGCCTGGCGCTCTCCTTCGGATCCTTGACGGTGACGAAGGCCTCGAAGGCGGTCTTCTGGCCGTAGAGCTCGTCGGTGTAGGTCTCGTAGGGGCCGATCGCCACCTCGATCGGCGTGCCGGCGACGTCCATCCAGGCCATCTCGGAGGCGTAGTAGTCGTTGCTGCGGAAGGCCTGGGCCCGGAGCGTCAGGAAACGCTTGAGGCTGGCGTTGCGCGTCGCCTTGGCGGCCTCGTCGAGCAGGGCGGCCGCACGCGTCAGCTCGGGCTTGTAGGCCACGGAGTAGGGCGTGGTGACCAGGCGATCGCCCTTGCGCTCAACGACCGTGTAGCCGTCCAGCAGGGCCGCACGCTCCGCCGGATGGGCGGCGATATAGGCGTCGAGCTCGGCCTTGGTCAGGTCGGCCGGATAGAAGCCGTGGCCGGGCCCCTGCCCCGCCGCCTGCTTGTCGTAGATGGCGCTCATCGCGTCCGCCGCCTGGATCAGCAGGTTCACCACCTTGCGCTCCTGCGGCGTCAGGAAGGCGGTGTCCGGATGCATGACCACACGGGCGTAGCCGGCTTGCGCCTCGGCCGCGGCGGGGACGGCGCCGGCGATCGACGGGCCGGCCGAGATCGCCAAAGCCAGGAGGAACGGAAGTAGCGGACGCATCGGGCGGGCTCCCTGGAACGATGGCCCCCGCTTAACCTGTTACATCGAATGTGACGAGTGGCCGATGTGGCAAGGCTGCCAAGTCCGCGCTGGACGCAGTGAACCCTTCCTTCACGCAAACGGCCGTCCTCTGAACGTCTGAACTGAGCTTTGCGCCATGTCCTCCTTCGCCTGTCTCCGCATCGAGCTGCCGCACAACTGGGCTGAAGCGCACGAGCCGATCCGCGGATCGGTCCAGAAGGTCACGGAGGCCTATCTCGAGACCCGCTGGCTCTGGCCGCGGCGGTTCACGCCGCTGACCGACCTGGCCTTCGTCCTGGTGGACCCGCGGGTCGCCGAGCTCGAGATCGCCGAGCTCCGCCGGCTCGCCGACGAGCTTCAGAACCATCTGTTCGGCAGCGGCGGCGAGGGCGAGGTCTCGCTGCTGCTGTTCGAGGGCTCGACGGACTCGGTCATAGCCTTCGGCAAGATGAAGCATGAGGAGATCGCCGCCCTGCTGGCCGCGCCAGGCAAACTGCCGCTCGGCGGCCGGCTGCTGCGCATCCGCCCTGGCGAACACACCCCGGTGGAGCACCTCAACGCGCCATCGCCAAAGGACGGCCCGCGCGTGGCGGCGGCGGCCTCGCAAGCTGTAGCCCAGCCCGCCCCGCCGCCGACCCTAGCCCGCTCGCCGCTCGTGGCAGGTCTCCTCGGAACCTACCTCTTGTCGCGACAGGTCTTCGTCGCCGACATGCTGGCGGTCTCGACGATCGGCCAAGCCGGCTACGCGTGCGTCGTCGAGGACGAATACCTCATGCCGCAGGACGACCTCGCCTTCGACGAAGCCTGTTTCCGCGGGATCAGCCAGGTGCTGGCGCAGAAGGCCGGCGGCCTGCCGCTCGGCGTGCCCGTCTCCTTCTCGCACATCACCCGGCCGGACCATGCGGCGCGGTTCGCCGCGATGCTCGCCCTCCTGCCCAAGGCGCGGCGGGGCGAGCTGAACGCCAGCCTCTATCGCCTCCCCCGCCAGCTGGCGAACGGCGTGGCGCCGCTCCGCCCGCTGCTCGACCCGCACTTCTGCAGCCTCAACCTGATCACCACGGATCCGCGGTTCGAGGTCGAGCAGCTCGCCGCGCGAAGCGTCAACTGCGTCGTCTTCTGCCTGAGGGAGCACGACGCGACGGCGCGCCACGCCGCCATGCGCGCCTTCGCCGGCCGGCGCGAGGCCTATCAGCGCCGCGGGGTGCGCCAGGTGCTGGCGAACGTCCGCACCCGGGCGGAACTGGAATGGGCCGCCCAGCTCGACCTGCAGATCGTCTCAGGGCCGGCGGTCAGCGGTTTCCTCGACGCGCCGGTGGGCGGCCGGGCGCTGCCGCTGCCGAAACTGCCGCTGACCGCGGCCTGAGCGGTCGGCGTCCGATTCGTCGAACGGCGGCGGGGCCGACATGTGCCAAGCTGTTCGCGATCCGCCTCCACTCGCAGCCGAATTCGAAATGCAAAAACCCCGGACGTCGCCGTCCGGGGCTTTCGGATTTCAGCTGGACAGCTGGAGCCTAGTCTTCGCCGAAGGCGGTCTCGAGCACCGGACCGGAGTCCTTGCCCTTTTCCGACGGGTCGCGGTCGACGAACTCGATCACCGCCATCGCGGCGTTGTCGCCGTGACGGTAGCCGGCCTTCAGCACGCGGATGTAGCCGCCGCTGCGACCGGCGTAGCGCGGACCCAGAACCGCAAACAGCTTGCCGACCTGCGCCACGTCGCGGACCTGGCTGATCGCCTGGCGGCGCGCATGCAGATCGCCGCGCTTGGCCAGGGTCACCAGCTTCTCGACGAAGGGCCGGAGCTCCTTGGCCTTCGGAAGCGTGGTCACGATCTGCTCGTGCTTGATCAGGCTCGCCGACATGTTGGCGAACATGGCCGTGCGGTGGCTGGTGGTCCGGCCCAGTTTCCGGTGGGCTTTGCCGTGACGCATATCCAATCTCCTGGGCCACCTGGCCCGCTGGACGCTCCCGATCTCAGGGGAAGGCGTCCTACCTAATCAAGTCCCAGCCTGCTCCCGCCTGGGTCGTTGCGAAGCGCCGGGGCCCTCCACCGCTGTTGCGGCTTCACCGGGCCCAGACCGCCGAAACGGTCCGAAGTGGCGCAATTCCTAAATCCAAAATCTGCCGAGCAGATTTTGGGGCAGTCTTACATCTGGTCTTCGAACTTCTTGGCCAGCTCTTCGATGTTCTCCGGCGGCCAGTTCGGCACATCCATGCCGAGGTGCAGACCCATGCCGGCGAGCACTTCCTTGATCTCGTTGAGCGACTTGCGCCCGAAGTTCGGGGTGCGCAGCATCTCGGCTTCGGTCTTCTGGATCAGGTCGCCGATGTAGACGATGTTGTCGTTCTTCAAGCAGTTGGCCGAACGGACGGAGAGTTCGAGCTCGTCGACCTTCTTGAGCAGCGCCGGGTTGAACGGCAGCTCCGGCTTGGCCTCGCCTTCGACCTTCTTCTTCGGCTCTTCGAAGGTGATGAAGATCTGCAGCTGGTCCTGGAGGATGCGCGCGGCGTAGGCCACGGCGTCCACCGGCGAGACCGCGCCATTGGTCTCGACTTCCATGATCAGCTTGTCGTAGTCGAGGCTCTGGCCCTGGCGGGTGGGCTCGACGCGATAGGCGACGCGCTTGACCGGGGAATAGAGGGCGTCGACGGCGATCAGGCCGATCGGCGCGTCTTCCGGCCGGTTCATTTCGGCCGGAACATAGCCCTTGCCGGTCTGCACGGTGAACTCCATGCGCACCTGGGCGCCCTCGTCGAGGGTGCAGAGCACATGGTCGCCGTTCAGGATTTCGATGTCGGCCGGAGCCTCGATCTGGCCGGCGGTCACCGGGCCGGGACCGGTCGCCCGCAGCGTCATCCGCTTCGGGCCTTCCGAATGCATGCGCACGGCGAGCTGCTTGATGTTCAAGACGATGTCGACGACGTCCTCACGCACGCCTTCCATCGACGAGAACTCGTGCACCACGCCGTCGATCTGAACGGCGGTCACCGCGGCGCCCTGCAGCGAGGATAGGAGAACGCGGCGCAGGCTGTTGCCCAGCGTCACGCCGAAGCCGCGCTCGAGCGGCTCGGCCACCAGACGCGCCTTGCGGCTGGCGTCGGCGCCGGTCTCGATCATCGGCTTCTCGGGACGGATGAGCTCGTTCCAGTTTCTTTCGATCACGGATGGTGTCCCTCGAAACGCAGGATCGCCGGCCGCATCCGCGGTCCGGCGCCTTCGAAATTGCAGTACTTAACGACTAGACGCGCCGGCGCTTGGGCGGCCGGCAGCCGTTGTGCGGGATGGGGGTCACGTCGCGAATGGTGGTGATCGTCATGCCGACGGCCTGGAGAGCCCGAAGCGCCGATTCACGTCCCGAACCCGGGCCGGAGACGTTCACTTCCAGGGTCTTCACGCCATGCTCAGCAGCCTTGCGGCCCGCATCCTCGGCGGCCATCTGGGCGGCGTAAGGGGTCGACTTACGCGAACCCTTGAAGCCCATCATGCCCGCAGACGACCAGGAGATGGTGTTTCCCTGGGCATCCGTGATGGTGATCATGGTGTTGTTGAACGAGGCGTTCACATGCGCCACGCCCGAGGTGATGTTCTTACGCTCGCGGCGTTTGACGCGCGCCGGTTCCTTAGCCATCGGAGATCAGCTCTCTTACTTCTTCTTGCCGGCGATCGGCTTGGCCGGACCCTTGCGGGTCCGGGCGTTGGTGTGGGTGCGCTGACCGCGAACCGGCAGGCCCTTACGGTGACGCAGGCCGCGATAGCAGGCCAGGTCCATCAGCCGCTTGATGTTGACGGCGGTTTCACGGCGCAGGTCGCCCTCGACCGTGAAGTCGCGGTCGATCGCCTCGCGGATCTGCAGCACTTCCTGGTCGGTCAGCTGATTGACGCGACGAGCGTCTTCGATGCCGACCTTGCTGACGATCTGCCGCGCCTTCGCTGGGCCGATGCCATGGATGTACTGCAGCGCGATGACGACGCGCTTGTTGGTAGGAATATTTACGCCAGCGATACGGGCCACGTGGAAATCTCTCCTGGTCACGCAAGAAAAGCGCGAACAGCGCCCCAGCCCCACGACCCGAAGGCCAGGCCGGCGCGTCCTTCGCGCTCTTTCGCGGAAGCGCCCCGTTATAGGGATGGAAGCGCGCCCGTCAATGCGTAAACGCGCAAATATGGATGCGACCCGCGCGAGGCAAGGGTCAGCCCTTGCGCGCGTCCGTCAACGCCCCACCGCGCCCGAGCATCCACCCGGGCGGTTAAGAAAAGCATGACGGAGGGATCGGGCGCAATCAAGGCCGCTCGGGTGCGGCCACTCGCCCTCCGGGGCGATTCGGATTGGTTGGCGGCGGCCGAGCCCAATTGATCGGCGCCGCGGAAGTGCCCAGCCTGGGGCGAACCCAGGCCGCGACGCCAGATGGCTACGGACGCCGACATGTCGAAATCCATCCGCGCCACGCGCGTCAACCACATGAACGCGGTGATCGAGAACCTTGACGAGAGCGTCGCCCACTTCCGCCGGCTGTACGGGGCCGAGCTCGTGGTCGACCTGCCACAGCGCGAGTGGAACGCCTGCCTCATCCACGTCGGGCGGGTGATCATCGAGCTGTTCGCGCCGCACGCCTTTCTGCTGAACGCGCGCTACGGACCCCACTATCTCGGCGTCGAATACCAGGCGGACGTGGACGAGGTCCGGGAGGTCGTCGCCGCACATGGGGTCCGGCTGATCCGGGACATCGGCGCAGCCGTGCACACCCATCCCGCCGACTGTTTCGGCGTCGCCTTCGAATTCTACAGCGGCGACTTTCACGAACGCGACTGGCCGCTGCTGGACGGACCGATGAAGCCGCCGGCGTTCTGGCGCGACGAGCACCCGCTCGGCCTGACCGGCCTCAAGGGCTACACGATCGCGGTCGAGGATATCGCCGCCGCCAGCGCCTTCCTGCAAAGCTTCCTGGGCGCGGAGGCGGCGTACGAAGCCCCCCGCCCCGCAGTTTCGGCGCGCGCCGTCGGCCTGCAGGCGGCCGACGCGGTCATCGAACTCGTCACGCCGGTCGGGGACGGGGTGATCGAGCGGCACCTCCGCAGATACGGCGAAGGCATCCGCTCGACGGTGTTCGCCGTCTGCGACATCGAACGAGCGAGGCGTCACTTTATCGCGGAGGGCGTCGACCTCGTCCCCGGCGACTCGCCAGGCGCCTTCGCCGTGCCGGCGGAGCTCAACCAGGGGCTCATGTTCGAGTTCTCGGAGTGATCGTCGGCTAGAACAGGCCCGTCGGCTTCACCGCTTGACGCGGGCGTGGCGGGACAGACACTCCAGGCCCATGGTCTCCCTCCCCGACTTCATCCGCGGCCTGCCCAAGGCGGAGCTGCATCTGCACATCGAAGGCAGTCTCGAGCCCGAGCAGATGTTCGAGTTCGCCAAGCGCAACGCGATCGCCCTGCCCTTCGCCTCGGTCGAGGCCCTGCGCGCGGCCTATGACTTCGCCAACCTCCAGGACTTCCTGGACATCTACTACCAGGGCGCCGACGTGCTGCGGACGGAGGCGGACTTCCGCGACCTGGCGCTGGCCTACTTCCATCGCGTCGCCGCCGACGGCGCGCGCCACGTCGAGCTGTTCTTCGACCCCCAGACCCACACCGCGCGGGGCGTTCCATTCGGCGTCGTCGCCGAAGGCCTGCTGGCCGGCATGGCGCAGGCGCAGCGTCAGCTGGGCGTCAGCTCCAAGCTGATCCTCTGCTTCCTGCGCCACCTCGACGAGGACGCGGCCTTCGCCACCCTGCGGGAGGCCGAGCCCTGGCTCGACCGGATCGTCGGCGTCGGCCTGGATTCCTCGGAGGTCGGCCATCCCCCGGCGAAGTTCGCCCAGGTGTTCCGCGCCGCCCGCGAGCGCGGCCTCAAGCTCGTCGCCCACGCCGGCGAGGAGGGCCCCCCGGCCTATGTCTGGGAGGCGCTGGACCTGCTGCACGTCGACCGGATCGACCACGGCAACCGCGCTCTGGAGGACGACGCCCTGGTCCAGCGGCTGGTGCGGGAAAAGCTGACGCTCACCGTCTGCCCTCTTTCCAACCTGAAGCTCTGCGTGGTGTCCGACCTGGCCGGCCATCCGCTGAAGCGGATGCTGCAGCTGGGGCTAAAGGCCACCGTCAACGCCGACGACCCGGCCTATTTCGGCGGCTATCTGGCGGAGAACTGGATCGCCGTGAGCCAGGCCCTGGCCCTCACGCGCGAGGACCTGATCGTGCTGGCGAAGAACAGCTTCACCGGCTCCTTCCTGACGCCCGACGAGGTCGCCGGCCATCTGGCGGCGATCGACGCCTACGCCGCGGCCCAGCCTGCCATCGCCTGAGGAGACCTAGGCTTCGGTCTTGCGCAGGATGAAATAGCCGATGTCGGGCGGCAGCCGCGCGCTGACCACGGCCAGGCCCGCCGCCGCCAGGTAGAGGAGCGCCGCCTTCGGAACCGGGACGCTGCGGTCGTAGCGGATTCGCGGCCAGAGCCCGCGGGTGCTCATCGACGCCAGCCGCCCGCGGGCGAGCGGCTCGAACCCGTGCGCCCGCATCAGCCGCAGCAGGGTCTCTGCGGAATAGTAGGCCAAGTGCGGCGACGGCAGGCCCTGCTGCCACATCCGCCCGAGCGGCCCGCGCATCCCCAGCCGCGCGGCGAGGCGAGCGATCCGGAAGACCGCGCCCTCGGCCAGCGGGAGGTTGAGGATCAGCACGCCGCCGGGATTGAGCCGGGCGCGCACGGCCTCGGCCATGCCGTGGGCGTCCGGCAGATGCTCGAAGACGTCATTGAAGCTGATGGCGTCGTAGGTCGCGCCTGCCGGGAGCGCCTGGGGAAAGAAGCCCTGGATCACCGGCGCGCCGTCGGCGCCGGCGCGAGCCGCCACCTCTGCGTCGGGCTCCAGGCCCGTCGCCCGATAGCCCCGCGCCGCGGCGGCCTGCAGGAACCAGCCATGCGCGCAGCCCACGTCGAGCAGGCTCGCGCCGGTCGGCAGATGCGCAGCGCAGGCGTCGATCAGCCGAGCGAAGTTGGCGACCCTGAGCGGCTTCAGCGCGCGCTCTCGCCGCGCCTCGTCGAGCCGGTCGTCCTGGGCCTGGTTGATCGCCACCGGGAAGCGGCTGCGATAGAGGCCGCAGGCCGGGCAGCGGAACGTGCCCTCGAGCACGTCCGGCCGCATCGGCGCGTCACACAGGAAGCAGTCCATCGCCGGGCTCGTCAGGCCGGGCGCGGCGGGCCCGTCGCTCAGGCGTTGACGCCGTCGAGGGCCGCGTCGATCACCTTCGCCACCGCGTCGATCGAGCCCATGCCGTCGACTTCGACCAGCTTGCCCTGACCTTCATAGTGGGGGAGCAGCGGCGCGGTCTGTTGGTTGTAGGCCGCCAGCCGGACCTTGAAGGTGTCGGGATTGTCGTCCGGGCGGCCGCTCTCGGCGAAGCGACCGGTGATGCGCTCCAGCAGGGCTTCGTCGTCGACCTTCAGACGGACCACGAGGTCGATCTGCCGGCCGCGGCCCTTGAGCATCTGGTCCAGCGCCTGGGCCTGAGCCAGCGTGCGCGGGAAGCCGTCGAAAATCGCGCCGCCCGCGGCTTCCGCCTCCGGCAGCCGCTCCTCGATCAGCGCCACGACGATCTCGTCGGACACCAGCTCGCCGCGCTCCATGATCCCGGACACGCGCTTGCCGAGATCTGAGCCTGAGGCGATGGCCGCACGCAGCATGTCGCCGGTGGAGAGCTGCACCATTTGGCGCTGCTCCACCAGACGCTTGGCCTGCGTGCCTTTGCCGGCCCCCGGCGGTCCGAACAGGATCAAATTCATCGTCTACTCGCCCTCCCCGCCGACCCCGTTGCGGGGTGGCGCTTCGCCGCTGGTCAGCGGCCGCGCATGCCTCTGAGCTTCGATTTCTTGATCAGGCCTTCGTACTGATGTTGCAGCAGATAGGACTGAATCTGGGTGACCGTATCCATCGTGACGCTCACCACGATCAGCACCGACGTGCCGCCCATGTAGAAGGGCACGTTGTAGAAGCCGATCAGCGCCTCGGGCAGCAAGCAGACGACGGTGATGTAGGCCGCGCCGATCACCGTCAGCCGGGTGAGCACGAAGTCGAGATACTCCGCGGTTCGCTTGCCCGGCCGAATGCCCGGCATGAAGCCGCCATACTTGCGTAGGTTCTCCGCCGTGTCCTCAGGATTGAACACGACCGAGGTGTAGAAGAAGCAGAAGAAGATGATCAGGGCGCCGTAGAGCAGCATGAACAGCGGATGGCCATGCTGGAGCTGGGCCGTCAGGCCGGGCAGCCACTGCATCCAGGCCGGCAGATTGGCGCCGTTGCCGTTCACCGCGAAGCCCATGACCGTCGTCGGCAGCAGCAGCAGGCTGGAGGCGAAGATCGGCGGGATCACGCCCGAGGTGTTGATCTTCAGCGGCAGGAAGGAGGTGTCGCCGCCGAACATGCGGTTGCCCACCTGGCGCTTGGGATACTGCACCAGCAGGCGGCGCTGCGAGCGCTCCATGAAGACGATGGCCACCGTCACCGCCACGACCAGCAGGCCGATCAGCAGCAGCACGCCGCCGTTCATCGCCCCCGTCCGGGCCAGCGAGAAGGCCTGGGCGATGTAGCGCGGGAAGACCGCCACGATGCCGGCGAAGATGATCAGGCTGATGCCGTTGCCGACGCCGCGGCTGGTGATCTGCTCGCCCAGCCACATCAGGAACATGGTCCCGCCAGTCAGGGCCACGACGGTCGAGACGACGAAGAACAGGCCGGGCTGGTCGACCAGGCCCTGGCTCGCCTGCAGGCCCATGGCGATGCCGAAGGACTGGAAGAGGGCGAGCACCACGGTGAGATAGCGAGTGTACTGGTTGAGCGTCTTGCGCCCCGCCTCCCCGCCTTCCTTCCGCAGCTTTTCCCAGGGCGGATAGACCGTTCCCAGCAGCTGAACGATGATCGAGGCCGAGATGTACGGCATCACGTTCAGCGAGAAGATCGCCATGCGCTGCACGGCGCCGCCCGAGAACATGTTGAACATGCCCAGGATGCCCTTGGACTGGCCTTGGAAGGCCTGGGCGAAGGCGGCCGGATCGATGCCGGGGATCGGGATGTAGGTTCCCAGGCGGTAGATGACCATCGCGATGATGGTGAACCAGATGCGCTTGTGAAGCTCCGTCGCCTTCGCAAAGGCGCCGAAGTTCATGTTCGCGGCGAGCTGTTCAGCGGCCGAAGCCATTCAGCATGTCCCCTGACTCGAGATCCCGATCAGATAAGGCCCGCCGGCCCCCCAAGCAAACGTCGGCGGGCCGATGTTCATCGCCCCCTCGAAAGACCGGCCATCTCAAAAGAAATGGCCGGGCCGAGGTCGGCGACGCCGAGATCAGGCTTCCGGAGCCGCTTCCGGCTTGGTGGTGGTCAGCGTGCCGCCCGCCTTCTCGACCGCGGCGCGGGCGCCGGGCGTGGCCGCATAGACGGTCAGGGTGATCTTGGAGGTCAGCTCGCCCTTGCCGAGCAGCTTGACGCCGTCCTTGAGGCGGCGCACGACGCCGGCCTTCACCAGGACGTCGCCGTCGATCGGCTGGCCCGCATCGAGCTTGCCCGCCGCGATCGCCTGCTCGATGCGCCACAGGTTCACTTCCGCAAACTCCTTGGCGAAGGGATTGTTGAAGCCGCGCTTGGGCATGCGCATGTGCAGCGGCATCTGGCCGCCTTCGAAGCCGCGGATGGCGACGCCGCTCCGGGACTTCTGGCCCTTCACGCCGCGACCGGCGGTCTTGCCCTTGCCCGAGCCCGGGCCGCGGCCGACGCGCATGCGGCCCTTGGTGGACCCGGGACGCGGGGCGAGTTCGTTAAGCTTGGTCATGTGCCTCTCCTTGGAGATCTGTCGCCGGAGCGGAGCTCCGACTCGGCTTTGAAATTGTGTGTCCGGCCAGAAGCCGAAGGGGGCTTACCCTACCGTGACCGGCGGGTGAAGCCCCCCAAGAGCCATTCCCGGAGGAATGGCTCCAATCAAAAGTCCGAGCGTGTCCTGATCGCGAAACCGGTGTCCGCTTTCGTGGAACGCGCTCGCCCGGCCTGCGCCGGGAACCCGCCCCCGAGAGGGCGGAAATGACGGCCCTAGCCTTCGACGACTTCCACCAGATGGGCGACCTTGGCGATCATCCCACGGACGGAGGGGTTGTCGTCGTGCGTGGCCGTGCGGCCCTGCTTGTTCAGGCCCAGGCCGACGAGGGTCGCGCGCTGGTCCTTCTTCCGGCGGATCGGGCTGCCGGTCTGACGAACGGTGATGGTAGCCATCTGCACTTATCCTTCCGCGTCGGAGGCCGCGGCCGTGGACGACGCGCCGTCGGCGCGACGGCCGATCACGTCGGAGACCTTCTTGCCGCGCTTGGCGGCGACCTGGCGAGGCGAAGACTGAGCCTTCAGCGCCTCAAAGGTCGCGCGCACCATGTTGTAGGGGTTGGACGAGCCGACCGACTTGCCGACGACGTCCTGGACGCCCAGGGTTTCGAGAACCGCGCGCATCGGACCGCCGGCGATGACGCCGGTGCCGGGAGGCGCCGCGCGAACCATCACCTTGCCCGCGCCCCAACGGCCGTTGCCGTCGTGGTGCAGGGTGCGGCTTTCGCGCAGCGGCACGCGGATCATCGACTTCTTGGCTTCTTCGGTCGCCTTGCGGATGGCTTCCGGCACTTCACGCGCCTTGCCATGACCGAAGCCGACGCGGCCCTTTTGGTCGCCGACGACCATCAGAGCGGCGAAGGAGAACCGGCGGCCGCCCTTCACGGTGGCGGCGACGCGGTTGATGTGCACCAGCTTTTCGACGATTTCGCTGTCGCGTTCTTCTTCGCGATTGCGACGATCGCCGCGCTCTTCGTTCCTGCGAGCCATCGTGCGTTCCTTAGAAGTTCAGGCCGGCTTCGCGCGCGGCGTCGGCCAGGGCCTTGACCCGGCCATGATAGAGGTAGCCGCCGCGATCGAAGACCACGTCCTTCACGCCCTTCTCGATGGCGCGTTGGGCGACCAGGGCGCCGACGCGAGCGGCGGCGTCCTTGTCGGACCCCTTGGTCTTGTCTTCGCCGCCTTCCAGCGACGAGGCGGCGGCGAGCGTGACGCCGCGTTCGTCGTCGATGATCTGGGCGTAGATGTTCTTCGACGAGCGGAAGACCGACAGACGCGGGCGGCCGTTCGCCAGCTTGCGCAGGCGGGTGCGGACGCGCTGGGCGCGGCGGAGGGTGGAGTCGCGAGAGGAGAGCGCCATCTTACTTCTTCTTGCCTTCCTTACGGCGGACCTTCTCACCGGCGTAGCGCACGCCCTTGCCCTTGTAGGGCTCGGGCGGACGAATACGGCGGATCCGCGCGGCGGTCTCACCGACCAGCTGCTTGTCGATGCCGGAGATCTTGATCTCGGTCTGCTTCGGCGTGGCGAAGGTCACGCCGGCGGGCGCCGGGATCTCCACGTCATGGCTGAAGCCGAGCTGCATGGAGAGCGCCTGGCCCTTCATCGCCGCCCGGTAACCGACGCCGACCAGTTCGAGCGACTGCTCGTAACCGGTGGTGACGCCGACGACCATGTTGTTCACCAGAGTGCGCGAGAGGCCCCACATGGCTTGCGCCCGGGTGGTCTCGACGCGCTTGGAGAGGAGCAGTTCCCCGCCCTCCTGGCGCACTTCGATCTCTTCGGCCACGGTCCAGGCGAGCTGGCCCTTGGGGCCCTTCACCGAGACGGTCTGGCCGTCGAGGGTCACCGTCACCCCGCTGGGGATCGTGACCGCCTTCTTTCCAATCCGCGACATCTTAGTAGACCCGGCAGAGGACTTCGCCGCCCACGTTCGCGTCACGCGCGGCCGTGTCGGACATGACGCCCTTGGGCGTCGACAGGATCGAGATCCCGAGACCGTTCTTGACGGGCTTCAGGTCCTTGATCGACGAGTAGACGCGGCGGCCCGGCTTCGAGACCCGGCGGATCTCGACGATCACCGGCTGGCCGTCGAAGTACTTCAGCTCGACCTCGAACTCCGGGAAGGCGCCGGGCTTTTCCACCAGGTGGTAGCCACGGATGTAGCCTTCCTCCAGCAGGACATCGAGGACGCGCGCGCGCATCTTCGAAGCCGGAGTGTTGACCTTGCTGCGGCTGCGTTGGGCCGCGTTCTTGATGCGGGCGATCAGATCGCCGATGGGGTCGTTGACCATGGGGACCTCCTACCAGCTCGACTTGACGAGGCCGGGGATCAGGCCCGCCGACCCGAGGTCGCGCAGCGAGATCCGGCTCATCTTGAGCTTGCGGTAATATGCGCGCGGACGTCCGGTGACCTCGCAGCGGTTGCGAATGCGGGTCTTGGACGAGTTGCGCGGCAGCTCAGCAAGCTTCAGCCGGGCATCAAAACGTTCTTCGAGCGGCAGGCTCTCGTCATTGGCTATCGCCTTCAGCGCGACGCGCTTGGAGGCATATTGCTTGACGAGCTTCTTGACCTGCTCGTTGCGGTTGACGGCGCTTTTCTTGGCCATTGTGTCTCTTCCTTCCCGCTACGCTTGCACGAACGGGAACTGGAATTCCTTCAGAAGCGCGCGCGCCTCGTCGTCGGTCTTCGCAGTCGTGGCGACGATGATGTCCATGCCCCACATTTGATCGATCTGGTCGTAGTTGATTTCCGGGAACACGATGTGCTCACGGATACCCATGGCGTAGTTGCCGCGACCGTCGAACGAAGTGGGCTTCAGACCCCGGAAATCCTTCACGCGCGGCAGCGCGATCGTGACCAGGCGGTCGAGGAACTCGTACATGCGATCCTTGCGAAGGGTCACCTTCGCGCCGATCGTCATGCCTTCGCGCAGCTTAAAGCCGGCGATCGAGGTGCGGGCCTTGGTGGCCACCGGCTTTTGCCCGGCGATCTTCGCCAGGTCGGCGATGGCGGCCTGCACCTTCTTGGAGTCACTGACGGCTTCGCCGATCCCCATGTTCAGGACGATCTTGTCCAGCTTGGGGATCTGCATTTCGTTGGTGTAGGCGAACTGTTCCTTCAGCGCCGCGCGGATGCGCGAGCGATATTCGGTCTTCAGCCGCGGTTCGTAAGCTTGCTCAGCCATTGATAACCTCGCCGGTCGTCTTGGCGAAACGGACCTTCTTGTCGCCTTCCACGCGGAAGCCGACGCGGGTCGCCTTGCCTTGGGAGTCGACGACGGCCACGTTCGACACGTGAATCGACGCTTCCTTGTTCTTGATGCCGCCTTGCGGATCGAGCTGCGACGGACGGGTGTGACGCTGAACGATGTTCAGGCCTTCCACCACGACGCGCGACTCTTTCGGGAACACCTGCAGCACGCTGCCCTGGCGACCCTTGTCCTTGCCGGTGAGGACCACGACGCGGTCCCCCTTCTTGATCTTCGCCGCCATCACAGCACCTCAGGCGCGAGCGAAATGACCTTCATGTGGTTCTTCGCGCGCAGTTCACGGGGAACCGGGCCAAAGATCCGCGTGCCGATCGGCTCGCCTTGCTTGTTGACGATGACCGCCGCGTTCTTGTCGAAGCGGATCACCGAACCGTCCTTGCGCTTGATGCCTTGGCTCGTGCGCACGACGATCGCTTGGAGGACATCGCCCTTTTTCACACGGCCGCGCGGGATGGCTTCCTTGACGGAAACCACAATGCGATCACCGACGCCGGCATAACGGCGCCCAGCGCCGCCCAGCACCTTGATGCACATGACCCGGCGCGCGCCGGAATTGTCGGCGACGTCCAGATTAGTTTGCATCTGGATCATAGGTTCTGATCCCTTACGCTTGCTGCTGGTCGGCGCTGCCCTTAGGCAGAACTTCCCAGGTTTTGGTTTTCGACTTCGGCGCGCATTCGATGATGCGGGCGATGTCGCCGGTCTTGTAGACGTTGGCCTCGTCGTGCGCGTGGTACTTCTTCGACCGGCGCACGGTCTTCTTCAGCAGCGGGTGAAGCAGAGTACGCTCGACCTTCACCACCACGGTCTTGTCGCCCTTGTCGGAGACGACAACGCCTTCGAGAATTCGCTTCGGCATCTATCCAGTCTCCTCAGGCCTGAGCCTGCTTGGTCCGCAGCACGGTCTTGATGCGCGCGATATTCTTGCGCACCTCGTCCACGCGGTGGGTCTTTTCGACCTGGCCGGTCGCCTTCTGGAAGCGCAGGTTGAACTGCTCCTTCTTCAGGCTGACGAGCTGTTCGGCCAGTTGGTCGGGCGTAAAGCCCCGGATTTCGTCAATCTTCATCACGCGTGCTCCGCAACGGCGGCGTCGATACGGGTGACGATGCGCGTCTTCACCGGAAGCTTGGCCGCGCCGAGGCGCAGAGCTTCACGCGCAACATCGTCCGGAACGCCGTCGATTTCGAACATGATCCGGCCCGGGTGAACGCGCGCGGCCCAGTATTCCACCGCGCCCTTGCCCTTACCCATCCGGACTTCGGCCGGCTTGTCGGTGACCGGAAGGTCCGGGAAGATCCGGATCCACACCCGGCCCTGACGCTTCATCTGGCGAGTGATCGCCCGACGCGCGGCTTCGATCTGCCGGGCGGTGATCCGTTCCGGCTCGACCGTCTTCAGCCCGTAGGAGCCGAAGTTGAGCGTGAAACCGCTCTTGGCCACGCCGTGGATCTTACCCTTGAACTGCTTGCGGTATTTGGTCTTCTTCGGAGACAGCATGACTTCAAATCCCTAGGCGTTCGTCTGCTCGCGCCGATCCCGGCGCGGGCCACGATCACGATCGCCACGTTCACGGCCACCGCCCTCACCCGCCGGACCACTTTCCGTGGCCAGACGCTTGTCGAGCGCCATCGGGTCATGCTCGAGCACTTCGCCCTTGAAGACCCACACCTTCACGCCGATCACGCCGTAGGTGGTCTTGGCTTCGGTGAAGCCGTAGTCCACGTCGGCGCGCAGGGTGTGAAGCGGCACGCGACCTTCGCGATACCATTCCATCCGCGCGATTTCCGCGCCGCCGAGGCGGCCGGAGACGTTGATCCGGACGCCCTTGGCGCCCAGGCGCATGGCCGACTGCATCGAGCGCTTCATGGCGCGGCGGAAGGCCACGCGGCGCTCGAGCTGTTGAGCGATGTTCTCGGCGACCAGCTGGGCGTCGGTCTCGGGCTTGCGGATTTCGATGATGTTCAGATGAACCTCACCGTCCGTCATCGCCGCAACGTCCTTGCGCAGCTTGTCGATGTCCGCACCCTTCTTGCCGATGATCACGCCGGGGCGCGCGGCATAGATGGTGATGCGGCACTTCTTGTGCGGGCGCTCGATGACGATCCGCGAAACGCCGGCTTGATAGAGGCGCTTCTTCAGCGCACGGCGGACCTTGATGTCTTCGTGCAGCAGCCGACCATAGTCCGCGCCGTCGGCGAACCAACGGCTGTCCCACGTACGGTTGATGCCGAGGCGGAGCCCGACCGGATTGACTTTCTGACCCATCAGGCGGCCTCACCCAGCTCGCGGACCACGATGGTGATCTCGCTGAACGGCTTTTCGATGCGGGAGGCTCGACCGCGCGCACGGGCGGCGAAGCGCTTCATCACCAGGTTTTTGCCCACGAAGGCCTCGGCGACGATCAGAGAGTCGATGTCGAGGTTGTGGTTGTTCTCAGCGTTCGAGATCGCCGAGTAGAGCGCCTTGCGCACATCCTTGGCGATCCGCTTGTGGCTGAACTCGAGCTCGTTGAGGGCGCGTTGCACCTTCAGGCCGCGAATGGACTGGGCGACCAGATTGAGCTTGCGCGGGCTGGTGCGCAGGGTGCGCACCTTGCACATCGCTTCGACGCCCTTCAGCCGGCGAGCTTTGGCTTGCTTCGACATGGCTTACTTCCTCTTGGCCTTCTTGTCGGCCGCGTGGCCCGGGAAGAAGCGGGTGGGCGCGAACTCGCCCAGCTTCATCCCGACCATGTCTTCCGAGACCAGCACGGGGACGTGCTTCTGGCCGTTGTGCACGCCGAACGTGAGGCCCACGAACTGCGGCATGATGGTGGAGCGGCGCGACCAGGTCTTGATCACGTCCTTGCGGCCCGAACCTTGCGCGGTCTCGGCCTTCTTGAGCAGGTATCCGTCGACGAACGGACCTTTCCAGACAGAGCGGGTCATGCCTTAGCGAGCCTTCCTGGCGTGACGCGAGCGGATGATGAACTTATCCGTCGCCTTGTTGGTGCGGGTCTTGTGGCCCTTGGTCGGCTTGCCCCACGGGGTGACCGGGTGACGGCCGCCCGAGGTCTTGCCTTCACCGCCGCCGTGCGGGTGGTCGACCGGGTTCATGGCGACGCCACGAACGTGCGGGCGACGGCCCTTGTGACGGTTGCGGCCAGCCTTGCCCATGACCTCGTTCATGTGGTCCGGGTTCGACACGGCGCCCACAGTGCCCATGCAGCTGTCCGGGACCATGCGCAGCTCGCCCGAGTTCAGGCGGATCTGGGCGTAGCCGGCGTCACGACCGACCAGCTGGGCGTAGGTGCCAGCCGAACGGGCGATCTGACCGCCCTTAAGGGGCTTCAGCTCGACGTTGTGGATGATGGTGCCGATCGGCATGCCGCGCAGCGGCATGGCGTTGCCCGGCTTCACGTCGGCCTTTTCGGCGGCGATGACATTGTCACCGGCCTTCAGGCGCTGCGGAGCCAGGATATAGGCCAGCTCGCCGTCGGCGTACTTCACCAGGGCGATGAAGGCCGAGCGGTTGGGGTCGTACTCCAGGCGCTCGACCGTGCCGACGACGTCGAACTTGCGACGCTTGAAGTCGACCTTACGGTACAGGCGCTTGGCGCCGCCGCCGCGGAAACGCACGGCGATACGGCCGCCGCCGCCACGTCCGCCCGACTTGGTCAGGCCTTCGACGAGGGACTTTTCCGGCCGGCCCTTGTGGAGCTCGGACTTGTCGACCAGGACCAGCTGGCGCCGGCCCGGCGACGTCGGATTATATTGCTTCAAGGCCATCGGATCAGAGCCCCGTAGTGATGTCGATCGACTGGCCTTCGGCCAGGGTCACGATCGCTTTCTTGACGTCGGAGCGGCGCCCCATGATGCCGCGGAAGCGCTTGGTCTTACCCTTCACGTTCAGGGTGTTGACCTTGGTCACATTGACCTTGAACAGCGCTTCGACCGCAGCGGCGATCTCATCCTTCGAGGAGTCAGCGGCGACCTGGAAGACGACCTTGTTCTGCTCGGACAGCAGGGTCGCCTTTTCGGTGATCACCGGCGACAGGATGGTGTCGTAGTGACGGACGGTGGGCTCAACAGCCATTACGCGGCCTCCTCAGTCTGGAAGCGCTGCTGGATCGCCTCGACCGCGTCCTTGGTCAGGACGAGGGTGTGGCGGCGCAGCACGTCATAGACGTTCAGGCCGGCGTTCGGCAGCACGTCGATGTTCGGGATGTTCCGAGCGGCGAGCTTCAGGTTGTTGTCGACCTCGACCCCGGCGATCACCAGGGCGTTGGTCACGCCGATCTTCTCCAGGCTGGCGCGCAGGGCGGCCGTCTTGGACTCACCCGGCTTGGCCTGGTCGAGGACGATCAGCGAGCCCGACTTGACCTTGGAGGACAGCGCGTGGCGCAGGGCCAGGGCGCGGACCTTCTTGGGCAGGTCGAAGGCGTGGCTGCGGACGACCGGGCCGTGGGCCTTGGCGCCGCCGACGAACTGGGCCGCCCGGCGCGAGCCGTGACGAGCGCCGCCGGTGCCCTTCTGCTTGTACATCTTCTTGCTCGTACGAGAGACCTCGTTGCGAACCTGAATCTTGTGGGTGCCGGCGCGGCGCTTGGCGAGCTGCCAGGTGACGCAACGCTGCAGGATGTCGCCGCGGATCTCTTCGATGCCGAAGATCGCGTCGGGCAGCTCGATCGAGCCGCCCTTCCCGCCGTCGAGCGTGATGACGTCGAGTTTCATTAGGCTTGATCCCCAGCTTCCGGAGCCTGAGCTTCGGCTTCGGCCGGCGCAGGCTCAGCGGCCGCGACGGGTTGACCGGCGGTGCGGAAGGCGCCCGGCTTCGGCGCGTCGGCCGGCAGAGCCGACTTCACCGCGTCGCGGATCTTCACGAACGTGCCTTCGGTCCCGGGGACAGCGCCCTTGACCAGGATCAGGCCGCGCTCGGCGTCCACGCGCCAGACGGTCAGGTTCAGGGTGGTGACGGTTTCCTGGCCGTAGTGGCCAGCCATCTTCTTGCCCGGGAAGGTCCGGCCCGGATCCTGACGGTTGCCGGTCGAACCGTGCGAACGGTGCGACAGCGACACGCCGTGGGTGGCCCGCAGACCGCCGAAGTTCCAGCGCTTCATCGCGCCGGTGAAGCCCTTACCGACGGTGACGCCGGTGATGTCGACCTTCTGCCCCGGGAGGAAGTGGTCGGCGGTCAGCTCCGCGCCCACGTCGATCAGGTTGTCCTCGGACACCTTGAACTCCGCCAGCGTCCGCTTGGGTTCGACCTCGCCCTTGGCGAAATGGCCGCGCATGGCCTTGGAGGTGTTCTTGGCCTTCTTGGCCCCAGCGCCAAGCTGGAGGGCGACATAGCCATCCTTGTCTTGGGTGCGCTGGGAGACGACCTGGCAGCCTTCGAGACTGAGCACGGTCACCGGCACATGGCTTCCGGCTTCGTCGAAGAAGCGCGCCATGCCCAGCTTTTTGGCGATCACGCCGGTACGCATCGGACCGATCCCCTTAGAGCTTGATCTCGACGTCCACACCGGCGGACAGGTCGAGCTTCATCAGCGCGTCCACGGTCTGCGGGGTGGGGTCGACGATGTCGAGCACGCGCTTGTGCGTGCGGATTTCGAACTGCTCGCGCGACTTCTTGTCGACGTGCGGCGAGCGGTTGACGGTGAATTTCTCAATACGCGTCGGGAGCGGAATAGGCCCGCGCACGGTGGCGCCGGTTCTCTTGGCCGTGTTCACGATCTCGCGGGTGGAATGGTCCAACACGCGGTGATCGAAGGCCTTGAGCCGGATGCGGATGTTCTGACGATCCATATCGCTCTTCAGTTTCCCTACAGGCGGTGCGCCCGCGTGATCTCGACCATTTCAAAGACCAGCCCGAATTCCTCTTACGAGGAGCTCGTACGCGAAAGTCCGCACAAACGACTTGAACCCCCGCGAACCCGCGAGGGCTATCCCGGTACGCTAGCTTTTAAGCACTGTCCCAGGTCGTTCTGCGAACCGCGTCTGCGTCCAAATCACTTCGGAGCGCACAGCCGGCCCAACAGGAGGCGGGTAATTACCGATGCGACTCGGTTCCGTCAAGGGCGTAGCGCCCGTTCCGAGCCCTGTTGGCGCGGTTTAACGCGCGCCGATCTTCACCGTGCCCGAACCGACCACGGTCTGGCGGACCTGGCCCCTCACCTGGCTCGCGCGGACGTCGCCCGAGCCGGCGATCCGGGCGGTCAGGGTGTCGGCGACGCCGCCGAACACCACATTGCCGGAGCCGGCCATGGAGACGGTCATCGCGCTCGCCCGGCCGCCGAACACCACGGCGTCCCCGGACCCGGCCATATGCACATCCAGCGGCCCGCTCATCGACTTCACCCGCACATTGCCCGAGCCGGCCATGTCCACGTCCAGCCGGCCGCGGATGTCGGCGGTGGCGACGTCGCCGGAGCCCGCGACGCGCAACTCGGCCTCCCCCGCCGTGCCCGCACGGGCGTCGCCGGAACCGGCTACATTGATGCGCAGGCGCTGCTCGACATTGGCCACCGTCCAGTCGCCGCAGCCCGCCGCCCCCAGGGTCACGTTGCGCGCCCGCCCGATGACGCCGAACACCGCCCCGCCGGCCGAGACGTCGACGTCCCGCGGCGCATGCACCACGATGTGCGGCATGTCCTTGAGCGTCACGTCGCCCACCTCGGCGACCCGCACGACGACGTCGTTCCCCCCACCCCGGCAATTGCGGATCTTCTTCCCGTCCAGACCGCCGTCGATCACGGTGCGCGAACGCATCTCCTTGAACTTCAGCGGCAAGGCCCGGTTCTGGGTGACGATCTCGACGCGGATGTCGGTGCGGTTCTCGGGAATGACGGTGACCTGGACCACCGCGTCCTTGATCTCGATGGCGGCGGTGGCTGGCGCGGCGGCGGCGGGGCCGGCGATGGCGGCGCCCATGAGAAGCGCGATCGGCAGACGCATCGAGTCTCCTTCCCTCGCCAAGCGCGGCCGAGGCTAATCCCGGGTCCTAGCGGAAGCAGCTTAATTCGCGGTCACGACCTTTGCGGCCGCGCCGCCCAGACACGAAAAAGGCCGCCGGGACGTGATCCCGACGGCCTTCTCTTACGCTTGGACTTGGCAAGGGCTCGTGAAGAGCCCCGGCGTTCGTCTTACTTGGTGATCTTCGAGACGACGCCCGAGCCGACGGTCCGGCCGCCTTCGCGAATGGCGAAGCGCAGGCCCTGGTCCATGGCGATCGGGGTGATCAGCTCGATGTTCAGCTCGACGTTGTCGCCCGGCATGACCATCTCCACGCCTTCCTTCAGCTTCACGATCCCGGTCACGTCGGTCGTGCGGAAGTAGAACTGCGGGCGGTAGTTGGTGAAGAACGGCGTGTGGCGGCCGCCTTCTTCCTTGGTCAGGATATAGACCTCGGCGGTGAACTCGGTGTGCGGGGTGATCGAGCCCGGCTTGCAGAGAACCTGGCCGCGCTCGACGTCTTCACGCTTGGTGCCGCGCAGCAGCACGCCGACGTTGTCGCCCGCCTGGCCCTGGTCCAGCAGCTTGCGGAACATTTCCACGCCCGTGCAGGTGGTCTTCTGCACGTCGCGGATGCCGACGATCTCGACTTCTTCGCCGACCTTGACGATGCCCTTTTCGATCCGGCCGGTGACCACCGTGCCGCGGCCCGAGATCGAGAACACGTCTTCCACCGGCATCAGGAACGGCAGGTCCACCGGACGCTCCGGCTGCGGGATGTAGGCGTCGACCTGGGTCATCAGCTCGAGGATCCGGTCTTCGCCGATCGCCGGGTCGCGGCCTTCGACGGCGGCCAGGGCCGAGCCCTTGACGATCGGGATGTCGTCGCCCGGGAACTCGTAGCTCGACAGAAGCTCGCGAACCTCCATCTCGACCAGTTCGAGCAGCTCCTCGTCGTCGACCATGTCGACCTTGTTCATGAACACCACCAGCGCCGGCACGCCGACCTGACGGGCGAGCAGGATGTGCTCGCGGGTCTGCGGCATCGGGCCGTCGGCGGCCGACACCACCAGGATCGCGCCGTCCATCTGCGCCGCGCCGGTGATCATGTTCTTCACGTAGTCGGCGTGCCCAGGGCAGTCGACGTGGGCGTAGTGGCGGTTCTTCGTCTCGTATTCGACGTGCGCGGTGTTGATGGTGATGCCGCGCGCCTTCTCTTCCGGCGCCGCGTCGATGTCGGCGTAGTTCTTCGCAGTCGCGCCGCCCGACTTCGCCAGAATGATGGTGATCGCCGCCGTCAGCGTCGTCTTGCCATGGTCGACGTGACCAATGGTGCCGATGTTGCAGTGCGGCTTATTGCGTTCGAACTTTTCTTTGGCCATTTCAAGCTCCAGCCCTGTCCGGGCCTGTCCTCTAAACTAGGGTTGGATTTAGGCGTACTTCTTGATGACTTCTTCGGCGACCGCTTGCGGGACCGCCTCGTAGTGATCGAACTGCATGGTGAACTGAGCCCGGCCCTGGGACATGCCCCGCAGGTTGTTCACATAGCCGAACATGTTGGCCAGCGGCACGAAGGCGTTCACGACGATGGCGTTGCCGCGCACGTCCTGGCCCTGGATCTGACCGCGACGACCGTTCAGGTCGCCGATGACCGAGCCCAGGTACTCTTCCGGGGTCACGACCTCGACGGCCATGATCGGCTCGAGCAGCTTGGCGCCGCCCTTCTCGCGCAGTTCCTTGAAGGCCGCGCGGGCGGCGATTTCGAAGGCGAGCACCGAGGAGTCGACGTCGTGGTAGGCGCCGTCCACCAGCGAGGCCTTGAAGTCGATCACCGGGAAGCCGGCCAGCAGGCCGTTTTCCTTGGACGAGGTCAGGCCCTTTTCGACGCCGGGGATGTATTCCTTCGGCACCGAGCCGCCGACGACGGAGCTTTCGAAGACGAAGCCCGAGCCGACTTCACCCGGTTCGAACACCAGCTTCACCCGGGCGAACTGGCCGGTGCCGCCGGTCTGCTTCTTGTGGGTGTAGTCGATCTCGGCCCGGCGGCTGATGGTCTCGCGATAGGCCACCTGCGGCGCGCCGATGTTGGCCTCGACCTTGTAGGTCCTCTTCAGGATGTCGATCTTGATGTCCAGGTGCAGCTCGCCCATGCCCTTCAGGATCGTCTGACCGGACTCGTGGTCGGTCGAGACGGTGAAGGACGGGTCTTCCGCCGCCAGCTTGGCCAGGGCGACGCCCAGCTTCTCCTGGTCAGCCTTGGACTTGGGCTCGACGGCGATCTCGATGACCGGATCCGGGAACTCCATGCGCTCCAGGATCACCGGCGACTTGGACGGGTCGCACAGGGTGTCGCCGGTCCGCGTGTCCTTCAGGCCCGCCAGAGCGACGATGTCGCCGGCGTAGGCTTCCTTGATGTCTTCGCGGTTGTTGGAGTGCATCAGCAGCATGCGGCCGACGCGTTCCTTACGGTCACGGGTCGAGTTCAGCAGGCCCATGCCGGTCTCGATCTTGCCCGAGTAGATCCGGCAGAAGGTCAGCGAGCCTACGAAGGGGTCGTCCATGATCTTGAAGGCGAGCATCGAGAGCGGCTCGTCGTCGGACGCCTTGCGTTCGATTTCCGCCTCGGTCTTGAAGTCGATGCCCTTGGTCGGCGGGATGTCCACCGGCGACGGCAGATAGTCGACGACCGCGTCGAGCAGCGGCTGAACGCCCTTGTTCTTGAACGCCGAGCCGCAAAGGATCGGATAGAAGGCGCCGTTCAGCACCGCCTTGCGCAGGCACTTCTTGATGGTCGCTTCCGACGGCTCTTCGCCCGAGAGGTAGGCTTCCATCGCCTCGTCATCGAGCTCGACCGAATTCTCGATCATGTAGTGGCGGGCCGCGGCGGCCTTTTCCTTCATGTCGGCCGGAATTTCTTCCTCGGTGTACTTCGCGCCGAGGCCGTCGTTTTCCCAGACGATCGCCTTCATGCGGACCAGGTCGACCAGGCCGCGCAGCGAGGATTCCGAACCGATCGGCAGCTGGATCGGAACCGCCTTCGCGCCCAGGCGGTCGCGGATCGATTCCACCGACTTGTCGAAGTCGGCGCCCAGCTTGTCCATCTTGTTGACGAAGACGATCCGCGGAACCTTGTACTTGTCCGCCTGACGCCACACCGTCTCGGTCTGCGGCTCCACGCCGGCGTTGCCGTCGAGCACCGCCACCGCGCCGTCGAGGACGCGCAGGCTGCGCTCCACTTCGATGGTGAAGTCCACGTGCCCGGGGGTGTCGATAATGTTCAGCCGGCAGCCGTTCCAATAGGCGGTCGTCGCAGCCGAGGTGATCGTGATCCCCCGCTCCTGCTCCTGTTCCATCCAGTCCATGGTGGCCGCGCCATCATGGACTTCACCGATCTTATGGCTCTTGCCGGTGTAGTAGAGGATCCGCTCAGTCGTCGTGGTCTTGCCCGCGTCGATGTGGGCCATGATCCCGAAGTTGCGGTAGTCTTCGATTTTGTTCGTGCGGGGCATAGCGGAGGGCTCTGCGAAAAAGGCTTTTCGGGGAACAGCTGAACGAACGGCGCGGGCGGTTTAGCTCAAACCGCCCGCGCCGGAAACAGCGGATATAAGGTGTTACCAGCGGTAGTGCGAGAAGGCCCGGTTGGCTTCCGCCATCTTGTGGGTGTCTTCGCGCTTCTTCACCGCAGAACCCCGGTTGGAAGAGGCGTCGAGCAGCTCGCCGGCGAGCTTCTCGGTCATGGTGCTTTCGCCGCGGTTGCGGGCGGCGTTCACCAGCCAACGGATGGCCAGGGCGCGGCGACGGTCCGGACGGACTTCGACCGGCACCTGGTAGGTGGCGCCGCCGACCCGGCGGGAGCGCACTTCGATGGCGGGCGCGACATTGTCCAGGGCGGCATGGAAGGTTTCCAGCGGGCCCAGATCCTTGCGCTTGGCTTCCAGGATGTCGAAGGCGCCGTAGATGATGTTCTCGGCGACGGCCTTCTTACCTTCGTACATCACGTAGTTCATGAACTTGGTGACGACCAGGTCCCCGAACTTCGGGTCGGGAAGGACTTGGCGTTTCTCTGCGCGGCGGCGGCGGGACATATCTTCTATTCCTTACTTCGGACGCTTCGCGCCATAGAGCGAACGGCGCTGCTTGCGATCCTTCACCCCTTGGGTGTCGAGCACGCCGCGCAGGATGTGATAGCGAACGCCCGGAAGGTCCTTCACCCGGCCGCCGCGGATCAGCACCACGGAGTGTTCCTGCAGGTTGTGGCCTTCGCCGGGGATGTAGCACACCGCTTCGATGCCGGTGGTCAGGCGCACCTTGGCGACCTTACGAAGCGCCGAGTTCGGCTTCTTCGGGGTCGTGGTGTAGACCCGCGTGCAGACGCCGCGGCGCTGCGGGCAACCCTTCAGGGCGGGAACCTTGTTCCGCGAGGGCTTGTCCTGGCGCGGCTTGCGGATGAGCTGGTTAACTGTCGGCATCTAAACTCGCTTGCGTGGAGGCGTGTGCCGTTGGGCCGAGGCGCCTCTGTTAAGATCTTTTTCGTCTGGTCTTTCGCGACCACCCGCCGGAACGCAAAATCTCGCCGAGACGCCTTGCTCTGCGTCCGGCGGGACGGTTCAAACGGGACAGGGAAGAATCCTGGCCTCGGAAGAGGCGCGCTACATAGTCGGGAAGCGGCTTGGCGTCAACGTCGGCGGCGGATCACCCCGCCGTCGGGCGCTTGGTGATAGGATCGCCACGAAATCGCCGCGGGACAGCGATTTTACACTCAAGGTTGGAGATGACGGAAGACTGATGGCGAGGGCGAAACGGCGCCGGGAAGCGACCGCGATGGCCCTGTCCATCGCCGCCCACGCCGTGGTGCTGACGGCGGTCGCCCTGCATGCGCCCACCCTGTTCCGCCCCTATGAGGACCCCGGCCCGCCCGAGCCGGTCATTCCGGTGCTGATCATGCCGCGGGTCCCGCCGGCTCCGCCCGGTTCCAGCGAGAAGCCCCAGCCGATCCGGTTGCATCGCCGCCAGCTGCGCCGCGACCAGCCGCCGCCGGACGTGGAGCCGTTCGTCCCCCCTGTGAGCTTGCCCGAGCCGCGGCCGGCGCCGACCCGCCCCGTGGCCCAGCCGCGCGTCAGCGTCCAGCCCTCCCCGGCCGCCCAGCTGTCCGCCGTGCTGCGCGGCGGCCGCGTCGGGTGCGCCAACCCGAGCCTGCTCACCGCCGCCGAACGCGAGAAGTGCCAGGAAATGTTCGGGCGCGGCGCGGCCGAGGCCCCGCGGATCGGCCCGCTCGCCGACCCGGCATTCGAGCGCGCAGCCGCGGCGCGCGAGAACAACCGCCGCTACCGCGACGGAAACGTTCCGTCCGGCGTCACCGACCCCACCGGCGGCTCCGGCTCGTCCAACCGCAATAAGCCGCTCGACCTCCCGCCCCTCGGCCCCCTGCGGCCCTGAGGGCGCTGTGGCCCTGGAGGGCGCTGAGGGGCCCTGGCGGCCTCACAGGAACCCCAAACGCGAAACGGCCCGGGATCGCTCCCGGGCCGCTCGTTACGCTTGGACTGAAGCGGAAGGGGTCTACTCGACCCGTTCGGCTTCGGCCGCGTCGGCGATGCTCGACGGAAGCGGCTCCATGGCCGCCTCGCGGCTCTGCGCCAGCTGCTCGTCGCGCTTGGCGGCGATGCGTTGCAGGTTGCGCAGATAGGAGCCCGTACCCGCCGGGATGAGCCGGCCGACGATGACGTTCTCCTTGAGGCCCTCGAGGGTGTCGACCTTGCCCTGAACCGAGGCTTCGGTGAGCACCCGCGTCGTCTCCTGGAACGAGGCCGCGGAGATGAAGCTGCGGGTCTGCAGCGAGGCCTTGGTGATGCCGAGCAGCACGGGCTGGGTGAGCGCCGGGCGGCCGCCACGGGCCTCCGCCTTGACGTTCTCCTCGTCCACTTCGAGCTTGTCGAGGTGGTCGCCCTTGAGCAGGCCGGTGTCGCCGGGCTCGAGGATCTCGACCTTCTGCAGCATCTGCCGGACGATCGTCTCGATGTGCTTGTCGTTGATCGGCACGCCCTGCAGTCGGTAGACCTCCTGGATTTCGTTCACCAGGAAGTCGGCCAGCGCCTCGATGCCCAGGATCCGCAGGATGTCGTGCGGGTCCGGGTTGCCGTCGATCAGGTATTCACCCTGGCGGATGATGTCCCCGTCGTGGACGGCGATGTGCTTGCCCTTCGGGATCAGGAATTCGACGGGTTCGCCGCCGTCCTCCGGGGTGATCTTGATCCGGCGCTTGTTCTTGTAGTCGCGCCCGAACTCGACCCGGCCGTCCATCTCAGCGATGACCGCGCAATCCTTCGGACGACGCGCTTCGAACAGCTCCGCCACCCGCGGCAGACCGCCGGTGATGTCGCGGGTCTTGGCGCTTTCCGTCGGGATCCGCGACATGACTTCGCCGGGCTTCACCTCGTCGCCGTCGCCGATCGACAGAACCGCGCCGACCGGCAGCAGGTAACGCGCTTCGCCGCCGTTCGAGATGCGCTTGTACGCGCCCGTCTCGTCCAGCACCGCGATCGCCGGACGCAGGTCCGAGCCCTTGGTGGAGGCGCGCCAGTCGATGACCACGCGGTTGGAGATGCCCGTCGCCTCGTCGGCCTCTTCGCGGAACGACATGTTCTCGACGAGGTCTTCGAAGCGCACCTTGCCGCCGACTTCGGTGATGATCGGGGTGGTGTAGGGGTCCCATTCGGCCAGACGCTGGCCGCGCTTGACCGTCTCGCCGTCCTTGACGCGCAGGCGCGCGCCGTAGGGCGGCTTGTAGGCTTCGCGGTCCTTGCCATCGACCTGAACCATCAGCTGCAGGTTCCGGCTCATGCCGATCAGGTGGCCGTCGGCGTTGACCACCGTATTGCCGCCCGAGATCTTCACGACGCCGTCGTTGGCGCTTTCGAAGAAGGACTGCTCCGCCACCTGGGCGGTGCCGCCGATGTGGAAGGTCCGCATCGTCAGCTGGGTGCCCGGCTCGCCGATCGACTGGGCGGCGATGACGCCCACCGCTTCGCCGATGTTCACCGGCGTGCCGCGCGCCAGGTCGCGGCCGTAGCAGGCGCCGCAGACGCCGGTCTTGGTCTCGCAGGTCAGGACCGAGCGGACCTTCACCGACTGCACCCCGGCGCTCTCGATGAGATCGATCATGTTCTCGTCGAGGTAGCTGTCGGCCGGCACGATGACCTGGCCGCCCGGCTCCTTGATGTCCTCGGCCGCGAAGCGACCCAGGACGCGCAGGCCGAGCGAGACCAGCACGTCGCCGCCCTCGACCACGGCGCGCAGCGTGATGCCGCGCGTGGTGCCGCAGTCTTCTTCGGTGATGATGCAGTCCTGCGCCACGTCCACCAGACGGCGGGTCAGGTAACCCGAGTTGGCGGTCTTCAGCGCGGTGTCGGCCAGGCCCTTACGGGCGCCGTGGGTGGAGTTGAAGTACTCCTGGACTGTCAGGCCTTCCTTGAAGTTCGAGATGATCGGCGTCTCGATGATCTCGCCGGAGGGCTTGGCCATCAGGCCGCGCATCCCGCCGAGCTGCTTCATCTGCGCCTGCGAACCCCGGGCCCCGGAGTTCGACATCATGTAGATCGAGTTGATCTCGCCTTCGCGGCCGGAGGCGTCCTTCTCCGCGGTGGCGACCTCGACCATCATCTCGTCGGCGACGCGGTCGGTGGCCTTGGCCCAGGCGTCGACCACCTTGTTGTACTTCTCGCCCTTGGTGATCAGGCCGTCGGCGTACTGTTGTTCGTACTCCTCGACGAGCTTGCGGGTCTCCTCGACGATCGGCTTCTTCCGCTGCGGAATGACGATGTCGTCCTTGCCGAACGAGATCCCCGCCTTGGCCGCCTCGCGGAAGCCCAGGCCCATGATCTGGTCGGCGAAGATGACCGTCGCCTTCTGACCGCAGTGGCGGTAGACGATGTCGATCAGATTGCCGATTTCCTTCTTGGTCAGGTTCTTCTCAAGAAGACGGTGGCCCAGGGCCTGGTGATGCGGCAGCAGAGCCGCAATCTTCATCCGGCCGGGCGTGGTCTCGATCACCTTGCGGTTGACGTTCCCCTCGAGGTCCATCTCGGTGTGGCGCGCCTTGATCTTCGAGTGCAGCGTCACGACGCCGGCGTCCAGCGCCCGTTCGATCTCCGACAGGTCGGCGAACGCCTTGCCCTGGCCGGGCTCGCCGTCCTTGGCCAGCGACAGGTAGTAGAGCCCGAGCACGATGTCCTGCGACGGCACGATGATCGGTCGGCCGTTGGCCGGCGACAGGATGTTGTTCGTGCTCATCATCAGCACGCGCGCTTCCAGCTGGGCTTCCAGCGAGAGCGGCACGTGGACGGCCATCTGGTCGCCGTCGAAGTCGGCGTTGAAGGCGGCGCAGACCAGCGGGTGAAGCTGGATGGCCTTGCCTTCGATCAGCTTGGGCTCGAACGCCTGGATGCCCAGACGGTGGAGGGTCGGGGCGCGGTTGAGCAGCACCGGGTGTTCGCGGATCACCTCGTCGAGGATGTCCCAAACCGCCGGCTGTTCACGCTCGACCATGCGCTTGGACTGTTTGACGGTGCCCGACAGGCCCTTGGCGTCCAGACGCGCGTAGATGAACGGCTTGAACAGCTCGAGCGCCATCTTCTTCGGCAGGCCGCACTCGTGCAGCTTCAACTCGGGACCGACGACGATGACCGAACGGCCCGAGTAGTCGACGCGCTTGCCGAGCAGGTTCTGACGGAACCGGCCCTGCTTGCCCTTCAGCATGTCGGCCAGCGACTTGAGGGGCCGTTTGTTGGCGCCGGTGATGACGCGGCCGCGGCGGCCGTTGTCGAACAGGGCGTCGACGGCTTCCTGCAGCATCCGCTTTTCGTTGCGGATGATGATGTCCGGCGCACGCAGCTCGATCAGCCGCTTCAGGCGGTTGTTCCGGTTGATCACCCGGCGATAGAGGTCGTTCAGGTCAGAGGTGGCGAAGCGGCCGCCGTCGAGCGGCACCAGCGGGCGCAACTCCGGCGGGATCACCGGGACGACCGACAGGATCATCCACTCGGGCTTGTTGCCGCTCTCGAGGAAGCTTTCGATCAGCTTCAGGCGCTTGGACGCCTTCTTGAGCTTCATTTCCGAGGTGGTGGTCTTCAGATCCTCGCGGAGCTTCTCGGCCTCCTTCTCGAGGTCGAGGGCGCGCAGCAGGCCCTGGACAGCTTCAGCGCCGATCTCGGCGGTGAAGCTGTCGTCGCCGAACTCGTCCTGGAAGCGCATGTAGTCGTCTTCCGACAGCAGCTGGTGCTGCTTCAACGGGGTCAGGCCCGGCTCGGTGACGATGTAGTATTCGAAGTAGAGGACCCGCTCGATGTCCTTCAGCGCCATGTCCAGCATCATCGAGATGCGCGACGGCAGGCTCTTCAGGAACCAGATGTGGGCGACCGGGCTGGCGAGCTCGATGTGGCCCATGCGCTCACGGCGCACGCGGGCCAGCGTCACTTCGACGCCGCACTTCTCGCAGATGATGCCCTTGTACTTCATGCGCTTGTACTTGCCGCACAGGCATTCGTAGTCCTTGGTCGGGCCAAAGATACGGGCGCAGAAGAGACCGTCACGCTCGGGCTTGAACGTGCGGTAGTTGATGGTTTCGGGCTTCTTGATTTCGCCGAAGGACCACGAGCGGATCTTCTCAGGCGAAGCAAGGGCGATACGGATCTGGTCGAAGCTCGGAGCGGCTTGGACCGGATTGAAGATGTTCAGGACTTCCTGGTTCATCGGATATCCAGTTCGGCTTGGGGCGATGGGCCCCGAAAAATCTAGATCGTCATCCCCGGATGGAGCGAAGCGGAATTCCGGGGACCCATGAACACTGAGCTATGGGTCTCCGGCACGGCGTCGCTTCGCTCCTGGGCCGGGGATGACGGGTTGATTAGGAGTTTTCCAGCTCCACGTTCAGGCCCAGAGAACGCATCTCCTTGACCAGCACGTTGAAGCTTTCCGGAATGCCGGCCTCGAAGGTGTCGTCGCCGCGGACGATCGACTCGTAGACCTTGGTCCGGCCGGCGACGTCGTCCGACTTCACCGTCAGCATCTCCTGCAGGGTGTAGGCGGCGCCGTAGGCTTCCAGAGCCCAGACCTCCATTTCCCCGAAGCGCTGACCGCCGAACTGGGCCTTGCCGCCCAGCGGCTGCTGGGTGACGAGGCTGTACGGGCCGATCGAGCGGGCGTGGATCTTGTCGTCCACCAGGTGGTGCAGCTTCAGCATGTAGATGTAGCCGACGGTCACCGGACGCTTGAACCGCTCGCCGGTCTGGCCGTCGTAGAGGAACGACTGGCCCGACCGGTCGAGGCCCGCCTTCTCCAGCAGATTCTCGATGTCGTCGATGTGGGCGCCGTCGAACACCGGGGTGGCGTAGGGGATGCCCTTCGACAGGTTGCGGGCCAGTTCGACCAGCTCCTCGTCGCTTTCCGGCAGCTCCTCTTCGGGGCCGTAGACGCCGCCCAGATAGTCGATCAGCGCCTTGCGCTGGCCGCCGTTCTGCCAGGCTTCCAGCAGGTCGGCGACCTGCTTGCCCAGACCCGCCGCGGCCCACCCCAGGTGGGTCTCGAAGATCTGGCCGACGTTCATCCGCGACGGCACGCCCAGCGGGTTCAGCACGATGTCCACGTGCTGGCCGCTTTCCAGGTACGGCATGTCCTCGATCGGCAGGATCTTGGAGATGACCCCCTTGTTGCCGTGACGGCCGGCCATCTTGTCGCCCGGCTGCAGCTTGCGCTTCACCGCCACGAACACCTTGACCATCTTCATCACGCCAGGCGGCAGTTCGTCGCCGCGCTGCAGCTTGTCGACCTTGTCCTCGAAGCGACGGTCGAGACGCTTGCGGGCCTCGTCGAACTGACGGCGCATGGCCTCCAGCTCGCCCATGGCCTTCTCGTCGTCGAGGGCGATCTGCCACCACAGGCCCGGCTGGATCTCTTCCAGCTTTTCGGTGGTGATCTCGCCGCGGCCCAGGCCCTTCGGACCCGAGACGGCGTTCTTGCCGACCAGCAACTGGCGCAGCCGGCTGGTCATGTTGCGGTTCAGGATGCCGAACTCGTCGTCGCGGTCCTTGCCCAGGCGGTCGATTTCCGCCCGTTCAATGGCCATGGCGCGCTCGTCCTTGTCGACGCCGTGCCGGTTGAACACCCGCACTTCGACGATGGTCCCGGCGACGCCCGGCGGCAGGCGCAGCGAGGTGTCGCGGACGTCGGACGCCTTTTCGCCGAAGATGGCGCGCAGCAGCTTCTCTTCCGGGGTCATCGGGCTTTCGCCCTTCGGGGTGACTTTACCGACAAGAATATCGCCCGGCAGGACTTCGGCGCCGATCGCCACGATGCCGGCTTCGTCGAGGTTGCGCAGGGCTTCCTCGCCGACGTTCGGGATGTCGCGAGTGATCTCTTCCGGGCCCAGCTTGGTGTCGCGGGCCATGACCTCGAATTCCTCGAGGTGGATCGAGGTGAAGATGTCGTCGCGCACGATGCGCTCGGAGATCAGGATCGAGTCTTCGAAGTTGTAGCCGTTCCAGGGCATGAAGGCGACGAGGGTGTTACGCCCCAGCGCCAGTTCGCCCAGGTCCGTCGACGGGCCGTCGGCGATCACGTCGCCGAAGGCGATCCGGTCGCCGACCCGCACCAGCGGACGCTGGTTGATGCAGGTCGAGGTGTTGGAACGCTGGAACTTCTGCAGGCGGTAGATGTCGACGCCCGGCTTGGTGGGGTCGGTCTCTTCCGTCGCGCGGACGACGATCCGGGTGCCGTCGATCTGCTCGACCACGCCGGAGCGGCGGGCGACGACCACGGCGCCGGAGTCGACGGCGACGATCGCCTCCATGCCGGTGCCGACCAGCGGCGCATCCGACTGGATGAGCGGCACGGCCTGCTTCTGCATGTTCGAGCCCATCAGGGCGCGGTTGGCGTCATCGTTTTCCAGGAACGGGATCAGCGAGGCGGCCACCGAAACCACCTGCTTCGGCGACACGTCCATCAGGTCGACCTGGTCGCGCGGGATCAGCGTCGGTTCGCCGTTGATCCGGCCGGGGACCAGCTCGTCCTGCAGCACGCCGTCGAGCAGCCGGATGTTGGCCTGGCCGATGGCGTGCTTCGCCTCTTCCATCGCCGACATGTAGACCACCTCTTCGGTGATCTTGCCGTCGCGGATGCGGCGGTAAGGGCTCTCGATGAAGCCGTACTTGTTCACCACGGCGTGGGTGGCGAGCGAGTTGATCAGGCCGATGTTCGGGCCTTCCGGCGTCTCAATCGGGCAGATCCGGCCGTAGTGGGTCGGGTGCACGTCGCGGACTTCGAAGCCGGCGCGCTCGCGGGTCAGACCGCCCGGGCCAAGCGCCGAGAGGCGGCGCTTGTGGGTGATTTCCGAGAGCGGATTGGTCTGGTCCATGAACTGCGAGAGCTGCGAGGAGCCGAAGAACTCCCGCACGGCGGCCGCGGCCGGCTTCGCATTGATCAGGTCGTGCGGCATGACCGTGTCGATATCGACCGAGCTCATGCGCTCCTTGATCGCGCGCTCCATGCGCAGCAGGCCGACGCGGTACTGGTTCTCCAGCAGTTCGCCCACCGAACGGACCCGGCGGTTGCCGAGGTTGTCGATGTCATCGATCTCGCCGCGCCCGTCGCGCAGGCCCACCAGGGTCTGCAGCACCGCCAGCACGTCTTCCTTGCGCAGGATCCGCACGTCGTCGGGGCAGTCGAGCTCCAGACGCATGTTCATCTTCACGCGGCCGACCGAGGACAGGTCGTAGCGCTCGCTATCGAAGAACAGGCTCTTGAACATGGCCTCGGCGGCTTCCACCGTCGGCGGCTCGCCCGGACGCATGACCCGGTAGATGTCGAACAGCGCGTCCTCGCGGGCGGTGTTCTTGTCGACGCGCAGGGTGTTGCGGACGTAGGCGCCCACGGTGACGTCGTCGATGTCGAGCACGTCGAGGGTCGTGAAGCCCTGCTCTTCCAGGGCGGCCAGCAGGGTCACGTCCAACTCGTCGCCGGCTTCGGCGTAGATCTCGCCGGTCTCGAAGTTGACCAGGTCGCGCGCCAGGTAGCGGCCGAACAGCGCTTCCGGTGCGAGCAGCAGCGTCGTCAGGCCGGCGTCGGCCAGCTTCTTGGCGTTCCGCGCCGAGATCTTGGTGCCGGCCGGAGCGACTTCCTCGCCGGTCTCGGCGTTGATCAGCGAGAACTCCGGCTTCACGCCGCGCCAGCGCTCGGGGCGGTAGGTGGTGGCCCAGCCGCCGGCGCGCTTCTCGTAGGAAATGGTCTCGTAGAAGGTGGAGAGGATCTCCTCCCCGTCCATGCCGAGCGCCATCAGGAAGGTGGTGGCCGGCAGCTTACGGCGGCGGTCGATGCGGACGAAGATGATGTCCTTGGCGTCGAACTCGAAGTCGAGCCAGGAGCCGCGATAGGGGATCACGCGGGCCGCGAACAGCAGCTTGCCCGAGGCGTGGGTCTTGCCCTTGTCGTGGTCGAAGAAGACGCCGGGCGAGCGGTGCATCTGGGAGACGATGACCCGCTGGGTCCCGTTGACGATGAAGGTGCCCTTCTCCGTCATGAGCGGGATGTCGCCCATGTAGACGTCCTGCTCCTTGATGTCCTTCACGGAGCGGGCGCCGGTCTCTTCGTCGGTTTCGAAGACGATGAGGCGCAGCTTGACCTTCAGCGGCGCGGCGTAGGTCATGTCGCGCTGGACGCACTCTTCGACGTCGTATTTCGGTTCTTCGAACTCGTACGAAACGTATTCGAGGACCGCGCGTTCGTTGAAATCCTTGATCGGGAAGACAGACTTGAAGACCGCCTCGACCCCCTCTTCTCGGCGGTCCGCGACGCGGGTCTCGCGCTGCAGGAACTGCTCGTAGGAGGATCGCTGAACCTCGATCAGGTTCGGCATTTGCACGGCTTCAGGGATGCGGCCGAAAGACTTCCGGATCCGCTTCTTACCGGTGAAGGATTGCGCCATTTTTATCCCTTGAGAACGCACGGGCGCACGGGTCCCGCGGTCGAACTTTGCATCCCGCGTCCACCCTCGGCGCTCCCCAGGTGGGAAGCCGGACGCTGGAAAGCCCCTGTATCGTCAGGGGCGCTCCCTCGCATGGTCGGAGGGCGGCGGACCATGCCTCGGAGCGTGCACGCGCGAAAAACCGCGTCATCGGAATCGGAAATTTCGCGAAGCAGCCGAGATAGGGCTTTTCGCAGCGGTTGGGAAGCCCCTCCGCCAACAAAAAGATCGGGCCGAACAAAAAGTGAGGCGGCGGGGCTGTGAGCCCCGAGCCGCCTCATCTGCGTCCCCCGGGACAAGCCCGGGTTTGCTAGCTTCCGATAGTCTACGCTGGTCGCGCAATGCCCCAACCTGAACGCGCGCGAAAAGTTCCCGCCGCAGCCGTCCGACCATGAAAAAGGGCCGGGATTGCTCCCGGCCCTTCATCGAAAGAACGCGTCGCGCGTTCGTCCAGACTACTTGATCTGGACGGAAGCGCCGGCTTCTTCGAGCTTCTTCTTGATTTCTTCCGCTTCCTGCTTGGAGATGTTCTCCTTCACCGGCTGCGGGGCGCCTTCGACCAGGTCCTTGGCTTCCTTCAGGCCGAGGTCCGGACGGACGCCGCGGACTTCCTTGATCACGTTGATCTTCTTCTCGCCGCCGCCGGTCAGGATGACGGTGAATTCGGTTTGCTCTTCGACTTCGGCGACCGGAGCGGCAGCGCCGCCGGCGGCGGCCACGGCGACCGGAGCCGCGGCGGAGACGCCCCACTTTTCTTCGAGCAGCTTGGACAGCTCGGAAGCTTCCAGGACGGTCAGGGTGGACAGGTCGTCGACGAGTTGTTGCAGGTTGGCCATTTGATAATTCCTTTTAGATGTCAGTTTTCAGCGAAGATGACGATCAGGCGGCGTCTTTGGTCGCGTAGGCGTTCATCAGGCGGGCCAGTTGCCCCGCCGGCGCCTGCAGCACGCCGGCGATCTTGGTCGCAGGCGCCTGGATGAGGCCGATGAGCTTGGCGCGGAGCTGATCCAGCGACGGCAGGCTCGCGAGAGCCGTGACCGAGGCCTTGTCCAGAACCTGTTCGCCCATGAAGCCGCCAATGACGGTGAACTTGTCATTGCCCTTGGCGTATTCGGTCGCAACCTTGGCGGCGGACACCGGATCGGCCGCGAAGGCGATGGCGACGGGACCCTTGAAGAGGGCGTCGCCCGCTTCGCCGATCGCACCGTTCAGAGCCTTCGTGGCGAGGGTGTTCTTCACCACCTTCAGCTGGGCGCCTTCTTGACGAAGACGGCCCCGAAGATCAGTCATTTCCGCAACAGTCAGACCCATGTAGTGGGTCACGACCACGGCGCCGGCGCCGGCGAAATCGCTTTTCAGCGTCTCGATGGCTTCCTGCTTTTGAGCGCGGTCCATTGCGGTCTCCATACTCAGGTTCGACGCGCGCGGGAGTGCGCACGCCGGATAGTCCCTGCCCATGTCGGAGAAGCCGCAGCCTCGCGCCCAACCGGAAGCCGGATGGCCTGGCGAAACTCACATCTTCCCATCTCCCTGCGTCCGGGGAAGGGCTCTCCCCCGCGTTCCGCCCACGGGTGGCCCCCGCGGCTACACAGTTCTCGGACAGGATGGGGCCGAAGCCCCGTCCCCGCCGGCCCGAAAGCCAGCGATGAAGGCGCGGCGTTTACACGAAGGCGGCGGGATATTCAATGCCCTCCCCCCCCAGTTGTAGGCGCAAACAAAAAGGAGCGGCGTCGCCGCCGCTCCTTCTCAAGTCGTTAGAAGTCTTTCGACGCGGCCTAGGCGGCGCTGAACGATCCGAGTTCGACCTTGAAGCCCGGGCCCATCGTCGACGAGAGGCTGATCTTCTTGATGTAGGTGCCCTTGGCGCCGGTGGGCTTCGCGCGGTTCAGCGCGTCGACCAGGGCCTTCACGTTGGCCAGCAGGGCGTCTTCGGTGAAGCTCGCCTTGCCGATGCCGGCGTGAATGATGCCGGTCTTCTCGGTGCGGAACTCGATGGCGCCGCCCTTGGCGTCCTTCACCGCTTGCGCGACGTTGGGCGTCACGGTGCCGACGCGCGGGTTCGGCATCAGGCCGCGCGGGCCGAGCACCTTACCCAGACGGCCGACCAGGGCCATCATGTCGGGGGTGGCGATGACTCGGTCGAACTCCATGAAGCCGCCTTGGATGCGCTCCACCAAGTCTTCGGCGCCGACGATGTCCGCTCCGGCGGCCGTGGCTTCGGCGGCCTTGGCGTCCTTGGCGATGACGGCGACGCGGACGTCGCGGCCGGTGCCCGACGGCAGGTTGACCACGCCGCGGACCTGCTGGTCGGCGTGACGCGGGTCGACGCCCAGGTTGACGGCGATCTCGATGCTTTCATCGAACTTGGCGGTGGCGTTGGCCTTCACCAGCTTGACGGCGTCTTCGACCGAGTGGGCGGCCAGACGGTCGCCGGTGAAGCCTTGAGCGCGCTTGGGTTGCTTGGCCATGTTCTTAAGCCTCCACAATCTCGAGGCCCATCGAACGGGCGGAGCCTTCGATGATCTTGGCCGCAGCCTCGACGTCGTTGGCGTTGAGGTCCTTCATCTTCTTTTCGGCGATCTCGCGCAGCTGGGTGCGGGTGATCTTGCCGATCGTCTCGCGGCCGGTCAGCTTGGCGCCGGACTTAATGCCCACCGCCTGCTTGATGTAGAAGGTCGCCGGCGGCGTCTTGGTGACGAAGGTGAACGACTTGTCCTGGTAGACCGTGATCACGGTCGGCAGGGGCGTACCCTTCTGTTCCTTCTCGGTGCGGGCGTTGAACTCTTTGCAGAAGCCCATGATGTTGACGCCGCGCTGACCGAGCGCCGGCCCGATGGGCGGCGAAGGCGTGGCGGAGCCCGCGGGCACCTGCAGCTTGATATAGCCCAGAATCTTCTTGGCCATGTTTGCTCCTTGAGGCCGGAAGGTCCGGCCGGTGAGCCGTGGTGCGGGGTTGGCATGCCTCCCCTCCCACGGATTTGAAATTCGCGGCCGAAGACGCGAAGCGCGCGCTCCTACCAGTTGGCGCCGCCCGGCGCAACCGAAGGCGGACGTCCGCCTAGTTTTGGCTTTCGATCCTGGCCTTGTCGCGCAGCTGCAAGGTGCGCTCGTAGGTCATGTCGATGTGGCAGGTCTCGACGATGAGCGGCCAGATCGTACCGCCGACCGCGCCGGACGCGTCCGCCGTGCATTCGGCGTCGCGAAAGCCGATCCAGGCGCGTTGCGCCGCTTGCAGAGCCGCCTTGCGGTCCGGCGTCGCGAGCACATCGGCGAGTCGGCGGTAGGCTGCGTTCAACTCGGCGTCGCGGCGGTGCAGCTCCGCAGAAATGCATTCGCGCATCGAGACGGTGACGCCCCCCGCCCGGTCCATGCAGGCGGAATATTCCCCAGCTTCCCAAGCCTTTGGCGCCAGGGCCGCCGCAGCGGGAACAGCGGTGAGTGCTGCGATCGCAAGACCGGCGAGCACTCGCTGCATGGCCTTAGCCGATCTTTTCGACCTGGCCGTATTCCAGCTCGACCGGGGTCGCGCGGCCGAAGATGGAGACGGTGACCCGCAGGCGGGCGCGCTCCTCGTCGACCTGTTCGACCGAGCCGTTGAAGCTGGCGAAGGGACCGTCGGTGACCCGCACCTGTTCGCCGATCTCGAAAGTGATGGTCGGCTTCGGCCGCTCCACGCCTTCCTCGATCGCGCCGATGATGCGGGCGACTTCCTTCTCGGACACCGGGATCGGCTTGGAGCCGCTGCCGAGGAAGCCGGTGACCTTCGGGGTGTTCTTGATGAGGTGATAGGCCTCGTCGGTGAGGTCCATCTTCACCAGCACATAGCCCGGGAAGAACTTGCGCTCGGTGTTCACCTTGCGGCCGCGACGGATCTCGACGACGTCCTCGGTCGGAACCAGGATCTCGGAGAAATGCTCGTCGAGGCCCTGGGAATGGGCCTGCTCACGAATGGATTCCGCCACCTTCTTCTCGAAGTTCGAGTAGGCGTGGACGATGTACCACTTGTGGCGCGGATTGGAGGTTTGGGCGGCTTCGGACATCTCTATTACCCCGCGGTCGCCAATTTCAGGATCTGGGTCACGCCGAACTGCAGTCCGGCGTCGACCACGGTGAAGAAGATCGCGGTCAGCGTGACCATGATGGCCACCATCACCGAAGTGATCCAGGTCTCCTTGCGGGTCGTCCAGGTGATCTTGCGCGCTTCGGCGCGGACCTCCTTGGCGAACTGGGCGAGGCTGGTCTTCTTCTTCGGCGGGGTCTTGGACTGGCTTTGGGCCACCGCAGCGGGCGCGCTCATAGCCGCGGCCGTCTTGGCGGCGCGGTTCTTGATCGCTCGCGGGTTGGAGCCCGGTTTCCTGGCCATGGCGGCTTTCTTCAAACTCGTCTTCGAGGGGCCGCAATCACCGCGCCCCGGTTCACTCACACGCGCTCAGATGGGCACGCACACATAATAGGATGGCAGGAGTGGAGGGACTCGAACCCCCGGCCCTCGGTTTTGGAGACCGATGCTCTACCAGCTGAGCTACACTCCTAGACACTCATCCCGAACAATGAACAGCGCGCCGGGAAGCTTCTCAGCCTTCCGGCGCGCGCGGCTCATCGGCCGGAGCCGGCTCATCTAGCAGGGGCGCCGCGGCCGGGCAAGGCGGATCGAAGCGCTGCGACGCCCGTTTCCTAGGGCCTCAAACGCCGCAGCTAGGTTCTCATGCCCGAGCCCGACATCCAGAAGCACTACAACCGCGACGACGAGCGCAAACCCGGCCGCCCGGACCGGATGGCCCAGGAGCCGAAGGGCTCCGAAGGCTCCGCACGCAGCGCCAAGACCCAGACCGATCCGGCTTCCGGCGAGCCCCTCCCCGGCGCGCCGGCGCCGAACCAAGCGCAGAGCGACCAGAAGGATTCGCCGGCCTGAGATGCAAAAAAGGCCGCCGGGGTCAGCCGGCGGCCCTTCGTCTGGTTGGGCCGAACGCCCCCTCCGTCTCGCCTTCGGCGATCCACCTCCCCCGCGTTGCGGTGGAGGTGTCAGCGAAGCTGACTGAGGGGGCGTTTAGACCCAGTCTTACTTGGTGATCTTCGAGACGACGCCCGAGCCGACGGTCCGGCCGCCTTCGCGAATGGCGAAGCGCAGGCCCTGGTCCATGGCGATCGGGGTGATCAGCTCGATGTTCAGCTCGACGTTGTCGCCCGGCATGACCATCTCCACGCCTTCCTTCAGCTTCACGATCCCGGTCACGTCGGTCGTGCGGAAGTAGAACTGCGGGCGGTAGTTGGTGAAGAACGGCGTGTGGCGGCCGCCTTCTTCCTTGGTCAGGATATAGACCTCGGCGGTGAACTCGGTGTGCGGGGTGATCGAGCCCGGCTTGCAGAGAACCTGGCCGCGCTCGACGTCTTCACGCTTGGTGCCGCGCAGCAGCACGCCGACGTTGTCGCCCGCCTGGCCCTGGTCCAGCAGCTTGCGGAACATTTCCACGCCCGTGCAGGTGGTCTTCTGCACGTCGCGGATGCCGACGATCTCGACTTCTTCGCCGACCTTGACGATGCCCTTTTCGATCCGGCCGGTGACCACCGTGCCGCGGCCCGAGATCGAGAACACGTCTTCCACCGGCATCAGGAACGGCAGGTCCACCGGACGCTCCGGCTGCGGGATGTAGGCGTCGACCTGGGTCATCAGCTCGAGGATCCGGTCTTCGCCGATCGCCGGGTCGCGGCCTTCGACGGCGGCCAGGGCCGAGCCCTTGACGATCGGGATGTCGTCGCCCGGGAACTCGTAGCTCGACAGAAGTTCGCGAACCTCCATCTCGACCAGTTCGAGCAGCTCCTCGTCGTCGACCATGTCGACCTTGTTCATGAACACCACCAGCGCCGGCACGCCGACCTGACGGGCGAGCAGGATGTGCTCGCGGGTCTGCGGCATCGGGCCGTCGGCGGCCGACACCACCAGGATCGCGCCGTCCATCTGCGCCGCGCCGGTGATCATGTTCTTCACGTAGTCGGCGTGCCCAGGGCAGTCGACGTGGGCGTAGTGGCGGTTCTTCGTCTCGTATTCGACGTGCGCGGTGTTGATGGTGATGCCGCGCGCCTTCTCTTCCGGCGCCGCGTCGATGTCGGCGTAGTTCTTCGCAGTCGCGCCGCCCGACTTCGCCAGAATGATGGTGATCGCCGCCGTCAGCGTCGTCTTGCCATGGTCGACGTGACCAATGGTGCCGATGTTGCAGTGCGGCTTATTGCGTTCGAATTTTTCTTTGGCCATCAGGGTCCTGCCGGCGTTGCTTAAACCAGTGAGAGAGAGATTGGAGCGGGTAGCGGGAATCGAACCCGCATCCTCAGCTTGGAAGGCTGCTGCACTACCATTGTGCTATACCCGCCCGGCGCGAGCCCTCTCACGAGGGCTCAACTTCTTGGTGTCGAGCCTGATTCACGCTCCTGATCGTAGATCAGAAGCGACCAGGCCCGAGCCCTCTACGAGGGCTCAACGTCGCTCTGCCGCGTGGTGGGGGAAGTAGGACTCGAACCTACGAAGGCGTACGCCAGGGGATTTACAGTCCCCCCCCTTTGCCACTCGGGACATTCCCCCTCGCGCGCAGAGCCGCCTCGAGGCTTGGAACGAAACCTTCCGCCGCGGGCCGCATCGGGTGCTAAGAGCGCCCGCAGACAGTCAGCAATCGGAGGTCCCGCTCGGGGGGCCCCAATTTGGAGCGCGTCTTATAGTGGCCTCGCATTCCGAACGCAACGACCCCCGAAAGGGTCGAAAGCAGCAATTTCACGGCCGGCCTCAGAGACGCCCGGAGACCGCATCCGACGACTGGATCTGGGGGTGGCATGCGGTGGAGGCCGCCCTCGAAAACGCCGCCCGCGGCGCGCCTTTGCGCCTGCTGGCGACCGCGGAACGGGCGCGCCAGCTGGAGCAGCGATTCGGCAAGCTGACGACGCTGGAGACCGCCGACAACCAGCTGATCGCCCGCAACCTGCCCCAGGGCGCGGTGCACCAGGGCGTCGCGCTGAGGGCCGGTCCGCTCGAATCAGCCGAGCTCGAGGACTTCGTCGCCGAGCGCGGCGCGGTGCTGCTGATGCTCGACCAGGTCACCGACCCGCAGAACGTCGGCGCCATCCTGCGCTCGGCCGCCGCCTTCGGGGCCAAGGGCGTGATTCTGCAGGAACGCCACGCGCCGCGGTTCACCGGCGCGCTCGCCAAGGCCGCCGCCGGCGCGGTCGAACGGATCCCGGTCGCCCGCGTGATCAACCTGTCCCGCGCGATCGAGACCCTGGTGGAGCTCGGCTGGCGCGCCGTGGGCCTGACCGGCGCCGCCGAGCGCGACCTCGCCCAGGTGCTCGACGGCGCGCCCGTCGTCCTGGTGCTGGGCTCCGAGGGCGAAGGCATGCGCAGGCTGGTCGCCGAACACTGCGACGAGCTGGCCAAGATCCCCATGCCCGGCGGCTTCGAGAGCCTCAACGTCTCCACCGCCGCGGCCGTGGCGCTTTACGAGGCGGCGCGGCCCCGCTGACCGCCCGCCCCATTGCAGTGCAGCCGCGCCTGACGCATTGAGGCCCTATGCTCGACAGCTTCTTTTCCCCCGGCGCCATCAGCGCCCTCCTCCAGGTGCTGATGATCGACCTGGTGCTCGCCGGCGACAACGCCGTGGCGGTGGGCGTCGTCGCGGCGGGCCTGCCCGCCAACGACCGCCGCCGGGCGATCTTCTGGGGCTTGGTCGCCGCCGTCGCGACCCGCATCGGCTTCGCCCTGATCACCACCCAGCTCATGGGCGTGATCGGCCTGCTCTTCGCGGGCGGCCTGCTGCTTCTGTGGGTCTGCTGGAAGATGTGGAAGGAGATGCGCGATCAGGCCGAGCTCGAGGAAGAGCAGGCCGAGGCCGTGCTCGACTCCGACCCGACCACCGAGCCCAAGGGCGCCAAGCCGAAGACCTTCCGCGGCGCCCTGATCCAGATCCTCATCGCCGACGTCTCGATGTCGCTGGACAACGTCCTCGCCGTGGCCGGCGCCGCGCGTGAGCACCCGACGGTCCTGGTGCTGGGCCTGGTCGTGTCGATCGCCCTCATGGGCGTGGCCGCCAGCGGGATCGCCCGCCTGCTGCACCACTACCGCTGGATCGGCTACATCGGCCTGCTGATCGTGCTCTACGTCGCCCTGCACATGATGTGGCAGGGCCACCGCGACGTGGTCCGCGACCTCGGGTGGACGCCGCAGTACAATAACGTCGCCCCGGCGCCGCTGGACATCAAGCCCCGCGAGACTCAGCCGGGCGGACACTGAGCCCCCTCCCCCACCGTCTTCCCGGCCTTGCGCCGGGAGGCCGGGAGAGACAGGGGCGGGCTCTTAAGCCGCGTCCGGTCCGCCGAAGCGTTCGCGCCATTCGGCGACCTGGGCGTCCTCGACCTTGCGGAACAGCACCTCGGGCGCCTGGATCTTGCGGCCGGGTTCGAGGACCTGCAGCGCCCCTGCCCCGTCGAGCGCCGGCCAGCGGCTCGGGAAGTCTTCCCCCACCCCGATCGCGATCTTCTCGGCGGCGAAGGGGATGAAGGGCTCGCTGACCTTGGCGAACAGGGCGACCAGGTTCAGGCCGTAGCGCACGGCGACGGCGGCGCGGTCGCGGTCGGTCTTGATCGCGGTCCAGGGCGCGGCCTCGGTCAGGTACTGGTTGCCCAGCACCCAGAGCTGACGCAGCGCGGTCGCCGACTTGCGGAACTCGCGGTCCTCCATATGGCCGGTCAGCTCGCGCAGCTTGGCCAGCACCTCCTCTTCCAGCCGGGTTTCGAGCGCACCGGGCGTTCCACCCTCGGGAACGACCCCTTCAAAACGATTCTCGGCGAACTTGCAGATCCGGTTGACGAAATTGCCCAGCACGTCGGCCAGGTCGGCGTTGACCTGGGCCTGGAAGGCCTCCCAGCCGAAGGTCGAATCCGAGGTCTCCGGCGTGTTGGCGACCACCCACCAGCGCCAGTAGTCGGCCGGCAGCAGCTCCAGCGCATGGTCCATGAAGACGCCGCGCTTTTGCGAGGTGGAGAACTTGCCGCCGTAATAGTCGAGCCAGTTGAAGCCCTTCAGCTGGTCGACCAGCTTCCAGGGTGCGTTGTTCACCACCTGCCACTTGCCGTCGGCGTCGCGGCGCTCGTTCACCCCGATCAGGGTGCAGGGGAAGCCCACGGTGTGGAAGGGGACGTTGTCCTTGCCCATGAACTCCACATAGGTGACGTCGGCGGCCGCCGGCCCGCGCCACCAGCGCTCCCAGTCCTCATCCTTCGGCTCGCGTCCGGCCTCGACGGCCTGGCGGTCGGCCCATTCCCAGGTTGCGGCGATATATTCGATCGGCGCGTCGAACCAGACGTAGAAGACCTTGCCCGCCAACCCTTCGATGTCCGGCAGCTGGCCGTCGGGGTTCGCCCCCCATTCGAAGGCGTTGACCGGCACGCCCCATTCCAGGTCCCGCGTGATCCCGCGGTCCTGCAGCCCCTCGTCCAGCCACTTCAGCGCGATGGAGGTGACCAGCAGCGGCCATTGGCTGCGCTTGGACTCGATCCAGTGGCGCAGCTTCTCGGCGAACAGGCTCTGGCGCAGGAACAGGTGCTTCGACCCGCGGATCTCGATGTCCGGCGAGCCGGAGACCGCCGAGCGCGGATGCAGCAGGTCGGCCGGATCCAGCACACGGGTGCAGTTCTCGCACTGGTCGCCGCGGGCGGCCTCGTAGCCGCAGTGCGGGCAGGTGCCGATGACGTAGCGGTCCGGCAGGAAGCGCTTGTCGGCGTTGGAATAGACCTGCTGGGTGACCCGCTCCTCGATGAAGCCCGCCTCCCACAGGGTCTGGGCGAAGCGCTGGGTGAGCCGGTGGTTCTGCGGCGACGACGAGCGGCCGAAGTGGTCCCAGGAGAGACCGAACTTGCGGCCGAGGTCGTGCTGCACCTCATGCTGGGCCTGGCAGAAGCTCGCCGGATCCTGGCCGGCCTCGGCGGCGGCCAGCTCGGTCGGCGTGCCGTGCTCGTCCGTGGCGCAGATATAGAGCGTCTCGCGGCCCCTGGAGCGTTGAAAACGCGCGTAGACGTCGGCCGGCAGCATCGAGCCCGCCAGCGTCCCCAGGTGCTTGATCCCGTTGATGTAGGGCAGAGCCGAGGTGATCAGAATACGGGACATGTGCGGACTTGAGCGCCTTGGACTTCAGGGGAGACCGGCGCTTATAGCCACGACGGCCTCAGACGCGAAACCCGCCGACGGCGATTCCCGATCCGCACGAACGCACATGGGACGCGACGCCGGCTCGCCCGCCGAAGCCGACCTCAACGAAAGTCCGCTTCGCGGACGCGCTCAGGGTGCGCTCGCGCGCCCTGGGGCGGACCGGCCCGGCTTCCACACCTCGAAGTAGCGTTACCCAACGACAGGTTGTATATTCGGTCCTGCTGGTGACGCTCAGGGGAGGCTATGAGGGTTCAGCCGATCGACGTTAGGGCGACGAGCGCCAGTGGCGCGGCCAGCTACACGGCGCTCTTCGGCCTGCAGATCCTCCTTGTGGAGGACGAGGCCGTGGTGGCCGCGACGCTCGAAGACATGCTCGCCGAATTCGGCTGCACGCTCGCAGGAGCCGCGGCCACCCTGACTGAGGCGCTCACGGCGATCCACGCCGCCTTCGACATCGACGCGGCGATTCTCGATGTGAATCTGGGGGGCGAGAAGGTCTTTCCGGTCGCCGACATCCTGGTCGGCCGGAATATCCCCATCGTGTTCTCGACAGGGTTCGGGCCCGCCGATCTGACCCAGCGCTACCCGGAGAGTCGATTGCTCGAGAAGCCATACCAACCTGAGGCCTTGGCGGACCTGCTCGTCGAGCTCGCGTGTCGACCGCTTCACTAACCGAGACCAGACCGCCGCGCCGGCTTCCCCCCTCGACGCGCGCGCCTGCCGGGCGGAGCCGCTGACCGTCCGCGTTCGCTCCGGCGCGTGACCCAGATGCTGGCGAACTTCAGATCCAGCACACTAGCGGCTGCCCGCCTGCGCCGTCTGAGCTGCTGCGGCTGAAGCCACCTCGGGCGGCGGCGCGGGAACCGGCTCCTTCAGGAGCGGGACGATGATCTCGTTGAGGGTGTCGAGGTCCAGGGCGCCGGCCTTGGCGTAGACGAGCCTGCCGGAGCGATCGATGATGTAGTTGGTCGGTACGCCGCCGAGGTCGCGATAGGGACCCTTGATCCGCTTCACGAAGGGGATGGTGAGCTGCGCGGCCAGCGGCCGGAGCTTCTTCTCTGGAACGGAGTCTTCGCTCGCTACGGCCAGCACCTGGAAGCCGTACTTGTTGTAGGCCTGGAAGGCGCCTTCCAGCAGCGGGAGCTCGACCCGGCAGGGCGCGCACCAGGTAGCCCAGAAGTTCAGCAGGATGACATTTCCCTTCAGGTCGGCCATTCGCACGGTGCGGCCGCCGAAGGTGGTGACGGTGAAGTCCGGGGCGGGCTGGCCGACCTTTGGCGCCGCCTTGGCGGTGCTCAGGCTGAGCGCGGCGACGGCGGCTATGACGGCCGCGCTCCACAATGACCGGCAGCGGCTCATCGTCTAGGCTCCCAAGCTTCACCTTAGGCTAGCACAGCTTGGGTTCGTGAGAACGAGGGGGGCCGCGCGCGCAGAGATGTGCGAGCTCCACCCCGGACCGAAGCTCGAAAGGTCCGTGTGTGGACGGCCCTTAGGGGCAGTGGCGCCCGTCATGCACCCATGGCGTTCTGACCTAGGCGGTGACGCCCGAAGCAGACTTGGCTACCAGCGGACGCCTTCGCGTTTGGCGACGATGGGGCGTTCGTAAGATGGGTCCTCGCGGCTCCAGAGCGCCTTGAGGAAGCCCTTGACGTTCTTTGAGTGCACCCACGTGCCGTCCGTGTCCGCCGACATCTCGATTGTGCAGCGCCGGGTGAGCATTCGCCATTCGCCGTTCCGCTTCTCGAGCTGATCGAGATAGCGGCCGAAGGCGATCGTCGTCGTCTTGCCGTCGAGCCAGAACAGACCGCCGACGACGTAGGATTCGCAATAGGCCGTGTCGCCGTCGATCTCGCACAGATGGTTGGTGATGTTGTGGCTGGTCATGTTGAAGTTCGCGCGGTGCCCCAGGTTCGCCCTCTCGGGGTAATCGGGCATCCGGTTGATGACCGGCCCATGTTCGTCGACACCGTCTTCCCACCAGCAACTGGCGATCTGTTCTGAATCCTGCCGGTCGCGCGCGCGGCTTTCCCGCTGGATGCAGTCGAGGATGTCCTGCCGGTCCTTCAGGTATCGGACCGTGCGCAGCAGTTCTTCCATGTCCTGGCTCACCGTTTTCTCCCTTCGACGATCATGTTTTTGAACGAAGTCTCACCACCCTACGGGCGCTTCTCCACGCCGGAGTAGAGCATCCGGCCGCCATCGACGATGAACGGCTGACCCGTCGCGTAGGAGGAGTCATCGCTGGCGAGGAACGGCGCCATCCGGGCCATCTCTATCGACTCGCCGACGCGCTTGAGCGCCGTCACCCTGAGCATGAGTTCGTCGGCGGTCGCCAGGCCGCGGGCCTTCATGTCGTCGCGCTGGGACGCCGCCAGCGGCGTCTGGGTCGCCCCCGGACAGAGCGCGTTGACGCGGATGTTGTGCGGCCCCAGCTCGGCTGCGGCGACCCGGGTCATGGCGGCCGGTGCTCCACCTTCAGCTGGCCGTACCAGGCGAAGGTCATGAAGACGTTGGAGGCGACCAGCATCAGGATGGGCGCGATCGCGGTCCAGGTTGCCGGCATCAGCCGCACGGCTCCGTCGATCATCGGCGGGGGCTCCCTGAATCATGGGGTGGGCCGCATCGGGGCGGTCGGCGACTCGATCGCCGCCGCCTGTCTGCTGCGGACGCGCCGCGCGCCCATCCAGGGAACGGCGCGGCGGGACGCGATCTAAGCCGGAACTTCCGGCTCCTCCTCGCCCATCGCGGCGGAAAAAGCCTCGAAGCTGATCTCCGCCTTGGCGATCAGCAGGCTGCAGTGAAGATAGTCGGTCAGGTAGGCGCCGCTCGGACCCGACCACCAGCGCTGCAGCAGGTTTTGCTTGCGGTGCCCCACGACCACCAGGTCGGCTTTGATCTCACGGGCGTAGGCGGCGATCTCCTGGGCAGGCTCGCCGCGCACCAACTTGCCCTTCACGTGCAGGCCGAAGCGTCCGAGACCGCGGACCGCCTCTTCGAGCAGGGTCTTATAGGTGTCGTCCTGGTGCGCCATGGCGCCGGCGTAGGCGCCCTCGGCCACCCTCATCCCGGGGCTCTCAGGCACCACGGCGAGGATGAAAAGTTCGGCCCCGAGCTGGCGGACCAGCAAGGCGCCTTCGCGCAGCGCGGTTCGCCCCTCGCGCGAGCCGTCGTAGGCGACGATGACCCTGTTATACAATCTTCGCTTCCTCCCGCCTTAAGCGGCCTGGACTATATTAGAGCATCCCCAATAGAAATGCACATCGACGCTCTTTGGCTCACCGCCGCGAAAGCCCGCGCGAAGGGTCACATTGCCGCAACCTGGACTGCGCCCGACCAATACCAGTGTTCTTCTAGTAGAGCGCAACGACCTTGTCGCAATCGGCGCGTAAATATCAGAACCTTATGCCCGCCATGAGAGCGGGCGTCGGAGACCCTCGCCCATATGTCGATCCTGCAGCAGGTTTCTTCTCCTGCAATCTTGGAATCGACGCAGGCTATTTTCCGAAACAACAGGCTGCTTGTGGCGGATGCGCGATGGTGCTTTGTGCACCCGGCCCGCTCCGGGCGTTCCTTTCGCGAGACTTGGGGCCTCATGCCTTCGAAATTCCTGGCCGCGCCTGGACTTGCTCTGCTGCTGCTGCTGCCCGGGTGCGCCAAGAAGCCGGCAAACGCGGCCCAACCGGCCCCGGAGGCCGGCTATGTGACGCTCAAGGCCGAGGCCGCGCCGCTGGAAATTGAGCTGTCGGGCCGCACCACCGCCTACGAGACCTCGGAGGTCCGCCCGCAGGTCTCGGGCCTGATCCAGGCGCGCCGGTTCACCGAGGGCTCGATCGTCCGCCAGGGACAGACGCTCTACGAAATCGATCCCAGCCTCTACCGCGCCTCTGTCGCCCAGGCCCAGGCCAACCTCGCCAACGCCGAGGCCAACCGCGCCGCAGCGGAGGCCAAGGCCGCCCGCTACAAGCCGCTGGTCGCCATCGAGGCGGTCAGCAAGCAGGACTACACCGACGCCGTCGCCGCCGCCCGTCAGGCCGCCGCGACCGTGCAGCAGACCCGAGCCGCCCTGCAGACCGCGCAGATCAACCTGAACTTCACCCGCGTGCCCGCGCCGATCGGCGGCCTCGTCGGGCGCTCGGTGGTGACCACCGGGGCCCTGGTCACCAGCGGCCAGACCACCGCGCTGACGACCATCTCCCGGCTCGACCCGATCCTGGTGGACATCCAGCAGTCGAGCGTCGACCTCGTGGCCTTGCGCAGCCGGCTGGCCTCGGGCGGCGCCCTGCCGTCCGGCGCCGCCGTCCAGCTGCTGCTGGAGGATGGAAGCGTCTATCCGCAAACCGGCCGGGTCGAGTTCACCGAGCCGCTGGTCGATCCGAGCACCGGCACGGTGACCTTGCGCGCCCGCTTTCCCAATCCGCAAAACCTGCTGCTGCCGGGCATGTTCGTCCGCGCCAGGCTGGTCCAGCTCACAGTGCAGAACGCCATCCTGGTTCCCCAGCAGGCGGTCTCGCGCACGCCGCGGGGCGACGCCTCGGTGCTGGTGGTCGGCAAGGACAACCGCGCCGCGCTGCGCCAGATCAAGGCCGAGCGCAGCGTCGGCGACAAATGGCTGGTCACCGACGGCCTGGCCGCGGGCGAGCGGGTGATCACCGAGGGCCTCATCCGCATCAAGCCCGGCCAGGCCGTGCGTCCGGTCCAGGCCGGCTCGCCGACGCAGCGTCCGGCCAACCAGGCTCAGGCCGCGCAGGGCGCCTCGGCCCGATGATCTCACGCGTCTTCATCGACCGCCCGGTCTTCGCCTGGGTCATCGCCATCGTCATCATGCTGGCGGGCATAGCCGGCATCAACTCGCTGTCCGTCGCCCAGTACCCGGACATCGCGCCGCCGACGATCAACGTGCGCGCCACCTATCCGGGCGCCTCGGCCGAGGTGCTGGAGACCAGCGTCACCCAGGTCGTCGAGCAACAGCTCACCGGCCTCGACGGGATGCTCTATTTCCAGTCGACATCGAGCTCGTCCGGCCAGGTCAACATCACCGTCACCTTCGAGAAGGGCGTCGATCCCGACATCGCCCAGGTGCAGGTGCAGAACAAGGTGCAGCAGGCGCTGGCCCGGTTGCCGCAGGAGGTCCAGCAGCAGGGCCTGACCGTCACCAAGTCGAACGCCGACTTCCTGGCGGTGGTGGCGGTCTATGACGGCAGCGACCGTGCCGCCAGCGCCGACGTCCAAGACTATCTCGTCTCCAACATGCAGGAGCCGATCGGCCGGCTGGACGGCGTGGGCGACCTCAACACCTTCGGCGCCCAGTACGCCATGCGCATCTGGCTCGACCCCTACAAGCTGGCGAGCTTCAGCCTGATGCCCAGCGACGTGACCACCGCCCTGGAGGCGCAGAACACCCAGGTCGCCGCGGGCGAGATCGGCGGCCTGCCCTCGGTCACCGGCCAGCAGCTGAACGCCAGCGTCACCGCCCAGTCGCGGCTTTCGACGCCCGAGCAGTTCCGCCAGATCATTCTCAAAACCCAGAGCGATGGGTCCAAGGTGACGCTCGGCCAGGTCGCCCGCGTCGAGCTCGGCAGCGAGAGCTACAGCACGATCGCCCGGCTGAACGGCCACCCGGCCGCGGGCCTCGGGGTCAATCTGGCGCCCGGGGCGGACGCCTTGAAGACCTCGGAGCTGCTGCACGCCGAAGTCGCGCGGCTCGCGAAGGACTTCCCCGCCGGCTACAGCTACGCCTTCCCGAACGAGTCCACCCCCTTCATCAGGCTGTCGATCCACGAGGTCGTGCAGACCCTGCTCGAGGCGATCCTGCTGGTCGTCGTGGTGATGTTCATCTTCCTGCAGAGCTGGCGCGCGACCCTGATCCCGGCGATCGCCGTGCCGATCGTGCTGCTCGGCACCTTCGGCGTGCTGGCCGTCGCCGGCTACAGCATCAACACCCTGACCTTGTTCGGCCTGGTGCTGTCGATCGGCCTCCTGGTCGACGACGCCATCGTCGTGGTCGAGAACGTCGAGCGGGTGATGGCCGAGAACCCCGGAATGTCGGCCCGGGAGGCGACCATCATCTCCATGGGCCAGGTGCAAACGGCGCTGATCGCCATCGCCCTGGTGCTGTCTGCGGTCTTCCTGCCGATGGCCTTCTTCGGCGGCTCCGTGGGGGTGATCTACCGCCAGTTCTCGATCACCCTGGTCTCGTCGATGGTGCTGTCGGTGGTCGTGGCCCTGGTGTTGTCGCCGGCGCTCGCCGCAACCCTGCTCAAGCCGCCTGGCGAGGAGCGCCACGACAGCAATGTGCTCGACCGGATGCTCGGCCGCTTCGGCGAGCGCTTCAACGCCTGGTTCCACCGCACCGCCGACCGCTATCAGCGAGCCGTCGCGGCGGTCACCGCGCACACCCGGCTGGCGCTGATCGTCTTTGCAGCGCTCTGCGCCGTGCTGGTGGTCGTCTTCGTGCGCCTGCCGACCAGCTTCCTGCCGCAGGAGGACCAGGGCGGCGCCCAGCTGCAGTACACCCTGCCGCCCGGCGCGACCCGGGAGCGGACTCTGGCCGCCGCCAAGGCGATCGAGACCTATTTCACGACCCAGGAACGCGCCAACACCCGCCACCTGTTCACCGTGATCGGCACGGGCCCGGCGGGCACGGCGCAAAACACCGGGCGCGGCTTCCTGGCGTTCCAGCCCTGGGACGAGCGCAAGGGCAAGGCCAACACCGCCCAGGCGATCACCCAGCGGGCCACCCAGAATCTGTCGTCGCTGCGCGACGGCCGCTTCATCGCCCTCAACCCGCCGCCGGTGCGGGGCCTCGGCCAGTCCAGCGGCTTCACCATGGAGCTGCTCAACACCGGCGACCTCAGCCGCGCCGAATTCAAATCACGGCTCGACCAGCTGCTGGCCGCCGCCGGGAAGGATCCGACGGTCACCGCCGTGCGGCAGAATTCGCTCGAAGACACCCCCAGCCTGCAGATCACGGTCGACAACGCCAAGGCCGGGGCGCTCGGGGTCACCCAGGCGCAGATCAACAACACCATCAGCGCCGCCTGGGGCGGTTCCTACGTCAACGACTTCGTCGACCGGGGCCGGGTGAAGCGGGTCTATGTGCAGGGCGACGCGCCCTACCGCAGCCGACCGGAGGATCTCAACGCCTGGTTCGTGCGCACGACCAGCGGGACCATGGCCCCCTTCTCCAGCTTCGCCACCACCGCCTGGACCGTGACCCCGCGCAGCGTGCAGCGCTTCAACGGCGTCACCGCCTACGAGATCCAGGGCGACGCAGCGCCTGGCAAGAGCACCGGCGAAGCCATGACGCGCATGACCGAGCTGGCGGCCCAGCTGCCCGGCGTATCGGTGGATTGGAGCGGCCTCTCCTACCAGGAGCGGCTGTCGGGCGGGCAGGCGCCGCTGCTCTACGCCGTCTCGCTGCTGGTGGTCTTCCTCTGCCTGGCCGCGCTTTACGAAAGCTGGACGGTGCCGCTGGCGGTGCTGCTGGTGATCCCGCTCGGCCTGCTGGGCGCGACCCTGGCCGTGGCGCTGCGCGGCCTGTCGAACGACGTCTTTTTCCAGGTCGGGCTGCTGACCACCATGGGACTGTCGGCGAAGAACGCCATCCTCATTGTCGAGTTCGCCGAGGCGGCCGAGAAACAGGGCAAGAGCAGCCTCGAGGCGGCGCTGGAAGCCGCCAGGCTGCGGCTGCGCCCGATCCTGATGACCAGCCTGGCCTTCATGTTCGGGGTGCTGCCGCTGGCGATCGCCACAGGCGCCGGCGCCCAGAGCCGACTGGCCATCGGCACGGCGGTGATCGGCGGCATGCTGACCGCCACCCTGCTGGCGATCTTCTTCGTGCCGATGTTCTTCGTCCTGGTCCGCAGGCTGTTCCATGGCGGCGCCGATCACGAGCCGGAGCCCGCCCGCGACGCCCACGACGGACCGGCGCAAGACGGCGGGGCGGTCCCGGCGTGAAGCACGCCCTCGCCCTCGCCGTCGCAGGTTTGGCGCTGTGCGGCTGCACGCTGGAGCCGCACTACGTACGCCCCGTCCCGGCCATCCCGGCGGCCTGGCCCAAGGGCGAGGCCTATCCGCCCGCCGCGGCCGAACCGGCGCCGACGCTCAGCTACCGCGACCTCTTCAAGGACCCGCATCTGCTGGCCCTGATCGACCAGGCCCTGGCCGGCAACCAGAACCTGCGCGTGGCCATGGCCAACGTCGAGGTCGCCCGCGCCCAGTATCGGGTGCAGCGCGCCGACCTCTTCCCCAGCCTCGACGCCGGAGCGGCCGCCGGCCAGAGCCGCTCCCGTTCGACCTCCACCGGCGCGGTCGGCGTCCAGCGCAGTTACCAGGGCGACCTCGCCGCCGCCTTCGAAATCGACCTGTTCGGTCGGCTGCGCAGCCTCAGCCACGAGGCCCAGGAGCAGTATCTGGCGACCGCCGCCGGCGCGCGGGCCGCGCGCCTGACGCTGGTCGGCGAGGTCGCCCAGGCCTATCTGACGCTCGCCGCGGATCGCACCCTGCTCGCCATCTCGGCCGACACCGTCGCCAGCGCCGCACGGACCGTGGCCCTGACCCAGGCCCGGCTGGAAGGCGGCGTCGCCGCGCGCACTGACCTCGCCCAGGCCCAGACCCTGATGGAGCAGGCGCGCTCCGACCAGGCGCAGCTCACCACCCAGGTCGCCCAGGACCGCAACGCGCTCGAGCTGCTGGTCGGCGGCCGCGTCGCCGACGACCTGCTCCCAGAGGCGATCGAGGCCGTGGACGGTCAGCTCGGGGAGGCGCCGGCCGGCCTCGATTCCCGCATCCTGCTGCGCCGCCCCGACGTGGCCGAGGCCGAGCACGCCCTGCGCGCCGCCAACGCCCAGATCGGCGCCGCCCGCGCCGCCTTCTTCCCGACGATCAGCCTGACGGGGCTCGCCGGCTACGCCAGTCCGCAGCTCGGCGGCCTGTTCGCCGGCCGCAACGCCACCTGGCAGGCCCAGTCCGCGGCCAATCTGCCGATCTTCACGGGCGGGGCCAACGTCGCCGGCCTCGCCGGCGCCAAGGCCTCACGCGAGGCGGCGGTCGCCAACTACCAGCTGGCGGTCCAGTCCGCCTTCCGCAACGTCGCCGACGCGCTCGCCCGTCGCGGCACCATCGACCAGCAGCTGGCGGCGCAGCAGGCGCTGTCCGCCGCGGCCGCCACCAGCTACCAGCTCTCCGACGCCCGCTACCGCGCCGGAGTCGATCCCTACCTCGACGCCCTGGTCTCCCAGCGCACCCTCTACAGCGCCCGCCAGAGCCTGACCCAGACCCGGCTGGCCCGCGCCCAGAACCTCGTCGCCCTCTATGAGGCGCTGGGCGGCGACGCCGCGATCGACGCCCTGCCTGTCGGCGGGCCTGCGTTGCGGAACTGAGGCTTGATGCGCCGAACCCGGTTCGGCGATTGCGGAACGCCTGGCTTAAGGCCGGCGGACGCTACGCCGCGGGCGAGATCCGCAGCTTGAGGCCTTCGAAATAGCGCCAGCCGCTGGCGACCGCCAAAACCGCCGCGAACATCGTCCCGTGCACCAGCCTGTCGGTGAGGGAGCCGTACCGGAAGACGTAGCGGACAGCGCTCTTCATCTCCCAGGTCAGGCGTTTCGGGTGTTCGGGCTTCAGGAAGCCACCAAAGCGCTCCTTCCAGTCGCGCATGTAAAGGTCGTGCGTCTCGGGCTGCAGGACCCGCTTGGCGTAGTAGGCGCCGCGGCCCAGGTCGTAGGACCGGATCTGGGCCGTGATGTCTTTCTGCTTGCGCCGATGGTGGTGGTGGACCTTCGGGCGGGGGTCGTAGAGCCCCGCATAGCCCGCCCAGATGACCGCAGCCGCCGCGTCGATGTCTTCGGCCGGGAAGTCGGTTCCCGCTCCGAGGGCGCGGTCGAAGCCGTCGACCGCCTCCAGGGCCGCACGGCGGAAGGCGATGTTGGCGCCCTGGAAGGAGCCCGTACGGACCAGCGTCCGCGGCTCGATCCGGACGGGGTGTTCGCGCAAGTCGAGGGTGATGGGGGCGTCATCGGGGTCGTAGAGCAGGATCTGTCCGCCCGCGACGCCGATGTCCGGGTTCTCGGCGAACAAGGCCCAGATCTGGTCCACATAGTCCGGCGCCAGGTAGCAATCATCATCGGAGAGGGCGACGATCTCCCCCCGGGACAGCCGCCAGCCGGTGTCGCGCGCCGCGCCCAGGCCGCGCTGGCCTTCATGGGCGTAACGAAAGCGCGGGTTCTCGGCGCAGGCGGCCAGGATGACCTCCCGGGTCTGGTCGGTCGAGCCGTTGTCTAGGAGGATCGCCTCCCACGGGATGCTGGTCTGGATTTCGTTCAGGGAACGGAGCGTTCCGTCGAGCTTGTCGCCTCGATTGCGCGTGCAGACCAGCACCGACACCTGCGGCGCGCAAGAAGCGTCACCGGGTTTCAACTCTGACGCGTCGCTCATGGCCTCATTTTACTAAGGCGCACCGTCATCTCGCAAGCGCGCATCCTGCGGCAGCCTCATTCTCTTGCCACCGCTGGCCGGCCGCAGCCTGATTCCGCAGCGACGGCGCCCAGAATGCGGCCGAGAAAAAATGAGGGATCAGGACGCCGGGAATGGCGAGGCGATTCGGCCCTGCCCGGACGCAGCGCCTTCGTAGCCGTTGCAGTCGGCCCGGGGGAGCGGCTACAGAGAAATAGGTCCGCGGGGGCTTTGTAAAACATCCGCCGGCCCTGTAGAACACAAGGCTGGTTTTCTGATTATCCAGCAAAATCAATACGCCGGATTAGCTCAGCTGGTAGAGCAGCGGTTTTGTAAACCGAAGGTCGCGGGTTCGAGTCCTGCATCCGGCACCACCCCCATCTCCAGACCCGCCATGTCCGCCGCCATTCCTGTCGCGCCGCCCGTCTGGGTCGAGGACCTGTTCCAGCAGGCTGACGCCGCGCGCCGGGAGGGTCGGCTGGCGCTGGCGCTGGCCATGTACCGGCGGGTCGTGGCCGCCTGGCCTGACCATCCCATAGCCTTGCAGCACCTGGGCGCCGTGCTGAACGTCCTGGGCGAACGGCCCGAGGCCGAGCGGGTGCTGCATCATGCGACGGCCGTCAATCCGCGCGATCCGGCCGCGCGCCATGCGCTCGGCGTCGCCCTCATGGGCCAGGGCCGCTACGCCGAGGCGGGTCCACTATATGCGGCGCGCTTCGACCTGCCCCAGCTGGGCCTGCAGCGTCCGGCGGGCCTGCCCTGTCCCGAATGGCGCGGCGAGCCCCTCGCCGGCAAGCAGCTGGCGGTGTTTCCGGAGATGGGCCTGGGCGACGCAATCCAGCACGCCCGCTTCGCCGCCCTGCTGCGCGACCGCGGCGCCCACGTCTCGCTGCTCTGCCTGCCCGCTCTGGCGCGCCTGTTCGCCGACAGCCTGCCCGGCGTCCACGTGGCCGCCGCCGCCGGCAAGGCCGAGTTCCCGGACCCCGACTACTGGGCGATGAGCGGGGCGCTGATGTTCATGCCGGGGATGAGCCTGGAGACCCTGCCCGCCGCCCCCTATCTGCGGGCGCCCAGACCGCTCGCCGACGGCCCGGCGCCGACCCGGCCGCCGGGCTTGCGGATCGGGCTGGTGACCGCCGGCAATCCCGAGCACAAGAACGACGCCAACCGCTCGCTGTCGCCGCAGCTGGCCGCGGGGCTGCGAGCCGCCCTGCCCGGCCAGATCGTCGACCTCGCCCCGGCCGCCACAGGCGCGCGCGACTTCGCCGACACCGCCGCGGTGATGTCGGATCTCGACCTGGTGGTGAGCGTCGACACCTCGGCCGCCCATCTCGCCGGCGCGCTCGGCAAGCGCGCCTTCGTGCTGATCCCGGCCATCAACACCGACTGGCGCTGGATGCATGGGCGGACCGACTCGCCCTGGTACCCCAGCCTGCGCCTCTATCGCGCCGACCTGCGCGCGGGCTGGGCGCCCGCGATCGAGCGGCTGGTGAGCGACGTCCAGGCCGAATTCGGCGGCGGCTGACCCCAGGCCCTCCGAACGCTTGCATCGCGTCCCGATCCAGGCGAGTTGCGCGCCACGGGCCTGGCTTCAGCTTGGCCATTCTCGCCAAGGAGCCTCCTGTATGCGTCGCCTGGTCGCTACGTCCATCGCCCTCGGTCTCGCCGCGACCCTCGCGGCTTGCGGCAAGTCCTCGAACCAGGACCAGGGCGCCCAGACGACCGAGGCCGTCGCGACCGCGCCTTCGCCGGAAGAGCTGAAGAAGATCCAGGCGTCGCTGCCGGCGCCCTACAACACCGCCGACCTGACGAACGGCGCGGCCAGTTTCGCGCTCTGCGCCTCCTGCCACACCATCACCTCCGGCGGCCCCAACCTGACCGGCCCGCACCTGCACGACGTCGTCGGCCGCAAGGTCGGCTCCGTCGCCAACTACAACTACTCCGAGCCGATGAAGACCGCGGGCTTCACCTGGGACGCCGCCCGTCTCGACAGCTGGCTGACCAATCCGCGGGTCATGATGCCCGCGACCAAGATGAGCTTCATCGGCATGAAGAACCCCAAGGACCGCGCCGATCTCATCGCCTATCTAATGGTCAACAGCGCGGCAAAGCCGCAATAACTCTACCGCCAGACGCTTTTCTAGAGTCAGCAACCTTGACGAGCATTTCGGGCGAGAGCATCGTCATCTGGTCGAGGCTCTTGCATCTGTCATCGACACTCTCCTCTCGCGCCGGCGTCCCCCAAGGCCGGCGCGGCGGCGCCGTACGACAGGCCCCCCTCCGTCCGGCGAAGCACCTCCTGGCCTTCCCACGCTCGGGAAGGCCTTTTCTTAGGTGGTCCTCACCCGCGCGACGGCGTCCAGCCAGTGGGCGTAGGCGGCCTCTCGAGGGCGCCGCCCAAGCTCCGGAGCGAAGTCGTCGGTCGCCGGCCGCGCGCGCGCCGCCGCCTCGACGTCCGGATAGAGGCCCGCGCCCAGGCCTGCGAACAGGGCCGCGCCGAGCGCCGTCGTCTCCTGGTAGGCCGCGCGCGCGACGCCCACGCCGGTCAGGTCGGCGAGCCGCTGGCCGAAGCCGTCGCTTTTCGACATGCCCCCGTCGATGCGAAGCTCCACACCGCCATGGAAGGCGTCCGGCGCGTCCGCGCGCATCGCCTCGATCAGGTCGCGGGTTTGCAGGGCCGACGCGTCGAAACAGGCCTGGGCGATCTCGGCCAGGCCTGAGTCACGGGTCAGGCCAAAGATCGCCCCCCTCGCGTCCGGATCCCACCAGGGCGCGCCCAGGCCGGTGAAGGCCGGGACCAGCACCACCCCGTGGTGGGGACGCGCCTGGGCGGCCAGCCGCTCGACGCCCTTGGGCCCGCCGGGCACGCCGAGTTGCTCGTTCATCCACTGGATCGCGGCGCCGGCGACGAAGATCGCCCCTTCCAGCGCATAGGTCGTGCGGCCGCCCAGCCGGGCCGCCACCGTCGTCAGCAGACGGGCGCCGGACTGCGGCGCCGTCTCGCCGGTGTTAAGAAGCAGGAAACAGCCCGTGCCGTAGGTGGCCTTCATCTCGCCGGGGCGGACGCATCCCTGCCCCATCAGCGCGGCCTGCTGGTCGCCCGCCACGCCTCGGATCGGGATCGACCGGCCGAGCAGGCCGGCGTCGGTCTCGCCGTAGTCGTCCGCACAATCCTTCACCTGGGGCAGCAGGCTCAGCGGCACGTCCAGGAGCGCGCCCATCTCCTCCGACCAGGTCTGGGCGCGGATGTCGAACAGCAGGGTGCGCGAGGCGTTGGTGGCGTCGGTGGCGTGCACCCGCCCGCCGGTCAGCTTCCAGATCAGCCAGGTGTCGATCGTGCCGGCCATCAGTTCGCCGGCCGCGGCCCGCGCCCGCGCGCCGTCCACCCGATCCAGCACCCAGCTGAGCTTGGTCCCCGAGAAATAGGGGTCGAGCAGCAAGCCGGTCACCGCCGTCACCTGCGCCTCGCGGCCCTCCCGGCGCAGGCGCTCGCAGGCCTCGGCGGTGCGGCGGTCCTGCCAGACGATCGCCGGATGGATCGGACGGCCGGTGGACCGCTCCCAGACCACGATCGTTTCACGCTGGTTGGTGAGACCGATCGCCGCAACCTCGCTCATGGCGCGGCCGGATTTTTCCACCGCCTCGCGCATCACCGCCACCGAGGCCTCGAAGATCTCCTCCGGGTCATGTTCGACCCATCCGTCCTGCGGATAGCTCTGTTTGAGAGGGCGGCCGGCCTCGGCCAGCGCGTTCCCGGCGGCCTCGAAGAGGATCGCCCGGGTGCTCGTCGTGCCCTCATCGAGCGCGAGGATCAGCGGTTCAGCCATCAGCGCAACATTCCCGCGGCCGATTTCGGCGACAAGTCCTGACCTAGCTTAAGCATGTTTTCATACGGTCTACGCAAAAAGGAGAAAGGCTATGCCGACTCAGAAAGAGGGGGATCGGGCTTTTGGCCGCGATCGAAAGCCAAGAACGGCTTGTCAATCTTGCGAGGACCCGCACACCGGCGGATCGCGACCGGCTGTTGCTGGCGCTTGCGGACCTGTGCCGCGTCGGCGGCGACGGCGGCGGAGCGGCCGCGAATCCGGCTGTCCAGGACCTGCTGTCCACCATCTTCCTTAACCTCGTCGTCGAAGCCGAGCGCGACATGCGCCGCCGGCTCGCCGAAAAGCTGGCGGACGCCGAATGGGCGCCCTCCGCCCTGATCAACGTGCTGGCGCTCGACGAGATCGACGTCGCCCGACCGATTATCGCCGCCAGCCCGGTCCTCAAGGACGAGGACCTGATGCGCCTCCTGCTCGAGGCGACGATCGAACACCAGATCGAAGTCGCGCGCCGCCCCAGGCTCGGTCGGCCGGTGGTCGCCGCCATCCTGCGCCAAGGCGAGCCGGCGGTTCTGACCGCTCTTGCCGGCAACACCACCGCCGATCTGACCGACGCCGACATGCGCGAGCTGGTCGCCGAGGCCCGCCGGGTGGCGGCCCTGCGCGTGCCGCTCGCCGGCCATCCCAGACTGACCAGCGAACTGGCCCTGCAACTCTACGTCTGGCTGGGCCAGGCCATGCGTCAGGCCCTCGTCGAGCGCTTCCGTCTCGACCAGGACGCCCTGGACGAGGCCCTCGCCGAGACGGTGCGCGAAGCCCATGGCGGCGTCCGGCCTTCCGACGACGGCCTTGTCGTGGTGGCCCGGGAGGGCGAGCGCCAGGAGATGGAGCGAAGGCTCGTCGAAAAGCTGCACGTCGCGGGTCAGCTTCGGGCCGGCTACCTTGTCCGCGCCCTGCGCGAAGGCCGGCTGAGCCTGTTCGCCGCGGCGCTCGCCAAGCTTGGCGAGCTGGTCCCTGAACATGTGAGCGAGGCGCTGGACGCCGCCACGCCGGAGCCGCTGCAGCTCGCCTGCGCCGGCGTCGGCATCGACCGCAGCGCCTTCCCCTCCATCCTGCTGATGGTCCGCGGCCTGAACGCCGGACGCCCCGGCGCCGCCACCGAAGGCCCGCCTCCAAACCCGAACGGCATCACCTTCGTCATGCGCCCCGCCAAGCGCCGGTGAGGCCTCACGGTCTTTTTTGGCGCTGACGAAAGACTCCGGCGACGCGCCGGCGTAGGTTTGCGGTCCAGCAGCAGGGCATTCGCGCCATGCCGATCTACACCTTCTACCCCTGCCGGCCGGACGGTTCGTCGGCCACCTTCGAAGCCTTCGAGCTGGCGAACGACGCCGAGGCGCAGCGGCGCGCCCTCGCGCTTCTTCCGCAGCACCCGACCTGCGCCTTCGTGACCGTGTGGCAGGGCGACCGCGAGGTGATGGGGCCCCCGCAGCCGGCGCATGCGAAAGGCCGTTGAAGACGGCGCACGGCGCAGCTCGGCCAACGGCGATTTCCTCACCGCCGCAAAGGCCCGCCGACATCAAATCCGCTGACACGATAGAGGCCGCGCCGAGGTCCGAGGCGTTTGACAACCGCCGCGGCTTGCCCGCTTCCTGACCACTCCATGTTCAAAGCCGAGCCCCCTTTGTGACCCGCATCGCCTTCGTCGCCAGCGAACGTCCTGAGGCCCAGGACGCCCGCGCCAAGCTCGCCCGCCACTACGGCGAGGTGCGTCCGGAGGAGGCCCAGGTGATCGTCGCCCTCGGCGGCGACGGTTTCATGCTGGAGACCCTGCACGCCCAGATCGACTCCTGCACCCCGATCTACGGGATGAACTGGGGCACGCTCGGCTTCCTGATGAACGAATACAGCGAAGACGGCCTGCTGGAGCGCATCAGCGCCGCCGAGCGGACGGTGGTGCATCCGCTGAGGATGGTGGTCGCCGACATGCACGGCGGCCTGCATCGGGCGCTCGCCTTCAACGAGGTGTCGCTGCTGCGCCAGGCCCGCCAGACCGCCAAGCTGCGCATTTCCATCGACGGCAAGGAGCGGCTGGCGGAGCTGTTCTGCGACGGGGCGCTGGTCTCCACCCCGGCGGGCTCCACCGCCTACAACTTTTCCGCCCATGGCCCGATCATCCCGCTCGACGCCCAGGTGCTGGCGCTGACGCCGATCAGCGCCTTTCGGCCGCGCCGCTGGCGCGGCGCCCTGCTGCGCCACACCGCCAAGGTGAAGTTCGAGATCCTCGAGGCCGACAAGCGGCCGGTCAGCGCCGTGGCGGACAACTTCGAAGTGCGCGACGTGCTCGAGGTCCACGTGTCCGAAGATCGCGACCTGGCGCTGACGATGCTGTTCGACGCCGGCCGCAGCCTGGAGGAGAGAGTCCTGGCGGAACAGTTTTCTTCCTAAGTACTTCCGGTTGCAGCCTGCACCTCTTGTTAACGGCTAGGGCACTAGCGTGGCCGCGAGCGGCAGGAGGCCACTTTCGTGAGCGACCAGAACAGCGGGCAAATGATCCAGGTGCCGAACACCCTTCGGCTCAAGGTCGCGGGATCCGGCCGCCTGGGCGCCCTTGATCCCGCAGCGATCGCCAAGGCCGAAGCCGCGCTGAAGAGTCTCTCGGGCAACTTCGCCCAGTGGCTGCAAGACGAGATCACCAAGCTTGAAACTGCGCGCCAGGCGATCCGCACCGACGGCGTGACCATCCAGACCATGGAGTCGCTCTACATTCGCGCCCATGACCTGAAGGGCCTGGGCACGACCTACGGCTTTCCGCTCATCACCCGCATCGCCGCCTCCCTCTGTGTGCTGACCGACGACGAGGAAAAGCGCGCCCGCGCGCCGATGGCGCTGGTCGACGCCCACATCGACGCGATCCGCGCCGCCGTGCGCGACGACATCAAGACCGACGAACATCCGGTGGGCCGCGCGCTTGCTGAAGAGCTCGAAGTTCGCGTCACCGCGGCGATGGCCTAGGCCTTTTTAGCGCTCCACGCCGGAGCGCGACGGTCCCCAAACCAATCCGAGTTTCAGGCGATCTGCGCGACGGCTTCCGTGCGCAGCGAGTCCGACAGCTGATCCATCCTGTCGAGCAGATAGTCGACGTCATCGCGGCTGGCCGGCTGCGGCGTGGTCAGGAACCGCTGCAGCATCTTCTCCTGGAAGCGCTCCTGGTCGCGGGCGCCGCCGTCGAGCTCCACCGAGTGGAAGGTGTCCACCGCCGCGCGGAAGGCCGGATACAGCCGGGCCGGCAGGCCGGCGCGTTCGTAGATCGCCCGCAGGCCCAGCGGCCCCGCATCGTGGATCATCAGCCAGGTGCGGTGATGCGGCACGCCGGCGAGCTCGGAGATTCCCCACTCGAAGAAGGTCATCGAGCCGTTCACCAGCCCGCGCAGCAGCAGCGAGGCGGTGAGCCGCTGGGTCTCGTTGAGATGGGCGACGAAGCCCTTCATGTCCGCCGTGCGGCCGGCCTGGTCGATCAGGTCGACGTTCGCCCGTTCGGCGGTGTCCATGGTGATCTGCAGCGCCGTCTCCGGCTGGAGCGCATGGCGCTGGACCAGGTGCTCGCGGACCTGGTCGCTGACCAGGGCGATCAGCCGCTCGGTCACCGCCAGCGGCAGCACCTGACGGTAGGCCACCGTGGTCAGCACCCGCTCGGAGGCCTCGAACCGCTGGATGACCTTCTGCAGCCCGCTCTCGGAAAATTCGGCCGCCTCGTTGGCGCAGGCGGTGACCACCGCCCGTTCGGCGCCGGTCTCGGCCAGGGAGTCGGCGACCTTCGGCGACAGCTTCGGCCGCTTGGCCACGGCGACCTGGCGGACGGGACCGCCGAGCCGCACGATCTCCACCAGATCCTCGTCGGTGAACGCGGGCGAGAAGCTGAGAACCGGCAGGGCCACGCCCTCCACGTCGCGCGCCAGCCGCATCGCCACGTCGCGCGGCAGCAGGGGGGATTTCTTCAGCGTCAGCGAGAGCGCCCGGCGCACCAGCTCGGCCGCGTCACCCGCCATGATCCGCAGGATCTCTCCCGCCAGGTCGCGGTCGTCCACCGACAGCGGAACCGAATCGATCGTCCGGCAGAGTTTGTGAGCCGCCGCGGCGCGCTCGTCCGGCGTCGCCCCTTTCACCAGCGTACGGATGTCGTCTTCCGTCAACGCCGAGCGTGTCGTCGCCATAGTCGCCGAATTCCCCCACCTGCAGGATCGAAATCCCACGAGTCGAGCTTCCTCCGGTAAGCTTAACGAGCCGTGTGCACGGTGAAGCTGTGTTTGTCGCAGGTGTCGCAGGGGTTCGGACCGCGCCGCGCCCCGTGTTAGGAGCCGCCCCATGAACCAGGATTCTCACCACAACGCCGGGAACGACAACGACGCCGACTCTGGCGGCTTCGACGTCGACGACTGGACCCGGCTCGCGCCCTTCACCGGCCGGGTGGCGACGCTGGAAGACGTCCAGGCCCGCCGCGCGGTCTTCGCGCTGAGCGACACCGAGGCCCCGCGCCCGCTCGACATGCCCCTGCCCCAGCCGGTCATCTGGTGGGATGACGACGGCGAGCAGGCCGCCGTGGCCGTCCAGGCGGAATCCCACGCGACCTCCGAAGGCGAGACCATGGACGTCCTGGGCCTGATCCTGGCCGACGGCGCCTCGGCCGTCGCCCTGCTGGAGGATGTCGACCTGGTCGACGACAGCGACCCGACCTGGCGCGACCTCGTCGCCAGCGTGGTGGGCGACGTCAACGGGGACGAGGACTAGGACCGCCGCGAGATCGCCGCCGACCGCCGTCAGCTGTCGCTGGAGTCCGAGAGCATCTTCAGCATTTCGCTGGTGAACATCGAGCTGGCGAGACGCGAGCCGACGCCCAGTTGGTCCGACGGCTGGGAGCCGCGCAGGATCAGCGACACCAGGGCGTCCTGCTGGCGCTCCCGGTCCGTGCGGCGGGCCGAGGCGTACTGCAGGAAACCGCCGTCCTCGTCGATCGAGGGCGCCGCCTCGGGCGGGGTCGCCCCCGCCGCCCCGCCGACCTTGGCGAGGTTCGCGTAGACCTGGGCGACCGACGTCGGCTGGCCATTGCGGTAGAAGATCGACTTGTTGGCGCGCGCAGCGTCCGGAAACAGGTGGGCCGCCGCCGCGCCCGGGTTGTTCTCCACCGCCTCGATCAGCCGCGCCGACCCCTGGGGCCCCAGGAAGTGGGCGGCGTAGAGTTCGCCCGAGGTCGGCTGGCGTCCCGTCCGCCCCTTCAGATAGGCCGCGTGGTCGGAGGCCAGTTCGCCGGCCATCAGCGAGGAGGCGTGGGGATCGAGCCGCAGGTCCATCACCGCCTTGCGCGCCTCGGCCCCATTGACGTGAAAGCGGCCGTCGGACCCCTTGGTGATCAGTTGCGAGTAACGCGCGTAGCCGTGCTTCGAGCCGTGCAGCTTGAGGGTGGAGAGCCAGGTCTGTTCGACGAATTGGAACAGGCCCGCGGCGGAGGAGGCGCCGGATCTGGCCCGGGGGTTCATCCCGCTCTCGCGCCCGGCGGTCTTCATGAGGAAGCCGAAGTCCACGCCTGTCGCCTTGGCGGCGCGCTGGATCGCCCCCTCAACGACGCTACGGATTCCCTCGATCGCCATGGGGGATTCCTCGGCCCTTATGGTTAACGAGCCGCTAACCCCTGGAGAACGCCGACCGGAGCCGTTGAGCGGGCGAAGTTGACGCAACGTAAGGTCTTCCTTGACGTTGCGTAAAGTCGGGGGTTCCCTCTTCGATAACGCAACCCGGTTGCGACAACGAAATGTAGGGAGCGCGCCTTGGTTATTCGTCAGCCCTTCCCGTTCGCCTTCCACTTGTCCGCGCCGAAAATCCCGCCGCACCACAGCTGGCGGTCGGCATATCCCTCGCCCTGCACGTCGCCGCCGGCGCCTATCTCGCCTACATGAAGTTCACGCCGCCGGCCGAGGCGCCGCCCGCCCCGCCGATGGTCATCGACGTGCCGATCATCGACTGGCCGGCCGTCCAGCCGGATCCGGCCAAGCCGGTCGAGACCCCGCCCAGGGCGCACGCGCCGATCGTCCGCGAAATCCCGCAAGCGCCGGTCCCGCTCGCCCCGACGCCGCCGACGATCCAGCTGACCCCGTCCCAGCCGATCACCCTGCAGCCGGCGACGACGGAGCTTCCGGCCCCGCCAGCCGAGCCGCGCGTGGTCCGGCCGACCTGGCTGCGCGCGCCCTCCGCCGACGAGCTCGCCCGGGCCTATCCGGAACGGGCGGCGCGGGCCGGGATCGACGGCCGGGCGGTGTTGAACTGTGCGGTGACCGCCACCGGCGGCGTGCGCGACTGCCGCGTGGCCAGCGAAACCCCCGGCGGCCAGGGCTTCGGCGAGGCGGCGCTGAAGCTCACGCGCTTCTTCCGGATGAGCCCGCAGACCATCGACGGCCACCCCGTCGAGGGCGGCCAGGTGCGGATCCCGATCCGCTTCAACCTCGACTAGCCGAAGCGCGCCGGGTCCAGGCGCGCCGCGTAGCGGCCGGGGTCGCGCCCGGTCGCGAGTGCGGCCGCCAGTTGCGCCACCAAGGGCGCGAGCAGCCAGCCGTTGCGCCGCGCCCCGGTCGCCAGCAGGACGCCCGCGGCCTGGCTGAAGCCCACCAGCGGCAGGCCGTCGGGGGTTGCTGCGCGCAGGCCCGCCTGCAGCTCGGGCGCCGCCCGGGCCAGCGCCGGAAACAGGGTCGCCCCGGCCGCCAGCAGCGGGGCGGCCTTGGCCGGGTCCGGCCGGACGTCGGCGACGCCGGGCTCCATGGTGGCGCCGATCGCCAGACCGCCGTCGGCGGGGGTGACGTAGACCCCCTCTCCGCGCACCGTGACGCCGGTGAGGTCGGCCATGCGGGCGCGCAGGATATGGCCCTTGATCGGCGACAGGGCCGCCGCCTCGGGGGCGATTTCGGCGAGTCCGGGCGCCGCGCCGGCCGCCAGCACCAGCAGGTCCGCCGCGCCCCGTCCCTTGACCGCCGTCGCCTGGAAGCCGACCCCAGCCGCTGCGGCTGCGACCCGCAGCGCGGCCAGCGCCGCGCAGGGGTCGAGCCGCCAGTCCTCGCGATTGAGCAGCACGCCGTCGAGGTCCTCGGCCAGACCCGGCGCAAGATCCTCAGCGGTGCGGCGCGGGATCTCCGTCGCAAACAGTCCGAGCGTCCCGAACGCCGCCTGCAGTTCGTGCAGCCAGGCGCTGCGGCCGGCCGCCAGCGCGCCGGTGCGGTCCAGGCGGACGCCGCTGCGGGCCTCCAGCGCCGGCCACAGGTTCCGCGCGGCGAGCAGCAGGTCGAAGTGGTCCGCGGCCGCGGAATCCAGCACCGCCTCGAACGAGGGGGCCACCATGCCGCCGGCGACTGCCGAGGCGTTGACGAACGGCGGCCCCGGATCGCAAACGGTGACCTCAAAGCCCGCATCGGCCAGCGCCAACGCGCAGCTCAGGCCCAGCGCGCCCGCCCCAGCCACCGTCGCCGTCGCTTTCTTGCTCATGGCGCTAACCAGCGGGTTCGACGGCGAAAATCAAGCGGAACCGGCATGAGGCGAAGGGGTTGATGGGCGTACGCAATCGCCCACCACGTCACTGGAGCCGACCATGGCCACGCCCATCCCCTCCACCCACGGCAAGACCACGACCAAGCGCTCGACCACGGCCAGCAAGTCCAAGACCGCCGCCGCCTCGGGCGGCAAGGACGCCGTCGCCCTGCTGAAGGCCGACCATCGCGCCGTCGAGAAGCTGTTCAGCCAGTACGAGACGGCTCGCAGCGAGGACCGCAAGGAGCAGATCGCCCAGCAGCTCTGCCTCGAGCTGCGCGTCCACATGCAGATCGAGGAAGAGATCTTCTACCCGACCTCGCGCGAATTCCTGAAGGACGAGGACATCGTCAACGAAGCCATCGTCGAGCACCAGTCGGCCAAGGACCTGATCGAGCAGATCGAAGGCATGGAGCCCGCCGACGAAATGTACGACGCCAAGGTGACGGTGCTGCAGGAAATGATCGAACACCATGTCCAGGAGGAGGAGAAGGAATACTTCCCTCAGACCCAGAAGACCGAGATGGACATGAAGGCCATCGGCGAACAGCTCGCCGCCCGCAAGGAAGAGCTGATGGACGAGATGGGCGACGGGGCCCTCGCTACCCACTAGGTCCCGCGATCTCCCATGGCCGAAGCCCTGGATCCCGCCATCCCGGCCGCGGTGGACGAGCTCGCTGAGCTCGTCCTTCGCGAGGCCTGCGACCGGGGCCTGATGCTGACCGCCGCGGAAAGCTGCACCGGCGGCCTGCTGGCCTCGCTGCTGACCGATATCCCGGGCCGGTCGCACGCCTTCGAACGGGGTTTCGTGACCTATACCGACGAGGCCAAGCAGGAGATGCTGGGCGTGCGGCCGGCTGTGCTGGAGACCGACGGCGCCGTCTCCGAAGCCGCCGCCCGCGCCATGGCCGAGGGGGCGCTCGCCAACTCCCACGCCCATCTCGCCGTCTCGATCACCGGATTTACCGAGGGCGGCCCGGGGCAGCCCGCGGGTCTGGTGCACTTCGCCAGCGCGCGGGCCGGCGGCGCCACCCGTCACCGGGTCGAGCGGTTCGGCGACATCGGCCGCGCGGCTGTGCGGCTGCGCGCCCTGGAGACGGCGCTGGGCATGCTGCGGGACGAACTGATGGGAACGGCGGCGGCCGCGGACGCGGCCTGATCATCGGCGACCGCGAATCTCCCTCCCGCGCGTTTCAGCGCCACCCCTTGTGCCACTCCGGCTCTCCGGCATAGCGCTTGGCGAGGAAGTCGACGAAGGCGCGCACCTTGGGCGCCAGGTGCCGGGCATGGGGGTAGACCGCATGCAGATGGATCAGCTCCGGCTCGAAGTCGCAAAGCAGCGCCGTGAGCCGACCGGCCCGCAGATCTTCCGCCGCCGCGAAGGCCGGCGTGCGGGTGACGCCGAACCCTGCCCGCGCCGCCGCCACGCAGGCCTGGGCGCCGGAGAACCGCAACCGCCCCTCGACGCGCACGTCGCGGGGCGCGCCGTTCACGCCAAAGCGCCAGAGCGAGGGGTCGGGAACGTTGGTGTCGATGATCGCCGTATGGCCGGCGAGCTCCTCGAGCGTCGTCGGCGCACCGGCCCGGGCCAGATAGTCCGGCGAGGCGCTGGCCACCATCCGGACCGCCGCCAGCTTGCGCGCCACCAGCGAGGAGTCGCCCAGCTGGCCGATGCGCACCGCGACGTCGAACCCCTCCTCCACCAGGTTGACCATGCGGTCGGTCGAGGAGACGTCGAGCGAGACGTCCGGATAGGCGGCGGCGAACTCCAGCAGCGCCGGCGTCAGCTCCGCCGTGCCGAAGGTGACCGGAGCGGAGATCCGCAGCAGGCCGTGCGGCCCGGCCTGTTCGCGCACCGAGCTCTCCAGGGACTGGAAATCCTCCAGCACCTGCCGCGCGCGTTCCAGGAAGGCGCGGCCGGTGTCGGTCAGCGAGACGTCCCGGGTGGTGCGGTTGAGCAGCCGCGCGCCCAACCGGTTCTCCAGGCGGGCGACGAGCTTCGACACCTGGGCCGAGGAGACCCCCAGCCGCCGGGCGGCGTGGGTGAAGCTGCGCTGGTCAGCAACGGCGATGAATGCATTGATCTCGTCGAGCCGGTCCACGCCGATTGTTTCCTGTTCGGAAGAACAATGCTTCGACAGGGCAGGATTATCAACGGCGGAGCATGGCCCATCTTGGCCATGTCACGCCGCTAGGAGAGTCTCCATGTCCCAACCCCGCACCGTCGCCGTCATTGTCGGCAGCCTTCGCAAGGACTCCGTCACCCGCAAGGTCGCCCGCGCGATCGAGGCGTTGGCGCCGACGAACCTGAGGTTCGAAGAAGTCCCGATCGGCGACCTGCCGCTTTACAACCAGGAGTACGACGAGACCGATCCGCCGGCGGCGTACCAGGCCTTCCGCGACCGGATCCGGGCGGCCGACGCCGTGCTGTTCGCCACGCCGGAGTACAATCGCGGCCTCCCAGGGGCGCTGAAGAACGCCATCGACGTGGGGTCTCGACCCTATGGCCACAGCGCCTGGAACGGCAAGCCGGCCGCCGTGGTCAGCGTCTCGCCGGGCGCGATCGGCGCCTTCGGGGCCAACCACCAGCTCCGTCAGTCCCTGGTGTTCCTGAACATGCCGACGCTGCAGCACGAGGCCTATGTCGGCAACGCCTTCAGCCTGTTCAGCGAGACCGGCGAGCTCGTCAACGAGGGCACGGCCGGGTTCCTGACCGCCTTCGCCCAGACCTTCGCCGACTGGGTCGAGAAGAACGCCGCGACCTGACCCGGACCGCAGAAGGAGCCGCGCCATGCGACTGCCCACCTACTTCATCCCGCACGGCGCAGGCCCCTGCTTCTTCATGGCGTGGACCCGCGGCCCGGCGGACACCTGGGACAAGACCGCGGCCTGGCTGAAGGGCCTGGTCGCAACCCTCCCGGAGCGGCCCAAGGCGATCCTGGTCGTCTCGGGCCACTGGGAGGAGGCGGTCTTCACCGTGGGCTCCGGCGAGCGGCCGCCGCTGATCTTCGACTACTCCGGCTTCCCGGAGGCGACCTACCAGCTGCGCTTCGACGCGCCGGGCTCGCCGGTCCTGGCCCGGCGGGTTCGCGACCTGCTCGGCCAGGCGGGCTTCCCCACCGCCGAGGACGCCGAGCGCGGCTACGACCATGGGGTCTTCGTGCCGCTGAAGCTGGTGACGCCGGACGCGGACATCCCTGTCGTCCAGCTCTCGCTGCGCGCGGACCTGGACCCTGAGGCTCACCTCGCCGCGGGCCGCGCGCTCTCGCCCCTGCGGGACGAAGGGGTGCTGATCGTCGGGTCGGGCATGAGCTGGCACAACATGCGCGGCTTCAGCCCGGCCTTCACCGGTAAGTCGGAGGCCTTCGACACCTGGCTGTCCCAGGCGATGACCGATCCGACCCGGCGCGAAGAGGCTATCCGCCGCTGGTCGCAAGCGCCCTACGCGCGCGAAGCCCACCCGCGCGAAGAGCATCTCGCGCCGCTGTTCGTCGCCGCCGGCGCCGCCGAGGGCGAGCCGGGCCGGCACGCCTTTCGCGACCTGGCCATGGACGTGGTGATTTCCGGCTACGCCTTCGGCTAGACCGCTCAGGCCGCGGCTTCGGCGTCTCGCTCGCCGCCATCGTCGAGGGCAGCCTGCAGGGCGGCGAACAGGCGGCTGGCGGCGATCGGCTTGGAGACGAAGCCGTCCATGCCGGCGGCCAGGTATCGTGCCACCTGATCCTGCATGGCGTTGGCCGTCAGCGCCACGATCGGGGTGCGCGGGCGGCCCTCGGACAGCTCCCGCGCCCGGATCTCCAGGGTCGCCGAGGGTCCGTCCAGGCGCGGCATCTCCACATCCATCAGGATCAGGTCCCAGGGCTCCCGGGCCCAGGCCTCCACCGCCGCCGCCCCATCGGAGACCATCACCGGCTCGACGCCGATCTGGTTCAGCAGGGTCTTCAGGACCAGCTGATTGACGTTGTTGTCTTCGGCCGCCAGCACCCGCAGCGGCCGCTCCGACGCCGCATGGCTCGGCGCCGGCGCCTCGTCCGGGACGCGAACGGGGGCGGCCTGCTCGACCTTCGGCAGCGGCAAGCTGACCGTGAAGCTCGCGCCGCGGCCCGGGGCGCTGCGCACACGGATCCGACCTTGCATCAGTTCGGAGAGCTCGCGGCAGATCGCCAGCCCCAGACCGGTGCCCCCGTAGCGCCGGGTGGTGGACGCCTCGGCCTGTTCGAAGGCCCGGAACAGCTTGCTCTGCTGCTCCTTTGTCATGCCGATGCCGGTGTCGCGCACCTGGATCTGCAGACGGCCGCTGCGCCGGCCGACAATGATCGCCACCGAGCCCCGGTCGGTAAACTTCAACGCATTGGAGACCAGGTTGTAGAGGATCTGGCGAACCCGCATCGGATCGCCGCGATAGGCCCCCCGAGCCCCCGGCAACACCTTGAGTTCGAACGCCAGGCCCTTGTTCTCCGCCACCGCCTGGAAGGTCGAATGGGCCGCCTGGGCCAGCTGCGAGACGTCGAACTCGCCGTCCTCGAGCGTGAGCTTGCCGGCCTCGATCTTCGACAGGTCGAGCACCTCGTTGAGGATAGCCAGCAGGCCCTCGCCGGACTGCTGGATGATCTCCAGGCGCTCACGCTGGACCGGCTCGAGGCGCGACTTCGCCATCGCCTGGGCCATGCCCAGCAGGCCGTTCAGCGGGGTGCGGATCTCGTGGCTGATGGTGGCCAGGAAGGCGCTCTTGGCCCGGTTCGCCGCCTCGGCCTCTTCCTTGGCCTGGATCAGGGCGCGCTCCTGGCGCTTGCGCTTGGTGACGTCCTGCTGGGCGCAGACCAGGCGCAGCGGTTGTCCCTTGTCGTCGCGGATCAGGCTCGCGGCGCTGGCGGCCCAGACTTCGCGATCGTCGGCGCGGTGGACCCGGTACTCCGGCAGGAAGGGCGTGCCGTCCGCGAGGGATTGCTTCCACGCCGCGACCACCGCCGGGCGGTCGAGCGGATGGATGGCCGCCCAGGGATCCGCATCCAGCTGGGCATAGGTCTGCGGGCTCTCGAAAAAAGCCTCCGAGTCGCCGACCCGACAGATCTCTTCCCGGTCGAAGTCGAGCTCCCAGACGTGAAGCTTGGCGATCTCGACGGCGAGCTTCAGCCGCTCTTCCGAGCGCGTGGTGCGGTCCATCGCCTCGACCATCTGGGTGATGTCGTGGGCCACCATGATCAGCCCGCCGACCTCGCCGCTGGCGACCCGCCAGGGCGCGACCTGGGCCTGCAGCCAGGCCGTGCCGCCGTCAGGACGCGGTATGGCGGCCTTCTCGGCGAACAGGGTCTTTCCGAGGAGGCAGCGATCGAAGGCCCAGCGCCAGGGCTCGAACACCTCCGACGCCAGCTCGTACACGGTCCGGCCGAGCGCCTCCTCGGGAACCAGCTTCCGTTCCTGGAACCAAACGGGGCTGGCGTGGATCAGGCGCATCTCACGATCGGTGAGCGCCAGAGAGATCGGCGCGGACTCGACGATCGAGGCCAGGGTCTCGCGCGCGACGTCGCGCGCCTGGGTCGCGCCCACCCGGGTCCACTCGTCGGCGACAAAGTCGGCGAGGTCCTGCAGACGCGCCGCCAGCACAGGATCGTAAGGCTTCGCCGCAGGCCCGCCGACCACCAGGGTCCCCGGGATCTCTCCGCTCTCCAACCGGATCGGCGCCGCGACGTAGAGACGCAAATGACCGGCGTCATGAGCGGTGCAGAGAGGGCCCAGGACGGGATGTTGGCTCATGTCCTCGACCCAAAGCAGTTCGCCGCTCTCGGCCACGGACCGCGTTCCGGGCGCCTCCATCGGCTTTCCGTCGGGGTCCTCGCACCGCCAGGTCCGCCCCTGGTCCACCAGGATGATGTCGGCGCTGCTCGCATCGAGGCCGAACAGGGCGCCCGCCAAGCGACGCGCACGGTCGAACACCGGGCCGGAACGCGCCAGCTCGGGAGGCACGCCGGTCGGCGCCTCGTTCGGTTCGCCCGACCTTCGCTCCACCTGCTGCCCGTTACCCGCCCCCATGAGGTGGATTGTGGTCGCTGGAGGTTAAACCCGTCTTTCGGCAGAACAGCGTTTGCTTAACTGGTAAAGAACCATACCGCTGGTGGTGGCCACGTTGAGGGAATCGAAGCCCTGGGCCATCTCGATCCGCACGGTCCGCGTGCGGGCGAGCAGCTCCGGCGCCAGGCCGGGCCCCTCCGCGCCGAACAGGGCCGCCACCCTCGGCCCGCAGGCGAGATCGGCCAGCTCCACCTCGCCGCGGGGCGACAGCGCCACCACCTCCAGGCCGGCGGCGGCCAGGGTCTGCGCCAGGTCCTGATCGACGTCGAGGCGGGCGAAAGGGGTGGTCAGGGCCGCGCCCACCGAGACGCGGATGGCCTTGCGGTAAAGCGGGTCGCAGCAGGCGGCGTCGAGCAGCACCGCCTCGGCGCCGAAGGCCGCGGCGTTGCGGAAGATCCCGCCCATGTTGTCGTGGTTGGCGATGGCGCTGAGGCCCACGACCAGGGCGCTGGGCCCCAGCCGCGCCAACAGTTCGTGCGGCGTGATCGGCTGGCGCTGGCCGATCCCCAGCACGCCGCGGTGCACCGGAAAGCCGGCGATCGCATCCATCACCCCCTGCGGCGCCGCATAGACCGGAATGTCCGGCGCCAGGGCGTCGAGCACGGGCTGCAGGCCCGCCAGCCTGGCCTCGGCGACCAGCAGGGAGCAGATCGGATGCCGTCCGGCCCGGACCAGCTTCTCCAGCACGACCCGGCCCTCGGCCACGAACAGGCCTTCCCGTCCCACCAGATCGCGTTCGCGCACCGCGCGATAGGGCGCGATCCGCGGATCGCCCGGGTCCGAGACAGGAATGACGAGAGCCATGGGGCGCCTTGTGACGCCCTGGCGGCCGGTTGGCGAGCCCTGGCGTGGTCTAACCGCCGGCCTCCAGCTGGTGCAGCGCTGGCGCCACCTCGTCGAGCAGCTCGCGCGCCAGATAACCGACCCGGCCGATCCGGCGACTGAGCCGCACGCCGGCCTCGGCGTGGGCCGAGACGCCCCAGACTGCGGCCTGCACGGGGGCGGCCCCGCGGGCGATCAGACCGGCGATGATCCCGGCGAGCACGTCGCCGGAGCCGGAGGTGGCGAGCCCCACCCCGCCGCCCGGATGACGCCAGGCCTTGCCGTCCGGGCTGACGATCAGGGTCGCCGGCCCTTTCAGAACCACCACCGCCTGCAGCCGCGCGGCGGTGCGGCGGGCGACGCCGAGCGGATCGGCGGCGACATCGGCCTTCTCGACCCCGGCCAAAGCGGCCATTTCGCCGGCGTGCGGCGTCAGCACCATCTCGCCGGCGTGGCGGCGGGCGCGGCGCGGATCCTGGGCCACGCCCTGCATGGCGGCGGCGTCGACCACCAGGGCGGGCCCCTCGGTCTGCAGGAGCCGCAGCACCAGTTCGCCGGCCGCGTCGACGTCCAGCATGCCCGGCCCGATCACCGCCGCCTCGCAGCGGGCGAAGGCGTCGGCCAGCTCCGCCGCCGCCAGCGGGGCGAGCTCGCCGCCCACGGTCTCCGCCGCCGGGATCACGCGGGCTTCCGGAATCGCCATCGCCAGGCCGAGGCTGAGCGAGCGTGGCGCGCCGATCTGCAGCTTGCCGGCGCCGGCGCGCAGCGCCGCCACCGCCGTCAGCAGGGTGGCCCCCGCCACCTGGGCGCCGGCGGCCAGCACCAGCACCCGCCCACGCGCCTCCTTGTCGCCGTGCTCGGCGAGACTTCGTGGCCGCCAGCCGCGGAGAAGCTCAGGGGTGACCTGGAGCGCCCCGCTCATCTCGCAGCGACTGGCGCATCCGGCTCGCGGGTCACCGGCGCGCCGGCGCGCTCGAGCGGCGCGGTGAAGTTGTAGGCGGCGAGCTTCAACTCGCCGTTCGGGCCGACCGCGCAGTCGAGGCGATAGTCGGTGACCGAACAGTTGGCGACGTCGGCGGCGGAGTCGATCGCCAGGATCTCCGCCTCGGTCATATTCTCGATCAGGTAGCGCAGGCAGAGCACCACGACCTGATGGCTGACGATCATCACCCGGCGGCCGGCGTAGTGCAGTGAGAGGGTGTCGAGGGCGCTGCGCAGGCGCAGGATCACGTCGCACCAGCTCTCCCCGCCCGGCGGCCGATGATAGAACTTGCCCAGCAGGCGGCGGAACTCGGCCTGTTCGGGATGCAGCTCGGCGATCCCGGCGCCGGTCAGCCGATCCAGAACGCCGAACTCCTTCTCGCGCAGCCGCTCGTCCGGCGTGGGCCGATGCGCATCGGCCGAGACGCCCCGGCACTCGAGGATGATGTCGGCGGTGCGCCGGGCCCGCAGATAGGGCGAGGTCAGCACGACCTCCGGCTTCTCCGTCTCGGGCTGGGCGGCGAACCAATTGCCAAGCGCGCAGGATTGCTCCTCGCCCAGCTTCGACAGCGGCACATCGACGTCGCGTTCGGCGATGTCGATGCGGCCCAGCCCCGAGGCGGTGGCCAGGTTGCGGGCGACATTGCCGGCGCTTTCGCCGTGGCGGACGATCCAGAGCCGTTCAGGCCAACGCAGCGCCACGCTTCACCTCATTGCTTGCGCCGGCGGACCGGCGTCCCGCCCATCAACGCCAGCCTGGCCGATGGGCTCCGTTGAACCGCTGCCTGGAGAAGCTTTCTCTATCCGCGTGTCCGATCCGGACGGATCGCCGCCGCCGTCAGCGCAGGCTCACCGGCTCGTCGGGAAAGGCGAGCTGCTCGCGCGCACGCCAGTCGTCGGAGACATAGTTGACGATCACCGATCGCCGCACGCCGGTGATCGGTCGCGGCTCGAACCCGTGCCAGGTGTTGTCGGACGGGACGAACAGCAGCGCCGCGTTCCACTCGAAGGCGGCGCGGTCGCGCCAGGCCCCCGGGCGCTCGTAGAGGTCGGTGCCCAGATCGCCCTGGCCTTCGGCCGGCAGCTGGATCAGCAGGGTCAGCGCCTTGACGCCCAGGTCGGTGTGCGGCTCGAGCCAGAAGCCCTCGACGTCGAGCGCGTATTCGATGCGCAGGAAGGTGCGGTCGAGCTCGGCGCCGATCAGATCGGCCATGGCCCGGACGACCTGCGGCGCCTGGAAGGCCTGCGCCACGCCGCGGATGATCGGACTGTGGTCCAGCACCCGCCCGGCGAAATAGTGGCGGTGGTCACTATGCAGCTCACGCTTGCCCGAGGGCGCGCCGACGTCCGGCGCGTCGAAGGCCAGCGCCGCGAGCGCGCGCGCCACGGCTTCGGGAAACAGTCGGCTCAGCCGCCAGTTCGGATAGGGCTGATCGTGGCGAACGCCGCTGGCCAGGCTCGCGACCAGGCTGCTTGCGATCTCACGATGCAATCCGGCGTCCACAAGCACTGCCGTCATCGCCGTTTCATCGGCTCCTGAGGTGAATCGCAACATATATGCTCAGACGACAGCGCAGCGCGCATTCCTCAGGGTACGCCGTGTTTTGCACGCGCCCTGCAGAGACTGGGTCACAGGCTCGAGCGCTCCATTCCGCCGCCCAGGAGACGTCCATGACCGCCAAGACCGTCGTCGCCCAGCATGCCCCCCGGCGCGACGACATCGGCGATCTCATGACGCGCCGGCCCCTGCCCGGCCCGCACCTCGCGCAGATCGACCCCTTCCTCTTCCTCAACCACCATGGACCGCAGACCTATCCGCCGGGAAACCGCGGCCTGCCGTTCGGGCCGCATCCCCACCGCGGGTTCGAAACCGTGACCTTCATCCTGGAGGGCGAACTGGCCCACCGGGACTCCGCCGGCCACGACAGCGTGATCCGCGCGGGCGGCGTGCAGTGGATGACCGCGGGCTTCGGCGTGGTCCACTCCGAGCTTTCGCCGGACAGCTTCCTGCGGGAGGGCGGGCGTCTGGAGATCCTCCAGCTCTGGGTGAACCTGCCGGCCCGGCTGAAGATGTCGACGCCGCGCTACCAAGGCGCCCAGCGCGCGGAGATCCCCGCCCTGGTGTCCGACCGGGGGCGCAGCACCGTCAACCTGATCGCCGGGAGCTGGAGCGGCCAGACCGGGCCGATCGCCTCGCTGACCGGCGTGTTCATGACGACGATCGAGCTGAAGGCCGGCGGCCGGACCGGCTTCGGTTCGCTCGCCCGGCGCAACGTCTTCCTCTACCTGGTGCGTGGCGCGGTCAGCGTGAACGGGGTGGCCGTCTCGGACGCCCGCCTTGTCGAGCTGGACCTCCTCGGGGACACGGTCGAGATCCTCGGCCAGACGGACTCCGTCCTGCTGTTCGGCCACGCTGCGCCGATCGGCGAGCCCGTGGTCGCCCATGGCCCGTTCGTGATGAACACCCGCCAGGAGATCGCCCAGGCGATCGGCGACTATCAGGCCGGCCTGTTCGACGGCGTGCGCCTTTAGGCCGATCTACTCCGACGCCTGGACCCGCCTGACCCAAGCCGCGAGCCGTCCGAAGGTCAGCCCCTGGATCACCACCGAGAAGATCACCACGGCGAAGGTGATCGACAGCATCAGGCTTTGCCCCGGGCCGCGCGGGATGCTCAGCGCCAGGGCCAGCGACAGCGCGCCGTGCAGGCCGCCCCAGCCCAGGATCAGGCCCGCGTGGCGTTCCTGCTGGCGCACCTGGAAATAGGCCCCCCAGGGCAGCACCACGGCGAACCGCGCCGCCAGCACCAAGACAATCGCCGCCAGCTGCAGCCCGGCGAGCCGCGCATTGAACGGCACCACCAGCACCTGCAGGCCGAGCAGCAGGAACAGCAGGGCGTTGAGGATCTCGTCCACCAGCATCCAGAAGCTGCGCACGTAGCGGCGGGTGGTGTTGCTCATGGCGGTGCGCAGGCCGCGGTCGCCGACCAGCAGGCCCGCGGCGACCACGGCGATCGGGCCGCTGACCTCGATCGCCTGGGCGACGGCGTAGACCGCCGCGGCCAGGGCCAGCGACAGGGTGACCTCGACGGCGTAGTCGTCGATCGCCCGCATCGCCCAGATCACCACGGCCCCTGAGGCCGCGCCCAGGAGCCCGCCGCCCAGGGCCTGGACCAGGACCTCGCCCATGGTCGCCAGCGGACGCACGTCAGCGCCCCCGGCGGCGATGGCGAGGGCGGCGGTGAAGACGATGATGCCGACACCGTCGTTGAACAGGGCCTCGCCCTGCAGCACCACTTCCAGGGTCTTGGAGAGACTGCCCTCCTTCACGGCGGCGAGCACGGCGACGGGGTCGGTGGGGCTGATCAGGGCCCCGAAGACGATGGCCCAGGGCAGGCTGAGCGGCAGGCCGATCAGGCGACCGGCGAGCCACAGCCCCCCGCCGACGACCGCGGTCGAGGCCAGGACGCCGACGGTCGCCAGCAGCAGGACCGAGAGGCCGCGTCGGCGGAGTTCGGAAAAATCGACCTGCATGGCGCCGGCGAACAGCAGGAACCCCAGCATGTGGCCGATCACGGTCTGCGGGAAGTCGAGCCCGACCACCGACGAGATCATCGCCGTCCCGCCTTCACCCGACCCCAGCCGGGCGACCAGCAGCAGGAGCCCGGCGTTCAACAGGCCCGCCAACACCATCACCGTGGCGATGGGCCAGTGCAGCAGACGGGTGTTGATCCAGCCGAACAGGCCGACGAGGACCAGGAACACGGCGGCGAGCTGGGGACCTGTCATGAATGGATAATCTTCTGGTCCTCGGCGTCGCGCGGGCGTGGCGCGCCCAACGTCAAACGCAGCGCGGCCGTTAAGGTTGGCTGAGCGCCCGCGCCTAGGCTCCAGGGCGCCGCTGCGCTATGGCGGCGCCATGCGGACGGCGGTCTTCCTCGAAGCGGTCTGGCGCGAACCCGCTGAAGTGCTGGGCGCGCTCGGCGAACGACCCTGGGCGATCGGCCTGCTGACCGGCGGAGCGGAGGCGGGCTGGTCCTATGTCGCCGCCGAGCCGGCCGCCAGCCTGGTGCTCACCGCCGCCGATTCGCAGGACCCGATCGACGCCCTGGCCGCCCTCGCCGGCCCGCCCGCCGAGACCGATCCCGCCGGCCCGCCCTTCCAGGGCGGGGTCGCCGGCCTGCTCGGCTACGAACTGGGCGACCGGTTCGAGCCCTTGGGCCTCCTGCGCCACGACGGCTGGCCCGACCTCGCCTGCGCCCGCTACGACGCCCTCCTGGCCTTCGACCACGCCGCGCGGCGCGTCCTGGCGATCGGGCGCGGCGAAAGCCGGGCCGCAGCCGCGCGCCGCGCCGCCGCGGCCCGGGCCTGGCTGGACCTGCCGGCCCGCCCGCTCCGCCCGCTGGGGGTGAAGCTCGAGGCCGATCCGCCCGCGGCCTATGAGGCGGCGGTCGCCGAGACGGTGCGGCGGATCGCGGCCGGCGAGATCTTCCAGGCCAACCTCGCCCGCAGCTGGCGCGGCCGGCTCGCCGCCGACGCCCAGCCGATCGACCTGATGATGCGGCTGGCGGCGTCGAGCCCGGCGCCCTTCGCCGCCTATCTGCGCCTGCCCGACCGGGCGATCGTCTCCAACTCCCCGGAGCGGTTCCTCCGGGTCGACCGGCGCGACGGGGCGCTGCTGGCGTCAACCCAGCCGATCAAGGGCACCGCGCCGCGCGGCGCGACCGCGGCCGAGGACGCCGCCCTCGCCGCCGCCCTGGCCGCCTCGCCGAAGGACCGGGCCGAGAACCTGATGATCGTCGACCTGATGCGCAACGACCTGTCGCGCGTCTGCGCGCCGGGCGCGGTCAAGACGCCCGAGCTCTTCCGCCTGGTCAGCTTCGCCAACGTCCACCACCTGGTCTCGACGGTGACCGGCCGGCTGCGACCGGGCCGCAGCGCCGGCGACCTGCTGCGCGCCGCCTTCCCGCCTGGCTCGATCACCGGCGCGCCCAAGGTTCAGGCGATGAAGGTGATCGCCGAGCTGGAGGGACCGCGGGGCCCGTTCTTCGGGGCCATGGTCTGGCTGGGAGTCGACGGCGCGATGGACAGCAATGTGCTGATCCGCACCGCAGCCTTCGTGCAGGACGCCGAGGGCTGGCGGGTGGAGGCCCGGGCGGGTGCGGGCCTCGTCGCCGACAGCGTGCCCGCGAGCGAACGCGCCGAGACCGAAGCGAAGATCGCCGCGCTCGCCGCCGCGCTCACCGCAGCTCCGGAAGGCCCGAATAGGGAATGACCGACCAGTCCGGCGTGTCGCAGCTTCGCGCCACGCGGGGAAAATAGGCGCCGACGTAGAGACCCTTGGCGGTCATGCGCCAGGCTGGGAAATTCCAGACCTGAGGGTCGGAGTAGTCGCAGTCCTCGCCCTCCGTCGGCGGCGCCATCTCCGCCGGGTGGAAGCGCGCCAACAGAGTGACCAGGCCGGGCGCGAAAACCTTGGTGCGATAGTCGTACCACGCCTCGGTGTCGGCCTTGGGCGCGGGCGCCGGCCAGAACTTCAAGACGTCGTCCAGCGACAGCTCCCGCCCCGTCCGGGCGTCGAAGGCCCGGCCCATCATCCCGAAATCGGGGTGCGCCGCCCGGGCGCAGCTCCAGGCAGATCGCCACGCGTAGCTGACGTGGGCGTCCGAGAGATAGACGTCCGTCGCGGCGGCGCTCTCGACCCCCGGGCCGCCGTCGGCGCCCGGACAGGCGAAGTAGTCCCGGACGTAGTCCCATTGCTCGCGCGCCATGGCCCGGTTCATTTCGGCCATGGCGGCGGGGGCGTAGCCGCGCTCGATCCGGAAGAGGCTGAGGCCGCTGAGCGGCTCGACGTACCAACGGATCGTCCTGCGCCCGATCTTCTGGACCTTCTGCGGCCGCAGGCTGAGGCCGGACAGGCGAAGGCGTTCGTAGAGGTCGGGCGTCGCCGGCGCGTTCGCCGGAAGCCGGCTGGCCGCCCCGGGCGCCGCGACACGCAGCGCCACTGGAAGCGTGCGACCCTTGGCCGTGGTGAGGACGCCGACGTAGCCCGGACCGGATGGACGGAGGCTCAGCTTGTCGCCCGTCGTATCCGCTGACAGCTCCAGGACGCCGTCTCGGTCGCTTCCATCAAGGCCGATGTCGAGCCTGGCGCGACGATAGAAATAGGCGCCGGAGACCCTCTGCGCGTCCGGCTCGAGTTGCATCACCACCGCGGCCGCGCCGACAGTCCCCACGTAAACGCGTGCGGGCGCCGCATCCTCAGCGCGGGCGCTCGCCGCCGCCAAGGCGAAGGCGGCCAGCGCCGCGACAGCCATCCCTCGCATCGACCTCAAAAGCGGCCCCTCCCCCTGCACGACGTCCGTCGCACGCGCTGAAATGAATAGCGGCCACACTAGCCGAAGCCTGTCGAGCGCAGAACACCTCGTTCGGCGCGGTCGCCACGTTCCGGGCCTGGGCTCGTAGGTTTTGTTGCGCCCAGTCCTCCCCCCTGATCCTTCCGTCGAAAGGAATGCCGCGACACAAATCGGCTTTCCAACAAATAAATGGGGCAATCTGATCTGATGATCATCAGGGACGCTGGAACAGGATTCGAAAGACATCCCAACTACATTTGCGATGCGTCATGGGGCCGATACCCTGGGCCGTTGGGCTCAGGGACATGGGTGCGCGCCTTGGTCATTCTGGGAGCGGCAAAAAGCCGACCTCAGGTTGCGCTGCTTTCCTTTCTGTTGAAGTTTCCCGGGGGCGGCATTAGATCGGACTGCGGCTTTGCTCGAGCCGCCTATCAAACAGGTGAAGCCGGATGACGGGTCGGTTGACGCCTCGGCCGGTCCTTCGGCCGCTTGAGGCGGTCGTACGCCGCTTGCGGCACATGTGCCCGTTGTCGGACGCGGAGCTTGGCCTCCTGCGCAGCCTGGGCGCCCACCGCGAACGTCACGCCACAGGCGAAGAGCTGGTCTCCGAAGGCGCCGCCGCCTGCCGTCCGCGATTCCTGCTGTCTGGGTGGGCCTGCCGCCAGCGCGTGCTGCCCGACGGCCGCCGCCAGATCTTCGGCTTTCTGCTCCCGGGCGACGGGTTCGCCCTGCACCGACGCTTCAGGCCGGAGCTTTCGACCATCGCGGCGCTCACGGCGCTGGAGACCGTCGACGCCGAGCCGGCGCTGGAGGCCGTGGACGGGGGCCGCGCACCCGGGCTGGCGCTCGCGCTCGCCGCCATCGAACCGATCGAGCAGAAGCAGTATTTCGACCACATGATGCGGCTAGGCCGGCAGACCGCCTACGAACGGGTCGCCCACCTCCTGCTGGAGCTGCAGCGGCGGCTCGAGATCGCCGGCCTGGGCGACAGCCAGCGGTTCCCCCTGCCGCTCACCCAGGAAATGATGGCCGATGCGCTGGGCCTGAGCATCGTCCACGTCAACCGCACCCTGCAACAGCTCCGTCGCGAGCGCCTGATCGAGCTGCGGTCCGGCGTCACCATCCTGCTGCAGCGCGACCTTCTGGCCCGCATCGCCGACTTCCAGCCGCCGCCACTCCGCACGCCGCCAGCCGCCTCGGCTACAGCCAGTCCGCGCGCCGAGGTGAGAGACGCATCGGCGCCGAGCGGCCCCTAGGACTTGGCGAAGAGGTCGGCGTAGGTCTGGCGCAACAGGTTCTTCTGCACCTTGCCCATGGCGTTGCGCGGCAGCTCGGTGACGAACAGGATCCGCTTGGGCGCCTTGAAGGCGGCGAGCTGGGCGCGGGCGGCGGCGATCAGCGCCGGCTCCTGGCCCTGGCCGATCACCACCGCGACCACGCCCTCGCCGAAGTCCGGATGCGGCAGGCCGATCACGGCGCTTTCGACCACGCCCGGCATCTCGTCGAGCACCAGCTCGACCTCCTTGGGATAGACGTTGTAGCCCCCGGAGATGATCAGATCCTTGGCCCGGCCGGAGATCCAGACCCGGCCGTCCGGGTCGCGCCGGCCGACGTCGCCGGTGATGAAGAAACCGTCGGCGGTGAACTCCTCGGCGGTCTTCTCGGGCATCCGCCAGTAGCCGGAAAAGACGCTGGGGCCGCGGATCTGGATGACGCCCGTCTCCTCAGCCCCGCCGATCCGCAGCTCGACGCCCGGCAGGGGAAAGCCGACGCTGCCGGCGACACGGTCGCCGTGCAGCGGATTCGAGGTGATGATCGCCGCCTCGCTCATGCCGTAGCGCTCGAGGATGCGCTGGCCGGTGCGCGCCTCGAACTCGGCGAAGGTGGATTCCAGCAGCGGCGCGGAGCCGGAGATGAAGACCCGAACGCGTCCAATGCTCTCCCGACCGAAGGCGGGATTGGCGAGGAGTCGGGTGTAGAAGGTCGGCACCCCCATCATCACCGTCGCGCGCGAAAGCCCCGCGAGCACCTCCGCGTCGACGAACTTCGGCAGCCAGACCATCGGGCAGCCGCCCAGCAGGGCGCAATGCAGGGCGACGAACAGGCCGTGGACATGGAAGATCGGCAGGGCGTGCAGCAACACGTCATCGGGCGAAAAACCCCAGGCGTCGTAGAGGGCGAGCGCATTGGACGCCAGATTGCCGTGGCTCAGCATGGCGCCCTTGGAGCGCCCCGTGGTGCCGCTGGTGTAGAGGATGGCGGCGAGGTCCGAGGCCCTCCGCGGCGTGGTCGCCGGCGACGGTTCGGCCGGCGCGCCGGCGAGGAAGGCCGCGGGATCGGTGACCAGCAGCTTCGGCCCGGCGTCGGCGCGGAAATAGTCGACCTCGGCCTGGGTGTAAGCGGCGTTCAGCGGCAGGAAGACCGCGCCGGCTTTGAGCACGCCGAGATAGAGCATCACGCCCTCGACGCTCTTCTCCGCTTGAAAACCGATCCGGTCGCCAGGCTGCACGCCTTCGGCGATCAGCCGCGCGGCGATGCGGCCCGCGCCGGTTTCCAGCGCGCCGTAGCTGACCTCCGAGCCGTCGCTCAGCAGGAAGGCCGGCCGGCTCCGGTCGGCGGGGAAACGGGAGGCCAGCAGGACGTAGAGGTTCTCGGACATGGGAGCTTCGTTAGCGAAGACGGCGTCCGGCCGCAAAGCCCCTCCACCACTTCGTGGTCCCCCTCCCCTAACGGGGGAGGAGATTCGACGCAGCGGCGCGCGCTCTCCTCCCCCTCTGGGGGAGGGGGACCGCGAAGTGGTGGAGGGGGCCGCGCCGCCCTACCCCGTGTTCCGCAAGCCCGCCGCGACGCCGTTGATGGTCAGGTGGATGCCGTTGCGGACGGCTTCGCTGTCGTCGCCGGCGCGCAGGCGGCGGATCAGCTCGATCTGCAGGTGGTTGAGGGGGTCGATGTAGGGCAGCCTCGCGCGGATGACGGCGGCGAGGTCGGGGTTCTTCTCCAGCAACTGCGACTGGCCGGTGATCTTCAGCACCGCCTCGACGGTCTTCTCCCACTCGGCGCGGATCTGGTTGAAGACCGCGTCGGCCAGATTGCGGTCGGGCACGAGGCTGGCGTAGCGGCCGGCGATCGCCATGTCGCTCTTGAAGAGCACCATCTCCATGTTGGCCAGCGTCGCGGCGAAGAAGGGCCAGCTTTCGGCGAACTCGGCCAGGGTCTCCAGCGGCACGCCGGCCTGCTCCACCGCCGAGCCGAAGCCGTACCAGCCCGGCAGCATGGCCCGCGACTGCGACCAGGAGAAGACCCAGGGAATGGCCCGCAACCCCGCCAGGGTGCGCGCGCCCTGCCGCGCGCTCGGGCGGCTGCCGATGTTCAGGTCGGCGATCTCGCTGATCGGGGTGGCGGCATGGAAATAATAGACGAACCCCGGGGTCTCGACGATCTTTCGGTAGGCCGTCAGCGACGCCTGGGCGAGCGCGTCCATCGCCTCGCCACGTCCCTGCCCCAGTTCGTCGGCCGGCGGCCGACGCAGCGACGCGATGACCACGCCGGCGGTCAGGGTCTCCAGGCTCTGCCGGGCGAGCTCGGGATCGGCGTATTTGTTGGCCACCACCTCGCCCTGTTCGGTGATGCGGATGCGGCCGCCGACGGTGCCGGCCGGCTGGGCCAGCAGGGCGTCGAAGCTGGAGCCGCCGCCACGGCCCACCGCGCCGCCGCGGCCATGGAACAGCTGCAGCTTCAGCCCCGCTCCGTGCACCACCTTGGCCAGGGCCCGCGAGCCCTGGAACAGCTCCCAGGTCGAGGTCAGGTAGCTGCCGTCCTTGTTGGAGTCCGAATAGCCGATCATCACCTCCTGCAGCCCGGGCGCCTGGAGAAGCCCGTGGATCAGCGGCAGGCCGAGATAGCGCTTCATCGTCTCGGCGGAGGAGCGGAGGTCCTCGATGGTCTCGAACAGGGGCTCGGCGAAAATCCCGGTGCGCGCCGGCTCGCCAGGGGTGAAGACCCCGACCTCCTTCAGAAGCACATAGACCTCGAGCAGGTCGGAGACCGAGGTGGTGTTGGAGACGATATAGGCGCGGATCGCTTCGACGCCGTAGAGCCGCGTCACCTCGGCGGCGACGCCGAGCGTCTCCAGCTCCCGCCGGGTCTCGTCGCCATAGGCGGCGTAGGGCGAGGCGAGCAGCCGCCCATGGCCCAGCTCGCGGATCAACAGGTCGCAGCGGGCCGCCTCGTCGAGGGCCGCATAGTCGGGGCAGACGCCGGCGGTCTTGAGCAGCTCGGCCACCACTCGCTCGTGCACGGCCGAGTTCTGACGCATGTCGAGCGTCGCCAAGTGGAAGCCGAAGATGTCGACGGCCCGGATCAGCTCCGGCAGCGGGCCCGCGTCGAAGACCTCGCCATGCTGGACCTTCAGGGACTGCAGGATGGTCTGCAGGTCGGCCTTGAACGCCTGGGATGTGGCGTAGGGCTCGGCCTCGAGGGTCGAAGGCCTGGGCGGCGTCTCGTCGGTCAGGCGGCGATAGGTGGCGGCGAGGCGTGCATAGACGCCTGAAAGCGCGAGCCGATAGGGCTCGTCGGCCCGTTGCTTGGAGGGGTCCTGCGCCTGGGCGGCCAGGGCGGCCAGCTCGGGCGTCACCGCCGTCAGCTCCGCCGAGATCGAAAGTTCGGCGCCCAGCGCATGCAGCTGGTCGAGATAGAGCTGCAGGGCGGCCTTGGCCTGCCAGGACAGGGCCTGACGCATCACCTCGCCGGTGACGAAGGGGTTCCCGTCCCGGTCGCCGCCGACCCAGGAGCCGACCTTCAGGAAGCTGGCCAGGTCCTTGACGTCCAGCACCTCCTGCCAGTGGGCGTAGAGCTGGGGCAGGACGGTCAGGAAGCTCCGCTCGAAGAAGGAGACGGCGTTCCAGATCTCGTCGGAGACGGCGATCTTCACCCGCCGCAGCAGACGGGTGCGCCAGAAGATCGAGACCTGCCGGGCCAGCTCCCGCTCGACGGCGGCGCGCTCAAGCTCGCCGGACGCCTCGTCCAGCCGGTCGAGTTCGTGGGTGATGGCGCTTTCACGGTCCAGCACGCTCTTGCGTCGGACCTCGCTGGGGTGGGCGGTGATCACCGGGGCGATCAGGGCGCAGGCCAAGAGCTCGCGCACCGCCTGCGGGTCCACGCCCTCGGCGCCCAGGGTTCGCAGCGTGCCGGCCAGGGTGTCGGGACGGGTGTCGCCGGCCCGGCCGCGGCGGCGCTGGATGTGGTCCTCGGCGATGTTGGCGATCTGCAGGAAGCAGGCGAAGGAATGGGCGAAGCGCACGGTTTCGGCGAGCGACAGCGCGCCCAGCCGCTCGCCCATCAGCCGGGCGGCCTCGTGCGTGCCCTCGCGGTGGAAGGCGACGGAAGCGCGGCGGATGTCCTCGATCTGGTCGAACACCGCCTGGCCGTCCTGGGCGCGGATTACGTCGCCGAGCACACGGCCAAGATAGCGGACGGCTGAGCGGAGCTGGTCGGGCAGCGGCTGGGTCATGCGGGATCAAAACGCCAAGCGCGCGGCCGCGTCATCTGGTTTCCGCCACACGCCTCGGCGATAGTTCGCCCAAGTCACAAAGGACGGCGCATGACCCCCGAGGAGTCCCTGGCCCGCATCCGCCGCTACGACGCGCGCCTGAAGGCCTTCGTGCGCACGTTCGACCCGCCGCTGACCGGGGACATGGCGGGGGGGCCGACCTTCGCGGTCAAGGATTTGATCGACGTGGCGGGCGCGCCCACCGGCGGCGGGGCCATGGTCCCGCTGGATCCCAACCCGCACAGCCACGCGGTCGTCGTCGAGCGGCTGCTGCAGGCCGGCTGGAGCGCCGTCGGCAAGACCCACACCGTCGAGCTCGCCTTCGGCGCCTGGGGCACCAATGCGGCGGTCGGGGCGCCCTGGAACCCCTGGGACGCCAAGGTCCACCGCGCGCCGGGCGGCTCCTCGTCCGGCTCGGCCGTCGCCGTAGCCGCCGGCCTCTGCGACGCAGCGCTCGGCAGCGACACCGGCGGCTCAGTGCGCATTCCGGCGGCGATCTGCGGCGTCGTGGGTCTCAAGCCCGGCCGCGGCCTGGTCAGTTTGAGGGGCGTGCACCCGCTGAGCCCTGCGCTGGACACCGTGGGAACCATCGCCGCCGACGTCGCCACCGCCGCGCGGATGCTGGGGCTGATGTCCGGCCCCGACGGAGCAGCGGCCGAGCGCGACCCCTTCGACCCCGATGAGGCCCTGGCCGCCGACGTCCGCGGCCGCCGCCTGGCGGCCAGCCCGCCCGACCACCTCGGCGTCCTCCATCCGGAGGTCGCGCGCCTTTATCTTGAAGCCCTGGACAAGCTCCGCGGCGCCGGCGTGACCGTCGACATGGTCCCGCCGCTCAAGGCGCTGGACGAGTCCTTCGCGCCCAACGGCCTGATCATGGCGGGCGAAGGCTGGCGGCACTGGCGCGACCGAATCGCGGCCCAGCGGCCGGTGATGGATCCCTGGATCGTCCGGCGCTTCGAATCCGGCCGCGGCTTCACCGATCGCCACCTGGAGGAGGCCCATGCGCGGCGCGCCGCCGACCAGGCCGCCCACTACGACTGGATGGCGCCCTACGACGGGCTCGTCTCGCCCACCTGCCCGATCCCGGCCCCGCCGATCGCCGAGGTCGACGAGACGACCTCGCCGCTGTCGCGCCTGACGCGGGCCGCCAACTATCTGGACCTGCCGGGGATCACCGTCCCCTGCGGCCTGACCCACGAGGGCCTGCCGGCCGGCCTGCAAATCCTCGGCAAACCCCGGGACGAGGCCGCCGTGGTCAGCTTTGGCGCCGCTTTCGAGCGGGTGTCCGGCTGGAACGGGCGGCGGCCGGATTTGAGCGGGTTCGAGGGCTAGCGCCGCCCCCCGGGCCCCGTCCCGGCCACCCATGAACGTCGAAGGCGCTGGACGATCTCCGTCTCGCCGTGTGCATGGGTTCCCGGCACGAGGCCGGGAATGACGATAGCGGAGGGGCGGAGCCGGGCGATGACGGAGAAGGGCGGCCCCTCACTCGTCCCTGAGCGCCGGCGCCGGCCGTTTTGACAGGGCCTGAAACGCCGCGAGCAGGCCGCCCAGGCCCGCCAGCAGGGCCGCGCCGGCGAGCAGCGCCGCGACGCCGGCCCAGTCGACGCGCCAGTGGGCCTGGAAGACCTTCACCACCACCGGCCAGGCCGCCGCATAGCCGAGCGCCACGCCCGCGATCCCGGCGATCAGGCCGACCGCGCCGTACTCCAGGCCGTACGCGGCCAGGATCTGCCCGCGCGACGCGCCCAGCACCTTGAGGATGGCCGCCTCGCGGATCCGCGCCCGGGCGCGCGCGGCGATCGCGCCCGCCAGCACCAGCAGCCCCGCGAGCGCCGCCACCGCCGCCGCGCCGCGCACGGCCAGGGCCAGGCGGCCAAACAGCTCCGTCGCCGCCTCCAGCTGCTCGCGCACCGAAATCACGTTCACTTCGGGAAAGTCCGCGCCCAGCGCGCGGACCGCGGCGGCCTCCTGGGCGCGGCTGGCCTTGGCGATGGCCACCTCGTGCAGCTCTGCGCCGGCGAGCGCGTTCGGCGTCAGCACCAAGGGGAAGCTCGCCCCGAAGGCGCCGAACTCGACCTTGCGCAGCGCCGCCACCCTGGCCTCGACCTCACGGCCAAGCACCGAGAGGGTGACGCTGTCGCCGACCTTCAGCTGGGCGGCGCGGGCCACCTCCACATCCATCGCCAGCAGCGGCGGTCCGGCGTAGTTCGCCGGCCACCAGCGGCCTTCGACGACGGCGGCGTTCGGCGGCTCAGGCCCGATCGCCGAGAGGCTGACGTCGTTGTCATAGGCCCACCGCTCCCCCTCGGGGATCTGCTTGCGGTCGACGGGGCGTCCGCGCAACAGGGTGATCCGCCCGGTGAGGTAGGGCGCGCGCAGATAGGTCTCACGGGTCAGCGGGCTGGCGAAGGCCCGGGTCAGCGCCTGGTCGAAGGCCTGGGCCCGCTCGGCCGGGATGTCGGTGAAGACCAGGGCCGGCGCGGTCTGCGGCGCGACCTCGGCGACCTCGCCCAGCAGACTCGACTGGATCAGCACCACCGCCGACAGGAGCGCCACCCCCAGGCCGATGGCGGGAGCCGCGGTGCGCGCCGCCGAGCGCGGTCCGGCGAGGTTGGCGAGCGCCAGGCGCCACGGTCCCTGCGCCGCGGACCTGAGGCGGCCCGCCACCACGGCCGCGCCGCGTCCCAGCAGCCAGAGCAGGGCGAAGGCCGCCGCCACTCCGCCGATCATGATCCCCGCCGCCAGCCGGCTGGGCGCCGCGGCCACCGCCAGGGCGGCCAGGCCCGCGGCCGCCAGCACCGCCCCGACCGCCTCCGGCCCGAAGCGGACGCCGGCGGCCAGGTCGCTGCGGAACAGGCTGGCCGGCGGGGTGGCGCGGGCCCGCCCAAGCGGGGCCAGCGAAAAGGCCGCCGCCGACAGCAGGCCGAAGGCGCCCGCCTTGAGCAGCGGCCAGGGATAGACGGCGAACAGCGCCGGAACCGGCAGGTCGTTCTTCACCACCGCGCCCAGGACCAGCGGCGCTGCGGCGCCGAGCGCCAGTCCGATCGCCACGCCCAGAGCCGCCAGCAGGCCCACCTGGACGAGGTAGAGGTTGCGCACCAGGGCGCCATCCGCCCCCAGCGCCTTCAGGGTGGCGATCACCGGCTTGCGCGCCTCGAGATAGGCGCTGACCGCGCCGAAGACGCCCAGACCGCCCGCCACCAGCGAGGCCAGGCCGATGAAGCCGAGGAAATATTCCAGCTGGTCGATCAGCCGGCGAATGCCGGGGGCGGCGTCATTGCGGTCGCGCACCCGGCCGTCGGAAACCTTCACCGCCCGGGCCAGAGCCGCCTTGCCGGCGGCGAGCGGAACGCCCGGCTTCAGCGCCAGCCGCGCGGTCTCCACGAACGGCAGGCCAGGTGCGGCGAACCCGCCCTGCTCCACCACCTCGATCCGGGTCAGGACGCGCGGCCCGAGCGCGAAGCCGCGGGACATCCGGTCCGGCTCCTGCACGAGCACGGCGCGGGCCACCACCGGCGTATTGCCCACCAGGAACCGGTCGCCGAGCTTCAGCTGCAGCCGGTCGAGCAGGGCCTGCTCCACCGCGGCCCCGGCGGCGTCGCCCTCGGGCGTCAGCGCTTGCGCCAGCGAGCCCGCACCCACGAGCTTGACCTTTCCGGCCAGCGGATAGTCGCCGCCGACGCCGCGCAGCTCGACCAGCCGGCGCTCGCCCGAAGGCGCTTCGGCCATGGCCCGGTTGGCAAGGGCATAGGAGACCTGGCCCAGGCCCTCGATCGCCGCGCGCTCGGCGGGCGTGAAGTGGCGCTGGCGCACGGAAACCGCCAGGTCGCCGCCGAGGATCTCGCGCGACTGGCCGGCCAGCCCCTGGCGGAAGGCCTCGGCTGTGGAGCTGGCCGCGGCGATCGCCGCCACGCCCAGCGCCAGGCAGGCCAGGAAGATGCGGAAGCCGCGCACGCCGGCGCGCAGCTCGCGCGCGGCGAAACGCACGGAAAGCGGGATCATGCGGCGTCGGCCACCCGTCCATCGCGCAGCCGCACGGCCCGGTCGGCGCGCGCCGCCAAACGCTCGTCGTGGGTCACCAGCACCAGGGCCGCGCCCGTCTGGGCGGTCAGGTCGAACAGCATGTCGGCGACGCGGCCGGCGTTGGCGGCGTCGAGATTGCCGGTCGGCTCGTCGGCGAACAGCAGCGCCGGAGCCGGCGCCAGCGCCCGGGCCAGCGCCACCCGCTGCTGTTCACCGCCGGACAGCTGGTGCGGATAATGCCGCCTTCGCTCGCCCAGGCCCACACGCTCCAGCCAGGTCCGGGCGGTGGCCGCGGCGTTCGGCGCGCGGGCGATCTCGAGCGGGGCGGCGACATTCTCCTCCGCCGTCATGCTGGGCAGCAGGTGGAAGGCCTGGAAGACCAGGGAGACCCGCCCGCGCCGCAGGCGGGCGCGCCCGTCCTCGTCGAGCCGGGCGAGGTCCTGGCCGAACAGCAGCACCCGGCCGCCGCTCGGCTGTTCGAGACCGGCGGCCACGGCGATCAGCGAGGACTTGCCCGAGCCCGAGGGCCCGACCAGGGCCACCCGCTCGCCGGCGGCGACGCAGACGTCGAGGCCGCGCAGGATCTCCACCGGCCCCGCCGCCGACGGCAGGGTCAGCGCGACGTTTTCCAGGACCAGCAGATCGGCGGCGTCGGACAATGGCGATCTCGTACGTTGGAGCGGGGGCGGCTCCCCCCTAAATAGGACGTCGACATGGTCGACACATCCGCGCCCTTCGTTTCCCGCCGCACCCTGCTCGCCCTGCCGCTGCTTGGGCTCGCGAGTCCGGCGCTGGCGGCGCGCGGCAAGGTCGTCACTCTGCTGGGCGACTCGATCACCGCAGGCCTGGGGCTTCCGGCCGCCGACGCCCTGCCCGCCCAGCTGCACCTGGCGCTGAACCGGTTGGGGGTCGCCAATATCGTGCGCGGCGCCGGCGTGTCCGGCGACACCACGGCCGGCGGCGCCGCGCGGGTCGACTTCAGCGTTCGGCCGGACACCGCCGTCGTCGTCGTGGCCCTGGGCGGCAACGACCTGCTGCAAGGTCTCGATCCGCGGGCGACCCGCGCCAACCTGGAGAAGATCCTCGGCCGTCTCGCCGCGCGCCGCATGGGCGTGGTGCTGGCCGGGATCACCGCGCCGCCGGAGATCGGCCGCAGCTACGCCCGCGACTTCAACGCCATCTTCGCCGACCTCGCCAGGACCCGCCGCCTCGCCTTCTATCCGGACCTGCTGGCGGGCGTCGGACGCAATCCGGCGCTCAAGCAGTCCGACGGAATTCACCCCAACGCCCAGGGCGTCCGGCTGATCGCCAGCCGCCTGGCGCCAGTGGTGGCCAAGGCGCTGGCGCAGCGGGCCTAGTAGGATCCCTTCTTCGCCAGAACCGCCTGCACCGTGCAGGCGATGATGTAGGCGTCGAGGCCGGCGTGGCGGCGGCGGGCGTAGAGGCTGTCGAGGGCCACGCGGGTGCGGTAGCTGGTGTCGTTGCGGCCGCTGACCTGCCACAGGCCGGTGATCCCTGGCTTGACGGCGCAGTAGTGGTGGAAGCGACGGCCATATTTGGCGACCTCCGCCTCGACGATCGGACGCGGGCCCACCAGGCTCATGTCGCCGCGCAAGACGTTGAGGAGTTGCGGCAGCTCGTCGAGGCTGCTCTTGCGTAGGAAGGCGCCAAGCGGGGTCACGCGCGGATCGCGGCGCAACTTGTGATCCAGCTCCCATTCCGCGCGCGCCGTCGGATCGGACGCGAGCAGATCGGCCAGCCGCTTCTCGGCGTCGACCGCCATGCTGCGGAACTTCAGGCAGTAGAAGGGGCGGCCGTTCCAGCCGATCCTTCGATGGGCGAAGAGGATCGGCCCGCCATCCTGCAGATAGATGGCCAGAGCAACCATCAGCATCACCGGAAGTAGAAACACCAGCAATGCGAGGGTTACGCCAACATTCATTAGCGCCGTAAACGCCTGATCCGAGAAGCGTCTTTCAATGACACGTCCCGAGGTCGACGCTGAAGACTGAGCGTAGGCAATTTCGGACATTTTCTTTTTTTCGGAAGCAAGCTGGACGGAGACATCCCCGCCACGACCGACCGCTCAACTCATCGCTTCGGCGGCAGGTTCCTAGCTAGGACGCGCATTTTTGGCAGAGTTGCGCAAAAGCGACAGTCTCACTCCCGGCAAAATTGTACAGCTCTTTCTACGCCACCGGGCATGGGGAAATGTCAGCCGTAGGCCGGACGCGATTCGAAACGCTGCGGACCGCCTCGCAGGGTCATCTCGACAGCCTGCTGCGCGCCGTCCCGGCTCACGTCCGCGCCGCCGGCGACCGTTCTGCCGTCCTCATCGATAACGCTCCAGCGCCACCCTTCCTCCACCTGGCACAACGAGTAGGCGAACGACGGCAGCACTTGCATCGCAACCTCCAGACACACGCCACGTCCAAACACCCACTGGCTCAGTTGGTTTCGGAGCGTCGATCACATCTTCGCACCTGCAGCATATCATGACGCAAGTGCGAACACGCAAGCTAAGCTTCGGAGTCGTCCTGCCGCTCTGTTGTGAAGCTTCGCTCGCCGGTCGTGCCGTATTTCGCGGCGATCCGAGGGTCAGGCGCGGCCGGGACGGCCCCCTGGAATGGCTAGACGCGCAGGCCCTTGGCTGTCCACCAGGCGACGAAAACCGCCGCCGCCGCGACAAGCACGGCCCGCCAGACGGGCGCAAACGTCAGGGCCGGGTCGGTCTCGAACTTGCCGCGGCCGGTGACCATCGGCCGGACCAGGTCGGCGCGCTTGTAGACCGCGTAGAAGATCACCGCGGCGATGTGCAGGACGACCAGCGCCTGCAAGGCCGAGAAGCTCAGGTGATGCGCCTTGGCGAACACCCGGCCGGTGTCGAAATCCACCCGGTCCGACAAGGGGCCGGACTCCAGCCCGTCGATGTCCACCGAGAACAGGCCTGAGACGACCTGCACGATCAGCGCCGCCAGGATCGCCAGCACGCTCCAGGCGCCCAGCGGATTGTGGCCCGGCATGGCCTTGTGCGCGCGGGACGGCAGGGTGCGGACGTAGGCGAGCGTCGCCCTGGGCCCCCTCACGAAGCTGGCGAACCGCGCGCTCCCCGAACCCAGGAAGCCCCAGAGCAACCGGAACACGATAAGGCCCAGCACGGTGTAGCCGGCCAGCCGGTGCCAATCCATGCGACCGGTCTCGCCGGCCCACCAGGCGAAGCCGATCGACGCGACGAGCGCCCAGTGGACGATCCGCGTCGGCCCATCCCAGAGCCGCGCAGGGACCACCGGCGCGCTGGAGCTGTCCCGCATCAGTGTTTGTCCGGCACGCGGTACTTCTCGTGGCAGTTCTTGCAGGCGCCGCCGGTCGCCTGGGCCTGGGCCTTGATGGCCGCGCCGTCGCCGGCGACGGCGGCCTGCTGCAGCTTGCCGGTCGCGGCCTGAAGCTTCGCGACGGCTACGGCGAAGCCCTGGGGATCGCTCCAGACTTCCGACTTGGCGTCCGTCTTGACGCCGCTTTCCGCGCCGCTGCCCTTCGGGAACCAGTTCGGCATCTGGCTGGCCAGGGTGTTCAACTTCTGAGCGTTGGCGGCGATCAGCGCCGTATCGGGGGAACCCTTCTTACTCTCGTCGAAGATGGTTTTGAACGCCCCGCCGACCTGCTTGTAGTTCTGGTGCCGCCCCGCCGCGGCCTTGCCGGCCGGCGTGTTGGGAACCGGGCCTGTGTCGTGGGCCAGGGCCACGCTTGCGACCATCGCGCCGCTGACGGCGACGACCGCTGCCGTTTTGCCGAACCTGAAGCTCATGTTGGGGCTCACCTTCCCTGAGGAGACGAAGCGGAGATTGACGGCGCGTCGCAGGCGCCGTCAACCGCCGGTGGCCCCTCAGCGCCGCGAGGCGGTCTTCACCGGCGCGCCCTGCTTCGCGGCCTCGGCGATCAGGCCGGCGCAGTTGGCGTCCTTGGCCAGGCCCGGGTCGACGAAGGGCAGGATAAGCGCGAGCGGCGACAGCACGGTCGCCAGGGCCGCGGCGGCCCCGCCCTGGGCGATCGCTCCGCCCGCCTGCACGCCGAGCTTGGGCCGCAGCAGCGACCCCTTGATGGTGACCGGCACCTTCAACCGAACCACTTGGAACTTCTTCGGGCGGCCCTGGGCCGCCAGATCAAGCCGTTCCTTGTCCATGTCCACCGTCCCCGAGCCGGTCACCAGCACCGGACCGGTGTCGAAGACGATCCGGTCGGCGTTGAACACCCCGTCCACCGCCTGGAAGTGCGCCACCCCGCAGCGGATCGGCGTCGACTGCTCGTCCTTGGACAGCAGCAGGCCCAGCCCCTTGACCACGTTCACGCCGAGCAGCTCGGCGAACGCCTTGCGGATCTCGCCGCTGGGAACGGCCAGCATGACTTCGCCATTGGCGTTGGCGAAGGCCTTGTGGACGGAGTCGCCCGCGCCGCGCAGCCTGGCCCGGCCGACGAAGACCCCGGTGACCGGCGTCCCGCCGCCGACGCGGATCGGCAGCAATTGCTCGATCCGGGCGTTCGACAGCCTCAGATCCAGGGCGGTGACCGGGGTCGCCTTGCGGGCGTCGAGCTGGATGGAGCCGCCGATGCGGCCCCGCGGCAGATCGAAGGCGATCGGATCCGCCGTCAGGAGACCCGCGTCGAGCTTCACATGCGCCGAGCCCGACCGCAGATTCACCGGGGCGTTGTGGATCGAGGCGGCCCGATAGGCGACGTCGGCGTCGATCGAGCGGATGCGGTCCACCTTCAGCGTCGAGTCCGGCAGCAGCCGATCCTGGGTCCGCATCACCCGCGCCGTCGCGACCTGCGCCGGCGAGGCCACCTTGCCGGTCTTCGGCGCGCCGCCGAACAGGGCGCCCAGGTCGGCGAAGTCAAGGCTCCGGGTGTGCAGGTCGGCCTTCAGCAGGGGCCGCGGGCGACCGGTCTCGACCGAAAGCTCGCCCGCCAGGTCGGAGCTGCCGACCCGGCCGCCGAGGCCGTCGATCCGCCAGATCCGTTCGTCGCGTGAGAGCCGGCCATGCAGGTTGTAGGGCGGGGTGTTCGGCAGGGCGACGCCGGTGAGGGCGTAGAGGTCGGCGAGATCGGGACCGCGCGCCGTGGCGTTCATATAGAACTGGCCGAGGTCGAATGGCTTGGGCACCGCGCCGCGAGCGGTGACATAGGTCTGCCCGGCGCGAATGTCGGCGTCGAACGGATAGGGCTTGGCCCGGTCGATGTTCAGGAGCGGGCCGCCGGTCACCTGGAGGGTGAAGGGTTCTTCGTTCAGCCGCCCCTCGCCGCGCATCACGAAACCGCGGTTGTTCGCGCCGAGCGCCTCGCTGGCGTTCAGCGTGCCGGTGAAGTTCAGATGCTTCGGCGCGTCGCGGTAGCTCAGCCGGCCGTCGTGGATGACGAAGTCGCGGATTGGCGGCAGCTTCAGCGGCTGCGCAGTCTGGCGGCCGTCCGAGAAATCCCAGTTCTTCCGGCCCTGGGCGTCGCGCAGGAGGGCGATCCGCGGCTGGTCGAACCTCAGAAGCCTAAGATCCACCTGACCGGTGAGCAAAGGGATCAGCCGGATCTGCACGCCGATGCGGCCGATGTCGGCCATCTTGCCCGGCCCCGCCCAGCCCGGGTTGGCGATGCGCACCCCGTCGACCGTGGCCCGCGGCTGCCATGAGAAGGGATGGACCTTGAGGTCGCCGGCGATGGTGACTTCGCGGTGCATGCGCGCTGAGGCCAGTCGCGCCACCGGCCCGCGGAACCAGTTCCAGTCCCAGATCGCGATCAGGATGGCCACGGCGATCACCAGCAGGGCCAGGATCCCACCGGTCCAGGTCAGCGCCTTGCGGCTGGGGGGCTTGATGCGGCCCATGGCGAGCCGATCTCGCGTCGAACGCCAGTGCTCACGGGTCCAGGCCCCGGCGCGCTGCAGCGGCCGGCGCTCGCCCGAGCGGGCGGTGGGCGGCGTCGCGCCGGGTTCGCTACGGCCTGAGGGTCGTGGGGTCGGGTCGGCGTCGTTGGACACGGGGTGAGCTCCCACAGCGCCCCCTGGACGGTTGAACGCACGCGCCCCTGCCCCCAGTTCCCCTCAACACCTAATGGGTTACGCCCCGTCCCGAGACTGCGGCCCGCGCCGTGGCGGCGAGGATCCGCAGGTCGAACGCCAGCGAGCGCCGCTCGAGGTATTCGATGTCGAGCTTCACCTTCTGCGGGATCGGCAGCTCGTCGCGCCCGTTGACCTGCGCCCAGCCGGTCAGGCCCGGGCGCAGCCGGTGGACGCCGCCCGCCGTGCGCAGCGCCACCAGGTCGTCCTGGTTGAAGAGCGCCGGCCTCGGTCCCACCAGGCTCATGTCGCCGATCAGCACGCTCCAGAGCTGCGGCAGCTCGTCCAGGCTGGTCCGGCGCAGGAACCGGCCGATGGGCGTGACCCACTGGTCCGGATCGTCAAGCAGGTGGGTGGCCACGTTCGGCGCGCCGACGCGCATGCTGCGGAACTTCGGCATGCGGAAGATCCGGTTGTCGCGACCGACCCGGCGCGACCAGTGAAGGGCCGGTCCCCGGCTCTCAAGCGGGATCGCCACGTAGAGCCCCAGCAGCACCGGCGACAGCAGCACCAGGCCCGCCGCCGCGCCCGCGATATCCAGCGCCCGCTTCACCCTTCGCCCTTGCTCCAAGCCCCGCCGCCAGACACCTCTGGCCAGCGGCATTTAGGCCGGGAGTCGGGCGCCGGCCAAGTCAGTGCGGCTTCGCCTCACTGTCGCGCGACTTGCGCTTCGGCGTAGGCGGCGGCGCGGGCTTCGCCTCAGGTTTCGTCTTGGACTCGGCCGCCAGCACGGGTTTCTCGGGGATTGCGGCAGGCTCCGGGGCCACGACCGGTTTGGACGCCTGCGCGATGTCGGCGGCGGGCGCCGGCTTGGGGACAGCGGCAGGCTTCGGGGCCGGGACGGGCTCGGGCGCCTGCGCGAGAACTGGCTTGGGGACAGCGGCAGGCTCCGGGGCCGGGACCGGCTCGGGCGCCTGCGCGAGAACTGGCTTGGGGACAGCGGCAGGCTCCGGGGCCGGGACCGGCTCGGGCGCCTGCGCGAGAACTGGCTTGGGGGCAACGGCAGGCTCCGGGGCCAGGTCTGGCTCGGGCGCCTGCGCAAGGTCGGCCGCGAGGGCGGGCTCGGAGATCAACGCCGCCTCCAGCACCGCGGCGCTGACCGGCGCGGACTCGCCGCCGACCGGCAGGGGCGGGTCCTTGTCGCCGGCCAGGGCCACGGCGACGGGGCCGCCGACGGCGGCGGCGATGGCTTCGGTCGCGGGTTCCAGAGCCGCCTCGACCGCCTCAAGGCTTGTCGGCTGCATCCAGCGGGTCATCCACCACCAGGCGGAGCCCAGCAGGGCGGCTCCAGCGAAATAGCCCCAGAGCGGCGAAGCCGCCCCCACTATCACCTCCGGCCGAAACAGCGGCGGGAGCTCGACTTTCGTGGGCCACGACTGTTCAGACACGACAGGCCTCCTGGAGCGTTTATGTTGCGGCGCACACTATCATGCTAAGCGATTTCGCTTGTGCGAAATGTTGTGATCTCGAGGCCCATAGACACGGCGCTTAAAGGCGATAGACGCGCGCCGTTCCGCCCTCCCCCAGGGTTTCGGCCGTCCAGCGGCAGACCGTGTCGAGGAAAGGCTCCAGGCCCTTGTCCGGACCGACCAGCACCAGGGCGCAGCCGTTCATTCGCATGGGATCGGCGAGCGGCCGCATGCGCGTCTCCGCCGCCAGGATCGGCGCGTCAGTCGCATCCTCCAGGTCCCGCAGGAAGGCGTCGAAAGTCTCCAGGTCCTTCAGCGGCAGCCAGACCAGCACCTGGGCGGCCGGATTCATCCGCACCACCGCCGCGGCCGTCCGCACCACCTGGGCATAGTCGTCGGCGCGCTCGAACGGCGGGTCGATCAGCACCAGGACCGGGCCGCCCGGCGGGCAGCGCTCGACAGCGACCGCGAAGCCGTCGGCGCAAAGGCTCTCGGCCGCTCTGCGTCCCTTCAGCGCCGACGCCTTGAGGGTCTGGGCCAGCTCGGCCTGCTCCGGCGGGCGCAGCTCGCAGCCGAGATAGCTGTCCTGCGGTCTGAGCGCCTCGGCCGCCAGCCAGGGGGAGCCGGGATAGCGGGCGAGCTTGTCCCCGCCGTTCAACCGTTTCACCGCCGCAATCAGGGGCGCGAACTCGGCCGGCGCGTCGCGCGCACTCGTCAACCGGCCGATCCCCGCCTCCGCCTCGCCGGAGCGCTGGGCTTCCGGACCGGCGAGGTCGTAGAGGCCGGCGCCCGCGTGGGTGTCGATGATGCGCAGCGGGGCCGGGTCGGACGCTGCGGCCGCGATCAGCTGCAACAGGGCGGCGTGCTTCACCAGGTCGGCGAAATTCCCGGCGTGGAAGGCGTGGCGGTAGTTCAACGGTGCTCCAGACAGGCGGGAAAAGGAACCGGCTTCGCGCATACCACGTTGGCGGCTAGCCGAAGGAGCCGCCATTCTGATGCCCCGGGACATTCCCGCGCCCGCCGCGCCCCTGTCGGAGGGCCCCGAGCACGCAGACACGGCGGGCCTCGTCTATGTCAGCGACCAGGATCCCGGCATCCGCCGGAAGAAGGCCGGGACCGGCTTCGGCTACGTCCGCCCCGACGGCGAAGCCGTGAAGGACGAGGCGACGCTCGACCGGATCCGCGCCCTGGCCATTCCGCCCGCCTGGACCGAGGTCTGGATCAGCCCGAAGCCGCGCGGCCACATCCAGGCCGTCGGCCGCGACCAGAAGGGCCGCAAGCAGTACCGCTATCACGACCGCTGGCGGCAGGTGCGCGACAGCCACAAGTACGACCGGCTGATCGCCTTCGGCCGCGCCCTGCCCAGGCTGCGGCGGCGCATCGAGGCCGACCTGTCGCGGCGCGGCCTGCCGCGGGACAAGGTGCTCGCGGCCGTCGTGCGGGTGATGGAGATCACCCTGATCCGCGTCGGCAACCCGGCGTACGCCCGGCAGAACAAGACCTTCGGCCTGACCACCCTGCGCGACGGCCACGCCACGATCGACGCCGGCCAGACGATTTTCGAGTTTCGCGGCAAGAGCGGCAAGACCCACCGCACCGGCTTTCGGGACCGTCGGCTCGCCCGCATCGTCAAGGCCTGTCAGGACCTGCCCGGCCAGCGCCTCTTTCAATATCTGGGCGAGGACGGCGAACAGCACGCCGTCGAGAGCGCCGACGTCAATCAGTACATCCGCGAGGCCATGGGCGATGACGTCTCGGCCAAGGACTTCCGCACCTGGGCCGGCACCCTGATGGCGGCCCGAGCGCTGATCGCCGCCGAACCATGCGCCAGCGCCGGCCAGGCCAAGCGGACGATCAGCACCTGCGTAAAGGCGGTGGCCGGCGTGCTCGGCAACACCGCCGCCGTCTGCCGCGGCGCCTATATTCACCCCGCGGTGCTGCGGGCCTACGCCGACGGGTGGCTGCAGCTGAAACCGGCCCGGGACGACCGCGACTTCGAATTGGCGGTGCTCCGCTTCCTACAGGCCGCCCGCGACCGCGACCTCGGCGGCGAGACCCAGGCGACGCGCGACATGGTGCGCAGCGCGCCAGCGGGATCCTCCGCCGCCGCCTAGGCCCAGACGCCGCTCCCCCCTTCGGGGTCCCCCTCCCCCTGTGGGGAGGAGAGTCGCGGCCGCAGCTTCTTTCTCCTCCCCCTCTGGGGGAGGGGGACCCCGAAGGGGTGGAGGGGGCTGCGCCGGCAGGCCTACCGCCGGTACGCGAAGCCGGCCCGCACGGTGCGCGGCGCGGCGTAGCTGGTGACGCCGTCGGCGGTCTGACCCACGGCGAGATCTTCGTCGGCCAGGTTCTCCGCCGCCAGATAGACCTCGGCCCGGGGCGAGACCTTCCAGGCGGCGCGGGCGTCGAGCTGGAGCCCCGCCTTCAGCTTGCGCGAGTTCAGGTCGTCCTCGTAGCGCAGGCTTTCGTAGCGCAGCTCCGCCGAGAGGCGAAGCCGTGTCCGCACCTGCCAGTCGAGACCGCCGGTGGCGGTGAAGGCCGGCGCCTGGGCCGGGCGCTTGCCGGTGAGCTGCGGGGCCCCGTCGCCGCCGTCGACCCGGGCGTGGGTGTAGGCGAAGGCCGTGCGCCAGCTCAACGCCGGGCCGACCACTCCCTCGGCCTCGCCCTCCAGGCCCCAGGCCTTGATCAGGCCGGCGTTCTGGCGTTGGCGCAGCACGCCGCCAGCGGGGATGAAGCCCGCCGTCGGGAAGGTGGCCGGCCCTGCGCCGATGGTGACATTGGTGATTGGGTCGGACAGGCGGTTGTAGAAGGCCGTCGCGCTCCAGCGGACCGCGCCGGACCCGCCGGGGCCCGCGCCGCCCGCCCCCGCCTCCACGCCCGCCAGCCGCTCGGGCTTCAGGGACGGATTGGCCTCGGTGACGTCATTGCCGACCCGGAAGGGCCGGTGCAGCTCGTTCAGCGTCGGCGGCCGAAAGCCGGAATAGGCCGCACCCCGAACCCAGAGGTCCGGGGCCAGGCTGTAGCGCACGCCGAAGCGGGCGGTGGGCATGACGCCGTCCGAGCCGCGCGGGTGCTGGTCGAGGGTCGGCGCGCCGGTCGCCAGATCCTGCTCGTGACGGGTCGCCCGGTCCGCCCGCCAGGCGTCGACCCGCACCCCGCCGGTCACCAGCCAGGGCGCGGCGGTCCAGTCGGCGTCGACGTAGAGACCGGCGACGCTGGTCTCGCCGCCCGCCTTGCGCAGGCGGGTGAAGCCGCCGTTCAGATAGCGGAAGCGCTCGAACTCCACGCCGCGCGACAGCCGGGCGTCCGCCCCGGCCTCCCAGCCAAGGCCCCCGCGCCCGCCCTGCAAGGCGGCGTTCAGGCCGTAGCCCTGGGCCGGGGTGGAATACTGATTGTTCGCGGGCGTCGTCGTGTTGCGGTCGGCGGCGACCGCCACCGAGCTGTTGGAAAAGTCGCTGGCGCGCATCCAGGCCTGCAAACGCCAGCCCGGCGCCTCCGCCTGCCGCGGCCGCGCAAGCGTGAAGGTCGCCGAGGCGCCTGAGGCTTCCGAATAGGCGCCCGCCAGGCCGGAGCCCCGGCGCTCGTTATAGACGCCGAGCCGCGCGGCCCCCTCTGATTCGCCGAAGGCGTGCTGGACGCGAACGGCGTAGGCGGCGGTCCGCAGGTCGAGCGGCCGGTCCACCGCGCCGGCCCGGCCGCCGCGCACGGGCGTATAGCCCGAGCCGCTCTCGCCGCTGGCGGTGATCAGCAGGCCGGGCCCGCCGACCGCCGCCGCGGCCCGATAGGTCGACCGCTCGCCGACGGAGACGTCAAGCGCCTGCACCCCCTCGCCGGCGCCGCGCTCCTGCAGGGCGACGATCCCGGTCAGCGCGCCCGCGCCATAGGATCCCGCGCCGGCGCCCCGGACGATGGTCGCGCCGGCCAGCCCTTCCGGCGGCAGGGCGCTCCAGATCACCCACCCCCCGAACGGATCGTTCTGCGGCGCCTCATCCAGGGTCACCAGCGCCCGCCCCGCGCCGGACGGCGCGATGGCCCGCAAGGAAAGTCCCTGGGTCGTCGGGTTGGCCCCGAGACTGGAGGTCCGCCGGAACAGCGACACCCCCGGCGTATGGGCCAGCGCCTCGTCCAGCCGGGCATTGAGGCGCAGCACCGCCGCCGGCAGGCGCACGACGTCGAAGGCCGCCTCTCCGGCGAGCGGCGCCAACCGCGGCGCATAGACGACGACGGCTTCGGCCTGAGGCGGCAGGCTGGGCGGCATGGCGGAGCGCTCCGAGAATCGAGGACCTTATCTAGACCATGCCGCGCCGGCGCCGGAGACCTGCGCGTGCAAGGGCGTCAGCCTGGTCCGCAACCGCGGCGTCCGGCGCCTTGTGATTCGTCGACAAGGTTCGTTGGCTGCGGATCCCTGCCCCGCCCGCGTCTATGAGACGCCCGCCTCATAGGCTAGGGCGCCCGAATAGGGCGCAAGGCCAAGTTCTCGTCGGGGGCTCGAAATTTGTGCTTGAATATCAAATGGAGGGCTTTCAGCTTCCGGCTCGACGCAGGGCACGTTAGTTCGCCCAACGTCAAAGAGGAACGCCGTGAGGGGGTTGGCAGCAACCTCAATACGGACAGAAAACCTAAATGTTTCGAGTTGCAACTTTGGCGGCAGTGGCCGCCCTCCTCGCCGCCGCTCCGGCGTCTGCGAAATCCATCCACATCTCGACCGCCGGCAAGTCGTCGGATGAGGTCAGGGCGGAGGTCGTGAAGGCCGCCGTCAATCTCTGCCGTGCGGAAGTCGGCGATTCCTCCCTCGCCTACTATCTGCAGGCGCCGTGCGTCCGTTCGACGGTCAAGGCGGCGCTCAAGGCAGGCAACGTCCCGACGGAAGTCGCTTCCCGCTAGACGGGGATCAAGCGTTCGGCCGGCGCCTCACGGCGTCGGCTGCGGCGGCCTGGGTGCGCCAAACGCGCGCCCAGGCTTCCGGGGGCGCCGGCCGGCCTCCCCGTCCTCGCGTTCGTAAGAGGACCGGGCTTTCGCCGGTCGGCAGCGCCCCTCAGGGCTGCAGGCCCATGTCGATATCGCAGCGCTGATCGCGCGCACGCGCCTCGACGACCGTGGCCACCAGGACCGGCGAGGCGCCGGGCTTGGCGGTGTCCAGCACCACATTCAGCGCCCGCCGGCCGGGCGCGTTGCAGAGGGTCTCGCGCGAGGCCAGCCCGCCATCGGCCGCCCAGGCGGTCTTCGCCGGACCGAAGCCTTCCGGCCGCGCGGCGATCGCGTCGAGCGCCGAGCGCCGAACCTCCGCCGGATCTCCCCCCGTCACCGTCACGGCGCACAGGTTGGGAGAGGCCTCGCGGTGGAGGGAGACGTCCTGCCCCTTGCCGTCGACCACCGGCGCCTTGTCGATCACCGCCGCCAGGCAGGCCCCGACGGCCGAACGGGTCTCATAGACCGGGTCCGCGAAGGCCGCGGGCGCAGGCGCCAGGCTTGCAAGGACAACGAAGATCGCCAGGCGCATTCAGGGGCTCCGGATGGACGCTGTCATTGCGATGCCGCGCGAAAGCGGCGCGGGTGTGACGTCGCCCAACCCGCCGAGCCATCGAAAGATTCACCGACCGCAATCTGCGGTTTACCCCTGTGAGCCACTGATAGCGATCGGCTCGGTGAGGTGCGAGCCGCGCGGCGCGGAGGGGGCCTGTGCTGAAATCCTTGCGAGGCGTGCTCGCCGAAACCTCGCCCATCGATCCGACGGCCGCGTTCGGCGCCGCCGACTGCGGCCGACCGGGCGCCCCTGAGCGGCGGGCCTGGGGCCAATGGGCCTGGGCGGCGGCCGCCTGCCTCGTCGTCCTGGTCTCCGTCGCGCCGCTGCTGGTGGTCGATGTGCCTGCGGTGCTCGACTATCCCAACCACCTGGCCCGGTTCTTCATCCTCGCCCACCCGGACGACCCGATCCTGGCGCAGATGTATGCGCCGCGCTGGGCCCTCCTGCCGAACCTCGGCATGGACGTCCTCGGCCGGGCGCTGCTGTCCGTCGTCCCGCCCCATGTCGGCGGCCGCATCCTCCTGGGGCTGAGCCTGCTCGCGCCGCTCGCGGGAGCCGCGCTCTATGCGCGGGCGGCGTTCGGCCGGTGGACCTGGTGGTCGCTGGGGGCCGGAACGATCGCCTTCAACGGCATCTTCTTCCTGGGCTTCATGAACTTCCTGCTGTCGCTTGGCGTCGCGCTCGCCGGAGCCGCGGCGTGGCGCGTCTGCCGGCGCGGACAGCGACCAAACATCGTCGCCTTGACCGGCGCCCTGGCGGCTTTCACCGCCTTCTTCTGCCACCTCTTCGGCTTCGCCTATTTCGCCGTCCTCATTGCGGCCGAGGAAGCCGAGACGCTGCTCCGCTTGCGGAAGGACGGCCAGCTCACCCGGCGACGCATGCTGTCGACCGCGACCCTCCTGGCGGCGGCGCTGGGCCCGACCCTGGCCCTCTACGTGCTCAGCCGACGCCCCACCGAGGACGATGGGCTGGTCTGGTGCTGGCGCGCCAAGGACCTGCAATGGCTTATGCCCTTCATGGGCTACGACCGCTGGGTGACCATCGGCAGCGCCGTCGTCGCCTCCGGCGTGATCGTGCTGATCTGGCGTCGTTCGCGACGCGCCGGAGGGGTCGCCCTGGCGTTCGCGACCCTCATCGTGGCGTTCCTTTTCGCCCCCTTCTCCGCGGCAGGCGGCACATTCGTCGACACCCGTTTTCCGCTGATGGCCGCCTTGCTGCTGTTCGCCGGCCTGACGCCGCAGCTCTCGCGGCGGGCGGCGATGGCCGTCGGGATCGCCTTCGCCCTGCTGATCGTCGGCCGTTCCGCTCACGTGACGACAAACTGGCAGGGCCGCGCCCGCGACCTGGCCGACCTTCGGACGAGCCTGGCCTACATCGAGCCGGGGTCGAAGATCTTGCCGGTCCTGACAGACTGGCCCGTCAAGCCGCCGCCGCGGGACGGACGGGTCCTGCCGAACGTCGCGCCCCTGGACGGACATCTGGGCGCGATCGTCGTCATCGAGCGCCGCGCCTTCTGGCCCCTGCTGTTCGCCGACCCCAGCCAGCAGCCTCTGAGGGTGAAACCGCCCTATGACCAGCTCGCCCAGTCCTTGAACCCGAGGGCGGCGCCCTGGCGATACCTCTATGATGAGCCGCCCCCCACGCTCGGGGTCCAACCATATCCCTGGCTCGCCGATTGGCGGGCGCACTTCGACTACGTCCTGCTCGTGGGACCGAAAGCTCCGCCAGGCCGCCCACCCAGCGGCCTGGTGCTGGTCCGCGCCGGCGAGGCGACGTCGCTCTATCGGATCATTCGGCCGCCGCACTGATCGCGCCGATGAAGGGCCGGCAGGGCGCCTGCCGTCAGCCGATGCGGCGGGCGGGAACTGCTGCGCGATCACCGTTGCAGCAGGGCCTCTCGCATCAGCGGCGGCGGGACCGGGCCCATTTGCATATAGCGCTCATGGAATTCCTTGGCCTGGTAGGCCGGGCCGCGCGCCGCCTTGTAGGCCTCGCGCAGCTCGATGATCGACGACTTGCCGAGGTTGTAGGTGATCGCCTGGGTCGGCCACTTGGAATAGCGGTAGATCGCCTTCTCGGCCCGGTCGAACACCGCCCGCGCGGCGGGATCGCCGGCGGCCCGGCCCCGCGCGCCCGGCACGAAGTCGACGTTGGCGTTGAAGTAGTCGACGGCCTCGTCGTAGCTCATCCGGCCGGTGTGGATGCCGACGTCGACGACGATGCGCACGGCGCGCAGCAGCTGGCCCTGCAGTTCGTAGAGGTGTTCGGCGGGCGTGTAGAAGCCGTGCGGCCGGCCCGGCGCCGGCAGGCTCATCAGCTCTTCGCTGTAGAGCGCCCAGCCTTCGGTGGCCGGGGAATCCCCCCACATGGACGAGGAATCCTCGACCGCGCCGGGCGTGAACCAGCGGATGTTGCTGATCCCTGCGGCGTGCTCGATCATGTACTTGTAGTGCCAGTCGTGCCCCGGGAAGCCCTCGTGCACGGCGGTGTCGGCGACCGAAGCCCGGTTGTTCTCGCGCAGGGCCGCGGCGTCGTTGCCGGTGGGCGTGAGATAGAAGCGCCCGACGCCGGATTTCTTGAACGTCGGGGCCGGATAGTAGGCCGCGTCGATCGCCGCGCGCAGCACCGGCGGGGTCGGGAAGACATCCAGCCGGTAGGTCGCCGGCACGTCGAACAGCTTCTGGTCCCGGCCGTACTGGACCGCCCGCCGGCCGGTGTCGACGTACCAGGCGAGCAGCTCGTCGTCGGTCTTCGGCGAATCCTTGCTGAGATGCTCCATCACCTTGCGGACCGAGGCGTTCTTCTCGTCCAGGCTCCCGAACGGCAGGCCAAGACCGTCCGCCGCGGCGACCTCCTGGGCCACCTCGTACACCTTGGCCTGATAGAGGGCGGTCTGCGCCTTGCCATAGGCGAACAGCTCGCCCGCGCCGCGGGTCTCACGCAGGTTGTTGCGCAGGCGCCATTCGTATTCCGGCTCGCCCGCCGCGAAGCGGTCCTGGCGGTCGCCGGCGGGATAGAGTCCGCGCAAGGCCTCGGAAAAGTCGAGAAACGCCTTCTGCGCCGCTGCACAGACAGGGGTGAGCGCGGCCAGGGTCTTCGCCCGGAACGGCGCCGCGCCAAGGTAGGTCCCCGCCTGATCGACCAGGGCCTTGTGGAAATAGTCGGCGGCGTCACGGGCGGCGACGACCCCGTCGCGCTCGACCATCCGCCAGTCCGGACGATTCCCGCTGGCCGCGCCGGCCTTCAGATTGGCCAGGGCCACCGACAGGAAGCTCGGAATGGCGCGCACCCGCGCGACCACCAGGTCCCATTCCGCCTCCGTCCCCAGACGGCCGCCGGCGAACTCCGTCATCTGCTGCATCTGCCAATCCACGCCGCGGAAGGGTTCGGCGAGATAGGTGTCCACCGCCCGCTCGTGATAGCGGCGCTCCTGCTGGTGCAGCATGAAGCCGACCTGGGCGCGGAGCATCTTCTGGTCGACGCGCTCCTGGCTGCTCAGAGTCGCCGGCGCGATGGCCCGGTCCTCGGCCAGGATCTCACGATAGAAGGCCGCTTCGCGCGCCAGCGCCTCGGGGCGGTAGTCGCGCAGGCGGCCGTTAATGGTCGCCAGCGTCGGGCTGTAGCCGTCGCCGCCGAGATAGGTGGCGCTCACCGGATTGAGCCGCAGCGCTTCCAGGAAATAGCGATCGCGGACCCGTGCGAAGGCGCTCTTCGGCCCAGGCGCCGCCCGGGACGCCGCTTTGGCCGCCGCATCGGTCGCGCGTGGCAGGACGGCGAAGGCGACAGCGGCGGAGGCGCCGCGCAGCAGAAGGCGTCGATCCATTGGTCTTCCTGAGATTTCGGGCGCGGGCGCAGCCCGTAAGCGGCGCCCATTCTCGCCAAAGCGCGGGGTGGAGCAAGCAAGGGGTCACAGGAAATCCCGCGACTTAGGGGAGAATTTTTCCGCCGGACCCGAGCTGTCGGGCGTCTCATGCCTCACGGCGCAACGACCGAGTCTCTGCAACGCCGTTCCTTCAGCCCTTCCAGAGATCGAGATCGTCGTCGCACGACTCGGCCTGCGCCACCGGCGTTCGCCACAAGTCGGGCGCCTGCGCCGCTTCGACGCCGAGTTCGAACGTCCGCTTCATGCTGGGGGTGTCGAAGTTGAGCATGCCGCCGTTTCCGGTGGCGGCCGGCGACGCTGGAATCGACACGACGCTGAGCGGGAGGCTGTGCGCGGCGCAGAAGGTGGTCGCGACGTTCAGGGCCTGGCGATAGGACACCCGCAACATGGTGTCGAAGCTGCGCAACAGGATCGCGCCGACGCCCGGAGGCGTGGTGCTCGGCGCCGGAGCCAGCACGGTGTTGATGATCACATAGATCCGCCCGCGGCGCAGCCGGCGCCCCAGCTTGCGCCAGTGAAGCAGCGCTTCCGGCATGACGAACAGCGGTGCGGACACGCCCCCGTCCACATGCATCTCCTCATACGACACCCCGTCGGCTTCGACCTTGAACCGGCGCGGCGGGAACAGGCCCGGCAGGCTGGCGGAGGCGACGAGGACCTCGCGGAACATCTGGGTCGCGGCCGGTCCGCCGCGCATCGCGATCTCTCCCATGTCCCAGATGCAGGGCGCTTCGCGGTCGATATCCGTCGTCGCGACCAGGAGGCGCCGGCCCAGCCTGTGCTGCTTGGCGACGGCCGCCACCAGTTCGTCGTCCATGAAGGGGTGGACGAGGCTTTCCAGCGCCTTGGCCCGGTAAAGCCCCCCGTCCAGTCCCGCCGCCAGGCTCAGGAGCCCAAAGGATTCCGCCGCATGCCCGCCGGTGTAGGCCTCGCACAGCCGGTCGTCCCACTCCGGTCCCAGGAAGGCGAAGGGCGCGATGAGGGCGCCGGTGCTGACGCCGGTGACGATCGAGAAGCTGGGCCGTCGCCCGGACCGGGTCAGGCCGACCAGCACGCCCGCGCCAAAGGCGCCCCCTGCAGCGCCGCCCGAGATCGCCAGCAGGTCGAAATCGCCGCCCTCCCAGGCTGATCTCGGAATGGAGAGACGATCGGCCGCCAGGTCCAACGAAGCCTCGGCCTGTTCGACGCTGAGCCGCACGCCCTCGAACCCCTTCGGGCTCGCCGTCGGGATCCCAGGCCCTGGCAGCCGGACGCGACGGCCTCGCCAGCCCTTGGGCTCCGCATCCGGTCCTGAAGCATCCACCATGGCTTCTCCGCAACGACCCGACGCCGCAATCCTAGAACGACGCGCAGCGTTTGAAAGGGAACGCTGGCTGGCGGAGAGAGATGCGGCTCGCCCCGCAATCGTGCGGGGCGAGCCGGCTGGCGCGGCCGTAGGCGGTATTCACCGCCTGGCTGCAAGCGGTCATTGGCTAGTGGGCCGGCGTCAAATCAGCAACTGCTGCAATACTGATGTATTTTCCGCAAAAATATATGAGATGATTTCTGGCCTGCAGACACTCTAAACACGAACTCAGTAAAACCGGTTAGACACCACAACGGCGAAAATGTTGCTCAGGTCCGAGTTGATCGCGACCTTCCATTCGGCAGGTCCGGTCTTGAGACGATGGACCCGACCCCCGCATGAGCAACACCCCGACTCGAGCCCTTCGCTGGTTGGCGAGCGCAGCCCCCGTCGCCCTGACGGCCGCCATCGCGTCGGCGGCCCATGCCGAAGACGCCCCTGGCGCGGCGGCGATCGACAGCGCCGCCGTGGCCGAGATCGTGGTCACCGGCCTGCGCGGCCAGCCGCGCAGCGTGACCGACAGCCCGGTCCCGATCGACGTCATCGGTCCAGCCCAGCTCACCGCGACCGGCAAGGTCGGACTGAAGCAGATCCTCTCGTCAGCGATCCCCTCGCTCACCCTGCCCGCCCAGAACGGCGGCGGGACCTCGGCCAGCGTGCCGCCCTACGCCGTCCAGGGGCTGACCGGCGACTACGTCCTGGTGCTGGTGAACGGCAAGCGGCGCCATCCGACGGCGCTGATCAACAACCTGGCGACGCTCGGCGGCGGCTCCACCCCGGTCGACCTCGACTTCATTCCGCAAAGCGCCATCGAACGGGTCGAGTACCTGCGCGGCGGCGCGGCGGCCCAGTACGGCTCCGACGCCATCGCCGGGGTCATCAACATCATCCTGAAGAAGAACGGCGACGGCGGCGGCTCGGAGACCACGGTCGGCCAGTCCTATCGGTCGACCGGCAAGCTGGTGCAGGAAAACCTCGACTGGGGCGCACGTCTGTTCGGCGGCACGATCCACTACGCCCTCTCCGCATTCCAGCAGGGCGCGGCCCCGGCGAACGACAACGCCACGGGCGTCCTCTATCCGCTGGTCGACGGGGCGCTGGACCCGCGCGAGGCGACCGCCGACCGCAAGGCCTTTTCCCGCTCCTATGGCCGTTCGACCCTGAACACGACGGTCAACTTCGCCTACGACTTCACCGCCCCGATCGGCCGCGACTGGGACGTCTACAGTTTTTCGACGATCAGCCGCCGGGTGATCAAGGACGCGCGCGGCGCCTTCCGCCCCGACGACCTCTCGTCCCTGCCCGCCATCTTCCCGGACGGTTTCCAGGCCTACCGGCGCATCCACGAGACCGACTTCCAGGGGACCATCGGCCTGAAGGGCGCCCTCGCCGGCTGGACCTGGGATGTCAGCTCGAGCTTCGGCCGCGATGACGCGCGGCTCAACGCCACCAACACCTTGAACGCCTCGCTCGGCCCCTCGGTCAACCAGACCCGCTTCTACATGGGCAAGCAGGTCTTCGAGCAGTGGACCAACAACCTCGACGCCACCCGCAGCTTCGAGGTCGGCCTGGCCAAGCCGCTCGACGTGTCGTGGGGCCTGGAGCACCGGTGGGAGCAGTTCGCCGAGATCGCCGGCGAGCCCAACTCCTACATCAACGGCGGCTACCAGGTGCCGGACGACGGCACGCCCTTCGGCGACCTCTATCACGGCCGCTTTCCACAGGCCGGCCTGCAGTCCTTCACCGGCACCACGCCGGCCGACGCCAGCACCCACAGCCGCAACAACCTGGCGGCCTATATCGACCTCGGGAGCAATGTGACGGAGGCCTGGTACGTCGGTCTCGCCGCCCGCGGCGAGCACTACGACGACAGCTCCGGCGACTCGCTCAGCGGCAAGGTCTCGACGCGCTACGAGATCCTGCCCCGTCTGGCGGTCCGCGGCTCGGTCAACAACGGCTTCCACGCTCCGTCGCTGGCGCAGCAGTGGTTCTCGACGACCCAGAACACCACCGTCGTGGTGAACGGCCAGGGCGTCTCGGCCCAGTCCAAGTTCCTGCCGGTCGACAGCCCGATCGCCAAGGCGCTGGGGGCCACGCCGCTGCGGCCGGAGACCTCGGTGAACTATTCGATCGGCCTGACGTGGGAGCCGACGAGCCGCCTGCGCTTCACCGTCGACGCCTACCATATCGACATCCGCAACCGCATCGTGAAGTCCTCGCCGAACTTCAGCCTGACCCCGGCCCAGGTCGCGGCGCTGGGTTTCCCGGGCCTGACCTCGGCCCAGTTCTTCACCAACGGCGTCAACACCCGCACCCAGGGGATCGACGTCGTTGCGGAGTACCAGCAGCCGCTCGGCCGCTTCGGCCAGGTGCAGTGGAGCGCCATCTACTCCGGCAGCGGGACCAAGATCACCCGCATCAAGGCCGCGGCGGCCAACTTCAACGCCCTGGCGCAACGTCAGCTCGTCAACCAGACGCCACGATACCGCCTGGCGCTCGCCGGGGACTGGACCCTGGACCGCTGGGACGTCCGGCTCACAAACACCCTCTACGGCCGCTACGTGGAGCCGGTGAACAACACCGTCGACGAGCTCTTCCACCCGAAGTGGGTCACCGACATCGACATCAGCTACAAGGTCTCGCCCAGGGTGAAGATCGCCGTCGGCGCCAACAACCTCTTCGACGTTTTTCCGGACAAGGTCCCGGCTGATATTCTCGCCAAGACCGCGAACGTCGACTCCGTCCTGATCGGCGCCCCGGGCTACACCCTGGCCGGCTACGGCCTGCCGACGAGCGGCGGCGGCGTCTACGGCACCATCGCCCCCTATGGCCTTCTCGGCGGCTTCTACTACGCCCGCATCGGGGTGAAATTCTGATCCGAGAGGTCGGGTCACATCTATTCTCGGACATCATCAGCATCTCGAGAAAAGGGCATTAGATCGCGCAGCTCAAGTCTCTCAGAATTCAGCAGCCCCAAGCCTGGCCGAAGACTGAAGGAGACTTGAGATGAGCGCAGCTGTCCGCGAAAAGACGCCTGAACAGCAGATCGCCGACCTGGAGATCCGCCCCCTGCAACCCACGCTCGGCGCCGAGATCAGCGGCGTCGACCTCAGCCGTCCGATCTCGGACGCGACGCGCGACGCCATCAAGGCGGCCGTGCTGAAGCACAAGGTCGTCTTCTTCCGCGACCAGGCGCTCACCGACGACCAGCAGGCGGACTTCGCCGCCCGCTTCGGCCCGCTCTACACCCACCCCAGCGCCAAGCGGCACGACAACATCGCCCCGCTGCACCGCATCGCCGCGGCCGACTTCAACGCCCGCGAGCTGGTCCCCGACCCGACCAGCGTGGAGTCCGGCTACCACACCGACACCAGCTGGCGGCTGGTGCCGACCTGGGGCGCGGTGCTGCGCGCGGTGAGCGTGCCGGAGATCGGCGGCGACACCATCTGGGTGGACGCCAACCTCGCCTACCAGGGCCTGCCCGACGCGTTGAAGGCGCGGCTGGAGGATCTCCACGTCACCCACGACTTCCGCCACGCACTCGAGCCGCTGGGCCACGACTATCCCATCGTCTCGCACCGCGTCGTGCGCACCCATCGCGAGACCGGGCAGAAGATCCTCTGGGTCAACTTCACCCAGCGGCCGCACATCCTCGGCCTCGACATCGCCGAGAGCAAAGAGCTGCTGCAGACCATCCTCTACCACTACAAGAAGCCGGAAAATCAGGTCCGCTTCTCCTGGCGGCCCGGCTCGGTGGCCTTCTGGGACAATCGCGCGGCCGTGCATTACGCCGTGCGCAACTACGGCGACTTCCCGCGCCTGATGCAGCGGGTGCTGATCGCCGACGAGCCGCTGTACGCGGATCTCTGATCGCACCTTCGGTCGTCATCCCGGACGGCCGCAGGCCGATCCGGGACCCAGGGGCGGCCCCTGGGTCCCGGATCTACGCTGCGCTTCGGCCGGGATGACGCGGATGTTTGGAGGTTCCGCGCCGCCTCACAGAACGGCTTCGCCGACCCCTTGGACCAAAGTCGCCGCGACATCACGCGCGACCCCCGCCGCCTGACCGCGCAGGTCAGGAACCGAGGTCATCTCCCAGAAGGCGCTGCGGGTCAGCGGGCCGACGGCGTAGAGGCCGGGCGTCGCGGCGCCTCCATGGTCGAGCGGGCGCGAGCCCGGGTCGACGTCGAGGCCCAGGCTGCAGACGTCCGGACGGACGAGCCTGCGGCGCAGCAGGGCCTCGATCAGCCGGTCGTCGGCCAGGCGGATCTCGCCGCCATGTCCGGTGCAGTTCACCACCGCATCGACCATCAGGGTCTGCGGCCGGCGGGTCCCACGGGCGCGCCATTCGACCCGCACCTCGTCGCCGACCCGCTCCAGCCGCAGCAGGGTTCCCGCGCCGATCGCCAGCTCGCCGCTCTCGCGCAGGTCCTCGATCTTGTGCGCCACGGGCGGCGCCATGCGATGGCGGTGGACGTCCCACCAGGGGCGCAGGTGGCGCAGGAACTGGCGTCGTTGTGCGAGAGACCATGAGGTCCAGAGGCCGCGGACGGAGCCGCGAACTTCGTCGATCACCTCGCGCCAGTCTCGATCCGCCGACAGACGCCGCGCCTGGCGCAGCACCTCGAGCGGCGATCCGACGACATCGGGGCGGCCGGGCGCCGGCGGCGCCGCGCCATGGCCTCGCGGCAGCAGGCCGCGGCGGGAGATCGCCGTGAAACGGCGGTCCGGGCGGCCGAGCGCAAAAGCCACGTCGACCATGGTCAGCCCGGTCCCGATCAGCAGGACATGACGGCCGAGATCGGCGCTCCCGTCGAACCGCCAAGGATCGGCGACGTAGCGCGGCGACGTGAGCAGTTCGGGGCTGACCGCGGCCGGCGGCGCAGGCGGCAGGGATCCCAGCGCCAGCACCACGGCGTCCGCCTCGATCGTGCGCCCCATCGCCGTATCGATCCGCCAACCGGCCCCCGACGGCCGCACGTCGACCGCTTCGTCGGCCTCCAGCAACAGCCTGTCGACGCCGAAGGCGCCCTGCACGGCGTCGGCCAGCAGGCTCTGCAGATAGTCGCCATAGACGCCGCGGGTGACGAAGGCGCCTGTCGTCCGCTGGCCGTCGCGCTGCGACAGCCAGCGCACGAAATGATCCGGCTGATCCGGCAGGGCGCTCATATTGCCGACGCGGACGTTCAGCAGGTGCTCGGGGTTGTTGGTCGCATAGGCCAGGCCGCGTCCGAATACCCCGCCGCGCTCGATCAGGCGCACCTGAGGACCGTCCGGCGCGGACAGCAGGTGGACGGCGGTCAGCAGGCCGCTGAAGCCTGCGCCGATGATCGCGACAGTGGGACGCTCGGACACGGAGGGACGCCTGGAGACTGAGAGTTACAGAATGCGGCAGACCTCTTCGAACGGCAGCCTGGGCAGCCGCTCGAAGAGGTTTTCCTCGGAGCCGTAGCCGAGGTTGCAGATGAAGTTGGTCCGCCAGCTCGTGTCGGCGAAGAATACGGCGTCCACCCCCTTGGCGTCGAAGCCCGACATCGGACCGCAGTCGAGGCCGAGCGCGCGGGCCGCCAGGATCAGATAGGCGCCCTGCAGGGTCCCGTTGCGGAAGGCGGTCTCCTGAGCGACCGCCGGATCGCCGAACCAGTCCTTCACCCCCGGAGCATGCGGGAAGAGCCGGGGCGCGTGCTCGGCGAACTTCAGGTCATAGGCGACGAGGGCCACCACCGGCGCGGCCAGGGTCTTCGGCCGATTGGCGTTGGAAAGATGCGGGGCGAGCCGGGCCTTCGCCGCCTCGGTCGTCAGGAAGACGAACCGGCCGGGCGACAGGTTGGCCGAGGTCGGGCCCCACTTCAGCAGATCGTAGAGCTCGCGGATCAGCGTCTCGGGGACCGGCTCCGGCCGCCAGCCATTGCGCGTCCGCGCGGTGCGGAAGAGCTGGTCGAGCTCGGCCTCGGAGAACGTCTGGCTCATGATTCACTTTCCGGCTGAAGGTCGATGACGGCCGCGTTCATCAGGTCGGCGAGCCGACTGATGGTGGCATGGGGATTGGCCCGGGTGTGGCGCACGTAGGCGACCTGCGGCAAGCCCGGCAGCAGCTCCGCGGCCTCCCGCGCCAGAGTTCGCTCGGAAAAGACGCGCGTCCGGGCGGTGACGCCCAGGCCGGCGTCGACCGCCGCGCGCAGCACCGAAAGGCTCGGCGTCTCCAGCACCACGCGATAGCGCCGGCCCGACGCGTCGAGCGCCGCGAGCGCGGCGTCGCGGAAGCGGCACGGCTTTTCGAGCACCGCGATCGGCAGCACCTCCTGCTCCACCAGCGCATCCTCGCCGAGCCAGATGGTCGGCGCGACCCGGATGGCGGCGATGTCGTCGGCCGCGCCCATGCAGAGGACGACGTCGAGACGATCCGACGCCAGGGCGTCGAGCAGCTCCTGCGAGCCGCCGACGCGGACCTGCAGTTGGGTGTCGGGGTTCAGCTGAGCGAAGCGGGCGAGGACGCCCGACAGCAGGGTCTCGGCGAAGTCCTGCACCAGGCCGACCCGGGCGGGTCCCGCCAGGGCGTCGCCGGTCAGGGCGGAGACCGCGCGGTCGTTCATCGCCAGGATGTCCCGGGCGTAGGCCAGCAGGGTCTGGCCGGCCGGGGTCAGCACCAGCCGGCGCCCGTCGCGGTGGAAGAGCGGCGCCTGGACGGTGTCTTCCAGCCGCTTCATCTGCAGGCTCAGGGCCGACTGGGTGACGAAGACCCGCTCGGTCGCTCGCAGCATCGAGCCGGAATCGACGATCGCCGCGAAGCTTCGCAGAAGCTCGGTCGGCAGGTTCACGGCCATGGGTCGCGGTCCATCTATGAGAAACTCTAAAGCGTCCCGTCAGGGAATGTCTATTGAACGAGTAGGGATTAGAGGTCTTTCTCGTTCGAGGCAAAGCGCAATTTGCTTGGCCGTGAAGATAGGCGGGAGCCGTTTAGTGTCTCTACTGACGCTTGATAGAAAAGCTGCACCATTCAGTCTCCCGGCCTTCCGCTGGCGCGAAGCGCGCTGGCTCTCGCCCGTAGCCCTTCTGCTGCTCTGGGAGCTCGGCTCGCGCACGGGCGTCATCCCGCCGCGCATCCTCGCCGCGCCGTCCGCCGTGGCGGAGACCTTCTTGCAGATGACGGTGAGCGGCGAACTGCCTGGCAACCTTGCGGTCTCGCTGGCCCGCGCCGCGACCGGCCTGGCCCTGGGGCTGCTGTTCGGCGTGACGTTCGCCCTGATCGCCGGCCTCACCCGCACCGGAGAGACCGCCGTCGATCCGCTGATGCAGATCAAGCGGACCATTCCCGTGGTGGCCCTGACGCCGCTGTTCATCGTCTGGTTCGGGATCGGCGAGACGGCGAAGGTCGCCCTGATCGCCGTGGCCACGGTCGTCCCGATCTACCTCAACCTGTTCGCGGGCATCCGCGGCGTCGATCCGCGGCTGATCGAAGCCGGACGCAGCTTCGGCCTCAGCCAGCGCGAACTGATCGTCCACGTGATCCTGCCGGGCGCCCTGCCCTCCTTCCTGGTCGGCCTGCGCTATTCGACCGGCATCGCCCTGCTGATGCTGGTCGTCGCCGAGCAGATCAACGCCTCGGCGGGCTTGGGCCACCTGATCAACAACGCCCGCGACTTCATGCGCACCGACGTCATCGTCGTCTGCCTCGTCGTCTATGCGTTCCTCGGTCTCGCCGGCGACCTGGTGGTGCGCGCGCTGGAAGCTCGCGCGCTCGCCTGGCGTCCTTCCTTCGTCAAATCCTGAATCCCTTCTTCGGAGGCTTCGCATGGCCCAGCCGCTGATCCGTCCCGCCGCCCCGCAGACCTCGCCCGTCGGCGACACGGCGGTGCGAGTCCGCAACTTCACCCGCCGGTTCGGCGCGGTGACAGTGCTCGAAGGCCTCGACATCGAGATCCGCCGCGGCGAGTTCGTCGCCCTCCTCGGCCGCTCCGGCTCGGGCAAGACCACGCTCCTGCGCACCCTGGCCGGCCTGGATCCGACCGATGGCCAGGACGTCGCCGCTCCGCCCGCCCGGGCGGTGGTGTTCCAGGACGCCCGGCTGCTGCCGTGGAAGAAGGTCTGGCGCAACGTCGCCCTCGGCCTCTCCGGCTCCGACGTCCGCGCCCGCGCCGAGGCGGCCTTGCGCGAAGTCGAGCTCGACCACCGGGCCGACGCCTGGCCGTCCACCCTGTCGGGCGGCGAATCCCAGCGCGCCTCGCTGGCCCGTGCGCTCGTACGCGAGCCCGGCCTGCTGCTGCTGGACGAACCCTTCGCGGCGATCGACGCCCTGACCCGGTTGCGCATGCACGACCTGGTGCTGTCGCTCTGGCGGCGCCATGCGCCGACCGTGCTGATGGTCACCCACGACGTCGACGAGGCGATCGCGCTCGCCGATCGGGTTCTCGTCCTGGAGAACGGGCGCATCTCGGCGGAGGAGCGGATCGAGCTCGACCGTCCCCGCGCCATCGACCACCGGTTCCAGGCCATCCGCTCGCGCCTGCTCGGCAAGCTCGGCGTTGTGCAGCCCATCCCCGAGCCGCCGCCGGCGCACGAAGGCGCGTTGCTGGCCTTCCCGACGGGAGAGGTGGTGGCGTGAACCTGCCGTTCGCGCTCCGACGCCGGGGCGCGGATCTCGAGGACATCCTGCCTGGGCTCACTGCGGCCTTTGCGGCCACGGCCGCGGCGCACGATCGGGACTCGAGCTTTCCGTTCGAAAACTTCACCCAGCTGCATGAGACGGGCCTGCTGGCCCTGACCGCGCCGACGGCGTTCGGCGGCGGCGGCGCGGACCTGGCGACCACGCTCAGGGTGATCGAGGCGGTCGCCCGCGGCGAGCCGGCCACAGCGCTCGTCCTGGCGATGCAGTACATCTTTCACGCCGCCCTTCCCGAATGGCCGGGCGTCCCCGACCACCTGAAGACAAACCTCGTCCGTGACGCCGTCGAGCGGGGCGCGCTGATCAACGCCCTGCACGTGGAGCCCGAGCTCGGCACGCCGGCCCGCGGCGGCCTGCCCGCGACCGTGGCCCGGCGCACGGTCGACGGCTGGCGGCTGAGCGGTCGGAAGATCTACGCCACCGGCGCGCCGGCGCTCAGCTGGATGCTGGTCTGGGCCCGCACAGACGAGGCCGCGCCGCGGGTCGGAAACTTCCTGGTCCCGCGCGAGGCTCCAGGCTGGCGCATCGAGGAGAGCTGGGATCACACCGGCCTGCGCGCGCGCGCCAGCCACGACGTGATCTTCGAGGACACGCCCCTGCTCGACCAATACGCGCTCGCGCCGAGGCCGGCCGGCGCGTCCCCGCCGGCGCTGGATCCCGTCATGGCCGTCTGGGCGCCCGTGTTGACGGCGGGGATCTACCACGCGGTCGCCGTCGCCGCCCGCGACTGGTTCGTCCGCTGCACGGTGGATCGGCGTCCCGCCAACCTCGGCGCTTCGCTCTCCACCCTTCCCCGCTTTCAGGAGCTGGCGGGCGCCATCGACGGCCTGCTGCTGCAGAACCGCACCCTGCTGGACGCCGCCGCTGCGGGACGGCTCGCCCCGGACCAGGGCGGGCTGGTGAAGCATCTGGTCACCGAGAACGCCATCGCCGCGGTCGAGAAGGCCATCGCCGCCACCGGCAATCCGGGGCTCTCGCGCCACAACGACCTGCAGCGGCACTATCGCGACGTCCTCTGCGGGCGCGTGCACACCCCGCAGGCCGACGTCGCCCTGGCCGCCGCCGGCAAGGCGGCCTTCGCCGCCCTGGGCTAGGCGCCCACCAGCATGGCCTGACGACGCTGGCTCGCGACAGCGATGAGCAAGCGACTGGCGTCACGTATTCTTCGACCTAATAGCTGATATTAGTAAATACCAATCTAGCGCCCTACATTGCGCTTATCAGTTAAAGTCGTTTGAGATATCGCTTCATAACAGACGTTATCCCCGCCAACTGCTGGGGTATCTTACGTCTATGCAACGACTTCGCTCTGGAACTCTTCGCACCGTCTTGTTGGCCAGCGTCGCCCTCGCCACCGGGCTTTCCGGTCGAACCTCCGCCCACGCCGCGGAAGGCGCCGCTTCGGAGACCGCGGAATCCGCCACCCTCGCGGAAGTGGTGGTCACCGCCGAGCGCCGCTCCACCACCCTCCAGGACACGCCCATCGCCCTCACCGCCTTCAGCCCGCAGACGCTGGCCGAACGCCATATTCAGAATGTCCGCGACCTGGCCGGCCAGGCGCCCAATCTGAGCATCAGCCGGGTGACCATCAGCCACACCACCCAGACCTATTCGCTGCGCGGGGTCGGCGAAAGCGATCCGATCCAGGAGCCGGTGCTCGCGGTCTACGTCGACGACGTCTATGCGCCCCGCCAGATCGGCTCGATGATCGAGTTCAACGACCTGGAGCGGATCGAGGTGCTGCGCGGGCCGCAAGGCGCCCTGTATGGCCGCAACTCCAGCGCCGGGGCGCTGCGGATCATCACCCGCGACCCCGACCGGGCCCTGCGGGCCAACGCCGAGATCGGCCTCGGGAACTTCGGCGCGATCGAGGCGCGAGGGCTGATCGAGGGGCCGATCAGCGACGACCTCTCGGGCAGCCTGTCCTTCATCCACCACAGCCGCGACGGGATCACCCACGACCCGACGCTCGGCCACGACGTGAACCGGATCGACGTCGACGCCTACCGCGCCAAGCTGCGCTGGACGCCGAACGAGCGGCTGGACGCCCTCCTGACCCTGAACGCCGTCCGCGACCGCAGCGACAGCCGCTCCTACATCCCGGTGCGGCAGCCCGGCGGCGGCTTCCGAAAGAACGTCTCCTATTCGGAGGTCGAGCCGCGGCAGGATCTGGACCAGATCTCGGGCTCGGCGCGCATCACCTACAAGCTGACCGACCAGCTGCAGCTGAAGTCGGTCAGCGCCTACGGCGGCTTCGACCTCAACCCCGTCTATTACGAGAACGACGGCGAAGCGGCGCTGATCCAGAAGAACCTGATCCACTACAACGACCAGTACGCGACCCAGGAAATCCAGCTGAACGGCGACTTCGGCCGGGTCGCCTTTTCGACCGGGGTCTTCTACCTGCACGAACGCTTCTTCGTGCAGCGCGACGGCTACAGCCGCAGGAGCGCCCTGGCGACCGACCCGACCACGACGCCCGCCAACTACAACTTCCTGCGCGCCCACAACATCACCAACACGGACGCCTATGCGGTGTTCGGCGAGGCGACCTGGTCGCTGAGCGACAAGCTCAAGCTGATCACCGGCCTGCGCTGGACCCAGGAGACCAAGAGCTTCACCTTCGACAACGCCGTGCTCAACCTGGCGGGCCAGGTGGTCGCGCCCTCGATCAAGGGCAAGGCCCACGACACCTGGGTGGCGATCACGCCCAAGGTCGTGGTGCAGTACGAGTGGTCGCCGGAGCTCAACAGCTACCTCTCCTATTCGAAGGGCTTCAAGTCGGGCGGCTACGACAACCGCGCCACCCGCCTGGACCTGGCGGTCCTGCCCTTCGCGCCGGAGGAGGTGATCACCTACGAAGGCGGGTTGAAGACGCGCGCCTTCGACCAGCGGCTGAGCGCCAACCTGGCGGTCTTCTACAACGACTATCGCGACCTGCAGGTCTCCTTCTACGACCCGGCCTATGTCGGCAGCCGCCGCGGCAACGCCGGCCAGGCCCACACCTGGGGGGTCGAGCTGGAGACCCAGGCCGCGCTGACCCGCAGGCTCTCGGCCCAGCTCGCCGGCGGCTATCTGTTCGCCATCTACGACAGCTACAAGGGCGCCGGCGGTGCGGGCGTGAACGCCGACGGCAATCGCCTGCCAGGCGCGCCGCGCTGGACCCTGTCGGGGGCGATGACCTGGGACGTGCCGGTCGAGCTGCCCGGCGCGCTGCAGCTGAACGTCAACGCCCAGTACCAGACCGTGACCTATTCCAGCGCCACGCCGGCGGCGGGGGGCCAGAACCGGGTTCCGGCCCAGGGCTTCCTGAACGCGGTGGCTGCCTGGACCGCGCCGAACCCGCGCTGGTCGGTGGTGGCGTCCGCCCGCAACCTGCTGGATTCCCAAAAGCCGGTGAGCTCCACCTATACGCCGAGCACCAGTGTCTACTACCTGAACTACCCCGACCCGCGGACCGTCACCCTCTCCCTTCGGTACCGGCTATGAGCGGCGACCTCTATCGGCTGCGCAGCTTCGTCACCGGTTTCGCCGCCCTGCTGCGCCGAAACCCCGACGAACCTGCGATCCTGAGCGAAGGCGGACAGCTGCTGTCCGCCCTGGTGGCGCGGGACGACTGGCTGCCGGACGCCTACGCCCAGCCGGATCCGGAGCGGTATCGCCAGTACCTGCTGCATGGCGACAGCGCCGAGGCCTTCTCGGTCGTCAGCTTCGTCTGGGGCCCGGGCCAGGCGACGCCGGTGCACGACCACACGGTCTGGGGCCTGGTGGGCGTTTTGCGCGGCGCCGAACTGTCTCAGCCCTACGCGCGCACCCCCGACGGCCTGGTCCCGCAGGGATCGCCCGCGCGGCTCGAGCCTGGACGGGTGGAGGCGGTCTCGCCCCGCATCGGCGACATCCACCGCGTCGCCAACGCCTTCGACGATCGCGTCTCGATCAGCATCCACGTCTACGGCGCCAACATCGGCGCCGTGCGGCGCGCCACCTACGACGCCCAGGGCCGGCCGAAACCCTTCGTCTCCGGCTACGCGAACACCACGCTCCCCAACCTCTGGGACCCTTCCGTGAGCCCCCCTGCATGATCTCCGAGACTGCCCCCGCCGACGTCCGCCTGGACCTCATCGCCCGGCGTGAGATCGCGCTGATCGACCTGCGCGAGGAGGATCCCTACGCCAAGGACCACCCGCTGTTCGCCGCCAACCTGCCGCTCGGCCGGCTGGAGCTGGAGGTGCTGGACCGGATCCCGCGCCTGGATGCCCGCATCGTGCTCTACGATGACGGCGAGGGCCTGGTTCCGCCGGCGGCGCGGCGCTTGCGGGCGCTCGGCTATTCGCGGCTCTCCTCCCTGGCGGGCGGACTGGAGGGCTGGCGGCGCGCCGGCTACGAGCTGTTCCAGGACGCCAACTCGGCCAGCAAGGCCTTCGGCGAACTGGTCGAGGCGCGGCGGCATACGCCGTCCCTGCCGGCCCCCGACGCCAAGGCGCTGATCGAGTCCGAGCCGAACCTGGTGGTGCTCGACGCCCGGCGCTTCGAGGAATACCAGACCATGAGCATCCCGCGCGGGGTGAGCGTGCCCGGCGCCGAACTGGTGCTGCGCGCCCGCGAGCTGGCGCCGGATCCCACGACCACCATCATCGTCAACTGCGCCGGCCGCACCCGTAGCATCGTCGGCGCCCAGTCGCTGATCAACGCCGGCCTGCCGAACCGGGTCTTCGCGCTGCGCAACGGCACCATCGGCTGGACGCTGGCCGGCCAGACCCTGGAGCACGGCCAGAGCGATCGCTTTCCCGAGATCGCCGACGCAAAGGCCGCCGAGGCCCGCGCCGCCGCCCGCGACGTCGCCTACCGCGCAGGCGTCCGCACCATCGACCGGCGCGGGCTCGACATCCTGGCGCGGGAGACGACCCGCACCCTCTACCGCTTCGACGTGCGCACGCCCGAGGAGTACGCCGCCGGCCACCTGGCGGGTTTCCGCAGCGCGCCGGGCGGCCAGCTGGTGCAGGAGACCGACGTCTTCGCCCCGGTCCGCGGCGCCCGCATCGTGCTCGCCGACGACCGCGGCGTGCGCGCCGACATGAGCGCCTCCTGGCTCGCCCAGATGGGCTGGGAGGTCTATGTGCTCGACGGCTTCGAGGGCCCGCGCCAGACCGGCCCCTGGGCGCCGACCCGGCCGGTTTCGCCCAAGGTGCAGAGCATCAGCGCGGCCGAACTGGCCGCACAGATCGAACTCGGCGCCGTCACCCTGATCGACCTGGCGCCGAGCCCCATCCACCGGCGCGGCCATATCCCGCGGGCCTGGTTCGTCGTCCGCAGCCGGCTGGCGGAGGCCCTGGGCGGCGTCCCCGGCGGCTTTCCCTACGTGCTGACCTCGCCCGACGGCGCGCTGGCGCGCTTCGCCGCCGCCGAGTTCGAGGAGCTCACCGAACAGACGCCGCTGGTGCTTGAGGGCGGGACCGAGGCGTGGATCGCCGCCGGCCTGCCGCTGGAGACCGGGCTGCAACAGCCTGCCAGCCCCGCCGACGACGTCTACCGCCGCCCGTACGAAGGCACCGACAATCCAAAGGAAGCCATGCAGGCCTATCTCGACTGGGAATTCGGCCTCGTCGAACAGCTCCGCCGGGATGGCGCGCACGGCTTCTACGTCATCTGAGGAAACGCCAAGATGTCACTCACCCTCTATTTCGCCGCCGGCTCCTGTTCGCTCCCCGCCCTCGTCGGTCTCGAAGAGGCCGGCGCCGAGTTCGACGCTGTCCGCCTGGTCCTGCCCGACGGCGACCAACGGCGCCCGGAATACCTGGCCATTCATCCGCGCGGCCGGGTGCCTGTGCTGGTGATCGACGGGGTGGCGATCGGCGAGAACATCGCCGTGCTGACCGCTATCGACCGGCTGTTCCCCCAGGCCCGGCTGCTGCCGGCTGGCGATCTGGTCCAGGTCGCCCGGGCCTACGAGCTGCTCGCCTGGTTCGCCAGCGGCGTGCACGTGGCCTTCGCCCATTTCGCCCGGCCCGAGCGCTACACGCAAGACACCTCCGTCTGGCCGGCGCTCAAGGAGAGCAGCCGCGAGAACATGCGGGCCGCCTACGCCGAGATCGAAGCGCGGCTGGCGGACGGGCGCAGCTGGCTGCTCGGCGAGAGCTTCAGCCTGGCCGACCCCTACGCCCACGTCTTCCACCGCTGGGCTCCGCGGTTGGAGATCGACCTGAACGACTATCCCGCCTTCCAGGCCCACGCCCAGCGCGTGCAGGCGCGGCCCTCGTTCCAGCGCGCCGTGCTCCACGAGACGTCGGAGCGGAGGCTCGTCCCGGCCTGAGGCTTCAGCGCCGCTGATAGGCGGCATGAGAACATCTCGCTCGCGCACCTTAATCCTATTGTTACGATAGGTTTTAAGCGCACACGACCAGGAGACAGCTCATGCCTGTGGAGTTCATCGGCCTCATCGGCTCCAACGGGGCCTCGGAAACCCGGCCGAACACTGGCCCCGTGATCGACGTCGCCCATGTCGAGGCGGTCGCCAAGGCGCATGAGATCGGCGGCTTCGATCGCGCCCTCGTCGCCTTCGGCTCGCAGTCTCCGGAAAGCCAGCTGATCGTCGCCCACGCGGCGCACGTGACGGAGAAGCTCGGCTTCATGATCGCCCACCGACCGGGCTTCACCGCGCCGACCCTGGCCGCGCGCCAGCTGGCGACCCTGGACCAGTTCACCGGCGGCCGGGTCGCCGTGCACATCATCACCGGCGGCGCCGACGAGGAGATGCGGCGCGACGGCGACCACCTGACCAAGGTCGAGCGCTATGCCCGCACCGACGAGTACCTCGACATCGTTCGCCGAGAATGGACCAGCGAAACGCCGTTCGACTACACCGGCCAATACTACAAGGTCGAACAGGCCTTCGCCGCGGTGAAGCCGGTGCAGACGCCGCACATCCCGATCTACTTCGGCGGCTCCTCGGACGAGGCGATCACCGTGGCCGGCAAGCATGCCGACATCTACGCCCTGTGGGGCGAGACCCACGCCCAGGTGCGCGAAACCATCTCCCGGGTGCGCGCGGCCGCCGCCCGGCACGGCCGCGAGATCCGCTTCTCCCTGTCGTTGCGGCCGGTTCTGGCATCAACAGAAGAGGCCGCCTGGAAGAAGGCCGACGACATCGTCGCCCGGATCAAGGCGCTGCGGGAGAAGGCGGGACTGCCGACCAGCGGGCACAATCCCGCCAACGCCGGCTCGCAGCGGCTGCTGCAGACCGCCGCCCAGGGCGCACGTCTCGACAAGCGCCTGTGGACCGGGGTCGCCGCGGTGACCGGGGCGCAGGGCAATTCCACCGGCCTGGTCGGCACGCCGGAGCAGGTCGCCGACGCCCTCCTCGACTACTACGACCTCGGCGTCTCGACCTTCCTGATCCGCGGCTTCGATCCGCTGGAGGACGCGGTCGCCTATGGCCGCGACCTGATCCCGCTGGTGCGCGAACTGGTCGCCGAACGCGACCTGCGCCTCGCCGCCGCGGCGGGCTGAGGTCCGCCATGTCACAGGCCGCGGTCGAGACCCCGGAAGCCTGCGAGGTGGTGCGGGTCTGGCCGCGCGCTAAGCCCGCGGCCTTCGACGCAGGCCTGCGCCGACTGGCGACGGCGGCGGCGATCGTCGCCTGCAACGGGGCAGACGGACCCCGCGGACTGCGGACGACCTCGCTCGCCACGGTCTCCGCCGCCCCGCCCCGTCTGCTGTTCAGCGTCGACAAGTCCGCCTCGGCCCATGAGGCCCTGATCGCCGCCGAGAGCGTCTCGATCTCCCTGTTGGACGCCGAACAGCGCGACGTGGCCGCGGCCTTCTTGGCCGATGCATCCGACCGATTCGAGCCCGCGTCCTGGCGCCTCGCCCGATCGACTCCGCCCGAGCTTAGGGACGCTCTGGCGGCCTTCGCGGGCCCCATCCGCTGTCGCATCGACGCCGGCGCCGCGACGATCTTCATCGTCGACATCTCCACCGCCCATAGCCGTGAGGGCGAACCGTTGGTCGAGCTCGCGAGCGAGCTACGAACCCTGGCCTGAAGGCTGGCGCGGCGGCGCGCGCATGCGCCGAACGCCCCGAGGTCCGCCTACTCCGCCGGCACCGCCAGCGCCTCGCGAACAGCCTCGAGGATCGGCCCGGCTTCCGTCCGCACCAGCCAGTCCGGGCTGACGTCGGCGAACTTGATCCGGCGGTCGGTGCCAATCACCAGGGCGGTGGCCTGCGGGATCTCCCAGGTTCCGGTGCCGATGGTGTCGCCGATGAAGGTCCCCTTGGCCTGGGCGGCGGCCTGGGTCGCGGCGTTGGCGGTGTAGAGGACGCCCAGCTTGCGGCCGAGGACGTTGTCGCGGTCGGTGGCGACCTGGAATTTCAGGTCGTGCCGGCGCTTGATCTCGACCAGGCGCTCGGGGATCTGCGGGCTCGCCGCCACCAGGGGGACGCCCAGGGCCGCGAGATGCGGCGCCAGGGCCCGGCTGTAGTAGGGCAGCGCGATGTTGCAGGCCGGACAGCCTGCAAAACGGAAGAGGATCAGCACCGCCGGCCCCTTGGCCGTCAGCCCCTCCAACGTCAGACGCTCGCCATCCACCTCCTCCAGCTCGAAGGCCGGCGCGGGATCGCCCGCCTTCACCCAGCGCGCCGTCTTGGCCGCCTCCACCAGATCGAGGCGCTGATTGATGTTGAGCTGCAACTGGGCGGGCTCCCACGTGCGCTCGCGCTCGGCGTGAAGCTCGGCCAGCAACTGGCGAAGCGAGATCGTGGACATGGTCAGCTCCTCTTGGGGGATGGACGTTGGATCTTGGCGCTCATGGCGCGGCGATCTTGAAGCTCGGATCGAAGGCGGCCTTCACGTCGGGCGCCGCCTTGATCGCGCCGGCCGCCTGGAAGCGCTTCAGCACCTCGCCCTCCTCGGCGATCACCGCCTCGTCGATCAGCCGCGGGAGGCGCAGGTTCAGCGCCACCGTCTTGCGGGCGATCTCCTCGTCGAGCCCGGTCTCCTGGGCCAGGACCTTGGCGTAGGCTTCCTGGTGCGTCTGGGCCCAGATCTCCGCCCGACCGAGCCGGAGGAGATAGTCCTGAAGCTGGGCGCGCTTGGCGGCGATCGCCGGCGTGCTCGCCGCCTCGAAGGCGTAGCCGGTCAGCAGGCCGCGGCCGTTCGTCAGGACGCGGGCGCCTTCGTCGCGCACCGCCAGCGGCAGATAGGGCGCCCAGGTCGACCAGGCGTCCACCGCCCCGGTGGCGAAGGCGGCCTTGGCGTCCGACGGCGCCAGGAAGACGATGGTCACGTCCGAGGGCTTCAGGCCGGCGCGCTCCAGCGAGCGCAGCAGCAGATAGTGGCCGATCGAGCCGCGGCCGGTGGCGATGCGGCGGCCTTTCAGCTCCGCCTCGCTGCGGATCGGGCTGCCCTTGGGAACCAGGATCGCCGTGGCCACCCCGCCCTGGGGGTTGGCGGCGGCGTGCACCGCCTTGATGTTGGCGCCGCCGGCGTAGGCGAACAGGAAGGGCGCATCGCCGACCAGGCCGACGTCGACCGCGCCCGCGGCCAGCGCCTCCAGCAGGTTCTGGGCGGCGGGGAAATCACTCCACTCGACGCGGTAGGGCGCGCCGTCCAGCGCCCCGGAGGCGATGAGCAGCGCCTTGTCCCCGCCCTTCTGGCTGCCGACCTTCAGGACCGGCTGGGCGTCGCCCTGCGGCTTGCCGCAGGCGGCGAGGGTGAAGGCGAACAACAGGACGGCGGCCTGCCGCGCCCGACGCCGCCAGCCGGCTTCTCCGCTCCGGGGGTCGGTCCGACGAGGGCGTAAGGGATGCATTCCTGTCTCCGCGTTGGAAAAGCGCCGCGACGTCCGGGAGGGGGCAGAACCGGACGCCGCGGCCACCCGCGTTCGACCAAGACCGCGCGCGACGGGGGAGGGCGTCGCACCCAGATCTCAGCCGCGAAGCCAGTTCGCCGACAGCGCCATCGGCGGGCGCTGCACGGCGAACTCACCCCTTGCGGACTTCTCCTCGGACGACGTTCGCCGTCTTCGCCAATGAAGCCGAGCCAGCCCGCTGCCGCCAGGGCAGTAAATCTGAGAGCGACCCGAGATAATACTAAATCGTTTCCACGAATATCTCCCTTGAATCCTTCGAATATCCCATCCCAAGGCTGGCGCTACGAATAGGCCTGTCGCATGGCTGCATCCCGCGCGCCGCGCCGCCCGCAAGACTTCCTATCAGATAAAGTCATAGAACCACGCGAACCTCCACGAGGTCCGACCATCCCAAGAATTCCACTATCTTCTTATTTTTACTCATATAGATAGCCGAATTCCGATGCCCTCAAGCCACGTCTCGAAGATAGAGTTTCGCCATTACGTCATCAGAAAAATTGAATTCATGACTCCACACGAGACACCTCAAACGTGTAGCTGAAGCCGCCCGGCGGAAGATTCTCCAGGCGTCAGTTCAGTATTGAGGAATCTCATATTAATGATTAGTCGTCGCGATATACTCGGTCGCGCGGCGGCGGCGGGCGGATACGCCGCCGCCTTCCTGTCGCTTCAGGGCCTGGGCCTGCTGGCGACCTCGGCCGCGCAGGCCGCGCCGGAGCTGCCGGCGCGTTTCGGCGCGGGGCGGCGTGTGATCGTCCTGGGCGCGGGGATCGCCGGTCTGGTGACAGCCTACCGGCTGGAGCGCGCCGGCTTCGACGTCCTGCTGCTGGAGGCCCGCGACCGGGTCGGCGGACGCAACTGGACCATCCGGGACGGGACCCGGGTCGAGCTTGTCGGCGAGGCGGACCAGGTCGCCCGGCTGTCGGAAGGGCTCTACTTCAACGCTGGTCCGGCGCGGATCCCGAGCCATCACCAGGGCCTGCTCGGCTACTGCCGCGAGCTCGGCGTGACGCTGGAGGTGGAGGTCAATTCGAACCGCACCGCGCGCCTGCAATCCGACCAGGCCTTCGGCGGCCGCCCGATCGAACAGCGCCAGGCGGTCAACGATCTGCGCGGCGGGCTTTCGGAGCTGCTGGCCAAGGCTGCGAACCGTGGCGCCCTGGACCAGGAGCTGACGGGCGCCGACAAGGAGCGGCTGGTCAGCTTCCTGCGCAGCTACGGCGACCTGGCGCCCGATCTGGTCTATCGCGGATCAGAACGGGCCGGCTACGCGACCCCGCCAGGCGCGGCCGACCAGAAGAGCGCCGCACGACCGCCGCTCTCCCTGCGCGATCTGCTCGGCGACCCCGCCCTGCCCAACATCCTGTTCGAGGAGAACATCCTCATGCAGGCCACCATGCTGGAGCCGGCGGGCGGCATGGACCGCATCCCCTACGCCCTGGCCAAGGCGCTGCGCCGGCCGCCGCGCCTGGGGGCGGAGGTGCGGGCGATCCGCCAGTCGGCCCGCAGCGTCGCCGTCACCTGGCGCGACCGGGCGAGCGGCGCCGAGACGGTGGAGCATGGCGACTACACCGTGGTCACCGTCCCGTTGAACATCCTGGCCAAGATCCCAACCGACCTGCCGGCGCCGGTGCGCAAGGCGATCGCCCGGGCGGTCTACGACCACGCCGCCAAGGTCGCCTTCGACGCGCCGCGGTTCTGGGAGGCCGAGCAGATCTACGGCGGCCTCTCCTTCCCCGACGGCGGGACCGGCGTGGTCTGGTATCCGTCGAGCGGCTTCCACGCGCCGCGAGGCCTGTTGGTCGGAGCCTATGTGGCCGGACCGACCGCCGCGGCCTTCGAGACCCGCAGCCTCGCCGACCAGGCCGCCCTGGCCCGCGCCGCGGTGGAGCGGCTGCACCCCGGCCACGGGGCCGACCTGTCGAATCCCATCGTCGTCGACTGGAGCAAGACGCCGTTCAACCTCGGCCCCTGGCTGCACTGGGAGGCCGACGGCAACGATCCCGCCGCCTACCGCCTGCTCAACCAGCCCCAGGGCCGGATCTTCCTCAGCGGCGCCCACCTGAGCCAGCTGCCCAGCTGGCAGGAAGGCGCCGTCGCCGCCGCCCACCGCACCGTCGGCCTGATCGCCGAACGGGCGCGGGCGGATTCCCTCGTCCGCAGCTGACATTCCGGAGACTTCCCATGCTTCGCTACACGCCCCTCCTCGCGGCCGCGATCCTGTCGGCCGCCGCGCCCGCGGGCGCCGCCGAGATCGTCCGCACCTCCCTGCCCGGAGGCTCCATCCCGATCGCGGCCGCCGTCACCGTGCCGGCCGGAACCAAGCTGGTGTTCGTCAGCGGCGCCCTCCCCGCGCCCGGAACGCCCGGATCGACCGAGGCGCAGTCCGCCTCGACCCTCAGCCGCATCGAGGCGACCCTCAAGGGCCTCGGCCTCAGCCTCGCCGACGTGGTCTCCGCCCGGGTCTATCTCGTCGGCGATCCGCAGAAGGGCGGCGAGATCGATTTCGCCGGGCTGAACGCCGCCTGGGGCCGGGTCTTCGGGACCGCGGAGCAGCCGAACAAGCCCTCCCGGACGACGGTCAAGGTCGCGGGCCTGGTCGCCCCCGGCGCCCTGGTCGAGATCGAGGTCATCGCCGCCAAACCCGACTGAAGCGGGGAACGGGGGCCGACGCCGCCGACTAGGCGGCCTGAACTTCAAAACTGGAGAGATCGATGAAGAAAATGACGTACGTCGCCTCGGCGGCGGCGATCGCCCTCGCCTGGGCGGCAGGTCCCGCGAGGGCCGAGACGGTCGCCGCCGAGGCCGCCGCCGGGAGCGCCACGCTGGATGAGGTGATCGTCACCGGCACGCGGCTCACCGGCGTCCGCGCCCAGGACAGCGCCGCGCCGATCGAGGTGATCGACGCCGAGACGCTGCAGCGCACCGGACGGACGGAGCTCGGCCAGGCGCTGGCCAGGGTGGCGCCCTCGTTCAACGCCCAGAGCTTCGGCGGCGACGCGGCGAACCTGACCCTGTCCGCACGCCTGCGCGGCTTGAGCCCCAACCAGACCCTGGTGCTGATCAACGGCAAGCGACGGCACGGAACCGCCAACCTTTCGGTGCTCAGCGGAGCCTACCAGGGCTCGGCCGCCGCCGACCTGAACTTCATCCCGCTGTCCGCCGTCGAACGGGTCGAGGTGCTGACCGACGGGGCGGCGGCGCAATACGGCACCGACGCCATCGCCGGCGTCATCAACATCATCCTGAAGGCCGACAATCATGGCGGCGAGCTCGGCGCCACGGGCGGCCGCTACTTCGCCGGCGACGGCGACACTGGCGCCCTGAGCGCCAACCTGGGCCTCGCCCTGGGTCAGAACGGTTGGCTCAACCTCAGCGGCGAGACGCGCTATCACGACTTCACCGATCGCGGCCGCGCCGACCAGCGCCTGCTCAACGCGACGACCATCGCGGCGAACCCCAGCTGGGCGCAGATCCCCGGGTTCCCGCATCTGAACCGGATCTTCGGCGACGCCCGCTACGCGCTGACGAACGTCGCCGCGAATGGCGGCTACAGCTTCGGCGACCATCTCGAGGCCTACGGCTTCGCGACCTACGGCCACAAGTACGCCGCGGCCTATGAGAACTACCGCCTGCCCAACCGCATCCCGAGCGTCTGGCCACAGGGCTTCTCGCCCAAGCTGACGAGCAAGGAGGACGACCTGTCCCTCACCGGCGGCCTGCGTGGCCAGCTGGGCGGCTGGGACTTCGACCTGAGCTCGGTCTATGGCCGCGACGAGGTGGCGATCAACGTCACCAACTCGGCCAACCTGTCGCTGTTCGCCGACACCGGCGCCACGCCCACGGCCTTCCACAACGGCGACTTCATCTCCAGCCAGTGGACCCAGAACCTCGACATCCGGCGCGGCTTCGACGTCGGCTGGGCGAGCCCGCTCAACTTCGCGCTGGGACTGGAGCAACGCCACGAGACCTATGAGATCAAGGCCGGCGATGCGGCCTCGCGCTACAAGGCGGGCTCGCAGTCCTATCCCGGCTTTGCGCTGACGGACGCGGGCCATCACAGCCGCGACGCCTGGGCGGCCTATGTCGACCTGGCGGCCAAGCCGGTGGAGAAGCTGCAGCTGGAGGCGGCAGGCCGCTACGAGCACTTCAGCGATTTCGGCGACACCAGCATCTTCAAGGGCACCGGTCGCTACGACTTCACCGACGCCTTCGCCATCCGGGGCACGGCCTCGACGGGCTTCCGAGCCCCGACCTTGGCGGAGTCCTACTACTCGGCCACCAACGTCTCGCCGACCACCGCCTTCGTCCAGCTTCCGCCGAACTCCGCCGCGGCGCGGCTGCTCGGGCTCGCCCCTCTGAAGCCGGAAAAATCGAAGAACTATTCAATCGGCTTCGTCACGAGGCCCGTCCCCGGCCTCACGGCCAGCCTCGACGTCTATCAGATCGAGCTGAAGAACCGGATCGTCGGCTCCGGCGGCGTCTACGGTCTGCTGGGCGGAGCGGTGCGCTCGGCGGCCGTCACCGCCGCCATCGCCGCCAACGGCAATGTGCTGGATCCCACGGTGACCACCACGGGCGTCAGCATCTTCACCAACGCCGTCGACACCCGCACCCGCGGCGCCGAGCTCCTGCTCGCCTACCCCACCGACCTCGGCGACCTCGGCAAGATCCAGTGGACGCTGACGGGCAACTACAACAAGACCAAGATCACCGGGGTGCGCCCCCCGCCCGCAGCGATCGCGGCCTCCGGCCAGCAACTGATCACCATCGGGGCGCAATCGATCCTGGAGTCCGCCTCGCCCCGCTACAAGGTCGCGCTTTCGGCCCTGCATACCCGCGGCCCCTGGAGCGTGAACCTCGTCTCCACCGTCTACGGCAAGAGCTCCCAGCTGTCCGACCCGGGAAATGGGACCTACTATCGCCAGGAGATCGGGGCCGCGGTGATCGTCGACGCCGAAATCGCCTACGAGACCGAGAACCGCGTGCGCGTGGCGGTCGGCGCCAACAACCTGTTCGACCACTACCCCGACCAGGTCAGCAGCGCCGAGCTCGCCGCCGCCGTGGGGGCGGGTTCGGGGGCGGTCAACATCTACCCGACCTTCTCGCCGTACGGCTTCAACGGCGGCTACTACTACGGCAAGGTCAGCTACAGCTTCTGACCGGAGGCGGCGTCGCGCATCGTACAATCCCAACCGCCGTAATCCCGACAAGGTAGGTTGTAATTCTAACGATTGTAGGCAAGGTGTTCTGCAACTTGGGCTTGCTCAAGACTGGAGTCCTGCGATGCGCGACTACCACCTCTCTCTCCTCGACGTCGCGGGCCGCGAACGCGCGGCCTTCGCCTTCCCCGCCGAAAACGACCGCGACGCCGTACGCCTCTCGCAGCAGGCCGCCGAGGGCGGTCCGGCTTCGCTGTGGAGCGGCGCTACCCTGCTCCTGCGGCTCGACGCCTTCACCGAGATGGATCGCGGCGCGGCCGCGTGGTCGACCTCCCTGGCGGTCTGACGGCGTCGCCGCCGTCATTGGCGGCGGCAATGCAAGTCTTGAGAACTCTTCGTTATTCCGGGGACCTGCCCTCTACTAGGTAGCAGCCTGGAATTCTCGGAGGGTCCCATGACTCAACCCCAGGCTCGACAGCTGAAGCTCGGCGCCATTCTTTCTGGCGTGGGTTCGGACCATTACACGTGGCGCGATCCGGAGCTGCCCGGCGACGCCAGCATCGACATCGACTGGTACATCGAGAACGCGCGCCTGGCGGAGGCCAGCAAGTTCGACCTGGCCTTCATCGTCGACAGCCCCTTCATCACCCCGGACACCGCGCCGCACTTCCTCAACCGGCTGGAGCCGCTGACGCTGTTGTCCGCCCTGGCGGTCTCGACCTCCAAGATCGGCCTCGTCGGCACGCTCACCACCTCCTACTGGGAGCCCTACAACGTCGCCCGCCAGTTCGGTTCGCTGGACAACATCAGCAAGGGCCGCGCGGGCTGGAACGTGGTCACCACGGGGCTGGAGGGCGCGGCGCGCAACTACGGCCGCGAGGAGCACTTCGACCACGCCGTCCGCTATCGCCGCGCCAAGGAGTTCGTCGAGGTCGTCCAGGGCCTCTGGGACAGCTATGAGGACGACGCCTTCCCGCGGGATCGAGCCGCCGGGATCTTCCTGGACAAGTCCAAGCAGCACGCCCTGAACCACAAGGGCGAGTTCTTCTCGGTGGCCGGGCCGCTGGCGCTCAGCCGGTCGAAACAGGGTCAGCCGGTGATCTTCCAGGCCGGCGACAGCGACGAGGGGCGCAACCTCGGCGCCCAGATCGCCGAAGGAACCTTCACCAGTTCGGACAGCTTCGAGACCGCACAGGCCTACTACCAGGACCTCAAGCGCCGCGCCGCCGCGCTCGGCCGTGATCCGGACCGGATCATCGTCCTGCCCGGCCTCTTTCCGATCATCGCCGAGACGGATGAAGAGGCCGAGGCCCTGGCCGCGAGCCTGGAGGGCGAGGTCAAGATCGAGAAGTTGCTGGTCGAGCTCGGCCGGGCCTTCGGCTACCACGACTTCAGCCGCTATCCGCTCGACGGCCCCTTCCCGGACGTCAGCAACCTCAGCCTCAACAGCTACAAGGGCCGCGCCGAGCGCATCGTGCGCACCGCCCAGGACGAGGGCCTGACCCTGCGCGAGACGGCCTATCGCTTCGGCCGCTTCCGCTCGTCCTTCGTGGGCTCTCCCGAGACCATCGCCGACGAAATCGAACGCTGGTTCCGTGGCGGCGCCGCCGACGGCTTCCTGCTGCGGGTCGGCCGGCCGCGGGAGTTCGCCCTGTTCCGCGAGCGGGTCGTCCCCCTGCTGCAGGCCCGTGGCCTGTTCCGCACTGAATACGAGCACGACACCCTGCGCGGCCACCTCGGGCTCGAGGTCCCGGAGAACCGCTGGTCCCGGACCCAGTCCGCCCTCGCCGCGGCCGAATAGCGGCGCGGGAGGAGCTGGACCTTGGCGCGACATCGGACGGCCGAAGCGCTTTCGGAGCTCGAGGTCACCCGGGCGATCTCGCGCACCCCGCAGGATCAATTCGTCATCTGGACCGGCGACGCCGCCGGCAGCCAGGGCGGCTCCCTGCGCTCCCGGGCGCTGGGTCTCGTGGACGAGGCCTGGCGTCCGATGGCGCTCCGGGCGTTGCTGCTGCGGGCGGTCGAGATCGAGCCGGGGGCCGGCCTGCACCCCGACGTGGTCCGCAGCGCCGTGCGCATGCACCAGAGCGCGCGGCCGAGCGCCTATTTCCTGGCCCGACGCACCCTGGGCGGCGACTATCTGGCGGTCACCGACATCCCCTACCCCGCCGGCCCCGCCCCCGGGGGCCTGAGGCGACCGCTGCCGGCGGGCGCCCTCTTGCTGGGCCGATACGGTCAACGGTTCACGGACGAGGACGCAGCGCCAATGCAACGGCGCGCGGGCTAGGCGGGCGGCGCAACCTAGCCGCCTCGCGACTTGCGGCCGCGCGTGCTCGGCTTGGCCGGCACGGTCTTTCCATACTCTTCCCACCAGGCTGTCAGGGCCTCCATAGTGGGAGCGAGCCCGCGAGCCTTGCGCGTCATCTCGTATTCGACGCGCGGCGGCACTTCGGCGAACACGGTGCGCGAGACCAGCCCGTCCGCTTCCAGCTCCCGTAGCTGAGCCGTCAACATGTGCTGAGTGATGCCGGGGATCGCCTTCCGCAGCTCCCCGAAGCGGTAGATCCGCTGATTGAGCAGCCACATGATTTCCAGCTTCCACTTCCCCGAGAGCATCGCGAACGCGCGCCGCATCTCGTCCTGCATGGTGAAATCACTCTCGGCCATCAGTCTGGTTTTCCATACTTACTGTCTAAAATTCATCCTACTTGCGCTCATTCATCCTGCACTTCAATTTCCATACACGCTCTTGGCGATGCTGGGAATGGACCAGCGGGCGAGGCGCTAACTGAACGAGACAGTATCGCCGGAACATCAGGCGAGCAGGAAAGCCTATGATCGCAACTTATACATATTGGATCAGCACAACACTATTGTCGTTGCTATATCTATCGTCGGCGACCTTATACATCACCAAGAGAGACTTCGTCCGGCAGGCCCAAGCCGAGCTAGGCTACCAGGCCGCCCACCTCGTGCCGCTCATGATCGTGGTGAAGATCCTCGGGCCGGTTGCGATCCTGTCGCGCGTCAGCTTGCCGCTCAGCGGCCTCGCCTATGCCGGCATCTTCTATCACCTGATCTTGTCCGGCTTGGCGCACCTCGGCGTGCGCAGTCTGAAGGGCGCCGTGCCGGCGGCCGTGGGCCTGCTGCTGCTGGCCGCTTCCTTCACCACGCAGAACGCCGCTCGCGACGTTCCCTCGCCCTACGCGCCGGCAGTCGCGGCGCACCGATAACCTTCCGAATGGAGATGAAAATGGGTCGACTTGACGGCAAAATCGCCATTGTCACGGGCGCCGGTCGCGGTATCGGCCGCGCCACCGCCAAGCTGTTCGCCGCGGAAGGCGCGAAGGTCGCGATCCTGTCGCTGACGCCGGCGAATATTGACGCTGTCGTGGCCGATATCGAGGCCGCAGGCGGCGCCGCCCTCGGGGTGCGCTGCGACGTCAGCGACGCCGACCAGATCAAGGCTGCAGTGGATACGGTGGTCGCCACCTTCGGTGGGATCGACATCCTCGTGAACAACGCCTTCGATCCGTCCGTAGTGTTCTCCACCGTGCTCGATCTGTCCGTCGAGCAGCTTCAGCGCAATTTCGATGTGGGGCCGATCGCCTACCTGCGCATGATGCAGGCCTGCTATCCGCACCTGAAGGCCAGCGGAGAAGGCCGCGTCATCAACTTCGGATCGGCGGCCGGTATCGTCGCCCTGCTGCCCTACGCTCCTTACGGCATGGCCAAGGAGGCCGTGCGCGCCCTCACCCGGATGGCCGCGCGCGAGTGGGGGCCGGACAATATCACCGTCAATAACATGCTGCCGGTCGCAGACACCTGGGGCGCGGCGGACGTTCCTCCGCCAAACGTGCCGCTCGGACGCTATGGGTCGCCGGAGGAAGATATCGCGCCCGTCGTTCTCTTCCTCGCCAGCAAGGATGCCCGGTACATCACGGGTTACAGTCTCACACCCGATGGCGGGATGATCATCGACAGTGCGCGCTGAAGTTCACGGCACAACATCGAAGCGGTGTTCCACGATCTATCAAAGCTATGATTGATGCGCCGGCTGCGAAGCGCGGCCTGGCTGCGCTCGCTGATCGGGCAGCCCACGAGGCTCGGCCCATTGACACCAATTCGGCGTAGGCGGCGGCCCCCTACGTGTCATTGGCGCCACCCAGGGAAAGTCACGGAAAACTAGGACAAATTATTCGCAGCGAAATTTCCAATAACTCATAACATCTACAAGAATATATCGGTTTTATTCAATCACGCCCCGAGGTTTCTCCCCAGCAACACGGCACGCTGAAGCCGCCGTGAAGAAACCGGGGAATTCCATGACTATCTTCGACACGTCGCGGCGTCTGACGACGGCGTTGCTGGGGGCCGCTTCGTCTCTCGTCATCACCACCGCGGTCCAGGCCGCCGACGCGGCCGAGGAGGCCGCCGGCGCCCGCCTCGAGGAGGTGATCGTCACCGCCCAGCGCCGCTCGGAGAGCCTGCAGCGGACGCCGATCGCAGTCACCGCCTATTCGAAGGAGGCCATCGAGCAGCAGAAGATCGCCACCTTCCGCGACCTGTCCGGCCGCGTCCCCGGCCTGCTCGCACCCAAGCGCTCCACCGCCTACACCACCCAGCAGTATTCGATCCGCGGGATCGGCGAGATCGACACCTATCCGGAGCCGTCGGTGGCGGTCTATGTCGACGACGTCTACCTGGCCCGCACTGTGGGCTCACTCTACGACACCCCGGATCTCGAGCGGGTCGAGGTGCTGCGGGGGCCGCAAGGCACACTCTACGGCCGCAACTCCAGCGCCGGCGCCATCCGCTTCATCACCAAGGACCCGACCTCGACGCCGGGCGGCGAAGTCGGCCTGACCTACGGCAGCTACGACAACTTCGAGCTCCGCGCCCGGGTGAACGGCCCAATCCTCGCCGACGACAAGCTGAACGGCGCCTTCTCGGTGATCCGCCACACCCGCGACGGCTGGACCTACTCGATCCCGCTGCGCCAGCACGTCAACGACCTCGACCTGACGGTGCTGCGCGGCAAGCTCAGCTCCAAGGTCACCGACAAGTTGACGGCGGTCGTCAGCGCCGACGCCATGTGGGACCGCTCCAGCCAGAGCTACTATTCGCCGATCAACCAGCCGGACGGCGTCCCAGGCGGCGGCAAGCCGGACCCGAACCTCACCTGGTCGGACACCCTGCCCTACAACAAGACCACCGTTTACGGCGGCTCGCTGACGCTGAAGTACGAGATCGACGACCACCTGACCCTGAAGTCGGTCACCGCCGTGCGCGGCATGCACGGGCCGATCTACTACGACAACGACGGCGTCACCGCGATCAAGGGCGACAGCTACGCCGGCTTCGACCAGCACTACCGCACCCAGGAGCTCGACCTGAACGGCGAGTACGACCGGGTGAACTTCGTGGCCGGCCTCTATTATTTCTACGAGTACTTCCACAATCACCGGCTCAGCCAGTCCGCCGGCAGCCCGCTCGATAACGTCGGCACGGTCACCCACACCAACAACTATCTGCGGACCGAGAGCTGGTCGGCCTTCGGCCAGCTGAACTACAAGGCCACCGACAAACTCACCGTGACGCTGGGCGGCCGCTACACGACGGACCGGCGGCGCTTCGACAACTTCGGCCAGCAGGGCGTCGGCGTCGGCCTGCACGATCCGCAGGACTGGGGCTACGATCCCGGGCGTTGGGCTCCCCTCTACGGCGCCTTCCAGACCACCTTCGACGCCCATGCGCCCTGGACCAAGTTCTCCAGCTTCACGCCAAAGATCGGCGTCCAGTACCAGTGGACGCGGGACCTGCTGAGCTACGCCTCCTATTCGGAAGGCTTCAAGAGCGGCGGCTACGATCTGCGGACCAATTCGCTGGTGGGCTCGCTCACGCCTTACCAGCCGCAGATCACCAAGGCCCATGAGCTGGGCGCCAAGTCGCGCTGGCTGGACGGGGCGCTGTCCGCCAACCTCGCGATCTTCTACAACAAGATCAAAGATTTTCAGGTTCGCGCCACCAGCACCGCCGCCCTCGGCCAGGTCAGCAACCAGCTGATCAACGCCGGCGACGCGGAGTCCTGGGGCGGCGAGTTCGAGGTCGCCGCGCGGCCCGTCGACGGCCTGCAGATCAACGCCTCGGCGGCCTACCTCAAGACCCGCTACGCCACCTTCACCGCCACCCTGCCGCGCAACGTCGCCGGGCGCACCACCCTGCTCGGCCTCGACTTCCCCTACGCCCCGGAATGGCAGTTGAGCCTGGCCGCCAACTACAAGCTGCCGCTGAACACCCCCGGCGCCTGGCGGATCGGGGCGGACGCCCAGTACGAGTCCTCGCGCTACGTCGACATCTACAACACGCCCCAGACCCGGGTGCGGGCGCAGACCTTCGTCAACGCCACGGTCAACTACACCTCGGCCGACGAGGCCTGGCGGCTGGGGGTGCGGGCGCAGAACCTCTTCGACCTGCAGCGGCTGCAGGCCGGCGGCTATTCGCCGGCCAACGCCGGCGTCAATCCGCTCTACTACGCGGCCTACAACGAGCCGCGGATGATCAACGTCTTCGTCACGCGCAGCTTCTGACCGGAGGGCGGCCGGCCTCGTCCGGCCGCTCATACCGCTCATCAAGATTGCTCGTTTTTCGGCCTTTCCGGCCAAGGCTAAGCACAGGGCAGGCATGACCAGCTCCAACCATCTTCAGGGATCCGCAGACCACCCCGACCGGCGCCAGGCGCTGGGCTGGGTGATGGCGCTCGCCGCCCTCGGCGCAGCGGGTCCCGGCTGCGCGCGCAAGTCGACGGCCAAGGCCAGCCAGGTCCTGAAGGTGGGCGACCAGCGCGGCGCGCAACACGCCCTGCTGACCGCCGCCGGGGTGCTGAACGACGTGCCCTACGAGATCCAGTGGATCCAGATGCCCGCCGCCGCCCCGCTGCTCGAAGCGCTGTCGGCCGGCGCCATCGACCTGGGCGGAGTCGGCGGCGCGCCCTTCGCCTTCGCCTACGCGAGCGGCGCGCCGATCAAGGCTGTGCTGGCCACGCGGCTGCGGACCGTCACCGCCGGACTGGGCCGCAGCTCGGCCATCATCGTGCGCCCGGACTCCCCGCTCCGCACGGTCGCCGACCTGCGTGGGCGAAAGCTCGCCACCATCAAGGGCTCGGCCGGCCACGACATCGCGCTGCGCATCCTGGAGAAGGCGAAGATCGATCCGAAGAGCGTGCACTTCGTCTTCCTCAACAACGGCGACGCCAAGGCCGCCCTGGCCTCCGGCGACATCGACGCCTGGTCGACCTGGGGCTCCTACGTCGGCATCGCGGTGGAGGAGGACGGCGACCGCATCCTGGCCACCGCGGAAGGCGTCATCGTTCCGGGCGCCGTCGCCGGCTTCCAGGCGGCCAGCGACGCCGCAGTGGCCGACAAGGCGCCCCTGCTCCGCGACTTCCTGGGCCGTCTGGCGCGGGCGCATGCCTGGGTGAAGACCCACCCGGACGCCTACGCCGCCCAGATCGCCAAGGAGACCGGCGTTCCCCTCGCGGTCGCCCGCTACAATGTGAGCTACGCCTTGACGACCGACTACACGCCGATCGACGCCGAACTGATCGAGGAGCAGCGCCGGACGCTGGAGCGCTACCACGCTGCCGGGGTGATCGACGTCATGCCGCCCGTGACCGCCGCCAGCTATCTGAACACCTTCAGCGACGTCGTCCCGCGCCCCGCTCAGCCAACGGCGGCAGGCTGAGCCGATGTCAGACCTCGTCGAAGAACAGATCCGCGCCTACGACGCCCTGTTGCTCGGGTCCTGCGCGAGCCCGCAGGCCCTGCGCGACCTGGCCGCCCTCGGGCGCGTGCTCGACCTTGACCTCGACCCCGGCGCTTCGGCCGCGGGCCTCTGGGCGCGGCTCCGTCCCTTGATCGTCGACCAGCCGACGTCACGCCAATGACCGCGTCTCCTGCAAGCAACCAGGCGCGCGAGCGCCGGTTCACCCTCGCTGCGTTCGCGACGGGGCTCGCCCTCGCCTGGGCGGCGCCGAGCATCGCCGAAGTCGCAACCCTGAATCCGGCGCCCACCGCGGCGGACTGGGCGGCGATCGCCCGGCTGCCGGACTGGAGCGGCGTCTGGAGCCCCTCGCCTCTGGTCAGCGGCGGTCCGGGGTTCACCGATCCGCCCGCCTGGACGCCAAAGGCCGCAGCGCGGGTGGCGCGCATGCGCGCCGCCGAGGCCGCCGGTCGGCCGCAGAACATCTACATCGACTGCCTGCCGGAAGGCATGCCGAGCTTCAACCTGATGACCCTGAACGCGACGGAGTTTCTGTTTACGCCCGGCCGCGTGACGGTGCTGAACGAGTTCGACGGCAACCGCCTACGGCGAATCTGGACGGACGGGCGTCCGCATCCGGTCGACCCCGACCCCACCTTCAACGGCCACTCGATCGGCCGCTGGGATGGCGACACCCTGGTGGTCGACACCGTGGCGATCCACCCCGAGACCTTCATCCCGCTCGGTCAGGCGATCGGGGTGCCCAACAACGGCGACGCCCATGTGGTGGAGCGCATCCGCCTGACTGGTCCCGACACCCTGGAGATCGTCACCGAGATCAGCGCGCCGCACGTGCTCACCAAGCCCTGGCGCACGACCCGCACCTGGACCCGCAAGCGCGACCGGCGGTTCGACATCGTCGAGGCCTCCTGCCGCCAAGGCGACTTCCTGGAGGATGCCGACGCCGACGGCTTTGCGGTCTTCATCCCCATTCCGAAAGACGAAGGCGGCGCGCCGCTGCCGCCGTCGCCGCCCAACGACAAGAAATGATCCGTCGAAACCTCCTCGCCCTGCTCCTGGCCGTCTCAGCGCCGTCCGCCGCCGGCGCCCACCACTCGTTCGCCATGTACGACCAGGCCAAGGTCGTCGCGCTCAGCGGCGCGGTGAAGGCCTTCCAATGGACCAATCCGCACGCGGTTCTCTGGATCATGGTCGCGCCGAAGGGCGGCGGACCGGCGGAGCTGTGGCCGGCCGAGTTCCCGACCAGCCCCGGAAACCTCGCTCGCATGGGCTGGTCCAAGACCTCGGTGAAGGCCGGCGACAAGGTGACCATCGAGATCAATCCGCTGCGCGACGGCCGCCACGGCGGCTCGCTGAAGAAGGTCACCTTGGTCGACACCGGCAAGGTGCTGACCATCGGTCCGATCCCACAGGCCAAGCCATGAACCGCCTCGCCGTCGCCCTGGCCTGTGTTCTGGCGCTCGCGCCCGCCGCCGTCAGCGCCCAAGCCGGCAAGCCGATCCGAGACTGGCCAGCCGTCGCCAAGCTGCCCGACTGGAGCGGCGTCTGGGCGCCCGACGTCATCGATCAGAACGCCCAGGTCAAAACCAATCCGCCGCCGTGGACGCCCGCCGTGGCCCAGCAGGTCAAGGCCCTGGAGGCGCGCGAGCAGGCCGGCAAGCCCAAGGGCCTGTTCATCGACTGCCTGCCCCACGGCATGCCGGCGCTGATGTTGGTGACCCACAATCCCGTCCAGTTCGTCTTCGAGCCCGGCCGGGTGCTGCTGCTGGGGGAATCCGACGGCAACCGCCTGCGCCGGATCCACACCGACGGCCGGGCGCATCCGGAGGACCCCGATCCGAGCTTCTTCGGCCATTCCGTGGGCCGCTGGGAGGGAGACACCCTGGTCGTCGACACGGTGGGCGTCCTGCCCCAGGCCTATATCGCCGTCAGCGAGGCCGTCGGCATTCCCAACGACGGCGACCTGCACGTAGTCGAGCGGATCCGCCTGGAAGGTCCCGACATCCTGGTCGACGACCTGACCATCACGGCGCCGCAGATCCTGACCGGCCCCTGGCGGACGCGCCGCATCTACAATCGCCAGCGCGACCCCGCCTCCGAGATCGTCGAGGGCGTCTGCCTCCAGGGCCGCTACATCGACGGCAAGGACGCCGACGGCCACGCCGCCTTCATCGCCCTGCCCGCCGGCCAGGACGGCGCGCCCGCGCCCCCGCCATAGGACTTCGCATGACCCGCCCCGCCGCTCTCGCCGCCGCGATCGCCCTCGGCCTCGTCGCCGCGCCGGGCCAGAGCTTCGCCCACCACTCCTTCGCCATGTACGACACCAACCGGGCGGTGACGCTGAAGGGCGCGGTGAAGGCCGTTCAGTGGACCAACCCGCACGTGGTCGTCTGGGTCGAGGCGGCGCCCGCCGCCGGCGGCCCGTCGCAGACCTGGACCATCGAGGCGACCAGCCCCGGCAACCTCGGCCGCATCGGCTGGACCCGGAAATCGCTGAAGGCCGGCGACAAGGTCGAGGTGGAGATCGCGCCGCTGCGGGACGGCGGGCATGGCGGCTCGCTGCGCAAGGCCAAGCTGGTCGGCACCGGTCAGGCGTTCAGCGGCAACTGGGTCCAACCCGGCAAGCCTTGAGCCGCGACCGGTTTCGCGCCGGCAATCCGACACTTGAGAACAATGAATTCGTCCGCCTTCCGGCAGGCGCCTAGGCTGTACGAAGACTTCAGACGGGGTGTTCCCATGTCGCGCCGCGACCAATTGAAACTCGGCTTCATCCTGCACGGCGTCGGCCCCGGCTGGTCCGATTGGCGCCATCCCGACGCGCAGATCGACGCCAGCACCAGTTGGAGCTTCTACAAGCACCAGGCCCAGGTGGCCGAGGCCGGCAAATTCGACTTCCTGTTCGTCGCCGACAGCCTGTTCATCACCGCCGGATCGAGCCCCCACTACCTGAACCGCTTCGAGCCGCTGACCATCCTCTCGGCGATCGCCGGCGCGACCTCGCGCATCGGCCTGGTGGCGACGGTGACGGCGACCTACACCGAACCCTTCAACCTGGCCCGGCAGCTGTCCTCGCTTGACCACATCAGCGGCGGCCGGGCGGGCTGGAACGTGGTCACCTCGTGGCTGGACGGCACCGCCGCCAACTTCAGCAAGGCCAAACACCTGGAGCACGACGTCCGCTATCGGCTGGCGGGCGAGCATCTCGACGTGGTCCAGGGCTTGTGGGATTCCTGGGAGGACGACGCCCTGGTCGCCGACAAGGAGACCGGCCGCTTCGTCGACCCGGACAAGCTGCACGCCCTCAACCACAAGGGCGAGTTCTTCCAGGTCAAAGGCCCGCTCAACATCAAGCGCTCGCCGCAAGGCCAGCCGGTGATCTTCCAGGCCGGCGCCTCGGAGGACGGCAAGACCTTCGCCTCCGGGCGGGCGGACGCCATCTTCATCAGCTTTGACGAACCGGAGGCGGGCGTCGCCTATCGCAGCGAGCTGAGGGCGCGCGCCGCCGGCCAGGGGCGCAATCCGGACGAGGTGCTGATCCTGCCCGGCATCCGGCCGATCGTCGGCGAGACGGAGGCCGACGCCGAGGCCAAATACCAGGAGCTGGCGGGCCTGACCTCGATCGAGAATGCGCTGAGCGCGCTCGGCCGTCCGTTCAACGACCACGACTTCCGCGTCTACGACCTCGACGCCCCTTTCCCGCAGGAGGTCGCCGTCCACGGGACGAACAGCAACCAGAGCGCCGCCGAACGCATCCTCAAGCTGGCCCGCGACGAGAACCTGACCCTGCGCGAGACCGCGCTTCGCTTGGCCACCCCGCGCAGCCATTTCGTCGGCACGCCGAGCCAGGTCGCCGACGCTCTCCAGCGCTGGTTCGAGGCCGGGGCCGCGGACGGCTACATCCTGTTCGAATCCCTGCCCGGCCAGCTCGAGCTTTTCGTCCAGACGGTCGTGCCGATCCTGCAGGATCGCGGCGTCTACCGCCGCGATTACGAGGGCGCGACGCTGCGCGAACACCTCGGCCTGTCGTTCCCGGAGAACCGCTACGCCGCCCGGCGTCATCCCCTGGCGGCGGAGTAGCCGGCGCATGGACCTGCAACTCGCCGGCAAGCGCGCCGTGATCACCGGCGCCAGCCGCGGGATCGGCAAGGCCATCGCCCGCCAGCTCTCCCGCGAAGGCGTCGACCTGGTGCTCGCCGCCCGTCACGGCGACGCCCTGCTCGCGGCGGCCGAAGAGATCGCCTGCGAGACCGGACGCCGGGTCCGGCCGATCATCGCGGATACGGGCCTAGACGCCTCCGTCGACGCCCTGATCGAGGCGGCCGTCAGCGAACTCGGCGGCCTGGACATCCTGATCAACAACGCCGCGACGCCGGGCGGGGCCGCGCCGGCCGGCCGGCTGGCGGAGGTCTCGGGCCAGGCCCTGCTCGACGACGTCAACGTCAAGGTCGGGGGCTATCTGCGCACCGCCCGCGCGGCGGCCCCGCACCTGACCGCCGCCGGCTGGGGGCGGATCGTCAATATCGGCGGACTGGCCGCGCGCAAGACCGGCCACTACGTCGCCTCGATCCGCAATGTCGGCGTCTCCGCCCTGACCAAGAACCTCGCCGACGAGCTGGGGCCGCTGGGCGTCACCGTCAACGCCATTCATCCCGGCGCCACCCGCACCGAGAAGACCACGCCGGAGGCGGCCGAGAAGGCCGGTCGCGGCGTCACCATCGGCCGCATCGTCGAGGCCCAGGAAATCGCCTTGCTGACCGCCTTCCTCGCCTCGCCGCTCAGCGCGGCGTTGAACGGCGAGACGCTCCAGGCCGGCGGCGGCGCGCCGGGCGTCATCGACTACTGAGCGCCGTCCGATGTCCCTCGCAACCTTCAGCCAGGCGCTCGGCGCCACCCCCGTCAGCGTCTTCCTCCAGTCGGTCAGCTGGATCGTTCCGACCGTCCAGACCGTCCACATCCTGGCGATCAGCGTCGTGCTGATCTCGATCCTGCTCGTCGACCTCAGGCTGCTCGGCGTCGTGGGGCGCGACACCGCGGTGATCGCCGTGGTCGACCGCTTCGTCGTCTGGCTCTGGTGGGCCCTGCTGGCGCTGGCGCTCAGCGGAACCGTGCTGGTGGTCGCCGAGCCGGACCGCGCGCTGACCAATCCGGTCTTCCAGACCAAACTGATCCTGATCGCCATCGCCGCGCTGGCGACGCTCGCCATCGAGCGTCCGATCGCGCGCGACCCCGGCTTCTGGGACGCCTCGGCGTCGCGCACGGCGCTGGCCCGGTCCCTGGCGGTCGGCTCGCTCGCGGCCTGGCTAGGCGTGATCGTCGCCGGCCGTTGGATCGCCTACGTCCTTTGAAGGCCGCCATGACACTCGCTCCCCTTCTGACCGCCCTGGAGAACACCCCCTGGGCGCTGGCGATCAGCGAAGGCTCGTACCTGTTTCCAGCGATCGAAACGCTCCATGTCATCGCCCTGACGGCGGTGTTCGGCTCGATCTTGGTGCTGGACCTCAGGCTGCTCGGCGTGTTCGCCCACCATCGGCGCGTGACCCGGCTGGCGCGCGAACTGTTGCCGCTCACGTGGGTCGCCTTCGGCCTGGCCGTGGCGACCGGAACGCTGATGTTCGCCTCGGCGGCGACGCGCTACGCCGGCAACACCCCCTTCCAGATCAAGGTCGTCCTGCTGCTGCTGGCGGGCCTGAACATGGCCGCCTTCCATGGCGGCGCCTTCCGACGGGTGCAGGACTGGGACGAGGCCCAGCGGACGCCGCCGGCGGCCCGCCTCGCCGGCGCCGCCTCGCTGACGCTCTGGATCGGGGTGATCGCCGCCGGCCGCTTCATCGGCTTCACCGACGTCGCCGGGCCCTAAAGCGAGGATGGGGGAGGCGCAGATGGCGGACCGCCCGCAAAGGCGGCGCTGGCGCGCCGCCGCCGTCGTCGCGGCCACGGCCCTGAGCCTGCTGGGCGGCGTCGCCCTGGCCGGCAAGCTGGTGAGCGACCGCCTCGTCGCCGCCGATCCCGATGCGCTGGCTGCGAACGCCGCGAGCGTGCGGTTCGGTCGCGCACACGGCGCCCTGCTCTTCCGGGAGCATTGCGCCGCCTGCCACGGCGCCGACGGACGCGGCGACCCGGCCGCGGGGGCCGCGAACCTCGCCGACCGCGACTGGCTGTACGGCTCGGGCAGGACGAGCGAGATCGAAGGCGTGATCGCCCACGGGATCCGCGCCGAAGCGCCGAAGACCTGGAAGCTCGCCGACATGCCGGCCTTCGGCCGCGCCCGGCCGTCGGCCGCCGATCCGACCCTGCAGCCGCTGGCGGCGGGCGAAGTCTCCGACCTGATCGACTACCTGCAGGCCGTCGAAGGTCGCGGTCCTGGCGCCCCAGCCGCCGAGCGCGGCCGCGTGGTCTACACCGCACGTGGCTGCCACGACTGCCATGGCGCCGACGGCCAGGGCGATCCCGGCATCGGCGCGCCCAACCTGGCGGACGACGTCTGGCTCTACGGCCACGGCGGACGCGAAGACATCCGTCGCAGCCTGCTCGACGGCCGACGCGGACGCTGCCCGGCCTGGGCCGACCGCCTGTCGCCCGGCGAGATTCGCCAAGTCGCCCTCTACGTCCACAGCCTGTCGGAGACTGCGAGATGACGGCCGTCGTCGAACCCGAGGTCAAGGCCGCCCCCCAGGCCGCCTGGCGCCGGTGGGACCGCATCAGCCCGAAGCGGTCGCTGACGCTCTGCGCCGTCGGCGCGATCGTCGGCCTGGCGGCGGCCGGGGAGGCCCTGTTCACCGCACGCGGCGCCACCACCCTGATCGTCCCGGCCGAGGACGTCGCCCTGGTCAACGGCCAGGCCATCTCCCGCAGCGACTACCTGGCAGGGCTCCGCGCCCTCTATGACGTCGCCCCGTCCGAGGCGACGCCCGCCCAGAGGCGCAAGGTCCTCGACGACCTGATCACCGAGGAGCTGATGGTCCAGCGCGGTCGCGAGCTGGATGTCGCGGCGGCCGATCCCGACGTGCGCGCCGCCACGGCCAACGCTGTGGAGCAGAGCGTCGCCGCCGACGCCCTCACCAAGATCCCCGCGCCCGAGGCGCTGCGCGCCTACTACGCGGCGCACAAGGACCGCTACGCCGACGAAGGGGTGATCGTCGCCCGCGACCTGGTCTTCCCTCCCGCCGTCGCCACGGCGGCAGGCCGGGCGCTGGCGGCGGGCCGCCCCGCCGAGACCGTGCTGGCGCAATTCGGCGGCCGCGACGGCGCGCGCACCCAGGGCGAGGAGTTCTATTTCGCGGCCCGCATCCACCTCGGCGAGGCCCTGTTCGACGCCGCGCGCCGCACCCCATCCGGAAAGGTCTCCGCGCCGGTCGTCCAGCCGGATGGAACCCATTTCGTCCAGGTCCTGCGCAACCGCGCACCCACGCCGCTCAGCTACGAGGCCGCCCTGCCCAGCGTCCGCGACGACTACATCCAGGCGGCAATCAAGCGGCTGCAGACGCAGCACGCCGAGTTCCTGCGCAAACGGTCCTCCATCCTCGTCGCGCCGGACTTCAGATGACGCGGCTGCTGCGCCTTCTGACCCTGGCGGCCGCCGTCCTCGCCGCTACGGCCGCCGCCGCCCACGTGCGCAGCGAGAGCCATTCCGTCTGGGAGATCAACGGCCGGAACGTCGACCTGGTGATGACCCTGCCCAGCCTGGAGACGGCCCGGCTGAGCCGCGGCGGCCAGCCTTCCGACGCCGACCTGTCGCGCTATCTGGCCGAGCGGGTCCATCCGCTCGCTGACGGCCGGCGCTGCGCCCTGGTCCCGCCGGTCCACGCCCTGGGCGCACGCGCCGGCTACCGTCGCTTCGACCTCACCTTCACCTGCCCGGACGTTCGCAACCTGGCGATCCGCACCCAGGCCTTCTTCGAGGTCGCGCCGGGCCACCTGGACTACGCCCAGGTCCAGAACGCCCAGACTGGCGCCTTCACCGAACAGCTGATCACCCGCGACCGCCAGACCGTGCAGGTCACCGGCGGCGAGGCCGACCGTCTGAAGGCGGCAGGCTTCCTCGACTTCGTGCGGATGGGGGTCGTCCACATCCTCACCGGGGTGGACCACATGGCCTTCCTGGTGGGGCTGGTGCTGATCTCCCGGCGGCTGAAGGACCTGCTGTTCGCGGTGACCGGCTTCACCCTGGGCCACAGCCTGACCCTGGCGCTGGCGGTCACCGGCGTGATCCGGCCGCAGGCTGACTTCATCGACGCCCTGGTGGCGCAGACCATCGCCTTGATCGGCCTGGAGAACATCGCGGTCCAGGCGAAGCGGCCGGCGGCGGTGGCGGCGGGATTGGCGGTGACGCTCGCGGCCATGCTCGCCCTGAAGCTCGCCGGCGTCGGAGCCCTTCCGGTTCTCTTGCTGCTGGGCGCCGGCCTGTTCGGCGCCAACTACCTGCTGATCTCCGGCCAGGTGCACGACGCCGTGCGCCTGCGCCTGGCCATCACCCTGGTGTTCGGCCTGATACACGGCTTCGGCTTCGCCGCCGGCCTGCTGGACGAGCCGCTGCCGCCCGAACGGCTGGCGGAGCTGCTGTTCGGCTTCAACGTCGGAGTGGAGGTCGGCCAGCTGACCATCGTCGCCGCCGTCTGGGTCCTGGCCTGGAGCCTCGGGCGGCTGAAGGTCGCGCCGCCCCGACCAATCGTGGTCGATAGTTCGGCCGCCGCCCTGGTCGGCGTCGGCGTCTTCTGGTTCGTCACCCGGGCGATCTGACCCTGCATCGCAAGCAAATCCGAAGGCGTGGACGCGGCTGAAGCTTTCGCAAAACTGATAAGTACTTATTCCGCAACCGAAGACCGCCAGCCTCGGCAAGCAGATCTAAGTCCAGCCTCAGACAAACTGCATTGCACGTCAGCTCCCCTCAGGGCTTCTGGATCCGCGCCCCACAACATTCGCGCGCACCACCCACCCCGAGATCTCCGATGCCGATCCACACCGTCCACGAAGGCGAAAGCTTGTCGCGGCCGCCGGGCGACCCGCCTCCGGTGCTGATCATCCCCGGCCTCAACAATTCCGGCCCGGACCATTGGCAGAGCCATTGGGAGGCGGCCTTGCCGAACGCTCACCGCGTGGAGCAGTCCGACTGGGACCGCCCCACCCTTGGCGAGTGGGTCGCAAGCCTGGTCGACGCCATCCGCGCCCATCCCGGCGCCATCCTCGTCGGCCACAGCCTCGGCTGCGCGCTCATCGCCCACGTCGCGCATCTGAGAGGCCGCCGCGGCATCACGGGCGCCCTGCTGGTCGCCCCGGCGGACGTCAACCGCGCGGGGCCGGCGGGGCGACTGCTGCAAGGCTTCGGGCCCATGCCGCGCGGACGCCTGCCCTTTCCTACGACCGTGGTCGCCAGCCGCAATGATCCCTACGCGAGCTTCGAACTCGCCCAGGCGCTGGCCCGCGGCTGGGGCGCGGACCTGGTCGACCTCGGCGCGGCCGGTCACATCAATGTTGAGTCCGGCCACGGCCCGTGGCCGGAGGGCCAGACCCTGCTCGACCCGCTGATCGACCAGGCGCGCACGGCGCAGGCCTGACCCACCTATTGGCAGGCGTCAGCCCTGGCTTCAGGACATCTCGTTTGAAGCGGCCGCCCCGCGCTCCCTAACCTTCGCCTTATCGACCTGCCCGGTCATGGAGGACGCCTTGCCCCTCGACGTCGTTACCCAAGCCCGCGAACCCGCCGCCGGCGAGGCGCTCGCCGGCCGCTACGGCAAGGCCGACGCCCCGCCCCGGATCCACTGGAACGACACGATCGCGCGCCTGCTCGCGCATCGGTCGGTGCGCGCCTACCGCCCCGATCCGCTGCCGGAAGGGACCGTCGAGACCCTGGTCGCCGCCGCCCAGTCAGCGGCGAGCTCGTCCAACCTGCAGCTCTGGAGCGTGGTGGCGGTGCGAGACCTGAAGCGTCGCACGGCGCTGGCCGAGCTCGCCGGCGGCCAGAAGCATATCGTCCAGAGCCCGCTGATCCTGGTCTGGATCGCCGACCTGGCGCGCGGCCACGCGATCGCCGAAGACGCCGGCCAACCGGTCGAAGGATTCGAATTCCTGGAGAGCTTCACGGTCGCCGCCGTCGACGCCGCCCTGGCCGCCCAGAACGCGGTGGTGGCCGCGGAATCCCTTGGGCTCGGCACAGTCTACATCGGCGCCTTGCGCAACAAGCCGCTCGAGGTGGCCAAGCTCCTCGACCTGCCGCCGCACGCCGCCGCGGTCTTCGGCCTGGTGGTCGGCTGGCCCGACCTCGCGGCGCCCGGCGAGGTCAAGCCCCGCCTGCCCCAGGCCGCCGTCCTGCACCAGGAACGCTACGCCCTGGAACCGCAACGGCCCGCCATCCTCAGCTACGATGAGACCTCCCGCCGGTTCCAGCACAGCCAGGGCCAGCAGCCGGTCGGCTGGATCTCCCAGATCCTCGCCCGCAGCCGCAGCGCCGAGGCGCTGAACGGCCGCGACCGCCTGCGCGAGGCGCTCGGAGCCCTGGGCTTCAAGCTGCGGTGAAATCCACGGTCCCTGATCAGTCCGCCGAAAGGAACAGGGCGGAGGTCCAGATCCGGGACTGGTCGCGCTGACGGGCGTTGACGAACAGGCGGTGCTCGGCGGCCGGTGTGAGATCCAGATCCCGCACCGGAACCTTCAGCGAGACATCGCGCGACAGCGGCGCCTGGGTCACGGGCTCGATGGCCAGGAGCAGCTCGGCGCCGCCGCCTTCATGCGCCGTCCCCTGCCCCGCCGCGAGGGCGCGTCCCTCCGCCGCCAGCCTGAGGTCCGGGAGATCGGCGTGGCGCGGCGGCTGCAGCGCATCGCCGACTTTGACGTAGCCGTGGATGTGCGCCTCGACCTCGATCTGTGCATCGGCGAGGCCGCCGACGGTGATCTCGATCGCGTCGATGTCGCCGTTGGTGACCGTGGTGAAGGCCACCGTGTTCTGGCTCTGGCGCCACAGCCGCTGCTCGGGGTGATCGAAGCCGAACGGCGCAGCGTCGAGGATCGGGGTCCCGGTGACGCGGATCACGCCGGTCCACCAGGCGCCGCGATAGCGATCCTTGATGCGGGCGCCGCCCAGTCGCACCCGGAAACGGCGCGGCGATACGCCGAGCCGCGCCGCCTCGTCGCTGCGCCAGACCAGCCGGTCGGCGTCATGGATGGCGATCTCCTCCCAGCCTTCGTCGCCGAGCAGGCGGAGGTCCAGGGTCCCGTCGCGGTCCAGCCGGCCTTCCGACCCCATAAAGACATCGCCGTGGGAGAGGACCGCCACGGTGCGCTCCCCCGTCGTGGCGAAGGTGCGTCGAGCCCGTAGCGCGCGCGCCACCGACGCGCGATCAAAGGTCTCGGCGAACACCCCCGTCAGCCCGCCGCGCGAGCCGAACACCGCCGTGCCGGGAACGCCCCCGCCGCAACGGCCCTGATGCTCGTCGCTGTTCGCCGCCGCGCCCAGGCGGTAGCCGCGGCTCAGGGCATCGGCGTAGAACCAGGGGAACTGGCCCCAGGCCGAGCCGATCTCGATCAGCCGCTCCAACTCCGGATGGTGCCAGTCGAGAATGCAGCGGCGGCCGCCGACGTGGGGCATCAGCAGGTGCCCCTCCGGATCCTTGGCGTAGGCGGCGTAGAGCTCGTCGACCGGCCAGGTCCCCGGGCGGATCCCGCCCGCCGTCCCCTCGTTCCAGTCCGCCGAACGCACCATCCGGCCCTGGTCGTCGAAGGGGAATTCCGGTTTGCGGCCGTGCAGGAAGATGACGTTGCGGTCGCCGCCGGCGCTGGAGTTGCCGCACCATTCGGTGCCCGGGAAGCAGACGAACCGGCCATCCTCGTTGAGCGAATGGATCAGCTCGACGGCCTTGTTCCAGCGATCCTCGGTGATGTTGAAGTCGTTGGCGGTGTAGCCGAACACGTCCAGCCCGGCGACGTCGCGGCCGTAGCTGAGGTTGTAGGAGGTGTCGTTGGTCCCGACGGTGTCGTCGGAGTGGACATGCAGGTCGGCGTAGAGCGGCGCGGCGGTCGCCTCGACCGTCACGTAGCGGGTCACCGGCGCGACGCCCGCCTGGCCGATCAGTTCGGCCGAGAGGCGCCACTCCCCCGGCTGATCGAGCCGCAGGTTCTCCAGGCGGCGAACCGCCCAGCCGGTTTCGGCGAGGGCGAAGGGATGCGCGGTCTCCGCGCCGTCCGGCCCCGTCAGCCTGAGGACGCCGGCCGCCGGCAGATCCCGGCAGGTGTTCCCCCAGGCGTCGTCGGCGCGCAGGATGCAGGCGAACGGACGCTCCGGTGATTGAAGCCGTGCCGCGATCAGCTGCAGCGAGGCCGGCGCTCCGGGGACGATGTCGATCAGGCGGTCGCCCGGGACCTCGGCGAACTTCGAGCTGCCCAGCGGGTCGATGAACATCCGGAAGCGGAAGTCCTTTTCGACGAAGCTCTGCACCCGCGTCCCCGCCCCGCCCTGCCGCCGGTCCCCCAGCCGGATGACGATGCGATCGCCCGGATTGAGGTAGCCGTCGACCACGTCGATCAGGATGGCCTTCTGGAACGGCCGCTCGTGGCCCTTCTGGTCGAAGCGCACCGCCAAATGGCGGACCGTCGCCGGCGACTGCCCCGGAACCAGATCGCCCGCCTGGTACTCGGCCGAGACGAAGTTGGCGGCGGTCGGATCGCTGGTCTGGAAAAGCGCCCAGTCGGAATAGAATTTGAAGGCCAGCTTCAGCCAGCCGCCGTCGGCGAGCCCGGCGCCGCCGACCTCGTAGGTCAGGGTCAGCTCCGTCCACTCGCCGGCCGTCAGCCTGTCGCGATCGCAGCGAACGGCTCCAAGAAACGGGCGCTGCTTGTTGCGAGCGTAGAGCCCTTCCGGCGCATGATAGAAGCCCGCCTCGCGCGGAGGATCGAAGTGTGGCGCCATGCTGGCTCCTCTAGATCGGGCGCCGACTAATACAATATGATACAAGTTGCGCAAGGCGGCCGCCTCGGCGACGCGGCCAAGGTCAGAGGATCGATGCAGAGAGACGCCCCGACTTCCCTCTACGCCCAGATCGCCGCCGCCCTGCGCGAGGACATCGCCGCGGCCCGGTTCGAGCCCAGCGGCCGGCTGCCCTCGGAGGAGGCGCTGCGCGCGCGCTTCGGCGTCAGTCGCGTCACCGTGCGTCTGGCCCTGGCGGAGTTGGAATGCGAGGGCCTAGTCGACCGGCGCAAGGCCAAGGGAACCTTCACCCGCGGCAAGCAGGTGCGCCACGCCCTGGATACGCTGCGCAGCTTCCACGAGTCGCTGAAGCTCCAGGGGTTCCGGGCCGAAATCAGCCTCATCAAGGCCGCCCTGGACACGGACGCCGACGCGGCGTCCCTGGGTTTCCGGGTCGAGCGGCTGCACCTGGCCGACGGCAAGCCGATCGCCGTCGGCGTCAGCCGTCTGCCCTCGGGATTGAAGGACCTCGACTGGGACGAACTGGCGAACCAGCCGCTCTACGCCGTCTTCGAGGCGCGGCTTGGCGTCGTCCTCCAGAGGGCCGAGTTCGCGGTCGGCGTGGGCGTCGCGGACCCGGCGATCGCCGACCTCCTGGGAGTCCGCGCCGGCCAGCCGCTGCTGACCCTGGAGCGATCTTCGTTCGACGCCGAGGGCCGATGCGTCGACCGCTCCACCTTCCACGTCCGGCCGGAGCGTTACCAGTTCACCATCAGCAGCCGTTATTGACGGCTGGCGTCGTCAGGCCTTCGCCCGCTCCAAGCGCCACTCCGCCAGGCTCTTCAGGATCAGGGTGATGACCGCCAGGATCGCCAGCAGGCTGGCTGCGGCGAAGGCGCCGGTGGCGTTGTAGTCGTTGAACAGGGTCTCGATGTGCAGCGGCAGGGTCTCGGTCTTGCCGCGGATCTTACCGGAGACGACCGACACCGCGCCGAATTCCCCGATCACCCGGGCGTTGCAGAGCAGGACCCCATAGAACAGCGCCCAACGCACGTTCGGCAGGGTGACCTTCAGGAAGGTCAGGAAGCCGGTGGCGCCCAGGGTCAGGGCCGCCTCCTCGCCGTCCACCTCGTGGCCCTGCATCACCGTGATCAGCTCGCGCGCCACGTAGGGGGCGCTGACGAACAGGCTGGCCAGGAAGATGGCCGGGGCGGTGAACATCAGCCGCCAGCCGTGTTCGCCGAGGAACGGTCCCAGCAGCCCCTGCGAGCCGTAGAGGAAGAGGTAGGCCACGCCCGCGACGACCGGAGAGACCGAGATCGGCAGCTCGATCAGGGTCGCCAGCGCATCGCGCCCGGGAAACCGGTGCCGGGTGATCAGCCAGGCCGCGCAGACGCCGAAGAAGGTGTTGATCGGAACCACCACCAGGGCCGTCAGCACCGTCAGCTGCGCGGCGTGCACGGTGAAGGGATCGGAGATCTTCTCGAGGTAGACCGCCCCGCCCATCGCCAGGGCGCGGGTCAGCAACATCGCCAGGGGCGCGCCGAAGATCAGCAGGGCCAGCAGCCCGCCCGTCGCGAGAAGCGCGAGCCGCAGGCCCGCGGTGTCGCCTACACGCTGGCTCATCCGCGGCTCTCCCGCCGGCGACGTTCGAACTGCAGGCTGTTCACCAGGAAGAGGGTCGCAAACGACGAGGCCAGCAGGACGACGGCGAGCGCGGCGGCGGCCGGATAGTCGAACTCCTCCAGCCGAATGTTGGTCAGCAGGGTCGTCACCTCCGTCTTGAACGGAAGATTGCCGGCGATGAAGATGACCGCGCCGTATTCGCAGAGCGCGCGGACGAAGGCCATGGCGCAGCCGGAGACCAGCGCCGGCTGCAGCGACGGGGCGAGCACCCGGGCGAAGATCTGCCCATGGCTGGCGCCCAGGGTGAAGGCGGCCTCCTCCTCCGCCCCGTCGAGCTCTTCGATAACCGGCTGCAGGCTGCGCACGACGAACGGCAGGCTGGTGAAGGCCATGGCCACCGCGATCCCGGCGGGCGCATAGGCCACCTTCCATCCGAGCGGCTCCAGATACTGCCCCGCCCACCCCGTGGGCGCGAAGATCGCCGACAAGGTGATGCCGGCGACCGCCGTCGGCAGGGCGAACGGCAGGTCCATCAGCCCGTCCAGCAGCCGGCGTCCGGGGAAGCTGTAGCGGGCGAGGATCCAGGCGAACAGCGACCCAGCGACGGCGTTGAAGGCCGTCGCTGCCAGGGCGCAGCCGAAGGTCAGCCGGTAGCTGGCGAGCGCCCGCTCCGAGGTGATCCCGCGCCAGAGCTCGGCCGGGCCCAGACCGGCCGCCTTCCAGAGCAGCGCGGCCAGAGGCGCCAGGATGATCACCCCGAGATAGGTCAGGGTCACGCTCGCCGTCAGGCGGAAGCCCGGCATGACGCGTCGCCGCCTGACGAGCGATCGGGCGCTGCCGGCAGGCGCCGCAAAGCTGACCATCGAAGGCGCGAGCCTAGCGGTTGAGGATCTGGTCAAGGACGCCGCCGGGGCCGAGGTGCTCCTTGGCGACCTTGTCCCAGCCGCCGAGCGTCTGCTCCACGGTCAGGATCTTGGTCGGCCGGAACTGCTGGCGGTAGTTGGCGGAGACCGAGCGGTCGCTCACCCGATAGAAGTGCCGCGCCAGGATGTTCTGCGCCTGCGGCGTATAGAGGAACTTCAGATAGGCCTCAGCTGCCGGGCGGGAGCCGCGCTGGTCGGCGACTTTGTCGACCACGGCGACGGGGAACTCGGCCAGCAGGCTGACCGGCGGGGTCACCACCTGCACCTTGTCGGTGCCGACCTCCTTGGCGGTTCCGAGCGCCTCGGCCTCGAAGGTCACCAGCACGTCGCCTTGGCCTTTTTCGACGAAGCTGGCGGTCGCCGCACGGCCGGCGGCGTCGAACACCACCACATTGGCCAGCAGGCGGCGCGCGAAGTCCTTGGCCTTCGCCGGGTCCTTGGTCTTGTCGAGCGCATAGGCGTAGGCCGCCAGATAGGTGTAGCGGCCATTGCCCGAAGTCTTCGGGTTGGGGATCACGATGCCGACGCCCGACCTCGCCAGATCGTCCCAGGTCTTGATGCCCTTGGGATTGCCCGCCCGCACCAGGAAGGCCGGCAGCGAATAGTAGGGCGAAGAGCGGTTCGGCAGCCGTGTGCGCCAGTCGGCGGCGATCAGACGCCCCTTGTCGTAGAGCGCCTGCACGTCCGTCACCTGGTTGAAGGTGACGACGTCGGCCGGAAGCCCTTCCAGGACGGCGCGCGCCTGCGAGGAGGAGCCGCCATGCGACTGATTGACCTTGATGGTCCCGCCCGTCGTCTTCTTCCAGGAGGCGATGAAGGCCGGATTTATCTCCGCGAAGGTCTCGCGCGAGATGTCGTACGAGACGTTCAGGATCTCGCTGACCGCAGCCGCGGCTCCGGACGCCGCCGACAGCATGGCGATGCCGGCGAGCACGCCGGCGATACGGGTCTTCATGATCTCTCCCCCAACAGCTTGGCCGGCCGCGCCGACAGACCATCCTGATATTCCTATGGGCGAGATAGGCAATTGACCTGTCGCACAGAAATTCTGCCGCCGCCTCAGGCCACCTGCGAGGCGTGTCGTCGCCGATCCGGTGCGGGGTCTGGCGCCGCTGTTGACGCCTGGGCAGCCGGCCAGCCACCGTACAGGCCCTCGGGGAGCCCGCGGACACTCGAGAAAGTTCCCTTTTCGTTCTTGCGGTTCAGCGACCTTTCGCACATCCTCTGATTGGATAACCGGGCCATACGCACACGTGTCTCGACGATGCGCGGCCGGGTCGGGCTGGAGGGGTTTGAATGGGGGTGCGTCTGAACTGGCTCGCCGTGGAGGGCGCCGACAAGGCGACTCTGCTCGCGCGATTGGGGTTTGTGGAGTGCGGAATGGCGAGCGACGAGCTCAGCTCGCCGCTCGCCTGCGCCGTGTTTCCGGGCGGGTGGTTTATGCTGGTGTCCGAGGATATGGGGCTCGACCTCGACGAGGCGCTGCCGCTCGCGTCCACAGACGGGCTCGCGCTGGGCTGCGAGGTGGAAGAGCACGTGATGTTCAGCCGTCTGCGCGCCTTCCGCGGCGGCGCGAAGGCCTGGGTTGTGACCCATGATCCGGACGTCGACCCGGGCGGCGTGGCGGTCGAGGGCGAACCGCCGCCGCCGTTTTTGGACCTGCGCGCGGCGCTTGCGGCTGAGCAGGCGGAAGACGGCGACGAGGAGGTCGACCACATGTTCGACCTGCCCGCCCGCTTGGGCGAGCAGCTCTGCGGCTACGCCTATAACGAACCGCGCCCCGTTGCATGGAAGCTCTTGGAGCGCTCCGGAAGGACGCGGGGGGCCGAGGTTCCGCCGCAGTTGCCCCATGCATTCACGTCGGAACTTTTGCCGCTACTGCAGGCCGCCGGCTGGACGCGCGCGGCGCAGGATCCGGACTATCGCGGGCGTGTCTGGGACGTCACCCGTGTCATTGAAGGGCGCCGGCAGCTGCTGAGCTTCATCTGGAGCGAGGACGGGCCGCAGCTCCAGTTCGAGACCAGCTTCCTGGTCCTCGGGGGAGCCCGCTGGACCGACCAGGCGCTGGTCGCCGGCGAGATCCGTCCGGTGCGCGCCGGCGGCCAGGCATCGGGAAAATCCCTTTGGCGGCGCATCGCCGACCAGTTCCGCACTGGCGGCGGCGAACAGCCGATGCCTGACGACCGGCTGGCTCAGCTGGTCGCGCGCGTAAAGGAAGATCTGGCGGCCATCGACGCCTTCCTGGCCTCAGGCGATCACGGCCCACGCATCCTCGTCAGCAGCGGCTCCGCCGATGGACTGCGGCCGAGCGTCGGCTAAGCGGATTCGCTCATCCGGCCGCCCTCGCACAGATCGCCCTCGACGGGCGCCCCCCCGGCTCGAGGC